>NZ_JARXRO010000015.1 GCF_029887935.1 Luteimonas kalidii | reverse complement strand
TTCCAGCTCAAGGGCTGGCAGGTGCGCAAGCGCGCGATCGGCCACCGTCCCCGGATCCAGGCGCTGCCGTCGGTGGCCACGTCTCCCGACCAGCGCTGGGCAACCGACCTGTGCCGCATCTGGGGCGGTCGTGATGGCTGGCTGACCCTGGCCCTGGTGATCGACTGCCACACCCGGCAGTTGCTGGGCTGGCAGCTGTCGCGCAGTGGCAAGGCCAGCACGGCGGCGGCCGCGCTGGAGCAGGCGTTGATCATCCGCTACGGCACGCTGGGACGCGTGCCCGTGCCGTTCCTGCTGCGCTCCGACAATGGCCTGGTGTTCACCAGTCGGCACTACACGAGGCTGGTGCGAGGCTACGGGCTCAAGCAGGAGTTCATCACCCCGCACTGCCCGCAGCAGAACGGGATGGTCGAGCGCGTCATCCGCACGTTGAAGGAGCAGTGCGCACACCGGCACCGCTTCGAGACCCAGCAGCACGCCATGCGCGTGATCGGTGACTGGATCCAGTTCTACAACCACCGGCGCCCGCACCAGGCGCTGGGCATGAAAACCCCCGCCGAGGCCTATGCCTTAGCGGCCTGACCTGTGCAGGAAGTGCTGGGTCATTACATTGTCGCCCATCTTGGTGATCTGGCGGCGGGCGGCGTTGTCCAGCGCCAGCAGGCCTGTCAGGCGGGATTCCAGATCGGACAGCGCGGCGTTGACGGCGGCCACGTCCTCGTCGGACAGGGTGAGCGAGAGCAGGTTCTGGGTCACGGCAGGCTCCTTTGCATTCCGTGTGAGTGGGTGCCCGGCGTGAGCCGGGCCCGTGCACGGTGCCAAGGGGCGGAGGGGATGGGTGTCGAGGGACGTGCGCCGACGTGTAGGAAAATCCCGATACCGGCATCGGGGACCTTCCGCCAATGCGCATCAGCGGCCACGCTGCGGCCTCCCCCTTCTGAGGCGCGCTGGTGTCTCGAATCATGAGAAAGTCCGCACTTAGGCCAATCTCTGAGCGAGATCAACATGAGCCTCTTCTGGTTGATTGTTGTGGGCGGCGTGATCTACCTGCTCTTCAAAGCTTCCCGGCGCGATCGCACCGCGCCGGCGCCAAAGGGGCTCACGAATAAGAGTGCAAGCCGTTCTGCCGAACGCATACCAGACTGGCTGCGGGAGCGCTGGGATCTGGCCGAACGTCTGGGGGCGGGAGATGTGTTCCCTGCCTGGTACTTCGATCCAATGACCGAGTTCCAGTCAAACCGCCTGGACGATGATGGCCGCAGCCATTCTCCCCGCCTCACCAAGGGGCAAGCATCCGACTTGATCGGCCTAGGCGAGCCAGCCGACGAAGATGAGCTGGAAGTGCTTCGCTTCTTCAAGCGGCCGTTGCGTGGAATGAGCGAGTCCAGGGCGCGGCATGAGATCGCTCTTCTATTCAAGGATGAAGCTGCTCGCAAGGCGTGGGAGGAGCGTCCGATGACTGCCCGGCAGAAGGAGTTCTTCCGCTTCTTCGGCATGAGAACGAGCGCAGGGCTGCTTAAACGCGACGCGGACCAACTGATTGCAGTCCGAATTCAGAGAGCGCGGGACGAAGGCGACCCCTTGTTCAACCAGTGGAGCACCTATGAGAGTCTGCTGGATGAGTTCGATGATCCGGACTTCCGCGAGGGATACGGCATCAAGAAACCACCGATTGCTGCCATCAGGAATGCTATCGACGCCTTGCTGGCCGAAGGCAAGACATGGGACGACCTCGACAGCGATACAGTGGCCGAGCGCTTGCTAGAAATGCGCCCAAATCTGGAGCGTTGACGCACCACTGCGCGGCGAAACCGAGGGGCTCGGAAGCTGGGCATAAATCGATTCAATCCCCTCCGTCCCCATTAGGTCACGTAGGGGAAACCTGAAAGCTACGTCAGACTCGTCCAGCGCTCCTCATAGTTCGAGCCGGCCAACCGTCCACGTGAATAATCCTCACTGCCTCTAATCTATCGCCTCAGCTTCGGCCCGGAGAGGGGGCGAGCGGCGACGCCGTGACGACCGGATGGAGGATGAATTATCTCCGCCCCCTTCTCGTCCATTGTTATCTCTGCTCTATCCGCTCTGGCTAGATCCCGCAAACACATCCCCCACTTCCTCTTGCAGGAACGCGGTCATCCTCAGACCAATCTTCCGCTGAATAACATCGACCCAATTGATCTGAACCTCGACGCGATCGCCAGGCTCGGGCACGAATCCGCCCGCAGCACTTCTATGGACCAGCCCGCTTGTGCCATCAGGAAACTCAACGAAAAATCCAAATTCCTTTACATTAACCACCACAACCGGATGACGACTCCCTCTTTGCAGCCGCTTATCGGCATCAAACCATGGGTCTCCCGCTTGAGACTTTGCGATGCGATTGAGCGCTTCGCGCGCATCCGAGAACGCTGTCATCCGCTTTCGCAGGTCGTCGGCCATGAAAATCCCTCCGGATGGAACCAAGCGACTCCAGCACTCTTCCAAGAAAGCTACCACCTCCTCCGCGTTGTCGGACGCAGTCTTGAGATGCAAATGTTCATCCGAATTTCGAATACGCGAGGATACGCGCTCGGCTTGCAATCGGTCATCAAAATAAGTGTCTTCAGCGACTGCGGCTAGATAGTTCACGTTTCCAATTAGATCAAGATGCACGAAGCCTGCGGGCCCGATCCTAACCAGGTCGTCGTCGTCCACTCCATCGAGCCGCAGGTGCTCGGCAATCACACACTGCGCTGCGAGTAGATAATTAAACTCTCTATCCAGGACCTCCGGCGCGAACCCGTAAGGAGAAAGCGCATGCTTTACATCCGCCTTTCTAAAATATCCCTTCAATCCACGTGCACCTACAAGCCTGAAGTTATCTCGCAACCATCCCAAAATCATATAGCGACAAAAATAGGCAGGAAGAGGGTCGTGGATGTTGGCGGCGAAGATATTCTTGATGTAAGAAAAATCGCTATCGTAGAAACGACGATTCATTCGCAAAAGAACTGTCGCGACTTGGTGCAACGGGATTACATAATTGCCCTCTGACTGGCGAATCTTAAAGATCTGATCCTCGCCAATATAGCCACTATTGCAAAACTCCAGGAATATCTCCAAAGCCCTCCGCATGTTGCGCCCGGATAACCCGACGATCATTCGACGCGCAAACCGATCATGTTCAAACAGCGATTTGATGACGGATGTTAAGTAGAACGCCTGCTCTGACGGCGGATATTCGACCTGAAACCCATTTGGGAGATAGAACTGCAGCTTAGAGCCGCTACCGGTCGAGAGCTGCTTCAGCGCCAGTTGCACGCGCTTCATCAAGACGTGCTGAAATAACGGCGGCTCTATGCGAAAGACTAAGTCCTTCAGGGCCGTATCAAGCGGAGGCTGATCCTTATGATTGTCGTACGTCTCGTCTCGTAGTGGCAGTATCACTAGGCATCGAAACTCCTTCTGCAGCCACTGCGCGGCCTCAAACATCAGCAGTTGCTCGTCACGATTTTTCTTGTCGCAGTTATCGAGTACCACGATACACAGCTTCGCGCGCTCGCCACACGCGAAACGCACGTGAGCGTTTGTCGTAATGTTGGCATCTGCCTGCAGCAGTTGAATCTGCTCCCCAAGCTTCACGGCCCACACTTCGGGCTGCGACTCGTAAAGGCGACCCACTCCCTTTTTGAACTTAGAGATCTCGACGCCATAAAGCTTCTCGAGCACATCAAGTTCGTCAAAGTCCAAGCTAGGTAGAGAGTTTCGACACGCCTGTATCAGTTGCTCGCGAAGCCACGGGTATATCTCTTGCGCCGACACCGGAGCGGCGTTCATGTTGAGCCGACTCCAAACGGTCGACTTAACTATTTCAGCTGGCAGGGCTACTTCCTGCAGATAGTCGACAAATGTGGATTTGCCCGAACCTACACTTCCTACCAACAGCATGACTTGATGCTCTAACTCTGTCTTCTGACGAAGCTTTCGAACCAGTTCGGTCGGCTTCGAAGTGTCCTCAAACCGCTGCGCATCAATTTCGCTCGGCGGCCGTGCGGCACGAATCACACGGTCGATGGGGTCGATGTATCGTTCCCGCCTCCGAGATGGCACATAGGCGTTTCGCACAACTTCTGCGCGATCGGCTTGTGAGACGGGATTGAATATCTTCGAGATCTCGGCGGTTAACGTCGCGCCGAACGCATTCCGGCCTACTTCTTCGTTCTGCACCCCGACTCCACCAATCAGCCTTCGCGGCTTGAACAGATTCTGGGGCCGCTGCAAGGCAGCGACACGCAAGGCCATTTCCTTGAGCGCGCTCCACTCGATCAGAGCAACCAGCTGAGCGATCTCCGATGAGTAGACACCCAATCCCGCGCACTCTGCAGTGCATATTGGCGTGTCGCTATCCGCGTGACCGAAAATCAGCTTCTGACCATTGGTGGCGACGACGTACTTACTTGGATTTATGTCATGCGGGTACAGGGCATTGAGTTCGGCTGCATAAAGCCTAGCCTGGCGGTAACCCTCTTGGGCCGATTCCGTCGGACCCTTTGCTTCAATTACAACAAGTGGATAGCCAGAAGCGACTAGCAGGTAATCAGGGAAGTAGAGCTTCTGCTCCTTACCCTTACCTATCGGCAACCGTCGAATATTGAATTTTGTCTGAATCACCTCAGTCGGGAGACCAGCACCCAAGGGTTTCGACGCGATCAGCAGTGGATAGACGAACTTTTGTTCGACGTCGCTCTCACTTATCAGTCCTTCTGTAGTCCACATACGAATCCCCTAGTGCACTGAGGAAAGGGGACGGAGGCAACTAATCCGAACTAGCCCTCCCCTATCCATGACGTCAGACCTACTCAACCGCTGGGAAACTGGATTGAATTCCCTCCGTCCCCTTTTGCTCAGCCACTGCGTCGCGAAGATGCATGCCACCATGAAGCAGCATCCTGACACTACAAGAGCAAGTAAACTCTTCTCCAAAAGGCTGGGAAACATTCTTGCCCAAGCACTACGGTCATCGTCAGACAGATGCTCCGAGATTGTTGAAAGCCTCAGATCGTTCAAAGTGAACACCCCTCACCAAGCGATTTAGCGAAGTCTAAACTTTCATGCTCATTGAGCGCAGCCATTGGCCAAACCTGCTCCGAAATCCTCGGAAAGAGCAACGGTGAACGTGCGATGCGAGGCGCGCGGGCTTTACCCGCCCGAGAGTCCTGATAATCACTCCGCTGGCTCGCGCTCGAGCGCGAGCCACGGCGGGCGCCGCGGGCTTCGGCGGCGCCGTCCAAGTCGCGGTTGCGGCCGGAGACCTTGAGCAGGCCGTCCCCCTCGAGCGCGGTGTTCACCAGGTCGCTGCCCAGCGCAACTTCCGAGTCGAACCCATGCTGGGCCAGGGGCTGCAGGCGGCTCCAAAATAGGGGTCAGGCTAGCGTTTCGGTGTTCGCTAAGACCGCCGAGAAAGTCTACTCTGACCCCTGTTTTGCATTGAAGGGTGAGAAAGTCGACGCTGACCCCCGTTCTTGGACGCACTATATTTCTCACCAAGAAGATGAACCCGACCTCATTCTTTCCCATCGGTCGCAGCGTGGAGGTCCGGCGGCGAGGCGGTCCCCGTTAGGGAAAATGTACCTGACCCCATATTTCCTCACCATCCATTCCGACGCGTAGAGCGAGTATTTGACTACCAGACCCGAATCCGTTCATCGAGTTAATCATCTCCACAATTTCGCCCAATTTCACTGTCTCCTTTCGATCTTGCCCCTTTCGCTCTTGGGGAACTCAATTCAATTCCCTCCGTCCCCTTTTATCCGATTTGCCGCCGCATGTCGCAAGGCCGAGGTCAACTTAGGAATCGGCACCATCTCTGACTGGTATGGCTCAAACGCCGGCGGGCTAATATCTCCGAACACAGTCGGGGGTCTGCCAATGCGCTGCCCTACCCGCATTAATGAAACCGTCGGCTCGATGCTCGCCTCGGTAGAATGAACCTCATGAGCCTCGATTACATACTCATCGCCACGACAGTAGAGAAAATTCGATCCCGAGGAGAGTGAAGAGGTGGAGGGCGTCGGACTAAGATGTGACCCCGATTCCGAGTACTCCACCAGGTAATGCCGGTGCGCAATTTCAGAGCCCGCGAGATACCGCCTCTCTGATAGCGCGCCAAATATTACGTAGCTTTTGAATGCAAAAGAATGGTCGTGCACAGACCAGTTAGGAGTCTTAGGTCGACCAACCGAACGCAGCCATACGTTGAGCCTGAATTCGACACTCCTCTCTTGCCACTTCGCCTGCACAAAGCCGAGTGGATGAGTATAAAATACAAGTTCCGAACGCTCTAGGCATGACAAGAATCGACTAAATGCCTCAGCTTGTGAAAGCTTTAGAAGCGCAAGTATCTCGTCACTCTTCTTCATAAGGCTTTGAGCGCTGCAATTTCGGCTTCGGAAAGTTCCGTTTGGAAGAACTGCTCAAAGAAAACTTCTGGCGACTCAAAGTCAATGTGATCGATTTGGTCATGTAGGCGCACTGTCAGAGCCCAACTCTGCCGAAATTCATTTTCGAAACCCTTGTAGTACGAACTCTGTGAACTAAATCGCAGAGCGGGCGCTTCGGGAGCGTCCTGCGTCAAGAAGACCCAATCGCTAGACAAATCAATTCGAAATGATGAGTAGACATCGGTCAAATGCACCGATGCAGAAGTTATCGTTCCCAGCCCCGGCTTTGTCATGACGAGAGCCCATATTGAGCAAATGATGTTCTTCCGTATCTCGGTGGCTGTTGCAGCTGGATTGCCTTGGGCTTGCCGATAAGCGGCGTATCGATCAATGAGCTTTTGGTCGCGAATATCGAGGAGCACGAGCATGACCTCCACTGGGGGCCTATGCTTCAGTAATGCGGGAAGGGTCGAGGACCTAAAGTAGCTGCCCATTCCTCCACGAAACCACCATTTGCTAGTCGTTTGGAATGCGGCTTCAAACGCTGGCGTAGTCTCCAACTTTCGATCAAGAATCTGGACCTTTGCGAGTTCTTCAGAGTCAGGACCAAGCCAAATCGCCAACACGGGGATGGCCAAGCCTGTCAGTAGCGCGACAGAGAACGACTCAAGCGTTCGTGCCAGCAGGTCAAAATAATTGGGTAGGAACCGGTACTGATTGGGCGCTAACACCGCAAAGCGAAGCAAAAGCAATACTGCTACTGCGAGCAAGACAAACCAGATCAGTCGTTTTCGTACTTGTGGGCTTCGTAGTGCTTCGGTCGGCGTAGTCATGCTACTTCCAAGAAGGCTATAAAGGTTCGCTGGGGAAACTCACATATTCCGCCGATACTCCCCCCCCACCTCATACAAGGCATGACTGATCTGCCCCAGTGAGTGGGTCTTCACCGCTTCCACCAGCGCCGCGAACACGTTCCCCCGCCGCCGCGCCGTGTCCTGAAGATACGCCAGCCCGTGGCCGTCGTGCACCTCGCCGGCGACGGTTTCATCCTCAACCACATGGGCGTGGGAGGTCTCGCCTTCCGGGGCCAGGCGGTTGCGGTTGGCCTGCCAGCTTCTAACGTTAGAAATCTGCTGGCCTTTCTCGGCTTCCGTCGACCGGATCAGCTCGATCTCGGTCGCCACCTCGCGCGCGTGCTCCTTGGGCAGGAAGGTGTTCACGCCCACCAGGGGCAGGCTGCCGTCGTGCTTCTTGTGCTCGTAGTACAGCGACTCTTCCTGGATCTTGCCACGCTGGTACATGGTGTCCATGGCGCCCAGCACGCCGCCGCGCTCGCTGATGGCCTCGAATTCCTTGTAGACGGCCTCTTCCACCAGGTCGGTCAGCTGGTCGACGATGAAGCTGCCTTGCCAGGGGTTCTCGCAGAAGTTCAGCCCCAGCTCCTTGTTGATGATCATCTGGATGGCCACGGCGCGGCGCACGCTGTCTTCGGTGGGCGTGGTGATGGCCTCGTCGAAGGCGTTGGTGTGCAGGCTGTTGCAGTTGTCGAACAACGCGTACAGGGCCTGCAGCGTGGTGCGGATGTCGTTGAACTGGATCTCCTGCGCGTGCAGGCTGCGTCCGCTGGTCTGGATGTGGTACTTCATCATCTGGCTGCGCTCATTGCCGCCGTAGCGCTCGCGCATGGCGCGCGCCCAGATGCGGCGGGCCACGCGGCCGATGACGGTGTACTCCGGGTCCATGCCGTTGGAGAAGAAGAAGCTCAGGTTGGGCGCGAAGTCGTCGATCTTCATGCCCCGCGCCAGGTAGTACTCGACGATGGTGAAGCCGTTGCTCAGGGTGAAGGCGAGCTGGCTGATCGGGTTCGCCCCGGCCTCGGCGATGTGGTAGCCGGAGATCGACACCGAGTAGAAGTTGCGGACCTTGTGGTCCACGAAGTACTGCTGGATGTCGCCCATCATGCGCAGGGCGAACTCGGTGCTGAAGATGCAGGTGTTCTGGGCCTGGTCCTCCTTGAGGATGTCGGCCTGGACGGTGCCGCGCACGGTGGCCAGCGTCTCGGCCTTGATGCGGGCGTAGGTGTCGGCGTCCACCAGCTGGTCGCCGGTCATGCCGAGGAAGGCCAGGCCCAGGCCATCGCTGCCCTTGGGGAGGTCGCCGTGGTAGCGGGGGCGTTCGCGGCCTTCGAAGAAGGCGTCGATCCTGCGCTGGGCGTCCTGCCAGCGGGCGTCGTCGGCCTTGAGGTATTTCTCCACCTGCTGGTCGATGGCGGTGTTCATGAACAGCGCGAGGATGATCGGCGCCGGGCCGTTGATGGTCATCGACACGCTGGTGGTGGGCGCGCACAGGTCGAAGCCGGAGTAGAGCTTCTTCATGTCGTCCAGCGTGGGGATGTTGACGCCGGAGTTGCCGATCTTGCCGAAGATGTCGGGGCGCTCGGCCGGGTCTTCGCCGTAGAGGGTCACGCTGTCGAAGGCGGTGGACAGGCGCGCGGCGGGCTGGCCGGCGCTGAGGTAGTGGAAGCGGCGGTTGGTGCGCTCGGGCGTGCCTTCGCCGGCGAACATGCGGATGGGGTCTTCGCCGGTGCGGCGGTAGGGGTAGACGCCGCCGGTGTAGGGGTAGCTGCCGGGCAGGTTCTCCTTCCCCAGGAAGGTGAGCAGTTCGCCCCAGCTCTTGTAGCTGGGGGCGGCGATCTTGGGGATCTTCTGGTGGCTGAGGGATTCGCGGTAGTTCTGGACTTCGATGGCCTTGCCGCGGACGTGGTATTCGGTGGTGTCGTCGGTGATGGCCTTCAGCCGCGCGGGCCATTCGCGCAGCAGGCGCAGGCTGTCGCTGGTGAGGGACTGGAGGGCGTCGTTGTAGCGCTGGCGGAGGGTGACCAGGGTGCGGTCCGGGGTAGCCGCACCTTCCCCCTCGGGAGCGGGATGCAGGTCGCCGGTGTCGTAGAGGTCCAGGGCCTTCGGAAGCTTCGGGTCCTCGAGTTCCTTCAACGACTGCCAGAAGGACTGGGCGCGGTCGGCGGCTTCGGCCTGCTTCTCGATGGAGGCGTTGATGGCCCTGCCCTGTTCGGCGATCTCGGCCAGGTAGCGTACGCGCGCGCCGGGGATCAGGACGGTGGCGCGGGGCTCCTTGAGCGTGGTGTCGAGGCTGGGGCGGAAGTCGCAGCGGGGGGAAGCAAAGCCGGGGTCGGAGTCGACTTTCCGCTCGGTACCTCCGGACGTGTCGTGTTCCGGGGACAGTCGACCCTGACCCCGGTTTTCGTTTTTCTCCCGCATCAGCCGGCACAGGTTGACGAACATCCAGCTCACGCCGGGGTCGTTGAACTGGCTGGCAATGGTGGGGTACACCGGCACGTCCTCGTCCGCGGTCTGGAACGCCACGCGGTTGCGCTTCCACTGCTTGCGCACGTCGCGCAGGGCGTCCTCGGCACCGCGGCGGTCGTACTTGTTGAGCACGATGAGTTCGGCGAAATCGAGCATGTCGATCTTTTCCAGCTGGCTGGCGGCGCCGTAGTCGCTGGTCATCACGTAGACGGGGAAATCCACCAGGTCCACGATCTCCGAATCGCTCTGGCCGATGCCGGCGGTTTCCACGATCACCAGGTCGAAGCCCTGCCCGCGCAGCGCGGCGATGCAGTCGCGCAGCACGGCGTTGGTGGCCACGTGCTGGCGGCGGGTGGCCATCGAGCGCATGTACACGCGGTGGGAGCGCAGCGAGTTCATGCGGATGCGGTCGCCCAGCAGCGCGCCGCCGCTGCGGCGGCGGGTGGGGTCGACGCTGATCACCGCGATGCGCATCTGCGCGAAGCTGGCGAGGAAGCGGTTGAGCAGTTCGTCGGTGACGCTGGACTTGCCCGCGCCGCCGGTGCCGGTGATGCCGATGACGGGCGTGCGGCCGCCGGCCAGGTGCCAGGCCTTGCGCAGGGTGGCGAGTTCGGTTTCGGGCAGGGTGCCGTCCTCGATCGCGGAGAGCAGGCGGCCGATGGCGATCTCGTCGTGGGGGTCGGCGTTGGCGGGCGTAGCGGGTTCGGTGTCCACGTGCTGGCCGACACCGGGGCCAGAGTCGCCTTTCTCCGCGGCACCGCTCGCCGACGAGGAACCTGGGTCGGACTCGTCGTCGCCTGCCTGCGACGGCTCGCTGGAGGGGTCGTTCGCCGCACGGGCGCCGGCCTGGGCGCCGCCCTGTTGCGATGGTCCGGCGGCCCGGACAGGCGTGGGCCCGGAATGACGCGGCTGCGTGCGGCCGGCGCTGCGCGATTCCGCGGTGCGGCGCACCACGTCCTCGATCATCTCCACCAGGCCCATCTTCATGCCGTCGTTGGGGTGGTAGATGCGCTCGACGCCGTAGGCTTCGAGTTCGCGGATCTCCTCGGGCGTGATCGTGCCGCCGCCGCCGCCGAAGACGCGGATCTGGGCCGCGCCGCGTTCGCGCAGCATGTCGACCATGTACTTGAAGTATTCGACATGGCCGCCCTGGTAGCTGGACAGGGCGATGGCGTCGGCGTCTTCCTGCAGCGCGGCGCGCACCACGTCCTCGACGCTGCGGTTGTGGCCGAGGTGGATCACCTCCGCGCCCTGGGCCTGGATCAGCCGGCGCATGATGTTGATGGCGGCGTCGTGGCCATCGAACAGCGATGCGGCGGTGACGAAGCGCAGCGGGGTGGCCTGCGGCGTGGTCTCGGCGGAGGACTCGGGGAGGCGATCGGCGGGCGTGGCCATGGCGCATTCCGGCTTGATTTCAGTTGGAACCGATTGTAGCGCGGGGGCGGTTTTGGGCCGGTTTGCGGGGGGCATGCGTAGCCCGGATAAGGCCGAAGGCCGCATCCGGGGTGCGGGACCGGATCGCATCCATGCAACGGGCCGGGCCACACCCGGATGCGCGGGACCATGCCACCCAACGAACGGGGCCGCTCTGACGACGCAACCCCGGGTGCGCTTCGCTTACCCGGGCTACGTGGTCGACATGGGCGACGTGGACTGCGTAGCCCGGATAAGGCCGAAGGCCGCATCCGGGGTGGCGGGACCGGATCGCATCCGGATGACGGGAGCCGGTCCCATCCGGATGCGCGAGACCAGGCCGCCACGCGAATGGTGCCGATGACGACGCGACCCCGGGTGCGCTTCGCTTACCCGGGCTACGAGGACGCATGCCACACTGGTCGGCATGAGCCGACGCACCTCGCCGCACCCCACTTCGTCCCCGCCACCCGGGCGCACGCCCCCCACCGTGCGGGAGCGGCTGCCGCGCATCCTGGCCTGGGGCGTGTTCTCGCTGGCGATGCTGGTGCTCAGCGGCGTGCTGCTGGCCGATCACCTGATGCCGCCGGCCACCGGTGCGCCCAGCCATGCGCTGGCGATCGTGCCCGGGCAGACCGCGCTGGACCGCGAGCTCGCCCCGCTGCTCGCGCGCAACCCGGGCAAGACCGGCACCATCATGCTGCCCGACGGCCTGGACGCGTTCGCCGCGCGCGCCATCTCCGCGCGCCAGGCCGGGCGCAGCCTGGACCTGCAGTACTACATCTGGCACGACGACCTCACCGGCCACCTGCTGATGTACGAGGCCTGGAAGGCGGCCGAACGCGGCGTGCGCGTGCGCCTGCTGCTGGACGACATCAGCATCTCCGGCATGGATGCGGCACTGCTGGCGCTGGACGTGCACGAGAACATCGAGATCCGCGTCTACAACCCGTTCCGCAACCGCGACGGCATCGCGCGCGTGCTGGAAATGGTGCAACGCATGTTCAGCGTCACCTACCGCATGCACAACAAGGCCTGGATCGCCGACGGCCAGGCGGCGGTGGTGGGCGGGCGCAACGTGGGGCTGGAATACTTCGGCGCGCACCAAGAGACCAACTTCCTCGACCTGGACGTGCTGCTGTTCGGCCCCGCGGTGCGCGACGCCAGCGCGATCTTCGACCAGTTCTGGAACAGCGAGGCGGTGGTGCCGATCGCCCAGCTCAACCGCAAGCCCAAGCGCACGCTGGACACCGAGCTGGCGGCGATCAAGGAAGAAGCCCGCGGCAAACTGGCGCAGCGCTACCTGCGCCAGGTGGACATGGCGCCGAGCGTGCGCGCCTACTTCGCGCAGGAACTCACGCCGTTCTGGACCGACCGCATCCGCGTGCTGTCCGACCCGCCGGTGAAGTGGAAATCCAGCACCCGCACCGACGGGCTGGTGTCGCACCTCATGGACACGCTGCGCAAGACCGAGCGCAAGGCGCTGCTGGTCTCACCCTACTTCGTGCCCGGCGACGAGGGCGTCACCGGGTTCGCCGCGCTGGTGCGCAACCGCGGCGCGCACGTGGGCGTGATCACCAACTCGCTGGCGGCCAACGACGTGCTGGCCGTGCACGGCGGCTACGCCAACTACCGCAAGGCGCTGCTCAAGACCGGCGTGGCGCTGTACGAGATGCGCCCGCAGGCGCTCGACGGCGGCTCGAGCCTGTTCGGCAGCAGCGGCGCCAGCCTGCACACCAAGGCCTTCGTGGTGGACGACCGCCACGGCTTCATCGGTTCGTTCAACATCGACCCGCGCTCGATCATGCTCAACACCGAGATGGGCGTGCTGTTCGACGAACCGGCCCTGGCGATCGCGCTGCGCGAGGAGTACCAGCGCCTGTCCGGGCGCGACCACAGCTACTGGGTCTTTCTGGACGAAGAGGACCGCGTGCGCTGGCTGGACCGCGTCGCCGACCCGCCAGTGGTGCTCGAACACGAACCGGAAACCGCCTGGTGGGAGCGCGGCCTGGCACGCGTGGTCGGCTGGCTGCCGGTGGAATCGCAGCTGTAGCGCGAGGCGACACGGGGAGGTGAGCGATGGCGCTGGACGCAACTGACTTCATCGAGCTTCTGGCTGCGCCACGATTCGCGATTCCGCTCATCGCCGGTATCGCGGCAGGGCTCTGCCTGTACCTGCTCGGCGGCAGAAGCCCCTCCTCGGCTGTGGTGGCGCTCGGCGCGGGAGTCGTGGGACTGGTCGTCGGCCTCGTCTGGCATGTGGCCGGTGGCAGCTGGCCGGGCGCGGCCTGACCGCAGCCGTCGTAGCCCGGGCAAGCGAAGCGCACCCGGGACCCGGGCCGGGAGACCCTTCGCCACAGGCAATTCGCGGACGAGGGGCGTAGAATGCCGCGCCTGTCACGCCACCCTCGCCCGCCTGCGGGCCGACTGCCCAGCAGAATCAATCACTTGCCACCTGACCAGAGGCCCGACGCGGCATTCGCGCGGCGCCCCGCGATGGAGTTTTTTCCATGATTTTCGAACAGCTTGGGACCTACGGCCACGAACAGGTCGTGTTCTGCCACAACCCGGACGTGGGCCTGAAGGCCATCATCGCGATCCACAACACCGTGCTGGGCCCGGCCCTGGGCGGCACCCGGATGTGGCCGTACAAGACCGAGCAGGACGCGCTCGACGACGTGCTGCGCCTCTCGCGCGGCATGACCTACAAGAACGCGGTGGCCGGGCTGAACCTGGGCGGCGGCAAGGCGGTGATCATCGGCGATCCGGCCAAGGACAAGTCCGAGGCGCTGTTCCGCGCGTTCGGCCAGTTCGTCGACTCGCAGGGCGGGCGCTACATCACCGCCGAGGATGTCGGCATCGACGTCAACGACATGGAATACGTCTATCGCGAGACCCAGTTCGTCACCGGCGTGCACCAAGTGCATGGCGGTTCGGGCGATCCCTCTCCATTCACCGCCTACGGCACGCTGCAGGGGCTGATGGCGGCGCTGAACCGGAAGTTCGGCGACGAGGAGATCGGCAAGTACACCTACGCGGTGCAGGGCCTGGGCCACGTGGGCATGGAGTTCGCCAAGCTGCTGAAGGAACGCGGCGCGAAGATCTTCGTCACCGACATCAACAAGGAACTGGTGGACCGCGCGGTCAGCGAGCTGGGCGCCGAAGCGGTGGGCCTGGACGAGATCTACGACGTCGATGCCGACGTGTACTCGCCCTGCGCGCTGGGCGGCACGGTCAACGACAAGACGCTGCCGCGGCTCAAGGCGAAGGTGATCTGCGGCGCGGCCAACAACCAGCTGGCCAACAACGCGATCGGCGACGAGGTGGCCAAGCGCGGCATCCTGTACGCGCCGGACTACGCGGTGAACGCGGGCGGGGTGATGAACATCTCGCTGGAGATCGACGGCTACAACCGCGAACGCGCGATGCGGATGATGCGCACGATCTACCACAACCTCACGCGCATCTTCGAGATCGCCGAGCGCGACGCCATCCCCACCTACGTCGCCGCCGACCGCCTGGCCGAGGAACGCATCCAGACCATCGGCAAGCTCAAGCTGCCGATGGGCCGCAACACCCCCCGCTTCCAGGGTCGCGTGCGCGGCACGTAAGGCGTCTCGGCCATTGGGCCGGGCGTGCGTCTCCCGCAGCCGCGTAGCCCGGGTAAGCGAAGCGCACCCGGGACGCCGCGAGGCGTCCTTCGACAACGCCGCTCACGCGACTCCGGACGCCCCTGCCCCGGATGCGGCCTTCGGCCTTATCCGGGCTACGCGTCCGTGAACCCGGCAGGGCGGCGGCGCGTTGTAGCATGTGAAACCAATCCAGACGGAGCGCGGCATGCGGACTTTCCCCCTCGGCGAGGACATCGACAGCCTGCGCGAGGCGGTGCGCCGCTTCGCCGATGCGGAAATCGCGCCGCGCGCGGCCGCGATCGACGAGGACAACGCGTTTCCGCAGGAGCTGTGGCAGAAGCTCGGCGAGCTGGGGCTGCTGGGCATGACCGTGCCGGGCGAGTTCGGCGGCAGCGAGATGGGGTACCTCGCGCACCTGGTGGCGATGGAGGAGATCTCGCGCGCGTCCGGCTCCGTGGGCCTGAGCTACGGCGCGCACTCCAACCTGTGCGTGTCCAACCTGTACGCCAACGGCAACCAGGCGCAGCGCGAAAAATACCTGCCGAAGCTGTGCAGCGGCGAATGGAAGGGCGCGCTGGCGATGAGCGAGCCGGGCGCCGGCTCGGACGTGGTCGGCTCGATGGTCTGCCGCGCCGAACTCAAGGGCGACACCTGGATCGCCAACGGCAACAAGATGTGGATCACCAACGGTCCCGAGGCCGACGTGCTGGTGGTCTACATGCGCACCGCCAGCCGCGAACTCGGCAGCAAGTGCATGACCGCCTTCATCGTCGAGAAGGGCTTCAAGGGATTTTCCACCGCGCAGAAGCTCGACAAGCTCGGCATGCGCGGCTCCAACACCTGCGAGCTGGTGTTCGAGGACTGCGAGATCCCCGCGGAGAACGTGCTGGGCGAGGTCAACAACGGCGTCAAGGTGCTGATGAGCGGGCTCAATACCGAGCGCCTCGTGCTCACCGGCGGGCCGCTGGGGCTGATGCAGTCCGCGCTCGACATCGCCCTGCCCTACGTGCGCGACCGGCGCCAGTTCGGCCAGCCGATCGGCAGCTTCGGCATCATGCAGGCCAAGATCGCCGACATGTACACCCAGCTGCAGTCCTCGCGCGCGTTCGCCTACCAGGTGGCGCGCGACTACGACGCCGGCCACCGTTCGCGCATCGATGCCGCGAGCTGCCTGCTGCATGCGAGCGAAGCCGCGGTGCAGGTGGCGCTGGAGGCGATCCAGGCGCTGGGCGGCAACGGCTACATCAACGAGTACGCCACCGGGCGGATCCTGCGCGACGCCAAGCTCTACGCGATCGGCGCCGGCACCAACGAGATCCGCCGCATGCTGATCGGCCGCGAGCTGTTCGCCGGCAACCACTGACCCGGCGCAGCGCGGCGCCTGGCCACGATCGCAGGACCGGCATTTCGTTCCTCCGGTCATCCAGAGCGCAGCGACTTTCGTAGCCCGGGTAAGCGAAGCGCACCCGGGAAAGCCACCTCTCGTCGCAGCCGACCCCACATCCCGGATGCGGCCTACGGCCTTATCCGGGCTGCGTGGTGGTGCCGGTGCACTCGCCGGGATTTCTCCCTTCGGTCGAGATGACAGGAAGAGGGTCGAACTGACGGAGTGGGTCGGAATGAAAAGGGGACATCCGCGAGGCACGCGAACGCCGGCGCGGACGCCCGCGCCGCGCTCCGTGCATTCAGAACCCGATCGTGTAGCGCACCGAACCCATGCGCTCGTCGCCACGCGGGCCGAAGCGCTGGTCGACGCCGAGCGAGAGCCACGCGCGTCGGCCCAGCGGCGCTTCGAGGCCGAAGCCGAACAACCCGCCGGAGCGTGCGGCATCGGCCAGCGGCAGCGGCGACCAGCTATCGAGGCCCACGAAGCTGGCGTCGATGTCGAATCCACTCGCGGCCAGCGTCTGCTGCCATTCCGAGTACGCGTGCAGGCGTGCGCCGCGCCAGTGGAACCCTGCGCGCAGGCCGGCGGTGGCCTGGGTGCGCTGGAACGTCGCCGCCTGCGTGCGCAGGGCGTAACCGCTGCCCCATTCCTCGAAACCGTCGTGCGAGACGCGCACGTGGTCGGCGCCCACATACGGGGTCACCTGCCAGTCGCCCAGGTGCAGCTGGCGACCGGCTTCGAGCCCCAGGCTGGATACGTCGCCGGCGTAGCCGGTGAACACGCCCGCACGCGCATCTTCGCCCGCGAACAGATGGCGCTCGATGTCGCGGTCGAAGCGGCCGGTGCTGGCCTGCGCAAGCGCATAGCCGCTCGCCGACACCCGACCGACGTACAGCGCGGCCTGGGTCTGCCGGTCGCGGCTGCGGTCGCGGT
This sequence comes from Luteimonas kalidii, assembly GCF_029887935.1. Taxonomy (GTDB): domain Bacteria; phylum Pseudomonadota; class Gammaproteobacteria; order Xanthomonadales; family Xanthomonadaceae; genus Luteimonas; species Luteimonas kalidii. Next base: position 214,988 of record NZ_JARXRO010000015.1, on the reverse strand, counting down.
TGCCGCCGACCCAGTCGTCGGCGCGGGTTTCGCCGAACGCGAAGCCGGCCAGCAGCCCGTCGCCGAGCGCGAGATCGCGGCCCAGCATCCAGCCGTCGAGCTGGAAGCCGCCGCCGGCCATGCCCGGCCCCTCGCCGCGTGCGCTCAGCGACTGCGTCCACGCGCCTGCACCCACGAGTCCCGGCTGCAGCGTGCCCACGCGCGCGGACAGCGCCCGCCGCCCCATGTCCGCCGCATCGAAGGTGAGCGTGGTGGCGAGCGCATGCGACTCGCCGGACAGGCTGTCGAGCGCGGCGACGGCGGTGGTCTCGTCGCCCAGCCGCTGGAATGCACCCGCGACACGGCGGAACTCGCTGTCGACGGCGCCGACGCGTCCCGCCGCGTCGTGTGCGTCGATCGCATCGAACGCGGCTTCCACGCGCTGCGCGGCCGACACGCCCGCGGGCCGGATACGCGCCAGCGACTTCGCCGCGGAGGCGACGTCGAGGCGTTCGATGTCGAGCCAGAGTCGGGCGGGTTCGTAGTCCAGGCTGCCCTGCAGGAATAGCGACGATGCCCAGGTCAGCCGCTCGAACTCGCCGGTCAGGCTCCCTGCCTCGATCACGAGCTCCCGGCTCGTGGCCGTATAGCCCGGCTTCACCCCCATGACATGCAGGTCGCCGCCTTCGATGCGGACAGTCCCGCTCACCCCGAGCACCTGCCCCAGGTCGAACGCGAGCGTCGCATCGTCGCGATGGCGGTAGTCGCCCTCGATCGAGGTGAACTCGCGATTCGCGCCCTGGCCGATGACGTCCAGTCGACCGGCATTGTCGAGGTTGCCGACCAGGCTGACGTCCAGCACGTTGGCACCGATCGCATACGTGCCCGCAGCATCCACCCGCACATCGCCGCGCACCGTGCGCTCGGCGCGCAGGGTGCCTGCCCGTACGCGGACACCCCCCGAGTTGGACATGTTCGCGTCCACGACCAGGGTGCCGGTTCCATCCTTGATCAGGGACCCCTGGCCGGAGATGTCGTTGCTCCAGACGGATGTCAAGCCATCGAAATCGGCCGTGACATCGCCCCAGTCCAGCCGCGCCGGCCCGCGCACGGCGGCCTCGACGTCGACCGCGCCATGGCCGAACACCGCGTCCACGCCCGGCGCACCGATGTCGGTCGCGGTGCCGAGCAGGGTCTGGCGCACCAGGTCGTTGTCGAAATACGGGAAGGCCTCCCACACCAGCGCGGCGGCGCCGGACACGATCGGCGCGGCAAAGGAGGTGCCCGACCAGCGCCAGTACTCGGGATCATCCGGCGGGTCGTCGGTGCCGGTCACGGTCACCGTGCCCGGGGCCGCGAGGCAGTAGTCCATCGCGACGCCACAGGCGTTGGAGTAGTCGGCCAGCTGCGTCGGGGATTCGGCGTCCAGCGCCGCCACCGCCAGCCAGCCGCGTTCGAGGTCCGCGGCCGGCCGGGTGCCGCCGGTGCCGGCCTGGCTCGGCAGGGCCGACATGTCCGACGGGTCGTCGAAGCCGGAATTGCCGGCGGAAAACACCACCAGGCCGTCGTTGTCGACGATGAAGGGCCGGTACTCGGCCGCGATTTCCGCGGTGGCGGCCGGGTTGGTCCAGTACAGGCCGCCCCAGGAGTTGTTCATAATCCGCACGTCGCGTGCGATCAGGTCGTCGTGGATCGGCGCCAGGCCGAGCGCGCCGTCGACTTCGTTGCCCTCGCCGCTGCCGTCGTCCTCGGGCGGCTCGTCGCTGATGATCCGCGCCGAGACGATCTCCGCGCCCGGCGCCACGCCTCCGGGCCATTGCCCGAAGGCCTGCCCGGCGATGATCTGCGCCACCGCGGTGCCGTGGCCGACGACATCGTCGACGGACAGGTCGTTCGCGTTCGGGTCGATGTAGCTCAGGTTGGCGACCACCTGCCCGGCCAGCGCCGGATGGTCGCGGTTGACGCCGCTGTCGATCACGCCGATGCGGACGCCCTCGCCGGTCCAGCCGGCTTCCTGCGCAGCATCGGCGCCGGTCCAGGTCAGGTGGTGGCTGAAATCGGGATTCGGGGTCTCGACCACGGGCGGCCCCGGCGGCGGCGTCTCCGGTGGCAGGATGGGCGGCGGCGCCAATGGCGGCGGATCGGGTCGCGTCGCGCCCCCGCCGCCACCGCAGGCGCCCAGCGCCAGCCCGATCCACAGCGCCATCGTCAGCCGCGATACGGCTCCCACGTTCCGCTTCGACATCCCCGCCTCCATTGCCTGCCCCGCGCCGTCCACGGCGCACTCGCGGACTCTACACGCGCCCGGCGGCCGCTGCGCCGCGGCCGGCGCTCCCGTTTGCCGGCACCGGTCACGAACGCGATAATCCAGGACCCCACGCATCCCCGGAGTGTCCCGTGAGCGACGTCGTCATCGTCGGTGCCAAGCGCACCGCCATCGGTTCCATGCTCGGCCAGTTCACCGGCGTGCCGACGCCCACCCTTGGCGCGGCCGCGATCCGCGGCGCGCTCGACCACGCCGGGGTCAAGGGCGAGGACGTCTCCGAGGTGATCATGGGCTGCGTGCTGCCCGCCAACCTCGGCCAGGCGCCGGCGCGCCAGGCCGCGCTCGCTGCCGGGCTGCCGAAGGCCACCGGCTGCACCACGATCAACAAGGTCTGCGGTTCGGGCATGAAGGCGATCATGCTCGGCCACGACCTGATCAAGGCCGGGTCGGCCAGCGTGGTGGTCGCCGGCGGCATGGAGTCGATGACCAACGCCCCGCACATGGTCTCGGCGCGCCCCGGCCTGCGCTACGGTGATGCCAAGCTGGTCGACCACATGGCGTGGGACGGGCTGACCAACCCCTACGACGGCCAGTCGATGGGCGTGTTCGCCGAGGCCACCGCCGACAAGTACGGTTTCACCCGCGAGGAGCAGGACGCCTACACGATCGAGTCGGTCAAGCGCGCGCAGGCGGCGATCGCCTCGGGCGCGTTCAAGGACGAGATCGTCCCGGTCAAGGTCGCCACCCGCAAGGGTGAGGTCGAGGTCGACACCGACGAGCAGCCGGGCAAGTCCGACATCGCCAAGATCCCGACCCTGCGCGCGGCCTTCCGCAAGGACGGCACGGTGACCGCCGCCAGCTCCTCGAGCATCTCCGACGGCGCCGCCGCGACCGTGCTGATGAGCGCCGAACATGCGGCGAAGCTGGGGCTGGAAGCGGTTGCACGCATCGTCGGCCACGCCACCTTCTCGCAGGAGCCGGAATGGTTCACCACCGCGCCGGTGAGTGCGATCCGCAACCTGCTCGACAAGCTCGGCTGGTCGGTCGGGGACGTCGACGTGTTCGAGGTCAATGAAGCGTTTTCAGTGGTCGCCATGGCGCCCATCCGCGAGCTCGGCATCCCCCACGACAAGATCAACGTCAACGGCGGTGCGACCGCGCTGGGCCATCCCATCGGCGCCAGTGGCGCGCGCCTGGTGGTGACCTTGCTGCACGCCCTGCGGGCGCGTGGCGGCAAGCGCGGGGTCGCCGCCCTGTGCATCGGTGGGGGCGAGGCGACCGCGGTCGCGGTCGAGCTCGTCTGAGCCCGGGAAGGGGCCCGCGGTTAACGGAGTTTTGACGAAAATTCCACGGCGGCCCCGCTTGACAGGGTTCACGGGCTTGTCATCATTGATGCGGCGCGCAATCTTGCGCGTTCTCCACCTTTCAGACGAGGAAGATTCAATATGACCATCAACAAGGCTCTGCTCGCGCTGGCCCTGGGCTTCGCCCTGGCCGCCTGCAGCAACCAGCAGCAGGCCGAGAACGCCGCTGCCGACGCCGCCGACGCCGCTGCCGATGCCGCGACCGAAGCCACCGAGGCTGCCGGCACCGCGACCGAAGCGACCGCCCAGACTGCCGCCGACGAAGCCGCTGCCGCCGCTGACGCTGCTGCCGACGCCGCTGCCGACGCTGCCGCCGCCACCACGTCCGAGGCTGCCGACGCGGCTGCCGACACGGCCGAGAACATGGAAGACGCGGCGCAGGACGCCGAGGACGCCGCCGAAGAAGCCAACCCGTGATCTGACGGGTCTTCCCAGGCTGTCCAGGAAAGCCGCCGGTCCGCCGGCGGCTTTTCTTTTATTTGAACATCCGTTTCTGCACAATGCCGCCGCGGCCACGGGGAGTCCGAGGCCGGACGCGACATCAGACAGTCCCTCCCTTGCCTTCGGAGACACCATCTTGAACACCAAGCTCATCGCCATCGCCGCCGCCAGCGTGCTCGCCCTGGCCGCCTGCAAGAACACCGCCGAGGGCGCCGCGGAAGACACCGCCGCCGCCGCTGCCGCCACCGAGCAGGCTGCCGCCGACGCCGCCGCCGCTACCGAGCAGGCCGCTGCCGAAGCCGCTGCCGCCACCGAGCAGGCCGCCGCCGAAGCCGACGCTGCCATGGACCAGGCCGCGGCCGAAGCCGATGCCGCCATGGACAACGCCGCCGACGCCACCAAGGAAGCCACGGCCGATGCCGCGGGCGCCGTGAGCGACGCCGCTGCGGAAGTCGAGGAAGACGCGCGCGACTGATTCCGCGCGCAGTGCAGTCCCGGACAGGCCCGCCTCGCGCGGGCCTGTTTTCGTTTGGAGGCACGCTCGTTGCGTCCATGCCGCCGGCGGGCGGCGGCGCGCGTGGTCACGTATCCTCTGCGCTCCTCTTGCAGCGCGCCCGACGATGACGGTCCTGACCACGCAGCTCGATCCCCGTTCGCAGGCCTTTCTCGACAACGCGGCCTGGCACCGCGGACTCGTCGAGGAACTCGACCGGCGCCTGGCGCGCGCGGCCGACGGTGGTGGCGCGCACGCGCGCGAACGCCACGCGGGGCGCGGCAAGCTGCTCGCACGCGAGCGCATCACGGCCCTGCTCGATCCGGGGTCGCCGTTCCTGGAGATCGCGCCGCTCGCCGCCGAGGACATGTACGACGGCGACGCGCCGGCCGCGGGCATGGTCTGCGGCGTCGGCCGGGTGATGGGCACCGAGGTGGTGGTCGTCGCCAATGACGCGACCGTCAAGGGCGGCACGTATTTCCCGATGACGGTGAAGAAGCACCTGCGCGCGCAGGAGATCGCGCGCGAGAACCACCTGCCCTGCGTGTACCTGGTGGACTCCGGCGGTGCGTTCCTGCCGCTGCAGGACGAGGTCTTCCCGGACCGCGAACATTTCGGCCGCATCTTCTACAACCAGGCGCGCCTGTCCGCGGAGAACATCCCCCAGGTCGCGGTGGTGATGGGCAGCTGCACCGCCGGCGGCGCCTACGTGCCGGCGATGTGCGACGAGAGCGTGATCGTGAAGGAACAGGGCACGATCTTCCTCGGCGGCCCGCCGCTGGTGAAGGCGGCCACCGGCGAGGTGGTCGATGCCGAGGCGCTGGGCGGCGCGGACGTGCACACCAGCGTGTCGGGGGTCGCCGACCACTTCGCCGAGGACGATCGCCACGCGCTGGAAATCGCACGCGGCATCGTCGGGCACTTCAACCGGCGCAAGGTGCTGCCGGTGGCGGTGCGCGAGCCGCGCGAACCGCTGTACGCGGCGAACGAGCTGTACGGCATCGTGCCGAAGGACACGCGCCGGCCGTTCGACATCCGCGAGGTGATCGCGCGCATCACCGACGGCAGCGAGCTCGACGAGTTCAAGGCGCGCTACGGCAAGACCCTGGTCACCGGCTTCGCGCACCTGCACGGCTATCCGGTCGGCATCGTCGCCAACAACGGCATCCTGTTCGCCGAGAGCGCGCTCAAGGGCGCGCACTTCATCGAGCTGTGCAACCAGCGCGGCATCCCGCTGGTGTTCCTGCAGAACATCACCGGCTTCATGGTCGGCCGCAAGTACGAGAACGCCGGCATCGCCAAGGACGGCGCGAAGATGGTCACCGCCGTCGCGTGCTCGAGCGTGCCGAAGTTCACCGTGGTCATCGGCGGCAGCTTCGGCGCCGGCAACTACGCGATGTGCGGCCGCGCCTACGGCGCGCGCTTCCTGTGGATGTGGCCGAACGCGCGCATCAGCGTGATGGGCGGCGAACAGGCGGCGAGCGTGCTGGCGACGGTGCGCCGCGACGGCATCGAGGGCAAGGGCGGCCAGTGGAGCGCGGAGGACGAGGAAGCCTTCAAGGCGCCGATCCGCGAGCAGTACGAATCCCAGGGCAGCCCGTGGTATGCGACCGCGCGGCTGTGGGACGACGGCATCATCGATCCGGCCGACACCCGGCGCGTGCTGGGGCTGGGAATCTCCGCCTCGCTCAATGCGCCGATCGAGCCGGCGAAGTTCGGCGTGTTCCGGATGTAACCACCCGCGCGCGGGCGCTGAGCTCTGCTACCTTCGCGGGCCCGCCATCTTTCGCGCCCGCCCATGCCGCATCCGCGCGCCTTCCACGCCGCCTTCGCTGCGTTTCTCGTCGCCTCCATCCTCGGCGCGTGCAGCGCGGCACCCTCGGGCCTCGTCTCACGCCCGGGCGATGGCCCGGCCGTCGATGCAGCCACCGGCGCGGCGGTGACCGGCCGCTACGCGGATCTGTTCGCCGAAGCGGGCTACCCACGCGACGGGATCGACGCGAAGATCGAATCCGCGTTCGCGCAGCTCTTCCACGGTGACCCGGAGCACGAGGCGGTGTACTACGACGCCGGACGCAACGCCGACGGCCCGCTGGCCTACATCCTCGACGTCAACAACGACGACGTGCGCTCGGAAGGCATGTCGTACGGGATGATGATCGCCGTGCAGCTGGACCGGAAGCGCGAGTTCGACGCGCTGTGGAACTGGGCGATGACCCACACCTACCACGCCGATCCGGCGCATCCGGCGCACGGCTACTTCGCCTGGTCGGTGAAGGCCGACGGCACCGCGATCGACGAGATGCCGGCGCCCGACGGCGAGGAGTACTTCATCACCGCGCTGTATTTCGCCTCCGCGCGGTGGGGCGATGGCGAAGGCCTGTACGACTACCGCGCGCACGCCGACCGCATCCTGCACGACGTGCTGCATCGCGAACCCGTCACCGGCCCGACCAACCGCGGCGAGATGACGGCCACCAACCTGTTCGACCGCGACGCGAAGATGGTGCGCTTCACCCCCGACGTGGTGAACGCCGCGCACACCGATGCCTCCTACCACCTGCCGGCGTTCTACGAAGTCTGGGCCCGCGTGGGGCCGGAGGCCGACCGCGGGTTCTGGCGCGAGGCCGCGCGCACCAGCCGCGACTATTTCGCCAGGGCCGCGCATCCGCGCACCGGGCTGACGTCGGACTACGGCAACTTCGACGGCACGCCTTGGGCCGCATCGTGGCATCCGGGTTCGGCGGATTTCCGCTACGACGCCTGGCGCAGCGCGATGAACTGGTCGGTGGACTGGTCGTGGTGGCGCGCGGACCCGCGCCAGGTCGAACTGTCGAACCGGCTGCAGGCGTTCTTCGCCGCGCAGGGCATGGACGGTTACCAGAGCCTGTACACGCTCGACGGGACCCCGCTCGGCGGCGGCCTGACCACGGGACTGGTGGCGATGAACGCGGTCGCGGCGCTGGCGGCCGACCATCCGCGACGACTGGACTTCGTGCGGGCGCTGTGGGAGCGGCCGGCGCCCACCGGTCAGCACCGCTATTACGACGGCATGCTGTACATGATGGCGCTGCTCCACGCCGGCGGCCGCTTCCGCGCCTGGTGGCCCGAGGGTGCCGCGCCGTGACGCGGGCGCAGGAAGCTGCTCAACAACGCGCGGCAAGTGATTGCCACGCAACGGATTCGGTGAGGTGCGTCACAGCGTGAAGGTAGTGTGCACGTGCTAGGCTCCGGGGCTCCCCTGTATGGCCGGCGTCTTCCGGCCATCCCTGCCCAGCCCCGAGGACTCCGCGCCATGGCCATCTTCAACAGCCCGCAGAACAACGCCACCGCCCGCAAGGACCAGCCCTCCTTCGCATCGGATACGCCTGCCGCCACGCCTCCGTCGCGCGAGTCGAACGCGGTGGCCGATTTCAGCCCCAGCCAGGTCGCGCCGCCGCGCGCCGCCGCGCCCGCCCCGGCACCCGAGCCGGTGGCCAAGGAATCGCTGATCGCCGCCGACCTGACCATCGAAGGCAAGATCGAAGGCAGCGGCCATGTCCGCATCGCCGGCAAGTTCAAGGGCGACGTCAACGTGCAGGGCAACCTGCGGATCGAGGACGGTGCCCGTCTCAACGGCGGCGTCAAGGCGCGCCAGGTAGTGGTCGCGGGCGAACTGGACGGCAACATCCAGTCGGCCGAGAAGGTCGAGCTGCTGCCCTCGGCGGTGCTGACCGGCGACGTCAAGGCCGGCTCGATGACGGTCGCGGCCGGTTCCAAGATCCGTGGCCACGTCGAGTGCGGCTGGGACGCGTCCGAGTCCGCCGCGCCACGCCGCAACGGCAAGGCCGCCGAGGCCGCGGAGCCCGCCGAACGCGCGTCCTGAGCTCCGGCGTGAGCACGCCGAAGCCCGGCATGGCGGGTGCCACGCGCACCTGCCCCCATTGCAAGACGACGATCCTCGAGAGTTCGAGCATCTGTCCTGCGTGCAAGCATTACCTGCGCTTCGACTCCCCGCGCGCGGCGCCCGGCGCCGCGCCGGCGGCCAGCACCACCGCGCTGCAGGTGGAGGGCATGATCCGGCATCCGTCCGAGGGCGGGGCCTGGGAATACTCGGTGCTGCTGACCGTGCGCGACGACGAGGGCAAGGAGATCGCGCGCCACCTCGTGGGCGTGGGCGCGATGCTGGCCGGCGAGGAACGCACCTTCAATCTCTCGGTCGAGGTCACCCCGACCAGCGACATGCGCCGGCCGGTGCGGTCGCCCAACAAGCGCGGCGTGCGGCACTGAGGCGACGCGCGGGCGCGGTCGCGCGGTTCGACACAATCGCCTGGCTTGAGCGCGGCGCGGGCGTCTGCGAATCGTCAATCTTTCCGGGCGTTCGTCCCGGATGCGGCCCTTGGCCTTATCCGGGCTACGCGCCCGGCACGGCGTCGCCATCGTGCTCGATCAGTATCGTGGGGTGACTGCACCGCTTGGGCCGTACGCGCACCGCCTTCCGTAGCCCGGATAAGGCCGAAGGCCGCATCCGGGACGCCTGGACACGCGTGTACACGCGCGGCGGACGACGGAATCCCGGATGCGATCTTGTCCGACGCTCAGCCGCAGCCGTTGCAGCCGCCGCAGGCGTCGTCGCGATGCAGTGGCGCGGGAGCCACGCGCTGGCCCAGCGCGTGCATCCAGCGCGGCCGGCCATCGCGCACCAGCGGCACGGCGAGCGCGATCCGCATCCGGCGGATACCATCCGGAAACTGCCGCCGGGCGACGAACCAGGCGCTGTACGCGGCCACGGCCGCCACGACCAGGTACTGCAGCAGCAGGCCGGTTTCCATGGTTCAGCCCGCCCCCAGCGCCACCGCGACCTGGTAGGTCAGCAGCGAGGCCAGGTAGGCCAGCGCGAACAGGCCCGCCGCGTTCGCGGCCATGATCCGCCAGGAGTTGGTCTCGCGCTTGATCGTCGCCCAGGTGGAGAGGCACTGCGGCGCGTAGATGAACCACACCAGCAGCGACAGCCCGGTCGCGAGCGACCAGCCGTCGGTGATGATGGGCGTGAGCGCCTGCGCCGCGGCCTCGTCGTCGGCGGCCGACAGCGCGTAGACCGTCGCCAGCGACGACACCGCCACCTCGCGCGCCGCCAGTCCGGGGATCAGCGCGATGCAGATCTGCCAGTTGAATCCGAGCGGCGCGAACACGACGGCCAGCGCATGGCCGATGCGTCCGGCCAGGCTGTAGTCGATCGCGGGCATCGTCGCGTCCGGCGGCGGTGCCGGCACGTTCAGCAGCACCCACAGCAGCACGGTGAGCGCGAAGATGATCCCGCCCACCCGCTTGAGGAAGATCATGCCGCGCTCGTACAGGCCGATGGCGAGGTCGCGCGGATGCGGCACGCGGTACGACGGGAGTTCCAGCAGCAGCGCGTGCTCGGAGGTGTCGCGCCGCCAGCGCTTCATCACGAACGACACCACCAGCGCGCTGGCGATGCCCGCGACGTAGAGGCCGAACAGCACCAGCCCCTGCAGGCCGATCGGCCCCCAGACCGTGCGCGCGGGGATGAAGGCGCCGATGAGCAGCGCGTACACCGGCAGGCGCGCCGAGCAGGTCATCAACGGCGCGACCATGATCGTCGCCAGCCGGTCACGCGGATCCTGGATCGAACGCGTGGCCATGATCCCGGGAATCGCGCAGGCGAAGCTCGACAGCAGCGGGATGAACGAGCGCCCCGACAGCCCCGCGCCCTTCATCAGCCGGTCCAGCAGGAACGCCGCGCGCGGCAGGTAGCCGCTCTCCTCCAGCGCCAGGATGAAGGCGAACAGCACCAGGATCTGCGGCAGGAAGATGATCACACCGCCCAGCCCGGCGATCACGCCGTCCACCAGCAGGCTGTTGAGCGGGCCTTGGGGCAGCGCGCCGCCGACGGCCCCGCCGAGCCAGCCAGTGCCGGCGTCGATCAGGTCCATCACCGGCGTCGCCCAGGCATACACGGCCTGGAAGATCAGGAACATCACCAGCGCCAGCGCCACCAGACCGAACACCGGGTGCAGCAGCCAGCGATCGAGGGCGTCGTCGATGCGGGCAGTGCGGCGCGGCATGCGGACGGCCACGTCGATCAGGCGCCGGGTCTCGGCGTGCAGGTCGGGGGCGCCTCCGTCCGCCCCGCCACGCGCAACCGGCGGCACCGGCATGCGGTCCAGGCGATCGAGCAGCGCCTGCGCGCCATGGTGCCTGACCGCGACGGTCTCCACCACGGGAATGGCGAGTTCGCGCTCCAGCGCCTCCAGATCCACCGTGATGCCGCGGCGCCGGGCGACGTCGATCATGTTCACCGCCAGCACCATCGGCCGGCCCAGCGAGCGCAGTTCGAGCGCGAAGCGCAGGTGCAGGCGCAGGTTGGTGGCGTCGACCACGCACACCAGCAGGTCAGGGGCCGGCTCGCCGGGATAGAAGCCGCGGCAGACGTCGCGCGTGATCGCCTCGTCCAGACTAGCCGGCTGCAGGCTATAGGTGCCCGGCAGGTCGAGCAGCACGTACTGCCGGCCCTCGGCGCCGTGAAAGCGACCCTCCTTGCGTTCGACCGTGACCCCGGCGTAGTTGGCGACCTTCTGCCGGCTGCCGGTGAGCAGGTTGAACAGCGCCGTCTTGCCGCAGTTGGGATTGCCGACCAGCGCCAGGCGCCAGGGCTGCGCTTCTGCGGCCGCCTGCGCGGTCATGGCGTCACCACGCGGACCCGCGCGGCTTCGATCCGGCGCAGTGCGAAACGGGTGTAGCCGACCTGCACCAGGATCGGGTCGCCGCCGAAGGGGGCGTGCGACACCACCTCCACGGCTTCGCCGGCCACGAAACCGAGCTCGCGCAGGCGACGGGCGATGACGTCGTTCTCGCCACGGGCATCGACGGCCTCGACGGTGGACGGGGTGCGGCGCGGCAGATCGGCAAGCGTCACGGTGGCACCTTGAATACGAATAGTTCTCATCTTAGCAGCGGAGGCCGCCGCCCGGCAGTGCCGCGCCGGCGTGAAGCGCCGCGACGGCAGCCGGCCCGGTCGTGGTCGCGGGCTATCATCCGGGGCCATGTCCCCTGCCGGAACGCTCATGCCGGAGCCGCTGTCGATCCACCACGCCGATGCCGTGCTGCGCCTGCGGCTGGAGCGCCCCGACCTGCACAACGCGTTCGACGCCGCCCTGATCGCGCAGCTGACCGAGGCGCTGGGCAGTGCGGCCGGCGATCCCGGGGTGCGCGTGGTCGTGATCGAAGGCGCGGGCAAGTCGTTTTCCGCCGGCGCCGACCTGAACTGGATGCGCGGCATGGCCGCCGCCAGCGAGGCCGACAACCGCGAGGACGCGCTCGCCCTCGCCCGCCTCATGCGCACGCTGGACGAGCTGCCGAAGCCGACCGTCGCCCGCGTGCACGGCGCGGCGTTCGGCGGCGGCGTGGGCCTGGTCGCCTGCTGCGACATCGCGATCGGCGTGCCGCAGGCGAGCTTCGGCCTGACCGAGAGTCGGCTCGGCCTGCTGCCGGCCGTGATCTCGCCCTACGTGGTGGCCGCGATCGGCCCGCGCCAGGCGCGGCGCTGGTTCGCGACCGCCGAGGTGTTCGACGCCGCGCAGGCGCTGCGCATCGGGCTGCTGCACGAGGTGGTCGAGGCCGACGCACTGGACACGGCAGTGGACCGCCAGGTGGCGCTGCTGCTCAAGGCCGGGCCGGTCGCGTCCGCGGCGGCCAAGCGGCTGGTGCGGGAGGTCGCGCTGCAGCCCGACCGCGACCTGCTCGACCATTCCAACGCGCGCCTGATCGCCGCGCTGCGCGTCTCCCCGGAAGGCCAGGAGGGCCTGTCGGCCTTCCTCGACAAACGCGCGCCGGCCTGGAGTGCGGCAGGACGAGGTGGTTCGGCGTGAACCCTCCCCTTCAAGGGGAGGGCTGGGTGGGGATGGTGTTCAGGGAGGAACATCGATGCAGGGACAGACCAATCGCAAGATCATTCGAGGCAGACTGCAGCGGAAGCTGCGCAATGAGGCGACCGATGCGGAACGCAGGCTCTGGCAGTACCTCCGCGACCGTCAGCTCAACGATTGCAAGTTCCGCCGCCAGCATCCGTACGGGAACTTCATTCTGGATTTCGCATGCCTCGAAAGAAGAATCGCAATCGAACTGGATGGCGGCCAGCACGCGGAAACCGCGCTTGCCGACGCCGAACGGACCAGGGTTCTCGGCGATGCGGGCTGGAAGGTCATCCGGTTCTGGAACAACGAAGTGTTCGACAATACCGAGGGAGTCGTCGAAGTGATCATTGCCGCGTTGCAGGCCCACGCTCCGGAACCATCCCCACCCCACCCTCCCCTTGAAGGGGAGGGCTGAAGCGCATGTTCGACACGATCCTGATCGCCAACCGCGGCGAGATCGCCTGCCGGGTGATCCGCACCGCGCGCCGGCTCGGCATCCGCACGGTGGCGGTGTACTCCGAGGCCGATGCCGATGCGCAGCACGTGCGCCTGGCCGACGAAGCCTGGCCGATCGGCGGGCCGCGCCCGGCGGAGAGCTACCTGCGCGGCGATGCGATCCTCGAGGTCGCCGCGCGCAGCGGCGCGCAGGCGATCCACCCCGGCTACGGCTTCCTCAGCGAGAACGCCGACTTCGCCGACGCGGTGGAGGCCGCAGGCCTGGTCTTCATCGGGCCGAAGGCGGCGTCGATGCGCAAGATGGGCAGCAAGGCCGGCGCCAAGGAACTGATGCAGGCGGCCGGCGTGCCGGTGGTCCCCGGCTACACCGGGGAGGACCAGTCGCACGCCACGCTGTCACGCGAGGCGGCGCGGATCGGCTTCCCGCTGATGATCAAGGCCGCCCACGGCGGCGGCGGCAAGGGCATGCGCATCGTGCGCGCGCTGGACGAGTTCCTGCCGAATCTCGAAAGCTGCCAGCGCGAAGCCGCCAACGCCTTCGGCCGCGACCGGGTGCTGCTGGAGCGCTACATCCAGTCGCCGCGCCACATCGAGATCCAGGTGTTCGGCGACGCGCACGGCAACGTCATCCATCTCAACGAACGCGAGTGTTCCGCGCAGCGCCGTTACCAGAAGGTGCTGGAGGAAGCGCCCTCGCCGTTCCTGACCCCGGAACTGCGCACGGCGATGGGCGAGGCCGCGGTGCTGGCGGCGCGCGCGATCGATTACGCCAACGCCGGCACGGTCGAATTCATCGTCGACCCCGAGGGCGGGTTCTACTTCATGGAAATCAATACCCGGCTGCAGGTGGAGCACCCGGTCACCGAGCTGACCACCGGGCTGGACCTGGTGGAATGGCAGCTGCGGGTGGCCGCCGGTGCGCCGTTGCCGCTGGCGCAGGAGGACGTGCGCTGCCACGGCCATGCGATCGAGGTGCGGCTGTACGCCGAGGATCCCGACGCCGGCTTCCTCCCGGGTTCCGGCCGGCTGCAGCGGCTGGAGCTGCCCGACGCCTCGGAACACGTGCGCGTCGATGCCGGCGTGGTCGAGGGCGATACGGTCACGATCTTCTACGACCCGATGATCGCCAAGCTCGTCGTCCACGACGCCGACCGTCCGCGCGCCCTCGCCCGCCTGCGCGAGGCGCTGGCGCAGTGCGTGATCGAGGGCCCGAAGTCCAACATCGGGTTCCTGGAAGCGCTGGTGCGGCATCCGGCGGTGGTCGAGGGCCGCATCGACACCGGCTACCTCGACCGCCACCTGGACGAGTTCATCGCCGGCCCGGACGCGTCCGACGATCCTTCGCTGCTGTTCGCCGCGGCCACGGCCGCGCTGCTGCGGCAGGAACACGACCAGCGCGACGTGGCGGCGGCCTCGGGCGATCCGGGTTCGCCGTGGGCGCTGGCGGACGGCTGGCGCCTGGGCCACGCCGGCCAGCGGCCGCTGGCGTTCCAGCATCGCGACGCCCGCATCGAACTGCTGGCCCAGGGGCATGCCGGACGCTACCGGATCGCGCACGGCAGCCGGGTCGCGGCGATCGAGGGGGCGCGCCTGTCCGGCGACGCGCTCTCGCTACGTATGGACGACAGGGGCCTGCGTGTGCGCGTGTCGCTGCAGCCCGGGCGGGTGGACGTGCACGATGGCGAGCGCCGGCTGACGCTGCGGCCGCTGGCGGTGTACCGCCACGAGGGCACGGGCCAGGCAGAGGGAGACGACCGCGTGCGTGCGCCGATGCCGGGCCGCGTGGTGGCGCTGCGCGTCGCCGCCGGCGACCGGGTGGAACGGGGACAGGAGCTGGCGGTGATCGAGGCGATGAAGATGGAGCTGGCCCTGAAGGCGCCGCGCGACGGCACCGTCGGCGAGCTGCGCGCAGGCGTCGGCGACTTCGTCGAAGCCGACAGCGTGCTGGTCGTGCTGGAGGACTGACGTGGCGCTGCCGCAGCGTGTCCGCATCGTCGAGGTCGGTCCGCGCGACGGGCTGCAGAACGAATCGGCGCAGGTGCCCACCGCGGCCAAGATCGAGCTGATCGACCGCCTGTCCGCGACCGGCCTGCAGACCATCGAGGCGACCAGCTTCGTCAGCCCGAAGTGGGTCCCGCAGCTGGCCGATGCCGCCGAGGTGTATGCCGGCATCGAGCGGCGGCCCGGCGTGGCCTATCCCGTGCTGGTGCCGAACCTGCAGGGCTACGAGCGCACACGCGCGGTCGGCGCGACCGAGGTGGCGGTGTTCACCGCCGCCTCGGAGGCCTTCAACCGCCGCAATACCAACGCCGGCATCGACGAATCGCTCGCGCGCTTCGCCCCGGTGCTCGAACGTGCGCGCGCCGACGGCGTGCGGGTACGCGGCTACGTGTCGACCGTGCTCGGCTGCCCCTACCAGGGCGAGGTGCCGCTGGCCGACGTGGTGCGCGTGGCGCGGGCGCTGCATGCGATGGGTTGCTACGAGGTCTCGCTCGGCGACACGATCGGAGTGGGCACGCCCGGCAAGGCGCGCACGATGCTGCGCGCGGTCGCGATGGAGGTACCGATGCCGGCGCTGGCGGTGCATTTCCACGACACCTGGGGCCAGGCGCTGGCGAATGTGCTGGCCTGCCTGGAGGAAGGCGTGGCGGTGGTCGACAGCGCGGTGGCCGGCGCCGGCGGCTGCCCGTATGCGAAGGGCGCATCGGGCAACGTCGCCAGCGAGGACGTGGTGTACATGCTGCACGGCCTGGGCATCGACACCGGCATCGATCTCGACCGGCTCGCCGACACGGGACGCTGGCTGGCCGCCCTGCTCGGACGGGACACGGGCAGCAAGGCCGGTAAGGCCCTGGCGGCGGCCGGATGAGTCCGCGGCGGCTGCCGGACGAAGCGGCGATGCCGCCGGCCAACGACGGCACGGCGCAGATCGTCGCTTCGCTCGAGGCCGCCGGCCGCGACCTGAGCCTGCCCGCCGACGCCCGCGAGCTGTTCGCCCGCGCCCGCGACGCGCTGCGCGCCACCAGCAACGAGGCCGAGGCCGCGCGGCTGCGCTATCACGCGCTGTTCGACGCGGTCCCCGACCCGGTCAGCATCCTCGACGAGCGCGGCATCGTGCTCGACCTCAACAAGGCCGGCCTGGCCGCATATCGCCGCCCGCGCGAGGAGATCGTCGGCCGCCCGATCGAGGTGCTCAACCCGGACCTGCCCAAGGACCACATGCAGCCGGTGCTGGAGACGCTCAATCGCGGCGAGACCTACGTGATCGAAGTCGCCAACATGCGCGGCGACGGCACCCGTTTCCCGGTGGAGGTGCATTCGGCGGGCTTCGTGCACGACGGACGCCGCTGCGTGGTGGCGGTGGCGCGCGACCTGTCCGCGCGCCGCGTGGCCGAGCTGCGCTACGGACAGCTGCTGGAAGTGATGGACAAGGGCGTGCTGGTGCTCGACGACCACGGCCGGCTGGTGCAGGCCAACGCCGCGGCGATGCGCATCCTCGGCGCCGACGGACACGTCGATTTCCAGACCTACCTGCGCGCGGCGGACTGGGCGATGGTCGACGAAGGCGGTCGTCCGATCACGGTCGAGGACCTGCCGCCGTCGCAGACCCTGCGTACCGGGCGCGCGACCGAGAGCCGCGTCCTGGGGCTCTACCACCGGCCCGAGCGCCGCCTGCGCTGGCTGTCGGTCAGCAGCGTGCCACTATTCGCGCCCGGCGGACGAAAGCCGGTGCAGGTGCTGTCGTTCTTCAGCGACGTCACCCAGCTCAAGCGCGACAGCGCCCTGTTCGACCGCGCGCAATCGCTCGCCCACATCGGCGGCTGGGAATGGGAGGTCGACCGCGACGCGCTGTACATGACCGTCGAGGCGCTGCGCATCCTCGGCGGCCGCCCCCTGCACAGGATCGGCGACCTGCTCACCGCCCTCACCCGCGACGACCGGGCGCGCCTGCGCGACGCGCTGGACGTGGCGATCTCGGGCAACCGGCCCATCGACATCGAGGTGCAGGGCACGCATGCCGACGGCAGTCCGCTGTGGGTGCGCATCATCGGCGAGGCCGAGATCAACCGCAGCGAAGGCACCAGCATCACCGGCACCCTGCAGGACATCACCGAGCGCAAGCAGGAGCAGGAAACGCTGCGGGTGCGCGCGCGCACCGATCCGCTCACCGGCCTGCTCAACCGCGACGCGATGCTGTACGAGCTCGACACGCGCATGCGCGACCCGCTGCGAGGCGGGATCGCGGTGCTGTACATCGACCTGGACCGGTTCAAGATGGTCAACGACGTGCTCGGGCACGCCGCCGGCGACGACCTGCTCAGCACGGCGGCGCGGCGCATCGCCCGCGCCGCGGGCACCGAGGGCCTGGTCGCACGCTTCGGCGGCGACGAGTTCCTGGTGGCCTGCAACACCCGCGACGACGAGACGCGCCCGGACCGCATCGCCGACGCGATCCTCGAGGCGTTCTCCGAAAGCTTCCGCTTCGAGAAGGAGGAGTTCGCGATCACCGCCAGCATCGGCATCGCGCGCGCGCCGCGCGACGGCGACCGGCCGCAGCTGCTGATCCAGAACGCCGACGCGGCGATGTACGACAGCAAGCGCCGGATCCGCAACGGGCGCCAGGAGTTCACGCCCGAGCTGGCGCAGTCGCAGGAGAACCGCCTGCGCATGGAAACCCAGCTGCGCCGCGCGGCCGACAACGACGAGTTCCGCCTCGTCTACCAGCCGCAGGTCGACCTGCGCAACGGCGCCACCGTGGCCGCCGAGGCGCTGATCCGCTGGCAGAACCACCAGCTGGGCGAGATGCGCCCGGACCATTTCATCGGCCACGCCGAGACCACCGGCGACATCGTGCGCATCGGCGGCTGGGTGCTTCGCCAGGCCTGTCGCCAGGCGGCCGAATGGCGCGACGCCGGACTCGGGATCATCCGGGTCGCGGTCAACGTCTCGTACCGCCAGTTCCTGGTCGAGGACCTGGCGCGTGCGATCCGCGAGGCGCTCGACGAGCACGCCCTGCCCGGCTCAGCGCTGGAACTGGAGTTCACCGAGCGGGTGCTGATCGAGGACGCACCCGACACCCTGCGCACGTTCGCGGCGCTGCGCGAGATGGGCGTGATCCTGACCATCGACGATTTCGGCGAGGGCTACAGCGCGCTGAACTACCTGCGCCGGCTGCCGATCCACGGACTCAAGCTGAGCCAGCTGTTCGTCGAGGGCGTGCCGGGCAATGCGTCCGACGTCGCCGTATGCCAGGCGGTGGCCGGCATCGCGCGCAGCCTCGGCCTCGGGCTGGTGGCCGAGGGCATCGAATCGGAGGCGCAGCGGCGCTTCATGCTCGAACTCGGCGTGCCGGTCGGCCAGGGTTTCCTGTTCGCCCCGGGGCTGACCCCGGACGAGTTCGCACGGCGGATGACGGCCAGGACCTGATCCGCACCGGCAGCCGCCCTGTCCCCGACCCCGCGTGCGTCGGCGCGGCCGAGGCGCCTGCCGGTTAAAATGCCGGTCTTTCCCCAGCAGGACCCGCCATGCATTCCGATTCCGTCCGCGCCATCGTCACCGGTGGCGTCTCCGGCCTGGGCCTGGCCGTGGCGCAGCGCCTGGTCGCCGATGGCGGCCGGGTGGCACTGTTCGACGTCAACGACGACAAGGGCGCCGCCGCGGTGGCCGCGCTCGGTAGGGACAACGCGCGCTACTTCCATACCGATGTCACCAGCGAGGACGGCGTCACCAGCAACGTGGCCGAGGCGGAGGCGTTCCTGGGTGGTCTCAATGTCGGCGTGAACTGCGCCGGGATCCTCGGTGCCGGGCGCGTGCTCGGGCGCGAGGCGCCGATGCCGCTGGCGAACTTCAGCACCACGGTACTGGTGAACCTGGTCGGCAGCTTCAACGTCGCCAAGGCCGCGGCCGCGCGCATGCAGCACAACGCGCCCGGTGACGACGGCGAGCGCGGCGTGATCGTGAACACCGCTTCGGTGGCGGCCTACGAAGGCCAGATCGGCCAGGCCGCGTATTCGGCTTCGAAGGGCGGCGTGGTCGGCATGACCCTGCCGATGGCGCGCGAGCTCGCGCGCTTCGGCATCCGGGTCAACACGATCGCGCCCGGCATCTTCTGGACGCCGATGGTCGATGGCATGCCGGACGAGGTGCAGGCCTCGCTCTCGGCGTCGATTCCGTTCCCCTCGCGCCTGGGCCGGCCCGAGGAGTTCGCCGACCTGGTCGCCTACATCGTCGGCCACCGCTACCTGAATGGCGAAACCATCCGCCTGGACGGCGCGGTGCGGCTGGCGCCGAAGTAGCCGGTCCACGCGTCGCAGCGCGAGCGTCGACGCAGCGCAGGAACCGGCTCCATGCTCCCGTCCGGGCCCTCCCATTCCACTCCCGAGTTCCGAATCCGCATGAAAGCCTACGACGTCAAGAAGGGAAACGTGGTCGAACACAACGGCACCGTCTACCAGGTGCGCGACATCGAGCGCAGCTCGCCGCAGGGACGCGGCGGCAACGTGCGTTTCCGCTTCATCATGTACAGCGTGCCCGGCGGCAACAAGCTCGACGCCAGCTTCGACGGCGACGACAACCTGAGCGAGGTCGAGCTGCTGCGCCGCCAGGCCAAGTTCTCGTACAAGGACGGCGAGGCGTTCGTGTTCCTCGACGACGAGGATTACACGCCCTACACCCTCGATGCCGACGTGGTGGGCGACGATGCCGGCTACATCACCGACGGCCTCACCGGCAGCTACGTGCAGATCATCGACGAACAGCCGGTGGCGCTGCAGCTGCCGCAGCACGTGACGCTGGAGGTCGTGGAGACGCCGCCGGAACTCAAGGGCGGCACCGCGACCAAGCGTCCCAAGCCGGCCCGGCTCAGCACCGGCATCGAGATCATGGTGCCCGAGTACATCGTCAACGGCGAGCGCGTGCTGGTGAACACCACCACCGGCGAGTTCGGCGGTCGCGCGGACTGAGCGAGCCGCGGCCCTACCCCGCAACGTCGCCGGAAACGTTGCCGGAAAAGCGTAGCTGGAACGTCGCCGGAAACGTAGCCCGGATAAGCGACGCGCATCCGGGGCCCGCGCGGATGTCCCGGATGCGCTCCGCTTATCCGGGCTACGCGGCGACGCGGCTGGGCCACCGCGGACGCTCGGGGCGTACTCACCGCGACCGGTCCTTCGTCAGCGCGAGGACACGGATCGCGCGCCACCCAGCTCGCGCAGGCGCGCGCCCAAAAGCGCCAGATTGGATTCGGCGGCGTCCAGCCGGTGCCGCTGGCCGGACGGCAGCCACGTCCGCGCCTCGCGCATCAGGTCCTCGCGCAGGCGGCGCAGGCGCGCGTCGTCACGCACCACCGCATCCGACAGGCGCGCACGCTCCTCGGCCTGCGGCAGGCCGTAGCCCGCGCCCGGCAGCAGCAACGCGGGCCGCCCGGCGTAGGCGCCATCTTCCAGCAACTCGCGCAGGCGGCGCAGCGTCCCGGCAGGATCGGCCCCATCGCGCACCGGCGTCGTGACCGGGACGAGCAGCGGGTCGCCGGCAGCGTCTCCGGCGGTGGCACGGCCGTCCACCGGATCGGGGTCTGCCTCGATGTCGTCGCGCTCCTCGCGGGCATCGTCCAGGTCCGACGCGCCGGACCGCCCTGCTTCGTCGCTACCAGCGTCCTCGCCGCGCAGGAACCGCTGCTTGAGCATCTCGCGCGCCTGCGCCTCGTCGCGTCGCAGCGCGGCCCGCTCCAGCACCAGCAGCGCCGCGGTCGTGCGCAGGTCGCCGCGCGCCAGCCAGGGCCGTCGCTCGCCGGGGTCGAGCGCGAACCAGGCCTGCACGTCGCCGGCCGGCAGCGCGTGGGCGGCGGTGGCGATCGCGAACATGTCGGTGAAGTACGTTTCCAGCGATTCGAAGCGGTAGCCCAGCCGCAGCGCGGCCGCGGGATCGGCCAGCACCGAGGCGTCCGCCACGCCGTCGCGTTCGAGCCGGCGCAGCAGTCCGGTGGGCGTGATGCTGCGCAGGTCCGCGCCGGCCAGGCGCGGGACGCCGTCGTTGAGCAGCTTCCAGGTCTCGACCGCGCAGTTGTTGGTGACGAACCGGTAGCGCCCGTCGTAGCTCCAGTGCACCTGCGCGGCGCGTTCGAGCAGGCCGGAAATTTCATCCTCGCCGAGCCGCAGCGGCACCGAGCGCAGTCCGCGCAGTTCCACCCGCGTGTACTCGTCGAGTACCTGCGACAGCGGCAGGATGAACAGGCGCGCGGGATACGCGCCGGTCAGGCCGCGCCAGTTCGACACCTGGACATCGTCGACGAAGGCGCGGAACGACAGCACCAGATGGTGCGACAGGTCCAGCCGGCAGTCCGGCCCGGGCGGGCGCCCCGGCGCGCACACCACCAGACGCAGCATCGAATGCCCCCAGCGGCTCATGGCGCGCTCGTCGGGTTCCGCGAGCAGGTAGTCGACGGCATGCACGCGCGAGGGATCCAGCGACTCAAGCCGCAGCGCGGCACCGTCGTCGCCGGAGGCGACCAGCGGCACCGTGGCCGCGCATTCGGAGGACGCCATCGGCGGGGCGCCGAAGTGCGCGCGCAGCAGCCGGTCCACGGCCGGGCGTCGGCAGGCGTAGTCCGGGTCGAGCAGGAAGTGCTCGAAGTTCACCGCCACGAACTCGGACGGAGAGGCGTACTCGTAGGGGTCCGGGCTGCGCTCTCGCAGGGAGTTGCGCGGCGTGCGCAGGCCGAACCGCAGCGGAACCACCGGCCAGCCGGCCAGGTCGAGCAGGCGCGGGTCGCGCGCCAGGTCGCCCGCGCCGGAGCGCGCATGCACGTGCGCCAGTTCGTGCAGCAGGGCCGACAGCGCGGCGTGGGCGCCGGGATCCGCGCTTGTCGCGTGCGGATCGCGTGCAACCCAGCCGTCCAGCAGCGCGCGTCGCAGCGCGATGTCGCCGCCACGCGCGCGGCCGTGGACATGCTCGGGCAGGTCGTCGCGCCAGTGCAATCCGACGTTACGGTCGAGCCGCGCCACGAAAGCAGGCGGCAGGCGCGCCAGCGCCGCATCGGCCAGCGCGCGCGTGGCGTCGGCCTCGGTCGGCGTCAGTCCCTGCGGGTCGACCGTCAGCCGCAGCGCGGCTGCCGCCGGCAGCGCGACCCCGAGCAACGCGACCAGCCCGCAGGCGCGGACCGCGAGCCACCGCACCGGCAGACGCCGCTCAGCGGGCGAGGATCGACTGCGCCAGGGCGAGGTCACTGGCCGCGCGTGCGCCCGGGTCGGATTCGCGCAGGTGGCGCAGCGCCGCTTCCAGCTGCGCGCCGCGGATCGCGCCGTCGCTGGCGACGAACAGCGCGGCATCCTCGTGCGCGTCGACCACCACCTTGTCGTCGCCCGAGGTGCTGCCCGAGGAGGCCGACGATCCGGCGGCCGAACTCCCGCCCGTGGTTCCGCCGAAACTTCCGGCATGGGCGGCGAGGCTGGTACAGGCGAACAGGGCGAACCCCAGGGCGATGCGGATCATCGTCGGCGAAGGCGTGTGCGGAGGAATCGCGAGGGTAGCCGTTCGCGCGGCCATGTGGCTGAACACCGGCCACGCCGCGCGCAGGCTGCTCACGGGTCGAACAGCTTGCCCGGGTTCATCAGCCCGTCCGGGTCGAGCACGCGGCGGATGCCGCGCATCAGCGCGATCTCCGCCTCGTCGCGGGTCGAGCCCAGGTACGGCTTCTTGACCAGGCCGATGCCGTGCTCGGCGGAAATGCTGCCGCCGTGGCGCTGCAGCGCGCCCGCCAGCAGCTTCGTGACCCGTTCGCACTCGTCCACGAACCCGGACTGGTCCATGTCGTCGGGCTTGAGCACGTTGATATGCAGGTTGCCGTCGCCGATATGCCCGAACCACACCACCTCGAAATGCGGGTATTCGTGGGCCAGGAGGGCCTGGGTCTCGGCCAGGAACGCGGGCATGGCCGAGATCCGGACCGCGACATCGTTCTTGTACGGGACGTACGGCGCCAGGCTCTCTGTGATCCCCTCGCGCAGGCGCCACAGTTGCGCAGCCTGGGCCTGGCTCTGGCTGATCACGCCGTCGAGCACCCAGCCCTCGCCCACGCAGTGCTCGAACGCCGACAGCGCGGCGTCCTCGCCGGCTTCGCCGGAGGCGAACTCGGCGACCACGTAGTAGGGATACGTCTCGTCGAACGGCGCCTGGGCGCCGTGCGCGAGGACGTGCTGCAGGGCGCGGTCGGTGAAGAACTCGAATGCCTCCAGCCGCAGACGCGCGCGCAGGGTTTCGAACACCCGCATCAGCGATTCGAAATCCGGCAGCGCCAGCAGCATCACGCTGCTGCCCGGCGGCGGGTCGGTGAGCCGCAGCGTCGCCTCGACGATGATGCCGAGCGTACCCTCGGAGGCCACCGCGAGGTGGCGCAGGTCGTAGCCGCTGGAATTCTTGACCAGCGCGCGCCCCAGATCGAGCAGCTCGCCGCGCCCGTCGACCAGCTTCAGCCCGGCCACCCACTCGCGGGTATTGCCGTAGCGGATCACGCGGATGCCGCCGGCATTGGTGGCGATGTTGCCGCCGATGGTGCACGAGCCCCGCGCCGCGAAGTCCACCGGGTAGGACAAGCCGTGCTCGCGCGCGGCGTTGTGCACGGCCTCCAGCGGCATGCCCGCCTGGACGGTGAGCGTGCGGTCCACCGGGTCGAAGCCGATGGCGCGGTTCATGCGCTCCAGGCTGACCACCAGTTCACCGTTCGCGGCCACCGCGCCGCCGGACAGGCCGGTGCGCCCACCCGACGGCACCAGCGCCACACCCTCGGCACGCGCCCAGCGCACGATCGCCTGCACCTGCTCCGCATTCGCCGGCAACGCAATGGCCAGCGGCGCCGGGGTCCAGCGCCGGGTCCAGTCGCGTCCGTAGTGCTCAAGATCAGCGGGATCGGTGAGCAGGCGCAGCTCGGGCTGCGACTGCGCGAGCGCGGCCAGGCGCGGGTCGGTCATCGGAACTCGCAGGCGGACACGGGAGCGCAAGCGTGCCAGTCGCCATCGCGGGCGTCCAGCACGCCGCACTCGTGACGGCGGGATGGGCGCATTGCCTGTCCGGCGTGCGCTGCAGGCGAATCGCCACGGGATGGCGGAGGCTGCGGCCGTCGCCGCAGAACGCATCGCGCGGCCGAGCGGAAATCGTTTCGGGAGCAACGGACGTCGCCACGACGTCGCAGTGTTCCGTCCATCGCGTGCGTCGTTCCGCCCGGCGCGACAAACGGCGCGCGTGCCGTGCGGAATCCGGCGCGTGCATCTGGAATAATGCCGGTCCCGCCGCACCCACCGGACTCCCACGCGCATGACGGCCCTGAAGACCTCGTTCCCGAAGCAGGACATCCGCGTGGTGCTGTTCGAAGGCATCAGCCGCAGCGCGGTCGAGGTGTTCGAGGCCGCCGGATACGCCCAGGTCGAGCTGCTGCCGAAGTCGCTCGCCGGCGCGGACCTGATCGAGAAGGTGGCCGGCGCACACATCATCGGCATCCGCTCGCGCACCCAGGTCACCGCCGAGGTGGTCGCGCAGGCGCGCAAGCTGATCACCATCGGCTGCTTCTGCATCGGCACCAACCAGGTGGATCTCGAGGCCGCCGAGCTGGCCGGCATCCCGGTGTTCAACGCGCCCTACTCCAACACCCGCAGCGTCGCCGAGCTGGTGCTGGCCGAGGCGATCCTGCTGATGCGCGGGATCCCGCAGAAGAACGCCGAGTGCCATCGCGGCGGCTGGAGCAAGTCGGCGCTGGGCAGCCACGAGGTGCGCGGCAAGACGCTCGGCATCGTGGGCTACGGCCATATCGGCACCCAGGTCGGCGTGCTGGCCGAATCGCTGGGGATGCAGGTGCTGTTCCACGACATCGAGGCCAAGCTCTCGCTCGGCAATGCGCGCGCCGCCGCGGGCCTGGACGACCTGCTCGCACGCGCGGACGTGGTGACGCTGCACGTCCCGGAGACGCCGGCCACGCAGCTGATGTTCGGCGCGGAGCAGATCGCGCGCATGAAGCCCGGCGCGCACCTGATCAACGCCTCGCGCGGCACCGTGGTCGACATCGACGCGCTGGCCGCGGCGCTGGATTCGGGCCAGGTCGGCGGCGCGGCGGTGGACGTGTTCCCGGTCGAGCCCAAGGGCAACGACGACCGCTTCGAGTCGCCGCTGGTCGGTCGCGACAACGTGATCCTGACCCCGCACGTGGGCGGCAGCACGCTGGAGGCGCAGGACAACATCGGCACCGAGGTGGCGGCCAAGCTGGTGCGCTACAGCGACAACGGCAGCACGCTGTCGGCGGTGAACTTCCCCGAGGTCACCCTACCCGAACACGCCGGCAGCCACCGGATCCTGCACATCCACCGCAACGTGCCGGGCGTCCTGTCGAAGGTCAACGAACTGTTCTCGCGCGAGGGCGTGAACATCGACGGCCAGTTCCTGCGCACCGACGCCAAGGTCGGCTACGTGGTGATCGACGTCGCCTCCAGCCCGGAAACCACCGCGCGCCTGCGCGCCGCGCTCAACGAGATCGAGGGTACGCTGCGCACGCGGGTGCTGTACTGAGGCGAGGCCTCCCGGCGCGGGCGCGCACCGGCGATACCGCACGCGCCGTGATCGGCTTCGGACCGCTGCAGCGCCGCGCCGCGCGGCGCGCTCACCCGTCCCGGACATCGCTGGTGGTTGAATGCGCGTGTTCGCGTCCGCAGCGATGCGGTCGCCCCTCCATCCCGAGGATCCGCCGATGCCCCGCGCCGACACCGCCTTCCTGTTCGACCTCGACGGGACCCTCGTCGACAGCGTCTACCAGCACGTGCTGGCGTGGAAGGAAGCGCTCGACCGCGAGGGCGTCGACCTCTCGGTCTGGCGCATCCACCGCAAGATCGGCATGAGCGGCGGGCTGTTCACCAACATCCTGCTGCGCGAGACCGGCCTGGACATCACCGACGAGCGGCTCGAACGCCTGCGTGCCTGGCATGCCGAGGCCTACAACCGCCAGGCTGCAGCCGGCGCGATCCGGCCGCTGCCCGGCGCGCCCGAACTGCTCGCCTTCCTCACGGCCGAAGGCATTCCCTGGGCGATCGCGACCAGCGGCCGGATGGAAACCGCCGCCCCCAACATCGCCGCGCTCGGCGTGGATCCGGCCAAGGTGCCGGTGGTGACGCGCGACCAGGTGCGCTACGCCAAGCCCGACCCGGACCTGTTCCTGGCCGCCGCCGACCGCCTGGGCGTGGACATCGGTCAGTCGCTGGTGATCGGCGACAGCATCTGGGACATGCTGGCCGCGCAGCGCGCCCGCGCGCTCGGGGTCGGGCTGCTGTCCGGCGGATACGGACTGGAGGAACTGGAACGCTCCGGCGCGTTCCGGGTCTACGACGACCCGGCCGACCTGCTGCGCCACATCGACGAGGTCGCGGCGCGGCGCTGAGCCGGCGCGCGATGCGCACGGATTCCCGGCGACGCCTCGCAGGACCGCGCGTCCACCGACGTCACTGCACCCCGAGCCAGCGGTCCGCCATCCGCCGCAGCGACGCATCCGCCCGGTCGTCGTCACGCACCTCGCGGATGTCGCGCCAGGCAAGCGCGATCGATTCGGCACTCACCACGTAGCGCTCGTCCTCGCCGGCGTGCACGACGTAGCGTACGTCGTAGTGCCAGTGGCCGGGGACGTCGCGGTGGTCCGGGATCCAGTGGCGATCGAGGTCGAAGATCGCGGGATCGGCAGACAGGCCGGCGAGTCCGGACTCTTCCTCCGCCTCGCGCAGCGCCACCTGCCGCAGGTCGCGGTCGCCATCGGCATGTCCGCCCGGCTGCAGCCACAGCCCCAGCTTGCGGTGGTGGGTGAGCAGCACGCGCGTGCGCGACCGGTCGACCAGCCAGGCCGAAGCGGTGAAGTGCCCGGCCAGCCGCGTGCGCAGGAACGGATCTTCAGGGTCACGCAGCAGCGCGGCGAACTCCGCCGCAGATGCCGCCTGGTCGGGCCGACGCCGGGCATGGGCCGCGAATGCGGCGTCCAGCATGTCGAGCGGATCTGGTTCCTGCATCCCCACCTGCCTCCACCGTCGTTCGGGAAACCTGTCATTCTCCGGCATCCGGCCACGGGTTGTGCAGTGCATCACCGTTTGGCAAGGTAGCAACGGTAACCTTCGCCGTCGCCCGCGCGGCTGTCGTCCACTTTCCAGGGGAGCATCGATGTCGAAGAGTCTGTTCAGGGTCAAGCCGGTCGAGCCGGCACCGCACGTGGATGCGGGCGAACCGGTCGAAGGCTCCCTGGAGGGCGAGGCGACACTCAAGCGCACCCTCACCGCGCGCCACCTGATCCTGCTCGGCATCGGCGCGGTGATCGGCGCCGGCATCTTCGTGCTCACCGGCCAGGCCGCGGCCAACCACGCCGGCCCGGCGATCATGCTCAGCTTCGTGCTCGCCGGACTGGCGTGTGCGTTCGCCGGCCTGTGCTACGCCGAGTTCTCGGCGATGATGCCGGTCTCCGGCAGCGCCTACTCGTATTCCTACGCGACGCTCGGCGAATTCACCGCCTGGTTCATCGGCTGGTGCCTGGTGCTCGAATACCTGTTCGCATCCTCGACCGTGGCGGTCGGCTGGTCGGGCTATCTCGTCAGTTTCCTCACCGGCACGGTCGGGATTCCCTTCCCGGCCCAGCTTGCGACCGCGCCGATCACCTGGACCGATGGCGAATTCGTGCGCACCGCCGGCGTGATCAACCTGCCCGCGGTGCTGATCGTGGCGGCGGTCAGCGGCCTGTGCTACGTCGGCATCACCCAGTCCGCGTTCGTCAATGCGATCGTGGTGGCGATCAAGGTCGCGGTGATCGCGGCCTTCCTCGGCTTCGGCGTGATGTACGTCGATCCGGCCAACTGGACGCCGTTCATCCCCGCCAACGAGGGGCCCGGGCAGTTCGGGATGGAAGGCGTGTTCCGCGCCGCCACCATCGTGTTCTTCGCCTACATCGGCTTCGACGCGGTCTCCACCGCCGCCGGCGAGGCCAAGAATCCGCAGCGCGACATGCCGATCGGCATCCTCGGCTCGCTGGTCGTGTGCACCCTGATCTACATCGCGGTGTGCGCGGTGCTGGTGGGCATGGCCCCGTTCCGCGAACTGGACACCGCCAAGCCGGTCGCCACCGCGCTGGAACTGGCGATGCGCGCCGATCCGACCGCCAACCTGGGCTGGCTCAAGACCGCGGTCGAGATCGGTGCGATCGCGGGCCTGTCGTCGGTGATCCTGGTGATGCTGATGGCGCAGCCGCGCATCTTCTACTCGATGTCGCGCGACGGCCTGCTGCCGGCGATGTTCGGCCGCGTGCACAGGAAGTTCCATACCCCGTACGTCGGCACCATCGTGGTCGGCGTCGCCGCCTGCCTGCTGGCGGGTTTCATGCCGCTCAGCGTGCTGGGCGAGCTGGTGTCGATGGGCACCCTGATCGCGTTCGCGACCGTGTGCCTCGGCGTGCTGGTGCTGCGCTACACGCGGCCCGACCTGCAGCGCCCGTTCCGGGTGCCGCTGTTCTGGCTGGTGTGCCCGCTGGGCGTGCTGTCGTGCCTGTTCCTGTTCCTGCAGTCGTTCCGGGAGCACTGGCTGATCTTCGTGCTGTGGACCCTGGTCGGCCAGGTGATCTACTTCGCCTACGGCTACCGCAACAGCAAGCTCAACCGGACTCCGGCCTCGCCGGCAGCCTGACCCCGGGGGCCCGCGTCGAGCGGGCCCGCCGTCCCCGCCCCGCCTTCCCGCCGAGCGAACGATGCGCCCATCCGTCCCGCGAGAGCCGAGCCTGCTGCAGGCCCTGATCCCGCTGCTGCTGCTGATCGCGCTGCTGGTGCTCGGCATCGCCCTGTTCGCCGATGACGCGGTGTACGGCGCCAGCCAGATCGCACTGCTGCTCGCCGCGGGCGTGGCGGCGATCATCGGCATCCGCAACGGGCTGAGCTGGGCGGACATCCAGGAGGCGATGGCGCACGGGGTGTCGGTGTCGGTGGGCGCGATCCTGATCCTGCTCGCGGTCGGCGCACTGATCGGCAGCTGGCTGCTGAGCGGCACGGTGCCGACGCTGATCGTCTACGGCCTGGAACTGCTGAACCCCAGCTACTTCTACCCGGCGGTGTGCGTGATCTGCGCGATCACCTCGCTGGCGATCGGCAGTTCCTGGACCACCGCGGGCACGGTCGGCGTGGCCCTGATCGGCATCGCCCAGGGCATGGACATGTCGGTGGCCGCCACCGCAGGCGCGGTGGTCTCGGGCGCCTACTTCGGCGACAAGCTCTCGCCGCTGTCGGACACCACCAACCTCGCGCCGGCCGTGAGCGGGGCCGAGCTGTTCAGCCACATCCGCAACCTGCTCTGGACCACGATACCGTCGCTGGCGATCGCGCTGGCGATGTTCACGGTGCTCGGGTTCGTGTCCGGCGCGGCGGACGGCGAACTGGCCACGAAAGTGGACCTGCCGGCGATCCTGGCCGCGCGCTTCGACCTGGGCTGGTACCTGCTGCTGCCGATGCTGCTGGTGTTCGGGCTGGCCTTCGCCAGGTTCCCGGCCTACCCGACGATCCTGATCGGAGCCCTGGTGGGCGTGGTGTTCGCGGTGGTGTTCCAGCCCGATGCGGTGGTGGCACTGGCGGGCAACGCCGAACTCAGCCGGCCGATGGCGCTGCTCGCGGGTGCCTGGACCGCGCTGTTCAACGGCTACTCGATCGAGACCGGCAACGCGGTGGTCGACGAGCTGCTGGGCGGCGGCGGCATGTCGAACATGCTCAACACGGTCTGGCTGGTGATCTGCGCGATGTGCTTCGGTGCGGTCATGGAGCGCACCGGGCTGCTGGAGCGGATGATCCGCAGCGTGCTGGCGATGGCGCATTCGGCGCGTGCGCTAATCGTCTCGACCCTGGTGACCGCATTCGGCACCAACGTGATCACCGCCGACCAGTACATGTCGCTGGTCCTGCCCGGCAAGCTGTACCAGACCGAGTACGCGCGCCGGGGCCTGTCTCCGCTGAACCTGTCGCGTGCCTTGGAGGATGGCGGCACCATCACCTCGCCGCTGGTGCCGTGGAACACCTGCGCCGCGTTCATGGCCGCGACCCTGGGCGTGGCGACGCTGGATTACCTGCCGTACGCCTTCTTCAACCTGGTGAACTTCGGCCTGGCCTTCGTGCTGGCCTGGCTGGGGGTGCGGGTGCTGCCGCTCGAGACCGGCGCGGCGCCGGCGCCGGCAGATGCGCAGCCGCAGCCGGAGATCGCCCCGGCGGATGCGGGCGACGGCGCCGGCCGCTCCGCACGCTGACGCAGTTCACCGTGTCCTGGGGCGACCGCGGGCGAGCGCTGGACTAGAATCGGGCCCATGGACCTGCCCTACGACCCCGCCCGCCTGCGCGAGCGCGCCGCCGGACTCATCGCCAACGTGCGCGAGCTGTCGCAGCTCGGCTGGACCCCCGCGACCAGCAGCAACTTTTCCGCCCGGCTCGATGCGGACCACGCCGCGATCACCGTCTCGGGCCGCGACAAGGGCCGGCTGGTCGAGGACGACATCATGGTGGTCGACTTCGACGGCCATGCGGTCGGCAGTGACCACCGCCCCTCGGCCGAGACCCTGCTCCACACCCAGCTGTACCGCCGCTTCGACGAGGTCGGCTGCATCCTGCACACCCATTCGCAGCACCAGACCGTGGCCTCGCGCCTGTTCGCCGGCGCCGGCCACGTGCGGCTGGAAGGCTACGAGCTGCTCAAGGCCTTCCGCGGCAACGAGACCCACGAGACCGCCATCGACGTGCCGGTGCTGCCCAACAGCCAGCACATGCCGACCCTGGCCGCCCAGGTCGACGCCCTGCTCGACCGCGGGCCGATGTGGGGCTACCTGATCGACGGCCACGGGCTGTACGCCTGGGGCCGCGACATGGCCGAGGCGCGCCGGCACCTGGAGGCGTTCGATTTCCTGCTCGGCTGCGAGCTCGAGATCCGCCGGCTCGCGGTCGCCCGCTGATCGTGTCGCGTTGCAGCCGGGGAACGCCCGCGTTGCAGCCGCGTCACCCCCGGTTCCCGGCCCAGCTGTTAGCCTCTTTCCTCTCCCGACGCCCTGTTGAGCCGCCCGCCATGAGCCGACTGCGCATCTTCTCCGACCAGGCCCCCGACACCCCCGAGTTCACCAGCCACGACGGCGACGAGATCGCGCGCGAGCTGGCGAAGATCGGCGTGCATTTCGAGCGCTGGCAGGCCAGCCAGCCGGTGGCCGCGGGCGCCACGCCCGAGCAGGTCATGGCCGCCTACCGGGCCGACATCGACCGGATCTCGGCTGAGCGCGGGTTCACCACCGTCGACGTGATCAGCATCGCCCCCGACAACCCGAAGAAGGACGAGCTGCGCGGGAAGTTCCTCGACGAGCACTACCACAACGAGGACGAAGTGCGGTTCTTCGTCGACGGCTCGGGCCTGTTCACCCTGCACGTGGGCGGGAAGGTCTACGAGATCGAATGCGTGAAGGACGACCTGATCGCGGTGCCCGACGGCACCACGCACTGGTTCGACATGGGACCGGAGCCTCGCTTCGTGGCGATCCGCTTCTTCGAGCAGCCCGACGGCTGGATCGGCCACTTCACCGGCACCGACATCGCGCAGCGGTTCCCGCGCTACGACGTGCCCTCCGGGCGCTGAGCGCGGCGAGCGCGGTCCCCGAGCAGGCACGCACATCCCGATGGCCAGTCCGCTGATCCTCACCGACATCGAGGGCACCACCAGCAGCATCTCCTTCGTCAAGGACGTGCTGTTTCCGTATGCCCGGCGCGAACTGCCGCGCTTCGTGCGTGAACACGGCCACGAGCCGGACGTGCGCCGGTGGCTGGACCAGGTGGCGCTGGAGAGCGGCGGCCTGTGCCAGGATCCGATGATCGTGGAAACACTGCAGGGCTGGATCGACGAGGACCGCAAGCACACCGCGCTCAAGGCGCTGCAGGGCATGGTGTGGTCGGCCGGCTACGCGAATGCCGACTTCACCGCGCCGCTGTATCCGGACGTGGAACCCGCCCTGCGGCGCTGGCACGCCGACGGCCACGTGCTCGCCGTCTATTCGTCCGGCTCGGTGCCGGCGCAGAAGCTGCTGTTCTCCCACACCGGTGCCGGCGACCTGACCGGACTGTTTTCGGGCTGGTTCGACACCGCCGTCGGCGGCAAGCGCGAAGCCGCGAGCTACACGACCATCGCGCGCGAGCTGGGCGCACCCCCGCACGACATCCTGTTCCTCTCGGACGTGGTGGCCGAACTCGACGCCGCCCGCGAGGCCGGGCTGCGCACCACGCTGATCGACCGGCCCGAGGATTATCCGCAGCCGCGCACCGGCGCATCCGCCGGCGGGCATCCCCGCGCCACCGGCTTCGACGGCGTCGCCCTGGCGGCGTGAGTGCCCTGCCCGCCGCGGCGTCCCGTCCCGCCGCCCGGTGCGGCGGCGCGGCGCGCGTGGCCGCCGTCCTGCTGCTGGCCGTCCTGTGCCTGCTGCGCACGTCGCCGGCATCCGCCGACGACCTCGCGCCGGACCATGCCGATGCCGCGCGCGACCGCGCCCTGATCGACGCGCGCCTGGCACGGATGCCTGCGCAGCGCCCGGGCCAGCTCGATCTGTTCGCACTCGCGTTCGCGGGCGACGGCCACGAGGACGTGTTCCGCAACGAGGCCGCCTATTTCGAGACGCTCGCCACCGCGCGCTATGGCGCCGCCGGGCGCACGCTGGCGCTGGTCAACCATCCCGACAGCCTGGATCGCACGCCGCGTCCGCTGGCCACCCTCGGCAATCTGCAGCATGCGCTCGACGGCATCGCCGCGCGCATGGATCCGGACGAGGACCTGCTGCTGCTGTTCCTCACCAGCCATGGCGGGCGCGACCACGCGCTGACCGTGAGCCAGCCCGACCGTTTCGATACCACGCTCTCGCCGGTGCAGCTGCGCGACGCGCTCGACGCCGCCGGCATCCGCCACCGCCTGCTGATCGTCTCGGCGTGCTTCTCCGGCGGCTTCATCCCGGAACTGGCCGCGCCCGACACGCTGATCATCACTGCCGCGCGCCACGACCGCCCCTCGTTCGGCTGCGGCGACACCGCCAGTGCGACGTACTTCGGCCGCGCGCTGCTGGTGGAGGGCCTCAACCGCGATGGCGGCCTGGTCGACGCCTTCGGCTACGCCCGACGCCAGGTGGCCCGGCGCGAGGTAATGGAAGGACACGAGGCGTCGTTTCCGCAAATCAACGTGGGCGAACGGATCCGTGCCCGGCTGGACGCCTGGGAAGCAGCGCTGGTGCGCGGGCCGCTGCTGCCCTACCCGCATCCGCTGTAGGGCGGCGCCGATACCAGCACGGGCGAAGCCCGTATATCCCCGCGAGGGGCTCGCGCGTGCGGCAGCTCCTCCTCCCGCTGCCGGCTACGCGCGACGCAGCCTCCGCGCCACGCGGCTCACGGCCTCCGCGCACGGCAGCGCGTGCGACTTGGTCGCGTCCAGCCAGTGCGAGTGCCCCACGGGCGTCTGCCTGAGGCCCACGGCCTTCGACCAGCGGCGCATGCGGTGGTTGAACTGCATCGCACGGGTCCAGCGCAGGGTCTCGTCGGTCTGGAAGAAGAACGACAGCGAGATGGACACATCCTCGGCCCCGTTCTTCACGTAGTGGCCGCTGGTGTACGGGATGTGCAGCGCGTCGCCGGGGCGGAAATCGAACTTGATCGCGTGCTGGTCGAGCTCGTCGCGCCAGAGCGCGTCGATCGGCTGCCGGTCCATGTAGGCCTCGCAGACGTCGACCGGCACGATGTCCGGCCGGAAGTTCGGGAACACCGCCACTTGCTTGCTGCCGCGGATCTGCATCAGCACGTTCGAGTAGCGGTCGAAGTGGAACGGGGTGATCGCGTTGGGCGAGGCGATGAACAGCCAGATGCGCGGCTCGTGGATCGCCTGCGACTGCCCGCCCTCGCGCAGCAGCGCCGTCATCTCGCGGCACAGATCCCCGTACAGGCCACGGAATGCGGGATGCGTCTGGGGATCGCTCACCGCGATGTAGGAATTGCCGCCGCGGATCGTCTCGATGGTGTCCGCCAGGCCCATGCCGTTGCGGTGCTCGACGTGCGCGTGGTCGAAGTTGATGCGCAGGTCGGCCAGCCCCTTGGAATACCTGACCCGCTCCGGCGGCAGCTCCGGCAGGACTTCCGCCAGGCCCTCGATGGTGAGCGCGGGATGATCCAGCAGGGCGTGCCTGAACTGGAATGGCGCACGGTCCAACTGCCCGGCGGGAAGCCCGTCGGCGAAGCACTTCGTCATGTTGTCCCCTGTGGCAACCGCCGGCATGGCGGCGCTCGCGTCCGGATGCGAAATCCGGAACCAGGTCACGATATCCCGGCAGCGGCGTTCCAGCAAGTTGTGCAAAGCCGGTCAGCGGACCGCCGCGTCCTCCAGCCGGTAATGCGTCGTCGCCCGCGACTCGCGTCCCGCGTCGTCGATGCTGCGCACCTCGATGCGATGGCGGCCGGCGTCGAGCCGGGTGGGCAGCGGCCCGCGCCACAGGTGCGGCGACACGTCGGCTTCGGGCGAGCGATCGAAGCCACGCAGCGTCCGCGCCGCGTCGTCGCGCGCGTTCTCCGCGGCCAGCCGCGGATCGGCACGCTCCACCCGCTCCATCGCCTGCCACTCGCCGCCGTCGACGCGGTACTCCACCCGCGTGCCGTCATGGCCCAGGAACACGTTCGCGTACACGCCCCAGGCCGGATAGGCGCCGCGACGCAGCAGCTGTGGTGCGTGCAGCGCCATCGCATCGGTGCGGGACGGATCGTCCGGCAGTCGCGCGGTCGGATGCCAGGCCAGGCGATGGCTGCCGTCGTGGGCGACGTGCAGGGTGGCGAAGCCGCGCGGCGTGCCGTCGGCCATGGTCGAGACCGGGATGCCGTCGGCGTCGTCGATCCCGGACCAGTACGCCCCGCTCATCGCCCCGACGTTGAACTCGCGCAGCGGCGACGTGCCGTGCCAGCCGCTCTCGGACCCGTGGTCGACCTGGCGCTGGGCGTGCCGGTGCCCGCTCAGCAGCAGCACGTTCGGAAACGCCTGCAGCAGCGCGAACAGGCGCTCGCGGTCGCGGATGCGCAGGCTCGGTGGGCGGCCCTCGGCCGCAGTGTCGAACCACGGAATGTGCGCGGCCACCACCAGCAGGCGCGCGGGGTCGAGCGTCGGCAGCAGGCCGGCGAGGAATTCGAACTGGTCCTCGCGCAGGCCGCCGACGTAGGCCGGCCGACCACCGGGCTGCGCAACGACATTGTCGAGCATGACGAAACTCGCATGCGGCTCTTCCCACGCGAACGTGTCCGGGCCGAACACGCGGCGATAGGTGGCCAGCGAGGCAGCGTCGTCGCGTGCGCCGGGATCGAGGTCGTGATTCCCGGGCAGGTGCAGCCACGGCACGCCCAGGGAGGTCGTGGCGCGGTTGAGCTGGGGATACAGCGACAGGTCGTCGTTGGCGATATCGCCGAGCGTGAGCCCCAGTGCCGCGTCGCGATGGGACCTGAGCGCGCGATCCACGACCGTAGCGTAGAAGCCGGCCTCGCGCGGCGTGCCGGCCTGCGGATCGCTCGTCACCAGGACCTTCAGCGGCCCCCGTGCAGCCGCCTGCGGCTGCAGCGCGAAGTCGCATGCGTCCGCGCCGGGCGCGCGCCAGAAGCCCGGCAGGCCGTCGCCCGCAAGCGCGATCGTGAACCCCGCCGGCTTGACCACGAACACCGGCGACGTGCCGGACGGCAGTCCGCGCCAATGCCCGCCCGCATCCGTGGACACGATCTCGCGTCCGTTCGACACGAGCACATCGGCCAGGCCGGCCTCGGAGGCCTGGCGCACGCCGTCGCCGCTGGCGTCCACGAATACCTCGCCCTGGACACAGGCACCTGCGGGCGCCGACGCCAGCAGCGCCACCAGCGCCGCGAACCGGATGCGATGGCGCACGAGTCCCCCGTCGGGTCGAAGATGTCCCATTATGGCCATCATTGGCGTTACCCCTGATGGCCGAACTGGGATGACGGACGGACACACGCAGATGGAATCCGCGACGGACCGGGACGATCGATGAGGCGCACGTGGCGCTTCCTGATGGGGTGGCTGCTGCTGGCGCTGGCGTCGGCCCTTCCGGCCGCAGCAGCCGGGCCAGCGCTGGACCTGCCGGCCGGCGCCCGCGATGCCGCTCTCTCGCCCCATCTGGTCTACCGCCACGATGCGACCGGGTCCGACCGACCCGAGGACGCCTGGCGCCGCGTCGACGCCGGCGCGTTCGCGCCCCTGCCCGGCGGCAAGGACGCCTTCGGGTTCCAGAGCGGCGCATTCTGGTTCCACGCCACCATCGTCAACCGCGACCGCGGCGAACAGCGCTGGCTCCTGGTGCAGGAGTATCCGCTCAGCGACCGGCTCGAGATTTTCCTGCGCTACCCCGACGGTCGCGTGGTGCACCACGTAGGCGGCGACCACGTTCCGTTCGGCGTCCGCAGCGTGCGCTACCGCCACCCCAACGTGCTGGTGGACCTGCCGCCGGATGTCCCGGTGCAGCTTTTGGTGCGGGTGGAGAGCGAGAGCTCGATGCAGGTGCCGCTGCACCTGTACACGCCGGCCGCGTTCACCGAAGTCTCGCGCGATGCGCAGCTGGCGATCGGGCTGTACTACGGCATCCTGCTGGCGCTGTTCTTCTACAACCTGGTGCTGTGGCTGTCGCTGCGCGACGCCAGCTACTTCTGGTACCTGTGCCACATCACCGCGTTCGGACTGGTGCTGTTCACGCTCAACGGCCTGGGCTTCGAATACCTGTGGCCGGACTCGCCGTGGATGGCGGACCACATGGTGCCGATCTCGATCTGCCTGGCGCTGGTGGCCATGCTGCAGTTCGCGCGCACCTTCCTGGAGCTGCCGCAGCGGGCACCGCGGCTGAACGCGGGGACGATCGCACTGATCGGCTTCTTCCTGGTGTTCGGCGTCGCCTCGATCTGGCTTCCCTACCGGCTGTCGACGCCGATCGCCTCGCGCGCGGTGCTGGTGGGCGTGCTGTGGATCGTGCTGGTGACCATCCACGTGCTGCGCCGCGGCTACACGCCCGCGCGCCTGCTGCTGCTGGCGTGGTCGATGTTCCTGCTCGGCACCGCGATCTTCACCCTGCTCGCCTTCGGCGCCCTGCCGAAGAACTTCGCCACCGAATACGGCGTGCAGATCGGCTCGGCGCTGGAGATGCTGCTGCTCTCGATCGCGCTCGGCTACCGCTACGCGCAGCTGCGCAACGAGAACCAGCGCATCACCGACGAGGCCAACCGCCAGCTCGAGCGCAATGTCGCCGCCCGCACGCAGGAGCTGCAGCAGGCGCTGTCGCAGCTCAAGGAAACGCACGAGAAGCTTCGGGATTCGAGCCGCCGCGACGCGCTCACCGGCCTGTACAACCGCAGCTTCTTCCACGAAGGCTTCGACCGCATGCTGGACGAATGCCGCCAGGCGCGCAGGCCGCTGTCGCTGCTGATGGTCGACCTGGACCATTTCAAGTCGATCAACGACCGCCACGGCCACCTGGTCGGCGACGACTGCCTGCGCTGGGCCGCACGCCGCATCGGCCGCACCCTGCGTCCGCACGAGGCGCTGCTGGCGCGCTTCGGCGGCGA
Source organism: Luteimonas kalidii (assembly GCF_029887935.1). Classification (GTDB taxonomy): domain Bacteria; phylum Pseudomonadota; class Gammaproteobacteria; order Xanthomonadales; family Xanthomonadaceae; genus Luteimonas; species Luteimonas kalidii. The sequence goes on along the minus strand of NZ_JARXRO010000015.1, from coordinate 177,447 downwards.
GGAGTTCGTGGTGGTGCTGCCCAACCACGACCTGCGGGCGGCGGTCGCGGTGGCGGAGGAACTGCGGCGCTCGCTGGTGGACGAAGCCTGCGAATCGCAGGGCACCTGCCTTCGGATCTCGGCGAGCATCGGCGTGCACACCATCGCGCCCGACGCGGCCGACGACATCGACGACGCGCTCGACACCGCCGACAAGGCGCTCTACGCGGCCAAGGCCAACGGGCGCGACTGCGTGCGCACCTCGATCACGGCGGCATAGACGGCGCGTCCTGCCCCGCGGCGCACGCCCGCCACGCCGTGGGTCCAGGGTCAACGGCGACGGGTCGCCAGCGTCGCCTCCAGGTCCGCCAGGCCGAGGCCCCGCGCGCGCAGCAGCACCAGCAGGTGGAACAGCAGGTCCGCCCCTTCGCCCAGCAGCGCCTGATCGTCCTCGGCGATCGAGGCGAGCGCGGTCTCCACGCCTTCCTCTCCTACCTTCTGCGCGATGCGGCGCACGCCGCCCTCGAACAGCCGCGTGGTGTAGCTGCCTTCCGGACGCTCCGTGGCGCGGCGCTCCACCAGCGCGGACAGTTCCGCCAGCAGCGATCCGGGCGCGGTCGGGAAGCAGCTTTCGCGCTGCAGGTGGCAGGTGGGCCCGCGCGGGTGCGCGAGCACCAGCAGGGTGTCGCCGTCGCAGTCCGCCTCGACCGACACCAGGTCGAGCATGTGGCCCGAGGACTCGCCCTTGGTCCACAACCGCTGCCTGCTGCGGCTGAAGAAGGTCACCTGGCGCGAGGACAGCGTGGCCTCGAGCGCGGCGCGATCCATGTAGCCGAGCATCAGCACCCGCAGCGTGCGCGCATCCTGCACGATCGCCGGCAGCAGGCCGCCGCCCTTGTCCCAGTCGATGCCGTCGGGCGCCGCCGCAGCCGTCGTCCGCTCAGTCATCGCGCACCTCCACGCCCTGCGCATGCAGGAACCGCTTGAGTTCCGGGATCCGGATCCTGCCGCTGTGGAACACACTCGCCGCGAGCGCGCCGTCCACGTCGGCCTCGCGGAACACCGACTCGAAATGTTCCGGCTCGCCTGCCCCGCCGGACGCCACCAGCGGTACTCCGCAACGCGCACGCACGGCTCGCAGCTGCTCCAGGTCGTAGCCGCGGCGCACGCCGTCGCTGTCCATGCAGTTGAGCACGATCTCGCCCGCGCCCAGGCGCTGTGCCTCGACCACCCAGTCGAGGGTGCGGATCGACGGTGCGCGCATCCGCTCGGGATCGCCGGTATGGGTGCGCACCCGCCACTCGCCATCGGCCTCGCGGATCGAATCCACGCCCACCACCACGCACTGCACGCCGAACGCCTCCGCCAGTTCGCCGATCAGTGCCGGCCGTTCGAGCGCGGGCGAGTTGATCGAGATCTTGTCGGCGCCCGCGTGCAGCACCGCGCGCGCGGTCCCGACATCGCGTATGCCGCCGGCCACGCAGAACGGGATGTCCAGCCGCGCCGAGACGCGCTCGACCCAGCCGCGGTCGACCGAGCGCTGCTGCGGGGTCGCGCTGATGTCGTAGAAGACCAGTTCGTCGGCGCCCTCGTCGCGGTATCGCAACGCGAGCTCGACGATGTCGCCCATGTCGACGTGGTCGCGGAAGCGCACGCCCTTGACCACGCGTCCGTCGCGCACGTCCAGGCACGGAATGAGGCGCCGGGCCAGCATCAGCGCACGTCCGCCGTCACGCGCGCCAGCGCCTGCGGCAGTTCGAGCCGCCCCTCGAGCAGCGAGCGGCCCAGCACCACGCCGGTGCATCCGGTGTCGCGCGCCGCGAGCACGTCGTCCAGGTCGCGCACGCCGCCCGAGGCCTGCAGTTCCAGCCCCGGCACGGCGTCCACCAGCAGCCTGTACAGTTCGAGATTCGGTCCGGTCATCATGCCGTCGCGGGTGATGTCGGTGCACAGCAGGTGGCGCAGGCCGTGGTCGGCATAGCGTCGCGCCATGTCCTGCAGGGTGCCCGCCGCGGTCTCGGTCCAGCCGTGGACCGGCAGGCGCCAGGTGCCCTCGCGATCCTGCCGGGTGTCGAGGGCGATGGTCAGGCGATCGCTGCCGAGTGCCCCGAGCCAGTCGCACACGCTGTCGGCCTCGCGCACCGCCAGCGAGCCCACCACCACGCGCGAAGCGCCCGCATCGAGGATGCGCTGCACGTCGTCGCGCGCGCGCACGCCGCCGCCGGTCTGTACCTGCAGGCCGGTGTCGCGGACGATATCGGCCACCAGTGGCAGCAGGGTGTAGCCGCCGGCGCGCGCCGCGTCCAGGTCGACCAGGTGCAGCCACTGCGCGCCCTGCGCGGCATAGTCGCGCGCGAGCGCCAGCGGATCGTCGCCGTAGCGCGTCTCCTGCGCATAGTCGCCCTGGGCCAGCCGGACCACGCGGCCGTTGCGGACGTCGATCGCCGGATACAGGGTGAAGGGTCGGGTCATGCGGGCTCCAGCGACAGGAAGTTGTGCAGCAGGCGCGCGCCCGCGGCAGCGGACCGCTCCGGGTGGAACTGGGCGCCCATCACGTGGCCACGCCTGACCACCGCGGCGAAGGCGGCCCCGTGTTCGCTGGCCGCGATGCAGTCGGGCGTCACCGGCGCGGCGAAACTGTGCACGAAGTACGCATGCGCACCCTCGGCGATGTCGGCCAGCAGCGGATCGTCGACGCGTCGCTGCAGGCGGTTCCAGCCCATGTGCGGCACGCGGATGCCCTCCCCGGCCGGCAGGCGACGCACGATGCCGGGCAGCAGGCCGAGGCACGGCGTGTCGTCCTCTTCCGAATGCTCGAACAGCAGCTGCGCGCCGACGCACACGCCCAGCAGCGGCTGGCGCAGCGCCCGCAGGGTGTCGACCAGGTCGAGTTCACGCAGCCGCCGCATCACCGTGGCCGCGGTGCTCACGCCCGGCAGGATCACGCGATCCGCGCCACGGATCTCCTCCGCGTCCGAGGCCAGCTGCGCGTCCACGCCCAGCCGCTGCAGCGCGTAGCGCACCGAGCCGATGTTCGCGCCGCCGGCGTCGACCAGCACCACCCGCATCACAGCACGCCCTTGGTGCTGGGCAGGTCCGCGCCTTCGCGGCGCACGGCCATGCGCAGGGCGCGGGCGAAGGCCTTGAAGCAGGCTTCCACCTTGTGGTGGTCGTTCTCGCCCGCGACCTTGAGGTTGAGGTTGAGCGCGGCCGCGTCGCACACCGAGCGGAAGAAGTGTTCCACCAGTTCGGTCGGCAGGTCGCCCACGCGCTCGCGCCGGAACGTGCCGTCGAATACCAGGTACGGACGGCCGCCGAGATCGAGCGCCGCGCTGGCCAGGGTTTCGTCCATCGGCAGGGTGAAACCGTAGCGCGCGATCCCGCGCTTGTCGCCCAGCGCCTCGCGCAGGGCCTGGCCCAGGGCGATGCCGGTGTCCTCGATGGTGTGGTGCTCGTCGATGTGAAGGTCGCCCTCGGCGCGCACGCGCAGCGCAATGCCGCCGTGCTTGCCGATCTGGTCGAGCATGTGGTCGAAGAACGGCAGGCCGGTCGACACCTCGGCATCGGCGCTGCGGTCGAGGTCGAGTTCGACCGTGATCCGGGTTTCCTTCGTGTCGCGCTGCACGCGCGCGCGGCGCGGCGCATCGGCCAGCTCGTGCGCGATGCCAGCCCAGTCCCAGTCGCCGCCGAACTGTTCGGTACGCAGCTGGAAGCCGCGGATCCCGAGGTTGCGCGCGAACTGCAGGTCGGTCTCGCGGTCGCCGACCATGGCCGAGCGGTCGAGGTCGATGCCCCGGTCGCGCAGGTAGTGCTGCACCAGGCCCAGCCCCGGCTTGCGCGTGGGCGCGTTGTCGGCAGGCCAGCTGCCGTCGACCAGCACCTCGCGGAACACGATGCCCTGGCTTTCGAATATCTGCAGCATCAGGTCGTTCGGCCCGTCGAAGCTCGCGCGCGGATACGCCTCGCTGCCGAGCCCGTCCTGGTTGGTCACGATCACGAACGCGAAGCCGGCGTCGCGCAGCTTCAGCATGGCCGGGATCACGCCGCGCACGAAGCGCACCTTTTCGTAGGCGTCGATCTGGAAATCGGCCGGCTCCTCGATCAGGGTGCCGTCGCGGTCGACGAACAGGATCCTCGTGCCCATCACGCCACTCCCCGCGCACGCGCCATTTCGGCCGGCCGCACACGCGTCGACAGCACATCCAGCACGCGCGCGTTCTGTTCCGGGGTGCCGATGGTGATGCGCAGAGCGTCGCCGAGGCCGTACGCGGACCGCTGGTCGCGGACCACGATGCCCGCCGCCAGCAGCGTCTCGAACGCTGCGCCGGCGTCTTCGAAGCGGACCAGCAGGAAGTTCGCCTCCGACGGATACACCCGCCGCACGCCGGGCAGTGCCTGCATCGCACCCGCGAGCCGCTCGCGTTCGCTGCGTACCGCGCCCACACGCGCACAGGTCTGCGCGCGCGCCGCAGTGCCCAGGCCGGCCAGCGCCAGCGCGGCGCAGGGTGCGGGGACCGGGTACGGCGCCTGGCAGCGGCGCAGCGCCGCGATCAACGCCGGATCGCCGATTGCCACGCCGATCCGCGCCGCGGCCAGCGCGTGCGCCTTCGACAGCGTGCGCAGCACGACCAGGTTGGGCAGTGCGTCGAGCAGCATGGTGGCCGAGGGCCCGTCGGCGAACTCGCCGTAGGCCTCGTCCACCACCACCAGCGCGCGTCCATCAAGCAGGCGCGACAGGGCGTCGATTTCGGCCAGCGGAACCGCGGCACCGCCTGGATTTGACGGCGAGCACAGGAACACCAGCTTCGCTCCGCGCGCGACAGCGACTTCGCCGATGGCGGCGATGTCGGGCACCAGCCCGGCCTGCGGATCGTCGTGCAGCGGCACCTCGACCAGCGGCGCACCCTGCAGCCTGGCGCTCACCGCGTACATGCCGAACACCGGCGGCGTGACCAGCACCGCGTCGCGGCCGGGGATACACGTGGCGCGGACCAGCAGGTCGATCGCCTCGTCGCTGCCGCGGCCGACCAGCAGCCGCTCCGGCGCCACGCTGTAGAGCGCCGCCAATGCGTCACGCAGCGCCGCGGGCTGCGGATCGGGGTAACGGCGACACGCGCCGTCGGCATCGGCCACGTTCGCCCACGCCGATTCGTTGGCGTTGAGCCAGACCTCTCCGTCCAGCGATTCGCTGCGCGCGGAGCTGTAGCCGGAAAAGTCGCGCAGGTCCTCGCGCAGCAGGTCGAGGATCCGGCTCATGCGGCCTCCCGCGATCCGGGCGCGCTACCGCGCTGCAGTCGCAGGCGTACCGCGTTGGCGTGTGCTTCGAGGCCCTCGGCCTCGGCCAGGGTCACGGCGCAGGCGCCGATGGCGGCGATGCCCGCAGGGCTGGCCGACTGCACGGTCACGAAGTTCTGGAAGCTGGCCACCGATACGCCGCTGTACGCGCGCGCGGCGCCATTGGTCGGCAGCACGTGGTTGGTGCCGCTGCAGTAATCGCCCAAAGCCTCGGGCGTGAAATCGCCGAGGAACACCGAACCGGCGGCGACCACGCGGTCCAGCCAGGCGCGCGGGTCGCGCAGCGCCAGGATCAGGTGTTCGGGCGCATAGGCATTGCTGATTTCGAATGCCCCGGCGAGCGTGTCCACCCGCACCAGCCGCGAACGCGACAGCGCCTGGCGGGCGATGTCGGCGCGCGGCAGGACGGCCAACTGGGCCTGGAGCGCGCGCTCCACCCGGTCCAGCAGGTCCGCGCTGTCGCTGAGCAGCAGCACCTGCGAATCGGGGCCGTGCTCGGCCTGCGACAGCAGGTCGGCGGCGACGAAGTCGGCATCGGCGCCATCGTCGGCGATCACCAGCACCTCGGACGGACCGGCGGGCATGTCGATCGCGGCGATGCCCGCCTGCGCAATCTGCTGCTTGGCCTCGGTGACGTAGCGGTTGCCGGGTCCGAAGAGTTTGGCGCAGCGCGGCACGCCGCCGGCGCCGAAGGCCATCGCCGCGATCGCCTGCGCGCCACCCAGGACGAACACCCGCTGCACGCCCGTCGCGCGGGCGGCGAACAGGACGGCCGGGTCCGCACTGCCGTCGCGCCGGGGCGGCGTGCACAGGATGGTTTCGCGGCAACCTGCCAGGCGTGCCGGGACGCCCAGCATCAGTGCGGTCGACGGCAGCGGCGCGCTCCCGGCCGGGACGTACAGGCCGACGCGATCGATCGCACGCACGACGCGCTCGCACACCACCCCCGGCGCGGTCTCGACCGTGTAACCCTGCACCATCCCGGCGCGGTGGAAGCGCTCGATGCGCTCGGCCGCCTCGAGAATTGCGGACTTCAGCGCGGCCGGCAGTGTCGCTTCGGCAGCGTCGAACGCGGACTCGCCGATCTCGAACGCATCCGGCGCGACGCCATCCAGACGTTCGCTGATCGCGCGCAATGCGGGGTCGCCGCCGGTGCGGACCTCCTCGATCAGTGCGGCCACGGTGTCGCGCACCTGCGCCGCGACCGCCTGCACCGGTCTCTGCAGCGCCGCCGAGCGCGCGCCGGCGTCGAGCGTGGGCCAGTCCAGCCGCTGCGCAACGGGCGCGCTCATGCCAGCATCCTCTCGACCGGCAGCACCATCAGTCCGCGCGCACCGGCGCGCTTGAGGTCCTCCAGCCGCTGCCAGGTCATCGCGCCGTGGCACAGCGCCTGCAGCGCCAGGGTGTCGGCGCCGTCCACCTGGAGCACCGTGGGCGCCTCGGCATCGGGCAGCATGTCCAGCAGGCCCGCCACCTCGTCGCGACGCGCCTGGAACAGCAGCAGGCGGCTGTCCTTCAGGCGCAGTACGCCGTCCAGCCGCCGCAGCAGCATCTGCGCCAGTTCGCCGCGGATGTCGGCGAACGGCTGCACCGGCCCGGCGAGCACCGCTTCGCTGCGCATGATCGTCGCCACCGGCTTGAGCTGGTTGGCCAGCAGCGTGCCGCCGCTCGAGACCAGGTCGCACACGACGTCCGCCTGCCCCAGGCGCGGCGCGATCTCGACCGAACCCGACAGCATGACCACACTGGCGTCCACCTGCTCCTGCGCCAGCCACCGCGCGAGTAGGCCCGGGTAGCTGGTGGCGATACGCCGGCCCTGCAGCTGCTGCGGGCCTTCCCAGTCCCAGGCCTCGGGCACGGCGATGTCGAGCCGGCAGCCGCCGAAACCGAGCGGGCGCACCTCCTTCGACACCTGCGGCCTGCCCTCGCCCTCGCGCAGGGCCGCATGCTCCTCGAGCACGTTGCGGCCGACGATGCCGTAGTCGCAGACACCATCGGCGAGCAGGCCCGGGATGTCGTCGTCGCGCACCAGCAGCAGGTCGACCGGCAGGGTCTCGCCGTAGCAGAACAGCTTGTCGCGGCTTTCGCGCCAGGACAGGCCGCACGAGGCCAGCAGCGCGCGCGCCGGATCGCTCAGGCGACCGGATTTCTGGATCGCGATGCGCAGGCGATCGCGCGCCGCGGGGACGGCCGTGGGACTCATGGGAACTTCCTCAATGGCCCGGCGCGAGCCGGGGATACTGGCGTCGGACGGCGGCCGCGTAGCCGCCGGCGCCATGTTCGAGCGTGCGCGCGACCCGACCGATCGTGGTCACGCTGACCAGGGTGCGCTCGTGGATCTCGCGGTACGGCACGCCCTGCAGCAGCATCGGCACCACCCGCCAGCGATCGGCCATGGCTTCCAGCTCGGCCGGCGTACACAGGTCGCGCAGGAACGCCGCGGCCTCGTCCACCCGCTCCAGGCCGGCGAACGCCTTGGCCAGCGCCCGGAACGAGGCGTCGGCGTCGGACTCCGGCAGGGGCTCGATGCGCTGTTTCATGGGTGCGTAATGTAATAGCGCGTTATTACATTGGTCAAGCTTGGCTGTCCCGGGCATGGATCGGCCGATGAGTGCGGCAGCGTCCGCCGCCAGGACGGCAGGTTCCGGGCGTGTCGCGCTGCGAAACGAGGACGCGCTCCGGAAATCACCGGGCGTGGCAGCCGGCCGGAGGCGGAGCAACACGTGGCAAGCCGGCCTCCCGCCGCGTACCGACGATGCGACATGGGCTGGGACCCCCGCGGTCGACGCCCGGATCGCGCTCCGGGCCATCGCCTCATGCCGGCGGCCCTGCCTGCCGGACGGCGACCTTCAGTCGTGCGATTCCCGGGCCGACGCGCGCGCCGTCAGCGCCCAGCCCGCCACCACCCCGCAGATGGCGCCGGTCCAGGCCATGAACACCCGCGTGCCGAGGAAATCGGGGTCGTGGATCTTCGACAGCGCGATCCGCGCATACACCGGCGATTCGAGCTTCACCACCCCGAGGTAGAACAGGTTCCAGCTGTCGATGCCGGCCGCGATCGCGATCGCGCTCACGCAGGCCCAGCCGATGGCGTGCGCCCGGGTCCAGCCTCCACGTCGCGCCAGCCAGCGCCAGACCATCCACATCGCGACACCGACCAGCAGCGCGATCAGCGACGTCTCGAACACCCCCGCCCAGCCGAAGTGCAGCGGCAGGTTCAAGTGCGGGGCCCGCCGTTCACCGGCCGATCGCCGCGAGCACGCTGCCGTCGGCCACCAGTTCGACCGCAGCCGCGACTTCGCCGTCGAGCGCCCGGTCGCGTTCGAGGAACGGGATGCGCGCGCGGATCGCGGCATGCGCGGCGGCGATCCGCGTCCCGGGGTGGAACGGTTCGGCCTGCGCCAGCTCCGCACGCAGCGCCTCGACCTCGGCCATCAGCGCCGGATGCCGCGGATCGCCCTCGCCCACGCCGTGCACCTTGCGCGCCAGTGCGGCCGCATCGTCGCGCCGCGCGAGATCGCGCGCGGCATTGATCATGTCCAGCCGCAGGTCCAGCGCCTGCGCGGCGGTGTACAGCTCCAGCGCCAGCACCTTGCCCAGGTCTTCGGCCATCGACAGCACGTGGCGCGCCTCGTTGGTGCCCATGGACACGTGATCCTCGGCGTTGGCGCTGGTCGGGATCGAATACACGCTGGCCGGATGCGCACGCGTGGCCAGATCGTTCACGATCGCGGCCGCGGTGTACTGCACGATCATGAAGCCCGATTCGGTGCCGTCCTCGTTGCCGATGAGGAAACCCGGCAGACCGTCGCTGGTGGCCGGATCGACCAGCTTGTTCAGCCGCCGCTCGCTGATCGCGGCCAGCACCGGGATCGCGGCCTTGACTGCGCTCATCGCCAGCGCCAGCGGCATGCCGTGGAAATGGCCGGCGGAAATCACATGCTGCTCGACGTGTTCGGCATCGCGGTCGGGGAACACCAGCGGGTTGTCGGTGACCGCGTTGAGCTCGATGTCGAACACGCGCCTGGCGTGCGCCACCGCATCGCGCACCGCGCCATGCACCTGGGGGATGCAGCGCAGCGAATAGCTGTCCTGCGGCTGGTGCTTCTTGCCGCCGCGGAACGGCTTGAAGCGGCTGTAGAACTTCTCGCGCCCATGGCGCTGGTCGCTCGGCACCCAGTCCCAGCCAATGTCGAAGCTCAGGGACCGCGCCTCCGGCGTGTCCCAGCTTTCGGGCAGCCAGGGCCGGAACTTCGGCACCAGGTGGTAGGGAATGTCGGCCAGCGTGGACCCGGCCAGCAGCTCGCGGATGTGCGCGGCGGTGTGCACCTGGCCGGGGTGCGGGCGCAGCGCGTGCACGTCCTCGTCGAAGGCGCCGAGCCGGCCGGCGAAGCCATCCAGGGTCATGGCCGCGGCGAGATCGGCGGTGTCCAGCAGCCGGTCCAGCCGGTGCAGCGCCAGCGCACCGGTGGCGAGCATCTGCGCGGTGCCGTTGTTCAGCGCCAGGCCTTCCTTGTAAGACAGCGTGATCGGCGCCAGTCCCGCGCGCCGCAGCGCCTCCGCGCCCGACATGCGCTCGCCGTCGACGAACGCCTCGCCACCGCCCAGCAGCACGATCGCCAGGTGCGACAGCGGCGCCAGATCGCCCGAGGCGCCGACCGAGCCCAGCGCAGGCACCACCGGCACGACGCCCGCGTTGAGCAGCGCCGTGAGCGCCTCGAGGGTGGCTACCCGGATGCCGGAATGGCCCTTGAGCAGGGTGTTGATGCGGATGCACAGCATCGCGCGCACCACGTCGGCCGCCAGCGGTTCGCCGACGCACACCGCGTGGGTCACGATCAGGTTGTGCTGCAACTCCTCGTGCAGCGAACGCCCGGACTTCGCCGCGCCCGGCAGCTCGTCGCGCAGCGGATGCGCGCCCAGCAGCTTGTCGGCGTTGCTGCCGAAGCCGGTGGACACGCCGTAGATCGGTTCCTCGCGCGCGACCTGCGCGGCGAGGAAATCGGCCGCGCGCGCCACGTCACGCAGCGCCGCGGGATCCAGGGACACCGACGCGCCGTTGGCCACCATCACCAGCTGGTCGCGGGTCAGCGAGCGGCCGTCGAGCAATACGGGTTTCATCGGTCTTCCGCCTTCATCGTTTCGGCGCCGCGCGCCGCCTGCTGCCAGGGCCGCGCAACGCAGGTACTGCCCGGGAATCGCGGGCATCGCCCGCGACGCGGACGTCTCCGCAGTGGTCAGCCCGCGCCCTGCCCGAGCGCGCGCCATTGCTCGCGTTCGACCAGCAGGGTGCGCGCCAGGTCCGCGTCGGCGACCTCGAACTGCTCGCCGCGGCGCAGGTCCTTGACCGCGACCACGTCGCGCGCGGCCTCGTCGTCGCCGCGGATCACGACGAAGCGGATGCCAGCGCGATCGGCATATTGCATCTGCTTGCCGAGCTTGCGCGGCTCGAGTTGGGTCTCCACGTTCAGGCCGGCCGCGCGCAGCTGTTGCGACAGGCCCAGCGCGTGGTCGAGGCCTGCGTCGTCGAACAGCGTCACCAGCACGTCGACCGAACTGTCGGCCGTGGCCACCAGGCCCGCCTCGCGCAGCTGCCAGAACAGGCGCGTCAGGCCGATCGAGATGCCGACGCCCGGCAGCTTCGAACGGGTGTAGTGGCTGGCGAGGTTGTCGTAGCGGCCGCCCGAACAGATCGAGCCGATGCCCGGGTGCGCATCGAGCGTGGTCTCGTAGACGATACCGGTGTAGTAGTCGAGTCCCCGCGCGATCGACAGGTTGATCGCGTAGCGCGATTCCGGCACGCCAAGCGCCTTGAGCCGGTGCAGCACCTCGCGCAGTTCGTCGCGGCCTTCCTCGAACAGCGGCGTGCCTGCCCCCAGCGCGTCGAGCTGCGCAAGCGCATCGTCGTGCCCACGCGAGCGCACGCGCGAGAACGCGAGCAGGTGGTCGATCACCCCGGACGACAGCCCGAAGCCCTCGCCCGCCAGCGTGGCGCGGACCGCGTCCTCGCCGCGCTTGCCGAGCTTGTCGATCTCGCGCAGCACCGCCAGCTGCGCGTCGCCGGCGATGCCCTGGCCTTCGAACCAGCCGCGCAGCAGCTTGCGGTGGTTGAACTGGATGGTGAAATCGCCGATGTCGAGCGCATCGAACACGGCGTGGATCACCGCGGGAATCTCGGCATCGTGGCGCGGCGACAGCGCGTCCTTGCCGATCACGTCGATGTCGCACTGGTAGAACTCGCGGAAGCGCCCGCGCTGCGCGCGTTCGCCGCGGTACACGCGCTGCATCTGGTAGCGCCGGAACGGAAACGCCAGCGCGTGCTCGTGCTCGGCGACGTAGCGCGCCAGCGGCACGGTCAGGTCGAAGCGCAGCGCCAGCTCGGGCAGGCCTTCCTCCGCCTTCTCCAGGGTGCCGGTGGACTGGGCGAAATAGACTTGGCGCTCCGTTTCGCCGCCCGACTTGGTCAGCAGCACTTCGGAGAGTTCGAACACCGGGGTTTCGATCGGCAGAAACCCGAAGCCCTCGAAGATGCGGCGGATGGTGTCGAGCATGCGCTGGAACGCGATCTGGTCGCGCGGCAGCAGTTCCATGACGCCGGTCGGGGTTCTGGGCTTGATCATGCCTGGCACGGGCGCATTCGGCGGGAAAGTCGTCCATTCTACCTGCCGACCGGTCCGCGCCGCGGCCCGGGGCCGCCATGCGCGACACCCCGTCCACCGCGCCTGGACAATCCGTCCAGCGCTGCTGGAGGTACGGGCGTCATGATCGGCATCGAGAAATCTCCCATGACCCGCCAGCCCCTCGCCCGCTGTCGCCAGCACTCCCGCGTCGTCGTGCCGCTGGACTGCGCACGCTGTGCGGTGCGCGACCTGGCGGTGTGTTCGGCGCTGCCGCCACCGGAGGCCGATGCGCTGGAACGCCAGGTCTCCTCGCACGATCTGCAGGCCAACGCCGAACTGGCCCGCGCCGGCCAGCCCCGCCGCCACGCCTACAGCGTCACCAGCGGAATGCTGCGGCTGGTGCGAACGCTTGCCGACGCGCGCCGGCAGGTGGTGGGGTTCGTGCTGCCCGGGCATTTCGTCGGCCTGTCCGGGCATCCCACCCATCGCCACAACATCGAGGCGGTGGTGCCGAGCCGGGTCTGCGCGTTCGAGATCGACGGCATCCGCGATTTGCGCGGGCGCTACCCCGCGTTCGAGCACACCCTGCTCGACCGCGCCTGCCGCGACCTGGACGATGCCCAGGACGTCATGCTCATGCTCGCCCGGCTGGCGCCGGTGGAGCGGCTGGCCAGTTTCCTGGTGCGTCTGCGGGGTCAGATGGGCATCGGCGCCGACGATCCGCGCATGGCGCTGCCGATGGGGCGCGGCGACATCGCCGACCACCTCGGCCTCACCGTGGAAACCGTGAGCCGCAGCTTCACCCGGCTGCGCGAGCAGGGCGTGATCGCCCTGCCCGATCCGCACCACGTCGAGGTCCTGGACCCGGCCGCGCTGCGCGAACTGGCCTCGGCGCTGCGCTGAATCCGGTTTCCGTCGTCCGCCCCCTTGCCTCGCGGTGCATCGGGTCACTAAAATACGCGGCTTGCCCAAGTCGGGGTGTAGCTCAGCCTGGTAGAGCGCTACGTTCGGGACGTAGAAGTCGCAGGTTCAAATCCTGTCTCCCCGACCAATCGCGGCATGCGACACGGACAAGCCGGCCTCGCGCCGGCTTTTTCGCGTCCGCGCGGCGGTGCCGCGACGGGCCTACTCGCAGCGGGCCGACTGGATGCGGTTGTCGGCGTCGATGCGCACGCGCAGGCGGTCGCCGCGATGGTCGGCGAGCACCTTGCTGTCGGGTCCGAGCGGATCGATCAACCCGGCCCCGCTCTCGCGCAGCAGCCGCCGCATGGTGGCCTCGTCCGCGACCTGGCCGATGGCCCAGCCCAGCGCTTCGTCGCGGCATTGCCCGCTGCCGCCGATATGCGGGCCAGGATCCGACAGACATCCGGCCAGCACCAGGGCGGCCAGCGCGGCCATGGCGACGCGCAGCGTCCCGGCATCGATACACAGCACCTTGGCCATCGGGTCCTCCCTGGGTCGGCCGGACAACTGCCGCCGAGCATACTCCAGCCAGGGAGAGCCAAGGAGTAGGAAAAATCCTACGGCGCGACGCGGACTGCACCGACTGCGCCGGCCTGCCCCCGGGAGGACACTGGCATCGCCCCGGCAGCCCGGCCACTGCAACTGGCAACGGATGCCGCTCAGCAACGGAACCAGAGCCGCGACCTTGAGCAAGTCGATCGCTGGGCCGGGGCACTTTTTCCCTCCACGGAGCCTTCGATGCCCGGATCCATCCTCAGGCTGGTGCGAAGCGGCGGCGGCTGGCAGCTGCTCGACGACGACCACCCCCTGTTCTGGTTCCCCGAGCGTGGCAAGGGGCTGGAGATCGCGCAGCTGATGGCCGACGCCCGCAGCCTCAACCATGGCCGGGTCACCACGGTGCAGGCCCAGAACGACGATGGCGAACTGGAAACGGTGGCGGAATACGCCTGACCCGGCCCCACTCGGGATTCGCGCGGCCGACCTCTCCACGGCCGCGCCCATCGCTTCATCCCCTGACCGGTCCCGCGCCGGTCTTTTTTTGCCCGATGTGCCGGTCGTTCCCGGTCGGAGACCTGGCCTGCCCGCTGCCGGTCATCCGGCCTCAGCCGTGGATGTTCCGGGTCTGCCCCTCGCCGCGCACCACGAAGCGCTCCACCGTCAGCGCTTCCAGGCCCATCGGTCCGTAGGCGTGCAGGCGGGTGGTCGAGATGCCGATCTCGGCGCCCAGGCCGAGTTCGCCGCCATCGCTGAAGCGCGAGGACGCGTTGACCATCACCACCGCCGAGCGCAGCGCCTGCACGAACGCTTCGGCGACGGCGGAATCGCGGGTGGCGATGACTTCGGTGTGATCGGAGCCGTGGCGGCGGATGTGGTCGAGCGCGGCCTCCAGCGAGTCCACCACGCGCACGGCGATCACGAGATCGAGATACTCGGCATCGTAGTCCTCCACCGTCGCCTCGCCCATGCCGGGCACGAGCGCGCGCGCCGCGGCATCCCCGCGCAACTCGACGCCGTGCGCACGCAGCGCCTGCGCCGCCCGCGGCAGGAATACGCCCGCGACGTCGGCATGCACCAGCAGCGTCTCCAGCGCGTTGCAGGCGCTGGGGCGCGACACCTTGCCGTCCACCAGCAGGCGCAACGCCAGGTCCTGGTCGGCATCGGCGTGCACGTACAGGTGGCACACGCCCTTGTAGTGCTTGATCACCGGCACCCGCGCGTGCTCGGCGACGAACCGGATCAGCCCCTCGCCGCCGCGCGGGATGGCGAGGTCGACGATGTCGGTGAGCTGCAGCAGCTCGACCATGGTCTCGCGGCGCAGATCCTCGACGATCGTGAGCGCGGCAGCGGGCACGCCGGCCGCTTCGAGTGCGCGGTGCAGCGCAGTGGCGATGGCCTGGTTGGAGCGGATCGCCTCGCTGCCGCCACGCAGGATCACTCCATTGCCGGCCTTCAGGCACAGCGCCGCGGCGTCCGCGGTCACGTTCGGGCGCGCCTCGTAGATCATCGCCACCACCCCGAGCGGGGTGCGCACGCGCTCCACCACGATGCCGTTGGGGCGCGTCTCGCGCCGGGTCACCTGGCCCACCGGATCGGGCAACGCGGCCACCTCGCGCAGGGCGTCGGCCACGCCCGCCAGGCGCGCATCGTCCAGCCGCAGGCGGTCGAGCATGGCCGCAGCGACGCCCTTGTCGCGGGCCGCGTCCAGGTCCTGCGCGTTGGCCGCGAGGATCGCGGGGGCATCGGCCAGCAGCGCGTCCGCCATGGCCCGCAGCATGGCGTCGCGATCTTCCGTACGCAGCGCGGCGACGGCGCGGGAGGCGTCGCGGCAGCGCAGGGCCAGTTCTCTGATCTCGCTCATCCGTTACCCGTCCCGTCCCGTCATGTCCGTCCCCTCCAAACCGGCGCCGACGCCGGCCACTGGCGCGTGCCGGTCGGCCGCGTCCGTTCGCCCTACACCAGCATCAGGTCGTCGCGATGGATGATCGTGCCGCCGTAGCTGTAGCCGAGCACATCCTCGATCTCGCGCGAGTGGCGCCTCGCCACGCGGCGGATGTCGGCGGCCGAATACTGGCTCACGCCGCGTGCCACGCGCCGGCTGCCGCGCTCGTCGCGCAGCCAGACCTCGACCATGTCGCCGCGGCGGAAATCGCCTTCGGCCGCGACCACGCCGCCGGGCAGCAGCGAGGCGCCCTTCTCCACCAGCGCGTTGGCCGCGCCGGCGTCGACGAAGATGCCGCCGGCCTCGGCCGGCGCGTTCTGCAGCCAGTGCTTGCGCACGGCCACCCGGCTGCGCAGCGCGTGGATGCGGGTGCCGCGCAGGCGATCGGCGGCCAGGCCTTCCAGTACGTCGGCGCGGGTGCCGTTGAACAGCACCGTCGCCACGCCTGCCGCCGAGGCGCGCTGCGCGGCCTCGAGCTTGGTGCGCATGCCGCCGGTGCCCACCTGACTGCCCGACCCGCCCGCCGCGGCCAGCAGTGCGGGGGTGAGCTGGGGCACCACTTCGACCGGGCGCGCATCCGGATTCCGGCGCGGGTCGGCGTCGTACAGGCCATCGATGTCGGTGGCGATGAACAGCACGTCCGCGTCCACCAGCGCGGCCACGATCGCGGCCAGGTTGTCGTTGTCGCCGAGCTTGAGCTCGTCCACCGAAACCGTGTCGTTCTCGTTCACCACCGGCACCGCGCGATGGCGCAGCAGCGCCGACAGCGTGGCGCGCGCGTTGAGGTAGCGGCGGCGGTTGCGCAGGTCGTCGTGGGTCAGCAGTACCTGCGCCACCTGGCGGTCGAGCAGGCCCTGCCAGAAGCCGATCAGGCGCGCCTGGCCGACGGCGGCGAGCGCCTGGCGCTCGGCCATCTCGGCGCCATCGCGCGGCTGTTCGCGCAGGATCGCGCGTCCGGCCGCGACCGCGCCGGAGGACACCACCACCACCTCGCGCCCGGCGCGATGCGCGGCGACCACGAAGCCGGCGATCGCCTGCGCGTACTCGGTCGACAGCCCGCCGCCGTTCGCGGCCAGCAGGCTGCTGCCGACCTTGAGCACGGCGCGCCGCCAGGGCGGCAGCAGCTGTACCGAGAACGCGTGGGCGTCCATGCTCAGCGTGCGTGCCAGGCGTGGAGAATCAGGTCCGACGCGCCCTGCGTTACCAGCGGGTCGCGCGCGACAATCGCGTGGGCCTGTTCCAGGCTGTCGACGCCGCGGAGCAGGTAAGCGCCGCCCGTGCGGTCGTCGAAACCGCCGCTCAGTTCCACCAACCCTTGCGCGCGCAGTTCGTCGAGGAACGCGAGATGCGGCGCCACCAGCGCCTCGTCGAACCCGGGCCGGCGCATCAGCACCACCAGGTAACGCGCAACGGGCGTGTTCACAGCGCCTCCCAACGCGCCTGCAGCGCGTCCAGACGCAGATCCGCCGCGGCGCCGGGCGAGGTGCGCGCGGCCAGGCTCGCCTCCGGCGTACGTCCCTGCGCCGCCGTGTCCGAGGCGGCCGCGGCCGCGCGATAGGCCTCACGGAACGGCACGCCGGCGATGGCGGCTTCCACCGCCACGTCGGTGGCGTACATGCCGGCGTCGATCGCCGCGCGCAGGCGGTCCTCGCGCCACTCCAGGTTGGCCAGCAGCGCGGGCAGCAGCTCCAGCGCCGCCAGTCCGCGGCCGAAGCCGTGGAAGATCGCGCCCTTGGACGCCTGCAGGTCGCGGTGGTAACCCGAGGGCAGCGACAGCAGCTGCTCGATCTCGGTCCGCGCCGCGGCGACGCTGGCGTGGGTGGCCCGCATCAGCTCGATCACGTCCGGGTTGCGCTTGTTGGGCATGATCGAGCTGCCGGTGGTGTACTGGGGCGGCAGCGCGACGAAGCCGAACTCGGCGCTGGTGAACAGCGACAGGTCCCAGGCGATGCGGCGCAGGTCGAGCGTCGCGCTGCCCAACGCCTCGAGCGCGGCCAGTTCGAACTTCCCGCGCGAAAGCTGCGCGTAGACCGGCGAGACCTGCATCCGCGCGAAGCCGAGCGCGGCGGTGGTGTGGTCGCGATCGAGCGCGAGATTCACGCCGTAGCCGGCGGCGGTGCCCAGCGGATTGCAGTCCACCAGCGCCAGGGTGTCGTTCGCACGCACGGCATCGTCGATGAACGCCTCGGCCCAGCCGGCCCACCACATGCCCGCCGACGAGACCACCGCGCGCTGCACGTGGGTGTAGCCCGGGATCGGCAGCCCGCGTTCGGCGGCGGCGCGATCGAGCGCCACCTTCGCCGTGTCGCGCGAGAGCGCAGCCACGCGCGCCAGCTTCTCCTTCAGCCACAGCCGGGTGGCGACCAGCACCTGGTCGTTGCGGCTGCGGCCGGTGTGGATCTTGCGCCCGGCGTCGCCCAGGCGCTCGGTCAGGCGCGCCTCGATCGCGGAATGGCCGTCCTCGAAGCGTTCGTCGAGCACGAACGCGCCGGCGCGGAAGTCGTCGGCAAGCGCAGCGAGCTCGCGCTCCAGCCCAACCAGCTCGTCGCCCGACAGGATGCCCACGCGCTGCAGGCCCTGCGCATGCGCGGTGCTGGCGGTGATGTCGTGCAGGAAGAACTCGCGATCGAGCACCACGTCGTCGCCGGCGAGGAAACGCTGGATCTGCGCGTCCACCGTCACACCGGGTTTCTGCCACAACAGGTCGGACATCGGGGTCTCCGTGCTCGGGCCGCGGCCCGCGATTGCGTGTGTTCCAGTGCACCAGAACGCGGACCGGGGCCCGCGCCGGGCAATGCGTCAGGCCGGGATCGACGCCAGTTCGTTGAATCCGGACGCGAGGTTGAGGTTCTGCATCGCCTGGGTCGCGGCGCCCTTGAGCAGGTTGTCGAGCGTGGCCACCACCACCAGCCGGCGCCCGTCCGGCGCCAGCGTGAAGCCGCCGATCTCGACCCCGTGGCGGCCGGCGATCCGGCTGACCCAGGGCGCCTGGTCGACGATCGACACCAGCGGCTCGCCGGCGTAGCGCTCGCGATAGCGCGCCTGCACCGCGTCGAGGGTCGCCGGTACGCGCAGGTGCAGGTTCACGGTCATGGTGATGCCGCGGAAGTGCGGCGCCACGTGCGGCATGAACTCGACCGGCACGCCGAGCTGGCGCGTCACCTCGCGCTCGTGCATGTGGTCGGCCAGGGCATAGGGCATCAGGTTGTCGCGCAGCAGGTCGACATCGTTCTTGTCCGACGGCGTGGTGCCGGCGCCGGAGTAGCCCGACACCCCGAAGCACTGCGGCGGCCCGGCCAGCAGGTCGCGCATCGGCGCGATCGCCAGCTGCATCGCGGTCGCGTAGCAGCCCGGATTGCTGATCCGGCGCTGGCCGGCGTAGCGCTCGCGGGTGAGTTCGGGCAGCCCGTAGTACCAGCCGTCGTCGAAGCGGTAGTCCGCCGACAGGTCGACGAGCACCGTCTCCGGGCGCGCGGCATCCAGCGCCGCCACGAACGGAGCGGCCTTGCCGTTGGGCAGGGCCAGCACCACGGCGTCGGCGCCGGCGGCGGCCACCGCGGCGGCATCCAGAGCCTGGAACCGCAGCGCGCCGGTGTAGCCGTCGTTGTGGTCGGCGACCGGCTGCCCGTCGAGTTCGCGCGAGGAGACGAAGGCGAGTTCGAAGCGCGGATGCGCGGCCACCAGCCGGATCAGTTCGCGGCCGGTATGGCCGCGCGCGCCGACGATGCCGAGGGACAGGGACGTCTGGTTCATGCGTGCGCGTCCAGCCGGGCCTGCAGGTGCCGGCGCACGGCCGGCCATTCGGTATCGAGGATCGAGAACACCACCGTGTCGCGCAGCGAGCCGTCCTCATGGCGCTTGGCGTTGCGCAGCACCCCGTCCTGCTTCGCGCCCAGGCGTGCGATCGCCGCGCGCGAGGCGTGGTTGAACCAGCTGGTCTCGAAGCTCACGTTCACGCAGCGCAGGGTATCGAAGGCGTGCTCGAGCAGCATGCGCTTGCACTCGGTGTTGATGCCGGTGCGCTGCACGTGCGGTGCATACCAGGTGTAGCCGATCAGCAGCTTGGGCACCTCGGGCTCCAGGCCGTAGAAGCGCGTGCAGCCGACGAGCGCGCCGCCCGGGTCGCGCACCGCGAACGGCAGGACGCGACCTTGGGCCTGGGCGTCGAGCACGCCGGCGACGTAGGTATCCATGTCCCCGGGCGCGGGAACGTGCGTGTACCACAGCGCCTCCAGTCCACTGCCTTCGACCACGGCCCGCAGGCCATCGGCGTGCGCGGCCTGCAGCGGTTCGAGCACGGCGTGGCGCCCGACCAGTCGCGGCACGCTGCGCCACGGCGCGGGCAGGGTTTCGAGACGGCTCATGGCAGCGCCTCCCGCAACGTCGGCGGACGCGTGGCGCAGTGGGCCACGCAGCGTTCGATGTCGGCGAAGGCGTCGATGCCGTACCAGAACACCTTCCACTTCTCCTGCTTGTAGCAACCGTCGGACTCGGCGTAGTAGAAGATGTTGATCGGATTGTTGTGGCGCGAGCGCCAGAACAGCTGCGGCGTCTCGTCTCGCATCACGTTCCACACCGCGCGGCCGAGTCCTTCGCCCTGGGCGTCGTCGAGGACCGCGAACTTGTCCAGGTACACCATGCCGTCGCCGTCGGTGAGCAGGACCGCCGCGCGGTAGTTCTCGCTGACGTAGGCGCGCAGCAGCGTCGTGCGCTCGAAGTAGTCGGCGGCCAGGCGGCGGCCGAAGCTGCGCTCGATCAGGTCGCGCAGGCGGTCGAGGTCGAATGCGTTCCACTCCGAGCCGCGCAGCACCCTCTCGCCGCGCCGCACCAGGGTGCCCGAACCCTTGTGGGTGAACAGTTCCTTGGCCAGGTCCGCGGGACGGGTGATGGACACGGAGGATTCCAGCGGCAGGTGGTCGAGCAGGTCCTTGATCTGTTCGATCTTCACCCGCATGCCGCCGTTGATCCACGGCTGCTGCATCAGGTGCTCGTACTCGCTCGACAGGTTGATCGAATCGATCACCTGCCCGTCCTCATCCAGCAGCCCGCCGGTGCCGGTGAGGAAGATGATCTTGTACGGCTGCAGCACGCGCACCAGCTCGTTGGCGGCGAAGTCGGCGTTGATGTTGAGGATCTGGCCGCCGGGGGTCTCGCCCAGGCTGGCGATGACGGGGATCGAACTTGCCTGCAGGCTGGCCTCGATCGGCGCCAGGTTCACCGCCCGCACCTCGCCCACCAGGCCGTAGGTGTCGCGGTCCAGGTACTCGGCCTCGAACACGCCGCCGGTGATCGAGGTGGCGCGCGCGCCGCCCTGCTGCAGCGCCTCGACCAGCGCGAGGTTGGAGGCCTGGAACACCCGCCGCACGATCGCCAGCGCCTCGGGCGAGGTCACGCGCAGGCCGTCGACGGTCTGCTTGGCGATGCCGGCCGCCGAGAGTTCGGCATCGAGCTGGGGCCCGGCGCCATGCAGCACGATCGGGGTCAGCCCCACCTCCTGCAGGAAGGTCAACGAGGAGGTCAGCGCCTCGAGATCGTCGCGCAGCACCGCGCCGCCGACCTTGACCACGGCGAAGCGCTTGGCGTCGACCTGGGAGAAGCGCTTGAGGTACTGGCTGATCTCCTTCGCGCTGGCCATGCTCGAGAGCAGGCGCACGATGGTCTGCCGGGTCTGGCGGTTGGCGTCGATGTTCATGCGGATCCGAGGATGCGGCCGACCAGGCCGCCGTAGCGTTGCAGTTGGTCGATCGATACCCACTCGTCGGCGGTATGCGCCTGGGCGATGTCGCCGGGGCCGCACACCAGCGCGGTCAGGCCGGCGGCCGAGAACAGCGAGGCCTCGGTCCAGAAATCGACCGCATTGCCGACCGGCAGGCCGAGGTCCTCGGCCAGGTCGCGCGCGGCCAGGCGCCGCTCTTCTGCGGCGGCGACGTCGCCGGCAGGCAGCGAGGGGCCGCGGAAGGTCTCTTCGTAGGCTTCCAGCGCGTCCTGCGCCGCGAAGCCGCGGAAGGTCGCATGCAGCTGGTCGATGTCGTGCGAGGGCAGCGGGCGGAAGCCGAACCGCAGCTCGGCGGCCGGCGCGATCACGTTGGCCTTGATCCCGCCCTCGATCCGGCCGATGTTGAACCGCAGCCCGGTCAATCCGCCGAAGCGGCGATGCGATTCCTGTTCAACCAGGTCCAGCGCCCGGCCGCTCCAGCGCACCGCCTGGTGCAGCGCACTGGCCTCCAGAGCGGACGCGCCGGACGCGTGGCCGGCCTGCCCGCGGAAGGCCATGCGCACCGCACTGATGCCGCGGTGGGCCAGCACCGCCTCGCAGTTCGTCGGCTCGGCCACCACCACCTCGCGGAAGCCGTGGTCGCGGGCCAGGAAGGCGGCGATGCAGCGCGCATCGTTGGCCTCCTCGTCGCTGGTGAACAGGAACGCGGCATCGCCCTGCCCCGCCTGCGCGGCCGCCAGCAGGCCGGCGGCGGCGCCCTTGATGTCGCAGGCGCCGAGCCCGGTCGCGCGCCCGTCGGCCACGCGCAGCACGTGCGGGTCGGCGCTCCAGTGCGGCGACGAGGGCACCGTGTCCAGATGCACGTTGAACAGTCGCGCCGGCGCGCCCCGCACCGCGAACAGCGACACCGCCCCGGCGCCGTGGTCGACCACCTCGACGCCGAAGTCCGGCAGCTGCGCCCGGATGTAGTCGAAGATCCCGCCGGTGCCGATCGCACGCGGCGGATTGCGGGTGTCGAACGACACCAGCCGGTCGAGGTGTTCGAGAGTCTTGGGCAGCAGATCGGGCATGCGTGTTCCAGGATCGGTCAGGGGTCGCGCGGCGCCGCATCGGTCGGGGACCCCGACCGACGGTGCGTCAGCGGTTGACCTCGGCCCACAGCGTGCTGCTCATTCCGAACAGCTTGATGAAGCCTTCTGCCTCCTCCACGCCCCAGTCCGCGGACTGCGCGTAGGTGGCGCCCCTGGAGTGCAGCAGGTGCGGCGAATCGACCGCCACCGCGTCCACCCGCCCGCCGCGGGTCTCCAGCACGACCTCGCCGGTGACCTTGCGCTGCGAGGACGCCAGAAACGCCTCCAGGTCCGCCTTCAGCGGATCGTGGAAGAAGCCCTCGTACACCAGCTCCACCCATTTGCGCGCCACGTCGGGCTTGAACCGGTTCTGCTGCTTGCTCAGCACCGCCTCCTCGAGCGCACGATGCGCGGTGAGCAGGGCCACCAGCCCCGGCGCCTCGTACACGATCCGGCCCTTGAGCCCGATCACCGTGTCGCCCGTATACATCCCGCGGCCCACGCCGTAGGACGCGAACAGGCGGTTGAGCTTGCCTAGGATCTGCTCGCCGGGGAGCGCCTTGCCGTCCAGTTCCACCGCCTCGCCCTGAGCGAACTTCAGGTGCACGGTGAGGGTTTCGGTGGGCCACGCACTGCGCGGCGCGCACCAGCCGCGCGCGCCGTCGCCGGGCGTCTGCCACTGGTCGATCTCGCCGCCGGACATGGTCACGCCCAGCAGGTTCTCGTTGATGGTGTAGGCCTTCTGCTTGGCGCGCACACCGAAGCCGCGCTCCTCCAGGTACGCCTGCTCGTAGGCGCGGGTCTGGGTGTGCTGCTTCTGGATCTCGCGGATCGGCGCCACGATGCGGTAGTCGCCCTGCGACTTCACCGCCAGGTCGAAGCGCACCTGGTCGTTGCCCATGCCGGTGCAGCCGTGGGCGATGGCGTTGGTACCGAGTTCGGCCGCGCGCGCCAGCGCCTCGTCGACGATCAGGTAGCGGTCGGACACCAGCAGCGGATACTGGCCCTGGTAACCCTCGCCCGCCCACACGAACGGCTTGACGAACCCGTTCCAGATTGCCGCGCCGCCGTCGATGGTGCGATGGCTGGCCACGCCGAGTTCGGCGGCGCGCTGTTCGATGAAGGCGCGCTCCTCGTCGTCGACGCCGCCGGTGTCGGCGAACACGGTGTGCACGTTCCAGCCGCGTTCCTTCAGGTAGGGCACGCAGAAACTGGTGTCGAGCCCGCCGGAAAAGGCGAGGACGATGTCACGGGATTCGGAGGGGCTGGTCATCGGGTCTTCTCTTGGCGGTACGCGCTCCCCCGTTCAAACGGAGGAAGTTGGAAACAGGGCGACGGGACGGGGTACGACTTCCGGGAGGCCGCTGGCCTCCGTCTCGACGTATGCGCGGTCGGCGACTGGTCGACGCCGGCTACCGCACCAGCGCGGCCATCACCGCCTTCTGCACGTGCAGGCGGTTCTCGGCCTCGTCGATGGCGATGCACTGCGGCGAGTCCATCACCGCGTCGGTGGCCTTGACGTTGCGGCGCAGCGGCAGGCAATGGCTGAACACGCCGTTGCTGGTCAGCGCCATCTTGGCCTCGTCGACGATGAAGTGCCTGTACTGGTCGCGGATCGGCTTCTCGGGCGCCCAGTTGCCGAAGTACGGCAGCGCGCCCCAGCTCTTGGCGTACACCACGTCGGCACCGGCGTAGGCGCTGTCGATGTCGTGGCTCACCTGCAGCGACCCGCCGCTCTCGGCGACGTTCTGCTGCGCCCAGCCCATGTAGCGCTCGTCGAGCACGTACTCAGGCGTGGGACACAGCAGGGTCACGTCCATCCCCAGGCGGGTGGCGATGGTCAGCGCGGAATTGGCCACCGCGGTATTGAGCGGCTTGGGGTGATAGGTCCAGGTCAGCACGTACTTCTTCCCGCGCAGATCCGTGGTGCCGAAGTGCTCCTGCAGCGCCAGTGCGTGCGCGAGCTCCTGGCAGGGATGGGTGATGGTCTCCATGTTGATCACCGGCACCGGCGAGTACTTCGCGAACGACCTCAGCACGAGGTCCTCGCGGTCCTTCGCCCAGTCGACGAACTTCGGGAACGCGCGCACGCCGATCAGGTCGACGTACCGGCCCAGCACCCGCGCCACCTCGGCGATGTGCTCCTCGGTGTCGCCGTCCATCACGGTGCCCAGGTCGAACTCGATCGGCCAGGCGTCCTTGCCCGGCTGTAGCACCACCGCATGCCCGCCGAGCTGGAACGCGCCGAGCTCGAAACTGGTGCGCGTGCGCATCGACGGATTGAAGAACACCAGCGCGATGGACCTGCCCTTGAGCGCATCGCCGAGCTTGTCGCGCTTGAAGACAGCGGCCTGCGCCAGCAGTGCATCGAGGTCGGCGCGGCTCCAGTCCTGCGTGTTCAGGAAGTGCTTCATCGGGCTGTCCAGGGTCGGAAATCGGGGGTCGGGGGGAGTGCAGAAACGAAAAAACCCAGCCTCTGGCTGGGTTCCGGCATGACGGTGACGAACGTCCGGGCGGCCCAGCTCAGCGATAGGGATCCGGTCGACGCGCGCGCGACGTCATCCCCGACGCCATGCGGGCGGAGGTCAGGATGTCGGCGTTGGCAAGGACGTTTTGCACGGCGCGAATCCTCGCACGCCGGGCCACCGCACTGCAACAGGATCGCGGGAACTAGGGAGTTTCGCCTGAAACGACCGGCGTGACCGAGATGCGCACGCGCAGGCGGTTGCCGGGGTCGGCCGGCAGGCGCGAACGGTACTTCACGCCCCGATGCACGTAGTCGACATCGAACGCGACCGGGCGACGGAACTCGCGTTCCATCGGCACCATCCGGCACTGGCCACCTGCCGAGGGCGCGACCTCGTCGACCTTCGGGTCGGGCGTGAGCGCGCCCTTGACCGCGCCGATCACGCGGGCGAACCCGGTCTGGCTCTCGTCGTCGTCATGGACCGGCGTCGAGGCCTCGCAGCGCTCGACCATGCTGGTCGCATGCAGGGTCTGGAACACCGGTTCGGCGCGCAGCACCTGCGCATACTCCACCCGTACGTTCTCGGGCTGACGGGCGGGGGCCGCCTCGACGTCCTGCGCCAGCGCGGACGTGGCGCACACCATGCACGCGGCCGCGAGCAGCGGCCTCGCCAGCCAGGCGGTCATGGGCGTGGGAGCTCGGAGCATTGAGGACAGTGTAGGCGGTGCCGCCCCGCCATCGGCTGAATCCGGCCGTCTGCACGCGCCTTTCATGGCGTGGCGGCGCGGCTGCGACCCCGTCGCACGTGCCGGAACCGCGCGCACGTCCTAGAATCGACGGTTTCCCGCCGCCGCGTGCCGATGTCCCTGCGCCTGTTCAACAGCCTGACCCGCCAGGTCGAAGCCTTCGTCCCGCTCGATCCCGCCTGCCCGACCATGTACCTGTGCGGGCCGACGGTCTACAGCTACGTGCACATCGGCAATGCGCGCGGCCCGGTGGTGTTCGGCGTGCTCGCCGCGCTGCTGCGGCGGCGCCACGGCGCGCTGCGCTACGCGCGCAACATCACCGACGTGGACGACAAGATCAACGCCGCCGCGCGCGCGGCGGGCGTGCCGATCGCCACGATCACCGACCGCTTCGCCGCCGCCTACCGCGAGGACATGGCCGCGCTGGGCGTGGACGGCCCGTTCAAGCCCGACCTGGAGCCGGCGGCGACCGCGCACATCGCGCAGATGGTCGCCATGATCGAGCGCCTGGTCGCCAGCGGGCATGCGTACGCCGCCGAGGGCCACGTGCTGTTCGCGGTCGACACCTTCGAGGGTTACGGCCGGCTCTCGCGCCGCGACCCGGACGACATGCTGGCCGGAGCCAGGGTCGAGGTGGCACCGTACAAGCGCAATGCCGGCGATTTCGTCCTGTGGAAGCCTTCCGGCGACGATCTGCCCGGCTGGGACTCGCCCTGGGGCCGCGGGCGCCCGGGCTGGCACATCGAATGCTCGGCGATGGCGGCGGCGCACCTGGGCGAAACGATCGACATCCATGCCGGCGGCGTGGACCTGCAGTTCCCGCACCACGAGAACGAGGTGGCGCAGAGCGAATGCGCCCACGGCGGACGCGTGTTCGCCCGCACCTGGCTGCACAACGGCATGCTGACGCTGTCCGGGGCGAAGATGTCCAAGTCGCTGGGCAACATCGAGAAGGTGCACGACCTGGTGCGCCAGCATCCGCCCGAGGCGTTGCGCTACGCCCTGCTGTCGGCCCATTACCGCCAGCCGCTGGACTGGTCGGACACGCTGATCGAGCAGAGCGTGCGCACCCTCGACCGCCTCTACGGCACCTTGCGCGACCTCGAGGACGTGGACGCACAGGCCACCATCCCCGACGCGATCGAGGCGGCGCTCGACGAGGATCTCAATACGCCCGCGGCACTGGCCGAGATCGCGCGCATTGCCGCCGAGGCCCGCAAGGCAGCCGATGCCGATGAACGTCGCCGCCTCAGGGCCGAACTGCTCGGCGCCGGGTCGGCGCTGGGGCTGCTGCAGCAGGTGCCGGCGGCGTGGTTCGCGCGCGGTGCCTCGGGCGATGACGACACGCGCATCCAGGCGCTGGTCGACGAGCGCGCCGCGGCCAAGCGGAACCGCGACTTCGCGCGCGCCGACGCGATCCGCGACCAGCTCGCCGCCGAGGGCATCCTGCTCGAGGACACGCCGCAGGGCGTGCGCTGGAAGCGGGCCTGAAGTGTCGCCGGCGTCCGCCCATCCCCCCCCGCCCCGGACAGCCCGGAGCACCTGCACAGGACCGATGTGAACGATTCGCCCTTCCCCCTCGAACCCACCCCGGCACAGGCCCAGGCTGCGATCCGCGACGAGTTCGCGTTCTTCGGCGACTGGTCCGAGCGCTACCAGTACCTGATCGACCTTGGACGCAAGCTGCCGCCGTTCCCGGAGGACGCGAAGACCGAGCAACACCGGCTGCTGGGATGCCAGTCGATGGTCTGGATCGTGCCCGGCGGCGATGCGTCGCGGCTTGATTTCGCCGCCGCCAGCGATTCGGCCATCGTCTCGGGGCTGATCTACCTGGCGTTGCGCGTGTACTCCGGCCGCAGCGCGCGCGAGATCCTCGACACCGACGCGGACTACGTCGCCGACATCGGCCTGGCGAAACACCTCTCGCCCACCCGCAACAACGGCCTGGCCGCGCTGATCGCCTTCATCCGCGACACCGCGCAACGCGCATTGGCGTGAGCGCGGCGGCGCGAGCGCACCCGGACAGCCGCGCCGCGCCGCTGCGCAACCGCGACTTCCGCCTGCTGATGGCGTTCCGGATCTGCACGATCCTGTCCTACCAGGGCGTCACGGTCACCGTCGGCTGGCACGTGTACGAACTCACCCGCGATCCGTGGATGCTGGGCCTGATCGGCCTGGCCGAGGTGCTGCCCTACTTCTGCGTCGCGCCGTTCGCCGGCCACCTTGTCGACGTGCTTCCGCGACGGCGCCTCGGCGCGGCCGCCGCCTGCGGGCTGGCGATCACGCCCCTGCTGCTGGTGGCGATCGCGAGCGGATGGTGGGCGACCGGGCTGGTGGCCATCTACGCCGCGATCGCGCTCACCGGGTGCGTACGCGCTTTCCTGGGCCCGGTCTACAACGCGCTGTTCGCGCGCGTCCTGCCGCGCGAGCAGTACGTGCGCGGTGCCAGCCTGGGCAGCATCGTGTTCCAGTCCGGGCTGGTGCTCGGACCGGCGCTCGGCGGCGCCCTGGTCGGCCTGGCCGGCAAGCCGGCCGCCTACGGCGTGGCCGCCGGATTCGCCGCGCTGGCGGCGGTGGCGATGCTGCGGCTGCGGGTGAGCGAGCCGGCGCCCCAGCTGCAGCGCGCGCCGATCTTCGCCAGCATCGCCGAAGGCGGGCGCTTCGTGTTCGGCCACCCGGTGCTGCTGGGCGCGCTGGCGCTGGACATGTTCGCGGTGATGTTCGGCGGCGCGATCTCGCTCGCGCCGGCTTTCATCCAGGAGATCCTGCACTACGGGCCGGAAGGCCTGGGCATCCTGCGAGCGGCGCCCGCGCTGGGTGCGGTGGCGGTGGGCGTGTGGCTGGCCCGGCACCCGCTCGACCGCCACGCCGGGCATATCCTGCTGTGGGCGGTCGCGGGCTTCGGGCTGTGCATGATCGGCTTCGGGCTGTCGACGCTGTTCTGGCTGTCGGCGGCCTTCCTGCTGCTATCGGGCGTGTGCGACGGGGTGTCGGTGGTCACCCGCTCGACCATCATGCAGCTGGCCACGCCCGACCACATGCGCGGGCGGGTGTCGTCGATCAACGGCCTGTTCGTCGGTTCGTCCAACGAGATCGGCGCGTTCTACGCCGGCTCGATGGCGCGCCTGCTGGGCCTGGTGCCGGCCGTCGTCCTGGGCGGCTGCGTGACCATCGGCGTCGCCGCCGCCACGGCGTGGCGCTCGCCAACGCTGCGCAGGCTGCACTTCAGCGACCTGAAATAGCCGATAGCCGAGCGGTTCTCCTGACCCGCACGAGTCCGTGCGCATCCGGAGCGGGGACGGCGGGGGACGAACCCGGGCAAGAGGCGATGGCGACGCCGTCGCTGGGGCACATTCGCCCACCAGCCGCTGCGAAGTGTTCGCGCCTGCCGGCCCGTGGAACACGAAAAAGCCCCGCCGGAGCGGGGCCTTTCGGATCGACCGCCGGCAGGACGCCTAGTCGCCCATCTGCTTCTGCAGGTGCTCCCAGCGCTCCTGCGCATCGATCGTGCGCTCGGCCTGCGGGCGCGCCTCGAGCCGGTCGAGGCCGATCTCCTCGCCGGTGTCCACGCAGTAACCGTAATCGCCTTCGTCGACGCGGCGGATGATGCTCTCGATCTTGTTGATCAGCTTGCGGTAGCGGTCACGGGTCCGCAGCTCGAGGGCGTTCTCGGTCTCGCGGCTGGCGCGCTCGGCGTCGTCGCCGACGTCGCGTACTTCGTCCTTGAGGTTCTCGATCGTCTGCCGCGACTCATCCACCAGCTCCTCGCGCCGGGTGAGCAGCTTCTGCCGGAAGTACTCCAGCTGCAGCGGGCTCATGTACTCCTCGTCCGCGCTGGGCTTGTAGCCGGCGGGCAGGATCGGGCGGCCGCTTTCCGGATCGGTCTCGTAGGGCACCACCTTGAACCTGGGCCTGGCGGCCGGCGCGGACGACTTGTTGGTCACCGCCACCGCGACCTTGCCCTGGACGCGAGCCACGCCCGGCGCGCGGGCGGGCGCGGCCTGGACGGGTTCGGCAGCCTTCGATTTCTTCGCCGCCACGGGCGCCGGAGCAGCGGACGGGGACTTCTTCGGTGCAGACGACGGGCGGGCCGGCGCGGTCTTGGCAGCCGGCGCCGCAGCCTTCTTGGCGACCGGCTTGGCGGCCTTCTTCGCCGGCGCCGCCGGCTTCTTCGCCACGGGCGCCTTGGCGACCTTCTTCACGGCGGGGGCCTTGGCGGCCGCCTTCTTCACCGGCGTCTTCTTCGCCGGCGCCTTGGCGACGGGCGCCTTGCGCGCGGTGGACTTGGCCGCGGCCTTCTTCGCCGGGGTCTTCTTCACCGCCTTGGCGGCGCCGGCGGTCTTGCGCGCGGCGGGCTTGGCCGCTTTCGCGGGCCTGACGGTCTTTTTCGCGGACTTCTTGGCAACCACGTGCTGCGATTCCTCTTGGTTTCCCTTGGACGGGAAAAGCGGGCTGTTATACCCTGCTCCGGCGGCAGCGGCAACCGCGCCGAACCCGACCGATGCCGTGATCGACCGTTTCCTCATCGCCCTGCTGCGCGGCTACAAGCGCTTCGTCAGCCCGCTGCTCGGCCCGCGCTGCCGCTTCGTGCCCAGCTGCTCCGAATACGCGATGGAAGCCATCGACCGGCACGGGGCACTGCGCGGCGGCTGGCTCGCGGCGCGCCGGGTGGCCCGCTGCCATCCTCTCCACCCGGGCGGACTGGATCCGGTGCCGCCCCGACACGACGGAACCCGCTGAATGGCCGACACCCTGATCGTCAACGCCCGCCTGGTGAACGAAGGCCGCGAATTCGACGGCGACCTGCGCATCGAGGGCGACCGCATCGCCGCCATCGGCAGCGGCCTGTCCGCGCGCGCCAACGAGACCGTGGTGGACGCGGCAGGCCGGCGCCTGCTGCCCGGCATGATCGACGACCAGGTGCACTTCCGCGAACCCGGGATGGAGCACAAGGCCGACATGGCGACCGAGTCGGCCGCCGCGGTGGCCGGCGGGCTGACCAGCTTCATGGACATGCCCAACACCAGCCCGCCCACGCTGAACGACGCGGCGCTCGAGGACAAGTACGCGCGGGCCCACGGCCGTGCCCGCGCCAACTACGGCTTCTACTTCGGCGCCAGCAACGACAACCTGGAGAACGTGCGCGGCATCGATCCGCGCGCCACGCCGGGGCTGAAGGTGTTCATGGGCGCCTCCACCGGCAACATGCTGGTCGACGATCCCGACACGCTCGACGCGATCTTCCGCGACACCCCGGTGCCGATCATCACCCACTGCGAGGACACGCCGATGATCGATGCGATCCTCGCCGGGTACCGGGCGAAGTACGGCGACGACATCCCGGCGCAGTGCCACCCCGACATCCGCTCGCGCGAGGCCTGCATCAAGTCCACGCGCCTCGCGCTGGAACTGGCGCGGCGCCACGACACCCGCCTGCACGTGCTGCACATCTCCACCGCCGACGAACTGGCGCTGTTCGAGCGCGGCCCGATGATCCGCGCCGACGGCAGCCGCAAGCGCATCACCGCCGAGACCTGCATCCACTTCCTGCGCTTCGACCGCGCCGACTACGCGCGCCTGGGCCACCAGATCAAGTGCAATCCCGCGATCAAGGACGCGTCCGACCGCACCGCGCTGCTGCGCGCGCTGGCCGACGACGTGATCGACGTGCTCGCCACCGACCACGCACCGCATACCTGGGAGGAGAAGCACAACCCCTACGTGCGCGCACCGAGTGGCCTGCCGCTGGTGCAGTTCGCGCTGGTGGCGGCGCTGGAGTGCGTGCACGAGGGCCATTTCGACACCGCGCGGGTGGTGCAGAAGTTCGCGCATGCACCGGCGCAGCTGTTCGACGTGAAGCAGCGCGGCTTCCTGCGCGAAGGTTATTTCGCCGACCTGGTGCTGGTGGACGACACGCCGTTCACCGTGCGCCGCGAGGACGTGCTGTCGAAATGCGGCTGGTCGCCGTTCGAGGGCACCACGTTCCGCTCGCGCATCGCGTCCACCTGGGTCAACGGTGCGCTGGCCTGGGACGGTGCGTCGCTGGTCGGGAATCCGCTGGGACGGCGGCTGGAGTTCGATCGATGACGTGGACCCCGGGGCGGCCCGCGGGCCGTTGCGCGGACGCCACGTCCATGGTTTCGCCGGCACACGCCGCCTCGCGGGCTCGGCGGTGGCGCGATGCGTGCTTGGCGGCGCTGCTGATGGGGGCCTTCTTCCCTGCCCTGGCGAGTGCAGCGGACGCGGAGGCGGCCGCAGCGCCGGCCGACGACCGCATCGTGTTTCCCGCCCGTGTGCAGCAGGGCGCGATGGTGCTGGGCAAGGTACCTCCCGGCAGCACCGTGGCTCACGCCGGCCGCGCCCTGCGCACGACCGGCTACGGCACCGTGGTCTTCGGCGTGGGACGCGACGCGGCCGGATCGCTGGAGGTGTCGGTGCTGCGGCCGGACGGCCGCCGCGAGGACGTGCGCATCGCCGTGGATGCGCGCGACTGGCCCCTGCAGCGTGTGAACGGCGTGCCGCCGAAGACCGTCGACCCCCCGCCGGCCATCGCCGAACGCATCCGGCGCGAGCAGGCGCGCGTGTCCGAGGCGAGGCTGCGCGACGATCCGCGGACCGATTTCACCCGGGCATTCCTGCGTCCGGTCGAAGGCCGGGTCAGCGGCCGGTTCGGACGTGCGCGGGTGTACAACGGCAAGCCGGGCTCGCCGCACTCGGGCATGGACATCGCCGCGCCGACCGGCACGCCGGTGCGCGCGCCGGCCGCCGGGATCGTCACCTTCGCCGAGCGCGACCTGTACCTCACCGGGGGCACCCTGCTGGTCGACCACGGCCACGGCATCAGCAGCAACTTCCTGCACCTGTCGCGGATCGACGTGAAGGTGGGCGATCGGGTCGAACAGGGCCAGGTGATCGCCGCGGTCGGCTCCACCGGCCGCTCGACCGGACCCCACCTGCACTGGGGCATGAGCTGGTTCGACGTGCGCATCGACCCGCAGCTCGTGCTCGAACGCGCACCGTAGCCCGGATCAGGCCGGAGGCCGCATCCGGGGCGACGCGCGCAAGAATGCCGACGCGGGTGCTCCGTTCCTCCCCGGGTGCGCTTCGCTTACCCGGGCTACGCGGGGGCCACCGTAGCCCGGATCAGGCCGGAGGCCGCATCCGGGGCGACGCGCGCAAGAATGCCGACCGGGTGCTCCGTTCCTCCCCGCGTGCGCTTCGCTTACCCGGGCTACGCGGGGGACGGCGGCGGCGGGCGCGCTTCTGCGCGCCCTGGTGTGGGTCCGTCCATCGGTGCGTCGCGCCCCGGGTCAGGTGGCCGTCATCGCGCGCTGCATCAGGCGCCCCAGGCGCGTCACGCTGGGCGAGATCGCCAGGTCTTCCGGCGAGACCAGGCGCGGATTGGGTGTCGCATCCGGCAACGCGTCCGCGGCGGGGAGCGCGTCGCCGACGCCCCGCGGCGCGACCACGGCCGATGCCGCCCGGGCCAGCACGGCCTGACGTGCCTGCTCCAGCATGTCGTCGGAGACCGGCTCCACGCTCTGCTCGGCGCCTGCCGCGCCCGCACCCGCCAGATCCACGCTCTTCATCGCATTGACCTGCATCCGCGGGCCATGCAGCGTCTCGCGGCCGCCGGGACGCAGCAGCGGCCAGACCTCGTCGAACAGCGCCTTCCAGTCGATCTCCGGAAACGGCGCGGTGCCGCGCGGCCCGATCACGATCTCCGGCGCCAGCCGGCCTGCCGGCACGGCGGCGCACTCGGCATAGGCACGGTACACCACCTCGCTGCAGACCATGCGGCCGTCGTCATCGGGCAGCGCGTGGTCGAGCGCGACCCGGACCAGCAACCGTCCCCACGGATGCACCGGCCACTTGCCGCGCACCGCCATCACCACCCCGAGCAGCGCGAGCTGGTCGACCGGGTACGGCACGCCGAGCATGGTCTGCGCCTGCGCCAGCACCTGTCCGAGATCGACTGCCGTGAGGGGCGCGCCCGCCCGGTCGTGCACGCGCAAGGCATCGATGAAGTGGTAGTTCGCCTGGTCGCCCAGTCGCTGCGCCAGTGGATAGCGACGCACGCCCGAGGCGGCCGCCTCGATCAGGTCGCCGCCGTCGGCCACGATCGCCGCGTGGCTGTAGGCGCCGTCGCTGGCCCAGGCGATCAGCTCCGACAGCGGCCCCTCGCCCAGCATCAGCAGGATGTCGCCGGTCTGCAGCTCGGTGGCCGGAAACGCGGCCGCGGCCGGCGTCGATGTCTTCATGTCCATCAGGGGCTCCAGGTGGGTCAGACGGTCCATAGTCCGTCGGGCGGATGCGCAGCGCTCGCGCGGTCGCGACCGGCGGACTTGCTGGCGTAGAGCGCCGCGTCGGCGCGTTCGAACAGGCTCGCCATCGATTCGCCCGCGTCCAGCTCGGCCACGCCGATGCTGAGCGTGGCCGGGATCCGGATCTCGCTCATCGACAGCGGCCGGCAGTTCACCGAGATCCGCATGCGCTCGGCGATCGCCAGCGCGTCGTGCTGCGCCCGGCCGGGCAGCACCACCAGGAACTCGTCGCCGCCGTAGCGGCCGATCGCCTCGTTGCGGCGCAACTGGTTGCGCAGCCGCCAGGACACGATGCGCAGGCACTGGTCGCCGATGGCGTGGCCATGGCGATCGTTGATCTCCTTGAACCGGTCCAGGTCCACGAACGCGATCGACAGCGGCGTGGACTGCGCGCGCGCCTGTTCGACCTCGCGGTACAGGCGTTCCTCGATGCCCTGCCGGTTCATGGCCTTGGTCACCGGGTCGATCACCGCCTGGCGGCTGGCGTGGTCGCGGTCGCGGCGCAGCTGCAGCAGCTTGTCGAGCAGGCCGATCGCCAGCAGCAGGCTGGCGAGCACGAAGCTGCCGGCCAGCCCCTGCCCCAGCCATGCCGGGCCCGTCCACAGCCCCATCATCTGCGCCGCGGCCAGGAACGAGAACACCATCAGCGAGAGCCACGACGCCAGCACCACGCGCGCCACCCGGTCGCCGCCCAGCGCCAGCACCGCGCTCGCCACCAGCAGCACCACCGCCGAATACAGCAGCGCGAAGTTGCCGCTCAGCGAGAATGCCGACCAGTCGCCGAAGAAGGAGGCTGCGCCGGAGACCGCCGCGATCACCGTGCCGGCCGCCAGCAGCCGGTCGAACCACGGCAGCTTGCGCGGCAGGTCGAGATAGCTGCGCTGGAACAGGTTGCTGAACACGACGCCGATGCAGCCGAAGATGCGGTTGGTCTGCGCGCTGGTGCCGAACAGCGCCTCCGCGCCGGGCATCCAGCGCAGGTCGCCGCCGATCGCGGCCAGATACCCGATCGCGCACAGCAGCATGGCCCCGAAATAGCCGTAGCTGCGCTCTCCGGTACCGCCCCAGAAAGCCAGCGCCAGGATCACCAGCACCCCGAGGCTGGTCAGCACGAGCGAGCGCCAGGCCACGAACGCGAGGTCGCTGCGGTGGACCTGGTCGAGCGATTCCACCGACAGCGCCGTCACCATGGTCGAGCTGCGCTCCACCCGCAGCCATACGGGCTCGCCTGCGCGCAGCCCGTCGGGCAGGTCGATCACCAGTGCGCGGCTGGAATAGCGATCGTCGGCGTCGGCGCCGTACAGCGTGTGCCGCGTCGGCGCCTCCGCGCCCGGCACCCACGCCTGCACGCGATAGAGGAACGGCGAGCGCAGGACGAGCTTCGGGCTGGCTGCCGCCTCGACCGCCGTATCGGCCGCGATCCGCCACCATTGCGCGTCGCGATGCGGCTGCTGCAGCGTAGGCGTGTCGCGCGGCGGTTCGAGCCGCGCATCGTGCCGGCCGGCCAGCACCTCGGACGCAGGCAGATCGGCGCGCAGTTCGCGCACCTCCAGGCCGACCGCGCCGATCGCGCCCGACCACGACAGCAGCCAGCACAGCACCAGACTGCGCAGGCACGCGCCACGCCACGGATCCCCTGTCCCCATGGGCGCGATCCTAGCCGATCGCGTTCACATCCGGATCGTGCCCCGATCACGCTTCAGCGTGGGGACGAACGCACCGTGGCCACCGCGTCGTGCGCGTGCAGGCTTTCGAAGTGGGACACGGTGGCCTCGAAGCGCTCGACCCGCGCATCGGCCGACAGCGCCTCGGCCACCCGGCGGGCGGCATCCTCGCAGAACATCAGGTTGGCGGCATTGAGCGCGGCGAAGGCCTGCTCGTCCTCGCGCTTGACTGCGGTCTGCACCGGGGTCCCCAGCGCGGCCTCAAGCGCGTCCACCAGCGCCGCTACCGGCAGTTGCTCGAAGGCCGGGCGCAGGCGCACCGTGGCGTCGACGCGGCTGCGCTGGGCGTGCGGGGTCGCGGCCAGGCCGCGCGGAGAGGCCAGCCAGTCGCGCACGACGCCCGTCGACAGCGGCGCGGCGGCGGCGAAATCCGTGGCGAACCGTTCCGCATTCAGCTGCCGCGACAGCGCCGCGGAGGCGGGACAGGTGCTGGAATATTCGACCGACAGCGACAGGTCGAGCGCGAGGTGCCCGTCCCCGAGTTCCGCGACCAGTTCGACCGGGTAGGTCTTCCAGCCGCTGTGGTCGCTGGCCAGCGCCCGACGCCGCAGCATGTGCCCGTAGCGGATGGCCAGGCGTGCACGGGTCGACAGGCCCTGCTGCGAATCGATGCAGTCCTGCAGCACCCGCCGCAGCGCGGCATGGGTCGGCGGCTCGGCCGCCAGCGCATCCTGCAGCCGCAGGTACAGGCGCGACATGTGGATGCCACGGGCGTCGGGGTCACGCAGGTCGACGGACACGTCGACCGACGCGGGCACCTGCAGCGACGGCTGCCCGGGCGGGGCGGCCACCGCCACCGGCAGCGCGATGCCCGCCATGCCCACCCAGTCGATGGGTCGGGCGGCGCGCGCGGCTTCGCCGGCGACGTCGGGCAACGGGGAGTCTGGGGAGCGGCTCACGGCAGGATGCGGGTGGTGGAACAGTCGACAGTTTAACGGCCCCGGGCGCGATGCCGGCGCAACGATGCGTTGCTATCCCCGTGCCGCGCGCCAGCCCGCCCACAGCATGCGCAGCGGCGGCACCCGGCGCAGGCCGGCGTCTTCCGCGGTCGTCAGTCGCAGACGCTCGCGCAGCACGGCCTGGTGCAAGCGGCGGGGACGGCTCAGCGCCGCCGCGTGGCCGAGGTCGGCCTGCTGCCGCAAGGCGGCGTCCAGGTCGCCGCGGGCGAGCGCCCGTTCGACGCGATGGGCCCCGACGCAGGCGTCGACCGTGCCGGGCGGCGGCTCGACACCGCCGAACAGGTCGGCCTCGCAGGCGAGCACGGCGCCCACCCAGGTCCGCAGCGCGCCATGGTCGGCGCGCAGGTCGTCCGGATCGCGGGTCGCCGGAAGCGCGGCCAGCGCACGGCCCAGCGCCTCCCAGTCGGCGTCCAGGCGCTGCAGCGCCTCGCCGAGCGGATGGCGGCGTGCGCCACGCGCCCAGCCGCGCAGTTCTTCCTGCCACCACGCCAGCTTGGCCAGCCCGGGGGCGGGCTCGCTGCCGGCCCACGCGGCATCCCGCAGTTCCTGCAGCAGGGCGAACCAGGCCGCCGCCCGCGGCCGCTGATCGCGCGCAATGAAGGCCTCGGCGATGCCCCATTCCGGCCAGCGCGCGCGCCACTTGTCGATGAAACCGTCGAGCGAACCGGGAGCTGTCATCGCGCCATTGTAGGAGACGCCTGCGCTCCGGCTGCCCGCCGGGCGGCGGTGGCCGCCGCTAGGCCGGGCGCGTCAGTAGCGGCGAGGCCATGCCGCCGGTTCGAGCAGCTCGCGCGGCGAGGCCAGCATCGCGTCCCCCTGCCAGGCGGCGGGATCGTCGTCGTCCAGGCGGTAACCCCAGAGGGCGACCACCGACGGCATGCCCGCGCCGCGCGCGGCGTCGATGTCGCGGCGATCGTCGCCGACGTACACACAGTCTGCCGGCGCGATCCCGATCGCCTCCGCCGCGTGCAGCAGCGGCAGCGGATGCGGCTTGCGTTCGCCCAGGCTGTCGCCACCGACCAGCACCGCGCAGCGGGTCTCCCATCCCAGGCCCGGCAGCAGGCCGCGCGCGAGGCCTGCGGGCTTGTTGGTGACGATGCCCCAGCGCACGCCATCGGCCTCCAGCGCCGCCAGCATCGCCTCGATGCCGTCGAACGGGCGGCCGTGGCGGCCCAGTTCCTCGCGATAGAGCGCCAGGAACTCTGGCACCAGGTCCGGTACGCCGGCGGGCGGCACGTCGGGGAACGCCGCGGCCGCCATGGCCCGCGCGCCGCGCGAGACGTGCGGACGGATCGCCTGGAGCACCATCGGCGCCCTGCCCCGCGCCGCACGCATCCGGTTGACGGTGGCGAGCATGTCCGGGGCGCTGTCGAGCAGGGTGCCGTCGAGGTCGAACAGGACGCCGCGCGGGAAGCGGCCGGGAGTGGCGGAATCAGGCATGGGCGCGGGCCAGCAGCGCATCGCCGCGAACGGACGCCGGATGGACCGCAGGCACGTGGCGACAGCACCCACGGAGGTCGGCCGCCTCACGCCGCCTGCGACCATCGGGATGCGCGCGTCTGCCGGGACGTGGGAGCTCCCGGCCCGGCATATGCGGACGCGTCGCGCCGCCGGTCACGGCTTCAGCGCGCACGCCAGGTAGTTCACGTCGGTGCGCGGCACGATCCGGGCGGTATTGCGCCAGGGTTCGTACCGCAGGCCGCTGACGTCTTCCAGCGCCAGGCCCGTCTCGCGCAGCCAGGCGGCCAGTTCCGATGGTTTGATGAACTCGCTGTAGCGGTGGGTGCCGGTCGGCAGCAGGCGCGCGATGTACTCGGCGCCCACGATCGCCAATGCGAATGCGGCCGGCGTGCGATTGAGCGTGGACACGACCAGGCGGCCGCCCGGCTTGAGCAGGGTGGCACAGGCGTGCAGGATCGCGAGCGGATCGGGCACGTGCTCCAGCATCTCCATGCAGGTCACGGCATCGAACGCACCGGGCTGCTCGGCGGCCAGCGCTTCCACGGCCTGCACGCGGTAGTCGACCGTCACCCCCGATTCCAGCCCATGCAGGCGCGCCACCTTCACCAGTTCCGGCGCGAGGTCGATCGCGACCACGTCCGCGCCCGCCTTCGCCAGCGCTTCGCTGAGCAGGCCGCCGCCGCAGCCGACGTCGAGCACCCGCGCGCCGTGCAGCGGAACGCGCGCGGCCACGTAGCCCAGCCGCGCGGGGTTGAGCGCGTGCAGCGGCTTCTGCGGGCCGTCGGGATCCCACCAGCGGTTGGCGAGCGCGCCGAAGCGGTCGAGCTCGTCCTGGCGGAAATTGGCGCCGGAGGCGCCGGGGGAAGTGGTCATCGGCTCGGGTCCTGTGCGTGGGCGCCATTGTAGGCGCCGCTTGCCGGCGATGCGCCGCAGCCCGCAGCGCCGCCGCGACCGCAGCGGCGACCATGCGCCTAGGGCAACGCGACCGCGGCGATGCGCTCGCGCCACTGGCGTGCGTTGGCGACGATGCGGGCGGAATCCATGTCGACCAGCACGCGCTCGCGCAGGCGTGCGCGGCCTGCGATCCAGACATCGCTGACCTGGTGGCGCCCGGTGGCGTAGACCAGTTGCGAGACCACGTGGTGCAGCGGCTGGGTTTCCAGCGCCGACAGGTCCACGCACGCCAGGTCGGCCTGCTTGCCCGGCTCGATCGAGCCGACCAGGTGGTCGAACCCGATCGCCTTCGCGCCGCCCAGGGTGGCGGCCCGCAGCGCGGCGAACGCGTCCAGCGCCGCGGCATCGTTCGCCACCGCCTTGGCCAGCAGCGCCGCGGTGCGGGTCTCGCCGAACATGTCCAGGTCGTTGTTGCTGGCCACGCCATCGGTGCCGATCGCCAGCGTCACCCCGGCGCGCGCCAGGGCGCAGGCCGGACAGAAACCCGATGCCAGCTTGAGGTTGGACTCCGGGCAGTGGACCACGCTCACGCCGCGCTCCGCGCACAGGTGGATCTCGGCCTCGGTCAGCTGGGTCATGTGCACCGCGATCAGGCGGTCGTTCACCAGGCCCAGCCGGTCCAGGCGGGCGATCGGGCGCTGGCCGTGCTCGTCGAGCGACTGCGCCACCTCCTGCGCGGTCTCGTGCAGGTGCAGGTGCACCGGCAGGTCGAGCTGGTCGGCCAGCATCCGGATGCGTTCGAAGTTCGCGTCGTTGACCGTGTATGGCGCATGCGGCGCGAACGCGGTGGCCACCAGCGGATCGTCGCGCCACTGGTCGTGGACCGCGCCGGCCTTGTCGAAGTACTCGTCGTCGCTCGACGCCCAGGCGGTGGGGAAATCGATCACCGGCAGGCCGATGCGGGCACGGAAGCCGTATCGGCGGTACGTGGCTGCCTGCACGTCGGGGAAGAAGTAGTTCTCGTTGACGCAGGTCACACCGCCGCGCAGCAGTTCGGCGATGGCCAGGGTCACGCCGTCCTCGACGAACCCGGGGCTGATCACCGCGCCCTCGATCGGCCAGATGTGCTGCTGCAGCCAGACCTTGAGCGGAAGGTCGTCGGCCACGCCGCGCAGCAGCGTCATCGGGTTGTGGGTATGCGCGTTGACCAGACCCGGGACCAGCGCCGCGTCGGGGCGGGACACGGTCTCGGCGGCGGCGAAGCGCCGGCGCGCCTCGGCGACGGGCATCAGCGCGAGGATGCGTCCGTCGCGGACCGCGACGGCATGATCGTCGAGCACCACGCCGTGCGGCTCGACCGGCACGACGAAGCCGGCTTCGATCAGGAGATCACAGGGTT
This sequence comes from Luteimonas kalidii, assembly GCF_029887935.1. Taxonomy (GTDB): domain Bacteria; phylum Pseudomonadota; class Gammaproteobacteria; order Xanthomonadales; family Xanthomonadaceae; genus Luteimonas; species Luteimonas kalidii. The sequence continues at coordinate 137,390 of NZ_JARXRO010000015.1, read as the reverse complement.
CGGGGATCTGGGCATCTGTCATGGGCCCATTCTGTCATTCCGTGCGCACGCTGCGGATGACCGTCCTGCACGCCCGCAACGCTCGACCCTTCCGGCGCCGTGACGCAGGGCCGACAGCGCCCCGCGCGCTGCGCGCTGCGCGCCGACGATATGTCGCGCCGAGACGAACCCTGCGCGCGGACGAGACCCCGACGCGCGGGGCGCGCCGCCGCGTCACTTCACGCGGCTGACGTACTCGCCCGAACGGGTATCGACCTTGATCGTCTCTTCCTGGCCGACGAACAGCGGCACGCGGACCACCGCGCCGGTCTCCAGGGTGGCGGGCTTGCCGCCGCCGCCCGAGGTGTCGCCGCGCACGCCCGGATCGGTCTCGGTGATCTTGAGTTCGACGAAGTTCGGCGGCGTCACCATGATCGGGGTGCCGTTCCACAGCGTCACGACGCAGGTTTCCTCGCCCTTGAGCCACTTCTCCGCGCCGCCCATGCCGGCCTGGTCGGCCTGCACCTGCTCGAAGCTCTCGGGGTTCATGAAGTGCCAGTACTCGCCGTCGCTGTAGAGGTACTGCATGTCGGTGTCGACCACGTCGGCGGCCTCGACCGAGTCGGTCGACTTCATGGTGACTTCCTGCATCCGGCCGGATTTGATCAGGCGGTAGCGCACGCGGGTGAAGGCCTGGCCCTTGCCGGGCTTGACGTAGTCGGTCTCGGTGATGATCGCCGGCTCGTTGTTGACCAGGATCTTCTGGCCGTTCTTCACGTCGTTCATGCCCAGGGTGGCCATGGCGTCTCCTGCTGTGGCCGCCCGCGGGCGGCTAGAATGTGGGAATTCGGTGAGTGCCGGCGCCGCCGGCCCGAGAATCGCAAACCGCCATGATACCTGCTGCCCCCGCCCGGCTGCAGCCGCGGGGCTGGCAGGCCCTGTGGCGCGATGCCATCCGCGACCCGCGCGAACTGCTGTCGCTGCTCGGCCTGGACACGCTGGCCGGCGTCTCCGACGCCGCCGCGGAGGCGTTCCCGCTGCGCGTGCCGCGTGGGTTCGCCGCGCGCATGCGCCATGGCGACCCGCACGACCCCCTGCTGCGCCAGGTGCTGCCGCTCGACGAGGAACTGCGCCCCGTGCCCGGCTTCTCGCTGGACGCCGTCGGCGACGCGGCCGCGCGCGCCGGCCATGGCGTGATCCACAAGTACGAGGGGCGCGCCCTGCTGGTCGCCACCGGCAGCTGCGCGGTGCACTGCCGATACTGCTTCCGCCGCCACTTCCCGTATGCCGAGCAGACCGCAGCGGCCCACCAGTGGACCGAGGCCGTGGAGACGATCCGCGCCGATCCGGGCCTGCACGAGGTGATCCTGTCGGGCGGCGATCCCCTGTCCCTGTCGACCCCCAAGCTCGCGGCGCTGACCGACGCCCTCGCCGGGATCGACCACGTACGCCGGCTGCGCCTGCACACGCGCCTGCCGATCGTGCTGCCGGAGCGGGTCGACGACGCACTGGCCGCCTGGCTCTCGCGGCTGCCCTGGCCGGTCGCCGTGGTGGTCCACGCCAACCATGCCAACGAATTCGACTCCGCCGTCGACGCCGCGATGGCGCGGCTGCGCGCCACCGGCGCCAGCCTGCTCAACCAGGCGGTGCTGCTGCGCGGGGTGAACGACAGCCTCGATGCCCAGGCGGCGCTGTCCGAGCGCGGCTTCGCCGCCGGCGTGCTGCCCTACTACCTGCACCAGCTCGACCGCGTCGCCGGCGCCGCGCATTTCGAGGTGCCCGACGACCAGGCACGCGCCTTGCACGCCGCCATGCGTGCGCGCCTGCCCGGCTACCTGTTGCCGCGGCTGGTGCGCGAAGTCGCAGGCGAGGGTTCGAAGCGTCCAATGTGAGCGACGCCATGGACTCGACCCGCGATGCCGTGGCATAACCCCGCTTCCATGGGGAGGACTGCATGTCGAAGAAGCCTGAAAACGCGCTGCGCCTGCTGATCGTCGACGAACGCGTCGAGGATGCAGAGGCGCTGGTCAGCGGGCTGCGCAACGCCGGGATCGCGGTGCGGCCCGTGCGCGCGGCCACCCCGCAGGAACTCACCGCGGCGCTGGCGGGCCCGTCCGACCTGGTGCTGGCGGCGCTGGCGACCCAGGCGCTCAGCTTCGATGACACCATGCAGCTGGTCACCGGCACCGGCAAGGACCTGCCGGTGATCGCGATCGCCGAACAGCTGGACGAAGCGCAGTACGACGCCGTGCTGACCGCCGGCGCGCGTGCGGTGGCGCTGCGCCACCGGCCGCAGCAGGTGCTGTCGCAGGTGCGCAACGAATGGGACGACCTCGAGGCACGCCGCGCGCAGCGCCGGCTCGAAGCCCGGGTGCGCGAGACCGAACGCCGCTGCGACGCGCTGATCGAATCCTCGCGCGACCCGATCGCCTACGTCCACGAAGGCATGCACATCCGCGCCAACAGCGCCTATCTGGAGATGTTCGGCTACGACAGCTTCGAGGACATCGAAGGCATGTCGCTGCTGGACATGGTCGGTCCGCAGCACGTCGAGGAATTCAAGCAGCTGCTCAAGTCGCTGGCCAAGGGCGAGGCGCCGCCGCCGCGCTACGAACTGGAGGCGCGCGACCTGGAGGGCAACGCGTTCGCGGCCTCGATGGAGTTCACCCAGGCCCAGTACGAGGGCGAGCCCTGCCTGCAGGTGGTCTTCCGCCGCCAGGAGTTCGACCCCGAGCTGGCCCAGGAACTGGAGGAGCTGCGCCAGCGCGACCAGGTCACCGGCCTGCTCAACCGGCCGACGTTCCTGCGCTCGCTCGAGGACGCGGTCGACGACGCCGGCCAGCACAAGGGCCACCACGGCCTGCTGCTGATCCAGCCCGACCACTACCAGCGCCTGCTGCAGGACATCGGCCTGGATTCGGCCGACGCGCTGATGGCCGCGATCGGCCACCGGCTGCAGGAGGTGCTGCGCGGCGAGGGCCTGGACGGCCGCGCGACCGGCGCGCGCTTCTCCGAACATACCCTGGCGGTGCTGCTGCGCGGCAGCGACTACGCCGCCACCTCGGCCCTGGCCGAGCGCATCCTGTCCGCGTTCTCGGCCGACGTGTTCTCCATCGGCACCCGTTCGAGCGTGATCACCGCCAGCATCGGCGGCGTGCAGATCGGCGAGAAGATCGCCAGCGTCTCGCAGGTGCTGGCCAAGGCGACGCAGGGGGTCGAATCGTCCTCGGGCGTGGGCGGCAACCGCTACGAGATCTTCGACCCCGCGGCGATGGACCGCGCCGAGGAGGAACACGTGCGCGCCTGGGTCGCGCGCCTGCGCGATGCGCTCGACCACGACCGCTTCGTGTTGCACTACCAGCCGATCATCAACCTGCAGGGCGACACCGGCGCCACCTACGAGGCGCTGATGCGCCTGGATCCCGGCGATGGCCAGCTGATCTCGCCGTCGAACTTCATGCAGATCGCCGAGGACCACGCCCTGCTGAGCGAGATCGACCGTGCCGTGATCGGCCAGGCGATCGCGGTGCTGGGCCAGCGGATCGCCGCCAACCGGCCCACCACACTGCTGGTGAAAGTGACCCAGGCCGCGCTGGACGACAGCGGGCTGGCGGCCTTCATCGGCGAACAGCTTCAGGCGCACGGGGTGCCGGGCGAGTACCTGGTGCTGGAGCTTCCCGAGGCCAAGGTGTTCACCCACCTCAAGGCGACCCAGGCCTTCGCCGACGCCATCGGCCGCTACGACTGTCGGCTGGCGCTGGAACAGTTCGGCGTCGGCCTGGACTCGTTCCAGCTGCTCACGCACCTGAAGCCGAACATGCTCAAGGTCGACCGCAGCTTCATCGAGGAACTGCCGCGCAACGAGGAGAACCAGGCCCGCGTCCGCGAGATCGCCAAGCGTGCGCGCGAACTCGGCATCCGCACGATCGCCGAGTACGTGCAGGACGCGGCCAGCATGTCGATCCTGTTCTCGTCGGGCGTGGACTACGTCGAAGGCCACTTCCTGGCGACCGCCAGCCCGGTGATGAACTACGACTTCGAGTGATCATCGCGGACGGGTGTCGCGGAGACCCGCCCGGACCGCCGATCTGAGAAGCGAAAGGCGCGGTATCCGCGCCTTTCGTGTTCCAGCCGCCGCCGCTCGACGCGGCGGACAGCGAATCAGACCAGCACGCCCTCGCGCAGGGTCTCCGGCGGCGCATTGCGCAGCGCGGCGATGCGCTCCTCCAGCGGCGGGTGGCTCATCAGCAGGCGCTTGAGGCCGTGGCCGATGCCGCCGCTGATGCCGAACGCGGCGATCTGCTTGGGCAACGTGTTCTGGCCGTGGTTCTGCGCCAGCCGCTCCAGCGCGGCGATCATCTTGGGCCGACCCGCCAGTGCGGCGCCGCCGGCGTCGGCGCGGAACTCGCGGTGACGCGAGAACCACATCGCGATCATGCTCGCGAACAGGCCGAACACCATGTCGAGTGCGAACACCACGGCGAAATACGCCATCCCGCCCATGTCGCGGCCCATGTACTGGCTCAGCGCGCGCGCCACCACCCGCGCCAGCACGATCACGAACGTGTTCAGCACGCCCTGCAGCAGCGCCATGGTGACCATGTCGCCGTTGGCGACGTGGGCGACCTCGTGCGCGAGCACCGCTTCGGCTTCGTCGCGGTCCATCGACCGCAGCAACCCGGTCGACACCGCGACCAGCGCGTTGTTGCGGTTGGCACCGGTGGCGAAGGCGTTGATCTCGGGCGCGTCGTAGACGGCCACCTCGGGCATGCCGATGCCGGCGGCCTGCGCCTGCCGCTTGACGGTCTCGACCAGCCAGCGCTCGACCTCGCTGCGCGGCTGCTCGATCACCTGCGCGCCACTGAAGCGCTTGGCGGTCCACTTGGACAGGAACAGCGAGATCAGCGAACCGCCGAAGCCGAACAGCGCGGCGAACACCAGCAGGCCGGCGAAGGTCGACGGGTTCACGCCGAAGATCGCCATGACGATGCTGACGAGGGCCAGCACCGCGAGGTTGGTGATCAGGAACAGGGTGATGCGCTTGAACATGGGAGGGTCTGGTCAGGGCGGACGTCGTCGGGCGTCCGTCGTCATGTTCCATTATGGTTGGCGAGGGTGAATTTCAAGTTGCCCCGGGCGTTGCCGCGCCCGTTGCCCAGCCATTCCACCGAAGCGTTCAGCCCCGCCCATGCCCGCCCCCGCTCCGTACCGCGGCCGCTTCGCGCCCTCGCCCACCGGACCGCTGCACCTGGGATCGCTGGTGGCGGCACTGGGAAGCTGGCTCATGGCGCGCCGCAGCGGGGGCGAGTGGCGGCTCAGGGTGGAGGATCTCGATCCGCCGCGAGAAGTCGCGGGCGCGGCGCAGGCACAGATCCGGGCCCTGGCCGCGTTCGGCCTGCGGCACGACGGCGAAGTCGAATACCAGAGCACCCGTGGCGCGCACTACGCGGCCGCGCTCGGGCGGCTGCTCGACGCCGGGGACGCGTTCGAATGCCACTGCAGCCGCGCCGACGTCGCCGGACAGGGCGGCGTCCATCGGCATTGCGTGGCCGGCGCGCGGCGCGCGGATCCCGCCGTCCGCCTGCGCGTGCCGGATGGCTGCGTGATCGCCTTCGACGATGCGCTGCACGGGCAGGTGGCCCAGGACGTCGCGACCGCCGTCGGCGACATCGTCCTGCGCCGCGCCGACGGGCTGTGGGCCTACCAGCTGGCGGTGGTGGTGGACGACGCCGCGCAGGGCATCACCGACGTCGTGCGCGGCGCCGACCTGCTGGACTCCACCCCGCGCCAGATCCTGCTGCAGCAGCGCCTGGGCCTGTCCACGCCGCGCTACGCGCACCTGCCGCTGGTGGTGGACGCGTCCGGGCACAAGCTGTCGAAGGCGCTGGCCGCGTCGCCGGTGGATGCCGCCGCGCCCCTGCCCGCGCTCGCGCTGGCGTGGCGCATCCTCGGCCAGGATCCGGACGCGGTCGCGACCGCCACCGGTCCCGCGGGGTTCCTGGATTGCGCGCTGGCGACATTCGATGTGACGCGCATTCCGCGCGGCCCGGTCCGGTTGCCCGCCGCGATGCACAACACCCCTGTCGCGCACCGCGACTAAACTGTCCCGGTGCCGCGGGTGGCGGCGAAACGGGAAGCAAGGACATGACGACACGGGTGGCTCTGGTGACCGGCGGCACCGGCGGTATCGGCACGGCGATCTGCAAGAAGCTCGCGGACCAGGGCCACAGGGTGGCCACCAACTACCGCAGCGAGGAAAAGGCGCGCGCCTGGCAGGCGCAGATGAAGGCCGACGGCTACGAGTTCGCCCTGGTCAAGGGCGACGTCACCTCGCCCGACGAAGCCGAGGCGATGGTGCGCGAGGTCGAGAAGACGCTCGGCCCCGTCGACATCCTGGTCAACAACGCCGGCATCACGCGCGACGGCACCTTCCACAAGATGAGCGCCCCGCAGTGGGGCGATGTCATCAACACCAACCTCAACTCGGTGTTCAACGTCACCCGGCCGGTGATCGAGGGCATGCGCGAGCGCAAGTGGGGCCGGATCATCCAGATCAGCTCGATCAACGGGCTCAAGGGCCAGTATGGCCAGGCCAACTACGCCGCGGCCAAGGCCGGCATGCACGGCTTCACCATTTCGCTGGCGCGCGAGAACGCCAAGCTGGGAATCACCGTGAACACGGTCTCGCCCGGCTACGTCGCCACCGACATGGTGATGGCGGTGCCGGAGGAAGTGCGCGCCAAGATCGCTGCCGACATCCCCACCGGGCGCCTGGGCAGGCCGGAGGAGATCGCCTACGCCGTGGCCTTTCTGGTGGACGAGCAGGCGGCCTGGATCACCGGCTCGAACCTGGACATCAACGGCGGCCACCACATGGGCTGGTAGCACCGTCCCCGCCGCAACACGCGAACAGGCCGGCACCGCCGGCCTGCCTGCTGCCCGGGGGACGGATTCGCACGACGGCGGTACACGGACCCGCGATGGCGGGCCGTCCGATCCGCCAGGCGTGCATGCCCCCTCGCGCGGACGCCGGCTTCATGAACGCCGCGCACTCATGGCGGCTGCTTGCAAGCCGTGCTGCGCTGCGCCATGCTGCGCGGCACCATCTATCGGGCAGCTGCTCCATGGCCGCGAACCGGATCATCAAGAAGTACCCCAACCGTCGTCTCTACGACACCGAGATCTCCAGCTACATCACGATCGAGGATGTGCGCCAGCTGATCGTCGACGGCGAGGATTTCGAGGTCCGCGACGCCAAGTCGGGCGAGGACCTGACCCGGTCGGTCCTGCTGCAGATCATCGCCGAGCACGAATCGGACGGCGAACCGATGCTCTCGACCCAGCTGCTGAGCCAGATCATCCGGTTCTACGGCGACTCGCTGCAGGGGTTCATGGGCAACTACCTCGAGCGCTCGATGCAGGTCTTCCTCGACCAGCAGCAGCAGTTCCGCCAGCAGATGGGCGGCATGCTCGGGCAGACGCCGTGGGCGATGATGAACCAGCTCACCGAGCGCAACATGGACATGTGGAAGGAATTCCAGAAGAACCTGACCGGCAGCGTCGGCCAGAAGCCGGACCCGGACCGGCGTCCACCGGACAAGCGCGGCCGCTGAGTCCTCCCGCCCTGCGCGACCCGACGCGTGCGGATCGCCGCGCCGCGCCATCCGTTCCAGATCCCGGACCCTCATGAACAAGCGAACGGCCGTCGTCACCGGCGGCATCGGCGGGCTCGGCACCGCCATCTGCATCGCGCTCGCCCGCGCCGGCCGCCGCGTGGTCGCCGCCGACCTGGGCGGGCATCCCGAGCGCGTGGCGCGCTTCGAAGCCGAGGTCGACGGGCTGGACGTGCGCTTCGCGCCGCTGGACGTGGCCGACTTCGACGCCTGCGGAGAGTTCGTGCGCGGGATCGAGGCCGCCGGCGAGGGACCCGACATCCTGGTCAACGCCGCCGGCATCACCCGCGACACCACCCTGCGCAAGATGGACCGCGCGCAGTGGGAATCGGTGCTCTCGGTCAACCTCGACAGCGTGTTCAACCTGTGTCGGCACGCGATCGAGGGCATGACCGGCCGCGGTTTCGGGCGCATCGTCAACATCAGCTCGGTCAATGGCCAGACCGGCCAGTTCGGCCAGACCAACTATTCCGCCGCCAAGGCCGGCATGCATGGTTTCACCATGGCCTTGGCCCGCGAGGTGGCGCGCAAGGGCGTGACCGTGAATTCCGTCTCGCCGGGCTACTGCGAAACGGCGCTGGTGGCCGCGATCCCCGACGACATCCGCCAGGGCATCGTGGACAAGGTGCCGGTCGGACGCCTCGGGCATCCGGGGGAGATCGCGCGCACGGTCGAGTTCCTCAGCGCCGACGACGCCGGCTACATCACCGGTGCCAACATCCCGGTCAACGGCGGCCTGTACATGGGGTTCTGAGCGGGTCGCGCGCGGCTAACGCGCCGCGCCACCGGCGGGACCGGCGCCGCAGAAGCGTTCGCGATACTCGAGGGCCTTGGGCATCAGCGACTGCAGGTTGGCGATGCGGGTGCCGGGATTGGGGTGGGTGGAGGAGAACTCCGGCGGTGCCTGGCCACCACTCGCCTCGCCCATCCGCTCCCAAAGCGGCACCGATTCCTGCGGGTCGAAGCAGGCCGCGGCCGCGAGCATCAGCCCGACCTCGTCGGCCTGGGTCTCGTGCTTGCGCGCGTACGGCAGCAGGTAGCCGTAACCCATCGCGGCCATGATCATCTGCTGCTGCTGCGGGTCCATGCCGCTCATCGCGCCGGCCATCTGCCCCACCTGGCTGAGTTTCTGCTGGGCCATGCGCTGCGCGCCGTGGCGCAGCAGTGCGTGCGCGATCTCGTGGCCCATCACCACCGCCATCGCGTTCTCGTTCTGCGCCACCGGCACCAGTCCGGTGTAGACGGCCATCTTCCCGCCCGGCAGGCAGAAGGCATTGGCCTGCTCGGATTCGATCACATTGACTTCCCACTCGAAGCCGCGCGAGAAGGTCGGCGCCGGCTGGCCGTTCTCCGCCGCCAGTGCGGCTTCCACCTCCGGAACCTTCGCCACCAGCCGCTGGGCGATGCTGCGCACCTGCTGCGCGATCGGCGAGTTCGGGTCCACCGGCTGCTCCTGCTGCAGGATTTCCTGGTAGGCCTGCAATCCCAGCGCCTTCTCGTCGTCGATCGACAGGCCCTTGTCGATCAGCACCGACTCGCCGGTGACCGCGTCCACCGACTGGTTCGAGAACCAGTAGTAGACCCCGTAGCCCGCGAACAGCAGCAGGATGATGAAGCGGGGATTGATGCCGCGGCGGCGCGTGGCCGGCTGTCCCGCGTGGCGCCCACCGAACGGATCGCGTCGCATCAGTCTGTCTCCCCGGTCCTACAGGTCGCGCACGACCCGGAAGCCGAGCCGCGCATTGGTGGTGTCCACGTTGGCCGGGGCGCGCCAGGCCGAGCGCGTCTGCGCCGGCGAACTGGCCCAGGACCCTCCCCGGATGACCTGGTCGCGACATCCGGGGTTGACCCATGCCGAGCCGTCCCCGGGCGCCCGCCGGTAGCCATCATGCCAGCAGTCGGCCACCCACTCGCTGACGTTGCCAGCCAGGTCGTGAAGACCCCATGCATTCGGCACCATCCGGCCCACGGGGGACGGGCCCCAGTAGCCGTCGCCGTAGCCGCCGAACGCATTGGCCCAGGCACGGCCGGCGGGAGAACGGTCGCGCGCGCCGGTGGTGTTGGCCACGCGCGGCGGGGGCTCCCCATCGCCCCATGGATAGCGGCCCTGCCCGCCTGCACGCAGCGCATACTCGAACTCGGCCTCGCTCGGCAGCCGGTAGCGCTTGCCGGTCTGCGCCGCCAGCCATTCGGCGTAGGCCTGCGCATCGCGCGCGCTCACGTGCAGCACCGGGAGGCCGTCGTCGGCGGGCCGGCCGAGGTAGTCGGAGAACCAGTCCACCCCGCTGCGGCGCACGAAGTTGCCGCTGCGCTCGTCGTACACCATCGAGAACCCGCGCCGCGCGGCGCGCGTGCGGTGCCCGGTCGCGGCGATGAAGCGGCGGAACTCGCCGACCGTGATCTCGCGGATCGCCATGCCGAAGCCGCGCTCGAAGCGGATCGCGTGGGCGGGCCGCTCGTAGTCGCTGGCGTCGACTTCGCCGTCGCGCGCGCCCATGGTGAACGCCCCGTGCGGCACCACCGCCATCTGCGGCCCGCGCCCGCCGGTCTCGAGCGCGTCGGTGAACACCTGTCCGGGTGCGTACAGGCCGTAGTGCACCGCCAGGTCGATGCGCTCGCGCAGTTCGGACGCCACCGGATCGCCCGGGCGCGCGATGCGCAGCAGCTCGGCCAGGTGCCGGCGGGCGACATCGACGCCGCCGAACTTCGGCAGCGCCGCGATCCCGAGGTCGCGCAGGCGCGCGATGCGCGTGGCGCGCAGGCGGTCCACGCGTGCGTGCGCGTCCACCACGGTCTCCAGTCCCTGGTCGGGCCGGACTTCGGCCGCGAACGCGAGCCAGCGCCGTGCGAGGTCGAATTCGCCCGCATCGGCGGCATCCTCCGCGCGCCGGATCATCGCGCTCTCCACCGCAGCCACGCCCTGCAGCGCCCGCGGCTGCGCGGGCTGCAGGTCGAGCGCGTCGCGGAAGGCCCCCAGCGCACCGCCACCGGATTCCCCCAGGCGCCCTTCGGCGAGCGCGCGCTCGCCCGCGGCGTTGAGCGCGCCCACCCGTTCGGCGAGGTCCACGCGCTGCAGGAATTCCAGCACCGCGGCGTCCTCGGCGTCGACCGTGCGCGCCACCGCCGCCAGCCGGCGCGCACGCGGAAGTGCGCCGGCATCCTCCCCGGCGGCCGCCAATGATGCCTCGCCCTGTTGCAGCACGCGCTGCAGGGCGCGACGCAGCCCGGCTTCGGCGTGACGACCGTGCCCGGGCAGGGTCGACAGCGCCAGGTAGAGCGGGATCGCGGCGTCGGCATCCTCGTGCAGCCGTCCGTCCGCCAGCGCCTCGTCGGCACGGCGGCGCAACGCCTGCGGATCCGTGTCCGACAAATCCACCGCCGGCACCTGCCAGGTCAGACTGCCCGCGGCCCGGTCGTCGCCGCTGATGGTGACGCTGCCGGTTCCGGCTTCGCTCTGCTCGACCGGAGCCGGCACGCCATCGGCATCGGGCGCCGCGGCCGGATCGCGCGTGCAGCCGGCCACGGACACGGCGCACACGGCCAGCGCGATCCAGGCCCTGCGCAAGACGGACTTCTTCGACGGCATCGCCACCAGATTAAGCCATCGCGACCGGGGAGGCGACGCGTCCGCCGGCACACCGCGGAGGCGCCCAGGATTGCCACCCCGGGCCGCCGGCCGTTAGGCTGCCGCCCATGTCGTCATCGTCCGTGCACTGGGTCACCGAACCCGCCGTCCTGCGTTCGCATCTCGAAACCGTCACCACCCGGGTTGCGATCGACACGGAATTCATCCGCGAACGCACCTACTGGCCGCAACTGTCGCTGGTGCAGCTGGCGCTGGAAGCGGCCGCGCCCGCAGCGCCGGTGATCCTGCTGCTCGACATGCTCGCGCCCGGCATGCCCGAGGCGCTCGCACCGCTGCTGCGCGAGCGGTCCGTGGCCAAGGTGATGCACAGCGCCAGCGAGGACCTGGTCGCGTTGCGGCGTACCTGCGACGCGTTGCCCGAGCCGCTGTTCGACACCCAGATCGCGGCCGGGCTGGCCGGCATCGGCGCGGGCCTGGGCTACCAGCGACTGGTGCAGGAACTGCTCGGCATCGCCGTGGACAAGGGCGAAACCCGGTCGGACTGGATGAAGCGCCCGCTGTCGCCGTCGCAGCTGGCCTATGCCGCCGACGATGTGCGCCACCTGTTCGCGCTGCACGACGCACTGTCGGCGCGGCTGGACGCGCTGGGGCGACGCGCGTGGTTCGACGAGGATTGCGCGCGCCTGCTGGACAATGCACGCAGCGACGAGGGCGAACGCTGGCCGCACCTGTCGCTGCGCAGCGCGCAGTTCCTCGACGACGCGGGACAGCGCCGCCTGCTGCGCCTGTTGCGCTGGCGCGATGCGCAGGCGCGGCGCAGCGACCGTCCTCGCACCTGGGTGCTGGACAACGACCTCGCCGCGGCGCTGGCGCGCGAGGCGCCGGCGGACCGCGGCGCACTCGACCGCCTGTTCGAAACGCACCCCAAGGCGCCGCGCAAGCTCGCAGGTTCCGTGTTCGAGGCGCTGGGCACGCCCCTGCCCGACGAGGACGACGCGCCCGCGCCTCGCACCAGCGAGCGCGACCGCAAGGCGCTGCGCCGGCTGCAGGACGCCGTGGCCGCGCGCAGCGGCGAACTGGGGCTGCCCGACGGGGTGCTGGCATCGCGCCGCTGGCTGGAATCGCTGCTCGACGGCGAGGACTGGCCCGGCGTGCTCTCGGGCTGGCGCCGGAGCGAACTCGAACCCGCGCTCGCGCCGCTGCTGCTGCCGGCTGGCGACGACGGCTCTACACCCGTATAATCGCCGTCCTGCCGTGGGGCCATAGCTCAGCTGGGAGAGCGCGTCGTTCGCAATGACGAGGTCGGGAGTTCGATCCTCCCTGGCTCCACCACTCGATACCGCATGGAAGAGGCCGGCCACACGCCGGCCTTTTTCATGCCTGCGCCGGCGTGGTTCGCGCGCAAGGCGCGGGCGTCCGGCGCGACGGCTTCAGCTGGCGACAGGCCGCTGGCCGCTATGCTCGCCGCGGTGTCCAACGCCCGCCCACGCATGCGCCCGATTCCACGCCGGATCCGCCCGTTCTGCGCCACGCTGCTGTGCGTCGTGCTCGTCGCCTGCGGCGGCGGTGAGGCCACCCGTCCGCCTGCGCCGCCGGCCCCGACTCCGGTCGCGCCTGCCGCGGTTTCCCCGCCGCCGAAGGTCGGACTGGCGCTCGGCGGCGGCGCGGCCAAGGGCTTCGCACACATCGGCGCGATCAAGATGCTCGAAGCCAACGGCATCCGCGCCGACGTGGTCGCCGGCACCAGCGCCGGCAGCGTGGTCGGCGCGCTCTACGCCAGCGGCATCGACCCGTTCCGGATGCAGGAGCGCGCGGTCGCGCTGGACGAGTCCACCCTGCGCGACATCCGGCTGTTCTCCGGCGGCCTGGTCCAGGGCCAGGCCCTGCAGGACTACGTGAACGCGGAGGTCGGCCGACTCCCGATCGAGCGGATGAAGAAGCCCTTCGCGGCCGTGGCCACGCGGCTGGATACCGGCGATCGCGTGGTGTTCGTACGCGGCAACACCGGCCAGGCGGTGCGCGCCTCGAGCAGCGTCCCCGGCGTGTTCGAGCCCACCCGCATCGGCCGGCACAGTTACGTCGACGGCGGCGTGGTCAGCCCGGTGCCGGTGGACGCGGCGCGCCAGCTGGGCGCGGACGTGGTGATCGCCATCGACATCTCCAGCAAGGCGGGCGGGCGTACGCCGACCGGCATGGCCGGGATCGTCAACCAGTCGATCACGATCATGGGCCAGACGCTGGGGCGGCAGGAACTCGAACGCGCGGACGTGGTGATCCGGCCGCAGGTCAACGAGATCGGGCCGGTGAGTTTCGAGCAGCGCAACGCCGCCATCCTCGAGGGCGAACGCGCCGCGCTCGCGGCGATGCCTGCGATCCGCGCGCGCCTGGCCGAGATCGAACGGACCCGCCGCGATGCCGCCACCCGCGAGGCCGCGGCGCGCGAGGCCCGCGAGGCGCCGGTGGACATCGACTGCGGCGACAGCTGGGTGCGCCGGCTCAACCCCTTCGCGAAAGACCAGCCCTGCGGATGATGCCCGGTCGGGCGCGGGCCCGTGTCCCGGCTTCCGCGCGTCGCCGCCAAGGGCCATCCTCGTCGCATTCCCACCGGCCAGGCCGATGACCTCCACCTTCGTCGCGATCATCGACTTCGTCGGCACCTTCGCGTTCGCGATCAGCGGCGCACTGGTGGCGGTGCGCCATCGCCTCGACCTGTTCGGCGTGCTGGTGCTGGCGTTCGCCGCAGCCACGGCCGGCGGCATCATCCGCGATGTGCTGCTGGGCGCGACGCCGCCGGTGTCGGTGCTCGACTGGCGCTATCTCGCCGTGTCCAGCACCGCCGGCCTGCTCACGTTCTACCGCCACGAGCAGGTCGAGCGCATGCGCAACCCGGTGCAGCTGTCCGATGCGGTCGGGCTGTCGCTGTTCGCGGTGCTCGGCGCGGACAAGGCGCTGGACGCCGGACTCGGCCCGACCGGGGCGATCATGCTCGGCATCCTGTCGGGTGTCGGCGGCGGGATCGTACGCGACGTGCTGGTGGCGCAGGTTCCGAGCGTGCTGCAGCGCGAGCTGTATGCGATCGCTGCCTTCGTCGGCGCGACCGTGGTGGTGGCCGGCGATGCGCTGGACCTGCCGCCCACGCCCGTGACCGTGGGCGGCGCCACCGCCTGTTTCGTGATTCGCTGGCTGGCGATCCGGCGCGGCTGGCGGCTGCCTGTCTCACGCGGGGGCGGTCCGGCATAGCCGGCAACGCTGCCGCCTACGCTCGAAACGTTGGCCGGCAGAGCCGATGCGGTGAACATCCGACCATCGAGTGAGGCGAACCGGCCGGAGTCGCGTCGCGGATCCACGCACTCAGCCGGATGTCACTCCCTCCCCGACCGCGCCCTGGGCACCGCCGGCAACGCGCGCACGATCAGCGCCGCCAGCGCGACGAACACGCCGGAAATCACCAGGCACGCGCCGATTCCCGCGACCTGGAACACCCAGCCCGACAGCACCGTGCCCAGCAGCCGGCCCATCGCATTGGCCATGTAGTAAAAGCCCACGTCCAGCGACACGCCGTCGCGCGCCGCATGGCCGACGATCAGGTAGCTGTGCAGCGACGAGTTGACCGCGAACAGCACGCCGAACACGGCCAGCCCGCCCACCAGCACCGGCTGCGGCGGTACACCGGCGCCGAGCATCGCGGCCATCGCCAGCGGCACCAGGGCCAGCGCCGCGCCCCACGCGAACGCCGCGCGCCCGCCGGGCATGCGCGCATCATCGCGTCCGGTGACGTACGGCGCCAGCGACTGCACGAAGCCGTAACCGATGATCCACGCCGCCATGAACCCGCCCACCTGCCAGAAATCCCAGGCCAGCGTGGTGGACAGGAACACCGGCAGCGCGACCACGAACCACACGTCGCGCGCACCGAACAGGAACATCCGCGCCGCCGACAGCAGGTTGATCGCACGGCTCTTGGACAGGACGTCGCGGAACTTCGGCCGCGCGCTCGCCTTGCCCAGCTCTCCCTTGAGCAACACCAGGCTCGCCAGCCACACCAGCAGCAGCGCCGCGGCCATGATCGCCACCGCTGGCGCGAAGCCGACCGCGGTCAGCAGCACGCCGCCGAGGAAGAAGCCGACGCCCTTGAGCGCGTTCTTCGACCCGGTGAGGGCCGCCACCCAGCGATACAGCGTGCCCGGGCGATCGTCCGCCACCAGCAGCTTGATGCTGCTCTTGGCGCTCATCTTGTTGAGGTCCTTGGCGATGCCCGACAGCGCCTGCGCCGCCATCACCCAAACGACGGTCAGCCACGCCGCTGGCACCAGCAGCATCCCCAACGCCAACACCTGCAGCGCCAGGCCGATGTGCATGGTGCGGTTGAGCCCGATCCGCGCGCCCAGCCAGCCGCCGACGAGGTTGGTGACCACGCCGAAGAATTCGTAGAACAGGAACAGCAACGCGATCTGCAGCGGGCTGTAGCCCAGCTGGTGGAAATGCAGCACCACCAGCATGCGCAGCGCGCCATCGGTGAGGGTGAACGCCCAGTAGTTGCCGGTGACCAGCAGGTACTGGCGCACGTCGGGCGACAGCCGTGCGGACATGCGTCAGCCCGCCCCGCCGACCAGCCGCACCAGTTCCACGGTGCGGTTCACGTAGCCCCATTCGTTGTCGTACCAGGCGTAGATCTTCACCTGGGTGCCGTTGACCACGAGGGTCGACGGCGCATCGACGATCGCCGAGCGCGGATCGTGCAGGAAGTCGATCGACACCAGCGGCCGTTCCTCGTAACCGAGGATTCCTGCAAGTTCGCCTTCCGCCGCGGCGCGCAGCAGTCCGTTGACTTCCTCCACCGTGGTCGCGCGCTCGACCTCGAACACGCAGTCGGTGAGCGAGGCATTGGTGAGCGGCACCCGCACGGCATGGCCGTCGAGGCGGCCGCGCAGTTCGGGGAAGATCTCGGCGATCGCCGTCGCCGAACCGGTCGAGGTGGGGATCAGGCTGCTGCCGCAGGCGCGCGCGCGGCGCAGGTCCTTGTGCGGCGCATCGACGATCACCTGGGTGTTGGTGAGGCTGTGGATGGTGGTCAGGCTGCCGTGGCGGATGCCGAGCCCCTCGTGGATCGCCTTCACCACCGGCGCCAGGCAGTTGGTGGTGCACGAGGCGGCCGACACGATGCGGTGCCGCGCGGGATCGAAGCGCTGGTGGTTCACGCCCATGACGATGTCGAGCGCGCCGGCGGCCTTGATCGGCGCGGTCACCACCACCCGCTTCACGCCCTGGTCGAGGTAGGGCTGCAGCACGTCGGGCTTGCGGAACTTGCCGGAGGCCTCGATCACGACGTCGCAGGCCGACCAGTCGCTGGCGGCGATGTCGTGGTGGCGGCTGACCGGGATGCGCACGTCGTCGATCACCAGTGCGCCGTCTGCCGCGCGGATGCCGCGATCCCAGCGCCCATGCACCGAATCGAACTGCAGCAGGTGCGCCAGCGTGGCCGGGTCGCCTGCGGGGTCGTTGATGTGGACGAAGGCCGGGCCTGGGTCGCCCCAGGCCGCGCGCAGGGCCAGGCGCCCCATCCGTCCGAAGCCGTTGATGCCGATGCTGATACTCATGCGATGTCCGATGGAGTGAATGGAAACCCGGAGGGCACGTCGCCCCGGCCGGGCGTCGTTGCGGCCTGCGCCGCTATCCGGGTGGACCGGACACGAATCACCGGTCGCGCGCCCCTACCAGCCGCGCGACCCGTTGGCCACGCGCACCAGCGACAGCATCGCCGGCACCTCGACCAGCACCCCCACCACCGTCGCCAGTGCGGTGCCCGACTCGACGGTGAACTGCACGATCGCGGTGGCGACGGCGAGTTCGAAGACGTCGCTGCGCCAGCGTGGCGGACGACGTGTGCGTTCTGGCGGAGCCCGGTGCGCTCATGCTGCTGGCGCCTTTCGACGCCTGGCACCCGGCGCGGATCGCGCCGGCCGGCACGCCGCGGCGTCGCCGCCGCAGCAGTTGTGGGTCAGGAACCCGATCAGCTCCTGCATCGCGTCGAAGTCGGTGCGGTAGTGGATCGAGCGGCCCTGCGGCATCGCGACGACCAGGCCCGCGGACCCCAGCTCCTTGAGATGGAACGAGAGCGTCGCCGGCGGAACCGACAAGGTCTCCGAGATCACGCCGGCCGCGAGTCCCGCGGGGCCGGCCTCGACCAGCAGGCGGAACACGGCCAACCGGGTGTCCTGACCGAGTGCGGCGAGCGCAACGGTTGCATGTTTCATTTCCATATTTCTAGAATAGTCGAAATATCATGACCGCAACAAGACAGCCAATGCCCATGCCCGTGACCGACCTGCCCAACCTCGCTCCCGACACGCTCGAGCTCCCCGACCGGGCCCGGCTGGATCCAGCGGACCCCTCCCACCCGCCCCGCATCCTCCTGCTCTACGGTTCGCTGCGGCCGGAATCCTACAGCCGCAAGCTCGCGCTGGAAGCCGAACACCTGCTGCGCGCGATGGGCGCCGAGACCCGCGTGTTCGACCCGCACGGCCTGCCGCTGCAGGGCAGCACCACACCCGACCATCCCAAGGTCCAGGAGCTGCGCGCACTCTCGCTGTGGTCGGAAGGCCAGGTCTGGGTGAGCCCGGAGCGCCACGGCAGCCCGACCGCCGTGTTCAAGAACCAGATCGACTGGCTGCCGCTGGAAGACGGTGGGGTGCGCCCCACCCAGGGACGCACGCTGGCGGTGATGCAGGTCTGCGGAGGATCGCAGTCGTTCAACGTGGTCAACGCGCTGCGACTGCTCGGACGCTGGATGCGGATGGTGACCATCCCCAACCAGTCCTCGGTGCCCAGGGCCTGGCAGGAGTTCGACGCGGACGGGCGGATGAAGCCCTCGCCGTACTACGATCGCGTGGTCGACGTGATGGAGGAACTGGTGAAGTTCACCTGGATGGTCCGCGGCCGCAGCGACTACCTCACCGACCGCTACAGCGAACGCAAGGGCGCGGCGGCGGCCACCGCGCTGGCGCAGGCGTCGGGCACGGTCGAATCCGCGCCTCCGATGCCGGCCCGACCGGTGGCGACGAGGACCGCCAACGGCCCGGCCTGCTGCCGCTGAGGGGGCCGGCCATGCGCGCGGTGATCCACCACGACCCCGCCTGCGGCACGTCGCGTAACACGCTGGTGCCCTGGATCGCCGCACTGGGCATGGCCGGCTCGTCCCTGGCGGTCACCCTCAACGCGCTGCGGCTGGCGAGGCGCGACGCATGAGGATCCTGCTGCTGGTGCCGATCGGCCTGGTGCTGCTGGGGTTGGCGGTGTGGGCGTTCGTGTGGACGGTGCGGCGGGGCCAGTTCGACGATCTCGACACGCCCGCGCTCGACATCCTCACCAACGACGACGACACGCCGCGTCGCAGCACGATCTTGTCGAGCTCATCGACCTCGCCATCGACGTCGCTCCGGACGCCCGATGCCGATTGACTGGCTGGTCCTGCTGGCCTCGCTCACGGCCGGACTGGTCGGGGGACTGCACTGCGCCGCGATGTGCGGGGGCATCGCCACCGGACTGTCGGCGACCGCGCCCGGCGGCGGCTGGGCCGGCGCGCTGCAGCTCAACCTGGGACGGATCGGCGGCTACGCGCTGGCGGGGCTGGCGGTAGGCGCCCTTGGCCACGGACTGGTGTGGTTGCTGGCCAATCCGTGGCTCGGCATCGCGCTGCGCGCGCTGGCCGGTGCGGCGCTGGTGGCGGTCGCGCTGCGGCTGCTGGGCGTGCGCGTCCTGCCCGGCTTCCTGTCGCGTCCCGGCACGCGCGCCTGGGCCTTCCTGCAGCCGCTGCAGCGGCGCCTGCTTCCGGCTGACACCCTACCGCGTCGGCTCGGCATCGGCGCGCTGTGGGGCTGGCTGCCCTGCGGCCTGAGCTTCAGCCTGCTGACCGTGGCCTGGCTGCAGGCGCATCCGCGCAACAGCGCGCTGACCATGCTCGCCTTCGGCCTCGGCACCCTGCCGGTGATGCTGCCGCTGACCTGGTCGGGCCAGCGCATGGGCCGCTGGCTGCAGCGCCCCGGCCTGCGCACGGGCGCGGCGATGCTGGTGCTCGCACTGGGGCTGCTGGCCATCGCCGCACCGTGGCTGATGCGCGTGCCCGCGCTGCACGGCGTGCTCGCGGCGCTCGGCTGCCGGCCGCTGCCGTGAACCGCGTGGGCTGCCGCAGATTCAGCCGCGCGCGCGCCGGGTGCGCGACAATGCGGTCCACAGGAACGACCCACCTCCCTCGGAGTACGCCATGCACCTTCACGCTTCCCTGCTCGCCCTGGCCCTGCTCGCCTGCGCGGGCGCCGCGCAGGCCGCGCCCAACTGCACGATCAAGCTCGAGGGCGGGGACAACATGCAGTTCGACCAGAAGACCGTCAGCGTCTCGGCCGGCTGCAAGTCCATCACGCTGGAACTGCAGCACACCGGCAAGCTGCCGGTGGCCGCGATGGGCCACAACATCGTGCTCACCGCCACCCCGGATGCCGATGCCGTGGCCAAGGACGGCATCAAGGCCGGCGCCGCGGCGAACTACGTGCCGGCCGGCGACGCGCGCGTGCTGGCGGCGACCAGGCTCGTCGGCGGCGGCGAGTCCGCGACCGCCTCGCTGCCCGGCAGCAAGCTCGAGCCCGGCGGTGCCTACACCTTCTTCTGTTCGTTCCCCGGACACGCGTCGCTGATGCGCGGCACGGTGACCGTGACGCCCTGACCGCGCAGGCGTGTCGTCGTGCGCGGCGTGCCGACAGCGCCGCTGCGCGAGTCCGGCCTCCGGACTCCGGCGGGACTCGTGTGCACGACCTCCGCGCCGCGGGTGTCGCGCGCATTTGCGCGACGTCGACGCGCCGAAGGCGTAGATTCGGGCACGGGCCGGCACGACCGCGCCCTTCCCGCCCCATCCGGAGCCGACACATGGACCTGTACCGCCCCGCCTGCCCCCCGCGCCGCCGTGCCGTCGATCGGCTCGTCATCACGATCGCGCTCGCGATCGCCAGTGTCGCCTGCGCGGGGACGCAGGTGAGTGCACCGGATACGCCGCAGCGCGTCACCGTGCGGCACGAGGCGAGCGCGATGCCCGGCGCCACCTACGCCTGGTTCCCCATGCCGCGCCAGCTGGCGGCCGAACATGACCCCAGGATCGAGGATCCCCAGCTGCGCGCACGGCTGCAGTCCGCCCTCGAGCGCGCAATGCAGGACAAGGGCTACCGGAAGGTGGACGACATGGCCGGCGCGGACTTCCTGCTGGCCTGGCGCGCGGGCGTGCGCGATGTCGACCAGGTGCGCGCGACGCCCGCCGATCCCGTGCGGGGCACGCCCATGGCGGGCGTGGCGTGCACCGGCGGGACATGTTCGCAACTGGTGATGGTCGGCAACGCGGGGGCGCCGGCCGCGCGCGTCCACCATCATGTGGAGGTCGAAGGCGGCCTGCTGGTGGAGGCCATCGATCCGGCGACCATTGCCCTGTTGTGGAGCGCATACAGCCGCGGCAGCGTACATGCCTCGGATGCCGGCGATGCCGGCCTGGATGCCATCGTCGGCGAGACTCTGCGGCGCTTCCCCGCGTCTCCTGCGGACCGCTGACCCGTCGAATACCCCGCCCGCGGCTTCGCGCGGGTACGGATTGGCGCAGGATCGACGCGGGGCGCCCTGTCGCCACCGCGCTGCGTCGCCGCGCTCGTCGCGGGCGGCACGGTTGGGGAAACGCCGGGCCGCGTGCGAAAATCCCCGCACTGCTGCCCCCGTAGCTCAGCTGGATAGAGCGTCCCCCTCCTAAGGGGAAGGTCGTGCGTTCGAATCGCGCCGGGGGCGCCACCCATCGCACGCGCCCGCTGCCGCTTCGCGGCCCCGCGGCGTACAGGAGTCCGCATTCCCATGACCCATCCCGTCCTCACCGCGCTCGGCCTCGGGGCCGAAGAATCCGGCACCTACCTCGGCAACGGCGAGTGGTCGCCGGCCAGCGGCGCCAGCACGATCGAACCGGTCAACCCCACCACCGGCGAGGTGCTGGCCCGCGTCGGTGCGTCCTCGCAGGCCGACTACGAGTTGATCGTCGAGCGCGCCCAGGCCGCGTTCAAGGTCTGGCGCACCACGCCGGCGCCGCGTCGCGGCGAGGCCGTGCGCCTGTGCGCCGAGGCGCTTCGCACGCACAAGGACGCGCTGGGTTCGCTGGTGGCGCTGGAGATGGGCAAGTCCAAGCCCGAGGGCGATGGCGAGGTGCAGGAGATGATCGACATCGGCGAATTCGCCGTCGGCCTCTCGCGCCAGCTCTACGGCCTGACCATGCATTCGGAACGGCCGGGCCACCGGATGTACGAGCAGTGGCACCCGATCGGACTGGTCGGGATCATCAGCGCGTTCAACTTCCCGGTGGCGGTCTGGGCCTGGAACGCGTTCGTCGCGGCTGCCTGCGGCGACATCTGCATCTGGAAGCCTTCGCCGAAGACCCCGCTGTCCGCGATCGCCTCGATGAAGATCTGCAACGAGGCGCTGCGCAAGGGCGGCTTCCCGGACCTGTTCTTCCTGTTCAACGACGCCGGCAGCGAGCTGGCGCAGCAGTTCGTCGACGACCGCCGCATCGCGCTGGTGAGCTTCACCGGCTCGACCAAGGTCGGGCGCATGGTCGGCGAGCGCGTCGCGCGCCGCATGGGCCGCAGCCTGCTGGAGCTGGGCGGCAACAACGCGATCATCGTCGACGAGACCGCCGAGCTGAAGCTCGCGATCCCGGCGATCGTGTTCGGCGCGGTCGGCACCGCCGGCCAGCGCTGCACCACCACCCGCCGCCTGTTCGTGCACGAGTCGGTGTACGACGACGTGCTGGCCAAGCTGGTCACCGCCTACAGGCAGGTGGAAACCAAGATCGGCGATCCCACCGACCCGGCCAACCTGATGGGCCCGCTCAACAGCCCCGAGGGCGTGCAGGCCTACCTGGATGCGGTGGAGAAGGCCAAGGCCGCCGGCGGCACGATCGAGACCGGCGGCGCCGCACTCACCGACCGCAAGGGCTACTTCGTGCTGCCGACCATCGTCACCGGCCTGTCGAACGATGCCGACATCGTCCAGCACGAGACGTTCGCGCCGATCCTGTACGTGATGAAGTACCGCGAGCTGGACGAGGCGATCGCGATGCAGAACGACGTGCCGCAGGGCCTGTCCTCGGCGATCTTCACCACCAACCTCAAGCGCGCCGAACAGTTCCTGGCGGCCTGGGGCTCGGACTGCGGCATCGCCAACGTCAACATCGGCACCTCGGGCGCCGAGATCGGCGGCGCCTTCGGCGGCGAGAAGGAGACCGGCGGCGGTCGCGAGTCCGGCTCGGATGCATGGAAGGCCTACATGCGCCGCCAGACCAACACCATCAACTACTCCGACGCGCTGCCGCTGGCCCAGGGCATCAAGTTCGACCTGTAGCGCGTCGCGCGATGCGCATCGCCGTCATCTCGGACATCCACGGCAACCTGCCCGCGCTGCGGGCGGTGCTGGACGACATCCGCCACCGTGGCTGCGATGCCATCGCCAACCTGGGCGACCTGGCGTCCGGCCCTTTGTGGCCGGCCGAGACCATGGGCCTGCTGATGGACCTGCCGGCGGTGACCATCCGCGGCAACCACGAGCGCCAGTTGCTGGAGGGCGATCCGGCGGCGATGGGGGAATCGGACCGGCTGACCCATGCGGTCCTGACCCCCGCGCAGCTCGCCTGGATGGCCGCGCTGCCGGACCAGGCCAGGATCGACGGCGAAGTCCTGCTGCTGCATGGCACGCCTGCCAGCGACGTGGGCAATCTGTCCGAACGCGTCGACCGCGACGGCGCGCGTGCCGCGAGACCCGATGAACTGGCCGCCGACCTGGCCGGCATCGACGCGCGCGTGGTCCTGTGCGGGCACACCCACGTGCCGCGCGTCATCGAGCTGGAAGACGGCCGCCTGTGCGTGAATCCAGGCAGCGTCGGCCTGCAGGCGTTCCGTGGCCGCGCCCCGCATCCGCACGTGATGCAGAGCGGGACTCCCGCCGCCCGATATGCGATGCTGCAACGCGACAGCGGCACCTGGCATGCGCGACTGCTCGCCGTCGAACACGATCCCGCCCCGGCGGCGGAGCTGGCTCGCGATCGGGGCTTCGACGAGTGGGCCGACGCGCTGCGCGACGGCCGCCTGCCGCCATGACCGTCCCCCGACCCGACGCAAGCGGAGCGCCGACATGACCCTGCCCCCCCGCCAGACCAGCGGCCTGGCCATCACCAGCCTGATCGCCGGCATCCTCGGCTGGACCATCGTGCCTTGGATCGGCAGCATCGTCGCGATCGTCACCGGGCACCTGGCCCGTGGCGAGGTGCGTCGCGCGCCCGAGCGCCTGGAGGGCGACGGCATGGCGCTGGCTGGCCTGATCCTGGGCTACTCGATGCTGGTACTGAGCCTGGTCGGCCTGGTGGTGCTGTTCGCCTTCTTCGGCGGGCTTTTCTGGCTGGGGCTCAACAGCTGACATGTACGGTCTCGCGCGCCCGCTGCTGTTCGGTCTGGACGCCGAGCGCGCCCATGCCGTTGGCCTGCGTGCGCTCGACAGCGCGCACGCCCTGGGCCTGACGCGGCTGCTGGGCGCGCGAGCGCGGCCGTTCCCCACTCCGATCCTCGGGCTCACCTTCCCCAACCCGGTCGGGCTGGCGGCGGGCCTGGACAAGAACGGCGCCCACATCGATGCGCTGTTCGGCCTGGGCTTCGGCTTCGTAGAGATCGGCACGGTCACGCCGCGTCCCCAGCCAGGCAACCCGACGCCGCGGATGTTCCGGCTGCCGCGCCATCGCGCGCTGATCAACCGGCTGGGCTTCAACAACGACGGCGTCGACGCGCTGGTGCGCAACGTGGAGCGCGCCCGCGGACGCACCGGCCCGCTCGGGATCAACATCGGCAAGAACAGGGACACGCCCAACGAGTCGGCCGACCGCGACTACCTGCACTGCCTGGAGCGGGT
Source organism: Luteimonas kalidii (assembly GCF_029887935.1). Lineage (GTDB taxonomy): Bacteria > Pseudomonadota > Gammaproteobacteria > Xanthomonadales > Xanthomonadaceae > Luteimonas > Luteimonas kalidii. Next base: position 113,186 of record NZ_JARXRO010000015.1, on the reverse strand, counting down.
GTACCCGCTGGCGGACTACATCACCGTCAACATCTCCTCGCCCAACACGGCCGGCCTGCGCGAACTGCAGGAAGAGCAGTCGCTGCGCAGGCTCGTGGCGATCCTGCGCGAAGCCCAGGAGCGCCTGGCCGCGCAGCACGGCAAGCGGGTGCCGATGCTGGTGAAGATGGCCCCCGACCTGTCCGACGACGACGTTCACGCCGCGGCGCGCGTGCTCACCGACCTGCACGTGGATGGCGTGATCGCCACCAACACCACGGTCTCGCGGATCGCGGTGCAGGACGATCCGCGTTCGCGCGAGACCGGCGGCCTGTCCGGCGAGCCGCTGATGAACAAGTCCACCGCGGTGCTGCGCATGCTGCGCACGCGGATGCCCGAGGCGGTGCCGCTGGTGGGCGTGGGCGGCATCCTGTCCGGGGCCGACGCGGTGAAGAAGATGGCCGCCGGCGCGTCGCTGGTGCAGATCTACACCGGCCTGATCTACCGCGGTCCGGAGCTGATCGGCGAGTGCGTGGAAGCCATCCGCCGGCGCAAGGAAGCCCCCAGCCGGGGCAACCTGCCGAACCTGTGAGCGGCCGATGAGCGTCGCCTTCCGCGTGATCCGTGGCGCCGACCTGCGCGCGCGCAACACCTTCGGCGTGGCCGCGCGCGCGCCGCTGCTGGTCGAGGTCGATGCGTTGCCGGCGCTCGACGAAGCGTTGGCCCAGCTGCCTGCGGACGCATCGCCCCTGCTGCTCGGCGGCGGCAGCAACCTGCTGTTCGCGGGCGATCCCGAGGGCGCGGTGCTGTCGATCCGTGCCGCCGGCATCGCACTGTCGGCAGACGACGGCGCGCATGCGCGCGTGCGCGCCGAGGCCGGCGCGGACTGGCACGCCTTCGTGCGCAGGACGCTGGAACTGGGCCTGTGCGGGCTGGAGAACCTGGCCCTGATCCCCGGCACCGTCGGTGCCGCGCCGATCCAGAACATCGGCGCCTACGGGGTGGAGGTCGGCGAATTCGTGGACGTGGTCGAGGCCTTCGAGCCCGCCACGGGCCGATCGCACCGGCTGTCGAGCGCGCAGTGCGGATTCGCCTACCGCGACAGCCTGTTCAAGCGCGAACCGGGCCGCTTCATCGTCACCGCGGTCGAGTTCCGGCTGCCGCGCTCGGCGCCGCCAAGGATCGACTACGCCGGCGTGCGCGAGGCGCTGGCGGCAGCCGGAATCACGGCGCCGACGCCGCTGCAGGTGTTCGACACGGTGTGCGGACTGCGGCGACGCAAGCTGCCCGACCCGGCGGTCATCGGCAACGCCGGCAGCTTCTTCAAGAACCCGGTGGTGCCGACGGACCACGCGCGCGCGCTCGCCGCGGCGCATCCGGGGCTGCCCGTGTTCCCGGGCGCGGATGCGGACAGCCGCAAGCTCTCGGCGGCCTGGCTGATCGATGCCTGCGGCTGGAAGGGACATCGCGACGGCGATGCCGGCGTCTCGGCGCGCCACGCGCTGGTGCTGGTCAACCACGGCTCCGCCAGCGGCGCGCAACTGCTGGCGCTGGCGCGGTCGGTCGCGGATTCGGTGCTCCACCGCTTCGGCGTGGCACTGGAGCCGGAACCGCGGATCGTCGGCGCATCGTGGTGAAGGGCCTGCCCGCACGCCTGTGGCCGCGCTCGGTCTACGGCCGCGCCGCGCTGCTGATGCTCGGCAGCACGCTGTCGTTCGCGATGATGGCGCTGGCGATCCGCTTCGCCACCGCGACCGTGCCGACCACCGAGATCGCCTTTTTCCGCAACCTGTTCGGGCTGCTCGCGCTGCTGCCGCTGATCCTGCGCCGCGGCGTGGCGCTGCCGCGGACCCGCCACCTGGGACGCTACCTGGTGCGCACCAGCGTCGGCCTGGTGGCGATGCTGTGCGGCTTCTGGGCGGTGGGGCACCTGCCGCTGGCGCAGGCGATCTCGCTGTCCTACGCCACGCCGCTGTTCGTGACCATCGGCGCGGTACTGTGGCTGGGCGAGGCGGTGCGCATCCGCCGCTGGCTGGCGGTGGCGGCCGGGTTCGCGGGCGTGCTGGTGATCCTGCGCCCGGGCGCTGACTTCACGCCCGGGATGATCGTCGCCCTGCTGGGCGCGCTGTTTTCCGGCATCGTCGCGATCCAGATCAAGCAGCTCTCGCGCTTCGACGCGCCGGACACGGTGGTGTTCTACACCTACGTGTTCTGGGTGCCGATGTCGCTGGTGCCGGCCCTGTTCCAGTGGATGTGGCCGTCGCCCGCGGCCTGGGCCTGGCTGGTCGCCACCGGCGTGCTGGGCACCTTCGGCCAGCTGCTGTGGACGCGCGCGATCGCGCTGGGCGAGGTGTCGGCGCTGCAGCCGATCAGCTTCGTGCAGCTGCCGGTGCTGGTGGCGCTGGGCTGGTGGCTGTTCGGCGAGACGATCGACGGCTGGACCATGCTCGGCGCGGCGATCGTGCTCGGCGCCAACGGCTACATCGCCCATCGCGAGGCGCTGCTGCTGCGTCGCGCGGCCACCCGCGCGCCGCTGGAAGCGGCCAAGCCGGCCGAGTAGCGCGCGCCGTCAGCGGGCCGCGTCCGCGCCCGGCGGCGCGCGCAGCGATGCGGCCATGCCCGCGGCCTGCTCGACGAACCGCTCGCCCGCGGGCCCGGCGCCCTGCGCGCGCACGCGCAGCGCATCCAGCATCGCCAGCGCCTGGTCCGTGCGGCCGCGGGCCGCGACCAGTTCCGCCAGGCGCAGCACGGCCGTCAGGGTGTCGGGATGGTCGGCGCCGAGTACGCGCGTGCGGTCGGCCAGCACTGCGCGGAAGGCGGCCTCCGCTTCGGCGTGCCGGCCCATCTTCGCCAGCAGCGAGGCCTGCGCGATGCGCGAGCGCAGCGTCTGCGGATGATCGGGTCCGAGGACGCGGGTACGCGCCTCGACCACCGCCGTCATCTCGGGCCAGGCCTCGTCGAGGCGACCGAGGTCGGACAGGTCGGTGGCCAGGTTCGATCGGTTGCTCAGCGTGACCGGATGGCTGGCGCCGAGCAGCCGGGTGTTGAGCGCGACCAGGCGCCGGTTGAGTGCGCTGGCGGCTTCGAAGTCGCCGGCATCGGCGTGGAACGCGGCCAGGTTGCCCATCGCCCGACGGGTCTCGTCGTGATCCTCGCCATGCAGTTCGCGCTGCAGCGCCAGCACCTGCCGGAACTGCGCGACCGCGCGCTCCGGATGCCCGGTCGCACCTTCGTTGATCGCGAGGTTGGTGCGCACGCGCAGCGTCAGCGGGTCGCGCGGACCCAGCGCCGCCTCGACCCGCTGCAGCAGCGGCCGCTGCAACTCCAGCGCGCGCTCGCGTTCGCCCAGCGCGGCATGGGCCTCGCTGTCGGCCAGTTCCAGGCGCACCCGCAGCGGATCGGTCGCGGGCCAGTCGGCGACGAGCGGCAGCAGCGGCGGCAGCAGTGCGCGCACCTGCTCCGCCCGGCCTGCGCGCAGCAGCGACAGCGCCTGGCCCTCGACCGCCTCCAGCGTGCGCCGGTGCCCCGGCCCCAGCACCGCGGCGCGATACCCGGCCACCTGCGCGAAGCCCTCCGCCGCGCCCGGGTACAACCCGAGCGCGAGGCGCACGCGCGCCACCGATGCGCGCAGATCGGCCGCCAGTCCCGGTTCGCCGGCGAAGTCGCGCTCCAGCGCGTGTTCGGCGCTGGCCAGTACGTTCGCGTCGAGCAGCTGGCGGGCGATGTCGGTGGTGCTGGTGCGGTCGATCTCGCGCGAGAAGGCGTCCGCCTCCGCGCCCTCCAGGTGTGTGGCCTGCGCACGCAGGGCCTCGTCCAGGCCCCGGCCCATCGCCTCGGGATCGATGTCCTCGAGCGTGGACTGCTGGAAGGCGACCACCTTCTCCAGTTCCGCGCTGCGCTGCTCGGCGATCGCGCGCTGCGCACGGGCCTGCAGCAGTCCGTGCAGCGACAGCGCCAGGCCACCGAGCAGGGCAGCGAGCGCGATCGCCGCCGCCGCCATGCCGGCGCGATGGCGCAGCGCGAACTTGCGCCAGGCATACAGGCGCGAGGCCGGCACCGCCTGCACCGGGCGCCCGGCCAGGAACCGGCGCAGGTCTTCGGCCAGCGCAGCCGCGGAGGGATAGCGATCGGCGCGGTCGTGCGCCATCGCCCGCGCCACCACCCAGTCCAGCTCGCCGCGCAGCACGCGGCGCATGGTGCGCAGGCGCTGTCCGCGCGCCTGCGCGACGCGCGCGGCTTCGTCCGGCCCCAGGGTATCGAGCTGCGCCGAGGGCAGGCGCAGGCTGCGCGCACGGTCGGTGACGGTTTCGCCCGCAACGGTGGGACGCTGGCCGGTCAGCAGTTCGCTCAGCACCACGCCCAGCGAGTACACGTCGCTGCGGGTATCGAGCAGCGCCGGATCGCCCGCGGCCTGCTCGGGACTCATGTAGTCCGGCGTGCCGGCGATCTCGTGCGCGCCGGACAGGCTCGAGGCGGTGGCGATGCCGAAGTCGATGATCTTCGGGCGCGGACGACCGTCGACCTCGTCGACCAGCAGGTTGCCCGGTTTGAGGTCGCGATGGATCACGCCCTTCTGGTGCGCGTGCTGCACCCCTTCGCAGACCTGGATGAACAGCTCCAGGCGCCGGTCGAGCGGCAACGCGTGCTGCTCGCAGTAGCCCACGATGGGCTGGCCATCGATGAATTCCATCGCGAAGAACGGATGTCCGTCGGCGGTGGTGTCGGCATCGTGGATCTGCGCGATCGACGGATGCCGCATCTGCGCCAGCACCTGGCGCTCGATCTCGAAATGCGCCTTGCGCCGCGGGTCCAGCGTGCGCCCGCGCAGCAGCTTGAGTGCGACCGTGCGCCGCACCGGCTCGAGCTGCTCGGCGCGGTAGACCTCGCCCATCCCGCCACGGCCCAGCAGCGCCTCGACGCGGTAGCGCCCCAGGCGCGTGCCGCGCGCCAGTCCCTCGCCGCCGTCGGCGGCGCCGGGCGCGCGCGTCTCCAGCAGTTCGGTGCGGTCCGGATCCCGCTCGTCGATCGACATCGTGATGGCGTCCCCCCGACGACCACGTCCCCGCATGCATGGTAACGGAGGGTCGACCGCTGCGACGACCGGGTACACTTGGGCCACACCTGCTGTCGCCGACATGTCCGCCTCCGACGATCCGGCCAACACCACCCAGCGCACGATGCTCAGCGGCGGTCCGCACCGGCCGGGGCCGCGTGCCGCCTGCCTGGTGGTGATCCTCGGTGAGGGCCTCGGCCGCCGCGTCGACATCGCCGACTCGCCGATGCTGGTGGGCCGCTCGCAGGAAGCCGACCTGGTCATCAGCCACAAGAGCGTGTCGCGCGAGCACTGCCGCATCTGGTTCGACGGCACCGGCTTCCGCATCCGCGACCTCGGCGCGACCAACCGCACGAAGGTCAACGACCTGCCCGTCGACGAGGCCGTGCTGGTGGACGGCGACCACATCGTGGTCGGCGAGAGCCTGCTCAAGTTCATCGGCCAGACCAGCGTGGAGGCGAGCTACCACGAGGAGATCTACCAGCTCGCCACCCACGACGCGCTGTCCGAGCTCTGCAACCGGCGCCACTTCATGGAGATCCTGGACAGGGAGATCGCGCGTGCGCAGCGCCACCAGCGCGAACTGGCGCTGTGCATCGTCGACGTCGACCTGTTCAAGCCGGTCAACGACACCTATGGCCACATCGCCGGCGACGAGGTGCTGCGGCACATCGCCGCGATCATCCGCGAACACGTGCGCGGCGAGGACATCGCGGCGCGCATCGGCGGCGAGGAGTTCGCGGTGCTGCTTCCCGAAGGCGGTCTCGCCGCGGCCCGGGTGCTGGCCGAACGGCTGCGCGGGTCGGTCGCCGAGGCGGCGTTCGCGCCCGGCGGCATTCCCCGCAGGATCACCGTGAGCGTGGGCGTGGCTGCATTGCAGGTCACCGGAGGCACCCGCTCCCAGTTGCTGGCGGCCGCGGACGCGGCGCTGTACCGGGCCAAGCACGGCGGCCGCAACCAGGTCTGCATCGGCAGCTGACGCGCCCCGCGCGCCACGGACCGGAACCCGCAGACGGACGAAGGGCCGGTTGCCCGGCCCTTCGCGTGGTTCAACGGCGGCGACATGCCGCTGGCGTCACGGCGTCACCGTCAGGCGGATCGCGGCGGCGCGCTTGGGCGCGGCCGGATCGTTGCTGCCGACGCAGTAGAACGCGTCGCGCACCCCGGCCGTCAATCCGGCGGCGCTGAGCTGGATCCGCGAGGCGCGCGAGGCGCCCGCGGCCAGCGTGCCCATCGGCGGCGTGACCGCTCCCATCCACGGAGCACCGCAGGCCACTTCACCGACCACCCGCATCGCCAGGCCCGGGAAGCTGGCATTCGTGGTCCACGCGCCTGCACCTGCGGTGCTCAGGTTGAGCCCGGCGAAACCGCCGTCGCCCAGCGTGGTGGAGGCGTACCAGGCCCAGCGGTTGGCGAACGTCGAGTTGGTCTGCACCAGCAACCAGTAGCGGCCGGGTGCGAGGTCCACCGACTGGCCTGCGGCCGTCAGGTCCAGCGTGATCGCCGCCCCGGCGGTGTCCACGCCCGCCGAGGTCGCCGGCGCGGTGTAGGTCCACGCGGCGGTGCCCGGCGAGCGCACCGGATCGCCGGCCGGCACGCCGCCGGCATCGGGATAGATCGCCCAGGTCAGCGTCGGCGACACGGTCGCCAGCGCCGAGCCGCTCACCACGAACCCTTCCGCGCGCAACGACAACAGCCGCGTCGGTGCGGCCAGGCTGAAGTCGTCGGCGGAGAACTGGGCCGCGAATCCGGCCACCGCCGGATCCGCGTAACGCGTGGCGCGGAACCCGCTGGTGGCATTCTGGCCGAGTGCGTCGACCAGGCCCGCCAGCCCGGAGCCGGTGTTGTCGAAGCTGTAGCTCAGCGGCGAACCGCCGGCGTTCGCCACCGTGGTCGTCGCCGCTCCGCTGCGTCCGGCCTTGAGCGTGAGCGAAACCAGGTCGGGCAGCTGGATCACCGGCGGCGGCACCACCACCGCGATCGGCAGTTGCAGGACCGGCGGTGCCGCGGCGCCGGAGGAGACCGGCGTCAGCACCAGCTCGCCGAAGTTCCAGCTGCCGTCGGCCGGCAGCGCGCTGCCGTCGACCACTACCCGCAGCGACACCGTGCCGCCCGCCGGCACCTTCACGTTGGCAGGCGTCACCCGCGCCGGCAGCCCGTCCACCCGGGCGCGATAGCCCTGCGCGGTGGCGCGCGTGTTGCGGAACGTGCGCACGAAGGTGCACTGCGGCGCGCAGTTGCGGCGGATCATGTTCGGCTGGTTGAGCGCGGCCGGATCGCCGCCGGTAGCGGGGTTGGCCGCCGCGTAGCCGGCTGCGGTCTCGTGCAGCACCAGGCCGGCGGCCATCGCGAGATCGACGCGGATGCGACCGGAGCCGCCGGCATGCGGATCGGCCGGCGTCACGCCGTCCTCCAGCAGCACCGTGCGCTCGGCGGTCATCGCCAGCGCCGACTTGATTTCCGGCGGGGTCCATCCCGGCCGGGCCTGGCGGATCAGGCCGGCCGAACCGGCCTGGTGCGGCGAGGCCATCGACGTGCCGTTGTACAGCGCCACGTCGTTCTCGAAGCCGGTGATGGTGGTGCCGGCGACCGCCGCCAGGATCCGCACTCCGGGCGCGGTGACGTCGGGCTTGAGCAGGTCGAACGTGCCCGCCGGGCCGCGCGAGCTGGAGGCGGCCAGCACGTCGGGCTGGTTCTCGAGCACGATCGCCGGATACGGCACGCCCGCGGTCGCCCCCGGGTTGGCGGCCGTGAAATCGCGCAGCGCATTGCCGTCGGCCTGCAGGATGCCGAACGCCGGCACCCTGGTGCCGGGCACCGACGGAATGATCCCGCCGGCGGCGTTGTTGGCGACCACCACCGCCACCGCGCCCGCGGCGGCCGCGTTGTCGACCTTGATCGAGAACGCACAGGTGCCTCGGCGCACGACCGCGATCGCAGCGGCGAAGGTGTCGGCCGGGTACGCCGCGCAGCCGTCGTCGACCGCATCGATCGCCGGGCTCACCACCAGCGGGGTGTCGCCGGGAATCGCGGCCTGCTGGCTCACGCCGTTGCTGCCGGGCGCCATTTCGATCGCGGTCAGCGCCTCCGGCACCGGCTGCGGGCCGGTGACCTGCAGCACCACCACGAAATCGCCGCGCCCGTGCTGGGCCGATGCGGTGGACGACACCCAGGGCTCGACATGGCCCAGCGTGTTCGGCGCCGGCCCACTGTTGCCGGCGGAGGCGGCGATGTAGATGCCCGCATCGACCGCGCCCAGGAACGCCTGCGACACCGCCTCGCTCCAGGGCGAGGCGCCGCCGCCGATCGAGTAGTTGATGACGTCGACCACGCCGTCGGCGATCGCCTGGTTCACCGCCGCCACCGCCGACACGTTCGGACACAGGCCCTGGCCGGTCGCGGTGTTGGTGTAGCAGATGTCGAAGGCGACGATGTTCGCGCGCGGCGCCACGCCGGAGATGCGGCGCACGTTGCCCAGCAGCTCGACGTCGCGGCGGTTGCCCGCGGCGGTCGAGGCGACGTGGCTGCCGTGGCCGTTGCTGTCGCCGAAACCGGGCTCCTCGCGGATGTTGGCCGCGCCGCAGGTGTTGCCCGGCGCGTTGCAGACGAAGTCGTAGCCGCCGATCAGCTTGTCGTTGCAGCGGCCCTCGTCGATCCCGCCCGCCGCGCAGGTGCCGAGGAAATTGCCGGCGCCGAGCGGATTGGCATGCGCATGGCCGTCGATCGGATCCACCGCCGCGAACGAGGGGCTGCCGAAGTTGATGCCCGAATCCAGGATGCCGAAGACGACACCTTCGCCCTGGTGCTCGTTGCCCCCGTCGGCCTCGCCCGACCACACCGCCGGCGCGCCGATCAGCGCGGGCCCGGTATCGGTGTCGAGCGGATACTCGCGATACTCGTCCACCAGCAGCACCTCACCCAGTGCGCGCACGCGCTCGACCTCGGCCGGGCCGAGTTCGGCGACCACGCCGTTGACCGCGTGCTGGAAGCGCTGCGAGACCTGCGGCTGGCGCCCGATCACGCGCGCCATGTCGCCTTCGATCCGGTGCTGGCGGTCGAGCAGGTAACGCGCGTAGGCGCGCGCCTGCGGGCTGCGCATGTCGGCGCGCGCCACGCCGGTGGCGCCGGTGCGCTTCGCCGGTGCGGCCAGGCCGGGGACGCCGCCCTGATAGCCGGCGACCGCCGGCTCGCGGAACAGCACGATGTAGGTGCCGCGTGCGGAGGCATCGTCGCGCCCGGCGGCCGTGGTGGCGGCCACCGCGGCGTTCGCGGCCCCGGGGGCGATCTTCGAACCGCCTGTCGCCGATACCGTGGCCACCGTCTGCGGCGAGACCGCCTGTTGCCATGCGCGGCCGACGCCGCCCGTGTCCACGGTCGCGACCGCCGCCAGCGCCGCAGCGCCGGTCACGCACAGTCCGACCACGATTCCCCAACGCACCCTGCCGTCCATGCCGCCTCCGGAAAACGTCGATACCCCTCGGAAATCGACGATGGTCCCCGCGCAACCGCCCGGGCCATCGCCGAAGCTGTCGCGGAGCATCAGAGGCGTGCGGCAGGAGGCCCCGGCGTGTCCGGAGTCCCCTGCACAACCGCCCCTGTCCGATTGCGCAATCCCTGTGCCCTGCCCCCCGGACTCTACGCCTGTTGGTGGCGCGTGCAACCATCCGCCGCCGGAGGGTGCAGACCGTTCCTGCGGACGGGGTCGGCCAGCCTCAGCGGCGGGCGCCAGGCGCGGCGCCGCGGTGCACCAGCAGGTGCGCGCCGACCGTCCAGATCGCGGCCGCGGCCCAGCCGGCGAGGATGTCGGAGGGATAGTGGACGCCCAGGTACACCCGTGACAGCCCGACCATCCCCACGAACACGGCCATCGCCGCCGCCACCCACCAGCGCGCGCGCGTCGGCCAGGCCAGCAGCACCAGCACCAGCGCCAGCGTCATCGACCCCATCGCGTGGCCGCTGGGAAAGCTGTAGGTGGTTTCGGGCGCGATGGATTCCCACAGCGTCGGCCGGTCGCGCGCGAAGAACAGCTTGGCGGCCACGTTGAGCAGCCCGGACCCGGCCGTGGCGACCGCCGCGAACGCGGCATCGCGCCAGCGCCGCAGCACCGCCAGCACCACCACCAGGGCGATGTCGACCGGCACCACGCCCCAGGCATAGCCGATCCGCGAGAAGAACAGGAACACGCGGTCGAAGCCGTCGCTGGCCATCGCCTGCGCCAGTCGCAGCAGCGGTTCGTCGAACTCGATCGCCTCGGCCTCGTGGACCTCGTCGGCGAGTTCCATGAACGCCCACATGGGCAGCAGCACGCCGGCGAACAGCAGCACCAGCTTCCAGCCGTGGCGGCGCGCGATGGCGCCGCAGGCGTTGGCGGCCTCGTGCCGCCAGCTCCATTCACGCATCCGCGCGCGGGCCCCAGGTGCGGTCGACATAGTCGTCCACCAGCGCGACGAATTCGTGCGCGATGCGGTCGCCGCGCAGGGTCACCGCCTTCTGGCCGTCGATGAACACCGGAGCGGAGGGCGCCTCGCCCGTTCCCGGCAGCGAGATGCCGATGTTGGCGTGGCGCGATTCGCCGGGGCCGTTCACCACGCAACCCATCACTGCCAGGGTCATGTTCTCCGCACCGGGGCGGGTCACCTTCCACTCCGGCATCTTCGCGCGCACGTGTTCCTGCACCACCTGGGCCAGTTCCTGGAAGAACTCCGAGGTGGTGCGGCCGCAGCCCGGGCAGGCCGTGACCATCGGCGTGAACGCGCGCAGGCCCATGGTCTGCAGCAGTTCCTGCGCCACCACCACTTCCTGCGTGCGCGACGCGCCGGGCTCGGGCGTGAGCGAGATGCGGATGGTGTCGCCGATGCCTTCCTGCAGCAGCACGCCGAGCGCCGCGCTCGAGGCGACGATGCCCTTGGAGCCGATGCCGGCCTCGGTCAGCCCCAGGTGCAGGGCGAAGTCGCTGCGGCGCGCCAGGTCGCGGTAGACCGCGACCAGTTCCTGCACGCCACTGACCTTGGCGCTGAGCACGATGCGCTCGCGCGCCAGGCCGAGCTCGACCGCACGTTCGGCCGAATCGAGCGCCGAGCGGATCAGCGCCTCGCGCAGCACCCGGCCGGCGTCCCAGGATTCGGCGCGCCGGGCGTTCTCGTCCATCAGCTGCGCGGCGAGCGCCTGGTCGAGCGAACCCCAGTTGGCGCCGATTCGCACCGGCTTGTCGTGGCGGATGGCGAACTCGATCAGCTGCGCGAACTGGGTGTCGCGCTTCTTGCCGAAGCCGACGTTGCCGGGATTGATCCGGTACTTGGCCAGCGCCTGCGCGCACGCCGGTTCGCGTTCCAGCAGCTGGTGGCCGTTGTAGTGGAAGTCGCCGATGATCGGGACTTCGATGCCCTGCATCGCCAGGCGTTCGACGATGTGTGGCACCGCGGCCGCCGCTTCGTGGGTGTTGACCGTGATGCGCACCATCTCCGAACCGGCGCGCCACAGGTCCGCGATCTGCTTCGCGGTGCCGGCGACATCGGTGGTGTCGGTATTGGTCATCGACTGCACCACCACGGGTGCGTCGCCACCTACCGCGACGCCGCCGATCCGCACCTGGCGCGTGCTGCGGCGCGGCTGCTGGCCGTACGCGGGCAGCGCGGGGTCGGCCTGGCAGGGGGGCAACGGCTGGGGCTGTGCGGACATGCGCGCAGTTTACCCGCGCGGGCGTGAGGCCGGCCTGTCCGCGGCCCCGGAATGCCATGCGGCGTTCCATGGGTTTCGGCTGCGGGTTCGGGCTGCGCGCCAGCCGCCCGGCCCACACCGGCGCACCGGTGGACGGGGCGGCGCCGCGCGCGCCGGGCATGTCCGCGCCGCAGGCTATCCTGCACCGCATGACCGACGCGATCACCGGCGAGATCCTCAGCCCCAGCCAGCTCAACACGCTGGCGCGCGGCCTGCTGGAAGACGCCTTCCCGCTGGTGTTCGTCGAGGGTGAACTGGGCAACGTCTCGCGCCCCGCCTCGGGCCACCTGTATTTCACCCTCAAGGACGCGCGCGCCCAGGTGCGCTGCGCGATGTTCAAGCCCAAGAGCCAGTGGCTCGGCTTCCAGCCGCGCGAAGGCCTGCAGGTGCTGGCGCGCGGCCGGCTGACCCTGTACGAGGCGCGCGGCGACTACCAGCTGATCCTCGATTCGCTGGAGGAGTCGGGCGAAGGGGCGCTGCGGCGCGCGTTCGACCAGCTCAAGGCGCGGCTGCAGGCCGAGGGCCTGTTCGATGCCGCACGCAAGCGCCCGCTGCCCGCGTTCGTGCGCCGGCTGGCGGTGATCACCTCGCCTTCGGGCGCGGCGGTGCGGGACGTGCTCAGCGTCCTTGCGCGGCGTTTCCCGCTGCTGCAGGTGGACATCCTGCCGGTGCCGGTCCAGGGTGCGGCCGCCGCCGCGCAGATCACGGCGACCCTGCGCCGCGTCGCGGCGGCCGGGCGCCACGACGTGATCCTGCTCGCCCGCGGCGGCGGCTCGCTCGAGGACCTGTGGGCGTTCAACGACGAAGGCCTGGCGCGCGCGATCGCCGACGCGCCGGTACCGGTGGTGTCCGCGATCGGACACGAGACCGATTTCAGCCTGTCCGATTTCGCCGCCGACCTGCGCGCGCCCACGCCCTCGGCCGCGGCCGAGCTGCTGGTACCCGACCGGGTCGACCTCGGTCAGCGCCTGATCGGCCTGCAGCGGCGTTTGTCCGGGCTGCAGGACCACCGGTTGCGGCAATGGGCGCAGCGCGCCGATCGCGCCGCGCTGCGCCTGAACGCGCTCCGTCCGCAGGCCCGGCTGCAGGCCTGCGTGCAGCGGCGGGACGAAGCGCTGCGCCGGCTGCGATCGGCCTGGACCCAGCGCCTGCTCGGCCACGTGGCCACCCTGCGGCACGCCCGCGCCGTGCTCCAGGCCACCCGCCCGCAGCGCCGTCTGCAGGCCCTGCGCGACCGGCTCGCCGGGTTCGCGCCGCGCCCGCAGGCGGCGATCGTGCGCCGGCTGCAGCGCGATGCCCTGCACCTGCGCGGTCTGGCGCGCTCGCTCGAGGTGGTGAGCCCGCTGGCGACCATCGCTCGCGGCTACAGCATCCTGCAGCGCGAGAACGGCGGCATCGTGCGTCGCGTCGGCGACGTGGCCGTCGGAGAACCGCTCTCCGCGCGCCTCGTCGACGGGCGGCTCCAACTGCGCGTGGACGGCATTGCGGCTGCGCCGGACACTGCGTCCCGGGACTGACGCGGGGCGCGGCGCGCCAGCCGGCCGCTGGCCTCGTGCGACGGTCGCTTCGATTCGAGCGACGCCTCCGCACCGCGGATGCGCAATGCACCACTCGCGGGCAATGCTGCGTTCTGCGTGCTGGACGTGCCTGTCACGCGCCCCGTGCGAGACTGGATCGCGATGACCAAGGCCTCCGATCTTTTCGTCCAGGCGCTCGAAGCCGAAGGCGTGGACCACGTGTTCGGCATCCCCGGCGAGGAAACGCTCGCCCTGCTGGACTCGCTGCGCGACTCCGGCATCCGCCTGGTGCTGACCCGCCACGAACAGGCCGCCGGTTTCATGGCCGCCACCTGGGGCCGCCTCACCGGTCGCACCGGCGTGTGTCTGGCGACCCTCGGCCCCGGCGCCACCAACCTCGTCACTGCCGCCGCCTACGCCCAGCTCGGCGCCATGCCGATGCTGATGATCACCGGGCAGAAGCCCATCCGCAGCGGCAAGCAGGGGCATTTCCAGATCGTGGACGTGGTCGACATGATGCGTCCGCTGACCAAGTACACCCGCCAGCTGGTCTCGGCGGACTCCATCCCGGCGCAGGTGCGCGAAGCCGTGCGGCGCTCGCAGGAGGAGCGGCCCGGCGCGACCCACCTGGAACTGCCGCAGGACGTGGCCAGCGACCAGACCGAGGCGTTCGTGCTGCCGCCGGTCTACAGCCGGAGGCCGCTGGCCGAGCACAAGGCGCTCGACGCGGCCGCCGATGCGATCCGCAAGGCGCGCCACCCGCTGCTGATGATCGGCGCCGGTGCCAACCGTAAGACCACGTCGAAGATGCTGCACGCGCTGGTCGAGAAGCTCGGCATCCCGTTCTTCAGCACCCAGATGGGCAAGGGCGTGCTCGACGAGACCGGCCCGCTGTGGCTGGGAACCGCCGCCCTGTCGGACGGCGATTACGTCCACCGCGCGATCGACCTTGCCGACTGCATCGTCAACATCGGCCACGACGTGATCGAGAAGCCGCCGTTCTGGATGAAGCGCGGCCGGCGCACCGTCATCCACGTCAACTACTCGCCCGCGGTGGCCGACCAGGTCTATTTTCCGCAGATCGAAGTGGTGGGCGACATCGCGCACTCGGTCTGGCAGCTCGCCGAACGCCTCGAGCCCCAGGCCCACTGGGATTTCGCCCTGTTCGACCGCGTGCGCACGGCGCTGTGCGACAACATCGCCTCGCTCGCCGCGGACGAGCGGTTTCCGCTCGCGGTGCCGCGCCTGGTCGCCGAACTCGGCCGCCAGCTGGATCCTGGCGATATCACCTGCCTGGACAACGGCCTGTTCAAGCTCTGGTTCGCGCGCCACGCGCGCTGCCGCCTGGCCAACACGCTGCTGCTGGACAACGCGCTGGCGACGATGGGCGCGGGCCTGCCCTCGGCGATCGCCGCGGCGATCGCCAAGCCTGGCCACAAGGTGGTCGCGGTCTGCGGCGACGGCGGCTTCATGATGAATTCGCAGGAGCTGGAAACCGCGATGCGGCTGCGGCTCGACCTGGTGGTACTCGTGCTGCGCGACGACGCCTACGGCATGATCAAGTGGAAGCAGGCGCACGAAGGCTATGCGCAGTACGGCATGGACTACGGCAATCCGGATTTCGTGCGCTACGCAGAAAGTTACGGCGCGCGTGGCCATCGGGTCGGCGCGCTGGACGAACTCGGCGGAGTGCTGCGTACCGCACTCGACACGCCGGGCGTCGACCTGGTCGAAATCCCGGTGGACTACGGCCGCGACGACGACCTGCTCCACCGCGAGATTCCCGACGGCGCCGCCGCCGTGCGCTGAGCGCCGCCCGTCCCCCGCATCGAACCAAGGAACGCTGCATGGCACGCAAGACAGGCTCCGGCAAGACGGCTCCGGGCAAGCGCAAGCTCGCCAGGCGCTACCCCTGCTACCTCGCCAACGCGCCGATCCAGCCGAACGAGGATCTGGAGGTCCTCGACAAGTACACCGGCAAGGTCGCCACCCGCACCGCGTTCGTCGGCGCCGGCGTGGTGCGCAAGGCGATCGTGGCCGCGCACCAGGCGCGCGGTGCCATGGCGGACTTCACGCCCGACCGCCGCCGCGACGTGCTCGAGCACTGCGTGCGCCGCTTCCGCGAGCGCAGGGAAGAACTGGCGCTGGCCCTGTGCATCGAAGCGGGCAAGCCGATCCGCGACGCGCGCGGCGAGGTCGAGCGGCTGATCGACACCTTCCGCATCGCCGCCGAGGAGGCCACGCGGGTGGAGGGCGAGACGGTGGAGATGCGCATCTCCGAGCGTACCCGGCCCTATCGCGGCATCGTCAAGCGGGTGCCGATCGGCGCCTGCAGCTTCATCACGCCGTTCAACTTCCCGCTCAACCTGGTCGCGCACAAGGTGGCGCCGGCGATCGCGGCCGGCTGCCCGTTCGTGCTCAAGCCCGCGGCGAAGACGCCGGTGGGCGCGTTGATCATCGGCGAGATCCTGGCCGAGACCGACCTGCCGCGCGGCGCGTTCTCGATTGTCGCCTGCAGCAACGAGGACGCCGCCGCCCTGACCGAGGACGAGCGCATCGCCCTGCTCAGCTTCACCGGCGGACTGGTGGGCTGGGATCTGAAGGCACGCGCCGGGCGCAAGAAGGTGACCCTGGAACTGGGCGGCAACGCCGCCTGCATCGTCGATGCCGATCCGGGGATCGCACTCGATGCGCTGGTGGAGCGGCTGGTGTTCGGCGCCTACTACCAGTCCGGCCAGAGCTGCATCAGCGTGCAGCACATCCTGGTCCACCGCGACCTGTACGAAAAGCTGCGCAAGAAGCTGCGTGCACGCGTGCGCGAACTGGTGATGGGCGACCCCCGGGACGAGAAGACCTTCATCGGTCCGGTGATCGACGAGGACGCAGCGAAGCGCATCGAGTCCTGGATCGCGGCCGCGCGCAAGGGGGGCGCGAAAGTGCTCGCCGGCGGCCCGCGCGAGCGCAACATGCTCCCGGCCACCCTGATGGAAGGCGTGCCGCGCGACAGCGACCTGTACCGCAAGGAAGTTTTCGGCCCGGTGGCCTGCCTGCAGCCGTTCGAGGACTTCGAGTCCGCGCTCGACACCGTGAACGCGAGCGACTTCGGCCTGCAGGCCGGCGTGTTCACCGCTAGCCTCGCGCACACGATGCTGGCCTGGGACCGGCTCGAGGTCGGCGGTGTGGTGGTAGGCGACGTGCCGAGCTTCCGCGTCGACAACATGCCGTACGGCGGGGTGAAGCTGTCGGGCCTCGGCCGCGAGGGCGTGAAGTACGCGATCGAGGACATGACCGAGCCACGCCTGCTGGTCATCCGCGACACGGACTGAGCGCATGTGCCTGATCGCCCTGGCCTGGCGCGCGCATCCGCGCTGGCCGCTCGCGCTGATCGCTAACCGCGACGAATTGCACGCGCGACCCACCGCCGGGGCCGGTTTCGATCCCGAGGCACCGCACGTCTACGGCGGACGCGACCTCGTGCAGGGCGGTAGCTGGCTGCAGGCGTCCGCCCACGGGCGCCTGGCCGCGGTCACCAACGTGCGTGCAGGCCTCTCGCAGGCGCCGGCAGCGCGGTCGCGCGGCGATCTGGTGCGCGGGTTCGTGCGCGGCGAGGCGTCTGCGGATGGATACGTGGCCGCGCTCGCTGCCCACGCGGATGCCTACGGACGCTTCAACCTGCTGGTCTGGGACGGCGACGCCCTCGCCTTCGCGAGCAATCATCCGCACCCGGTGGCGTTCCCGGTGGAGCCGGGACTGCATGCGATGTCCAACGGCGCCTTCGACGCAGCCTGGCCCAAGAGCACGTTCGCCACCCGCGCGCTGGAGGCCTGGTTGCGCTCGCCGATGGCCGACACCGGCGACGACACGTTCGACGATGCGGTCGAGCCGTTGTTCGCGGCATTGCGCGACACCACCCGCGCGGCCGACGACGCGCTGCCGGACACGGGCGTGGGGCAGGCGCTGGAACGCGCACTGTCGCCACCGTTCGTGCTTGATCCGCACTACGGCACGCGCTGCAGCAGCGTGGTCCTGGTCGGCGCCGACCGGATCCTGTTCGCCGAAAGGCGCTTCGATGCCGCGGGCACGGCGAAGGGGACGTCCTGGCAGCGGCTGGCGCTGCGCGTGGGCCCGGGAATGTCCGACGCGGGATCCTGAGGGGAACGTCCGACGCCAGATAACGTCCGACGCCAGATCGACATCGCGCGATCGATCCCGGCGGGACATCCGCCCGCCCGTCATGCGGCGCTGCGCCGCATGCCACGTTACGGTCGAGGCGCGGTGGAGAGTTCGGTACAGGCGACGGGCGCGTCGTTCTCCAGTCGCTGCTGCCAGCCGTTCGCATCGCGCGTGGCGATGGTGCCGCTGATGCAGGCCTCCGGCGCGCCGTCGCGGCGGGCGACGATCGCGCCCGGCAACGCGGGCACCGCCGGCTCCGCAACGGGCGCCGCATTCGCCGCCGGTTCCGTCGATTCCGCCCCGGACGCGACGCCTTCCCCGGGCGCATCGAGCGGGTCTGGCGGCGCTTCGGCGGGCAGGGTCGAGGCTGCGTCCAGCGGTGCTTCGGCGCCCGGTGCGGCGCCACCTGTTGTGGCGCCGATGGGCGCAGGAGCCAGAGGTGCGGCCGCGTCGACCAGGTCCGATGCCGCAGCGGGATGGGTCGCCGCAGGCGTCCGGGCGGCCGAACCGCCGTCGTCGCCATCGGTGAACACCGCATCGATCCCGCGACCGATCAGTCCCGCCGCCACGACGCCGACGATCACCGCCAGCGTGACCGGCAGGAAGAACGACCACGGGGCCACGTCGTCACGAATGCCGCGTTCGCGCATGTGCTTCTCCCGATCGCCATAGCCGAGGATTCCCGCCGCTCACTGCCAGGGGGCTCGTCATGCCGGCCATTCCGGCACGCGTCGACGCTCACCTCCCCGCAAAGCCGCACGTCGACGTCCGCGTGCGCATC
This sequence comes from Luteimonas kalidii, assembly GCF_029887935.1. GTDB lineage: Bacteria > Pseudomonadota > Gammaproteobacteria > Xanthomonadales > Xanthomonadaceae > Luteimonas > Luteimonas kalidii. Next base: position 94,966 of record NZ_JARXRO010000015.1, on the reverse strand, counting down.
CGGGCGCGCGCCGAGCGCGCATGCCACGGCTGCGAATGCCGGACAAGCAGAAGGCCCAGTCTTCCGGTATGACCCGGTCGGCTGAGCCTTCCTTGCCGAAGCGATTGCTTCCGGCTTTCGCCATCCGCTTTTTCTTCGACGGATGCAGGTTACCGCAGGGGCCGTTACGTGGGCGTCAAACCCTGCGACCGTTCGTCGGTGAGCGCGGCGACCGCACCCCTAGGCCGGCCACGGCCACCAGCCGCGACCGCTGTGGGCGTACCGGTCCGCGGCGCGCTCGAACCGGTTGCGCACGCTGATGCCACCGCAGGCCAGGTACAGCGGCAGGAACAGCGGCCCCAGCGCCATGTACTGGAACACATGTGCGCGCTCGTGCTCGCCCAGCACGATCATCGGGTCTTCGCAGATCCCCGCGCGGTGGGCGTAGGTGGTGCACGCGACGTCGAGTGTATCGCCGGTGTGGAGGATCACGTTGCCGAGGGTCATCGCACCGCCCGGACCCCAGGGCCAACGCTGGAACACCAGCGCGCACGCACGCCGATCGAGCCGCGGCCGCGCGCCGAAGGCCAGGCCGGCGGCGCCGGCGACGAGCCCCAGCAGCGTATTGGGCAGGGTCCAGGCGATCCCGATCCCCCCGAGCAGCATGCGCGGCATACCGACGCGCGGCCGCGGATGGTTCAATCGTTGCCTTCCGGGATCAGCAGCCACAGCACCAGGTAGACGAGGATGCCGGGGAAGGCCGCGGACAGCACCGAACCCACCACGTACAGGACGCGCAGCAGGGTGGGGTTCCAGCCGTAGCGGTGCGCGATGCCGCCGACCACGCCGGCCAGCACGCGGTCGTGGATCGAGCGGGTCAGCCCGGCGGGCTTGGCGGTGGTGGTCTGGTTCATGGCGGCGCCCCCGTGGATGCTGGGGGCAGTCTAGCGCCGCGATCGTGAAGGATTCGCTGCGTGGCGGGGCCGCTGCGGACAGCCCGTCACGGCATGCGGCGGATCAGCGCGCGCGGGCCGCCAGCCAGTCGTGGATCGCCGTCGGCACTTCCTTCTGCGCACGCCCCGAGACGTAGATGCCGATGTGGCCGCCGCGGAAGGAGACCTCGGAATAGTCGTCGCTGCCGACCACGTCCTTCAGCGCGCGCGAGGCATCCGGCGGCACCAGGTGGTCCTGTTCGGCGTAGATGTTGAGCACCGGCATGTCGACGAAGCCCAGGTCCACCTCGCGCTCGCCGATGACGATCCCGCCCTCGATGAAGCCGTTGCCCTGGTAGAACTGCTTGATGAACTGGCGGAAGGCTTCGCCGGCCTGGTCGGGCGAATCGAAGATCCACTTCTCCATGCGCAGGAAATCCTCCATCGCCTTGCGGTCGTCGAGGATGTCGACCAGCCCGACGTACTTCTGCACGAACAGACGCCATGGTTTCAGCGTGAGGTAGCAGAAGTTCATCATGTCGGCCGGCACGTTGCCCAGCGTGTCCACGAACAGGTCGACGTCGAGTTCGCGGGTCCAGTTCGAGAGCATGTTGTCGTCGGTGTGGAAGTCCACCGGCGTGACCATGGTGATGAGGTTCTTCACCTTGTCCGGATGCAGCGACGCGTAGCACAGCGAGAACGCGCCGCCCTGGCAGATGCCCAGCAGGTTGACCGCATCGCGGCCGCTGCGCCGGCGCAGCACGTCGACCGCGCCGCCGAGGAAGCGCTCGATGTAGTCCTCCAGGGTGAGGTAGCGGTCCGAACGGTCGGGATAGCCCCAGTCGATGATGTACACGTCCTCGCCGCGCTCGAGCAGTCCGCGCACCAGGGAGCGGTCGGCCTGCAGATCCACCATGTACGGGCGGTTGACGAGCGCGTAGCACACCAGCAGCGGCACCTTCGCCGTCGGCGTCTTCGCGCCGACGTAGCGGTACAGCACGGTCTTGCCGTCGCGCCAGATCTCTTCCTTGCCGGTCGCGCCGTAGTCGTAGTCGCCGACTTCGCGCAGCGTCTGCAGGCCGGCGGCGAGCTTGTGCTGGACGCGCATCGATTCGTTCGCAAGCCGGTCGGGCGTGATGGACAGCGGTCCGTGCATGTCAGGCTCCTTCCTGCCCGTCGTCGGGCGTCGGGTCCGGCGGCAGTGGCGCGTCGGGAATCGGGATATGGGACGAGAAGCCATTGGTCGGCGACCGCCGCGCGCTCACCGCCGGGCGCGACGCGACCTTGCGCGCCGGGCGCCGCGCAGCGCGGGCGGAATCCGCCCTGGCGCCAGTCGCACGCTTCGACGCCTTCGGCTTGCCGCCTGCGGCGGACGTACCGCGCCTGGCCGCCTTGCCGGTGGGCGCCTGGGTCGTGGCATCGGGCTGCGCCTTCTGCGCTTCACCGGCTTCGGGTACGTTCGCCGACGCCGCGGATCCCGCCTGCGCGCGAGCCGCACCGCGCCCGGCCTTCGCCTGCGCACGCTCGCGTGCAGTCCGCGGCGCCGCCGGCGCCGGGCCGCCGTCGGCCGCATCGCGCAACCTGCGCATCGCGCGTTCCAGTTCGACGATCTTGCGGTGGGCGGCGTCGACCTCGGTGCGCGTGGGCATGCCGAGCGTGGTGCAGGCCTGCTCCACTTCCCGCTGCACGCCCGCACGCAGCCGCATCTGCGCATCGACCAGCTGCGCGTAGGCATGGCGGAACTCCGGCGACAGCGCGATCTCCGCGTACGCCTCCTCGGCCGCGTCGATCCACAGGTCGAACAGCGCACGCGGCGTCTCGATCTGCCGACCGGGTTCCTCGTGCGCGGCCAGCCGGTCCTCGAAGATCCGGAACGCGTCCTGCGAGGCCTTGAGCATCAATGCGTTGTAGCCGCTGCTGGCCTGTTCGTACTCCATCGCGGACTGGGCCAGCCGCTGCAGGCGCTCCTGGTGCTCGCGCCCGGCCCCGAACGCGGGCAGGCGCAGCCACGACATGCCCTCCCCGCGCGCCGCTTCCAGCCAGGGCGAGGCATCCTCGACCCACTGGTCCGGGCCCGGCAGCCCGTGTCCGCGCAGCGAACGCAGCATCTCCGGGAACGGATTGGCGCCCGCGGCGCCCAGGGCCTGCTTCCACGCGTGGGCGATGTCGCCTGCGCTGTGGTCGCGGCCGGCGAACTGGGCCGCCACCTGCTGCATGTGGCCGTACCAGTCGCGCGCCTGGACATTGAAGCGCTCCAGCGCCTCGTTCACCCCGCTGCGGCCTCCGTGGGCGTAGCGGGTCCACCAGTCGATCGCATCCTGCCAGGCATGCATCCCGGGCTGTCCGGCGCCCGGAGCGGCGCCGCGCAGCGCATCGCCCCACGCCGCCCAGTACTGGCGGGCGAGCCGTTCGAAATCCTGACCCTGTCCGGGACCCGCCCCGAAACCCTGGTTGAACATGCCGTCCTCCTGTGTCGTCCCGATCATAGCAACGGCAGGCGACGCGCCGGCGGCTGCGCCCTCAGAACTTGGGGATGCGGATGGTCTTGCTGATCATCAGCGAGCCCGACAGCGCGTAGACCAGCACCAGCGGATGCAGCTGCCAGGGGCCGAGCTGCCACTGGCCGAACCAGACCGCATCGCCGATCGCGCCCTGCCATGCGGCCACGCCCAGCAGCACCACGATCAGCAGGCTGGTCGGGATCGGCGTGCCTTCGAAGAACTTCACCTTGTCGCCGCCATCGGCCAGGGTCTCGGCGGTGACGTTGTAGCGCGCCAGCCGGCTGACGCCGCAGCCGACGAAGTAGCTCAGGATCACCCAGTCCCATCCGCCCTGCAGTCCGCAGGCGTAGCCCAGCGCCGCCGGCGCGATGCCGAAGGAGATGACGTCGGCCAGCGAATCGAGTTCGCGGCCCAGGGTGGAGGCGACCTTGCGCCAGCGCGCCACGCGGCCGTCGAGGGCGTCGAACACGAACGCCAGCGGAATCAGCGCCATGCCGATCATCAGATCGCGCACCACGCCGTCCTGCAGGAACCGCATCGCCGCGAACACTGCGCCGGTCCCGCAGACCGCATTGGCCAGCGTGAACCAGTCGGCCAGCTGGAAGTCGCGCAGCATCGAGAAGTGGCGGGGTCGGGACATGACCGGTCCTGTGGGAGGCGGGACCCGCAGGGTGCCAAATCCGGCGTGAGGACGACGGAAGCGCGGAAAGCGCGTCTCCGGATCGATGCTTCGCCCGCACAAGCGGAGCGCCTCCCCAGGGCCGCGATCGGCCGGTCCGTTTCTCCACTGGAAGCGACCGCTCGGCTCGCCCGGACAAGCGCAATGCGCCCGCGACGCGTCGGCGCCGGGTGGGCACGACGTGTCGATCCAGCAGCACCCGGAGACGATGGACGTATCGCCCGGCTTCACGCCCCGCGCTTCGCCCCGCCAGCCTGCCCTCCACCGCACGCGCGTTGCTCGCGTAGCCCGGATAAGCGCAGCGCATCCGGGGGCGCGACGACGCCGGTAGCTTGCGACGTCGCTCCCGCGCCGAATCATCGGCCGCCGATTGCGACTGATGCAACGGGCTGGCAACCCCGCGCACTTCGACACGGCAGACCTCCTCGGTGCGGGCTGCGAAACAACGCGCGGACCGGTAGACAGGCGACGGTCGGGCGCGATCCCGGATGCGCTGCGCTTATCCGGGCTACGGGTCATGGGCTACGGGTCACGGGCAGCGGATCACGGGCAGCCGGTCACGGGCAGCGGGGCACGACGGCTCAGTCGGGCAGCGCGAGATGGGCGGACTGCAGCGGTACGCCGGCGCCACGCGGGCGTGTCGCGATCACCGCATCCTCCGGCAGCGGGCCACGGCCGTCGAGGTGCGCGTCCACGCGGTCCAGCGCGGCGTGCAGGTAGGGCAGCAGCGGCAGGTAGCGTGCGGCGTAGTCCGGCAGCCCCAGGAACGCGTCGAAATGCTGGACGTGGCGCACCTGCCAGAAGCGCACGTCGCGGCCGGCCGCACGCGCCGCGGCCACGTACGGCGCACTGCTGAAGGCCAGCGGCACGAGGCCGTCGTCGCTGCCGTGCACGATCACCACCGGCAGCCCCGCACGCGGGGGCGCCGCGCGGGTGGCCGCGATGCCGGCGCGGACGCGCCTGGCGTCCTCGCCCGCGCCGTCGTGCAATGCGCGCAGATTCAGCAGCCCCTGCAGCGTCGCATCGCCGGGTGTTCCGCTGACAGCGTCGACCAGATCGACGCCTGCTCCCGGCGGGATGCCACTGGCGTCGCTCCACCAGGCGGCCTGCTCCGCCGGCGTCGCCGCGCGTGGCGAGCCATCGGGCTGCCGGGACGAGAACATGAAACCGCAGGGATGGGCGCCGATGCCGTAGCGCCCGTAGGCCGAGGCATAGCTGGCCGCGACCGCGCGCCACAGGTCGAACCCGGTGGACAGCACCCCTGCGCGGATCGCGCCGTCGGTCCAGCCGCCGGCGATCAGGCGCTCGTACGCCGAGCGCGACTGCGCGGCGGGATCGACCCCGTCGACCAGTCCCGCGGCCTGCAGCGCCCCGCAGCGCAGCCGCCCTGCCGCCTCGAACTGCGCCCGCGGCGGCGGCTGCGACAGCTCGTCGAACTGCCACTGGGCGCCCGGCATCAGCAGCGCCGCCTCGGTGGTGTAGTCGTACAGCGACCGTCCGCCGTGGCCGTCCACATGGACGTTCGGCTCGCCGGCGACCACCGCGTCCAGCCAGTCCCCGTCGAGCTCGGCCGCGCGCAGGACCGCACCGCCGCCGTTCGACAGCCCGACCGCGATCACGCGGGTGTTGTCGAAGGTGAACGGTGCCGCGTGCGGCAGCGCTTCGTCCAGCGACTGCAGCGCGAACTCGGCGGCCTGGCGCACGTGCAGGCCCCAGTCCGCCTCGGGATTGTCCTGCGAATGCGCGTGCTTGACCGCGACCCCGGTGCCCGCCGTCGTCTCCGGCACGAACGCCAGCCCGCGGCTTCCGCCCGCACCCCGCGTGCCGTCGACGTGGACGCCGGTGCCGGAGTCCAGGTCGAAATAGTCCGTGCCAGCGCCCTTGTCGGTATACGCCACCGCGCAGCCCTTCGGCAGGCCCCACGCGCCGGCGACCGCGATCGCCCCGTAGATCCCGCGCGAGCCTGACGAGGCGGACACCACCAGGCAGCGGTGGCTCGCGTCGAATGCATCGGGCAACTGCAGCAGGACCCGGTGCGGCTGCGATGCGCCCGGCAGTGTGGCGTAGCCGTGGAATTCGCGCCCGGGCACGCGGGCCAGGCAGCCGTAGACGTCGCCGAAACCGCCGCCGGGCGAGAGGTCGGCGATGCCGCGCCAGTTGCTCCACAGCGCACGCCGCCGCAGTTCGGCCGCGGTCGGCCGTTGGGGATCGGCGAACGCCGGCGGCGCCATCGCGCGCAGTCCCTCGAGGCCGAGGCCCGCGCTGAGCAGGTCGTCCTGTCCGCGATGTTCGCTGCTGCGCTGCGCGGTGAACACCGGGCCTCCGGGGGCGATCTGGGTGGTCCACCCGCACGGCGCATGCGTCCGGCCGCGTACGCGGACACGCACCGCTTCGCGAGTGCAGGCAGGGTCGACGTGACGGTACGCTCGTACCGGCGCGATGCCACTCCATCCTACTTCGGTCCCTGATCGGCAGGAATCCGCGGTTCTGTGAAGGTCGTCAGGGCTGACCGGGAACCCGGCGCGCACCGCACGCTCCAATGCCAGCGGATACGCACCGGAGACACCGATCATGTCGCATCGCCCACTCCCGCGCCGCCTGCTGGCCGCCTGCCTGCTGCTGCTCCTGCTGCACGCCGCGCCCCTGCTCGCCCGGGAGGCGGGGCCGATCCACCAGCTGCGGGTCTACGAGATCTTCGACGGCACCCGCCAGGCCTTCCACGATCGCTTCCGCGACCATGCGGCGCGGATCATGGCGCGCCACGGCTTCCACATCGTCTCGATATGGGAGAGCCGCGCCGAGGACGGCACGCCACGCTTCGTCTACCTGCTGCAGTGGCCGGACGAGGCGACGATGCGCACACGCTGGGCCGCCTTCATGGCCGACGAAGAATGGTCGCGGATCAAGCGCGAGACCGGACGCGAGCATGGCCGCTTCGTCGGCGGCATCGAGGAGCACGTCCTGCTGCCGACGGACTATTCGCCGCAGGCGGCATTCCGGCGGGATTGATCCCACCGCGGTCGACCCTCCCGCGCGACCGGCTGCAGGCCGCGGCGGCCGCGCACGACGAAGCGTGCGGGATCCGCGCCGGGGCGAATCCACGCCGGCCCGGGCGGCGGTAGCATGGCGCGGTCGCGCCCGGATGCCCCGTCGATGTCGATCGCCCTGCCCCGCACCCTGGAGGCCCCGCGCCAGCAGCTGTTCTGGCTGCTGCACCTGGGCGGATGGGGCGCGTACTTCGCCCAGGGCTACCTGTACGCCGTGGCCCACGGCAAGCCCTCGGGCTACTGGGTGGTGCCGTTCACCGCGGCGACCACCGGGGCGCTGGCGACGCTGGCCCTGCGCTACCTGCTGCGCGCGTGGTGGGGCCTGCCGCCACGGCGCCTGCTCGCGGCGATGGTGGTGCCGGTGCTGGCGAGCTCGGCGATCATCGACTTCGGCACTCGCGCGGTGTTGGTGGACTTCTGCGAGACCTGCAAACCGGCCAACCACATGGCCTTCGTCGCCTATTCGCTCAGCTACATCTACGTGGTGCTGGCGTGGGTCGGCCTGTACCTGGGCATCAGGTACTACCGGCAGTTCCAGAGCGAAACCGAGCGCTCGCTGGCCGCGCGCGGCATCGCCCACCAGGCGCAGCTGAAGATGCTGCGATACCAGCTCAACCCGCATTTCCTGTTCAACACCCTCAACGCGATCTCCACCCTGATCCTCGACCGCGACAACGGCACCGCCAACCGCATGGTGCAGGGACTGTCGGCGTTCCTGCGTCATTCGCTGGACAACGATCCGATGCAGCGCGTCACCCTGCGCCAGGAACTCGACGCGCTCACGCTCTACCTCGACATCGAGAAGGTCCGCTTCGCCGAACGGCTGCGGATCGAGACCGACATCGCCGAGGACTGCTGGCGCGCGCTGCTGCCGAGCCTGCTGCTGCAGCCACTGGTCGAGAACGCGATCAAGTACGCGGTCGCGCGCCAGGTGGCCGGCGGACTGCTGCGCATCAGCGCCCGGCGCGAAGGCACGCAGCTGGTACTGGCCGTGGCCGACGACGGTCCCGGCTGCGATGCGCTGGGCGAAGGCGCGCCGCTTCCGGGCAAGGGCGTGGGCCTGCGCAACACGTGCGAGCGGCTGGCGGTGCTGTACGGCGACGCCGGCACGTGCCACATCCGCCACCTCGAACCCGGCGTGGAGGTCACCCTGCGCCTGCCGTTCGAGACCGCGCCGGGGATCGGCGGATGAGCGCCGTGGACGGCAAGGTGCCCGCCCTCCTCCAGCACGCATCGCCGCGCCTGCGCGCGATGATCGTCGACGACGAGCCGCTGGCGCGGCGCGGGCTGGAGATCCGGCTGCAGGCGCACCCGGACGTGACGATCGTCGGCCAGTACGGAGACGGCGCGTCCGCGATCGCCGCCCTGCGCGTCGACCCGCCCGACCTCGTCTTCCTCGATGTGCAGATGCCGGGGCTGGACGGGTTCGAGACCTTGCGCCGGATCCCCGCCAGCGCGATGCCGCTGGTGGTGTTCGTGACCGCGTACGACCATTACGCGATCCGCGCCTTCGAGGCCTCGGCCGCCGACTACCTGCTCAAGCCGGTCGACGACGGCCGGCTGGCGCAGGCGCTGGCGCGGGTGCGGCAGGTGCGCGCGCAGCGCGCCGCGGACGCGCACTGCGGGCAGCTGCTGGAGCTGCTCGGCGAGCTGAGCGGACAGGCACCGCTGCGGCTGGAGGACGCGCTGCAGCCGGACGCGATCGAGCGCCTGCGGCGCGAGGACCGGCTGGCCGTGCGCGACGGCCATCGCACGGTGCGCGTGGACCTGCGCAGGATCCGCTGGATCGACGCCGCCGGCGACTACATGTGCCTCCACCTGGACGGCGCCGGCGAGACGGGCGAGACCCTGGTCCTGCGCGCCACCATGCGCGAACTCGAACGCCAGCTCGACCCGCGCCGCTTCCCGCGCATCCACCGCTCGACGATCGTCAACGCCGCGCGCGTGGTCGAGCTGCGCCCGCACAGCAACGGCGAGAGCTTCCTGCGCCTGGACTGCGGCCAGGAACTCAAGCTCTCGCGCAGCTATCGCGACAGGCTGCAGGTCTTGCTCTGAGCCGACGCACGCCGCGCCTCGTCGCGACGGCGCCACGCTTCGGCGCAGATCGCGCCGGCGCATGACTTCCGGGCCATCGCCGCTGCAGGAACGCGGCGCATCGTGCGCACCGCCCTTCCCCGCGGACGCACCGATGACGCTCACCGACGCCTCGCTGCGCAACCCCGCCGCCGTCGCGGTTGCGGTGGCCCTGGTGTGCGCGTTCGGCCTGCTCAGCCTCGGCCGCCTGCCGCTGCAGCTGTTCCCGGACATCGAACGCCCGCAGATGTCGGTGCAGAGCGCCTGGCGCGCGGCATCGCCGCAGGAGATGGAATCGGAGATCGTCGAGCCGATCGAGACCGTGCTGCAGGGCCTGCCGGGCCTCGAGGAGATCGCTTCGAACGTCAACGCCGGCAACGCCACGATCAACCTCACCTTCGCCGTCGGCAGCGACATGGACGCGATGCTGGTGGAGGTGCTGGCGCGCATGAACCGGCTGCCGCCGATGCCGCGCGACGCGGTGCCGCCGGTGGTGCGGTCCGGCTCGGACGACGCCAATAACTCGCTCACCTACTTCTTCGTGCAGCAGCTGCCCGGGACCGCCGGACAGATCGTCGACTACCGCCAGTTCATCGAGGACCGCATCGTTCCGCGCCTGACCGCGATCGACGGCGTTGCCGGCGTGGACATCAACGGCGGCACGCCGGAGGAGCTCACCATCACCCTGGACCTGGCGCGCGCCGCCTCGCTGGGCATCGGCGTGCCGGACGTGGCCGCGGCCGCGGCGCGCGCGACCGACGCCTCCGGCGGCGTGGTCGAGGGCGGGCGCCGCGAATACGTGCTGCGCTTCGCCGGGCGCTATTCGCCCGACGCGATGGGCGAACTGATCCTGGCCTGGCGCAACGGCCGGCCGGTGCGACTGGCGGACGTGGCCACGGTGGAGGTGCGACGCCCGGAGCAGCGCTTCTTCGCCTACCAGAACGGCAACCCGGCGATCGGGCTGCGGATCCTGCGCACCCACGATGCCAACGTGCTGGCCACGCTGGGCGAGGTCAAGCGCGTGGTGGCCGAACTGCGCGAACAGGAGTTGCGACCGCTGGGCCTGGACATCGCCCAGAGCTTCGACGCCTCGGTGTTCATCCATCGCGCGATCGGACTGCTCTCGGGGAGCCTGCTGGCCGGGGTGCTGCTTGCGGTCGGCTGCCTGTGGTGGTTCCTGCGCGACCTGCGCGCGACCGCGCTGATCGCCTGTGCGATCCCGATCTGCCTGCTCGCGACCTTCATCGTGCTGCAGCTGACCGGGCGCAGCCTCAACGTGATCTCGCTGGCCGGGCTGGCGTTCGCGGTCGGCATGGTGATGGACGCGGCGGTGGTGGTGGCCGAGAACATCGTGCGCCTGCGCGAGAGCGGCATGCCGGCGACGCGCGCCGCGCTGGAAGGCACACGCCAGGTCGGCGGCGCGCTGTTCGCATCGACCCTCACCACGGTCGCGGTGTTCGTGCCGGTACTCTTCATGCGCGACGTGGAGGGACAGCTGTTCGCCGACCTGGCGCTGACCATCTCGATCGCGGTGGGCCTGTCGCTGCTGGTCGCGGTCACGGTGCTGCCGGCCGCAGCCGGCCGCTGGCTGCGCGCGCCGCAGGACGGCGCCGCGCGCCACCGCGCCTGGTCGCGGATAAGCGACTGGGCGCTGCGCGCCACGCGGACCCGGCGCCAGCAGCTGGCATGGGTCGTTGGACTGGTGGTCGGTCCGGTGCTCGCGACCGCCGTGCTGCTGCCGCAGATCGACTACCTCCCGCCGGTCAAGCGGGCGGCGGTGGATGCGTTCTTCAGCTTTCCGCCCGGCATGAGTCCGGAGCGCGTGAACCGCGAGATCGTGCCGGTGCTGCTGGAACGGATGCGGCCGTACATGGACGGCGAGCGCGCGCCGCAGCTGAGCAACTGGTACGTCAACCTGTGGCCGGGCGCCGGCTCGCTGGGCGCGCGCGTGGCCGACCCGGCCGAGATCGGCAGACTGGAACGCATCGTCCGCGACGAGATCGTGACCGGCCTGCCGGACACCCGCGCCTTCGCCAGCGAGGGCGAGCTGTTCGGCGGCTTCGGCGGCTCGCCGCGCGCGATCGCGATCCATCTGCAGCACGGCGACGGCGATGCGCTCGCAGCCGCGGCGGAAGCGGGCCGCCGGGCATTGTCCACGCATTTCCCCGGCGCGAACGTGCAGGCCTGGCCGAATGCGGATGCCGGCACCCCCGAACTGCGCGTGGCGCCGGACGATCGCCGCCTCGCGGAAGCTGGCTGGCAGCGCAGCGAACTGGCCACGGTGGTGCGCGCGCTCGGCGACGGCCAGTGGCTGGGCGAGTATTTCGACGGCGACCGCCGGCTTGCGATCCTGCTGCGCGGCAACCGCCAGGACGGGCTGCCGCTCGAGGCCGCCCCGCTGGCCACGCCCGCGGCCGGCGTGCTGTCGCTGGGCGAGCTGGCGCGCGTGGACATGGTGCTGGCGCCCAATCAGCTGCGCCGCATCGACCGCCGTCGCACGGTGACGCTCACCGTCGATCCGCCGTCGGCGATGTCGCTGGAGCAGGCGCTGGAGATCGTCGACGGCCGTATCGTGCCGGCCCTGCGGGCGACACTGCCGCCGGACGCCTCGATCCGCGTCGCCGGCAGCGCAGACCGGCTCGACCAGGTGGTCGGCGCCATGGGCGGCAACTTCGCCATGGCGCTGGCGGTGCTGTTCATGCTGCTGGCGGCGATGTTCCGCTCGCTGCGCGACAGCGCCTTCGTCATGGCGACCCTGCCGATGGCGGTGTTCGGTGGCGTGCTGGGCCTGCGCGCGCTCGACCTGGCCGTCGGCCAGACGCTCGACCTGCTGTCGATGATCGGCTTCATCCTGCTGCTGGGGATGGTGATCAACAACGCCATCCTGCTGGTCGCCCAGGCGCGCGAGGCGCAGGCCGCCGGCGCCACGCTCGACGACGCGCTGCGCCAGGCACTCGAACAGCGGCTGCGGCCGATCCTGATCGCCGCACTCACCGGCGTGCTCGGCGCCCTGCCGATGGCGATCAACCCCGGACCCGGCGCGGTGATCTATCGCGGCCTGGCCGCGGTGTCGGTGGGCGGCGTCGCGCTCAGCCTCGTATTCACGGTGGTGCTGGTGCCGGCGCTGATGCGGCTGGCGGATCGCCGCGCGCGGAACACCGTCGACGACGTCCATGGCATCGCCGCCCTGCCCGCGTGACCCGCGCCCGACCCGGAGACTTCACATGCGTCCCCTGACCACATCCCTGTTCGCCGCCGCCCTCGTCGGCACCACTGCCCTCGCGCTGCTGGCACGCGGCACCGGCGCCACCGAAGCCACGCCCGCCGCGGAGCCCGCACCGCCGGCGGTGGTGCAGGTCGCGCCCGCGGTGCGGACCGAATTCGCGCCCCGGCACTGGGCCCCGGGCAGCGTGGTCAGCCGCCGGGATTCAAGAGTCGCCGGCGAGGTGTCCGGACGCGTGCTGCGCATCGCGGAAGTCGGCGACACGGTGCGGGCCGGTGCGCCGCTCGCGGTGCTCGACGACACCGCGGTGCGTCTGGCCGAAGCCGGGCACCTGGCCGCGATCGGGCGCGCGCAGTCGCTGCTGCAGCTGGCCCAGGCGCAGGAGCGTCGCTATGCCGCGCTGTCTGCGCAGCAGGCCATCGCCCGCGCCCAGTACGAGCAGCAACGCGCCGAGCGCGACGTACTTACGCAGGACCTCGCCGGTGCACGCGCCGCGCTCGCGGTCACGCGCCACCAGCGCGAACGGATGGTGGTGCGGGCCCCGTTCGACGGCGTGGTCGCCGAGCGCCTGGTGCAGCCTGGCGAGCACCTGGCGGCCGGGGCGGCGGTGGCGCGCCTGGTCGATCCCGCGGCCCGCGAGGTGCGCGTGCATGCACCGGTCGCGCTGGCGCGTCACTTGGCGCCGGGCGTGCCGGTGCTGGTGCGCAGCGAAGGCGACCTGCGCGATGCGGTGGTGACCGCACTGGTCCCGGTCGGCGATGACAGCTCGCGCCAGCTCGAACTGCGGGTCGCGGTCGAGGAACAGGCCTTCGCCGTCGGCACCGCGGTCACCGTCGGCCTGCCGAGCGCCCGGGCGCGCGCCGTGGTCGCGGTTCCGCGCGATGCGGTCGTGCTGCGCCGCGAAGGCGACTTCGTCGTACGGGTGGACGCAGCCGGCAAGGCCGAGCGGCTGCCCGTGCGGACTGGCGAGGAACTCGACCGGCTGGTCGAAGTGGAGGGCGCGATCGCCCCCGGCGACCGGCTGGTGGTGCGCGGCGCCGAGCGGCTGGAACCGGGCCAGGCACTGCGGATCGAGGCGGGCGCGGAGGCCCTGGCGGTGCGCTGACAGTCCGCGGATCAGATCCGCGTCACCCGCCAGGACTGCATGCGGCCGTCGCGATACGGCATCACGCCGTGGAAGGCGCGCGGATCGTCATCGAACACCAGCGGCAGGAAGTGGCGGTCGCCCTCCCACAGCGGCAGGTCGAGCACGCGCCCGACCTCCACCCATTCCAGCGTGCCCTCGGCATTGGCCGTGAACGGATCGCCCGAGTAGCGCGTGACCACGAACAGGAAGCCCAGCCAGTCTTCGCCCTGGCGGCCGAAACCGGGCCAGCTGATCGTGCCGCGCAGCTGCAGTTCGTCGCAGTCGATGCCCGCCTCCTCGCGGATCTCGCGGCGCATGCCGGACACCACGTCCTCGTCGGCCTCGAGCTTGCCGCCCAGGCCGTTGTACTTGCCTAGGTGCTGGTCGCCCGGACGCGCGTTGCGATGGATCATCAGCACCCGGCGCCGGTCGGGCGAAAGCACGTAGCCGAGCGTGGCGGCGATGGGCGTGTACGGCATGGGCGGTCCGTGCGACGGCGGGGCCGCGCATGGTACCGGAGCGCCACCAGTCAGCCGGGAGGACACTCCGGTCAGGCATACGCCCGGAACGGGTTCCGATCCCGACCCGGGCGACCCGGCGCCTCCCTCCGGTGTCCCGGCGGATTGACGTGAACCGGGCAAGCGCGGATTGTGGGCGCAGTCACAGCCTTGGGCACCCGGTGCCCGATACGCTGCGGCCAGGGGACCCCTTCAGGACATCGCCATGACGCCAGGCCTTTCACAGGCGGAGCGCGCACTGCTCGAGCGTGCGCACCGCCAGCGGTACCAGCTTGCCCGCGCCCCCCGTTTCCAGCCCGCCCCTGCGACGACATCCTCCCGGACGATGGCCGGGCCGGCTGCCGAGAAGTCGTCCCGCCGCCGCCTGCTCACGCTGGCCAAGCCACCGTTCGCGGTACGCGTACTCAACAACATGAGTTATGGCGCCACGCCGGCGTCAATCGCCGAGCTCAACGCGCTGGGCAGCAGCGATGCGGCGCGGCTGACCGCCTGGGTCGACCGCCAGCTCAACCCTTCCGCGATCGACGATTCCGCGGTCGCCACCCGCCTGGCGAACGCAGGCTACACCACGCTCGGCAAGACCCTCGCCCAGCAGTGGTCCGAGCACGTGCGCGCCGACGTGGAGTGGGCGGTGCGCATGCGCCCGGGCTGGGAAGTGCAGCGCGAGGCCATGGTGCGTGCCGTGTTTTCGAAGCGTCAGCTGTTCGAGGTGACCACCGCGTTCTGGCACGACCATTTCAACGTCATGCTCGGCGACTACGACACCTGCCCGGTCTACGGCCACTACGACCGCGACGTGATCCGCGCCAACGCCTTCGGCAACTTCCGCAAGATGCTCGAGGCCGTGGCCAGGAGCACGGCGATGCAGATCTACCTCGACAACCGTTCCAACCGCCGTTCCGGGCCGAACGAGAATTTCGCCCGCGAGCTGCTGGAACTGCACACCTTCGGCGCCGAGAACTACCTCGGCTTCATGGATCCGTTCGAGGTGCCGCCCTGCCCAGAGGACCGCAACTACCCGATCGGCTACACCGACATCGACGTCTACGAGACGGCGGCGGCGTTCACCGGCTGGACGATCAACAACAACCACTGGGAATTCACCCACGCCAGCAAGGACGACGGCGCGTTCTACTACCACGCCGACTGGCACGATTCGGGACCGAAGTTCGTGCTCGGCACCTTCATCTATCCCGAACGGCCGGCACTGCAGGACGGGCGCGACATCCTCGACCGCATCGCCAGCCATCCGCGGGTGGCGAAGTTCATCTGCCGCAAGCTGGCGCGCCGCTTCATCGCCGACGAGCCGCCGCAGGCGCTGGTCGACAGTGCCGCGGCCGTGTTCCGCACCAACTGGCAGCACCCCGAGCAGATCAAGCGTACGCTCCGGCACATCCTGCTCTCCGACGAGGCACAGCACGGCTGGGGCCGCAAGACGCGGCGCCCGTTCGAGGCCGTGGCCGCCTCGCTGCGTGCGCTCGGCTGCGAGTGGACCTACACCTTCGACGAGAACCGCAGCAACGACCTGAACTGGCGCATGGGCTTCACCGGCCACCAGCCCTACGACTGGCCTGCGCCGAACGGTTATCCCGACGTCGCGACCGCCTGGTCCGGCGCAAGTACCTTCGGCATGACCTGGAAGCTGCTCAACTGGCTGACCGAGACCAACAACGTCGCCGGCGACGGCAAGCTGCTGCCGATCCTCGACCTCACCCGCGCCGGCGTGCCCGCCAGCCAGTGGACCGCGAACCGTCTGGTCGAATTCTGGTGCCGCCGGATCCTGGGCTACATGCCCAAGTCGCAGCGCGTGTCGGCGCTGCGCGCCTTCCTGGCCCAGAACGGCGATCCGGCGACCTACGTCATCGAGGACACCAATGCGTGGGCGCAGGGCGACCTCAAGCGGCACTACAACCAAGAGCGGATCCGCAGCATGGTGTCGCTGATCCTGATGTCCCCCGAATTCCTGAGCCGTTGAGGACGAGACCATGAGCAGGATCGAACTCGATCGCCGTGAATTCCTGAAGGGCTGCTGCGCGACGGCCGCCGTCGGTGCGGCCGGTCCCGCGCTGTTCTTCGCCAGCCCGGCCGAAGCGGCGGTCAACAGCTACGACACGATCGTCCACGTATTCCTGCGTGGAGGCATCGACGGACTCAACCTCGTGCTGCCCGTGTCGGGCAACGACCGCAGCTTCTACGAGGAAGCCCGGCCCGACCTCCGGGTGCCGCTCAGCGGCGATAATGCAGCCCTGCCGCTCACGCTGGCCAACGGCAGCGCGACCGGATTCGGCCTGCACGCGGCCGCCACCGGCCTGCGCGACGTCTGGGTCGACGGCAAGCTCGCGGTCGTGCACTGCTGCGGCATGCAGACCACGGTCACGCGCAGCCATTTCGATGCCCAGCAATACCTCGACTTCGGCACCCCGGGCAACAAGGGCAACGGCACCGGATGGGTCGCGCGTGCATGGGGCACCCAACCCGGTGCGTCGTCTTCGACGATCATGCCTGCGTTGGCGGTCAACAGCCGCATGCCTGCCAACCTGCTCGGCGCCACCCAAGCGCTGACCATGGGCAGTCCGACCGACTTCGAGCTGAACTCCGGGTCCTGGGCCTGGCAACGCGCGCGGGACGGCTCGCCGACCGGCTACAAGGGGGTCAACGAGACGCTGGCCAGCATGTGGCAGGGCAATGTCGGCCTCGAGCACAGCGGCCGGGCTGCGGAAGGAGCGCTGCGTACGGTCGCGCAGCAGCCCTACACGTCCACCCTGCCCGCCTCCTGGCCCACCTCGACCTTCGCCCGTCAGCTGTGGACGGTGGCGCAGTCGATCCGCTTCAACCTCGGGCTGCGCTACGCCGCGGTCGACCTCGGCGGCTGGGACACGCACGAGGGCCAGGGCAACGGTGGCGGTGGCTATTTCCACGGCCGCGTCGGCGAACTGTCGCAGGCCCTGGCGGCGTTCTATGGTGAGCTCAAGGCGACTGGCGAGATGGCCAGGGTCACTGTGGTGGTGCAGTCCGAGTTCGGCCGCCGCGTGCGCGAGAACGGCAGTGGCGGCACCGACCATGGCTACGGCAATCCGCTGCTGGTTCTGGGTGGCCCGGTCGCGGGCCGACGCTTCTACGGCAACTGGCCCGGGCTCAACCCGGAAATCCTCTCGCCGTATTTCGGCGACGTGCCGGTGACCACCGACTTCCGGCGCGTATTCACCGAGCTGCTGCAGTCGCGCATGGGCCATACCCGCACCGCCGACGTGTTCCCGGGCTATACGGGCTACAGTCCGCTCGGCATGTTCGCGGCCGCCGGCGCTGCGGCCGCGGCCCCGGAACCCGCGCGGCAGATGTCGCAGCCGGCGCTGCGCAACCTGCGCACCACGGCGCCGTCCGCGTCGCAGAACACTGGCGGCAGCGTTCCGATGGCCGCCGGCCCGATCCGCCATCGCCGCGGCACCGTGCGCATGCCCAGCCGCCTCTCGCAGCCCCTGCTGCGGTTGCGCCTGAAGCTGTTCCGGCTGATGCAGCAACATCGGCTGTAGCGGCACCTTCAGGGGCGGGCCGCCCGCCCCTGTCCCGACCCGCGTGCGGTCCTCTTCAGTCGCCACTCCCGCGGCGTCATGACCCGGCCCGGCGGACACCGATGCATGCCACTTCGATGGGCCCGCTCGGGGCACGACGGCTCTGCGACGCGGGCGGGTCGGGACCGGTGACCGGAATCCGCAGACAAAAAAAGAGCGGGCCGGAGCCCGCTCTCTTCTTTCAGCGAATGACCGTCGTGCCTCAGTCGGCCGGGGTGCCCTCGCCTTCCTCGATGGCCTTCATCGACAGGCGGATGCGGCCCTGCTTGTCGACTTCCAGCACCTTGACCTTCACCACGTCGCCCTCCTTGAGCACGTCGCTGACCTTCTCGACGCGGTCGTTGGAGATCTGCGACACGTGCACCAGCCCGTCCTTTCCGGGCGAGATGGTCACGAACGCGCCGAAGTCCATGATCTTGGCGACCTTGCCCTCGTAGATCCGGCCCGGCTCGACGTCTGAGGTGATCTGCTCGATCCGGTCCTTGGCGGCCTGGCCGGCGACGGCGTTGACCGACGCGATGGTGATCGTGCCGTCGTCCTGGATGTCGATCTGGGTGCCGGTCTCCTTGGTGATCGCCTGGATCACCGAGCCGCCCTTGCCGATCACTTCGCGGATCTTGTCGGGGTGGATCTTGATCGTGATCAGGCGCGGCGCGAACTCGCTCAGTTCGGCGCGCGGCGCGGTCAGCGCATTGGCCATTTCCTTGAGGATGTGCAGTCGGCCCTGCTTGGCCTGGGCCAGCGCGACCTTCATGATCTCCTCGGTGATGCCCTGGATCTTGATGTCCATCTGCAGGGCGGAGATGCCGTTCTCGGTACCGGCGACCTTGAAGTCCATGTCGCCGAGGTGATCCTCGTCGCCGAGGATGTCGGACAGCACGACGAACTCGTCGCCTTCCTTCACCAGGCCCATCGCGATGCCGGCCACCGGCGCCTTGATCGGCACGCCCGCGTCCATCAGCGCCAGCGACGAACCGCACACCGACGCCATCGACGAGGAGCCGTTGGACTCGGTGATCTCGGAGACCACGCGGATCGTGTACGGGAACTCCTCCATCGTCGGCATCACGGCGAGCACGCCGCGCTTGGCGAGGCGGCCATGGCCGATCTCGCGGCGCTTCGGGCCCATCATGCGGCCGGCTTCACCCACCGAGTACGGGGGGAAGTTGTAGTGGAACAGGAAGTGCTCCTTGTACTCGCCGGCGACCGCATCGATGATCTGGCCGTCGCGGGCGGTGCCCAGCGTGACCGCGACGATCGCCTGGGTCTCGCCGCGGGTGAACAGCGACGAGCCGTGCACGCGCGGCAGGATGCCGACCTTCGAGGCGATCGGGCGCACCGTGTCCAGCGCGCGGCCGTCGATGCGGACCTTGGTCTTGAGGACCGAGTCGCGCATCGTCTGGTATTCCTGCTCGCCGAACTCCTTCGACAGCTCGCCGGTGGACCAGGCGTTGGCCTCGGCCTGCGGGCTCAGCGCGTCGATGATCGCCTTCTTCACCTTGGAGATGGCGTCGCGGCGTTCGAGCTTGTCGCGCACCTGGAAGGCGCTGGCGAGCTGCTCGCCGACCGCGGTGCGGATCGCCGACACCAGGCTTTCGTTCGCGGCGGGCGGCTGCCACTCCCACTTCGGCTTGCCGGCTTCGGCGACCAGCTCGTTGATCGCGGAGATCGCGACCTGCATGTGCTGGTGGCCGAACATCACCGCGCCCAGCATCACGTCTTCCGACAGCTCCCTGGCTTCGGACTCGACCATCAGCACCGCGTTGGCGGTACCGGCGACGACCAGTTCCAGGTCCGACTCCTTCAGCTCGCTGACGGTCGGGTTGAGCAGGTACTGGCCGCCCTTGTAACCGACCTTCGCGGCGCCGATCGGGCCGTCGAACGGCGCGCCCGACAGCGACAGCGCGGCGGAAGCGCCGACCAGGGCGAGGATGTCACCGTCGATTTCCGGGTTCATCGACATCACCGTGGCGATGATCTGGACCTCGTTGCGGAAACCGTCCGGGAACAGCGGCCGGATCGGACGATCGATCAGACGCGAGATCAGCGTTTCCTTCTCGGTCTGGCGCCCTTCCCGCTTGAAGAAGCCGCCCGGGATGCGGCCACCGGCGTAGAACTTCTCCTGGTAATCCACGGTGAGCGGGAAGAAATCCTGCCCTTCGCGCGCGGTCTTGTTGGCCACGGCGCTGACGAGCAGCACGGTGCCCTCGCACGACACCATCACCGCACCGCCGGCCTGGCGCGCGATCTCTCCGGTCTCGAGGGTGACGGTGTGGTTGCCGTACTGGAAGCTCTTGGTCACTTTTGCCACTTGGAATTCCTTGATGACTCTTTCGATGGACCGGCCGGGACCCATGCCCCGGTCGGGCGGCCGCGTCCACCACGGCCAAAAAAGAACCGCGGCGCATCACTGCGCCGCGGTGGTATCCGGACTTAGCGTCGCAGACCGAGCTTCTCGATCAGCGCCTTGTAGCGGTTGGCGTCCTTGCGGTGCAGGTAGTCGAGCAGGCTGCGCCGGCGGTTGACCATCTGCAGCAGGCCGCGCCGGCTGTGGTGATCCTTCTTGTGGGTCTTGAAGTGCTCGGTCAGGTGCACGATTCGCGCGGTGAGCAGGGCCACCTGGACTTCCGGCGAGCCGGTGTCGTTGGCGCCGCGCGCGTGTTCTTCGATGATCTTGCTGTTGTCGATCGACATGGAGTGCCTCGTAGTCGCGAAACCGGCAGAGGCGGCGCGGCGTCGTGGACGCCCGCGGCGCACCGCTTGGTTCGTCATGGATGGACGGGACGCCGCCGCGTGGCGACGTTCCCGGGGTCGTTCGGAAGTGCTTGAAAAAAGCCGCGAAATTGTATCGGCTCCGGGCGCCGCGGACAAGCTCAGCCTGCAGCCGGCGCCGGCGCGCAGGCCCAGCTGAACAACCGTTGCGGGCGCAGGCGCCCGTCCTCCACCTGCCCCAGCCCGAGCGCGCGGCCGCCGGGGCCGTACACGGCGACGCTGCCGGGTGGATGGAACGGCCCGTCCACCGCCTGCCCGCGGCCCAGGCGGTGGGCCTGGGCCGCGTCCAGGTCCACGGGAGGCCAGGAGGCCATGCCGTGTTCCAGCGGCAGCAGACAAGCGAGCAGGCTGCGCTCGCCCCGCCCGGCGAGCGCGTTCAGTTCTTCGAGTGTCCACATCCGCGGCTCCCTGAACGGGTCCACCCACAGCCGGCGCAGTTCGGCCACGTGCGCGCCGCAGCCGAGCGCTTCGCCCAGATCGCGCACCAGGGCGCGCACGTAGGTACCGGAGCCGCACTCGACGTGCAGGCGCAACTGGGGTGGAACGCCCTGCAGGTCGTCGAGCAGGTCCGCGGCGGACTGCAGTTCGAACGCGTGCACGTCGACCGGGCGCTCGTCCACCTCGACCACCTCTCCCCGCCGCGCCTTCGCGTACAGCGGCTCGCCCCCGCGCTTGAGCGCCGAGTAGATCGGCGGCCGCTGCAGGATGTGGCCGGTGAGGGCGCGCAGCGCAGCGTCGATCGCAGGGATACGCAGCGCAGGCACCGGTCGTTCGCGCAGCGGCTGGCCCTCGGCGTCGTCGGTATCGGTGACGATGCCGAGGCGGGCGACGGTGTCGTAGGCCTTGCGCGCGCCCAGCAGGCCGCCGGCGATCTTGGTCGCCTCGCCGAAACAGACCGGCAACAGACCGGTCGCCAGCGGATCGAGGCTGCCGGTGTGTCCGGCCTTCTCGGCGCGGAACAGATGGCGCACGCGCTGCAGCGCCTGGTTCGAGCTCAGGCCCCGCGGCTTGTCGAGCAACAGGAGGCCATCGAGCTTCCTGAACTTCGTGCGTGGGCGGGCGGTCATCGTCGTTATTGTAGGGTGGGTCCCGGCCGGTCGCAGGCGCGAGCGATCCGTGGGCATCGAGGCAGACGATGGCGTGGCGCGCAGCGCGTGCCGACGGCCGCGCCGCACGCCCGAATGGCAATGCGGGCGCTGGCCGGGGTACTGGAGGACACGAACGGGCGACCGCGTCCGGCACGACGGTCCATACACCCTGTTGCGGAACGGCGTGACCGGTGCACGAGGCGGCCGCGTCGCCGCGGCTCGAGGCCGGTCCTACTTGGGCGTGTCGTCGCCGCCCACATCGGGCAGGTCGCGCAGCAGCTGGTCGATGCGTTCGCCGCGGTCGACCGAGTCGTCGTAGTGGAAGTGCAACTCGGGCACATGGCGCAACTTGATCGCGCGTGCCAGGCGGAAGCGGATCTCGTGCGCCACCGCCTTCAGGCCCTTCATCGCCTCCACGGCCCGTTCGGGCTGCAGCGCGGTCACGAACACCTTGGCGTGGGCCATGTCGCGCGTGACCTCCACGTCCGACACGCTCACCGAAGGCAACCCGTGTTCGGCCACCGCCTCGCGCACGAGGGTACCCAGCTCCCTGCGCAGCTGGGCGGACACGCGGTCGGTACGATGGAAGGACTTGGTCGGCACGGGGTCGGTTACTCGGGGAGGGGGCGTCGGTGGGCGGGAGTCGGCGAGCGGCGGCGCCGGGGCCGGGGTCCGGAACCCGCGGCCCCGCCTCGGCGGATCGCGGATCCCGCACCGGCCATCGCGGCCCTACAGCGTGCGCTGCACCTCGATCCGCTCGAAGCACTCGATCTGGTCGCCCGGCTGCACGTCGTTGTAGGCCTTCACCGCGATGCCGCACTCGGTGCCGCTGCGCACCTCGTCGACGTTCTCCTTGAAGCGGCGCAGCGATTCCAGTTCGCCCTCGAACACCACCGTGTTGTCGCGCAGCACGCGGATCGGCTTGGAGCGCTTGACCACGCCCTCCACCACCATGCTGCCGGCGACGGCGCCGAACTTCGAACTGCGGAACACGTCGCGGACCTCGGCGATGCCGATGATCTCCTCGCGGATCTCCACGCCCAGCAGGCCGGACGCCACCTGCTTCACCTGGTCGATCACGTCGTAGATGATCGAGAAGTAGCGCAGGTCCAGGCTGCTGTTCTCGATGATCCGGCGCGCGGACGCGTCGGCGCGCACGTTGAAGCCGATGATCGTGGCTTTCGCGGTCGCCGCGGCGTTGGCATCGGATTCGGTGATGCCGCCCACGCCCGAGACGATCACGTTGATCCGGATCTGGTCGTTGGACAGGGCGGTCAGCGCCTGGCGCAGCGCTTCCACCGAACCCTGCACGTCGGCCTTGATGACCAGGTTGAGCTGCTGCTGGGCCTCACCCTGACCCATCTGGGCCATGATGTCCTCCATGCGGTTGCCGGCGGCCTGCACCAGCCGCATTTCGCGACGCTTGGCCTCGCGCTGCTGCGCGACTTCCTTGGCCAGGCGCTCGTCCTCGACCACCACGAAGTCGTCGCCCGCGTCGGGCACGCCCGACAGGCCCAGGACCTGCACCGGGATCGACGGCCCGGCGGACGGCACCTGCGATCCGGTTTCGTCGAACAGCGCACGCACGCGGCCGAATTGCACGCCGCACACCAGGTAGTCGC
Organism: Luteimonas kalidii; assembly: GCF_029887935.1. Classification (GTDB taxonomy): domain Bacteria; phylum Pseudomonadota; class Gammaproteobacteria; order Xanthomonadales; family Xanthomonadaceae; genus Luteimonas; species Luteimonas kalidii. The sequence continues at coordinate 71,837 of NZ_JARXRO010000015.1, read as the reverse complement.
CCTTCTCCAGCAGGCCCTGCTGAACGAGTACGGTCGCGACCGGGCCGCGGCCCTTGTCCAGCGAGGACTCGATCACGGTGCCGCTGGCGCGGCCTTCGACCACCGCCCGCAGTTCGAGCACCTCGGCCTGCAGCGAGATCGCATCGAGCAGTTCGTCGACGCCATCGCCGGTCTTGGCCGAGAGTTCGACCATCTGCGTGTCGCCGCCGAACGATTCGGCGACGATGTCGTGCGCGAGCAGCTCGTTCTTGATCCGCTCCGGATCGGCGCCGGACTTGTCGACCTTGTTGATCGCCACGATCAGCGGCACCTTGGCCGCCTTCGCGTGCTGGATCGCCTCGATCGTCTGCGGCATCACGCCATCGTCGGCCGCGACCACCAGGATCACGATGTCGGTCAGCTTCGCCCCGCGCGCGCGCATCGAGGTGAACGCGGCGTGGCCCGGGGTATCGAGAAAGCTGATGACGCCCTTGCCGGTCTCGACGTGATACGCACCGATGTGCTGGGTGATGCCGCCCGCCTCGCCCGAGGCGACCTTGGTGCGGCGGATGTAGTCCAGCAGCGAGGTCTTGCCGTGGTCGACGTGACCCATGATCGTGACCACCGGCGGCCGGGCGACCTTGTCGCCCTGCATCTGCTCGGCATGCGCCAGCAGTTCCGACTCGGCATCGTCGCTGTCGGCGACCACGGCGCGGTGACCGAGTTCCTCGACCACCAGTACAGCGGTGTCGTGGTCGATCGACTGGGTGATGGTCGCCATGACGCCCATCTTGAACAGCGCCTTGACCACGTCGCCGCCCTTGAGCGCGAGCTTCTGCGCGAGGTCTGCCACGGTGATCGCCTCGCCGATCGCGACCTCGCGCACCACCGGCGCGGTCGGACGCTCGAACCCGTGCGGGCCGGCGCCACTGCGCGACTGCTCGACGTGGCGACGCGACTTGGGCTTGCCGCGCGTGCTGCTGCGGCGCGCGCGCTCGGAGGCCGACAGGTGCAGCTGGCCGGCGAAGCGCGCGGTGCTGTCGTCGTCCTCAACCCCGGCCACCATCACGTGCGAACCGCGGTTGCCCTTGTGCTTCGGGCCCAGTCCCCGATCCTCGCTGCGCGGAGCAGCCGGCTTCGGATGGCCGTGTCCGTGGCCGTGACCGGCCACCTTGCGCGCGGCGGCCTCGTCCTCCGGCGGCGCCGCGGCGGCGAGCGCCGCCTCCTGGCGCGCGCGTTCGGCCTCGGCTTCGGCCTGCAGCTTGCGCTCGGCAGCCTCGTCGGCGCGGCGCTTGTCCTCTTCGGCCAGGCGCTGCTGCTCGGACAGGTTGCGCAGGCGCGATTCCTCGAGCTTGCGCAGGATCTCGGCCTGCTCGTCGTTCACCGGGCCCTGGGGTGCCGCGGCGCGCTCGGCTTCGCTCGGCTTGACCAGGGTCACCTTCTTGCGCACGACGACGTCGACCGTGGCGCGGTTCTTGCCGCCGCCGACAGTGATTTCCTGCTTGCGCGTGCGGTTGAGCGTGATCTTCTTGGGCGCGTCCGGATCTTCGGCCGGCTTCTCCGCCTTGCCGTGGGTCCGGCGCAGGAAGCCGAGCAGCTTGACCTTCTCGGTGCTGGTGACGACCTGGTCGGGGTCGCTGAATGCCATGCCCGCTTCGGACAACTGCTCGAGCAGCTTCTCCACCGGCGTGTTGACCAGGGCGGCAAGCTTGCGGATGGTGGTTTGTTGCGACATTCGGATCCTATGCTCTGTGTGGCGCCCCCTCGCGCAGAGCAAGGGAAGCGCTGATTCTAAGCCCTGAGCGGCGCAGGGCGGCGTTCATCGCGGGGTCATTCGCCGCGCTCCAGGCGTGCGATCTCCTCGGCGCGGGCCGCCAGGATCAGCGCCGCGGCGCGTTCCCCGTCGAGTCCCTCGATGCCGAATTCGACCACCTCGTCCGCACCCAGGTCGGACAGGTCCTCGCTGGTGCGCACCCCGTGCGAGGCCAGCGCGTACGCGGTCTCGTCGTCCATGCCCTCGATCGCGAGCAGGTCCTCTGCCGGGGCGTGCTCGTCCAGCTCCTCTTCCACCGCCAGCGCGTCGTTGAGCAGCGCGTCGCGGGCGCGGGCGCGCAGCTCCTCGACGATGTCCTCGTCGAAGCCCTCCACCGCCAGCAGTTCGCCGACCGGCACGTAGGCGATTTCCTCGACCGTGTTGAAGCCCTCGGCGACCAGGATGCCGGCGATTTCCTCGTCGACTTCGAGCTTCTCCTGGAACAGCGCGCGCGCGGCGGCCTGCTCGGCCTCCGACTTCGCCGCGACCTGGTCCTGGGTCATCACGTTGAGCTGCCAGCCCGACAGGCGGCTGGCCAGGCGCACGTTCTGGCCACCCTTGCCGATCGCCTGCGCCAGCTTGTCCTCGGCCACGGCGAGGTCCATCGAATGCTTGTCCTCGTCGACGACGATCGACTGCACCTCCGCTGGCGCCATGGCGTTGATCACGAACTGGGCCGGGTTGTCGGACCACAGCACGATGTCCACGCGCTCGCCGTTGAGCTCGTTGCTCACCGCCTGCACGCGCGAACCGCGCATGCCGATGCAGGCGCCGATCGGATCGGTGCGGTTGTCGTAGGCGATCACGGCGATCTTGGCGCGGTCGCCCGGATCGCGCGCGCAGGCCTTGATCTCGACCAGGCCCTGGCCGACTTCCGGCACCTCGAGCTTGAACAGTTCCATCATGAATTCCGGAGCGGCGCGGCTGATGAACAGCTGCGGGCCACGCGGCTCGCTGCGCACGTCGTAGAGATAGCCGCGGATGCGGTCTCCGGCGCGCACGATGTCGCGCGGGATCGCCTTGTCCTTGGGAATGAACGCCTCGGCATTGCCACCGAGGTCGACGTAGACGTTGCCGCGCTCGACGCGCTTGACCACGCCCGTCACCAGTTCACCGATGCGATCCTTCCAGGCGTCGACCACCTGCTGGCGCTCGGCCTCGCGCACCCGCTGCACGATCACCTGCTTGGCGGCCTGGGCGGCGATGCGGCCGAAATCGACGTTCTCGATCTGCTCCTCGATGTAGTCGCCGACCTCGACGCCCTCGACCTCGTCGACCGCGTCCATCATGCGGATCTGGCGGTCGGGCGATTCCATCACCACGTCGTCGGCCACCACTTCCCAGCGGCGGAACGTTTCGTAGCTGCCGTCCTTCGCATCGATCGCCACGCGCGTCAGCACGTCCTGGTCCACGTACCGCTTCTTGGCGGCCGTGGCCAGCGCGGCCTCGATCGCTTCGAGGATCACGGATTCCGGGACGCCCTTCTCGTTCGCGACCGCGTCCACCACCAGCAACAACTCTTTGCTCATCTCTGTCAGACCTTATTCGAAAACCGGCTTGATCCGTGTTCGATAGCGCCGGACTTCCGCCCGGCTCCCGTTGGCTGCGCGCTCCCCCTGCAGGCGGAGGCGATGCCTGAAATACTCAGCCTTCCCGCGACCCGCCCGAACGCGCCTTGCGGCCGGGTTTGCCCGGGCGTGCGTCGCCCCCGGGCAGATCACGCGCCGGCGCGAAGCCCAGCGCGGCCCAGTCCGGCACCAGCCGCGCCTTGTCGATGTTGTCGACGGCCACCACGATCGGCTGCCCGTCGACGTCGAACGTGATCGCGGCCTCGTCCACCGACACGATCGTGCCGGTGAGCCGGCGACGCCCGTCCTGCGGCAGCTTCAGCCCGACCTTGGCCCGCTCGCCGGTGAAGCGCGAGAATTGCGCCGCGGCGAACAGCGGCCGGTCGACGCCGGGCGAGGACACCTCCAGCGTGTAGTTGCCGGAGATCGGATCCTCGACGTCGAGCCGGGCCGAGACCTCGCGGCTCACCGCCTCGCAATCCTCGATCGTCACGTGCCGCGTCTCGACCTCGCCATCCGGCACGTCCAGGTACAGGCGCACGACCGAGCCGCCCGGTGCGGGCAGGTACTCGATGCCCAGCAGCTGCAGGCCCAGCGATTCCACCGTGGGCGCGAGCAGTGTCGAGAGCTGTGTCGCCTTGTCCGTCACGTCCTCGTCCGTTGCGCGTTCGACAATCTTCGAAAACAACAAGGGGCCCATTGGGCCCCTTGTCCTGAATGTCCGGCCATGCGGCCGGATTTCGGCATCGAGGCGAGCAGCCACCTCGATGAGCCCGGTTCCCCGGCATCCGTGGAAGGCCTCAACGCCTTCGACGACCCGATGAAACTGGTAGCGGGGGCAGGATTTGAACCTGCGACCTTCGGGTTATGAGCCCGACGAGCTGCCAGACTGCTCCACCCCGCAGCAGACGCGGAATTATGAAGATGCGCGGGGCTTTTGACAAGCCCGGGGGGTTCCCCGGGCTGAACCGCGCGGGACTGCGCTCAGGCGAACGCCTGCTGGCACCAGGCCATGATGGGGCTCCAGAACAGGCCCAGCCCCAGCAGCGCCAGTGCGTTGACCGCGAACACGGCCTGCAGGGCGCCACCGCGGATCGTGATCGGCTCGCCGGCGGGCTGCTCGAAGTACATCACCTTGATCACGCGCAGGTAGTAGAACGCGCCGATGACCGCGAACACGATGCCGACGATCGCCAGCCACAGCAGGTCGCCCTCGAGCGCCGCGCGCAGTACCGCCAGCTTGGCCCAGAAGCCCAGCAGCGGCGGCACGCCGGCCAGTGATGCCATCACCAGCAGGACCAGCCCGGCGATCCAGGGACTGCGCGCGGCCAGGCCGCGGAAGTCCTCGATCCGGTCGGCCTCGAACCCGCGCCGCGACAGCATCACGATCGCGCCGAATGCCGCCACCGACATGATCGCGTAGCTGATGGCGTAGAACATCGCCGCCGCGTAGCCGCCCTCGCCGCCCGCCGCCAGACCCAGGAACAGGAAGCCGACGTGGGAGATGGTCGAGTACGCGAGCATGCGCTTGAGGTTCGCCTGCGCGATCGCGAACACGTTGCCCACCGCCAGCGACAGCGCCGCCAGCAACGCGAGCAGCAGCTGGGTCTGTTCGTGCGCGGGCCCGAGTGCGACCTCCAGCAGGCGCCAGGTCATGCCGAACGCGGCCAGCTTGGGCGCCGAGCCGATGAACAGCGTGATCGGGGTCGGCGCGCCGTGGTAGGTGTCGGGCAGCCACATGTGGAACGGCGCGGCGCCGAACTTGAACGCGATGCCCACCACCACGAACACGGTGCCGGTCAGCAGCAGGATCCGGTCTTCGCCGGCCACGCCCCATGCGGCATCGCGGATCGCCACCAGGTCCAGCGTGCCGGTGGCGCCGTAGACCAGGGTCATGCCGTACAGCAGCAGGCCCGAGGCCAGCGACCCGAGCACGAAATACTTCATCGCCGCCTCGGAGGCCAGCGGACTGTCGCGGTCGGTGGCCACCAGCGCGTAGGAACACAGCGCGAGCAGTTCCAGGCCCACGTAGACCATGGTCAGGCTGCCGGCGGAGACCAGCAGCATCATGCCGGCCACGGCGAACAGCACCAGCACCGCGACCTCGCCCCTGTACAACCCGCGCTCGCGCAGGAACGGCCAGATGTAGGCCATCGCCGCGGCGCTCACCACCAGCAGCACGAGCTTGAGCACGTCGGCGCCCTCGTCGCGCACGAACATGCCCGACAGCGTGGTGCCCTGCCCGCCGACGTCGAACCAGAGCATCGCCGCGGCCACCAGCAGGGTGGCGATCGCGAGTGCGTGGGTGACCACGCGGCGGCGGTCGTCCAGGAACAGGTCGAGCATCAGCAGCGCGAACGCGCCGAACACCACCACCAGCTCGGGCGCCAGGGGCGCGAGCTCGGCGAAGGAACGGACGGGGGGTGGCGGCATCATGGCAGCGGTCATCGCGTGCGGGTCCTCAAAGCTTGCTCGCGGCGAGCTGGCTGGCCAGCTGGGCGATCGCCGGTTCCATCAGGTCCGTCAGCGGACGCGGCCAGATGCCGATCAGCAGCGTGCCGGCGGCGAACACGCCGAGCACCAGCCATTCGCGTCCGTTGATGTCCTTCAGCTCAGCGACATGGGCATTGGCCACCTCGCCGAACATCACCCGGCGCACCATCCACAGGGTGTAGGCCGCGCCGATGATCAGGGTCATTGCCGCGGTGAATGCGATCAGCGGGTGGTGCTGGAAGCTGGCCAGGATCACCATGAACTCGCCGACGAAACCCGACGTGCCGGGCAGGCCGGCGTTCGCCATCGCGAACAGCACGATGAAGAAGGTGAACCACGGCATGACGTTGGCCACGCCGCCGTAGTCCTTGATCATGCGCGTGTGCATGCGGTCGTACAGCACGCCGACGCAGGAGAACATCGCGCCGGAGATGAAGCCGTGCGAGATCATCTGCACCATCGCGCCCTGCAGGCCCAGCCGTGCCGCGTCGTCGCCGCCCGGCACGTCGCGCACCAGCGCGAAGGCGATGAAGGTGCCCAGGGTCACGAACCCCATGTGCGAGACCGACGAGTAGGCGATCAGCTTCTTCATGTCCTCCTGGACCAGCGCCACCAGGCCCACGTAGACCACTGCGATCAGCGACAGGGCGATCACCAGCCAGGCCCATTCGTGGCCGGCATCGGGCGTGATCGGCAGGCTGAAACGCAGGAAGCCGTAGCCACCGATCTTCAGCATGATCGCGGCCAGGATCACCGAACCGCCGGTCGGCGCCTCGACGTGCGCATCCGGCAGCCAGGTGTGTACCGGGAACATCGGGACCTTGACGGCGAACGCCGCCAGGAAGGCGAAGAACAGCCACATCTGCTCGGTAGCGTTCAGCGGCAGGGCGTACAGGTCCGGCAACTGCCAGCTGCCCGCCTTCAGGTACAGGTACACCAGGCCCACCAGCATGAACACCGAGCCGAGGAAGGTGTAGAGGAAGAACTTGATCGACGCGTAGACGCGCCGCGGACCGCCCCAGACGCCGATGATGATGAACATCGGGATCAGCATGCCCTCGAAGAACACGTAGAACAGCAGCGCGTCCACGGCCGAGAACACGCCGACCATCAGGCCCTCGAGGATCAGCATCGCCGCGTAGTACTGGTTCACCCGCCGGTCGATCGCCGTCCACGCGCCCACCAGCACCAGCGCGGTGGTCAGCGTGGTCAGCACGATCAGCGCGACCGAAATTCCGTCCACGCCGAGGTGGTACTGGATGTCGTAGGCCGAGATCCAGGCGCGCCGTTCGACGAACTGCATGCCGACGGCGGCATAGTCGAAGCTGGCGAACAGCGGCAGGCTGAGCAGGAACACCGCCAGCGCGAGCGCCAGCGATACCCAGCGGGCGACACGCGCGCGCGACTCGCCCAGCGCGAGTACCAGCACGCCGCCGAGGATCGGCAGCCAGATCAGGAGACTGAGGAGGGGCCAGTTCTGCACGGGGTCAGGTCCAATGGCGGATCAGCACGGCCAACAGCACGATCAGGCCGAGGATCATCGCGAACGCGTAGTGGTAGAGGTATCCGGTCTGCATGCGGCGCACCAGACCGGCGGTGAATCCGACCAGTCGCGCGGCGCCGTTGACGAACAGCCCGTCGATCAGCCTGCCATCGACCTCGCGCGAGCCGCGCCCGAGCATCAGGCCGCCGCCGGCGAAGCCCTTGATCCACAGGTCGTCCATGCCGTACTTGTTCTCCAGGATGCGGATCGGCAGTCGCAGCACGTTCGCCACCCTGGCCGGCAGCCCGGGCTTCCAGAGGTACATCAGCGTCGCCAGCAGGAAGCCCGCGACCACCAGCCAGAACACCGGCGTCACGAAGGCATGCAGGCCCATCGCTACAGGCCCGTGCCAGAGCTCTTCCTTCAGCCGCGCCATCACGTCCTGGCCCGTCAGCACCTCGATCGCGCCGGCGAAGAACGGCGTGCCCTCGTGGTGTCCGCTCCAGTCGGTGCCGAACAGCATCGGCCCGGCGGTGAAGAAGCCCACGGCGATCGACGGAATCGCCAGCAGGACCAGCGGCAGCGTCACCACCCACGGCGATTCATGCGGCTCGTGCACGCCATGGTGCGAATCGTGCGCGTCGTGGCCGTGGCCGTCGTCGTGCAGGGGCTCGTGGTGCGTTTCCTGGCCGTGTTCGTCGTGCGTGGCGTGCGCATGAGACGGCACGGCATCGCGGAAGCGTTCCGGCCCGAAGTAGGTCATGTACAGCAGGCGGAAGCTGTAGAACGAGGTCACGAACGCGCCCAGCAGTACCGCCCAGTAGGCATAGGTGCCGATCCAGCCGGCGCGCTCGGCGCCGAGCTTGGCGGCCTCGATGATCGAGTCCTTGGAATAGAAGCCGCTGAAGAACGGCGTCCCGATCAGCGCCAGGGTGCCGATGACGCTGGTCCAGAACGTGATCGGCATGTACTTGCGCAGACCGCCCATCTTGCGCATGTCCTGCTCGTGGTGCATGCCGATGATCACGCTGCCGGCCGCCAGGAACAGCAGCGCCTTGAAGAAGGCGTGCGTCATCAGGTGGTAGACGGCGGCCGAGTAGGCCGACACGCCCAGCGCCACCGTCATGTAGCCCAGCTGCGACAGGGTCGAATACGCGACCACGCGCTTGATGTCGTTCTGCACCATGCCGATCAGGCCGGTGAAGAAGGCGGTGGTGGCGCCGATGAACAGCACGAAGTTGAGCGCCGTCACGCTCATCTCGAAGATCGGCGACATGCGCGCGACCATGAAGATGCCCGCGGTGACCATCGTCGCGGCATGGATCAGCGCCGAGATCGGGGTCGGGCCTTCCATCGAATCCGGCAGCCACACGTGCAGGGGCACCTGGGCCGACTTGCCCATGGCGCCGATGAACAGGCAGATGCAGATCATGGTCGCCACCGACCACTCGTGCCCGGCCAGCACCTCAACGGTGCGCCCGTCGAGCACGTCGCCCGCATTGGCGAACACGGTGGCGTAGTCGAGCGTGCCGAAGTACCACAGCACCGCCGCGATCCCGAGCAGGAAGCCGAAGTCGCCGACCCGGTTGACCAGGAACGCCTTGAGGTTGGCGAACACCGCGCTCGGCCGCTTGAACCAGAACCCGATCAGCAGGTACGACACCAGGCCGACCGCTTCCCAGCCGAAGAACAGCTGCAGGAAGTTGTTCGACATCACCAGCATCAGCATCGAGAACGTGAACAGGCTGATGTAGCTGAAGAAACGCTGGTAACCGTCGTCCTCGGCCATGTAGCCGATGGTGTAGACGTGGACCAGCAGCGAGACGAACGTCACCACGACCATCATCATCGCGGTCAGCGTGTCGACCATGAAGCCGACATGGGCCGCGTAGTTGCCCACCTCGAAGAAGGTGTAGAGGTTCTGGTTGTACGGCGCCGCCCCCTGCGACACCAGCTGGTACAGCACGTAGCCGGAGAACGCGCAGCTGACCGCCACCCCGAGGATGGTGGCCGAGTGCGCGCCCGCGCGCCCGACCTGGCGGCCGAGGAAGCCGGCCACGATCGCGCCCAGCAGCGGGGCCAGCACGATGATCAGCAGGTGGGTTGTCGAAATCGCCATGTCTCGTCCATTGCCGGCGCCATGCGGCCGCCCTTCACTGCCGCCCTGCGGCGACGTTGTGCCGGCGCGGGCCTGCGCCCGCTGCCGTGCGTTGAATCCCGGTTGTCACGCCATCCATGGCGGTACCACGCGGGCTCCGGAGAGACCCGGCCCGGCCATCCATGGCCGGGCGTTCGCCGATGCGCGCGCCAGTGGCGCGTACGTGGCGCTTGATTTTTTTCCTGCCGCCATCCATGGCGGTACCACTCGGGCTCCGGAGAGACCCGGCCCGGCCATCCATGGCCGGGCGTTCGCCGCAGCGCGCGCCAGTGGCGCGCAAGCGCTGCGGCTCACCCCTTCAGCGAATCGATTTCGGCGACGTTGATCGTGCTGCGGTTGCGGAACAGCGTGACCAGGATGGCCAGGCCGATCGCGGCCTCGGCCGCGGCCACCGTCAGAATGAAGAACACGAAGATCTGTCCCGCCTCGTCGCCGAAATGGCGAGAGAAGGCGATGAAGTTGACGTTGACCGCCAGCAGCATCAGCTCGATCGACATCAGCAGGATGATGACGTTCTTGCGGTTGAGGAAGATGCCGGCGACGCTGATGCAGAACAGCGCGGCGCCGAGGGCGAGGTAATGGCCCAGCGCCAGGCCCTGGCCGAGGAATTCCATCACTGCGCCCCCCCCTCTTCGCTCGCGGCGTCGACGCGCTTCTCGGCCGCCATGCTCACGATGCGCACGCGGTCGCCCGCGCGCACCCGCGCCTGTTCGCCCGGGTTCTGGTGCTTGGTGCCGGGCCGGCGCCGCAGCGTCAGCGTGACCGCCGCGATCACCGCCACGGTCAGGATCAGTGCGGCGACCTCGAACGGCAGCAGGAAATCGGTAAACAGCCGCCGTGCGATCCAGCTCACGTTGTTGCCGCCCGCCGCCTCCACCGGATCCGCGCCGAACGGCACCGTGCGCGCCTTCACCCCGATCAGGGTCAGCATCTCGATCAGCATCACCACCGCCACCAGCAGGCCCACCGGCAGGTAGCGCACGTAGCCCTCGCGCAGCGGCACCACGTCGATGTCGAGCATCATCACCACGAACAGGAACAGCACCATCACCGCACCGACGTACACCAGGATCAGCGCCACGCCCAGGAACTCGGCACCGGCCAGGATCCAGGTGCAGGCCACGGTGAAGAAGGTCAGCACCAGGAACAGCGCGGCGTGCACCGGGTTGCGGACGCTGATCACCGCGCCGGCCGAGGCGACGGCCACGGCGGCGAAGGCGAGGAAGGCGAGCAGTGCGAAATCCATGGTCGGTCGCTTATCGGAAGGCGGCGTCGGCGGCGCGGCGCTCGGCGATCTCGGCCTCGAGCCGGTCGCCGATCGCCAGCAGCTTCGGCTTGGTGAGGATGTTCTCGCCGCGGTGTTCGAAGTGGTATTCGTGCACGTGGGTCTCCACGATCGAGTCCACCGGGCAGGATTCCTCGCAGAAGCCGCAGTAGATGCACTTGAACAGGTCGATGTCGTAGCGCGTGGTGCGGCGGGTGCCGTCCTCGCGCGGCTCGGAATCGATGGTGATCGCCAGCGCCGGGCACACCGCCTCGCACAGCTTGCAGGCGATGCAGCGCTCCTCGCCGTTGGGATACCGGCGCAGCGCATGTAGGCCACGGAAACGCGGCGACTGCGGGGTCTTCTCCATCGGGTACATCAGCGTGTACTTCGGACGGAACAGGTACTTGAGCGTCAGCCCCAGGCCGCCGATCAGTTCCAGCAGCAGCAGGCTCCGCACCCATGACACGAACTTGCCCATCACTGCCCCGCCTCGAACACGCCGAAATACGCCATCAATGCCACCACCACGATCCAGCCGATGCTCAGCGGGATGAAGACCTTCCATCCCAGCCGCATGATCTGGTCGTAGCGGTAGCGCGGGAACGAGGCGCGGAACCAGATGAAGCAGCTGGCGAAGAAGAACACCTTCGCGAACAGCCACCACCAGCCGTCACCCAGGATCACGCCCAGCACGGGAATGTCGGGGATCCAGGCCGCCGGGATCGGCGAAAGCCAGCCACCGAGGAAGAAGATCGGGGTCAGGAAGCTGACCAGGATCATGTTCGCGTATTCGGCCAGGAAGAACAGCGCGAACGCCGAGCCCGAATACTCGACCATGTGACCGGCCACGATCTCGGACTCGCCCTCCACCACGTCGAACGGCGCGCGGTTGGTCTCGGCCACGCCGGAGATGAAGTAGATGACGAACAGCGGCAGCATCGGCAGCCAGAACCATTCCAGCAGGCCCGCGTTGCCGGACTGCGCCATCACGATCTTCGACAGGTTCAGGCTGCCCGCGCCGACCATCACGCCGACCAGGGCGAAGCCCATCGCGATCTCGTAACTGACCACCTGCGCGGCCGAGCGCATCGCACCCAGGAACGCGTACTTGGAGTTCGAGGCCCAGCCGGCCAGGATGATGCCGTACACGCCCAGCGACGTCATCGCCAGCAGGTACAGCAGGCCGGCGTTGGCGTCGGACAGGACCAGCTGCGCGTCGAACGGCACCACCGCCCAGGCCGCGAACGCGGGCGCCAGGGTGATCAGCGGCGCCAGGATGTACAGCGCCTTCTGCGCCTTGGTCGGCTGGATGACTTCCTTGAACAGCAGCTTGAACACGTCGGCAAAGGCCTGCAGCACGCCCCAGCCGACGTACATCGGCCCGTGGCGCACGTGCATCCAGCCGATCAGCTTGCGCTCCCAGACCACGTAGAACGCGACCGCGAGGATCACCGGCACCGCGATCAGCAGCACCTTCAGCACGATCCAGACGATCACGCCAATCGCGCCCAGCGACAGCAGCCAGTCGTGCAGCGGTGCCGTCCAGCCCGACAGCAGGGTGGCGGTATTGGTCGCGCTCATGCGGCCTCCACCCGGACCCGACCGGCGCCGAGTGCGGCGGTCGCGCCGTAACCGGATTCGACCCACACGCAGCCCGCGGCGACGGACTGGCTGAGATGGACCTGCAGCGTCGCCGTGCCGGCGCCATTGGTGACCTTCGCCATCGCGCCGGTCGCAAGGCCGGCCGCGCGTGCGTCGTCCGGATGCAGCGTGACGCGCGGACCGACGGTGAGCGGATGCGCCTGCAGCGCCTGGGCGCGGCGCACCAGGCCATCCGCCCGGTAGATCGCCTGCGACACGGCCAGCTCCAGCCCCTCGCCTCCGTCGGTCGCGGGCGCGGCACCGGCACGCGGCACCGACGGCGTCCGCGCCACCAGGCCGGCGCGCAGGCCGCCCAGATCGGTGAACTCGAAGCCCGGCAGACCGAGCTCGGCCGCGAGCGCGCGCAGCACCTTCCAGCCCTGGCGCGCATCGCCCGGCAGCTTGCCGGCGGCGAACGCGCGCTGGTCGCGACCGTCGAGGTTGGTCAGGGTGGCATCGTTCTCGAACAGGGTGGCGATCGGCAGGATCACGTCGGCCACGCGCCGGGTGGACTGGCAGGCGAAATGACTGAAGGCCACGACCTGGGCGGCGCCGAGCGCCCCGCCCGCCGCCGCCTGGTCGGCAAAGTCGAGCCCGGGCTCGATTCCGTACAGGACGTACGCGCTGCGCGGGTCGGCCAGCATCGTGGCGGCGTCGCGCGCAGCCGGCAGCACGCCGTGGCGCGCCAGTCCCAGCGCGTTCGCACCCTGCGGGATGCGGCACAGCGACGCACCGTGCGCGGCCGCGAAGTCGGCTGCCGCGCGGCGGATCCCGGCGGCGTGCGGCCCGTTCTCGGCCACCGCGCCGACGATGACCACGATGCGGCCAGTGCCGCCTACGGCCTCCGCCAGCTCGCCGGCCCCGAGCGCGTCCGCGATCCCCGAGGGCGCGACCAGCGCCCTGGACGCGATGTCGAACGTGAACTCGAAATCGACCGGGCCCACCACGTGCACCTTCGCGCCCCGCAGGAAGGCCTTGCGCACGCGCTGGTGCAGCAGCGGAATTTCGTGGCGCAGGTTGCTGCCGACGATCACGATCGTGTCGGCCTGCTCGATCTCGGCCACGGGCATCGCGAACGCCTCGGCGACCGCACCATCGGACAGGTCGCGCTGGCCGATGCGATGGTCGAGGTTGCCGGTGCCCAGGCCCTCGGCCAGGCGCGCGAGCAGCGCACCCTCCTCGTTCGAGGTCGCCGGATGCACCAGTACGCCCAGATTGTCGGCGGCATTGTCGCGCAGGATCTGCGCGGCCTTCGCCAGCGCCTCCTCCCACGTCGCCTCGCGCCAGTCGCCGTCGTCGCCGTTGGACGCCACGCGCAGCAGGGGCCGGAACGCGCGGTCGTCGGCGTACAGGCCCTGGTGCGAATAGCGGTCGCGGTCCGACAGCCAGCACTCGTTGACCGCCTCGTTGTCGCGCGGCACCGCGCGCATCACGTCGCCGCGGCGCAAATGCAGGAACAGATTGCTGCCCAGCGCATCGTGGAAGCCCAGGGACTCCCTCGCGATCAGTTCCCACGGCCGTGCGCGGAAGCGGAACACCTTGTTGGTCAGCGCGCCGACCGGGCACACGTCGATGACGTTGCCCGACAGCTCGGTGGTCAGCGGCTTGCCGTCGTAGGTGCCGATCTGCAGGTTCTCGCCGCGCTGCATGCCGCCCAGCTCGTAGGTGCCGGCGACTTCCGCGGTGAAGCGCACGCAACGCGTGCACTGGATGCAGCGGGTCATCTCGGTGGCGACCAGCGGCCCCATGTCCTCGTCGGCGATCACCCGCTTGCGCTCGACGAAGCGGCTGACCGAACGCCCGTAACCGAGCGAGAGGTCCTGCAGCTCGCACTCGCCGCCCTGGTCGCAGATCGGGCAGTCGAGCGGATGGTTGATCAGCAGGAACTCCATCACGTTGCGCTGCGCCTTGAGCGCCTTCTCGTTGCGCGTGAACACCTTCAGCCCGTCCATCACCGGCGTGGCGCAGGCCGGCGACGGCTTCGGCGCGGACCTGCCGCCGACCTCGGTGTCGACCAGGCACATGCGGCAGTTGGCCGCGATCGAGAGCTTGTCGTGGTAGCAGAAACGCGGGATCGGGATGCCGGCCTTGTCGGCGGCATGGATGATCATGGAGCCCTTGGGCGCGGCCAGCTCCACGCCGTCGATGAAGACGGTGACGTGGTCGGGCGGCAGGTTCGGGTTGACCGGCTGTGCGCTCACGCGGCCACCTGCTCGGCCTGGACCAGGGTGCCGGCCCGTTCGTCGTCGACGTAGAAGCGCCTGTTCACGATGGCGTATTCGAACTCATGCCAGAAATGGCGCAGGAAGCCCTGCACGGGCCACGCGGCGGCCTCGCCGAACGCGCAGATGGTGTGTCCCTCGATCTGGCCCGCCGCCGCGCGCAGCATGTGCAGGTCGTCGAGCGTGGCCTCCATGTTCGCGATCCGGGTCAGCATGCGGTACATCCAGCCGGTACCCTCGCGGCACGGCGTGCACTGGCCGCAGCTTTCCTTGAAGTAGAAGCGCGCCACGCGCTGGCAGGCGCGGACCATGCAGGTGCTGTCGTCCATCACCACGACGGCGGCCGAGCCGAGGCCGGAACCGGCCTTCTGCAGCGCGTCGTAGTCCATGGTCAGACCCATGATCGTGTCCGCGGGCAGCACCGGCATCGACGAACCGCCGGGAATCACGCCCTTGAGCCTGCGCCCCGGGCGCAGGCCGCCGGCGATGTCCAGCAACTCCGAGAACGGCGTGCCCAGGCGAAGTTCGTAATTGCCCGGGCGGGTCACGTGGCCGGAGACCGAGAAGATCTTGCAGCCGCCGTTGTTCGGCTTGCCCAGGCCCAGGAACCATTCGGAGCCGTTGCGTACGATCGCGGGCACCGAGGCGAACGTTTCCGTGTTGTTGATCGTGGTCGGCTTGCCGTACAGGCCGAAGTTGGCCGGGAACGGCGGCTTGAACCTCGGCTGGCCCTTCTTGCCCTCCAGCGACTCCATCAGCGCGGTTTCCTCGCCGCAGATGTAGGCGCCGGCGCCGAGTGCGTTGTACAGGTCGATGTCGATGCCCGAGCCGAGGATGTCCTTGCCCAGCCAGCCGTTGGCATAGGCCTCGCGGGTGGCCTCCTCTAGGTGCTCGAACGGCTCGTGGTGGAACTCGCCGCGCAGGTAGTTGTAGCCCACGCTGGCGCCGGTGGCGTAGCAGGCGATCGCCATGCCCTCGATCACCGAATGCGGGTTGTAGCGCAGGATGTCGCGGTCCTTCGCCGTACCCGGTTCGGATTCGTCGGAGTTGCAGAGGATGTACTTCTGCATCTCGCCCTTGGGCATGAAGCTCCACTTCAGGCCGGTCGGGAAGCCCGCGCCGCCGCGGCCGCGCAGGCCGGACTGCTTGACCATCTCGATGATGTCGGCCGGCGGGATCTTCTCGCTCAGGATCCGGCGCAGCGCCGAATAGCCGCCGGTCTTGAGATAGTTCTCGTACGACCACGGCTTGTCGAAATGCAGCGTGGTATAGACGGCCTGATGCTCCTTCGGCGCGGGACCGACGGGGCCGTAGCCTTCCGAATAGTGCGAATGACCCGCCATCACTTCAGCCCGTCCAGCAACTCGTCCACGCGCTCTGGCGTGAGCTTCTCGTGGTAATGCCCGTTGATCACGACCACCGGCGCGCCGCAGCAGGCGGCCACGCATTCTTCCTCGCGCTTGAGGTACACGCGCCCGTCTGCGGTCGACTCGCCCAGCCGGCAGCCGAGCTTCTTCTCGGCGTGCCCGACCAGTTGCTCGGCCCCGTTGAGCCAGCAGCTGATGTTGGTGCAGAAGGCCACGTTGTGGCGCCCGACCTGCTCGGTCTCGAACATCGAATAGAACGTCGCCACCTCGTACGCCCATACCGGCGGCAGGTCGAGGTACTTGGCCACGCCGGCGATCAGTTCGTCGCTCAGCCAGCCGCCGTTCTGCTCCTGCGCCGCGTGCAGCCCCTGCAGCACCGCCGACCGCTTCCGGTCGGGCGGAAACTTGGTCAGCCAATGGTCGATGTGCGCACGCGTGGCATCGCTCAGCACGACCATCGGGTCGACGTTGCGCGCATTCTCGAAATTGCCGGTCGCTCTCATCGCCTGCCTTACCTGTCGATCTCGCCGAACACGATGTCGTAGGTGCCGATCATCGCCACCACGTCGGCCAGCATGTGGCCCCGCACGATCTCGTCCATCGACGACAGGTGCGCGAACCCCGGCGCGCGCAGGTGCACGCGGAAGGGCTTGTTGGCGCCGTCGCTGACGAGGTAGCAGCCGAACTCGCCCTTCGGGGCCTCGACCGCGCAGTAGGTCTCGCCGGCCGGCACGCAATAGCCTTCCGAGAACAGCTTGAAGTGGTGGATCAGCGCTTCCATGTCGTCCTTCATCTCCTCGCGGGAGGGAGGCGCGACCTTGTAGTTGTCGATCATCACCGGGCCGGGGTTGGCCTTCAGCCAGGCCACGCACTGCTCGATGATGCGGACGGACTGGCGCATCTCGGCCACGCGCACCAGGTAGCGGTCGTAGCAGTCGCCGTTGACGCCGACCGGGATGTCGAAGTCGACCACGTCGTACTTCGCGTACGGCTGCTTCTTGCGCAGATCCCACGCGACGCCGGACCCGCGCAGCATCGGCCCCGTCATGCCCCACGCGAGCGCCTGTTCCGGCGGGATCACGCCGATGCCGACCGTGCGCTGCTTCCAGATGCGGTTGTCGGTGAGCAGGGTCTCGTACTCGTCCACGCGCGCGGGGAAATCCTTCGCGAACGCCTCGATGTAGTCGAGCAGCGAACCCTCGCGCCATTCGTTGAAGCGCTTGAGCTTGGCGCCCTTGCGCCACGGCGACTCGCGGTACTGCGGCATGCGGTCGGGCAGGTCGCGGTAGACGCCGCCGGGACGGTAGTAGGTCGCGTGCATGCGCGCGCCCGACACCGCCTCGTAGACGTCCATCAGTTCCTCGCGCTCGCGGAACGCGTACAGGAACACCGCCATCGCACCCAGGTCGAGCGCATTGGACCCGATCCACATTAGGTGGTTGAGGATCCGCGTGACCTCGTCGAACAGCGTGCGGATGTACTGCGCGCGCTCCGGCGCCTCGATCCCCATCAGGGTCTCGATCGCGAGCACGTAGGCGTGCTCGTTGCACATCATCGACACGTAGTCCAGGCGATCCATGTAGCCGATCGACTGGTTGAACGGCTTGGACTCGGCCAGCTTCTCGGTGCCGCGGTGGAGCAGACCGATGTGCGGATCGGCACGCTGCACCACTTCGCCGTCCATCTCCAGGATCAGGCGCAGCACGCCGTGCGCAGCCGGATGCTGGGGGCCGAAGTTCAGGGTGTAGTTGCGGATCTCCTGGCGGCCCTCGGCGGCGCTGCTGGCGAAGCCTTCGCTGGCCTGGGGCACGGGCGCATGGGGAACGGCGCTCATTTCGCGTCTCCGGTGCGGCGCGCCATCTGCTCGCCGACCGCAGTGGCGTAGCGCGCGTCGTCGCGGATCACGCGCGGCACGTTCACGCGCGGCTCGACCGAGGTCACCGGCTCGTACACCACGCGCTTGCGTTCCGCGTCGTAGCGGACCTCGACGTTGCCGATCAGCGGGAAATCCTTGCGGAAGGGATGTCCGATGAAACCGTAGTCGGTCAGGATCCGGCGCAGGTCGGGATGGCCCTGGAAGATGATGCCGTACAGGTCGAAGGCCTCGCGCTCGAACCAGTTGGCGACCGGCCACAGGCCAGTCAGCGACGACACCACCGGCAGGTCGTCGCTGGGCGAGAAGCAGGTCACCCGGACGCGGCGGTTGTGCTGGACCGACAGCAGCTGCGCCACGGCGGCGAAGCGCCGCTGCGGCACCGGGATAGCGCCCACCCCGTCGGGCTCGTCGAGCTGCTGGGTGGTGGCCTGGCCGAAGCCGAAGCGCCCGGGCCCGCGTCCTTCCACGCCACGGCTGAAGCCTTCCGACGAGGTGTCGGTGTCCCACTCGTCGCTGCCGTAGCCGAGGTAGTCGATGCCGCACAGGTCGACCAGCGACTCGAAGCCGAACTCGTCGCGCAGCACGGTGCAGGTCTCGAGCCAGTCGCCGGCGGTCACGAGTCCAACTTCGCCGCGCGGCACGGCCATGGTCACGGTGGCGTCGGGGAAGCGCGCGCGCAGGCGCTCGACGAAGGTGGACAGCGGCTCGCTCATTCGCGCAGCCCCGTCTTGTCGTCGCCGAAGTTGGTGGCGCGGCGGATCTTCTTCTGCAGCTGCAGGATGCCGTACACCAGCGCCTCGGCCGTCGGCGGGCAGCCGGGCACGTACACGTCGACCGGCACGATGCGGTCGCAGCCGCGCACAACGGCGTAGGAATAGTGGTAGTAGCCGCCGCCGTTGGCGCAGCTGCCCATCGAGATCACCCACTTCGGGCTGGGCATCTGGTCGTAGACCTTGCGCAGCGCAGGCGCCATCTTGTTGACCAGGGTGCCGGCCACGATCATCACGTCGGACTGGCGCGGCGACGGGCGGAACACCACGCCGTAGCGGTCCAGGTCCAGGCGCGCCGCGCCGGCGTGCATCATCTCCACCGCGCAGCAGGCCAGGCCGAAGGTCATCGGCCACATCGAACCGGTGCGCGCCCAGTTGAGCAGCACGTCGGAACTGGTGGTGACGAAGCCGCGCTCCAGCAGCGGGTTCTCACCCTCCGGGCGCAGGATGTCGTCGAGCCGGCCTTCCGGCAGCGGATTGCTGGCCGCATCCGCCAGGCCGCGGACCGCCTGGATCACTCCCATTCCAGCGCTCCCTTCTTCCAGACGTAGACGAACCCGAGCAGCAGCATGCCGACGAAGATGCCCATCTCCACCAGGCCCAGCGGACCCAGCTCGCGGAACACCGTCGCCCACGGCACGATGAAGATGATCTCCAGGTCGAAGATGATGAACTGGATCGCGATGAGGTAATAGCGCACGTCGAACTGCATGCGCGCGTCCTCGAACGCCGCGAACCCGCACTCGTAGGGCGACAGCTTTTCCGGGGACGGCCGCTTGGGACCGAGCAGGTTGCCGATGATCAGCAACGCGATGCCGATACCGGTGGCCACGATCAGGAACAGCAGGGTCGGCAGGTATTCGGCCAGCACTCGTTGTTCTCTCGGCTACTTGCCGCGTCGCCGCGGCCGTTGCTCGACGCGCCAGGCGCGCGACAGGTCAAAAAAATGGTGCCCAAGGGGGGACTCGAACCCCCACGACCGAAGCCGCTACCACCTCAAGGTAGTGCGTCTACCAATTCCGCCACCTGGGCAAGTTCAGGTTGCCGCGCATGTGCTGCGCGGCATCACGCAATTGTAAGCCTTCCTACTGCGTTTGAGCAGCGGGTTCGGCATCTTCCGCCGCCGGCGTGTCGGCGGCCGGCGCATCGGGCACCACCGTATCGCTGGCGGCAGGCGCCGCATCCGGCGCGACCGGCACGCTCGCATCGGCCGCCGGGGCCTGGGGCACCGCCACGGCGCCGGGGGCCGATGGCGCCGCCGGTACCTGCGACATCACGCCGAGGTCGCTGCTGGCCTCCGGACTCACGGCGCGGTGGGTGGCGTACCACGCCATGAACAGCGTGATCGCGAAGAACGCGATCGCCAGCCACTTGGTGGCCTTGCTCAGGAAATTGGCCGAGCCGCGCGCGCCGAACACGGTGGACGAGGCGCCGCCACCGAACCCGGAACCGGCGGACGCGCCCGCGCCGCGCTGCATGAGGATCAGCGCGATCATCGCGATCGCGACCAGGACGAACAGGATGTTGAGGGTCAACAGCAGCATTGCGGCTTACTCGGGAGGGCTTGGGACCCGGCGTCAGCGGGCGGCTGCGCGGACGATGGCGAGGAAATCCGCCGCCACCAGCGAAGCGCCGCCGATCAGGCCGCCGTCGATGTCCGCCTGGGCGAACAGTTCGGGCGCATTGGCCGGCTTGACGCTGCCGCCGTACAGGATCGGCAGCGAATCGCCGATTCTAGCATCCAGCGCCGCGACCTGGCCACGGATGAAGGCGTGCACCGCCTGTGCCTGCTCCGGGCTGGCGGTGCGGCCGGTGCCGATCGCCCACACCGGCTCGTAGGCCAGCACCGCGCCGGAGAACCGGGCCACCCCGGCGAGTTCCAGCACCGGCTTCAGCTGCGAAGCGATCACCGCCTCGGTCCTGCCGGCCTCGCGGTCGTCGAGGGTTTCGCCCAGGCACAGGATCGGCACCAGCCCGGCGTTGGACGCGGCCAGGAACTTCCTCGCCACCAGCTCGCTGGTCTCGTGGTGGTGCTGCCGGCGCTCGGAGTGGCCGACCAGGCCGTAGCGGGCGCCGACGTCGAGCAGCATCCGCGCCGACACCTCGCCGGTGTAGGCCCCCTCCTCGTTGTGGCTCACGTCCTGGGCGCCGAACGCGATCGGATGCGCCTCGAAGTCCTCGACCAGGTCGCCCAGGTAGGGCATCGGCGGCAGCACCACCACGTCCACCCCGTCGACCGGAAGTTCCGCGGCGACCGCGCACAGCAGGCTGGTGGCGGACTCGCGGGTTCCGTACAGCTTCCAGTTTCCGGCGACGATCCTGCGGCGCATCGGCGGCTCCGTTCGGGTCAGTGGCGCCGAGGATAGCCGATCGCGGCCGGGCTCCGCGCGACGCGTGGAGCGCTGCGCGGCCGGGCCGTCGGCGCCCTACTTCAGCTTGATCTCGCGCAGGCGCTGCTCGAGGAAGCCGTGGGCGGTGATCGGCTCGGGATAGCGGCTGGGGCGCTCGGCGCTGATGCAGGCCGGCAGCACGTCGATCAGGAAGTCCGGGTTCGGGTGCAGGAAGAACGGCACCGAGTAGCGCGGCTTGCGCGCGGCCTCGCCGGGCGGGTTGACCACGCGGTGGATGGTCGAGGGATAGACGTGGTTGGTCAGCCGCTCGAGCATGTCGCCGATGTTGACCACGATGGTGTCGCCGTCGGAGGTGAACGGCACCCACTCGCCCTGCTTGGACTGCACCTCGAGTCCGGCGGTCGAGGCGCCGACCAGCAGGGTGATGAAGTTGATGTCGCCGTGCGCGCCAGCGCGCACGTTGGGGATGTCGTCGGCGGTGATCGGCGGATAGTGGATCGGCCTCAGGATCGAGTTGCCGAAGTCGGTCTTGTCGGCGAAGAAACCGGCCGGCAGTCCGATGTGCAGCGCCAGCGCCGACAGCACGCGCGATCCGAGCGCGTCGAGCGCGTCGTACAGGGCCAGGCCGCGGGCGCGGAACTCCGGCACCTCGTCGGGCCACACGTTCGGCGGCATCACGTCGCGGTACTTCGAATCGTCCGGCAGCTCGCGACCGATGTGGTAGAACTCCTTGAGGTCGAAGTGCTTCGAACCCTTGGCAGTCTCGATGCCGAACGGCGTATAGCCGCGCGCCCCGCCCTGCCCCGGCACGTGGTAGCGGCGCTTGACGTCGTCGGGCAGTGCGAAGAACGCGCGGAAGGCAGCGTAGGCATCGTCGATGAGCGACTGCGCGATGCCGTGATGGCCGATGCCGGCGAATCCCCATTCGCGGTAGGCCGCGCCGAGTTCGGCGACGAAGGCATCGCGGTCGGTGTCGAAGCGGCGGATGTCGAGGGTCGGGATTCGCGAACTCATCATGGGCTCCGGGGAAGCGGGTCCGGGATATTCGGCCACGGCGGCGCGCAGGACGCCGTGATCCGGATCGGGTCAGGCGCCGGCCGCGTCGCGCACCGCGCCGGCCAGCGCCTCGAGCGTCGAGGCCACCAGCGCCTCGTCATCGGCCTCGACCGTCACCCGCACCACCGGTTCGGTCCCCGACGGGCGCAGGAACGCGCGGCCGCGCCCTTCCACCGCGGCCTGCGCGCGGACCAGGGCGGCCTGCACGCTGTCGGACTCGGCGGGTTTGGCGCCGTTGCCGTAGCGCACGTTGACCGTCCTCTGCGGCAGCTTGCGCACGTCCGCCAGGGCCTCCTGCAGGGTGATGCCGCGGCGCTGCAGCACCTCCAGCACCTGCAGCGCGCTGATGATGCCGTCGCCGGTGGTGGCGCGGTCCAGGCACAGCAGGTGGCCGGAGGCCTCGCCGCCGAGGATGCCGTCGTGCTCCAGCAAGGCCTGGTGCACGTAGCGGTCGCCGACCTTCGTGCGCACGAAGCCGATCCCGGCGCGATCGAGCGCCTGCTCGAGGCCGTAGTTGGTCATGATCGTGCCGACCACCGGGCCGCGCAGGCGGCCGCTGGCCTGCCAGTCGGTCGCCAGCAGGTACAACAGGTTGTCGCCGTCGTGCACCGCGCCGTCGCTGTCGACGAACAGCAGGCGGTCGCCGTCGCCGTCGAAAGCGATGCCGAGGTCGGCGCCGGTCTCGCGCACGCGCGCGGCCAGGCCTTCGGGATGCATCGAGCCCACGCCGGCGTTGATGTTGATGCCGTCGGGGTCGACGCCGATCGCGTCCACCCGCGCATCGAGCTCGCGCAGCACCAGCGGCGCGATCTGATAGGTGGCGCCGTTGGCGCAGTCCACCACCACGCGCATGCCCGAGAGGTTGAAGCTGCGCGAGACCGAGCTCTTGCACGCCTCGACATAGCGGCCGACGGCGTCGCGCGTGCGTACCGCCTTGCCCAGCCGCTCCGACGCGACGGTGGCGAACGGCCGGTCGAGCGCGGCTTCGATCGCCAGCTCGGTGGCGTCGTCGAGCTTCTCGCCCTCGGCCGAGAAGAACTTGATGCCGTTGTCGTAGTGCGGGTTGTGCGAGGCGGAGATCACGATGCCCCCGTCGGCACGCAGCGACCGCGTCATGTGCGCGACCGCCGGCGTCGGCATCGGCCCCATCAGCTGCACGTGCACGCCGGCCGCGACCAGCCCCGCCTCGAGCGCCGCCTCGAACATGTAGTTGGAGATGCGCGTGTCCTTGCCGATCACCACCAGCGGCTTGCGCGCGTCGCCGCCGCGTTCGGCGGCCTCGCGCAGGGCGTGGCCGTAGGCGTTGCCCAGGCGCAGGACGAAGTCGGCCGAGATCGCGCCCTCGCCCACCCGGCCGCGGATGCCGTCGGTGCCGAAGTAGCGACGGCTCATGCGGCCACGTCCTGCGGCACCGGCTGGCGGGTCATCATCGCCACCAGGGTGGCGATCCGGTCGCGCAGCTGCCGGCGATCGCAGATCTGGTCGATCGCGCCGTGCTCGAGCAGGAACTCGGAGCGCTGGAAGCCCTCGGGCAGCGTCTCGCGCACGGTCTGTTCGATCACGCGCGGACCGGCGAACCCGATCAGCGCGTCCGGCTCGGCGATGTTGACGTCTCCCAGCATCGCGAACGAGGCCGACACGCCGCCGGTGGTCGGATGGGTCATCACCGAGATGTACGGCAGGCCCGCCGCACGCAGGCGCCCGAGCGCGGCCGAGGTCTTGGCCATCTGCATCAGCGAGAACAGGCTCTCCTGCATGCGCGCCCCGCCGCTGGCGGAGAAACAGACGAAGCCCGAGCCCAGTTCCAGCGCGCGCTCGGCGCCGAGGGCGAAGCGCTCGCCCACCACCGATCCCATCGAACCGCCCATGTAGGCGAAGTCGAATGCGGCCGCCACCATCGGCAGGCGCTTGAGGGTGCCTTCCACGACTACCAGCGCGTCGCGCTCGCCGGTCGCCTTCTGCGCGGCCTTGATGCGGTCGCCGTAGCGCTTCTGGTCGCGGAACTTCAGGACGTCGGTCGGGCCCAGGCCGCCGCCGATCTCGCGCAGCTCACCCGGGTCGAGAAAGCCCTTCAGGCGCGCGCGGGCGCGGATCGGGCGGTGGAAGCTGCACTTCGGGCAGACCTCGAGGTTCTCCTCGAGTTCGGGGCCGTAGAGGACCGCGCCGCAGCGGTCGCACTTCTCCCACAGGCCCTCGGGGACGCTGCGCTTGCGGGTGGCGGCGCTGTCGGTGCGGATGCGCGGTGGCATCAGTTTCTTCAGCCAGCTCATGCCTGGGATCGGATCCGGGGGCGGCCGCGGCCGCGGAAGGCGCGCAGTTTAGCGCAAGGCCGGTGGCGGCCCCGACGGATCGAGGCCGCGCCGGAACTGCGCTCTGTCAGGTCCGCATGTGTGGACCGGAGGTCTACGCAGGCGGTCCTCGACGGCGGTTTGCCGTGGCCGAGTGCGATCGCGGCAGCGCCGGGAGCCCGGACGTGCCTGCGCGGCAGCGGCCGGATATCCGCGCTGGGCGCGGTCAGTCCAGTGCCGCGCGCAACGGCGCCAGGAACTCTGCCGCGCGGCGGGCCGCCTCGTCGGCGTCCCCCGCTTCGGCCAGCGCCGCGACCAGGGCGCTTCCCACCACCACCCCGTCGGCGTCCACGGCCATGGCCGCGGCGCCCGCGGCATCGCGGATGCCGAAACCGGCCACCACGGGCACCGGACTGCCGGCGCGGATCCGGCGCAGGTGTTCGCTGGCGGCGGCGGTGTCCAGCCGCTCGGAGGCCCCGGTCACGCCGGCGAAGCTGACGTAGTACAGGTAGCCGCGCGCGTTGCCCAGCAACAGCGACAGGCGCGCATCGGTCGTGGTGGGGGAAGCCAGCAGGACCAGGTCGATGCCGTGGGCGGCGAACGCGTCGCGGAATTCGGGCGACTCCTCCGGCGGCAGGTCGACCAGCAGCACGCCGTCGACGCCGGCGGCCTGTGCGTCGCGCGCGAACCGGTCGGCACCGCGGATCTCCACCGGATTGAGGTAACCCATCAGCACCACCGGTGTTTCGGTGTCGCGTGCCCGGAACGTGCGCACCGCCCCGAGCACCCAGCGCAGCCCCGCCCCGCGTGCCAGCGCGCGCTCTGAACTGCGCTGGATCGTCGGGCCGTCGGCCATCGGGTCTGAAAACGGCACGCCCAGTTCGATCACGTCCGCGCCCGCGCCGACCAGCGCGTGCATGACCGGCACCGTCGCCTCCAGCGACGGATCGCCGGCGGTGACGAACGGGATCAGGGCCTTGCGGCCGCTGTCCGACAGACGCGCGAACCTGCGCGCGATCCGGCCGCCCGCCTGCGCGTCCGCGCTCATACCTCGACCCCTTCGCGCGCCGCGATGGTATGCACGTCCTTGTCACCGCGCCCCGAGAGGTTGCACAGCACCAGGGCGTCCTTCGGCAGTTCGCGCGCCAGCTTGATCGCCTGGGCGACCGCGTGGCTGGATTCGAGCGCCGGCAGGATGCCTTCGCTGCGGGTGAGCTTGTGGAAGACCGCGAGCGCCTCGTCGTCGGTGACGCCGACGTACTCGGCCCGACCGCTGTCCTTGAGGAAGGCGTGTTCGGGACCGACGCCGGGATAGTCGAGCCCGGCGGAAATCGAATGGGTTTCGGTGATCTGACCGTCGTCGTCGCAGATCACGTAGGTGCGGTTGCCGTGCAGCACGCCGACGCGCCCGGCCGCCAGCGAGGACGCATGCCGGCCGGTCTCGATCCCCTCGCCCGCCGCCTCGGCGCCGACGATGCGCACGCCGGGGTCGTTGAGGAAGGCATGGAACAGGCCGATGGCGTTGCTGCCGCCGCCGACGCAGGCGGTGATCGCGTCCGGCAGGCGGCCGTAGTCCTCCAGCATCTGCGCGCGCGCCTCGCGGCCGACCACGGCGTTGAAATCGCGCACCATGCGCGGGTACGGGTCTGGGCCGGCCACCGTACCGATGATGTAGAAGGTGTCGCGCACGTTCGTGACCCAGTCGCGCATCGCCTCGTTGAGCGCGTCCTTGAGCGTGGCCGAACCCGAGGTCACGGGCACCACGGTCGCGCCCAGCAGCTTCATCCGGTAGACGTTGATCTTCTGGCGTTCGATGTCGGTGGCGCCCATGTAGACCACGCACTCCAGCCCCAGCCGGGTGGCCACGGTGGCGCTCGCCACGCCGTGCTGGCCGGCGCCGGTCTCGGCGATGATCCGGGTCTTGCCCATGCGCGCGGCCAGCAGCGCCTGGCCGATGGTGTTGTTCACCTTGTGCGCGCCGGTGTGGTTGAGGTCCTCGCGCTTGAGCAGGATCTGCGCGCCGCCGACCTCGCGGCTCAGTCGTTCGGCGTGGTAGATCGGGCTCGGCCGGCCGACGTAGTGCTTGAGGTCCTTGTCGTAGGCGGCGATGAAGGCCGGATCCACCCGCGCCGCATCGTAGGCCGCGGCCAGTTCCTCGAGCGGCCCGATCAGGGTTTCCGCGACGAAGCGGCCGCCATGGCGGCCGAAATGGCCGGATGCGTCGGGATAGGCGTGGAAGTCGGCGGGAATGGACATGGCAGGCAGCGATGGCGAGACAGGACCCCACTCTAATGCACATGCCGGCCCACCAGAACCGATAAGATCTGGCCAATCCGTCAGTAAAACTCACGTATGGTCGCCCGCGCCCTGCCCCCGCTCAACGCCCTGCGCGCCTTCGAGGCCGCGGCCCGGCTCGGCAGCATGAGCCGGGCCGCCGAGGAGCTGCACGTCACCCACGGTGCGGTCAGCCGCCAGGTGCGGCTGCTCGAGGACGATCTCGGGGCCGCGCTGTTCCTGCGCGAGGGCCGCGGACTGCGACTGACGACGGCCGGCGAGCGCCTGCGGGAAGCGACGGGCACCGCGTTCGACCAGTTGCAGGCCACCGTGCGCACCCTGCGCCGCGGCGCCGGCGCGGGAACCCGGGTCATCGGCTGCCCGGGCAGCCTGCTGGCGCGCTGGATCATCCCGCGGCTGGAGCGCCTGCACGCGGACCTGCCCGGGCTGCGCCTGCACCTGTCGGCCCAGGACAGCGACCCGGATCCTGCGCTGCCCGGCCTGGACGCGGTGCTGCTGGCCGGCGCTCCGCCCTGGCCCGCGGGCTGGCGCGTGCATGCGCTGGGACCGGAGCAGATCGGGCCGGTGCTCAGCCCGCGCCATCCGGCGTTCGCGCGGCTGGCCGGACGGCCCGCGGACGCGCTGCTGGACGAAGCCGTGCTGCACACCGCCTCGCGCCCGCAGGCCTGGCCGCAGTGGGCGCGAAGCCAGGGGCTGGCGCCCGACCGGCTGCGCACGGGGACCGGTTTCGAGCATCTCTATTACCTGCTCGAGGCGGCGGTGGCGGGCCTGGGGATCGCGATCGCGCCCGCGCCGCTGGTGGCGGCCGACCTCGGCGCCGACCGGCTCGCCGCCCCCTGGGGCTTCGTCGAGACCGGCGCGCAGTGGTGCCTGTGCACGCGCACGGCGGACGATCCGCAGCTCGATCGGCTGGCCGCCTGGCTGCGCACGGAACTGGCCCAGGGGCAGCCCATCTAGCAGGAAGCTCCCGAGGCGCGGCCGCCCGCATCGGGCGGCCGGGGCGCGCGGTCAGCCGCAGTCGGCGCGCCGCACTTCCTCGACGAACTCGCGCATGCGCGCGCCGTCCTTGACGCCGGGCGATTCGCGATCGGCCTCGATCCCGCCGGAGACGTCCACGCCCCAGGGACGGGTCGTCACCACCGCTTCATGGATGTTGTGCGGCGTCAGCCCACCCGCGACCAGGATCGGCTTGGTCAGCCCGCGCGGCACCCGCGCCCAGTCGAACGCGCGTCCGGTCCCGCCGGCCTCGCCGGGCCCGTGGGCGTCGAGCAGGAAGCCGGAGGCACTGGGAAAGCGCGAATGCAGGGCCAGCGGATCGGGCGGCGCGTCCGCACCCATCGCCACCGCCTTGATGTAGGGCAGCCCGAAGCTGCGGCAGAACGCCTCGTCCTCGTCGCCATGGAACTGCAGCAACGACGGCCGGACGATCGACAACACCTGACGGACCTCGTCGGCGCTGCTGTCCATGAACAGCGCGACCGCATCGACCATCGGCGCCAACGCATCGCGCATCGCCGCCGCCTGCTCGGGCTCCACCCGGCGATGGCTGGTCGCGGCGAACACGAATCCGACCGCGTCGACGCCGAGCTCGCCGGCCAGGCGGACATCGCCGGGGCGGGTCATGCCGCAGAACTTGATGCGGGTGCGGAACAGGGGCGGCAACATGGCGGGCTTTCCTGGAAGGTGGTGCATTGTGCGGAATTCCCCGCGCTTGTGGGAGCGCGCACGCAGGCACGGACCGCGGCGGCCATGTCCGGTGCGCGGATGCGACGCCGCGGCTCAGTCGAGGCTGACGTCGGGCGGCAGCCCGCAACAGCCCGGGTACAGCGGCCCGACGAACACCAGGCCGGTGGGCGGCGCCGTCGGGCCGGCCAGCCGCCGATCGCCCCCGGCCAGCAGGTCGGCGATCCACGTCTCCGCGCGTGCGCCCGCGCCAACTTCGAGCAGCGAGCCGGTGATGTTGCGCACCATGTGGTGCAGGAACGCATTGGCCTGCACGTCGATGGTGACCATCTCGCCCATGCGCGAGACCGCGATCCGCTGCAGGTCGCGCCGGCCGTGCGTGGCTTCGCACTCTGCAGAGCGGAACGCGCCGAAGTCGTGCTCGCCGACCAGCGCCTGCGCGGCGCGATGCATGGCGTCGGCATCGAGCGGGCGCCAGTGCCACGACAGCCATTGCCGCGCGAGCGCCGGGCGCACCTGGCGGTTGAGGATGCGGTAGCGGTAGCGACGCGCGAGGGCCGAGAACCGGGCGTTGAAGTCGTCGGCCACCGGACGGCACCACACCACGCTCACCGCGGGCGGCAGCCGGGTCGAGGTGCCGAGCGTCCAGGCGCGCGGATCGCGTCGCGCATCGCTGTCGAAATGCACCACCTGGCACTGCGCGTGCACCCCGGCGTCCGTGCGCCCGGCGCAGACGGTGGAGACCGGTGCGTGCGCCACCGACGACAGCGCCGTCTCCAGCACGCCCTGCACCGTGGCCTGGTCGGCCGCGCCCGGGGGTGCGAGCCGCTGCCAGCCGCGGAAGCCGCCTCCGTCGTACTCGACGCCTAGCGCGTAACGCGGCACACCGCTCAGGCCATGTCGCGCAGCAGCCGGCGTGCCTCGTCGCGGGCGTCGGGATCCCCGGCGTCGGCGACTTCCTGCAGCAGGCTGCGTGCGGTGTCGGTATCGCCCAGGTCGAGGTAGGCGCGTGCGAGTTCGATCCGGTCGTGTCCGGCGGCGGCTTGCGATGTTGACTCGGGCTGCACCTGCGTCTGCGACTGGCTCTGCGACTGCGGCGGTGCCCCGGTCGTGGGTGCGTCGTCCGGATCAGGTGTACGTGCCTCGCCCGCCGCATGCCATGTCGGCGAGGCGCCCGAGGCTGCCGGCGGCGGCGCCTGCCAGCTGGAGGCGCGTTCCACCGGAACGACCGGCGGTTCAGCCGTCGAGGACGCCGGCGCGGGTGCCTCGGGCGCCGTCGGCACCACGACCGCGCGCCTGGGAGTCGACCGGTTCGACGCCGTCGCGAAACTCGGACCCGACTTGCGCTCGGACGTCGCGCGCCGGCGCGACACCAGCCAGGCGACCAGCAGCGCGGCGGCGACCAGGCCAAGCCCGATCCACAGCCACGGCACTGCACCGCCCGCCTCCGTGACCGGCGCCGCGGCACCGGACTCGGCGACGCTGGCGGCCGGCCGGGCATTGCTCTCAGCCAGGCGCTGCTGCGCGGCGGCCAGCTCGCTGTCCTTCATCGCGATCAGCTGCGACTGCTGCTGCTGCAACTGTTCGAGTTCGGCCAGCCGCGTCCTCAGTTCTTCGACCTCGGCATCGCGCGCGGCCAGGGTCTCGCGGGTCTGGACCAGTTCCTGTTGCTGCAGCATGTCGCCCTCGCCCCCGGCGGCGGTGCCGGTTCGTGTTCCTGCGCTCGCGCCGGCGCCCGCAGCCGCGGGCACGATCTCCAGCCGCGCTTCGGCCATCCGGCTGGCCGCAGCCGGGGACGCGTCCGCCGGGCGGTCGCCAGCCTCCGCATCCGGCGTCCGGTCGCCGGCCACCGCATCGGGCTGGGCCACCGGGCGGCGCAATTCGCGCCAGCGGCTGACATGATCGCGCACCAGCGCATTGGCCTCGGCCACGCTGGCCTGCGACCAGGTGTCGGCCGCGGGCACGCGCAACACCGCGCCCTGGCGGATCAGGTTGAGATTGCCGCCGATGAACGCCTCGGGATTGGCGCGCAGCAGCGCCAGCATCACCTGGTTGAGACTGTGGCCGCTGCCTGCGGACAGGGACGAGGCGATCTGGCCGAGGGTCTGTCCCGCCTGCACCGGGCCGATCTCGCCGGGAACGGACGTCGCGACCGGCGTCACCGCCGGACTCGCGGGCGGCGGGGCCGGTGCGGGAGCCGGCTCGGGCACGGGCTCGCCCGCCGGGGTCTCGCTCGCAACCGCCTCGGCGTCGGCATCGGCGTCGACACTGGACGATTCGTCGGCGGTGGCTGCGTCCGCGCCGTCCGCCGGCGCGGGTTCGGCCGGCGCCGCGATGGCAGGCCGTTCGATCAGGTTGGACGGCGCGGCCTGCGGTGCCTGGATCGGCGGCTGGGCGGGCGCGGCCACGGTCTGCGGGGTATCGACCAGTGCGGAGTATTCGCGCACCAGCCGGCCCTGGGCCCATTCGACCTCCACCAGGAAATTCAGCACCGGCTGCTGCACCGGGACATCGGTGGTGATGCGGATCACCGGCCGGCCCTGGGCATCGAGCGCCACGGTGAAGCGCAGGTCCGAGACCAGGCCCGCGGGTGGATCGAGCCCGATGCGGCGGAAGGTCTCCGGCGAGGCCAGGCGCGCCTGCAGGTTCTCCAGCTCGGCCGGATCGGTGGAGATGATCGGGATCTCGGCCAGCAGCGGCTCGCCGGCGCGCGAACGCACCTCGACCTGGCCCAGGCCAAGCGCCAGCGCCACCTGGCACTGGAGCAGCAGGCACAGCGCCACCAGCCGACCGGCCCATCTCATCACGGCTGCGTTCCCATTGATCCCCGTCTTCCCGGCACCTGTCAGGTTCCGCACGCAACGTATTGATTCACGTGGCGGACGTCAAGCGCGGCGCCCCTGACGGACGCCCTCGGCGGCACGTATCGCCGTACGCGCGCGCCGGTGCGAGGCGGCACCGTCGGTCGGCGCCGGCCGGACCCAGCCCTGGCTCAGCCCTCGGCGGCTACCAGCTCGGCGAGTTGCACCGCGTTGAGCGCCGCCCCCTTGCGGATGTTGTCCGAGACGATCCACAGGTTCAGACCGCGCGGATGCGACAGATCCTCGCGGATGCGACCGACGAACACCGCATCCTTGCCCGAGGCGTGCGTGACCGGCGTTGGATAGCCGCCCGGCCTGCGCTCGTCCACCACCTCGACGCCGGGCGCGGACGCCAGCAGCTCGCGCGCGGCTTCCGGCGTCACCTTCTCGCGGGTTTCGATCGCCACCGCTTCGGAGTGGCCGTAGAACACCGGCACCCGCACCGCGGTCGGGTTCACCTGGATCGAATCGTCGCCCAGGATCTTGCGCGTCTCCCAGACCAGCTTCATCTCTTCCTTGGTGAACCCGTTGTCGAGGAAGCTGTCGATGTGCGGGATCAGGTTGAACGCGATCTGCACCGGGAACTTCTGCGGATCGATCTCCTGGAAGCCCAGCAGCTGCGCGGTCTGCTTGCCCAGTTCCTCCATCGCGCTGCGACCGGCGCCCGAGACCGACTGGTAGGTGGTCACGTTGATGCGCTCGATGCCGTACCTGCGGTGCAGCGGCGCCAGCGCCACCAGCATCTGCATGGTCGAGCAGTTGGGATTGGCGATGATGCCGCGCGGGCGCTGCGTTACCTGCTCGGGGTTGACCTCGCTCACCACCAGCGGCACGTCGTCGTCGTAGCGGAAGGCCGAGGAGTTGTCGATCACCACCGCGCCGGCGGCAGCGAACTTCGGCGCATATTCCTTCGAGGTGTCGCCCCCGGCGGAGAACAGGGCGATGTCGATGCCCGTGGGATCGAACGTGGCCAGGTCCTGGACGACGATGTCGTCGCCGCGGAATTCGATGGTGCTGCCGGCAGAGCGTTCGGACGCCAGCGGCACCAGCGTGCCGACCGGGAAATCGCGTTCGGCCAGGATCGAGAGCATGACTTCGCCGACGGCGCCGGTGGCGCCGGCGACGGCAACGTTGAAGCGACGGGTGCTGGGGGAGTTCATCGGGATGGTCCGGAAGGTGTGCAGGAAGAAGTGTCGTGGAGGTGCGCGCGCGGCAGGCGCCGACCGGGCGCGCGCGCCATCGCTGGCTTCGGGGGAACCCGCGCGGGACGACCCGCGGACGGTTCCCCTATCGTTTGGCGGTGGTCGCGCCGGTTGCCGTCGCCGCGATCGGTGTCGGCGGATCGCCGGCGCGCGGGCCGCGGCCGAGCGCGGCGACCAGGTTGTCGACCGCCAGCGTCGCCATCGCGCGCCGGGTCGCCAGGCTCGCGCTGCCCACGTGCGGGGTCAGCACCACGTTGCGCAGCGCGAGCAGGCGCGGGTTCACCGCCGGCTCGCCCTCGAACACGTCCAGCGCCGCGGCGGCCAGGCGACCGGCGGACAGCGCATCGGCGAGTGCGTCCTCGTCCACGAGTCCGCCGCGGGCGATGTTGGTGAGCGTCGCGGTCGGCTTCATCTTCGCGAGGGCGGCGGCATCGATCAGGTGGCGGGTCGCGGCGGAATACGGCAGCACCAGGACCAGGTGGTCCGCGGCGCGCAGCAGTGTATCCAGATCGACCCAGGCCGCACGACTGTTGCGTTCGATACGGTCCGGCAGGCGGCTGCGGTTGTGGTACAGCACCCGCATGCCGAAGCCGAGCGCCCCGCGCCGGGCGATGCCCTGCCCGATCCGGCCCATGCCCAGGATGCCGAGCGTGGTGCTGTGCACGTCGTGCCCGAGCAGGGTGTCGAACGACCACTGCGTCCAGCGCCCGTCGCGCAGCCAGCGCTCGCCTTCGGTGATCCTGCGCGCGGCCGCCATCAGCAGGGCGAAGCCCATGTCGGCCGTGGTCTCGGTCAATACGTCGGGCGTGTTGGTCGCGACGATGTCGCGCGCGCGCAGCGCGGCGACATCGAGGTTGTCGTAGCCCACGCCCACGTTGGCGACCGCGCGCAGCCGCGGGGCGTCCGCGATCTCGGCGGCGCCCACGCGTTCGTTGAGCGTGACCAGCGCGCCGTCCGCATCCGCCAGCTTCCGCGCCACCTGCGCGGGAGACCATGCAGTTACCTCACGCGTGTCGTCGACCTCGAAATGCTCGTCCAGCCCGGCGATGATGTCGCCGAACAGCGGCTGCGACACCCAGACCCGGGGGCGCGCTTCAGGCATCGGCGGAGGGCGGAATGCGCGGCGTCACCTCGTCCACGTCGCCGCACTGCGCGCGGTGGCGCAGCGCCTGGTCCATCAACACCAGCGCCAGCATCGCCTCGCAGATCGGGGTGGCGCGGATGCCCACGCAGGGATCGTGGCGGCCGGTGGTGATCACGTCGACGACGTTGCCGTCGACGTCCACGCCCTCGACCGGCAGGCGCAGGCTCGAGGTCGGCTTGAACGCCACCGACACCACCACCGGCTGGCCGCTGGAGATGCCGCCGAGCACGCCGCCGGCGTGGTTGCTCAGGAAGCCCGCCGGCGTCATCACGTCGCGATGCACCGTGCCCTTCTGCGCCACGCTGGCGAAGCCGTCGCCGATCTCCACGCCCTTGACCGCGTTGATCGACATCATCGCCGCGGCCAGTTCCCCATCGAGCTTGCCGTAGACCGGTTCGCCCCAGCCCGGCGGCACGCCGTCGGCGACCGCCACGACCTTCGCACCGACCGAGTCTCCGGACTTGCGCAGCGCATCCACGTACGCCTCCAGCTCGGGCACCTGTTCCGCGCACGGCCAGAAGAACGGATTGTCCTCGACCGCATTCCAGTCGTGGGCGCGCGGCAGCACGTCGCCGATCTGCGCCATGTGGCCGCGCACGGTCACGCCATGGCGCTCGGCCAGCCACTTTTTCGCGACCACCGCCGCGGCCACCCGCATCGTGGTCTCGCGCGCGGACGAACGCCCGCCGCCGCGCGGATCGCGGACGCCGTACTTGTGCCAGTAGGCGTAGTCGGCGTGGCCGGGGCGGAACTGGCGCGCGATGTCGCGGTAGTCCTTGCTGCGCTGGTCGGTATTGCGCACCAGCAGCGCGATCGGGGTGCCGGTGGTCACGCCCTCGTACACGCCCGACAGGATCTCGACCGCGTCTTCCTCGCGCCGGGCCGAAGTGTGGCGGCTCCTGCCGGTGGCGCGGCGCGCCAGGTCGTGGGCGAAGTCCTCCGGCGCGATCGCGACGCCGGGCGGGCAGCCGTCGATCACGCAACCGATCGCCGGGCCGTGCGATTCGCCGAAGGTGGTGACGCGCAACAGATGGCCGAAGGTGTTCAAGCAGTGATGCCCCGGTTCAGAACAAAGCGCCGGCCGACGGTGGCGCGGCGGCAGCGGGCGGCGCCGGCGCGCCGGCCTCGCGTGCGTCGGCCAGCGCGCGGATGCGGGCATGGTGCGCCACCAGGTCGTGGCGGTCGGCGACGAACACGCCCATCTGCCCGACCTTGAACTCGACCCAGATCAGCGGCAGCTCCGGCAGCAGCCGGACCAGGTGCTGCTCGGACTCGCCGACCTCGCAGATCAGCAGCCCGTCGTCGGTCAGGTGCAGCGGCGCGTCGCGCAGCATGCGCAGCACCAGGTCCAGGCCGTCGTCGCCGGCGCGCAGGCCGAGCTCGGGCTCGTACGAATACTCGCGCGGCAGCGCGTCGGTCTCGGCGTTGGTCACGTACGGCGGGTTGCTGACGATCAGGTCGTAGTGCTCGCCCTGCAGGTTCGCGAACAGGTCCGACTGCACGAAGCGGGTGTTGCGCGAAAGCAGCCGCTGCGCGTTCTCGTGCGCCAGCGACAGCGCGTCTTCGCTGATGTCGGCGCCGTCCACGTGCCAGTCCGGCCGGTAGTGCGCCATCGCGATCGCGATGCAGCCCGAGCCGGTGCACAGGTCGAGCGCGCGCCGCACCTCGCGGCCGCCGAGCCAGGGCTCGAAGCCCGACTCGATCAGTTCCGCGATCGGCGAGCGCGGCACCAGCGCGCGCGGATCGCTCTTGAAACTGAGGCCGGCGAACCAGGCTTCGCCGGCCAGGTACGCGGCCGGCACGCGCTCCTCGATCCGGCGCAGGAACAGCGCCAGCACGTCCTCCTTCTCCGCCAGCGTCACCCGCGCCTGGCCGTAGGCAGGGCCGAGGTCGTGCGGCAGGTGCAGCGCGTGCAGGGTGAGCTGGGTGGCCTCGTCGATCGCGTTGTCGTAGCTGTGCCCGAACGTCAGCCCCGCGGCCTGGAACCGGCTCGCGCCGTAGCGGATCAGGTCGATGATCGTGTGCAGTTCGTCGGTCATGGGCGCGGGTCGGGGCGATGGAGTCGGTGCGGTGAACGGAGGCGGACGCGTCCCGCGCGGACCGTCGTTCAGGGCCTCGCGCGTGGATCCGGCACATGCCGGCCCGGCCATCCGCGGCCCTGGCCGGTGTCGCGCTGGGGACCGGCGAGTATAGCGGCGGCAGGGGTATCATGGCCGTACCGCACTTGGAACCCCGGATGTTCAACCGCACCGTCCTCATCATCCTGCTGGTGGCCGTGTTCGCCGGTCTGGGCCTGCTGGCCTCGCGCCAGTTCCTGTCCGCGCCGGCCGCGCCGCAGCCGGAGCTGCGCGCGGTCAAGCTGTTCCCGACCCCGCGCGAGATCCCGCCATTCGCGCTGCAGCAGTCCGACGGTACCCAGCTGGTGCCGGGAGAGCTGCACGGCCACTGGACGCTCGTGTTCATCGGCTTCACGTTCTGCCCGGACGTGTGCCCCACCACCCTGGCGCAGATGGCGCAGGCGCAGCGGCAGTGGGAAGCGCTGCCCGAATCGACCCGGCCGCGGGTGCTGTTCGTCTCGGTCGACCCCGAACGCGACTCGCCCGACCGGATCGGCGAATACGCGCACGCGTTCCACCGCGACACCCTGGCCGCCACCGCCGACATCCCCTCGCTCGAGGCGTTCACCCGCTCGCTGTCGCTGGTGTTCGCCAAGGTGCCCGGGCCCGACGACGCGCCGCAGGACCAGTACTCGGTCGACCACAGCGCCTCGATGGCGGTGCTCGACCCCCGGGGCCGCATGGCCGGCGTGGTCACCGGCAATGCGGTGGACGATCCGGCGGCGATCGCCGCGGATTTCGCCGCACTCACGGCGGCGCCGCGTCCGTGAGCCTGGTCACCGTGCTGACCTACGCGCTGCCGCACCGGCTGCTGTCCTCGCTCGCGCGGTCGCTGGCGTACTCCGATTCCCCGCGCCTGCGCGGCTGGCTGATCGACACCGTCACGCGCCGCTTCGGCGTGGACCTGGGCGAGGCCGCCGAATCCGAACCGGCCGCCTACGCCACGTTCAACGCCTTCTTCACCCGCGCGCTCAAGCCCGGTGCGCGCGCGCCCGACCCGGATCCGCGCGCCCTGCTGATGCCCGCCGACGGCCGCATCAGCCAGTGCGGGCCGATCGCCGCCGGTCGCATCTTCCAGGCCAAGGGCCGCTCGTTCACCGCCGCCGAACTGCTGGGCAGCGAGGCCGCGGCCCGGCCCTACCACGACGGCCTGTTCGCGACCGTCTACCTGTCGCCGAAGGACTACCACCGCGTGCACATGCCCTGGACCGGGCGCCTGCTGGAGACAGTGCACGTGCCCGGGCGGCTGTTCTCGGTCGGGCCTGCGGCGGTGGCGCGGGTGCCGCGGCTGTTCGCGCGCAACGAGCGCCTGGTCTGCCATTTCGAGACCGACTTCGGCCCGATGGCGGTGGTGATGGTGGGTGCGCTGCTGGTGTCGGGCGTGGAGACGGTCTGGAGCGGCGAGGAGATTCCCGCCTACGGCGACCGCATCACCAGCAAGTCGTGGACCGGCGAGGACATCGTGCTCGAACGGTTCGAGGAAATGGCGCGCTTCAACTACGGCTCGACCGTGGTGGTGGTGCTGCCGCCGGGCGTGGCCGACCTGGAGCCGGGGCTCGGCGCGGAATCACCGGTCCGGCTCGGCCAGGCACTGGCCCGGCGCACTGGCGGCTAGGAGTCGCGGCGGTCGCGGGCGGGACTGCCCGCCCGGTCCGAACCGCTAGCGGCACCCCTGCAGTTCGAGTTGCTGGCCCTGCCGCAGCAGGTAGCGCGGCGCTTTCAGGCCGTTGGCCGACGCGAGCACCTTCGTGTCGCAGGCGTAGCGCTGCGCGATCGACACCAGGGTTTCGCCACGCGCCACGCGGTGGCTGCGCGGCGCGGCGGGTGGCGCGGGCGCGGGCGACGGTGTTTGCACCGTACTGACGCTACCGTCGGGCGCGGTCACCGTCGTCACGTCGCCCACGCGTACGATCGCGGTGGACGGATCGCTGTTGACCAGCGAACGCGCCAGGTCGGCGCGCGCACCGCGGGTGCACCAGCGTTCGTACAGGCCGGCCATGCGCACGGTGGCGTTGAGCCGGGTGCCTGCGGGAATCCAGCCTTCGGCTTCGTACTGCGGGTTGAGGTTGCGCAGCACGCGCATGTACCCGTCGCGGGTGCCGCCGTTGCCGAGGCAGATCGTCAGCTCGTAGATCGACGCGGGCCGCTGCAGCGCGATGGTCGCCGGGCGCGCGTCGACCTTCGGGAAGCTCAGCCCGTACTCCTTCGGATGCAGGTACAGCCACGCGGCCGCGATCACCATCGGCACGTAGTCCTTGGTCTCCGGCGGAAACTCGTTGTACACGTCCGCGTCCCAGAAGCTGCGCCCGCCGAATTCCCGGTAAACGCGGCGCGCGCGCCCTTCGCCGCCGTTGTACGCCGCCAGCCACAGTTCGATGTTGTTGCCCAGTTCGGCGTAGCGTTCGCCCAGGTACACCGCCGCGGCGTCGGCGGACGCGCGCGGGTCGTAGCGGGTATCGAAGCCGCGTCCGTCGGGCCCCAGGCCCAGGCGCAGGCCGGTCGCGGGCATGAACTGCAGCGGTCCCGCGGCGCCGGCGCGCGAGCGCGAGTGCACGCGGCCGTTGGATTCCTTGGCCAGGATGCCGAACAGCAGCGCCTCGGGCAGGCCGCGGCGCTTGAACGCCGGCGACATCATGTGTTGCATGTACTGGTAGTTCTCGTGGCTGGTGATCAGCGCCACGCGCATGTCCGTCAGCCAGCGGCGGATGCCCGCCTGCACCGCGGGGTTCATCTGCACCCGTTCGAGGAAGCGGCGGTCCTCGGCCGTCAGCAGCGAGGCCGCGGAGGCGGCGTCGGGCACGTCGCCGGTCGGCAGGCCCTGACCGTCGTCGACCAGGGTGTCGTCGCCGTCGGGCCCGACCACGCCGGCCGCCGCATCGGCCTGCGCCTTGAGCAGGCGCTTGTAGCTCGCCAGCAGGTCGCCGGTGCCGCAACCCTTGATCCGGCCGCATTCGACCAGGACGTCCTCCATGTCCTCGAGCGCGGCGTTGCTCTCGTCAAGCCCGGCCGGATCGGCGTTGCCGATCTTCACCAGCGCCTCGCGGTAGCGCGTTTCGGCCACGGCCATGCGCTGGTTGAGGGCGTCGATCGCGGCCTGGGCGCGGCGGGATTGCGCCTGCGCGGGCACGGCAAGGACGCAGGAGAAGACGAGGACGGGGAGCAGCCACCGGCGTGCGGCGCAGGACAGCAGGGACATCGACCACCAGGAAGACGGAAACGCGGCCCGCAGGGTATCCGCTGTGCCAGGGGGCGACAAGGAACGCGTGCATCGTCTGTGACGGGTCGTCGCCAGCGCCTAGAATCGGCACGACTCCACCAGGATCGCACGCATGGACCCCCTCCTCGTCGGCAAGGCGATCACCACCGCGGACGGCGGCCACGTGCACCTGCTGCCGCGCTACGGCAATCGCCATGGGCTGGTCGCCGGCGCCACCGGCACGGGCAAGACGGTGACGCTGATGACGCTGGCCGAGGGCTTTTCCCGGATCGGCGTGCCGGTGTTCCTGGCCGACGTGAAGGGCGACGTGGCCGGCCTGGCGGTGCCGGGCACCGCGAACGAAAAGCTGCAGGCACGCATCGAACAGATCGGCATCGACGGCTGGGCGCCCGAAGGCAGCCCGGTGGTGTTCTGGGACCTGTACGGGAAGCTGGGCCATCCGGTGCGCACCACCGTCAGCGAAATGGGGCCGACCCTGCTCTCGCGGATCCTGGAACTCAACGACACCCAGTCGGGCGTGATCGACATCGCCTTCAAGCTGGCCGACGACCGCGGCCTGCTGCTGCTCGACCTCGACGACCTGCGCGCCCTGCTCAACCTGGTGGCCGCCGAGCGCAAGACCGTCTCCACCGAGTACGGCCTGGTCAGCCCGCAGTCGATCGGCGCCATCCAGCGCGCGCTGCTCCGGCTGGAGCAGGACGGCGGCGACCATTTCTTCGGCGAGCCCGCGCTCGAGCTGCACGACCTGATGCGCACCACCCACGACGGCCGCGGCGTGGTCGGCATCCTGGCCGCCGACCAGCTGGTGCTGCGGCCCCGGCTGTATTCGAGCTTCCTGCTGTGGCTGCTGTCGGAACTGTTCGAATCGCTGCCGGAAGTCGGCGACCTCGAGAAGCCCAGGCTGGTGTTCGTGTTCGACGAGGCGCACCTGCTGTTCGACGACGCGCCGCCGGCGCTGCAGCAACGCATCGAACAGGTGGTGCGCATCATCCGTTCCAAGGGCGTGGGCGTGTACTTCTGCTCGCAGTTCCCCGACGACGTGCCGGACGACATCCTCGGCCAGCTCGGCAACCGCGTGCAGCACGCGCTGCGCGCATTCACGCCGCGCGACCAGAAGGCGGTGCGGACGGCCGCCGAGACCTTCGTCGCGAACCCGCACCTCGACGTGGCGCAGGCGATCGGCAGGCTCGGCACCGGGGAGGCGCTGGTCTCGACCCTGCAGGACAAGGGCGTCCCGATGCCGGTCGAACACACCCTGGTCGCCCCGCCCCGCTGCCGCATGGGCGCGATCACCGATGCCGAGCGCGCACAGGTGCGCGCCGCCAGTCCGCTGGGCACGAAGTACGACACTGCGGTGAACCGCGAATCGGCCGCGGAGCTGCTCGCCAGGCGCGCGGAAACGGCGACCGCGCAGGCCGGCGCGCCCGCCGCGAAGTCGGACAAAGAAGCTGCCGCGCAGGAAGGCGGCATGGGCCGGGCGGTCAACGAGTGGCTGTTCGGCACGAAGCGTCGCCAGGGCGTGGTGCAGGCCGCCGGCAAACAGGCCGCGCGCACGATCACCAACCGGATCGTGCGCGGCATCCTCGGCGGCATCCTGAAGTGAGTCGGACGGCGGCGGCACGGACCGTTCACCCCCGCCGCCCCAGACTCGCGTTCGCCCGTTCCGTTCGACAAGGAGCCGCTCCCATGGTCCATCGCCACCTCACCCGTCTTGCCCTGGCCCCGCTGCTGTGGGCGCTGGCCGCCTGCACGCCCGACCCCGACCCCAGCCCCGAACCGGCTCCCGAGCCGGTCGCGACGGCCGCCCACGCGGAAGCGGGCACGCCCGATGGCATCGATGCCACCGCGGTGGTGCACCACAGCCCCGACGATCCCGCGGGTTTCGACCGCAAGGCCTTCGCCGGCCGGTTCGCCGGCACCCTGCCCTGCGCCGATTGCCCCGGCATCGACACCAGCGTGCAGATCGGCGACGACGGCACCTTCCGGCTGGTCGAGGCATACCGGGACCGCGACACGCGCCACGAGACGGCGGGCACCTGGACCGTCGACGCCGACGGCACGCGCCTGCAGTTCGATCCGGACACCAAGCAGGCCGCGGATCGCTGGTTCGAGATCGTGTCGAAGGACGAGCTCCGCGCGCTCGATACCGAGGGCAGGCCGATCGCCGGCAACGCCAACACCAGCCTGCGCCGCGGCTGACCGCACCGACTTGGGCCGCTGGCGTCCTCCCGCCGAGAAAAGCACCGCGCTGGTCACACCGGAGGGCCACGCGCGACTCAAAGCCGAGCTGGACGACCTGTGGCGCGTGCGGCGGCCGGAGGTGGTCCGCGCCCTGGCGGCGGCGGCGGCCGAGGGCGACCGCTCCGAGAACGCCGAATACACCTACCGCAAGAAGCAGCTGGGCGAGATCGACCGGCGCGTGCGCTACCTCGGCAAACGGCTCGAGACGCTGCGCGTGGTGGATACGGTGCCGTCGGATCCGCTGGCCGTGTTCTTCGGCGCGACGGTCGAGGTGGAAGATGCCGCCAGTGGCGAGACCGCGCGCTACCGCGTGGTGGGTCCGGACGAGACCGACGCGCGACGCGGGTGGATCAGCATCGACTCGCCCCTGGCCCGCGCAATGCTCAAGAAACGCGTGGACGACGAATTCGAGGCACAGCTGCCGGCCGGCGTGGCGCGCTTCTTCATCCTCGACGTGCGCTACGGCGGCTGAGCGCCGTCCGGCGGCTCAGGGAATGCCATCGACCTCGCGATCGAGGTCGTCGAACACCTCTCCGCGCTCGCACTCCCGGCAGCCGGGCCCGCAAGGGCGCAGGGCTCAGTCCAGCACGCGCAGCGGCGCGAGCGTCTCGCCGTACAGGTCGTGCTCGTCGCTGCCCAGGATCCGCACGTCGACGAAGTCTCCCGGTTGCAGTCCAGCATCGCGGCCATCCTGCACCTGCACCACGCCGTCGATCTCCGGCGCATCGGCCATCGAGCGGGCGATGGCGAGCTCGCCGTCGACCAGGTCGACCAGGCAGCGCTGCACGCTGCCGACTTTCGCTTCGAGCTTCTGCGCGGAGATCTCCGCCTGCACCTCCATGAACCGCGCCAGCCGCGCCTGCTTCACCGCCTCGGGCACGGCATCGGGCAGCGCGTTCGCGGTGGCGCCCGCGACCGGCGAATAGGCGAACGCACCGACCCGGTCCAGCCGCACCTCGCGCAGGAAATCGAGCAGTTCCTCGAACTCGGCCTCGGTCTCGCCGGGGAAGCCGACGATGAAGGTGCTGCGGATCGTCAGTTCGGGGCAGATCGCGCGCCAGCTTGCGATGCGCTCGATCACCCGGTCCACCGCGCCCGGGCGCTTCATCAGCCGCAGGATGCGCGGGCTGGCGTGCTGGAACGGGATGTCCAGATAGGGCAGCAGGCGGCCTTCGGCCATC
Source organism: Luteimonas kalidii (assembly GCF_029887935.1). Lineage (GTDB taxonomy): Bacteria > Pseudomonadota > Gammaproteobacteria > Xanthomonadales > Xanthomonadaceae > Luteimonas > Luteimonas kalidii. The sequence continues at coordinate 29,564 of NZ_JARXRO010000015.1, read as the reverse complement.
AGCGGGATGGTGTCGTCCACGTGCGGGTACGGGTACACGTAGTGTAGCCGCGTCCACACGCCCAGTTCGGACAGGCCCTCGCACAGCGCCTTCATCCGCGTCTGATACGCGCGGCCGCGCCATTCCCGTTCGGCGTACCGCAGGTCGACGCCGTAGGCGGACGTGTCCTGCGAGACCACCAGCAGTTCCCGCACCCCGCCGCGCTCGACCAGCCGTTCGGCCTCGCGCAGCACCTCGTCCACCGGGCGCGAGACCAGGTCGCCGCGCATCGAGGGGATGATGCAGAAGCTGCAGCGATGGTTGCAGCCTTCGGAAATCTTGAGATACGCGTAGTGCTTCGGCGTGAGCTTGATGCCGACCTCGTCCTCGCGCGCGCGCCGCGGTAGCAGGTCGAGGAACGGATCGTGCGTCGGCGGCAACGCGCGATGCACTGCGCCCATCACGCTGTCGTAGTCCTGCGGCCCGCTGATCGAGAGCACGTCCGGGTATTGTTCACGGATCAGCTCCGAACGCTTGCCCAGGCAGCCGGTCACGATCACCTTGCCGTTCTCGGCCATCGCCTCGCCGATCGCATCCAGCGATTCGGCCACCGCCGAATCGATGAAGCCGCAGGTGTTCACCACCACCACGTCGGCATCGTCGTAGCTCTGGACCAGGTCGTAGCCCTCGACCCGCAGCTGGGTGAGGATGCGCTCGGAATCCACCAGCGCCTTGGGGCAGCCGAGGCTGACGAAACCGACCTTGGGACTGGCAGCGGGCATGAGGGACCGGACGCGGACGGGGACGCGCGACGCACCGACGCGTCACGGGGCGCGAATTATAGCCTCGGCTAGAATCGGGCCTCCGCCGGATGGAGCCTGCGCATGGGCCGCGACATCGTCATCCACGGGCCGCAGGGGCCGGCCGACGCCTGGCGCGCCGATCCGCCCGGACACGCCGCCGCGCTGGGCGCGGTGGTGGTGGTGCAGGAGATCTTCGGCGTCAACGCCCATATCCGCAGCGTGGCCGAGGGGTTCGCGGCGGCCGGTTACGTGGCGCTGGCGCCTTCGCTGTTCGACCCGGTGGCCCGCAATGTCGAGCTGGGCTACGACGAGGCCGGCTTCGCGCGCGGACGGGCGCTCGTCGAGGAACTGGGCACCGGACGGGCGGTGGCGGTGATCGGGGCCGCGGCGGAGCAGCTGCGCGGCGAGGGCCTGAAGACGGCGGTGGCCGGCTTCTGCTGGGGCGGCAGCATGGCTCTGCTCGCCAATACACGGCTCGGGTTGCCGGCGGTGTCCTACTACGGCGCGCGCTCGCGCCCGTTTCTGGGAGAACCGCTGCGGGCGCCGATGCTGTTCCACTTCGGAGGAGAGGACGCGACGACCCCCGCGGACGACATCCAGGCCCACCGCGACGCGTGGCCCGAAGCCGAGATCCACGTCTATCCCGGCGCCGGCCATGCCTTCAACCGCGACGTCGATCCCCGCCACTTCCATCCAGCCAGCGCGGCGCTTGCGCGCAAGCGTACGCTGGCCTTCCTCGATGCCGCGCTGCGCGGCCCGGAGGCACCATGAACACGAATGCCCACGGCCCCTACGCGCTCGATCCGCAGCTCGCGAGCGATACCCATCCACTCGCCACGCTCGACCTGTGCGAGCTGCGGCTGATGGACGACGCCAACTACCCGTGGCTGGTGCTGGTGCCGCGCGTGGCCGGCGCGCGCGAAATGCTCGACCTCGACGCCACCCAGCGCCACCGCCTGACCGACGAGATTGATCTGGCCGGACGCGCGCTGCGCGAGGTCTTCCACCCGTTCAAGCTCAACGTGGCCGCCCTGGGCAACCTGGTGCCGCAGTTGCACGTGCACGTGATCGCACGCTTCGAGAACGATCCCGCCTGGCCGGCGCCGGTCTGGGGGCGCGTGGCCGCGCGCCCGTACTCGCCCGACGCGCTGGTCGGGCGCATCCGCCTGCTCGAGGCCGCGCTGCGCGCGTGAGCGGCCTCACGATCGAGCCGCTCGGCGAGGACGCGCTGCTGCTGCGCCTGGACCGCCGCATCGATCCGGCCGTGAACGCGCGCGTGCACGCGCTGGTGCGGCGGATCGAGGCGGCCGGGCTGCCGTGGGTGCGCGAAGTGGTGCCGGCGTACGCATCGCTCGCGGTCTGCCTCGCGCAGGACGCCTGCGATCGCCTCCACGACACGGGTTATGCGGCGGAAGCGCTGCGTGCCCTGCTGGCGGGCGATGACGAACCGCACGCATCGCCTGAGGCCTCCCTGCCGGCGATCGAGGTGCCGGTCTGCCATCTCCCGGCGTTCGCACCCGACCTGGAGGCGGTGGCCGCGCACGCGGGACTCTCCGCGGCCGAGGTGGTCGCCTTGCATTGCGCGGGCGACTACCGGGTGGCGATGACCGGGTTCGCTCCGGGCTTCCCGTACCTGCTCGGACTCGACCCGCGCCTTGCGATTCCGCGCCGGAGTACGCCGCGCACCCACGTGCCCGCCGGCAGCGTGGCGATCGGCGGCGCCCAGACCGGCATCTATCCGCGCGAAGGTCCGGGCGGCTGGCATCTGGTCGGGCGCACGCCGGTCGCGCTGTTCGACCCCCGTCGCGATCCGCCCTGCCTGCTGCCGGCCGGCGCGCGCGTGCGCTTCGTGGCGATCGACGAGGCCGCGTTCCGCGCCGCATGCGGGCGCGGCGCGGCATGAGCATCGAAGTCCTCTCGCCGGGGCTGGCGACGCTGCTGCAGGACGGCGGTCGCCAGGGCCTGCGTCATCTCGGCGTCGGCGGCGCGGGTGCGCTGGATCCGTGGGCCTTCGCGCTTGCGAACCTGGTCGTCGGCAATCCCGCCGGCACCGCGGCACTGGAGATCACCCTGTCGGGCCCGACGCTGCGCTTCCACCGCGCGGCGCGCATCGCACTGTGCGGCGCCCCGGTCGACGCCGAAGTCGGCGGCGCGCCGGTGCCCGGCCATCGTCCGCTCGACCTGCCCCCCGGCAGCACGCTGCGGATCGGCCGCTGCACGGAAGGCGCCCGCGCCTACCTGGCGATCGCAGGCGGCGTGCGCTCCGAGGCGATCCTGGGCAGCGCGAGCACCGACCTGCGCGGCGGATTCGGGGGCCACGCGGGCCGCGCCCTGTGCCGGGGCGACCGCCTGGCGCTTGCCGCACCGTCCGCCGGGGCCGCGACGCTGCACATCGCACCGTGGTGGATCGACCCGGCGTTCGACGACCGGCCCGCGGGCGCGGAGCCGCTGGTGCGCGTCCTGCCGGGCAGCGACGCGACCGCGCCACCCGCTGCGCTGCACGGCCGCGCCTGGACCGTGCGCGCCGACAGCAATCGTCAGGGGCTGCGGCTGGCGGGGCCCGTGCTCACCGCGGCCGATGGCGGCGAGCGCGTCTCCGAACCGGTGATGCCCGGCACGATCCAGCTGCCGGCCGACGGCCAGCCCATCGTGCTGCTCGCCGACGCCCAGACGCACGGCGGTTACCCGCGCATCGGCCACGCGATCCGCGCCGACTGGCCGCTGCTGGCCCAGCTGCGGCCCGGCGACCGGGTGCGCTTCGCGCCCTGCACGCCCGGCGAGGCCCGCGACGCGCTTTGCCGCCAGCGCCAGCGCCTGCATAGAATCGCGCTGGCCCTCGACGCGAAGCGCGCACTTGCCTGACCGCATCGACTTCAACTGCGACCTCGGCGAAGGCTGTGGCGACGACGCCGCGATCGTGCCGCACATCAGCTCGGCCAGCATCGCCTGCGGCGGCCATGCCGGCAGCGACGAGACCATGCAGGCAGCTGTCGCGCTGTGCCTTGCGCATGGCGTGGCGATCGGCGCGCACCCGTCGTTCGTCGATCGCGAGCACTTCGGCCGGCGCGAACTCGGCCTCGGCCCCGGCGCCATCCACGTCCTGGTACTGGCCCAGGTACGGCGGCTGGCGGCACTCTGCGACGCCGCTGGCGCGCGCCTGCGGCACGTCAAGCCGCACGGCGCGCTGTACAACCTCGCTGCGCGCGACATCGACGTCGCCGATGCCATCGCGGCGGCGGTCCATGCCATCGATCCGACGCTGCGGCTGTACGCGCTGTCCGGCTCGGCCCTGGCCGAGGCCGGTCGTCTCGCCGGCCTGCCCGTCGCCGAGGAAGCCTTCGCCGAACGCAGTTACGGCGCCGATGGCCGCCTCACGCCACGCGACCTTCCCGGCGCGGTGATCGAGGACCTCGAAGCGGCATTGGCCCAGGTCCGCACGATGCTGCGCGAGGGTGTGGTGGTCGCGCTCGACGGCAGTCGTGTCCCGCTGCGCGCCGACACCCTGTGCCTGCACGGCGATCGCCCGGACGCACCGCGCTTCGCCGCCGCGCTGCGGGCCGCGCTGGAAGCCGAAGGCATCCGCGTTCTCGCACCGGACGCGGCGGCATGAACTGGTGGCCGCTGCTCGGCATCGCCCTGGTCGTCCTCGGCTTCGTGCTGCGGCTCAATCCCGCGCTGGTGGTGGTGGCCGCCGGCATCGCCACCGGCCTGCTCGCGGGGATCGCCCCGCTGGACGTGCTGGCGCTGATCGGCGAGGCCTTCACCAAGCAGCGCTACCTCGCGCTGTTCCTGCTCACGCTGCCGGCGATCGGCCTGCTCGAGCGCCACGGCCTGAAGGAACGCGCGCAGCAGTGGATCGCGCGCCTGCGCGGTGCCACCGCCGGTCGCGCGCTCACGGCGTATCTGGGCGGCCGGCAACTGCTGTCGGCACTGGGCTTGGTCGATCTCGGGGGGCACGCGCAGACGGTGCGCCCGCTGATGGCTCCGATGGCGGTCGGTGCCGCCGAGAACGCCCACGGCAGGTTGCCGGAGGCCACCCGTGAGCGGATCAAGGCGATGACCGCCGCCAGCGAGAACGTCGGCCGCTTCTTCGGCGAAGACGTGTTCATCGCCTTCGGCGCGGTGCTGCTGATGCAGGGCTTCTTCGCCGAACACGGCATCGTGCTCGAACCGTTACACATCGCGCTGTGGGGCATTCCCACGGCGATCTGCGCCTTCCTCATCCACGCCTCGCGGCTGTTGCGGATGGACGCGCAGCTTGCGCGCGAGGCAGCGGCACTGCGGGACGCGGCAAACCGGGAACCGGCCGCGTGATCACCCTGCAGATGATCTACTGGCTCGCCGGCATCTACCTGCTGGCGGTGGCCGCGCTCGGCCTGCGCGATCGCCACAATCCGCGCCGCCACGCGACCGCGCTGTTCTGGGGTCTGCTCGGGCTGATGTTCCTGGCAGCGGACCGGCTGGCGCCCGTCGTGGTCGGCGTCGTGGTCGTGGTGCTGGCCTGCCTGGCCGGATTCGGAGGGCTCGGTCGCGGGCGCTACGACGAGCCTTCGGACGAGGCGAAACGGATCGAAGCCACGCGCCTGGGCAACCGCCTGTTCTGGCCTGCGCTGCTGATCCCCGGGGTCTGCGTGCTGCTGGCGGTGGTGCTGAAGGACGTGGCCTTCGGCGGCGTCTACCTGCTGGGGCGCGAGCAGACCACCCTGGTCGCGCTCGGCATCGCCTGCGTGGTCGCGGCGGTCGCCGCCTGCCGGTTGACGCGGCAGACGCCCTGGAGCGCGGTGGAGCAGTCGCGTCGGCTGATCGATGCCGTCGGCTGGGCCGCGCTGCTGCCCTTGCTGCTGGCCACGCTGGGCGGCGTGTTCGCGGCCGCGGGCGTGGGCGAGGCGGTGGCGGCGCTGGTGGAAATGGCGATCCCGGTCGACAACCGCTTCGTGGTGGTACTCGCCTACGCGCTGGGCATGGCGCTGTTCACGATGGTCATGGGCAACGCCTTCGCCGCCTTCCCGGTGATGACCGCGGGCATCGGCCTGCCGCTGCTGGTGCAGCTGCACGGGGCCGATGCCGCGCCGCTGGCCGCGATCGGCATGCTCTCGGGCTACTGCGGCACCCTGCTCACGCCGATGGCGGCGAACTTCAATTTGGTGCCCGCCGCGCTGCTGGAACTCAAGGACCCCAATGCGGTGATCCGCCAGCAGGTCGCCACCGCGTTGCCGCTGCTGGCGTGCAATATCGTGCTGATGTACCTGATCGTCTTCCGATGAGCACCCGGCACCCACGCATGCGCCACGTGCTGCTTGCCGGCTTCGCGCCGTTCGACGGCGCCGCGGGCAATCCGAGCTGGGACGCGGCGCGCGTGCTCGATGGGGAGGAGATCGCGGGTCATCGCGTGGTCGCGCGTCGACTGCCGGTCGAGTTCGGCGTGGCGCGCGATGCGCTGCGGCGCGCGATCCTCGAGGTGCGTCCCGCGCTGGTGCTGTGCACGGGCCTCGCCTCCGGTCGCGACAAGATCTCGCTCGAGCGCGTGGCGATCAACGTCGACGATGCCCGCATCCCCGACAACGCGGGCCGCCAGCCGGTCGACCTCGCCGTGGTGCGCGGCGGCCCGGCGGCCTATTTCTCGACCCTGCCGATCAAGGCGATGTACGCCGCGATCCGCGAAGCCGGGATTCCGGCCGAAGTCTCGCAGAGCGCCGGCACCTACGTCTGCAATCACGTGTTCTACGGCATGATGCACATGCTTCGCCGGCGCAGGATCCGGGCGGGCTTCGTACACGTCCCTCCGGCGATCGACAACGCCGCCGCGGGCACCCCGGGCGCGCTGCCGCTGGAATCGATCGTGGAAGCGCTGCGCATCGCCCTCCGCGTCGCACTCAGCACGCCGCACGACCGGCGCATCGGCGCGGGCGCGACGGAATAGGGGCGCGCCTCGCTGCGCGCCAACTCAGGTCTTCGGCAACGTGACGCCGGTCTGTCCCTGGTACTTGCCGCCGCGGTCGCGGTACGAGGTCTCGCACACGTCGTCGGCATCCGACTGGAAGAACAGCATCTGCGCCACGCCCTCGTTGGCGTAGATCCGCGCCGGCAGCGGCGTGGTATTGCTGAACTCGAGGGTCACGTGTCCTTCCCACTCCGGCTCCAGCGGCGTGACGTTGACGATGATGCCGCAGCGCGCGTAGGTGCTCTTGCCCAGGCACACCACCAGGGTGTCGCGCGGGATGCGGAAGTACTCGACCGTGCGCGCCAGCGCGAAGCTGTTGGGCGGGATGATGCACTCGTCGGCTTCGATGTCGACGAAGCTCTTCGGGTCGAACCGTTTGGGATCGACGATGGTCGAGTTGATGTTGGTGAAGATCTTGAACTCGCGCGAGCAGCGCACGTCGTAGCCGTAGCTGGAGGTGCCGTAGCTGACGATGCGACCGCCGGCGGCTTCCTTCACCTGACCCGGCTCGTAGGGTTCGATCATGCCGTGCTGCTCGGACATGCGCCGGATCCAGCGGTCGCTCTTGATGCTCATGCGGTGCGGAGTTCCCTGCGGCCACGCGGCCCTGAACCCGGCATTGTAGGGCGGGCCCCGGCCCGCCGTCAGCCGTCGATCCCCGCTGGTTCTGCGCATCGCGCCGGGTGCCTCACGCTCGGAGGTGGCACAAGGCCGGAAGCGTAGTTGCCCCACTCGTCGATGGTCGCAGGGATCGAAGCGCCCGGGTACGCCTGCGCCGGCGCCGGATCGCAGGCGCTCACCCGGACAGCGCTGCTGCGCAGATCCAGGCCGATTTACAGGAGTGAAGCGGAAATGCCCCGCGGCGCGCGCGGACGCTTCTCGAGTTCCTCGCGCAGGCGCTCGGCAGTGGCGCGGTAGGCCGCGGCGGCGGCCGAGCCCGGGGACGCGGCCACGATTGGCACGCCGGCGTCGCCCTGCGCGCGGATCCCGATCTCCAGCGGCAGCGATCCCAGCAGCGGCACGCCGTACTGCGCGGCCATTCGCTCGCCGCCGCCGTGCCCGAACAGGTGCTCGACATGGCCGCAGTTCGAGCACACGTGCTGGGCCATGTTCTCCACCAGCCCCAGGACTGCCACCTCCACCTTCTCGAACATCCGCAGCGCCTTGCGCGCATCGAGCGTGGCCACGTCCTGCGGCGTGGTCACCACCACCGCGCCGGCGACCGGGATCTTCTGCGCGAGCGTGAGCTGGATGTCGCCGGTTCCCGGCGGCAGGTCGACGATCAGGTAATCCAGCCCCTCTTCACCCCCCCACAGCGTGTCGTTGAGCAACTGGGTGAGCGCCGAAGTCGCCATCGGCCCGCGCCAGATCATCGGCGTGTCGGCGTCGACCAGGAACCCGATCGACATCGCCTCGATCCCGTGCGCCCGCATCGGCAGGATCGACTTGCCGTCCGGACTGTCGGGCTTGCCCGACAGGCCCAGCATCGTCGGGATGCTCGGTCCGTAGACATCCGCGTCGAGCACCCCGACCCGGGCACCCTCGGCCGCGAGCGCCAGCGCCAGGTTCACCGCCGTGGTCGACTTCCCCACCCCGCCCTTGCCCGAGCCGATGGCGAGGATGTTGCGGATGCGGGGATGGGGCGACAGTTTCGGCTGGACGGAACGACCGGGAACTTGCGGGAGCGTCATCTCGACAATTCTAAGCCCCGGCGAGGATTTTCGAGGCCCGTCGCCCCCGCGAATAGGCGTGCTAACAGATTGCGATGACACTGTTTGCAGTGTTTGTTCCGTCGGTTAACCATATGTTAAGTTCGGGACGTCGGGCCTTCACCCGATCCTTCGCGGACCTCGCGTGTGCCGGACCTTGTCCGGAATGGGTCCGCCTGTCTTCCCCACTTGGAATCAGACCACATGACGATTCGACACACCCGCCCGCGACCGAGCCGCCTGAGCTCGGCGCTGATGACCGCCGTAATGCTGAGTTCGACCGGCGCCGGATTCGCCCAGGACGTTGACGGGCAGGACGCCTCCGACACGCCGACCACCGCCCGCACCCTCGACAAGGTCACCGTAACCGGCTCGCTGATCCCGCAGAGTCAGATCGAGACAGCGACGCCGGTGACCGTGATCTCCGCGGAAGACATCCAGATGCGCGGCTTCCAGAGCGTCTCCGATGTTCTCCAGCAATCGAGCTTCGCGACAGGCGGAATTCAGGGCGGCCAGACCAGCGCGTCCTTCACCCAGGGCGCCGAGGCTGCAAGCATGTTCGGCCTCGACCCGGGCTACACCAAATATCTGATCAACGGCCGCCCGATGGCCAATTACCCAGCCCTCTACAATGGCTCGGACGTGTTCAACAATATCAGCGGCATTCCCGTAGCGCTGATCGACCGCATTGAAGTCCTGCCTGGAGGCCAGTCGTCGCTGTACGGATCGGACGCGATCGCCGGCGTCGTCAACGTCATCCTGAAGAAGACGGTCGAAGAGGGTGAGTTTTCTGTGCGCGGGGGCTTTTTCAGCGAGGGTGGTGGCGACAGCGTCCGTTTCACCTTCGCCGACAGCTTCAGCAGCGCGGATGGCCGGTTCAACACCCTCCTAGGCGTCCAGCTCGATACCCGCGACCCCGTGTGGGGTTACCAGCGCGACCTGTCGAGCACCTACAACTTCGATGGCTACACTGCCGCGGCTCCCAGCCGTGATTTCGTGGTGCTCGACGCGTTCGACGGCACGTACTACTTCACCGATCCCAACAACTGCGAGAACACCACCGGTAATTTCAGCGGGAGCACGCAGCAGTTCACGCGTCCCAACTTCGGGACCTACTGTGGTTCGTTCCAGAGTCCGGGCTATCGCACCTTGCGCAACGGCAAGGATGCCGGTCAGATTTACTCCTACAGCACGTTCGATCTGAGCGACACTACTCAGCTGTACGCGGAAGTGATGGGACTGTACGAGGAAGTGGAATACGCCACCGGTTCGAACTACACCTGGTGGGGAACCGGCGTAACGTTCGGCGCTTTCTACGATCCCAACATTCCGGACACACTGGTCAACCTGCAGCGGTCCTTCGCGCCGGAGGACATCGGCGGCGAGGGCTACCGCGACATCACCAACACCGACACCAACAAGGCCTTGACTGTCACCTTCGGTGCCAACGGCATGCTGGGCGAATGGGACTACAACGCCTACGTGTCGCGAGCGGAGTACCGCCTGACCGAAACCAACTGGGTCAGGTTCCGCGATCCGATCGACAACTATTTCCTGGAGAATGTGCTCGGCCCGCAGCAGGGCGTGGACCCGTTTTTCGGCGTCTACCCCGTCTTCACCCCCGACTACGCCGCGTTCTACTCCCCGATCGATCCGGAGGATTTCCGCTCGTTCACCGGCTTCGTCGATAGCGAATCGCGGACCTGGGACAACCTGGCGCACTTCCAGCTGACCAGCACTTCGCTGTTCTCGCTCCCCGGAGGCGACGCGGGGTTCGCGGTAGCGGCGGAGGTAGGCAACGAGGGTTGGGACTACAGCCCGGACGCCCGCATGATCGAGGATCCCGACACGCTGCTTTCGGAGATCTGGGGGCAGACCTCGGTAAGCGGTGCGGGACGCCGCAGCCGCTACTCTCTGACCAGCGAGCTGCGCATGCCGTTGTTCGAACCGCTGACGGTCACCGCTTCGGCACGCTACGACGCATTCGAGATCGCCGACGAGACCGTGGACAAGCCGACCTGGAGCCTGGGCGTGGAATACCGTCCGCTCGAGAGCCTGCTGCTGCGTGGCAAGATCGGCACCGCTTTCCGCGCGCCGTCGCTGGCCGACACGTTCCAGGGTCTCAGCGGGTACTACAGCTCGGTGACCGACTACTACCGCTGCGGGGAAGCCGGCTTCGAGCCCGGGAACACCGACGACTGTACATGGGACAGCGAGCAGTTCTTCGGACAGTCCTCCGGCAACCGCGAGCTTGAGCCGATCGAGGCGGACGTCTGGAATGCCGGCGTGGTCTGGTCGCCTACCTCCAGCCTGTCGATGGCTGTGGACTACTACAGCTGGCAGATCGAGAACGAGGTGGACTCGATCAGTGCCGATGGCTTGATGCGCGGCGAATACTACTGCCGCTCGGCAGCGGATGGCACGCCGATTACCGCGTGCGAGAACATCCTGGAATGGGTATCGCGCGGACCGAACGGCGAGCTGGTCTCCCTGTATACGCCGAAGGTCAACATCGCCAAGCAGAGCCTCGAGCTGGTGACCGCGAGCCTGAACTACATGCTGGACATCGGCAACTTCGGAAGCCTGTCCTTCGCCGGCAATTACACCAACAAGATTCGCCACAAGCTGCAGGCCACTCCGGAGACACCGGGGGTGGACCTGCTGCGCGATCCGTACTCGATGTGGATCTACGACTCCTACGCCAAGACCCGCACCGATGGTTCGGTCGCATGGGCGAAGGGCGACTGGACCACGACCCTGTATGCCAACCGGATCGGCTCAACGCCGAATTACCTGGCGTACGCGCAGGGCTACGGATACGAGCATCCGAGCGGGCAGACGGGCGGCAAGTGGGCGCCTTACATCACCTACAACACCAGTGTGAACTGGCGTGCCACCGAGGACCTCACGCTCTCGATGATGGTGAACAACGTGCTCAACAAGATGCCCGATGAGCAGGCGGAGAACCATCCCGGCACGACCGGCACGCCCTGGAACAACTACTACTTCGACATTCTGGGTCGTGCCGTGTATCTGGAAGCGAAGTACGCGTTCGGGCAATAGACCGCCGACGTGATGACGCAGGAAGCCCGGCCCTGGTCGGGCTTCCTGCTTTCCGGTGAATGGCGATGGGAGGACAGACCTGTCCCCGCCATGCGATGCGGTATAAGGTTCGCCCACAGCGGCGGATGCCGCGTACGGAGAGCACCATGTTCAAGTACATCTGCCTGCTGGCCTTTTCACTGCTGCCCATGCAGGCGGCCGCCGCCGACCCCGCCGAAGGCCGCTGGAAGACCATCGACGACGAGACCGGCCAGGCCAAGTCGATCGTGGAGATCACCCAGGGCGCGAACGGCACGCTGAGCGGGCGGATCGTCGAACTGCTCGCTCCGAGCCGGCCGAACCCGGCCTGCGACAAGTGCAAGGACGACCGCAAGGGCAAGCCGATCACCGGGATGGAGATCATTCGCGGCATGAAGCCCGATGGCGACGCCTATTCCGGCGGCACGATCCTCAAGCCGGACGAGGGCAAGGTGTACAAGTCGAAGATGGAACTGCTCGAGGGCGGGGGCAAGCTCGAGGTCTCGGGCTGCGTCGCCTTCATCTGCAAGTCGCAGGTCTGGGTGCGGCAGTAGCCGCCCCAGGCATCCCCGCCGGCCCGGCCTGCGCCGGGCTTCGCGCAACCCGCTTTCGCGCGGGTTGTGCTCGTGCCGGCGGGAAGCAGCGGGCTCCCGGCGGTCCGCGACGCCCGTGAGCGCATGGGCCCGTGAGCGTATGGGTGGATAAGCGCATGAGCACGGCCCGGAACAAGCACGAACACCAGCGCCGGCACGCACGCCAGGAGAGGCGTGGGGTCATGCGATAATCGCGGCCCCTCGCCGTCGCCCGCCTCCATGCCCCGCCCCGCGATCGTCTCCAGTGCCCTGCCCTACGGCAACGGCCACCTGCACATCGGCCACCTGGTCGGCTACATCCAGGCCGACATCTGGGTGCGCGCGCGGCGCATGGCGGGCGGCACGGTGCACTTCGTGTGCGCCAACGATACCCACGGCACGCCGATCATGCTCGCCGCCGAGAAGGCCGGCGTGGCGCCCGAGGAGTTCATCCAGGTCACGCAGGCGAGCCAGCAGCGCGATTTCGCCGATTTCTCCGTCGACTTCGACTGGTACCACTCCACGCATTCGGCCGAGAACCGCGAGCTGACCGAGCGCTTCTACGCCACGCTCGAGGCCGGCGGGCATATCGCGCGACGCTCGATCGAGCAGCTCTACGATCCGGTCAAGGCGATGTTCCTGCCCGACCGCTACGTCAAGGGCACCTGCCCGGTGTGCGGCACCGAGGACCAGTACGGCGACAACTGCGAGAACTGCGGCGCGACCTATTCGCCGACCGAGCTGAAGAACCCGCGCTCGGTGGTCTCGGGCGCGACGCCCGAGCTGCGTGCGTCCGAACACTTCTTCTTCCAGGTCGGCGACTTCACCAGCGTGCTGCGCGACTGGCTGCAGGGCGACGTCGGCATCCCCGGAGTCAAGGCCAAGCTGCGCGAGTGGATCGACGCCGAGGGCGGCCTGCGCGACTGGGACATCTCGCGCGACGCACCGTATTTCGGCTTCGAGATCCCGGGCCATCCGGGCAAATACTTCTACGTCTGGCTCGACGCGCCGATCGGCTACCTGTCGAGCCTGCTGGCGCTCGCCCGCAGCGGCCGCAAGCCCGGCTTCGACGAGGCAGCGTTCGAAATGATGCTGCAGCCCGGCGACCATGCCGAACTGCGCCACTTCATCGGCAAGGACATCGTCAACTTCCACGGCCTGTTCTGGCCGGCGGTGCTGGCGGGCAACGGCCTGCGCCTGCCCGAACGGCTGCACGTCAATGGCTACCTGATGGTCAATGGCGACAAGATGTCCAAGTCACGCGGCACCTTCGTCATGGCGCGCACCTACCTCGAGAGCGGCCTGGATCCGGAAGCGCTGCGCTACTACTTCGCCACCAAGTCTTCCGGTGGCGTGGACGACGTCGACCTCAACCTGTCCGACTTCGTGGCGCGCGTGAACAGCGATCTGGTCGGCAAGTTCGTCAACATCGCCAGCCGTTGCGCCAGGTTGCTCCAGGGCCACTTCGACAATGTCCTGCCAGGCGACACGACGGCTGGCACGAGCGAAGGCTGGGACGCACAGGCACGCGCCGTACGCGACGGCGTGCGCGAGGCGTGCCTGCTCGCGCCGCAGGACTACGAACTCGGCAATTTCGCCGCCGTGGCGCGCAACGCGATGGCGGCGGCGGACAGCGTCAACGAATACATCGCCCGGACCGCGCCGTGGGCGCTGGCCAAGGACCCTGCCCGCCGCGCCGACCTGCACCTGGTGCTCGGCACCGCGCTGCAGGCCTTCGCCGATATCGCCGGCATGCTCAAGCCGATCCTGCCGGGCATCGTCGCGCGGGTCGAGCACTACCTCGGCGGCGTCGAACTGCGGCCGGGAGGGTTCAGCGAACTCGCCGGCCATACGCTCGACGTCTACACCCCGCTGTTCACCCGCATCGACCCCAAGCAGATCGACGCCATGACCGAAGCCTCGAAGGACACACTCGCCGCCAGGCCCGACGCCGCCACGGTGGCGCCAGCCGTCGCCGGCGCCACGCCCCCGGCGCCCATGCCCGCGTCGGTGGAGAATGCGCCGGCGCACGTCGGCATCGACGACTTCGCCAGGCTCGACCTGCGCATCGGCAAGGTGCTCGAATGCGGGTTCGTCGACGGCTCCGACAAGCTGCTGCGCTTCCTGCTCGATGCCGGCGAGCTCGGCCAGCGCCAGATCTTCTCCGGGATCCGCGCCAGCTACGCCGAGCCGGAGAAACTGGTCGGGCGCAATGTCGTGTTCATCGCCAACCTCGCGCCGCGCAAGATGCGTTTCGGCCTCAGCGAGGGGATGATCCTCTCGGCCGGATTCGACGCCGGCGCCCTCGCCCTGCTCGACGCCGACACCGGCGCCCGGCCCGGCATGCCGGTGCGCTGAGCGCGCCACGCGTCCGATTCCGGTGGCGGCCCCCGTCCGCATCGAACGGCTGGACCGGCTGCTGCCGCAGACGCAGTGCGGGCAGTGCGGTTTCGATGGCTGCCGCCCCTATGCCGAGGCGATGGACCGCGGCGAGGCCGGCGTGGACCGCTGTCCGCCCGGCGGCGACGCGGGCGCACGTGCGCTCGCGCACGTCCTCGGCGTGCCCGCCCGCCCCTACGACCGGGCCCGCGGCGCGTGCAAACCGCCGCAGGTGGCGTGGGTGGTGGAAGCCGACTGCATTGGCTGCACCAAGTGCATCCAGGCCTGCCCGGTCGATGCCATCGTCGGCGGCTCCAAACTGATGCACACGGTCGTCGCGCCCCTGTGCACCGGCTGCGAACTGTGTGTGCCGGCCTGCCCGGTGGACTGCATCGAACTGCGCCCGGGCGCGGCACGCGACGCTGCGGACATCTGACCGCACCGATGGGAAGGCCTCGATGGCCTGCGCACCCGCCAAGCGCGTCGCGACGGCCGGCCCAGTGCTCAGACCCCGACTCGCCCCGTGCCGCCCGCCAGGCGTCCGCGGTCGGAAGGCGGCGTGTCCACGCACCCTCGACGCGCCTTGATAGCACGTCGGGTGGCGTGACCCAGGCGCTGACGCCCTACCGCACCGGGCACGCCGAACAGATGCGCTGGACCTCGTAACCCTTCGCGCGCAGCTTCTCCACCACGCCATCCTCGCCCAGCAGGTGCAGCGCGCCGACCACGACCAGCGTGTCGTCCGTGCCGGCCGCGGACAATTTCGCCTCGAGCTTGGGCACCCAGGCGTCGTTGCGTTCGACATTGATGCGGTGATAGAGCTTCGGAAACTGCTTGCGCATCTCCGCGGCCATGCCGGACCACAGCGCTTCCGCGTCCCCCTGCCGCCAGGCCGCGTGCAGCTTGTCGATTTCCGCGCGACCCTCGTCCGCGGTCTTCAGCGACTCCTGCAGGAACTGCAGCTGTTCGGCCCGGTCCATGCCGTCGAGGAACGCGATCTGCTGGACCCCGGTCTCCAGTCCGCCGGTCGGCTTGCCCGCCTGCGCGGCCTTCTGCGCGAGGTTGCTGTCCAGGCCCAGCGACGGATCGAGCCCGGCCTTGCCCATCTCCACGATCGCCACCATCAGGCCGACGAACCACGGCTCGAACAGCTGCAGTGTCTGCGGCGTCATCTGCAGCTTCTGCAGTTCGGCCGCGTTGGCCTCCAGCCACTCCGCCAGCGCCTGTCGGGTCTCCGCCGGCAGTTCGCTGTCGAGTCCGGTGCCGTCGGTGCGCAGCGCGGCCTGCCCCATCTGCATGCCTAGCGCGGGCGATCCCAGCTCTTCGGGCGGGATCTCGAACACGACCTTCTCCGCATCGGCGAACGCGGCATCCACGTCACGCGACAGCGGATAGTCGTCGGGCTTGAGCAGATGGAACGACCCCAGCAGGTACAGCGCGTTGTCGTCGTCGGAGACCTTCCACAGCAGCGGCACCGGTGCATCGGTGCGCGCGGTGTCGGCATGCAGCGCGCCGGCGAACGCGACGAGTGCGGTGGCCGCGAGGAGGGATCGGATCAGGCGTGGCGCGCGCGCGTGCTGGAATCTCATCGGACATCCATGGTGGTGGTGAGGTAAATCCCGGACATGCCCGGCGAGCCGGGTGTGACGAAACGGGCCGCCGGTGGGCAGTCCCGTCGCGCTGCAGGCGTCGGCGTCAGGTGGCAGGCCCCGGCCGCACGTATTTCTTCTCGCCCGCGGTCACGGCCAGGTCGAGGCGGTTTTCCGGGGGCGGCAGCGGGCATGTGGCGTAGTCGGTGAACACGCATGGCGGGTTGTAGGCCCGGTTGAAATCGACCTCCACCGTGCCATCGCCTGCCGGCGCCGACGTGTACAGGTAGCGCCCGGCGGCGTAGCTCTCGTGGCCGCTGGTGCGATCGGCGAACACCAGGAACAGCCCGCCGTCCTCGCCCTCCAGCGCCTCGAGGCGATAGCTGGCGCCACCGCGTTCGAACTCCACCACGCCGGGATTGGGCTGCGGCTGCTGCTGGCTGAGGATGTCCATGATCGGGATCGTCTTGCCGGCGGGGTGGGCGACGAAGCGCGCCTGTACCCGCCACGCCGGATCGGCCGGCCAGTAATCGAGCGGGCCCAGCCCGGTGAGCGTGTCGGCCTCGGCGTGGCGCACCCGCAGCGCCTTGCGGCCGCCGCGATCGACCAGCACCAGTTGCCCCTTGCCCTCGTCGAAGCCGACCAGCGTCGGCGTGCCTGAGAGATCGGGCAACAGTTCGAAGCGCCCCTTCGCGGGGGCACCGTCCACGGTGAGCGCCGCATCGGCGTCCGGCGTGAGATACACCTTGCCGCCCTGGCGCTGCAGCAGACCCATGCGCTCGGGACCGCGGGCAAGGCGGATGCCGCTGGTCGCACCGCTGCCCACGTAGTGCGCCGGCAGTTCGATCCAGTGCAGGCCGATCAGACTGGCCCAGCCGTCGGGCTCGAGCAGGCGTTCGCGTCGCTGCGCGCGCCAGGCTTCATTCCCGGACACGAAGGCGGGATCGGCGCCCACCGGCTCGGCGGATGCATCGCCCGTGCCGCGGTCCCCGGGCTCGCCGCCGCCACAACCCGCCAGCAACACACCGAGCGCGACGCCCGTCCATCTCCCACGCATGCCCATGCTCAACGCCCCCTCAGAAACCACCGGTCGATCTCGGGCAGCGGGAAGTGCGCCCAGGTCGGACGTCCATGATTGCATTGTCCGGAGCGCTCCGTCGCCTCCATCTGCCGCAGCAGCGCATTCATCTCGGGAATGCCGAGGCGGCGGTTGGCGCGCACCGCGCCGTGGCAGGCCATGGTCGAGAGCAGCGCGTCGCGCGCGCTGCGCACGCGCAGGCTCTCGCCGCGTTCGCGCAGGTCGGCCAGCACGTCGCGCAGCAGCGCCTCGATATCGCCCTGCGCCAGCAGCGCGGGCACGCTGCGCAGCAGCAGCGACTGCGGCCCGCCGCGCGAGAGCTCGAAGCCCAGTTCGGCCAGCGTGCCGGCCTCCTGCTCGGCCACGTCGGCCTCGCGTTCGGACACCGCCACCGCCTGCGGGACCAGCAGCGGCTGCGCACGCAGCCCCTCGCTGTCGTGTGCAGTCTTCAGGCGCTCGTAGCCGATGCGTTCGTGCGCGGCATGCATGTCGACCACGATCAGGCCGTCCGCCGCCTCGCTCAGGATGTAGATTCCGTGCAGCTGCGCGATGGCGAACCCGAGCGGCGGCACGCCGGCGCCGGCATCCTCGCGCGGCAGCGCAGGGCGCCCGGGGTCCCCGGCGTACAGGGCCGCATACGCGGCCCTCGCCTCGTCGACCTGCAGCCGCATCGGGACCTGGTGGGTCGCGCCCGGCGCCATCGCGCCCATGGCTGACCGGGCACGCGCGTCCTCGATGCCCCCGGCCTGGCGCTGCGCAGGGTCCGCCGGCGACATGCTGGCCCCCACGCCCGGAGACGCAGGCGCGGTGCCCGCGCGCGTCGCCGCCAGCGCGCCTTGTACGGTGCGGTAGACGAAATCGTGCACCAGGCGCGAGTCGCGGAACCGCACCTCGTGCTTGGCCGGATGCACGTTGACGTCGACCCGGGTGGGATCGAGTTCGAGAAACAGCACGTAGGCAGGCTGGCGCCCGTGGTAGAGCACGTCGGCGAAGGCCTGGCGCACGGCGTGCGCGATGCTGCGGTCGCGCACCGCGCGTCCGTTGACGTAGACGTACTGCTGGTCGGCGCTGGCGCGCGAGTAACCGGGCTGCGCCACCCAGCCGTGCAACCGCAGGCCAGCCCCCGCGTGTTCGATGCGCAGCGCCTGGCGCGCGAACTCCTCGCCCAGCGTCCCGGCCAGCCGCTCGTCGGTGAACAGTCCGGCGCCGGATTCGGACAGGGCGCGGTAGCGCCGCGACGGTTTGCCGTTGTGGGTGACACGCAGTTCCACGTCCGGACGCGCCAGGGCCAGCGCGCGCAGCCATTCCTCGATGTGGCCGAGCTCGGTGCGCTCGGCGCGCAGGAACTTGCGCCGCGCCGGCACGTTGTAGAACAGGTCGCGGACCTCGACCACGGTGCCGACCGGCTGCTGCTTCGGCGCCACCTGCCCCACGCGCCCGCCGTCCACGCCCAGTGCCGCGCCGTGTGCGTCGCCGTCGCGCCGGGTGGCGATCAGGAACCGGCTCACCGACGCGATCGACGGCAGCGCCTCGCCGCGGAAACCGAGCGTCGCCACGGACTCCAGGTCGTCGAGGCTGGCGATCTTGCTGGTGGCGTGGCGCGACACCGCCAGCGGCAAATCGTCGGCCGCCATGCCGCCGCCATCGTCGCGCACCCGCACCAGGCGCACGCCACCCTCCTCGAGGTCGATGTCGATCCGCCCCGCGCCGGCGTCGAGCGCATTCTCGACGAGTTCCTTGACCACCGACGCAGGTCGTTCCACGACCTCGCCGGCGGCGATCTGGTTGATCAGGGTGTCGGGCAGTTGCTGGATGGGCACGTGCGCATGATACCGGCGCGCGGCGTCGCGGTTGCTCCGCGCGTGTCCTTCAGCGGCCGCCTGGTGAAGCGCTGGCGACCCGGTCGCCTGCCGCCCGCGCGGCGTAGAGCGTGCCGGGAGGCGGCTGGCTGGAGAAATACGTGTGCACGCCGTCCAGGATCGCGCGCGCCACGGTGCCCTGGAACTTCGGGTCGATCAGGCGCTTTTCCTCCTCCGGGTTGGAGAGGAAGGCGGTCTCGACCAGCATCGCGGGCATGTCGGACGTCCGCAGCACGGCGAAGTTCGCACGCTCGATGTGCGGCTTGTGGTTGTTGCCGATGCGCTTGAGCCCCGACAGGATGTGGTTGCCCGCGTCCTCGGAGGCCTTCATCTGGCCGCTCTGGGTAAGATCCAGCAGGACGTTGGTCAGCACGTTGTCGTTCGACGGCGCGCGCACGCCGCCGATCAGGTCGGCCGCGTTCTCCTTGTCCGCCAGCCAGCGCGCCCGCTGCGACGACGCGCCGCGCAGCGACAGCACGTACACCGACGAGCCTTTCGCATTGCGGTTCTCGGCCGCATCGGCGTGGATCGAGATGAACATGTCGGCCTTGGCCTGGCGCGCCAGCCGGGCCCGGTTGTTGAGCGGAATGAACACGTCGCGGTCGCGCACCAGGTGCGCGCGCAGGCCGGGCGTGGCGTTGACCTGGCGCGCGAGCTCGCGCGCGATCGCCAGGGTGATGTCCTTCTCGCGCTTGCCGCTCGGTCCGATGGCGCCGGGATCCTGGCCTCCATGGCCGGCGTCGATCGCGATCACGAGCGGCCGGGTGCCGCCGGTCACCGCGCGCACCGGCGGCGGGGGCGATTCCACCGCTGGCGGCGGCGACACGACCGGGGACGTCGCAGGCACGACGGCCGCGGCGACCGTGGCCGGTGACGGGGTGGAGTTCGGCACCGCGCGCGGCAACGACGGATCGTGTGTCGGCGGCAGTTGCGGCGGCGATGCCGGATTCGGGGCGGGGGCGGGGGCGGCCTGGCCGGCGGCACGCAGTTCGGCGACCAGACGCGAGGTCGCCGCGGCGGAAGCGGCGGCAGGATCCGGCTTTGTCGTCGGGACGGATCCAGCCGTCGGGGGCGCCTCGGTCGTGGACGGCGCGGCAGGAGCCGCCGCCGGCGAAGTGGCGGCAACGGAGGTGGTCGTGACGCTGGCGGTCCGGCCGGCGGCAAGCTGCGCGATGGGGTCGACCGGGCCGTCATCCGGCCATTCGATGACCAGCCGCGTGCCGCCCGGGCCGGCTTCGAAGCGCGGCTTGAGCGCCACCACCGGCGCAGCCAGGTCGAACACGATACGGGTGGTGCCCGGCTCCGGCTGGCCGCTGCGGACCGATCGCACCACCCCGGCCGCGCGCGGCAGCGCCAGGGCACCGGCCAGGCGGCTGCCGGGCAGGTCCACGACGAGGCGGTCGGGATTCTGGAGATGGATGAGCCGGTATTCGGCCTCCTGGTCCACCTGCAGTTCGGCGCGGGTCCCGGTGGGGCCGCTGTCCAGCTGCACGGCGCGCAGTTCCGCGGCGTGCGCGAGGTTCCAGACCAGCGCCGCCAGCAGGGCGAGGCCGAGCAGGATCTGTTGGACGTTGAGCCCCCGCGTGCGCATACCGACTAGTGAATCATCGATGACCCACGTTTGCAACGCACTTTTCCTTTCAAATCGGTCACCTGCCGCCCCTTCCTATGGGTTCGGTTCAGCAATCCGATGCAACTGGGGCATGTCCCGCAGAGTGGCAAGCCAGGCAGTCCCCGTCGGAGTCGACGCAGACAGGCGCGCCGCCCGTCCGGTGCCCTCGAAGCCCAGATGCACGTCCAGGTCGGGGGGCGGCAGGGCGCTGGCGCCGCGTTCGGGCCATTCCACCAGCCACAGGGCGGCTTCGGCCTCGTCCAAACCGAGGAATTCGAGTTCGGCCGCATCGCCGATCCGGTACAGGTCCAGGTGCAGGGCCTCGCCTCCCCTCGCCAGCGGATAGCGTTCGACGAGGGTGTAGGTCGGGCTGCGGACGGTGCCGGTGACTCCCAGGGTCCGCAGCCAGGCCCGCGCGAGGGTCGATTTCCCCGCGCCGAGGTCGCCGTGCAGGTGCACGACGGCGCGCGCAGGCGCGCTCTGGGCCAGGGCGGCGGCCAACCGGCGGGTCGCGGGTTCGTCGGGCAGCGACAGTTCCATCACGCGCCCGGCCCGCCGTTGACCCAGGTGCGCAGCGGACCGAGCAGGTCCGAGGGCAGCAGGCCGCGCTCACCGTCCGCGGCTGCGGCATCGCCGGCGACCGCATGCAGCAGTGCGCCGCGGCAGGCGGCGTCGAATGCGTCCAGCCCAAGCGCGCGCAATGCGGCGATGCAGCCGGTCAGCAGGTCGCCCATGCCGCCGACGGCCATCCCCGGGTTGCCGGCCGCGATCACACGCGGCACCTGCTCCGGCGCGGCCACCAGGGTGCCGGCGCCCTTGAGCACCACCACGCAGCCGAACATCTCCGCCAGCAGCCGCGCCGCGGCGAAGCGGTTGGCCTGCACCTCGGCCGTGGTGAACCCGAGCAGCCGAGCGGCCTCGCCCGGATGCGGGGTCAGGATGGTGCCGGCCGGCAGCACGCGGGTGCGCCGTGCGAGCAGGTTCAGCGCGTCGGCATCGAGCACCAGCGGTTTCGTCGAGGCCAGCGCCAGGTCATGGAATGCGGCGCCCCACGCCTCCTGACCGAGGCCGGGACCGACTGCGACCACATCGGCGCGCTCGAGCAACGGCGCCAGCGCGCCGGCGTCGTCCAGCCCATGGCCCATGGCTTCGGGCCGTCGCGCCAGCAGGGCCGGCACGTGTCCCGGGCGGGTCGCCACACTCACTAGTCCGGCGCCGCAGCGCAGCGCCGCATCGGCCGCCAGCAGCACCGCCCCGCCCTTGCCGGTGTCGCCTCCGATGCACAGCACGTGGCCGCTGTCGCCCTTGTGTGCGTCGCGCGCGCGCAGCGGGATCCAGTCGCGCAGGTCCTCCTGGCCGAGCCGGATCGCAGCGACCGGCGCCTGCGCCAGCGCCTCCTCGGCGTCGAGCGTGGCCAGCGCCAGCGATCCGGTGCAACGCGCGGCGGCGCCCGTGTACAGGCCCGCGTGCGGCGCGAGCAGCTGCAGCGTGTGGGTCGCGTGCACCACCCGTCCGGGTGCACTGCCGCGGTCGGCGTCCAGTCCACTGGGCACGTCGAGCGAGAACACCGGCAGGCCCGAGGCATTGATCGCGTCGATGACCCGTGCCGCGTCGGCATCGGGCTCGCGCGACAGGCCAATGCCGAACAGGGCATCGACAACGAGCTGCGCGCGCCCGAACCCGTCGTCGAACGCCTTGATGCGACCACCGGCCTCCCGGTAGGCCTGGCAGGCCCGCTGCGCAAGCGCCGTGCGCGGCGCGTGGGCATCGATCCGCAGCACGCGCGCATCGCGACCGGACTCGTGCGCGTAGCGGCACAGTTCGTAGCCGTCGCCGCCGTTGTTGCCGGGCCCGCAGACCACCACGATGCGCTGCACGTCCGGCCATCGCGCCAGCAGTTCGCGCCACGCGGCCTGGCCGGCGCGCGCCATCAGCGCGAAGTCGTCGCCCAGGCGCGTCGCCATCGACGCCTCGATCCCGCGCAACGCGGCGGCGTCATACAGCGGCGTGCCACGGGGGGCGGGGACGGCGTACATGGCCCGGATTCTATACTTGCGCCGGTGTCCACCCGCCCCGCCCTACAGGCCCCCGACCCCGCCGCACTCGCGCTGCGCATCAAGGCGCTGGCGCGCGAGGCGGGCTTCCAGCGCTGCGGCATCGCGGGCGTCGAACTGGGCGAGGACGAAGGCCACCTGCGCGACTGGCTGGCGCAGGGGCTGCATGGCGACATGGACTGGATGGCGCGCCACGGCGACAAGCGCGCACGCCCGGACCGGCTGGTGCCCGGCACGGTGCGGGTGGTCTCGGTGGGGCTCGACTACGGCCAGGATCCGGACCCGGCATGGCGTACCCTCGCCGACGGCTCGCGCGCCTACGTCGCGCGCTATGCGCTGGGCCGCGACTACCACAAGCTCATGCGCCAGCGCCTGCAGCGGCTGGCCGACCGCATCGGCTCCGAGATCGGGCCGTTCGGGCACCGGGTGTTCGTCGATTCGGCGCCCGTGCTCGAGCGCGCGCTGGCGCGCAACGCCGGGCTGGGCTGGATCGGCAAGCACACCTGCCTGATCGACCGCGACGGCGGCTCGTGGTTCTTCCTCGGCGAGATCTATGTCGATCTCGCCCTGCCGGTCGATCCCCCCGCCAGCGCCCACTGCGGCAGCTGCGTGCGCTGCATCGAGGTCTGCCCGACGCGCGCGATCACCGCGCCGCACCGGCTCGATGCACGTCGCTGCATCGCCTATCTGACCATCGAGCACGAAGGCAGCATCGACGAGGCGTTGCGACCGCTGATCGGAAACCGGATCTTCGGTTGCGACGACTGTCAGCTGGTGTGTCCCTGGAACAAGTTCGCCAGGCGCACCGACGAGCCGGACTTCCGCGCGCGCAACCGGCTGGACGAAGCGACGCTCGAGGAGCTGTTCGCGTGGAGCGAGGACGAGTTCCTGCAGCGCACCGAAGGCTCGCCGATCCGCCGCAGCGGCTATGCGCGCTGGCTGCGCAACCTGGCGGTGGCGCTGGGCAACGCGCCGTCTTCGCCGCAGGTGCTGGCTGCGCTGCGCGCGCGTCGCGACGTGGACGATCCGGTGGTACGCGAGCATGTCGCGTGGGCGCTGGCGCGGCACGGCGTGTAGCGGCCCGGCCCGGCTACGCGTGCCCTGAAGCAGGCGTCAGGCGCGTGCGGCGATCTCAGCCAGCAGGACGCGGGTCACCGCATCGTCGGCCTCGGCCTTGCCTTCCAGCGCCGGCAGCAGGCGGTTGGCCACCTGCTTGCCCAGCTCGACGCCGAACTGGTCGAACGCATTGATGCCCCAGGCCACCGACTGCAGGTACACGCTGTGCTCGTACAGCGCGATCAGCATGCCCAGCGACTGCGGCGTGAGCGCGTCGAGCAGCAGCAGGGTGCTGGGTCGGTTGCCGGCATAGGCGCGGTGCGGATCGTCGCTGGCCTGGCCGTTGGCCAGCGCCTCGGTCTGCGCCAGCAGGTTGGCCAGCAGCGCGCGATGGTTCCCCTCGAAGCCGTCCTCGCTGCGCACCACGCCGATGAAATCCGCCGGCACCACCTGGGTCCCCTGGTGCAGGGCCTGGAAGAAGCTGTGCTGGGTGTCGGTGCCGGGGCCGCCCCACCACACCGGCACGGTGTCCTCGTCGAGCGGGGCGCCGTCGAGGCGCGCCGACTTGCCCAGGCTCTCCATCACCAGCTGCTGCAGGTAGTTGGGCAACAGCCTGAGCCGCTCGTCGTAGGGCAGGACGGCCTGAGTCGCCAGCCCGAGCGCATTGCGGTTCCACAGCGCGGTCAGCGCATGCAGGAATGCGAGGTTCTCGCGCGGCGCGGCCTCCACCGCGTGCGCGTCGAGTTCCGCCGCGCCCGCCAGCAACGCCTCGAACCGGTCCATTCCGATCGCCAGCGCGATCGGGAAGCCCACCGCCGACCACAGCGAGTAGCGACCGCCGACCCAGTCCCACATCGGCAGGATCCGCTCCGGCGCGATGCCGAACGCAGCCGCGCGCTCGACGTTGGCGCTCACCGCGTACACGCGCGCGTCGTCGCCGAGCCAGTCGCGCACGATGGCGCCGTTGAGCAGTGTTTCCTGGGTGCCGAAGGTCTTGGAGATCAGGATCGCGGCGGTCTTCGCCGGGTCGAGGCCGACCAGCGTCCGGCGCGCGGCATTGCCGTCGACGTTGGACAGGAAGTGCACGCGTACCGGCGCGCCCGGCAGCGCCAGGGCATCGGCCACCAGTCGCGGTCCGAGATCGGAGCCGCCGATGCCGACGCTGACCACGTCGGTCACGCCGCCCGCCAGCACCGCATCCACCAGCTCGCGCATCCGCGTCCGCGCCTGCGCCGCCTGCGCGCTGCATTCACGCGAGAACGGCGCCGCGGAGGCATTGCCGCGCAGCGCGCTGTGCAGCGCGGCGCGGCCCTCGGTGGCGTTGACGGTCTCGCCGTCGAGCAGGCGCCGCATGGCCGCCGCGAAGCCTGCCTGGTCGGCCAGCGCGTACAGCGCGTCCAGCGCGGCGCCGTCGTAGCGCTGGCGGGCGAAGTTCGCGTACAGCGGTCCCACCCGCAGCGACAGCGCGCGCGCGCGCTCCGGGTCGTCCTGCAGCAGGCGCACCACCGGCGTGTCGGCCAGGCGTGCGGCGTGGGAACGGAGGGTCGCGAAATCCGGCATGGTCGGGCCTGCAGTATGGGGAGAGAGGAATCCGTCCCGGGCCGCACGGGGGTGCGCTGCATTCGCGCAGATCGCGCAGCACGCGCCGGCGGCCTGGATCACGACGGAGTATAGGATCGAACCGCGTCCACCCGAAGACGTCGTCAGTCGTCAGTCGATGTCGAAGGCGAGGTTGTCGATCAGGCGCGTCCGCCCCAGCCGCGCCGCGACCAGCGCCACGTATGCGCCCGGCGTGGCGCGTTCGTCGCCGACGCCGGAGAGGTCGGCGCGCCGCAGCGCCGCGTAGTCGACGTCGAAACCGGCGCTGCGCAGGCGTGCGGCCGCATCGGCCTCGGCCCGCTGCACGCCCGTCCCGGCATCCACGGCGTCGCGCATCGCCTGCAGCGTGCGATGGAGTTCCGGTGCGATCGCGCGCTCGCCGGCATCCAGGTACTGGTTGCGCGAACTCATCGCCAGCCCGTCGGGCTCGCGCATCGTTTCACCGGCAAGCAGTTCGATCGGCATCGCGAGGTCGCGGACGAGGAAGCGGATCACCGCCAGCTGCTGGTAGTCCTTACGCCCGAAGGCGGCCACGTCCGGCTGCACCTGGTTGAACAGGCGCGCGACCACGGTCGCCACGCCGTCGAAGTGGCCGGGGCGGTGCGCGCCGTCCAGCACATCGGTGATGCCGGGCACGCGGATGCGCACGGCCTGCTCCGCTCCGAACGGATACATCGTCTCCACCGACGGCATCCACAGCGCATCGCAACCGGCGCCGTCGAGTCCCGCGGCATCTTCCACCGGCGTGCGCGGGTAGCGCGCGTAGTCTTCGTTCGGGCCGAACTGGGTCGGGTTCACGAACACGCTGACGACCACCCGGTCGGCGTGCCGACGCGCCAGTCGCACCAGCGAGAAGTGGCCGGCATGCAGGTTGCCCATGGTCGGCACGAACCCGACGCGCAGGCCCAGTCGTTTCCACTCCGCCACGCGCGCGCGCAGCGCGGCCAGCTCTTCGATGATCTCGAGCATGCGCCGCCTCGCTCAGTCGTAGGCGTGCCCGGGGCCCGGGAAGCTGCCCTCGCGGACCGCGGACACGTAGGCCCGCACCGCGCCGGCGACCGAGCCGCCGTCTTCGAGGAAATCCTTGACGAACTTCGGGCGCCGGTGGCCGCTGTCGAGCCCGAGCATGTCGTGCAGCACCAGCACCTGGCCATCGCAGTGGGGACCCGCACCGATGCCGATGGTCGGCACTGCGGAGTCGCGCGTGATCTGCTCCGCCAGCGCCGACGGCACGCATTCGAGCACCAGCAGGGTCGCGCCCGCCTCGGCCACCGCCAGCGCATCGGCACGCAGCTGCGCGGCGGCATCGGCCTCGCGACCCTGCACCCTGTAGCCGCCGAAGCGAAGCACCGACTGCGGCGTGAGCCCCAGGTGCGCGCAGACCGGGATCTCGCGCGCGGCCAGGAAGCGGATCGCCGCCAGCTTGTGCGGGCCGGCGCCCTCGAGCTTCACCATGCCCGCACCCGCCTGCAGCAGCCGGGTGGCGGCATCGAGCGCGCGCTCGGGCGTAGCGTCGGCCTGGAACGGCAGGTCCGCCAGCAGCAGTGCGCGACGCAGGCCCCGGGCGACCGCCGAGACGTGGTAGACCATGTCCTCCACGGCGACCGGCAGGGTGGACGCGTGGCCCTGCACCACCATGCCCAGCGAATCGCCGACCAGGACGATGTCCGTGCCGTTGGCGTCGAGGACGCGCGCGAAGCCGGCATCGTAGGCGGTGAGCATCGCCAGCCGCCGGCCGGCGCGGCGCGCCTCGGCCAGCGCCGGAACGGTCATGGGCTTGTCGGGCGCGGCTCGGTCCATGCGCCTAGGGTATCGCTTCGATGCCGGCGGCATCCAACGCCGACAGTGCAGCGGCCACGGTCCCGTGCCCGGGGATCATTGCCGTCGGTGCGATCTCGGCCAGCGGCACCAGCGCGAAGGCGCGCTCGTGCAGGTGCGGGTGCGGCACGCGGAGGCCGGGGGCGTCGATCACCGCCTCGCCGTACAGCAGCAGGTCGAGGTCGAGCGTGCGCGGGCCCCAGCGATCACCCTCCCCGTCCAGGCGCTCGCGGCCGAAGCCGCGTTCGGTCGCGAGCAGGGCATCGAGCAGGTCGCGCGCAGCCAGGCCGGTGTCGAGCACGGCCGCGGCATTGAGGAAATCGGGCTGGTCGCGCCGGCCCCAGGCCGGGGTGCGATAGAGGCGCGAAGCGCGCAGCAGACTCGTGCCCGGCAAGCGTGCGAGCGCATCGAGCGCCGCGGCCAGCGTCCGCGCCACCTCGCCGACGTTGCCGCCGAGGCCGACGCAGGCCTGTACCCGGTTCATTCCCCGGCCGCGTGGCGCCGGCGGCGCCGGCGCCGCTTGCGCGGCACCTCTCCGTCCGCGCCGTCGGAGATTCCCGGATCCGCCTGGTGCGCGATCGCCATGTCCGGATCGCCCTGCGCCTCCTGCCAGAACGCGATGTCGTCCTCGTGCGCAGGCGAAGCGGCGCGCCGCAGCACCAGGAAATCGAACGCGGCCCGGAATCGCGGATGCGAGAGCGTGCGCACCACCCGTTTGCGCTGGCGCTGCGAGAACCGCGCCTGCATCAGCCAGATTTCCTGCATCGGCAGCGAGAAGCGGCGCGGCAGCGCGATCGTGGACAGCTGGTGCAGGGTCACCCGGTCGGCGGCGCGGCGCTCGGCCTCCACCGTGTGCAGGCCCTGCGCCTGCAGCGCCATCAGCGAACGGCAATACGCCGGCCACAGCAGCACGGCGAACAGGAACGCCGGCGAGACCGGCTCGTCCATCGCCACCCGCCGGTCGGTCCCGCGCAGGCCCTCGACCAGCATCCGGCGCAGCGCGCCGCTGCGGTTGGATGCCAGCGCCGCCGCGGTCTCGGGGAACAGGGCGGCCAGCAGGCCGTGGCGCTCCAGGCCCTCGAAGCTCGCCACCGCATGCCCGGAGAGGAACATCTTCAGGCATTCCTCGAACAGGCGCGCCGGCGCGGCCTCCGACAGCAGCGGCGCCAGGCCCGGGAGCGGCGCGGCGGTGTCTTCGGCGATGTCGAACCCGAGCTTCCCGGCCAGGCGGATCGCGCGCAGCATGCGCACCGGATCCTCGCGGTAGCGCGTCTCCGGATCGCCGATCAGCCGCATCACCCGATGGGTGACGTCCTCGAAGCCGCCGACATAGTCGCGCACCGAGAAGTCGGCGATGTCGTAGTACAGCGCGTTGGCGGTGAAGTCGCGGCGGACCGCGTCGTCCTCGATCGAGCCGTAGACGTTGTCGCGCAACAGGCGGCCGTCGTCGTGCACCTGGCGATCGCCGCTGCCGTCGTCGATGTTGGCGCGGAAGGTGGCCACCTCGATGATTTCGCGTCCGAACACCACGTGCGCCAGCCGGAAGCGGCGGCCGATCAGGCGGCAGTTGCGGAACAGATGCCGGACTTCCTCGGGCGTGGCGTCGGTGGCGACATCGAAGTCCTTCGGGGCGAGCCCAGCCAGCAGATCGCGGACGGCACCGCCGACCAGGCAGGCGCGATGGCCGGCCTCGTGCAGGCGGTAGAGCACGCGCAGCGCGTTGGGGCTGATGCCCCGGCGCGAGATCGGATGCTGGTCGCGGGGGATGATCCGCAGTTCGGTCGGGATGGACGAGGTATGGGTCGGCATCAGGCCAGGGGCTTCCGGGATCGGCGCCGGGATGGAGTGTCGGCCGCCGTATCGCTGCTATACTAGCAAGCTGCATCGGCCTCTTGCTTCCCGGGTGGTCGGGGCAGCCGGTCGTCCAACCGGCGCTGCGTTCCGCAGCACCCAGCTCCCTTCGTCTAGAGGCCTAGGACGTGGCCCTCTCAAGGCTAAAACACGGGTTCGAATCCCGTAGGGAGCGCCATGTTCCGGAAAGGCCCGCGCACGCGGGCCTTTTCTTTTTTCGCTTCTCCTGCAGCTTCCCGCCGTTCCGGATCCGCCATCCACCGCGCGGTCGAACCGGCCTCGCATCGTACGGTCCACTCCGTGAGACACCTGGGCCTGGACGCGCCGGACAGTCACGCATCATTTGCGCGCGGCACCGGGACGGCCGCCCTCGCGGACGAATGTCCTTCGGCGACGGCCCGTGGCCGTCGCCTCCCCCTTGAGTTCGCCCCCGAGGACACCCGCGCCCGGCGCTTCGGCATCGCGGGTGTTCACGGAGGCCGACCACCCGGGCACGAACCATCTGCCTCGCTGCCGCGAAAAAGCTCACACCGGATCCAACCGGAGCCGAGCCTGGCAGCAGGCGGTGGGCCTTCGCGGCGAAA
>NZ_JARXRO010000014.1:53684-744009 GCF_029887935.1 Luteimonas kalidii | reverse complement strand
TACGACGCGATCGACGCGGCGCCTGAGGAGAAGGCGCGCGGGATCACGATCTCGACCGCGCACGTGGAGTACGAGTCCCCGAACCGGCATTACGCGCACGTGGACTGCCCGGGCCACGCGGACTACGTGAAGAACATGATCACGGGTGCGGCGCAGATGGACGGTGCGATCCTGGTGTGCTCGGCCGCGGACGGCCCGATGCCGCAGACGCGCGAGCACATCCTGCTGGCCCGTCAGGTGGGCGTGCCGTACATCGTGGTCTTCCTGAACAAGGCGGACATGGTGGACGACGCCGAACTGCTGGAGCTGGTGGAGATGGAAGTCCGCGAGCTGCTGAGCAAGTACGAGTTCCCGGGCGACGACACCCCGATCATCCACGGTTCGGCGCTCAAGGCGCTGGAAGGCGACCAGTCGGACATCGGCGTGCCTGCGATCATCAAGCTGGTCGAGGCGCTGGACAGCTGGATCCCGGAGCCGGAGCGCGACATCGACCGTCCGTTCCTGATGCCGGTGGAAGACGTGTTCTCGATCTCGGGCCGCGGCACGGTGGTGACCGGTCGTATCGAGCGCGGCGTGATCAAGGTGGGCGAGGAAATCGAGATCGTCGGTATCCGTCCGACCCAGAAGACCACGGTCACGGGCGTGGAGATGTTCCGCAAGCTGCTCGACCAGGGCCAGGCGGGCGACAACGCCGGCCTGCTGCTGCGCGGCACCAAGCGTGACGACGTGGAGCGCGGCCAGGTGCTGTGCAAGCCCGGCTCGATCGCGCCGCATACCGAGTTCGAGGCCGAGGTGTACGTGCTGTCGAAGGACGAGGGTGGCCGTCATACCCCGTTCTTCAAGGGTTACCGCCCGCAGTTCTACTTCCGCACGACCGACATCACCGGTGCGGTGACGCTGCCGGAGGGCACCGAGATGGTGATGCCGGGCGACAACGTGAAGATGGTGGTGTCGCTGATCAACCCGGTGGCGATGGACGAGGGCCTGCGTTTCGCGATCCGCGAGGGCGGCCGCACGGTCGGCGCCGGCGTGGTGGCGAAGATCCTGAAGTGATGTGACAGACCCGCGCGCCACGGCGCGCGGGTGCGGGACGCGCGGGCCGCGAGGCCTGGCAAGGCCGCCGGAGCCTCCCGCCGGAGCGTCCCATCCTGGCCCGCCCAGCGGCTCTGCTGGTGGGCGGGAAGCGGGCTTCAGGATTCATCTCCCGCGTCCGGGCAAAAAAGATGCCGGCATCGCTTGCATCCTGCCCGTGAAGGTTTCATAATGTTCGACTCTCGCGGGCAGGCCGGTTCTCCAGTCGCCCTCGATACCGCGAAATGAGGGGCAGGACGCTCCTCGTCTTCGCCAGACAGGGAAATTGTCGCGCGGCATGCGCTTCGCCCGTCCCGGAGGTGTCCGGGACACATAGGCGGGGCATTTTGTTGCGCTTGCAGTTCTCCGTACTGGCGGATCGGGCAACCGGTCTGCCTTGTTTTTTGTGTTGCGTTCCGACGGCTCCGGGCAGTACGCCGCGGCCGGCGGGCGAGAAGTCTCCGAATGGGGTCCTGCGCACCCAGCCGCAGAACCCGTCGCTCTTTCAACGAGGAATTCCGTCATGGCGGACCAGAAAATCCGGATCCGGCTCAAGGCGTTCGATCATCGGCTGATCGACCGTTCCGCGAGCGAGATCGTCGAAACGGCCAAGCGGACCGGCGCGCAGGTGCGCGGCCCGATCCCGCTGCCGACCAAGATCGAGCGCTACACCGTGCTGGTGTCGCCGCACGTCGACAAGGACGCCCGCGACCAGTACGAGACCCGCACGCACAAGCGCGTGCTCGACATCGTCGACCCCAACGACAAGACCGTGGACGCGCTGATGAAGCTCGAGCTCGCGGCTGGCGTCGACGTCCAGATCAAGCTGACCTGAGGCCCGCCACCATGACCGCGAAGATCCATTCGTTGGGCATCGTCGGCCGCAAGGCCGGGATGAGCCGGGTGTTCACCGAGGACGGCAAGTCCGTGCCGGTGACCCTGATCGAAGCGACCCCCAACCGCATCACCCAGATCAAGACGCTGGAGACCGACGGCTACAGCGCCGTGCAGGTCACCGCGGGCGTCAAGCGCGCCTCGCTGCTGACCAAGCCCGAGGCCGGCCACCTGGCCAAGGCTAAGGTCGAGGCCGGCCGCGGCCTGTGGGAGCTGCGCGTGGCCGACGACAAGATCGCCGACTTCCAGATCGGCGGCGAGATCAAGGCCGACATCTTCGAAGTCGGCCAGCTGGTCGACGTCCAGGGCGTCACCAAGGGCAAGGGCTTCCAGGGCACGATCAAGCGCTGGAACTTCAAGATGGGCGACGCCACGCACGGCAACTCGCTGTCGCACCGCTCGCCGGGCTCGATCGGCCAGCGCCAGACGCCGGGTCGCGTGTTTCCGGGCAAGAAGATGTCCGGCCACATGGGCGCCGATACGCAGAGCACCCAGCGCCTGCAGGTGGTCAAGGTCGACGCCGAACGCGGCCTGATCGCCGTGAAGGGCGCGGTTCCGGGCGCTCCGGGCGGCGACGTCGTCGTACGCCCCTCGAGCAAGGGATAAGGAGAGACGACGATGGAACTCGCCATCAACGGTAGCAACAACAGCCTGTCCGTCTCCGACGCGATCTTCGGCCGCGAATTCAGCGAGGACCTGGTCCACCAGGTCGTCGTCGCCTATCGCAACGCCGGTCGCGCGGGCACCAAGGCGCAGAAGACGCGCGCCGAAGTCAACGGCACCACCAAGAAGTCGAAGAAGCAGAAGGGCGGCGGCGCGCGTCACGGCGCCCTGACGGCCCCGATCTTCGTCGGCGGCGGCGTGACCTTCGCGGCCAAGCCGCGCAGCTTCGCGCAGAAGGTCAACCGCAAGCAGTACCGCGCGGCCATGGCCGTGATCCTGTCCGAGCTCAACCGCCAGGGCCGGATCACCGTGGTCGAGTCGTTCGACGTCGACGCGCCGAAGACCAGTGGCCTGGTGACGAAGCTGAAGGATTTCGAGCTCGGCCGTCGGCCGCTGATCGTGACCGAGGACGCCTCGGAGAACCTGTACCTGTCCGCGCGCAACCTGCCGTACGTCGAAGTGCGCGACGTGCAGGGTCTGGACCCCGTGTCGCTGGTCGGTGCCGACAGTGTGCTGTTCACCACCGGCGCGGTGAAGAAGATCGAGGAGTGGCTGGCATGAACGACGCCAAGCTCTATGAAGTGATCCGTGCGCCGCGCGTGTCCGAAAAGACCGCGCGCCTGCAGGAAGTATCCAACCAGTACGCGTTCGAAGTGGCGAAAGATGCGACCAAGGCCGACATCAAGGCCGCGATCGAGAAGCTGTTCGACGTCAAGGTGTCCGCTGTCAATGTGGTGAACGTGAAGGGAAAGAGCAAGTCCTTCCGTCAGCGCCAGGGCAGCCGCGGCAGCTGGCGCAAGGCGTACGTGACGCTGGCCGAAGGCCAGTCGATCGACGTGATCAACGCGACGGCCTGAGGAAGCTCCCATGCCTTTGATGAAGTTCAAGCCCACGTCCCCCGGCCGCCGCAGCGCGGTCCGCGTGGTGACGCCCGACCTGCACAAGGGAGCGCCGCATGCCGCGCTCGTCGAGCCGCAGGGCAAGTCCGGCGGCCGCAACCACCACGGTCGCATCACCACGCGCCACATCGGCGGTGGCCACAAGCAGCACTACCGCATCATCGACTTCAAGCGCGACAAGGAAGGCATCCCGGCGCGCGTGGAGCGGATCGAATACGATCCCAACCGCACCGCGCACATCGCGCTGCTGTGCTACGTCGATGGCGAGCGCCGTTACATCATTGCGCCCAAGGGCCTGAAGGCCGGCGACCAGGTGATCGCGGGCAACGATGCCCCGATCCGCGCGGGCAACACGCTGCCGCTGCGCAACATCCCGGTCGGCTCGACGGTCCACTGCATCGAGATGAAGCCGGGCAAGGGCGCGCAGATCGCCCGCGCCGCGGGCGCCGGTGTGCAGCTGGTCGCGCGCGAAGGCGTCTACGCGCTGATCCGCCTGCGTTCGGGCGAGATGCGCCGGGTGCCGGCCGAGTGCCGCGCCACCATCGGCGAGGTCGGCAACGTCGAGCACAACCTCGAGAAGCTGGGCAAGGCGGGCGCCAAGCGCTGGCGCGGCATCAAGCCGACCGTCCGCGGCGCCGCGATGAACCCGGTCGACCACCCGCATGGCGGTGGCGAGGCCAAGGCCGGCCAGGGCAACCCGCACCCGGTCACCCCGTGGGGCGTGCCGACCAAGGGCTACAAGACCCGCAAGAACAAGCGGACGCAGCAGTTCATCGTGCGCGACCGCAGGAGCTGATAGACCATGGCACGTTCACTGAAGAAGGGCCCGTTCGTCGACCACCACCTGATCAAGAAGGTGGAAGTGGCGGGCAACACCAAGAAGCCGATCAAGACCTGGTCGCGCCGCTCGATGATCCTGCCGGAAATGGTGGGCTTCACGATCGCCGTCCACAACGGCCGCAACCACATTCCGGTGCTGGTCAACGAGAACATGGTTGGCCACAAACTCGGCGAATTCGCGCTGACGCGGACCTTCAAGGGTCACGGCGGCGACAAGAAGTCGGGCAGGTAAGGAGCGCACGATGGACAAGGCAACACGAGCCAAGCACGAAGAGGCCCGGCGCGCGCGCACCGAGGTCAACAAGCGCACCGCGGTGCTTCGCACCGCCCGCATCTCGCCGCAGAAGGCGCGCCTGGTCGCCGACCAGGTCCGCGGCCTGCCGGCCGAGCGCGCGGTCAGCCTGCTGAAGTTCTCCGACAAGAAGGCTGCGGCCATGATCAGGAAGCTGGTCGAGTCCGCGATCGCCAACGCCGAGAACAACGCCGGTGCCGACATCGACGAGCTGAAGATCGCCACGATCACCGTCGACGAAGGCCCGACGCTCAAGCGCTTCATGGCCCGCGCGAAGGGTCGTGGCACGCGCATCCTCAAGCGCACCAGCCACATCACCGTCGTCGTGGGAGAGGGCAAGTAACATGGGTCATAAAGTTCATCCCACCGGTATCCGCCTGGGCATCGCCAAGGACTGGAACTCCAAGTGGTACGCCGGAAAGAAGGAATACGCCGGCTACCTGACGGCCGACCTGAAGGTCCGCGAGATGCTGCGCAAGCGGCTCGCCGCGGCCGGCATCAGCAAGATCCTGATCGAGCGTCCGGCCAAGACCGCGCGCGTGACGATCCATACCGCCCGCCCGGGCGTGGTGATCGGCAAGCGCGGCGAGGACATCGAGAAGCTGCGCAAGGACGTGAGCGAGATGATGGGCGTGCCCGCCCACATCAACGTCACCGAGGTGCGCAAGCCAGAGCTCGACGCGCAGCTGGTCGCCGAATCGATCGCGCAGCAGCTCGAGCGCCGCATCATGTTCCGCCGCGCGATGAAGCGCGCCGTCGGCAACGCGATGCGCCTGGGCGCGCTGGGCATCAAGGTCAACGTCGCAGGCCGCCTCAACGGCGCCGAGATCGCGCGTTCGGAGTGGTACCGCGAAGGTCGCGTGCCGCTGCACACGCTGCGCGCCGACGTCGATTACGGCTTCGCCGAGGCCAAGACGACCTACGGAATCATCGGCATCAAGACCTGGATCTACAAGGGCGAGATCTTCGATTTCAGCCAGGTGGGCCAGGAGAAGCAGGACGATTCGCCGCGCGGCAACGATCGCGGCGACCGTGGCGATCGCGAGCGTCCGCGTGGACCGCGCCGCGACCGTGGCGACCGCGAGGCGAGGGACTAAACCATGCTGCAACCCAAGCGAACCAAGTACCGCAAGATGCACAAGGGCCGCAACGACGGCCTGGCGTGGAGCGGAAATGCCGTCAGCTTCGGCGAGTACGGCCTGAAGGCGACCGCCACCGGTCAGCTGACCGCGCGCCAGATCGAGGCCGGCCGCCGCTCGATCAGCCGCCACGTCAAGCGCGGCGGCAAGATGTGGATCCGCGTGTTCCCCGACAAGCCGATCACCAAGAAGCCGATCGAAGTCCGCATGGGCTCGGGCAAGGGTGGCGTCGAGTACTGGGTGGCGCAGATCCAGCCCGGCCGCATGATCTACGAGATCGAGGGCGTCGACGAGGCCGTCGCGCGCGAGGCGTTCCGCCTGGCCGCCGCCAAGCTCTCGGTCACCACCACTTTCGTGACCCGGACGGTGCGCTGATGGCGACGATCAAGGAACTGCGCGGCAAGTCCGCCAACGAGCTGCAGAGCCACATGTTGGAGCTGCAGAAGGAACGGTTCGCGCTGCGCATGCAGAAGGCGACCGGCCAGCTGACCAAGACCCACGAAGCACGTCGTGTGCGCCGCGAGATCGCGCGCGTGAACACGCTGCTCGGGTCGAAGAAGTAAGGCACACGACCATGAACAACAGCGAAAAGAAGCAGAACACGGTCCAGGGCCGGGTGGTCAGCGACAAGATGGACAAGACCGTGACCGTTCTGGTCGAGCGCAACGTGAAGCACGCGTTGTACGGCAAGTACATCCGTCGCTCGACCAAGCTGCACGCCCACGACGCCGACAACGCCGCGAAGGAAGGCGACATCGTCCGCCTCGTGGAAGTGGCGCCGCTGTCCAAGACCAAGAACTGGCGCGTGGTCGAGATCGTCGCGCGCGCGGCCGAGTAAGAAGGAGGCACTGAAATGATCCAGATGCAGAGCCACCTCGACGTGGCCGACAATTCCGGTGCCAAGGAAGTGATGTGCATCAAGGTGCTCGGCGGCTCCAAGCGCCGTTACGCCGCGATCGGCGACATCATCAAGGTCTCGGTCAAGGACGCGATCCCGCGCGGCAAGGTCAAGAAGGGCGAGGTCTACGACGCCGTCGTGGTGCGCACCCGCAAGGGCGTGCGTCGCGCGGACGGTTCGCTGATCCGCTTCGACGGCAACGCCGCCGTGCTGCTGAACAACAA
Organism: Luteimonas kalidii; assembly: GCF_029887935.1. Classification (GTDB taxonomy): domain Bacteria; phylum Pseudomonadota; class Gammaproteobacteria; order Xanthomonadales; family Xanthomonadaceae; genus Luteimonas; species Luteimonas kalidii. Next base: position 737,089 of record NZ_JARXRO010000014.1, on the reverse strand, counting down.
GCACGAGCCGATCGGCACGCGCATCTTCGGGCCCGTGACCCGCGAACTGCGTTCCGAGAAGTTCATGAAGATCGTCTCGCTCGCGCCCGAAGTGCTGTGAGCGGAGGAAACGACAATGGCTAATCGAATCAAGAAGGGCGACCAGGTGGTCGTGATCGCGGGTCGCGACAAGGGCAAGACCGGCGACGTGGTGCGCGTGCTCGGCGACAAGGTCGTCGTGTCGAACATCAACATCGTCAAGCGCCACACCAAGCCCAACCCGCAGGCCGGCCAGCCCGGTGGCGTGATCGAGCGCGAGTCGCCGATCCACGTGTCGAACGTGATGCTGTTCAACCCTGCCTCCGGCAAGGGCGAGCGCGTCGGTACCAAGGTGCTCGAGGATGGACGGCGGCTGCGCGTGTTCCGCTCGAGCGGCGAGGCGGTCTGAAGGCCCGCCGGAAACCAGGAATCAAGAAGATGACGACCCGTCTGGAACAGTTCTACAGGGATGAGGTGGTGCCGAAGCTCATGGAGCAGTTCGGCTACACCAACATCATGCAGGTACCGAGGCTGACCAAGATCACGCTCAACATGGGCGTGGGCGAGGCCGCGGCGAACAAGAAGATCCTCGAGAACGCGACTGCCGACATGGCGCGCATCAGCGGCCAGAAGCCGCTGGTGACCAAGTCGCGCGTGTCGGTGGCCTCGTTCAAGATCCGCGACGGCTGGCCGATCGGCTGCAAGGTCACGCTGCGCCGCAATCGCATGTACGAGTTCCTCGACCGCCTGGTCAACGTCTCGCTGCCGCGCGTTCGCGACTTCCGCGGCGTCTCGGGCCGTTCGTTCGACGGCCGCGGCAACTACAACATGGGCGTGAAGGAGCAGATCATCTTCCCGGAAATCGACTTCGACCAGGTCGACGCGATCCGCGGCATGGATATCGCCATCACCACCACCGCCAAGACCAACGCGGAAGCCAAGGCGCTGCTCGAAGCGTTCCGCTTCCCGTTCCGCAACTGAGGAAACCACATGGCCAAGACCTCCATGGTCAACCGCGAGGCCAAGCGCGCCAAGCTGGTGAAGAAGCATGCCGACAAGCGCGCCGAGCTGAAGAAGACCATCAGCAGCCAGTCCGCGAGCTACGAAGAGAAGATCGAGGCCGCGACCCGGCTGCAGAAGCTTCCGCGTGATTCCTCGCCGGCGCGCCAGACCACGCGTTGCGCGCTGACGGGTCGTCCCCGCGGCGTCTACTCGAAGTTCGGCCTGGGCCGCAACAAGCTGCGCGAAGCCACCATGCGCGGCGACGTGCCGGGCCTGCGCAAGGCAAGCTGGTAAGGGTCGCTTCCGGCCGCGGCGACGCGGCCGGACCCGGTGCTGGCCGGGGCAGGGCGACGTCGTCGCCAGGCGGCCTGGCGTTGGTATATACTTGCCGGCTCGTCCGCGTTCGCGGATGGACCGGTCCCCCGGCGGCCCCAGGCCGGCCGGAGACAATCCGAACAGATTTTCGCGAAAGCGGATATCGGTGCACTCATAAGGAACTTCCATGAGCATGACTGATCCCATCGCCGACATGCTGGTCCGCATCCGGAATGCGGCCGCGGTCGGCAAGCCGACGGTGAAGATGCCGTCTTCCAAGACCAAGGTCGCGATCGCCAACGTTCTCAAGAACGAGGGTTACATCGCCGACCTGCGCGTGTCCGAGAACGGCGCCAAGTCCGAGCTCGAGCTCGAGCTGAAGTACTACGAAGGCCGCCCGGTGATCGAGCAGCTCAAGCGCGTCTCGCGCTCGGGCCTGCGCCAGTACCGCGGCAAGGACGCGCTGCCCAAGGTGCTCAACGGCCTCGGCGTCGCGATCATCTCCACCTCGAAAGGCATCATGACCGATGCGCAGGCGCGCCAGCAGGGCGTCGGCGGTGAAGTCCTGTGCTTCGTGGCCTAAGGGAGAAACGCACATGTCCCGTATCGCCAAGAAGCCGGTCGCACTGCCCAAGGGCGTGGAAGTGAGCTCGCAGCCGGGCTCGATCAGCGTCAAGGGCCCGAAGGGAACGCTGTCGGTTCCCAAGCCGGCCGACATCCAGATCACCATCGAGGACGGCAACGCGCTGCTCTCGGCCAACGATCCAGCGCAGATCGCCCTCACCGGCACCTTGCGCGCGATCGTCGCGAACATGGTCCACGGCGTGTCCCAGGGCTTCGAGCGCAAGCTCGAGCTGGTGGGTGTGGGTTACCGCGCCGCGGTCCAGGGCAAGGACCTGAACCTCTCGCTCGGCTTCTCGCATCCGGTCGTGTTCAAGGCCCCCGAAGGGATCACGATCACCACGCCGACCCAGACCGAGATCCTGGTCGCGGGCGCGGACAAGCAGCTGGTGGGTGAAGTCGCCGCTAAGATCCGTGGATTCCGTCCGCCGGAGCCCTACAAGGGCAAGGGCGTGAAGTACTCCGACGAAACCATCATCCGCAAGGAAGCCAAGAAGGCCTAAGGGCCGATCCGCTTCCCGCCAGAGAACAGACCATGGACAAGAAAATCGCCCGCCTGCGCCGCGCCAAGTCGACCCGCGCGCACATCCGCGAACTCGGCGTGCCGCGCCTGTCGGTGCTGCGCACCGGACAGCACGTCTACGCCCAGGTGTTTAGCGCCGACGGCTCGAAGGTCCTGGCCGCGGCCAGCACCACCCAGGCCGACCTGCGCGAAGGCCTGAAGAGCGGCAAGAACGCCGAGGCGGCCGCGAAGGTCGGTCGCGCGATCGCCGAGAAGGCGCGCGCCGCAGGCGTGGAGCAGGTCGCTTTCGATCGTTCCGGCTATCGCTACCACGGCCGCATCAAGGCCCTGGCCGATGCCGCCCGCGAGGGTGGCCTGCAGTTCTGATGCTTGAAAGCGGGACGGCAGTCGCCATACCGCTTTCGATCTCGACCCGCCGGTGCGGGCATGCACCGGACGCCCCGCGGCTTCTGCCCGCGGACGCGGTCCACCGCTCCTGACCACAACCATAAGCGGCACAGCCGCCAATTCCCTTCAGAATCAAGAGATACGGCAATGGCAGAACAACGTGAGTCCCGCGGGCGCGACCGTAATCGCGACCGCGAAGAGATGGACGACGGCATGATCGAGAAGCTGATCGCGGTCAACCGCGTCAGCAAGACGGTCAAGGGCGGTCGCCAGTTCACCTTCACCGCGCTGACGGTGGTGGGCGACGGCAACGGCAAGGTCGGCTTCGGCTACGGCAAGGCGCGCGAAGTGCCGGTCGCGATCCAGAAGTCGATGGAGTACGCGCGCAAGAACATGAGCAACGTCGACCTCAACGGCGCCACCCTGTGGCACACCGTCAAGGCCGGCCACGGCGCGGCCCGCGTGTTCATGCAGCCCGCGTCCGAAGGTACCGGCGTGATCGCCGGTGGCGCGATGCGCGCCGTGCTCGAGGCGGTGGGCGTCAAGGACGTGCTGGCCAAGGCCGTCGGTTCGCGCAACCCGATCAACCTGGTGCGCGCGACGGTCAGGGGCCTGGAGTCGATGCATTCCCCCGCCAAGATTGCGGCCAAGCGCGGCAAGAAGCTGGAGGACATCGTCCATGGCTAAGAACGAAGCCACCGGCGGCATCGTCAAGGTGCGTCTGGTCAAGGGTCTGCGCGGCTCGCAGGCGAAGCACCGCCTGTCGGTGCGTGCGCTCGGCCTGAACAAGCTCAACGACGTCCGCGAACTGAAGGACAGCCCGCAGGTCCGTGGCCTGATCAACAAGGTCCACTACCTGGTCCGGGTCGAGGAGTAATCACATGAAGCTCAACACGCTCAAGCCCGCCGACGGCGCCCGCAAGGAGCGCACCCGGGTCGGTCGCGGCATCGGTTCCGGCCTCGGCAAGACCGCCGGCCGCGGCCACAAGGGTTCGTTCGCGCGCGCCGGCAAGGGCAAGATCAAGGCCGGCTTCGAAGGCGGCCAGATGCCCATGCACATGCGGCTGCCGAAGATCGGCTTCCGCTCCAAGCTCAAGGCCGACACCGCGGAAGTGTTCCTGTACCAGCTCGACAAGCTCGAGGGCGACGTCGACCTCGCCGCGCTGCGCGCGGCCAAGCTGGTGCCGCGCATCGCGAAGAAGGCCAAGATCGTCAAGAAGGGCGACGTCTCGAAGAAGCTCGTGCTCAAGGGCCTGCTGGTGACGGCCGGTGCGCGCGCGGCGATCGAGGCCGCCGGCGGCTCGATCCAGGAGTAAGCAGGGCATGGCGCGAAGCGCAGGAGCGATGTCGGGTCTGGCCGGCGCGGGCAAGTTCACCGAGCTGCGCCAGCGCCTGCTGTTCGTGCTCGGCGCGCTGATCGTCTACCGCATCGGCTGCTTCATCCCGGTGCCGGGCGTGAACCCGGACGCGATGCTGCAGCTGATGGAGCGGCAGGAAGGCACCATCGTGGACATGTTCAACATGTTCTCCGGTGGAGCGCTGGAGCGCTTCAGCCTGTTCGCGCTGAACGTGATCCCCTACATCTCCGCCTCGATCGTCATGCAGCTGATGGTGCAGATCGTGCCCAGCCTGAAGGCGATCCAGAAGGAGGGCGAGTCCGGACGGCGCCGGATCACCCAGTGGTCGCGCATCGGCGCGATCCCGCTGGCGATCTTCCAGTCGGCCGGCATCGCGATCGCGCTGCAGAGCCAGGGTGCGGGGACCGGCATCCCGGTGGTGTACGCCCCCGGACCGGGCTTCGTGCTCACCGCGATCGTGGCGCTGACCGCCGGCACCATGTTCCTGGTGTGGCTGGGCGAACAGGTGACCGAGCGTGGCATCGGCAACGGCGTGTCGCTGATCATCTTCGCCGGCATCGTGGCGGGTCTGCCCAGCGCCGTGATCGGTACGATCGAGGCCGCCCGCAACGGCGACATGAGCCCGATCGCGGTCATCGTGATCGCGGTGCTGGTGCTGGCCTTCACCTACTTCGTGGTGTTCGTCGAGCGTGGCCAGCGCCGGATCACCGTGAACTACGCGCGCCGCCAGGGTGGTCGCAACGCGTACATGAACCAGACCTCGTTCCTGCCGCTGAAGCTGAACATGGCCGGCGTGATCCCGGCGATCTTCGCCTCGTCGATCATCATGTTCCCGGCCACCGCCACCACCTGGTTCGGCCAGGCCGGTTCGGCCCAGTGGCTGCAGCGGGTGGCGCAGGCGCTCTCGCCCGGCGAACCGCTTTACATCCTGCTCTATGCGGGCCTGATCGCCGGATTCGCGTTCTTCTACACCGCGCTGGTGTTCAACTCGCAGGAGACTGCGGACAACCTGAAGAAGTCCGGCGCGCTGGTGCCTGGCATCCGTCCGGGCAAGGCCACCGCCGAGTACATCGACGCGGTGCTGACGCGGCTCACCGCTGCCGGCGCCGCCTACCTGGTGCTGGTGTGCCTGTTGCCGGAGTTCATGCGCGCCGAGCTGGGCGTCTCGTTCTACTTCGGCGGCACGTCGCTGCTGATCGTGGTGGTCGTGGTGATGGACTTCATCGCCCAGATCCAGGCCCACCTGATGTCGCACCAGTACGAAAGCCTGCTCAAGAAGGCGAACCTGAAGGGCGGAGCCCGGACGCGCTAGCGCGACACTGTCGCGCTGTCCGGGCGTAGCGCCCGACCATGGATGGTCGGGCAGGACGATCCAAAGCCGCCATGGCCCCGCCATGGATGGCCTTGGCGTTGAAAGCCGAAGCGGCGCCCATGGCGCTCCTTCGGCGGACATGGAAGCCACCAGAATTCACGCCGGCGCGGAGCCCAGCCTCCCCCGGCACGATGGGCGACTCCTGCGGCAGTCCCGCGCGGGGGTGGATCCGGGCCATACGCGCACCAGAGTAGTGCGCGGGGCCGGGGGGAGACCTCCGGGCCAGCCGGGATCCTTCGCCGGAGCATGGGCACACTCCCCATGCCGGGCGGGTGGCGCGAAGGCGCCGCCAGCTTCCAGATAACCCGGGACCCTGTTACAATTTCGTGTTCACTCCACCGGAATCATCCGTTCCGGTCGACCAACCAGTTGGAGATCCGCGCATGGCGCGTATTGCAGGTGTCAACCTGCCTGCCCAGAAGCACGTCTGGGTCGGGCTGCAAAGCATCTACGGCATCGGCCGTACCCGTTCGAAGCAGGTCTGCGAGTCCGCCGGCGTGTCTTCGAATACCAAGATCCGCGACCTGTCCGAGCCGGACGTCGAGCGCCTGCGTGCCGAGATCGGCAAGTTCGTGGTCGAGGGCGACCTGCGTCGCGAGGTCGGCATGGCCATCAAACGCCTGATGGACCTGGCCTGCTACCGCGGCCTGCGCCACCGTCGCGGCCTCCCCCTGCGCGGCCAGCGCACCCGGACCAACGCCCGTACCCGCAAGGGTCCGCGCAAGGCCATCAAGAAGTAATCGAGGACATCCGACATGGCCAAGCCGGCAGCTGCCAAGCAGAAGAAGAAGATCAAGCGCGTCGTCACCGATGGCATCGCGCATGTGCACGCTTCGTTCAACAACACGATCATCACGATCACCGACCGCCAGGGCAACGCGCTGTCGTGGGCGACCTCGGGCGGCGCGGGCTTCCGCGGTTCGCGCAAGTCGACCCCGTTCGCCGCGCAGGTGGCCGCCGAGAAGGCGGGCAAGGATGCGCTGGACTACGGCGTGAAGTCGCTGGAAGTCCGCATCAAGGGCCCGGGTCCGGGTCGCGAGTCGGCCGTGCGTTCGCTGAACAACGTGGGCTACAAGATCACCAACATCATCGACGTGACGCCGATCCCGCACAACGGGTGCCGTCCGCCGAAGAAGCGTCGCGTCTAAGGGAGCGATAAGACAATGGCTCGTTACATCGGTCCCACCTGCAAGCTCGCGCGCCGCGAAGGCGCCGACCTCTCGCTCAAGTCGCCCACCCGTGCGCTGGATTCCAAGTGCAAGCTGGAGCAGAAGCCCGGCCAGCACGGCGCCGGCACCGGCGCGCGTCGCAGCAAGCTGTCCGACTACGCCCTGCAGCTTCGCGAGAAGCAGAAGGTCAAGCGTATCTACGGCCTGCTGGAGCGCCAGTTCCGCAACTACTACAAGAAGGCGTCGAACAAGAAGGGCAACACGGGTGAGAACCTGCTGCAGCTCCTTGAGACGCGCCTGGACAACGTCGTCTACCGCATGGGCTTCGCGGTGACCCGTCCCTCCGCGCGCCAGCTGGTCTCGCACCGCGGCGTCACGGTCAACGGCAAGCCGGTGAACCTCCCGTCCTACCAGGTCAAGGCCGGCGACGCGATCGCCCTGTCCGAGAAGGCGCAGAAGCAGATGCGCGTGCAGGAAGCGCTGAACGTGTCGTCCAGCATGGACCTGTCGCCGTCGTGGGTCGAGGTCGACCAGAAGAAGTTCAGCGGCGTGTTCAAGGCGGTTCCCGACCGCGGCGACCTGCCGGCGGACATCAACGAAGCGCTGATCGTCGAGCTGTACTCGAAGTAAGGACTGGCGGCGGGTCATCCCGCGGCACCAGCAACAACTCCCCCGGCCCGTGCCCGCGCACGGGCCACCCCTTGCCATCAAGGGGCTCCAAACGTCCAGGGCGACGCATCGACGGATGCAGTGGCCCTGCAGGAGACGCTACGAATATGACAGTTACCGCCAACCAGGTCCTGCGCCCCCGTGGTCCCCAGATCGAGCGCCTCGCGGGCAACCGCGCGAAGGTCGTGATCGAACCGCTCGAGCGCGGCTATGGCCACACCCTCGGCAACGCGCTGCGCCGCGTGCTGCTGTCCTCGATCCCCGGCTTCGCGATCACCGAGGTCGAGATCGACGGCGTGCTGCACGAGTACAGCACGATCGAGGGCCTGCAGGAAGACGTGCTCGAGGTGCTGCTCAACCTCAAGGACGTGGCGATCCGCATGGGCACGGGCGAAAGCTCGACCCTGACCCTCAGCAAGTCCGGCCCGGGCGTCGTCACCGCCGCCGACATCAAGACCGACCACAACGTCGAGATCCTCAATCCCGACCACGTGATCGCGCACCTGACCAAGGACACCCAGCTCAACATCCGGCTGAAGATCGAGCGTGGCTTCGGCTACCAGCCGGCCGCTGCCCGTCGTCGCCCGGACGAAGAGACCCGCGCGATCGGCCGCCTGATGCTGGACGCTTCGTTCTCGCCGGTACGCCGCGTGGCCTATGAAGTCGAAGCGGCGCGCGTCGAACAGCGCACCGACCTCGACAAGCTGGTGCTCGACATCGAGACCAACGGCACGATCGACGCCGAGGAAGCCGTGCGCACCGCCGCCGACATCCTCACCGACCAGCTGTCGGTGTTCGGCGACTTCACCCACCGCGACCGCGGCGGGCAGAAGGCGGCGACCCCGGGTGTCGACCCGATCCTGCTGCGCCCGATCGACGACCTCGAACTGACGGTACGTTCGGCCAATTGCCTCAAGGCCGAGAGCATCTACTACATCGGCGACCTGATCCAGAAGACGGAAGTCGAGCTGCTCAAGACCCCCAACCTCGGCAAGAAGTCCCTCACCGAGATCAAGGAAGTCCTGGCGCAGCGCGGTCTGTCGCTGGGCATGAAGCTGGAGAACTGGCCGCCGGCCGGCGTGTCGAGCCACGGCATGCTGGGGTGAGCCCAGGCCGCCTGCGCGGCACTGCCGCGCGCCTGGGCGAACGCCCGGCGCGCTGCGCCGGGCCGGGGGTGCAAACGCGGCGCAGCCGCGGCTGGGCTTTGATGTAGTCGAGACATTCGAATACCGCCGACGAACCCGAGTTCGCGGCACCTCCGGCAAGGGATGCCGGACCGGACCAGCGCAGTCCAATTTCCAACGCCAGGATGGCGACAGCGATCCCCAATGCCACGACATTCACGTAAGGAACCCGACCCATGCGCCACCAGAAAGCCGGCCGCAAGTTCAGCCGCACCAGCGCCCATCGCGCCGCGATGTTCACCAACATGGCCGCGTCGCTGTTCAAGCACGAACTGATCAAGACCACCCTGCCCAAGGCCAAGGAGCTGCGCCGCGTCGCCGAGCCGCTCATCACCCTGGGCAAGGTCGACAGCGTCGCCAACCGCCGCCTGGCCTTCTCGCGCCTGCGCGACAAGGAAGCCGTCGGCAACCTGTTCACCACGCTCGGCCCGCGATACGCCAGCCGTCCCGGTGGCTACCTGCGCATCCTCAAGTGCGGCTTCCGCGCCGGTGACAATGCGCCGATGGCGTACGTCGAGCTGCTCGACCGCCCGCAGGCCGACGCCGAGTAAGCGCAAGCGGCCGCCGTGGCCGCGACACCTGTGCGACGAGAAAGCCCCGACCCGTTCGGGGCTTTCCTGCATCAGGGCCTGCATCCTGGCGTTGCACATGCAGCATCGAAGGCGATGGGCGCGGCGATCGCCGACCCCGGCGGTCGTGCACGCGCGCCGGGCCGGGGCGATAATGCCGGCTTCGTCCCCGTGTGCCGGTGCGCATGAATCCACTCCGCTGGTCCTTCCGTCTCCAGATGCTGGCCGGCGCGGCCATCTGCTTCGCGCTGATCGGCTTCGCGATATACAGCCAGTTCGCCTGGGGGCTGGAGCCCTGTCCCCTGTGCATCTTCCAGCGCATCGCGTTCGCGGCGCTCGGACTGGTGCTGCTGCTGGCGGGGCTGCATGCGCCACGCGGAAGCGGGGGGCGCCGCGTATGGGGCGTGCTCGCACTGGCCGCCGCTGCCGCGGGGATCGGCGTCGCGGCGCGTCATGTGTGGCTGCAGATGTTCCCGCCGGAGATTCCCGCCTGCGGCGCCCCGTTCGCCTTCATGCGCGAAACGATGGACACGCCGGGCCTGATCCGGCAGGTGCTCATCGGCACCGGCGACTGCGGCACCGTCGACTGGACCTTCCTCGGTCTGTCGATGCCGTGGTGGAGCCTGGTGTGGTTCGTGGTGCTTGCCGCATGGGCGTTGTTCGCGGCATTCCGGCGGCGCTGAGCGCTGGCGGTCCGTACCGGCGTCCGTTGCAGCTGAAATTGACGCGTCGCAACAAGGGGCGCACCATCGCCGCTCAATCCGAGTAGCGCACATGAACAGGCCCGACAGACCCCTCCAGGCAGTGAACCTTCCGAACGAATGGCATCCCGGCAGCTGGCGCTCGCGCCCGGCGCTGCAGATGCCCACGTATCCGGACGCGGACGCGCTGGCCGAGGTGCAGGACGAGCTGCGCGCACTGCCGCCGCTCGTCACGTCGTGGGAGATCCTCGCGCTCAAGCAGCAGCTGGCCGAAGCCCAGGAGGGCCGGCGCTTCCTGCTCCAGGGCGGCGATTGCGCGGAGAACTTCGGCGAATGCTCGTCGGACATCATCTCCAACCGGCTCAAGGTGCTGCTGCAGATGAGCCTGGTGCTGGTGCACGGCATGAAGCTGCCGGTGGTGCGCGTGGGCCGGTTCGCGGGCCAGTACGCCAAGCCCCGTTCGGCGGACACCGAAGTGCGCGACGGCATCGAGCTGCCGAGCTACCGCGGCGACATCGTCAACGGGCCGGCATTCACCGCGCAGGCGCGCATTCCCGATCCCCGGCGCATGATCAAGGCGCACGCGCGTTCGGCGATGACGATGAACTTCGTGCGTTCGCTGATCGACGGCGGCTTCGCCGACCTGCACCATCCCGAGTACTGGGGCCTGGGCTGGGTGAAGCAGTCGCCGCTCGCGGGCGAGTACCAGAAGATGGTGGCGGGGATCGGGGATGCCGTGCGCTTCATGGAGACGCTGGCCGGCGCCCAGGTGCACAACCTCAACCGGGTCGACTTCTACACTTCGCACGAGGCGCTGCTGCTGCCCTACGAGGAAGCGCAGACGCGTCAGGTGCCGCGGCAGTGGGGCTGGTTCAACCTCAGCACGCATTTCCCCTGGGTGGGCATGCGCACCGCCGCGCTCGATGGCGCGCACACGGAGTACTTCCGCGGCATCCGCAATCCGATCGCGGTCAAGGTGGGTCCCTCGGTGACGCCGGACCAGCTGCTGCGCCTGATCGACGTCCTCAACCCGGACGACGAGCCGGGCCGGCTCGGCCTGATCCATCGGATGGGCGCGTCCCATGTGGCGGCGAAGCTGCCGACCCTGCTCGATGCGGTGAAGCGCGACGGTCGCCGCGTGCTGTGGATCTGCGATGCCATGCACGGCAATACCGAGTCGACCAGCAACGGTTACAAGACCCGGCGCTTCGACAACATCCGCAGCGAGATCGAGCAGTCGTTCGACATCCATGCCGCGGCCGGCACCCGCCTGGGCGGCGTGCACCTGGAGCTGACCGGGGAAGACGTCACCGAGTGCATCGGCGGCGCGCGCGACCTGACCGAGGTCGACCTCGGTCGCGCCTACCGCTCGGCGGTCGATCCCCGCCTGAACTACGAGCAGGCGCTCGAGACCGCGATGCTGATCGTGCGCAAGCACGCCCAGCTCAATCCACCGGTCGTCGCCTGAGCGGGAATGAGTGGCGCACGTGCGGGGGCTTGCACGCCTGTGGGTCGCCGCGCTGCGCAGGCGCGAAGGCCCGCGCGCGATCGATAGCAGGCTCTGCGGCTACAGCAATGCCGGCTGGTGCGGCGCGGTCGGCAGCGTGGTCCCGGTCAGCGGCCATGCGGCCAGTTGTTCGTAGCGCCCACCCGCATTGAACAGCAGTTCGAAGCCGTCGACGCGCAGCGGCGCCCCGGTGCAGTCGACGTCGGCAAGCCACGGCTGCGGCTCGAGGTCGCGGGCGAGGTAGGCGAGGGTGACGTGCGGCTGCGTGGTGGCCTGCTGCGGACGCAGTCCGCAGCGTCGCACGGCGGCGTGCGTTTCATCGCACAGTGCCTGCAGCGCTGGACAGGCATCCGGCAGCGCGACAACGGCGCCGGACTGTCGCCAGTACTCGATGCGATCGAGGGTGAAGCTGTGCGGCGGGATACGCGCGGCTGCGTCCGCGAACGCCGCGAGGAGCCGGGGCGTCACCGTGTGGCGCAGGTCGTCGCCCATGAAACACAGCGTGGCGTGCCATTGCTCCGGCCGCCGCGGTTGCGGCTTCGGCGCGCCCACGGGGCTTGCCGAGACGAGTGCATCCACCAGCGCCGACAGCCGCTCCCGGCCGTCGGCATCGGGCCGCCAGCCGGGGAATAGCGCGCCGCTCACGCCGCGCGGCTGGCCCGCTTGCGGTCGCTCTCGGTCAGCATCTTCTTGCGCAGCCGGATTTCCTTCGGCGTCACCTCGACCAGCTCGTCGTCGTCGATGAAATCCAGCGCCTGTTCCAGGGTGAACTTGATCGCCGGGCTCAGCTGGATCGCATCGTCCTTGCCGGACGCGCGCATGTTGGTCAACGGCTTGGTCTTGATCGCATTGACCGTCAGGTCGTTGTCCTTGGAGTGGATGCCGATCAGCTGGCCCTCGTAGACGTTGTCGCCTTCGGCCGCGAACAGCTTGCCGCGGTCCTGCAGCGGCCCGAGCGAGTAGGCCGGGGTCGCGCCCGGCGCATTGGCGATCATCACGCCGTTCTGGCGCTTGGCGATGGCGCCGGTTTCCTTCGGGCCGTAATGGTCGAACACGTGGAACAGCAGGCCCGAACCCTGGGTGAGCGTGCGGAACTCGTTCTGGAAGCCGATCAGGCCGCGCGCCGGGATCTCGTAGTCGAGGCGCACGCGGCCCTTGCCGTCGGGCTCCATGTTCTTCAGTTGCGCCTTGCGCGTGCCGAGCTTCTCCATCACGCCGCCCTGGTGCACTTCCTCCACGTCGACGACGAGCTGTTCGATCGGCTCCATCAGCTGGCCGTCGATCTCCTTGATGATCACCTCGGGGCGCGACACGGCGAGTTCGAAGCCCTCGCGGCGCATGTTCTCGATCAGCACCGACAGGTGCAGTTCGCCGCGGCCGGAGACCAGGAACTTGTCCGCGTCCTCCAGCTGCTCGACCTTCAGGGCCACGTTGTGAACGGTTTCGCGCTCGAGCCGGTCCTTGAGCTGGCGACTGGTCAGGAACTTGCCGCCCGACAGGTCCTTGTTGCCGGCAAACGGGGAATTGTTGACCTGGAAGGTCATCGAGATGGTCGGTTCGTCCACGGTCAGCGCCGGCAGCGCCTCGGGCGTGTCGAGCGCGGTGACGGTATCGGAGATCGTGAGGTCCTGGATGCCGGAGATGGCGACGATGTCGCCGGCTGCAGCGCTGTCCTGCTCGATGCGCTCCAGGCCCAGGAAGCCGAGCACCTGCAGCACCTTGCCCTGGCGCTTCTTGCCTTCGCGGTCGATCACGGCGACCGGCATGTTCTTCTTCATCGTGCCGCGCTGGATGCGGCCGATGCCGATCACGCCGACGAAGTTGTTGTAGTCCAGCTGGCTGATGCGCATCTGGAACGGGCCGTCCGGATCCACCGACGGTGCCGGCACGTGCCGCATGATCGCCTCGTACAGCGGCGTCATGTCGCCTTCGCGGGCGGCGTCGTCGAGGCTGGCATACCCATGCAGCGCCGATGCGTAGACGATCGGGAAGTCGAGCTGTTCGTTGGTCGCGCCCAGCTTGTCGAACAGGTCGAACACCTGGTCGATGACCCAGTCAGGGCGCGCGCCCGGGCGGTCGATCTTGTTGACGACGACGATCGGCTTGAAGCCCATCGCGAACGCCTTCTGGGTCACGAAGCGCGTCTGCGGCATCGGGCCGTCCATCGCATCGACCAGGATCAGCACCGAGTCGACCATCGACAGCACGCGCTCGACCTCGCCGCCGAAGTCGGCGTGTCCGGGGGTGTCGACGATGTTGATGCGGTTGCCCTGCCAGGTGATGGCGGTGTTCTTGGCCAGGATCGTGATGCCACGTTCCTTTTCCTGGTCGTTGCTGTCCATCACCCGCTCGGCGAGGACGGTGCGCTCGGACAGGGTGCCGGACTGCTTCAGCAGGCAGTCGACGAGGGTGGTCTTGCCGTGGTCGACGTGGGCGACGATGGCGATGTTGCGCAGGCGTTCGATGGACATGTCAGCGGGTTCGTAGACGACGCACCCGCTGCCGGGGAGGGCAGGGCACGCAAGGGCGGGAGGGAAGCCCGCTATTATAGCGGGCCTACCGGCCTGTCCGGCCATCTGGAGCTGAATCGCATGAGCCTGTCCGCCATTTTCGAGACCGACCGCGGCACCATCAAGGTCGACCTGTTCGCCGACAAGGCACCGTTGACGGTGGCCAATTTCGTCAATCTGGCCCGGCGCGGCTTCTACGACGGCCTCGCGTTCCACCGCGTGATCCCTGATTTCATGATCCAGGGCGGCTGTCCCGAGGGCTCCGGCCGCGGCGGCCCGGGCTACCGCTTCGAGGACGAGACCGGCAATGGCGTGAAGCACGAGCGCGGGGTGCTGTCGATGGCCAATGCCGGGCCGAACACCAACGGCAGCCAGTTCTTCATCACCCACATCAAGACCGACTGGCTGGACGGCAAGCACACCGTGTTCGGCAAGGTCACCGAGGGCCTGGACGTGGTCGACGCGGTGAAGCAGGGCGACGCGATCAAGTCGATCCGGATCGATGGCGACGCCGATGCGGCGCTGGCGGCGCAGGCCGACCGCGTCGCGGAGTGGAACAAGATCCTCGCAGCCTAGCTGGAGGTTCGCCCGTCCCCGCGCCCAGGGCGCGGGGACGCACCGGCGCTGTGCGGGGGCGTCCGTGCCATCGTGCATCGCGCATCCGGGGGCCGCGGCACAGCGGCGTGTTCCGAGCGTCCGGCTGGTGCCGAGGCCGGGCATTGTGCCAATCGAAACAGTGGCTTGGCGGCCGCCGCCGGGCGATCGCAGCGGCCTCGCATGCTAGAATTCGCGGCTGCCACGCGGCGTCCGGCGTCCCGCTGGCGCCGCTCCCGCCATCCGTTCGAGACTCCCCCGATGCCCCGACTCGCCCGCCGCATGGGTCGTGCCAAGCAGAGCGCGATCATGCTCGTCGCCGAACGGGCCAGGCAGCTCAAGGCGCAGGGGCGCGACATCATCAGCTTCTCGATCGGGGTGCCGAACTTCCTCCCCGGCGAACACGTCTACGCGGCCGCGCGCGAGGCCCTGGCGTCCGATTCGGGCCAGTACGGCAGCAACCGCGGCACCGACGCCCTGCTCGATGCGTTCCTGGCGCACCTGGCGCGCGCGGGGCTGGAAGGCTACACGCGCGCCAACTGCGCCACCGGCATCGGCGCCAAGCACGTGCTGTTCAACCTGTGCGAGGCGCTGCTGGAGGAGGGCGACGGGTTCGCCTTCGCCACGCCCTACTGGACCACCTATGCCGACATCGGCGCGCTGCTGGGCGCGGACGTGCGGCTGCTGCCGTGCCCGCCAGGGCAGGACTACAAGCTGGTGCCCGCGCAGCTCGAGGCCGCGCTGGCCGCCCGGCCGAAGGTGTTCCTGTTCAACAACCCGTCGAATCCGACCGGCATGGTCTACAGCCGCGAGGAAATCGCGGCGCTGGCGGACGTGGTCGCGCACCATCCCGATACCTGGGTGATCACCGACGACATCTACCACCGCATGGTGTTCGACGGCCTGGGCTACCACAATTTCCTGCACGTCCGTCCGGAGCTGCGCGACCGGGTGATCTTCGTCGACTCGCTGTCCAAGACCTACGGCATGCCGGGATGGCGGGTGGGTTTCATGGCCGGTCCCGAGCCGGTGGCGGCGGCGCTGACCGCGCTCAATTCCACCCATGTCACCAATGTGCCGGAGGTGGCGGTCGCGGCCGCGATCGCCGCGCTGTCCGGGCCGCAGGACGTGCCGGCACAGAAGTGCGCCGAGTTCCAGCAGCGCCGCGATCTCGTACTCGAGACCCTGTCGCACATCCCGGGCCTGGTGTGTCCGCGTCCACAGGGCGCGTTCTATGCGTTCCCGGACGTGAGCGTCGCCTTCGGCAGGACGCACGCGCCCACCGGCCTGCGGATCGACAACGACGTCGACCTGTGCAACGCACTGCTCGACGCCAAGGGGCTGGCCTGCGTGCCGGGTTCGGCCTTCGGTGAGCCGCGCGCCCTGCGCATTTCCTACACCTGTCCCGCGCCGCAGCTCGCGCCGGGACTGCAGCGCTTCCGCGAGTTCTTCGCGGAACTGTCCTGACATCCCGCTTGACGTACGTGATGCCGCCGACCGTTTTCTCCCCGTCGGGTGACCGCGCGCCGACGCGGGCCCGCCTTCCCCGTTGCAAGAGGACCTCCCGATGAAAGCCCCCGTTCGAGTCGCAGTCACCGGCGCCGCCGGCCAGATCGGTTACGCGCTGCTGTTCCGCATCGCCTCCGGCGAAATGCTGGGCAAGGACCAGCCGGTCATCCTGCAGTTGCTGGAACTCCCGATCGACAAGGCCCAGGCCGCGCTGCGCGGCGTGATGATGGAGCTGGAAGACTGCGCGTTCCCGCTGCTGGCCGGCATGGTCGGCACCGACGATCCGGAAGTGGCGTTCAAGGATGCCGACGTGGCCCTGCTGGTCGGCGCGCGCCCGCGCGGCCCGGGCATGGAGCGCAAGGACCTGCTGCTGGAAAACGCCAAGATCTTCACCGCCCAGGGCGCGGCGCTGAACAAGGTCGCCTCGCGCGACGTCAAGGTGCTCGTCGTCGGCAACCCGGCCAACACCAATGCCTACATCGCAATGAAGTCCGCGCCGGACCTGGATCCGAAGAATTTCACCGCGATGCTGCGCCTGGACCACAACCGTGCGCTGAGCCAGCTGGCCAACAGGGCCGGTGTGGCCGTGGGCGAGATCGAGAAGCTGGTGGTGTGGGGCAACCACAGCCCGACCATGTATCCCGACTACCGATTCGCCACCGTGGGCGGCGCGTCGCTGAAGGACAGGATCGGCGACGACGACTGGAACGCGAACGAGTTCATTCCCAAGGTCGGCAAGCGTGGCGCGGCGATCATCGAGGCGCGCGGCCTGTCGTCGGCCGCCTCGGCGGCCAATGCGGCGATCGACCACGTCCGCGACTGGGTGCTCGGCAGCGAGGGCAAGTGGGTGACCATGGGCATCCCGTCCGACGGTTCGTACGGGATCCCGGAAGGCGTGATCTTCGGCTTCCCGGTCACCACCGAGAACGGCCGCTACACCCTGGTACGCGACCTGCCGATCGACGACTTCAGCCGGACGGCCATCGACAAGACCCTCGCCGAACTCGAGGAAGAGCGCAGCGGCGTGGCGCATCTGCTGGGTTGATCGACACCGTGGACCAGAGCCGTTCCTTCGCGGGCGCGCCGTCGGGAGTGGGAAAAGCGGCAACGACCGCGACCGCGCGCGTCGCGGTCGTCGTTCCGGCTTTCAGGGCGAGTCAGTCGGTGGTCGATGTCGTACGCTGCATCGGGGTCGAGGTGGACCACATCCTCGTCGTCGACGACGCCTGCCCCGATGGGTCGGGCAGGCGGGTCGATGAGGAAGTCGACGACCCGCGTGTCGAGGTCATCTTCAACCCGGTCAACCTTGGGGTGGGCGGCGCGATGGTGGTCGGGTACCGCCGCGCCATGGAGCTGGATGCCACCGTCTGCGTCAAGCTGGATGCCGACGGGCAGATGGATCCGGCCCTCATTCCGCGCTTCATCGCTCCGCTGCTCGCTGGCGAAGCTGACTACGTGAAGGGCAACCGCTTCTTCCATATGCGCGACGTGGTGGAGATGCCGGGCTTGAGGCTGTTGGGCAATGCCGCGCTTTCGTTCCTCAGCAAGCTCTCGACCGGCTACTGGCACGTCTTCGATCCGACCAATGGATTCACCGCCATCCATTCGGTGTGCCTGGAGCACGTTGAACTCGGAAAGATCGACCAGCGGTTCTTTTTCGAGAGCGATCTTCTCTTCCGCCTCCACCTGATCGACGCGGTGGTGGCGGATCTGCCGATGCGCGCGACCTACGCGGATGAGACCAGCAACCTCAGTCCGATGCGCGAGATCCCCCGGTTCGCCGTCTCGCACACGAGGAATTTCCTCAAGCGGATCTTCTACGAGTACTACCTGCGAGATTTCAACCTGGCGTCACTGCAACTGCTGGGCGGTAGTCTCCTGCTGCTGTTCGGGGCGGTGTACGGCGCGACGGTATGGATCACCAACCTCGCGCGGGCCGCCGAATCCCCGCCCGGCACGGTGGGCGTGGTCACAATGGCGATGATCCTGGGTTTCGTGTTCATCCAGGGCTTCGTAGCCTTCGATTACGCGCGAATCCCGCAGCGTCCCTTGCAGCGCAGGCTGCAGTAGCCAGCGTGGCTTATCTTTCGTCGCGATCTTCCACTCCGCACCAAAGGTGAACAGGATGTTCCAGCGCTACCGAATGGAAGCCCTTGGTCTGGGCCTCGCCCTGTTCGCCCCGCTACTGCTCGCCTATCTGTACTACGTCGGTCTGTACTGCAGCGACGACACCCGATACCTGATCGGCGCGATACGTATCGCGAGTGGCGAGGAAATCTCCACGACTTCGGTGGCCGAGCGTCGGATCGTGCTGCTGCTGCCAGCGGCGGCTATGTACGCGTTGTCGTCCAGCGTGGAGCTGTCCGTCGCCATCTACGGGGTGTTCTTCCTGATGCTGGGGGGTGCAGCGTTCCTGCTGGCCCGCCAGTTTTTCGGGCCCCTGGGGGCTGCGGCCGCGGCCGTACTCGCGGTGTCGCAGCCCGTCGTGTTTCTGTACGCGGGTGCGATGGCGCCCGATATCGCGTCGTCGATGTTCCTGGTGGCAAGCCTGTACTGCCTGTGCCGGTGGGTCGGCGGCGAGCATGCCTCGCGCAACGCCCGACGTACGGCCTGGGCATACGCGTTCGGCGCGGGCGTGAGCCTGGCGCTCGGCTTCGTCGTCAAGGAGAGCGGAGCGGTCGTGCTGGTGATTCCGGCGGCGCTGCTGCTGTGGAAGGCCTGGCGCGATCGGTTGTCCATCGCAGTTCTCGGCGGCATGGCGATGGCTGCCGGGTTCGTCGTCGTCCTGCTGATCGAGGTGCTCGTGTTCCGGGCGACGTCCGGAGACTGGTATTCGAGCGTGGGGAGCCTGCTGTCTCCGCATGACTTCACCGGCTACGCCGACGCGCAGGGGCGGACCCCGAGGGCCAGACTCGATTCGCTGCGTTACCTGCTGGGCGACCATTCGTGGGCACTTTTCATCTTCGCAGGGGTTGCGACGGCACACCTGCTCTGGGACACCTTCAGGCGACGCCTGCGAGGTCCGGTCGCGACGATGTGGTGGACTGTTGCGGCATTCTGGATCTGGCCGCTGCTGTACTTCACCTACGGGTCGGGCTCCTTGTCCGAGTATGTTTTTCCGGTCATGCAGCAGCGCTATTACGCACCCTGCATCGTACCGGCTGCATTGCTCGTGATCCGGTTGTTGACCTCGCTTGCCGGATATGCCGGAAGCCATTGGGCCCGGACTCCCATCGTCGCGGCGCTCTGCGTCATATGGTTTGCGCTATCGAGCGGTCCATACCGGGAGTGGAGCCAGCGCGGACTGATCTACGGCGCGCCGGCGAAGGAAGCGTTCGAGTTGGCGTTGATGGACGCGCAGCGCAGCCACCCCGGGGTGCCCGTCGTCGATACGCCCTCGGGCTGGACGACGGATCTTGCCCGTTGCAGGGCGCTGCTGACACTCGACACCGATGAAGAGCGGGAGCGGTTCACGAATATGCTGCGACGAGAGACAGATCGGAATGGGCGATTCGACTATCCCGCGGTCGATCAGGTCGATGGCCCGCTGCTCCTGGTGGGGCACGGGGACTACCTTGGCTCGTCGAAGCCGCCGCAATGGGTCAGGCGCCTGCAGAAGGACGCTCGCGAGGGCAGGGTGCGCATCCTCCGCCTGGGACGCTTCAGCGCGCTGCCTGCATTGGCCCCCGACACTTGGTGGTTGCCGCGACAATTTGCGGCACGTGCATCCTTGTCGGATCTGACAGAAGCGCAACATGCGGGTCGGATCCCAGAACGCCAGGAGTTGGACGAGCATGCGCGACTATCTTCCGTGGAGATCTATTTGGTCGAGCCGTCGACGCGTCCGCCGTCGGTCGGCCGATAGAACGGCACGTAGAAGAATCGCGATCTGCTTGCCGGAACCACTAGCGCGTGCTTCGGTGCGCCGACGCCGGGCTGGCGGTTCGAGCGCGCCTGAGATCGAGAGGATCCGCGTTCCGTGCGGGGAGGAGCGACGATTCGATGCGCGCGGCGGCGCGGCGATGGCTCTGTCGCGCGCGGAGCCCATCTTGAAGTCGCAGCGCGGACGAGACACGTCGCAGGCGGATAGGCGAGTCGGTCCGGCGGGCTGTGCGTCGCAGGAGTGGCCGTGAGCCGTCGTTGCAGCGCCTGGCTGGGCAAAGGCGCGCCCGTGCTCTTGCTGCAATGGCTGGCGATGACCGCGCTTGGCATCTGGCTCGCGCTGTGGTGGCAGCCAGCGCCTCACAGTGACTGGGGCTATTACTGGTCTGCGGCCGGTACGGCGTCGGCATATGAGCGTGGTGGTCTGTCGCTGTGGCTGCTGGCGCTTCCGAAGGCCCTGGGATGGTCTCCGGTGGCGTCCGCGCTTGCGTTGAATCTGCCTGCTGCGACAGTTGCGCTTGTGCTCGCATGGCGGGTCGATCCGACCCGCTGGCGCATCCTGGCCCATGCGACAGCGGCGTATCTGCTGCTGATCACGCCGTTCTTCGGGATCGTCCAGCTCGACCTGATCGCCGCTGCACAGTTGGGGATCGGCGCGTGGCTGGCGGCAGGCAGGGCGAAGCATGGTTCGCAATTGCTGCACGTTGCGCTCGCGATCGTCGCGGTCGCGCTGGCGGTGTCTACGAGGCCGCAGTATGCGCTGGTGCTCTGGGTGTTCGTGCCACTGACTGGGCTCCTGGTTGCGTTTCGCGGGCGCCCGGCATCGCGCGCACTCGTCGTGCAGGGCGTCCTGGTGGCCGGGTCCCTGCTGGGGTTTGCGACCGACATGGCGATGCGCCAGGCCAGTGGGCGGACAGAGCAGATCCGCACCAGTTCGGCGGTCACGCTGTACGCGGGACTGCTGGTGTCGAGCGATCGCTGGAGCCAGCGCTGCGGCAACTGGTCGCCGGCCGCAGCCGCTGCCGCGCGCGAGGACCTGGATCGTCCGATGTTGCGGGCGGTGGCCGATCGGCTGGCGGCACGTCCCGGCAGCCACTGGGCATCGGTGATCGCATGCAAGGCGCCGCAGATCGGCAGCCCGCCTCCCTACGCCATGTACTGGCTGTTCGAGGCTCCGAACGTGCGCGAGCGCATCGATGCGAGACCCGACCGCGATCGGATCGAGGCCGCCTACCGCGCACTGCGCCGGGTCGAGAACGTCGCCTATCGGGGGGTGTGCCTCGCGATCCTGGCGCTCTGCCTGATGATCGCGTGGTGGCTGCTCCGTCGGGGGAATCGGCTCGGCTGGATCCCGCTGGCATGGGTGGCCGGATTCTGGGCGGTGCATATGGTGTTCGAAGTCCAGGGACGCTATTTCCTGGGTCTCTACCTGCTCGCGCCGTTGTGGTGCGGGCTGGTGTTGGGTGCGCCGCCCGTGAGCGCGGCACGGGCCGGCGGGAAAGCGGGCACGACCGCACCATCGGAGGCGGCGCATACGGGCTCGTGAAGGCCGCGAACTGCGCGACGCTCACGACGATTAGTCCGCCGGAGGGATGTCCAAGGCATTGATTCGACAGTCTTCTTCCCGCTACAGACCAAGGTCGTAGCGCCGCGGAGCCGGGCACGGCCTAGCCTTCGCGGCATCAGTCGGCGGGAGGGCCGGTGATGCACTACGAAGACTGGTATCGACGCTCCATCGAGACCCCTGAGGAATTCTGGGGCGAGCAGGCGAAGGCCATCCACTGGCATCGGCCGCCGGACCGGATCCTCGACGATTCGAACCCGCCGTTCCGAAGGTGGTTCGTCGGTGGGCAGACCAACCTGTGCTTCAACGCGGTCGACCGCCACCTCGAGGCGCGCGGCGACCAGCTGGCCCTGGTCGGCTGGTCGAGCGAAACCGGCCGCATCCGCGAACTGACCTATCGCCAGCTGCATCGCGAGGTGAACGTGTTCGCCGCGGTGCTGCAGTCGCTGGGCGCCTCGCGGGGCGATCGGGTGGTGATCTACATGCCGCACACGCTCGACGCGGCGATCGCGATGCTCGCCTGCGCGCGCATCGGTGCGATCCACTCGGTGGTGTTCGGCGGCTTCGCCGCGCACAATCTGGCGCTGCGCATCGACGATGCGAGGCCAGTGGTGCTGGTCACGGCCGACGCCGGCATCCGCGGCGGCAAGGTGATCCCGTTCCTGCCACTGGTGGACGAAGCGCTGTCGCGTTGCAAGCATCCGCCGGCACGCGTACTCGTGGTCGATCGTGGGCTGGCGGGTCCGCTTGCATTGCGCGGGGACCGTAACGTCGATTACGCCAGCGCGCGGCAGGGCCAGGAGGATGCGGACGTACCGGTGGCCTGGCTCGAATCCAACGAACCCAGCTACATCCTCTACACCTCCGGGACCACCGGCAAGCCGAAGGGCGTACAGCGCGACGTGGGCGGCTACGCGGTCGCGCTCGCACTGTCGATGTGGTCGGTGTACGACATCCGCCCCGGGCAGGTGATGTTCTCCACGTCCGACATCGGCTGGGTGGTCGGCCATTCCTACAACGTCTACGGGCCGTTGATCGCGGGGGCCACGTCGATCCTTTACGAGGGCCTGCCCACCTCACCTGACCCGGGCATCTGGTGGCGCATCGTCGAGCGTTATGGCGTGCGCACGATGTTCTCGTCGCCCACCGCGGTGCGCGTGCTCAAGAAGCACGACCCGGCGTTCATCACCGATCGCGACCTGTCGGGGTTCGAATACCTGTTCCTCGCCGGCGAGCCGCTCGACGAGCCCACCGCGCGCTGGATCTCGGACGTGCTCGGCAAACCGGTGATCGACAACTACTGGCAGACCGAAACCGGCTGGCCGGTGCTCACCCTGCTGCCGGGCCTGGACATGAATCCGGTGCGGCTGGGGTCGCCCGGGATGCCCAACCTGGGCTACCACCTGCGGGTGATCGACGAGGCGACCGGCGAGGATGCGCCCGCGGGAGACAAGGGCGTGCTGGTGATCCAGCCGCCGCTACCGCCCGGATGCATGACGACGATATGGGGCGACGACCAGCGCTTCGTCGACAGTTATTTCAGCCATTTCCGCGAGCTGCTCTACAGTTCGCTCGACTGGGCCATCCGCGACGCCGACGGCTACACCTTCATCCTCGGCCGCACGGATGACGTGATCAACGTCGCCGGCCATCGCCTGGGCACGCGCGAGATCGAGGAATCGGTGTCGCGCCATCCGGATGTGGCGGAAGCTGCGGTCATCGGCGTGCACGACGCGGTCAAGGGCCAGGTACCGATCGTGTTCGCAACGCTGCGACGCGCGCATACCGATGCGGAGGCCGGCGAGACCGCGGCGCAGATGCGCAAGGTGGTGGTCGACCAGCTCGGCGGCGTCGCGCGACCCGCACGCGTGTACGTGGTGAACGCGCTGCCGAAGACGCGCTCGGGCAAGCTGCTGCGGCGTTCGCTGCAGGCGCTGGCCGAAGATCGTGACCCGGGCGATCTGTCGACGCTCGACGATCCCGGTGCGCTGGAGGAGATCCGTCGCGCCCTGCAGCGCGGGCCCGAGGCGGGAGGCGGCGAGTGAGCAGCGCGGCGCACCAGGCGCCGCGCCGCATCGCGCTCAGCCCTTGCGCGGCTTGAGCGGCTGCACGCGCAGGAAGGTGTGGTCGCCGATGGTCGCCACCTGGTAGGCATTGCGCCAGCTTGGCGCGGCGATCGCGTGCGCCATGAAGTGGCTGGCACCGGGCACGATCTCCTTGCGCTTGCCGACAGGCAGCGCCCAGTTGCGTTCCGACTCGATCGCGGTGCCCACCACCTGCGCCCAGGCGTGCGTGTTGTGCATGCGCGTGCGCGGCGAGACGATCGTCGGTGCGAACTGCTTGCGCGCGGTGACCACCTCGCACATCGAGTCGCCCCACAGGCCACTCTCCTCGCGGCGCAAGGCCACTTCGGCGACGGCCTGCTGGCCGCGGACGGACTGGTTGCGGGCCTCGAGGTACAGCGTGGTGCTGAGACAGAGGGAATCTGCGGCTTCGGGCGACATCATCGATGCCAGCCACAGGATCCAGTCGAGCTTCATCGGGAACTCCTTGCTCCGTTGCGCCCGGCCCCGCGCGGCGCCTCCCGCAGCGGGGAGGCGTCGACGATGACCGGACATGGCGTGTTGGGGAGGGCAGCGGCTCTATGGCGCTTTTGCCCGGGCGCCGAAGTCCGCGGAACGCGGCTCGGGCCGGTTCCCGCCAATCGGTGGAGGCGGGAAAAGTGGGCGCACGGTACGGGTCCGAAACCCAATCATTCCTGAACGCGTAGTGGAAGTGAATGATTCGATTGGAGTTTTTACATGACCGCTGGCGACGGCGGCGTGCAGGATCAAGGCCTTAGGGCCGACAGTGCAGGCCCCGGGTGATGCGGACTCAGAGGGCTGCG
Organism: Luteimonas kalidii; assembly: GCF_029887935.1. Lineage (GTDB taxonomy): Bacteria > Pseudomonadota > Gammaproteobacteria > Xanthomonadales > Xanthomonadaceae > Luteimonas > Luteimonas kalidii. The sequence continues at coordinate 712,748 of NZ_JARXRO010000014.1, read as the reverse complement.
GCCAGCCGGCTGGCCTGGGCGATGGCGCGTTTAGCATCGAGTTCGGCCGCCACGTCGGCGCCCCCGATGACGTGCACGGTCCGGCCCAGCGCCTGCAGGGGCGCCAGCAGCGGGCGGTGCGGTTCCTGCCCGGCGCAGACCACCACGTGGTCGACGGGCAGCAGTTGCGGCTGGCCATCGATGCGCAGGTGGAAGCCCTCGTCGTCGACCGCCACGTATTCGACGCCACCGATCATGCGCACGCCTTTGTGCTTGAGCGTGCTGCGATGGATCCAGCCGGTGGTCTTGCCCAGGCGCGCGCCCGGCTTGCCGGGACTGCGCTGCAGCAACCACACCTGGCGCGGCGATGGGCCCACACGCGGCTGCACCAGTCCGCCGGGCTGTTCGAAGCGCGGATCGACGCCCCATTCGCGCATCCACGCCTCCACGTCGAGCGACGGCGAGGGCGCGTCCTGCACCAGGAATTCGCCGACATCGAAGCCGATGCCGCCGGCGCCCACGATCGCCACGCGCCGTCCCGGCACCATCCGCCCCTGCAGCACGTCGACGTAACCCACCACGCTCGGATGGTCGTGCCCGTCGAAGTCGACCGCGCGCGGTGTGACGCCGCTGGCCAGGACGATTTCGTCGAACGACTCCAGTGCCTGTGTGTCCGCGTCGGTCGACAACCGCAGTTCGACGCCGGTCTCCGCGATGCGGTACGCGAACCAGCGCAGCGTCTCGTCGAACTCTTCCTTCCCGGGAATGCGCCGTGCGAGATTGAACTGTCCGCCGATCTCGCCCGCTCGATCGAACAGCACCACGCGATGCCCACGCTGCGCCGCCACTGTCGCGCAGGCCAGTCCGGCGGGTCCGGCCCCGACCACCGCGATCCGCTTCGGCGCCGGCGTCGGCAGGTAGTTGAGCTCGGTCTCCGCGCACGCGCGCGGATTCACCAGGCAGCTCGCGGTGCGGCGCTGGAACACGTGGTCCAGGCAGGCCTGGTTGCAGGCGATGCAGGTGTTGATCGCCTGCGGCGTGCCGGCGCGCGCCTTCGCCACCCACTGCGGATCGGCGAGCAGCGGACGCGCCATCGACACCATGTCGGCGCCGCCCGCGGCGAGGATGCGTTCGGCCACGTCGGGCATGTTGATGCGGTTGGTGGCCACCAGCGGCAGCGACACGTGCGGCTTGAGCTTCGCGGTGACGCCTGCGAAGGCCGCGCGCGGCACCGACGTGGCGATCGTGGGCACGCGCGCTTCGTGCCAGCCGATGCCGGTGTTGAGGATCGTGGCGCCAGCGGACTCGATCGCGCGTGCCTGCAGCACGATCTCGTCCCAGTCCGAACCCTCCGGCACCAGTTCCAGCATCGACAGCCGGTAGATAATGATGAAGTCCGGGCCGCAGGCGTCGCGCACGCGGCGCACGATCTCGCTCGCGAACCGCATCCGCCGACGCACGTCGCCGCCCCAGGCATCGCCGCGCCGGTTGGTGCGCGCGCTGAGGAACTGGTTGATCAGGTAGCCTTCCGAACCCATCAGCTCGACGCCGTCGTAGCCGCCGTCGCGCGCGAGCTTCGCCGCGGTGGCGTACGCGTCGATCGTGCGTTCGACGCCGCGCGCGGACAGCGACCGCGGGGCGAACGGATTGATCGGCGCCTTGATCCGCGACGGCGCCACCGACAGCGGGTGGTAGGCGTAGCGTCCGGCGTGCAGCAGCTGCAGGCAGATTTTCGCGCCGTGCCCGTGCACCGCCGCGGTGACCTGGCGGTGCTTGCGCGCTTCCCATGGCCACGCCAGGCGGCTGGCGAAGGGCGTCAGCCAGCCTTCGAAGTTGGGTGAGAAGCCGCCGGTGACGATCAGCGCGACGCCACCTTCCGCGCGCTCGGCGAAGTACGCGGCGAGCTTCGGGAAATCGCGCTTGCGGTCTTCCAGGCCGGTGTGCATCGACCCCATCAGCACGCGGTTGCGCAGCGTGGTGAAGCCCAGGTCGAGCGGCGCGAACAGGTGCGGATACGCGGGGTCAGGCGCGGGCGTGGCGAACGTCATGTCGGGATACGCATGCGTATGGAACGCGCACGATGCCGCGAATCGGACGGGCGGGCAAGCGCCGGTTGCGAGGCGCGCCGCCCGCCGAGCGTCAGGCCGCTGCCGGCACCACCACCACGCGCGGTTCGAACCAGCGCAGGGTGCGACCCACCAGCGGGCCGATCAGCAGCGCGAACGCCAGGGTACCGACGCCCACGGTGCCGCCCATCCACCAGCCCGCCAGCAACACCGAGCCCTCGATGCCGGTGCGCACCGCCCACACCGGCCAGCCGAAGCGCGCATGCAGTCCGGTCATCAGGCCGTCGCGCGGGCCCGGTCCGAAACGCGCGCCGATGTACAGCCCGGTGGCCAGGGCGAGCAGGCCCAAGCCCGCCGCGAAGAACGCCGCTTGTTGCCACCACACGTGCACGTCGGGCAGCAGCCACAGTCCGAACTGCGCGCTCGGCCCGACCAGCAGCACGTTGAGTACCGTGCCCAGGCCCGGGCGCTGCCGCAGCGGCCACCACAACAGCAGCACGCCGACGCCGATCAGGTTGGTGAGCAGGCCGAAGGCTAGGCCCGTCTGCTGTACCAGGCCCTGGGTCAGCACGTCCCACGGCGCCACGCCGAGCCCGGCGCGCACCATCAGGCTGATCGCGATGCCATAGCCGAACAGTCCGAGCAGCAGCTTGGCCAGGCGATGGATCGGGAAGGATGCTCGCGTCATGTGCGGATTGTCGTGTCGAAACGGTGCGCCGGCCATGGCGCCACGCGCGCCACTGTGTTCCGGCACGTGGACACCGCCGTGCCGCCGCGGTCGAGGCTACCAGCCGGCCAGTGCCAGCTTGCCGATGCTGCGGCCCGATTCCAGGCGGCGATGCGCCTCGCGCAGGTTGACCGCGTTGATCGGCGACAGCGTCTCGTACAGCGTGCCGCGCAGGCGCCCGGCATCGACCAGTTCCGCGACCCGCGCCAGGATGCGTCCCTGCTCGTGCATGTCGGCGGTCCGGAAGCGCGGCCGCGCGAACATCATTTCCCAGTGGATGCCGATGCACTTGGCCTTGTACGGATCGCCGATGCGCAGCGCGCCGGCGGGCTCGACGATCAGGCCCACGTGGCCCTGCGGCGCCAGCAGCTCGCCCAGCTCGGTCCAGTAGCGGTCGGTATCGGCGAGGTTGAGCGCGGCATCGACCGAGTCGATGCCCAACGTTTGAAGTTGCGGCGCAAGCGGCTGGCGATGGTCGACCACGTGCCGTGCGCCCAGCGTGCGGCACCAGGCGACCGTCTCTTCGCGCGAGGCGGTGGCCACCACGGTGAACCCGGCCAGCGTCGCCAGCTGGATCGCGATCGACCCGACGCCGCCGGCGCCACCGATCACCAGCAGCACCTTGCCGCCGCCGCCGCCCTCAACGGCGTAGCCCATGCGTTCGAACAGCAGCTCCCAGGCGGTGAGCGCCGTGAGCGGCAGCGCGGCGGCCTGCGCGACGTCGAGCGTGGCAGGCGCGTGCGCGACGATGCGTTCATCCACGAGCTGCAGCTGCGCATTGCTGCCCGGGCGCGTGATGTCGCCGGCGTAGTAGACCGCATCCCCGGGGCGGAACCCGGTCACGTCCGGTCCGACGGCCTCGACCACGCCGGCGGCGTCGTAACCGAGCACCTTCGGCCGGGACTCGACCTGCGGCTTCGGGGCGCGGACCTTGGTGTCGACGGGATTGACCGAGACCGCCTCCACGCGCACCAGCAGGTCGCGTCCGTCGGCGACGGGCGCGTCGAGTTCCACGTCCTGCAGCGATTGTGGATCGTCGATCGGCAGATAGCGGGTGAGGGCAACGGCTTTCATCGTGTTCATCGCACATCTCCTGCGGATGCATCGGGAATGGGGATCGCATGACCGGACACCGCGATGCCGCCGCTGGCGGGGATGTCGACCTGCAGCCGACCCGGCCTGCCCATCGCCTCGCCCTGGTGGATGGTGAGCCGCGCAGGCGCGTCGACCAGACCGGCATCGCGCAGATACCCTCCGAGCGCCGCTGCGGCCGCACCGGTCGCCGGATCCTCCACCACGCCGCCGACCGGGAAAGGATTGCGCGCATGGAACAGCCCGACGCGCTCGCGCCACACCAGCTGCAGGGTCGTGAGATCGTGCACGCGCATGACCGTCGCGAGCCGCTCGAAATCGTACTCGAGCGCCGCCAGCCGTTGCCGGTCGCCCGCCGCGAGCACCAGGTGCCAGGCGCCGGCGAAGGCGAGGGCGGGCGGAATCGCCGGGTCCAGTTCGTCCATGCCCCAATCCAGCGCCGCCAGCGCATCGCGCAGCAGTGCCCCGGGCACCGGTGCGTGGCGCGGCGGGACCGACACCAGGGTCGCCATGCGCCCATCCGCGTCGATCGACACGCGCACCTCGACCTCGCCCGCTGCGGTCTGGAACCGCTGCTTCGCGCTTTCGCCCAGATCGCCCAGCGCCACTGCGGCAGCGATGGTGGCGTGGCCGCAGAAAGGCACTTCGGCCACGGGACTGAAGTAGCGGACCTGGCGCCCGCCGGACGCGTCCGGCGCGGCGACGAAGGCGGTTTCCGAGTACCCGACCCGGGCGGCGATGCGCTGCATCTCGGCCTTCGCCGGCAGGGAGTCGCCGATCCACACGCCGGCGGGATTGCCGCCCGCCGGATCCCGGGAGAACGCGGCGTAGCGCAGCAGTCGCGGGCTCATCGGCGGGCCTCGTGTTCGGGCGCGGGCGGGCACGCCGGCGCGTGGTGGCAGCGCGGCAATCCGCATCGCGCGGTGGCGGGCGTCATGGAGCGGTCTCCAGCCGGACAGGAACGGGCGGTGGCGCGAGTTCGGTGAACATCCCGTTCCAGTAGGGATAGTAGGGATACGGCGGCGTGATGGCGCTGGCTGCGTCGAGGCGTTCGATCTGCGCGGGCGCCAGCGTCCACCCGCTGGCGCCGAGGTTCTGTTCGAGCTGCCGCGCGTCGCGCGCGCCGACCAGGATCGTGGCCACGCCCGGCCGCTGCAGCAGCCAGTTCAGCGCCACCTGCGGGACCGGCCTGCCGGCCTCGGCGGCGACGGCGTCGAGCGCGTCGGTCACGCGGAACAGGCGCTCGTCGTCGACCGGCGGGGCGAAGGCACGGGTGGCGTGCAGGCGGCTGCCGGCGGGCAGCGGCTGGCCGCGGCGGACCTTCCCCGTCAGCCGTCCCCAGCCCAGTGGGCTCCACACCACCGCGCCGACGCCCTGGTCCAGGCCGAGCGGCATCAACTCCCATTCGTAGTCGCGGCCGACCAGCGAGTAGTAGGCCTGGTGCGCCACCGGGCGCGCATGGCCCTGCCGGTCGGCGATCGCCAGCGCCTTCATCAGCTGCCAGCCGGAGAAATTGGACACGCCCAGGTAGCGCACCTTGCCCGCGCGCACCAGCCCGTCGAGCGTGGCCAGCGTTTCCTCCAGCGGCGTATTCGCGTCGAAGGCGTGCAGCTGCAGCAGGTCGATATAGTCGGTGCCCAGGCGCCGCAGCGAAGCCTCCACGGCGCGCAACAGGCGGTGACGGGAGGTGCCCACGTCGTTGGGGCCCTCGCCCAGGCGCAGGGCGGTCTTGGTCGACAGCACCACCTGGTCGCGCCGGCCCTTGAGTGCGGCGCCGAGGATGCGTTCGGAGGCGCCGTCCGAATACACGTCGGCGGTGTCGAAGAAGTTGACCCCGGCCGCGAGGGCGATATCGACCAGCCTGCGCGCCTCGTCCTCGCCGGTGGTGCCCCACGCCGAAAACAGCGGCCCCGTACCGCCGAAGGTGCCGGCGCCGAATCCCAGCGCCGAGACCCTGAGCCCGGAGGCACCGAGGGAGCGGTATTGCATGCGATGTCTCCAGAAAGAAGAGGGGGTGTCGCTTTGCGCCCGGCGGCGGTCGGCGTCCGACCGCCACTGTCGCGGCTTGCACTGCCACGAAAAACCGAGAAACTGCCGAATCAGTTTCAACGAATAGTTGGAGATCATGGATCGCGTCGGCGACATCGCCCTGTTCCTGCAGGTGCTCGACCTGGGCTCGATCAGTGCCGCCGCCCGCCACCTCGACCTGTCCGTGGCGGTCGCCAGCCAGCGGCTCAAGCGGCTCGAGCGGGAACTGGGCGTGCGCCTGCTCCACCGGACCACGCGGCGCCTGCATCCCACCCCCGAGGGGGTGGCGCTGGCGCAGGAAGGACGCGCGCTGGTCGAGGAACTGGCGCTGCTGGGCGACCGGCTGCGCCAGCGCGGTGGGGCGGTGGCAGGCACCCTGCGCGTGACCGCGCCGGCCTCGTTCGGGCGGCAGTACATCGCGCCGCTGATGGCGGGATTCCTCGCTGCGCATCCCGGTCTGCGGGTCAGCCTGGACCTGGACGACCGCGTGGTCGACCTCGTCGGCGCCGGCTTCGATCTCGCGATCCGGATCGGCCGGCTCGACGACTCCGGGCTGGTCTCGCGACAGCTGGTGGCCAACGAGCGGGTCCTGTGCGCATCCCCGGAGTACCTGCACCGCCGCGGCGAACCCGACGATCCCTCGGCGCTCGCCCAGCACGATTGCCTGCTGCTGACCGGACGCGATGGCCACCGGGAGGTCTGGCGGCTGACGGACGGGGCGGGCGCGCCGGTCGAGGTCCGCGTCCGTGGCCGGTTCGAGAGCAACTACGGCGAGGTCCTGCGCGAGGCGGCCGTAGCGGGCCTGGGCATCGCGCTGCACTCGGTCTGGCACGTCCACCGCGACCTGGCCGAAGGCCGGCTGCGGGTCGTGCTGCCCGGGCATCCGCCGCCGCCCAGCGGCATCCATGCGGTCATGCCGGGACGCGTCCTCGTGCCGCCTCGGGTCCGGGCCTTCGTCGGCCACCTGGCGGCCCATTTCGCCGATCCGCCCTGGGCGCGGGCCGGGTAGCCAGACCCGCCCGTCGGCCGCGGGCGGGACAGGATGTTGCGCGCAACCCGCTGAATCCCCTACAATTCCGCTTCTGTCCGCCCTCGATGGCGGTCAGGTCCAAGAATAACTACAGAACCAACACCGATATCGAGAGGCTCCACATGTACGCAGTACTGGTCACCGGCGGCAAGCAATACCGCGTGGCGCAGGGCGAAACGCTCCGCGTCGAGAAGCTCGAGGCCGAAGCCGGCAACGAGATCACGTTCGACAACGTGCTGATGCTGGGCGACAGCGACGGCATCAGGATCGGCGACGCGCTCAAGGGCGCCAGCGTCACCGCGAAGGTCGTGGCCCACGGCCGCGCCGACAAGGTGCGCATCATCAAGTTCCGCCGCCGCAAGCACCACATGAAGCGGCAGGGACATCGCCAGCATTACACCGAAATCGAGATCACCGGAATCAATGGTTCCGGCGACAACAAGTAAGGAGCAGCAGTCATGGCACACAAGAAGGGCGTAGGTTCCTCGCGCAACGGCCGCGACTCCAACCCGAAGTACCTGGGCGTCAAGATCTTCGGCGGCCAGGCGATCGACGCCGGCAACATCATCGTCCGCCAGCGCGGTACCCAGTTCCATCCGGGTCCCGGCGTGGGCCTGGGCCGCGACCACACGCTGTTCGCGCTGGTCGACGGCAAGGTCGAGTTCTCGGTCAAGGGACCGAAGAAGCGGCGTACCGTGAGCGTGGTCGCCGAGGCGTAAGCTGTCGGCGACGCAGGCGAAGACCCCGCTTCGGCGGGGTTTTTCGTTTGCACGCCCGGTTCGCGCAGACGATGCGCCGATCCGGTGCATTGCGCCGGCATGATCCATGCGCTGCTCCGGACCGATCGCGCGTGCCCGACGGCGACCGCCCGGATACGCTGTGCGCTCGCGCCAACCCGAATGACGAATCCAGAATCCCATGAAGCTAGTCGACGAAGCTGAAATCACCGTCACTGCCGGCAACGGCGGCAACGGCTGCGTGGGCTTCCGCCGCGAGAAGTTCATCCCGCTGGGTGGGCCCGACGGCGGCGACGGCGGCGACGGCGGCAGCGTCTATCTGGTCGCCGACGAGAACCTCAACACCCTGGTCGACTTCCGCCACCAGAAGCAGTTCCGCGCCCAGCGCGGCGAGAACGGCATGGGTCGGCAGATGTACGGCAAGGGCGGGGAGGACGTGCTGATCGCCGTGCCCACCGGCACCGTGGTGCACAACGTCGATACCGACGAGGTGATCGGCGACCTCACCCGCCACGGCGAGCGCCTGCTGGTGGCGCAGGGCGGCAAGGGCGGGCTGGGCAACATGCATTTCAAGAGTTCGACCAACCGCACCCCGCGGCAGTCGACACCGGGCACCGCGGGCGAGGAACGTACCTTGCGGCTCGAGCTCAAGCTGCTGGCCGACGTCGGCCTGCTGGGATTCCCCAACGCGGGCAAGAGCACCCTGATCCGGGCGGTCTCGGCGGCGACGCCGAAGGTGGCCGACTACCCGTTCACCACCCTGTACCCGAACCTGGGCGTGGTCAGCGTGGAGCCGGCGCGCAGTTTCGTGATCGCCGACATCCCCGGCCTGATCGAGGGCGCGGCCGATGGCGCCGGGCTGGGGGCGCTGTTCCTGCGCCACATCCAGCGCACGCGGCTGCTGCTGCACCTGGTGGAGATCGAGCCGCTGGACGGCGGCGATGCGGTCCAACAGATCCGCACCATCGAGCGCGAGCTGGCGAAGTTCGACGCCGGCCTGCTCGACAAGCCGCGCTGGCTGCTGCTCAACAAGGCCGACCTGATCCCGGCCGACGATGCGCGCGCGCTGGGCGAGCGCATCGTGTCCGCACTGGGCTGGAGCGCGCCGTGGTTCATCATCTCGGGCCTGGCCCACGCCGGCACCCGCGAGGTGATGCTCAAGGTGCAGGCGGCGCTGGACGAGATGGGGCGCCAGGAGCGCGAGGCGGACGGCGCGTCCGCCGACGCCCGCGACGCTGCGGGACCGACCGACGTCGACGCGCCGGGCAATGGCTGAGGCCACGCGCGGCGGACAGGCGGGCCTGGAGGAGGCGCCGCCACGCTCCGGCCGCCGCCAGGCGCCGCATGCGCACCGTGCATCGCCGGGGCGCGCCCCGATGCCGTTCCTTGCGTCGCCGCCGGTGGCCGTGCGCTACATCCGCTCTCGAAGCGGGGCACCGGCGTCGCGGACATGGCGCACGGGCGGACCCTTCCGCGGCGGGTGCATCGTCCCGGCCACAAAAAACCCGGCTTGCGCCGGGTTTTTCGGAACAGCTGCCGTCTTCGGCGGATCAGGCCGCGGCCTTGAGCGCCTTGATGCGGGCCGTCAGACGGCTCTTGTGGCGCGCGGCCTTGTTGCGATGGATCAGCCCACGCGAGCTGAAACGGTCGAGCAGCGGCTGGGCGACGGCGAAGGCGGCTTCGGCGCCGGCGGCGTCGTTCGCGTCGAGCGCCTTGACGACCTTCTTGACGGCGGTGCGCAGCTGCGAACGCTGGGCCGTGTTGCGCGCGTTGCGCACGACGGTCTGCTTGGCGCGCTTCTTGGCGGACTTGATGTTGGCCACGATGGGATCCTGGAATCTTGTATGGAGTTGAACGTCGAATACCGGCGAGCGCCGGGCTTCGGGAAAACGGAGCCGGAAATTATGAGGGTTTCAGCCACTTGGGTCAACCAGTCCGGTCGGCGGGGGGCGGGAGCGTGAGCGAACCCGACCCGACCCTCCCGCCGGGCGGCGCGCCGGCGGCGCCGAAGCGGGCCGGGCTGCTGCGTTCGACCGCCGTGTTCAGCGCCATGACCTTCATTTCCCGGATCTCCGGGCTGGTCCGCGACCAGGTCTACGCCGCGGTGTTCGGCGCCAACCCGGCGATGGACGCATTCCTGGTGGCGTTCCGGATCCCGAACTTCCTGCGCCGGCTCTCGGCCGAGGGCTCGTTCTCGATGGCCTTCGTGCCCGTGCTGAGCGAGTACCGGGAGCGGCGCGACCACGCGGCGGTCAAGGAACTGGTCGACCGGGTCGCCGGCACCCTGCTGGCGGTGCTGCTGGTGCTCACCGCCGCCGCGGTGCTGGCCGCGCCCTGGGTGATCCGGGTATTCGCGCCCGGCTTCGACGCCGACGGGGAACAGGGCCGGCTGGCGACGGACATGCTGCGCATCACCTTCCCGTACCTGTTGTTCATCTCGATGGCCTCGTTGGCGGGCGGCGTGCTGAACAGCTACCAGAGGTTCGCGGTGCCGGCGCTGTCGCCGGTATTGCTGAACGTGTCGATGATCACCGCCGCGCTGGCGCTGGCGCCGCGGATGGAACAGCCGGTGATGGCGCTGGCCTGGGGCGTGCTGGTGGCCGGCGCGCTGCAGCTGGCGTTCCAGCTGCCGTCGATGGCGCGGCTGGGCCTGCTGCCCAGGCCACGCTGGGGCGCGGCGCACGAAGGGGTGCGGCGGGTGATGCGGCTGATGGTCCCGACCCTGTTCGGGTCGTCGGTGGCGCAGCTCAACCTGCTGCTCAACACCGTGGTCGCCTCGATGCTGATCGGCGGCAGCGTGACCTGGCTGTACCTGGGCGACCGGCTGCTGGAGTTCCCGCTGGGCATGTTCGGCGTGGCCATCGGCGCGGTGATCCTGCCGCACCTCTCGCGCCGTCATGCCGCCGCCGACCCCGAGGGCTATTCGAAGGCGCTGGACTGGGGCCTGCGCCTGTGCCTGATGATCGCGGTGCCGGCCTGCCTGGGGCTGATGCTGTGCGCCGAGGCGCTGGTGGCGACGCTGTTCCAGCACGGGCGCTTCACCGCGCAGGACACGCGGATGGCGGCGCTGACCGTGGTTGCGCTGTCGACCGCGCTGCCGGCCTTCCTGCTGGTGAAGGTGCTGGCGCCGGCGTTCTACTCGCGTCAGGACACCCGCACTCCGGTCAAGGCCGGGGTGGTCGCGGTGCTGGCGAACATCGCCGCCACGGCGCTGTTGCTGGCGCTGGCGCTGGCGTTCACCGAGGTCGGGCGCGATGCCTGGGCGCAGGGCGGCGGGAACCTGCGCGCGGCGCTGAAGGCGATGCCGGGTGCGCACGCGTGCCTGGCCCTGGCCACGGCCGTGGCGGGCTGGACCAATGCGATCCAGCTGTGGTGGTACCTGCGCCGCGCGTGCGTGTTCCGCCCCGCGCCCGGCTGGGGCCGGTTCCTGCGCCAGCTGCTGGTCGCCAGCGCGGCGATGTCGACCCTGGTGCTGGCGCTGCTGTCGGCCTGGGACGGCTGGACCACGTGGCACTGGAGCGAGCGTGCGTGGCGCCTGGCGCTGGTGGTGGGCCCGGGCGCGCTGGTGTATGCCGTGGCGCTGTGGCTGCAGGGCGTCCGGCCACGCCACCTGCGTCACTGATGCGGCGGCTCGCCGGCCGCCACGGTCGTGCCCGTTGACGGCGCCGCTATACTTTTCCGGCGCATCCATGCGCCCATGCCCGTCCGCAACCGGTCGGGCCCCAATCGAGAGTCCATGAGCAGGCTGTTCCGCGACGTCGACGGCGGGCCCTTGTGCCCCACCGGCAGTGTGGTCTGCATCGGTGCGTTCGACGGCCTGCACCTGGGCCATCGCGCACTGGTGCGGCACGCGGTGTCGCGTGCGCGCGGCCTGGGTCTTCCCGCCGCGGCGTTGAGCTTCGAGCCGCTGCCGCGCGAGTTCTTCGCACCGGCCTCGCCGCCACCGCGGCTGAGCCTGCCGCGGGCGAAGGTGCAGGGCCTGCGCGAGCTGGGCGCGGAGATCATCGGGCTGCTGCGCTTCGATGCGCGGATGGCGGCGATGTCGGCCGAGGCCTTCGCCGCGCAGGTGTTGGCCGGACGGCTGCGCGCAGCCGAGGTCTGGGTGGGGCCGGGGTTCCGCTTCGGCCACCGGCGCGCCGGCGATCTCGCCCTGCTGCAACGCGAAGGCGCGCGGCTGGGATTCGTGGCCGGCGAGATCGAGCCGGTCGCGGTGGGCGGCGAACGGGTGTCGAGCACGCGCATCCGCCAGGCGCTGGTGGAGGGCGACTTCGATACCGCCACGCGATTGCTCGGCAAGCCGTACACGGTGTCGGGGCGGGTGGTGCGCGGACAGCAGCTTGGCCGCACGCTCGGCTATCCCACCGCCAACCTGCGCTTCGCCGGCAAGGTGCCCGCGCTGCGCGGCATCTACGCCACCCGCGTGCACGGCGTGGCCAGCGATGGCGGTCAGAGCCGGCCCTGGCCGTCGGTGTCGAGTTTCGGCACCCGGCCGACCGTGGGTGGCGTCGAGCCGCTGCTCGAAGCGCACCTGTTCGATTTCGATTGCGACCTGTACGGGCGCCGGATCGAGGTCGAGTTCGTCGCCCGCCTGCGCGACGAAGAGAAATTCCCGGACCTGCCGACCCTCGTCGCGCAGATGGATCGCGACGCCGCCGAAGCGCGCAGCCTCCTCCAGCAGCATTCCCCACGACGGGCCACCGCGTGACCGACACCGAAGACAGCCAGCGCTACAAGTCCACGATCCTGTTGCCCGCCACGGAATTCCCGATGCGCGGCGACCTGCCCAAGCGCGAGCCCGCCGCCCTCGAGCGCTGGGAGCGCGAGGGTCTGTATGCGCGGCTGCGCGAGCATGCGGCGGGCCGTCCGCGGTTCGTGCTGCACGACGGCCCGCCGTACGCGAACGGTGCGATCCACCTCGGACATGCCGTCAACAAGATTCTCAAGGACATCATCGTCAAGTCCAGGACGCTGGCGGGATTCGACGCGCCGTACGTGCCGGGCTGGGACTGCCACGGCCTGCCGATCGAGATCGCGATCGAGAAGAAGTACGGCAAGGTCGGGGTGAAGCTGGACGCGGTCGAGTTCCGGCAGAAATGCCGCGAGTACGCGCAGTCGCAGATCGACATCCAGCGCAAGGACTTCAAGCGCCTCGGCGTGCTGGGCGACTGGGACAACCCCTACAAGACGCTGGATTTCCGCTTCGAGGCGAACGAGATCCGCGCGCTGGCCAAGATCGTCGACAACGGCCATCTGACCCGCGGCGTGAAGCCGGTGCACTGGTGCTTCGACTGCGGCTCGGCGCTGGCGGAGGCCGAGATCGAGTACGCCGACAAGGTGTCGCCCGCGATCGACGTGGCCTACGCGGCGCGCAGCCCGCAGGCGGTGGCGCGCGCGTTCGGCGTGGAAGTGCCGGAGGACGTCGAGGTCGCGGTGCCGATCTGGACCACCACGCCGTGGACGCTGCCGGCCTCGCTGGCGATCTCGCTCGGCGCCGAACTCGACTACGCGCTGGTCGAAGGCCCCTCGCACGACGGCCACGCGCGCTGGCTGGTGCTGGCCGAGGCGCTGGTGGAGCCGGCGCTCGCGCGCTACGGCGTCGGGTCGCCGCGGGTGCTGGGACGCGCGAAGGGCGAGCGCCTCGAGGGCATGCTGTTCGCGCATCCGTTCTACGACGAGCGCGACATCCCGATCCTGCTCGGCGACCATGTCTCGGCCGAGGACGGCACCGGCGCGGTCCACACCGCTCCCGGCCACGGCCAGGAGGACTACGCCGTCGCGCGCCAGTACGGGCTGATCGATCGCTACCCGGCCGCGCAGCTCAATCCGGTCGACGGCCGCGGCGTGTACCTGCCGTCGACCCCGACCGCGCACGGCACCGGACTCGCCGGCCTGCATATCTGGAAGGCGAACGACGTGATCGTCGAGGTGCTGCGCCGCGACGGCACGCTGCTCGCCTTCAGCCGCTTCGAGCACAGCTACCCGCACTGCTGGCGGCACAAGACGCCGATCGCGTTCCGCGCCACGCCGCAGTGGTTCATCTCGATGGAGCAGGCCGACCTGCGCGCCGACGCGCTGGCCGCGATCGAAACCGTGCGCTGGTACCCGGCCTGGGGCAAGGCGCGCATCGCCGGCATGGTGGAGGGACGTCCGGACTGGACGATCTCGCGCCAGCGCACCTGGGGCGTGCCGATCGCGCTGTTCGTGCACCGCGAGACCGGCGAGCCGCATCCGCGCAGCACCGAACTGATGCGCGCGGTCGCCGATCGCGTGGAGCAGGGCGGGGTGGACGTGTGGTACTCGCTCGATCCGGCCGAACTGCTGGGCGAGGAGGCGAAGGACTACGAGAAGATCACCGACATCCTCGACGTCTGGTTCGATTCGGGCGTCACCCACGAGGGCGTGCTGCTCGAACGCGGCCTCGGCAAGCCGGCCGATCTGTACCTGGAAGGCTCCGACCAGCATCGCGGCTGGTTCCAGTCGTCGCTGCTGACCGGCGTGGCGATCGACAAGGCGGCGCCCTACCGGCAATGCCTGACCCACGGCTTCACCGTGGACGAACACGGCCGCAAGATGTCGAAGTCGCTCGGCAACGGGATCGAGCCGCAGGACATCATGAAGACCCTGGGCGCGGACATCCTGCGCCTGTGGATCGCCAGCGCCGACTACAGCAACGAGATGTCGCTGTCGCAGGAGATCCTCAAGCGCAACGCCGACGCCTACCGCCGCATCCGCAACACCGCGCGCTTCCTGCTGGGCAACCTCAACGGCTTCGATCCGGCGCGCGACCTGCGCCCGCTCGAGGACATGGTCGCGCTCGACCGCTGGATCGTGCACCGCGCGTTCGAGGTGCAGGAGAAGGTCAAGGCGGCCTACGAGCGCTACGACTTCGCCGAGATCGTGCAACTGCTGCTCAACTTCTGCAGCGTCGACCTGGGCTCGCTGTACCTGGACGTGACCAAGGACCGCCTGTACACCATGGGCGAGGATTCGCGCGGCCGGCGCAGTGCGCAGAGCGCCATGTTCCGGATCAGCGAAGCCTTCGTGCGCTGGATCGCGCCGGTGCTCAGCTTCACCGCCGACGAACTGTGGGGCTACCTGCCCGGCGAGCGCGAAGGCAACGTGCTGTTCGCCACCTGGTACGGGGGCCTGGCGCCGCTGCCGGCGGACGCACCGCTGGGCGCGAACGATTTCGAGCGCCTGCTGGTGCTGCGCGAGCAGGTGGCGAAGGTGCTCGAGCCGATGCGCGCCAGCGGCGAGATCGGCGCGGCGCTGGACGCGGAGATCGAACTGCACGCCGGCACCGCGGACCACATCCGCGTCGCTCCGCTGGTGGACGAGCTGCGTTTCCTGCTGATCAGCGGCGATGTCACCGTGCTGCCGTGGGACGGCGAGGGCTCGCGCATCGTCGCCACGCCCACCGCCAAGGCCAAGTGCGTGCGCTGCTGGCAGCGTCGTGGCGATGTCGGCGCGCATGCCGATCATCCGCAGCTGTGCGGACGCTGCGTGTCGAACATCGAAGGCCCGGGGGAGGATCGCCGATGGTTCTGAGTCCTGCGTCGCCGCAGTCCCGGCCCGGACCCACCGCGCTGGCCTGGCTCCTGCTGTCGGCGGTGGTGATCGTGCTCGACCAGCTCACCAAGTGGTGGGTGCTCACCAGCCTGCCCGAATACACCCCGATCCCGGTCATCGATGGCTTCTGGAACTGGTACCGCACCTACAACACCGGTGCCGCCTTCAGCTTCCTG
The DNA here is from genome assembly GCF_029887935.1 of Luteimonas kalidii. Classification (GTDB taxonomy): domain Bacteria; phylum Pseudomonadota; class Gammaproteobacteria; order Xanthomonadales; family Xanthomonadaceae; genus Luteimonas; species Luteimonas kalidii. The sequence continues at coordinate 697,344 of NZ_JARXRO010000014.1, read as the reverse complement.
GCCGGCGCGGGCGGCTGGCAGAAGTGGTTCTTCACCGTGCTCGGCATCGGCATCAGCGGGCTGCTGGCGTTCTGGCTGTGGAAGACGCCGCGCCGCGACTGGCGCACGGCGCTGCCGTTCGCGCTGGTCATCGGCGGCGCGCTGGGCAACATCATCGACCGCCAGGTCCATGGCCACGTCGTGGATTTCATCCAGTGGCACTGGAAGGACTACTACTGGCCCGCCTTCAACATCGCCGACTGCGCCGTGGTGGGCGGGGCGATCGGGATCGCACTGTTCGGCGTGCTGGGCGCCGGTGCAAAAAGCCGGCCGGACTGACGATGGGGATGGTGCGCATTTGCGCCTGCTAATGGATCTCATTTAACCTATCGCGATCCGCCGGGCGTCCCGGCCCCAGTCACCGGATCCGATGGCGACCCAGGTTCTCTCTCCCCCCGCAAGCAAGCGCGCTGCCGGCGGTTGGCGCCACGCCGGCCAGGTGCTGGTGCGCACGCTGGCCGCCGTGTTCGGCGGCTACTTCCTCGCGCACGCGTTCTCCGCGCTGGGCGCCTGCGTCCTGCCGTTCTCGCGCCCGGACCGGGTGGTCGCCGGCGCGCTGCTGGCGTTCCCGGTCTGGTGCGCTGCGGCGGTCTATGCCTTCGGCGCGCGCGACTGGAAGCGCGCCGCGGGCGTTCCGCTGCTGCTGGGCGTGGCGATGCTCGGGCTGGCGACGCTGCTCGCCGAACAGGCGCTGCGGCCGTGATGCGCATCGGAACGGGGACGACGCGATGAAGAATTCGCTGCGCCAGGCGATGGCCTGGCTCCATACCTGGTCGGGGCTGCTGGCCGGCTGGCTGCTGTTCGTGATCTTCGTCGGCGGCACCATCGCCTGCTTCGACCGCGAACTGGACGATTGGGCGCGCCCGTCGCTGCACGGAATGTCCGGCCAGCAGCCGACCCGGTTCGACGCCGCTTTCGCGCGCGTGCGCGAGCACGCCCCGGAGGCGCACGTGTGGTGGGCGCACGTCTCGGGCGATCGCAAGCGCGGGATGGAAGCGTTCTGGTACAACGACGACGGCAGCCAGGGCGAGGTGCTGCTGGATCCACGCAACGGCGCGGAGATACCGGCGTCCGGCCCCGGGCAGTTCTTCTTCCAGCTGCACTACGACCTGCATGCAGGCCTGTGGGGCATGTACCTGGTCGGACTCACCGGCATGCTGATGATGGTGGCGCTGGTCGCCGGCGTGATCACCCACAAGAAGATCTTCAAGGACTTCTTCATGCTGCGCTGGCGCGGCGGCGGCCAGCGCGCGTGGCTGGACGGCCACAACCTCGCCGGCGTGCTCGGGCTGCCGTTCCACCTGATGATCGCCTACACCGGGGTGGCGATCTTCGCCGCCAGCTACATCTTCGGCGGCACCCAGGCTGCGTACGGGGGCGATGTCGAGAAGTTCTACGAGGAAGCCGGCGGCTTCTACGAGCGCCCCGAGGTCGGCCGCCCGCTCGAATCGCTGCATTCGGTCGACGCGCTGGTCGCCGACGCGCGGCAGCGCATGGGCGCTCCGGTGGAGTGGGCGTCCATCCACCATCCCGCCGACGCCAGCGCGACGATCGCGTTCGGCACCGATCATTCGCGACGCGTGGCCTGGGACATGCAGCAGGTGCAGTACGACGCCGCCACCGGCGCGTTCGTGCACCAGTCCGCGCCCGCGACCGCGGGGTACGACACCTACGCCTTCCTGGGTGGGCTGCACATGGCGCAGTTCGGCGGCGCGCCGCTGCGCTGGCTGTACTTCGTGCTGGGCCTGGCCGGTTGCGTGATGCTGGCGACCGGCATGCAGGTCTGGGTGCGCAAGCGCGAGCAGCGCGTGGCCGCGGCGGGCGTGCTCAGCGGCTACGGCCTGGTGCGGGCGCTGAACGTCGGCGTGGTCGGCGGGATGCCGTTCGCCTGTGCGGCGATGCTGGTCGCGAACCGCGTGCTGCCGGCCTCGCTGGACGATCGCGCCGGCGCGGAGGTGAGTGCGTTCGCCCTGTCCTGGATCGCGGCGGCGGCGTGGGGCGCAGTGCGCGAGCGCTCGGGGCGCGGCTGGCGCGACCTGTTCGCAGCCACGGCGCTGGCGATGGGCGCGATCCCGCTGGTCAGTTTCGCCACCGCCCCGGACAGCCACCTCCTCGCCACGCTCGCGCGCGGCGACTGGGCGCTGGCGGCGGTGGATCTGGTGGCGATCGGCTTCGCGCTCGCGTTCGCCGCGCTGGCACGCAAGGCGGCGCGGCGCCCAGCGCCGGTGGCGGTGCGGTCGGAGCCACGCGCGCGCACGGACCGTGCGGTGGCCGTGGACGGAGGAGCCTGAGATGGTCGTATTCGCCACGCTGCTGCTGCTTGCCGGCTGGTGGTCGCTGGCCCTGGCGATGGTCCCGGGCACGCTGCAGGCGCGCAGGCGCGCGCTGCGCGTCGGCGCGGGCGCGGGCTTCGCGATCAGCCTCGCCGGCTACGTGGCGGCCATCGGCATCGAACAGGGCCCGGTGTTCTGGACCGCGGCGCTGATGCTGTCGGCGCTCGCGGTGGCGCTGCTGCGCGCGCTGGCCTTCGAGCGCGACCGGCGCGGCCAGCGCTGATCCCGGACGGCGCCGGCCCTGCGACGGGCGGTACGGCGTGTTGCGCCGGCGTTGCCAGGCACGGCGCTAGAATGCGCGTCATGGACATCGTCCTCGCCAATCCCCGCGGCTTCTGCGCCGGTGTCGACCGCGCGATCGAGATCGTCAAGCGCGCGATCGAGACGCTCGGCGCGCCGATCTACGTGCGCCACGAGGTGGTGCACAACCGGTTCGTGGTCGAGGACCTCAAGCGCCGAGGTGCGATCTTCGTCGAGGAGCTCGACGAGGTGCCCGACGGCAACACCGTGATCTTCAGTGCCCACGGCGTGTCGCAGGCGGTGCGCGAGGAAGCGGGACGACGCGGGCTCAAGGTGTTCGACGCCACCTGCCCGCTGGTGACCAAGGTGCACTTCGAGGTCGCGCGGCACTGCCGCGCCGGCCGCGACGTCGTGCTCATCGGCCATGCCGGGCATCCCGAGGTCGAGGGCACGATGGGGCAGTGGAAGGCCGAGAGCGGCGCCGGGCGCATCTACCTGGTCGAAGACCTCGAAGACGTGGCCTGGCTGGAACCCGGCCAGCCCGACAACCTGGCCTACACCACCCAGACCACGCTGTCGGTCGACGATACCCGCGGCATCATCGATGCGCTGCGCGGGCGCTTCCCGGCGATGCAGGGGCCGAAGAACGACGATATCTGCTACGCCACCCAGAACCGCCAGGACGCGGTGCGCGAACTCGCGCAGCAGTGCGACCTGGTGCTGGTGGTGGGCTCGCCGAACAGCTCCAACTCCAACCGGCTGCGCGAACTGGCCGAACGCGACGGGGTGGAGGCCTACCTGATCGATGGTGCCGCGGAGATCGACCCGGAATGGGTCGCCGGTCGCCGCCATATCGGCGTGACCGCGGGCGCGTCGGCGCCCGATGTGCTGGTGCAGGGCGTGCTTGCGCGCCTGCGTGAACTCGGTGCCGGTCCGGTGCGCGAACTGCACGGAGAGCCCGAGAGCATGGTCTTCGCGCTGCCCAAGGAACTGCGGCTGCAACTGGTGGACTGAGGCGCGCCGTGGGTGCGAGCCGCGCCATCCATGCGACGGCACGCGGCGGGTCCGGATCCTCGCGGCGCCGCAGCGAGCGCGGCGCACCACACCAGGGTGGCGTCACCTCTGTGGTCGCGCTGCGCGGTCGCCGGGTGCGTCCGTCAGGGGGTGGGCCGGCGATGCACGCGCGGTGCGGCGGCGGTGTCCTCGGAGGGGGCAGGGGCCTCGGGGGCCTGGTCCGGCGGTGCCTGCGCTTCGCTCGGTTCCGTCGCCTCGCGTGCCTCTCGCTTGCGGGCGTCCTTCGCGTCCTGCTTGCGCTTTTTCGCCAGCTCGCGCTGGCGCTTCTCGAATGCGTAGTTGACCTTCGCCAATGGGCTCTCCTCGTGTCGTCAGGGGGTAGGTTTGGTGGAGGGTACGACTGCCGCTTGCTCCTCGTCGAGGCCGATCTTCTTCAGCGACCGCGTGGTGCCCAGCACCTCGATCCGGCCACCGGCCTTGCGGAACGCGTCCAGGTCGTCGGCGATCCGCTCGCTGGTCATCGCCGGCGGGCGCTTGCGCTCACGCTGGGCGAACAGGTGCGTCGTTCCCGACGGTGCGATCCCGGTCGGCGCGGTGCCGGTGGCGCTGGGTTTGCGGGGCGGCATGGAACCTCCGTTCAGTGCAACTGCAGCGGAATGCCGCGGCGCATGCGGTCGCTGTAGTCGGAACGCAATTCGAGGCAGTACGGCCCCGACATCGCGAACCGCCTGCAGACTTCGGGACGCGACTCGTAGCAGCCGCAGCGCATGCGCGCCGAATCGAGGGCGACGCACCAGCCTTCCTCGTCGCGGTCCATCACGTGCAGGCCGTCGCGCCACGTGGTCATGTGCGGCGCGATCCGGTCGCCCTCCTGCAGCACGACGGTCAGGCGGCAACAGACCGCATCGCAGCGTTCGCACAGGGTCGCGTCGCTCATCGCACCCTCCGCCCCGATGCGAATGGCCGCCGCGCATGCAGGCGGGCAGGCACTGGCGCGCGGGCATCGCGACGACACGCGTGCAAGCTGGGCGATCGGGACGGGTGGAGTGACATGGCGCTCCCGCAGCGGCATTGCCCACGTGGCGTGGGGCAACGCGTGGAGACAGGCGCAGCGCGCGACGTTGGCGACGGTCGGACGGACGCACGAAACAGCGTTCAGCACGCTGCATCCTACGCGATGCGGCGCCCGGCTGCCGTGAACGCGGTTGCGCACTCGGCCGGCGTCTGGCGCATACTCGAATGCCAAAGAGGAGCTCGCCATGGCCAACGATCAGGTCGCGATGTTCACGTTCACGCTCTCCGGCGACCGCAGCATCGGCCCCGGCGCGTTGACGCAGCTGTGGAGGGAGGCGTGCGGCACGCGGGATGTCGGCGTCGACCGCAAGGAATCGCATCGCGAAGGGCGCCCGGTCTACACGCTGTATGCGCCGCGGCAACTCCAGGACCTGCACGGCGTGGAGATGCGCCTGCGCTTGGCGCTCGAGTCGGCCAGCCTGAATGCCTCGCTCAGCCCGGTGTATCGCTGAGCACTGATCGCGCGTCGCGTCGCGTTTGCGATGTTCGGCTGCCCCGGTGCCGACAGATCGCCGCCCGACACCAGGCGTCCCCGCCCTGAACACGACAATGCCCGCGCTGGCGGGCGCGGGCATCGGTGGATCGCTGCCCCACCGTATCCGTTTTCGGGACACGCCGGTCGGGAGCGGAAACTGGTGCCGGAAATAGGAATCGAACCTACGACCTACGCATTACGAATGCGCCGCTCTACCAACTGAGCTATTCCGGCGAGGGTCGCAGATTCTAGGGCGTGGAGGGGCGCCCGGTCAAAGGGCCGCCCCGGGCCCGATCGCCCCGCGCCGGCTACAGCATGGCCAGCATCTGCAGGTCCGGAAGCCGCGCGCGCAGCTCGTCGCTGATGCGCAGGGCCAGGGCGACGATGGTCAGGGTGGGGAAGCTCCAGCCTCCGGTGGGAAACACCGAACTGCCCGCGACGTACAGATTGTCGACCCCGTGGACCCGACACTGGCGGTCCACCACGCCGTGCTCGGGGGAATCCGACATGCGCGTGGTCCCGATATGGTGCGCGGTGCCATGCAGCGCCGGGGAGGCGGCCGGGTCGCGCAACCAGTCGGCCGGCTCGAACTCGCAGTTGAAATGCGCGGCCACGTCGCGTCCGATCAGCTCGGAGGTCGCGCGGATGTTCGCCTCGTCGACCGCGCCCATGCGCCAGTCCACCTGCACTTTGCGCAGACCCAGGGCGTCGCGCTGGTCGGACAGGGAGATGCGGCTGTCGCGATTGGGCGACTGTTCGAAGTAGCCGACCATCTCCACCCGGTCCGTATCGACCACCGCGCGCCGGGCCAGCTTGCGCCGGCCGGCGTCCAGCACGTGGCGGGCGTTCAGCGCGGTGCGCAGCGCCAGTCGGCCGCGACTCGTGCCACGCGCGGGCTCGGCCACCTGTTCGGGCAGGTCCTGCGCCAGTGCGTCGAGCACGCACTGCTCGACACGGCTGCCTTCGTCTTCGGGGCGCGTGGGTCGACGCAGCGAAGCGCGCAGCGCGCGCAGTGACGACAGGCCGGTCGGCGGGGTGCGCTCGATTGCGAACGGTCGCGCGCGCGCGCTGAACAGGCGGTGGCGACGCTGTGCGTCATCGGACAGGCTGAGCTGGTGGTAGGCCGGGCTGTTGGCCTGGTCGAGCGGACGGCTGTACAGGCGCGCCAGCCGGTCCATGTCGCCACCGCGGAACGTGCCCAGGCGGCAGCGCGGATGGTCCATGAAGTAGCGGCCGACGAGGTCGTGGTCGTTGCCGAGTCCGTGCGGGGCGACGTCGTCGGACAGCAGCATCAGGCGCGCGTTCTCGATCCCGCCGGTGGCGAGCACGAAGCAGCGCGCGCTGACCGTCCCGCGGCGCCCGTCGATGCTGCCGATCTGCGCCCGGCTGACTGCAGCCGCGTTCCCGGTCGCATCGAGTCGCACGACGTTGGCGTGCAGCACCAGCTGGATGCCGGGCGCCGTCCGCAGGGTGTCCAGGTAGGCCTGGCCGAAGTCGAGCGCACTGACGCGACTGGTGCGATGGCCGAGGTGCGGCGGCGGCGTGTGCCCGTCGCCGAGCGCTTCACGCAGGCGATAGCTGCCGTCGTCGAAGTCGCCCGGGTCCACGCGGCAGGCGCGGTTGGCGCGGGCGTAGTAGGGCGCCAGCTCCTCCCAGCCGATCGGCCATCCGCTGTGCGGCATCCAGTCGCGTGGGGCCATCTCGCTCGCGCTGAGCGGGATGCAGCCGCCGCCCCAGAGGCGGCTGGCGCCGCCGAGCACGCGCAGGCGGCTGTGAGCAGGGTCGAAGGGGTGCGGTCCAACCGACTCGCCTTCGTTCAAGGCCTGGCTGGCGGCTTCGCTGTGCAGCCCACCGCCCTCGACCAGGCACACCGTCCACGGCGTGCCGGCCAGTTCCATCGCGAGGCCGATGCCGGCAGGGCCGGCACCGATGATGCAGACATCCGCCACCAGGTCGGTCGGGCAGGTGGCGGAGCGGAAGTCTTCGATCATCCTTGGGTCCTGGGCCTCATGTCTGCATGGCCCTGCCGTCTCAGCTTCGCAGACGGGACTTCGGTACGCTGTGGGCCGGATCAGAAGGCTTCAACGTAAATATGGCCAAGGCCCGGACAGCCTACGTGTGCAGCGAATGCGGCGCCGATTTCAGCAAGTGGCAGGGGCAATGCGGCGCGTGTGGTGCCTGGGACACCCTCTCGGAGATCGTGCTGGAGACGGCCGCGGCGGCGAAGTCGCCCGCTTCGCGGCGCGGAAGCTGGGCCGGCAAGGTCGACCCGCCGAAGGTCACCGCCCTGCGCGACGTCCAGCAGGGCGAGGACGTGCGCGTGTCGACCGGTATCGGCGAGTTCGACCGCGTGCTCGGCGGCGGGCTGGTGCAGGGCGCGGTGGTGCTGGTGGGCGGCGATCCGGGCATCGGCAAGTCGACGCTGCTGCTGCAGGCGGTGGCGTCGATGGCCGCCAACCTGCCCGGCCTGTACGTGACCGGCGAGGAATCGCTGGCGCAGGTGGCCGGACGCGCGGCGCGGCTCGGCTTGCAGGTCGACGGTGTGGACGCCCTGGCCGAAACCGGGATCGAACGCATCCTCGAACAGGCCGCGCAGTTGCGCCCGCGCATCATCGTGGCCGATTCGGTGCAGACATTGTGGACCGAATCGCTCACCGCCGCGCCGGGCTCGGTCAGCCAGGTGCGCGAGAGCGCGGCGCGGCTGGTGCGCTATGCGAAGGAAACCGGCACCGCGGTGTTCCTGGTCGGCCACGTGACCAAGGAGGGTGGCATCGCCGGACCGCGCGTGCTCGAGCACATGGTCGATGCGGTGCTGTACTTCGAGGGCGATTCGGGCAGCCGCTTCCGGGTGCTGCGCGCGTTCAAGAACCGCTTCGGCGCGGTCAACGAACTGGGCGTGTTCGCGATGGGCGACAGGGGCCTGAAGGAGGTGCCGAACCCGTCGGCGATCTTCCTGTCCGGCGCCAGCGCGCAGCAGCCCGGCAGCTGCGTCATGGTCACGCGCGAGGGGACCCGCCCGCTGCTGGTGGAGGTGCAGGCGCTGGTGGATGCCTCGCCGCTGTCGAACCCGCGCCGGGTGGCGGTCGGGCTCGAGGGCAACCGCCTGGCGATGCTGCTGGCGGTGCTGCACCGGCACGGCGGCATTGTGACCGGCGATCAGGACGTGTTCGTCAACGTGGTCGGCGGCATCCGCGTGCAGGAGACCGCGGCCGATCTGCCGGTGCTGCTGTCGGTGCTCTCGTCGCTGCGCGACACACCGCTGCCGGACAAGACGATCGCCTTCGGCGAGGTCGGGCTGTCGGGCGAAATCCGCCCCGTTCCCAATGGCGAGGAACGCCTCAGGGAGGCCGCGACCCACGGGTTCCTGCGCGCGATCGTACCGAAGGCGAACGCGCCCAAAGGCGGGCGTTCGGCCTACAAGGGCATGGAGGTGATCGCGGTGGAGCGGCTGGCGGACGCGCTGGAGCAGGCGTGACACCGGAGGCGCCCTGCGATCGGCGCGTGCGGCTGGCGCGCGCGGTTTCCGTGCTGCTGCACCCGTTCGTCGTGTTCACCGTGCTGGCCCTCGCGGCGGCGGTGCGCCTGGATCCCGCGGGTGTGCCCCGGACCGCTGCCGGCATCGCCGTCGCGGTGGCGGTCGTGTGGCTGTTCGTGCTGCAGCGCCGGCGGGGAGGGCACTGGCAGACGGTCGATGCCTCGCGCCGGGAGGAGCGGCCGTGGCTTTACGTGCTCGTGCTCGCGGCGGCCGGGGGCTACTGGTGGTGGATGGGCGGACGGGCTTCTCCTGCCTCCACCGGCATCCTCGTGGCCGTGGCCATGCTGTGCGTCGCGGCGCTCGTCAACCGCTGGATCAAGGTGTCGCTGCACATGGCGAGCCTGGCATTCGCGGGGATGGCCGTGCTGCCGTTGTGGCTCCATGCCGGTGCGGTGGCACTGGCCCTGCTGCCGGGACTGGCCTGGGCGCGCCTGCGGATGGGACGGCACACGCCCGTGGAGGTGCTGGGTGGCACGGCCCTGGGGCTGGTGGCGGGCGCATGGCTGTGGCTGGAATGAGGCGAACGAACGCATGCCGTCGCGCATGCGTGGCGCCCGAGGCCGGGCGTCGCGAGCCTCAGTGCCCGAACCGCGACACCGGCTGCAGGTCAGGCAGTGGGCCGTCGTCGTCGGCCGCGTGCGCGACGATGCGGTCCGCGGCGTCCACGTCGATGCCCTGGGCGCGGTACCACGCCGGATCGTAGTAGCTGTGCGCGTAGCGCTCGCCTCCATCGCACAGGATGGTGACGATGGAGCCGGTGTCGCCGCGTGCGCGCATGCCCTGCGCGACGGCGAGCACGCCGATGAAATTGGTGCCGGTCGACCCGCCGACGCGGCGGCCGAGGCGCGCGTTGACGTAGCGCATCGCCGCCAGGCCGAGCGCATCGGGGACCTTGACCATCGCGTCCACGCAGCCGGCGATGAAGCTGGGTTCGGCCGTCGGTCGTCCGATTCCCTCGATGCGCGAGGCGGGGACGGCCGAGGTGGACGCCTCCTGGCCGGTGGCCAACGCGGCGTAGTGGGGGTGGAAGGCGGAGTGTTCCGGATCTGCGCACAGCACGCGGGTCGACAGGCCGCGATAGCGCGCGTAGCGGCCGATCGTGGCGCTGGTTCCGCCGGTGCCGGCGCTGCACACGATCCACGCGGGCACCGGATGCGGCTCCTGGTCCATTTGCCGGAAGATCGATTCGGCGATGTTGTTGTTGGCGCGCCAGTCGGTCGCGCGTTCGGCGTAGGTGAACTGGTCCATGAAGTGGCCGCCCGCCTCGCGCGCCAGGCGCGCCGATTCGCCTGCGATGTCGCAGGCGTTGCGGACGAGATGGCAGCGACCGCCGTGGAATTCGATCGCGGCGATCTTCTCGGGCGAGGTCGACGCCGGCATCACCGCCACGAACGGCAGCCCCAGCAGCCGCGCGAAATAGGCCTCCGATACCGCGGTCGATCCGCTCGAGGCTTCCACCACGGTGCTGCCTTCGCGCAGCCAGCCGTTGGCCAGCGCATACAGGAACAGGGAGCGCGCCAGGCGGTGCTTCAGGCTGCCGGTGGGGTGGCTGGATTCGTCCTTGAAGTACACGTCGATGCCGGGAAAGCCCGGCAACGCCAGCGGGATCAGGTGGGTGTCGGCCGAGCGGTTGAAGTCGGCCTCGATGCGCCGGATCGCGGCGGCCGTCCACGCATGTTGCGCGGCGCAGGCGAGGTGGCTCGGTGGATCCTGGAAAGGCATGGCGGCAGGCGCGGGGTCTCGGGGCCGCACATTCTCGCCGAATCCCGGGGGGCACGACGGGGGACGCGTTTCAGGTGCGGCCCAGCAGCAGCTCCAGCACGAACTTGCTGCCGAAGAACGCGAGCACCAGCAGCGCCATCGCGGTCAGCGTCCAGCGCACCGCCTTGGCGCCGCGCCAGCCGTAGCGCCAGCGCCCCAGCAGCAGCGCGCCGAACACCAGCCACGACAACGCGCTGAGCACCGATTTGTGGATCAGGCGCTGGGCGAAGAAATCGTGCACGAACAGCGCGCCGGTGAGCAGGGTGGCCGAGAGCAGCACGAAGCCGACCCCGATCGACCGGAACAGCAGCGTCTCGAGTTCCGTCAGGGGCGGCAGGACACGGGTCCAGCCGCGGAACTGGTGCCGGCGCAGGGCGCGTTCCTGCAGCCACAGCATGATGGCGAGCAGGGCGGCGACGGCCAGGGTGGCGTACGCGAGCAGCGCCAGCCAGGCATGCAGCTCCAGGCGCCAGTCCAGCTCGCGCGCGACCCGGGCATCGGCGAACCCGTATCCCAGCAGCGACGCGGCGGCGATCGGGTAGACCACCACTCCGAGCGCCCCCAGGCGCCCGCCGGCCGCGTACACGGTGGTCAGAGCCGACATCCCCAGCCCGACCAGCGACAGCGCGGCGAAGAAGTGCAGGTCAAGCCCGCCTTCCTGGCGCCAGGCCAGCAGATGGGTCAGCGCGTGCAGCGCGACGGCGCTGAGCGCGGTCAGCAGCCAGAATCCGGCGCCGGCCCCGCCGACCGCCAGCAGGCGGCGCACCACCAGCCAGCCGGCCAGCAGGTAGAACGCGGCGGCGATGAGAACGATTGACATCGCGGAAGTGTCGCACACGGTCGTGGGCGCGCGGAGGCAGGGCAGGCGCTTCGCCGGCGAGCAGCCCGACGGGATCGGGACGTCGCCACGCCGCGTACGGGGTCGCGGCCGCCGGCGGCGGCCCCGCTATAATCGCGGATCGTTTTCGCCGGTGTTTCCCCCATGTTCGAATCGCTCACCCAGCGCCTGTCCGGGACCATCGACCGCCTCCGCGGCCGCGGCCGGCTGACCGAGGAGAACATCCGCGAGGCCACCCGGGAAGTCCGCATCGCGCTGCTCGAGGCCGACGTCGCGCTGCCGGTGGTGCAGGCGCTGGTCGAGCGGATCAAGGTGCGCGCGGTCGGCCAGGAAGTGCTGAAGTCGCTGACCCCCGGCCAGGCGCTGATCAAGGTGGTGCGCGACGAGCTGGCGGCGGTGATGGGCGCCCAGGCCAGCGAGCTGAACCTCAACGTGCCGGCGCCCGCGGTGATCCTGATGGCGGGCCTGCAGGGTGCGGGCAAGACCACCACCGTGGGCAAGCTGGCGAAGCTGCTCAAGGACAAGCGCAAGAAGAAGGTGATGGTGGTCAGCGCCGACGTCTACCGTCCGGCCGCCATCGAGCAGCTGCGCACGCTGGCGACCCAGACCGGCGTGCTGTTCTTCCCGTCCGACGCCGGCCAGCAGCCGGTGGACATCGTGCGCGCGGCGATCGCCGATGCGAAGAAGTCGTTCGTCGACGTGCTGCTGGTCGACACCGCCGGCCGCCTCGCCATCGACGAGGCGATGATGGCCGAGATCAAGGCCCTGCACGCCGCGGTCAACCCGGCCGAAACCCTGTTCGTGGTCGACTCGATGACCGGCCAGGACGCGGCCAACACCGCCAAGGCCTTCCACGAGGCGCTGCCGCTCACCGGCGTGGTGCTGACCAAGACCGACGGCGACGCCCGCGGCGGCGCCGCGCTGTCGGTGCGCTACATCACCGGGCGCCCGATCAAGTTCATCGGTACCAGCGAGAAGACCGACGGCCTGGACGTGTTCCACCCCGACCGCGTCGCCAGCCGCATCCTCGACATGGGCGACGTGCTGTCGCTGGTGGAGCAGGTCGAACAGCAGGTCGACAAGGACAAGGCGCAGAAGCTGGCCGAGAAGGTCGCCAAGGGCAAGAAGTTCGACCTCAACGACATGCGCGACCAGCTCGAGCAGATGCAGAGCATGGGCGGCATCGGCAGCCTGATGGAGAAACTGCCTGGCCTGGGCCAGGTGCCCGAGCACCTCAAGCAGCAGGTGCAGCAGGGCAGGGAAGTGCCGCGCATGATCGCGATCATCAATTCGATGACCAGGAAGGAGCGGCGCAACCCGGCTCTGCTCAACGGCTCGCGCCGCGCCCGCATCGCCGCCGGCTCCGGCACCCATCCGTCCGACGTCAACAAGCTGATGAAGCAGTACCAGCAGATGGAGAAGATGATGGGCAAGATGGCCCGCGGCGGCATGAAGGGCATGATGCGCGGCCTGCAGGGCATGATGGGCGGCGGCATGGGGCGGATGCCGTTCCGCTGAGCGGATCGGCGGCACCGCATTCCTCGCCGGTGATCGACGCCATTGCCCACCGCCGGCAGTTGCGGCAGACACTGCAGCCGGTAGCGCTGACGTGAGCCTCGCTTTCCTCGACGGCCAGCCCGCCACCGCCGACGACCTGCGCGCGCTGGCGCTGGCCAACTACGGCCATTTCAGCTCGATGCAGGTGCGCGGCCGTGCGGTGCGCGGGTTCGACCTGCACCTGCAGCGGCTGAAGGCGGCCACGCGCGAGCTGTTCGACCAGACGCTCGACGAGGCGCGGATCAGGTCGGGGATCATCAGCGCGCTCGATGCCGCCGGCATGGACGACGCGGGCGTGCGCGTGACCGTGTTCTCGCGCGCGTTCGACTCCCTGCGACCCGACCGGAGCGTGCCGGTCGACGTGCTGGCGTCGCTGTCGCCGGCGCGCGAGGCGGCGACGACTCCCGCCTGGGTGAAGACGTTCGCGTTCCAGCGGCCGCTGCCACACGTCAAGCACGTCGGCACCTTCCCGCTGTTCCAGTGGCGGCGGCAGGCGCTGCGCGATGGCTTCGACGACGCCCTGTTCGTCGATGCCAGGGGCCGGATCAGCGAAGGCTCGGTCTGGAACATCGGCTTCTGGGATGGAGAGCAGGTGGTCTGGCCGCAGGCAGAGGCGCTGCGCGGCACCCAGGAGAAGCTGCTGCAGGCCGGCCTGGCCGAGGTGGGGGTGGCGCAGCGGCACATGCCGGTGGAGGCGCGGGCGCTGGGCGGACTGAAGGCGGCCTTCGCCGCCAATGCCACGGGTGTGTGGCCGCTGTCGGGCATCGACGACCTCGCGCTGCGGCCCGATCCCGTGCTGATGGAACGCCTGCGGGCCGCGCTGCAGGCCGCGCCCCTGCGCTCGCTCTAGCCGACCAGAGGGCGCCTGAAAACGCCTATGCGTCGCGGCTGCCCGCGCGGCGTGACGTCGATATCCACCCGGCACTCGGGGAGTCCTGACTTCCGAAAGCCCCGGCTGCGCAGGCCGGACCGGCCCAGCTGGCCCCGGAGGCGGGTGGCGGCGGCGCGGCGATGCCCTATAATGTCCGGCTTACCTCGCCATCCTGGCGACTGGGCAACACCGAGAACGCACCATGGTCAAGATCCGCCTCACCCGCGGCGGCGCGAAGAAGCGCCCCTTCTACCACATCATCGTCACCGACTCGCGCAGCGCGCGCGACGGTCGCAACATCGAGCGCGTGGGCTATTACAACCCCGTCGCCCAGGGCGCCGAGCAGCGCATCGTGCTGGACACCGCGCGCGTCGACCACTGGGTCTCGCAGGGCGCGCAGCTGACCGACAAGGTCCGCAACCTGTACCGCGAAGCCGGCAAGGCCGCCGCTCCGGCCGCCTGATCCCGGGCCGCGCCGAGGCGCGGCCGGTGCCGACATGAACGCCCCGACGCGCCGAATCCTCATGGGCAGGATCCACGGCGCGTTCGGCGTGCGTGGCGAACTCAAGCTCGAATCCTTCAGCGATCCGGCGGAAGCGATCTTCCGCTACCGGCCCTGGCTGCTGCGCGATGCGCAGGGACGCGAGCGCGAACTCGACGGCGGTCGCGGCCGCAGCACCGCCAAGGGCATCGTCCTGCAGCTGCCGGGCGTGGAGGATCGCGACACGGCCGAGGCGCTGCGCGGCGCCGAACTGTGGGTGCCGCGCACCGCGCTGCCGCCCCCGAAGCCGGGCGAGTACTACTGGGTCGATCTGGAAGGCCTGCGCGTGGTCAATACCGAAGGCGTCGACTTCGGCACGGTGTCGCATCTGTTCTCCACCGGCGCCAACGACGTGCTGGTCGCGCGTGGCGATCGCGAGCGGATGATCCCGTTCGTCCAGCCGGACTACGTCACGTCGGTGGATTTTGAAGCCGGGCTGGTGACGGTCGACTGGGACGCGGACTTCTGAAGGGCGCGGGGTCCTGCGTGCGGCGGGTTTCAAGGCCCGCGTGAGTCCTGCGCCTGGTTGCGGCATCGGCTCCGGTACACGCCGCTGGACCGTGCCGGCGCTGCCGATCCGCGCCCGTACTGCGTGCGGAAGTCCAAACCTTTAGCCTGCTTCGTGTCCCGGATCCCGGATTCCGTCCATGCGCGTCGACATCATCAGCCTGTTCCCCGAGTTCGTCGCCCAGTGCGCCGCCTTCGGCGTGGTCGGGCGCGCGCAGGAGCGCGGCCTGCTGTCGATCCACGGCTGGAACCCGCGGGACTTCGCCGAGGGCAACTACCGCCGGGTCGACGACCGGCCGTTCGGCGGCGGGCCGGGCATGGTGATGCTGATCGACCCGCTGCGGGCGGCGATCGACGCCGCGCGTACCGCAGACCCCGCTCCGGCGCGGGTCGTCTACCTGAGCCCGCAGGGGCGGGCGCTGAACCAGGCGCGGGTCCGCGCGCTCGCCGGGCAGTCCCGGATCATCCTGCTGTGCGGACGCTACGAGGGCGTCGACGAGCGGCTGCTCGCCGCCGAGGTCGACGAGGAGCTGTCGATCGGCGACTACGTGCTCTCGGGCGGAGAACTGGCCGCGGCAGTGGTCGTGGACGCGGTCGCGCGGCTGCAGGACGGCGTGCTCAACGATGCCGACTCCGCCGTTCAGGACAGCTTCGAGGGTGACGGCCTGCTCGACTGCCCGCACTACACGCGGCCTGTTGAGCATTCGCTGGGGACGGTGCCCGAGGTGCTGCTCTCGGGCAACCACGCCGAGATCGCCCGCTGGCGCCGTCGCCAGGCGCTGCTGCGTACGCGCGAGCGTCGCCCGGACCTGCTGGCCGCCGCCGGCCTGAGCGCGGAGGAAGCGCGCTGGCTCGAGGCGCAGGATCGGGCCGGCGGCGAAGAGGGCTGACCGGGGGTCGGATTCCGGGTCTGGTCCCTTGGCCGGATCGACAATGTCGGGCGGGTCGATCGGGGCAGGGGGAGGGCCGGGAAGGTTCGGGCCAGCGGCCGGGTCGAGGGCGCTGTAACGGCTCCAGCCGCCCGGGCGAGTGGGATTGGGCCGCTGGCAGACCCCGGGGGCGTTCCGGGCGGCGCAGGCCGGCCCCGGGTGCGCTTCGCTTACCCGGGCTACGGGCTCGGTTGGGAACTCGTGGGGGGAGGGGAGCGCGGTCTTGCGCTGTCTGCGAGGGCTGCAGGCTCGCAGCGCGCCGCTGGCGGTGGTTCCGGGGGGGAATTCCCGCTATCATGCGCGGCTGACCTGCCACAGGCAGGCATTGCCAAGAGCGTGCGTCCACGTGCACCACGCCTACAACGACTCCAACAGGCTCCAACGAGATACCGCCATGACCACCAAGCCGTCCCTGAACACCCTGCTGCAGCAGTTCGAGACCGAGCAGGCGCAGCGCCAGCTCCCCGACTTCGGCCCCGGCGACACCGTGATCGTCAACGTGAAGGTCAAGGAGGGCAACCGCGAGCGCGTCCAGGCCTACGAGGGCGTGGTCATCGGCAAGAAGAACGCCGGCCTCAACTCGTCGTTCACCGTGCGCAAGATTTCCCACGGCTACGGCGTCGAGCGCGTGTTCCAGAGCCACAGCGCCGCGATCGACTCGGTCGAGGTGAAGCGTCGCGGCAAGGTGCGCGCGGGCAAGCTGTACTACCTGCGCGGCCTGGAGGGCAAGAAGGCGCGTATCAAGGAAGACCTGTCGGCGCACGCCAAGGCGAAGGCGGCTGCGGCCGCGGCTGCGGCGGCCGAAACCGCCGAATAGGCCCGCGCTCCGCGCGATCGCGACGGCCGCCCCCGGGCGGCCGTTTGCGTGTCCGGGTGCCCTCACCAGGCAGCAGGTCGGTCGCGACGTCCCTGGCGCGCTGTCGGCTTTGGCCGGTGCCCGACGTCGGACTCGGGTTGGCGTCCGAACCGGCTCGAATCAGTGTGCCCCCGGGCTCCGCACGTCATGTCATTCGCCCGTCGGGCACGCATCGCCCGGCGACCTGATCGCGGCAGCGTCCTCGCGCATGATGCCGGCCGGGCGCCCGCGGACGGTCCGCGCGAACGCCCTCGACCCATGCTCGTCGCGCGCCTATCCCACTCGCCATGCGGCGATCCGGCCCGGGGAGGGCCGGTACAATCCACGTGATGGCGTCCACCCCAGAACCCGCCCAGAGTGTCCGCCTCGACCTGTGGCTGTGGGCTGCCCGGTTCTACCGGACGCGCGCGCTGGCGCGGCAGGCGATCGACACCGGCAAGGTCGAGGTGGGCGGGCAGCGCGCCAAGCCCGCGCGCGCGGTGCGGGTCGGCGATGCGCTGCGTGTCGAACGCGCAGGCGAGACCTTCGAGGTCGAGGTGCGCGAGCTGTCCGACGTTCGCGGACCCGCACCGCAGGCGCAGGCGCTCTACGCCGAATCAGTAGCATCGCGCGAGCGCCGCGAGGCGGCACGTGCACTGGCGCGCGCCGGGCGCAACGGGTTCCGTCCACCCGACAGCAAGCCTGACAAGCGTGCACGTCGCCTGATCCGGGCGCTGGGCGACATCGACGCCAGCTAGGGCAGGGCGGGTTGAGGACCGGCGTCGCCGATGCGATGCCCGGCCAGCCCGCCCGGAGGGCAGCGGAGACGACTCCGGGGCCCGTTCCGCCGGTCCACGCCAACGTCGTTCCGCGCGGCAGGATCGCCGCGGTACCCGCGAACGCGCCGGCCGCGCCCGACGCATCCGCAGGCGCGCCGTCCGGATCAGCGCAGGTCGAACCGGTCGAGCTCCATGACTTTGTGCCACGCCGCCACGAAGTCGCGGACCAGCTTCTCCTGGCCGTCGTCGCTCGCGTACACCTCGGCCAGCGCGCGCAGCACCGCATTGGAGCCGAACGCCAGGTCGACCCGGGTGCCGGTCCATCTCTTCTCGCCGCTGCGGCGGTCGCGTCCCTCGAACACGTCGGCCGCCTTCGATACCGCCTGCCACTGCGTGCCCATGTCGAGCAGGTGGCGGAAGAAGTCGTTGCTCAGCACACCCGGGCGATCGGTGAACACGCCATGCGCGGCGCCGCCGTGGTTGGCGCCGAGCACGCGCAGCCCGCCGACCAGCGCGGTCATCTCCGGCGCGGTGAGCGTGAGCAGCTGCGCGCGATCGACCAGCAGGTGCTCGGCGGGTACCTTCGAATGGCCGCGCGTGTAGTTGCGGAATCCGTCCGCCCAGGGTTCCAGCACGGCGAAGGATTCCACGTCGGTCTGATCCTGGCGCGCGTCGGCGCGGCCCGGGCTGAAGGGCACGCCGACCTCCACCCCGGCGGCTTTCGCCGCCTGTTCCACGCCGACCCCGCCGGCGAGCACGATCAGGTCGGCCAGCGAGATCTTCTTCCCACCCGGCGCGTCCAGGTTGAACTCCGACTGGATCCGCTCGAGCGCCTTGAGCACCTTGCCCAGCTGCGCGGGCTGGTTGACCTCCCAGTGCTTCTGCGGCGCCAGGCGGATGCGCGCGCCGTTGGCGCCGCCACGCTTGTCTCCGCCGCGGAACGTCGACGCCGATGCCCAGGCGGTGGAGACCAGCTCGGCGACCGACAGGCCTGCGTCGGCGATCTTCCGCTTCAGCGCGTCGATCTCGGCCGGCTCGACCAGCGGATGGTCGACCGCGGGCAACGGGTCCTGCCACACCAGTTCCTCCTTCGGCACCTCGGGCCCGAGGTAACGCGAACGCGGCCCCATGTCGCGGTGGGTGAGCTTGAACCAGGCGCGGGCGAACGCGTCTGCGAACGCCTGCGGATTCTCGAGGAAGCGCCGCGAGATCGGTCCGTACACAGGGTCGAACCGCAGCGACAGGTCGGTGGTGAGCATGCGCGGGCGGTGCTTCTTCGTCGCGTCGTGCGCGTCGGGCACATCCTCCGGGGCGTCCTTGGCCACCCACTGGTGGGCGCCGGCGGGCGACTTCTCCAGCTCCCATTCGAAGCCGAAGAGGTTCTCGAAGAACTTGTTGCTCCACAGCGCCGGGGTCTGGGTCCAGGTGACCTCCAGGCCCGAGGTGATGGTGTCGGCACCCTTGCCGCTGCCATAGCGGTTGTGCCAGCCGAAACCCTGCAGTTCGAGTTCGGCGGCTTCGGGCTCGGCCCCGACATTGTCGGCCGGGCCGGCGCCGTGGGTCTTGCCGAACGAGTGGCCGCCGGCGATCAGCGCGACCGTCTCCTCGTCGTCCATCGCCATGCGGCCGAAGGTGTCGCGGATGTCCTTCGCCGCGAGCAGCGGGTCGGGATTGCCGTCGGGGCCCTCGGGATTGACGTAGATCAGGCCCATCTGCACCGCGGCCAGCGGATTCTCCAGCCGGCGCGAGTGCACGTCGCCGTCGGCATCGTCGTCCGACACCAGCACGCCCTCATCGCCCGGCTTCTCCACGCCCTCGGAGCCATGCGCGTAGCGCACGTCGCCACCGAGCCAGGTGGTCTCGCGGCCCCAGTACACGTCCTGGTCGGGTTCCCAGGTGTCCTCGCGGCCGCCAGCGAAGCCGAAGGTCCGGAAGCCCATCGTTTCAAGCGCGACGTTGCCGGCCAGGATCATCAGGTCGGCCCACGAGATCGACTGCCCGTATTTGCGCTTGATCGGCCACAGCAGCCGGCGGGCCTTGTCGAGGCTGACGTTGTCGGGCCAGCTGTTGAGCGGTGCGAAGCGCTGCTGGCCGCGGCCGCCACCGCCGCGACCGTCCTGGATGCGGTAGGTACCGGCACTGTGCCAGGCCATGCGGATCATCAGCCCGCCGTAGTGTCCGAAGTCGGCCGGCCACCAGTCCTGCGAATCGGTCATCAGGTCGCGCAGATCCCTCTTCAGCGCGTGGTAGTCGAGCGCGCCGAAGGCCTTCGCGTAGTCGAACTCCGGATCCAGCGGATCGGAGCGGCTGGAGTGCTGGTTCAGCAGGTCCAGCCGCAACTGGGTGGGCCACCACTCGCGGTTGCCGGTGCCGCCACCGGCGGTGGCGTGGAACGGGCACTTGGCTTCGGCTTCGGTCGACATGGCGCGTGCTCCTGGCGGATGGAAAGTCGGTCCACCTTACGCCTGCGTCATGAATAGATGAAATCGAAGAATGCGAAGGTCAGGATAGGAGGAGGCTATCGCGAACGGATCAAACCGCGCTCCCTGCCGCATGACCCGATGCCCATGCCCACTGGAAATTGTAGCCCCCGAGCCAGCCGGTGACGTCGACGACCTCGCCGATGAAATACAGCCCGGGCACCCGTCGCGACATCATCGTCGTCGACGACAGGCCGTCCGTGTCCACGCCCCCCAGCGTGACCTCGGCAGTGCGGTAGCCCTCGGTGCCGCTGGGCACCACCGGCCAGCAGGCAAGGGTGTCGGCCAGTTCGCGCAGCTGCGCCGGCGTGTACTGCTTCATCGGCCGGCTGGGCAGCCAGACCTCGCACAGGCGCTGGGCGAAGCGGCGCGGCAGGACCTCCCCCAGCACCGTGCGCAGTTCGGCGTCCGCGCGCTCGCGCTGGCGTGCCGTCAGCCAGTCGCCGGCATCACGTCCGGGCAACAGGTCGACGCGAAGATCATCACCGGGTTGCCAGTAGGAGGAGATCTGAAGGACCGCCGGTCCGCTCAGCCCGCGGTGGGTGACCAGCATCGCATTGCGGAAACTGGCCCCGTTGCAGCTGATTTCGACCTCCAGCGACAGGCCAGACAGATCCTGCACTCGCTCCAGGTGCGTGCCCGACAGCGTCAGTGGCACCAGGCCGGCGCGCGTGGCGCGCAGGTCGTGGCCGAACTGGCGCGCGAGCTGGTAACCGAACCCGCTGGCGCCCATGCTCGGGATCGACAGGCCGCCAGTCGCCACCACCAGCGCGCCGCACTCGAGCGTGCCGTGCGACGTGCGCAGGCGGAAGTGCCGTTCGCCCGGCTGTTCCACCGATTCGACCGTGCAGTGGGTGCGCACCTGTGCGCCGACCGCGTCGGCCTCTTCGAGCAGCATGCGCACGATCTGCTTCGAGGATTCGTCGCAGAACAGCTGCCCCAGTTCCTTCTCGTGGTACGCGGTGCCATGGCGCTCGACCATCGCGATGAAGTCCGTCGGCGTGTAGCGCGCCAGCGCCGACTTGCAGAAGTGCGGGTTCGCGCCGAGGTAGTTGGCGGGCGTGGTGCCGGTGTTGGTGAAGTTGCAGCGCCCGCCGCCCGACATCAGGATCTTCTTGCCGACCTTGTTGGCGTGATCCAGCACCAGCACGCGCCGGCCGCGCGCGCCGGCGGCGATCGCGCACATCAGGCCCGCGGCGCCGGCGCCGAGCACCACGACATCGACCGCGGAGGTCTGCGACGCGTGCGGCTCGCCGGTCACGGACGCGCGCGCCGGCCGACGCGACTCACGACAGCGCCTTGAGCCGGTACAGCGCCTCCAGCGCCTGCTTCGGCGTGAGCTCGTCCGGTTCGATCGAGGCCAGCGCTTCGAGTGCAGCCGAGGCGGGCGCGAACAGCCCGAACTGCTGCGGCTGGTCGATGCGCTCGGCCGACATCGGCGCCGTCGCAGGGGCGTCGTGCGAGCGCCGTTCGAGTTCGGCCAGGCGCGTGCGGGCGTCGCGGATCACCGCTTTCGGCAGGCCCGCCAGCGCGGCCACCTGCAGGCCGAAGCTGCGGTTGGCCGGTCCGTCCTTCACCGCGTGCATGAAGACGAGCGTGTCGTGCCCGTGCGCATCGTGGTGCTCCACCGCGTCCAGGTGCACGTTGGCGATGCCGCTGCCGGGTTCGGCCAGTGCGGTGAGCTCGAAATAGTGGGTCGCGAACAGGGTGTAGCTGCGGTTGGCGGCGGCCAGCTGGCGTGCGCAGGCTTCGGCCAGGGCGAGGCCGTCGTAGGTCGAGGTGCCACGCCCGATCTCGTCCATCAGCACCAGCGACTGGTCGCTGGCGTGATGCAGGATGTAGCTGGTCTCGGCCATCTCGACCATGAAGGTGGACTGGCCCTTCGCCAGATCGTCGCCGGCGCCGATGCGGGTCAGGATGCGGTCGATCGGGCCGATCTCGGCGAGCGACGCGGGCACGAAGCTGCCGATGTGCGCCAGCAGCACGATCAGCGCGTTCTGGCGCATGTAGGTGCTCTTGCCGCCCATGTTCGGGCCGGTGATGACCAGCATGCGCCGGTCCTCGCCCAGCACCAGGTCGTTGGGCTCGAACGGCTCGTCGCGCACCGCCTCCACTACCGGGTGGCGACCGCGCTCGATGCGGATGCCGGGCGTATCCGACAGCGCCGGGCGCGACCAGTCCAGTGCCTGCGCGCGCTGCGCGAACGCGGCCAGCACGTCCAGTTCGCTGAGCGCGGCGGCGCACCGGCGCAGCGGTTCGAGCCGCGCGGCGAGCGCGTCGAGCAGCTGTTCGTACAGCAGGCGCTCCCGCGCGAGCGCGCGTTCGCGTGCCGACAGCACCTTGTCCTCGAAGGTCTTCAGTTCCTCGGTGATGTAGCGCTCGGCGCCGGTCAGGGTCTGGCGCCGGGTGTAGTGCGTCGGCGCCTTCGACGACTGCGCCTTGCTGATCTCGATGAAATAGCCGTGGACGCGGTTGTAGCCGACCTTGAGCGTGGCGATGCCGGTGGCGGCCTTTTCGCGCGCTTCGAGCTCGACCAGGAACCCATCGGCGTTCTCGCTGAGCCGGCGCAGCTCGTCCAGCTCGGCGTCGTGGCCCTCGGCGAACACGCCGCCGTCGCGTGCCAGTACCGGAGGCTGTTCCACCAGCGCGGTGGCGAGCAGGTGGGCTTCGGCGGCGTGCTCGCCCAGCGCATCGGACAGGTCGCGCAGGCGCGGCGAATCCAGCGGCGCCAGCAGTTCGCGCACCGCGGGCAGCATCGCCAGGCCGTCGCGCAGGGTGGACAGGTCGCGCGGGCGCGCAGAGCGCAACGCGATGCGCGAGAGGATGCGCTCCAGGTCGCCCAGCGCGCGGAAGCGTTCGCGCAGGGGCTCGTCCGCGCGTGCGTCGATCAGGGTCGCCACCGCGGCGTGGCGCAGGCGCACCGTATCGCGCTCGCGCAGCGGGCGGTGCAGCCAGCGGCGCAGCAGGCGCCCGCCCATCGGCGAGACCGTGGTGTCGAGCACGCCGAGCAGGGTGTGGCGGGTGTCGCCGTCGACGCGCGTGTCGAGCTCGAGGTGGCGTCGGGTGGCGGCGTTCATCGCGATCGCGCCGTCGCCGCTCTCCACCGCGATCGAGGTCAGGTGCGGCAGCCGCTGCTTCTGGGTCTCCTCGACGTAGCCGAGCAGGGCGCCGGCCGCGGCGATCGCGAGCGGACGGTCCTCGATGCCGAAGCCGGTCAGGTCGTGCAGGCCGAAGAACTGCAGCAGCTGGCGACGGCCGGATTCGGCGTCGAACAGCCAGGGCGCGCGCCGGCGCAGGCCCGTGCGCTCGTGCAGGAAATCGGGCCAGCCTTCCTCGTCGGGCAGCAGCACTTCGGCCGGATCCAGGCGCGCCAGTTCGGCTTCCAGTTGCGCGTCGCCGGCGACGTCGTTGACCAGGAACCGGCCGCCGGCGAGATCCGCCCAGGCCAGGCCGTAGCCGGTGCGGCCGCGGGCGACGGCGAGCAGCAACGTGTCGCGGCGTTCCTGCAGCAGGGCCTCGTCGGTCACCGTGCCGGGGGTGACGATGCGCACCACCTTGCGTTCCACCAGCCCCTTGCTCGCGGCCGGGTCGCCGATCTGCTCGCAGATTGCCACCGACTCGCCCAGCGCGACCAGCCGCGCGAGATAGCCCTCGGACGCATGGTGCGGCACGCCCGCCATCGGGATCGGCTGCCCGCCCGAGCTGCCGCGCTGGGTCAGGGTGATGTCGAGCAGGCGCGCGGCCTTGCGCGCGTCGTCGTAGAACAGTTCGTAGAAGTCGCCCATGCGGAAGAACAGCAGGACATCCGGATGCTCCGCCTTGGCGGCGAAGAACTGCTTCATGAGAGGGGTATGCTCGACCTGCTTTCCGGATGTCATAACGTATTGCTATTGAAAGAGAAAAATACTGATTCGTCGGCCGAGATCAACCGACATCCGGGCTCCGCATCAACAGCGTGCGATTTCTCGGGGCGAGTTCAAGCGCCCGCGGTCATGCAAGTGGTTGATGCAACAAAGAAATCCGCGTGCGAGCGAAGGCGCGACAGGCCTGATTGTAGGTCGACTGCTTTGTTTCAGGCCAAAAAGGTAGCCATGGGGTAGCCACAAATCACATGCTTCCAACCGCTTTCACTCGCTATCACCCTCGGTCTGCGCTGGTCAGCGTTCTGTCTACCCGCCTGAGGAGCTAATGGCGATCCTCCGCGTGCGAAGGTGGGGTCGAAAACTGGTCAGCGCGTGGATGCGGAGATCCTTGGCTTCTTGTCGCGCCCAAGATTCTTTACATAGGTCCCATCCACCAGCTCATCTGGAGGCAGGTCTAGCAATACGTTGACAAGAGTCGCCATCGAGTCATTGGACAGGGTGAATGCCTTGGGGATGCCACCGAGCCAGTCGCCACGTATCTCGTCAATTGACTCGCGTAGCGCGCGGACGAAGTCTGCTTTGGAGGGACGAGTGCTTCGTGTTGCCGCCGCGGTCAATGGGTCGTCGGCGGCGGTCTTGGCGTTCTGTGCATCGTTGCCGATTACGCGAATACAACTTGAAAGGGAAGGCCAATACTTCATGTCGAACCGGCTGCTCAGGTGATCCAGCGGCTCTTTGAGGTAGCTACTAAAGCGCGAGTTGCCTGCACTGGCCTCTGATATGACCTCGCAAATGTCGTAGTGAGTGCCGCTACTAAAGGACGAGCGATTGTGGAGGTCATCTCGGTCGACCAGGAGATCCGATAGCGCGTGAGCATGTTTGGCAATGCTCTGATTCAGTTCCATCAGGGCTTTCTCTTCGGCACGAGCTTGGGCAATCTTCTCCAACGACCAGAACGCAGCCGTCGTTAGAAGGCGACCAAGAAGGATCTTCCAAGCAATGTCGTCCCTGGCGAGCTTGGTGTGGACCACCTCATAAACATCGACTAGCTCGTCCCCACGAGCAAGCAGGCGTTCCGCGATCCTATTTTTGCTAGGAAGTATTCCTTTCTCATCGTTACTTCGAATCTCTTCGCGCAGGTAGCTTTCGCAGATCTGTCGGGCTTTGCTGATCATGCTCGTAGGGTTCTGGGTGGGATGGTGCGGATGTGCGGGAGGCTAACTGATCGACGCAGGGTGGTCGGCATCTGAACGCGGACATTCTCATACCCTTTCAGGTGCCCTGGTGTCAGGGCTATCCACGCACAACCCCGATCCGACATGGGGCAGGCTCCTAGCGCACGAGAAAAAATGGGCCCAATCTGGAGGCCCATGGTATAGGTTTGCCGAGTTATGGATTACGTAACTCACTGCCAGCGAAGGATCAGCCCATTCTCGCTACTCCCAGGCGCGCCGATTGAGATGAAGGCGGGGCGGTAGACGAAACGTAGCTCCTCGTTCTCGAAAACTCTCGGCGGGCTCTCGGGGCGGCCTACGAGGTGAAGAACTACCTGGTCATGGAATGCGGCAAACAAGCGTAGGCCGTTGATGCGAATCTGCCCGCCTAGCAGCTTCTTGGTCATCGGATTCGAGCCGGCCCACAAAGGTGTTACCGACGCATCCTGCGGATTGGGGAGGTCTTCGCTGCTTCCATCGACGGAATACAGCCCGCAGCCATGCGGCACCTGGCCGAGGCCGAAGATGAAGCGGACGATGTGTTCGTGAGGCAGCCACTTACGGCGATCACTCCATCCTGCCGCCAAGCCGTTGATCAACGTCTTGAATACCCAGCGCTCAATGAGTGCGCCGTCGATCTCCGGGCGGCCGATCTGATTGCCAGCGGCGGCATGAAGCAGGTGTTCGGCGAGCTGTCCCGCTTCGGCGTCCAGGACGCTGAGAGCAGAGTTGTGCTTCTTGCACAGGATCTTGGCCGTGAGCGCACTTTGCGGGAGGTGCCCGCTGGGCGTTCGATGCATGCCTTCGACGTGGGTCGGACAGTCGCACCACGAGGCGAAGACCGATTGGCTGACGACGTGCTCGCGAGAGAGCTTGTCGCAGCCGCCCAGAATCGCGGCCCAACACTGTCGCATTGCTGGATTATTGGCGGCGTGCATCCGCTGAGCTTAGTCTCGGCCTGGCCAACCGCAAAGTGTCAAGCTTCCGTCGCAGCAGCTGAGAGTCATGCCCTTGTGGACGGGCGTCATCACAGTTTCGACGCTCGGGAGCCCGGCGTTTCGCCGGGCACAAACTGCAATAGCCTTGCGAAGTCCATTCCCGGAAGAATTTGCATGAAGACACCATATGTCCCCCACGTGTTTGGCGAGGCCGCCGTCCGGAAGCTTCGCAGTCGCGTGGGCTGGGTCTCGGCCGCGGTCGCATCATCGGTCCCGTGGCCGCAGAAGGATGTCTGGGTTCAATACGCCGGCGACGACTTCATCCTGCGTGGCACTGAAAACGGTCCCCAGCCGACTGCTCCTGCCATCACTGTTCCAGGAGATCGAGAGGAACTGGAACAGTCTTTGGCGCGCGTTTATCGCTTCACATCCGTGCTCGGGTGGTTCTTGGGCGGATACGTTGATGTGGTCGATGTAATCAGCGGGAGCCATCCGTTTGGCTTTGGCGCACAAATGCGGCATGCATTCTCAACGGTCGGACAGGCTGGCGCCAAGTCGTTTAATTGCAACCACATGCCGATCATTGAGGATGAAAATATTCGTATCGCGCTAGCCTTCTGGCGAGAAGGTGAGAGGCTCAGGCGCGTCCACGATAGCTATTCATTCCTGAGCTACTTCAAAGTCATTGAATCGCAATACAGCAATGGCCGCCAGCGAGAAGCGTGGTTCAACAATAACATCGACAAGATGGCGGGAGACGCTGCTGCCCGCGTCGCACAACTGCGGGCGGGCGGCGCTGATGTTGGGCGGCACCTTTACGACAGTGGGCGCAATGCCGTGGCACACGCTTCGTTCGGCGGCGGCATCGTTGATCCCGACGTCGTTGCCGACCGGAGGCGTATTTCTGCCGACCTAGTGCTGATGCGCGAGCTTGCGTGGCGCTACATATCCGAGGAGCTGAGAGTGCCCACCGCAAGATCCCTTTCCGACACGCGCAACCGACTTGAGTCATGGAGTTCATTGCTCGACCCAGTGGCGCTTGCGACGCTTGAGGATGGCGCGACGCCCGATGCGTCCACATTGGGGCTGGAAGGCTTACGCGTTGGGCTGGCGCTCTGGCCCGATCATCCCATGGATGGCTTGCGTGCTCTGACGATGCACGTAGATGCAGTGCACGAAGGGGCTGTTCGAATACTGCTGTTCAACGATCGAATGACGATGATGTTCGCGTTTGTTCTGGACTTCCGGCACGGACGCATACACACACAACTAGACAACAGTAGCCTGCTGCAGAACGATGAACATCATCCGGTGGAGGATGATGTCAGAGAATTCGCGACGGTCTTCCATCGAGTTATCGGCAATGCCGTTGTGGAGCTATGCCTAGAAGGACGAGAGCCGATTGATTGCGAAGTCGTCATTCCGGTCAACATCATTCCCCGGAACCCGGATGAAGCCGTAGAAGAAGCTGTTGAAGCCTTCCGGCGAGAGCGCGGGCAGCAAGGTTAGACAACTATCCGCGCCATCCTTCTGCCGCATCTCGGGCGGCTGCGCGGAGGATCAGTTGGCATGCTGCAAACTGTTACACAACCACCTCCACATCATTGCCGAGTGCGCATAGAGCCTTGCTCGTGCGCGAGTTGCGGGGCGGATACTCGGTCGGCCTGGCCCAGCCGACCACCTCCCCCAGGATGTTCGTCCCGATGTGATGGAGTTTGAATTCGCGTTCGTGGCTGGCGGTCCAGATACGCTCGGCGACGTTACCCTTGCCCCAGATGACGAAATCGAACATTTCTGGGGCCGACATGCCGTTGATGGTCTTTGTAGTCCAGAGCATGTGTGCCAGAGCGACGCCTTTGGCAGCGCCACCGGGATCGGTGCCGAGTCCCAGGTAACCGTTGCTGACCTTAGATGCGTGATCGCCGAAGGCGTAGATGTTGGTGAGTGCGCTCACCCATTCCTGTTCGTCGAGGGTCGTGATCCGGCCCTTGCCGAATAGAGCTCGCAACAACGGTGCAGACTGGTAGATCGTGCCTTCCTCGTGTTCGTGTTCATATGCGCCGCCTTTCCACCAGGCCAGAGCGGCGCTCAACGCGGCCTCCGGGTTGTTCCGGTGCTTGTTGAACTCGCGGAGGTAGGCGTTCTTCTCCGAGTTGGGGCGCACCCTCTGGTAGTAATACGCATGCAGGAACTGGTCGCCTTGGACCCCTTGCGGAACGTCCGAGGCGATCCAGTCAGGCCGGTTCTCGTCCAGAGAGACCCGGGCGCCAACACTTCGGATCAACTGTAGCGTTTGACCCCATTCTTGTTTGAACGCAACCAACCGCTTGTCCTTGGTTTTACGGGTGGCGGCGACCGTGATGGGCGTAGTGCGGTCCTTTAGCTTCCAGTGCCCATCTTCGTATTCTTGCTGTATGTCTTTGAGCTTCTTTAGCAGCTCGGCGCGGCGCTTATCGATCTTGACCTGTCGCTCGTATTCCTCGTCATCGAGTGGGAATGAGTTCTGCTCCAGTCCGTCGAAGAAGTCTTCGAGCTCCAAAATGAGGCCGAACTGTTCGAGTTCCTCGTGTGTAAGGTAGATGCCGGCCTCGTAGTTCTTGAACCAGGCGCGGTCGGTGAGGTTGGCTGAGCCGATGTAGGCGCCTTGCCCAACCCACCAGATGACTTTGGCATGCAGCCAGTGCGGGACCAGCTTGCAGATGGCGTTCGGGGAATTTCGCCTCAGGAACCAGTTGAGGACGCGCAGATCAATAGGACAGGTCCCGTCGACGCGGCCGTAGAAGGTCAACTTCTTTCCTTTTCGCAGACAGTCATCGAACAGCAGGATCTTGTCGACGCCCTGTTGGGCATAGGCGATGGCGGCCTTGACTTCAACGCAGTCTTCAATCGCCGCAAGATGCGCGTTATGCAACATGCCGCCCGCAAGCGGCCTTCCGACAAACTCCACGATGCCCCCGGTTCTAGTCCCCCGGCTCAGTCTACCGGGACGGCTGGGGAGGGGGTTGTGCGAGGCCTGTCTCCCACTGCACTGCCTGGGTTTACCCCGATTTCGCAGGCTGCGCAGTTAGAAGTCGTTTGACGACTTCAGGGCGTTTGTCTTCCGGCATGCGCGAAAGAGCCAAGATCGCATTCGCCATTGCCGGCGTCTCCGCGAGCAGATAAGCAACAGGCACTTCCAGGATCTCGGCTAACTTCTGCAAGTTGTCGAATCCGACTGCAGTGACTTGATGCTCGTAGCGGTTGATGCGGGAAGAGCCCTTGTCCTTGCCAAGACCCATGAGATCCCCCAATGCGCGCTGGCTGAGGCCGCGCAGCTCCCTCGCCTGAACCAGGCGGGCAGCGAAGAGGGCTCGGGCGGTCAGCTTCGTCAACAGAGGGCATCGGCAATGCGGAAGCCCGAAGAATGGCGAACCCTCTCCCTATGCGGCAGACTCTATCTTTTAGATAGAGGGTCGCGCAATCGACCTGCCCGGGAGCAGCTGATGAAGCGCGCCAAGGATCCGATCATGGAAGTGCGGTTTCGGCAGGAGATTGCCGACGCCCGTAGCGGAGTGCGGCCCTATGTCACCCGCAAGGCGGCTGCTTGGTATCTGGGCATGCACTGGACGAGCCTGACCAAGCTTCAGGAAGAAGGGTTCGGGCCGCCATCGATCGTCCATGACCGGTCGAAGCAGACGAATGCCCACCAGTTCTATGAGCTGTCGGACCTCGACTCATGGATGTCGTCGAGAAAGGTTCGGTTTCGCGGGGACAAGGCAGACATCTCGACGCTGGATCTTCTGAAGCGACGCGAGCAGGCCATGAAGTTGCGAGCAGAAATCCGCCGTATGGAAGAGAGATTAGGACGGTTGCAACGACGGCTTGCGAAGGACGGACCGGCGCTCTCCGAAAACCTGAAAAATCGTCCAAATCAGCGACAAATTCGGTAGCCAAACGTAGACAGCGGGTAGCCAAATCGTTCGACAAGCCTTTGCGTCGACAATGAATCCAAGCAGAAACAAATAGATAGATGTAGTTTCAGCCAGCACACGCGATTACTGCTTCATCAGCGGGGTGTGTTCGGGCGACCTGTCCAGCTTCATTCGACCTGCGGCGGGGACGCGCGCGACGGCGCGCCGGCCCGGAATTGTATCCGCCCGCGCCCGCGCGCCAGTACCCGGGCTGCGGCGGGCCCGGCGTCGTGGGCGGCGTTCGACCGGCCATCGCACGAGGCGCGGCTGCGCCGTGCAGGCGTGTTGCCGCCCGGCGGCGGTCGGGGCCGGGCGCGCGGGTCCGCCCGGGTCGATGCGCACCGGCCGGGCCGCGCCACGCTCGCATTGGCTTGCGGCCTTGCCGGCCGACGACCGCGCGTGCCGGGTCGGCCGCCGGCACCCCATACGCCGGTGCACGTGGCACTTCCCATCGCCGTGAAGTGTGTTAGGTTTTCGTTCGCTCCAGCCTCATCGGACGGCGGCCAGTCCCCCACGCGGGCCGACGCGTCCGGAGCCCGCGCCCACTGACCGGCCGCGCGGTCGCGTTTCACCGCATGACCGGCGCCACCGCATCGCCATCAACCTTCTGGGGGACATCCACATGGCTTCACGCCATCCGCAGCACAGCATCCTCGCCATCGCCCTGGTGTCGGCGATCGCCTCCACGGCCGTCCCCGCGACCGCGCAGGACACGCCGGACACGGGGGAAGAGACCCGCACCCTGGCCACCCTGACCGTCACCGCGCAGAAGCGCGAGGAAGCGCTGCAGGACGTGCCCATCTCGGTGACCGCGCTCGACGAACAGCTGCTGCAGGACAGCAGCGTGCGCGACATCAAGGACATGCAGATCCTGGTGCCGGGCCTGACCGTCACCAGTACCCAGAACGAGGCGATCACCACCGCGCGCATCCGCGGCATCGGCACCGTCGGCGACAACGTCGGCCTGGAATCGTCCGTGGGCGTGGTGATCGACGGGGTGTACCGGCCGCGCAACAGCGTCGGTTTCGGTGACCTGGGCCAGCTCGAGCGTATCGAGGTGCTCAAGGGCCCGCAGGGAACCGTGTTCGGCAAGAACACCTCTGCCGGCGTGATCAACGTCGTGACCCGTCGCCCGAGCTATACCCAGAGCGCCGAGGCGGAAGTGTCGGTGGGCAACTTCGGCGCGATGGGCGTGTCGGGCGCATACAACGACGCCTTCAGCGACACCGCCGCCTTCAGCGTCTACGCCGCCAAGCGCAAGCGCGACGGATGGATGGACGTGGAGACCGGCAACGGCCCGCGCACCGAGGACGAGGACTACGACCAGAATTTCCACACCGTGCGCGGCAAGCTGCTGTTCGAGCCGTCCGAAGCGCTCGACGTCCTGCTCTCGGCCGACTACACCAGCCGCGAAGAGAACTGCTGCACGGCGGTCCAGACCACCGTGGGTGGCACCGCCCCGATCCTCAACGCGCTGGCCGGCGGCCAGGCGGTGGCGGCACCCGGTGACGATCCGTTCGACCGTGTCGCATACAGCAACCGCGACACCACCCAGGACATCAAGGACAAGGGCGTGTCGGCCGAGATCAACTGGGACCTCGGCGGCTTCGGTGGGGCCACGCTGACCTCGATCACCGCCTCGCGCGAGTGGCAGGCGATCAATGGCCTCGACTACGACTTCAGCACCGCCGACCTGCTGTACCGCAATGCCAACGAGGACGAGTCGTTCACCGGCTTCGAGACCTTCAGCCAGGAATTCCGCCTGACCGGCGCGACCGACCGGCTCGACTGGATGGTCGGCATGTTCTATTCCGACGAGGAT
The DNA here is from genome assembly GCF_029887935.1 of Luteimonas kalidii. Classification (GTDB taxonomy): domain Bacteria; phylum Pseudomonadota; class Gammaproteobacteria; order Xanthomonadales; family Xanthomonadaceae; genus Luteimonas; species Luteimonas kalidii. The sequence continues at coordinate 665,749 of NZ_JARXRO010000014.1, read as the reverse complement.
CTCCGCCGCAACGAAAGCTATCGGGTCGGTCCGGCCTACGAGCCGTACGTGTCCACGCTGGTGTACACCCTGGTCGGGCAGAGCCTGGCCGCGGCCGGGGTGCCGCTGGACAACCCGCTGGGCATTCCGCCCGCGGCCTTCCTCTCGCAGGTCGGCGGTACGCCCTACGGCACCGGCTTCACCGGCCTCGGAGCGCTCGACCGCTACGAGCAGAACGCCAAGAGCATCGCCCTGTTCACCAACAACACCTGGCGCGCGACCGATGCGCTCGATGTCACCGTGGGCCTGCGCTACACCCGGGAGGACAAGGAGCTGACGTCCGACTACAGCAATCCCAACGGCAGCCTGGCCTGCACCGGCGCGCTGACCGACCAGAATCCGCTCAACCCGGCCCGCTACGCGCGCCTGCGCGCCGCGCTGGCCTCGCGCAGCACGGCGTTCGCGGGCCTGCCCGGCCCGGTGCAGGACGCGATCATGGCCTCGGCCGGCCCGCAGATCGCCGGCTACATGTGCCTGCCGTGGGCCAACGCGCTGCACAACGGGCGCAGCACCTACCAGGAGAGCGAGGAGAAGGAGTGGTCCGGCACGCTGAAGGCAGCCTACCGCTGGAACGAGCACGTGATGACCTACGCCTCGGCCGCACGCGGCTACAAGGGCGGCGGCTTCAACCTGGACCGGGTGCAGTCCGCCGACGGCGACTCGGCCAGCAGCGCCGGCATCACCCCCGTGGCGGACACCTCGTTCCCCGGCGAGTTCGTCGACAGCTACGAGCTCGGCGCCAAGACCACCTGGGCCGACGGCTCGCTGCTGCTCAACGCCACGCTGTTCCACCAGGAATACGAGGACTTCCAGCTCAACAGCTTCCTCGGCACCAGTTTCGTGGTGCGCTCGATTCCCGAGGTCACGTCCTCGGGCCTGGATGCCGAGATCCTGTGGCAGCCGCAGGCGGTCACCGGGCTGATGCTGCAGGGTGGGCTGATGTACGCCGACACCACGTTCGGCGACGACATCCCGGGGGCGGACTTCGTCGAACGCACGCCCCTCAGCACCTCGGGCGCGCTGTACAAGCTGCCGGGCGCGACCATGCCGTTCGCACCCGAGTGGTCGGGCTCGATGGCCGTGACCTACGAGTGGGACTTCAGCAACGCCATGGTCGGCCGCTTCAACATCGGCGCCAAGTACATGGGCGACTACAACACCGGTTCCGACCTGGACGTGGAGAAGGAACAGTCGTCGTACACGGTGGTCAACGCCCGCGTCGGCATCGGCGCCAGCGACAACCGCTGGACGGTGGAATTGTGGGGTACGAACATCACCGACACCGAGTACGTGCAGGTGGGGTTCGACGCCCCGCTGCAGGGGCTGTTCCCGGATCCGGGCAACCCGCTCAACACCTTCAACGCGTTCCTGGGTGCGCCGCGGATGTACGGCGTCACCTTCCGCGTCCGCTACTGAGCCATCCCCGGCCGTGGCCCGCGCGTCCCTGGCGCGCGGGTCTTTGCCTGGTGCGTCGTTCCGGCGACTGCCCGCCGGCATGCCGCCGGGCACGTCGGCACAGGTGGGCCCGGATGTCGGATTGGCGCCGGTTTGGGTTCAGAATGTGGCGTCTCCCGCGCCAAGCGCCCCCATGTCCACGCAGATCCCCGACGACCAGGCCCTCCACGCCATCGCCCTCGAGGCCGGGGCGCGGCTGCGCGCCGGCCATCACATGCTGGTGACCGCCGAAAGCTGCACCGGCGGCTGGATCGCGAAGGTGGTGACCGATATCGCCGGCTCGTCCGACTGGTTCGACTGCGGCATGGCGGTGTACAGCTACGAGGCCAAGCAGGCGATGCTGGGCGTGCACCCGCAGACGCTGGAAGTGCACGGCGCGGTGAGCCGCGAGACGGCGATCGAAATGGTGTCGGGTGCCCTGGTGCACTCGGGCGCCAGCGTCGCCGTGGCGGTGACCGGCATCGCCGGACCGGGGGGCGGCAGCGTCGACAAACCGGTCGGCACGGTGTGGATCGCCTGGAAGCGCCGTGGCGGGTACGCGCGCGCGGACCTGTTCCATTTCGACGGTGACCGTGAAGCCGTCCGTCGTCAGACCGTGGCAGCCGCATTGCTCGGTCTGGACGGCGCGCTGGCATGAGCGCGGCCGGCCCCGGGAGCGCCGTGTGATGTGGGAAGCCATGTGCGTCGACGGCTGCGCACGGCGCGTCGGGGACGGATGCGGGTGCAGATCGAGGTCGAGGCGCTCGAGGCGTTCGGCGACCAGCTCGACCGCGCGGTCAGCCGACTGACGATGGGCGTGGTGACGGCGGCGCTGATCGTGGGCTCGTCGATCGTGCTCAACAGCGCCGGCGGCGTGACCAGCCGGGCACTGCGGCTGCTGGGGACGGTCGGCTTCGTCGGTGCCGCGGTCGCAGGGCTCTGGGTGCTGTTCTCCATCTGGCGGGGTGGAAAGCGATAGCGGCTCCAGCGGTTGACCCCACCCCGGCTTAGTAGTAATACTACTAACCATGCGTAGCGCCCCCCTCACCGACACCCAGCAGGCGATCCTGGCCTTGATCGCGGAGCGTATCGAGGCCGAAGGCGTGCCGCCGTCGCAGAGCGAGATCGCCCGGGCGTTCGGCTTCAGCGGCGTGCGCGCCGCGCAGTACCACCTCGAGGCGCTGGAGGCGGCCGGCGCGATCGGACGCGTGCCGGGTCGGGCGCGCGGCATCCGCGTGCTGCGCCCGGTGGCGCCTCCGCAGCAGGCGCTGGACCTGCCCCCCGGCAACGAGGCGCTGCGGCTGCCGGTGCTGGGCCAGGTGGCGGCGGGCCTGCCGATCGGCGCCGACATCGGGTCGGACGATTACATCGTGCTCGACCGCGTGCTGTTTTCGCCTGCGCCCGATTACCTGCTCAAGGTCAAGGGCGATTCGATGATCGACGAAGGCATCTTCGAGGGCGACCTGATCGGCGTGCACCGTACGCCGGAGGCGCGCAGCGGCCAGATCGTGGTCGCGCGCGTGGACGATGCGATCACCGTCAAGCTGCTCAAGGTGGGCAAGGACCGCATCCGCCTGCTGCCGCGCAACCCGGACCACGCCCCGATCGAGGTCCTGCCCGACCAGGACTTCGCGATCGAAGGCCTGTACTGCGGGCTGGTGAGGCCGAACCGTTGATGGCGGGGAGTTTTCCGACCCCCGCCCGGGGCATCGGCCGGCATCCAGGGGCCTTCCGGCGCCCTAACTTCGATTCCGGCGTCGGTGTCGCAATCCATGCGATGGGCGCCTGCAAGGATGCATCCAACCCGACATCACCATGACAAGGACCACCACGATGGACGAGAACAAGAAGCGCGCCCTTTCCGCCGCCCTGGGCCAGATCGAGAAGCAGTTCGGCAAGGGCTCGGTGATGCGCATGGGCGATGGCAGCGTCGAACCGGCCGAGGTGATCGGCACCGGCTCGCTGATGCTGGACATCGCGCTGGGCATCGGCGGCCTGCCCAAGGGGCGGGTGGTCGAGATCTACGGCCCCGAATCCTCGGGCAAGACCACGCTCACCCTGCAGACCATCGCCGAGTGCCAGAAGGCCGGCGGTACCGCCGCGTTCATCGATGCCGAGCATGCGCTTGATCCGAACTACGCGCAGAAGCTGGGCGTGAACATCGACGACCTGCTGGTGTCCCAGCCCGACACCGGCGAACAGGCGCTCGAGATCGCGGACATGCTGGTGCGTTCCAATGCGGTCGACATGGTCGTGATCGATTCGGTTGCCGCGCTCACGCCCAAGGCCGAGATCGAGGGCGAGATGGGCGACCAGCTCCCGGGCCTGCAGGCTCGGCTGATGAGCCAGGCGCTGCGCAAGCTCACCGGCAACATCAAGCGCAGCAACTGCATGGTGATCTTCATCAACCAGCTGCGCATGAAGATCGGCATCATGATGCCCGGCCAGAGCCCGGAAACCACCACCGGCGGCAATGCGCTGAAGTTCTATGCCTCGGTGCGGCTGGACATCCGCCGCATCGGTGCGATCAAGAAGGGCGACGAGATCATCGGCAACCAGACCAAGATCAAGGTGGTCAAGAACAAGATGGCGCCGCCGTTCAAGCAGATCATCACCGAGATCCTGTACGGCGAGGGCATCAGCCGCGAGGGCGAGCTGATCGACATGGGCGTGGACGCCAAGCTGGTCGAGAAGGCGGGTGCCTGGTACAGCTACGGCAGTGAGCGCATCGGCCAGGGCAAGGAGAACGCGCGCAACTATCTCAAGGAGAATCCCGAGGTGGCGGTGCGTCTGGAAGCGCAGCTGCGTGAGACGTTCAAGCCCGCCGAGGCCAAGCGCGATGGCGACGATGAAGCGGCCGCTGCCGACTGATCCTGTGGAAGATCTTCGCGGCCAGGGACGGCCATTCCATGCGACCCTTCCCGGTAGCGGGGAGGGTCGTTTCCGTCCGGATGCGGCAGGCATCCCGGACCGGTCAGCAGCGGCGCCGCGGTGATGACGACCCGGCGCCAGGTGATCGTATCCGTCCCGGGCGCGCTGCTGGCCACCTGCCCGGCGATGGCACGCAACCCCGAAGGAGGGCCCATGTACGGTCTGATCGGAAGTCTCAAGGCGCAGGCCGGCCAGCGCGAGGCGCTGCTCGCGATCCTGCTGGAGAACGTCGACACCATGCCCGGCTGCCACAGCTATGTGGTGGCCGAGGACCCGGAAGACCCGGACGTGATCTGGGTGACCGAGGTCTGGGACAGCGCCGGGAGCCATCGCGCCTCGCTCGCGCTCCCGGGAGTGCGTGATGCGATCACGCGCGCCAAGCCGCTGATCGCGGGCTTCGGCCAGCATACCGAGACCCGCCCGATCGGCGGGCATGGGCTGACGATCCCGGCGTGAGCGATACGGACCGCCCGCGGTGGCAGCGTCCCGTCCCCACGCCCACCCAGCGTGCGCTCGGCCTGCTGGTGCGACGCGAACACTCACGCAAGGAACTCACCCGCAAGCTGTCCGCGCGCGGGGTCGATGCCGAGGACGCGCGTGCGGCGGTGGAGCGGCTCGCCGACGCCGGCTGGCAGGACGACACGCGTTTCGCCGAATCGCTGGTGCGCAGCCGCGCCAGCAGCGGCTACGGTCCGCGGCACATCCGCGCGGAACTGGGGACCCACGGACTCGGTGGCGAGGCGGTCGAGGAGGCGATGGCGACGTTCGAGGGCGACTGGACCGAGGCGGCCCGCGATCTGGTGCGGCGCCGTTTCGGCGAATCGGGGCCTGTGGACCTGGCCCAGCGGCGCAAGGCCGCCGACCTTCTGGCGCGCCGGGGTTTCGACGGCGACAGCATCCGCGCCGCCACCCGCTTCGATCCGGACGACGTCGTCGGCTGAACCCGGACACCGGCCGCGGGCGGTTTGCTAATCTGGCGGCTTTGCTGGGTTGCCTGCTCTAGCCTTTGGGGCCCGTCACGGGGCATCGCGGGGGAATCAGGCCGCCCGCCCGCCAGCAGACAGCCCATGACCACGCCATCTCCATTCACGACTGCGCGGATCCGCAGCGATTTCCTCAACTTCTTCCGCGGCAAGGGCCACGAGATCGTGCCCTCGGCACCGCTCGTGCCCGCGAACGATCCGACCCTGCTGTTCACCAATTCCGGCATGGTGCAGTTCAAGGACGTGTTCCTGGGCGCGGAGAAGCGCGCCAATCCGCGTGCGGCCGATGTGCAGCGCTGCCTGCGCGCGGGCGGCAAGCACAACGACCTCGATTCGGTCGGCTACACCGCGCGTCACCACACCTTCTTCGAGATGCTGGGCAACTGGTCGTTCGGCGACTACTTCAAGAAGGACGCCATCGCCTGGGCCTGGGAACTGCTGACCGGTGTCTGGGGCCTGCCGAAGGATCGCCTGCTGGTCACGGTCTACCACACCGACGACGAGGCCTATGCGCTGTGGCACGAGATGGTCGGCATCCCCGCCGAGCGCATCGTGCGCATCGGCGACAACAAGGGCGCGCCGTATGCGTCCGACAACTTCTGGCAGATGGCCGACACCGGGCCCTGCGGCCCCTGCACCGAGATCTTCTACGATCACGGCCCGGAGCATTCCGGTGGCCCGCCGGGATCGCCGGACGAGGATGGCGACCGCTATATCGAGATCTGGAACCTGGTGTTCATGCAGTTCGACAAGCAGCCCGACGGCACGCTGGTCCCGCTGCCCGCGCCATGCGTCGACACCGGCATGGGCCTGGAGCGCCTTGCCGCGGTACTGCAGCATGTCCACAGCAACTACGAGATCGACCTGTTCGATGCGCTGATCCGCGAGGCCTCGGAGCTCACGGGCACGGCGGACCTGCAGAACAAGTCGCTGCGCGTGATCGCCGACCACATCCGCGCCTGCAGCTTCCTGATCGTCGACGGCGTGCTGCCGTCCAACGAGGGTCGCGGCTACGTGCTGCGCCGGATCATCCGCCGCGCGCTGCGCCACGGCTGGATGCTGGGCACGCGCGAGCCGTTCTTCCATCGCCTGGTCGGCACGCTCTGCGGGCTGATGGGCGAGGCCTATCCCGAACTGCCGGCGCGGCGCGAACTGGTGGAGCGCGCGCTGCTGGCGGAGGAGGAGCGCTTCGCGGAAACGCTCGACGCCGGCATGAAGATCTTCGACGACGTCGCCGCGCGCACCGGTGGCAAGTCCATCCCCGGGGCCGATGCGTTCCGCCTGTACGACACGTACGGCTTCCCCCTCGACCTCACCCAGGACATCGCGCGCGAGCGCGGCCTGCAGGTCGACGTCGCCGGGTTCGAGGCGGCGATGGAGAAACAGCGCGAGACCGCGCGCGCGGCGGGCAAGTTCGGTGGCGGCGTGCAGCTCCCGGCCGACCTCGTGGCCCGGCTGCAACCCACGCGCTTCGTCGGCTATGACGCGTGTCAGGCCGACGGCCTGGCGGTACTGGCGCTGCTGCGCGACGGTCGCCCGGTCCAGGCGATCGAAGCCGGCGACGAGGCGATCGTGATCCTCGACCGTACCCCGTTCTACGGCGAGTCCGGCGGCCAGGTCGGCGACAGCGGCGAGCTCGACGGGCTCGACACGCGATTCGCCGTGAGCGACACGCAGAAGCTGGCGGGCCAGTTTCATGGCCATGTCGGCCGCCTGGAGGCGGGCATCCTGAAGGTCGGCGACACGCTTTCGGGCGCGGTCGACGGCGGACGCCGGTCGAGCATCGTGCTCAACCACAGCGCGACCCACCTGCTGCATGGCGCGCTGCGCGGGCTGCTGGGCACCCACGTGGCGCAGAAGGGTTCGCTGGTCGCGCCCGATCGCCTGCGCTTCGATTTCTCCCACTTCCAGCCCGTCACCGAGGGCGAGCTGGGCGAGATCGAGCGGCGGGTGAACCACGAGGTGCGCGCCAACCATCCGGTGTCGATCCGTGAGATGGGCATGCAGGAGGCGATGGACGCCGGCGCCATCGCCCTGTTCGGCGAGAAGTACGGCGAGCGCGTGCGCGTGGTCGCGATGGGCGACTCGGTGGAACTGTGCGGCGGCACCCACGTCGGCGGCACCGGCGAGATCGGACTGTTCAAGCTGGTGTCGGAGGGTGGTGTGTCGGCCGGCGTGCGCCGCATCGAGGCGCTCACCGGGCAGGCCGCGCTGGACCACGTCGCCGCCGAGGAACGACGGCTGCGCGAAGCCGCGGGGCTGGTGGGCGGCACGACCGAGGAGCTGGCTGATAGACTGCGCGGGTTGCTCGAGCGGCAGAAGCGGCTCGAGCGGGAGGTCGAGGCCTACAAGGCCAAGGCCGCCAGCGGCGCCACGGCGGACCTGGCCGGCATGGCCGTCGAGGTCTCCGGCGTGAAAGTGCTGGCAGCGCGGGTGGAAGGACTGGACGCCAAGGCGCTGCGCGACGCGATGGATCGCCTCAGGCAACAGCTCGGTGACGCGGTGATCGTGCTCGCCGGTGCCAGCGGCGGCCGTGCCGCGCTGGTGGCCGGGGTTTCGGGCGCCGCTGCCGGGCGGATCGGGGCAGGGGAACTGGTCGCGTTCGTCGCCGGTCGTATCGGGGGCAAGGGTGGCGGACGCCCTGACATGGCGCAGGGCGGGGGCGAGGATGGCCCCGGGCTGCAGCAGGTGCTGGCGGAGGTGCCGTCCTGGACGGCGGCGAAGCTGAGTCCCGCCTGACGCCTGGTGGTGGCCCCATGACCATCGTCGGTTGACCGGGCGGCCCGTCCCGGACATTCTTCACGTTTGTTCAGTTTGAAACGGTAGCGCGGCCGGCCCGGGCGAGACCGCCACGTTTCAACAGCAGGCCCCTTGGCCTACGGAGATTCCCAAGATGTTGATTCTGACCCGCCGCGTCGGCGAAACCCTGATGATCGGCGATTCGGTCACCGTGACCGTTCTCGGCGTCAAGGGAAACCAGGTGCGCATCGGCATTACCGCGCCCAAGGACGTGGCCGTGCACCGCGAGGAGATCTACCAGCGCATCCGTCGCGGTGACGAGGTCGAGCCGGCGCGCGAGCCGGAAACCGGCAGCGGCTGATTTGCCGCGCCGGTCGCGTCTCCGGTATCCTTCGCGGCCTGTCGCGTGGTGCCCACCGCGCGGCGCGATGTTTCCCGGAGACTTGCCCGAGTGGCCGAAGGGGCTCCCCTGCTAAGGGAGTATGGGGTCAAAAGCTCCATCGAGGGTTCGAATCCCTCAGTCTCCGCCAGTTCCAACCCCGCGTGACATCGCATCCGCATTGACTGGGATGCAGGGAGTTGGGCACAATTCCGCTTCTGCAACGCGCCCGTAGCTCAGCTGGATAGAGCACCAGGCTACGAACTTGGGGGTCGGAGGTTCGAATCCTTCCGGGCGCGCCACGCGGAAAAAACGAAAGGCCGATGGACGCAGTCCATCGGCCTTTTTGCTGTGCGGAAGGGTACGCAGCCGCCGATCCGGCGCGCGGGCGCGACCGGGCGATGCGCCGGTCACGCCGCGAACGCGATGAGGTCCATGGTGCGAACCCGACGTACGCTCGCAGATCCGTGGGCGTTCATCGCCCGGACTGGAACCGGCGCCGGGCATCGATCCAAATGGACGCCGGCCCTGGCGGCGGGCGCAAGGCGCCCCGCAGGGTCCCAGTCCAGCCGGAGTGTCCGCATGCCCCGTACCCTGCCGCATCCGTTCTGCCGCGTCCTGATGGCTGGCGCCTGCCTGATCGCGCCCCTCACCGCGTTTTCGGCGACCTATACCGTCGGCCCCTCCGGTCGCCAGTACAGCCAGCTCTCGACGATGGTCAATGCCGTCGACCTCGCGCCGGGCGACGTCGTGCTGGTCGATGGGGGCGCCACCTACAGCGGCAACATCGTGGTCGGCAGCAACGATCGCGGCGCGGCCGGCAATCCGGTCACGTTCCGCTGGAATCGTGCGGTGGGCGCGACCCGGCCGGTGCTGAGCGGCGGCAGCCACACGATCAAGTTCCAGCAGTCCAACCACGTGGTGTTCGAGGGCTTCGACGTGCGCGGCGGCTCGTCGTCCTGCATCTTCAGCGAGGCGCACGACGTCACCGTGCGCGACGCCATCGTCCGCGACTGCCCGTCGCACGGCATCCTCGGCGCCGACAACAATTCCGGTTCGTTCACGCTCGAGTACAGCGAGATCCGCGACTCGGGTTCGGGCAGCCAGCGGCATCCGATCTACATGCAGTCGGACGAGGTGGCGTACCCGGGTTCGGTATTCCTGATGCGCTACAACTACGTGCACAGCGGCAATGGCGGCAACCTGCTCAAGAACCGCCACGAGCGCGCGCTGGTCTACTACAACTGGTTCGAAGGCTCGGCCTACCAGGAGCTCGAACTGATCGGCCCGGACTGCGAAACCCAGCAGCCCGGCTGGAGCGCGGACCTGCGACGCGAGGACGTTGACCTGGTCGGCAATGTCATCGTCCACACCTCCAGCTGGCGCAATGCGATCCGTGCCGGCGGCGACCTCAACGGCCGCAGCCAGGGGCGGCTGCGGATGGTGAACAACACCATCGTGATCGACCGCGCCGGCGCGGCGAATGCGCTGCTCGTGCAACTGGGGCTCGAGTCGCTCGAGATGCACAACAACGTGCTGTTCCAGACCGGTTCGAACGCGGCGCCGGACGTCCTGCGCGTGCACGCGGCCTCGGAGGTCGAGACGCCGGTATGCGGCCCGGCCAGCCGGGAGCCCTGGAGCAGCGGGCGCAAGGTCGCCGGGTCGAACAACTGGGTGCAGACGTCCGCGTCGCTGGTGCCTGCGGAGTGGAGCGGCACCCTGCGCGGCGCCGATCCCGGGTTCGCCAGCGTCTCCCAGCGGCAGTTGCGGCCTGTCGCGACCAGTGCGCTGGTGTCGTCGGGCAATCCGCAGCCGCCGTCTCCGCCCGCATTCCCGTTCCCCTCGCCGCTGTCGCTGCCGCAGTTCGACCCGCCACTGCGTACGAAGCTCGCGATCGGCGCCCAGGTGGCGCGCGTCCCGGGGGCCCGGATCGACATCGGTGCGCTGGAAAGCGCAAGTGCAGGCGGTGGCCAGCGCCTGCGTCGCAATGGCGCCGCACCCTTGCAGCCGGGCACGTTGGCCGGGTCCGGCGCCCGGATGCGCGGCGCAGGGGCCGCCCGGGCGATGCCGGTGGCGGACGGGTCGGCGGATGCCATGGCTGGCCTGGATGCGTCGAACACGGTGGCGCCGGTGGCGCGACCGGCCGCCGCGCATCGCAACCAGGTCCGCGTGGCGCCCGCGGTGACCGTGCTCTGGCGCGCCTGGCAGGAATGGGTGGGACGCCGGTTCGAAGCCGAGCGCTAGCGTCCGTGACGAGCGCGGGCCGGCGCCAGAGCGGGCCGGCGCCTGGGGTAATTGTTGATGGAGGCGCATCCCGACGCCGCGAAGGCAGCACCTTCCCAGCGCGACGGCGGCGAACGTCGCGATCGTTTGCAACATCGGGCGCATGCACGCACGCCATCCGCCCACACGTCCACCTGCTCGCACGGTCGCGCGGTGCGTGGCTCGCGCCCGTCGGACGGCATCGGCCGCGCTCGCGATGGCGCCGTTCGATTGCGCGTGCGGGTGCGGGCTGCGAGGATGCTGCGCCATGGGATCGCCTGACGCAGTGGAGCCGGACGCGCCGGCGCGGCACGGGTTCGCGCAGGCGTTTGCGCGCGCGCTCCCCGATGCGGATGCCACGCGCGCGGCGGTCGCGTCGGGCGTGGCGGTCGCCGTGTTCGACCTCGCTCCCTGGCGGCAGCACCTCGACGGGGCCGATGCATTGATCGGCCCGGAAGCCGCGGCGCGCGCCGGCCGCCAGCGGCTCCCCGCGCAACGCGATGCCCTGCGACTTGCCTACGCGCTGCATCGCCTGGTGCTGGCGCAGGCGCTGGACTGCACGCCGGACGCGGTCGGTCTGTTCCGTGATGGCAAAGGCTGCCCGCGGCTCCCGGACGACCGTCTGTACACGAGCCTGAGCCATGCCGGCGACCGGGTGGCGATCGCGGTGAGCGCGATCGGACCGGTCGGCATCGACCTGGAGCCGGCCGTGAGGGCGCTGGACATGGCCGAGCTCGAGGAACGCGTCGCGCATCCGCGCGAGCGCCAGGCCCTGGCCGCACTCCCGCCCGCGCTGCGGGGACACGCGTTGCTGGAACTGTGGGTGCGCAAGGAGGCGCTGCTCAAGGCGGCAGGGATCGGGCTGGAACTGGAAATGGACGTGTTCGAGGCCCCTCCGGATGCCACGCTGCCCCTGCCGGGAGGCCGGTGGCAGGGGCGCCCGGTCCGGCTCCATTCCCTGGCGTGCGACGAGCCCTGGGTGATGGCGATGGCGGCGCCGCCGGAAGCGGCGCCCGACACGCTGTATCGGCCGCATCCGGGCGGCGCGGACTGAGTCGCCCGGCGGCCCCGGACTGGCCGCCGCACCGTGCGCAATGCGTTTCCAGCCCCAGAGCCGGCATGAAGCCGGGCGGGGTGCGCTGGCATGAACGAATCGATCGGTGACTGGGACACGGTGCTGTCTGGCGCACCGGAATCGATCGGACTGGCGTCGCCCGATGCTGCTGCGGGGCTGGGGGCCGTCGAGGACACGGTCGATCTCCTGCTGGCCGGGCAGGTGGCCGCAGTCGCCGCCGCGCGCAACCTGGCGACCGGCGAGGTGCTGCTGACCGCGTTCGCGTTACTGCTGCGCCGGCTGTCCGGCCAGGCCGATTTCGTCATCCAGCACGTCGCCGCGGACGGCCGCGCACTGCCGCTGCGGTTCCAGTGGCCGGACGGCGTCGAACGGTCCGCCTGTCTCCAATCGGCCGCGCAGCTCGTGCGCGACGCGTCCGCGCATGCCGACGCGCTCGGCGAGACCGAGGCGGCGCGTCCCTGGCAGGCCATCTTCTCCGATGGCGCACCGCTACCGGCGCGCCCCGGCGTCACCGTGCTGGGGCTGGAGACCGGGCGGGGAGATGCCGGCGGTCGCATCGACGTGACGCTCCATTTCGACCGCGCGGCGCTCGACGACGCGCGCGCGCGCCTGTGGCTGGCCTGCTGGCACAACCTGCTGCGCGCCCTGGTCGAGGAAGCCTCGAATGACGGAAGCGATGCGCATTCCGCGGGGAGATCGATCGAGTCGCCCGACCTGCTCGACCCGGCGCAGGCCGTCGCGGCCGTGGCGCGCGGCAACGACACCGCGGTCGAGTACCCGGCAGTGGCCGGGGTGCACCGCCTGTTCGAGGCCCAGGTCGCGCGCACGCCCGACGCCGTCGCGCTGGTACAGGGTACGCGCCGGCTCACCTACGCCGAACTCGACGCCAGCGCCAACCGACTGGCGCGGCACCTGCGCAGCCTGGGCGTCACCGCCGACGAGCGCGTCGCGATCTATGTCGACCGGGGCGTGGAGGTCGTCCTGGGGCTGCTGGCGGTGCTCAAGGCCGGTGGCGCGTACGTACCGCTCGATCCGACCTATCCGGCCGACCGGCTCGCCTACACGCTGTCGGACAGCGCGCCGCGCGTGCTGTTGACGATGGCGGGGATGGCGCAGGACGCGCGCTCGGTCCTCGGCGAACTGCCGGAGACCCTCGCGGTGCTCGACCTGGCCGCCCCCGAACCCGCCTGGGCCCAGCTGCCGTCGCACGACCTGGATGCCGCCGAAGCGGGCGTCGGCAGCGATGACCTGGCCTACGTGCTCTACACCTCCGGTTCCACCGGCAAGCCCAAGGGCGTGGCGATGCCGCACGGCCCGCTGGCGAACCTGGTGCACTGGCAGGTGCGCGAGCCGGGCAACGATGCGCCGCTGCGCACGCTGCAGTTCGCCGCGCTCGGCTTCGACGTCTGCTTCCAGGAAGTGTTCGCCACCCTCGCCACCGGCGGCGAGCTGCACCTGGTCGACCAGGACACGCGGCTGTCGGCCGGCAAGCTGTTCGACTTCGTCGTCGAGCACCGCATCGAGCGCATGTTCCTGCCGTACTTCGCGCTGCAGATGCTGGCCGAAGGCCTGGAAGGCCACCTCGCCGCGCTGCGCGACGGTGCGCCGCTGGACTGCGCGCTGCGCGAGGTGATCACGGCCGGTGAGCAGCTGCGCATCGAACCGAAGATCGTCCGCTTCTTCCAGCACCTCCCCGGCTGCCGCCTGCACAACCACTACGGCCCGACCGAGACCCACGTCGTCACGGCGTTGACGCTGGGGTCCGATCCGGGTGCCTGGCCACGGCTTCCGAGCATCGGCCGGCCGATCGCCAACGCACGCGTCTACATCCTCGATGCGCAGGGCAGGGTGGTGCCCGACGGCGTCGTGGGTGAGCTGTATCTCGCCGGGCCGGTGGTGGCGCGCGGCTACCTCGCGCGCCCCGACCTCAGCGCCGACCGCTTCGTGCCCGATCCGTTCGTGGCGGGCGAGGCGCGCATGTACCGCACCGGCGACCTCGGCCGGCGGCTGCTGGACGGCGAGATCGAGTATCTCGGCCGCCAGGACTTCCAGGTCAAGATCCGCGGCTTCCGGGTCGAGCTGGGCGAGATCGAGGCGCGGCTGATGGCGATGCCGGGCGTGCGCGAGGCCGGCGTGCTGGCGCGCGAGGACGTCCCCGGCCTGAAACGGCTGGTGGCCTACCTCTCGCCGGTCGACCCGGGCGCGCCGGTGGACCTGGAGCGACTGCGGCGCGAACTGGTCGCGCAGCTGCCCGACTACATGGTGCCCGCGGCCTACGTGCAGCTCGATGCGCTGCCGCACTCGCCCAACGGCAAGCTCGACCGGGCGGCGCTGCCGCGTCCCGGGCGCGGGCGGCCGGACTGGGCCGGTGCATACGCGCGGCCGCGCACGCCGGTCGAAGCCGCGCTGTGCCGGATCTTCGCCGACGTGCTCGACCTGGAGGACCTGGGCCGCGACGACAGCTTCTTCGACCTGGGCGGAACCTCGCTGCTGGCGATCCGGGTGCTGGAAAGCGCGCGTCGCGAGCGCGTGGGCGACGTGCCGCCGATGGCGCTGTTCCGCTCGCCGACGCCGGCGCTGCTGGCACTGGAGATGTCCGCCGGCGCCGGCGCGGCCGTGCTCGACGCTTCGCGCATCGCGGCACGCCGCGGACCCGCGGACGAACCGGTGGCGATCATCGCCATGGCCGGGCGGTTTCCCGGTGCAGCCTCGGTGGAAGCGCTGTGGGAGGCGCTGTGCGCAGGCCGCGACGGCGTGACCCGTTTCGCCCCGGGCGAACTGGACGCGAGCATTCCCGAGGCGTTGCGCACCGACCCGGGCTACGTGCCCGCGCGCGGCGTCTTCGAGGGGTTCGACAGCTTCGATGCCGCGTTCTTCGGCATTTCTCCCAAGGAAGCCGAGCTGATGGACCCGCAGCAGCGGGTGTTCCTCGAGCTGTGCTGGGAGTGCATCGAGCGTGCCGGGCACGTGCCCGATGCCACCACGGTGCCGGTCGGCGTGTTCGCCGGCATGTACAACGCCAGCTATTTCCAGCGCAACGTCGCCGCCCACCCGGACCTGGTGGAGAAGCTCGGCGCGTTCCAGGTGATGCTGGGCAACGAGAAGGACTACATCGCCACCCGCGTGGCGCACAAGCTCAACCTCACCGGACCCGCGATCAGCGTGCACACCGCGTGCTCGACTTCGCTGGTGGCGATCGTGCAGGCGGTCGACAGCCTGCGTGCGGGGCGCTGCGGCATGGCGCTGGCCGGCGGCATCGCCATCACCTGCCCGGTCGCCAGCGGCCACGTCTACCAGGAAGGCGGGATGCTCTCGGCCGACGGCAGCACGCGCAGCTTCGATGCCGACGCCACAGGAACCGTGTTCAGCGATGGTGCGGCGGTGGTGCTGCTCAAGCGCCTGTCCGACGCGATCGCCGACGGCGACCCGATCCATGCGCTGATCCGCGGCGCGGCGGTGAACAACGACGGCGCCGGCAAGGCCAGCTTCACCGCGCCCAGCAGCGAGGGCCAGGCGGCGGTGATCGCGATGGCGCACGCCGATGCCGGCGTGGAGCCGCGCAGCATCGGTTACGTCGAGGCGCACGGCACGGCGACGCCGATGGGCGATCCGATCGAGGTCGAGGGCCTGACGCGCGCGTTCCGGCTTGGCACCGCCGACACCGGGTTCTGCGTGCTCGGCTCGGTCAAGAGCAACCTCGGCCATACCCTGATGGCGGCCGGCGCCGCAGGCGTGATCAAGACCGCCTGTTCCCTTCGCCACGGCTGCATCCCGCCGACGGCGCACTTCCGCGCCGCCAATCCGGTGATCGACTTCGCCGCCACGCCGTTCCGCGCCAGCGGCGAGCTGCTGGACTGGCCGCTGCCGGCGGATGCGCCGCGGCGCGCGGGCGTGAGCTCGTTCGGCGTGGGCGGCACCAACGCGCACGTGGTGATGGAACAGCCGCCGGAGATCGCCCCGTCCGAAGCCGTGGACGGCGCCAAGCTGCTGGTGCTGTCGGCGCGCACGCCGGCGGCGCTGGTCGAGTCGGCCACGCGCCTGGCCGCGCACCTGGAGGCGGAGCCCGACGCGAACCTCGCCGACGTGGCGTGGACGCTGGCGGCCGGCCGCAAGGCGTTCGCGCACCGGCTCGCGCTCGCGGTCGAGGATGCGCCCTCCGCGATCGCGCAACTGCGCGGTCCGGAGCTCGCTGCCGCAGCGCTAAAGTGCCGGCCGGCACGCGAGGCCGAGGTGGTGTTCCTGTTCCCGGGGCAGGGCTGCCAGTACGCGGGCATGGGCCGCGTCCTGCATGCGCGTGAACCCGCCTTCCGCGACGCCTTCGAGGCCTGCGCGACGGTACTGGAGGGCGAGCTGGACCTGCATGCGCTGGTGTTCGGCGACGATGGCGACGCGCTGTTGCCGACCTCGGTGATGCAGCCGGCGGTCTTCGCGATCGAGTATTCGCTGGCGCGCTGGTGGATGGCGCAGGGGCTGCGTCCCGCGGCGATGGTCGGCCACAGCGTCGGCGAATTCGTCGCCGCCACGCTGGCCGGCGTGTTCGAACTGGGCGACGCGCTGCGGCTGGTGGCGCGGCGCGGGCAGCTGATGCAGGCGCAGCCGGCGGGCGCGATGCTCTCGGTGAGGCTGCCGCTCGAGGCGCTGCAGGCCAGGCTGCCCGTGGCGCTGTCGCTGGCGGCCGAGAACGCGCCCGGCGCCTGCGTGGTCGCCGGCCCGCACGACGCCATCGACGCGTTCCGGAGCGAGCTCGAGGGCGCAGGCATCGCCTGCCGACTGCTCAGGACTTCGCACGCGTTCCACTCGGAGATGATGGAGCCGGCGGTGGCGCCGTTCCGCGCCGCGGTCGAGGCGCTGCGCCGCGCCGCGCCATCCATCCCGATCGTATCCACCGCCACCGGCGACTGGCTGGGCGAGGCCGAGGCCACCTCGGCCGACTACTGGGCGCGCCACCTGCGCGAACCGGTGCGCTATTCCGCCGCGATCGCGCGGGTGCTCGAGCGTGGCGCCGGCCAAATCCTGCTGGAAGTAGGGCCGCGCAATACCCTGGCCGCGCTGGCGCGCCAACAGCCGCTGCTGCAGACGCAGCGGATCCCGGCCGTGGCGTCGCTGGCGGATGCCCCCGACGGCGAGCACGCGGCCCTGCTGGGCGCCTTCGGCCAGCTGTGGACCCACGGCGCCGGGCTGGACCCTGTGGTCCTGGACCGGCGTCCACGGCGCCTGCGCGTGCGGCTGCCGACCTATCCGTTCGAGAAACGACGTTATTGGGTAGAGCCGCCGGTCGCGGCCGCCAGCAACGTCGTTCCCCATCCTGCCTTGGCCGCGCGCGCGGCTCCGGAGCCCCTGATGTCCGTCGTCACGTCCGTCCCGTCCGCCGCCGTCGCCATCGACCGCCGTCCACGCCTGCTGGCCGACGTGCGCGAGGTGTTCGAGGACGTCGCCGGCTTCGACCTGTCGGACGCGGAGGGCGATGCCAACTTCATCGAACTCGGGCTCGACAGCCTGATGCTGACCCAGGTGGCGCTGCAGTTGCAGAAGACCTTCGCGCTGAAGATCAGCTTCCGCCAGCTGATGGGCGAGTACAGCTCACTCGACCGCCTGGTCGCCGGCCTCGATGCGCAACTGCCACCGGAGCCGGCGGTGGCAACTGCGGCCGCTGCGGTGGCCGTCGAGTCGATCGTGACCCAGGCGGCGGCCGCCCCGGTTGCGGGTACCGTCGCGGCTCCGGTCTCGGCCCCTGCCATGCCCACGCTGTTCGCGGCCGCGCCGATCGCGTCGATGGCCGACGGCGACGCACTGCGCGGCCTGATTGCGCAGCAGATGCAGCTGATGTCGCAGCAGCTGGCCCTGCTCGCCGGAGGTGCTCCGGCCATTGCAGCGCCGGTCGCGGCGGTGGCGTCCGCGCAACCGGTCGCGATGGCGCAGGCGGCGGCACCTACGGCCCCGGCGGCGGCTCCGGCGCTGGCCGACCCGTCGCCTGCGACGGCCACGGGCGCCACTGACGAAGAAGCCGCGCTCGCGCACACGCGCTACGACCTCAAGAAGGCCTTCGGCGCGATCGCACGCATCGATGCGGCCGGTGGCGTCGACCTTGCACCGCACCAGCGGGAGCGCCTGGACGCCTTCGTCCGCCGCTACACCGCGCGCACGCCGAAATCGAAGGCGTACACGCAGCAGCATCGCGCGCACATGGCCGATCCGCGCGTGGTCACCGGCTTCCGGCCGCTGACCAAGGAGATCGTGTACCAGATCGTGGTCGAACGTTCGAAGGGCGCGCGGGTGTGGGACATCGACGGGCACGAGTACGTCGATGCGCTCAATGGCTTCGGCACCAGCCTGTTCGGCTGGCAGCCGGAGTTCGTGGTCGAGGCGGTGCAGCGTCAGGTCGAGGCGGGCTACGAGATCGGACCGATGCACCCGCTCGCCGGCGAGGTCTCGCAGCTGGTGTGCGAGCTGACCGGCCACGAGCGCGCGGCGCTGTGCAACACCGGTTCCGAGGCCGTGCTCGGCGCGATGCGCATCGCGCGCACCGTGACCGGGCGCGAGACCATCGTGGTGTTCTCCGGCTCCTACCACGGCATCAACGACGAAGTGATCGTGCGCGGCACCAAGAAGCTGCGCGCGGTGCCGGCCGCCCCCGGCATCCTGCGCAATACCGCCGAGAAGGTGCTGGTGCTCGACTACGGCACCCCCGAGACCCTGGAGATCATCCGCGAACGCGCGCATGAGCTGGCGGCGGTGCTGGTGGAGCCGGTGCAGAGCCGACGCCCGGATTTCCAGCCGGTCGAATTCCTGAAGCAGGTGCGGCAGATCACGGCGGACGCCGGGGCCGCGCTGATCTTCGACGAGGTGATCACCGGCTTCCGTTCGCACCCGGGCGGCGCGCAGGCGCTGTTCGGCATCCGCGCCGACCTGGCGACCTACGGAAAGGTCGTCGGCGGCGGGTTCCCGATCGGCGTCATGGCGGGCAGCCACGCCTTCATGGACGCGCTGGACGGCGGCCACTGGGACTACGGCGACGATTCGACGCCGACCGTCGGCGTGACCTACTTCGCCGGGACCTTCGTGCGCCATCCGCTGACGCTCGCGGCGGCGAAGGCATCGCTGCTGCACATGAAGCAGCACGGCGCGGCCCTGCAGGAGCGCCTCAACGAGCGCACCACGGCGATGGCCGAGGAGATCAACGCGTTCTGCGAGGACGTCGGCGCGCCCGTGCGCGTGCGCCATTTCGCCTCGCTGTGGCGCACCCACTTCGAGGAAGACCATCCGCTGCAGGACCTGCTGTTCGCGATGATGCGCAGCCGCGGCATCCACATCCTCGACAACTTCCCCTGCTTCTTCACCACCGCGCACGCGGAGGCGGACTTCCGCGCGATCATCGATGCCTACAAGGCTTCGGTGCAGGAGCTGCAGGAGTCCGGCTTCCTGCCGCGCAGCGCGGCGACGTCGCGCACGGTGATGGACGCGCAGGCGCCGGCCGTGCCGGGCGCACGCCTGGGCCGCGATCCCGAGGGACGTCCGGCCTGGTACGTGCCCGACCCGGCAACGCCGGGGCAGTACCTCAAGGTGGGGGCGTGAGCGCACCCGCACCGTCGCGCGCGGCTGCCGTCACCCCCGTCGACTACGATCCCTTCGCCGGCGGCACGCTGGCGCGGGTGGCGCCGACCACCGAGCCGCAGCGCGAACTGTGGCTGGCCTCGCAACTGGGCGAGGACGCGTCTCTGGCCTACAACGAATCGGTCTCGCTGCAGTTGCGCGGGCCGCTCGACGTCGCGCGCCTGCGGCAGGCGCTGCAGGCGGTGGTGGACCGCCACGATGCGCTGCGCGCCGGATTCGGGCCGGACGGCGAAACCTTCTGCGTACTGGATACGGCGCCGCTGCCGCTGCCGCTGACCGACCTGTCGACAATCCCGGCGCACGCACGCGAAGCCACGCTGGCCGAACATCGCAGGCTCGGAGTGGAAACACCGTTCGCCCTGCAGCAGGGACGGCTGTTCCGCGCCGAACTGCTGCGCCTGGATGCGCACGACCACGTGCTGCTGATGCACGCCCACCACATCGTCTGCGACGGCTGGTCGTGGTGGGTGCTGGTGCGCGAACTCGGGACCGTCTATGCGCAGGGTGCGGAGGCGCTGCCCGCGGCCGAACCGTACGCCGACTATGCGCTGGCCGAGGCGCTGCATCCGCAGGGCCCGGACTTCCGCCGCGACGAGGCCTACTGGCTGTCGCAGTTCGCGGGACCGCTGCCGGTGCTGGAACTGCCGACCGACCGTCCGCGACCGGCGCGCCGCACCTTCGCCTCGCGCCGCGAGGACCACGTCCTGGACGCGACGCTCGTCTCCGCGATCCGGCGCATGGGCGCGCGTCGTGGTGCGAGCCTGTTCGCGACCCTGCTCGGTGCGTTCGCGACCGTGGTCTCGCGCCTCGCCGGCCAGGACCAGGTGGTGGTCGGCATCCCCGCGGCAGGTCAGTCGGTGGATGGCCATGAGGACCTGGTCGGGCACTGCGTGAACCTGCTGCCGCTGAAGTTCGACCTGGCGCCGGACGCCGGCTTCGCGCAGGTGGTCGACGGCGCGCAGATGCTGCTGCTCGATGCGATCGAACACCAGCGCTACACCTTCGGCACCCTGCTCAGGAAGCTGCACGTGCCACGCGACCCGGCGCGCGCACCGCTGGTCAACGTGATGTTCAACATCGACCAGGCCCTGGACCAGGAGCGCAGCGGCTTCCCGGGCCTGGCGCTGGACTTCACCACCAATGCGCGCAGCTTCGAGAATTTCGAACTCTCGATCAACGCGGTGCAGGTGGAGGGCCGGCTGCGGCTGGAGACCCAGTACAACACCGACCTGTTCGATGCCGCCACCGTGCGGCGCTGGCTGGGGGCGTTCGAGACCCTGCTGCGCGCCGCGTGCGAGACACCCGAGGAGCCGGTGTCGCGGCTGCCGCTGGTCGACCGCGCACAGTTCGACGAACTCGCATCGCTGCAGCCGGCGCCGGTCGCGTTCGACCGCGCCTGCCTGATGCACGAGCGCTTCGAGGCGCAGTGCGACCGGACGCCCGCGCGCATCGCGCTGTACGACGGCGCGGCGCGGATCGACTACGCCACGCTCGACGCGCGCGCCAACCGCATCGCGCACCTGCTGCGCCGGCACGGCGTGCAGGCGGGCGCGCTGGTGGGCCTGGCGCTGGATCGCGGCACGGACATGCTGGGCGCGCTGCTGGGCATCCTCAAGGCGGGCGCGGGCTACGTGCCGCTGGATCCGCAGTTCCCGGCCGAGCGCCTGGCCTACATGGCCGGCGACGCGGGCCTGGCCGCGCTGGTCACCCAGCGTGCCCATGCACAGCGGTTCGATCTGCGCGGACGACCGGTGCTCGCACTCGACGATCCTGGCCTCGCGCTCGACGCGCTGCCCTCCGCGCGACTCGCGCGCGACGCGGGTGCGGCGTCGCCGGAATCGCCGGCCTACGTGATCTACACCTCCGGCTCGACCGGTCGGCCGAAGGGCGTGCAGGTGCCGCATCGCGCGGTGTCGAACTTCATCGCCTCGATGCAGTCCGAGCCGGGCCTGGGCGAAGACGATCGCCTGCTGGCGGTCACCACGCTGTCGTTCGACATCGCGGTGCTGGAGCTGATGCTCCCGCTGTCGGTCGGCGCGGCCGTGGTCCTGGCCGGCAAGGACACGGTGGTCGACGGTTTCGCGCTGCTCGCATTGCTGGAGGACTCCGGCGCCACGGCGATGCAGGCCACGCCGGCCGGCTGGCGCCTGCTGCTGGAGGCGGGCTGGCAGGGCCGCGCGGGCTTCAAGGCGATGTGCGGGGGCGAGCCGCTGCCGGCGGACCTGGCACGCGATCTGCTGCCGCGCTGCGGTGAGCTGTGGAATCTCTACGGGCCGACCGAGACCACCGTCTGGTCGACCGCGACCCGCGTGCTGCCCGCGCCCGACGCAGGCCCGCCGGACATCCACATCGGCCGTCCGATCGCCAACACCCAGGTGTGGATCCTCGACGCGCACGGCCAGCCGTGCCCGCGTGGCGTGCCGGGCGAGATCTGCATCGGCGGCGAGGGCGTGAGCCTGGGCTACCTGGCGCGACCCGAGCTCACCGCGGAACGCTTCCTGCGCGATGCGTTCGCCGATCCCGCGCGCGGCTTCGGCACCGGGGTCGACGCACCGCTGCTGTACCGCACCGGCGACCGCGGCCGCTGGCGCCCGGATGGTCATCTCGAACACCAGGGGCGACTGGATTTCCAGGTCAAGGTGCGCGGTTACCGGATCGAGCTCGGGGAGATCGAGAGCCAGTTGCTCGCGCATTCCGGCATCGCCCGTGCGGTGGCGCTCGCGCGCGAGGACCGCCCGGGCGACGTTCGCCTGGTGGCCTATCTGGTCCCCGCGCCCGGCCAGGCGCCTTCCGATGCCGACGTGCTCTCGCACCTGCGCCAGCACCTGCCCGACTACATGGTGCCGCAGCATCTGGTGCGGTTGCCGGCCATTCCGCTGCTGCCCAACGGCAAGGTCGATCGCAAGGCGCTGCCGGCGCCCTCGACGCTGGCCGGGGACGCCTCCGTTGCGACCTCCGGGATCGCCGCCGAGCCGACGGACGCGCTGCAGGCGCAGGTGCTCGGCGCGATGCGACAGGTGCTGGGTCGCCCCGAGCTGGCGCTGGACCATGGCTTCTTCGAGTCCGGAGGCCATTCGCTGCTGGCCGCGCAGCTGTGCGCGCGCCTGACCCGAGAGACCGGCACGCCGCTGTCGCTGCGGCAGCTGTTCGAGGCCCCCACCGCGCGCGGCCTGGCCGACGTGCTGCGCGCCGGTGAGTCCGCGTCGGGTGCCGGCACCGGCGCCGCGCCCGTGATCCCGCGCCGCGCCGATTCCTCGCGCGCGCCGCTGACCCCGATGCAGCAGCGCCTGTGGGTGCTGGAGCAGATGGAACCGGGCGGGGTGACCTGGAACACGCCGTCGGCGCACCGCCTGCGCGGGCCGATGGACGAGGAGGCATTCGCGCGCGCCTTCGACGAGATGGTGCGGCGCCAGGCCGTGCTGCGGACGATCATCGTGGAAGACGGCGACGGCCCGATGCAGCAGGTGCTGGACGCGGTCGAGATGCCGCTGCTGCCGCCGCTGGACCTGTCCCACCTGCCGGAGCCCGAGCGCATGGCGGCGCTGATGGCCGACCTGGAGGCGCAGACCGCCGAACCGTTCGTGCTCGATCGCGCGCCGCTGTTCCGCGCGCGGCTGTACCGCCTCGGCGACGACGACCACGTGCTGTACTTCATGACCCACCACGTCATCTGGGACGGGTGGTCGTTCGACATCCTCTACGCCGAGATGTCCGCGCTGTACGAGGCCTTCGCCGCCGGCAGGCCGTCGCCGCTGCCGGCGCTGGAAACCAGCTACGGCGACTATGCCGCCTGGCACGCGCAGGCGCTCGACGGCGATGCGATGGGCCGCCAGCTGCGGCACTGGGCGCAGCATCTGGAGGGCGTGCCGGAACCGTTGCACCTGCCCGAGGACCTGCCGCGACCCGCGCGCGCCAGCGGCGTCGGCGGCACCGGCTGGGTGCATGTGGACGCCGGCACCACCGAGGCGCTGCGGCAGGTGGGCACACGCGCCGGCGCGACCCTGTTCATGACCCTGCTGGCGGCCTACTACGTGCTGCTGCACCGCCTCGGCGGGCAGCGCGACCTCGTGGTCGGACTGCCGTTCCGCAACCGCCCGTCCGAGGCGCTGGAACGGGTGATGGGCTTCTTCGTCAACATGCTGCCGCTGCGCCGCCGCCTGGATCCGGCGATGCCGTTCCTGCAGCTGGTCGAAGAGGTGCGCAAGGGCGTGGTCGAGGCGTTCGAGTACCCGGACGTGCCGTTCGAGCACCTGGTGCGCGAGCTGAAGATCCCGCGCGATCCGGCGCGCTCGCCGGTGTACCAGGCGGTGTTCTCGTTCCAGGACGTGCGTGCGCGCAACCTGTCCTGGGGGGCGCTGCAGCACGAACACCTGTTGATGTTCCAGAAGGGCATGGCCAACGATCTCGGTCTCTGGTTCCTGGAACACCCGCATGGGCTGTCGGGCGCGATGGGCTACAACGCCGACATCATCACCCCGGAAGGCGCGCGCGCGATCGGCGACCGATTCGGCGCGTTGCTGCGATCGCTCTGCCAGCAGCCCACCCAGGCGATCGGCGACGCGAACCTGCTGTCCGACGCCGACCGCGCGCGCCTGGCCGAGTGGAACTCGACCGCGCGCACTCTGCCGCCGCATGCCAACCTCGACGCGATGCTGCAGGCGCGTGCGAGGCTGGCGCCCGAGGCTGCGGCCCTGCGCACCGACGATGCCCAACTGAGCTACGCCGCGCTGCATGCGCGCGCGAGCCGTATCGCCGCTGCACTGCAGGCCCGCGGCGTTCGTCCCCGCGACCGCGTCGGCGTGTGCCTGGAGCGCACCCCGGACCTGGTGGCGACGCTGCTGGCGGTGTGGCGCGCGGGCGCGGCCTACGTGCCGCTCGATCCCGCGTATCCCGCCGACCGCCTCGCGTACATGGTCGAGGATGCGGGGCTGGCGCAGGTCGTCGCCGAGGGCACGCTCGCCGATCCGCTCGGCCTGCCGCGCGATCGCCTGCTGCTGCTCGACGCCGATGCCCGCGAGATCGCCGGCGCCCCGGACACGCCCGCCGGCGCCGACGCGATCGGCCTGGACGCGCCGGCCTACGTGATCTACACCTCCGGCTCGACCGGCAAACCCAAGGGCGTGGTGGTTCCGCACGGGGCGGCCCTCAATTTCCTCGACGCCATGCGCGAGGCGCCGGGCCTCGACGCCGGCGATCGCCTGCTGGCCGTCACTACCACCTCGTTCGACATCTCGGTGCTGGAACTGTTCCTGCCGCTGGCCACCGGCGCGACGATCGTGCTGGCCAGCCGCGAGCAGGCCGCCGATGGCGTGGAACTCGCCGCGCTGGCCGCGCGCGAGGCGGTGACCGTGCTGCAGGCGACGCCGTCGACCTGGCATCTGCTGCTCGAGGCCGACTGGCGTCCGGCGCCGGGCCTGCGCGCGCTGTGCGGCGGCGAGCCGATGTCGCCGGATCTCGCCGCGCGGCTGCTCGAGCGCGGCGTCGAACTGTGGAACATGTACGGTCCCACCGAGACCACGGTGTGGTCGACCTGCGCGCGTGTCCACGCGCGCGACGGGCAGGCGCCCGACATCCACATCGGCCGCCCGGTCGCCAACACCACCGTGTGGATCCTCGATCCGCGCGGGCAACCGTGCCCCCCGGGCGTGTCGGGCGAACTGTGCATCGGCGGCGCCGGCGTGACCCTGGGCTACCACGCGCGCGAGTCGCTGACGGCGGAGAAGTTCATCGCCGATACGGTCGCGCCGCAGGACCATGGCACCGGTCTGCCGCCGCGGCTGTACCGCACCGGCGATCGCGCCCGCTGGCGCCATGACGGCGTGCTCGAACACCAGGGGCGGATGGACTTCCAGGTCAAGATCCGCGGCCACCGGATCGAGCTGGGCGAGATCGAATCGGTGCTCGAGGCGCAGCCGCAGGTGGCACGCGCGGTCGCCGTCGTGCGTGAGGACCAGCCCGGCGACCAGCGGCTGGTGGCTTATGTAGTGTCAGCCGCTGCCGCGCCTGCGGAAGCGGCGCTGCTGGCCGCGCTGCGGCAGGCGCTGCCGGCCTACATGGTGCCGCAGCACGTGCTGGTGCTCGACGCGCTGCCGCTGCTGCCCAACGGCAAGGTCGACCGCAAGTCGCTGCCCGCACCCTCGATCCTCCGCTCGCAGGAGGGCACGGCCTCTCGCGCGCGCAGCCGGCATGAGGACGCGCGCGTACGCTACCTGATGGACCTGTGGATCGAGCTGCTCGCCGTGGAGGTCGCGCCGCAGGACAACTTCTTCGACCTCGGCGGCCATTCGATGCTGGCGGCGAAGATGGCCAGCCGGGTCTCGCGCGAGACCGGCCACCGCATCCGGCTGATGCCCCTGGCGACGCAGACGCTCGCCCACCTGGCGGTCGAAATCCCGCTGCAGTCGTTGCCTGATGCGGCACTCGCACCGCAGCCGGGCGCAGGCGCCGCGCCGGTGGCGGAGGCCACGTCCGCGACGGTGTCGTCCGTTCGTGATCGGCCCGGGTTCTTCGGCCGCGACGGTCGCCGGCTGTTCGGCATGCTGCACGGCGACACCGGCGCCGCGGATGCGACGCCCGCGCTGCTGGTGCCCGCACCGCTGCTGCAGGAAGGCGTGGTCTGCCAGCGCGCGCTGTGGACGGTGTGCGACACGCTGGCCGCGGCCGGGGGTCGCGCGTTGCGCTTCGACTGGTACGGCAGTGGTGAATCGGCGGGCGATGCGCTGGAGCTGTCGCTGGACGGCATGCGCGACGACCTGCGCCAGGCGCAGGCGCGACTGGGCGGCGGCCGCGTGCGCGTGCTCGCGCTGCGCAGCGCCTGCCTTCCGGCTTTGGCAGCAGTGGCGGAGCAGGGCGGTCCTGTCGATCTCGTGCTGTGGGATCCGGTGCTCTCGGGCGCCGCGATGCTCGGCGAGTGGCGCGCGCAGCACCGCGTGCAGCTGACCGCCGCCGGCCGCTACCTGCGCGAGGGCCGGGCGTTGGCGCGCGAGGACGAACTGCACGGCTTCGACGTGGCTCCGGCGCTGCTCGCGGACCTCGAGGCGCTCGATTTCACCGCCACCGCGTTGCCGCGCGGCAGCCGCGTCCGGGTCCTGACCTGGGCGGAAGACGCCGGCGCCGTCGAGGGCTTCGTGCAGGCGCAGCGCGGCGCAGGAATCGATGTCGCGCATATCGTCCTGCAGGCCGACGACCGTCCCGACTGGCGCGATGCCTCGCGCTTCGAAGCCCAGGTGTTCCCGCGGCGGACCGTGGCCGAAGTCGCCTCCCTGATCCAGGACCCGATTCCATGAGCATCCAGGGCGCCGTGCGCGCCGCGACACCGGCCGACGTGCAGGCGCCTCCCGCACCGGCGACGCCCTTGGACGAACGCGTCCTGGGCTTCGGCGACGGACTCGTGGGCGTGCTGAGCGTCCCCGCGGGCCGGGCGCCGCGGCGCACGGCCGTGGTGCTGCTCAACGCAGGCCTGGTGCACCGCATGGGCCCGTTCCGGCTGTACGTGCAGCTGGCGCGCCGGCTGGCGGCCGAGGGCTACGTGGTGCTGCGCTTCGACCAGTCCGGGCTCGGCGACAGCCCGCTGTCCACGCGCATCAGCGACAGCCGCAAACGCGACGAGATCGGCGCCGCGATGGACGCCGTGACCCGCGAAACCGGTGTCGCGCGCTTCGTGCTCGGTGGCGTGTGCTCTGGCGCAGACGATGCGTTCAACCTCGCGCCGCAGGACACGCGCGTGGCGGGCGTGGTGCTGCTCGACGGCGTCGGCTATGCCACCCGCGGACACCGCATCCGGCACTACCTGCCGCGCCTGTTCAACCCCGCGCGGGTCTGGCGGGCACTTCGGCGGCGCCTGCGCAAGTCCGAAGGTGAGCCGCGCGCGGTCGGCAACGACGACCTGCGCGATTTCCCGCGTCGGGAGGAGGCGGTCGGCCGCCTGCACGCGCTCGATGCGCGCGGTACCCAGGTACTGATGCTGTACACCGGCGGCGTGGCCTCGTACCACAACCATCGCCGCCAGGCGCGCGAGGCTTTCGGCAGCGTGATGGATTCGCCGAACATGGCCAGCGAGTACTGGCCCGAGTGCGACCACACCTTCTACGTGCGCGCGCACCGGGAGAAGTTGTTCGCATACCTGCACGACTGGATGCGGGCGCGCTTCCCGGAGTAGTTCGGCCGTCGCCCGGGTAAGCGAAGCGCACCCGGGGTATCGACGATCGGCATGTGCGGCGCGCATCCTCCCCGGATGCGGCCGATGGCCTTATCCGGGCTACGACGGCACTCTCCGCGTAGCCCGGGTAAGCGGAGCGCACCCTGGGATCGGTGTTCGTCATGCGTGTCGCACTCGCGCCCCGGATGCGGCCGATGGCCTCATCCGGGCTACGGCGGCATCTTCGCGTAGCCCGGGTAAGCGAAGCGCACCCGGGGAACCGATGATCGGCATGGGCGGCACGCATCCTCCCCGCATGCGGCCTTTGGCCTTATCCGGGCTACGGCGGCACCCTCCGCTTAGCCCGGGTAAGCGGAGCGCACCCGGGGATCGGTGTTCGTCATGCGTGTCGCGCTCGCGCCCCGGATGCGGCCTTTGGCCTTATCCGGGCTACGCGACGGCAGCTTCGCGTCGACGGGTGGGATGTCTTACCCCCGAATGGGGCCATACATCGCCGGGCCTGCCCCTGTGCGTACCGGCTCGGGTCCCGAAGCGGGCGCGGCGCCACGTCTCGAGGCAGAACAACGCGGACGCCTCCACTCCCCGGGCGGGAGCGGAGGCGGTGTCGCAATCGCGGACCGCGGCCGCGGTCAGGCGGCGCGCGCGGCCCTGGCGTCGGAGGCCGCACCGGCCTTGGCAGGCACGGGACGCGCGAGATCGGAGCGCAGGTCGAACACCTGTCCGCGGCCGTCCGCGTGCCAGTCGTGGGCATCGGCCACGTCGGTGCACAGCAGCAGCACCTCGGCGTGGTCGAGCACCTCGGACGGCTCGGACACCAGCATCTGCGCCAGGTGCGGCAGGTGGCGATCGATGTAGCTCAGGTTGCGACCGCGCAGGCGGCCCAGGGTCACGTTCGGATCGTAGATCTTCACCGAATGGCCCCAGCCGGTGAGCGTTTCCACCAGCTCCACCATCGGGCTCTCGCGCAGGTCGTCGGTGCCGTTCTTGAAGCTCAGGCCGACCAGGCCGATCTGCTTGCGCCCGGTGTCGCGCACCAGCTTCAGCGCGCGCTTGAGCTGGCTCTCGTTGGAGGCCATCACCGAGGACAGCATGTTCAGGCGCAGCGCCTCGTGCTCGGCGAAGCGGCTGATCGCACGCAGGTCCTTGGGCAGGCACGAGCCGCCGAAGGCGAAGCCCGGGCGCATGTAGGCCGGCGAGATGTTGAGCTTGGTGTCCTCGCAGACCAGCTTCATCACCGCATGGCCGTCGGCGCCCATCGCCTTGGCGACCGCGCCGATCTCGTTGGCGAAGGTGACCTTGACCGCGTGGAAGTTGTTGCAGGCGTACTTCACCAGCGCCGCGGTGCGCGAGTCGGTGACGAACTTCTTCGCGTCCACCGCGGCGTACAGGTCGAGCACCGGCTGCGCCTGGGCCTCGTCGTCCGTGCCCACCAGCACGTACGGCGGGTGGTAGTAGTCCTTGAGCGCGGAGCCCTCGCGCAGGAACTCCGGGTTGTTGCACAGGACCACCTCGGCGGGGAAATCCGGGCCGAGGGCCTTGTCGAGGATCGGCTGCATCTGCGTTTCCAGCAGTCCCGGCAGCAGGGTGGAGCGGATCACCACGTGGTAGGTCTTCGGCGCGGCGCGCAGCGCGTTGCCGATGCCGGCGATCACGCTTTCGAGCACGTGCGTGGTGACGCTGCCGTCCTCCATCGACGGCGTGCCGACGGCGATCATCGCCACGTCCGACCCGGCCACCGCAGCTGCGGTATCGGTGGTGGCGCGCAGGCGCCCGGCGGCGACCTGCGCCGCGACCAGGTCGTCCAGGCCGTTCTCGCGGATCGGAGCCTGGCCGGCGTTGATCTCGGCCACCTTGTCCTCGTCGATGTCGACGCCGATGACGGTGTGCCCGTCCTTCGCCAGGCAGGCGCCGGTCACGCAACCGACGTAGCCCAGGCCGAATACCGCAACATTGCTCATGGTTTCAATGGCTCGCTTGTGGAAATGAAGGCGCCGGGGCGCGATGGCCGCGCGGCCGCGTGGTCCGGCGCGCGGGCGGCGACGTCGAGGCAGATCGCCTCGAACTGGCGGGCGATGGTCTCGCTGGAATAGTGCGCACGCACGAACGCGTCGGCGGCGTTGCCGATCCGGTGGCGCAGCGCGGCGTCGTCGAGCAGGCGCAGCACGTCGTCGGCGAAGCGTTCGGGCGCGTCGGCCTGCAGGAAGTGGGTGCCGGGCTCGACCGGCAGCCCCTCGGCGCCGATCGTGGTGCTGACGGTGGCGCGCGCCATCGCCATCGCCTCGTAGATCTTCAGCCGCGTGCCGCCGCCGACCAGCAGCGGCACCACCACCACGGCCGCGTCGGCGAGGTGCGGACGCACGTCGGGCACCGAACCGGTCACCTCGATGCCCGGGCGCTGCGCCAGCGCCTGGATCGCGGGCGGCGGATTGCGCCCGACGATGCGGAAGCGCGCGTCCGGGCGCCGGGCGATCACCCGCGGCCAGACCTCGTCGCAGAACCAGCGCATGCCGTCCTGGTTGGGCAGCCAGTCCATCGAGCCCAGGAACATCACCTGGCCTTCGTGCTCGCGCGCGGGATCGGGCTGGAAGAACTCGGTGTCCACCGCGGTGTCGATCGCGTCCACGTGCTGCCAGCCGTAGCGGTCGCGGAAGATCTCCGCATCCTGCCGGCTGACCGCGATCACGTGGTTGAAGTGCCGGCCGCAGCCGCCCTCGAACGCCGCCATGCGCCGGTACTGGTTGAACATGTAGGCGCGCATCGCCGTGCCGCGGCTGACCTCGGCGTGGCGCTGCAGGATCTGCGCCTCGACGTTGTGCTGGAACAGGATGGTCGGCGGCAGGTCCAGGCCGATGGTGTGGCGCGCCATCTGCACGGTGTCGCAGATCACCAGGTCGAAGCGCTCGCGCGCGACGAGCGTTTCGATCCGGCGACGCAGCGCGGGATCGTAGTTGCGGTCGATCGCGTAGGGCCGCGAGGACGCGAGGTTGGCCACCGCGCTGGCGAGGAAACGGGCGCTGCCGTGCGGCGAGGCTTCCCCCGGCACCGACTCGACCTTCAGCCCGAGCGCCTCCATCTGCGGCAGCAGCGCGTCTTCGCCCTGGCGCAGGTTGCACACGTAGGTCACGTCGTGCCACTGCGCGAGGTGCCTGAGCAGGTTCAGCACGCGGATCTTGCCGCCGGTATCGCGCGGGAACAGGATCTGCTTGTGCAGGAACAGGATCTTCAGGCGCGGTTGGCCGCTGGTGTCTGGCATGGAGGTCTGTGCTCGCGGATGGCGCGCCGCCGGTGGAGCCGCGCTGCAGGGATCTTGGGATAAGAGAACGTCAGACGGCCGCCGATCGGGACAGCGGCGCCGGTTCGCGCGTGCGCGCGGCGGTGCGGGCGAGGAACCGTGCGATCTCCGACACGGCTTCGCGCCGATCGCGCGGACCGTCCGCAGGCTGCGCGGGCGGTGCCTCCAGCGCGTGGCCGATCGCTTCGGCCAGCGCCTGCGGCTGTTCGGGCGGGACCAGCACGCCGGCGCCGAGCGACGCGATCTCGGGAATCCCGCCGACCCGGCTGGCGACATAGGGCGTGCCGCAGGCGGAGGCCTCGAGCAGCACGTTCGGAATGCCTTCCGACCGGCTCGGCAGCACGAACAGGTCGGCCGCGCGCAGCCAGTCGGGCAGGTCCGCATGCGGGCGGGCACCGTGGAACACGACCTTGCCGGCGATACCCAGCGCCTGCGCCTGCGCTTCCAGGCGCGCACGTTCCGCGCCATCGCCGACCAGGTGCAGGCACCAGTCCGGCCGCTGCGCGTCCAGGGCCCGGCAGGCCTCCAGCAGCACGTCCACACCCTTCACCGGCAGCAGGTTGCCGATGTACAGCAGGTGGCGCCGGTCGTCGCCGAGCCCGAGGCGCTGCCTGGCCGCGGAGCGGTCGCCGGTGCGGAACAGGGTGCGGTCGACGCCGTCGAGGACGGTGGCGACGCGGTCGGGGGCCGCGCCCAGCGCGACCACGCGCGCGGCCAGGTCGGCCGAGACCGCGATCACACCGTCGGCCCCGCGCAATGCGTCGCGCGTGCCTGTGCGTCGCGCCGCGAATTCGTCCATGCGCCGCACGTCGCTGCCGTGCACCAGTACCGCCACCGGCAGGCCGTGGCGGCGGGCGAGCCTGACCGCGGCCCAGCCGTCGGGGTAGGCCCAGGTGGCCAGCACGATGTCGGGCGCGAACTCGCGCACGGCGCGATCGAACGCGCCGCGCACCGAGGCCTCGAAGAAGCGTCCGTACTGGCTGCGCAACATGCCCGGCGTGTACCAGTAGCGTGGATGTTCGACCGGAATGCCGTCGTTCGTGGTGCGCCGATCGGACGGAATGCGGGCCGCCGAACGGCGCAGCGCCCATTCGTCGCGCCAGGCCACGGGCGCGATCAGGCGCAACGCGTGGTGTTCGGCCAGGAAGCGGAAACGGTGGCGGTTGAACGCGGCGCGATGCGGCTGCAGCGGGTTCGGATACAGATTGGTCAGCGCCAGGATCTTCATGCGTTCCATCGTGTGCGCGGGGGCGTCGCGGCGACGCGCCGCCGCCCGGCGTGGGGCGACGGCCGGGCGGTGCGGCCGGGCGCCGCCTCGCTGGCCCGCACGGCCCCCCCATGCGGCCGCATGCCTCGAAGTACGGGTTTGCGCCGGCGAACCGGACAGCTCGCCGTGCAGACGCAGCGCATGCCCGTGCCGCGACGACGCCCGGAAGGGGCGCCTGCGCACCGTTCAGCGGCCGGCGTCGTCGTCCTCGCCTGGGCTGCGCTGGCGCAGCACGCGCGCGGGAATGCCGCCGACCGTCGCCCCCGCCGGCACGTCGTGCACCACCACGGCGTTGGCGCCGACCCGGCTGTGGTCGCCGAGCGTCACCGCGCCCACGATCTTGGCGCCCGCGCCGATGAACACGTGGTCGCCGATCCGCGGCGAGACGTACTTCTCCGCGCCGATCGTCACCTGGTGCTCGATGTAGACATGGGCGCCGCCGCGCACGCTGCCGTTGATCACCACGCCCTGGCTGTGGATCAGCACGAAGCAGGGGCCGAAATCCGCCCCGCGGCCGATGATGCACTGGCCGAAGAATGCATTGAGCTTGTTGAACACCATCGCCAGCGGTGCCAGTCGGTGCGCCTGCGACCACTGCATCGCCCGGTAGCAGGCCATGGCGAAGGTGCCGTCGGTCAGCAAGGTCTTGAGCAGGGTGCGCGGACGGTCGTCGCCGTAGCACCAGCGGGACTTGGCCTTGACGTCGTCGACGAACCGCATGCTCCTCCCCGCCGGCCAACGCCGGAACGCGCATCCTTCGTGGACGCAGGTCGGCATGATATCCGGACGCCGCGGCGCGCCTTTCCGGTGCGCATGCCCGCTCCGGGCGCGTTTTCGCGTTTACCGCCTCGACCAAGCAGGGGATGTCCGGATGGAACGGGTGAGCGTGGTGATGCCCGCCTACAATGCCGCGGCGACGCTGGAGGCGTCGATGCACTCCGCACTGGCGCAGACCCACGCCGGAGTCGAACTGCTGGTGGTCGACGACCGATCCACGGACGGGACTTGGGAGCTGATCCAACGCCAGGCCGAGGCCGATCCGCGCGTGGTGCCGATCCGCCAGCCGCGCAACGCGGGCGTGGCGGCGGCGCGCAATGCCGGCATCGAAGCCGCGACCGGCCACCACGTCGCCTTCCTCGACAGCGACGACACCTGGTACCCGGACAAGCTGGAGGTCCAGCTCGCGGCCATGCGCGCCGCCGGGGCGCGGGTGAGCTACACCGCCTACGAGCGGGTCGACGAGACCGGGCGGGTCCTCTCCCGGGTGCGGCCGCCGGAGCGGGCGACCTATGCCGGGATGCTCAAGGGCAACTGCATCGGCAACCTGACCGGTCTCTACGACCGCTCGCTCGGCGACCCCCGGTTCGGCGCCATGGGTCACGAGGACTACGTGTTCTGGCTGGGGCTGGTGCGCCAGGCGGGCGAGGCGGTCTGCGCGGCGCCCGAGCGCGTGCTGGCCTCGTACCTGGTCCGGTCCGGGTCGCTGTCGGCGAACAAGCTGCGTGCGGCGCGCTGGCAGTGGCGCATCTACCGCGAGAGCGAACGGCTGGGTGTGCTGCGTTCGGGCTGGTACTTCGCCCACTACGCTGCGCGGGCGGTCCGCAAGCGCGTCTGATCCGGCCCCTGGCCGGGGTGGGTCCTGCCCCCGACGGGCGCGCGCGACCCGACCCTCGTCCGCGCACCGGTGTGCGGACGGTCACATTCCAGGCGGGCGCGTGCCGCGTGAATCGGTCCGTTGGCACGGTTCGGCGCGGATGTACCATCGGTTCAGCTTTTTCGTGAGAGCCTCGCCGGGCTTCGTGGCGGGCCTGCCTGCCGCGGGCAATCAGGGGGCCACACAACGCAGTTCCGATACCCGAGGTAGCCCGCATGCCCCGCAGTACCCTGATGGCCGCGCTGGTCCTGGCGCTGGCCGCCGCACCGGCCTGGTCGGCCGAATATTTCGTCTCCACCAGCGGCAACGATTCAAGCGGCGACGGCAGTGCGTCGCGTCCCTACCGCACCGTCCAGCGTGGCCTGTCGGCCGCACGCGCCGGCGACACCGTGACCGTGCGCGCGCCGTCCGCCAACCGCACCTACAACGAATGCAACGTGCGCCTGCGCCAGCGGGTCACGCTGCGCTCGCCGTCGGGCGAGCGCGCCCTGATCCACTGCAATCCGTCCACGTCCAACTCGGTGACGATCCAGGTCGATCCGGGGGCCTCGGGCAGCCGCATCGCCAACCTCGAGATCAGCGGCGGCTTCTACTACGGGATCATGCTGCAGACCGACTGGTACCAGGGTGGTCCGTCCTCGAACACCGGCGCCTCGGACGTGGTGATGGAGGACCTGCTGATCCGCGACTCCGGTCGCGACGGGATCAAGATCACGCCCAAGTCCAACCGCGCGACCATCCGCCGGGTGGAGATCCGCAACACCGGCACCCGCGACGACGGCAATGCCGACGGCATCGACAACGTCAACGGCGACGGCATGGTGGTGGAGGACAGCTACATCCACGACACCGCGACCACCGGCCTCTACTTCAAGGGCGGCGCGCGCAACGTGGTGATCCAGCGCAACCGGATCGAGAACACCGGCGACGCCGGCATCCTGGTGGGTTTCGACACCAGTCCCGAGTTCTTCGACCTGGCGGTGAATCCGAACTACTACGAAGCCATCGGCGGCATCGTGCGCAACAACGTGGTGCGCAACACCCGCTACGCCGGCATCGGCCTGTATGCGTCCAAAGACACGGTTGTGGCCAACAACACCATCGTCAATACGGCCACCGGTGCGCATTCGGCGATCTACTTCGGCGTCACCTTCCAGGACTACGATCCGGCGGCCAAGCGGCCGGCGAACGTCAATCCGAAGATCGTCAACAACCTCGTCATCCAGGCCAACAACCGCTGCGTGGAGATTCGTCATTCGAGCGAGCTCGGCGGGCTGTCGGGCCTCAGCGGCTCTCCGGGCACCAACTGGAACGGCTACGGCAACGGCTGCGTGTTCCGCGACAGCCGCCCGGGCAGCGGCTTCAGCCAGGGCAGCCTGTCGCAGTGGCGCAACGCGCTCAACGTCGACGCCAACAGCAAGCAGGCGGCGTATTCGGTGGATGCGAACGGCCGCCTGCCGGCCAACAGCCCGGCGACCGACGCCGGCACCACCATCGCGCAGGTGACCGACGACATCGACCGCCAGGCGCGCAGCGCGCCCTACGACCTGGGCGCGGACGAAGTCGCCTCGGCGCCGCCGCCGACCCGCATCCGGCGCAGCGGAAGCCAGCCGCTGGGCGTCGGTGGCGCGTCGGCCAACGGAGCGTCGCCCGCCGCCGCGTCGCCGCAGCCGGTCGCGGCGATCCGGTCCACGTCCAGTGCGGCCCCGGCGTCCCCGGTTGCGGCCGTGCCGTCGTCAGTCGCGGCTCCGGTCGCGGATCGGACGCTCCATTCGCCAATCGCCTCCGCATCCCCGGTGCGCGTCGCGCCGCCCGCCCTGATGCTGTGGGCGCGCCTGCAGAGCTGGCTGCATCGCGGCGCCACCGCGGCGTCGCGCGAGGTCCAGCGCTGATCCGCTGACCCCGGCACCGGCACCGGCACCGGCACCGGCAGGGCGTCGGTGCCCTGGCGCGGCCGGTACCCCGCACGGGTCGGCGGCCGCACCGCGTCCTGTCCTGCCCCCGGCGGGAAATGCGTTGAATCAGGCGACCACGACTCGGCACGGCCGGCGTGGTCGTTCGATCGCAACGGCATCAGGGGGCTTGGACCATGTACGCATTGCATCGTGGGCATGTGGCGGCGCAGCCGCCCGTGTGTCGCCCGCGCGGGTGGGCATCGTGATCGGCGCATTCGCGGGCCGGGCCAACCGCACCATCCGCGTGGTCTGGCTGCTGGAGCTCTCGGTCCTGCTGCTCGCGGTGACCGTGGCGGTGTGGCTGCGCTTCATCGACGACCCCGCCAGCCGCGGCCTGTTCATCGACACGGCGCCGGTGCGGTCGCTGCTGGTGGCCGTGTTCGTCACCGGCGCGATGGCCGCGTTCGGCCTGTACCAGCCGCACGTGCGCCACAACCGCATCGACCTGATGCTGCGGATCGGGCTGGGCTTCGCCTTCGGCGGCGTCGGCCTGCTGGTCCTGTACTACGCGTTGCCCTCGACCTACATCGGCCGCGGCGTGCTGGCACTCTCTCTGCTGATCGGCTTCGTGCTGATCTGTTTCCTGCGGCTGCTGGTCTACGGCCTGTTCGGGATGGAGGCGTTCAAGCGCCGCATCCTGATCCTCGGCGCCGGCAGCAATGCCGACCTGATCAACCGCCGCCTGCGTCGCCGCAGCGACCGCAAGGCCTTCACCGTGGTCGGCTTCATCCCGATCGACGGCCAGGCGCAGGTGGTCTCCCAGGATCTGCTGGTTCCGCTGCAGGGGCGCACGCTGCGCGAGCTTGCGCTCGAGCTGCACGCGCACGAGATCGTGGTGGCGCCGGACGAACGCCGCGGCGGGCTGCCGATGGACCAGATCCTGCAGTGCGCGCAGATGGGCGTGGCGATCGTCGATCTGCCGGCGTTCTTCGAGCGCGAGGCCGGCCTGATCAAGCTCGAGATCGCCGACCCGTCCACCCTGGTGTTCTCCGGAGGTTTCGACCACTCGTTCCCGCGCCGGCTCAGCAAGCGCGCCTTCGACATCGCCGCTGCGCTGGTGCTGCTGCTGGTCGCCTGGCCGTTCATGCTGGTGGTGGCGCTGTGCGTGTGGGCCGAGTCCGGTTCGCCGATCCTCTACCGCCAGACCCGGGTGGGCGAGGGCGGCCGCACCTTCGACCTGACCAAGTTCCGCAGCATGCGCACCGATGCGGAGAAGGACGGCGTCGCGCGCTGGGCCAGCACCAACGACGATCGCACCACGCGGGTGGGCCGCTTCATCCGCGCCACCCGGCTGGACGAGCTGCCGCAGCTGTTCAACGTGCTCGCCGGCGACATGAGCTTCGTCGGACCACGCCCCGAGCGGCCGCAGTTCGTCGACCAGCTCAACGAGGAAATCCGCTACTACAACGTGCGGCACTCGGTGAAGCCGGGCCTGACCGGCTGGGCGCAGCTGCGCTATCCCTACGGCGCCTCGGTCAACGACGCCCGCGAGAAGCTGAAGTTCGACCTGTTCTACGTCAAGAACCACGGCCTGTTCTTCGATTTCATGATCCTGCTGCAGACCGTCGAGGTCGTGCTGTTCAGGCGCGGCGCGCGCTGAGCGCCGTCGCGGTTCCGTCCACCGCCGCAATCTGTTCCAATCCGACCGCGGCGACCCCGCCGCGGGCGTGCCCGGCACGCCTTCCCGTTCCCACGACCCAGACACCCGCATGGCATCCACGCAACAGACCGTCCGCGACTTCATCGCCACCACCTTTCCCAGCGACGGCGGCGAGCCGCCCGGGGAAATGGACCTGCTGGAAGCCGGCATCATCGATTCGATCGGCGTGCTGACGCTGGTGACCTGGCTCGAGGAAACCTTCGGCTTCGTCGTCGACGACGAGGACGTGGTGCCCGAGAACCTCGGCAGCATCGCAGGCATCACCGCCTACGCGGAGCGCAAGCAGCGCGAGGCCGGGACCCTGGCATGAACCGCTACGAGCACCACCTCACCCTCGCGGCGCGGCGTCGTCCGGGGCATGCGGCGATCGTCCAGGCCGGCGCCCGCACCAGCTATGCCGAACTCGATGCCGCCGCCGACCGCTTCGCCGACGGCCTGGTCGAGCACGCCGGCTTCGCCAACGGCGATCGCTGCGTGGTGTTCCTGGACAACCGGGTCGAGACCGCGGTGGCGATCTTCGGCACCCTGCGTGCCGGCGGCGTGTTCAGCGTGGTCAATGCCACAACCAAGACCGACAAGCTCGCCTTCGTGCTCAACAACTGCGAGGCTGCGGTGCTGTTCACCCAGGCCAGCCTGGCGCCGGTCGCGCTCGCCGCCGCCGCGCAGGCGCCCAGCGTGCGCCGCGTGGTGGTCGTGGACGCGCTGCCCGGAGACGCCGGCGGCGTCGCGCTGGCGTACGCGGACTTCACCACGGTCGCTTCACCGGGCTGCGCGTCGGCGCGTCCGGCGGGCGTGGACATCGACCTGGCGATGCTGGTCTACACCTCGGGATCCACCGGCAATCCCAAGGGCGTCATGATGACGCACAAGAACATCGAGCACGCCGCCGCCTCGATCACCACCTACCTCGAGTCGCACGAGGACGACGTGGTGCTGAGCGTGCTGCCGCTGTCGTTCGACTACGGCCTGTACCAGCTCCTGATGTGCGTGAAGATGGGCGCCACGCTGGTGCTGGAGAAATCCTTCGCGTTCCCGCAGAAGGTGCTGCCGCTGCTGGCCTCGGAGAAGGTCACCGGCTTCCCGCTGGTGCCCACGATGGCCGCGCTGATCGTGCAGATCGGGAACTTCGACCCGGCGTGGGCGCAGGGCGTGCGCTACATCACCAACACCGCGGCCGCGCTGCCGCCGGCGCACATCCTCAGGCTGCAGGAGATCTTCCCGAACGCGAAGGTGTTCTCGATGTACGGGATGACCGAATCCAAGCGCTGCACCTGGCTGCCGCCGGACCAGCTCGCGAAGCGCCCCGACAGCGTCGGCATCGCGATCCCGGGCACCGAGGTCTGGGTGGCCGACGACGAGGGCCGGCCGCTGCCGCGGGACACCGTGGGCGAACTGGTGGTGCGCGGCGGGCATGTGATGCAGGGCTACTGGCGCAACGAGGAGGCGACCGCGAAGGCGCTGCGTCCCGGACGCTATCCCTGGGAGAAGGTGCTGCATACCGGCGACCTGTTCCGCATGGATGCCGAGGGCTTCCTGTATTTCGTCGGGCGCAAGGACGACATCCTCAAGTCGCGCGGCGAGAAGGTCAGCCCGAAGGAGGTCGAGAACGTGCTCTACGCGCTGGCCGGCATCCGCGAGGCCGCGCTGGTGGGCGTGCCCGATCCGATCATGGGGCATGCGCTGAAGGCGATCGTGGTCAGCGACCGCGAGGACCTCGACGCGCGCGCCATCCTCGCCCACTGCCGCGCGCACCTGGAGGAATTCATGATCCCGCGCACGGTGGAGTTCCGCGACGCGCTGCCCAAGACCAATACCGGCAAGATCCGCCGCAGCGTGCTGCAGGCCGAAGCCGAGGGCCGCCCGGCGCCGGACGAGGAAGCCGCGGCCTGAGTCATGGCGGTGGCGTGCCTGCGCACGCGCGTCTGGCGCAGGTTCCAGGCGGTCCGCGGTCGCCGACGACCGGGGCTCAGCCGCGCCGCAGCATCGCGGGGTCGAGCTCGGTGCAGCCGCGCGGGGTGTCGTCGGTCGCCGGCGCGTCGGGATGCATCGGCGCGTGGCCCAGCGGCTTGAGCGGCGAGCTGTACCAGTCCACGACCTCCCGGCAGGCCAGGCGCACCCAGGACGGGCCGTAGTGCCACAGGCGTCCGTCCTCCGCGGTGTCGGTCGGCGCGCCGAGCGCGTCGAGTGCGTCGCGTGCCGGCATGCCGATCTCGAGCATCGCCTGCGGCGCCGTCACGGCCACCGTCGCCGTCGGACGCGCGTCGAATCGCGCCTGCGTGCGCACCGGGGCGTCGGCGGTGGCCGGATCGCTGCCGGCAAACTGCATGCCCACGACCAGGACCGCCAGTGCGGCCAGCGTGACGCTCAGCCAGCGCCGGGCCCGTTGCGGTGGCCGCGGGCCCGGCATCGTCCGGGCGTCGATGTCACCGTCGAGCTCGACCGGCGGTGCCTCCGGCACGGGCGAGGGCGCGCGCGGTACCGTCACCACGGGCGCGCCGGGAAAACGGCCGTGCACGTGGAAGAATTCCAGCGCCGCGGCATAGCCGAGGTTGAGTGATTTCAGCGCTTCCTCGCCGCCGGCGCCTTCCTGGCTGCGGTCGGGATGCAGCTCCGAGACGCGGCGCCGGTACGCGCGCTTGAACGCATCCGGCGAGCACGCCGGATCGATGCCCAGTTCGCGATACAGGGCGATGAAGTCGGTCTGCGGGGTCATCGCCTGCGCTTCGGCCACCGGAAGGCTGCCCTCATGCCGGATCGACCCGGGCGAACAGCCGCGGCAGCCACAGCATCGCCGCCAGGTCGGGCAGGGCGACGTCGCGTTCGATCGCCATGCGCGGCGTGTCGAACCGCGGCGAGGCTGCGCTCGCGTGACCGCCGTAGTACGAGAACGCACGCCGCACGCCGGCCGCTTCCAGGCAGGCGCGGGTGTCGGCGTCGAATGCCCACTGGCTGCCTACCGGATAGGCGAAGTACTCCATCGGGCGCCCGGTCTCGGCGCGGATGCGCGCCGCGCAGCCTTCGACCTCCTCGCACTGGCGTTCCACCGGCAGGCGCGACAGCACCGGGTGGTCGACCGTATGGCCGCCGATGGTCATGCCGGCCGCGCCCATTTCGCGGATCATGTCCCAGTCCATCCACAGTCCGTCGACGCGATCGGGCGTGGCCAGGTCCGTGGCCTCGCGCAAGCGGTCCATCAGCTGCGCCGACTCGGTGGCCTGCAGCGACTTGTACGCGCACAGGATCGCGTGGATCGCATCTTCGTGCGCATCGGCCAGCACCAGCGGCTCGGGCAGCCACGGGCGCAGGTCCAGCCGCGCCTGCCCGGTGGAGCGCACCCGCCAGGCGATCTCGTCCCACCACGGCAGGCGCGGATGGTCGATGAAGCCGGTGGCGATGAAGAAGGTCGCCGGCACGCCGTGCGCGCGCAGGATCGGGAAGGCCGCCCGGTAGTTGTCGATGTAGCCGTCGTCGAAGGTGACCAGCACGTGGCGTCCGCGACGGCCTGCGACGGTATCGATGTCGCCGGGCGAGATCACGTCGCAATGGCGCGCCAGGCACCCGACCTGGGCATCGAAGGCGGCTTCGTCCGCGCTCCACAGCTCCCGGTCGTAGGGCGAATCGCGCCCGTCGCCGATGCGGTGGTAGTTGAGGATCAGGATCCCCTCGGGCGGCAGCAGCGCCGCGAGCAGCCGGTCCAGGCCGGTGCGCGACAGGATCCTGGCGGCGATGCGCTTTTTCACGTCCTTCAGCTCCAATCCCCCGCGGATCCCGGGCCACGTTGCGCCCGGGCTTTCGCGCCTTCCCGGACAGGGTTACGCAGAAAGCGGAACCAGGCGGCCGCGTGGCCGCACGGACGTGCAAACCGCGTTTCCGAAGGCATCCACCCAATCACCGGTGTCGGGTCGCTCGCGGGCGCCGGCCCGCTCCAGACGAGGCAGGAGTACGCGCGCCGCATGGCCGGACACAGCATCAGGGGACTTTGCGGGTTCGCGCTGGCGCTCGCGCTGCTCGCGGCCGGGCCGGTCGCGGCGAGGACGTGGCACGTCTCCGGCGCCGGAGACGACGTGCGCGGGGACGGCTCGGCCGAGCGGCCGTTCCGCACCGTCATGCGCGTGCTCGACACGTCCAGCGGCACCGCTGGCGAAGGCGACGTGATCGAACTGGACGGGCGCGCCGGCCGCAACCGCTACGACGAATGCGACGTGCGCCTGCGCACCCGGCTGACGCTGCGATCCGGGCCGGAGGGGCGTGCCCACATCCACTGCGACCCGAAGACGCCCGACTCGGTTGTGGTGCAGATCGATCCGGACGCCTCCGGCAGCGTGCTGTCGAACCTGGAGATCAGCGGCGGCTTCTACTACGGCGTGATGCTGCAGACCAACTGGTACCAAGACGGCCCGGACACCGACATCGGCGCCTCCGACGTGGTGCTGGAAGACCTGCTGATCCGCGACACCGGACGCGACGGGATCAAGATCACGCCCCGGTCGCGACGCGCGACCATCCGCCGGGTCGAGATCCACGGCACCGGGCGCCGCGACGCGGAGAACGCCGACGGCATCGACAACGTCAACGGCGACGGCATGGTGGTGGAGGACAGCTACATCCACGACGTCGCCACCACCGGGCTGTACTTCAAGGGCGGCGCGCGCGACGTGGTGGTCCAGCGCAACCGGATCGAGAACACCGGCGACGCCGGTATCCTCGCAGGCTTCGACACCAGCGTGGGATTCTTCGACCTCGCCGCCAATCCCGGCTACCACGAGGCGATTCGCGGCATCGTGCGCAACAACGTGGTGCGCAATACGCGCTACGCCGGCATCGGCCTGTACGCCACCCTGGACACCGTGGTCGCGCACAACACGATCATCGACGCCGCGCGCGACGGCCAGTCGGCGCTGTTCTTCGGGATCGTGTTCCAGGACTGGTACGGCGAGGCGGGGCGGCCGCCCAACACCAATGTCTCGATGCTCAACAACCTGGTGGTGCAGGACGGCGGCCACTGCGTGGAGATCCGCTGGTCGCCGGAGCTCGGCGGCCTGTCCGCGCTCAGGGGGACGCCGCGGATCGACTTCAACGGCTACCCCCAGGGCGGACGCCCGTGCCGCTTCGTCGATCAGCGCCCGGATTCCCCGCTGGCGATGGCGGTCACCGGATTCGACGGCTGGCGACGCGGCATGGGCGTGGACGCGCACAGCGTGCAGGCGCACTTCCTGGTCGACGCCAGCGGGCGGCCGCTCGCCGGCAGTGCCGCACTGGCGGCCGCCACGCGACTGCCGGACGTGTCCGAGGACATCGTCGGCGATCCGCGCCCGGACAGCGCGCCGACGATCGGCGCCTTCGAGCAGCCCGCGTCCGGCGCGGCGATCGGCGCGCTCGAGGCGCGCCGCCCGCCGGGCACGCCGACCACCGGCGACGGGCTGCGCGAGGTCGCGGGGGATACCGCGGTCGTCGCACGTTCCGGACTTGCCCGCCTGCAACATGCCTGGCCCCGCGCCGCCAACTGGATGACACCGATGACTCTGCTGTTGCTGGCCCTGGGCCTGCTGGGACTCGCCGCGCTCGCCTTCGCCTGGTGGATGGCCCGCCGGCGCAACCTCACCGGATGGCTGCTGGCGTGGATGCGCCAGGACTGGCGCGCGCCGGTGCCGGCCGGCACCACGCGCCACCTGATGTTCTGCTTCGTCGACCATTACGAGCCGGCGTGGGGCAAGCCCGACCTGGCGAAGGAGCGTGCGCGCGTGGCGCGCTGGCACCGCGACCTGCCCGTGCTGTGCGCGAACCATCGCGACGCCGACGGCCGGCCCCCGGTGCACTCGTTCTTCTACCCCGAAGAGGAGTACCGCGAGGAACACCTCGACGCGCTGGTCGAGCTGTGCCGGCAGGGGCTGGGCGAGATCGAGATCCACCTGCACCACGACAACGACACCGAGGCCAACCTGCGCGCGACCCTGACCCGGTTCACCGAGCTGCTGGCCACGCGCCACGACGCGCTGCCGCGCGACCCGGCCACCGGACAGCCGCGCTGGGCCTTCATCCACGGCAACTGGGCGCTGGACAACAGCCACCCGCATGGTCGCCACTGCGGCGTGGACAACGAACTGATCGTGCTCCGCGAGACCGGCTGCTACGCCGACTTCACCCTGCCGTCGGCGCCCGATCCGTGCCAGACCCGCGCGGTGAACCGAATCTACTACGCCAAGGACGATCCGGCGCGGCCGAAGTCGCACGACACCGGCCCGCGGGTGAAGGCCGGGGGCGGGACCGACGGCGACCTGATGATCATCCAGGGTCCGCTCGGCTTCCGCTGGAAGAACCGCAAGTGGGGGCTGCTGCCGCGGATCGAGAACTCCGACATCCGCGCGGTCGCCCCGGCCACCCCGGACCGCATCGATGCCTGGGTCGAGACCGGGATCCATGTCGAGGGCCGCCCGGAATGGATCTTCGTCAAGATCCACACCCATGGGGCCGAGGACGAGGACATGGACGCACTGCTCGGCCAGGCGATGGACCAGGCGCATACGTATCTCGAGACGCGCTACAACGACGGTCGCGACTGGAAGCTGCACTACGTGAGCGCGCGCGAGGCCTACAACATCGCCAAGGCCGCCGAGGCCGGGCTGAGGGGCGATCCGGGCCAGTACCGGGACCACGTCATCCCGCGTCCCGGTTACGGCGTCCAGGCTGCGGAGCAGCGGCGCGCCGCGACGGGCTGACCCGGCGGACGCCCCGGCGCGCTCCTTCGCCGGGGGGCGTCATGTGCGGCCATGGAATTGGCCCCGAGTGCGACATCGGCGGGCGATGCTGCGGCCTGGTCCTGCCCCGGCCGGACCCGGCCTGGCGCCGCGCCGTCAGCCGGCGAGCGCGTCGCCGTACAGCCGCTCGTAGCGCGTCGCCATCGCCTCGACCGACGCGTGCGCGGCGACCCACGCACGCGCGGCGTCGCCGAGCCGGCGGCGCTCGCCGGCATCGGCCAGCAGCGCCAGCAGCACGGCGCGGAACGCGTCGCCATCGTCGTCCGGAAACAGGCGCCCGGTGTCGCCGTCGCGGACGATCTCGGGATTGCCCCCGACCGCCGAGGCGACGACCGCGACTCCGGCCGCACAGGCTTCGAGCAGCGCGATCGACAGCCCCTCGGTGCGCGAGGGCAACGCGAATACGTCGAATGCGGGCAGCAGGGTCGACACGTCGTCGCGCGCCCCGGTGAACAGGATCCGGTCGGCGACACCCAGCGACGCGGCCTGCGCGCGCAGCGCGGTCTCTTCCGGTCCGTCGCCGACCAGCACC
Source organism: Luteimonas kalidii (assembly GCF_029887935.1). Classification (GTDB taxonomy): domain Bacteria; phylum Pseudomonadota; class Gammaproteobacteria; order Xanthomonadales; family Xanthomonadaceae; genus Luteimonas; species Luteimonas kalidii. The sequence continues at coordinate 621,023 of NZ_JARXRO010000014.1, read as the reverse complement.
ACGCGCAGGTCGGGCTGCGCCACGGCCAGGGCCGGCACGGACGCGATCAGCAGCCGGTGGTGCTTGAGCGCGACCAGGCGCCCGACGCAGCCGATCAGCGGCACCGACGCGGGAATCCCGAGCCGCTCGCGGGCGGCCATGCGCGCGCGTTCATCGTGGCCGAAGCGCTGCACCGGAATCCCGTTGAGCACCGTCACCGCCCTGGCGTCGGACACGGTGCCGTCGTCGACGAAGCGCCGGCGCACCTGTTCGCCGACCATCGCCACGCGCGCGGTGCGCGCCAGCGACCAGCGGTACAGCAGGCGCAGGCGGCGGTTGTCCAGGCGCGTCCCCATGTTGTGGCAGGTGTTGACCAGCCGCTTGCCGCGCAGGCCGAGCAGGGCGGTCGCGGCGTAGTAGTTGGGGACGAAGTTGTGGCTGTGGACGACCTGCGCGCCGGCCGTGGCCCGGCGCAGCATGCGCAGCACGCGCAGGTCGAGGGTGCTGCGCTTGCCGGCGACCAGCACCGGCACGCCCGCGGCCTCGAGGCCATCGCGGAAGCCGGCGGTTTCGCAGATGCTGAACACGCGCACGTCGTGCCCCCGCGCGCGCTGTTCGATCGCCAGGTCCGCGACCACGCGCTCGAGCCCGCCGTAGTCGAGCGAGTTGACGACATGCAGGATGCCGCGGGGAGTCGTCTGGTCCATGGGCCGGGCGTGGGAAGTGGGACATCGCGGACGCCGCGCGCGCAGGCGCGGGTACGTCGCAGGGTACGGGCGCGAAGGCGGCCGGAACATACCACGGCAAGCGCGGGGCCGGCCGGACACGCCGCCGCCCGTGGATGGCCGTTCCGCGTCCCGATTGCCGTTGTTTCCCAAGAGCCGCGGTCGCGGGCGCGTTGCGCCACCGGGGGGCTGATCCATCCATTCAGGGCGCTTCATGAGCCAGCAGTTCAGTGGTGCCGCGGCGATCCGTGCCGCGGTGATGATCATGGGCTCGACCTACGTCACCTACGGGGTCGGCCTGCTGGTCAGCATCATCATCGCGCGTCACCTGGGGCCGGCCGACTTCGGGCGCTACTCCTACGTGGTGTGGATGGCCGGCATGCTGCTGGCGGTCGGCAACAACGGCATCAGCTCCACCGCGATCCGCTTCGTGTCCGAATCGCTGGGCCGCAAGTCGCCGGAGTCCGCGCGTCGCGTGCACGGCTGGCTGCTGCGGCGGCAGGTCGCCTGCCTGGCGCTGGTGGCGGTGGTGTTCACGCTGGGCAGCCGCTGGCTGGCGCCGGACGGCTGGGAAAACTCGCTGGCGGCGTTCGTGGCGGTGGCGCTGGTCGCCGGCCTGGCGAAGGCGGTGTACATCTTCGACGCGTCGGTGGCCAAGGGCTACGGTCGTTTCGACGTGGAGGCGCGGGCCACGGTCACGATGAGCTTGGCCAACATCGCCTTCGTGCTGGTGCTGGTGGCGATGGGCGCGCCGCTGCTGGCGTACCTGGTTGCGTTCGCGCTGGTGAGCATCGGCTACGCGCTGGTCTCGCGCGTGATGCTGCGCCGGGGCGGCATGGTCGTCGAGGGCGAAGATCCGGACCCGGCGATGGCGTCGCGGGTGCGCAGCCACCTGGCGTGGACGGTGCTGCTGGTGCTCGCTTACACGTTCAGCAACAAGTCGATCGAGACCTACCTGCTCAACGCGACCGTGGGCCCGGCGGAGGTCGGCTTCTTCGCCATCGCGGCCGCGCTCAGTCGCGGCGGCGTGGACCTGCTGGCGTCCGGCCTGATGACCGTGATGATGCCGATCATGGGGCACGCGTTCGGCGAGGGCGGGATCGATCGCGCCAACACGATCATGAGCAACTCGCTGCGCTACTGCTTCTTCCTGGGGCTGATGCTGGTCGGCGTGGGGCTGCTGCTGTCGCGTCCGGGCGTGACCCTGATGTACGGCGAGCGCTACGGCGAGGTGGTGCTGCCGCTGCGGGTGATGATCCTGGTCGGGGGCCTGACGCTCGGCGAGGCCGCGTTCAACGCGCTGCTGTCGACCACCGACAACCAGCGCATGCGGGTGGTGTTCGCGTGCCTGTCGCTGGGCATCGCCGCCGCATTCGCCTTCGCGCTGGTGCCGACCTGGGGGCTGCTGGGCGCGGTCGCCTCGTACGCGATCTCGCGGCTGCTGGTGTTCGCGCTGGTCGCGGTGGGCATCACCCGGATGATGCGCCTGCGCCTGCCGGTACGCGAGTTCATGCGCCTGGCCGGCTGTGCGGCGCTTTCGGGCCTGCTGGCCTACGGTCTGGTGCTGGCGCTGCCCGGGATCTGGACCGAACTGGTTGCCGGCTTCGTGTTCGCGCTGCTGTTCCTGTCGAGCACGGTGATGTTCAACGCCTGGCGCGCGTCCGATGTCGGTCACCTGGTCGAATTCCTGGAGCGGTATCCCTTTGTCCACGGACGCGTGTCCGGTTTCCTGCAGCGCTGGGCGCTGAGGCTGCAGTGAGCGCGAGGCGGACTGCGGCGCACACGGGCGGCATGGGTGCGTCGACGCCCGGCGCAGGGCGTGGTGCTCGCGGCTGCGCGGAGCGGCCGTCATGCTGATGTTCGCGCTGATGGTGGTGTACCTGGCGCTGGTGCTGATCCGGCCGCAGGAATACCCGGACTCGCCGCTCGCCGCGGTGCCCTTGCTGCCGCTGGCGCTGATGCTGGCGCTTGGCGTGTGGCTGCTGTCGCGCAACAAGCGCTTCGATGCACCGCAGTACCTGCTGCTGCTGCTGTTCCTGGTGGCCACCAGCCTCTCGGTCCTGCTGACCGGGTGGAGCGGCGGCGCGCTGCAGCAGTTCACAAACTTCGCCGCGATTGTGGTCTCGTTTTTCCTGCTTGCGAACGCGGTGGACACGCGCGAGCGGGTGGTGATGACGATGGCGGTGTTCGTGATCTGCGCCTCGGTGCTGGCACTGCACGGCGTGGAGCAGGTGGCGCTCGGCACCGGCTGGACCGGCGCGGAACTGGTCAATGACGGGCGCATCCAGTACGTGGGCATCTTCAGCGATCCCAACGACCTGGGCATGCTGTTCGTCATCAGCATGCCGATGGCGGCCTACCTGGGCGCGCGTGGCGGACTGATGGGACTGCGCCGGCTGTTCTGGTGGTCGCTGTGCGCGCTGCTGCTGTACGGCGTGTACCTGACCCAGTCGCGCGGCGCCCTGCTGTCGGTGGTGGCGATGGGCGGCACGTACGTGCTGTTCCGGCGCGGCTGGTTCGCGGCCGGGGCGCTGGGGGCGGTCGCGCTGGCGGGGCTGCTGATGATGCCCTCGCGCGGCAGCCAGATCGACGCGGGCGAGGAGTCCGCGGCAGGTCGCGTGGAGGCCTGGTACGAGGGCCTCCACATGTTCCAGGCCAACCCGCTGTTCGGTGTCGGCACCGGCCGGTTCACCGAGTACCATTACCTCACCGCGCACAATTCGCTGGTGCTGGTCCTGGCCGAAAACGGGATCATCGGGCTCACGATCTGGCTGGCGTTCGTCGGCTACTGCTTCTGGATGATGGTCCGGATCCTGCGCCACGACCCCGGTTTCGTGGAGGGCGAGGAGGAGCAGGCGTGGGATTGGATCGAGGATCGCAGGATCACGCTGGCGCTGATGGTGTCGCTGGTCGGGTTCTTCACCGCCGCGTTCTTCCTCAGCCGCAGCTACGTGATCCTGCTGTACCTGCTGGCGGCCGTGGTGGTCGCACACTTTTCCGTGGTGCGCGACCGCACCCCGGGCCTGGCGGGATTCTCTCTGGGCGCCCACCTGGTGCGCTGGCCGGTGATGGCGGTGGCGACGGTGGTGGGGCTGTACGTGTTGGTCAAGGTGCTGCTGGCGATGGGCTGAAGCAGCCGGAATGTGCATGACGCGCGCGATGCGCGTCCTGCAACGGGAGTGGTGGTGGACGTGAAGGCCGAGACTGGATCCGCGATGCCGGCGTGGGAACGCGACGCGCGCGGCGAACTGCTGGTGGCGGGTCAGCCGTTGTCGCGGGTGGTGGCGGCGGTCGGTTCGACGCCGTGCTACCTGTACGACCGCGAGCGGATCACGCGCCGCGTGCGCGGCCTGCGCGGCGCGATGCCGCCTGACGTGCTGCTGCACTACGCGATGAAGGCCAATCCGATGCCGGCGCTGGTGGGACACGTGGCCGGGCTGGTGGACGGGCTCGACGTCGCCTCCGCCGGCGAGCTGCGCGTGGCGCTGGACACCGGCATGGCACCTGAGCACATCAGCTTCGCCGGGCCGGGAAAGTCGGACGCGGAGCTGGCGCAGGCGGTCGCGGCCGGGATCCTGGTGAACGTCGAGTCGTTCCGCGAGATCGCGATCCTCGCCCGCGCCGGCGAACGACTCGGCTGCCGCCCGCGGGTGGCGATCCGGGTCAATCTGCCGTTCGAGCTCAAGGCCTCGGGCATGAAGATGAGCGGTGGCGCGCGCCAGTTCGGCGTCGATGCCGAAGCGGTGCCCGACCTGCTGCGCGAGGTCGCCGGCGCGGACCTCGGCTTCGAGGGGTTCCACATGTTCGCCGGGTCGCAGAACCTGCGCCACGCCGCGATCGTCGAAGCGCAACGCAAGTGCTACGAGCAGGCGCTGGAATGGCAATCGTTGCTGCCCGCGCCGGTGCGCAGCCTGAACCTGGGCGGCGGCTTCGGCATTCCCTACACCCCCGGCGAGGGCGCGCTCGACCTTGGCCCGGTGCTCGACAACCTCGGCGAGCTGTCGCAGCGGCTGCAGGGCGACTGGCCCGGCGGGCACATCGTGATTGAGCTCGGACGCTACCTGGTGGGCGAAGCGGGCGTGTACGTGAGCCGCGTGATCGACCGCAAGGTCTCGCGCGGACAGGTGTTCCTGGTGGTGGACGGCGGCATGCACCACCACCTCGCCGCAACCGGCAACTTCGGCCAGGTGATCCGGCGCAACTATCCGGTGGCGGTCAATCGCACCGACCTGGGCACCGAAACCGCCAGCGTGGTCGGCCCGCTGTGCACGCCGCTGGACCTGCTGGCCGACCGCATGGAACTCGACCGCGCCGAACCCGGCGACCTGGTGGTGGTGTTCCAGTCCGGCGCCTACGGACGCAGCGCCAGCCCACGCGCGTTCCTGAGCCATCCCGAGGCGGTCGAAGCGCTGGTGTAGCCGCGGCGCAGACGCTGCCTGGTTTCCTGCGCGCGGACGATGACCGCGCGACTGGCGCCGGGGGGCCGGGACGAGGTCCGGTGATACGCTGCGAGGGGGCCGTCGCCGTCCTTGGGCAGCGGCGCTCGGGACAGGCGCGCGAACGCTGCGGCCCGGGTGGTCCCTGACGGATCAGGCGGCGCTGCTGCGCGCCGGAGATTGCGCGGCGGCGTCTGCCGGCGTCTCCGTCGCGGCCGGCACGGGCGCGCGCGCGGGCGCCGCGGTCACCAGGTGCGCGCGGTCCGGCGGCGGGGTGAGCGTGCCGATGCGCCGTGCCGGATTGCCGGCGACGATGGTGTACGGCGCGACCGTGCCGGCCACCACCGAATGCGCCGAGATGATGCTGCCCTCGCCGATCACGCTGCCCGGCAGGATCAGCACCTGCGAGCCGATCCAGGCATTGTCGTGGATCGCGACCGGCTTGACGTCCGCTTCGTCCGGCGGCGCACCGGCGGCACGCCGGGCCGGATCGGCCGGATGGCCGCCCGAATCGCGGATCGTCACTCCGCCGGCGATCTCCACGCCCTCGCCGATGGTCACTTCCTTGCCCACCACGATCCTGCAGTCGTGGGCGATGTCGGTGCGCGCGCCGATGCGCAGGCGGGGCCGGGCGACGAAGCGCGCGGCGAAAGTCACCGACAGCTTGCCGCTGATGTGGACGTGGTCGCCGACCTCGAGATCGCCCTTGCCCTGGATCCAGGGCACGTAGATGCCGGTGGTCACATGACGCCCCAGGCGCGTGCAGTAGGCCTTGAACAGCGGCTCTGCGACCAGCAGCCGGCGCGCGCCGAACACCAGCGCTCGCAGGCCGAGGAACAGCCACAGGTAGGGCAGCACCAGTACCCGCGGCGCCGGTAGGGTGAAGTCGCGCAGGCCGCGACGCAGTGCACGCAGGTTCGCGGCGAGCGGATGCGGCGAGCCCGCCAGCCACTGGCGCGGCGAAGGGCGGACGGGCGACGCGGGCTCGCTCATCGGTTGCGGTAGGTCAGGTTGAGGTAGACCACGTTCTGCTCGAAGTCGCCGACCGCGGCCGAGCTCTCGCGCTCGTAGCGGGTCACGCTGAGGTTCGTGCTCCAGTGCCGCGACCATTCCTTCTCCAGGCCGATCGCGTAGAGGCGATCGGTCTCGGTGCGTCCTTCCGGCGCGCCGAACTCGCTGCGGTTGGTGTAGGCCGAGCCGCTCAGCACCAGCGTCGGGCGCAGGCGGTAGCGCAGCGACGCGCCCGCCCCACGGCTTTCTTCGCCGGACGCTGCTTCGTCGACGTAGTCGAGCTCCTGCGCAGTGCCGTTGAACGAGACCGTCAGGCGCGTGCCGGTGTAGGTGTAGTCCACGCCGATCGAGCGCTGTTCGTAGGCATATGCGGTGATCGTGGTATTGCCCGTCAGCACCGATGCCGGCACGCCGGAGGTGGTGTCGATCTGGTCGAGTGCGTTGACGGCCGCGTCCGAGAACTGGTTCGCCAGGGCGACCGAAAAGCGGCTGCGTTCGGTCGGCTCCCATCCGAACGCCGCGCGCAGCAGCGGATCGCCGCGGGTCTGCCCGTCCTCGTAGTCGAGATAGGCGTAGCCAGCGTCGACGGTCATGTCGAAGCGGCGGAATACGTGCCGGTAGCCGACGAAGGCCTCGTAGCGACGGTGATCGCGAGCGAACTCGTCGTTGTCGAAGTCGACCTGCTGGCCCTGCATGTTCCAGGACAGGGTGCGCGTGGCATCGAGCTCCTGCAGGATGCGCAATCCGGCCAGCACGCGGTCGGAATTGAACTCCTGGGTGACCTCGGCGTCACTGTTGATGTAGCGCAGTTCGGCCACGCCGCGCCGCGCGGGGCCGAGGCCGAACTGCAGGTCGGGGCCGACCGACAGCACGTTCACCTGCTGGCGGTTGTCGGGCGAACCGGGTGCGGTGCGGTTGATTGTCTGCACGCCGTAGCTGTCTTCGAGCACCAGCGCCAGGCGGTCGGGCACGACCATCCAGTTCAACCGGCCCTCGAACATGCGGTCGGTCAGGTTGTCGTACACGTCCTCGTAGCGGCGGTGGTCGATGCGGCCGATCATGCTCGCCTGCACCGTGGACGAGGCCTGCTCGAGCGCGAACCCGAACCCGACCCGGGCGATGTCCTGCTCGATCTGGTCCTCCGCGCTCAGCGTGACGTTGTCGTCGTGCTCGTAGCCGGCGTCGATGGTGTAGTCGATGCGCACGGCGTGCGCGGCGCCAGGCACGGCGCCCGCCATCGCGACTGCGATCAGGGTGGTCGGGATCCGGCGGGAGGTCATGGCGGGCAGTCCGTCGCGGTTCAATGGAGGTCGTTGAAGACGACGCCGGCCAGCTTGTCCGGATCGAAGTTGGCCGCCGCCTTCTCGATCTGGTCGGTGGTCACGCGCCCGTAGCCGGCCACCAGCACGATCAGGTCGGCCAGGTCGGACAGGATGCGCGCGTCGGGCGAGCGCAGCACGGGCGGGCTGTCGAGCACCACGTAGCGGTTGGAGTGGCTGCTGCGCAGCGAGTCCACCAGGGTGCGCATGCGCAGCGACGAGAACGACTCGCCCGCGATCTCGCGCACGCTGCCGGCCGGCACCAGGTACAGCCGCGGCAGGCCGGTGCGGTAGTGCACCTGCTGCAGTTCGCCGACGTTGCCTTCGATGTAGTCCATCAGGCCGCCCGTGGGTGCCTCGACGTCCAGTGCGGCATGCTGCGCCGGGTGCAGCGCGTCGCAATCGACCAGCGTCGCCACCTTGGTCTCGTCGAACGCGAACGCCGCGGCGAGGTTGCGGGCGACGAAGCTCGCGCCGCAGCCCGGCACCACCGGAGCCACCAGGGTGACGAAGTTGGTCTCGCCGCGCTGGGCGAGCAGGCGCGTGCGCAGGTCGCGGAACGCGTCCGCCTGCACCCGTGCCGAGTCGTTGCGGTGGATCAGCCGGCGCTCCTCGAGCGCGCGGGTGGTGAGCGCCTGCGGCTCGGTGGCACGGACGATCGAGCGCGACGTCCCGCCGTCGGGGGCATCGGCCGCATCGTTCGGATACGCATTCATCTGGTGGTCCTGGCGGGTATGGAGTTGCATGGGCGTGCGCTCAGGCAGCCGCGAGCTTGAGAGCGAAGACCAGCCCGTAGACCACGAACACGCTGCAGACCATCGCCGCGCTCATGGCGAGCCTGAGCGACTGGCGGCGACGCTCGCGCGGCGTGGGGTAGGGCGGAATCACGGTGAGCAGCGTGTACGGCGTGCGCGTCTGGATCTGGCGCGGCGAGCGTACCCGCGGGTCGAAGCGCGCGAGCAGGAACAGCAATCCCAGCGGCAGGCCGATCGCGAGCACCGCGCCGGCCGCGGCGATGTGCATGAAGCGCAGCCCGCTGGGACGCAGCGGCACCGTGGCCGGGTCCTGCACGCGCAGGGTCAGGCCGCGGTTCTCCTGGTCCAGGCCCATCGACACGCGGGCGTTCTCGCGCCGGCGCAGCAGATCCTGGTAGATCTCGCGGTTCACCTCGTAGTCGCGGGTCAGCTCGGCCAGCGCGCTCTCGGAAGCGGCGATGCGCCGGCTGCGGTCGAGCTCCTGGTCGAGCAGCGTCTGCGCCACGCCCATGCGCGAGCGGATGCCGGCCGCTTCCCGTCGCGCCTGCGCCTGCTGGCTGCGCAGCTCGTTGTACAGCGGGTTGAGCTGGGCTTCTTCGCTGCCGGTCGCACCGCCGCCCTGGGCGCGGCGCTGCTGCTCGGCGGCGAGCGCGCGCTGCAGGTCCTCGATCTGGTGGCGGATGCGCACCACGTCGGGATGGCGTTCGGTGTAGGTCAGCATCAGCCGGTCGAGTTCCGCGCGCAGTTCGATCAGCTGGGTGTTGAACAGGTTCTCGCGGGTGTGCACCGCGGTCACCGCCGACTCGCCGGACAGCTGCGAGGTGATCGCCTCGGCGCGCGATTCCTGTTCCAGCAGCTGCATGCGCGACTGCTCGACCTGGCTGCGCAGCGAGGTGATGCGGGTGTTGGTGTCGGTCGCACTGCCCGGCTGTGCATCGGCGTTGCGGGAGCGGTAGTCCTGCAGGTTCTGCTCGGCGCCGGTGAGCTTGGCGTGGTATTCCTTGACCTGCTTGTCGATGAACTCGTAGGCGTCGCGGCTCTCGCGCGCCTTGGTCGCCAATGTCTCCTCGATGAACAACGTGCTGAAGGCGTTGGCGACGCGGTAGGCGCGCTCGGGGTCGGTGTCGCGGTAGTCGATCTGCACCAGGTCGCCGCGCGGGGCGTTGACCATGGTGTTGTTGCGGATGTCCTCCATCAGCTTGTCGCGCTGGAGCGGGGTCAGGTCGCGCTCGGTCCAGCCGCCGACCTCGAGGATGCGCTCGAGCACGCGGCTGCTGTACACGATCTGGCGTGCGCGTCCGGCGCGGTCGGACACGCCGGTCGGGACTGCGCGGCCCTCCAGCAGCGGCTGGATGATGTCGCTTTCCTGGGCCAGGATCGTGGTCGACGAGGTGTAGTTGCGCGGAATGATGATCAGCCCGATGAACAGGGTCAGCAGCATCACCACGGCGAAGGTGGCGGCGATGGCGAGGATCCGCTTGCGCGCTTCCTTGTAGAGCACGACCAGCAGTTCGTCCGGCTTGAGGTCGTCGGCCTTGCGGGCCTGGGCCGGCGGCCGCGCCGCCGGCAGCGATGAAGGCGCCATCAGAACGTGCGCTCCGGGATGGTGATGACGTCACCCGGGGCGACCGGGTAGTTGGTGTCCAGTTCGCCGCGGTTGAGGATCCGGTCCAGGCGCACCGCATAGGACGTGGTGGTGGCGTCCTCGTTGCGGCGGAACAGGTCGGCGCGATCGGGCGCGGCGAACTCGGTCACGCCGCCAGCGGCGAGCACCGCATCGAGCACGGTCATGCCCTGGCGATAGGGGATCGACACCGGCTGCCGCACCGCGCCGGTCACGCGCACCCGCGAGAGGTATTCATGGCTGCGCAGCTGGGTCAGGATCACCGCCACCTGCGGGTCGCGCACGTACGCGCCCAGCTTCTCCTGGATGTCGGCAGCGACCTGGTCGGGCGTGCGGCCGCCGGCGACGACGTCACCGACCAGCGGCACCGAGATCCTGCCGTCCGGGCGCACCGGTACGGTGATCCCCAGCTCCGGGTTGCGCCAGACCGACACCTGGACTTCGTCGTCGACCCCGATCAGGTAATCGTCGAGCAGGGCCTGCACCGCGGGCGGCGGCGAGGACGACTGCGGCACGCTCGACGCGCACGCGCCGAGCAGGGGCAGGATGAAGAAGGCCGCGACGAGGCGGAGCATGCGCATTGGTGAGTCCCCGTGGTGTTTCCGATACGAAGACAAACGCGAAAACACCGCTGTCGCGGACACCGCGGCGCCAGGCGCGCGGGCGCGCCGCGTTCAGGCGCCGTAGAACGCCCGGTACCACTCCACGAAGTTGCGCACGCCGGTCTCGATCGGCGTGGCCGGCGTGTAGCCGGTGTCCCGCTGCAGCGCCGAGACGTCGGCCTCGGTGTCGGGCACGTCCCCCGGCTGCATCGGCAGCAGGTTCTTCTCGGCCTTGCGGCCCAGGCAGTCCTCCAGCACCTCGATGTAGCGCAGCAGCTGCACCGGGCTGTGGTTGCCGATGTTGTAGACGCGGTACGGCGCGCTGGACGATCCGGGGTTGGGCAGGAACGGGTCGTAGTCGGGATCGGGGCCGGGTACGCGGTCCAGGGTGCGGATCACGCCCTCGACGATGTCGTCGACGTAGGTGAAGTCGCGGCTGTGCCGGCCGTGGTTGAACACGTCGATCGGCCTGCCCTCCAGAATATTCTTCGTGAACAGGAACAGCGCCATGTCCGGTCGGCCCCACGGGCCATACACGGTGAAGAAGCGCAGGCCCGTGGTCGGCAGCGCGAACAGGTGGCTGTAGGTGTGCGCCATCAGCTCGTTGGCCTTCTTGGTGGCCGCGTACAGGCTCACCGGATGGTCGACGCTGTCCTCGACCGCGAACGGCAGCTTCCGGTTGGCGCCGTAGACCGAACTCGACGAGGCGTAGACCAGGTGCTCGACGCCGCCGTGGCGGCAGGCCTCGAGCACGTTGGTGAAGCCGGTGATGTTGCTGTCGATGTAGGCATGCGGATTCTCCAGCGAATAGCGCACGCCGGCCTGGGCGGCCAGGTTGACCACCCGCTGCGGACGGAAGTTGGCGAACGCGCGCTCCAGCGTGCCGCGGTCCTCGAGCGCGCCCTTGACGAACGAGAAGCCGGGGACGGGCAGCAGCCGGTCCAGGCGCGCCTGCTTGAGCGCCGGATCGTAATAGTTGTTGAGGTTGTCGAAGCCGAGCACCTCGTCGCCGCGCTCGGCCAGGCGGTGGCTGAGGTGGGAACCGATGAAACCGGCGGCGCCGGTGACCAGGACGCGCATGGAAAACTCCTTGGAAGGTCAGAGGCAGCCGTCGACGCGCTCGCGCGGCAGCGCGCGCTTGACGTCGAACACGATCGCCTCGGGCTTGCACAGCGCGCGCACGCCGTCCGCGCCCAGGGCGACGAACTCGCGGTGGGCGACCGCCAGGACCACGGCGTCGTAGCTGCCGGCCGCGGGCTCGGCGACCGGATCGATGCCGTACTCGTGGCGCGCCTGCGCCGGCGAGACCCACGGGTCGTGCACGTCGACCTCGACGCTGTAGGTGCGCAGTTCGTCGATGATGTCGGTCACGCGCGTGTTGCGCAGGTCCGGGCAGTTCTCCTTGAATGCCAGGCCCAGGATCAGCACCCGGGCCCCGGCGGTGCGCAGGCCGCGCTGCTGCATCAGCTTGACCACCCGCTGCGCCACGTGCGCGCCCATGCTGTCGTTGAGCCGGCGCCCGGCCAGGATCACTTCGGGGTGGTAGCCAATCTCCTGCGCCTTGTGCGTCAGGTAGTACGGATCCACGCCGATGCAGTGGCCGCCGACCAGCCCGGGGCGGAAGGGCAGGAAATTCCACTTCGTGCCTGCCGCCTCGAGCACCTCGTGGGTGTCGATGCCGAGCCGGCCGAAGATCAGCGCCAGCTCGTTGATCAGGGCGATGTTGACGTCGCGCTGGGTGTTCTCGATCACCTTCGCCGCCTCGGCCACGCGGATGCTCGAGGCCTTGTGGGTGCCGGCGGTGACCACGCTGGCGTACAGCGCGTCGACGAAATCGGCCACTTCGGGCGTCGAGCCCGACGTCACCTTGAGGATCGTCTCCAGCCGGTGCTCCTTGTCGCCCGGATTGATGCGCTCGGGGCTGTACCCGGCGAAGAAGTCCCGATTGAACGCCAGCCCGGATTCGTGCTCGATGATCGGCACGCACACTTCCTCGGTCGCGCCCGGATAGACGGTGGACTCGAAGATCGCGACCCCGCCACGGGCGATCGCGCGGCCGACGGTGCGGCTGGCCGACTCCAGCGGACGCAGGTCCGGCCGCTTGTAGTTGTCGATCGGGGTGGGCACGGTGACGATGAACACGTTGCACGTGGCCAGATCCGCCGGATCCGACGAACAGGCGAGGTGGGTGGAGGCGCGCAGTTCCTCGGGCGACATCTCCAGGGTGTGGTCGTGGTGGCGGCGCAGGTCGTCGATGCGCGCGGCGTCGATGTCGAAGCCGAGCGTGGGGTACTGGCGGCCGAACGCGGCGGCCAGGGGGAGTCCCACATAGCCCAGGCCGATGATGGCGATGCGGACGTCGTTGCGGTCGGGAAGGGTGGCGGTCATCCGGTCGGCTGTCGTTGGTGGGCGGGCGCAGTCTAGCGGACCGCGGCCGCGCGACCGTCCGGCCGCGGACGGGGATCGGATCCACGCATGCGCCAATGCACAACGCGGGATGCGACCGCGACAGGCCAGCGCGCACCGCGACCGGAACCCGCCCCGGGTGGTGGATAATGCGCGCCGGACACGAGTCGGACCCCGCGCATGCGCATCCTGGTCTTCGGCGGCACCGGCTACATCGGCAGCCACACCTGCATCGAACTGGCCGCGCGTGGCCATGACCTGGTGGTGGCCGACAACCTCAGCAACAGTTCGCCGCGGGTGCTCGAGCGGCTGCAGGCGATCATCGGCGCGCCGCTCGCGTTCCGCAACGTCGATCTGCGCGACCGCGAGGCGACGCGCACGCTGCTCGCCGGTGCCGGATTCGACGCGGTGGTGCATTTCGCCGCGCTCAAGGCGGTGGGCGAGTCCTGCGAGCGGCCGCTGGACTACTTCGACAACAACATCACCGGCACGCTGAACCTGCTGCAGGCGATGCGCGAAGCGGGCGTGGCGCGGCTGGTCTTCAGTTCCTCGGCCACGGTCTACGGCGATCCGGAGCGGGTCCCGGTGGACGAGGACGCGCCGCTGCGGGTCACCAACCCCTACGGCCGCACCAAGCTGGTGATGGAGCAGCTGATCGCCGACCTGTGCAGCGCCGAGCCCGGGTTCCAGGCCGGCGTGCTGCGCTATTTCAATCCGGTCGGCGCGCACGGCTCGGGTCTGATCGGCGAGGATCCGGGCGGGGTGCCGAACAATCTGATGCCCTACATCTGCCAGGTGGCGGTGGGCCGGCGCCCGGCGCTGAGCATCTACGGCGGCGACTGGCCCACGGTCGACGGCACCGGTGTGCGCGACTACATCCATGTGCTCGACCTGGCCCGTGCCCATGCCGATGCGCTGGACACGCTGGAGCGCACCGGCGCGGGGTTCACCGTCAACCTCGGCACCGGCACCGGGGTGAGCGTGCTGCAGCTGGTACAGGCGTTCGAACGGGCGTCGGGGCGCGCGGTGCCCTACGAGATCGTCGGCCGCCGTCCGGGCGACGTGGCCGAGGTCTACGCAGACCCGGCACGCGCGCAGTCGCTGCTGGGCTGGCGCGCCACCCTCGACGTCGACGCCATGTGCCGCGATGCCTGGCGCTGGCAGTCGATGAATCCGACCGGCTACGCCGAGCCCGGTTGAGCCAGCAGCCGGTCGACGACGGCGTCGGGCGTCTTCATCCAGGCGTAGTGGTCCGCCCGCGTGCCCGCCGCGTGCGCGTCCATGCAGATGGCCTGCGCCGGCGCCGCCGGCATCCTGGCGAGCAGGAAGTCGAGCGAGCCGCGCGGCGCCAGCCAGTCCTGTGCGAGCAGCACGGCGCGTACCGGTCGGATCACGCGGGACATCGCGGCCTCCAGGTCCACGTCCAGGCCCTCGGCGGCGTAGCGGCCGCTGAGCGCGGTGCGGGCCCAGTCCCGGATCACGCCGGCGGCCTCGTTGCCACCGAACCCGATCCGCCGGCCCGGCAGCGCGCCGCGCGTGCGCGCCAGCCAGGGCAGGAACCGGTAGGCCAGCGGCAGCAGCAGGCGCTGCGGCATCGGGAAACTCCGCCAGTAGGGCGCGCCGCTGGCGACCAGCCACAGCGCCGCGGCCGTGTCGGGCGCCATCGCAAGCCGGCAGCAGGCCAGCTGCCCGCCCAGGCTGTGGCCGCCGATCAGGTGCGGCGGGTTGTTCAGCAGCAAGCGCCTGGCAGCGGCCTGGCTGGCGGGAAGATCGTGCAGCAGCAATTCGCGGTAGCCCCAGTCGCAGCCTCGCCCGGCGCGCACGTCGCTCGAGCCGTGGCCGCGCCATTCATGCACGAACACGGCGACCCCGCGCTGCGCGAGCGCGTCGGCGAACGCAAGATAATGGCGCGCGGCCACGCCCAGCGCCGGCAGCCACAGCAGTGCCTGCCGGGGGGCCTGCGGAACCCGTGCGAGCAGTCGCCATCGGTGGCCGTCGTCCGCACGGACGTCGGTCTCCAGGGTGGACACGACGGGACTCACGCGCGGGGCGCCGCGCCGATGTGGTCCAGCACCCGCACCTCGCCGCGTCCGGGGCGGTAGCCCAGGCGCAGGGCGTGACCCACGTACTCGATCGCTTCGGCGGCGGCCTGCGCCATCGGCATGCCCTGGCACAGCCGCGCCGTTACGGCCGAGGCCAGGGTGCAGCCGGTGCCGTGGCCTTCGATGGGCAGGCGGTCGTGGACGAACCTGGCCTCGCCGCCCGCGTCGCGGTAGCGGTCGATCACCTGCGCGCCTTCCTCCAGGTGCCCGCCCTTGAGCAGGACCGCCCGGCAGCCCATCGTCTCCAGCGCTTCGAGTGCGCTCTCCGCGGCGGCTGCGTCCGCGATCCGCATGCCGGTAAGCAGCTCGGCTTCCGGGATGTTGGGCGTGAGCAGGTCGGCGCGCGGGATCAGCCGCGTGCGCATCGCTTCGAGCGCCTCGTCCTCCAGCAGCTTCGCGCCGGAGGTGGCGACCATCACCGGGTCCAGCACCAGGAAAGGCGGCCGGTGCGTCTCCAGCGCGTCGGCGACCGCGTGGATGACGGCCGCGTTCGCGAGCATCCCGAGCTTGACCGCCCGGATGCGGAAATCGTCGAAACACGCGTCGATCTGCGCCCGCAGGAAGGCCACCGGCGGGACATGCACGGCGGTGACGCCGCGGGTGTGCTGCGCGGTGAGCGCGGTGATCGCCGACAGCCCGTGCACGCCGTGCGCGGCGAAGGTGCGCAGGTCGGCCTGGATGCCGGCACCGCCGCCGGAATCGGATCCGGCGATGGTCAGGGCGGACACGGGAGGCGAAGGGGCGGCGGATGACATGCCCCATTGTGCCGCGCCACCGGGTCGTCGTGCGTCAGGCGTCCGTCGCAGCCTTCAGGCGGACGCCGCGGCCGCGGCCGCGGCTGGGCTGGTCGTTGCCGATCAGCTCGATGCCGGCCGTGTCCAGGGCGCCGACCACCTTCGCCAGGGTGCCCGAGACGCTGTGCACGGCGCAGGGAGCGGCCTCCATGCGCTGGACCGTCGGCAGCGACACGCCGGCCAGTGCGGCAAGCTGGCGCTGGTCGATGCCGAGCATCGCGCGTGCGGCGCGCAGTTGGAGGGCGGTAATCATCGGGAGATCTCCCGATGATGATGCCTCGCTATCCCGAAGTTCTGCCAGTGCCGCCGGGCGTGATCGAAGATGATGCCTCAGGCATCGTCCATCGCATCGGGACCGACCGCACCCGGAACGGCCGCGCCCGCAGGCGCGCGCGGGGATTCAGTGCCGGCAATGGGCCGGGCGGGGCAGTTCGGCTCACTCCAGGACCAGCTCCGCGTTGCCGGAGAAGGTTTCCATCCGGATCTCGCCCGCGCCATCGCCGAAGGTGTGTTCGAAGCTCGAGCCGGGCCCGTATTTCGGCTTGTCGATCTGCACCCCGGGGGCGCGCAGGTCGCCGCTGAAGCTCTCGGCGCTGACCCGCGCCGACACCGCCGCCGGCAGCGCGAGGCGGATGTCACCGCTCACCGATTCGGCACTGATGCGGCCGCCCGGGGCCAGCCCGCCGGTGTAGCTGGCGCTGCCCGACACGCTGCTGGTGGACAGCCGGCGCGTGGATTCGCCGCGCGAGTCGATGCGGATGTCGCCCGAGACGGTCTCGGCCGAAATCTCGCCCTCGATGCGCCCGCGCAGCACGATGTTGCCGCTCACGCTCTCCACTTCGACGTTGTCGGAGTTGAGGTTGAGCTGCAGGTTGCCGCTGACGCTGCTGATGTCGGCCTCGCGCGGCGCGCCCACGGCCACCACGTCGCCGCTGACGCTCTCGATGTCCAGCGTGCGGCCGGCGATGCCATTGACGTCGATGTCCACGGCGACGCCGTCCACTTCCAGTTCGACCTGGCGCGGCACCTGGAGCAGCAGCGTGGTCGGTTCGGTATTGCGGCTGTTGCGCGGGTAGCGCACCTTGACCTCGAGCGACTTGCGGTCGCCTTCGACCTGCAGCCGCTCGACGCCGTCGCCGAGGCTGCCGGTGATCTTCACTTCCTCGCGGTCCCAGGCGCGCACTTCGATGCGCCCTTTCACGTTGGACACTTCCAGCTGGCCGCGCGCGTCCAGCGGGCGGGTCTCGTCGATCGGGGTGGCGGCGAAGGCGGGCGCGGTGCCCAGGCAGGCGAGCAGGGCGGCGGTCAGGGTCAGGGCTTTCATCGGGATCTCCTCGAATGTGGGGCGTCGCGGCCGGGCATCAGGCCCGGGCCAGGCGTTGGGTCAGCGACAGCCGCTGCGCGTACACACGCTGCAGGCGCTGGAGCAGGAATACGGCGTCGGGATCGTGCGCCAGCGCCTGGCGCACGTCGTCCGCGCTGCGGTCGAGCTCGATCAGGGCGGGGTGGCCGGCGACCGGCGGACGCGCCGCGGTCAGCTCGCGCAGCGCGCCTTCGTACTCGCGGGCCATGGCATCGGCCTGCACCACCAGCGGGGCGGGCGTGCGGGGTGCGTCCGCGGGCGCGGCGCCGGGAGCGGCCGCCGGAGTGGGTGCGGGCGCCTCGACGGGAACGGGCACCGCGGTATCGGGCCGCAACTGCCATCCCAGCCCCAGGGCCAGCGCCAGCACCGCCGCCGCGGCCAGGGCCGGTAGCGCGCGCGGGCGGGCCGCAGGGCGGACGGGCGGCTGCCGGGGTTCGACCGCCAGGCGCGCGCTGAGGTCGGGCCACAAGTCGCGCGCCGGCGGCTCGTCGCGCCGCAATCCGCGCAGTTGCAGGCGCAGCGTGGCGGGCAGGTCGTGGTCGGTCGGGTCGTGGGTCATGCGTGGTCTCCCAGCTTCGCGCGCAGCAGCCTGCGGGCGCGATGCAGTTGTGCCTTCGAACTGCCGACCGCCATGTCCAGCGTGCCGGCGATCTCCTCGTGCTTCCAGCCTTCGATGTCGTACAGCACCAGCACCGCGCGTGCCCGTGGCGGCAGGCTGGCCACCGCCTGCTCAAGGTCCATCGACAGCGCCGTCGCGTGGCCGGCCGAGTCGACGCTGCCGACCGCGTCCAGTGCGTCCTCGTCGGTGTCCATGCCCGGGGCGCTGCGGCGGCTGCGCAGTTCCATCAGCGCGGTATTGGCGGCCAGCCGGTGCAGCCAGGTGCCGAACGCGCTTTCGTACCGGAACGTCGGCAGTGCCTGCCAGGCGCGGACGAACGCTTCCTGGGTGAGATCCTCCGCGCGCGCATGCTGGTGGCCCACCAGACGCAGGATCACGCCGTGCACGCGCCCGGCATGGCGCCGGTACAGGGTCTCGAACGCCGCCATGTCGCCGCCGGCCGAGGCCCGCGCCAGCGCGTGGTCCAGGTCGGTCGCGGAGCCCGCCTCTTCCGGGGATGCACTCATCGTCGCCGTCAGCATATCGAGTCCGATGCGGGCGCGCGGGCCAGGGTTTAAAGCCGCTCTGTTCCACACCGCGCAGCGGCAAGCGCCGCGCCGCTCCCAACCGGCCTGCCGGGCCCGGAAGTTCAGCGGGCCCCTTTCAGGAGTCCATCGCGCGGGTCATCCACGCCGCTTGCCCAATGCCGGATACGCCGGCTGGCGGGCGACGGAATCCACCGGCGGACCTTGCAATCGGGCGCGCTGTTGCTATCGTGCAATCGATTGCATCCGAGCGGATTCGTGTGTCTGTACCGGTTGGGAGGCCGGTGGAGCATGGGCGTTTCGTCGACCAGACCGAATGCGGCTGCCGCGCCTCGCGCGCGCGCTCCCGTCACCGCGATTCATGAACCTGTCTGCCGGCGGTTGCCCCGGTGGCCGCGCGACGTATCTTCCATGCCTAGGCGGCGGCACCGCCCGGCGGACGTACAGTCCGCCGGGGCGGGCGCAATGCCGGAACCGCCATTTGGGCAGACCCGGGAGGCCTGACTTGAAGCACACATTCACCCGGCGCGACGCGCTGCGCGCCACGATGGTGGGCGGACTGGGACTGGCGGCCTCGGGTCTGGTGCCGGCGGCCGATACTCCCGTCCAGCCGCTGAAGGGCAATCTGAAGCATTCCGTCGCGCGCTGGACGTTCGGGCAGACGCCCATCGCCGAGCTGTGCCGGATCGTGAAGCAGATCGGCTTTTCCGCCATCGACCTGGTCGGCCCGGACGACTGGTCCACGCTGAAGTCGCATGGCGTGGACAGTTCGATGTGCAACGGCGCCGAACTCGGGCTGGAGCAGGGGTTCGCGGACACCCGCTTCCATGACGAGCTGGTGGCGCGCTACACCCGCCATATCGACCTGGTGGCCGATGCCGGCTACCGCAACCTGATCTGCTTTTCCGGCAACCGCGGCGGCATGGACCCGGCCGAAGGCCTGGCCAATTCGGCCGCCGGCCTCAAGCGCCTCCTCGGGCATGCGGAAAAGCGCGGCGTCAGGCTGGTGATGGAACTGCTGAACTCGCGCGTCGACCACCCCGACTATCTGTGCGACCGCTCCGCCTGGGGCGTCGAGCTGTGCGAGACGCTCGGGTCGGTCCACTTCGGCCTGCTCTACGACATCTACCACATGCAGATCATGGAGGGCGACATCATCGCCACCATCCGTCGCCACCACCGCTGGTTCGTGCACTACCACACGGCGGGCGTGCCGGGCCGGCACGAGATCGGCGAGGACCAGGAACTGAACTACCCGGCCATCTGTCGCGCGATCCGCGAGACCGGATTCGACGGGTACATCGCACAGGAATTCATGCCGTCGGCGCCGGATCCGGTCGCCTCGCTGCGCGAGGCCATCCGGCTGTGCGACGTGTAACCCCCGCCTCAACCAGGAACACAGTCTCAATGGCGAACAATGATTACGACGCGATCGTCGTCGGCTCGGGCATCAGCGGCGGCTGGGCCGCCAAGGAACTGGCCGAGAAGGGACTCAAGGTGCTGATGCTCGAGCGCGGCCGCAACATCGAGCACATCAAGGACTACGTCAACGCGCACAAGGAGGCGTGGGACTACCCGCACCGCAACGTGCCCACCCAGGCGATGAAGGAAGCGCACCCGGTCCTGCGCCGCGACTACCCGCTGTCGGAGAGCACCTACGGGATGTGGGCCGACGAGAAGGACTGCCCGTACACCGAGACCAAGCGCTTCGACTGGTTCCGCGGCTACCACGTCGGCGGTCGCTCGCTGATGTGGGGCCGGCAGAGCTACCGCCTCTCGCGGATGGACTTCGAGGCCAACGCGCGCGAGGGCATCGCCGTCGACTGGCCGATCCGCTACGAGGACCTCGCGCCCTGGTACGACCACGTCGAGACGTTCGCCGGCATCGCCGGCACGGTCGAAGGCCTGGACGTGCTGCCCGATGGCAAGTTCCTGCCGCCGGTGCCGCTGAACGTCGTCGAGAAGGATGTGGCCGCGCGCATCCGCAAGGCCTTCGGCGGCAGCCGTCACATGATCCACTCGCGCACCGCCAACATCACCGAACCGCGTCCGGAGCAGGGGCGGGCCAACTGCCAGTACCGCAACAAGTGCATCCTGGGCTGCCCCTATGGCGCCTACTTCTCGACCCAGTCGGCCACCCTGCCGGCTGCGATGCAGACCGGCAACCTCACCCTGCGCCCGTTCTCGATCGTGCGGCAGGTGCTCTACGACAAGGATCGCAAGCGCGCGCGCGGCGTCGAGATCGTGGACGCCGAGACCGGCCAGACCTACGAGTACACGGCCAAGGTGATCTTCCTCAACGCATCGAGCTTCAATTCGACCTGGGTGCTGATGAACTCGGCCACCGACGTGTGGGAAGGCGGGCTGGGGTCCTCGTCCGGCGAGCTGGGCCACAACGTCATGGACCACCATTTCGAAGCCGGCGCCCAGGGCGTCGTGGACGGCTTCGAGGACAGGTACTACTCCGGACGCCGCCCCTGCGGCTTCTACATTCCGCGCTTCCGCAACGTCGGCGACGACCGCCGCGACTATCTGCGCGGCTTCGGCTACCAGGGGGGCGCGAGCCGCCAGGACTGGTCGCGCAGCGTCGCCGAAATGGGCATCGGCGCGGGCCTGAAGCAGGCCGCGAGCGTGCCGGGCGACTGGAGCATCGGCATGACCGCGTTCGGCGAGATGCTTCCCTACCACGACAACACCATCCGCCTGGACCACGGCACCAAGGACAAGTGGGGCCTGCCGGTGCTGGCGATGGACGTGTCGATCCGCGACAACGAGCGGGCCATGCGCAAGGACATGGCCGCCGATGCCGCCGAGATGCTGGAAGCGGCGGGCGTTCGCGACGTGCGGACCTACGAAGCCGAGCCCGCGCCCGGCCGGGCGATCCACGAGATGGGCACCGCGCGCATGGGCCGCGACCCGAAGAGCTCGGTGCTCAACGGGCACAACCAGGTGTGGGACGCGCCCAACGTGTACGTGACCGACGGCGCCTGCATGACCTCGGCCAGCTGCGTGAACCCGTCGCTGACCTACATGGCATTGACCGCGCGCGCCGCCGACCATGCGGTGCGCGAACTCAAGGCGGGGAACCTGTGATGGACCGTCGCGAACTGCTGAAGATGATCGCGTCCGCCACCGGTGTGGCCATGGTCGGCATGCCGGCCTTCGTGCTCGGGCAGGCGCCCGTCCCGCAGGCCGCCGCCGGCTTCACCGCCGACGAAGTGGCGCTGCTGGACGAGATCGCAGAGACCATTATCCCGCGCACCGACACGCCCGGGGCGAAGGATGCGGAGGTGGGCTCGTTCATGGCGCGCTTCGTCACCGACTGCTACACCCCCGAGGACCAGGCCGCCTTTCGCGCCGGGCTGGCGGACCTGGACCAGCGCGCGTCCGGAAGCTTCATGGCCCTGCCGCCCGCGGCCCGCCTGAAGATGCTCACCACGCTGGACCGGGAGGCGGGCGAACAGGCCCGCCGGGCGTGGGTGGCCGCCGACGGATCCGGCAGCGGGAGCGGGATGCACTCCTTCACGATGATCAAGCAGCTGGTGCTCTTCAGCTTTTTCACATCGGAGGTGGGCGCCACCGAAGTCCTGCGCTACGACCCGGTGCCCGGGGGCTATGACGGTGACCTGCCCTACGAGCCGGGCACGCCGGCATGGGCGACACGATGATGCGCCGCCGCCGTCACTCTTCGCCACGCCACCACATGGCCGCACGCGCGCTCCTGCTCACCGCTGGCATGGTGGCCAGTGCCGCTGCGCTCGCCCACGATCCCGCGGCCGATCCGGAGAAGACCGAAGCCTGGACCCCGGTGCCGGCGGTCGTGGCCACGCCCGTGGGCGCGGCGCCGTCGGACGCGGTGGTGCTGTTCGACGGCAGCGGCCTGGCCGCGTGGGAGTCGGAGCAGGGCGGTGATGCGCCGTGGCGCGTGGCCGATGGCGCGCTCACCGTGGTGCCCGGCAGCAAGGGCATCCGCACCCGCCAGCGCTTCTGCGACATCCAGCTGCACGTCGAATGGCGCAGTCCGGCGCAGACCCGCGGTGTCGACGGCCAGAACCGCGGCAACAGCGGCATCTTCCTGCAGGAGCTGTACGAACTGCAGGTGCTCGACAGCCACGACAACCCCACGTATCCCAACGGCCAGGCGGCCTCGATCTACAAGCAGGCGATCCCGCTGGTGAACGCCTCGCGCCCGCCGGGCGAATGGCAGTCCTATGACGTCATCTGGAAGGCGCCGCGCTTCTCCGAAGGCGGTGGCCTGCTGTCACCCGCGCGCATCACCGTGCTGCACAACGGCGTGCTGGTGCAGGACGACACCGTCATCGCCGGCACCACCGAATACCGGGGGCCGCCTTCGTATTCTCCGCACGGCTGCGCCCCGATCTCCCTGCAGGACCACGACTCCGAGGTCAGCTTCCGCAACATCTGGGTGCGGGAACTCTAGCGGCGCGCGTAACCCCGGACCCTTCCGGACAGCGAGCGATGGTGCTGGTGCGGTCGCGCGCTGCCCGGATGCCGGGTACGACGGTCAGCCCACGGGATAGGCGAACTCGCTGAGCCCGAGGTCCGCCAGCACCGTCTCCAGATGGCCGTAGGCTTCCGGCGTCGGGCCGGGGTAATCGCCGGCAATGGCCACGTTGCCCATGTAGCCGATGTCCTGCATGCCGTCCGGCGTGCAGAAGTAGGCCGCCAGGACCAGGTTGCGCAGCCGGGAGAACGCCCCCGCGATGCGTTGGAACTGCCGTGGGGTCTGGTCGTTGCGATACGCGATGTCGTCGATGATCGCCAGCTGCTGCGCCGTGTCCAGCGCCGCGAACGGCTGCGAGAAGCGCAGGGCGGCTTCGTCGTCGAGCCAGGCGAGGGCCGACAGCACGGTCAACCGGTCCTGCTGCTGGTCGGGATAGGGCGCGCTCACCCATTCGTCGACGACTGTCGGCACCTGCGCCGCGGATGCCGAGGGCGACTCGCCTTCCGCCGGCACGATGATGTCCGACAGCACTGCCAGCAGCGACAGCTGTGCGGGCGTCAACGTCAGCGGCCAGGGCGTTTCCGGCGGCACCATCAGGTTCGGATCCTTGCCGTAACCCTTGGCCGTCACCGGCTGCAGGTCCAGCTCCGGCCAATGCCCCTCATCCGCGAGGCTATCGGCGGCATCGCCCGTCGATGGCGACGAGCAGGCGGACAATGCAGGCAGCATGGCGCTTGCCGCCAGTGCGGCCAGCAGCTTCAGCGAATCGCGTCGGGTCAGCTTGTGCGCGTACACGGGCGCGTCGCTGTCGGTTCGGGCGGCAATGCCCTTGTCCTCTGGGTTCGGCATCACAGCGCCCCCGTCTTGAGCTGGTCGGCCAGCCAGGCGCTGTTGCGCATCGCCAGCGTCATGATGGTCAGGGTACAGTTCTTGTGCGGATTGGAGGCGAACACGCCGCCGTCCATCACGAACAGGTTGGGACAGTCCCAGGTCTGGCCCCACTGGTTGGTCACCGAGTCCTCGGGTGAGTCGCCCATCCGGGTGGTGCCGACCTCGTGGATGATCTCGCCCCCCTTCTTGATCGCCTCTTCAGCGGCAGGCAACTCGCCGACGGTCGCGCCCATGGTTTCCAGGATGGCCTTGGCGGTCTTGAGGCCGTGCTCGACCTGCTTGAGTTCGTGCTCGGACCATTTCCAGTGGAAACGCGGCACCGGGATGCCCCATTTGTCCGTGACGCTCGGGTCGATGTCCATGTAGCAGTCGTCGTTCGGCAGCATCTCGCCACGGAGCGCAAAGTGCACGTAGGCACCGTAGTGCGCGCGCACCTGCTGTTTCAGCGCGGGGCCATAGCCTTGCAGGTCGCCACTGACATAGGCGCCCGGCTCGCCGAAGCGTCCGCCCAGTTCGAAGTGGTAGCCGCGCGGGAAATCCAGTTCTCCGTTGGCATGCGCCTGGTGGCCCCACCAGGGTATGAACAGGTGGTTGGCGGTGTGGCCGTCCTCGTTGTAGCGCGGCCGGTCCATCAGGGCCGGGACCAGCGCCGAGAGGCCCGCGCCGGTGGAGTCCATCAGGTTGCGACCGACCTGGCCGCTGGAATTGGCGAGTCCGTCGGGATGACTGGCGTTCTTGGAATTGAGCAGAATGCGCGCCGTCTCGCAGGCGCTGGCGGCCAGGACCACCACCTTCGCGTCCACTTGCCGTTCGGTGCCGGTCGTCTTGTCGACATAGCTCACGCCCGTGACGTTGCCGCCTGCATCGGTGGTCACGGTCTTGACCATGGCGTCGGTGATGACCCGCAGGTGGCCCGTGGCCTGCGCCATCGGCAACAGCGAGGTGGTGGTCTGGAACGCCGCGCCGATCGAGCAGCCGTAACCGCAGGGCGTGGCCCAGAAGCAGGGCGCGCGCTGATCCAGCGCCCGGGTCAGGATGGCCCGGTGCATCGGCGCTGCCTCGATGCCGTGCTTCTTCGCCGCGGCGGCGATCAGCAGTTCCGGTATCCGTGGCGTCGGGGCCGGCTGCAGGACCCCGTCCGACGACGGCGGCATGTCGTCCAGGCCGGTATTGGTGCCGCAGACGCCCACCAGTGCTTCGGTCTTGTCGTACCAGGGGGCGATCTCGTCGTACTCGAACGGCCAGTCGGCGCCGAGGCCGTCCCGGCTCTTTGCCTTGAAGTCGTGTTCGCTGAAACGCAGCGCGTACCGGCCCCAGTGGTTGGTGCGCCCGCCCAGCATGCGCGCACGCCACCACAGGAACTCGGTGCCTTCGGCGGTGGTGTAGGGCTCGTCCGGCACCTCCCAGCCGCCGCCCACGGTGGAATCGTAGAAGCCGAAGTCCTTGTCCGGCGTGGAAGCGCCCATCAGCGGTGCGTCGCCATTGGGCCGGAACATCGGCGTTTCCGTGGTCGGGTCGTAGTGGCGGCCGGCTTCGAGCAGCAGCACCTTGTGGCCCTGGCGGGTCAGTTCGTACGCGGCCATGGCGCCGCCGGCGCCGGAGCCGACGACCAGCACGTGGTGGGCGAAATCGTTCATCGCTTCAGTTCTTTGATCTTGAGGTTCTTGAACCACACCACGTCGCCGTGGTCCTGCAGGCCGATATGGCCACTGGCGTTGGCGGCGAATCCCGCCCAGTCGGCGAACTTGCTGGCCGCCACCAGCCGCTTCCACTCCGCGCTGCCGATCTCCACCGATGCGGTCTGCACGCCGTTCTGCCAGATGGTCAGGTGGCCCTGGTCGAGCAGGATGCGCACGCGGTTCCACTCACCCGCGATCCGGTGCGAGGCCGGTGGCGAGGCGATCATGTCGTACAGGGAGCCGGACAGATGGGTGTCCAGTTCGTTGTCGGGATGGCGCTCGTTGTCGAGGATCTGGATTTCCGGCGCGTGCGAGTAGATGTGTTCGCCGGTCTCGTCCGCCAGGATGAAGATGCCGCTGTTGCCGACTTCCGAAATCTTCCAGTCCAGCCTGAGGTCGAAATCCTGGTAACGGGCCTTGGTCAGGATGTCGCCGCCGCCTGCGCCGGTCAGCTTGATGGCGCCATCCTCGATGATCCACTTGTCGCCAAGCCCCTCCTGCTTGAAGGTGCGCCACTGCGACAGATCCTTGCCGTCGAACAGGAGTTGCCAGCCGTCGGCCTGTTCCTGCCTGCTCAGCTGGTTGTCGGATGGCAGGTGTTCGGCGAGGAAGGCCGCGCCCGTCCGCACGACGGCGGCAGCATCGCGCGGAAGGTCGTGCTCGATGATGTACCACTGCACGCCCGCGTCCGCGGCGGCGGGAAGGATCGCATTCCAGTCGAGCACGCCCTGGCCCAGGGCGGTGAAGCCCTGTTCGTCCTGCGCCTCGCCCTCCGGGGCGTTGTCCTTGGCGTGGACCGCGTACACGCGCCCGGGGAACCTGCCGAGGAACGCCGCCGGGTCGTGGCCGGCGCGCGCCACCCAGGCCAGGTCCAGCTCGACGGCGAGCGCCGGACCGGCGGCTTCGAACAGCAGCTCGAGCCCCGTCCTGCCGTCGAACTCGACCAGCTCGAATTCGTGGTTGTGGTACGCCAGCCGCATGCCCATCGGCTGCAGGCGTGCGGCCAGGGCGCCGAGCTCGCGGCCCAGCGCGCGCCAGCCTTCGGCGTCGGTCGGCCGTTCGGATTCCTGCAGCCAGGGCACCACCAGCATCGTGTTGCCGATGGCCCGGTGGGACGCCGCCATTTCGTCCAGGTCGCCGCGCAAGTCGGACAGCGCCACGTGGGCCGCGATCGGCTCGATCCCGTACTTGTCCAGGAGCTGTTTCAGTGCCGCGGCGGGGACCTCCTGCGTCCCGACCGTCTCCACCGCGCGGACGCCGGCGTCGTGGACGATCTTCAGCTGGTCTTCGAGCGATCCGGCGTTGCGCAGCGTGTACATCTGCACGGCGATGGGCTTGGCGGTGGCATCGCCCGGTTGCGCCCAGGCGGGCAGGGCGGTGCAGAGCGCGAGCGCGGCGGCCGCGATCGTGCGCAGGGTATGGATCGTCATGGGGTCCTCCAGAGATTGTGGTAACGGCAAACGGGATCCGACCCGCGCTTAAGGCAACACTGGCAAATTGTCATTTCGAGCGTAGCGAGAAATCCATGCCGTTCATGTCCCGAGATTGACCGGCTCGCCGTTGTGAATCTCTTTTCAATTTGTTCGGAGTGACACACCGGACTTTTTCAGCATTGCCTTGACGCGCTGCAGGTAAACGATACCGGCGCGGCAGGGAACGGATCCCGGGCGCCGCGGGAACTCAGGCGATCGGCGTCCATGCGCGCGACCTGGACGAAGCGATGACGCGATCGACGATCAGCGCCGAACGCAGGCCGTCCTCGAACGTCGGCAATCCTTCCGGTTGTTCGCGCGCGATCGCCCGGTACGTGTCGGCCACGAACGCCTCGAAGCAGTTGGCATAGCCCTGCGCATGGCCGGCGGGCAGCACCGACAGCCGGCGCTGCTCGGCGCTGCCGGCGCCCGGGCCGCGCACGAACACTTCCTCGCGCTGGTCCGGATAGCCCATCCACAGGCGCTCGCAGTCCTCCTGGTCGAAGGCCACGCTGGCCTTCGCTCCGTCGATCTCGAACCAC
Source organism: Luteimonas kalidii (assembly GCF_029887935.1). GTDB lineage: Bacteria > Pseudomonadota > Gammaproteobacteria > Xanthomonadales > Xanthomonadaceae > Luteimonas > Luteimonas kalidii. Next base: position 593,715 of record NZ_JARXRO010000014.1, on the reverse strand, counting down.
AGGCGATTGCGGCGCCCGGCCGAAACCTGGCTGACGGTGACGGTCGCCAGCGTACCGTTGCCGGTCCTGAACATGGCCGCGGCCGCGTCCTCGCTGGACACCGCCTGGGTGTCTCCACCGGCCGCAGGCGTGGTGAAGCTCTTGCCGGTGGCCACGCCGCGCTCGGCGATCACCGTCTCGAACACCGCGCTGACTTCGGCGAAGCGCTCGCCGCCGACCCATTCCACCAGGTCGCACCAGTGCGAGCCGATGTCGGCGAACACGCGCGATGCGCCGCCCAGCGCCGGATCCACGCGCCAGTTGTTGCTGGCCGGATCCAGCAGCCAGTCCTGCAGGTAGCTGCCGTGGATCAGGCGCAGCGGGCCGATGTCGCCTGCGGCGATGCGGGCACGCGCCTCGCGCACCACCGGGTGGTAGCGGTAGACGAAGGGCACCGTGGCCACCTGCCCGGTGGAGGCGGCCAGCGCCGCCAGCGCACGCGCGTCTTCCAGGGTGGTGGCCAGCGGCTTCTCGCAGACCACGTGCTTGCCCGCTTCCAGCGCCGCCTGCGCCATCGACCGGTGCAGGTGGTTGGGCGTGCAGACGTGCACGACCTGCACCTGCGGATCGGCGATCACGTCCTCGATCCCGTCGTAGCCCCGGGGCACGCCCCAGGCCTGCGCCACTTCCTGCGCACGCGCAGGCGAGGACGCGGCCACGCCGCGGACCGTCGCGCCGGCCAGCACCGCCGCGCGGCGATGCACCGCACCGATCATGCCGGTGCCGACGATGGCGACTCCAAGCGTACTCATCATGCCGACCTCAGTGCGCGGGCGAAGCGGCAGGCGTCGCCGCCCGCCCTTCGCGGAACAGGAACAGGAAGGCCACCAGCACCACGAACGCGACCCCGGCCGGGAACAGCCAGATCCGCTCCCAGTCCGGGCCGGCCTCGGTGGTGTAGTACTCCACGACCGCGCCCGACAGGAAGGTGCCGATCAGCATGCCCACGCCATAGGTGGCCAGGGTGATGAAGCCCTGAGCGCTGCTGCGGAATTTCTGCCCGGCGTGCGCGTCGGTGTAGATCTGGCCGGTGACGAAGAAGAAGTCGTAGCAGATGCCGTGCAGCACGATGCCGATCACCAGCAGCGCGAAACCCGCGTCCGCGTCGCCGAAGGCGAACATCACGTAGCGCAGCACCCATGCGCCCATGCCCACCGCCAGCATCACCTTCACCCCCAGGCGCACGAACAGGAACGGCATGGCCAGCATCAGCAGCACTTCGGACACCTGGCCCAGCGACTGCAGCCCGGCCGCGCCGCGCACGCCCACGTCGTTGAGGAAGGGGTTGGTGAAGTTGTAGTAGAACGACAGCGGGATGCAGATCGCGATCGAGGCCAGGAAGAACACCAGGTAGGCCCGCGACTTGAGCAGGTGCAGCGCCGCATCCAGCCCGAGGATCTCGCCCAGCTTCGCACCCTGCTTGCGCGCCAGCGGCGGCGTGTGCGGCAGGGTCAGCGCGTACAGGCCCAGCACCGCGGACGCGATCGCGGCCATCCTGAAGGTGAAGTCCAGGCGCTGGGTCTGCTCCCAGCCCAGCCAGCCGATCAGCACGCCGGCGACGATCCAGCCGATGCTGCCGGCCACGCGCACCGGCGGGAACTGCTTCTCCGGCGACTGCATGTGTCGCATCGCGATGCTGGTGGCCAGCGCCAGGGTCGGCATGAACAGCAGCATGTAGGCGAACACGAACCCCGAGAAGGTATTGAAGCTGGTGGCCGTGGACGCGCCCCACATCAGCGCCGCCCCGCCCAGGTGCAGCAGGGCGAGGATGCGCTGCGCGGCGAAATAGCGGTCGGCGATCAGCCCGACCAGGAAGGGCGCGACGATCGCGCCGACGGACTGGCTGAGGAAGGCCGTGGCCACTTGGCTGGCGCTCGCCTGCAGCGGGCCATTGACCAGGTACGTGCCCAGGGTCACGAACCAGGCGCCCCAGATGAAGAATTGCAGGAACATCATCACGCCGAGGCGCGACATCGTGGACGTCATCACTTCCCCTCCCAGGTCGGTGTCCGCATCACGCGGTATGGATTCAAAGCCCCAGCATGCCGCGCAGCGCCCGTGGGCTGGCGCCGCTGCCGGCAAAGTCGTCGAACGCGTGCTCGGTCACGCGGATCAGGTGTTCGCGGATGAAGGCCGCGCCCTCGCGCGCGCCATCCTCCGGATGCTTCAGGCAGCACTCCCACTCCACGACCGCCCAGCCGGGGAAATCGTACTGGGCCAGCTTCGAGAAGATCGCCTTGAAGTCGACCTGGCCGTCTCCGAGCGAGCGGAACCGGCCGGGGCGGTCGATCCAGTCCTGGTAGCCGCCATACACGCCGCTGCGCGCGTCGGGGCGGTACTCGGCGTCCTTGGCGTGGAACATGCCGATGCGCGCGTGGTAGCGGTCGATGAATCCCAGGTAGTCCATCTGCTGCAGCAGCAGGTGGCTGGGGTCGTAGAGGATCTTGGCGCGCGGATGGTGGTCGACCGAGTCCAGGAAGCGCTCGAAGGTCGCGCCGTCGTGAAGGTCCTCGCCCGGATGGATCTCGTAGCACAGGTCCACCCCGCATTCGTCGAAGACGTCGAGGATCGGGCGCCAGCGGCGGCCAAGTTCGGCGAAGGCCTCATCCACCAAGCCGGACGGACGCTGCGGCCAGGGATAGAGGTACGGCCAGGCGAGCGCGCCGGAGAAGGTGGCGTGCGCGGTGAGCCCCAGGCGCCGGCTGGCCTTCGCTGCCAGCTTCAGCTGCTCCACCGCCCAGGCCTGCCGCGCGGCCGGGTTGCCGCGCCGGTCTTCCGGGGCGAACCCGTCGAACAGCGCGTCGTAGGCCGGGTGCACGGCCACCAGCTGGCCCTGCAGGTGGGTGGACAGCTCGGTGATCCGGATCCCGTGGCCGGCCAGCATCCCCGCCAGGTCGTCGCAGTAGGCCTGGCTCTCCGCGGCCCGGGCGAGATCGAAGATGTGCGGCGCGCTGGTCGGCACCTGCACGCCGCGATAGCCGAGTCCGGCGGCCCATTGGGCCAAGGTGTCCAGGCGGTCGAACGGAGGCTCGTCGCCGATGAACTGGGCCAGGAACAGCGCCGGGCCCTGCAGTGTCCGCATGCCGAACCACCTGATGCAATCGATTGCATCCGATCCTAGCATGCGATGATCGGGACACGCGTTGTGCACTGCATCGCGCGCATCCGGGGACGGGGACATGGCCACCATCTACGACATCGCCAGGCACGTGGGCGTCTCGGCAGGCACCGTCTCCCGCGCGCTCTCGCGGCCCGAAAAGGTCCTGCCGGACACGCGCAGGCGCATCGAGCAGGCCGCCGCCGCGCTGGGCTATGTCCCCAATGCCTCGGCACGGACGCTCAAGACCCAGCGCAGCGGCAAGATCCTGATCACGGTGCCGGACATCGGCAACCCGTTCTTCGCGCAGATCCTCAAGGGGGCGGAGGAGGCCGCGCAGGCCGCAGGCTACGCGGTCCTGCTCGGCGATACCGAACACCAGGCGGAGCGCGAGGAGCGCTACGCGCAGATGCTGCCGCGCAACCAGGCCGACGGCATGATCGTCCTCGGCCACCGGCTTCCGCCGACGGCGCGGGAGATCGTCCGGCAGCTCGGCGCGAGGGCGCCGGTGGTCAACGGCTGCGAGTTCGATCCGACGCTGGGGATTCCCAGCGTCCACATCGACAACGCGGCCGCGGCGCGCACCGCGATGGAGCACCTGTATGCGCTGGGGCACGCGCGGATCGCCGTGGTCGGTGGTCCGCCCGACAATCCGTTGCATCGCCAGCGCCTGGAAGGGGCCATGGCCGCGGCCAGGGCGCACGGCCGCCTGGACGTGTTGACGACGGTCCCCGGCGACTTCTCGGTGGAATCCGGCCACGCGGCTGCGACGCGGTTCCTGGCCCAGGCGCCTGCGCCCACCGCCGCGTTCTGTTTCAGCGACCAGATGGCCTTGGGGGTGCTCGCGGCGTGTCGGGACCTGGACATCCGCGTGCCGGAGGATTTCTCGGTGGTCGGGTTCGACGACCTGGCGTCCTCGCGCTACCTGAGCCCGCCGCTGACCACGATCAGCCAGCCCATGCGGGAGATCGGCGTCCGCGCGGCCCGGCTCCTGCTGGCCATCATCGAGGGGGTCGAGGTGCCGCACCAGCAGACCCTGGATTTCAGCCTGATGCTGCGCGGATCGACCGCCGCACCGCCGGAGCGCCGCCTCTGACGCATCGTGACCGGGCGCAGGCGGCCGCCACGCAGCCTGCGCCGCGCCCGACCGTTTCGCCCGTGGGCGGCAGGGCAGGAGGCGCGGGCGCGGTCCATCGCGCCGGCCGCGGAAAGCATCGATGCGCGCATGGGCCTTCGCCGGCACGGGCCGGGCGCGGGCCGCGCGGCTAAAATGGGCCGTTTTCCGCCCGCCACCGAGCCAGCCGTGACCCACGCTTCCGTCAGCACGATCAGGCAGGACGATCTGATCCAGTCGATCGCCGACGCCCTCCAGTACATCAGCTACTACCACCCGGTCGATTACATCCGCAGCCTGGCCGCCGCATACGAGCGCGAGGAGTCGCCGGCAGCGAAGGACGCGATGGCGCAGATCCTGATCAACTCGCGCATGTGCGCGGAGGGTCACCGGCCGATCTGCCAGGACACCGGCATCGTCACCGTCTTCCTGGAAGTGGGCATGGATGTGCGCTGGGAAGGCTTCACTGGCTCGCTCGAGGATGCCGTCAACGAAGGCGTGCGCCGCGCCTACAACCACCCCGACAACAAGCTGCGCGCCAGCGTGCTGGCCGACCCGGCCGGCAGGCGCCAGAACACCAAGGACAACACCCCGGCGGTGGTCAACATGAAGATCGTCCCGGGCAACACCGTCGACGTGATCGTGGCGGCCAAGGGGGGCGGCTCGGAGGCCAAGAGCAAGTTCGCGATGCTCAACCCGTCCGATTCGATCGTCGACTGGGTGCTGAAGACCGTGCCGACCATGGGCGCGGGCTGGTGCCCACCGGGCATGCTCGGCATCGGCATCGGCGGCACCGCCGAAAAGGCGATGCTGCTGGCCAAGGAAGCGCTGATGGAACCGATCAACATCCAGGACCTGATCGCGCGCGGTCCTTCCAGCCGCGCCGAGGAACTGCGCCTGGAACTTTACGACAAGGTCAATGCGCTGGGCATCGGCGCGCAGGGTCTGGGCGGCCTGACCACGGTGCTCGACATCAAGGTCAAGGACTACCCGACCCATGCGGCCAACCTGCCGGTGGCGATGATTCCCAACTGCGCCGCCACCCGGCATGCGCACTTCACCCTCGACGGCAGCGGCCCGGTCGCGCTGGACCCGCCCTCGCTGGAGGACTGGCCGAAGCTGACCTACAACCCGCAGAACGCGCGCCGCGTCGATCTCGACACGATCACCCGCGAGGAAGTCGCGACTTTCAGGCCGGGCGAGGTGCTGCTGCTCAACGGGAAGATGCTCACCGGGCGCGATGCTGCCCACAAACGCATGGTCGACATGCTCGACAAGGGCGAGCCGCTGCCGGTCGATCTCAAGGGCCGCTTCATCTACTACGTCGGCCCGGTCGATCCGGTGCGCGACGAGGTGGTGGGCCCCGCCGGCCCGACCACGGCCACGCGCATGGACAAGTTCACCGAGCAGGTGCTCGGCCAGACCGGCCTGCTGGGCATGATCGGCAAGGCCGAGCGTGGTCCCGCGGCGCTGGAGGCCATCCGCAGGCACCGGTCGGTCTACCTGATGGCGGTCGGCGGCTCGGCCTACCTCGTGTCCAAGGCGATCCGCGCCGCGAAGGTGGTGGGATTCGCCGACCTGGGCATGGAGGCGATCTACGAGTTCGAGGTCAGGGACATGCCGGTGACCGTGGCGGTCGATTCGACCGGCGAATCGGTACACCGCACCGGACCGAAGCACTGGCAGGCGCGGATCGGAAAGATCCCGGTGGTCGAGATCGCCTGAGTTCGGCGCGCGCCAGGCCGGGCGCGCGATACTCCGTCACTCCCCTTGCAGCGGAACGCGCCATGTCGATCGTCCTGTACGGCTCTCCCAGTACCGCCTCGCTCGTCGTCCACTGGCTGCTGATCGAGCTCGGTGTGGAGCACGAGTTGCGCATGCTCGATTTCGAGCGGCGCGAGCACAAGTCGGCCGACTACCTGGCGGTCAATCCGCAGGGGCGGGTGCCGACGCTGGTGATCGACGGACAGGTCCTGACCGAATCCACGGCGATCGCCATGCAGCTGGCCGACCTGCATCCGGCCGCCGGCCTGGCACCGGAGGTGGGCACGCCCGCACGCGGCGCCTATTACCGGTGGATGGCGTTCTGCGCCTACACCCTGATGCCGGCCTACCGCGACTGGTTCTACCCCGACGAGCCGGCCGGGCCCGGGCAGGCGGAGCAGGTCAAGGTCCGTGCCGCGCAGGTTCTCGAGCAGGCCTGGCAGCAGGTGGCCGACCACCTCGCCACGTCAGGGCCGTGGCTGCTCGGCGAGCGCCGCAGCGCCGCGGATTTCGTGCTGACCATGCTGATGCGGTGGTCGCGCAACATGCCCGCGCCCAGCGACCGCTGGCCAGCGCTGGCCGCGCACGCGGCGCGGATGAAGGCGCTGCCCTCGTTCGCCGAGGTCTACCGGCGCGAGGGCATCGCCGACTGGACCTGAGCGGAGTCGCGCGCCGCGGTCACACCTGCGAACGCAGGGGCAGGATCAGCTTTTCGGCGAGCTTCTCCGAGAGCGGGCGCTTCATCCATGTCGCCAGGTCGTATTCCTGCGCCTGTTCGAGGTCGTGCTCGAACACGGCGGTCATGGTCGCGGCGAACTCGCGGTCGTAGACATTCAGGCTCGCCTCGTCGTTGAGGCGGAACGAGCGGATGTCGAAATTGGTCGAGCCGACGGACACGAGCTCCCCGTCCACCACCAGCAGCTTGGCGTGGATCATGGTCGGGCGATAGACGTGGATGTGGATGCCGCCGGCCATCAGCTCGCCCCAGGACGCCTTGGACGCGACCCGGACCGTCTCCGAGTCGATGTGCTCGCCCGGCAACAGCACCCGCACCCTGACCCCGCGCCGGCACGCGGCCAGCAGGGCATCGGCGATCAGCCGGTCGGGCACGAAATAGGCCGCGCACAGGTCGATGCTGCGGATCGCGGCCGCGATCGAGGACAGGTACATCAGGTGCATGCTCTCGCTGCCGCTCGCCGGGGAGGCGATGAACAGGTGTGCGTCCATGTCGCCGGCGCGCTGCAGTTCCGGGAAATGGTCCGGGCCGTGCAGCAGTTCGCCCGTGGTCTTGATCCAGTTGTCGTTGAACGCGGCCTGCATCTGCGCCACCACCGGCCCTTCGACCCGGAAATGCGTGTCGCGCCAATGGTCCGGATCCTGCGCCTGCCCGGTCCACTGGTCGGCGATGCCCACGCCGCCGGTGAACCCGATCCGGCCGTCGACCACCAGCAGCTTGCGGTGTGTGCGGTTGTTGAGCCTGCCCAGGTTGTACCAGCGCAGTGGACGGTAGTGCTCGATCCGCACGCCCGCGTCCTTCATCGCGGACAGCAACTCGTCGTCCATCTTGAGGCTGCCGGCCCAGTCGATCACCAGGTGCACGTCGATGCCGTCGCGTGCGCGCTCGGACAGGGCCTCGGCGAACTTCCGCCCGATCTCGCCGGACCAGTAGATGTAGGTCTCGAGGTTCACCGTGCGCTTCGCGGCACAGATCGCCTCGAGCATGGCGGGGAAGATCGCGTTGCCGTTCTGGAACGCCTCGACCCGGTTGCCGGGCACGATCGCGGGGCCGAGCAGCACCGACATCTCGCGCCGGAACTGCGGATCCGCGACCGCGTGGCGATGCTCGACCTTCTTGTCGATCTTCTTTTCGGACGTGGCGAAGTTCATCGCCACCACGACGCCGAGGATCGTCAGCGCGATCGTCACCACGATGGTCCAGGTCATGCGGCGGCGGGCTCCGGCGTGGTGACGGGAAGGGGGGCGGAAATGCGGGCGCCACTGTAGCGGCGCCCGCACCGGGGCGGCGTGAAGCCGGGGTGCGCGGGTCAGTCGATGTGCGGCTCGAACCACTCCTGCAGCGACACGCCCAGCCCGACGTAGGTCGCCTTGTGGTTGTAGTCGATCAGGCTTTCGCCGTAACCGTGGAACAGCTGCAGGCGGCCGCGCATGGGGATCGACGGATGGACCGGGAAGCCCCAGTCGAACTGCACCGCGCCGCGCGAGCGGTCGCCGCCGCGCAGCGAATGGCGCGCCATCAGCGAGAACTCGTTGCGCCCGCGCACATGGGTGAGGGTGGCGTCGCCGCGGCCGATGTAGTCCTCCATCTGCGGGTTGTCGTCGTCGCTGCCGTCGGAGACGCGGATCCACGGCCGCAGCATCAGCGCCCAGTTCTCGCGGTCCAGGCCGATGTTGAACATGATCCGGTTCCAGCTGCGCGATAGCGGATCGCCGCGGCCGTTGGACTGGTGGTTGATGCCGACCGCTGCCATGCGCCCCTTCCAGCCGCCGAGGCTGTAGGCGTTGCGGAACACCAGCAGCACTTCCGGCTCGTAGTTGGTCTCGCGGAACGGACGCGATTCCTCGCTGTTGTAGACCTGCCAGCGCGAGGACTGGGTATAGCCCATCCAGATGTCGCCGTTGTCGCCGAACAGGTTCTCCACCGCCTTGGTCTTGAAGCTGAGCTGGAACTTGGTTTCCACCGCGTCCAGCGCGATCGGGTCGGTCACGGTGTTGTCGGGGTTGAGCGAGGTCGGCCGCTCGTTGACGTTCGAGGTCCAGAACGCCGGCATCAGGTACACCGGCTTGTAGACGCGGAAGTTGAAGACACCGAGCTTGGAATCGCGCGCCAGTTCCCAGCGGCTGTCGAGCAGCGACCCGCGGCCGGCGTTGGCCAGCGCGCGGCCCAGCGCCTCGTCGTGCCGGAACAGGTCGTCGGCGCGCGCCGGCATCTGCGGCGCCGCTGGACCGGCGTCCTCGCGCTCGGCGGCCTGCTGCTCCGCGCGCGCCCGGGCGGCGGCGAGGTCGGCCTCGAGCGGGCCGGCCGAACTGCGCCGTGCGAGCCCGTCGTAGCAGGCCAGGCGCATCGCGTCGGTCTCGATCGCGGCGCAGGTTTCCAGTGACGGGCCGGGTTCGACGGATTGCGCGAAGGCGGGCGTCACGGTCGAGGCGAGCACGAGCAGGACGGCGGCGCGCAGGGGAGCTGGAGTCATCGTGGGTCGGTTCCGGGTTCGAGCAGGTTGGTGCCGGCGTCGGCGGCCTGCTGCGCATGCGCCAACTGCTCGTCGATATCGCGGTTGACCGAGGTGTCGGCGTTCACCGGATGCGCCGGTTCAGGGCTCCGGGGCGGTCCGGCATCCTCGGTATCGCGCGCCATCCGCAGGTGGTAGGTGGTGCGCGGCGATTCGATGTCCGCCTGCGCATAGGCCGCCTTGACCAGGCGGATCGCCTCGCTGCGCACCTTGCCCAGGTCGCTGTGGCGCTGGTCGATCCAGCCGAAGAAACGCAGCACGAGGCCGGCCGGCGTGAACTCCTGCACGGTCCAGGACGGACCCGGATCGGTCAGCACGCCGTCGATCCTGGCCACCTGTCCCAGCGCCAGGGCCTGCGCCTGCTGGATCGACTGCGCCGGATCGATGGTGACGGCGAAATCGAACCGCCGCTTCGGGTTGCGGGTGTAGTTGAGGATGATCGCCTTGAACACGAGCGCGTTGGGCAACCGCAGCTCGTTGCCGTCGAGCGTCATCAGCACGGTCGAGCGCGAGTGCAGTGCGACCACGCGACCCTCGTTGCCGTCGATCACCACCAGGTCGCCGGGCGAGAACGGCTGCCGCAGGCTGAGCAGGATGCCGGCGACGTAGTTCTCGGCGATGTCCTTGAACGCGAAGCCCAGCACCAGGCCGACCACGCCGGCCGACCCGAGGACGGCAGTCACCAGCGCGGTGGCGTTGAGCAGGTCCAGTGCCAGCAGGACGCCGAACAGCACGATCAGCACGCGCACCACGTTGCGGATCAGCCCGTTCATGTACGGGTTGTCGGTGCGAAGCCGGAGCAGGTGCAGCCGGCGCGATACGAAGCCACCGAGCCAGCTGGCCAGGGCGACGATCACCAGCGCCGCCATCAGCAGCGGCAGGCTCGCCGCCAGTCCCACCAGCTTGGCCACGACCCGGTCGAAGGTGACGTCGAAGCGTTCGCGGATGCCGGGCGGCGGGGCCACGGCAGAAGCGTCGGGAAGCACGCGCCCAGCGGCCGGGGCGGCCGTCGCATCCGCAGTCGCATCCGCAGTCGCATCCGCATCCGCAGCCGGCGCGGCGCCGGCTGCGGGCCCGACAGGGTCGCCGCGCTGCTGTGCCACCGCGGCCGGCACCAGCGCCGTCGCGAACGCGAGCAGCAGCCAGGTACCGAGACAAGACGCCCGCATCAGCGTGGGCCAGGCCATGCGGCGGTGCGTACCTGACGTCCGCGCGCCGGCGCGGGATGGTCGCACTGCGCTCAATCGGTCCACCATGCCAGGGCGAAGATTCCCACCATGGCGAACGCCAAAGTGAGCTTGAGCACGATGCCGACGAAGAGCCCGAACCAGGTGCCGATCCCGACCCGGGTTGCCTGCCCCAGGTCCCGATGGCCGAGGCCCCGGCGCGCCACCAGTTCTCCGATCACAGCGCCCGCGAACGGGCCGATGAAAACGCCCACCAGCCCGAAGAACAGCCCGACCACCGTGCCGACCAGCGCCCCGATCACGGCAAGCCGGCTTGCCCCGACCCGTTTCGCGCCCGCGGCCGAGGCCAGGAAGTCGACGCCGATCGAGACCAGGGTGAGCACGGCCAGGGCCAGCACGGTCCAGCCGCCGATCTGCTCGAACCCACCGGCCCAGGCGGCCAGCAGCATCCCCGCGAACACCAGCGGAAGGCCCGGCAGCGCGGGCAGCACGATGCCCGCCAGGCCGACCAGCACCAGCAGAATTGCGATGGCGTAGTAGATCGATTGCGCTTCCATGGACGGCTCCGCGACGGCTGGGACTCCGTCCGTGGGCGCATTCTGGCAAAACGCCATGCCCGCGCGCGAATCGCTGGCCGCTGGGCCCGGGTGGCCGCGTTGTCTGCAGCGGGCCGCCCGGAAGCGGGCGCATCGGGCGTTGGCCCGGCCGGCCCACGCATCGGGAGAGCCGGAATGTCATCCGAACGCCAGACAGGGACGGTGAAGAGCATCAATGCAGGGTCCGGGCAGGTCACGGTCGGCCACGAGGGCTGGGGCGACCTCGCGTTCGCAAGCCAGGCTTTCGGCACGGTCGGCGGACCGCCGCCTTATGTCGGGCAGCAGATCAGCTTCCTGGTCGACGACGGCGATCCCGCCACAGCACGCCTCGACGAGTCGTGGCACCAACCGACCGGTGGCAGCGGAGGCACCACCGCCTGACCGGTCCTGCGGGATCGCGAGGAGCCAGCGGCGGAGCGTCCGACGCATCCGGAGCCCCAGCGCATGTCGGAACGCGGTGATGCGGGGTTCACGCCGCTGGTCGCGGCAGGCGGGCGGCGCGTGCAGGCAGGCCGTGGAGACAGAAACGCCGCCGGTGTCGGCCGGCGGCGTCGTGATTGGAGCGCCCGCGGACGAGCGCGGGAGTCCGCTCGGCGGATGGATCAGTAGACCCAGGCGCGGCCGTTCTGGACCCGTACGTACGAGCCCTCGCGGATGCCACCGAGGTCGGCCTGGTGCACGGCCGTGGTGCGTCCGTCATCCATGCGGACGTGGACGGTATACCCGCTGCGGCCGCCCTCCACGCGGTTCTGGATCGCATTGCCGGCCACTGCGCCACCGGCTGCGCCGGCCGCGATCGCGACATTGCGGCGACCTTCACTGTCGGTATTGCGACGGGCCAGTTCCTTGGCGGCCACCGCGCCGACGATGCCGCCGAGGACCGGGCCAGCCACGTTCGTCTGGCCATCGCTGGTGGCGGCGGTCTCGATCGCGACCACCGTACCGCAGTCGTAGCAGCGGCCGCCGGCCGGTGCGGGCGCCGTATTGCCGTAACCGGAGCCGTAGCCCGGTGAGGTGCTGGCGCAGCCGGCGAGGGCCAGCGTGGCGACGGTGGCGACACAGGTCATGCGCATGCGGATATTCATCGGGACTCCTTCGCTTCGTGGACGATGGCCGCGTCGCGCGGCACGGAGCGGACACTAGGGCCGGCTCGGTGAACGCGGCGGCAATCCACGCGCATCCGCGCGTGCGGCTGACGTGCCGGTGCAGTCGCGGTTCAGGCCCCGGCGCCCGCTGCGAGATTCAGCGGAAGTCCTGGTGGCAGGCCTTGCACGCTTCGCCCACCGCGTCGGCGGCGCGGGTGACGCCCTGGCAGCCGACCGCCGGCGCAGCCAGCGCCGCATCGAGCGTGCCGCGGAACTGTGCCGCGTGCGAGACGAAGCGGCGGTCGTCGCGCAGCTCGGGGAACGCACGCTCGAAATCGTTGCCGAGGCTGCGCAACGACTGCAGGTGGGGCAGGGTGTCGGTCGGACTGCAGCGGTTGGCCTCCGCGTTGTCCCGCAGCTGTGCGGACTGCGCCGACAGCACGTGCATCAACGACTCGGGATAGTGGTCGCGCCAGGTCTTGCGGGCATCGAGCGTGCGCAGCAGCATCACCACCGCCACGACGCCGAGGACGAGGCCGAGCAGGAACACGAACAGGTAGCGGCCGGCGGCAGAGGGCGGCTTGCGCGTCGGGATGGAGTCCGGGCTTGGCGGCGGCGTGGTCGACATGGCGGTCTCCGGTGCGGGCGCGGCGACGATAGCACGCGTCTGCGCCGGTAGACTTGCGCCATGGATGCAGTGTGGAACGAGCGCTTCGCCGGCATCGACCGGCTCTACGGACGCGGTGCGATCGATCGGCTGCGCGCGCGACGCGTGGCCGTGGTCGGTCTGGGCGGCGTGGGCTCCTGGCTGGTGGAAGCGCTGGCGCGCAGCGCCGTCGGCCACCTGTGCCTGGTGGATGCCGACGACCTGTGCCTGTCCAACACCAGCCGCCAGCTGCCCGCGCTCGCGGGGCAGTACGGACGCAACAAGGCCGAGGCGATGGCCGAGCGCTGCCGCGCGATCAGCCCGGCGATCTCGCTCGACGTCGTGCCCTCGTTCCTCACCCCGGGCAACGTGGCGGAGCTGCTCGACCGGGACTTCGACCTGGTGATCGACGCCTGCGACAGCTTCCGCAGCAAGGTCGAACTGATCGCCTGGTGCCGGCGTCGCAAGCGGGCCGTGCTGACCGTCGGCGCCGCGGGTGGGCGCACCGATCCCACGCTGGTGCGCGTGCGCGACCTGTCGCGCACCGAGCACGACGCGATGCTGGCGCTGATCCGCAAGAAGTTGCGCGGCGAGTTCAATTTCCCGAAGAACCGCGATCGCTACTTCGGAGTGCCGGCCGTGTATTCGCTGGAGAACGTGCGCTACCCGCAGCCCGATGGCACGGTCTGCGGTACGCGGCCGGTCGCGGGGCCGGATGCGGCGCTCAAGCTCGATTGCGGCGTCGGGCTTGGTGCGGCCACGCACATCACCGGCGCGTTCGCGTTCGCGGCTGCCGGCAAGGCGCTCGGGATGCTGCTGAAGGCGACCGGTCCGGCGCCTGCCTCCGGCGCGACCGCAGCGACGTCAGGCTGACGCTGCGGGCGTCGCGTGCGCCAGTCCGAACAGTCGGATCGCGTTCCGGCGCGTCGCATGCGCGATGGCCTCCGGGTCTTCGTCGCGCAGCGCGACGACTGCGTCGAACACGTTCGCCAGGCGCGCGGGTTCGTTGCGCTGGCCGCGGATGGCCGCGTCGGGCTGGTCGGGGGCGTCGGTTTCCAGCAACAGGTGTTCCAGCGGCATGCTCGCGACCAGACGCCGCAGCCGCCTGGCGCGCTCATAGGTGACCGGCCCGCCGATACCCAGCAGGAATCCCATCTTCCACAGTTGCTGGGCCTGCTCTTCGCTGCCCGACCAGCTGTGGACCACGCCGCGCAGGCCGCCGATGCGGCGCAAGGTGGCGATCACCGCGTCCACGGCCCGCCGCGCATGCACGATCACCGGCAGGTCGAACTCGCGCGCCAGGCGCAACTGGCCCTCGAAGAACACCTGCTGCGCGTCGCGGTCGAGCCCGTCGACGTAGTAGTCCAATCCGCATTCCCCGACCGCGACCGCGCGTTCGCGCGCGAGCCGGTCGCGCAGCGCGTCCAGGTGTGCGGGCCGGTGCGCAGACAGGAACATCGGATGCAGGCCATAGGCCGGATGCAGGCCGTCGGTCGCGGCGCAGATTTCACCCAGCCGGGTCCAGCCGGCGGCCTCCACCGCCGGCAGGACCTGCGCGCACACGCCCGCGGTGCGGGCGCGTGCGACCACGCTGTCGCGATCGCGATCGAACTCGGACGCATCGAGGTGGCAGTGACTGTCGATCAGCTCCATGTCGGCATCGCCGTCGAGGTGCGTGACGGCGCGGATCAGCGCCGGCGCGACGCATCGCCCTCCAGCGGCGCACCCTGCCGGGTCTTGCGGTTCTTCCAGTTCGCCAGCAGCAGGGTGCCCAGGCCCAGGACGATCTCGTCGATGAAGGGGATCGGGTCGAACGGCCACAGCACGCTGATCGCAAAGGCGATGGCGGTCACCTTGAACAGCGTCGGGTAGCGCAATCCGCGTGCCCAGTTCAGCAGCGGCAGCAGCAGCGGGTTGGCCATTTGTCTCGCTCCAGCAGGCGGGTCGGGACCACGCTATCACGGGCGCATCGACCGGCGGTTCACGACTGCGTCAGCTTCCCGGGAACTCGCCGGGGGTCTTGTTCAGCTTCGAAATGCTCGAATCTGCATGCACGTTCGAACCGGGCCCCGCCCGCAGGAGGAAGAGATGAAGAGCAACACCCTGGCGATTGCCCTGGCCGCACTGCTGGTGGGCGGCGTCGCCGTCGGCGCGTACCACAACAGCCGCGACGGGGCCCCGCTCTCCGCGGACGCTGCGGCGCAGGAGGAAGGCAGGCTCGAGTACGCCCCGGTCGTGGCCGTCACCCCGGTCACCGAAAAAGCCGACCTGTATGCGGCCGTGATCGGGACCGACCCGGTGCGCGAAACCACCACCTCGACCTCTCCGCGCCAAGTGTGCGAGGACGTTGTCGTCCAGGAGCGCCTGCCGGAACGCGACGGGAACGTCGGCGGCACGGTCGCGGGCGCGGTCATCGGCGGTCTGGTGGGCAACCAGGTGGGCTCCGGCAACGGGCGCAAGCTGGCGACGGCCGCAGGTGCCACCGCCGGCGGCATGATCGGCAACCGGGTCGATCGCAACCACGTGGGCGGCCGAGTCGTAGAGCGCGTCGATCGCCAGTGCCGCACCGTGCAGGACAGTTCGCAGTCCTCGCGCGTGGTCGCCTGGAACGTGACCTACCGGAATCCCGACGGGACCACCGGGACGATGCGGACCGACGAAAAGCCCGGCGAGCGTATTTCTCTGGGGACCGAGGACCGCACGGTCGCCTACGATGTGACCTACCGCTACGACGGCATCGAGAACACCGTGCGCATGGACGAGGATCCGGGCGAGCGTCTGCCGGTGGTGGACGGCGAGGTGATGACCCGCATGGTCGCGGGCAGCGACCAGCGCAACGCACTGCGCTGATCCGGTCCATCCGGCTGCCCCATCCCAAGAACGGGCCGGCACTTGCCGGCCCGTTCTGCATCCGGGCCGATGGAACCGGGCCGCGGAATCGTACAATGTGAAACCTTCCGCCTCGATGTTTGCGCCATGGCTCTGCATCCGTACGACCTCTACGACGTCCGCTCCCTGCTCAGCGAGGAGGAACAGGCCGTCCAGGACACTGTCGCGCGCTTCACCGACGAACGGGTCCTGCCGATCATCGGCGACTGCTTCGACGAGGGACGCTTCCCGGTCGAACTGATTCCCGAGATCGCCGGGCTCGGCCTGCTGGGCGCGACCCTGCCGGCCGAGTACGGCGGCTCGGAACTCAACTACGTCAGCTACGGCCTGATCTGCCAGGAACTCGAACGTGGCGACAGCGGCCTGCGCAGCTTCGCCAGCGTGCAGTCCTCGCTGTGCATGTATCCGATCTACGCCTACGGCACCGACGAGCAGAAGCGGCGCTGGCTGCCCGACATGGCGGCAGGCAAGGTGATCGGCTGCTTCGGCCTGACCGAGCCGCACGGCGGTTCCGACCCGGGCAACATGAAGACCCACGCCAGGCGCGACGGCGACGACTGGGTGCTCAACGGCTCGAAGATGTGGATCACCAATGGCAACCTGGCGCACATCGCCATCGTCTGGGCACAGACCGACGACGGCATCCAGGGTTTCGTGGTCGAGAAGGACTTCGCCGGCTTCAGCGCGCAGCTGGTCAAGCACAAGATGAGCCTGCGCGCGTCGGTGACGAGCGCGCTGTTCTTCGACAACGTGCGCGTGCCCGAAGCCAATCGCCTGCCGAACGTGAAAGGCCTGAAGGGGCCGCTCGGCTGCCTGACCCAGGCGCGCTACGGCATCACCTGGGGGCCCATCGGCGCGGCGATCGCCTGCCTTGACGAGGCGCTGGGCTATTCGAAGGAGCGCATCCTGTTCGGTCGTCCGGTGGCCGCCACCCAGAGCGCGCAACTCAAGATGGCCGACTGGGCGCGGCGCATCACCGCGGCGCAGCTGTTGAGCCTGCAGCTCGGACGCCTCAAGGATGCCGGGAAGATGCAGCCGACCCAGGTGTCGCTGGCGAAGTGGAACAACTGCCGCATGGCGATCGACATCGCGCGCGAGGCGCGCGACCTGCTCGGCGGTGCCGGCATCACCACCGAGCATTGCCCCATCCGCCATGCGCTCAACCTCGAATCGGTGATCACCTACGAGGGCACCGAGACCGTGCACCAGCTGGTGGTCGGCCGCGAGCTGACCGGCATCAACGCGTTCTGATCCGGTTCCCGCGCCCCGGGCGAGGGATGGAGCGAAGGCCCGACATGACCGGCACCGGTCCCATTCTAGAAACCGAGCGCCTGATCCTGCGCCTGCCGCAGATGGGCGATTTCGAACGCTACGCCGCATTGATGGCGGACGAGGACGCCTGCCGGTACATCGGCGGCCACCTGCCGCGCGGCGCGGCGTGGCGCAGGTTCCTGCAGATGCCCGGCGCCTGGACCCTGCAGGGATTCGCGATGTTCTCGGTGCAGGAGAAGGCCAGCGGGCAGTGGGTCGGACAGATCGGTCCGTGGAAGCCGGACGGCTGGCCGGGCAACGAGATCGGCTACGCGTTCCATCCGGACGCCTGGGGCAGGGGCTACGCGCTGGAGTCAGCGGTCGCGGCCATCGACTGGTCGTTCGTGCATCTCGGATGGGACGACATCATCCACTGCATCTCGCCGGACAACCTCGCCTCGAAGAAGGTCGCGCAACGGCTGGGGTCGAGCCTGCTGCGCGAGGGTCGCCTGCTGCCGCCCCCGTCCGAGGAGCACCACATCGAGGTCTGGGGCCAGACCCGCGCCGAATGGATGGAGCACCGCAAGCGCTTCGATTGACCAGGTCCGCAGGACATCGCATCGACACCCGCAAGGCAGGACATGTTCGCAACCGTTCCCAATCCCATCCCGGCCCGCATGAAGGGCCTCAACCGCGCCGAGATTTGCGACGTCAACTTCCAGGAGTTCGTCCGCAGCTGGAACGGGCGTGCCGACGCGGCGCCCGCCGACGGCGAGGCCATCCTGGACGGCAGCGCGCTGGATGCGCGGGCGTTTCGCGAACTGTTCGAGTCGCAGCTGATCAGCCGCCATCTCGACCTGATGGCGCGCGTGCTGCGGGTGCAGAACAAGGTCTTCTACACCATCGGCTCAAGCGGTCACGAGGGCAACGCGATGGTGGCGCGGCTCACGCGCCACACCGACCCTGCCTTCCTGCACTACCGCAGCGGCGGCTTCATGGCCGAGCGCTTCCGCAAGCTTCCGGGCCTGGATCCGGTCATGGACTCGGCGCTTTCGTTCGCCGCCAGCCAGGACGATCCGGCCAGCGGAGGACGTCACAAGGTCTGGGGCAGCAAGCCCCTGTGGGTGCTGCCCCAGACCTCGACCATCGCCTCTCACCTGCCCAAGGCCTTCGGCACCGCGGTGGCGATCGAGCAGGCGCGGCGCGTGGGCCACGCGCTTCCGGTGCCGGCCGACAGCATCGTGGTGTGCTCCTTCGGCGATGCGTCCAGCAACCACGCCACCGCGCAGACCGCCTTCAATGCCGCGGCCTGGACCGCCTACCAGAAGCTGCCGGCACCGGTGCTGTTCGTGTGCGAGGACAACGGGATCGGCATTTCGGTGCGCACGCCCGATGGCTGGGTGGCGCGCAATTTCCGCCACCGCCCGGACCTGGACTACTTCTTCGCCGACGGCCTGGATCTCGCCGCGGGCTACGGCGAGGTGCAGCGCGCGGTGGAGCACTGCAGGCGCACGCGCCGTCCCACCTTCCTGCACCTGCGCACGACGCGGATCATGGGCCACGCCGGCACCGATTTCGAGATCGAGTGGCGCAGCATCGAGGAGCTGTGCGCGGTAGAGGCGGGCGACCCGCTGCTGCGCAGTGCGGCGATCGCGCTCGAATCGGGCGCGATGTCGAAGGACGATGTGCTCGCGCTGTACGAGTCCACCCGTGCCCGGTGCTTCGCCGCCGCCGAAGACGCCGACCGCAGGCCGCGGCTGTCGTCACTGGCCGAGGTGATGGCGCCGCTGGCCCCGTACACGCCCGACGCGGTGTCCGCCGAGGCCACGCGGGCGGACTACGCGCAGCGTCGCCTCGAAGTGTTCGGCGGCGACGCCCGGCTGCCCGAGCGCGCCGGCCCCAAGCACCTGGCGATCCAGATCAACGCCGCGCTGCACGACCTGTTCGCCAAGTATCCCGAGGCGCTGCTGTTCGGCGAGGACGTGGCGCAGAAGGGCGGCGTGTACACCGTCACGAAGGGGCTGCAGAAGGCGTTCGGGCCGCGCCGCGTGTTCAATACCCTGCTCGACGAGACGATCATCCTCGGCTTGGCGCAGGGCTACGCCAATATGGGCTTCCTGCCGCTGCCCGAGATCCAGTACCTGGCCTACTTCCACAACGCCTGCGACCAGATCCGCGGTGAGGCGGCGAGCCTGCAGTTCTTCAGCAACGGCCAGTACCGCAATCCGATGGTGATGCGCATCGCTTCGCTGGGTTACCAGCGCGGCTTCGGCGGCCACTTCCACAACGACAACTCGATCACCGCGCTGCGCGACATCCCCGGGCTGGTGGTGGGCTGTCCGAGCCGCGGCGACGACGCCGCCACCATGCTGCGCACGATGATGGCGCTCGCGAAGGTGGACGGACGCGTGTGTGCATTCCTGGAACCGATCGCGCTGTACATGGCCAAGGACCTGCACGCGCCGGGCGACGGCGGCTGGCTGACCGGATATCCCGCGCCGCACGAGGCGATGACGCTGGGCGAGGAGCGCGTGTACCACCCGGAGGCGACCGACCTGGTCGTGTTCACCTTCGGCAACGGCGTGCCGATGAGCCTGCGCGCCGCCAGGACGATCGAGGCCGCCCACGGCTGGAAGGTGCGCGTGGTCGACCTGCGCTGGCTGGCGCCGCTCAACGAGGGGGCGATCGCACGCCACGCCGGCGAATGCGACCGCATCCTTGTGGTCGACGAGGGGCGCCGCAGTGCGGGCGTGGGCGAGGGCATCATCACCGCGATCGCGGAGGCCGGGTACCGCAGCCGGCCCTTCCGACGGGTGGTCGGTGCCGACACCTTCACCCCGCTCGCGGGGGCGGCGTTCCTGGTGATCCCCTCGGACGAGCAGATCGTGGCCGCGGCGGATGCGCTTGCGGGCGAATCGCGGAGGCGCTGAAGCGTCGCCGCCGTCGACACCCGCGTTCCGTTGTCACGGGCCGCAGGTGAGCCCGTCGCAACGGTGGGCAGCGCGGCCTTCGTAGGCCCGTCGTCGCCTGGAGGCGGCCGGCGACCTCAGTCGCCGTAGCTGACCCGCACCTCGACCCGGCGATTGGGCGCCAGGCACTCGACCAGCGCGTCTCCCCGCTCTTCGGCGCACTCGACCACGGGTTCGACGCTGCCGCGCCCGACCGCGGTGATCCGTTCGGTGGTGACCCCACGCTCGACCAGGTAGTCGCGTACGGCCTCCGCGCGTCGCGTGGAGAGGGCCAGGTTGGCCCGGTCACTGCCGATGCGGTCGCTGTGTCCGATCACGTGCACCGCGCGCAGGCTGCGACCGTCGGAGAGTTTCGCGGCAAGCGCGTCGAGCTCGGCAAGCGCCCCAGTACCGGCTGCGTCGCCGAGACTGGCGCTGCCGAAGCCGAACAGGCCGTCTGCGGACAGCTTCTCGATATACGCACGCGGCGGAAGCGCCGCCTCTGCCGCGGGTTCGGGCGATGGCGGCGGCGGGGTGGTCGCGCAGGCGCCGAGCAGCAACGTGAAAGCGACAGCGGCGAGACCGACGACCGGCGCGCGGACAATCCTGTTCATGGCATCCCCGTGAGTGCGTGCGAGTGGAATCACGAACACGTTCCTGCTCCCCCTGTGCCGTTGCAACCGCCATGTCCCGCGGAACGCCACGTGCGCCCCGATCATAGCAAGTGCCGTGAGGCGCGTTGGTGACATGCATGGCGGGCGTGCGGGCACTCCGGTCTCAGCGTTCCAGGCCATCCAGCAGCGGCAGGGAGGTGCAGGTCACGCCGGAGACTTCGAACGGTCCATCGCCGGCATCCAGCGGCATCACCGCCAGCGCCTCGCAGCCTGCGCGGCTGACCACCTGGCCCAGCACGCGTGCCGGCGCCGCGGCGCCGGCGACGTCGCCGGCGGGCATCTCCATCTTTGCCACCAGACGCACCAGGCCGCGCTTGGCCTGGCCGAGGAAGTGCGTGCGCGCCACGATCTCCTGGCCCGGATAGCAGCCCTTGCGGACGCTGAAGGCCCTGAGCCGGTCGAGCGAGAGCTGCTGCGGCGTCCACGTCTCCGCCTGCCCGGAGGTCAGGCGCGGCAGGCCGTGGGCCAGGTCGGCCAGGCGCCAGTCGAGGGCAAGGGCGTCGTCGTCGTCGTGAGCGCACGCCGGGCCGACACGAAGCGTGCGCGGATGCGTCGGCGTGCCGAGGTCGAGTTCCAGACCGCCATCACCGGTGGCGGCGAAGCGTGCGCCCGCCGCCCCGGTCGGGGCCTTGAACGTCCCGGACACGGCGAGACCCGCGTCCACCCGCACCACGACCTTGCTGCGGAACACGAAGCGTTGCAGCCGTGCGGCGAATTCCACCGGGTCCGCATCCAGCAGCAGGAGTTGCAGGGTGTCCGGGGACGGTCGGAGCAGCGCGAACAGTGCGATCACGCGTCCCTTGGGGGTCAGCCAACCGCTCCAGTGCCAGTGCCCGGGCGCCAGCGCGGCGACGTCGCTCATGAACTGGGCCTGCGCGAACGCGAGCGCATCGCGGCCCTCGAGGGTCACGGAGGCGATGCCGGGAAGGGCGGAAAAGCGGCCTTCCGGCCCTGGCTGCTTGTCGGACATGGGCCCCGGAACTAAACTTTCGGTCGTGGAAGATCGCGACATGATAGGCGACACATCCCCGCATCCGGTCCCGCCGCAGGCGGAAAACCCTGTTGCAGGGAGTACGGATGCCGGGCCTGTCGCCGAAGTCGGGGGCCGCGAAGGTCCCGATCCGACACGCTACGGCGATTGGGAAAAGAACGGTCGCTGCATCGACTTTTGAATGACTGCGCGGCTGGCTGCATCCGGCCGCGTTCCAGCCACGCGGCCCGGGGCCGCCAGCGAGGAGAGCCGACCAGCGATGGCACGCCGAGAAAGACCCCTGTCGCCGTTCATGCTGGGGCAGACCTACCGTTTCCAGATTACTTCGGTGATGTCGTTCCTGCATCGTGTGACGGGCATCGTCGCGTCGGTGGGCGCCTTCGTGCTGGCGTGGTGGCTGCTCGCGGTCGCCCGGGGCGGCGAGGCCTACCTGCGTGCCGCCGAATGCCTGGCCTCGCCGCTGGGCAGGATCGGCCTGTTCCTGGTCTCGCTGTCGGTGGTCTATCACCTGCTTAACGGTCTCCGCCACCTGGCGTGGGATGCCGGCATGGGATTCGAGATTCCCGACGTCTACCGCTCCGGCTACGCGGTGCTGGCGCTGTCCGCGGTGCTGACCGCGCTGATCTGGTTCGTCGCATTGTGGGGTGGGGCATGAGCAGCGATCCGAACGCGTCCACGCCGCCGGACTACCGCACACCGATCGCGCGCGCGCGCGGCCTGGGCTCGGGCAAGACCGGCACCGGCCATTTCTGGTGGCAGCGCGTCACCGCCGTGGCCCTGGTGCCGCTGGTGGCCTGGTTCATCGGCACGCTGCTGTCGCTGGTCGGCGCGGACCTGGCCACCGTCTACGCCACGCTGTCGCGGCCGTGGACCGCGATCCTGTTCGCCGTGTTCGCCATCGCGCTGTTCTGGCACGCCAAGCTGGGCCTGCAGGTGATCATCGAGGACTACGTTCACCAGCGCGCCCTCGAGATCACGCTGCAGCTGCTCGTGACCTTCGCCTGCGCCGTCGGCGCCCTCGCGTCGCTGTACGCGATCGCCCGCATCGCGATGCTGGGCTGAGCCGCTTCCCAACGAGCCTTTCATGACCACCGCCTACAAGATCACCGAACACCATTACGACATGATCGTCGTCGGCGCCGGAGGCGCCGGCCTGCGCGCCACCTTCGGCCTGGCGCACAAGGGCCTGCAGACCGCGTGCCTGACCAAGGTCTTCCCGACCCGCTCGCACACCGTCGCCGCGCAGGGCGGCATCTCGGCGGCGCTGGGCAACATGGGCGAGGACGACTGGCGCTTCCACTTCTACGACACCATCAAGGGTTCGGACTGGCTGGGCGACCAGGACGCCATCCAGTACATGTGCCGCGAGGCGATCCCGGCGATCATCGAGCTCGAGCACCAGGGCGTGCCGTTCTCGCGCACCGAAGAGGGCAAGATCTACCAGCGCCCGTTCGGCGGCATGACCACGCACTACGGCAAGGGCATCGCGCAGCGCACCTGCGCCGCCGCCGACCGCACCGGCCACGCGATCCTGCATACGCTCTACCAGCAGTCGCTCAAGCACGACGCGCGCTTTTTCATCGAGTACTTCGCGCTCGACCTGATCATGGACGCCGATGGCGCCTGCAGGGGCGTGCTGGCCATCGACATGGCCGAGGGCACGCTGCACCTGTTCCGCGCGCATGGCGTGGTGCTGGCGACGGGCGGCTATGGCCGCGCCTACTTCTCGGCGACCTCGGCGCATACCTGCACCGGCGATGGTGGCGGCATGGCGCTGCGCGCGGGACTGGGCCTGCAGGACATGGAGTTCGTGCAGTTCCACCCGACCGGCATCTACGGCGCCGGCTGCCTGATCACCGAGGGCGTGCGCGGCGAAGGCGGCATCCTGCGCAACAGCAACGGCGAGCGCTTCATGGAGCGCTATGCGCCGAACGCGAAGGATCTGGCCTCGCGCGACGTGGTCAGCCGCTCGATGACGATCGAGATCCGCGAAGGCCGCGGCGTCGGCGAACACAAGGACCACATCCACCTCGACCTGACCCACCTCGACCCGAAGGACATCCACGAGAAGCTGCCGGGCATCGCCGAGAGCGCGCGGATCTTCGCTGGCGTGGACGTGGAGAAGCAGCCGATCCCGGTGCTGCCCACCGTGCACTACAACATGGGCGGCATTCCGACCAACTACCACGGAGAAGTGGTGCAGCTGAAGGACGGCAATCCGGATGCCGTGGTGCCGGGGCTGTACGCCATCGGCGAGGCCGCCTGCGTGTCGGTGCACGGCGCCAACCGGCTGGGCTCCAACTCGCTGCTCGACCTGGTGGTATTCGGCCGGGCCGTAGCCAACCGCTGCGCCGAGACCATCAGGCCGGGCCAGGGCCACAAGCGCCTGGCTGGTGATGCCACCGACAAGGCCGTCGCCAACCTCGACCGGCTGCGCCACGCCAACGGCAGCACGCCGACGGCGGTGATCCGCGACCGCATGCAGCGCTCGATGCAGGACCATGCCGCCGTGTTCCGCACCCGGGAAACGCTGGAAGAGGGCGTGCGCCAGGTGCGCGAGATCCACGACTCCTTCGCCGACGTGAAGATCAGCGACCGCTCGCTGGTGTGGAACTCGGACCTGATCGAGACGCTGGAACTGCAGAACCTGCTGGGCCAGGCGCTGACCACGATCGTGTCGGCCGAGAACCGCAAGGAATCGCGCGGCGCGCATGCGCGCGAGGATTTCCCCGACCGAGACGACGCCACCTGGCACAAGCACACGCTGTGCTGGGCGGACGAGGCCGGCAACACCCGCATCGACTACCGCCCGGTGCATATGTACACGCTCGACGACGAGGTCGAGGTCGTGCCGCCCAAGGCGCGCGTTTACTGACCCTGTAGGGGCGCCCCCGGGCGCGACAGGTGTCGCGGGCATGGCCCGCTCCTACATGCAGGAATCCGAGAGATGGCCGAATTCACCCTTCCCAAGAACTCCCAGGTCCACAAGGGCCGGCATTTCTCCGCGCCCTCGGGCAGCAAGCGCGTGCGCACCTTCAAGGTCTACCGCTGGAGCCCGGACGATGACGAGAATCCGCGCACCGACACCTACGAGGTGGACCTGGACAAGTGCGGGCCGATGGTTCTCGACGCGCTGATCAAGATCAAGAACGAGATCGACCCGTCGCTCACCTTCCGCCGGTCCTGCCGCGAGGGCATCTGCGGTTCGTGCGCGATGAACATCGACGGCACCAACACGCTGGCCTGCACGCGCGCGATCGAGGACTGCCAGAAGGACGAAGTGCCGGTCTATCCGCTGCCGCACATGCCGGTGGTGAAGGACCTGGTGCCCGACCTGACGCATTTCTACGCGCAATACGCCTCGATCCAGCCCTGGATCCGCACCCAGAGCGCGGCACCGCCGGATCGCGAGCGCCTGCAGTCGAAGGAAGACCGCGCCAAGCTCGATGGCCTGTACGAATGCATCCTGTGCGCCTGCTGCACCACCAGCTGCCCCAGCTACTGGTGGAACGGCGAGCGCTACCTCGGACCGGCGGTGCTGCTGCAGGCCTACCGTTGGATCATCGACAGCCGCGACGAGGACACCGGCGCGCGCCTCGACGACCTCGAGGACCCGTTCAAGCTCTACCGCTGCCACACGATCATGAACTGCGCGCGGACCTGCCCGAAGGGCCTGAACCCCGCCAAGGCGATCGGCCAGATCAAGCAGCTGATGCTGGCGCGACGGGGCTGATCGCTCGGCGCTCGGCATGCGTGGCCGTCCGGTCGAGCGTCTGGATGGCCCTTCACGACCGTCATCCCCGCGAAGGCGGGGACCCATGGACGTTTGCGAGCGACGTCCCGCGTATCCAGGGATCGATGGCGCACATGCGCACACCCGCGGCAATGGAACCATGGCGATGAACGCCGGCGAAGAGGCCGACCTGCGCCGGCTGCGCTGGCGCTGCCGGCGCGGCATGCGCGAGCTGGACCAGCTGTTCGAACGCTGGCTGGACCACGCATGGCCGCAGGCCTCCGACGCCGAACGCGGGGTTTTCCTACGCCTGCTGGACTGCGAGGACGATAGGCTCTGGCACTGGTTCATGGGGCACGAGGCCGCCACCGATGCCGAACTCGACGCACTCGTCCAGCGCATCCGCGCACTCCCGCCGCGCTGACGCGACCGTCGTCCGGATCGACTGGCGGCCCTCGCGATGGTGGTGTGCCTGGCTGGTCGCCTGCGGGCCGCTGGCGGCGGCGGCCGTGCTGGTATCCGAGATGCCGCCGCCGGTGGCATGGCCGCTCGCGCTGTCGGCTGTCGGCTACGCGCTCTGGCTGGCGCGCCGCGAGTGGAGGCGCCCGGCGTGCAGCCTTGTTCTGGCGGGCGACGCGGACCGGGTCGAGGTGGACGGCGAACCGGTCGGGGACTTCGCGCTGCAGTGGCGCGGGCCACTGGCGTTCGCGGCGTGGCGGGACGTGCGCGGCCGGCGCCGGCGGCTGGCCTGGTGGCCCGACACCCTGCCGCCTGCGCGACGACGTGAACTGCGACTGGCCGCGCCGGCCCCGCGGGCTGCGCGCCGGGGGCCTTCGATGGCACCATAGCGCGTTCCCGACGACCGGTCCGATGCCGCCCATGGCGACACCCCTGCGTTCAACGCCATGCATGTCCGCGCCTCCGCGCGCGCCGCATGCCATCCGCACCGCGCGCGCCGGCTGAGCTGCCGGGCCCATGTTCAAACCGGTTCCCGTCGCCATCGGCCTGCGCTACCTGCGCGCCAAGCGCCGCAACGGCTTCATCTCCTTCGTCTCGCTGGCCTCGATCCTGGGCATCGCGATCGGCGTGATGGTGCTGATCACCACCCTGGCGGTGATGAGCGGGTTCCAGCGCGAGATCAAGGACCGCATGCTGGGCATGGTGGCCCACGCCACCGTCAGCGCGCAGGGCGAGGCGATGCTCGGCTGGCAGCACGCGATCGACGTCGCCAAGCGCGATCCGCGCGTGTCCGGCGCGGCGCCCTACATCGATACCCAGGCGCTGCTTCGCGCCAGCCGCCAGGAACCGGCCGCGATCCGCGGCGTGGTGCCGGAGGACGAGTCGCAGGTGTCGGAGCTCGCGGCATGGATGGTCCAGGGCCAGCTGTCGGACCTGGTGCCGGGCGAGTTCAACATCGTGCTGGGCAAGGAACTGGCGCAGTGGCTCGGCGCGCGCGTGGGCGACAGGGTGATCGTCACCACCGATTTCCAGGTCACGCCGATGGGGGCGGTGCCGCAACTCAAGCGCTTCACCGTCAGCGGTATCTTCGAGGCCGGCTACCAGGATTTCGACCGCCGCCTGGCCGTGGTCCACATGGCCGACGCGCAGCGCGTGATGCGCATGGGCGAGGGCGTCACCGGCGTGCGCCTGAAACTGCACGACATGGACCAGGCCTGGGACGTGGCCCGCGACCTGGCCGAGGCGCTGGCGCGCGAGAACCGCAGCTACTACCTGGTCAGCGACTGGAGCATGGAGAACGCCAACATGTTCCGGGCGCTGAAGCTCGAGAAGACCATGATCGGGATCCTGCTGTCGCTGATCATCCTGATGGGCGCGTTCTCGCTGCTCAATTCGCAGGTGATGCTGGTGACCGACAAGCTCGCCGACATCGCCATCCTGCGCACGCTGGGGCTCACGCCGCGCGGAGTGATGGCTGTGTTCGTGGTCCAGGGCACGCTGATCGGCGTCATCGGCACGGTGCTGGGCGTGGTCGGCGGGCTGCTGCTGACCTTCAACCTGGAGCACATCCTGCGCGCGATCGAGCGCGCCTTCGACGTGGTGCTGATGCCCGAGGACGTGTATTACGTGACCGGCCTGCCGATCGACCTGCAGCCCGGCGACGTGGTGGTCATCGCCCTGGTGGCGCTGCTGCTGGCGTTCATGGCCACGATCTATCCGGCCTGGCGCGCGGCGCGCACCGCGCCGGCGGAGGCACTGCGGTATGAGTGAAGCGATGCGCCAGCGCCAGGCGGCCGACGACGTGATGCCGGAGCACGTCATCCGCGCCGACGCGCTCGGCAAGACCTACGCCGAGGGCAGCATGCGCACGCCGGTGTTCGACGGCCTGGACTTCGCGGTGACGCCGGGCGAAACGGTGGCGATCCTCGGCGCGTCGGGCGCGGGAAAGAGCACCCTGCTGCACCTGCTCGGGGGCCTCGACACCCCGACCGCCGGCGAGGTCTACGTCGCCGGGCAGAAGATGAGCGCGCTGTCGGACGCGGCGCGCGGGGTGCTGCGCAACCGCGCGCTCGGCTTCGTCTACCAGTTTCACCACCTGCTGCCGGAGTTCACCGCGCTGGAAAACGTGATGCTGCCGGTGCTGCTGGCCGGCAGCGCGATGGGCGATGCGTCCTCGCGCGCGCGGACGCTGCTGGAGTCGGTCGGCCTCGGCCACCGGCTCGAGCACAAGCCGGGCGAACTGTCGGGCGGCGAACGGCAGCGCGCGGCGGTGGCGCGCGCGCTGGTCAACCGCCCGGCCTGCGTACTGGGCGACGAGCCGACCGGCAACCTCGACGAGAAGACCGCCGAGACCGTGTTCGCGCTGATGCTTGATCTCAACCGCGCCCAGCGCACCAGCCTGGTCCTGGTGACGCACGACCGTCGCCTGGCGCGACGGCTGGACCGGGTGGTGGAACTGCACGAAGGCAGGCTGCGCGAAGTGGCGCGCGACGCGGTCTGATCCGTTCCTGCGTGCAGGACGAAGCGGACGCTCTTTAGAGGGCTGATCCCCGCATCTTAGAGGGCTGATCCCCGCATCGCGAGCGCGCCACCGGGCCACGCCCGTCGTCCGCACGGCGCCCACGCCCCCCGGCTCCCGGTCCGCGCGCACGAGCGAAGCGACCGGGCCGCATGCGGATCAGCGCGCGGACGCGGATGCTCGCACCTCCGCCGGCCGCGACTGCTGCAGTTCGAGCTCCGCCAGATCCACCATGGTGTCCGAGGTGAAGCGCAGCCGGTACTCGCTGTAGGCGCCCGGCGACGCGACCCGGAACGGCCGCAACTGGCGTGCCCAGCGGAACGCCTCGTGGCCGCGCTCGTCCAGTGTCGTCCACGCGCCGGACCCGGTGCGGCCTTCGAGCACCCAGCCGATGGCCGGCAGGGGCTCGGCCCCGCTGGTGAGCGTGTAGTGGGCGATGGGGGTGGGCGCATCGAAGCGCGCGACCACCACGGCACCGGCCGGCAGCGACAACGAGGTCGCGGCATCGTCGTCGACCAGCGCGTCGGCGCGCGTGTCCGCGCCCTCGATGCGTACGCGTCCGCTGCCGCTGCGATCGACGCGTTGCTCCGGCTTGTGACCCGCCTGCGTCAGCGACGGCGGCAGCGCATCATCGCCGCTGCCCCAGGCGGAGGGTGTGGGCCCCATGGTGAATTCGAGGGTGCCGCCGTCGGCGATCTCCGCGTGCCGCAGCCTTGCCTTGTCCCACGGCCGGCCGTTCAGCGTGAGCGACTGCACGTAGACGTTCCCGGGCCCATTGTTGCGCGCGAGCACGCTGAGCGTGCGACCGTTGTCGAGCCGCACGTCGACGCGATCGAACGCGGGCGAGCCGATCACGTATTCCGGCGCGCCCATGCGCAGCGGGTACAGGCCCAGCATCGAGAACAGGTACCAGGCCGACATCTCGCCGTTGTCCTCGTCGCCCGGATAGCCCTGGCCGATCTCGCTGCCCAGGTACAGCCGCTGCATCACCTCGCGCGAGATCTGCTGGGCCTTCCACGGCTGCCCGGCGGCCACGTACATCCACGGAATGTGGTGCGATGGCTGGTTGCTGTGCGCGTACATGCCCATGCGCACGTCGCGCGCCTCGGTCATTTCGTGGATCACGCGGCCGTAGCTGCCGGCGAAGCGCTCCTCCGCGGTTTCCGGGGTGGCGAAGAATTCATCCAGTCGCCGCGCCAATGCCGCGCGTCCGCCCATCAGCGATGCCAGGCCTTCGGCATCGTGCGGCACGGTGAACGCGAAGGTCCAGGCGTTGGACTCGGTGTAGTCGTGGCCCCAGACGCGCGGATCGAACCGCGCCGCCGGTTCGCGCCAGACGCCACCGGCGTCGCGGCCGCGAAAGAAGCCGGTGCCGGCGTCGTACACGTGCACGTAGTCCGTCGCGCGCGCCCGGAAGTAGGCCGCTTCCTCGCGGTAGCGGCGCGCGCGCGCGGGATCCTCGTCGTCCTCGGCCAGCGATTCGGCCAGCGTGGCGAGGCCGTAGTCGTTGAGCGCGCCTTCCAGCGTCCACGACATCCCCTCGTGCACCGAAGCGTCGGCGTAGCCGCGGTACATCGACTGCGCGAGCCCCTTGCGACCCACATTGGATACCGGCGGCACGACGGTGGCGTTGCGCAGCGCGGCCTCGTAGGCCTCGTGCGGATCGAATCCGCGCACGCCCTTGTGCCAGGCGTCGGCGAAGGCGACATCGGAACTGGTGCCCACCATCAGGTCGGCATAGCCGGGCGAAGACCAGCGCGCCACCCAGCCGCCGTCGCGGTACTGCTGCAGGAAGCCGTCGACCATCTCGCCCGCGCGGGTGGGCGCGAACAGCGCGTACGCCGGCCAGCTGGTGCGGAACGTGTCCCAGAATCCGTTGTTGACGTAGACCTTGCCGGGCAGGATGCGCGCAGAAGAGCGCGTGGCATCGCCGCCGGGTGCATCCTCCGACCAGCTGTTCTGGTCGGCGTGCCGCCAGTCCGGTTGCTCGTTCGTGCCGAGGTTTTCGTGCGCGACGTTGGGATACAGGAACAGGCGATACAGGTTGGCATAGACGGTCGTGAGCTGGTCGTCGCTGGCGCCCTCCACGCGCACCCGGCCGAGCAGCGCATCCCAGGCGTCCTGCGCCCGCGCGCGCACCGCATCGAAGCCGTCGTCGCCGATCTCCAGGTCCAGGTTGCGTCGCGCCTGTTCAACCGAGACCAGCGAAGTGGCGATACGCATGCGCACTTCGCCGTCCGCGCCGGGCGCGAACTTCACGTAGCCGGTGGGCCGGCCGGTCTCGAGCATGCCGCTGTCGCGCCAGGGCTGGTCGAAGCGCGCGTAGACGAACATGCGGGTGGCGCCGTTGGACAGGCCGCTGCGGGTGTCGGTGTAGCCATGCAGCGCCTGCGCCTGCGCGTCGAGCGTCAGCCCGCCGCGGTCGTCGACGTTGTCGAACAGCAGGTTGGCGTCCGCGCCCTGCGGGAATCGGAAACGGAAGATCGCCGCGCGTTCGCTGGGCGCGAGTTCGGCGCGGATGCCGTTGTCGAAGTCGACGCGGTAGGTGTGGGGGCGGGCGAGTTCGCGATCGTGCGAGAACGACAGCGCACGCCGCTCGCGATCGGCGTCGGGCACGCCGGTGGCCGCGGACGGCATCACCTGGAAGGTCTGCCGGTCGCCCATCCAGGGGCTGGGCTGGTGGCTGATCGACAAGGCCTGCAGGCGCGGGCGGTTGTCGGGCCCGTTGTGTTCGTTCCAGCGGTACAGCCAGGACAACGTACCGGCATCGGTGACCGGGACCCAGAAGTTGAAGCCGTGCGGCATCGCCGTGGCCGGGATGTTGTTGCCGCGCGAGAAGGTACCGTTGGACTGGGTGCCGCGGGTGGTGAGCACGCGATCGCTGGGCCGGAGTCCGGCGGCGGGGCGGGCCGCCGTCTCGATCGCGATGTCGTCGATCCAGCCGCGAGCCGCGGCGCCGTCGCCAGGCGCCAGCTCCAGTTCGATCGCGCGGATGCGGCGTCCTGGCACGCCCGCCACCTCGCCCAGCCGCACCACCTTGCGCGCCCACTGCTGCGGGTAGAGCGTTTTCGAGTCGGCCTGCGCCTGCGCCCCGATGGCGGCGCCGTGCTGGTCGTGCGCGTCGAGTTCGGACAGGCGGCGGCCGTCGTCGAACACCAGATCGAGCGAGACGCCGGTGGAAGCGACCGTGTTGCCGTCGACGATCTCCGGCAGCACCATCCACGACAGGCGGGTATCGGCCTGTATCGGGATATCGACCTCGAACAGTCGCGTGCGGCCGCCGGTGCCCTCGTAGCGCAGCGCGGCCAGACCGCTGTAGCCCACGCCGGCCTTGGCGGCGTAGGGCGCCTCGGGGCCGGCGCCGACCCGTACCCGCGCTCCGGCATCGCTATTCCGGGTCGGCGTGGGTTCGTCACGTTCGAACGACGTCGAGAAGGCCGGCTCGCCCGCGGTCGCCGCACCGGCCGCCAGCACCAGCAGCGACAGCGCCAGGCTGACCGGCAGGCGGCGCATGCGCTCAGCCACGGTCGCGCAGCACCGCGAGCACATCGTGGCAGGCGCCCATCGTGTGATAGTCGGTCTTGCCGGCCGGGCTCTTGTCGTCGTCATATTTGCGGTTCTCACGATCGAGGATGCGGAACCAGGCGCCGTAGCGGTGGTCCACCATGTGCCGCCACGCGTAGTCCCACAGGCGGTCGTACCAGTCCCAGTAGCGGGCTTCGCCAGTCGCCGCCGCCAACCGCGCCGCGCACGCGAGCGATTCGGCCTGCACCCAGAAGTACTTGTCGTCGTCGCAGATGAAGTGGTGGCCATCGGGCAGCGACGGGCCGGGCACGTCCTTGCGCAGGGCTTCGGGGGCGAAGCCGTACATCAGGCCGCCGGACTCCGGATCCCATGCCGCATCCACCGCGCGGTCGAACAGTTCTCGCGCACGCGGCACCAGCCAGGGCTGCGGCATGCCTGCGTCGCCCAGGTGGCGATCGAGGATCAGAAGCAGCTTGGACCATTCGGTCTGGTGGCCGGGCTGGAAGCCCCAGGGGCGGAACAGGTGCTTTGGATCGTCGCGGTGGTAGTCGGTGTCCACCTGCCAGTCGGCATCGTAGTGTTCCCACACCAGCCCGTCGCACTGGGCGGCCTGTCGGCGGGTCATGTGGTCGGCCAGGGTCAGCGCACGCTGCAGGTAGCGCGGCTCGCGGCTGGCCTCGAACGCCGCCAGCATCGCCTCGCACATGTGCATGTTGGCGTTCTGGCCGCGGTAGTCGCTGAACTGCCAGTCGCGGGTGGCCTCGTCGCGGTACAGGCCGTGCTGCGGCTCCCAGTAGCGCGTGTCCAGCAGTTCCCAGTGCGTATCCATCCAGTCGCGGCACTCCTCGACGCCGGCCTTGAGCGCGATCGAGTACGCCAGCAGCACGAAGGCCGCGCCGTAGCAGTGCTGGGTGGTGTCCTCGGGAACTCCGTCGCGCAGGGTCCAGGCATAGCCGCCGCTGTCGGGGTCGAGATGGCGCTCGCGCAGGAACGCCAGGCCATGGCGCACCGTGGCCATGTAGGTTTCGCGCAGCGCCGGATCTTCGTCGCCGAACTCGAGCGCGGCGGTGGCGTAGTTGAAGACGAAGCGCGTGCTGCTGACCAGGTGCCGGTGCGAGACATCGTAGACCCGGCCATCGTCCTTGAAATAGTGGAAGAAGCCGCCGGCCGGATCGATGCAGCGCGGATGGTAGAAGGCCATCGTGTGGCGGATGTGGTCGCGCAGGAAGGCTTCGCTGCGGAAGTCGGCGTGCGCGGGGGCGTCGGGCGTCGGCGAGGTCTGGAAAGTCATGGGGTCGGGGGGCTTGTATCGGATAGGGTGGGCGCTGCACTCAGGCCGGTGGCGCCTTGCAGTAGCGGTCGATGAACTGCTGGTGCGTCGGCATGGTCGCGGCCGCGCGGGCGATGTCCTCGCGCACGCGGGCCAGGAACGCATCCAGGTGCGGCTCCGGCATCTCGTCCACGACAGGATGGTAGCCGGCCGGCACGATTCCTTGCCCAAGCATGACCTGCACCCAGCTGGGCAGGGCGAAGAAGTCCTCGCCTTGCCGGAAATAGCGGCCGTCGCGCCGGAACATCGCGATCGTCTCCCGCAGTGCGTCGGGGACCGGCATCGTGCGGCAGTGGGTCCAGAACGGGCTGTCGTCGCGCGCGGTGGCGTGGTAGTGCAGCACGAGGAAGTCGCGGATGCGCTCGTATTCGAACGTGGTCTCGGCGTTGTAGCGCCGGACCAGCTGCGGCTCGAAGCCGAGGTCGGGGAACAGCCCGAGCAGGCGCTGCAGGCCGGACTGCACCAGGTAGATGCTGGTCGATTCCAGCGGCTCCATGAATCCGCTCGCCAGGCCGAGCGCCACCACGTTGGCGCGCCAGAACTCGCGCCGCATGCCGGTAGTGAAGCGCAATGCGCGGGGCTCACCAAGCGCTTCGCCATCGAGCTGGGCGAG
Source organism: Luteimonas kalidii (assembly GCF_029887935.1). Lineage (GTDB taxonomy): Bacteria > Pseudomonadota > Gammaproteobacteria > Xanthomonadales > Xanthomonadaceae > Luteimonas > Luteimonas kalidii. The sequence goes on along the minus strand of NZ_JARXRO010000014.1, from coordinate 560,008 downwards.
CAGGGTGGCGGCAGCTTCGTCGTCGCTCAGGTGCTCGCTGGCGTAGACGTAGCCGTTACCGGTGCGGTGCTGCAGCGGGATGCGCCACTGCCAGCCTGCGGCGCGGGCCGTCGCGCGCGTATATGGCGTGGGCGGCCCGGCGTTCGCGCTTGGTACCGCCATCGCGCGATCGCAGGGCAGCCACTGGCGCCAGTCGATGTAGTCGACCTCCAGCGCCTGTCCGATCAGCAGCGCCCGGAAGCCCGAGCAGTCGATGAACAGGTCGCCCTCGACCCGTTCGCCGCTTTCCAGCACCACGGCTTCGACGAAGCCGTCTCCGGCTCGCCTCACCACATCGACGATGCGGCCTTCGGTCCGGGTCGCGCCGCGCCGCTCCGCCAGGTCCCGCAGGAATCGCGCGTATCGTCCTGCATCGAAATGGTAGGCGTAAGCGAAGTCGGCCAGCGGCGAACCGGCGGGAGCATCCGGCGCACCGGCCACGAACCGGCCCTGCGGCGCGGCGACCGTCTGCAGCGTATAGGCGCCGATGTCGTGTGCGTGCCCGGCAAGGAATCGCTTCAGCCAGAACTGGTGGAAGGGCAGTGGCCCCATCGAGCGGCCGATCCTGCCGAAGCCGTGCATGTAGGTGTCGCCCACGCGGCCCCAGTCGCGGAACTCGATGCCCAGCTTGAACGTGCCCTGGGTGGCGGTGAGGAACTCGGCCTCGTCGATGCCGAGGACCTCGCCGTTGAAAGTCTTCAGGTGGGGCACGCTGGCCTCGCCCACGCCGACGATGCCGATCTCCTCCGATTCCACCAGCCGCACCGACGAGCCGCGCCCCAGGTAGGTTGCCATCGTTGCCGCCGCCATCCAGCCGGCGCTGCCGCCGCCGACCACGACGATGCGGCGGATGCGGGCGTCGTCCCCGATCACTTCGCCGTGCGGCGCAACAGGCATGGGCGGGCAGGGCAGGGTTGGTTCATTCGGGGACCGTCTGGCAGAGATGCGCCCACGCGGCACGCAGCCGGTGGAAGCCCGCGCCGCCGGCCCGGCACACGACCGCCGGCGGCGCGGATGGAAGCCCCCGCGCCGAAGCGCGGGGCGTCGAGGCTAGAACTTGTAGGTCAGGCCGAGGTACGTCACGCGGCCCGCATAGCCGTTGGAATAGAAGCGGTCCTTGGTGTCGTTGCCCAGGTGCGTGCGGGTCTCTTCCTCGGTCACGTTCAGGACCGAGGCGCTGACGCTCAAGGCCGGCGTAATGTTGTATGCGGCGTTGATGTCGATCTGCTGGTAGGGCTCGTCGTAGAGGTTCAATCCATTGACGAGCGCCTGCACGACTTCGCCGCGACGGTTGTAGGACGCGCGAAGCAGCAGATCGTTCGCTTCGTAGAACACGGTCAAGTTGGTCTGGTTCGCCGCACTGCCGACCAGGGGCGATTCTCCGAGTTCGGTTCCATCGTCGAGGGTGATCGCCGCCTCGTTGGTGTCGTTGTAGGTGTAGTTGAACTGGAGGCCGAGCCCGGAATCGAACGTGTGTTGGGCGTAGAGCTCAGCCCCTTGCGACACCGCGTCGCGCCCGCCAGCGTCGGTCGAATAGTTCTGCACCGTCACCGTCTCGCCATTGACGAGCACATCGACGTCCGAGATCACCGGGACCGCGAAGTTGCTCACGTCCTTGCGGAACAGGCCCATGCCCAGCACGGAGCCAGGCTGGAAGTACCATTCGAGGCCAATGTCATACTGTGTCGCCTTGTAAGCGTCGAGTTCCTTGTTGCTTCCTGATCCATACCAGCCCTGCTGCCCGGCACCGCCGGTCAGGCGTCGATCAGCGACGTACTCGGGCCCGTAGTACTCCAAACTGCCCGGCGCCGCTATCGCGTCGTAGCTCGGCCGGGCGACCACTTTCGACGCCGCGCCGCGCAGCACAAGGGAATCGGTCAGGTCGTAGGCAAGATTGAAACTTGGCAGTACGTCGGTGTACGTACGATCCAGTGCACTCACCTCGTAGGTTTCGGGGCGCGCCACGGTGTCGGAGAGACGCCAGAAGCCTTCGGTTCCGCAATAGGTGTCCGCGGGCGCACCGGTCGGGGTGGGATCCAGCTGCTGGCAGGCCAGTGGATTGCCGTCGCTTCCGTCGAAGAAGTAATCGTTGTAGTTGGTGACCTTGTCGGTCGAGTCCGCATGCTGGCGGGTCTGCGCGATGCGCACGCCAACGTTGCCGCGCAGGCGGTCGGTGCGGAAGTTGGCCTGCAGGTACTGTGAGTAGATCCGTTCGTCGACGTTGTAGACGAAGTTGTCCTCGTCGCGTCGCTGCACCGGACCGTAGGTGCTGTTGAGATAGGCGATGTAGGCCGGGTAATCGATCGCCGGATACGCGCTGGCCTCGATCCCGCCCGCCAGGTTACCCAGCGAATACAGGAAGCCGGGCGAGAACTGGGTGGCGATGTCGTTGCAGCGACCGTTCCAGAAGCGGTTGTCGTAGTCGCCCGGATCGGTGCCCGGGCAGACCCAGTAGCTGTTGCCGGTGCTGCGGCTGATGCCGCCGTCGCGGGCCTTGAAGCCGAATTGGAACGACTCGATGAAGTTGCCGTCCGTGTACCAGGTGCCGTCGAACTGGGCGTAGTTCTGCTCTGTGCTGTTACGCGTCCAGGACGAGCCGGTCGAGCCGAGGTCGACCTGCAGGATGCCGGCGGCGAGGTTCTGCAGCAGTTCCGGCGAGAACGTCATCGACGGCGTGCCGGTCAGGTCCCATGCGCTGGCGTAGTTGCCCAGGCTCCAGCTGCCGTCCGCATTCTGGCGCCGCGGCTTGATCGGCACCGAAAACTGCAGGTCGGGACCGCCCTCGGCCCATGTGCGGCCTGCCTTGAAAGAGAGGTCCATCGTCTCGCCACGCCACTCGGCCGCGAAATCGGCGGTCTGCGACAGCGATTCCTCGATGTTGTAGCTGCCGGTGATCTGCGGCGTCGGCACGGTGCAGTCGTCCGAGCCCCAGCCGCCCGGTAGGCGGCCAGCGGCGATCTCCTCTGGTGTCGGCTCCGTGCAGTAGTAGGTCTTTCCCGGGCGCCGACTATAGTCCGCGCCGGTGACGATCGTGCCGCTCGGATCGAAGTGCAGCCTGTCGAGCAGGCGTCCGCCGCGCCAGTTGCCGTCGCCGAAGTAGCGGGCGATGTTCCACTCCGGCACCTTCAGGGTGCTGGTCTGCGAATCCTGCGACAGTTCGAACCGGAAGTAGTTGGCCGTCAGCGTCAGGTTGTCGGTCGGCTTGAACTGCAGCGTGACCTGGCCACCCCGGCGCTCGCGCTCTTCCTCGCGCACGTTGAAGTTGACCGAGGTCGGCATCATGAAGCCGGTGTAGTAGTTGCCGTCCTGGTCCCAGAAGCCGGTGCCGCCCCACCAGTTCGAATCGAAATCGGACGGCTGGCCGTTGACATCAACGGCGGTTCCGCCTTCGTCGCGGCCATACCACTGCCAGCCCTCGGTGCTGGCGCCCATCGTGCGCGTGGTGCGTGTCTGGTCCGAATAGCCGACGAAGACGCCGAAGCGGCCCTCGTCGTCGTGCCAGGAATACGATCCCGAGAACTGGCCGTCATTCTTGCCGGTGGTGTCGGCACGCGTGCCTTCGATCGAGACGAAGCCGGTGTTGGATTCCATCTCCAGCGGGCGCCGGGTGTGCAGAATCACCGTACCGCCGACGCCACCTTCGTCGATGCGTGCTTCGGACGTCTTGAACAGCTCGGCGCTCGAGAGCATGTTAGACGGCAGCAGCATGTAGTTGAACGAGCGCGTGGGGTCGCCGTTGGATTCGGCGGTGGCGATGTAGTTGCCGTTCAACTGGGTCAGGGTCAGCTCCGAGGACAGGCCACGGACGCTGACGTTCTTTCCTTCGCCGCCGCTGCGGGTAACGATCACGCCCGGCACGCGCTGCAGCGCGTCGGCCACGTTCTTGTCCGGGAATTTGCCCACGTCCTCGGCCGTGATCACCTCGACGATCGCGTTGGCATTGCGCTTCTGCTCGAGGCTCTGCTCGATCGCGTAGCGGTAGCCGGTGACCTGGACCGCGTCGAGGGTGGCGGCGTCGGTGGTCGCCGGCGTCGCCTCCTCCGCGTCGGCCGGGGTGCCGGCGGCCTCCTGCGCGAACGACGTGGCAGGCAGGGCGGCCATCGCGGTCAGGGCGAATGCGATGGCGGCGGACAACGACGTCCGTCCCGGTGTGTATGGCATCAACTTCATCACTGTCTCCCTCTCCAAAGCACGGATGGACGATGCGCGTCTGTGTTGTTTGGATCGATCCAAAAACAGGCCCGGCCGACGGGTTGGAAGCTGCGACGGCGGTGTCCGGGCGGCTTGGGTGAGCCGCGCGGGATACGCCGTGTCCGGTTTGGATCGATCTAAATTCGGCGTGCAAAGATGTAACATGCCGGCTCGAACGACGCATGCTGCCCTGCAGCAGGGACCGTGTGGCGCGATCGCGACGGGGTGGCGCCATCCGATGCAACCGATTGAAGGAAAAGGGAAGATGGCGCCAGACCCGGCTGCGGATCCGCCTCCCCGCCAGCGCGCCGCGGGTCGACGTGCCTTGACCCCGCGCGCGCGTCTGCGGATCTTGGCGGCGTGGCGCCTTGCGCCGTGTCCGGGACCTGCATGACGCTCCGATCCAGAACCGTGGAGGGTGTTTCGCTGCGCGTGAGGCATCCCCTCCACCGGGGTCGTCCGTCGGTCGCGACCGCGGCACCGCCATGACCCCGACGCTGGAAATCGCCGCGAACTCGCTGGCGTCGGCGCAGGTCGCCCAAGCTGCCGGCGCGACCCGGGTGGAGCTGTGCGCGGCGCTGGAGGCGGGCGGGCTGACGCCATCGGCCGGCATGATCGCCAGGGTGCGCGAGCGGCTCACGCTGCCGGTCCACGTGCTCGTCCGGCCGCGCGCGGGTGACTTCTGCTACAGCGACGCGGAACACGAGTCCATGCTGGCCGACATCGCGCACTGCGCCGCCAGCGCTTGCGATGGCGTGGTCGTCGGCGCGCTGACTGCCGACGGCGAGGTCGACGTGGCCCGGTGCCGGGAGCTGGTCGATGCCGCCGGCGCGCTCGACACCACCTTCCATCGCGCCATCGACCTGTGCCCGGACATGCCGGCCGCACTGGAGGCGATCATCGCGCTGGGGTTCGGGCGCGTGCTCAGTTCAGGCGGCGCCGCGAACGCCATGTCGGGCGCCGACATGCTGCGCCGCCTGGTCGGACAGGCCGGCGGACGCATCGTCGTGATGCCCGGCGCCGGCATCACGCCGGACAACATCGCCAGGCTCGCAGCCCACACCCGTGCGCGCGAATTCCACGCGTCGGCCAGACACACGTATCCGTCGCGCATGCGCGTGCCGGTCGATCCGGGACTGGGCATGGACGGCGGCGAACAGCGCGCGGATGGCGAGCGCATCCGCGCGCTGCTCGCCGCCCTGGACACGGCCGAAGCGAGGTGAGCGTGCCGTTCGTCTCGGCCGACATCGGCGGCACCAACGCGCGCCTGGCCTGGGTGCGCGCCGGCGGCGACGGCCGCATCGAAGTCCTCGAGCAGCGGCACTACCTCTGCGCGCAGCATCCCTCGCTGCGCGCGATCCTGGCCGACTTCATGGGCGATGCCGCCGGCGCGCCGGCGCTGGCGCTGGCGGTCGCCGGCATCGTGGACGGCGACCGCATCATCAGCCGGAACATTCCCTGGCCGATCGACCTCCCGGACCTGCGTGCGGCCGGCTTCGCCCAGGTGGCGGCCGTCAACGACTTCGTCGCTGTCGCGCACGCCTGGCAATGCATGAACGAGGCCGACACCGTGCTGCTCACCCCCGGCGTGGCCACGCCGCGCGAGCCGGGCACCAGCCTGCTGCTCGGGCCCGGGACCGGGCTGGGCGGCGCGCTGCGCGTCACCCGCAATGGCCGCACGCTGGTGCTGCCCTGCGAACCCCAGCAGGTGGCGCTGGCGCCGGGCACCCTGCGCGAGCTGGCCGTGCTGGCGCACTGGATGCGTGCAGGCGCCACCCACGTCGGCGTCGGGCACGCGGTGTCAGGACCAGGACTGGCGAACCTCTACCTGGCGCTGTGCGAGATCGATGGGGCGCCGCCGCGCTGGCGCTCGTCCGACGAGATCGTCGCGGCCGCCGACGCCGGTTCGGATGCGCATGCGATCGAGGCGATCGGGATGTTCTGCGGACTGCTCGCAAGCGTGGTCGGTGACCTGGCGATGGTGACCTCGGCCACATGCGTGTTCGTAGCGGGCGGCGTGCCGTCGAAGATTCGCGGCTGGCTGCTGGGCGGTACGTTCGCGCAGCGCATGGTGGACAAGGACGTCATGCGACCGGTGCTCCAGCGCATTCCGGTGCGGTTGATCGAGGATCCTGCGCTGGGCGTGATCGGCGCCGCAAGCTGGTTCACGCACCGCAACTAGCGCTGCGGTCAAGCGACCGGCATGGGAGAGGCGCGCCGCCGTGTCGAAACGCGGGTCAGGCGAGCGCCTCCGGTCCCGCGGATGCGGATAGCTGTGCCGCATCGATCAGCGCGCACGCTTCGGCATGCGTGGGCAGCGCGGCGAACGCGCCGTGCCGGGTGACCGCCAGCGCGCCGCAGGCCGACGCGTAACGCAGGCAGCGGGCGAGGGCGGCGCGGTCGGCGAGGAACCCGTCGAAGCGCCGCGCATCGACGCCCGCGTGCTGCAGGCGCGACAACAGCCCGCCGATGAACGCATCACCGGCGGCGGTGGTATCGACCGCCCGCACCGCGATCGACGGGAGTTCGCCGCTACCGTCGCGCGTCCACCAGCGGATCGGCCCGGCGCCATCGGTCACCACGACCAGACGCGAGGCGCGCAGCAGCCTGTCGACGACGCTCCCGTCGTTGTCCCGCCCCTGTTCCAGGTACTCGAGTTCCTCGCGGGCGAGCTTCACCAGGTCGGCCGCCTCGAGCGCCTGCCACAGCAGCGGCAGCGCTGGCGTGGCGCGGGGCCACAGGGCCGGGCGCAGGTTGAGGTCCAGGCTCACCAGCGCGCCCGCATCGCGCGCCAGCGCCATGCCGGACAGCGTGGCGGCAGCGATGTCCGGATCGGTCAGGCTGTTGCTGCAGGCGTGGAAGATGCTGCACTCGGACAGGCAGACCGGGTCGAAGTCGCTGCTGCGGAACAGCAGGTCCGCGGCGGGCGGGCGGTAGAAGCTAAAACTGCGCTCGCCATCGGCGTCCAGCGAGACGAATGCCAGTGCGGTCTTCGCCTGCTGCGTACGGCGCACGTAGCGGACGCCGGCACCGCCCGCACGCAGGCTGTCGAGCAGGAAGTCGCCGAACATGTCCTCGCCCAGCATGCCGACGAATTCGCTGCGCCCGCCGAGCCTGGCCACCGCAACCGCGGCATTGGCCGGCGCGCCGCCCGCGAACTGGCGGAACGCGCGCGCCTCGCCTTCGACTTCGACCCCGGCGAGGAAATCGATCAGCGCTTCGCCGAAGCAGACGACGGTGTGTCCTTGGCTCAAGGGGAGATTCCGTTCGGACGTGGAGAGATCGGACATGGCCGTGGCAGGTCAGGACGCAAGCGCTGGCGTGCTGTCGCGTTCGGTGAGGTGAACCGGCGCGATCACCGACCGACCCGGGAGGGTGGGCGACGCGGCGCGCTGCAGCACCAGTTCGGCGGCCTGGCGTCCGCGCTCGCGTGGCGCCGCGCTCACGGTGGTCAGCGGCGGGATGCCGACACCCGCCTCGGGAATATCGTCGAAGCCGGTGACGGCGAAATCCTCTCCGGGCCGGCGGCCCAGGCGCACCAGGCCCAGCATCAGTCCCAGGGCGACGGCGTCGTTGTAGCAGACCGCCGCAGTCGGCGCGGGTTCGAGCGCGAGCAGCACGTCGGCGTGCGCGTTCGCTTCCAGCCGGGTCGGTGCGGTTTCGATCAGCCAGCGCTCGTCGGGTGCGATGCCGGCCTCGCGCAGCGCTTCCTGATAGCCGATCCGACGCTCGCGGCAGGAACTCGACCCGGCATGGCCGCCGTAGAACGCGATCCGCCGATGTCCGAGCGCGATCAGGCGCGCGGCGGCGGCGCGCGCGCCGGCACGATTATCCAGGCCGAGGAAATCGTATTCGAAGCCGGGCTCGGCATCGCCCGTCAGCTGCCGGTTGAACACCAGCAGCGGCGTGTGCCGGCCGATCGCCAGCGCCACGTCGCTCGCCATGCTCGATTCGGCGGGCGAGAGGATGATGCCGGCCGGGTGGTGCTCCATCAGCGAACCAAGCACCTGCCGCTGGCGGGCGGGGGACTCGTTGCTGCTGCCGAGCAGGGTCACGTAGCCCTTGGCGCCGAGCGCTTCGTCCACCCCGGTGGCGAACTCGGCGAAGAACGGGTTGGACAGGTCGTTGACCACCAGCGCCACCGCGCTCGACACCCGCTGGCGCAGGTTGGCGGCGGCGCGATTGTAGACATAGCCCTGCCGCTGCATCTCCGCTTCGACCAGGCGCCGTGTTTCCGGATGGACCAGCGGACTCCCGCGCAGCACCAGCGACACCGTGGCGCGCGACACGCCGCACGCCCGGGCGATGTCGTTCAGGGTGATCCGACGGCGCTTGTCCAAACCGCTCCCCACTGCGTTTAGATCGATCCAAGGACCGCATCCTGCGCGATCCTCCCGACCCCTGCAAGGGGCAGCCGATGCTGCATGGCAGCATGAAATCGGCGCTGGAGTATGTTCAATTTAGATCGTTCCAAATCCACGAATGCAGCGTATTCAATCGATCCAAATCGAGATTCCGGGGATTTCGCGATGCTCGCTGCCCAGCTGCCTGTCCTTCCCCCTCCGCCCAGTCCAGACTCTCCCGGGGCGGCCGCCGCGACAGCTCGCGGCGTTTATGGCCCGGTCCCCGCCGGGCCTTCTTTCTTCCTGCGGTCCGTGGCACGGCGGCTGGCGATCGGCGTCCTCGCCTGCGCGCTGCCGATGGCCGGCGCCCTGGCCGACGAGGTCGATCGCGCCTCCCTGGTGAACACCTTCATCGGCACCAAGGACGACGGCAACACCTTCCCCGGGGCCTCCGCGCCGTTCGGCAAGATCCAGGTGAGCCCGATCGGCTCGCACTATTCGGGCTGGCGATACGACGATCCGCAGATCCGCGGGTTCGGCCATTCCTTCATTTCCGGCGCCGGCTGCTGGGAGCAGGGCGGGCAGGTGTCGGTGCTGCCGGTGACCGGGCGGATCGGTCCCGGCGGCGATTTCGACACCGGCAATCCCAAGGCATTCGACCACCGCGAGTACGGCGCGCGCTATACGCACGAGGGCGAGGTCGGGCAGGCCGGCTACTACCGCGTGCGCCTGACCGACTACGGCGGCATCGATGCCGAAGCCACTGCGGGCATGCGCGCGGCGGCGGAGCGCTACACCTTCCCCGCCGGCGTGCGCCAGGGCCACGTGCTGGTCAACGTCGGCCAGGCGAACGAACGCCATTCGGTGACCGGGAGCGCGGTCGAGATCGTCGGCGACCGGGTCGTGGAAGGCCGGGTCACCACCAGGAGCTTCTGCGGCGGACACCAGTACACGACCTGGTTCCGGCTGGAGTTCGACCGCCCGTTCCAGGCGCACGGTGTCTGGGGCGAGGCCGGCGGGCTGCCGGGCGCGCGCCACAACATGGAGGGCGAGGCCAAGCCGAATGGCGCCTGGCTCAGCTTCGACACCGGCGCCGGGCGCGCGGTCACGCTGGTGTCGGCGATCTCGCACGTCGATGCCGAGGGCGCGCGCCACAACCTGCGCAGCGAAGGCATGGCCGAGGGCCGCCTGCTCGGATTCGACGCGATGCGCGAGCGCGCGACGCGGACATGGAACGAGGAACTGCGCAGCGTGCGCGTCACCGGAGCCGGTGAGGACGACGCCACGGTGTTCTACACCGCGCTCTACCACGCGCTGCTGCAGCCGATGACCGGCAGCGATGCCGACGGCCGATACCGAGGCTACGACAATCGCATCCATCGCGCCGAGGGCTGGACCTACCACGAGTACCTGTCGCTGTGGGACACCTACCGCAGCCAGAACCAGCTGCTCGCCCTGCTGCGCCCGCGGCAGGCGCGCGACATCGCGCGCTCGGTGCTCGCCGTCCACGAGCAGGGCGGCTGGCTGCCGCGCTGGGGCTATGCGAACTTCGAGACCAACATCATGACCGGCGACCCGGTCACGCCGTTCCTGGTCGACCTGTGGCGCCTGGGCGCGCTGGAGGGGCGCGAGGCGCAGGCGTACGCGGCCCTGCGCGAAAATGCGTTCGGCGAGCCGCCGCTGAACTCGCGGCACGCGGGCCGCTCGGGCAACGCACGCTACCTCGCCGACGGCTTCGTGCAGTACGACCGCACGGTGCCGTCGAAGGGCATGGACGTCGACCCGCACCACGGTGGTTCGGCCACGCTCGAGTACGCGCTCGCCGACTGCTCGCTGGCGCAGATGGCGCAGGCGCTGGGCAAACCGGACGATGCGCGGGTGCTGCTGCAGCGCGGCGGCAACTGGCGCAAGGTGTGGGACCCGCAGGTGCGCGACGCGGACACCGGCTTCATCGGTTTTCCGCGCCCGCGCATCGACGACGGCAGCTGGTACCAGCCGGCCGACGACCACTACAGCCCGCGTTCGCACCATGGCTTCCATGAGGGCACGGCCTGGCAGTACCAGTGGCTGGTGCAGCAGGACGTGCCGGGTCTGGCGCAGGCGATGCACGGCCGCGAACAGGCGCTGCGCCGGCTCGACGCCTTCTTCGCGATCGACGCGCTGCGCGCCGATCCGGCCGCCGCCGCGCGCAAGGACTGGGTGGTCGGCCCGTACAGCTACTACAACCAGTTCCGCTACAACCCCAACAACGAACCCGACCTGCACGCACCGTGGATCTACACCCTGCTCGGCGAGCCGGCGAAGACCTCGACCGTGCTGCACGCGGCGCAGACGCTGTTCACCAACGCTCCCAATGGCGTGACCGGCAACGACGACCTCGGCACGATGTCGGCCTGGTACCTGTTCAGCGCGCTCGGCCTGTACCCGGTGACCCCGGGCACCGGGCAGTTCGTGCTCCACGCGCCGCGTTTCGAGCGCGTCGAGCTGGACCTCGGCGAAGGGCGAACCTTGCGCATCCAGGCCCCTGGCGCCGGAGACGGAACGCTGCGCTTCATCGCGTCCGCGAGTTTCGACGGACAGCCGCAGTCGCGGGTGTGGCTGGACTGGGAGCAGCTGCGCGAGGGCGGCGAACTCGCATTCTCGCTCACCGGCGATGCTTCCGCGGCGGCCTGGGGCGCGCGGTCGGAAGATCTACCGCCCGCGGCCTGCGCCACCAGCCCGGACATACTGCGCTGGTGAGAGCACGCGGGGGATACGCCACTGGCAGCCTGTGCGACCGTCCGCAGGAACTGCGGCGGGCATCGGACTGCCCCGGCGCCACGCGGTGATCCACGCGCGGTGTTGGCGACCGGAGCCTTCGCGGCCCGACAGGATGTCGCCTCAGCGCAGGCTGGGTGCTTCCACTACGCGCGAACCGGCAGCCGTGCGGACCGCGTAGTTGAACCCGGGCTGCAGCGCATAGCCGCCCACCGCCCCGTCGTTGCGCAAGGCGACAAAGGCCATCTGCAGGTCGTCGCGCGGCACGCGATGGCGGCGCGCGATGCGTTCCACGGCCTCGCGGCAGGCTTCTTCCGGCGTGCGCCCGTGGCGCATCAGTTCCACCACGGTGTGCGAGCCGCAGATCCGCAGGCATTCCTCGCCAACGCCGGTCGCGGTGGCGGCGCCGACTTCGCCATCCACGAACAGGCCCGCGCCGCTGATCGGCGAGTCGCCGACGCGGCCGCGCATCTTGAATGCCATGCCGCTGGTGGTGCAGGCGCCGGCGAGATGTCCGCTGCCGTCCAGCGCGAGGATGCCGATGGTGTCGTGGTTCGTGGCACCGCCGGGCAGATCGCCAGGCATGCGGTACCGGTTGCTGCGTTCGATGTTGGGTTGCGGGCGGTACTCCGCGGTCTTCAGCCATTCGCGCCAGGCCTGTTCGGCCGCCGGCGTCAGCAGGTCCTGGCGCGGGAATCCCTGCGCCAGCGCGAATTGCAGCGCGCCGTCGCCGACCAGTAGCACATGCGGCGTGTGCTCCATCACCCGGCGCGCGACCGACACCGCGTGCACGATGTCCTCCAGGCACGCGACCGCGCCGAGGCGACCGTCGTGCGCCATGATGCAGGCGTCGAGGGTCACGTGTCCGTCGCGATCGGGATACCCGCCCAGGCCGACGGTGTGGTTGTCGGGATCGGCCTCGGGCACCCTGGCCCCGGCTTCGACCGCGTCGAGCGCGCTGCCCTCGGCGGCGAGCACGTTCCAGGCCGCGGCATTCGCCGCATCTCCGAAGTCCCAGGTGGAGATCACGATCGGCCTGTCGCCAGGCGCGGGCTGCGCCGCGGCCGCCGCGGGCAGGGCGGGGAGGGCGGCGGTCAGGCCGAGCAGGCGCAGGACATCACGGCGAAGGGGCATGGGGCGGTGGCCTTGGTCGGAAGCGCGGCTGCGCGCGATGAACTCAGCGACCGCCCCCGCCACCGCCGCCACCACGCGGGCCGCGGTTGCCGCCGCCGGGGCGCGGGCCCTTGGGCCGCTGCGGGTTGCCGGCGGGGCGTGGGCCGCGCGGTCGCGCGCCGGCAGGCTTGTAGGCGCCGGGCGACGCGTGGTCGGACGGGAATGTCGGCGCGCCGCCCGGATGCCCGTACGGATGCGCGCTGCGGCTGCGCCCCTGTCCCTGGCCCGGACCCTGGCCCTGGCCACCGGCACTTTGCCCGGGGCCGCGCTTTTTGGCTTTGTTGAACGGCTTCTTCGGGCCGCGGCCATCGGCATTGCGGTGGCCGGACGGGCCGGTGTCCACGCCTTCGGGTACGTACCAGGTGCGGAACGCGGCCGGGTTGCCGTCGGGCAGCGGCTTGGGGCCCTTGGCCTTGCGCTGCTTGAACGGCTTCTGCGACTGGTTCGCCGCCTGCTCGCCACTGACGGTCAGGCCGCCATGCGGTTTCTTGCCGCCGCGGCCACGACGATCCTCGCGCACATGGTCGAAGCGGCGCAGCTCGCGGCCCTCGTCGGCGGTGTTGTGGCCATTGACGTAGCCCTGCGGACGGCGGTCGCCGGTCAGGTGCACGGTGGACTTGGAGGCCTTGCGCTGGCCGATCACCGGCAGCAGGGTCAGCGCCGGCGGCGGGCCTTCCTCGAGCCTGAGTTCCTTGCGCAATTCCTCGACCTGCGCGTCGGCGAGTTCCTGCGACTGGCCGCGCAGCAGCGTCTGCGGCAGCGACACCCGGCCGTAGCGGATGCGCTTGAGGCGGCTCACCTGGCAGCCCTGCGACTCCCACAGCCGGCGCACCTCGCGGTTGCGGCCTTCCTTGAGCAGCACCTGGAACCATTCATTGGAATCGGTGCCGCCGATGCGCTTGATCTCGTCGAACTTCGCCGGCCCGTCCTCGAGCGCGACGCCGCGCGCGAGCCGGTCGACGATCTTCTCCGACACGGTCTCCTCGCCTTCGGGCGCGCGCACGCGGCAGACGTACTCGCGCTCGACTTCGTAGGAGGGATGCATCATCGCGTTGGCCAGCTCGCCGTCGGTGGTGAGCAGCAGCAGGCCGGTGGTGTTGATGTCCAGGCGGCCGATCGCGATCCAGCGCGCGCCCTTGAGCGCGGGCAGGGACTCGAAGATGGTCGGCCGGCCTTCGGGATCCTCGCGCGTGGTCACCTCGCCCTCGGGCTTGTTGTACATCAGCACGCGCGCCGGCTCGGTCAGCGCGCTGGCGACGAACTGGCGGCCGTCGATCTCGATCCGGTCGCCGCCGCCGACCGACATGCCGGTCTGGGCGATCTCGCCGTTGACCTTGACCAGGCCGTCGGCGATGCGCTGCTCCAGCGCGCGGCGCGAGCCGAGGCCGGCCTGGGCCAGGACCTTGTGCAGGCGCTCTTCGAGGCGCGGGGCGTCGGCGGCCTTGTCGTCACCGCGCTTGAGCGACAGCTTGCGGCTGGCGGTGGGGTGTTGCTCACTCATGTCGTACTCCGGTGCTGTCGCCGTCTTCGGCGAGGGCGTCTGGTTCGGCCGCCGCGTCGGTGCGGTCGGCAGTGTGGGAAGAGGGCGGGGCAGGGCGGGGCGATTGGTCGTCGTCCGCGGTACTGGCGTCGTCGGAGGCATCGCCGGCAGGGTCCTGGTCGGCGGGAACGTCGTCGCCGGGGATCGCGGAGACCGGCTCGGCGGCGCCCGCGTCCTGCTCCGAGGCGGGCGTTGCGGTGTCCGCATCGGCGACGTCCTGCAGCGCAGCGCGTCCGCCGCTGCCGTCATCGGACCCGCTGGCTGCATCGCCCTGCGCGTCGGTATCCGGATCCCTGTCGGCGTCGGCGTCGGCATCGGCTTGCGGCTCGACGTCCACACCGGCGGCGGGATCGACCGCAGCGTCTGCGCGGCGGTCGACCTCCTCGCCGCGCTCGCCGGATCCGCCGTCGGACTCGTCCGCACCCGATGCGGTCGGATCGTTGGCGGCGCGCGTGCCGTCGGTCCCAGCGTCGGCATCGGCATCGGCATCGCCGTCTCCGGTCGCGATTCCCCCCACCGCGCGCTCGCCGTCGAACTCGAACTGCGGCTCAAGCTCGCCGAAATCCTTCAGTTCCGACAGCGGCGGCAGCTCGTCCAGGCGCTTGAGCCCGAAATAGTCCAGGAAGCCCTTGGTGGTGCCGAGCAGTTCGGGGCGGCCGGGCATGTCGCGGTGGCCGACGACGCGGATCCACTCGCGCTCCTCGAGCGCCTTGATGATGTTGCTGTTGGTGGCCACGCCGCGCACCTGTTCGATCTCGCCGCGGGTGATCGGCTGGCGGTAGGCGATCAGCGCCAGGGTCTCGAGCGTGGCCCGGGTGTACTTGACCTGGCGCTCGGTCCACAGGCGCGCCACCCAGGGGTGGACGTCGGCCTGCACCTGGTAGCGCCAGCCCGAGGCGACCTCGACCAGCTCCACGCCACGCGCTGCCGCGTCGGCCTGCAGCGTCTGGAGCGCGGCCTGCAGGCTGCCCTCCGGCGCCGGCTCGTCGAGCGGGAACAGCGCGGCGAGCTGGACCACGGTCAGCGGCTGGCTCGAGGCCAGCAGCGCGGCCTCGACGATGCGGTTGATGAGTTGTTGATCCATGCGTCGGTATCTGGCGGGATGGATGGCGCGCGACAGGCGCGAGGCTGGCGTCAGCGGTCGTCTTCGGGCGTGGTGGTGTCGAACTCGCTGGAGAACTCCATCGGTTCGTCGGCCGCACGCCCGCTGGCGAGCGACTTGAGGTAGATCGGCGCCAGCGGCGCTTCCTGGACGATGTCGAGCAGGCGTTCCTTGGCCAGCTCCAGGATCGACAGGAAGGTCACCACCACGCCGAGCTTGCCTTCGCCCGGGTCGAACAGGGCCTCGAAACGGTGGAAGGCGCCGTCCTCGAGTTTCGTGAGCAGTTCGCCCATCCGCTGGCGCACGCTCAGCGCGTCGCGCCGGATGGCGTGGCTGGTGAGCAGCTCGGCGCGCTTGAGTACGTCGTGCAGTGCCGACAGCATCTCGCGCAGTTCCACCGGCGGCGGCACCCGGACCGCCGCGCGGTCGGGCATGAAGGCCGATGCGGGCGCGGTGTCGCGCTCCATCCGCGGCAGGGTGTCGAGATCCTCGGCGGCCTGCTTGAAGCGTTCGTACTCCTGCAGCCGGCGTACCAGGTCGGCGCGCGGATCGTCCTCCTCGCCTTCCGTCGCGGGCGGACGCGGCAGCAGCATCCGCGACTTGATCTCGGCCAGGATCGCGGCCATCACCAGGTATTCTGCCGCCAGTTCGAAGCGCAGGTCCTGCATCACGCCGATGTATTCGACGTACTGGCGGGTGATCTCGGCGACCGGGATGTCGAGGATGTCGAGGTTCTGGCGGCGGATCAGGTACAGCAGCAGGTCGAGCGGGCCTTCGAACGCCTCGAGGATCACCTCCAGCGCATCGGGCGGGATGTACAGGTCCTGAGGAATCTGCAGCACCGGCTGGCCGTGCACCACCGCCAGCGGCATTTCCTGCTGCTGCGGGTGGGATGGCGCCTGCGCGGCGGTGTCCTGGGCGGATTGGCTCATTCGCGGTGCGGCCCCCTCCGGGCCGGCTGGCTGATCGAGTTCTGCACCGGGCCGGAACCGGCCACGGGCTGCGCGTCGCGACGGACTCGTGCGGCTGGCACGGGTCCGGAACATCGCACTGGCAAAGCGTCTTGCGACCGGACGCCCACGGTGCAGACCATGCCGCATGCGGGCAGAAGACTGCTGGGGGAATCGTCGGGTCTGGCCGAGGGGCCGCGACTCTAGCGTCCTGCTGCGACGTGAGCGGCGATCGGCTGCGGAGCTTGGATCCTAGGGTAAGCGCTGGCCCCCGGGCTGTCCAGCGGCCGGCAGGCAGGGTCCGCCGCGCTTCGTGCGCAGGGGTACGGCCGGGAGGTCGTCCGCCGTCGAAGGCCCGGCTCGCCAATTCCGCCGAACCGGGGTCGGGCCGCTGCATCTCGCTTCTGCGCGGCGTGCCTGACGGACGGGTCGCACTGGCGTCTTCTAGAATCGGGGCCGGTGCAGGACGGAGCGGCGGCATGTGGTATGCGATCGAGGGATACGACGGCGACCAGGTGCTCGACCGCCGCCTGGCCGCGCGCGAGCGCCACCTGCAGCGGCTGGTCGCGCTGCGCGACGCCGGCCGCCTGCTGCTGGCCGGACCGTGCCCGGCGATCGACGCCGACGATCCGGGCCCGGCCGGCTTCAGCGGCAGCCTGGTGGTGGCGCAATTCCCGTCGCTGGAGGAGGCTCGCGCCTGGGCGGACGCCGATCCGTATGTCAAGGCCGGCGTCTACGCGCGGGTCGAGGTGCGCCCGTTCCGCCCGGTCCTCCCGTAGGACCGTCGCCCGGGTAAGCGCAGCGCACCCGGGTTCCCGTCCGATCTCCCGACGCGCGCCTCCACGCATCCCGCGCTCCCCGCACATCGCACCCACGGGCCCGTGCCGCCTGGACAGACGACCCCGAGCCCACACTGGAGGGGCAGGGTGGAGGCAGACGCCAGCCGGCCTACCGTCCGATGATTCGCACGCGGGCGCAAAGCCACGGCCTCCGGGCAGCAACCGGCCCCGCGTCGCAAGGTCGCCGGGGCCACCGCGGCGCATGCTGCGTCGTGCCATGCATCCGTCGCTGAAAACGATTACATTCCGCGGGCCCGCCCTTCGGACAGGATCCATGACGCGTCACGCGCCCCGCTTTTCCCTGCTGCCCTGCCTGTCGGTGGCGCTCGCCACCCTGCTGGCCGCCCCCGCGGCTTGGGCTGCGCCCGGCCCGGCGCGCAGCTCGGCCGGCGACGCGACCGCCGAGCGCGCGTTCGTCGATGCGCTGATGGCGAAGATGACCCTGGCCGAGAAGCTGGGCCAGCTCAACCAGCCGCCTGCGGTGGGCAACAACACCGGCCCCGCCGCCATGACCGGCAGCGAGGACCAGGTGCGGCGCGGCGGGATCGGCTCCTGGCTGGGCACGAACGGGGCCGAGCTGACCTGCCGCCTTCAGCGCATCGCGGTGGAGGAATCGCGCCTCGGGATCCCGCTGCTGTACGCCTACGATGTGATCCACGGCATGCGCACCGTGTTCCCGGTGCCGCTGGGCGAAGCGGCGAGCTTCGATCCGGACGAGGCGCGCAACGCCGCGCGGGTGGCGGCGGTCGAGGCCACCGCGCACGGCGTGCACTGGACCTACGCGCCGATGGTCGACATCTCGCGCGACCCGCGCTGGGGCCGGGTGGTCGAGGGCGCGGGCGAGGATCCGTTCCTGGGGTCCGCGTTCGCGGCGGCGCGCGTGCAGGGCTTCCAGGGCGAGGATCTGGCCGCGCCCGACACCCTGCTGGCCACCGCCAAGCATTTCGTCGGTTACGGCGCGGCCGAGGGCGGCCGCGACTACAACATCGCCGAGATCCCGGAGCGCACCCTGCACGAGGTCTACCTGCCGCCGTTCAAGGCCGCGGTCGATGCCGGCGCGCAGTCGATCATGGCAGCGTTCAACGAGGTGGCGGGCGTGCCCATGCATGCGCACAAGCCACTGATCCAGGACCTGCTGCGCGACCAGTGGGGCTGGGACGGGGTGCTGGTGAGCGACTACACCGGCGTGCTGGAACTGGTGGAGCACGGCGTGGCGGCCGACCGCGAGGCCGCGGGGCGCCTCGGCCTGGCCGCCGGCGTCGACGTCGACATGGTCAGCGCCATCTACCTGAAGGACATGCCCGCGGCGGTGGACGCCGGGCGCGTGCCGCTGGCCGAGGTCGATGCCTCGGTGCGCCGCGTGCTCAACGCCAAGTACCGGCTCGGCCTGTTCGAGGATCCGTACCGCTACTGCAAGGATCCCGGACGCCAGGCCGCGATGACGCTCACGCCCGAACACAGGGCCGCGGCGCGGCGCATGGCGCAGAAGTCGATGGTGCTGCTGGAGAACGAAGGCGAGGTGCTGCCGCTGTCGAAGTCGCTGGGGACGCTGGCGGTGATTGGCCCGCTGGCCGACGAGCCCTGGGCCATGCTCGGCAACTGGGTCGGCATCGGCCGGCCGGAAGACGCGGTGACGCCGCTGGACGCGCTGCGCGCGAGCGTCGGCGATCGCACGAAGCTGGTGGTCGCGAAGGGCGCCGCCATCGACGACGACGACACCTCCGGTTTCGACGCGGCCGTGCGCGCGGCGCGGCGCGCCGATGCGGTGGTGATGTTCCTCGGCGAACACCCGGAAATGAGCGCCGAGGCCAACAACCGCACTTCGCTCGACCTGCCCGGCGTGCAGGAACAGCTGGCGCTCGCGGTGGCGGCGACCGGCAAGCCGGTGGTGGTCGTGCTGCTCAACGGCCGGCCGCTGTCGACGGGTGCGCTGCAGGGCAAGGTGCCGGCCGTGCTCGAGGCCTGGTTCCCTGGCGTGGAGGGTGGCAACGCGATCGTCGACGTGCTGTTCGGCGACGTGAACCCCTCGGGCAAGTTGCCGGTCACCGTGCCGCGCAACGTCGGCCAGGTGCCGATCTATCACGCGCACCGCAACACCGGTCGCCCGCCGGCGAAGGACAACAAGTACACCAGCAAGTACATCGACGTGCCCTGGACGCCGCTGTATCCCTTCGGCCACGGCCTGAGCTACACCACCTTCCGCCACGACGCGCCGCGCGTGGCGCGCGCCACGCTCGCAGTCGGTGACCTGGCGCAGGAAGTGAGCGTGCGCGTGACCAACACCGGTGCGCGCGCCGGGACCGAGGTGGTGCAGCTGTACCTGCGCGACGACGTGGCCAGCGTCACCCGGCCGGTGCGCGAACTGCGCGGGTTCCAGCGCGTGGACCTGCAGCCGGGCGAGTCGAAGGAAGTGCGCTTCACGCTCGGCGAGGACGACCTTGCCCTGTACGACGCGCGGATGCGGCGCGTGGTCGAGCCGGGCAGCTTCACCGTTTTCACCGGCGGCGATTCGCTTGCCTCGCAGTCGGCCACGTTCGAGGTCGTGGCGAAGTGAGCGGATCTTCGGCACCAGCCGGTCGCGACGCAGGGCGGGCCTCCCGCCCGGCAGGACCGGTGGATGCCTCCGCCGCGGTGTCACCCATGTCCCCGCGCGGCTTTGCAGGATTGGTTGAAAGCGTTTACATTCCGCCCCGTCCGCACTGGAGGAGAGGCCGGTGAGCGTCACGATCAAGGACGTGGCCAGGCGCGCCAACGTCTCGGTGGCGACGGTGTCGCGCGCGCTCAACGGCCACCAGAACGTGGCCGAGGCGGTGCGCAGCCGGGTGCTCCGGGTCGCCGACGAGCTGCGCTACAGCCCGCACCACGCCGCCCGCAGCCTGAGCAGCCGGCGCACCGGCACCATCGGCGTGGTGCTGCCGGACCTGTACGGCGAATTCTTTTCCGAGCTCATGCGCGGCATCGACCAGGTGGCACGCGAGCGCGGACTGCACCTGCTTGTGTCCAGCTACCACGGCCACCTGCAGGAACAGGGCGCGGCATTGCGCACGATGCGCGGACGGGTGGACGGCCTGCTGCTCATGTCGCCCTTCGTCGACGGCGCCGAGGCGCTGGCCGGCGAACTCTCGCCGACCATGCCCGCGGTGCTGATGAATTCCACGCGGGTGGCCGGGGCGCGCGCGTCGGTCGGAATCGACAACCACGGCGGCGCGGTCACCATGATGCGGCACCTGCTCGAGGCGGGGCACAGGCGCATCGCCTTCATCGCCGGGCCGGACGACAACTTCGACGCCCGCGAACGCCTGCGCGGCTATCGCGAGGCGTTGTCGCAGGCGCTGCCGGGCCACGAACCGTGGGTGCTGCCCGGCGATTTCGACGAGGCCTCCGGCCACCGGGCGGGCCAGGCGCTGCTGGCGGCCGATGAGCGTCCCGACGCGGTGTTCGCCGCCAACGACATGATGGCGCTGGGATGCCTGTTCGCGCTCAACCAGAGCGGCGTGCGCGTCCCCGACGACATCGCGCTCGCCGGCTTCGACGACATCCCGCTTTCGCGCTACGTACACCCCGCGCTCACGACGATGCGCGTCGAGATCGCCGAACTGGGGGCGCGCGCCATCCGTCGGCTGCTCGAACCTGGCGAGCAGGTGGAGCAGGCCCCGCCGGACCTGCTCGCGCCGCGGCTGGTCGTGCGCGGGTCCAGCCGGCGT
Source organism: Luteimonas kalidii (assembly GCF_029887935.1). GTDB lineage: Bacteria > Pseudomonadota > Gammaproteobacteria > Xanthomonadales > Xanthomonadaceae > Luteimonas > Luteimonas kalidii. The sequence continues at coordinate 539,370 of NZ_JARXRO010000014.1, read as the reverse complement.
CCGCCCCCTTCACCAGACCAGTCACAGGCGTCATCCGCAGGCAGTTGAAAGACAACCGCGCCCACGCGAGGCGCGTCATTCCCCCGGTTTCAACATTCGGAGATCGCCCTGGGAGGGGCTCACCATGAATCGCAAGATCCGTTCCGCGTCGCGCAGATTCGACCGCAGCGTGCTCAGTTGCGCCCTGGCCGGCTGCATGCTGCTGTCCGCCCCCGTGTTCGCGCAGTCCACCGCCGGCGCCATCCGGGGCCAGGTGATGGCCGACTCCGCGCCGGCCACCGATGCCCGCGTCACCGCCACCAACCTGGCCACGGGGCTCACGCGCAGCGTGCAGACCACGGCCAGCGGCAACTACAACCTCGCCGGCCTGCCGCCCGGTACGTACCGCATCGATGTGACTGCGGCCGGCCAGACCAATTCCCAGAACGTCACCCTGGCGGTGGGCCAGACCGCCACCCTCAACCTGGGCGTCGGCGGCGTCGCGGAAGCGGCGCCCACCGGCGAGGCGACCGACCTCGACGCGGTGGTGGTGACGGCGCAGGCGCTGGTGGAGACGAAGACGTCGGAGATCGCGACATACGTGTCGCCCAAGCAGATCCAGGCGCTACCGCAGGCATCGCGCAACTTCCTCGCGTTCGCGGACATCGTGCCCGGCGTGACGTTCAACACCGGCGGTGACGGGTCGACGTCGCTGCGCAGCGGACCGCAGCTGTCCAACGGCATCAACGTGTTCATCGACGGCGTCGGCCAGAAGGACTACGTGCTCAAGGGCGGCATCACCGGACAGGATTCGAGCCGCGGCAATCCGTTCCCGCAGCTGGGCATCTCCGAGTACAAGGTCATCACCTCCAACTACAAGGCGGAATACGACCAGCTGAGCAGTGCGGGCATCACGGCGGTGACCAAGTCGGGAACCAACGAGTTCTCGGGCGAGTTCTTCTGGGACCACACGGCTTCCGACTGGCGGGAAGCCACGCCGGTGGAGGATCGCGAAGGCGAGAAGGTGAGGTCCAAGGAGGAGCAATATGGCGCCTCGTTCGGCGGTCCCATCATCCAGGACGCGATGCACTTCTTCGTGACCTACGAGGCGAAGGAGTACAACTCGCCGCGCACGATCACGCCAGGTGGGAACCTGACGATCGAGGATCTGCCACCGCAGTTCCAGCCGATCGCCAGCGCCCCGGCGGCGGTTCCGTTCAAGGAGGACCTGTACTTCGGCAAGATCGACTGGACCGTCGCTGAGGGCCATCTGCTGGAGCTGACCGTCAAACGACGCGAGGAAGACGAGGTCACCAACGTCGGAAACGGTCCGAACACGCCCGAACGCGCGACCCTCAAGGCCGGCGAAGAGACGCGTATCGACCTGAGATACCAGTTCAGCTCGATGGACTGGCTCAACGACGCGCACCTCACCTTCGAGGATTCCTTCTTCTCGCCCCGCGCCGCGTCGCTTGCCAACGGATACCGCCTCTACTCGCCGCGACAAGGGCAAGAGGACATCCAGAATCCGGACATGGAGGAAATCCTCAACCTGGGCGGCGGCGGCGACTTCCAGGACAAGGGGCAGAAGGGCGTGTCGTTCCAGAACGACCTGACCTTCTTCGGCTGGGAAGGCCACACCCTCAAGGCGGGCGTGAAGTACAAGAAGATCGACCTGTCGGCGTTCGAGCAGTCGCCGTACACGCCGCAGTTCCGCTACGACATGCTGCAGGACCTCAGCCAGCCGTACTTCGTGGAGTTCTCCGCGCCCGGTAACGGATTCCCGACGACGGTCGAGTCCGATGCCACCCAGTTCGGCATCTACATCCAGGACGACTGGGAGGTCAACGACCGGCTGACACTCAACCTGGGCGTGCGCTGGGACTATGAGGAAAATCCGAGCTTCGAGGAGCACGTGACCCCCGACACCCTGGTCACGCGGCTGCGCGATTACGCGGCGGCGCGGCCGGGCATGGACTACGATATCGAGAACTACATCAGTAGCGGCAGCAACCGCGATGCAGACAAGGACAACATCGCACCGAGGCTCGGCTTCTCGTACGACCTGACCGGCGACCAGCGACATGTGCTGTTCGGCGGTGCCGGGCGTTCGTACAACCGCAACCAGTTCGACTATCTGTCCTACGAGCAGTACCGGCTCGCGTTCCAGCGCTACAGCTTCTACTTCGATACGCCGGGACACGACTGCAACGATCCCGATCGGCCCCAGAGCCCCTGCCTCGCGTGGGATCCGGCCTACCTGCAGCCGGGGGCGCTCGAGTCGCTCATCGTTCCGGGGAGCAACTTCGGCGCGGAAGTGTTCCTGATGAACAACGATCTGAAGACCCCGTATTCCGACCAGTTCAGCCTGGGGATCCGCAACACCATCCCGATGTTCGGGTACGACTGGAATTCGTCGGTGACGCTGGTTCACATCCTGAGTCACGACGGCATCCTGTTCACCGTCGGCAATCGCCGCGCAGACGGCGGCTTCTATCCGCCGGGCGTGCAGTTCGGTAATGCACCGGATGCGGATCTGCCGGGCTACAACCGATTCTTCCTAGGCAACAATGCGGTCGAGACGCGGCTGAACTCGCTGCTGTGGTCGCTCGACAAGCCCTACACGGCGGAGTCGGGATGGGGCACGAGCCTGGCGTACACCTTCAGCGATGCGAAGGAAAACCGGGAGAGTTCCGACCAGTTCACGTTTGACTACCCGAACCTCGACGAGGTGGCGTTCATCCGCTCGAACGGCATCCCCAAGCACAAGATCGTCGCCACCGGCATCGCCGACTACTGGGGAGTCACCTTCTCCAGCAAGCTGACCTGGAGCAGCCCGGTGGGCAATACCGGCCTGAACTGCTTCGAAGGCGTCGATCCGGGTGCGTGCAATGTGGTGGGCCGCTTCGAAACCTACTACTTCGACGAGCAGGATTTCTTCCAGCTCGACCTGGCGGCGCAGAAGGAGTGGGATACGGGCGGCGGCATTCTTTTCCGGGTGCGCGGCGATATCCTCAACGTGACCAACGAGATCAACTACACCGACTTCGGTGATTTCATCGGCACCGCGTCGACGGTCGACGCGAACTTCGGCCAGCGCACGGGCCTGGGCATCACCGGTCCCACCCGCACGTTCAAGGTGACGATGGGGTTCAGCTGGTAGTCGCCCAACGGCCGGCCGCCCACCGGCGGCCGGCTTTTTTCGAGTTTTCCGAGAAATCGTTTACACGGACCCCTGATCCACGATGTCGAAGTCGTTCCTTCTACGATTCCTGCAGGCCGCAGTCCTTGCACTGACGCTGGCGGCGTGCGCGCCGGAGCCGCCCCCGCCCCAGGAACCCGCGGTCGCGCCCCCCAAGCCCGGCCCAATCCCGCAGCTCGTGCTGCCGGACCCGGACGCGGAACCCGCGCCCAAGGAACAGGAGCCGGAAGGTCCGCCCGACCTGCCCCCGCTGTTCCGTGACATCGAACGCCGCACCTTCCAGTTCTTCTGGGATACCACCAACGAGGTCAACGGGCTCACCCCCGACCGCTTTCCCTCGCGCCCGTTCGCGAGCATCGCCTCGGTCGGCTTCTCGCTGACCGCGTATCCGATCGGGATCGAGAACGGCTGGGTCAGCCGCACCCAGGCGGTGGACCGTACCCTGGTCACGCTGGAATTCCTGCGCGAGGCGCGCATGGGGCCGCAGGCCGAAGGGCGCAGCGGCCACAAGGGCTTCTTCTACCACTTCCTCGACATGCAGAGCGGCGCGCGCTACGACAAGTGGGTGGAGCTGTCGAGCGTGGACACCGGCATCCTGCTGATGGGCGTGCTGTTCGCGCAGTCCTACTACACCGGCGACGACGAGCGCGAGGTGCGCATCCGCGAGCTGGCCGACCAGATCTACCGCCGCGTCGAATGGCCCTACCTGCAGCAGCGGCCGCCGCTGATCTCGATGGGCTGGTATCCCGAGCGCGGCTTCATCAGCCACGACTGGAAGGGCTACAACGAGGCGATGCTGGTCTACATCCTCGCGCTCGGCTCGCCGACCCATCCGGTCGAACCCGAGGCATGGGAGGTGTGGACGCAGACCTACGAGCGCGACTGGGGCGTGTTCCAGGGCCAGGAGTACCTGAGCTTCGGCCCGCACTTCGGCCACCAGTATTCGCACGTGTGGATCGATTTCCGCGGCATCCGCGACGAGTACATGAAGAACCGCGGCATCGACTACTTCGAGAACAGCCGTCGCGCGACCTACGCCCAGCGCGCGTACGCGATAGACAACCCGATGGGCTGGGACGACTACGGCGAGAACGTCTGGGGCCTGACCGCCAGCGACGGACCGCAGCGCACCACCCAGGAGTTCAAGGGCCAGCAGCGCGAGTTCCGCCACTACAGCGCGCGCGGTGCGGGCCTGTCGGACGAGTTCGACGACGGCACGATCGCGCCGACCGCGGCGATCGCCTCGATCGCGTTCGCGCCGGAGATCGTGATCCCGGCCACCGAAGAACTGTACGAACGCTATGGCGAGTACCTGTATTCGAGCTACGGCTTCCTCGACGCGGTCAACCCGAGCTTCAAGTACGACGTGCCGCTCAAGACCGGGCGCCTGATCCCCGGGCGCGGCTGGGTGGCCAGCGACTACATCGGCATCGACCAGGGTCCGATCCTCACGATGATCGCGAACTACCGCAACGACTTCGTGTGGAAAGTGATGCGCGACAACCCGTACATCCGCAACGGGCTGGAGCGTGCGGGGTTCACGGGGGGCTGGCTGGCGCCGCCGGACGGCCCGCAGACGTCCGGCGAGCCCGACCCCGAGGCCGCGAATGCGGAGGACATGCGTCGGGCCCAGTCGCGCGAGAGCGACGAGGACGACGATCCTCCGGCCGAGCCGCGTGCGTCGGACCCCCCGGCCTAGGATGGCGGCCCGGACTGTTCGCGTGTGCGTATCCGCCATCGGCGTCGCGCGCACGGGCGCGGCCGCGGCAGGATCGCGAAGGGTCTAGGATTGGCTGATGCGATCGGCGCGTCTCCTGCTGTTGTGCGTATGGCTGTGCGTCGCGCTGTCGGCGTGCGCCCGGCACGACGACATCACGACGATCCGCTTCTGGGCGATGGGCCGCGAAGCGGAGGTGGTGGCCGAACTGCTGGAGGAGTTCGAACGCGAACATCCCCGTATCCGGGTGGACCTGCAGCAGGTGCCCTGGACGGCGGCGCACGAGAAGCTGCTCACCGCCTTCGCCGCCGACGGATTGCCGGACGTGTGCCAGCTCGGGAACACCTGGATCGCCGAGTTCGCGGCGCTCGACACGCTCGAGCCGGTGCAGGCGCGCGTCGACGCCTCGCGTGTGGTCGACCAGGCCGACTACTTTCCCGGCATCTGGGCCACCAACGTGGTCGACGGCGCCCTGGTGGGCGTGCCGTGGTATGTCGACACGCGATTGTTGTTCTATCGCAAGGACCTGCTCGCACGCGCCGGCGTGGAAGTGCCGCCGCGGACCTGGGCGGAGTGGGAGCAGGCGATGGCGGCCGTGGTCCGCGACGCAGGCCCCGGCCGGCACGCGCTGCTGATGCCGGTGAACGAATTCGAGCCGCCGCTCTCGTTCGCGCTGCAGACCGGTGATCCGCTGCTGCGCGAGGACAACGGCCGCGGCAATTTCCGTAGCCCGGGCTTCCGCAAGGCGCTGGCGTTCTACGCCAACGTGTTCGCGCAGGGATGGGCACCGGCGGTGTCGGATACGCAGATCTCGAACGTCTGGGACGAGTTCTTCCGGGGGAGGTTCGCGTTCTACCTGTCAGGCCCCTGGAACATCCGCGAGTTCCAGCGGCGCGCGCCGCCGGAGCTGGAGGGGCAGTGGGGCACGATGCCGCTGCCCGGCCCTGACGGCCCCGGTGCGGGCATCGCCGGCGGGACCAGCCTGGTGCTGTTCCGTTCGTCGCCGAACAAGGACGCGGCGTGGGCGCTGGTCGAGTTCCTGTCGCGCCCCGACATCCAGCAGCGCTTCCACGCCATGAGCGGCAACCTGCCGCCGCGGCGCAGCACCTGGGAGCATCCCGCGCTCGCGGAGGACGGGCTCGCGCGCGCATTCCGCGACCAGCTCGAGCGGGTGCGGCCGACGCCGCAGGTGCTGGAGTGGGAGCGCATCGGGCAGGAGATGCGGCTGGCAACGGAGCGCGTGGTGCGCGGCGGACAATCGCAGGACGAGGCGGTAGAGCAACTCGACGCGCGCGTCGATGCGATCCTGGAGAAGCGGCGCTGGGTGCGCGCGCAGGAGGCCGCCGATGCGCGCTAGCCTCGCCGGGTGGATGTTCGCCGCGCCGGCCCTGGTGGTGCTCGGCGTGTTCTTCGGGCTGCCGGTGTGCGCGGCGCTGCTGCTGAGCCTGACCGACTTCGACCTGTACGCGCTCGCGGATCCCTCGCACCTGCGCTTCGTCGCCCTGGGCAACTACCTGGAACTGCTGCGCACGCCGCTGTTCTGGAAGTCGCTGGGCAACACGTTCTACTTCGTCGCCGTCGGCGTGCCGCTGTCGATTGCGGTCTCGCTGGGCGCGGCGCTGCTGCTGCATTCGCCGCTGGTGCGGTTGCGTTCGGTGTTCCGCACCGCGCTGTTCGCGCCGGTGGTGACCACCCTGGTCGCGGTGGCGGTGATCTGGCGTTACCTGTTCCACACCAGCTACGGACTGGTGAACTGGGGGCTGTCGCACCTCGGGCTGGGGCCGGTCGACTGGCTCGGCGACCCGCGCTGGGCAATGCCCACGATCATGCTGTTCGCGGTGTGGAAGAACTTCGGCTACAACATGGTGATCTTCCTCGCCGGCCTGCAGGCGATCCCGCAGGACCTGTACGAGGCCGCGCGCATCGACGGCGCCTCGCGCTGGCAGCAGTTCGTGCACATCACCCTGCCGCAGCTGGGGCCGGTGCTGGTGGTGGTCGGGGTGATCACGGTCTCGGGCTATTTCCAGCTGTTCGCCGAGCCGTACGTGATGACCCGCGGCGATCCGCTGCAGAGCACGGTGAGCGTGCTCTATTACATGTTCGAGGAAGGCTTCAAGTGGTGGAACCTCGGGCGGGCGTCAGCGGTCGCGTTCGTGCTGTTCCTGGTGATTCTCGCCGCGACCACGTTGATGCTGCGGCTCGGCCGCAGGCGGGGGGCGGTATGAACCCGGTCGGCGAAGGACGCTGGCAGGCGGTGCGCGTGAACGGTGCGCTGCTGGTGCTCGCCATCCTGAGCCTGGCGCCGCTGCTGTGGATGGTGTCGGTCTCGTTCATGCCGCGCGGCGAGGCGAGCCATTTCCCGCCGCCGTTCCTGCCTTCGTCCGCCACGCTCGAGAACTATCGCGACCTGTTCGCCCGCACCGGCATGGCGCGCAATTTCGGCAACAGCCTGCTGGTGTCGCTGGCGATCACGCTGCTGTCGCTGCTGGTCAACACGATGGCGGGCTATGCCTTCGCCAAGCTGCGCTTCCGCGGACGCGAGCGCGTGTTCCAGCTGCTGCTGGCGGCGCTGGTGGTGCCGGCGCAGGTGGCCATGCTGCCGCTGTTCCTGCTGATGAAGCAGCTGGGCCTGGTGAACAGCTACTGGGGCGTGATCATCCCCGGCATGGCGGGTGTGTTCGGCATCTTCCTGGTGCGGCAGTACGCGCGCGGCATCCCCGACGACCTGATCGAGGCCGCGCGCATCGACGGCGCCGGCGAGCTGCGGATCTTCGTGCAGGTGGTGCTGCCGATGCTCAAGCCGGTGCTCGCCACGCTCGCGGTGTTCACCTTTATGGCGGCATGGAACGATTTCATGTGGCCGCTGATCGTGCTTACCGACCAGGAGCGGTACACCCTGCCTGTGGCGCTCGCCGCGCTCTCGCGCGAGCACATCATGGACGTGGAACTGATGATGGCCGGCGCCGTGGTCACGGTGCTGCCGGTGCTGCTGCTGTTCCTGCTGCTGCAGCGCTACTACATCCAGGGCCTCCTGCTCGGGAGCGTGAAAGGGTGAGCGGGCGCGCTTGCGAGCCACTGGCTCGCGCGCCCGCGAACGCCCGGCCATGGATGGCCGGGCCGGTGGATCCGGAGCCCTTGCTGTCACGCCATGGATGGCGTCCTGAAAGTGGTTGCGCAACGCGCGCTTGCGAGGCACCGGCTCGCGCCATGGCGGAACGCCCCGCGCGCTGCGCGGGGCCGGGCTGGCGGGCCGGCGTATCCGGAGCCCGTGCAGTTCCGCCATGGACGGCTGCCTGGCAGTGATTGCGCAACGCACTTGCGAGTCACCGGCTCCCGCACCCGTTCCCACGCATTCCACACCTCGCCACAATCCCTGACCCCCACCGCCTGCACGCCACCCGCACCCAGCCGATGACCACTCGCTGCCCAGCCCCGCACAGCCCCGGCACCTTGCATGTCGCCGCCGCGATGTTCCTGTCGCTCGCCGTGTGCGCAGGCTCCTTCGCGGCCGAACCCGATACGCAGCAGGTGGCCGCGCACGACGTCGTCAGCTTTACCCCCGAGCCACCGCGGCTGCTCGACGGCTTCGAGGATCCCTCGCCCTGGCGGGTGGTCACCTCCGACCAGGTCAGCGGCAGCCTGCGCACGGTCGAGGGCGCGCAGGGCAGGGCGCTGTGCCTGGACTACGATTTCAACGGGGTCTCCGGCTACGCGGGCATCCAGCGCGACCTGCCGCTCGACTATCCCGGCAATTTCCGCTTCTCGTTCCAGCTGCGCGGCGACTCGCCCGACAACGACCTGCAGTTCAAGCTGGTCGACGCCAGCGGCGACAACGTGTGGTGGGTGAACCGGCCGAAGTACGACTATCCGCGTGCGTGGACGCCGGTGCACTACAAGCGCCGGCACATCGACAAGGCCTGGGGGCCGGATCCGGATCCGGTGCTGCGCAGCAGCGCGAAGCTCGAGTTCACGATCTACAACCAGGTCGGCGGCCGCGGCAGCGTCTGTTTCGACAGCCTGTCGCTGGAGGTGCTGCCCGCCGACGACGACGGCCCGCTCACGGCCATCGCGATGGCGACCGCGGGCGATGCCGCGCTGGCGGTGGATGGCCGTATGGGCACGTCCTGGCGCGCCGAGCGCGCGCCGCTGCCGCAGCGGCTGGTGCTCGACCTGGGCCGACTGCGCGAATTCGGCGGGCTGCGCCTGCGCTGGGACGGGGAGGATCATGCGTCGCGCTACCGGATCAGCCTGTCGGGCGACGGCACCGGGTGGCGCGAGGCGCGCCGGGTGCGCGGCGGCAACGGGGGCGACGACTGGATCGCGCTGCCGGAATCCGAGGCGCGCTACATCGCACTCGACGTCGAGGACGGTCCGACGGCTCGCTATGGTCTGGCCGAAGCGGTGGTCCAACCGCTGGCGTTCGGTGCGACGCCGAATGATTTCGTCGGCGCGATCGCCGCGCAATCGCCACGCGGCCGGTTTCCACGCGGGTTCCATGGCGAGCAGCCCTACTGGACGATCCTCGGGCTCGACGGCGGCCAGCAGCAGGGGCTGATCGGCGAGGACGGCGCGATCGAGGTCGCGCGCGGGGGCTTCAGCCTGGAGCCGTTCGTGCTGGTCGACGATGCACTGGCGACCTGGGCCGACGTGACCACCGCGCAATCGCTGCAGGACGGCTACCTGCCGATCCCCTCGGTGCGCTGGACGCGCGACGACCTGGCGCTCGACATCACCGCGTTCGCCCATGGCGAGCCGCGCGATTCGCGCCTGGTCGCCCGCTACCGGCTGTCGAACCCGGGTGGCACGGCGCGCGACTACACTTTGGCGCTCGCGGTCCGGCCGTTCCAGGTCAATCCGCCGAGCCAGTTCCTCAACACGCGCGGGGGCGTGAGCCCGATCGGGGCACTGTCGATCGACGGCGGTACGGTCTCGGTGGACGGACGGGCGCGGGTGTTCGCCAAGCAGCTGCCCTCGGCCGCGTTCGCCACGCCGTTCGATGGCGGCATGGCGGTCGCGCACCTGGCCGCGGGGTCGCGGCCGACGACCACCGCGGTGGTGGACCCGGTCGAACTCGCCTCCGGCGCGCTGCTGTACCGCATGCGCCTGGCGCCGTACGAGTCGCGCACCATCGAGGTGATGATGCCCATAACGGGCACCGCCGCACTCGCGCGACGCTGGTGGGACGCGGACGCGCTGCAGGCCGAGACCGCCGCGATGTGGCGCGGGAAGCTCGACCGGGTGACGCTCACCGTGCCGCCGCAGGGACAGGCGTTGGCGGACACGTTGCGTACCTCGCTGGCGCACATGCTGATCTCGCGCATCGGCCCGCGGCTGCAGCCGGGCACGCGCTCGTACGCGCGCAGCTGGATCCGCGATGGCGCGATGATCTCCGAGGGCCTGCTGCGCATGGGCCGGCCCGACGTGGTGCGCGAATACGTGGAGTGGTACGCGCCCTTCCAGTTCGACAACGGCAAGGTGCCGTGCTGCGTCGACGACCGCGGCAGCGACCCGGTGCCGGAGAACGACAGCCACGGCGAGCTGATCTTCAGTATCGCCGAGTACTGGCGCCATACCGGCGACCTCGCGTTCCTGGAGCGGATGTGGCCGCACGTCGAGGGCGCGTACCGCTACATGGAGCAGCTGCGTCTGTCCGAACGCACGCCCGCGAACCGGCGGGTCAACCGCGCGTTCTACGGCATGATGCCGGCCTCGATCAGCCACGAGGGCTATTCGGCCAAGCCGATGCACTCGTACTGGGACAACTTCTGGACGCTGCGCGGCTATAAGGATGCGGTGCAGGTGGCGCAGGCGCTGGGCAAGGTCGATGCGCAGCGCGGGATGACCGCCTCGCGCGACCAGTTCCACGCCGACCTGATGGACTCGCTGCGTGCCGCCGCGGACCTGCACGAGATCGACTTCCTGCCCGGCGCGGCCGAACTGGGCGATTTCGACCCGACCTCCACCACCATCGCGCTGGCGCCCGGCGGCGAGCAGGAGCGGCTGCCGCAGGACCTGCTGCACAACACGTTCGAGCGGTACTGGACGCGTTTCCTCGACCGCCGCGACGGTCGCCTGGAATGGAAGGACTACACGCCCTACGAATGGCGCAACGTGGCTGCATTCGTGCGCCTGGGCTGGCGCGAACGGGCGCAGGAGGCGGTCGACTTCTTCTTCGCCGATCGCGCGCCGCAGGCCTGGAACCAGTGGGGCGAGGTGGTCTCGCGCACGCCGCGCCAACCCTTCTTCCTCGGCGACCTGCCGCATGCCTGGGTGGGTTCGGACTTCGTGCGCTCGGCGCTGGACATGTTCGCCTATCCGCGCGAGCGCGACGGCAGCCTGGTGCTTGCCGCCGGGATCCCCGCGGACTGGCTGGACGGGCCGGGCGTGGGCATCGACGGCCTGCGCACGGCGTCCGGTGCGCTGGCCTACACCCTGCGGCGCGACGGCGCGGCGCTGGTACTGGAGATCGACGACACCGGCCTGCAGTTGCCGGAGGGCGGCCTGGTGCTGCCCTGGCCGCTGGCAGGCGAGCCCGGTGCGACCAACGTCGAGGCGGGCACGGCAGCGTGGGACGGACGGGAGCTGCGCGTGACCGCCCTGCCGGCGCGGGTGCGGGTCGCGGTGCCGGAGGCGGCGCGCGACGACTGAGGCGTCGGGGCGTGGCACCCCGCCCGGACCGCGCGGGCTCCGGTGCGAACGGGAGACCCGGGAGTCACGCGCGGCGTCGGCGTCGGGACGCGCGCCGGTGGTTGCCCGGGCGACGCTATGCCCGCATGCCGTGTTGACAGCGGCGCGATAGCCTGTGGGCCCGCCCGGAATCGCACCCGACGCATGACCCGTCCACCGGCGCCGCCCATTCCGCTGTGGCCATTGCCATTCGCGATCGCGGCGCTGTTCACCGTGGCCGCGCACGTCGCGCTGTGGCTGTCGATCCGCGACGGCTGGATCGAAGGCTGCGTGCCCTACCTGGAGGGTTGCACCTCGATCAGCCGGGCCGCGCGCCACGGCCTGGGCAACCACGTCTTCCGCCTGCTGGTGCTGCCGTGCGCGTTGCTGGTGGGGCTGCACTGGTGGCTGGCCGCGCGCTGGCTCGGCAACGGATATCGGGACGTGGCGTGGCTGGGCGCGGTAGCGGCGGTCGCGCTCGCGGTCTATGCCACCTTCCTGGGTACCGACGGCGAGGCCTACCGGTTCCTGCGGCGCTACGGGGTGGTGTGCTTCTTCGGCTTCGGTTACCTGGCGCAGCTGCGCTTCCTGCGTGGCCTGCGTCGCCGTGCGGATGCCGGCTCGAAGCCGGCCGCGGCGATGCTGCTGGTCAGCGCGCTGATGCTCGGCCTCGGGCTGGGCAATGTCGCGAGCGGTGCGCTGGTCGCGGACGATGGATTGAAGGACCGGATCGAGAACGCGCTGGAATGGCACCTGGGCTGGCTGCTGGCCGCGTGGTACCTGCTGCATGCGGCGCTGTGGGCCCGGGTGCGGGCGCGGCTGCTGCTGGCCTGAGGAGCGCCCCACGGTATGACCTCGGCCGCGTGTGCTCAGTGCGGCTGCCGATGGACACGCCGGCGCCGCCGGACCCCGTCCGTCCGGAAGGTTCAGCCGGTGCCGCGCGCGTCCGCCACGATGGCCGCCGCCCTGGCCGCGCTGTCGCGCACCTTGTCCCATTCGCCGGCGGCCAGCCAGTCCTTCGGCACCATCCACGAACCGCCGATGCACAGCACGTTGGGCTGGGCCAGGAACTCGCCGGCATTGGCTTCGGTGATGCCGCCGGTGGGGCACAGTTTCAGCCCACCCAGCGGTCCCGCCAGGCCCTTGAGCATCGACAGTCCGCCGACGGCGCTGGCCGGGAACAGCTTGCAGCAGCGGAAGCCCTGGGCCAGCAGCGCCATGAATTCGGTCGGCGTCGCGCCACCCGGGACCACCGGGATCGGCGCGCGCGCCAGGGCCTGCGCCAGCGCCGGCGGGGTGCCGGGCGTGACCAGGAAGTCCGCGCCCGCGTCGATCGATTGCCGGATGTGGGTCTCGTCGAGCACGGTGCCGGCGCCGATGACGATCTCGGGCAGGTCCTTCTTCAGCGCGGCGAGCGTGTCGAGCGCCGCCGGCGTGCGCAGGGTCAGCTCGAGCGCGGTCAGGCCGCCATCGAGCAGCGCGCCCGCGATGCGGCGGCCCTGGTCGACGCTGTCGACGGTGATCACCGGCAGGATGCCGGCATCGCGCAGCAGTTGTTCGGCGCGGCTCTGGAGGACTTCGAGGGTCATGGGGAGGGATTCACGGGTGGGGATCGGGAGATGATGCGAGCCATGTGCCGGCGACCCGGTGTCGATGCGCCTCCGTCTGGCGGCCGGGAGACCTGCCGCGGGTGCACCTGGCCGGAGCGGCGATCGCACACGTGAAGGCGCGTCGACCGCTCAGCCATCGGCATGGTGTCGGTCGCGCTCACGCATCCTTCGACTCGTGCGGGGCTTCGGCCGCCAGGTGCGGATCGCTGCCGAGTTCGTATTCGGCGTCGTAATCCCACTGGCCACCATCGCGCGCAGGCGGACCGCAGGAGATCGACAGCGCGCCCTGGTCGGCGGGCGAGACCATCGCGCGGTTGAACGCGAACAGGTTGCGGCCCACGTCCCAGGCGCAGTGCGAGGTGTTGGGGGCGGACTCACGCGCGTCCCATTCGGCCGCATCGACCAGCGCTTCGAGCGTGCCGGCCTCGCCGTCGAGACGGACGATGTCGCCTTCGCGCAGCTTCGCGATCGCGCCGCCGCGCGCGGCCTCGGGGGTGAGGTGGATCGCCGCGGGGATCTTGCCCGATGCGCCCGACAGCCGGCCGTCGGTCACCAGCGCCACGCGCCGGCCCTGGTTCTGCAGCATGCCCAGCAGCGGCGCCAGCGAATGCAGTTCGGGCATGCCGTTGGCCTTGGGGCCCTGATAGCGCACCACCGCGACGAAGTCCTGCGGCAGCAGGCCGGCCGCGTGCAGCTTGTTGAGCGCGCGCGGATCGTCGACCACCACCGCCGGGGCCTCGATCGTGCGGTACTCCGGCTTGACCGCGGAGAGCTTGATCAGCGAACGCCCGAGGTTGCCGCGCAGCAGGCGCAGCCCGCCCTGCGCCTCGAACGGGTCCGTGGCCTTGCGCACCACCGCCTCGTCGCCACTGGTGGCCACCGTCGGCACGAAACCGAGCGTGCCCTCCGACAGCGTCGGTTCGTCGCACCAGGCGCGCATGCCGCCGGGCAGCACGGTCTCGATGTCGCCGTGCATCAGTCCGGCATCGAGCAGCTCGCGGAACACGAAGCCGACGCCGCCGGCGGCATGGAAGCGGTTCACGTCGGCCTCGCCGTTGGGATACACGCGCGCCAGCAGCGGCACCACCTGCGACAGCCGGTCCATGTCGTCCCAGGTCAGGACGATGCCGGCCGCGCGCGCCACGGCGACCCAGTGGATGGTGTGGTTGGTGGAGCCGCCGGTGGCCATCAGCGCGACCACCGCATTGACGATCGCGCGTTCGTCGATCAGGCGCCCCAGCGGGCGGTAGTCGTCGCCCAGCCCGCTGATGCGCAGCGCGCGCTCGGTCGCCGCGCGGGTCAGCGCATCGCGCAGCGTGGTGCCCGGGTTGGCGAAAGAGCCGGGCAGCTGCACGCCCATCGCCTCGAGCAGCACCTGGTTGGAATTCGCGGTGCCGTAGAACGTGCACGTCCCCGGCGCGTGGTACGAGGAGGCCTCGGCCTCGAGCAGTTCCTCGCGCGTGGCCTCGCCGGCGGCGTAGCGCTCGCGCACCTCGGCCTTGGTCTTGTTGGGGATGCCCGGCGTCATCGGCCCGGCCGGAATGAAAATCGCCGGCAGGTGGCCGAAGGCGAGCGCGCCCAGCAGCAGGCCGGGCACGATCTTGTCGCAGATGCCCAGGTGCACGGTGCTGTCGAACATGTCGTGCGACAGGCCGATCGCGGTGGCCTGCGCGATCACGTCGCGCGAGAACAGCGACAGCTCCATCCCGGCGCGGCCCTGGGTGACGCCGTCGCACATCGCCGGCACGCCGCCGGCGACCTGTGCGGTGGCGCCGAGCGTGCGCGCATGCTCGCGGATCAGCGCCGGGTAGGGCTCGTAGGGCTGGTGCGCCGAGAGCATGTCGTTGTAGGCGGTGATGATGCCCAGGTTCGGGGTGGCGTCGCCGCGCAGGCGCGACTTGTCGGTCGGGCCGCAGGCGGCGAAGCCGTGCGCGAGGTTGCCGCAGCTCAGCCGCGAGCGGCTCGGCCCGGCCTGGTGCATGGCATCGATGCCGGCCAGGTAGGCGGCGCGCGAGGCGCGGCTGCGGCGGCGGATGCGTTCGGTGACGTCGTGCAGTACGGGATGCAGGCTCATTGGCGTTCTGGCGATGAGGCGTGTCGACGGTGCCGCGACCGCGTGGTCACGGACACCAGTGGATGTGCAGCGGCGCGCCGGGCGTGAGGAAGGCCACCCGCGCGGGATACTCGTGCGGATCGCTGCCGTCCAGCACGCGGTCGAGCAGCTTGCGCTTGGTCTCGCCGCGGATCAGCAGCAGTCGCGTATGCGCCGGCGCGAGTCCGGCGGGGGTGAGGGTGATCCGGCGCAGGAATTTGCCCGCGCCCGGACAGCCGGTGGCATCGGCCGGGACGTAGGCGCTGCGCGCGGCGAGCGCGGCGTCCAGGTTCTGCATGCGCGGGAACAGCGACGCGGTGTGGCCGTCCTCGCCCATGCCCAGCACGATCACGCCCGGGGGCGCCTGGGCGTGCAGGTTGGCGGCGTTCACCGCTTCCTCGATGCTGCGCCCGGGTCGGGTGATGCTCTCGAACCGTGCGTTTGCCGCATTGTTGCGCAGCAGCGATTCGCGGATCAGGCGCGAATTGCTGTCGGGATCGTCCGGCAGCAGCCAGCGTTCGTCGACCAGCGCGACGTCGACCCGGTCCCACTCCAGCGGCGCCTTCGACAGTGCCTCGTACACCGGGGCGGGCGTGCTGCCGCCGGAGAGCAGCAGGCGCGCACGTGGCTGCTGCTGCAGGTCGCGCGCGAGCGCCGAGGAAATCGCCACCGCCGCGCCCCATGTCCACTGGGTCTGCGACTCGTAGCTGTGCATGTGCACGCGTGTGCGCGGCGCACCATCTTCCGGGCGGGCGTCGTGGTCGCTCACGATCCCGCTGCCTCCGTCGCCTCGCGGCGCGCGATCGCGGCCGTGCCGAGCAGGCCGGCGTGCGGATGCATCACCGCAAGCGAGGGCACCCGGGCCATGGTCGGCGAGAACCGCCCCTTGTGCTCGAACCGCTGGCGGAACCCGGAGTGCTGCAGGGCGTCGAGCATCTTCGGCACCACGCCGCCGGTCAGGAACACCCCGTCCCAGGCGCCGAGGGTCAGGACCAGGTCGCCGGAGATCGCGCCGAACACGGCGCAGAACACGTCGACCGCGCGCATGCAGCGCGGGTCGCCCGCCTGCGCCCGGGCGGTGACGTCGGCAGGCTGCATCGGACCCGGGTCTTCGCCGGCGAGCTCGCTCAGCGCGCGATGGATGTTGACCAGGCCCGGGCCGCAGACCAGGCGCTCGTTCGAGACCCGTCCGAACTGCGCCGACAGCCGGTCCAGGATCGCCAGTTCCTCCGGCGTGCCGGGAGGAAAGCTGACGTGACCGCCCTCGGTTTCGAGCGGGTAGTGACGGCCCTCCCGGATCACCAGCGCGCCGACGCCCAGGCCGGTGCCCGGGCCGAGGATGGCGTAGGTGCGGTGCACGGGCGCGGCTTCGGGGGACCACGACACGCCGCCGAGCTGGACCACGTCGCCGGCCTGCAGCAGCGGGATCGCCATGGCCTGGGCGGCGAAATCGTTGACCAGGGTGACGCGTTCGAAGCCGAGCTGGGCCATCGTGCGCGGACGCGAGATCACCCAGGGATGGTTGGTGATGCGCGCCTCGTCGCCGTCGACCCGCCCGGCCACGGCGAACACGCCGTGCACGATGCCGGCTTCGTCCTGGCCGGTTTCATGCAGGTAGTGGCGCGCGGTCTCGGCCAGCGAGGGGAAGTCGGAGACCGCGAAGCGCTGGACGCTGTCGACCATCAGCGGCGCGGCGGCGTGGGGATCGGCCAGCGCGAAGCGGGCGTTGGTGCCGCCGATGTCCGCCAGCAGGACCCGCGCGGGCGCACTCATCCGCGCCTGCCCGCCTTGGCGGACACGGTGCGCGGCAGGAACTCCGCCGCGGCGCCCGGGCCCCAGGAGCCGGCGGGATATTCCTGCACCGGCGTGCCGGCCTGTTGCCAGGCGGCGCTGATGCTGTCGATCCAGCGCCACTGCGCCTCGACCTCGTCGTCGCGCACGAACAAGGTCTGGTCGCCCTTGAGCGCGTCGATCATCAGCCGTTCGTAGGCGATGCGGCGCTTGGGCGGCAGCATCGCCATGTCCAGCGACATCGGCATCAGTTCGGTCGCGCCCCATTCGGGCGCCGCCAGGCTGCCCATCAGTCCGAGCTCGATCGTCTCCTCGGGCTGCAGGCGCATGCGCAGGCGGTTGGGCGTGGCGTGCTTGCTGTCGGGGCGATCGAACACCCAGTGCGTGACCGGCTTGAAGTTCACCAGCACCTCGGTGGTGCGCGACGGCAGGCGCTTGCCGGTCGCGAGCCGGAACGGCACCCCGGCCCAGCGCCAGTTGTCGATCCAGGCGCGCAGGCCGACGAACGTTTCGACAGCGCTGTCAGCCGTAAACCCCTTCGCCGGCGAGCCCTCGACCACGCCCGGGCCGTAGCGGCCGCGCACGCTGTCGGCCGCGGCGTCGGCGGCCGTCATCGGCCGCAGCGCGCGCAGGACCTTGCGCTTCTCGTCGCGGACGCTGTCGGCATCGAGCGCCGCAGGCGGCTCCATCGCGATCAGCGCCAGCAACTGCAGCATGTGGTTCTGGACCATGTCGCGCAGGGCGCCGTAGTCGGCGTAGTAGCCTTCGCGACCGTCGACGCCCGCGGTCTCGGCGACCAGGATGTCGACCGACTCGATGCAGCGGTTGTCCCACACCGCCTCGAGCAGGGTGTTGCCGAAGCGCAGCGCGAGCAGGTTCTGCACCGGCGCCTTGCCCAGGTAGTGGTCGATGCGGAAGATCCGCGATTCGTCCAGCGCCGACTTGAGCGTGGCGTCGATCTCGCGTGCCGAGGGCAGGTCGTGGCCGATCGGCTTCTCCAGCACCAGGCGCGAGGGCGGTTCCAGCAGGCCGGCGGCCTTGAGGCCCAGGCAGGCGGACTCGAACAGGTTCGGGGGCGTCGACAGGTAGCTGACCGCCGGACGGTCGGCGTAGCGCGACAGCGTCGCGGCCATGCCGTCGATGTCGTTGAGGTTGAGCGGGTGGTAGTGGGTGCGGCGCAGCAGGTCGTCGAGCGCGGTGTTGCGGGTGTCGTCGTCGCCGATGCGCTCGCGCAGCCAGGCGCGGAAGCCGTCGTCGTCGTGCTCGGTGCGGCCGATGGCGACCACGCGGAAACTCTCCGGCAGCAGCCGGTCGCGCAGCAGGTGCAGCAGCGAGGGGAACAGGTAGCGTTGTGCGAGGTCGCCAGTGGCGCCGAACAGCAGGAGTGAATCGTGCATGGACGCCGCTTGCGGCTCTCGTCAGTAGGGAAGGGGGTCGGACAGGGCGCGACCATGGCTCTCAATGATGCCAGAGTACCAGCGGGCGCTGTCCTTCGGGGTCCGCTCGAGCGTCCCGTAATTGACGTGGATGATACCGAAGCGCTTCGAATAGCCCAGCGACCACTCCAGGTTGTCCAGCAGCGACCAGGCCATGTAGCCGCGCACGTCCACGCCGGCGGCGATCGCGTCGTGGATCGCGGACAGATGCTTTCGAAGGTAATCAATCCGCAGCGGGTCGCGCACGCGCCCGTCCTCGGCGACGGCCGGGTCGAAGAACGCCGCGCCGTTCTCGGTCACGTACACCGGCAGATCGCCATAGGTGTCCTTGAACCAGACCAGGGTGTCGGTCAGGCCCTGCGGGAAGACTTCCCAGCCGGTCTCGGTGTAGGTGCCCAGCGGCTGGCGCACCGCGCCGGCCTCGAGCGGATAGCTGTCGCTGGCGGCGGTGACGCTGCGCGTGTAGTAGTTGATGCCGACGAAATCCAGCGGCTGCACGATCTGCTTGAAATCGTCCTCGGGGAACTCCGGCCAGGCGTCGCCGAAGATCTGCTTCAGCTCCGGCGGGTAGCGCCCGAGCAGCGCCGGGTGCAGGTACTGCTCGTTCATGTAGGCATGGGCACGGCGCGTGGCGTCCGCGTCCGCGGCCGACTGGCTTGCGGGATACTTGGGCTCGATGTTCACCACCAGGCCGATCTCGTGCGCGCCCTCGGCGCGATAGGCCTGCACCGCCGCGCCGTGGGCGCGCATCAGGTTGTGCGAGGCGATCGGTGCCTCGTAGCGGCTGCGGTGGCCCGGGGCGAGGGCGCCGTGCAGATAGCCGCCGTCGGTGATCACCCACGGCTCGTTGAGCGTGACCCACTTCTTCACCCGGCCGTCGAGCGCGCGGTAGAGCACGCGGCCGTACTCGGCGAACCAGTCGGCGCAGTCGCGGTTGAGCCAGCCGCCGCGGTCGTCCAGCGCCGCCGGCAGGTCCCAGTGGTAGAGGGTCAGCAGCGGCTCGATGCCGTTGGCCAGCAGTTCGTCGACCAGGCGCGAGTAGAAGTCCAGGCCCTTCTGGTTCACCCGCCCGGTGCCCTCGGGCAGGATCCGCGACCACGACACACTGAACCGGTACGCCTGCAGGCCCAGTTCGCGCATCAGCGCCACGTCTTCCTTCCAGCGGTGGTAGTGGTCGCAGGCCACGTCGCCGGTGTCGCCGTTGAGGGTCATGCCCGGAGTGTGGGCGAAGCGGGTCCAGATGCTGGGGCCCGCGCCGTCGGCGAGCGGAGCGCCCTCGATCTGGTGGGCGGCGGTGGCGGCCCCCCAGAGGAAGCCTTCGGGAAAGGTGAAATCCGTATCGGGCGATCGGGTCATGGGCGGCAAAGTCCTGGGCCGCGTGGGGGCGGCATTGCTGAAAACGATTACATGCGAGAATAACGCAATCGTCCGGCGCAGTGTATGCGCTGCGCACCGTGGCGCGGGCCGCGATCGCCGCGCGAAGGCGACGCATGCGCGGTCGCGCGCCGGACATCGCAAGGAGACACGATGGCGCGTGTGCAGCTCGACAACCTGCGCAAGGTCTACGACAACGGCCATGTCGGCGTGGCCGGCGCGAGCTTCGAGGTTGGCGACGGCGAACGCCTCGTACTCGTGGGTCCGTCGGGCTGCGGCAAGACCACGCTGCTGCGGATGATCGCCGGCCTGGAGGCGATCACTTCGGGCACGCTGCACATCGGCGAGCGCGTGGTCAACGACGTCGCACCGAAGGATCGCGACATCGCGATGGTGTTCCAGAGCTACGCGCTGTACCCGCACATGACGGTGGCCGAAAACCTCTCGTTCGCGCTGCGCCTGCGCGGCATGCCGGCGCCCGAGGTGGCGGAACGGGTGGGCACGGCAGCCCGCATGCTCGGGCTCGATGCGCTGCTCGCGCGGCGCCCGGCACAGCTCTCGGGCGGCCAGCGCCAGCGCGTGGCGCTCGGGCGCGCGCTGGTGCGGCAGCCGCAGGTGTTCCTGCTCGACGAGCCGCTGTCCAACCTCGACGCCAAGCTGCGCGCGGGGATGCGGGTGGAGATCGCGCGCCTGCACCAGCGGCTCGGTACCACCATGGTCTACGTCACCCACGACCAGGTCGAGGCGATGACGCTGGGCCAGCGGATCGTGGTGATGCATGAGGGCGAGGTGCAGCAGATCGACACGCCCATGGCCCTGTACCAGCATCCGGCGAACCGCTTCGTCGCGACTTTCCTCGGCAGCCCGGCGATGAACGTGCTGCGCGGGCAGGTGCAGCACGCCGATGGCTGGTCGCTCGCGCTGGCCGATGGGCGCCGGGTGCCGCTGCCGCACGACGCCCCGCTCGATCCCGCCTGGCACGGACGCACGCTGGACTGCGGCGTGCGGCCCGAGCACCTGCTCCCAGCCGCCGCGACGCACGCGGGGTTCGAGGCGATGGTGGACGTGGTGGAACCGGTCGGCAGCGAGGTCTACGTCAATCTCCGTTTCGGTGATGATGCGCTGGTCGCACGCCTGGCGCCCGGTGAACTGCCACAGCCCGGGCACGCGCTGCGGATGTGCATCGCACCGGGCGCATTGCATCTGTTCGATCCCGCGAGCGGGCTCGCGTTGACGCGCGGTTGACGGCGCCTTCATGGCGTCTAGCCGCGATCCGGGCCATCATGGCCGCATGACTTCCGACGGCGCCCCCACCTTGCCGCCGCCTCCACCGTTGTCCGATCGCTGGGCGTTGTTCCTCGACGTCGACGGCACGCTGGTGGCATTTGCAGACCATCCCGGCCGGGTCCGGGTCGACGAGGCCGTGCTCGACCGGCTCGGAGCGCTCGAACGTGCGCTCGGCGGGGCGCTGGCGCTGATCAGCGGGCGCAGGATCGAAACCCTCGATGCGCTGTTCGCGCCGCATCGCTTCGCCGCGGCGGGCCTGCACGGGCTGCAGCGGCGCCGCAGCGGTGAAGCGCTGGCACCTCCCTCGACGCCTCCCGTGGCCCTGCAGGCGGTGAAGATGCAGGCCAAGACCCTGATCAACCGCTATCCCGACGCGCTGCTCGAGGACAAGGGCGAGGCGATGGCGCTGCACTGGCGGGCGATGCCCGAAGCCGCGGCCGACCTGCAGGCCTTCGCGATGCAGGCGCTCACCCGGCTGCCCGGCTACCACCTGCAGCCCGGCGACCATGTGGTCGAGCTGCGCCCCAGTCATGGCGACAAGGGCGCGGCGATCGCCGCGTTCCTCGAGGAAGCGCCATTCCAGGGCCGGCGCCCGGTATTCATCGGCGACGACCTCACCGACGAGCACGGATTCGAGATCGTCAACGCGCACGGCGGCGTCAGCGTGCTGGTGGGCGACCGCGAGGGCTCGCTGGCCGAACACCGGCTGGCGGATATCGGCGCGGTCTACGCGTGGCTGGGAGCGACTCCATGACGGCAACCCCCGGGGCGCCTGCCTCGCTCGATCTCGGCGTCATCGGCAACGGCAGCTTCGGCGCGCTCGTGGACCGCCAGGCCCGCGTGGTCTGGAGCTGCCTGCCGGCCTTCGACGGCGATCCGGCCTTCTGCGCACTGCTGTCGCCACGCGAGCACGCGGGCGGCGACCTGTCGGTGGAACTCGAGGACCAGGTCGGCAGCGAGCAGCACTACCTGACCAATACCGCGATCCTGCGTACCGTGCTGCGGGACCGCCACGGCGGCGCGGTGGAAGTGCTCGATTTCGCGCCGCGCTGGAAGCAGAACAGCCGCATCTACAGGCCGGTGTCGATCATCCGGCGGATCACGCCGCTCTCGGGCACGCCGCGGGTCCGCGTGCTCGCGCGTCCCCTGGCCGACTGGGGCGCGCGGGTGCCCGAGTCGACCTGGGGCAGCAACCACATGCGCTGGATGCTGCCGGGCTACACCCTGCGCCTGACCACCGACGTGCCGATCCGCTTCGTGCGCGAACAGACCCCGTTCGTGCTCGGCGAGCCGGTGCACCTCGTCTTCGGGCCTGACGAATCGCTGTTGCGTTCGCTGTCGGGCTACGTCGAGGAGGCGCTGGGGCGCACCGAGCATTACTGGCGCGAGTGGGTGCGCTACCTGTCGATCCCGCTGGACTGGCAGGAGGCGGTGATCCGCAGCGCGATCACGCTCAAGCTGTGCCAGTACGAAGACAGCGGCGCGATCATCGCGGCCATGACCACCTCGATCCCCGAGGCGCCGCACACGCCGCGCAACTGGGACTACCGCTACTGCTGGCTGCGCGACGCGGCCTTCGTGGTGCGCGCGCTCAACCGCCTGGGCGCGACCCGCAGCATGGAGGAGTTCCTGCGCTACATCTTCAACATCGCCACCCACGACGGCAGCCTGCAGCCGCTGTACGGCATCGGTTTCGAGGAAAAGCTCGAGGAGCATGAAGTCGATTCGCTCGCCGGCTACCGAGGCATGGGTCCGGTGCGGCGCGGCAACCTGGCCTGGGTGCAGAAGCAGCACGATGTCTACGGCAGCGTGGTGCTGGCTTCGACCCAGCTGTTCTTCGACCTGCGCCTGGCGCAGCCCGGCGACGCGGCTGCCTTCGAGCGGCTGGAGCCGCTGGGCGAGCGCGCGTTCGAACTGCACGACCAGCCCGACGCCGGCCTGTGGGAATTCCGCGGCCGCGCCGAGGTGCATACCTACACCGCGGCCATGTGCTGGGCCGCCTGCGACCGCCTGGCCAAGATCGCCGCGCTGCTGGGCCTGGACGCGCGCGCCGCGCACTGGCGTGAACGCGCCGACCGGATCCACGCGCGCGTGATCGAACGCGCGTGGCGGGAAGAGGCCAACCATTTCAGCGCCTCGTTCGACAGCGACTACCTCGACGCCTCGCTGCTGCTGCTCGCCGACATCGGCTTCCTGGCGCCGGACGACCCGCGCTACGTCGCCACCGTCGACGCCATCGGTCGCGACCTGCGCCGTGGCGATGCGCTGTTCCGCTACGTCGCACCCGACGACTTCGGCGAGCCGGAGACCAGCTTCACCATCTGCACGTTCTGGTACATCGATGCGCTCGCGGCCACCGGCCGCGTGGACGAGGCGCGGGCGATGTTCGAGCGGCTGCTCGCGCGCCGCAACCACCTCGGCCTGCTGTCGGAGGATCTCGCGTTCGACGATGGCGAGGCCTGGGGCAACTTCCCGCAGACCTATTCGCACGTGGGCCTGATCATCGCCGCGATGCGGCTGTCGCGCAGCTGGCAGGAGGCGTCATGAGTCGACTCGTCGTGGTCTCCAACCGGGTCGCGGTGCCGGGCGAGAGCCGGGCCGGCGGCCTGGCCGTAGGCCTGGAGGCCGCGCTGCGCACCCACGGCGGGCTGTGGTTCGGCTGGTCGGGCAAGGTGGTGCGCGAGGACAGTGGCCGCCTGCACGAACAGGTCGAGGGCGACGTGCGCTACGTCACCATGGACCTCGACCGCCCCGACCACGACGCCTACTACAACGGATTCGCGAACCGCACGCTGTGGCCGCTGCTGCATTCGCGGCTGGACCTTGTCGACTACGCGCGCGAGACCCGCGCCGGCTACCGCCGGGTCAACGCGCTGTTCGCCGACAAGCTGGCGCCGCTGCTGCGCGACAGCGACGTGCTCTGGATCCACGACTACCACCTGATCCCGCTGGCCGCGCTGCTGCGCGAGCGCGGGGTGGGCTGCAGGATCGGGTTCTTCCTGCACGTGCCCATGCCCTCGGCGGACCTGGTCTCGGCCCTGCCCGAACATGGCCGGCTGTTCGGCACCCTGTACGCCTACGATCTGGTCGGCTTCCAGACCGTGCGCGACGCCGACCGCTTCCGCACCTATGCGCGCATCTTCGGCGGCGCGTCCATCGAAGCGGACGGCACGGTGGCGCTACCCGGCGGCGGACGGGTGGCGGTGGGCGCATTCCCGATCGGCATCGACACCAACCGTATCGCCGAGCAGTCCGCCGCCGCGGTCGGCAAGCCGGCGGTCCGTGCCCTGCGCGAGAGCCTGAGCGGGCGCCAGCTGGCGATCGGCGTCGACCGCCTCGACTACTCCAAGGGCCTGCCCGAGCGCTTCCGCGCCTTCGGCCGCTACATCGAGCGCCATCCCGCCGAGCGCGGGCGCATGACCTTCCTGCAGATCGCACCGGTCTCGCGCGGGGACGTAGCCGAATACCAGCACCTTCGCGACCAGCTCGAGGGCATCGCCGGCCACATCAACGGCACCCATGCCGAACCCGACTGGACCCCGCTGCGCTACGTCAACCGCAACTTCGCCCACGCCACGCTCACCGGCTTCTACCGCATGGCGTCCGTGGGGCTGGTCACGCCGCTGCGCGACGGCATGAACCTGGTGGCCAAGGAATATGTGGCCGCGCAGGATCCGGAAGACCCCGGCGCCCTGGTGCTGTCGATGCTCGCGGGCGCCGCCGCCGAGCTGGATGCGGCCCTGCTGGTCAATCCCTACGACCTGGACGGCGTGGCCGACGCCATCGCCCGGGCCTCGGCGATGCCGCTGGCCGAGCGCCGGGACCGCTGGGAGTCGATGATGCGGCCGATCCGCGGCTACGACATCCACGTCTGGTGCCAGCGCTTCCTCGAACGCCTCGGCGAAGTGTCCGTCTGACCGCCAGCCGTGCCCGCGACGAGGGGTGGGGCGGTCGTTATACTCGCGGATTCGGATGGCACCGGGATCGGCCTGATCCCAAGCCGTTCAATGACTTGAAAGTCATTCCTGTCGATTCCCACGAACAATGACGCCGCGCCGGCAGGCGCGGCCGGGGCCACCAACGCCGCATGCGCCTGTCCACCATCAAGCTCGCCGGTTTCAAATCCTTCGTCGATCCCACCACGTTGCACCTGCCGACCAACATGACCGGCGTGGTGGGTCCGAACGGCTGCGGCAAGTCCAACATCATCGACGCGGTGCGCTGGGTGATGGGCGAGAGCTCGGCCAGCCGCCTGCGCGGCGACTCGCTGACCGACGTGATCTTCGCCGGTTCGACCGCGCGCAAGCCGGTGTCGCAGGCGATGGTGGAGCTGGTGTTCGACAACTCCGACCACACGATCCAGGGCGAGTACGCCGCGTTCAACGAGATCTCGGTCAAGCGCACGGTGGGCCGCGACGGCCAGAGCGGCTACTACCTCAACGGCGCCAAGTGCCGCCGCCGCGACATCACCGACCTGTTCCTCGGCACCGGCCTGGGACCGCGCAGCTACTCGATCATCGAGCAGGGCATGATCAGCCAGGTGATCGACGCCAAGCCCGAGGAGCTGCGCGTCTATCTCGAGGAAGCCGCCGGCATCTCCAAGTACAAGGAGCGGCGCAAGGAAACCGAGACCCGCATCCGCCATACCCGCGAGAACCTCGACCGCCTCAACGACCTGCGCGAGGAAGTCGGCAAGCAGCTGCAGCATCTCGCGCGCCAGGCCCGGCAGGCCGAGCAGTACACGGCGATCCAGGCCGAACGCAAGGTGCGCGACGCGGAGTGGAAGGCGCTGGAATTCCGCGCGCTCGATGCGCAGCTGCAGGCGCTGCGCGAGGGGCTGTCGCAGGAGGAGACGCGGCTGCAGCAGCTGATCGCCGAGCAGCGCGAGGCCGAGCGCGAACTGGAGACCGGCCGCGTGCGGCGCGAGGAGGCCGGCACCGCGCTCAACCGCGCCCAGGCCGAGAGCTACGAGGTGGGGGGCACCCTGGCGCGGGTCGAACAGCAGATCGCGCACCAGCGCGAACTGTCCGAGCGCCTGCACCGGGCGCGCGAGGAGACCCGGCACGCGCTGGACGAGATCGGCGCCCACATCAGCGGCGACGAGACACGGCTGGAGGAACTGCAGGCGGCGATCGCCGACGCCGAGCCGCAGCTGGCCTCGCTGCGCGAAGACGACGAGGTGCGCCAGGAGTCGCTGCGGGACGCGGAGGAGGCCCTGGCCGACTGGCAGCAGCGCTGGGAAGCCCACACCCGCGACCAGAACGAGGCCTCGCGCGCCGGCGACGTCGAGCGCACGCGGGTCGACTACCTCGACCGCCGCTCGCTGGACGCCGACCGCCGCCGCGAGCAGCTGGTCGCCGAACGTGGCGCGCTCGACCTCGACGCGCTGGCGGAGGCCTACGAGTCGCTGGCCCTGCGCCACGAGGAACAGAAGGCCGCGCTCGACGGCCTGGGCGAGGCGGTGGAAATGCGCAAGCAGGCCGCGGTCGAGCTGCAGGACCAGCAGCGCGCCAGCCAGGGCGAACTGTCGGACGTGCGCAAGCAGGCGCAGGAAGCCCGGGGCAGGCTGTCGTCGCTGGAGACGCTGCAGCACGCCGCGCTGGGCCAGGAGCAGGGCGCGGCGGTGGAATGGCTGCGCCAGCGCGGCCTGGATTCCGCTGCCCGCGTGGGCGAGCGACTGGTAGTCGAGCCGGGCTGGGAGAACGCGGTCGAAGGCGCGCTCGGGCAACTGATCGAGGGCGTGCTGGTCGACGCCCCGGAGGCGCTGGTCGATGCGCTGGCCGATCTCGGCGAGGGGCGCATCGCCCTGGTCGATGCCGCCGACGGCGACGAGGCCTACGCGCCCACATCGCTCGCGGCCCGGGTGCAGGGCCCGCGCGCGATCCGCCGCCTGCTCGCGCGCCTGCACGTGGCCGAGTCGCTGCCGGAAGCCCGCGCGCTGCAGGCCTCGCTGGACGCAGGCGAATCGGTCATCACCCGCAGCGGTGAGCGCCTGGGCGAAGGCTGGGTACGGGTGCTGCGCACCGGTGCCGCCAAGCAGGGCGCACTGCTGCGCGAGCGCGAGATCAAGTCGCTGCGCGCGACGATCGAACAGTTGCAGGTGCGCGAGCACGAACTGGAGGCCGCGCTGGCCACGGGGCGCGAGCGCCTGCTGCAGGCCGAGCAGCAGCGTGAGGAGGCCCAGCGCCAGCTGTACCTGGCGCACCGCGGTGTGTCGGAGCTTGCCGGGCAGCTGCAGGGCCAGCAGGGCCGGCTCGAGACCGCGCGCGCGCGGATCGAGAAGATCGAGGTCGAGCTGTCGCAACTGATCGAGACCCTCGACGACAGCGCTCGCCAGGCGCGCGAAGCGCGATCGACGCTGGAGGATGCGGTCGGCCGCATGGCCGAGCTCGAATCCGTGCGCGGCGCGCTGGAGGCCGAACGCCGGCGCCTGGCCGAAGCCCGCGACGCCGCCCGCGCCGCGGCGCGCGAATCGCGCGACACCGCGCACGCGCTGGCGCTCACGCTCGAATCCCAGCGTGCCCAGGTCGTGGCGCTGGCGCAGGCGCTGCAGCGCATGGGCGGCCAGCGCGGCCAGCTCGACGCGCGCCTGGGCGAACTGGCGGCGCAGCTGTCGGACGGCGACGCGCCGGTGGTGGCGCTGGAGCAGCAGCGCCAGGCCGCGCTCGAGCAGCGCGTGGTCGCCGAGCGCAACCTCGCCGCGGCGCGTTCCGCGCTGGACGACATCGACAACGAACTGCGCGGCTTCGAGCGCGTGCGCCACGAACGCGAGGAGCAGGCGCTGGTGCAGCGCGAAGCGATCGCGCAGCGGCGGCTGGACCAGCAGGCGCTGGCGATCCGCGCCGAACAGCTGGCGGCCGAGGTCACCCAGGCCGGGTTCGAGATGGCCCAGGTCGTCGAAGGCCTGGCGTCCGATGCCGACGCCGCGGCCTGGGAGAAGATGGTCACCGACTTCGACGCCAAACTGCGCCGACTGGAGCCGGTGAACCTGGCCGCGATCCAGGAGCACGCCGAAGCGGCGCAGCGCAAGGACTACCTCGACGCGCAGGACGCCGACCTCACCAGCGCGCTGGAAACGCTGGAGGATGCGATCCGCAAGATCGACCGCGAGACCCGCGGCCGCTTCAAGGACACCTTCGATCGCGTGAATTCCGGCGTGCAGGAGCTGTATCCACGCCTGTTCGGCGGCGGCCACGCCTACCTCGAACTCACCGGCGAGGACCTGCTCGACACCGGCGTGGCGATCATGGCGCGGCCCCCGGGCAAGCGCGTGTCCAACATCTCGCTGCTGTCGGGCGGCGAGAAGGCGATGACCGCGGTGGCGCTGGTGTTCGCGATCTTCCAGCTCAATCCCGCGCCGTTCTGCCTGCTCGACGAGGTGGACGCGCCGCTGGACGAGGCCAACGTCGGCCGCTTCACCGCCATGGTCAGCGAGATGAGCGAGCACGTGCAGTTCCTGTTCGTCACCCACAACAAGGCGACGATGGAAGCCGCGCAGCAGCTCAGCGGCGTTACCATGCGCGAGCCGGGCGTGAGCCGCCTGGTGTCCGTCGACCTGGCCGAGGCCGCGCGCCTGGCCGGCGCCGCGTGAGGCCCCGCACGACCCCCGGAGGACCCGCATGACCGAACTGCGCATAGGCATCCTGGTGGCCGGCCTGATCCTGCTGGCCGCGATCTGGTACTTCGGCACCCGCCCGCGCCAGGGCCAGGGGCGCCGCGTGCCGCGCGCGGAACGCGGCGAAGGCGAGGGTGGCGACCGAATGGAACCCACCCTTGGTGCGCAGATCGAACGGGAGCTGGCCGACGCGCCCGCGCCGGATGGCGCGGACTCGGTGCAGACGGAGATGGAGCTGCTCGACGGCGCCGTCGGCGCAGCCTCGCCCAACAGCGAGCTGGGCAAGCGGGTGAGCGAGGACTTCGACAAGATCGTCACCCTGTACATCGCCGCGCGCGCCGGCCAGGTCCTGCGCGGCCCGGACATCGTGGTCGCGGCCGAGAAGGCCGGGCTGACCTACGGCCACATGAACGTGTTCCACCGGCTGGTGGAGAGCCATCCCGAGCGCGGGCCGATCTTCAGCGTCGCCAACATCCGCAAGCCGGGCAGCTTCGAGATGTCGGAGATCCAGTCGCTGGAAACGCCGGCCATCGCCTTCTTCCTGACCCTGCCGGCACCGGTGAGCGCGCTGGATGCGTGGGACGCCATGCTGCCCGCCGCGCAGCGCATGTCCGAACTGCTCGACGGCGTGGTGCTCGACGAGCAGCGCAACGCACTCGGCCGCCAGCGCATCGCCGGCCTGCGCGACGAGATGCGCGCCTGGGATCGCGAGCACGAGGTTCCGCCGGTCACGCGCAGTCCGCGCTGGTAACACCGCCAACAGGTCGGGTGTGGCGGAGTCCGCTACCGGGTCTGCACCGCAGCGTGCGTCCGAGCAGAATGGGTCGCCACCTTGACGGGTCGCGCCGCAACCGGCGTGCCTCCTCCGCGAATGTCCCCCAGCCTGCGCCCGGCGGCGGAGGCCTCCTCCTTTGAGTTCGCTGCGAAGGCACACCGGCTAGGTATTGGTCGGCAGCGGGTCGCGACCTGAGGGGGCCCGCCGCAACCGGCGTGCCTCCTCCGCGAATGCCCCCCGGCCTCCGCCTGGCGGCGGAAGCCTCCTCCTTTGAGATCGCTGCGAAGGCACACCGGCTAGGTATTGGTCGGCAGCGGGTTGCGACCTGACGGGCCGCGCCGGAACCGGCGCGCCTTCTCCGCGAATGTCCCCCGGCCTCCGCCTGGCGGCGAAGGCCTCCTCCTTGAGTTCGCTGCGAAGGCACACCGGTTCCGACGCGGCTCGGCTTGCGGACCGATCCCGAGGCCTGGAGATGGACGCGGTCAGATCGGGTGTGGCTTCCCATGCACGTGAGGCGGGCCAGCACCTGTGATGTCGTCCTTACTAGATCCGGGTGTCGCGTCCGGCCCGCGACAGCGCCAGTGGCACCTGGGCGAGCGTGATGCGACGCGCTCAGCCTGCTGTCTTCGTCGGCTTGCAGACTCGAGGCCCCGGCTTGGAGTTACAGGGCTGATTCCGATCAGTTTCGGGACGAACACTGATCCGGGTATCCGGGTGATGATCGGCTGATTCCCTCGATCGATCCGACAGCCGAGTCCCGCCGTGGTCGGCAGGCCTTTGCGGCGAATCAAGGAGGAGGCAGCGGCCNGCAGGCCGATGCCGGGGGACATTCGCCGCAAAGGCCTGCCGGCCGCGGCGGGACCCCTCGGATGCCACGGAGCGCTCCTCAGTCTGTGGGATTGGCGGTCGGAGCGAGGATCCGAGTTCCATGCCGCGTCCGTGGCGCATCGCTTCGTGCTCCGGCGGCTCGCATGGGCGTGCGGCATGGGCGGCTGGCCCCCGTCCGGGAGACCGTTCGCGATCATGAAACAAGAGCCCCAGCGAGCCGCGCCGCTCTACAATCCGCCCATGCGCAAAACAGACGCCACCGCCCGCGCCGCCGAGCTGCGCGCGCGCATCGAAGACGCCAACCACCGCTACTACGTGCTCGACGATCCCTCGATCCCCGACGCCGAGTACGACGCCCTGATGCGCGAGCTCGAAGCGCTGGAGGCCGAACACCCCGCACTGGCGCGCGACGACTCGCCGACCCGCACCGTCGGCACCCGCCCCGATGGCGGCTTCCCCGAAGTGCGCCACGCGATCCCGATGCTGTCGCTGGCCAACGCCTTCGAAAGCGCGGGCGTGCCGGAGGATGCCGACGATCGCACCCGCTACGCCGAAGTGGCCGACTTTGAGCGCCGGATCGAACAGCGCCTGGGCATCACTGCGCCGGTGTTCTCGGTCGAACCCAAGCTCGACGGGCTGGCGATCAGCCTGCGCTACGAGGATGGCGTGTTCGTCCAGGGCGCCACCCGCGGCGACGGCGCCACCGGCGAGAATGTCACCGCCAACCTGCGCCAGGTGCGCGCGGTGCCGCTGAAGCTGCGCACCGGCAAGGCGCCGCCACCCACGGTGCTCGAAGTGCGCGGCGAGATCTACATGCCGCGCAAGGCGTTCGAGGCCTGGAATGCCGCGGCGCTGGAGCGCAACGAGAAGCTGCTCGCCAATCCGCGCAACGGCGCGGCCGGCTCGCTGCGCCAGCTCGATCCTGCCGTCACCCGCCGCCGGCCGCTGGCGTTCTTCGCCTATGGCGTGGGCGAGGTGGCGGGCCTGGACCTGCCGGAGACCCATTCGCAGACGCTGCAGCTGCTGCGCGGGTTCGGGTTCCCCGTGGCGCCGGAAGTCGACACCGCCACGGGACTGGACGGCCTGCTGGCGTATTTCCGTCGCATCGGCAAGTTGCGCGACACCCTGCCGTACGACATCGACGGCGTGGTCTACAAGCTCGACGACTACGACCAGCAGCGGGAGATGGGCTTCGTCTCGCGCGCGCCGCGCTGGGCGCTGGCGCACAAGTATCCCGCCCAGGAACAGGCCACGGTGCTGCGCGCGATCGAAGTGCAGATCGGTCGCACCGGCACGGTCACTCCGGTGGCACGGCTGGAACCGGTGCAGGTGGCGGGCGTCACCGTCACCAATGCCACCCTGCACAACGCCGACCAGATCGCGCGGCTGGACGTGCGCGAGGGCGACACGGTGATCGTGCGTCGCGCCGGGGACGTGATTCCCGAAATCGTGCGCGTGATCGAGGAACGCCGGCCCGCGGGCGCGACACCGTGGACGATGCCGTCGCAATGCCCGGTCTGTGGTTCGGAGCTGGTGCGCGAGGAGGGGGCGGCCGCATGGCGCTGCAGCGGCGGGCTGGCGTGCCCGGCGCAGCGCAAGGAGGCGGTGCGGCATTTCGCCTCGCGCCGGGCGATGGACATCGAGGGGCTGGGCGACCGCCAGGCCGAAGCGCTGGTGGAGTTCGGCTTCGTGCATTCGCCGGCCGACCTGTACGCGCTCACGGTCGAGGACCTGGTGCGGATGAAGACCGCGCTGGACGCGGCCACCGCCGCCGACCTGGCGCAGGCCGTGGCCGACAGCCGCGGCGCACTGGCGTTCGATGCGCGCGGCCAGGCGCTGCTGGCCGACGATGCGCACGACTGGAAGAACGCGCCCTTCCTGCGCGAGCATCTGGCGGTGGACCTGTCGGGCAAGCTTGCCACGCGCTGGGCCGAGAACCTGGTCGCCGCGCTCGCCGCCAGCAAGGCGACCACGCTGCCGCGCTTCCTGTTCGCGCTCGGCATTCCCCACCTGGGCGAGACCACGGCCAAATCGCTGGCGCGGTGGCTGGGCTCGCTCGACTTCATCCGCACCACGCCCGCGGTGCTGCTGCAGGCGCTGCCGGACATCGGAGCCGAGGTGGGGCGTTCGATCGCCACTTTCTTCGAACAGGCCGGCAATGCCGCCGTGGTCGACGCGCTGCTCGCGGCCGGCATCACCTTCGGCGACGAGGGGCCGCCGGCGGCGGCCCTGCGCGAGCGACTCGGGCTGGCGCACCTGCTGCAGGCCCTGCCGGTGGACAAGCTGGGCGGCAAGAGTGCCGAGCGCCTGGCCGACACCTACGGCACGCTCGATGCGCTGCTGCGCGCGAACGCCAGCGGCTGGACCGGCGCCGGGTTGTCTGCGGCCGGGGCGGAGAACCTGGCCGCCCATCTCGCCGACCGCGATGCGCTGGCGGCATTGCGCGCCGCCGACGCGGCCATGCGGCGCCTGCTCGAGGCTGCGCCGGCGCGTGCGACGCGCCAGGCAGGCCCGCTCGACGGACGCACGGTCGTGCTCACCGGCACCCTGGAAGCGATGACCCGCGACGAGGCGGGCGAACGGCTGGAAGCGCTGGGCGCCAAGGTCGCCGGCAGCGTGTCGAAGAAGACGCACCTGGTCGTCGCCGGCGAGAACGCGGGCTCCAAGCTGGCCAGGGCACAGGAACTCGGCATCGAGGTCTGGGACGAGGCGCAACTGCTCGCGTTCCTGTCGACGCATGGCTGATCCCGCCTGGGTGCCGTCCGCGACGCGCGAGGCGCTCGTCCTGCGGGCGCGCCTGAATGCCCTCGTCCGCGATTTCTTCGCCCGCCGCGGCGTGCTGGAAGTGGAGACGCCCGTGTTGTCGCGCGCGGGCAACACCGATCCGAACATCGCCTCGTTCGCGCTGGAATTCTCCGGCCGCACCGAGGGTGCGCCGCGCACGCGCTGGCTGCGGACCTCGGCGGAGTTCCCGATGAAGCGGCTGCTCGCGGCGGGCGTCGGCGACTGCTATGAACTCGGCCGGGTCTTCCGCGACGGCGAGGCCGGCGGCCGGCACAATCCCGAGTTCACGATGCTGGAGTGGTACCGCGTCGGCTGGACCCATCTGCGCTTGGCCGACGAAGCCGTCGAGCTGGTGCAGGCGGCCCTGTCGATGGTCGATCGGGAGGCATCGGTGGCACGCATCGACTTCCGCACCCTGTACCGCGACGCGCTGGGCATCGATCCCATGGCCGACGACATCGAACGCCTGCGCGCGGCCGCCGACGGGATCGCGGTCGATCCCGATGGACTGACCCGCGACGACTGGCTGGACCTGCTGATGACCCACCGCATCCAGCCCGGCTTCCCGCCCAACCAGCTGCTGGTGCTGCACGACTACCCGGCCTCGCAGTGCGCGCTGGCGCGGGTGGTCAGTCGCGACGGCATGGACGTGGCCGAGCGCTTCGAGCTGTACCTCGGGCCGCTTGAACTGGCCAACGGTTACCACGAGTTGACCGAGGGCGATGAGCAGCGGCGCCGATTCGGGCGCGACATGGCGGTCCGCGCCGGGCGCGGGGTGCCTGCGCCGGCGATGGACGAGGCGCTGCTGCAGGCGATGGCGGCGGGCCTGCCCGCCTGCGCGGGCGTCGCGCTGGGAATCGACCGCCTGCTCATGGCGCTGCTGCGCACGCCGCGCATCGCCGACGTGCTGGCGTTCGATTTCACCCGCGCCTGAACCGCCGGCGCGAGCCGGTCAACAGGTCCGCTTGCCCCCGCGTTCACGCCCCTGCGCGCACTGTTTCGCGCATCGCCATGTGCGGGAGGACGCCGATGGGCACGATCAGGAACGCATTGGGCGCGGGTGCGGTGTTGCTGCTGGCCGGCTGTGTCGGCTATCCCGCCGGCGGATATGGCGGTGGCCCTCCGGGCGGCGGCTACGGCTCCGGCGGCGTGGTGCGCTGCGAGTCGGACGACGACCGCACCCGCCACTGCCGCGTCGATACCCGCGGCGGCGTGTCGCTCACGCGCCAGCTCTCGCGCACCCAATGCGTGCAGGGACGCAACTGGGGCTGGGACAACAGCGGCGTCTGGGTCTCGCAGGGCTGCCGGGCGGAATTCGTGGCCGGGCGCGGCGGCTACGGCCCCGGGGCGGGCCCCGGGCATGGCGGACCGGGCTATGGGGGCGGCGGCGAGCGCGTGCTGCGCTGTGAGTCGAAGAACGACCGCCACCAGCGTTGTCCGGTCCAGGTGCGGCGCGATGTCCAGCTGACGCGCCAGTTGTCCGAGCGCCCCTGCGTGCGCACCCAGAACTGGGGGTGGGACCGGAGCGGGGTGTGGGTGGACGGTGGCTGCCGCGCGGAGTTCCGCGTCCGCTGACACACACGGTGGCCCGGGACGCCTCCCGGGCCACCGCCTACAATCGGCGCATGACCGATCCCATCGATTACGCCCGCTACGACCGCATCCGTCCGATCCGCTGGACCGGCGACGCGCTGGAACTGCTCGACCAGCGGCGGCTGCCGTTCGAGGTCGAGTATCTGCGTTGCACGAGCAGCGACGCGGTCGCCGAGGCGATCCGCACGCTGGCCGTGCGCGGCGCCCCGGCGATCGGCATCGCCGCCGCATGGGGCGTGGTGCTCGCCGCGCGCGACTGCGATGCGGCCGGCGCGTCGGAGGCCTCGCCGCGGCTCGAACCGGCGCTGCAGCGCCTCAATGCCGCGCGGCCGACCGCCGTCAACCTCGCCTGGGCATTGGCGCGCATGCGTGCCGCACTGGTGCGTGCGTCGGCGGGCGAGGGCATGGACTGGCGCGCCGCGCTGGAGGCCGAGGCGCGCGCGATCGAGACCGAGGACCTCGCCGCCAACCGCGCCATGGGCGTACTGGGTGCGTCGCTGATCGCGCCCGGCAGCGGCGTGCTGACCCACTGCAACACCGGCTCGCTGGCGACCGCGGGCTTCGGCACCGCGCTCGGGGTGATCCGCGCCGGCGTGGCCAGCGGCGACATCGCCCGCGTCTACGCCGGCGAGACACGGCCCTGGCAGCAGGGCGCGCGCCTGACCGCGTGGGAACTGATGCAGGACGGGATCGCCGCGACCCTGATCGCGGATTCCGCCGCCGCGCACCTGATGAAGACCGGCGTGGTGCAGTGGGTGGTGGTCGGCGCCGATCGCATCTGCGCTAACGGCGACACCGCCAACAAGATCGGGACCTACCAGCTGGCGATCTCCGCGCGTCACCACGGCGCGAAGTTCATGGTGGTCGCGCCTTCTTCCACGGTGGACATGGACACCGCGTCGGGCGAGTCGATCGAGATCGAGGAGCGCGATCCGGCCGAGCTGTTCGCGATCGGCGGCACCCGCACGGTGGCCGAGGGCGTTGCGGCCTGGAACCCGGTGTTCGACGTCACCCCGCACGGTCTGATCGATGCGATCGTCACCGAGAAGGGCATCGTCGAACATCCGCAGACCGCGTCGATGCAGGCCATGTTCGGGCGCTGATCCGCGACCGCGTCGATCCCGCGGGACACTGCCGACAGGCCGGTGACGCCGACGCTGGCGGGTGCGCTCCGACCTTCGGTGGTCGACTCCGGCGGGTCCGGGTTTCACGGTCTGCGCATCGCCCTGCGCCAGTCGAACTCGGGATGGCGCATGCCGAGCACGGCGCCCAATGTGGCCGAGGGCAGCAGCGCGAAGGCGACGAACTGCAGCGTCTGCATTCCCTGCGCTTCGGCGTTGGCCGCGAGCCACTGCTGGCTGGTCATCCAGGCCGTATGCACCCCGATCCCCGTCCACGTGCTTCCGGTCAGCGCGCGTGCATAGCCGAGAATCAACGCCAGCGCCGGAATGAACAGCCACTGTTGCACGGAACCCAGCGCGCCCACGCCCCAGGCGAAGGCCGTGAATACGACGACCTGCAGCAGCAGCGAAGCCCATGGCGGGAGCGCTCGGACGGCAAGGCCCTGCGCATAGCCGCGCACCGCGAGTTCCTCGGGCAACGCCTCCACCAGGAACACGCCCAGCGCCAGCGCCGGCAGCGTCCACGCGACGTGTGCCCCAGGCGAGCGCAGGTCCAGCGTGCTCCAGCCCAGTGCGATGCAGAGTGCGGTCCCTGCGGCGGCCGGCAACAGCCACAGGCCTGCCCCCAGCGCGAACGCACGCAGATTCCTGTGTGCACCTCCGGATCCCATCTCGCGCCATGACAGACCATCCAGGCGCTTCAGGACGACCAGCAACCCGAGGACTCCGGCCGAGATCAGGACGCCCGCCGTCATGTGGACCGACGCGTTGCGACCCGCCTCGTAGGGCAGCACGGACAGGGTGGTCCGCCAGACCAGCAGCATTCCGGCAACCAGCAGGACAAGACGCAGAAGCA
The DNA here is from genome assembly GCF_029887935.1 of Luteimonas kalidii. Taxonomy (GTDB): domain Bacteria; phylum Pseudomonadota; class Gammaproteobacteria; order Xanthomonadales; family Xanthomonadaceae; genus Luteimonas; species Luteimonas kalidii. Next base: position 502,644 of record NZ_JARXRO010000014.1, on the reverse strand, counting down.
CGACAGTAGGCGACATGAGCGGGACCATGGCAGTGATGCTGCGATGGTCCATTGCCCGTGCATCGCCCGGGTAGTGACGGCTGTCAGGCGATCGCGCGATGGTGCGCGCAGCGGCCCATCGTGGGCACCTGAACCACGATCCCGGGTGCGGTCGCAGCGAGGCCTGGAGACACCGCGCAACCTGTTGTTTTTGCGGCGAAAAATACTGGCGCGCTGGCGTCCCGCGTGGTACCATTTCTGGCACTGTTTCCGGCGGGGTCGACTGGCTCCGCCGCCCTGTTCGCGGAGTTCCGCCCAGACCGGCGGCGACACCGTCCGGCACCACGAGGATGCAAGCAATTCGATGACCGATCTCGCGCAGGAAATCATCCCGGTCAACCTCGAAGACGAAATGCGGCGCAGCTACCTGGATTACGCGATGAGCGTGATCGTCGGGCGCGCGCTACCGGACGTCCGCGACGGCCTCAAGCCGGTGCACCGGCGCGTGCTGCACGCGATGAACGAGCTCGGCGCGCACAGCAACAAGCCCTATTACAAGTCCGCGCGCATCGTCGGTGACGTGATCGGCAAGTACCACCCACACGGCGACCAGTCGGTGTACGACACCCTGGTGCGCATGGCACAGCCGTTCTCGCTGCGCTACATGCTGGTGGACGGGCAGGGCAACTTCGGTTCGGTCGACGGCGATTCGGCCGCGGCCATGCGCTATACCGAGGCGCGCATGGCGCGCATCACCCACGAGCTGATGGCCGACATCGACAAGGAAACCGTCGATTTCACGCCCAACTACGACGAGAAGGAGCTGGAACCGTCGGTGATGCCGACCCGGTTCCCGAACCTGCTGGTCAACGGTTCGGCCGGCATCGCGGTGGGCATGGCCACCAACATCCCGCCGCACAACCTGTCCGAGGTGGTCGATGCGCTGATCGCGCTGATCGACAATCCGGAGATCGACATCGACGGGCTGATGGAATACATCCCGGGCCCCGACTTTCCCACCGGCGGCATCATCAACGGCGTCGGCGGCATCCACCTGGCCTACCGCACGGGGCGCGGCCGGGTGCGCATCCGGGCGAAATGCGACGTCGAGGTGGCCGACAACGGCCGCGAGTCGATCATCGTCACCGAGATTCCCTACCAGGTGAACAAGGCGCGGCTGATCGAGAAGATCGCCGAGCTGGTGAAGGAGAAGAAGCTCGACGGCATCAGCGAGCTGCGCGACGAGTCCGACAAGGACGGCATGCGCATCTACATCGAGATCAAGCGCGGCGATTCGGCCGAGGTAGTGCTCAACAACCTCTATGCCCAGACCCAGCTCGAATCGGTGTTCGGCATCAACATGGTGGCGCTGGTGGACGGCCGTCCACAGCTGCTCAACCTGCGCCAGATCCTCGAGGCCTTCGTCCGCCACCGCCGCGAGGTGGTCACGCGCAGGACCATCTTCGAACTGCGCAAGGCGCGCAACCGCGCCCACGTGCTGGAAGGGCTGACGGTCGCGCTCGCCAACATCGACGAGATGATCGAGCTGATCAAGACCTCGGACAACCCGCAGGTGGCGCGCGAGCGGATGCTCGGCCGCCTGTGGCAGCCGGGCCTGGTCGGTGCGCTGCTGGGAGCGGCCGGGGCCGAGGCGTCGCGCCCGGAAGACCTGCCCAAGGGCGTGGGCCTGCTGGCGGATGGCTATCAGCTCACCGAGGTCCAGGCCCAGCAGATCCTGGAGATGCGCCTGCACCGGCTGACCGGCCTGGAGCAGGAGAAGCTGACCGAGGAGTACCGCCAGCTGCTCGACGCCATCCGCGGCCTGATCGAGATCCTGGAGGATCCGGAGGTGCTGCTGGAGGTGATCCGCACCGAGCTGCGCAACGTGCGCGAGGAATTCGGCGACGCGCGCCGCAGCGAGATCCGTGCCAGCGAAGAGGACCTCGACATCCTCGACCTGATCGCGCCCGAAGACGTGGTGGTCACGCTGTCCCACGCCGGCTACGCCAAGCGCCAGCCGGTCACGTCCTACCGCGCCCAGCGCCGTGGCGGCCGCGGCCGCAATGCGGCGAGCACCAAGGACGAGGATTTCATCGACCAGCTGTGGCTGGTCAACACCCACGACACCCTGCTCACCTTCACCAGCGCCGGGCGCGTGTTCTGGCTGCCTGTGCACCAGTTGCCCGATGCCGGCCCGCATGCGCGCGGCCGCCCGATCATCAACTGGATCGCGCTCGAGGAAGGCGAGAAGGTGCAGGCGGTGGTGCCGGTGCGCGCGTACGACGGCGACCGGTTCGTGTTCTTCGCCACCCGGCACGGCACGGTCAAGAAGACGCCGCTCACCGAGTTCGCCTATCGCCTGGCGCGCGGCAAGATCGCGATCAACCTCGACGAGGGCGATGCGCTGGTCAATGCCGCGCTGACGGACGGCAGCCGCGACATCATGCTGTTCGCCAGCAACGGCAAGGCGGTGCGCTTCGACGAAGGCTCGGTGCGCGCCATGGGCCGCACCGCCACCGGCGTGCGCGGCATCCGCCTGGCCGAGGGCGAGGAAGTGCGCAGCCTGGTGGTGGTCGAGGGCCCTGGCGACATCCTCACCGCGAGCGAACGCGGTTACGGCAAGCGCACGCCGCTGGACGAGTATCCGAAGAAGGGGCGCGGCACCCAGGGCGTGATCGCGCTGCAGACCACTGCCCGCAACGGCCGCCTCGTCGGCGCGATCCAGCTCTCCGACCACCACGAAGTGCTGCTGATCTCCGACGGCGGCACCCTGGTGCGGACCCGGGCCGCGGAGATCGCCCAGGTCGGCCGCAACACCCAGGGCGTGACCCTGATGCGGCTGGCGTCGGACGAGAGCCTGCAGGCGCTGGAACGCGTCGATGTGCTGCTCGATGCGGACGATGCCGGGTTGCCCGAGGGCATGGCGCCGGATGCGCTGGCCGCGCATGCGTCCGTGCAGGCGCCGGGAGGCGCCGGGTCGGACGCCGACGCATCGGGTGATACGTCCGGCTGACGCCGTTCGTCGGCCGGCGCTCCAGTGGCGCCGCACCGGGCCGATATCCTCGCAAGAGGTCGGGAGGCCGAGTCGACGTGCGCCAAATCGCCTGCATTCCGCGTGCGGCCGCCTGCCTGTCCGCGGGCGTCCCCGGGCCACGTAACGCCCCGCCCGGTGCCGGGCCGACGCCATGACGCGGGCGCCGTCCGACGTACCGTTCTCGATGGAGCTGTGCATCTCGACGGCGGGCCTGCAGGCCGGGATGTACATCAGTCGCCTCGACCGTCCGTGGCAGGACGCCGGGTTCGCGTTCGAAGGCTGGCTGGTTCGAACCGAGGACGAGGTGCATCGCGTCCGTGCGGCGTGCCGGCAGGTGCACGTGGACGTGCTGCGTGGCAAGTCGCCGGACACGAGGCACGTCATCCTCGATGACGGCCCCGAATCTTCTCCCGACGCCACACCGGGCGTGGAACCACGGGAAGTGCCTGCAGCCGCGGCAGCGCCGGTCCCGGCGCTCTCCATCGTGCCCTGCCCGGTGCCGGTCGCATCCGCGCCCGTCCTGGACGGCTGGGCCTCGATGCCGGACGCGCCTGCGGAGGCCTCCGTCACGCAGCCTCCGGTCGCGGCTTCGCCTGTGCGGAACAACGCCACCGCTGTCTTCGGGGCCGAACTCGCCGCCGCCGAAACCGCGCATGCGACGCTCGATGCCAGCATCCGACTGGTACTGGATACCGCGCGCAGCGACGAAACCCTGACGGCGGCCGGGCTGCAGGAAGGCGTGGACGCCATGCTGGACTCGCTCGACCGCAACCCGGCGGCGCTGTCGTGGGTGGTCGAGATGCAGCGCAAGGGCGATTACATCTACCGCCACGGCGTGGCGTGCAGCATCTGGGCGGCGACCTTCGCACGGCACATCGGGCTGGAGCGCGACGACCTGCGCGATCTCGCGATCGCCGCGCTGCTGTGCGACGTGGGCAAGGTCCGCATTCCCTCGGAGCTGCTGCTGAAGCAAGGTCCGCTCCAGCAGGACGAACTGCGCATCCTGCGCGCGCATGTGGAGGAAAGTCGCGCCATCGTCGGCGCCATCTCCGGGCTCTCGCCCGCGGTCGCGCGCATGGTCGGACAGCATCACGAGCGGCACGACGGCAGCGGTTATCCGCGCCGGCTCGGGGGATCGCAGATCCTGCTCGGCAGCCGCATCCTGGGTCTGGTCGACAGTTACGACGCGATGATCAGCGATCGCGGCTACGCCTCCCGCCGCTCGCCCCATCAGGCGATGATGGAGCTCTACCAGACCCGGGACCGCCTGTTCGAGGGTGCGCTGGTCGAACAGTTCATCCGCATATGCGGCGTGTATCCCACCGGGACCCTGGTCGAGCTGAGCGACGGCAGCGTCGGCGTGGTGATGGCGGTCAATGCCCTGCAGCGCCTGCGGCCCACCCTGATGCGGGTGCTGGATGCGGACAAGCGGCTGCTGGCCGAGTTCGAAGTGATCGACCTGGGCACGCTCGAGACGGACGCCGCGGGCGCACCGCTCGGCGTGCGCGGAGGCTTGTCGCTCGGCGCCTACGGACTCGATCCGGCCATGCTGTTCCTGGACTGAGGCCATGCATCCGCCCGGAACCGACGAACTGACCGGCCTGCGCGGCCGGCGGGACTTCATGCAGCTGCTCGGACGCCAGGTGGTCGCCGCCTGCGAGCGCCGCGCCACCATGGCGCTGGTGGTGGTCGATGTCGACGGGTTCATGCAGCTCAACGGTGTGCACGGGTTCAAGGCCGGCGACGGGATACTTGGCCATCTCGCCGCGCAATTGCAGTCCGTGGCGCGACGGCAGGACTACGTGGGGCGGATCGGCGACGACCGCTTCGCATTGCTGCTCAGCGGCATCCTCAACCGCGGCCACGCCGAGCTGGCCGTGCAGAAGCTGTTCCGCCTGCTCGAGGCGCCCCTGCAGATGGACTCGATGAAGCTGCGAATCCCGGTCACCGTGGGCGTGGCCCTGTGTCCCCAGCACGCGAGCCATGCCGAATTCCTGCTGCGCCGCGCGGAGGCCGCGCTTTTGCGCGCCCGGCGCGCAGGCGTTCGCACCGGGTGGACGCCGGACGCCCCGGCCGACCTCGACATTTCCGACCTGTGGGATCTGGAGGTGCAGCTGGGTGGCGCCGTCGAGCGTGGCGAGATGGAGCTGTACTACCAGCCCAAGCTCGACGCGCGCGACCGGCGCGTCGTCGGGGCGGAGGCCCTCATGCGCTGGAAGTCGCCCTCGCGGGGCCTGGTGTCGCCCGCGGCCTTCATTCCGGTGGCCGAGCGGATCGGCGAGATCCGCCGCCTGACACTGTGGGCGCTCAATACGGCGCTGCGGCAGGCCGGGCAATGGAACGCGGCAGGCGCGCCCATCTCGGTGGCGGTGAACCTGCCGGCCTCGCTGGCGGTCGAACCCGACCTGCCCGAACTGGTCGAGAACGCGCTCAAACTCTGGTCGGGCCCCGACGTGCGCCTGGTGCTCGAGATCACCGAGGGCTCGATCGTGGACGCGGCCCGCGCCTTTCCGATCCTCGCGCGCCTGCGGTCGATGGGTGTGCGCATCTCGATCGACGACTTCGGGACCGGTTTTTCCTGCCTGTCGTATTTCCGCAACCTCCCGGCGGACGAACTGAAGATCGACCGCTCGTTCGTCGGCGACCTGCTGACCGACGCGTCCAGCGCCGACCTCGTGGGCTTCGTCGTGGCACTTGCGCACCGCTTCGGCCTCTCGGTCGCGGCCGAGGGCGTCGAGGACCAGGCGACCGGCGAACGCCTCGAGCAGCTGGGATGCGACGTGCTGCAGGGCTACCTCTTCGCGCGTCCGATGTCCCATCGGGAGTTCGGCGCCTGGCTCGATCGCAGCCCGGCCCTCGCGCCGGCGGCCTGAGCAGGCATTCCGGGCGGCCGTGGCGATAGCGTACGGCCATCGGCGGTGCGCAAGGCCCGGACAGAACCACTGCAACGTGATGCGCGCGCACCGGCGCCGGCGATCGCCCGACCCGCGCGCGTTCCACGTCGCGCAGGCCCGTTGCAGCACCTGAGCCGATCCGGCCCGGTACTGCGCCTGTGCGGGAAGATGCGTGCGCGTGCACGTGATCCCTATACTTCGGGCGACAACGGATCGGGGAGTGCGTCGGGTGGAACGGAAGACCGTGCGGGATCTCGGGCGTTGGATCGGCGTGGCGCTGCTGGCGACGGCGCTGCTGGCCGCCAGCGGCTGCAGGCGCAACGAATCGGGCCAGCTGCCGGGCGTCAGCGGCGAGGCGATCCGCGGTGAACGCGATGCGATCGAGGGCTTCGGCCTGGTCCGCGCCTTTCCCGACCAGTCCGAGGACGGGCTGGCGATTGCACTGGAGTTCTCGCAGCCGCTGGTCGGCACCCAAGCCTTCGACCGGCTGGTCACTTTCGCCGAACCCGTCGCCGAGCCGAGCGGCTGGACGCTGTCGGACGACGGCACGGTCCTGCGCTACCCGCACGTGGACGCCGACGCGCACTACACCGTGCGCATCTCCGCCGAGCTGACGGCGGCCGACGGCAGCCGGCTCGGCCAGGCGCGGGAGGAGAAGGTCTACACCGGCGAACTGGACGCGGTCGTGGGGTTCGCATCGCAGGGCAGCGTGCTGCCGGCGAAGGAGTCCCGTGGCCTGCCGGTCGTCTCGGTCAACGTCGAGGAGGTCGATGTCGAGTTCCTGCGGGTGAAAGAATCCTCGCTGCCGGCGTTCTTTGCCGAGTACCAGCGCGGAGGGCGCCGCGGCAGCTGGGAACTCGACAGCCGCTGGGGCGACAAGGTGCCGATGTCGAAGCTGGCCGAGCCGGTGTACGTGAACCGGTTCGTGCTCGGCGGCGAGCGCAACGAGCGCGTGCTGACCTACCTGCCGCTGCAGGACATCACCGAGCTGCAGCAGCCGGGGCTGTACTTCGCGGTCATGAAGAAGGCCGGTTCGTTCCAGGACCAGTTCGAAACGGCGTTCTTCACCGTGAGCGACATCGGCCTGCATGCGCGGGCCTACCGGGACACGCTGTTCGTGCATACCGCGTCGCTGCGCGAGGGCGACGCGGTCGGCAGCGTGGAGCTGCGCGTGCTCGATGCCCGCGGCGAGACGATCTACAGGGGCGCCACCGACGGCAACGGCAACGCGATGCTGGACTACACGCTCGATGCCGCGCACGTGCTGGTCGCCAGCCGCGGCAACGACGTCTCGATGCTGCCGTTCAACCAGCCCGCGCTGGACATGTCGGAGTTCGCGGTGTCCGGGCGCGAGAATGCCTGGTTCGACGTCTATGCCTGGTCCGGGCGCGACCTCTACCGCCCCGGCGAGACCGTGCGGGTGTCGGCGCTGCTGCGCGACCACGACGGTCGCCCGGTGGCGGCGAAGGACGGCAAGGCGCAATCGCTGTTCGTGCGCCTCCTGCAGCCCGACGGCAAGACCTTCTTCGAGACCCGTCTGCAGCCCGGGGCGCTGGGCTACTTCGGCTTCGAGAAGGAGGTGCCGGTCGACGCGCCCACGGGACGCTGGCAGGTCGAGTTCCGCACCGATCCGTCGAGCAGCGACGCGGTGCAGGGCATGACCCTGCGCATCGAGGAGTTCCTGCCCGAACGCATGAAGCTCGACCTCGCATCGCCTGCGGCGGTGCTGGAGCCGGGCAAGCCCCTGGCGCTGGAAGCGACCGGTGCCTACCTCTATGGCGCGCCGGCCGCCGGCAACCGCTTCACCGCGAAACTGGCAGTCGCGGTGGAACAGCATCCGCTCGAGGGCATGCCCGGCTGGTTCTTCGGCGACCCCATGGTGCAGTTGCCGAAGGAGGCGAAGGATGTCGTCGACGCGACGCTCGACGAGCAGGGCCGGCTGCGCCAGGACATCGCCCTGCCGGAGGAGGTGAAGGCGACCACGCCGGTGGCGGCCCTCGTATCGGGCAGCCTGTACGAAAGCGGCGGCCGCACCGTCAACCGCACGCTCAAACGCGTGCTGTGGCCGGCGCCGGCCCTGGTCGCGGTACGTCCGCAGTTCGACGACGAGGACGGCACCGACGCCGACTCGAACCCCGGCTTCGAGCTGCTGCGCGTGGGCGCCGACGGCAAGCCGCGCCCGCTCGCAGGCCTGCAGGTCACGCTGGTGCGCGAACACCGCGACTACCACTGGCGCTACGACGAGGACGGCGGCTGGGACTACGAGTATTCCAGCCGCTTCGAAAATGTCGAAACGCGGACCGTCGACCTCGGTGAAACCGCGGCGCGCATCAATGTGCCGGTGGAGTGGGGCGAGTACCGGCTCGACGTGCTGGACCCGGAGACGAAGCTGGTTACCCGCTATCCCTTCCGCGCCGGCTGGGGCTGGGGCGACGAGAATCGCGGCCTCGACGCGCGCCCGGACAAGGTGAAGCTGTCGCTCGACAGGACCCGCTACCGCGCCGGCGACACGCTCGCGGTCACGGTCACGCCGCCACACGCGGGCAAGGGCCTGCTGATGGTCGAGAGCGACCGCATGCTCTACGTGCAGGAGATCGACGCGCGCGCCGGCAGCCGCTTCGAGATCCCGGTGACCGAGGACTGGGAGCGGCACGACGTGTACGTGACCGCGCTGGTGTTCCGTGGCGGCAGTGCATCGAGCAAGGTCACCCCTGCGCGCGCGGTCGGCGTCGCGCACGTGCCGATGGACCGGCGCGAGCGGCGCATCGCGGTCGGCCTCAGGGCACCGGAGAAGATCCGGCCCGAAGGTCCGATGCAGGTGGTGCTGAGCGCGCCGCAGCTGGCGGGCAAGGAGGCGTACGCCACGGTGTCGGCGGTGGACGTGGGCATTCTCAACATCACCCGCTATCCGGTGCCCGACGCGCGCGCGCATTTCTTCGCCCAGCGCCGCCTGGACGTGGACGCGTACGACGTGTACGGCCGCGTGGTGGAAAGTTTCGACGGCGGCACCGCGCGCCTGCGCTTCGGCGGCGACATGGCGCTGGCGGCGCTGCCGCAGGCGCGGCGCCCGACCGCGCGGGTGCAGACGGTGGACCTGTTCTCGGGCCCGGTGAAGCTCGATGCACGGGGCAATGCGAAGGTCACCGTGCAGGTGCCGGATTTCAACGGCACGCTGCGGGTGTCGGCACTGGTGTATTCGGCCGACAGCTACGGCAGCCGTTCGGTGGAGACCATTTCGCGCGCGCCGATCGTGGCCGAGGCCAGCATGCCGCGGGTGATGGCGCCGGGCGACCGCGCCACCGTCACGCTGGACCTGACCAACTTCACCGGCAGGGCCGGCGAGTTCGACGTGCGCGTGGACGGCGTCGGCCCGGTCGCGATCGGCGAGGGCGCACGCAAGCTACCGCTGGCGGTGGACGGCAAGTCGACGCTGAGCTTCCCGCTGCAGGCCGGCACCGGATACACCGTGGCCAGGGTGCGCGTGCGCGTGGACGGCAACGGCGCGAAGGTCGACCGCAGCTACGACCTGCCGGTACGCGCGGCCTGGCCGGCGGTCCTTCGCTCGAGCAGCCGGGTGCTGCAGTCGCCGGCGCCGGTGACGCTGGACGCGACGCTGGCCGACGGACTGATGCCGGGCTCGGTGACGGCGCAGTTCACCGTCAGCGCGATCCCGCCGATCCCGTTCGCGAGCGCGATCCGCGGTGCGCTCGACTATCCCTACGGATGCGCCGAACAGACCACCAGCAAGGGCTACGCGGCGCTGCAGCTCGACCAGGCCACGGTGGACATGCTGGGCATACGCGACGTGGATGCATCGAAGCGGCGCCAGTACGTGGAGGGCGCCTTCGGCCGCCTGGCGTCGATGCAGATCGGTTCGGGGCATTTCTCGATGTGGGGCAACGACGCCGACGTCAACCCGGCGCTGACGCCGTACATCGTCGAGTTCCTGCTCGACGCGCGCGACGCCGGGTTCAACGTGCCCGAGACGATGCTGCAGAAAGCGCTGGAGCGGCTGAGCGAGGACCTGCTGGCGGGCGGCAACGAGTTCTACGGCCGCGACCACCGTTCCCACCTGAAGTTCGCCTACCAGGCCCACGCCGGCTACGTGCTGGCGCGGGTCAACCGCGCGCCGCTGGGGACGCTGCGCGCGCTGTACGACAACGAGCGCAAGTCCACGCTGACCGCACTGCCGCTGGTGCACCTGGGGCTGGCACTGTCGCTGCAGGGCGACAAGCCGCGCGGCGGCAAGGCGCTGGACGCCGCGTTCGCGTTCGAGGGCGACCGCCCGGGCTACCTGTGGGACTACGGCAGCGCGCTGCGCGACGCGTCGCTGATGGTGGCGCTGACCCACGAGCGCGGCCAGGCCCGCGCAACCTGGGACGCGAAGGCCGTCGACATCGGACGCGAACTCGACACGCGTCGCAACCGCGGCCGGCTGTACCTGAGCACGCAGGAGCAGATCGCGCTGGCGCGGCTGGGCAAGGCGCTGGCGGCGGCCCAGGGCCGGCAGGTGTCCGGCACGCTCACCGAGGGGGGCGTGGCGCAGGACGTGCCGGCGGCGCGCGTGGTCGGTCGCACCTACGATGCCGGCGCACTGGCCAAGGGCGTGCGCTTCGATCCGGACGAGCCGTCCCAGGGTGAAGCGGGACCGCTGTTCGTGAACATCGACGTGGCCGGCGTGCCGGCCGACCCGCCGGCGGTGGATGCGAGCCGGATCAAGGTCGAGCGCGCGCTGTTCACCACCGAGGGCAAGCCGTGGACACCGGCGCCGCTGAAGGAGGGCGAGGCGCTGATCGTGGCGGTGGCGATCACCTCCGATGTCGCCATGCCGGACGCGCTGCTCACCGACCTGCTGCCCGCGGGCCTGGAGATCGAGAACTTAAACCTCGGCGATGCCAGGCAATGGGCGGACGTGGTGGTGGACGGGATCGACATCACCGAGCGCTCCGACGCGGCCGACGTCAAACACGAGGAGTTCCGCGACGACCGTTACGTGGCTGCGCTCTCCCTCGACCCGGGCCGCAAGGCGCGCGTGTTCTACCTGGTGCGCGCGGTGACGCCGGGGACCTATACCGTGCCGCCGCCGATGGCCGAGGACATGTACCGCCCCGCGATCCGCGGCGTCGGGCGCGCGGTGCCGGCGACGATCACGGTGGTGCAGCCGTAGACGGGGCTGCCTGCTTCCGCATGCGGCAGGCGCTGCGTGCAGCGCCGATGCGGGCGGGCGGCGTGGCGCCCGCCCGTCGATCCCCGTGCGACCCGGGAGGCACGTGATGCAGATGGGGCATGCGCCTTCATCGCGAACGCCTTGCGCAAGCAGGAGCGGGGCGAGGCGACTGCTGCCCTGGCTGCGCTGGGGCACGGTCGTGGGGCTGCTGTCGCTGCTGGGACTCGACCTCGCGTTCCCGCCGCAGCTGCCGGAGGCGCGCGACCTCAGCACGCTGGTGGTCGCCGCCGATGGCACTCCGCTGCGCGCGTTCGCCGATGCGCAAGGCGTGTGGCGCCATCCGGCCACGCGGGACAGCGTCTCGCCGCTCTATCTCCAAGCGCTGCTGGCCTACGAGGATCGCTGGTTCGACCGGCATCCGGGCGTGAATCCGGTGTCGCTGGTGCGCGCCGGGTGGCAATGGGCGCGCGGCGGCGGGATCGTCTCCGGCGGCTCCACGCTCACCATGCAGGTCGCGCGCATCCTCGACCGCGGTCCCGGTGGATCGACCCGCAGCCTGGCGGGAAAGTCGCGGCAGATCCTGCGTGCGCTGCAGCTGGAGGCGCACCTGTCGAAGGACGCGATCCTCGCGCTGTACCTGGAACGCGCGCCGTTCGGCGGCACCATCGAAGGCGTGGAGGCCGCCAGCTGGGCCTACCTGGGCAAGCCGGCGACGCGGCTGTCGCACGCCGAGGCCGCGCTGCTGGCGGTGCTGCCGCAGGCCCCCAGCCGGCTGCGGCCCGACCGCCATCCGGAGACGGCGCAGGCCGCACGCGACAAGGTGCTCGAGCGCATGGCCGTGCTCGGCACCTGGACCCGGGCGCAGGTGGACGATGCCAGGATCGAGACCGTGGTCGCGCGGCGCCTGCGGCCGCCGATGACCGCGCCGCTGCTGGCGCAGCGCCTGCGGTCGGCGCATCCACGCCAGCCGCGCATCGTCTCCACCCTCGACGCCGACCTGCAGCGCACGCTCGAAGCGCGCGTGGCGTCCTATTTCTCGGGCCTGCCCGAGCGCACGTCCGCGGCGCTGCTGGTGGTCGACAACGCCACCCTCGAGGCACGCGCCTACGTCGGTTCGCTCGACCTGGCCGACCGCGCGCGGCTCGGACACGTGGACATGGTGCGCGCGTGGCGTTCGCCGGGCTCGACCCTCAAGCCCTTCCTCTACGGCATGGCGCTGGACGACGGGCTGATCCATTCCGAAAGCCTGCTGGTGGACGCGCCGCAGTCGTTCGGCGGCTACCGCCCCGGCAACTTCGACGCCGCGTTCAATGGTCCCGTCCCCGCGGCGACGGCGCTGCGGCTCTCGCTCAACGTGCCGGCGGTGGACCTGCTCGACCGCGTCGGGCCCGCGCGCTTCGCGGCGCGGCTGGACCACGCGGGCATCGGCCTGCGATTTCCCAGAGGCGCATCGCCCAACCTCGCGCTGATCCTGGGCGGCACCGGCGCGCGGCTGGAGGACCTGGTCGGCGCGCACGCGGCGCTGCACCGCGACGGGATCGCCGGGCGCGTGCGCTACACCGCGCAGGACCCGGTACTCGATCGCCGGCTGCTGTCGCCGGGCGCGGCCTGGATCGTGCGCGAGATCCTCGAGTCCAATCCGCGTCCGGGCGAGCGCGAGGGCATGTTCGATGCCGGCCGGCGCCCGCGCGTGTCGTGGAAGACGGGCACCAGCTACGGCTTCCGCGACGCCTGGGCGATCGGCGGTACCCGCCGGCACACGGTGGGCGTGTGGGTCGGGCGTCCCGACGGAACCCCGCTGCCGGGCCAGTACGGCGCGCTCACCGCGCTGCCGCTGCTGTTCGAGGTGGTCGACAGCCTGCCGAGTGCGCGCGGCGATGCGGTCGCGGTGCCGATGCCGGCGCAGGTGTCGCGGCGCGAGGTGTGCTGGCCGCTCGGGACCGCGGCCGACGCGCAGGCGCCGGCGCTGTGCCGGCGGCGTTTCGACGCCTGGGTGCTGGACGGCGCGATCCCGCCCACGTTCGCCGAACGCGGCGCGCGCGCGTGGAGCGCGGGGATCGAACGGTTCGAAGTGGATACGGACACGGGACTCCGGCTGTCGGCGAGCTGCCGCGCCGCGCACACGGCGCGGTCGGCGTCCGTCGCGCGCTGGCCGGCGCTCGCTGCGCCATGGCTGCCGGCGTCCACGCGCCGCGCCGCGCAGCTGCCGCCGCTGGCGCCCGACTGCGTCCCGGACGGGCGCGAGGCGGTCGCGGAACTCCGCATCGACGGCCTGGAGGATGGCGCCACCCTGGCGCGGCCGCCGGGCAGCACGCGCGGCATCCGGGTCTCGCTGCGCGCGCTGGGGACGGAGGCGCCCGTGGAGTGGCTGCTCGACGGACGCCGGATCGCGGGCACCCGCGGCGCGAATGCCTTCGTGCATGTGTTCGAGACGCCCGGGACCTATCGCCTCACCGCACTCGCGGACACCGGCGCCTGGGCCAGCATCCGCGTCCGCGTGCTGCCCCCGGGCTGACGCTCAGCCGCCCAGCTGCGCCAGCACGTGCTCGGCGCCGGACACCTTGAACTCGCCGGGCGCCTCGACGAACAGCTGCTTCACGATCCCGTCCTCGGCGTACAGCGCGAAGCGCTTGCAGCGCACGCCCATGCCGTAGCCGCTGGCATCCATCTCCAGCCCCAGCGCCCGGGTGAAATCGGCATTGCCGTCGGACAGCATCCGCAGCCCCCTGGGCACGTGCTGGGACTCGCCCCAGGCCTGCATCACGAACGGGTCGTTGACCGCCATGCAGGCCACGTGGATGCCGCGCTCGGCGAATGCGTCGAAGTGCTCGACGAAGCCGGGCAGGTGGCGCTCGGAGCAGGTGGGCGTGAACGCGCCGGGGACCGCGAACAGCACCACCTTGCGGCCCTCGAACAGGGTCGGAGTGTCGATGGCCTGGACGCCGTCGTCGATGTACTTGAGCACGACCTCGGGGATGCGGTCGCCGATCTGGATGGTCATGGGGGTGCTTCCGGCGGAGTGAACGGCCCCCATCGTCGCATGCCGCCGCGGCGGAGGGGTCTTGAAAATCCGCGGGCCGCTCGCACATCGCGGGCATGGCGGCCGCCGTGCCGCCGCAGACACCAGGAGCCAACACATGAGCATCGTCCGTTACCGCCAGCGCCCCACGGAGCTGGCGCTGCATGATGAGATCAAGCAGGTCTTCGACCGTTTCTTCGGCGAGCAGGACACCGACGCCTCGGCCGTGGTCACCGCGCAGTGGGTGCCGCGGGTCGACATCAAGGAGGAAGCGGAGCGCTTCGTCCTGTACGCCGACCTGCCGGGCATCGACCCGCAGGAGATCGAGATCCAGATGGACAAGGGCATCCTCTCGATCAAGGGCGAGCGCAAGAGCGAGTCGACCACCGAGACCGAGCGCTATTCGCGCGTCGAGCGCCGCTACGGCAGCTTCCACCGCCGCTTCGCGCTGCCCGACAGCGCCGATGCCGAGGGCATCTCGGCGGCGGGCCGCAACGGCGTGCTGGAGATCGTGATCCCGAAGAAGCCGGAGACCACCCCGCGCCGGATCCAGGTGGGGGCCGGCACCGCGCACTGACCGTCGCGCGGGTCCACCGTTAGACTGTCGACGGCCCNNNGGGCCGTCGTCTGTGGAGCGACCATGCAGTTCAAGGATTACTACAGCGTGCTCGGCGTGGAGCCCAGTGCGGGCGACGCGGAGATCAAGTCCGCGTACCGCCGGCTGGCGCGCAAGTACCATCCGGACGTGAGCAAGGAGGCCGGCGCCGAGGACCGGTTCAAGGCCGTCAACGAGGCCTACGAGGCGCTGCGCGACCCGGCGCGGCGCAAGGCCTACGACCAGCTGCGCGCCGGCGGATACCGCCCCGGCGACGAGGTGCCGCCGGCCGGGTTCGGAGGCGGTGGCGGCGGTCAGGCGGGCTTCGATTTCGACGAAGTGTTCGCCGGAGGCGGCGCGGGCGGAGGGTTCAGCGACTTCTTCGAAAGCCTGTTCCGCCGGGGCGGCGGCCCGGGCTCGGGTCCGGGCATGCGCGGCGGTCCCCGCGCCGCGGGCATGGGCGCCGGCGACACGCGCGCGCGGCTCGCGGTGTCGCTAGAGAGCGTGCATCGCGGCGACAGCGTGCGCATCGCGATCGACGGCCGTTCGTTCGACGTGCGCATCCCGCGCGGCATCCGCCCCGGTCAGGTGATCCGGCTGGCCGGGCAGGGCAGCCAGGGTGGCGACCTGCTGCTGGAGATCGAGTACGCCGCGCATCCGAAGTTCGAGGTCGACGGCCGCAACATCCTCTACAGCCTGCCGGTCGCGCCCTGGGAGGCCGCGCTGGGCGCGATCGTGAGCGTGCCGACGCTCGGGGGGCAGGTGGAGCTGAAGATTCCCGCCGGCTCCGAGGCCGGGCGCAAGCTGCGCCTGCGCGGACGCGGCCTGCCGGGCACGGGGGGCGCTGCGGCCGGCGACCAGCTGGTCGAACTGGAGATCCAGGCGCCCACGCCGCACGACCTTCGCCAGCGCGAAGCCTACGAGAAGATCCGCGAAGCGTTCGCCGAGGACTGGCGCCGCGAGTGAGCCGGAACGGGCGCCAACCCGCGACGCCCCGGCATCAGCCGGCTTCGGGTTCCGCCGCCGGCGCGCTGCCGTGGCCGATCGTGGACACGATCGCCTCGGTCAGCTCGGATTCGCTGAAGGGCTTGGTGAGATAGCCCTGCGCGCCCTGGCGGATGCCCCAGATGCGGTCGGTTTCCTGGTCCTTGGTGGTCACCAGGATCACCGGGATGTGGCCGGTGGCGGCATCGCGCTTGATGGTGCGCGTGGCCTGGAAGCCGTTGAGGTTGGGCATCACCACGTCCATCAGGATCAGGTCGGGCATGTGCTCCCTGGCGGCGCGCACGCCGGCCGCGCCGTCCTCGGCGGTGACCGCTTCGTGCCCCAGCTTCTCGACGATGCGGCGGATGCCCATCAGCTGCGAGGGTGAGTCATCGACGATCAGGATGCGCGCCATCTGGTTTCCCCTTGCGGACCGCATGGATTGTCGCGCCCCGGCGACGGCTTGCCAACCGGTCCGGCTAGGGGAATGTGACCAGGGTCCTGCCGACCGATCCGCCGGCCAGCATGCCCTGGAACACGTCCGGCAGCCCGTCGAGCGTGGTCTCGCGCGTGCAGATGAGGTCGAGGTGGCGCGGCTTCCAGTCGCTCGCCAGGCGCCGCCAGACCTCGTCGCGGATCTCGCGCGCGGTGCCGGCGGAGGCCACGCCGAGCAGCGAGACGCCGCGGATGATGAAGGGCATGACGGAGGCCGGCAGGTCGGCGCTGGCCGCCAGCCCGGCGCTGGCGACATTGCCGTAGGGCCGCGTTTGCGCCAGCAGGCTGGCGAGCATGGCGCCGCCGACGTTGTCCAGGCCGCCGCCGAAGCGCACGGACTCCAGCGGGCGCGCGGTCGCCAGCGCGTCGCGGCCCAGCACTTCGCTCGCGCCGATCGACTTCAGGTATTCGGCGTGCGCCGGCTTGCCGCTGATCGCATGCACCGTGTAGCCGGCGCGGCTGAAGATGTCGACCGCGAGCGAACCGACGCCGCCGGTCGCGCCAGTGACCGCCAGCGGCCCCAGTGCGGGCGACTGCCGGTTCTCCTGCATCCGCAGCAGAGCGAGCGCAGCGGTGAAGCCTGCGGTGCCCAGGATCATGCTTTCGCGCAGCGACAATCCCATCGGCAGCGGCACCGCCCACTTCGCCTCGACGCGCGCGTACTCCGCATAGCCACCGTCGCGCGTCTCGCTCAGGCCGCTGCCGGTGACCAGCACCTCGTCGCCTTCGCGGAACTTCGGGTCCGCCGACGAAACCACGTGGCCGGCGACGTCGATGCCGCCCACCAGCGGGAATTCGCGCAGGATCCGCCCCTTGCCCGTGCCGGCCAGCGCATCCTTGAAGTTGACCGAGGAATACGCAGTGCGGACCACGATCTCGCCGGGCGACAGCTCGTCGAGCGAGACCTGTTCCAGGCCGCTGCGGTGGCCTTGCGCATCGTGGTGGATGCGGAAGGCGCTGAAGCCGGCGGTGGGATCCATGCATCGCTCCGTGCATCCGGGTGACGCCGGAAGCTTGTCGACGGCATTGTCACACAGCGCGCAGGACCGCACTGCGCCCGCGTCCGCAGATCGCGTGCAGCGCCTGCACGTCATCCGCTTCGCGCCACCTTCGCCGCCGTGTGGCGGAACTCAGCGTGGATCCTTGCGGTGCTTGCGGTCGAGCCACTTGGCCGCGTTCGCCGGCGCGTAGTCCCGCATCCAGGCCAGCATCGCGTCGATGCCGTCGCCATGCCAGAGGTCCGCGCGCTGCGCGGGATGCAGGAACCGCTGGTCGACCATGCGGTCGATCATGGCGATCAACGGCTCGAAGAAGCCGTCGACGTCGAGGAACGCGCAGGGCTTGTCGCCGATACCGAGCTGGCGCCAGGTGAGCATCTCGAACATCTCGTCGAGCGTGCCGAACCCGCCGGGCAGGGCGACGAAGCCGTCGGCGAGGTCGAACATGCGCATCTTGCGCTCGTGCATCGAGCCCACGACTTCGAGCCGGGTGAGTCCGCGATGCGCGACCTCCCAGTTCACCAGCTGTTCGGGGATCACGCCCACCACCTCGCCGCCGCCGGCGAGCACCGCATCGGCGACCACACCCATCAGACCGACATTGCCGCCGCCGTAGACCAGGGTCATGCCCTCGCGCGCGATGCGCTCGCCCAGCGCCATGGCGCGTTCGGCGTAGACCGGCTTGCCGCCGGTGTTGGAGCCGCAGTACACACAGATCGATCGCATGTTCATCGTTCCCCGTTGGTTGCGGTGTCGGAGCCCGGAGCGGGCGCCCCGCAATCCACGGTCTCGACCACGCCACCGCTGTAGCGCATCGAGGTGGTGCGGCGTTCGCCGTCATCGCCCGTGTCGTACCAGAAATCGATGCCGAAGCTGCCCGCGGGTGGATCGCCGCCAGGGCCGGCCGCCGAGTGGCCCGACAGCGTGTTGTCCGGTTCGCGCCCCATGATCGTCATGGCTTCGCGGTAGTTCATGCCCGGCCGCAGCTGCGCGCAGCGGACGTGGGCCGGCGCATCGCTGGCGTCCGGGGCGTTGCGGGTGTCGGCAGCGGGCATGGCGTCGACGGCGGATGCGATCGCGAGCGCGGCGATCAGGAGCAGCCGCGGTTGGCGCGCGTCGGACAGGTCAGTTCGCCTTGTGGATGGCGCGCTTGTCGACCGCCATCGCGGCGTCGTGGATCGCTTCGGACAGCGTCGGGTGCGCATGGCAGATGCGCGCGAGATCATCGGCCGAACCCTTGAACTCCATCGTCAGCACGCCTTCGTGCACCAGCTCCGACACGCCGACGCCCACCAGGTGCATGCCCAGCACGCGGTCGGTCTCGGCATGCGCGATCACCTTGACGAAGCCGGCCGGCTCGCCCATCGCGACCGCGCGGCCGATCGCCGCGAACGGGAAGCTGCCCGCCCTGTACGGCACGCCTTCCTCTTTCAGCTGCTGCTCGGTCCTGCCGACCCAGGCGATCTCGGGCTCGGTATAGATCACCCACGGAATGGTGTCGAAATTGACGTGACCGGGCAGGCCGGCGATCAGTTCGGCGACCGCGATGCCTTCCTCGAACCCCTTGTGCGCGAGCATCGGCCCGCGCACGCAGTCGCCGACCGCCCACACGCCGTCCACTCCGGTATGGCAGTGCTCGTCGACCTCGATCTGGCCACGCTCGGTGAGCTTCACGCCCGAGCCCTCGGCCAGCAGGCCCTTGCTTGCGGCCTTGCGGCCGACGGCGACTAGCAGCCTGTCGACGGTCAGGGTCTGCTCGCCGTCCTTGTCGGCGTAGCTGAGCACCACTTCCTTCTTCTTGCCCTTGCCGGCGACGTCGGCCTTGGACACCTTGGCGCCCAGCTTGATGTCCAGCCCCTGCTTCCTGAACTCCTTCAGCGCGGTCTTCGCGACCTCGGCGTCGGCGGCGGCGAGGAAGTCGGGCAGGGCCTCGAGGATCGTGACCTCGGCGCCCAGGCGCTTCCACACGCTGCCCAGCTCCAGGCCGACGACGCCGGCGCCGATCACGGCGAGGCGCTTGGGAACCTCGGTGAAGTCGAGCGCGCCGACGTTGTCGACGATCGTCTCGCCGTCGAACTTCGCGAACGGCAGTTCGATCGAATCCGAACCCGCCGCGATGATCACGTTGGTGCCGGTCAGTTCGACCTCGTTGCCGTCGTGCTGCTTCACCTTGACCAGCCGGTCGGCATGCAGCGTGGCGAAACCGTAGTAGGGCGTGACCTTGTTCGCCTTGAACAGCATCGCGATGCCGCCGGTGAACTGCTTCACGATCCTGTCCTTGCGGCCGACCATCGCGCCGACGTCGATCTCCGCGTCCTTGAAGCTGATGCCGTGGTCGCCGAACAGGTGACCCATGTTCCAGAACTGGCGCGAGGAGTCGAGCAGCGCCTTGGACGGAATGCAGCCCACGCGCAGGCAGGTGCCGCCGAGCGCCGGCTTGCCGTCCTTGCCCAGCGCCGCGTCGATGCAGGCGACCTTCATGCCGAGCTGTGCGGCGCGGATCGCGGCGTGATAGCCGGCCGGGCCGGCTCCGATGACGACGACGTCGAATTGTTCTGCCATGTCGATTCCTTGCTGATTCCGCCCCGCTTGCGGGGCATTGCGCCCGTCAAGGGTGGAAGGTGCCCGAAGGGCGGATGGGGGAGAGGCGGCGGTGCGCGCCCTCGCCCCAGCCCCCTCCCGCAGACGGGAGAGGACGCGGTTGCCTTACAGCCCCAGCACCATCCGGCCCGGGTTTTCCAGCTGGTTCTTGATGTCGACCAGGAACAGCACCGCGTCCTTGCCGTCGATGATGCGGTGGTCGTAGCTCAGCGCGATGTACATCATCGGCGCGGCGACCACCTTGCCGTCCTCGACGATCGCGCGCTCCTTGATGGCGTGCATGCCCAGGATCGCGGACTGCGGCGGGTTCACGATCGGGGTCGACATCAGCGAGCCGAAGGTGCCGCCGTTGGTGATGGTGAAGGTGCCGCCCTGCAGGTCCTCGAGCTTCAGGCCGCCCTCGCGCGCGGCCTTGGCGTAGTCGCCGATGCCCTGTTCGATGTCGGCGAAGGACATGCGCTCGACGTTGCGCAGCACCGGCGTGACCAGGCCGCGGTCGGTCGAGATCGCCACCGAGATGTCGGCGTAGCCGTGGTAGATGATGTCCTCGCCGTCGACCGAGGCGTTGACGGCGGGGTGGCGCAGCAGGGCATTGGCGGCGGCCTTGGCGAAGAAGCCCATGAAACCGAGCTTGACGCCGGTGTCCTTCTGGAACTGCTCGCCCAGCTCCTTGCGCATCGCCATCACCTTGCCGAGGTTGACCTCGTTGAACGAGGTCAGCATCGCGATGGAGTTCTTGGACTGCATCAGCCGCTCGGCGATGCGCTTGCGGATGCGGGTCATCGGCACGCGTTCCTCCGGCCGTGCGCCGCCGGACACGCCCGCGGTCTTGCCGCTGGCGTAGTTGACCAGGTCTTCCTTGGTCACCGCGCCACGGCGGCCGGTGCCTTCGACCTGCTTCGGGTCGATGCCTTCCTTCGCGGCGGTGAAGCGCGCGCCGGGCGGCAGCTCGTCGCCGCCGTGCACTGGCGCAGGCCTGGTGGACGAGGGCGCTTTGGCGTCGTCCTGTTTCGCGTCCGACTTCGGCTTGACCTCCTCGGCGCCGGCGGCGGGGGCCTTGTCCTTGGCGTCGGCCTTCGCGTCCGCCTTGGCGTCGCCGCCCTTGGGCGCTTCGGCGGCAGCGCCTTCCTCGATGATCGCGATGACCTGCGAACTGGTCACCGTCGCGCCTTCCTCGAACTTGATTTCCTTCAGCACGCCGTCGACGGTCGACGGGACTTCGAGCACGACCTTGTCGGTCTCGAGGTCGACGATGTTCTCGTCGCGCTTGACCGCGTCGCCGGGCTTCTTGTGCCAGCCGGCGATGGTCGCGTCGGAGACGGATTCCGGGAGGACGGGGACTTTGATTTCGGTGGCCATCGGTGCTTCCTGGAACGCGTGAAGGGTTATTCGGCGAATGTCTTGCCGGCGAGCGGGTTGACCAGCGCATCGGCGATCAGCTGCTGCTGCTCGGCGACGTGGTCGTTGAAATGGCCGGCGGCCGGCGAGGGGGAACGCCCGCGGCCGACGTAGTGCAGCTTCTGGCCCTTGGCGAGGCAGGGTTCGAAGTGGTGCTTGATCTGGTACCAGGCGCCCTGGTTCTGCGGCTCTTCCTGGCACCACACCACGTCGGTGGCCTTGGCCAGCCGCTTGAGCTCCGCGGTGAGCTGCGGGCGCGGGAACGGATACAGCTGTTCGATGCGCACCAGCGCCACGTCGTCGATCTTCTGCTTCTGCGCTTCTTCCACCAGGTCGTAGTAGACCTTGCCGGCGCAGACCACCACGCGCCGGGCCCGCTTCGCGTCGGCCGTGGTGTCGGGGATCAGGTGCTGGAAGGTCCCGGTCGCGAGCTCGTCCAGCGTGGACACCGCCAGCTTGTGCCGCAGCAGCGACTTGGGCGTCATCACCACCAGCGGCTTGCGCGTCTTCATCCGCACCTGGCGGCGGATCATGTGGAACGCCTGCGCCGGCGTGGTGGGCACGCAGACCGACATGTTCTCGAGCGCGCACAGCTGCAGGAAGCGCTCCAGACGGGCCGAGCTGTGTTCCGGGCCCTGGCCTTCGTAGCCGTGGGGCAGGAACAGCGCGAGCCCGCACAGGCGCTCCCACTTCGCTTCGCCCGACGAGATGAACTGGTCGATCACGACCTGCGCGCCGTTGGCGAAGTCGCCGAACTGCGCTTCCCAGATGTCGAGCGTGCCGGGTTCGGACGTGGAGTATCCGTACTCGAACGCCATCACCGCCTCCTCGCTGAGCAGCGAGTCGATGATGGTCGCGTCCTCGGGGTTCTTCACCAGCTGCTGCAGCGGGATGTAGTCGATATCGGACTTCTGGTCGTGCAGCACGGCGTGGCGATGGAAGAAGGTGCCGCGGCCGCTGTCCTGTCCGACCAGCCGCAGCCGGTTGCCCTCGTCGAGCACGGTGGCGTAGGCGAGGTTCTCGGCGAAGCCCCAGTCGCCCGGCAATTCGCCGGCCGCCATCTTGCGCCGGTCCTCGTAGATCTTGGCCACGCGGGCGTGCAGCGAGACGTCCTCGGGGATGTCGTTGATCCGCTTGGCCAGCGATGCGAGCTTCCCGGCATCCACCCGGGTGTCGACCTCGTCGGTGAGCTTGCCGGCGAGGTAGGGCTCCCAGTCGATGGTCAGGTCGTAGTCGTCGGGCTTGCTGTCGGCGAGCTCGGTGGTGACCTCGCCGCTGTCGAGCCTGTCGCGATAGGCGTCGACGATGGCCCTGGCCGCGTCGGCGTCGACCACGCCATCGTCGTTCAGCCGGGCGGCGTAGAGCTCGCGCGGCGACTTGTGTTTACGGATGATCTGGTACATCAGCGGCTGGGTGGCCGCCGGCTCGTCGGCCTCGTTGTGGCCGTGGCGCCGGTAGCAGACCAGGTCGATCACCACGTCCTTGCCGAACTGCTGGCGGAAGTCGTAGGCGAGCTCGGCGCAGAATACCACCGCTTCCGGATCGTCGGCGTTCACGTGCAGCACCGGCGCGCCGACCATCTTCGCCACGTCGGTGCAGTACAGCGTCGAGCGCGCGTCCTGGCGGTCGCTGGTGGTGAAACCGACCTGGTTGTTGATCACGATGTGCACGGTGCCGCCGACGGCGAACCCGCGCGCCTGCGACATCTGGAACAGTTCCATGACCACGCCCTGGCCGGCGAACGCGGCGTCGCCGTGCAGGAGCACGGGGATGACCTGCCTGCGCGCCTTGTCGCCGCGCCGGTGCTGGCGCGAGCGCACGCTGCCGACCACCACCGGGTCGACGATCTCCAGGTGCGAGGGATTGAACGCCAGCGCAAGGTGCACCGGGCCGCCGGGCGTCTGCACGTCGGCGCTGAAGCCCATGTGGTACTTCACGTCGCCGGTGTGCACGTCGCTGCCGCCGTTGTGCTCGAACTTGCCCTCGAACTCGTCGAACAGCTTGCGCGGCGACTTGCCGAGGGTGTTGATGAGCACGTTGAGGCGGCCGCGATGGGCCATGCCGATGACGATGTCCTTCACGCCGTCGCTGCCGGCGCGGCGGATCAGGTTGTCGAGCAGGGGGATCAGCGATTCGCCGCCTTCCAGCGAGAACCGCTTCTGGCCGACGTACTTGGTGTGCAGGTAGCGCTCCAGGCCTTCCGCGGCCGAGAGCCGTTCGAGGATGCGGCGCTTGTCGGCGTCCGTGCGGCCGAAGCGCCCGGCGGCGGCTTCGAGGCGTTCGTACATCCAGCGCCGCTGCTCGGCGTGGGAGATGTGCATGAACTCGGCGCCGATCGGCCCGCAGTACGTGGCACGCAGCATCGCGAGCAGGTCGCGCAGGCGCATCTTCGGCGCGCCGCCGAAGGTGCTGGTGTTGCCGCTGGGCGCGGTGCTGAACTCGCGTTCGAGCTCGGCTTCGGACAATCCGTGGAAATCGAGTTCGAGATCGGGGGCGTCCGGCTTCGCGGTCATGTCCAGCGGATCGATGTCCGCATGCAGGTGGCCGCGAGAGCGGTAGGCGGTGATCAGCTTCAGGACCGCACCCTGCTGGCGCGAATCGACGCCGTCGCCAGCCGACGCCGCCATCGTCGCGCCGACGGCGCCGCGCAGCGACCTGGCGGCCTGCGCCACCGCGTCGATGACCACCGAGTGCGGCACGTCTCCGGCCTCGCGGCCCCTGAAGCCGTCGAACCAGGCTTTCCATCTCGGCCCGACACTGTCCGGGGCGACGAGATACTGCTCGTAGAGATCCTCGATGTAGGCGGCGTTGGCGCCGAGCTGGGAGGACTGCGCAAACTGCTTCAGGAGACTGTCCACGTCGGGCGTTTCGGACTCTGGTGGGGAGGCAAGCCGCTGATCCGGAACGGATTTATGGCGTCCGGCGGAGGGCGTGCGGGAAGGGCGGCATTATAGCCGTTGCACATGCGGCGATGCATCATGCTTTGGTCCGGGGCGGGGACCGCGTTGGGGCGGTGGACAGCCCGCGCGCTGTGCTCACAGGCCCAGGGCGCGCAGTTCGCTGCACGGCCGCGCGCGTTCCCAGACCTCGTCGAACGCGCCCGCGAGCTGGCGGGCGCGGCCGCGGGCGTCGTGCCCGGCCTCGCCGTCGAAACGATGCCCCAGGCTGCGGAAGTAGTAGCCACCGGCGTCGTTGGCGATGAAGGCCGACGGATAGGTCCGGTCGACCGGATCGGCCACTTCGCGGAACGCGAACACGCTCGACAGCCGTTGGGCGAGGCCGATCAGCGGCGCGTGCGCGCGCTGGACCGCGGCCGCGTCCTGCAACAGGATGCGCGCCTCGCCGCCGAGCCCCGCCGTGCCGAACCCGCGCAGGGCCTCGACCACGCGCGGATGGTCGTACAGCCCGGGGTCGAGCTCGCGGCTGTAGATCCACAGGCGGCGCCGCGCGGCGGCGACGATCGCGGTGGTGATCGCGACGGCCCCGGCGCGATCCTCGACCGCCAGCGGACGGTCCAGGCGCCGTTCCATCGCCAGGTGTTCGATGCCCGCTTCGACGAAGCGCTCACCCACGGGGGTGAAGCCGTGGCGCTGGTAGAACGCGATCGCGCCGGCCTGGGCATGCAGGGTCACGCGGTCGCGTCCATCCTCGCGCGCCAGCCGCAGCAGCGCGTGCAGCAGGGCGCTGCCCACGCCGCGCCCGCGCCACGCCCGCAGCACCGCCATGCGGCCGATGCGTCCGTCCGGGGCCAGGCGCGCGGTGCCGATGGGCAGGCCCGCGGCGTCGCGCGCGAGCACGTGGCGGCAGCGCGGATCGAGCGCGTCGAGCTCCAGGTCCGCCGGCACCTGCTGTTCCAGCACGAATACGGCCTCCCGCACCGCGCGCAGCGCCTCGAGCGAGCCGGCGTAGTCCACCGCCACCACCTGGAATGGCCCGTCGGGATTCACATCGCGTCCTCCGCGGACAGCCAGCGGTAGTGGCCGGCCCCGAGCAGGTCGTGCACGACGTCGCGGCCGGCCGGCGACAGCGCGCCGTAGAGGACGCCGTCGATGCGGTCGGCGGCGGCGAGCCGGCGTGCGTCGCGCACGGGCAGGGGGTGGTCCTGGCCGGAGACGTACAGCCGCCCGCCGTCTGCGGCGCGACGCCAGGCCATGCGCGAGAACGGATGCCGCCGCAGCACCGCGCCCTGGTGCTGCAGCGACCACTCCAGCTCGATCCGCGCGGGCGGCCCCGCTTCGTCCGCGGCAACCTCGGCATTGCGGTAGCCGGTGATGAAGCGCCCGAACCAGTCGCCCAGGCGATCGGGATCGTTGAAGCGCAGCGTATTGAGCGCCTCCACCACGCGGCGCATGGCCTCGGCGTCGATCTCGTCGGGATCCTTCGCCGGTGCGAGATCCGGGTCCGCGTAGCGCAGCGCCTCGTCCGCCTCCGCGGCCAGGGTGTCGACGTAGTCGCCCATCAGCTCGGCCGCGGACGGTGCGCGCATGCCGATCGAGAACGTCAGGCAGGGATCCTCGGCCACGCCGTGGTGCGGCACGCCGGGCGGCAGGTAGAGCATGTCGCCGGGACCGAGGACCCAGTCGTGGGTGGGGTCGAAGCGGCGCAGCAGGCGCAGCTCGACGTCATCGCGGAAGGCCAGCGGTGGCGCGGGACCGGCGTCGATCTGCCAGCGGCGATGGCCCTGCGCCTGGAGCAGGAACACGTCGTACTGGTCGACGTGGGCGCCGACCGACCCGCCGGTGGCGGCGAAGCTGACCATGATGTCGTCGATGCGCCAGCGCGGCAGGAAGTCGAAGCGCGCCAGGAGGGCGGCGACGTCGGCATCCCACTTGTCCACGTCCTGCACCAGCAGGGTCCAGTCGCGCTCGCCCAGGGTCGGGAACAGCGACTCGGGGAAAGGCCCGTGGCGCAGGTCCCAGGCATCGCGCGCGCGGTCGTGGCGCACCAGGCGCGACAGGGCGACCTCCTCGCAGGCGAGGCCGGCGAGGTCCTCCGGCTCGATCGGCGAGACGAAGCCGGGAAAGGCGTTGCGCACCAGCAGCGGGCGCTTCTGCCAGTACTCGCGCAGGAAGCGTGCCGGGGACATGCCGAGCGGCTGTCCGGCGGCACCATGGACCTCGATCACCGGTGCCATGTTCATCGCGTGGCCGGGACGCCGGCTTCTTCGGCCAGGCGGCGCTCCAGCCGGGCCCGCGCGGCGCGCGCGTAGCCCGCGCACTGGCCGGGTTCGGCCAGCGGTTGCGCGGCATGGGGTCCGATCCGCTCCCACAGTCCGCTCGCCGAGGGATGCGGCGTGACCAGGATGTCGCACTCCAGCGCGGCGACCCGGTCCAGGGTTTCGCGGAAGGCCGCCAGATAGCCCGGGTGCGCATCCTCGTCGCTGTAGCGGAACACGTCGTCGGAGATCGCGGTCAGGCTGTCGGCATACACCACCTGGCGGCAGTCGTCGCCGTCGCAGGACCGCCAGGTCCAGCTGGTGCCGCCGGGCGTATGGCCGGGCGTGGGTACCACGCGCAGTTCCACGTCCCCGGCGCGCACGATCCCGTCGTCCGGCACCAGGCGCACGTCGGCCACCGGCGGGAACGGGTCCAGTACTTCGAGTTGCGGATCGGTGCGATCGCTGCGGCCGCGCCCGAGCGTGGCGACCGCCGCCGCGCGCGCGAAGACCGGGGCGCCGGTGGCGTCCTGCAACGCCGCCAGGCCGCCGGCATGGTCGAAGTGCTCGTGCGAGAGCACGATCGCCTTGACGTCGCCCGGGTCGAAGCCGAGCGTGCGGATGCTGGCCAGGATCAGCGGACCGGCCTCGGGCGTGCCGCCGTCGACCAGCACGTGTCCGCCCTCGGACGTCACCAGCAGCGTGGCGATGCCGCAGGTGCCGACGTACCAGGTGTTGCCGTACAGGCGCAGCGGCTCGGCCGGCTCGTTCCAGCCCGAGTCGTCGGTGCACGGTGCCGGGGGCGTCGCGGCAACCGGCGTCACGGCGGCGTCCGCCGCGTCGGGCGGAGGCGGGGACACACGGGACGCATCGTCCTCGTGCGCACAGGCCGCCAGGGCCAGGACCACGGCGAGGAGGGCAGGACAGCGCATGACCGGACGGCTCACGACGCGATCTCGCCGTAGCCGCGGCCGAGGAACTGCAGCAGGCACCAGCCGTGCCCGAACGGATCGGCGATGCGCACGATCCGGCCCCAGGCCGCCTCGCGCACCTCGCCCTCGCGCGTGGCGCCGGCGGCCAGCGCGCGTTCGAGCGCGGCGTCCAGGTCGTCGACCACCACGTCGACGTGGAGCGGGGTCCAGTGGCGGTCGTAGCTCCGCACCCGTCCTGCGGCGCCCTCGCTGCCCGCGGCTTGCCGCAGCAGGTACACCGGCGCCTGTGCGCCGAGCAGTTCGAGCACGCCATCGCCGAAGCGACGCGCCGGGGCGAGCCCGAAGGCCGCGACGTAGAACGCCTCGGCCTGGCCGAGGTCCGGGACGTCGAGGTTGAGCAGCAGCTGCACTCAGGCCTCCGAAGCCAGCTTCGCCGCCAGGCCGGTGTAGTCGCCCGGCGCCATCGCCAGCAGCCGTCGCTTGTCGTCGGCCGGCAGTTCCAGCGATTCGATGAACCGCCGCATCGACTGCTCGGTGATGCCCTGGCCGCGCGTCAGCGACTTGAGCTGCTCGTAGGGATTGGGCAGGCCGTGGCGGCGCATGACCGTCTGCACCGCTTCGGCCAGCACTTCCCAGGCGGCGTCGAGATCGGCGGCGAGCCGCTCGTGGTTCGGACTGAGCTTGCCCAGGCCGCGGAGCAGCGCGTCGACGCCGATGAGCGCATGGCCGAAGGCGGTGCCGAGCGCGCGCAGCACGGTCGAGTCGGTCAGGTCGCGCTGCCAGCGGCTGACCGGCAGCTTGGCGGCGAAATGCTCGAACAGCGCGTTGGCGATGCCGAAGTTGCCTTCGGCGTTCTCGAAATCGATCGGGTTGACCTTGTGCGGCATGGTCGAACTGCCGACCTCGCCGGCCACCACCGCCTGGCGGAAGTAGCCCAGCGAGATATAGCCCCAGACGTCGCGGCACAGGTCGATCGCGATCGTGCCGATGCGCTTGTGCACGTCGCACAGCTCGGCGACGTAGTCGTGCGGCTCGATCTGGGTGGTGTGGGGGTTGAACTCGATCCCGAGCGATTCGACGAAGCGGCGCGCGAACGCGGGCCAGTCCACGCCCGGGTAGCTGGCCACGTGCGCGTTGTAGTTGCCCACTGCGCCGTTGATCTTGCCGCTGATCGCCACTGCCGCGAGCTGCTCGCCCTGGCGCTGGAGCCGCGCCACCACGTTGGCGATCTCCTTGCCCACCGTGGTCGGCGACGCGCTCTGGCCGTGGGTGCGTGAGAGCATCGGCAGCGCGGCATGGGCGTGCGCGAGCTGGCGCAACGTCGCGAGCAGGGCATCGAGCCGCGGCAGCAGGACTTCCTGCCGGGCCTGGCCGAGCATCAGGGCATGGGCGAGGTTGTTGATGTCCTCGCTGGTGCAGGCGAAATGCACGAACTCCAGCGCCTGCGAGAGCCCCGCCTCGTCCTTCAGGCGCTCCTTGATGAAGTACTCCACCGCCTTGACGTCGTGGTTGGTGGTCCGCTCGATCTCCTTGATGCGGGCCGCGTCGGTGACCGAGAACTCCTTCCACAGCGCCTGCAGCGTCGCCATCTGGGCCGCGTCGAACGCCGGCAGCTCGGGGATGCCCGGCTCGGCGGCCAGCGCCAGCAGCCATTCGATCTCGACCCGCACCCGCGCATGGATCAGGCCGTACTCGGAGAAGATCGGCCGCAGCGCGTCGACCTTGGCGGCGTAGCGGCCGTCGAGCGGCGAGAGGGCGAGCAGGGTGGCGTCTTGCGGGGCGTTGGCGGTCATGCGGCGGGTGGCGGACACGGGCGGAACGCCCATTCTAGTGGCTGCGCGTCGCCCGCGTCGGGACGCGGCCAGGTGCCGGGGCCGCAGTGCGGCCGCCGATCCGCCCGGGCGACGGCGACACGTCGCATGCGGGCGCTCACGTATGCTCGCCGGATCGCCGGCGCTGGGGTCGGCCACGCACATTCGGGAGGCCGGATCGATGGCCAGGTCGAAGACACGTCCCGCCGACGCGGACCACCGCATCGAGCACGACAGCATGGGCGAACTGCAGGTGCCCGCCGGCGCCCTGTGGGGCGCGCAGACGCAGCGTGCGATCGAGAATTTCCCGGTCTCCGGACAGGTCATGCCGCGCGGCTTCATCCGCGCGCTGGGCCTGGTCAAGGCCGCCGCGGCGGGCGTGAACGGCGGGCTCGGCCTGCTGCCGGAGGCCACTGCCGCCGCGATCCGGGCCGCGGCGCTGGAAGTGGCGGATGGTCGCCACGACGACCAGTTTCCGGTCGACGTCTACCAGACCGGTTCGGGCACCTCGTCGAACATGAACGCCAACGAGGTCATCGCGACGCTCGCCTCGCGCCGGGGTCGCAAGGTCCACCCCAACGACCACGTCAACCTGGGCCAGAGTTCGAACGACGTGGTGCCCACCGCGATCCGGGTCTCGGCGCAACTGGCGACGGTCGAGGACCTGCTGCCGGCGCTGCGCCACCTGCGCAAGACCATCGATCTGCGCGCCCGCGGGCTGGGCAAGGTGGTCAAGACCGGACGCACCCATCTGATGGACGCGATGCCGATGACCCTGGCGCAGGAGTTCGGCGCGTGGTCCTCGCAACTGCGGTCGGCGGAGGCGCGGATCGGGGACGCGCTGGCGCGGCTGCGCCGGCTGCCGATCGGCGGCACCGCGATCGGCACCGGGATCAACGCCCATCCGCAGTTCGGCGCGAAGATGGCGCGCGAGCTCTCGCGCCTGGCCGGCACCCGCTTCGATGCCGCGGCGGACCGCTTCGAGGGCATCGCCTCGCAGGACGACGCTGTGGAGCTGTCGGGCCAGCTCAACGCGCTGGCCGTGGCCCTGATCAAGATCGCCAACGACCTGCGCTGGATGAATTCCGGGCCGCTCGCGGGCCTGGGCGAGATCGCGCTGCCCGCGCTGCAGCCTGGCAGCTCGATCATGCCGGGCAAGGTCAACCCGGTGATCCCGGAGGCTGCGGTGATGGTGGGTGCGCAGGTGATCGGCCACCACGCCGCGATCACGATCGCCGGGCAGAGCGGCAACTTCCAGCTCAACGTGGCGCTGCCGTTGATCGCGACCAACCTGCTCGATTCCCTGCGGCTGCTGGCGAACATCAGCCGGTTGCTCGCTGACCGCGCGATCGCCGGGCTGGAGGTGCGCCGCGACACCATCGTCGCCGCGCTCGACCGCAACCCGATCCTGGTCACGGCCCTCAATCCGGTGATCGGCTACGAGCGCGCCGCCGCGATCGCCAAGCGCGCCTATCGCGAACAGCGGCCGGTGTACGAGGTGGCGCTGGAGGACAGCGGGCTGGGCGCGGACGAGTTGCGCAGGTTGCTGGATCCGGTCGCACTCACGCGCGGCGGGATTCCGGCCGGCGGGAGTGGCGGCGGAGGCGGTTGATCGCGAGGCTGGCGCACGCATGGAGGATGTGCGCCGCAGCGAAAAGCGCGCTTGGCGCGATGCTGGGCGGCCCGGGATGGAGGTCGCGCGCGGGCGCGTCGCGGCGCAGCCCGTGCGCCCACGCTGCTCGACAGCGCAGGGCGCACGTCTGGTGGACGTCAGCGCTTGCGCGGAAGCTCGACCCTGCCGGCGACGTCGCTGTGGTCGACATCGCCGCTGCCGATCGAATCGACCCGCAGGTCGCCGCCGACGCGATGCGCATCGAGGTCGCCCGAGCCGACCGAGCCGAGCGACACGCTTCCGGTCACGTCGGCCAGCTCGGCATCGCCCGACCCGATCGAGCGGATGGCGACATCGCCACCCGCGCCGCGCAGGGTGAAATCACCCGAGCCGATGCTGCCGACCTCCACCTCGCCGCGCACGTTCGCCGCTTCGAGATCGCCGGAGCCGATCGACAGCACGTGCAGGGCGCCGGCGTCGTCCACCTCGACATCGCCCGAGCCGACCTTGGCCGTGACCCGCCCGGAGGTGCGCAGCACCTCGACGTCGCCGGAGCCGACATCGGTGCTGGCCGCCGAGGCACCGGTGACGCGCGCATCCCCCGAGCCCACCTGGAGCTGGACCAGCACGTCGGCGGGCACACTCGCGTCCAGGATCATGTAGGCGTAGCGATTGCCGAGCGAGAGGCCGCTCCAGTTGCTGTCGTGCGCGAGCCGGACCACCAGCTTGTCGCCATCGCGACGCGAGTCGAGCGTCAGCGCGTCCAGCCGGCCCTCGTCCGAGGCGCAGGCCCGGCCCTCGACCCTGCCGGTGGGCGTCGGACTGGCGTCGATCCGCAGGGTGTGCGGGCCGACATCGAACATCACCGTGCGCACCCCGCCGAAATCCAGGTCCAGGCTGCGCGGCGCCGAATGCCGGCAGTTCTCGGCCAGGGCCGGGGCGGAGGCCGTGGCGAGCAGGAGGACGGCAAGGGCGGTATGGCGGGTCATGGGGTGCTCCGTTCGAGGCATTGGCCTGATTGGATGCGGCGACGACGCAAAAGGTTGAAGCGACGGCGCGCGAGGTCGGTGCTCAGCGGGTCGGGTCCGCGGTGGCAGCCGCTCGGGAGGCGGCGTCTGCGGCGGCATCGTCGCGCGCGGACGCTGCGGCCGCATCGGCCTCCGCGGCGGCATCCAGTTCGCCGTCCGGGGAATCCTGCGCGGTGGCGGTGGCGGTGGCGGTGGCGGTGCCGTCGTGGTCGCCGTCGCGGCAGTCGTCGATGTCGCCCGCGTCCATCCGTGCGTAGGGCTCGAACTCCGGGACCGCAGCCGCCAGGGCCTCCTGTGTCGCCAGCAGGCGCGGGAGCAGGTCGCACAGCTGCATGGCGGCGACCTCCAGCTGCGCGGCTTCCGCTTCGATCCGCTGCTCCATCTGTTCGGTGTCGCCGCGCAGCAGGCTTCCGATGGCATCACCCGCCGCCTTCATCCCGAGGTCCGCGCCGCGCACGCCCAGATCCATGCCGGCTTCGGCGACGTCGAGCATCGCGTCCCGGTAGTCGCGCGCCAGTGTCCGTGCCGCGTCGTCCATGGCGACTGCGTTACCGGACACCCGCAGTTCGCCTTCGGGCGTGATCGACGCAGGCGGCAGGTCGTCCGTCTTGCGATGGACGCGCCTGCCGTTGACGCGGACGTCGTAATCGCCGTTGAGGCTCAGATCGCCTTCGCGCAGTTCCTGGCGCGCCTCGTCCAGGGCGCGCGCCACGGTGCGGCCGAGGGCCGTGGTCGGCGCGGGTGCGGCAGCGGCTGCGTCAGCGCTTCCGGAAGCCGCCGGATCCGGATCGGGCTCGCGCCCGCAGGCGGCGACCAGGGGCAATGCGATGAGCAGGGCGAGGGTGCCGATGGCTTTCATGCGGAACTCCTGGGCGTGGCGGTGATGGTGGGCGTCGGGCGGTGTGGCGCTACATGTGTGGAGACGTCATCCGCGCGGTGGATGTGTCGGCGGTGGGCCGAGCGGGGCAGGTTCTGGGGACAGTGCCGGCTGTGGAGCCCCTGTGGTGCCTTGTATTGCGGAGATGCTTGGCTTCGGCCGACCTGGGCATCCTTGACCCGCCGTCCGAGGGGCCGCGGACGGTGTGGCCTTTAGAGCGTGCGTAGCGCCGTCCGTGGCGGCACCTCGGGGCTCCGGGTCGATCCGGCCCGGCCATCCATGGCCGGTCGTTCGGCCGCGATGCGAAGCGATGCTTCGCAAGCATCGCGGCCTCACCCCTCATCCCGCCAGCGGCGCAGGCGGATGGCGCCGAAGATCATCGCTGCGCCCGCTGCCGCGCCGATCCACAGGTTGGTACTGGCCAGGTTGCGGTACACGCCGACCGGATTGAGCACGTTGCGCGCGGCGCCGGGCACGTCGAAGTCCACGTTCTGCAGATACTCCAGGTCCAGGAACGTCATCGGGAACACGCTGGTCAGCATCCGCAGCACGATGTTCTTGAAGAACGGCCAGGTGACGTCGTCGTAGACACCCAGGAACTCCAGCCAGGCGACGAAGATGCCGGCGAACAGCGGGATCATGATCGCCCAGAGGAACGGCTTGCTCCGGGCCCAGGACGAGCACAGCATCAACCAGCCCACCGTCGGCAGCGCCCACAGCGCGTAGACCGGGATCACCGCCAGGTACTGCAGCGACAGCACCAGCGGGCTGGCCGGTCCCCACAGCAGGGTGACCGGGTTTCCGCCGTAGACCATCGCCACCACGCTGATGAGCAGCAGGAAGCCGAACAGGGTCACGATCGCGGCGAGCGTGGCCAGCAGCGGGGCGACCAGGATCGCGCTCGCCACCTTCGACAGCACGGTCGAGGTATCCGACAGCGGCAGCGATTTCCAGAACAGCACGCTGCGGTCCTTGCGCTCGTCGTACAGCGCGCCGAGGCAGTAGAAGAACATCACGAACGCCAGCACGATGAACGGCCAGCTCGAGGCCAGGAACAGGGTCACGTCGATCCCGTCGCCCAGCCGCGCCAGCTCCTCGTGGCCCAGCTGCGAGGTCAGCATGCCCAGGTCCATGCCGTTGATCTGGATCGAGGTGCCGTCGTCCAGCGAGATGTGCGCATCGCTCGGCAGTTTTCCGCGCGCCGCCACCATGGCCAGCACCATGCCCATCGCGGAGAGCAGCAGCGAGATGCCGCCGGCGACCAGCGGCGCCCACAGGAAGCCACCCTTGTGCTCCCAGAACTCGCGCCTGAGCAGCCAGCCGAAGCGATGCGCCGGATGGACATGCGCTGCAGCGGCCGGACGCGGGGCCTCGGTCGGGGTATCGGCAACGGCGTTCATGCGTAGGTTCCTTTCATCGTGGCGACGAACAGATCGGCCAGGCCCGGGGTGCGGGTTTCGCCGTAACCGGCGAGCGCGGAGGACGGCACGCCGTCGAACAGCATCACCGTCTTGCCGAAGGGCAGGGCACGCTCGTCGATCGGCCCCAGCTGCCGCGCGGCCTCGGCGAGGTCGGCGTTGACCAGCACCTCGGTGAAGCGCTCGCCGACGTCCTCCATCGGCGCGTCCAGCACCACCCTGCCGTCGCGGATGAACATCACGTCGGTGAGGATGTGTTCGATCTCCTCGACCTGGTGGGTGGTGATGACGATGGTCTTCTGCTCGTCGAAGTAGTCCTCCAGCAGGCGCTGGTAGAACTGCTTGCGGTAGAGGATGTCCAGGCCCAGGGTGGGTTCGTCGAGCACCAGCAGCTTCGCGTCGATCGCCATCACCAGCGCCAGGTGCAACTGCACGATCATGCCCTTGGACATCTCGCGCACCCGCTGCTTCGGCTTGAGCTGGGTGTTGGCCAGGAAGCGTTCGCAGCGGGCGCGGTCGAAGCGCGGATGCACGCCGGCGACGAAGTCGATCGCCTCGCGCACCCGGATCCAGCGCGGCAGCACCGCCACGTCGGCGATGAAACACACGTCCTTCATCAGTTCGTCGCGCTCGGTGCGCGGATCGCGTCCGAGCACGCTCAGTTCGCCGTCGAATGGGATCAGCCCCAGCATCGCCTTGAGCGCGGTGGTCTTGCCGGCGCCGTTGGGACCGATCAGGCCCACGATGCGGCCGGCGTCGATCTTGAAGCTGGCGCTGTCGAGCGCGAGCTTGTTCTTGTAGGCTTTGCGCAGGCCATGCGCATTGACCACCCGCAGGTTATCGGCCACCGCGTTCATCGAACGCCTCCGTTGGTCTGCGGCTGCATCAGTTCCTCCAGCGCCAGGCCCAGGCGCTGGATGCGCTCGAGCACCAGCGGCCATTCCTCGCGCAGGAAGCGCTCGCGTTCGTTGAGCAGGAGTTTCTTCGCGGCTTCTTCGGTGACGTACATGCCCAGGCCCCTTCGTTTTTCGACCAGCGACTCGTCCGCCAGCTCCTGGTAGGCGCGCGAGACGGTGATCGGATTGAGTTGGTATTCGGCGGCGACCTGGCGCACAGACGGCAGCGCGTCGCCCGGTTTGAGGACCCCGTCCAGCATCATCGCGATCACGCGTTCTTTCAGCTGGCGGTAGATCGGAGCGCCATCGCTCCACTGGATGTTGGTCATGGCATCAGCTCCGGCCGCCGCGGCCGGTCCCGCGCGCGAACGAGAAGTAGGGGACGGCGATCGCGCTGCGCACGCTGCCGCTGCGGCGGGCCTGGCCCGCGGATGAGTCTTCGGCGTCCGCATCCTCGTCCGGGAGCACCGCGGCGCTCCCAGCGTCCCTTCCCAGCGGCTTGGCCAGGAGGGATTCGGCCACCACGGTGGTGACGAAGCTCACCGTGAGCGCCACCGCCTGCTCGACCGAATGCGTGTCGACCAGCGCCGCCTCGTACTGGCGACCGCGCGCCTGGAGGCGGACCGCCACGGCGTCGACCTCGGCCAGTGCGGGCGCCTCGAGCGTGCCCGTGTCGGCCAGCGGCATCAGGGGCGCACTGCGCGCGGGGAGGGACGGGGTATGGGCGCCGGCCAGCGCGCGGACCGCGGCGGGGTCGGCGTCGGCGTCCAGCACCGGGCGGGCCGCCAGCAGCCCCAGCGCCAGCACCATGCCGGTCACCGAGAAAGCCAGTATCGTGTGGCGGAGCTTGCGGTTCATGATGAACGTCCTGCTCTGGTGGATAGGTGTTGTATCTAACTATAACACCAGAACAGGGCATTGCAAGGGGTTGCGGCGTGCCGTGGACCCAACTGAAGTCATGGTGCTTGGGCGCCTCCCCCACATTCCGGCGGAAACTGTCATGAAAACAATCAGATATGTCACGCTGGTCCTGCTGTTGCTGGCGGGGTCCGCTGCGGTCGCGGCCGACGGATTGCTCGACCGCAGCTTCCGCCCGCTGACGGGCAAGACCCCGGTCGAACTGTCCGGCGCCTACGGCGGCCAGGTGCTGCTGATCGTCAACACCGCGAGCAAGTGCGGACTGGCTCCGCAGTTCGAGGGTCTCGAGACGCTGCATTCGCGCTACAAGGCCCGTGGTTTCTCGGTCCTCGGGTTCCCGTCGGCGGATTTCCGAGGCCAGGAGTACGAGGACGAGCAGAAGATCCAGGAGTTCTGCACGCTCACCTACGGGGTGAAGTTCCCGATGTTCGAGCGCGTGCATGTCGTCGGCGACGCCGCGACGCCGCTGTACCGCGACCTGCTGCAGGCGACGGGCGAGGCACCGGCGTGGAATTTCCACAAGTACCTGGTCGGCCGCGACGGCCGGGTCATCGCCTCGTTCGGCAGCCGCATGCTGCCGGAGGATCCGGAGATCGTGGCCGCCATCGAGCGCGCGCTCGAGGCGCCCGTCCCCGGCGCCTGAGGTGCTGAACGCCGGCGCGCGGGGTGCCTTCGCGCGATTGCCGTGGCGGGCGCCGGCCGCGACAATAGCGCCCCCTGCGCCGCACGAGGCGGCGCGTGCCGGAGTGTCGACCCGATGAACCGTTTCGCGCGTGGCATGGCCGCGCTGGCCCTGTCCGCGCTGGTGGTGACGGCATCGGTAGCCGTGGTGCAGGCGCAGGATCTGACCCGCCTGACGGGCGAACGCGAGCAGATCAGCTACCTGGTGGGCATGGACATCGCGCGGTCGCTGGCCGCCGCCGGTCCGGACATCGACTATCCGAGCTTCGAGCGGGCCGTCGCCCATGCGCTGGCCGGGGGCGAGCCGCTGATCGGCGATGACGAGGTGACACAGGTGGGACAGGCGCTGATGCAGCGCATCGCCGTGCGCAGCGGCCGCCAGGTCCCGGGCATGGCGCCCGGCACCCCGCCGCCCTCGGTCGATCCGGTCAAGGTCGGGTTGATGACGGGCCTGGACGTGGGTCGCTCGCTGCGCCCGATGGCCGACACCATCGAGGTGCCGGTGCTGGTGCAGGCCGTGCGCACCGTGATCGAGGGCGGGACCCCGCTGCTGTCCACCGACCAGGCCTCGGAGGTCCGCGCCGCGCTGGAACAGCGCTCGCGCAGCGAGGCCAGCCGCGTGGCCGAGGCCAACCGCGCCGCGGGGGCGGAATTCCTGGCTCGCAATCGCACCGCCAAGGGCGTGTTCGCCACCGGATCTGGCCTGCAGTACAGCGTGCTGCGCCCAGGTTCCGGGCCGCGGCCGCGGCCGGGGGACCAGGTGCGCGTGCACTATCGCGGCACCCTGCTCGACGGGACCGAGTTCGACAGCTCGATCGGCCGCGGCGAGCCCGCCGAGTTCGGCCTCAACCAGGTCATCGCCGGCTGGACCGAGGGCCTGACCCTGATGCCGGTCGGTGCCCGCTACCGCTTCTGGATCCCCGGTGAGCTGGCCTATGGCCAGTCCGGCAGCCCGCCGCTGATCGGCCCGAACGCCACCCTGGTGTTCGAGGTCGAGCTGCTCGGCATCCTGTAGACCTACTCGCCGTCGGCGGCGGGTCCGCCGGCGCTCCCCTTGTCTGCGTGTTTCCCCTGGAGTCCTCGATGAAAGTTTCCATGCGTTCCACCACCCTGGCCGTGTTCGGCCTCGCCCTGTCCGTCGCGCTGGTGGCCTGCAAGCCGCTCGACAAGGACACCGGCAAGCCGGTCGACGGCGCCGAGGATGCGCCAGCGGATGCGCCGGCGGTTGCGGCGAAGGGTGGGCTGAAGACCGAAAAGGAGCAGGTCAGCTACGTCATCGGCATGCAGATCGGCGACAGCCTGAAGGGCGCCAAGGACGAGGTCGACCTGGACACCCTGTTCAAGGCCGTGCGCAGCACCCTGGACGGCAAGGATCCACTGCTGACCCAGGAAGAGGCGATGCAGGTCATGCAGGCGTTCAGTACCCGCATGCAGGCCAGGCAGATGGCCGAACTGGAGCAGTCCGCCAAGACGAATGCCGAGGAGGGCGAGCGCTTCCTGGCCGGCAACGCGGGCAAGGAAGGCGTGCAGACCACGGCCTCCGGCCTGCAGTACCAGGTGCTCAGCGAAGGATCGGGCGCCAAACCCAAGGCCGGCGATACCGTGCGCGTGCACTACAAGGGCACGCTGCTCGACGGCGAGACCTTCGACGATTCCTACGCGCGCGGCGAGCCGGTGGAATTCGCGCTGTCGCAGGTGGTTCCGGGCTGGCAGGAAGGCCTGCAGCTGATGCCGGTGGGCAGCAAGTACAGGCTGTGGATCCCGGGCAAGCTCGGCTACGGCGAGCAGGGCACCCCCGGTGGCCCGATCGGTCCGAATGCCACGCTGGTGTTCGAGGTCGAGCTGCTCGACATCGTCAATTCGGCCGAGTAAGCGGAGCGAGCGCGAAATGCATGTCGCCATTTTCGGCACCGGATACGTCGGCCTGGTCAGCGGGACCTGTCTGGCGGAGGTAGGTCACCACGTGGTCTGCGTGGACGTGGACCGGGACAAGATCGAAGGCCTGGACCGGGGCGTCATCCCGATCTACGAGCCCGGCCTCGAACCCATGGTCAGGTCCAACCACGCCGCTGGGCGCCTCGAGTTCACCATCGACGCCGCGAAAGCCGTGGCGGGAGCCGAAGTCATCTTCATCGCCGTCGGCACCCCGCCCGACGAGGACGGCAGCGCGGATCTGCAGTACGTGCTGGCGGTGGCGCGCACGATCGGCCGCCACCTGCTCGCGCCTGCCGTCGTGGTGGACAAGTCGACCGTTCCGGTCGGCACCGCCGACCGCGTGCGCGAGACGATCGCGGCCGAACTGGCTGCGCGGGACGCCGATATCGCCTTCGACGTGGTGTCCAACCCGGAATTCCTGAAGGAGGGCGCAGCGGTCGAGGACTGCATGCGCCCGGACCGCATCGTCATCGGCAGTTCCCAGCCGGCCTCGATCGAGAAGCTGCGCAAGCTCTACGCGCCGTTCAATCGCAACCACGACCGCATCGTGGCGATGGACGTGCGTTCGGCCGAACTGACCAAGTACGCGGCCAACGCGATGCTGGCGACCAAGATCAGTTTCATGAACGAGATCGCCAATATCGCCGAGCAGGTCGGTGCGGACGTCGAGCAGGTGCGCAAGGGGATCGGTTCGGACCCACGGATCGGCTGGCACTTCATCTATCCCGGTGCGGGCTACGGCGGATCGTGCTTTCCGAAGGACGTGCAGGCACTCGCGCGCACCGCGGCGCAGCACGGCCACGAGCCGATCCTGCTCAATGCCGTCGAAGCGGTGAACGAGCGCCAGAAGGCGCACCTGTTCGATCTGGTCGTGCGCCACTATGGCGCTGCCGAGGCACTGCGCGGGAAGACGATCGCGCTCTGGGGGCTGGCGTTCAAGCCCGACACCGACGACATGCGCGAGGCTTCCAGCCGGCGGCTGCTGCAGCTGCTGTGGGATGCCGGGGCGCGCGTGCGGGCGTTCGATCCCGAGGCGCGCGACGAGGCCCGACGCATCTTCGGCCAGCGCGACGACCTGGTCCTGTGCGACAGCGCGGAGGAGGCGCTGCAGGGCGCCGACGCGCTCGCGGTGGTCACCGAATGGAAGCAGTTCCGCAGCCCGGACTTCGGGCAGCTGCGCCAGGCGCTGCGCGACGCGGTGGTATTCGACGGGCGCAACCTGTACGAGCCGGCCGACGTCGAGGCGGCGGGGCTCGCCTACTGGGCGATCGGCCGCGGCCGGTCGATCCTGCGTGGGAACGGACGATGAGCGACGCGCTCGAGCAGCGCCTGGTGGAGCTGGAAACCAGGCTCGCGTTCCAGGAGCAGGTGATCTCCGAGCTCAACGAAGCGCTGACCGCGATGCGGCTGGAGACCGCGGGCAACGCCGACCTGTTGCAGCGCATGCTCGAGGATCTGAAAATGACCCGCGGCGACGGGCCGGGCGATGTCGGGCTCGAACCGCCGCCGCCGCACTACTGACGGGGCCGGGCGATGAGCGATTCCCTGCGCGACCAGCTGCTGGGCCTGGGCTTCAAGCCGGCCCCCAAGCCTGCGCGCTCCCAGCCGCCGCAGGGGCGGCCCGACGGCGGACGTCCGCCGCGGGACGCACGCGACGGCCAGCAGGCGGGGAAGTCGCGGGCCGGCGCACAGGCGAAGCCGGGCACGCGCCGCAAGGACGGGCGCGGCCCGCGCAGCCGCGAGGACATCGATCTCGCCAAGGCCTATGCGATCCGCGCACAGAGGGAGAAGGACGAGCGCGTGCAGGCCGAGCGCGAGCGCCAGGAGCAGGCACGGCTGCGCCGGGAGGCGCGGGCGAAGCTCGAGGCATTCCTGCAGGGCAGGGCGCTCAACGACCCTGCCGCCGACATCGCCCGCCACTTTCCCTATGGCGGCAAGATCAAGCGCATCTACGTCAATGCAGAGCAGCTGCGCGCGCTCAATGCAGGCGAACTCGGCGTGGTGCAGCTCAGCGGGCGCTACTGCCTGGTCACCGTCGCCGACCTCGCGCAGGCGGAGGCGCTCTTCGCGCCGTCGGTCGCGCTGAAGATCGACCCGGATGCGCCGGCGGAGGACGATCCCTACGCCGACCCGAAATACCAGGTGCCCGACGACCTCGTCTGGTAAGCCCGAACGACACGCGCGATGGCCCCGCGCCGCGGGTGATCCGTCACTCGGGATCGTAGTCCAGGTTCGACGCCAGCCAGCGCTCCACCTGCGCCAGCTCCACGCCCTTGCGCCGGGCGTAGTCGAGCGCCTGTTCCTTCGAGACCCGCCCGACCACGAAGTACTGGCTGCGCGGATGGCTGAAGTAGTAGCCCGACACGGCCGCCGTGGGCAGCATCGCGAAGCTCTCGGTCAGCGACATGCCGGCGTTGCCCGGTGCGTCGAGCAGCTGGAACACGGTCGCCTTCTCGCTGTGCTCGGGACACGCCGGGTAGCCCGGCGCGGGCCGGATGCCGCTGTAGCGTTCGGCGATGAGAGCGTCGTTGTCGAGCGTCTCGTCGGCGGCGTAGCCCCAGAACTCGGTGCGCACGCGCTGGTGCAGGCGCTCGGCGAAGGCCTCGGCCAGGCGATCGGCCAGCGCCTTGAGCAGGATCGCGTTGTAGTCGTCGTGGTCGGCCTCGAAACGCGCGACATGCGCATCGATGCCGATGCCCGCGGTCACCGCGAACATTCCGATCCAGTCCTGGCGGCCGGAATCCTTCGGCGCGATGAAGTCGGCCAGGCAGAAGTCCGGCCGGTCGGCGGGCTTGTCGACCTGCTGGCGCAGGAAGTGGAGCACGGCGCCGTCTCCAGGGGGCGCAGGGGACGGCCGGCCCGGCGATGAGACCGCCGCGCGGTCGCGCCCATCCGCGCTCCCGTCGCCTTGCCCGGCGCGCGGAGAAAGCGAGATCTCCACATCGTCGCCGATGCTGTTCGCGGGCCACAGGCCGAACACGCCCTTCGCGGTGAGCCACTTCTCGCGCACGATCGTGTCGAGCATCGCACGCGCATCGCGGTACAGCTCGGAGGCCTGCGTGCCGACGACGTCGTCGTGCAGGATCGCCGGGTACTTGCCCGCCAGTTCCCAGGCCTGGAAGAACGGGGTCCAGTCGATGCAGTCGACCAGCTCGGCCAGCGGATAGTCGTCGAACACGTGCAGCCCGGGCTGCCGGGGCGCCGGCGGCGCATAGTCGTCCCAGCCGCCGTCGAACTTCTGCGCGCGCGCCTTGTCCAGCGACACCAGCCGCTTGGCGTCGCCGCGGTTGCGATGGCGCTCCCGGATCTCGGCGTAGTCGGCGTCGTTGGCGGCGACGAACTTCGCGCGCAGCTCGGCGCTGATCAGCGACTGCGCCACGCCGACCGCGCGCGAGGCGTCCTTCACCCAGACCGTCGGCGCCTTGTAATGCGGATCGATCTTCAACGCCGTATGCGCGCGCGAGGTGGTCGCGCCGCCGATCATCAACGGCATGGTGAAGCCCTGGCGCTGCATTTCGCGCGCGACGTGGCTCATCTCTTCCAGAGACGGCGTGATCAGGCCGGACAGGCCGATGACGTCGGCGCCGACCTCGCGCGCCCGGTCCAGGATCACCTGCGTCGGGACCATGACGCCCAGGTCGATCACCTCGAAATTGTTGCAAGCCAGCACCACGCCGACGATGTTCTTGCCGATGTCGTGGACGTCGCCCTTGACCGTCGCCATCACGATCTTGCCGTTGTTCTTGCCGACTTCGCCGGTGCGCAGCTTCTCGGCCTCGATGAAGGGCAGCAGGTAGGCCACCGCCTTCTTCATCACGCGCGCGGACTTGACCACCTGCGGCAGGAACATCTTGCCGGCCCCGAACAGGTCGCCGACGATGTTCATGCCGTCCATCAGCGGGCCTTCGATCACGTCCAGCGGCCGCGACGACTGCTGGCGCGCTTCCTCGGTATCGATCTCGGCATAGGCGTCGATCCCGTGCACCAGCGCGTGCGCCAGGCGCTCGCGC
Source organism: Luteimonas kalidii (assembly GCF_029887935.1). Lineage (GTDB taxonomy): Bacteria > Pseudomonadota > Gammaproteobacteria > Xanthomonadales > Xanthomonadaceae > Luteimonas > Luteimonas kalidii. The sequence continues at coordinate 460,207 of NZ_JARXRO010000014.1, read as the reverse complement.
ACCGGCTTCTCGCGCCACGACAGGTCCTCGACCCGGGCCTCGCCCTTGCGGCCCTTGAACTTCTCCGCGAGTTCCAGCAGCCGTTCGGTGCCGTCCCTTCGGCGGTTGAGCACCACGTCTTCCACCCGCTCCCGCAGCTCGGCATCGAGGTCGTCGTAGATCGGCATCGCGCCGGCGTTGACGATGCCCATGTCCAGGCCGGCCTGGATCGCGTGGTACAGGAACACCGCGTGGATCGCCTGGCGCACCGGCTCGTTGCCGCGGAACGAGAACGACACGTTCGACACGCCGCCCGACACATGGCAGTGCGGCAGTGTCTGGCGGATGATGCGGGTGGCCTCGATGAAGTCCACCGCGTAGTTGTCGTGTTCCTCGATGCCGGTGGCGATGGCGAAGATGTTGGGGTCGAAGATGATGTCCTCGGGCGGGAACCCGACCTCGTCGACCAGGATGCGGTAGGCGCGGGTGCAGATCTCGACCTTGCGCGCGCAGGTGTCGGCCTGGCCCTGTTCGTCGAAGGCCATGACCACCGCGGCGGCGCCGTAGCGCAGCACCTTGCGCGCCTGCTCGACGAAGGCCTGCTCGCCTTCCTTGAGCGAGATCGAATTGACCACGCTCTTGCCCTGCAGGCACTTCAGGCCCGCTTCGATCACGCTCCATTTCGAGGAATCCACCATCACCGGGATGCGGGCGATGTCGGGCTCGGACATGATCAGGTTGAGGAAGCGGGTCATCGCCGCCTCCGAGTCGATCAGGCCCTCGTCCATGTTGACGTCGAGGATCTGGGCGCCGTTGGCGACCTGCTGGCGCGCGACCTCCACCGCCTCCTCGTAGCGGCCGTCCTTGATCATCTTGCGGAACTGCGCGCTGCCGGTGACGTTGGTGCGCTCGCCGATATTGACGAACAGCAGGTCGGGCGTGATCAGCAGCGGCTCGAGACCGCTCAGGCGGGTGTGGCGGGACGGTGCCGTCATGCCGCCTGCTCGAGCGATGCGGGCAGGGCGCGCGGCGCGACGCCGGATACCGCGTCCGCGATCGCGCGGATGTGGTCGGGCGACGTTCCGCAGCAACCGCCGACCAGGTTCAGCAGCCCGGCCCGCGCGAACTCCTGCAGTACCTCCGCCATCTCCTCCGGCGTTTCGTCGTAGCCGCCGAAGGCGTTGGGCAACCCGGCATTGGGATGCGCGCTGACGTAGGCGTCCGCCACCGTCGCCAGTGTCTCCACGTGCGGGCGCAGGTCCTTCGCGCCGAGCGCGCAGTTCAGGCCGACCGACAGCGGCCGCCCGTGCGCCACCGAGGCGTAGAACGCTTCGGCCGTCTGCCCCGACAGCGTGCGCCCGGACGCGTCGGTGATCGTGCCGGAGATCATCACCGGCAGGCGGCCGCCGCGGGCCTCGAACGCCTCCTCGATCGCGTACAGCGCGGCCTTGGCATTGAGGGTATCGAAGATCGTTTCCACCATCAGCGTATCGGCGCCGCCGTCGATCAGGCCGTCGATCGCCTCGCGGTAGGTGGCGCGCAGTTCGTCGAAGCTGGTGTTGCGGAAGCCCGGGTCGTTCACGTCCGGGCTGATCGAGGCGGTGCGGCTGGTGGGACCGAGCACGCCGATCACGAAGCGGGGCCGGCCGGTTTCCACGGCCACGGCGTCGCAGCATTGGCGTGCGATGCGCGCGCCCTCCACGTTCAGTTCGCGCACCAGGTGCTCGAGCCGGTAGTCGGCCTGGCTCACGGCGGTGGCGTTGAAGGTGTTGGTCTCGACCAGGTCGGCGCCGGCTTCGAGGTAGGCGGTGTGGATGTCCGCGATGATGTCCGGGCGGGTGAGCAGCAGCAGGTCGTTGTTGCCCTTGAGATCGTGGCCGTCCGGCGCGGCGCCCGGCGTGGCGTGCGCGCTGTCGAAGCCGCCCGCGAAGCGTTCGCCGCGATAGTCGGCTTCCTGCAGGTCATGACGCTGGATCATGGTGCCCATGGCGCCGTCGATGACCAGGATGCGCTCGCGCAGCGCGTCCAGCAGCAGGGCGACGCGGTCGGGGTGCAGCCAGGGCAGGGTCTTCATGGGCGGCTCGGTGGGGCGGGCGGTTGGGACATGCGGTGGATAGGCGCGACACGAACGCGTGACGGGCGGCCTGGAAGCCGTCCTACGGCTTGCGGGCGATCATCGAGATCACCTCGAAGTGCGGCGGTCGCTTCTCGCGGGTGACGGTCTCTGCGTTCACCAGTTCCAGGCCGGCGCGCGAGACGAAGCGGCGCAGGTCCTTGTCGGCGAACCCGAGGTTGGCGTGGCCATAGGCCTGCACCACACTCTGGTGCTCGTGCCGGGCCAGGCTCGACAGCAGCAGCCGGCCGCCCGGCCGCAGCACGCGCGCGGCCTCGGCGACCGCCTGCGCCGGCTTGTCGGCATAGGTCAGCGCGTGCATCAGCACCACCAGGTCGAACTCGCCCTGGGCGAACGGCAGCGCGTGCATGTCGCCTTCGCGCACCTCCACGTTGCGGAACTTGCGCAGGCGCTCGGCGGCGGCGGCCACCACGCGCTTGCTGCTGTCCACGCACACGTAGCGATGCGCATGCGGCGCCAGCAGTTCGGCCAGCACGCCGTCGCCGGAGGCGATGTCGAGCACGTCGCCGGTCTCCAGCAGCGGCAGCGCGCTGCGCGCCAGGGCCTCCCAGGTGCGACCGGGCGAGTAGTGCCGCTCCATGTCGCCGGCTACCGAGTCGGCCCAGTTCTGGTCGGCCGCGCGCATCGCCAGCACGGCGGCCACGCGTTCGGCGTCCTGGCGCAGCAGCGGATCGTCGCTGCCGGTGGACAGGGCCTGCCAGAGCGCGCGCTGCGCCGGATCCAGCGATTCGTCGTCGAAGCGGTAGTAGGCCGAGACCCCGGCGCGGCGATCGCGCACCAGGCCGGCGTCCTTGAGCTTGGCCAGGTGGGTGGACACGCGCGGCTGCGCCAGGCGGGTGATGCCGGACAGTTCGGCGACCGTCAGTTCCTCGCCCTCCAGCAGCGCCAGCAGGCGCACGCGGGTGGGGTCGGCGAGCACCTTCAGCCGCGACGACCAGGCTTCGAGGTCCATGATATCTCCATATCGCGATATAGAGATATTTTGCGGCCGCGCGCCCGGGAGTGCAACCTCGCCTGTTCCGGCGCGTCCCGCGGGTGCGGGGTGGCGATGGCGCATGCTGCGTCGAGACAGCATGAGGCCCGCCCGCGCGTCGCGGGCTACAATAAGGTTTCTCCGGAAACGATAGAGGGTGCCGTGGAGTTCGGGTTCAGCGAAGAGCAGTTGATGATCCAGGACGTCGCGCGTCGCATCGCGCAGGAGAAGATCGCGCCCAGCGCCGAGCACCACGACCGCACCGGCGAATTCCCGCTGGAGAACATCCGCGTTCTGGGCGAGAACGGCCTGATGGGCATCGAGGTGCCGGAGGCGTACGGCGGCGCCGGCATGGACCCGGTGGCCTACGTGCTGGCGATGGTCGAGATCGCCGCCGGCGATGCCGCGCACTCGACCATCATGTCGGTCAACAACTCGTTGTTCTGCAACGGCATCCTGACCCACGGCAGCGAGGAGCAGAAGCAGACCTACGTGCGCGCGATCGCGGAAGGCGCCGAGATCGGCGCGTTCGCGCTGACCGAGCCGCAGTCGGGCTCGGACGCCACCGCGATGCGCTGCCGCGCCGTCAGGCAGGACGACGGCAGCTACGTCATCAACGGCAAGAAGAGCTGGATCACCTCCGGTCCGGTGGCGAAGTACATCGTGCTGTTCGCCATGACCGATCCCGACAAGGGCGCGCGCGGCATCACCGCGTTCCTGGTCGACGCCACGCGCGAGGGCTTCGGACGCGGCAAGACCGAGCCCAAGCTCGGCATCCGCGCCTCGGCCACCTGCGAGATCGAATTCAACGACTACGTCGCCCGACCCGAGGATGTGCTCGGCCAAGAAGGCGAGGGCTTCAAGATCGCGATGGGCGTGCTCGATGCCGGCCGGATCGGCATCGCCTCGCAGGCGGTCGGCATCGGCCGCGCGGCGTACGAGGCCACGCTGTCGTACGTGAAGGAGCGCAAGGCCTTCGGCCAGCCGATCGGCACCTTCCAGATGACCCAGGCCAAGATCGCCGACATGAAGTGCAAGCTCGACGCCTCGCTGCTGCTCACCCTGCGCGCCGCCTGGCTCAAGGGCCAGGGGAAGAAGTTCTCCGCCGAGGCGGCGATTGCCAAGCTCACCGCGTCGGAAGCCGCGATGTGGATCGCGCACCAGGCGGTGCAGATCCACGCCGGCATGGGCTATTCGAAGGAAATGCCGATCGAGCGCTACTTCCGTGACGCCAAGATCACCGAGATCTACGAAGGCACCAGCGAGATCCAGCGCCTGGTGATCGCCCGCAGCGAGACCGGCCTGCGCTGAGCCACGCCGTGACCCCGCGCCGCCGCGCCAGGTTCGCCGTCGAGCCCGACACGGGAGGCGCCGTGCGTCCCGCTTTCTTTCGTGACGCGCGTCCATCGGTGCGCGTCCAGTCCCGTGGCCCGCGTGAGAATGCGGGCCTCACTCCATCCGGAGCCCGTCCGTCATGACCCCCGCCAAACCCTCCCGAGCCCCGGCGCGCAAGGCCGCGGGCGCCAAGCCCGCGCGCACCCCGGCGGCGCCGTCCACCGCCAGCGTGCTGCAGCCGATCTTCGACGCGATCCGCAAGCGCGCCGGCAAGGCCGCGCAGGACGACGCGAACGCTTTTGCCAGCGCGTTCTACCGGCGCATGACCGAGGACGAACTGCCGCAGCACAGCGCCGAAGGCTGGGCCGCGCTCGCCACCGATCTGCTCGAGTTCATGCGCCGCCGCAAGCCCGGCACCGCGCAGGTGCGGCTGTTCAACCCAGGCCTGAAGTCGCATGGCTGGGAATCGCCGCATACCGTGCTGCAGGTGGTCAACGACGACATGCCGTTCCTGGTCGATTCGGTGACCATGGCGCTGGCCGAGCGCGCGGTCGGCGTGCACGTGCTCGGCCATCCGGTCATCCAGATCGCGCGCGACAAGGCCGGTCGGCTGGCCGCGGTCGGCGAGGGCGAGACCGAATCGGTGATGCACCTGGAGATCGATCGCCAGACCGCCGAGGGCATGAAGGAGATCGAGTCGGCCATCGTCGAGGTCCTCGACGACGTCCGCGCGATCGTCCGCGACTGGGGCGCGATGCGCGAGAAGATGCAGCAGGTGGCCGCCGATCTCGCCACCCGCCGCCTGCCGGTGACCGATGCCGAACGCCGCGAGGCGCAGGAATACCTGCGCTGGGCCGCGAACGACCACTTCACCTTCTTCGGCTACCGCGAATACCAGCTGCGCAGCAAGGGCGGCGATGAACTGCTGGTGCCCGTGGAGGGCAGCGGGCTCGGCCTGCTGCGCGGCGGGGAGGGCAAGGGTCGGCCGCTGAAGTCGCTGGCCGCGCACCGGATGAGCAACGACGGCCAGGCCGAGTCGCTGGTGCTGACCAAGACCAACGCGCGCTCCACCGTGCATCGCCCCGGCTACATGGACTACATCGGCGTGCTCGGCTTCGACGCGCAGGGACGGGCGGTGTCGGAGCAGCGCTTCCTCGGCCTGTACACCTCGGGTGCCTACAACCGGCGGCCGTGGGAGATCCCGCTGGTGCGCGAGCGCTACGAGCACGTGATGAGCGAATCGGGCCTCAAGCCCACCGGCCACAGCGGCAAGGCGCTCAAACACATTCTGGAGACGCTGCCGCGCGACGAGCTGTTCCAGTCCACCGCCGACGAACTCTACCGCCTCGCGACCGGCGTGCTCGGTCTGCAGGAGCGCGTGCGCAGCCGCCTGTTCCTGCGCCGCGACCGCTACGGCCGCTTCTATTCCGTGCTGGCCTACATCCCGCGCGACCGCTTCAACACCGAGGTCCGCCGCCGGGTCGAGGCCATGCTGCGCCGGGTGCTGCACGCCGACCACGTGGACGCCAACGTGCTGATCGGCGAATCGCCGCTGGCGCAGGTGCATCTGATCGTGCGTCCGCGCAGTGGAGAACGGTTCGAGGTCGACCAGGCCCAGCTCGAGCGCGAACTGGCGGTGATCGTGCGCAACTGGCAGGACGACCTGCGCGACGAACTGGTGGCCCGCCACGGCGAGGAGCAGGGCCTGGCGCTTGCGGGCCGCTACGGCCGCGCGCTGCCGGCCGGCTACATCGAGAACGCGACGCCCGCGATCGCCGCCACCGACGTCGAGCGCCTCGCCGCGCTGGGGGGCGGGAACGACCTGCAGCTGAGCCTGCAGCAGTCGCCGCACGCCATGCCCGGCGAGGGCGCGCTGCGTTTCAAGCTCTACCGCCAGCGTGGCGACATCCCGCTCTCCGACGCGCTGCCGATGATGGAGAACCTCGGCCTGCGGGTGATCACCGAACATCCCTACCGGATCGAGGTCGACGGTGCGCCCGTGTACATCCAGGATTTCGAAGTCGAATCGAATGTGGCCGGCCTCGACGTCGAGCGTGCCGGCAGCGATTTCGCCGAAGGCTTCGCACGGGTGTGGCGCGGGGACGCCGAGAACGACGGCCTCAACCGGCTGATCCTCGGCGCATCGCTCGGCTGGCGCGAGGTGGCGTTGCTGCGCGGGTATGCGCGCTATCTGCAGCAGGCGGGCGTGCCGTTCTCGCAGAGCTACGTCGAGGATACGTTCGCGCGCAACCCGCTGATCGCGCGGCTGCTGGTGGAGCTGTTCGAGGCCCGATTCGATCCGGGCGTCGGTCGCGAGGCCAAGTCCGGACTGGCGAGCGCCACCGCACGCCTGGCCGGGCACCTGCAGGCGCTGGCCGGCGACGACGCCATCGCCACGGCTGCGGTGCAGCCGGTGGTCGACGCGCGCGGCGCAGGCCGCGAGGCGCGTTACGAAGCCACGCGCGGCGCGATCAAGGCCCTGCTCGACACGGTGTCCAGCCTGGACGAGGACCGCATCCTGCGCAGCTTCATGGGTCTGGTCGACGCCACGCTGCGCACCAGCTACTACCAGCGTGGCGGCGACGACGACTTCAAGGAGACGATCGCGTTCAAGTTCGATTCCGCGCGCGTGCCCGATCTGCCCAAACCGCGCCCGTACCGCGAGATCTTCGTCTACGGTCCGCGCGTGGAAGGCATCCACCTGCGCTTCGGTGCGGTCGCACGCGGCGGTCTGCGCTGGTCGGACCGGCGCGAGGACTTCCGCACCGAGGTGCTGGGCCTGGTCAAGGCGCAGATGGTGAAGAACACCGTGATCGTGCCGGTGGGCTCGAAGGGCGGGTTCATCGTCAAGCGTCCGCCTGCGGGGGGCGACCGCGACGGGCTGTTCGCCGAGGGCGTGGCCTGCTACCGGCTGTTCATTAGCGGCCTGCTCGACGTCACCGACAACATCGTCGACGGGCGCATCGTGCCGCCGGTCGACGTGGTGCGCCACGACCAGGACGACCCCTATCTGGTGGTCGCGGCCGACAAGGGCACCGCCACGTTCTCCGATATCGCCAACGGCATCTCCGCCGACTACGGCTTCTGGCTCGCGGACGCCTTCGCCTCCGGCGGCTCGGTGGGCTACGACCACAAGGGCATGGGCATCACAGCACGCGGCGCATGGGAGTCGGTCAAGCGCCACTTCCGCGCCCTGGGCCACGATTCCCAGGCGCAGGACTTCACCTGCGTGGGCATCGGCGACATGTCCGGCGATGTGTTCGGCAACGGCATGCTGCTGTCCAGGCACATCCGCCTGGTGGCCGCGTTCGACCACCGCCACATCTTCATCGACCCGCGGCCCGACGCCGCACGCTCGTTCGCCGAGCGCGAGCGCATGTTCGCGCTGCCGCGCTCGAGCTGGGCGGATTACGACACGGCCCTGATCTCGAAGGGCGGCGGCGTGTATCCGCGCACGCTGAAGTCGATCGCGCTCTCGCCCGAGGCCTGCGAAGCGCTCGGACTGCCCGAAGACACGAGCGCGATGGCGCCCAACGACCTGCTGTCGGCGATCCTGCGCGCGCCGGTGGACCTGCTGTGGAACGGCGGCATCGGCACCTACGTCAAGTCCAGTCGCGAGCAGCATGCCGACGTCGGCGACCGCGCCAACAACGCGATCCGCGTCGACGGCCGCGACCTGCGCTGCCGGGTGGTGGGCGAGGGCGGGAACCTCGGCCTGACCCAGCTCGGCCGGATCGAGGCCGCGCAGCACGGCGTCCTGCTCAACACCGATTTCATCGACAACTCCGCCGGCGTCGACACCTCCGACCACGAGGTCAACATCAAGATCCTGCTCAACGCCCAGGTGCAGGACGGCAAGCTGAAGCTGGACGCGCGCAACAGACTGCTCGCCTCGATGACCGACGAGGTCGCGCAGCTGGTGCTGTGGGACAACTACCGCCAGAACCAGGCGATCAGCCTGATGGAGCGGATGAGCGTCTCGCGCCTGGGCTCCAAGCAGCACTTCATCCGCACCCTCGAGCAGCAGGGCCTGTTGGACCGGCAGATCGAATACCTGCCGTCCGATGCCGAGATCGCCGAGCGCAAGGCGCGCGGCCAGGGCCTGACCCGGCCGGAGCTGGCGGTGCTGCTGTCGTATTCGAAGCTGGTCGCGTTCGACGAACTGCTGCGCTCCGACGTGCCCGAGGATCCGTACCTGTCCAAGGAGCTGCAGCGCTATTTCCCGCAGCCGCTGCAGAAGAAGTACGCCCAGGCCATGGAGCAGCACCGCCTCAAGCGCGAGATCATCGCCACGGCGGTGACCAACACCATGATCAACCGCATGGGCGCGACCTTCCTGCTGCGCATGCAGGAAGACAGCGGACGCAGCTACGGCGAGGTGGCCAAGGCGTTCACCATCACCCGCGAGACGCTCGAGGCCCGCGCGCTGTGGCTGGACATCGATGCGCTCGACGGCAGGGTGGCCGAGCCGGTGCAGATCGACGCACTGCTGGTGATCTGGAACCTGCAGCGCTCGTTCACCCGCTGGCTGCTGTCGCGCCCGGGCGCGATCCCGGACATCACGACTGCGGTCAACCGCTACCACGACGGCTTCAGGGACATCCGCGCCGGCGAGAACATCCTGCCCGATTCGCAGCGGCCCGAGTACGAGGCGAGCCTGGCCGACTGGCTGGGCAAGGGCTTGCCGGCGGAACTGGCCGGCCAGCTCGCGGCGTTGCCGTACCTGGAGCCGTGCGCCGACATCATCGAGCTGGCGACCGAACGCAAGCGTCGCCCGATCGAAGTGGCGAGGCTGCACTTCCGCGTCGGCGAGGCGCTGCGGGTGCCGTGGCTGACGCAGCAGATCGATGCGCTGCAGGTCGACGGCCGCTGGCACGCGGTGGCGCGCGGCGTGCTGCGCGAAGAGCTCGCCACCCAGCAGCGCACGATCGTCGGGCAGGTGCTGGGAATGCCGGGCGAAACGCCGGAGGAAAAGGTGCAGCAGTGGCTGGGGCGCGACGACGCCACGCTGCGCTTCACCCTGGCGATGCTGACCGAACTGGCGGCGCAGAAGACGCTCGACTATCCGACCGCGTCGGTCGCGGTGCAGCGCCTGTCCCAGCTCGCCCAGCGGGGCTGATCCGGCACGGCCGCGGCGCGCGCCGCGGCCATCGGGGGCGAGTCCACCGACACATTCGAACATCGGGCGCAGGTCGGATTGCGTCTACGCCTGGTGCGGGTCGTCGTCGCGGCGTCGGAAGCTGCAGCGGATGCGTCGCCGCGGGGTCCGGAACCTTCCCGCGCCCCGGTTCCCGGGCAGGCCCGGCCCTCGGATGGTGCAACGGCGCTCCCGTGTCGGCTCGTGGGCATCGGCGTTGCACACCCGCTGCATGGTGTGACGCCTGCCCGGGTTATCCTCCGGAGTCGACCGGACAGGAGCCGCCGATGAGCACAACGCCACGCATCGCCTTCCTCGCCAGCCAGACCGACGACGCGCAGGGCGCGATCGGCGCACTGACCGCGCGTCATGGCCAGTGCGAGCCGGACCAGGCGGATGTGCTGTGCGCGCTTGGCGGCGACGGCTTCATGCTGCAGACGCTGCACCGCCACGGCAGCCTCGGCAAGCCCGTGTTCGGCATGAAGCTCGGCACGGTCGGCTTCCTGATGAACCAGCACCGCGAAGACGACCTGATCGAGCGCATCCGCGCCGCGGAGCCGGCGGTGCTGCATCCGCTGGAGATGATCGCGCAGACCGAATCGGGCGCCACCGTCGGCTCGCTGGCCTACAACGAGGTCTCGCTGCTGCGCCAGACCCGGCAGGCCGCGCACCTGTCGATCGAACTCAACGGCAAGCCGCGGCTGGACGAGCTGATCGCCGACGGCGTGATGGTGGCCACCGCCGCCGGCAGCACCGCCTACAACTATTCCGCTCACGGCCCGATCCTGCCGCTGGGCGCGAACGTGGTGGCGCTGACGCCCATCGCCGCCTTCCGCCCGCGCCGCTGGCGCGGCGCCTTGCTCAAGGGCGACACCGAGGTGCGCTTCCGCGTGCTCGACCCGTTCAAGCGCCCGGTCAGTGCCACCGCCGACTCGCACGAGGTGCGCGACGTGGTCGAGGTGATGATCCGCGAATCACGCGAGCGCACGGTCACCATGCTCTTCGACCCCGAACACAACCTCGAGGAACGCATCCTCAGCGAGCAGTTCGAGACCTGAGTCCCGACGGGCGTCCCTGTCGCCGGCGGGTCCTGCGCGGGGCGGTGCCCGAAGCGATTGAGCACCGCCTTCCGCGAACGCCTGTACCGCAGGCGGAAAGGAACCGCCTTGTCCTTCCCCGTTCCACGCGGGAAGGTGCCGAAGGCGGATAGGGGAAATCGGAAGCCACCCGGTGCCGGTTCCATGCTCCGCTGAATGCATAATCACCCCATGTCCCGCAAAGAACCCGTCGCGGTCCTCACCATCGCGATCTCCTCGCGCGCCCTGTTCGATCTCGAGGACAGCCACGCCCTGTTCGAGCGCGAGGGCATCGAGCCCTATTCGGAGTACCAGCGCACCCACGAGGACGACGTGCTGGAGCCCGGCATCGCCTTCTCGCTGGTGCGCAAACTGCTGGCGCTGAACGTGGCCGCGCCGCCGGACGCGCCACGGGTCGAGGTGATCCTGCTGTCGCGCAATTCGGCCGACACCGGCCTGCGCATCTTCAACTCGATCCAGCACCACAAGCTGGCGATCTCGCGCGCGACGTTCACCTCCGGCGAGCCCACCTGGCCGTATATCCGGCCCTTCGGCGCGCAGCTGTTCCTGTCCGCCAATCCGGAGTCGGTGCGCCAGGCGCTGGCGAACGGGGTCGCCGCGGCCACCATCCTCCCCGACCGCGCCAAGCCCGGCACCATGGCCAGCGAGCAGATCCGCATCGCCTTTGACGGCGACGCCGTGATCTTCGGCGACGAAGGCGAGCGGGTCTCGCGCGAGGGCGGTATCGATGCCTTCCACCGGTACGAGATCGAGAACGCCCGCGAGCCGCTGTCGGGCGGACCGTTCCGCGCCTTCCTGTCGGCCCTGCACGACCTGCAGGCCGCATTCCCCGCAGGCGAGGCGTCTCCGATCCGCACCGCGCTGGTGACGGCACGCTCCGCGCCCGCGCACGAGCGCGTGATCCGCACCCTGCGCGAATGGGGCGTGCGCCTGGACGAGGCGCTGTTCCTCGGCGGACGTGCCAAGGGGCCGTTCCTCGAGGCGTTCGGTGCCGACATCTTCTTCGACGATTCCGCGCACAACATCGACAGTGCGCGCCAGCATGTGCTGGCGGGGCACGTGCCGCACGGGGTGTCGAACAGCTAGGTGGGGTGGGGGGCGCTTCAGGCGGTTCCTCTCAGGTCGTGCCTGGGAGCCTGCGGCACGACTCGCGTGCGGGGTGACGCGCTTCGTGAGGGAGCGACGCCGCCCGCGGGCTTCGATGCATCGGCGTCCGCTGCGCACGGGCGCCGGCATCGGGTCTACCAGTCTTGGCCCGTCCGGGCCGACAGGCGGAACCAGGCGCGGGCGTCTAGAGGGTCAGCAACCCGAGCCCAGTCCCACGCCGGGCGGAGAACGAGCCCGGACGCGCGGCACGCCGGGCTGCAGCCATTGCCAAATGCGAGTGATTTGCATTTTAATACGCATCCTCGGCTTTCGTTCAGGTGCCGACGGCGTCCGTGACCTCCCGTGGACGCCGCCCCCACACCCCCTCACCGCAGGATTTCGTTGATGCGTTCCGCCCCCGCTTTTGCCCGTCTCCAGGGCATCGTTGCCCCGTCGTCCTTCCCGATGCCCCGCCTGCTGACGGCCGCCGTGTGCCTGGCGCTGGCCGGCGGGTCCGGCGCCGCCCTCGCCCAGTCCGCGTCGGACGATGCCGGCCCCTCCGCCCGCGACCTCGATGCCGTGCTCGTGGTCGGCCAGCGCGCCAACCGGGTCAGCAACGGCGCCACCAACCTGGACCTGACGATCAAGGACACGCCGCAGTCGATCAGCGTGGTCAGCAGCGAGCAGATGGCCCAGTTCGGCACCGACAGCGTCAACGAGGCGTTGCGCCTGGCCACCGGCATCCTGGTCGAGGAGTGGGAAACCAACCGCACCAACTTCACCGCGCGCGGATTCGAGATCGCCAACACCCAGATCGACGGCGTCGGGCTGCCCAACAGCTGGGGCATCGTGACCGGGGCCCAGGACACGTTCGGCTACGACAAGCTCGAAGTCATCCGCGGTGCGAACGGGCTGCTCACCGGCGTGGGCAATGCGGCCGGCACGATCAACTACGTGCGCAAGCGGCCGACCAACGACACCCGTGGCACGGTCGGCCTCTCCTACGGTTCGTGGGGCACGGTCCGCGGCGAAGTGGACTACTCCACACCGTTCACCGACGACGGCACCTGGGCCGGCCGCGTGGTGGCGGCGCACGAGCAGGGCGGTTCGTACCTGCGCGGCAAGGACGACCGGCGCGATTTCGTCTACGGCGTGGTCGACGGGCAGATCGGCGAGAACGGCACCCTGACGCTCGGCTATTCCTGGCAGGACGCCGACACCGACGGCAACATGTGGGGCGCGCTCGGCTTCATGTACAGCGACGGCACCCAGGCCGAATGGGACACGGGCGCCTCCACCACCCAGGACTGGACCTACTGGGACACCACCACCCGCACCGGTTTCATCGAATACACGCACCAGCTCGGAGAGGACTGGCAGCTGAAGCTGGCCTACAACCGCCGCGACATCCGCAGCGACGACAAGCTGTTCTACGCCACGGATTTCGAGGGGACCGGCCTGGAGCCGGGTACGAACCTGGGTCTGTACGGCTATCCGTGGGGCGGCGCGGACGCGTTCACCGCCGACCTGGGCTCGGCGACGGTCAACGGTCGCTTCGCGATGGGCGGGCGCGAGCACGAGGCGATGTTCGGCGTGAGCTGGTCGCAGAGCGAGAACGTCAGCAACCAGTTCGCCGGCGCGCTGTGCGGCGAGACGGTGTGCGGCTACATCCCGATGCCCGGCTTCCCGTGGGGCGGCGACGTGATCCCCGAGCCGGTGTGGGGCGAGCTGTCCACCTACAGCACCCTGGACGAGCGCCTCAAGCGCGCCTACGGCGCCACCCGCCTGTCGCTGACCGACCGCTTCAAGGCCGTGCTCGGCGTCAACTGGGCCGAATACCACCGCGACGGCCAGAACTACGGCGTGGTGTTCGACCAGACCGAGCGCGAGACCAGCCCGTACGCGGGCCTGACGTTCGACTTCACGCCCGACGTGCTCGGCTACCTCAGCTACTCCGACATCTACCAGCCGCAGAGCCAGTCCGACGCCGAGGGCCGCTACCTCGATCCGACCAAGGGCTCGAACTACGAGCTGGGCGTCAAGGCCGAATGGCTGGACAAGCGGCTGCTGACCACGCTCGCGGTGTTCCGCGCCGAGCAGGACGGGCTGGCCACCGGTGCCGGCTACAACGACATGGGGCAGTTCTACTACGAAGGCGTGGACGTGGAGTCGCGCGGCGTGGAACTCGAAGCCACCGGCCGGGTCAGCGACTCGCTCGACGTGGTGTTCGGCTATACCGCCCTGAAGCTGACCGGGCAGGACGGCGACGACACCTACCGCTGGGTGCCGCGCCGTACCGCGAATCTCGTGCTCAGCGGCCGCCTGCCGTCGTTCGATGCGCTGTCGTGGGGCGTGGGCGCGCGCTGGCAGAGCGACATCTCGAACGTCGAGAGCAACGGCTTCACCGTGCGCCAGGACAGCTACGCCGTGTTCAACGGCTTCGTGGCCTGGAACTTCCTGCCCGAGGCGGCACTGCGCCTCAACGTCAACAATGCCGGCGACGAGAAATACATCAACACCCTGCGCTACAGCGGCTACTACGGCGCGCCGCGCAACTACACGCTCAGCCTGAACTGGCGGTTCTGACGTCCGGGGCCGCGTCCGCCCGGCACGTCGCCGGCGTCAGCGCGCTGCGCGGCCCGGCGGCTCTGGCATCCATCTGCGGGCGTGCGTGTCGAAGCGCGGACATCGTCCGCTCGCCGAAGCCGCCCCGTGTCACGCGGGCGGCAGCCGGATGTCCGAGAGCTTCCAGCGGACGCCGTCGCGGGTCAGCACGAATACCACCGGCGCCCCCTCGTCGGTATGGACCGTGGCGGTGAAGCGCGACGTGGATTCGTAGCGGCGCTGCGCATTTCGCCACGGGTCGGGACGCGCCGCGGCGCCGGCTTCGGTCCGCGGCGGGGGCAGGCCGGTGGCGCGGTTCCAGACCTTGCGGCCTTCGATCAGCGCCCCCAGGCCGTAGGGGGTGACCATCAGGTCGACGGCGCCGCCGGCCAGTTCGTTGGCCACGGTCGTGCCCAGCGCGCCGAGCCAGCCCGACTGCGCCTCCACGCCGACGCGGCGGGCCAGGCGGTCGCCCAGCTGCGCCTTGAGGCTGGCGCGCAGTGGCGGGAAGTCCACGTGGCGTGCGAGCGCGGCGGCATTTTCCTCCCGCACCGCCTTGCCGATGGCGTGCATCGCCAGATAGGGGCCTGCGGCCGTCCACGCCAGCAGCGCGACCAGCAGCAGCGCGCCGAGGATGATCCACTTGCGCATGGGCTCAGAACTCCAGGTCGAGGGCGGCGCAGAGATAGTCCATGAACGGGGCCATCGCCTGCAGGTCCTTCGCCAGGGTCGGCAGCAGCCGCGGGCCCAGCATCACGCTGTCCTCCAGGCCGCGCCAGGCGACGAAGTTGCGGTGGCGCAGGTCGTCGATGTACTCGAAATCGGCCGGGAATCCGCGCGGCGGCCGCACCAGCATGTCGGCGTCGTCGAGTTCGAAACGGCGCCGGAACGCAGGCGCGTGCGCGGCGGCCTTCCAGCCGCCGGGGTTGTCGACGATGAACTGGCGGATCTGTCGCTGCACCGGCGGCTCCGGGTGCCAGATGCCGCCGCCGATGAAGCAGTTGCCCGGCTGCAGCTGCACATAGAACGACGGCGCCGGCACCTGCCGGCTGCGCTCGTGGAACAGCCGCGCGCCCTGCCAGGTCTTGTAGGGCGTCTTGTCGTTGGCGAAGCGCGTGTCGCGGTGGATGCGGAACAGCGAGCCGCCGACTTTCGCCGGGTCCGCGCGGTAGTGCGCGCTGATTTCGGCCAGCGACGCCTGCAGGTCGGCCAGCAGGCGCTGGAACGGTTCGCGCACATGGGTCTCGTAATCGTCGCGGTGGTCCTGGAACCACGCCCGTTCGTTGTGGCGGGCGAGGGCGCGCAGGAACTTCAGGCTCTTGGGGGTGAAATAGGTCGGCATGACAGGGCGTAGGCGGGCGCGCTGCGGCGCTGGGGTCAGCGGGGTGGGAACAGGGGCGGGGTGACCGGGCCAGGGGCGGACTGGGCCGCGTCGCCCGGAACGGCAGGCGCCGCTTCCGGCGCGCCGCTGTCGAGACTGCGCACCAGCCCTTCACCCCAATCCTGCAGCCGGGCCAGAAGGCGCAGGCGCTCGGGATCGTCGGCATGGTCGCTGCGCAGTGTCGCGATGCGCTCGAAATACTGCGTGAACCCGACTTCGGACAGGCCGCTGCCGTCGCTGAAGCGCGCGCGTCGATAGGCGTCCCAGCGCATGCGTTCGCCGGCGTCCAGCGTCTGCGGCCAGTTGCGCGCGCGATAGCGGAACAGCAGTTCATGCATGCGCGGGTCCCGGAAGCCGAACGTGCGCGCGCCGAGCTGCGCCGGCGGGGTGGTGCGCACGTCCGCGAACAGGCGCTTGTCGCCGTCGGGGATGAAGCCGTCGTACAGCCCGGCATCGGCATCGCCGGGCGCGAACGACGGGCCGTCGGCGTAGACCTGCCGCAGCTTCTCGGCCAGCGCGGGGCCGGCGGCCCGCAGCCGCCCGGCGCGCTGCAGGGCGCTGGCCGGATCGATCGAAAGCCGGGCGAAGTCCTCGTCGCGCAGGTGGTCCCAGCGCACCAGGGCCGGGCAGCGGTTGAGGTGCACTTCCTTCAGCGCAACGCGGGTCTCGCCCTCGCGCAGCTGGTCGGCACGCAGGTACAGGCGCGCGGCGATGGCCTCGGCGTCCAGGTCGAGCAGGGCGTCGGGTTCGCTGTCGAGGTCGAACACGATCACGCGGGTGTCGTAGCGGGGGTGACGCGCCAGCGGCAGCACGGGCGCCGCGCACAGGCGGCTGGCGGGATAGCGCTGCGAGACGTGCAGCAGCGGTGTCATCGCCACCGTGTCCACCAGACCGGCCGCGAAGCGCTTGTCGCGCAGCTGCAGGGCGTATTGCCACAGGCGCGGTTGGGCATCCCGGAAGCGTCGCGCCAGGCCGATCAGCGCACGCACGTCCGACAGCGCCT
The DNA here is from genome assembly GCF_029887935.1 of Luteimonas kalidii. Lineage (GTDB taxonomy): Bacteria > Pseudomonadota > Gammaproteobacteria > Xanthomonadales > Xanthomonadaceae > Luteimonas > Luteimonas kalidii. The sequence continues at coordinate 443,478 of NZ_JARXRO010000014.1, read as the reverse complement.
CGTGTGCGTCGCCGGTCCGCACGCCGTTGGCCGCGGCCAGGTGCTCGAGCTTGAACGAGGTGCCCTTGCCGTCGTCGCGCTGCGGCCAGACGATGCCGTCCGGGCGCAATGCGTGCGCCAGGCGCATCACGTCGAGCAGGTCCCAGCGGCAGTTGCCGCCGCGCCACTCGCGTTCGTAGGCATCGAAGAAATTGCGGTACAGGCCGAAGCGCACGAACTCGTCGTCGAAGCGCAGCGAGTTGTACCCCAGGGTGCAGGTCTGCGGCCGCGCCATCTCGTCGAAGATGCGCGAAAAGGCTTCCGCTTCCGGCACACCGTTGTCCAGCGCATGCTGCGGCGACAGGCCGGTGACCATCGAGGCGTCGGGCGAGGGCAGCAGGTCGTCCGCGGGGCGGACCAGGAAGTCGATCGGCTCGTCGATCTGCTGCAGCGATTCGTCGGTGCGGATCGCCGCGAACTGCGCGATGCGGGTCCGCCGCGGGTCGGCGCCGAAGGTCTCGAGGTCGTAGAACAGGAAGCTGGCCGGCATGGCCCCATTGTAGGCCGGGTAGCGCGAGCGGGCCGGGATCCCGCCGTGCGGCCCGGCGCTATTCCGACAGCGGCGGCAGCCGTGCCAGCACGTCCGCGTCGAGCGCGGTCCAGTCCACCGCGTCGAGCGAAGCCAGGCCCGCGGTGGCGCGCGCCAGGATCCCGCGCTGGAGCTCGCTGCGTGCCAGCGCCAGGGAGTAGGGAATGCGCATGAAGCTGACCATCGCGTAGTGCGGGACGAAGCGGCCCGGATGGCGCTCCTGCAGCAGCAGTTCGAGCGCGCGCTGCAGGCGGTAGTCGCGGTCGTCCACGCGGTCGCGCATCTCGATGTAGTTCTCCAGCGCCATGTGCTGGATCGCCGCGGCGTCGGGCATGCGCTGGGCGGCGAACGCCGCGTATGCGGCGGCGAAGTCGCCGCCGGGCAGCAGCCGGTCGGCCAGCGCCACGCAGTCCTCGAACGCGCAGTTCATGCCCTGGCCGTGGAACGGCACCATCGCGTGCGCCGCGTCGCCGAGCAGCACCGCGCGTCCGTCCAGGTGCCACTGGTCGAGGTACAGCGTGCCGAGCAAGCCGGTCGGGTTGCGCTCGAAATCCTCCTCCAGCATCGGGATCAGCGGCACGGCATCGGCGAACTGCGCCTCGAACAGCTCGCGAGCCGCCGCGCCATCGGCCACGGTGGCGAAGCTCGGGTGCGGTCCTTCGTGCGGCATGAACAGGGTGACGGTGAAGGTGCGTTCGTCGTTGGGCAGGGCGATGCACATGTAGTACCCGCGCGGCCAGATGTGCAGCGCATTGGGTTCGATCCGGAACGCGCCCCCGGGCCCGGGCGGGATCTCGAGTTCCTTGTAGCCGTGGTCGAGCCATTCGGTGCGCTCGCCCAGGTCGCGCACCCGCATCATCTGCGCGCGCAGGGTGGAGCCGGCCCCGTCGGCTCCCACCAGGGTGTCGAACCCGCGGCGCTCGTCGTGGCCGTCGCCCAGCACGCGCATCGTGCCGGCGGCGAAATCCACGTCCTCCAGGCGGCGGTCGAAATGCAGGGTCGCGCCGGCGGCCTCGGCCGCCTCGATCAGCACGATGTTGAGCTCGCCGCGGCTGATCGACCAGATCACCTCGCTGTCGTCGCGCCCGTAGCGCTGCAACTCCGGGGTGCCGCCCAGCGGATGCACCATGCGTCCGCGCATCATCACCGCCTGGCGCATCACGCCGAGGTCGGCGCCGGCCTGGCGCAGCGCGTGCAGCCCGCGCTCGGCCAGCGCCAGGTTGATCGAGCGCCCGCCGGCGTAGCCGTGCAGGCGCGGATCGCCGCGCCGCTCGAACACCTCGACCGTCCAGCCCCGCTGCGCCAGCAACGTCGCCAGCAGCGTCCCCGCCAGCCCGGCGCCGATGATGGTGATCCTGCGGCTCTCGCTCATGCCACGACGCTCCGCCATTGCTCCACCGCGCGCGCGAAGCGCAGGACGTCGGCGTGGGTGTTGTAGAGCGGGGTGGGGGAGATGCGGATCACGTCGGGTTCGCGCCAGTCGCCGACGATGCCCTGCGTGCCGAGGAATTCGAACAGCGCGCGTCCACGGTCGCGGCCGCCGGCCACGCGCAGCGAGAGCTGGCAGCCGCGACGGGCCGGGTCGCGCGGCGTGACGATATCCAGCACGTCGCGCAGGCGCGCGTCGATCAGGGCTTCGAGATAGGCGGTCAGGCGCACGGATTTCTCGCGCAGCGCAGCCATGCCGGCGCCGGCGAACAGGTCCAGCGACGCGCGCAGCGGCGCGAGCGCAAGGATCGGCGGGTTGCTCAGCTGCCAGCCCTCAGCGCCGGGCGTGGGCACGAACTCCGGCCCCATGCGGAAGCGCGTGGCGGCCTCGTGCCCCCACCAGCCGGCGAACCGCGGTCGGTCGGTCTGCGCATGGCGCGCGTGCACGAAACAGCCGGCGACCGCGCCGGGACCCGAGTTCATGTATTTGTAGTGGCACCACACCGCGAAATCGGCGCCGCTGTCGTGCAGCTGCAGCGGCAGGTTGCCGACCGCGTGCGCGAGGTCGAAGCCGGCGATCGCGCCGACCTCATGGGTGATGCGCGCGATCTCCGCCAGGTCGAACGCCTGTCCGGTGCGGTACTGCACGCCCGGCCACAGCACCAGGGCCAGGCGCTTGCCGTGTTCGCGGATCGCGCGTTCGATCGCTTCCATCGAGAACAGGCCGCCGGGCAGATCCGGCGCGAGTTCGATCAGCGTGTGCGCCGGCGGCAGGCCGCGGTAGCGCAGCTGCGATTCCACTGCGTAGCGATCCGACGGAAAGCTCCCGGCCTCCACCAGGATCGCGGTGCGCTCGATCGTGGGCCGGTAGAAGCTCACCATCATCAGGTGCAGGTTGGCGGTGAGCGAGTTCATTGCCACCACTTCCGAAGGCTCGGCGCCCACCACCTGCGCCAGCGGCTCCCGTACCAGTTCGTGGTAGGGCATCCACTGTGCCTGCCCGGTGAAGTGCCCCTCGACTGCCTCGCTGGCCCACTTGTCCAGCACCTGCTCGACGTGCGCGCGCGCACCGCGCGGCTGCAGGCCCAGCGAATTGCCGCAGAAATAGGCCTGCTCGCCGTCGCCGTGGCGGGGCAGGAGGAACTGTCCGCGGTACACGCGCAGCGGATCGGCGGCATCGAGCCCTGCGGCGTGCGCCTCGGTGAACAGGTCGCTCACGCGAACCTCGACAATGGCAGGTCCAGCCATTCCAGCGCGGTCCCGTGGTAGAGCCGCGCGCGCGACGCCTGGTCGAGTTCGATCGCCTCGATGCCCGCGCCGGGTTCCTGTTCGCCCAGCGGGAAGGGATAGTCGGTGCCGAGCATCACCCGCTCCGTGCCGCAGGTGTCGAGCAGGTAGCGCAGTGCGCGCGGATCGGCCACCCAGGAGTCGAAGTACAGTCGCTTGAGGTAGTCGCGCGGATTGTGGGGATTGTCGGTGGCGACGAGGTCGGGCCGCATGTTGAAGCCGTGTTCGATGCGCCCGATGGTGTAGGGGAAGCTGCCGCCGCCGTGCGCCATGCAGATCTTCAGGTTCGGCAGGCGTTCGAGCACGCCGCCGAACACCAGGCAGCATGCCGCGCGCGACTGCTCGGCCGGCATGCCCACCAGCCAGGGCAGCCAGTATTTCGGCATGGAGTCGGCGCCCATCATGTCCCAGGGGTGGACCAGGATCGCGGCGCCGAGATCGGCGGCGGCCTCGAAGAACGGGAACAGTTCCGGCGCGTCGAGGTTCCAGTGGGTACCATCGGGCCCGGTGACGTGCGAACCGATCTGCACGCCCTGCAGGTCGAGCTGGTCCATGCAGCGCTCCAGCTCCTGTACCGCCAGCCGCGGCGACTGCAGCGGCACCGTGCCGATGCCCGCGTAGTGGCGCGGGAACTCGCGGCAGGTGGCGGCCATGTGGTCGTTGAGCGCCTGGTGCAGCTCCAGCGCGTGCGCCGGCTTGGCCCAGTAGCTGAACATCACCGGCACGGTGCTGATCACCTGCACCTGCACCCCGAACCGCGCGTAGTCGTCGATCCGCTCGCGCGCGTCCCAGGTCTTGGACCAGATCTCGCGGAAGAAGCGCCCGTCCTTGTAGATCCGGTGGCGGCCGTCATCGGTATGGTGGATCACTGGAAACCGCGCCTCGCCGTACCGGCGTGCGAGATCGGGCCAGTCGCGCGGCAGGTAGTGGGCGTGGATGTCAATCTTCAGCATGCGCGGCGGCGTCAGGTGATGTCGGCCTGCGAGTCGGCCTGCAGCTCGTAGCGCGACGGACGCGGGTTGAGGTGGCCGCAAACCTTGCAGGTGCGCAGTGCGTCGTCGCGGTAGAAGCGCTCGAACACGCGGAAGAAGTCCTGCTCGATGTCTTCGAGGTGGAAATACTCCTCGTAGACCTTGGCGTTGCAGCGTTCGCAGAACCACAGCAGGCCGTCGTCCTCGTGCGCCAGGCGGCGGCGCTCGATCACCAGCCCGACCGAGCCTTCGGCCCGCTGCGGCGAGTGCGCGACGCGCGGCGGCAGCAGGAAGGTCTCGCCGGCGCGGATCGGGATGTCGCGCACCCGGCCCTCCTCCTGGATCCGCAGCGTCATCTCGCCCTCGAGCTGGTAGAACCACTCCGGGCCTTCCTCCCAGTGGTAGTCGGTGCGCGCGTTGGGGCCGCCGACGATCATCACGATGAACTCGCCGTCGTACAGGCACTTGTTGCCCACCGGCGGCTTGAGCAGGTGGCGATGGTCCTCGATCCACTGCTGGAAGTTGAGCGGCGCGGCGATCATGGCGTGTTCCTCATGGCGGCGATGCACTTGAGCTCGATCGCGATCGGCGTCGGCAGCGCGTCGATGCCGAGCGTGGTGCGGCAGGGCGCGGAGGCGGGGTCGGGGAAGTGCTCGCCCCACACCGCGTTGTAGGCGGCGAAATCGCCGGCCATGTCGGTCAGGTAGACGGTCACGTCGAGCAGGTCCTCCCAGCGGGCGCCGCTGGCCTCGAGCACCGCGCGCACGTTGGCGAACACTGCACGGGCCTGGGCCGCGATGTCGTGCGCGAGCACGCGGCCGGCATCGTCCAGGACGTTGCCCGGCACCATGCTCGTGGCAGGATCGCGCGGGCCGATGCCCGACAGGAACAGCAGGTCGCCGTGGCGGCGCGCATGCGGATAGCGGCCGACGGGCGGCGGCGCCGAAGCGGCATGGATGCCGGCCGTGCCGGTCACCGGTCCTCCCGGTCGACCCGGATCCGCGCCACGGCCGGCGCGTACTGGTCGATCAGCGCCTGCTCGCTGTCGATATCCAGGCCCAGGTCGTGCACCCGGCCGTCGCGCAGGGTGTAGACCCAGCCGTAGACATGCACGTTCTGCCCGCGCGACCAGGCGTCGCGCACGATCGTGGTCTCGCACACGTTCGCCACCTGTTCGAGCACGTTGAGCTCGCACAGGCGGTCGTGGCGCAGCCCTTCGTGGGCGATGTCGGCCAGCACCGCCTCGTGCTTGTTGGCCACGTCCTTGACGTGCCGGATCCAGTTGTCGGCCAGGCCCACGCGCATGCCCTTGAGCGCGGCCAGGACGCCGCCGCAGCCGTAGTGGCCGACCACCAGGATGTGCTCGACCTTGAGCACGTCGACCGCGAACTGGATCACCGACAGGCAGTTGAGGTCGGTGTGCACCACCACGTTGGCGATGTTGCGGTGGACGAACACCTCGCCCGGCGCCATGTCGACGATCTGGTTGGCCGGCACCCGCGAGTCCGAACAGCCGATCCACAGGAACTTGGGGGTCTGGATCTCCGACAGCCGGCTGAAGAACGCCGGGTCTTCGGCCTCGATCCTGGCGGCCCAGGCTTCGTTCTTTTCCAGCAGTTCCTGCAGTCGGCTCATCGCGGTGTCCGTGGAAAGGTCGCGGCCATTATCGCAAAGCGATAGCCACGTTCTTCGGCTCTGTGAAAAAGCGCATCGCTTCCAGTCCGCCTTCGCGCCCCAGCCCGGACCGGCCGCTGCCGCCGAAGGGCGTGCGCAGGTCGCGCAGCATCCAGCTGTTGATCCACACGATGCCCACCCGCAGCGCGGCGGCCAGCCGGTGGGCGCGGTCGAGGTCGCGGGTCCAGACCGAGGCCGACAGGCCGTAGTCCACGGCATTGGCCAGGCGCAGCGCGTCGGGCTCGTCGTCGAACGCCTGCAGGGTGGCGACCGGGCCGAAGATCTCCTCGCGGTTGCTGGCGCAGTCGGGACCCAGGCCGTCGATCACCGTGGGCGCGACGAACCAGCCGGGTCGCTCAAGCGCCTCGCCGCCGCACAGCACGCGTCCGCCCTCGTCGCGGGCGCGGGCCAGGGCGGCGAGCACCTTGTCGAAGTGCGCCTGCGACACCAGCGGTCCGAACTGGGTGTCCGGATCGACCGGATCCCCGATGCGCAGCGCACGCACGCGGTCCACGAATGCCTCGGTAAAGGCGGTCAGGATCGACCGCTCGACCAGGATCCGCGAGCCGCACAGGCAGATCTGGCCGCTGTTCTGGAACGCCGAGCGCACCAGGGTGTCGAGGTGGTCGTGCCAGTCGCTGTCGGCGAACACCAGCGTCGCGTTCTTGCCGCCCAGTTCCAGCGAGACCTTCTTGAGCTGCGGCGCCGCCATCGAGGCGATGCGCGTGCCGACCGCCGTGCTGCCGGTGAACGAGACTGCGCGCACCTGCGGGTGCGCCACCAGCGATTCGCCCGCCTCCGGGCCACGGCCATGGACCACGTTCAACGCGCCCGCGGGGAAGCCAACCTCCTGTGCCAGTTCGGCCAGCATGGTGGCCGTCATCGGCGTGACCTCGGACGGCTTGGCCACCACCGTGTTGCCTGCCGCGAGCGCCGGCGCGATCTTCCAGGTTAGCAGGTACAGCGGCAGGTTCCACGGCGAGATGGTGCCCACCACGCCCAGCGGCACACGCAGGGTGTAGTTCAGTCCCGCCTGGCCGTGGTGGGACTCGCTGGCGAACTGGGTGGCGGCGTGGGCGAAGAAGCGCAGGTTGGCGATCGCGCGCGGGATCTCGATCTCGCGCGCCAGCCGGATCGGTTTGCCCGCATCGCGCGACTCGGCCTCGGCGAACAGGTCGGCCTTCGCCTCCAGCGCATCGGCCAGGCGCTCGAGCCAGCCGGCGCGCACGTCGTTGGCAAGCGTCGACCAGGACGGGAACGCCGTGTGGGCCGCGGCGACCGCAGCCTCGACATCCGTTGCATCGCCCGCTGCAGCCTGGGCCAGCGGCCGTCCGCTGGCCGGGTCGGCCACCTCCAGCCAGCGGCCACCGGCCGCGTCGTGGAACGCGCCGTCGATGAAATGCCGGCAGTGCTTCATGCGCCCAGCTTAACGCCGACGGCGTGCGCGATGCGTCAGTCGGCCTGGCAGGCGGGGCAGGTGTACAGGCGGCGCCCGGCCAGGGTCTCGCGCACGATCGGCGCCCCGCAGCGCGGGCAGGGCAGGCCCTCGCGGTCGAACACCTGGAAGCGGAAGCCGTCGGAGGTGTCGGTGAGGTAGTCGCCGCGCATGCCACTCGCCGGCTCGATGCCGCGGGTGCGGTAGCTGCGCCGCGGCACGTCCAGCAGCGCCCGGGCCAGGCGCCTGCGCTGCGCGGCGTCGAGGTCGGCCGGGCGCAGGCGGGGCGAGAGCCGTGCCTCGAACAGCACTTCGGCGCGCAGGTAGTTGCCCATGCCGGCAAGGAAGGCCTGGTCGAGCAGCAGGCCGTCGAGCCGGCGCGTGGCGAAGCGCGGATCGCGCAGGCGGTCGGCCACCTGTGCGGCATCGAGGGCCGGATCGAGGACGTCGGGCCCGAGCCTGGACAGGAACGGGTGGCAGGCGAGGTCGGCATCGCGCCACATCGACACGTCGGAGGCGGAGTACAGCAGGATCGACCGATCCGCCGTGTCCAGCGCGACGCGCAGGGAACGGGTCGTCTCCGGACGTTCACCGGCGGCGGCGACCTGCCACACCCCGTAGAGCTGGTTGTGGCTGTACAGCGTCCAGCCGTGGTCGAAACGGGTCAGCAGCGCCTTGCCGTGCGGCGCGATCGCAAGAATGCGGCGCCCCCGCAACCCGCGCTCGAAGCGCTTGAGCGCAGGAAAGGCGAACCAGGCCGAAACCAGCGGTCGGCCGACGACCGCCTCGGCCAGACGGTCGGCGGCGCGACGGATCTCGGGGCCTTCGGGCATCGCGGCTCAGATCGACTGCATGCGCCCGCCGTCGACCGCCAGCGAGACCCCGTTGACGTAGGCCGCGGCCGGCGAGCACAGGAAGGCGATCACGCCGCCGGGTTCTTCGGGACGGGCGAAGCGGCCGACCGGCACGCTGGCGAGCATGGCGGCGATGACCTGTTCGCGCGATTTGCCCGTAGCGGCGGTGCGGTCGCGGAGGATCTGTTCGATACGTGCGGTGTCGGTGTAGCCGGGCAGCACGTTGTTGACGGTGATGCCGTGCGGGCCGAGTTCGCGCGAGAGCGTCTTGGCCCAGCTCGCGACCGCGCCGCGGACGGTATTGGACACGCCGAGCCCGGCGATCGGCTCGTACACCGAGGTCGAGACCACGTTGACGATCCGGCCCCAGCCCGCGGCGCGCATACCCGGCACGACGGCCTTCACCAGCGCGTGACCGGCGAGCAGGTGCTGGGCGAAGGCCTCGACGAAAGCCGCCTCGTCGGCCGCCAGTGCAGGCCCGCCCGGTGGGCCGCCCGTGTTGTTGACCAGGATGTGCACCGGTGCCTGCGCGACGCGCGTGGCGACGGCCTCGCGCAGGGCTTCGCGCTGCGAGAGATCGGCCTCCAGCGCGTGGTGGCGTTGCGCACCGCGGCGGGGCAGCGCCTCGACCACGGACTGCAGCGCCTGCGCACTGCGCGCGAGCACGGTGACGTCGGCGCCGAGCCCGGCGAGTTCGTGCGCCGCCGCGCGGCCGATGCCTTGGGACGCGCCGCAGACGAGGGCGTGGCGGCCGGTGAGGTCGAGGTCCATCGGGGTCTCCTGGTCAGTCCAGGCGGTCGCGCATCAGGGTCGCGACCGCGCGCGCGTCCGGCGCATCGCTGCGGGACAGGGCATCGGCCACGGATACGCGATTGGCGACCGGGTGGTTCTGGTTGAGCTTGAACTTCAGTTCGATGCGCCCGGGCTCGAAGCGGAAGCCGACGATGCCGCGCAGCTGCCGGCGATGGTCGTCGCGGTCCGGCTCGAAACGCCACGTCTGGCCTACGCCCGCCTCGAACCGGTCGCTCAGGCGCGACACCAGGTCGGCCAGCGCGTCCTCATCCGAGAACGGCTGCAGCGTGCCCGACAGATGGGCCACGGCATAGTTCCAGGTCGGCACGCGCGCGGCCGCCTCCTTGTCCGGATACCAGCCCGGCGACACGTAGGCATGCGGGCCGCGCACGATCATCAGCGCTGGCCCTGCGTGCTGCGCCTGCGGGTTCGGCTTCGCCCAGTGGCCTTCGACCAGCACGCGATCGCCCTCGCGCCGGTACAGCACGGGCAGGTGGCTGGCGAACGGCGCGCCGTCGGCGCCGATGGTGACCAGGGTGACGAAGGGATCGGCCGCGACCAGCGCGTCGAGGTGCACCAGTTCGGTCTCGGCGAAGGCGCGCGGGGTGTACATGCCGCGATCGGATCAGGCGCGCGCGCCGAGCGACTGCACCATGCGGGCGCGCAGCACGTCGTCGTTGCCGCCCTCCGGCGGCGCCAGTTCGGCCAGCGAGAAGCCACGCGCCAGGGCATCGTCCTCGTCCATGCCGTCGAACGCCACGAAGTCGGCATCCATCAGCATCGCGCGCGCGGTGTCCTCGCTGTCGTACACCAGGGTGGCGCCGTCGCTGTCGAACACCTCCGCGGTACCGGCCTCCCGCATGCGCAGCCGCGCCCAGACGATGGTGCGGCCGAGCGAGGCCAGCCACCATTCCTCGCGCAGGTGCCCGGTGGATTCCGTGTTCATCGCAGCGCCACCGACCACAGCCACAGCAGCGTCGACATGCCCAGCGCGCCGACGATCACCCAGGCCGAGACCATCGCCGGCGTCGCCAGCCCGGTGAACTGCGCATCGGGCACCGCGCGGTAGCGGCCGCCCAGCAGCCAGCCCAGCGCGCCGGGGCTCAGGAACGCGCCCTCGCCGAGCGAGGCGCGCACCTGCGGGTGGCGGTCGCGCAGGTGCACCAGCGCCAGCGGCCAGAAGATGACGAACGCGGTCAGCCCGCCGATGGCGATCCCGACGAAACACAGGGCGAGGAACAGGACCATCAGTATTCCGCGGTCCCCGGCGCGCGCGGGTAGGGAATCGCGTCGCGGATGTTCGACAGGCCGCACACGTACACGACCAGCCGCTCGAAGCCGAGGCCGAAGCCGGCGTGCGGCACGGTGCCGTAGCGGCGGAAGTCGCGGTACCAGGCGTAGTGTTCGCGGTCCAGGCCGAACTGGTCCATGCGCGCATCCAGCACGTCCAGGCGCTCCTCGCGCTGGCTGCCGCCGATGATCTCGCCGATGCCCGGCGCCAGCACGTCCATCGCCGCGACGGTCCTGCCGTCGTCGTTCAGGCGCATGTAGAACGCCTTGATGTGCTCGGGATAGTTGGTCACCACCACCGGCCGCCCGACGTGCTGCTCGGTCAGCCAGCGCTCGTGCTCGGTCTGCAGGTCCAGGCCCCATTCGACCGGGAAGTCGAACGTCTGGCCGGACTTCTGCAGCAGGGCCACGGCGTCGGAGTACTCGATGCGTTCGAACGGTGCATTGATGAAACTCTCCAGGCGCGTGATCGCGTCCTTCTGCACGCGTTCGGCGATGAAGGCCATGTCGTCGGCGCGCTCGTCCAGTACCGCGCGGAACAGGTACTTGAGGAACTCCTCGGCGATGCGCGCATCCTCGGCCAGATCGGCGAAGGCGATCTCCGGCTCGATCATCCAGAACTCGGCCAGGTGGCGGGTGGTGTTGGAGTTCTCTGCACGGAACGTCGGTCCGAAGGTGTAGACCCTGCTCATCGCCAGCGCGAACGCCTCGACGTTGAGTTGCCCCGACACCGAGAGGAACACTTCCTTGCCGAAGAAGTCGCGCGAGAAATCCACTTCGCCGCGTTCGCCGCGCGGCAGGTTGGCCAGGTCCAGCGTGGACACGCGGAACATCTGGCCGGCGCCCTCGGCGTCGGAGGTGGTGATGACCGGCGTATTGATCCAGTAGTAGCCGTTCTCGTGGAAATAACGGTGCGCGGCCTGGGCCAGGCAGTGGCGGATCCGGGTGACGGCCCCGAACAGGTTGGTGCGCGGGCGCAGGTGGGCGACCTCGCGCAGGAATTCCAGCGAATGCGCCTTGGGCTGGATCGGGTAGGTTTCCGGGTCCTCGACCCAGCCCACCACCTCGATCGACTCGGCCTGGATCTCGAAGCTCTGGCCCTGGCCCTGCGAGGGCACCAGGGTGCCGCGGGCGATGACGGCGCAGCCGGCGGTCAGTCGCTTCACTTCCGCGTCGTAGTTGGCCAGCGTCGAGGGTGCCACCACCTGGATCGGGGCGAAGCACGAGCCGTCGCTGACGTTGACGAAGCTCAGCCCGGCCTTGGAGTCGCGCCGGGTGCGCACCCAGCCGCGGACCGTGACTTCGCCGCCGGCGGGAATCCTGCCCGCGAGCGCGTGTTCGACGCTGGAAACCGTCATGCCTTGAATCCTGGGAGAGGGGCCCGATGTTGGAACGCACAGTCTAGCGCGGCCCCGCGCGTCCTCATGCCGGTTTCAGCGGCCCCACGGTAGAATCCCCGACATGGCCATCCAGCTCACGCCCGCCGCCTTCGACCGCGTCCGACAGTTCCTGGCGGCCGAGCCCGACGCGCTCGGCCTGCGGTTCGGGGTCCAGCGCACCGGATGTTCGGGTTGGGGCTATGCGGTCGATCTGGCCCGCGACGCCCGCGACGGCGACCGGATCACCGAACTGGACGGTGTGCGAATCTACGTCGACGCCACCAGCCTGTCGATGGTCGACGGCACCACCATCGACTTCGTCCGCCGCGGGTTGAACCACGAATTCGTGTTCGCCAATCCCAACGCCGCGGCCGAATGCGGCTGCGGCGAGAGCTTCACCACCGACGCCGACAAGGCCGCCTGAGCCGTCGCGGCGGCCTGTCGCTGGGCCGCCCCGCGTCCAATCCTCGTGCCCCGGTCGTGCCCCGGGTCCAGCTTGCCCGCAAGTCATTGATCCGCCATAATGCGCGGCTCCCTGCGGCGTGCCTGCGGGGAGCCCTTGCTCCACCGCGTCCGTGCCGGGCGTCGGGGGGCTGTCCAGGGCCGCCCGCGAGGGCGCCCGATACCCGAAAGGAAATCCCATGCGTCACTATGAAGTCGTGTTCCTGGTCCATCCGGACCAGAGCGAGCAGGTGCCGGCGATGATCGAGCGCTACAAGGCGCTGATCGAAGGCGGCGAAGGCAAGATCCACCGGCTCGAGGACTGGGGCCGCCGCCAGTTGGCCTATCCGATCAACAACCTGGTCAAGGCCCACTACGTGCTGTTCAACATCGAAGTCGGCCAGGACGTGCTCAACGAGCTGGTCGAGGGCTTCCGCTTCAACGACGCCGTGCTGCGCCACCTGGTGATGCGCCGCGACGAGGCCGACACCGAACAGTCCCTGATCATGAAGAACAAGGACGAGAAGAGCGACAAGCCCGAGCGCGGCGAACGCCGCCGCCGTGACGACGAGGAATCCCCGTCGCCGTCCACCGACAACGACGGCGACAAGGCCGACACCGCCGAAGCCGCCTGAGGAGCACGCACATGTCCAAGTTCTTCCGCCGCCGCAAGTTCTGCAAGTTCACCGCCGAGGGTGTCAAGGAGATCGACTACAAGGATCTCAACACCCTGCGCCAGAACCTCACCGAGAACGGCAAGATCGTGCCCAGCCGCATCACCGGCACGAAGTCGCGCTACCAGCGCCAGCTCGCGCTCGCGGTCAAGCGCGCGCGCTTCCTCGCGCTGATCCCGTACACCGACAACCACAACGTCTGAGCGGTCGCCTCCCGAGCGAGGCGCCGTCGTACGGGACGCTGCCTGCCTGACCTTGGTCGGGCAGGGGCCCGTTCCGATCCACCATCCGTCCGATTCGGACAGCAACCGTTGCGGCGCCCGGCGTCGCTAACGAATACGGAGATCTCCCATGGAACTGATCCTGCTCCAGCGCGTGACCAACCTCGGCAACCTTGGCGACAAGGTGAGCGTGAAGCCGGGCTACGGCCGCAACTTCCTCGTGCCCCAGGGCAAGGCCGTGCCGGCCACCGCCGCCAACCTCGCCGAGTTCGAGGCCAAGCGCGCCGACTACGAGGCCAAGGCCCAAGCCACCGCCGACGAGGCGCAGTCGCGCCTGGCGAAGCTGGAAGGCGCGAGCGTGACCATCTACGCCAACGCCTCCACCGAGGGCAAGCTGTACGGTTCGGTCGGCCCGCGCGACATCGCCGAGGCCCTGACCAAGGCCGGCACGCCGGTCAACAAGTCCGAAGTGGTGATGGGCGAAGGCCCGCTGCGCAACACCGGCGAGTTCGAGATCACCATCCACCTGCATGCCGACGCCGAGGCGACGGTCAAGGTGGTGGTGGAGCCCGAAGCGGCCTGATCTCCGCTTCAGAGCTGTACGCGAAGGCGCCTCCGGGCGCCTTTCGTATTTCTGGTCCGGTACAAGCAAGGCGCGGGTTCCGGAACGACGCCGCATTCCGCCAGCCTCGAGTCGCTCCACCCTCGGTCAGGGCTTCCTGCCCTGACTCGGGCGCGCGCCATCCATGGCGCGCTTGTCCGCGACCCGCGGCTGGCGGAACGCGGCCGCGGCGATGTTGGGTGTGCCGCTTCGACAAAAGCAGGCGACTGATGCGAGGGAGAATCGATGAGCGAGCATCGGCGCTCGGCCTCTAGGCGCCCGCAACATCTGGGTCGCGTCCGGATTCATCGAGGTGGACGGTCCGCTTTCCCGGATACGCTGACGGACCGTGACTTTGCCGGAGTGCGCTGTATCAAGATCCGGTGTTGAAAGACTCAATGAGCCCCATCCTGGCGGCGATGGGTCGCGGCCAGCGCGCCAGGGATGGCGCGCGCCCGAGTCAGGGCAGGAGCCCTGACCGAGGGAAAAGCGGCCCATCGCCACCAGGGTGGGGCGTCCTTCCGAAGCCAGCGGGCCTTGGCGAGAAGACTTTACTCTTTGCGGTCGGCAGAACCGAGTCCCATGCGGGCGCTGCCAGTCTCGTCTGCTGCGACGCAACGACGATAGAAGTGTTATCCACAGCTTGTTCCGTCGCGCCTCCACAGCCACCGCCGCTACGATGACCGCTTCAGAACAACAACAGGACCGCTGCCAAGGTCCGTCGCTGGGAGTCACACCGCTGATGTCCGCACGCCCCGGTTTCCGTCAGGAAGGCCGCCAAGACGCCCGTATCGAACAGCTCCGCGTGCCGCCGCAGTCGGTGGAGGCCGAGCAGGCCGTCCTCGGCGGGCTGATGCTGGCGCCCGAGGCGTTCGACCGCATCGCCGACCTGCTGGCCGACGTCGATTTCTACCGTCGCGACCACCAGCTGATCTATCGCGCCATCCGCGAACTGGCCGAGAAGAACAAGCCGTTCGACGCGGTCACGCTGGGCGAATGGTTCGAATCGCAGGGGCTGGCCGAGCAGGTCGCGGGCGGCGCCTACCTGGTCGAACTGGCCAGCACCACGCCGTCGGCTGCGAACATCAAGGCCTATGCCGAGATCGTGCGCGACAAGGCGATCCTGCGACAGCTGATCGAGGTCGGCACCGGCATCGTCAACGACGGCTTCCAGCCCGAAGGCCGTGACAGCAGCGAGCTGCTGGCCAAGGCCGAGCAGGAGGTGTTCGCGATCGCCGAACTCGGCGCGCGTGGCCGCCAGGACTTCACCGCCGTCAACGACGCCATGCGCGAGGCGTTCGACATCCTGCAGACGCGCCACGCCAACGGCGGCGGCATCACCGGCATGCCCACCGGCTACACCGAGTTCGACGAAATGACCGCGGGCCTGCAGCCGACCGACCTGCTGATCCTGGCCGCGCGTCCGTCGATGGGCAAGACCACGCTGGCACTGAACATGGCCGAATACGCGGCGATGAAGACCAAGAAGGCGGTCGCGGTGTTCTCGATGGAAATGTCGTCCAGCCAGCTGGCGCTGCGCCTGATCTCGTCGGTCGGGCGGGTGAACGCGACCCGCCTGCGCACGGGCCAGCTCGAGGACGAGGACTGGAGCCGCGTGACCAGTGCGATCCGCCTGATCAAGGATGCGCGGATCTTCATCGACGACACGCCGGCGCTGTCGCCGGACGTGCTGCGCGCCAAGGCGCGCCGGCTCAAGCGCGAGCACGACCTGGGCCTGATCGTGATCGACTACCTGCAGCTGATGCAGGTGCCGGGCAACAGCGAGAACCGCGCCACCGAGATCTCCGAGATCAGCCGCTCGCTCAAGGCGCTGGCCAAGGAACTCAACGTGCCGGTGATCGCGCTGTCGCAGCTCAACCGTTCGCTGGAAACGCGCACCGACAAGCGCCCGGTGATGGCCGACCTGCGCGAATCCGGCGCCATCGAGCAGGACGCGGACGTGATCATCTTCATCTACCGCGACGAGTACTACAACAAGGAAAACTCGCCGGACAAGGGCCTGGCGGAAGTGATCATCGGCAAGCAGCGTAATGGCCCGACCGGTTCGCTCAAGCTCAAGTTCTTCGGCGAGTACACCCGCTTCGACAACCTGGCGCACGACTCGATCGGCAGCTTCGAATAGTCGCCCCCGAAGCCTCGCGGCGGCCGGTTCCGGACGGCATCGCCCCCGCGTGGGGCGCGCGTCTCAGACGAGCCGGTTGATCACCTTGACCGCGATCGAGCCGCCGGGAATCGCCATCGAGATGGCGTCGGCACCGATGTCGACCAGCAGGTCGCGCGTCACCACGGCGCCGAGCTTTTCGCGGAACCATTGCCCCAGTTCGACCACCTCGCCGGTCAGGCCGTCCACTTCGACCACGCCGACCTTGCCTGCAGGGCTCCACACGTACTCGAAGGCGAACACCGGCCGGTAGTACAGGTGCAGCTTCTCGATCGTGGCGGTGTCGTCGTGGATCTCCGAGGCGTCGATCGCTTCCGCACCGAGCCTGGACAGCACGAGCTGGGTGGCGGCCGAGGACGACAGCAGCGGCTGCAGCAGGCCGTCCCGATCGAGCTGTGGCTGGTCGGCGGCCTGGTACTTGTCGACGTATCGCTGCAGGACCGCCGGCTTCATGTCGCGCTTCATGCCGTCCTGGAAGATAGCGGTGTCGACGCGCCGCAGGCACCGTTCGTGCGCTGGCAGTTCGATGTGCGGCTTCTTCTCGCGAGAGAGCACCGGGTACACCTGTCCGGCGATGTCCAGGCGCTGCGCGTGCGGGTTGCCCACCGGCAGGACGTAGGTCGCGTCGTGGGTGTAATCGACTTCCCGCCGGGCCACGACGTGCCAGAACGGCTCGTAGCGCAACTCCCATTTCGACAGCTGCACGGTCTCGGCTTTGGGACGGTTGAGGGGATTGAGCCGGGCCAGCGCGCCGAAGGCATTGAGCTTGCTCTTCTCCGCCTGCTCCTGCGCGGCCCGGGCGGGGTAGACCTCCTCGAACAGCAGGACCCGTGCCGCCGCGGCTTCGATGCGGACGCTGCTCTGATTCATGCGTTCTCCCCAGGATGCGGCGTTCCCCGCGTGGTGTCCGTTCAACGTGAAACGGCGCCGGCCGCGGCCCGTCGCGCCTGCAGCGGCGGCCATCATGCACGGATGTCGGCCCCCTTCGCCACGCTCGCGGGTCCCGCTTCAAGGGACCGGTGCGATATGGCGACGGCCGGGCGCGCGCTGTCGGCGGCGGCGGGCCGCGCCGGCGGCGGGTTGACGCCACCTCGACCGCGCGCGCAGATACTGTGCCATGGCCAATGCCCTCGTCTGGTTCCGCAACGATCTGCGCCTGGCGGACCAGCCTGCGCTGGCCGCCGCCCTGTCGGCCGGGCAGGTGCCGGTGTGCATCTACATCCACGAACCGGAGGAAGAGGGCGACTGGGCCCCCGGTGCCGCCTCGGATGCGTGGCGTCACCATTCGCTCGCGGCGCTGGATGTCGCCCTGCGTGCGCGCGGCTCGCGGCTGCGGATGTTCCGCGGCCCGAGCCTCGCGGTCCTGCAGGCGCTGGCGGCGGCCTGCGATGCCGAGGCCGTGTACTGGACCCGGCGCTACGAGCCGGCGATCGAGCGCCGCGACGCCGAGATCAAGCGTGCCCTGCGCGGGCAGGGACTGCATGCCGAAAGCTTCAACGGCGCACTGCTGTTCGAGCCCTGGCAGCGCGCGACCAGGCAGGGCGCGCCCTACCGCGTCTTCACCCCGTTCTGGCGTTCTGCGCTGGCCGACTGGCACGTCCCGTCCACGATCGAAGCGCCGCGCTCGCTGCCCGACCTCGACGGCGATCCGGACGGCATCCCGCTCGATGCCCTGAAGCTGCGTTCCGCGCGTGGCTGGGATGCGCCCTTCTGGGATCACTGGACGCCCGGCGAGGCCGGCGCCCACGAGGCGCTGGAGGTGTTCACCGACGGTGCGCTGCGCGGCTACCGCGAGGGCCGCGACCGCCCGGATCAGGTCGGCACCTCGCGCCTCTCGCCGCACCTGCATTTCGGCGAGATCGCGCCGTGGCGCATCGTGGCCGCACTGGAAGAGGCTCGCACGGCCGCGACTGGCGCGGACATCGACGCCTACGTACGGGAGCTGGGCTGGCGCGAGTTCGCCCATCACCTGCTGCACCATTTCCCCGAGACTCCCGAGCGCAACTTCAACCCGCGTTTCGACGATTTCGCGTGGGCGCGGCGTGATTCCCGGGCGCTGGAAGCCTGGCGCACCGGCCGCACTGGCGTCCCGATCGTCGATGCGGGCCTGCGCGAGCTGTGGCACACGGGCTGGATGCACAACCGCGTGCGCATGATCGTCGCCAGCTACCTGTGCAAGCACATGCGCCAGCATTGGCGCGAGGGCGCGCGCTGGTTCTGGGACACGCTGGTGGACGCCGACCTGGCCAACAACACCCTGGGCTGGCAGTGGGTGGCGGGGACCGGCGCCGACGCGTCGCCGTACTTCCGCGTGTTCAACCCGGTCACCCAGGCGACCAGGTTCGACCCCGACGGGCGCTATGTCGCACGCTGGCTGCCGGAACTGGCCGACCTGCCCGTGCCCCTGCGGC
Source organism: Luteimonas kalidii (assembly GCF_029887935.1). Taxonomy (GTDB): domain Bacteria; phylum Pseudomonadota; class Gammaproteobacteria; order Xanthomonadales; family Xanthomonadaceae; genus Luteimonas; species Luteimonas kalidii. The sequence goes on along the minus strand of NZ_JARXRO010000014.1, from coordinate 425,270 downwards.
ATGCGCCCTGGGACGACCCCGGCAGGGTGCGCCGACACGCGCCCGACTATCCTTCCCGTCCAATCGCGGACCTGGCCGCCGGGCGCGATGCGGCGCTGGGCGCATATCGCGCGCTGAAGGACCGAGCGGCCGATTGATGCCCGCGACGGGCGCAGGGTCCATACACCGATCGCACCCGACGCATCGATCGCCGTGCCGAGGCGACCGGGACGACGTGCGGCGGGTTTCCTGAACCGTTCCGGCGACACGGGGCGAGGCGCGGCATGCCGTCACCCGCCGTTGCCGTGGGCCATGGTGTGATGTGCGCCCCTTCACATCGACGCGGGCCGCGGCCCGCGCCCAGGAGACGCACCATGCGCCAGAAGAATGCGATCGCCGCCTCGGCCGTGCTTGCCGGTTCGCTGCTGCTGACCAGCTGCGCGACCTATACGGGCCAGACCAATGCCCCCGACGATCCGAACCGCACCCGCAACAATGCCCTCATCGGTGCCGGCATCGGCGCAGTGGCCGGCCTGCTCAGCGGCGGCGACGCGACCGAGCGCCGCCAGCGCGCGATGGTCGGCGCCGGCGTGGGCGGCCTGGCCGGTGGCGCGGTCGGCGCCTACCAGGACCGCCAGGAGGCCGAACTGCGCCGCCAGACCGCCGGCACCGGCATCGAGGTCGACCGCGAGGGCGACACCATCAAGCTCAACCTGCCCGACGGCGTGACGTTCGACTTCAACCGCACCGAACTGAAGCCCCAGTTCTACCCGGCGCTCAACAACGTCGCCGCGACGCTGCGCGACTACAACCAGACCATCGTCGAAGTCAGCGGCCACACCGACAACGTCGGCGGCGAGGCGGTCAACCAGCGCATCTCCGAACAGCGCGCGCAGAACGTGGCCACATACCTGATCGGCCAGGGCCTGCAGCGCGAGCGTTTCGAGGTCGCGGGCTTCGGCTACCGCTACCCGGTCGCCGACAACGCCACCGAACAGGGCCGCGCGCTCAACCGCCGGGTCGAGATCCGCATCGTCCCGTTGCAGTCGTAGGCATGCAGTCGTAAGGAGCCAGGCGCCGCACCGGCGTCGCTTCGATCGAATCACGGGAGGGCCGCTTGCGCGGCCCTCCCGTCGTTGGCGGCGCCTGAGTCCGCATAGCGTGCATGCGGTCTGCACGCGCCGCGCAGGTCGCGATGTTCACGGTGCGCGAATGTCGCGGTTGTTCCAATCGGACCGGATGCGACCGGCGAGACGCGTCGCGCCTCCTCGCAAGCCGAGCATGGATTCCGCAGGCCCAACCCCGCCATCCGATGCCCCCGCGCGTCCCCGGCCGGTCCTCGGCAAGCGAGAGGCGTTCGCAGTCACCATCGGCATCGTGGTCGGCGCCGGCATTTTCCGCACGCCATCGCTGGTGGCCGGCGCCTCGCCAGGCGAGGCCACGATGCTGCTGGCCTGGGTGGTCGGCGGGCTGCTCTCGCTGGTCGGCGCGCTGTGCTATGCCGAACTGGCCACGACCTATCCGCAGGCCGGAGGCGACTACGCCTATCTGCGCCGCGCCTACGGTCGCCGACCCGCGTTCCTGTATGCCTGGGCGCGGTTGACGGTGATCCAGACCGGTTCGGTCGTGCTGCTTGCCTACGTGGTCGGTGACTACGTGCGCCAGCTCCTCGATCTCGGGCCCTGGTCCTCGTCGATCTATGCCGCTGTTACGGTGGTCGTGCTCACCCTGTGCAACTGGTGGGGCGTGCGCCAGGGCACGGGGCTGCAGAACGTGCTGACCGCGGTGGAGGTGCTGGGCCTGTGCCTGGTGATCGCCGCCGGCCTGCTGTTCGCGCCCGATGCCACCGCGCTGCCCGGTGTCGAGGGCGACGGCGGGGGATCCCTCGGCCTGGTGCTGGTGTTCGTGCTGCTGACCTATGGCGGCTGGAACGAGGCGGTGTACCTGACCGCGGAGGTGCGCGATGCGCGGCGCTGGATGCCGCGCATCCTCACCCTGAGCCTGGTCGCGATCGCGGCGCTGTACGTGCTCGCGAACCTGGCGTATCTGCGGGTGCTGGGGCTGGGCGGGATGGCGGCCTCCGACGCGGTGGCGGCGGACATGATGCGTGCGGTGTTCGGAGCGACGGGTGCCACCGTGATGAGCGCGATCGTGGTGATCGCCGCGCTGACCTCGGCCAATGCCACGTTGATCACCGGCGCCCGCGGGGTGTATGCGGTCGGGCGGGACTTCCGCGCGCTTTCGGCGATCGGCCACTGGGACGGACGGCACGGATCGCCGCGCGCCGCCGTGCTGCTGCAGGGCGGATTGTCGCTGGCGCTGGTCGGGCTGGCGGCGACCGCGCTCGACGGCTTCCGCATGGCGGTCGAGTACACCGCGCCGGTGTTCTGGCTGTTCTTCCTGCTCGTCGGCGTGGCGCTGTTCGTGCTGCGCCGGCGAGATCCCGCTGCACCACGGCCGTTCCGGGTGCCGCTGTATCCCGCGCTGCCACTGCTGTTCTGCGCCACCAGCGCCTACCTGCTGTACGCGAGCCTGGCGTACACCGGGCTCGGTGCGCTGGTCGGCGTGGCCGTGCTCGCCGCCGGCGCGCTGCTGCTGCCGTTCCTCGATCCATCCCCATCATCCATGGAGCCTTCGCCATGACCGAGATCCGGACGTTCGTCCTCCTGCTGTCGTGCCTGCCCTTGCTGGGCGCCTGCGCCGAACAACCGGTCGCCTCCGCACAGGCGCCGGCGCCCTCTGCAAGCGCGACCGCCGGGCCACCGTCTGATTCCGCTGCGGAAGAGCGCGATCCGGCGCCGGGGATGGCGTATCGCGATTCCTACACGCGTGAGGCGCGGCCGCCGGGGTACCGGCAGCCGGACGTGGTGTACGTGCCCACGCCGCAGCCGGTGGTGGACGCCATGCTGGAGCTGGCGGGCGTGGACGAGGGCGACGTGCTGTACGACCTGGGCTCGGGCGATGGCCGGATCCCGATCACCGCGGCGCGGCGGTTCGGAATCCGCGCGGTCGGCATCGACATCGAGCCGGTGCGGATCCGCGAAGCGAATGCCAACGCGCGTGCGGCGGGCGTCACCGACCTGGTCAGCTTCCGCCAGGAGGACCTGTTCGAGGCGGACTTCGGCGAGGCCTCGGTGGTCTCGCTCTACCTCCTGCAGAGCCTGAACATGAAGCTGCGACCGAAACTGCTGGCCGAACTGCGACCCGGCACCCGCATCGTCAGCCATGCCTTCGACATGGGCGAGGACTGGAAACCGGAGCAGGTCCGGCAGGTCGACAGCAGCACGATCTATCTGTGGACCGTGCCGGAGCGCTGAGCGGTTCCACGCAAGCCATGCACGAATGGCGTCGCTCGACGCTGTCGGCGCTGTCGGCCCAGGTTCGCCGGCCCAACAAAAAACCCCAGCCGGGTCGCGGCTGGGGTTCGGCGTTGGTGGAGGTGGCGGGAATTGAACCCGCGTCCGAAGGCACTCCATCCCCGGTTCTACATGCTTAGCGCGCCGTTGGATCTCGTCCCGGGGCAGCACGGCGTGCAAAGCGCGCCCCGGAACCAGCCTGTGAGTTCAACCGCGGCAGACAGGCAACCGTCGCGGCTGGTTCCCGTGATAGTGACCCTACATCCACAAGCACGGGCACAAGTGGGTTCGGGGCTTACGCCTTAAGCGGCGAGAGCGTAGTTGTCGTCGTTGGCAACTATGAGTTTGCCGCTGGATTTACGAGGAAAGCTGCCCCCTCGGCATGCACCAGGTGATTTCGCGACCCCCGTCGAAGCCAGTGCACCCCCGGGGACGTCATCACGCTGACCCACGCAGTATAGGGGCGGCCGGCGGCCGCGCAAGGCGGGCATCGGAGCGCCTTGCGTGGCGTTCAGATGGGCGCCAGGAGCGCGCCGGAAGGTGGCGTCCAGCAGCCGCCGCGCCGGCTGGTGCCGGGCGGACGGGTCGGCTGCCGCCGTGGCCGGTATGCTGTCGCGATGTCGCGCCACCACCCCGGGGAGACCACGCCTGCGCGCAGCCGTCCGTCGACGCGGCGCGGCTACGTGCTGGCGGCGCTGGTGCTGATCGGCTCGCTGCTGATGGTGTGGCTGTACGCGCAGGCGGCCGGCGAGCGCGAGCAGCGCCTGCGCCAGGCGGCCTTCGTCGCCCAGGGCGGCGAGATCGTGATGCTGCTGCGCCAGCGCCTGCTGCACTACGAGCTCGCCCTTCGGGGCGGCGTGTCGCTGTACTGGTCGGTGGCACGGCCCACCCGCCGGCAGTGGCGCGACTACGTCGGCGGGCTGGACATCGAACGGCAGTTCGATGGTTTGCTGGGCCTGGGCTACGTGCCCTATCTGCGCCGCAGCGACCTGGAGGCGCTGCAGCTGGCGATGCGCGACGATGGCGAGGGGCTGTTCCAGATCCGGCCGCACGGCGCGCGCGAGGTCTACGGCCCGATCCTGATGCTCGAACCGCAGACGATCGGCAACCGCAGCGCCGTCGGCTTCGACATGTTCGCCGAGGCCACGCGCCACGCTGCGATGGCGGCCGCGCGCGACACCGGCGAGGTCCGGCTCAGCGCGCCGGTCGAGCTCATCCAGCGCGGGCGCGACGGGCGCCGCAACGGCCTGCTGATGTACGCCCCGATCTACGCCAACGGCATCCAGCCGGCCAACCCGCAGGCGCGCCGGGCGGCGATGTCGGGGTGGATCTATGCGCCGTTCCATGCGCGGACCTTCATCGACAGCGCGCTCGCCCAGCTGGGCGCCGGCGAGGCGCTGAGGATCGTGGACGTCGGCGAGGGCGGGGACGGCGCGGCGATCTACGCCGATGCCGACTTCACCGATGATCCTGCAGCCGCCGTGCTCCGCCATAGCGAAACCCTGGACGTATACGGCCGGCGCTGGCGAGTGGACTTCCAGTCCGCCGTGGCGGGCGATGGCGTTGCGGCGGGTGGCTACTCCGCCGACCTGCGGGCGATCATCGTCGCCGGCCTGGTGGTGTCGCTGCTCCTGTTCGCGGTGGTGATGGCGCTGGCGCACACGCAGTCGCGCGCCGAACGGCTGGCCGAGGCCATGAGCGAATCCTACCGGCGCAGCGAGCAGCGGTTCCGCAACGCGATGCTGTATTCGGGCAGCGGAATCGCGCTGATCGACGGCAGCGGGCGCATCGTCGAGGCGAACCCGGCGCTGGCGCGCATCGTCGGAGTCGCGCCAGGGGCGCTGGCGGGAACGCCGCTCGCGACCGGTTTCGTCGGACCCGCGGCGCAGGTCGCGCTGACCGGCGAACACGCCGGGCCGACGACCCTGCAACTGCGCCGCAGCGATGGCGACATCCGCCTGGTCGAACTGGTGCACACGCCGGTGCCGGGCGACGTGGGCAGTGAAGTGGCGGCGCTGGTGCAGGTGGACGACGTCACCGACCGGCTGCGCGCGGAGCAGGAAGTGCGGCAGCTCAACCGCACGCTCGAGGCCCGGGTCGAGCAGCGGACGCGCGAGCTCACCCTGGCCAATCACGAGCTGGAATCGTTCGCCTACAGCGTGTCCCACGACCTGCGCGCGCCGCTGCGCACGGTCGAGGGCTTCAGCCGGTTGCTGGGGGAGCGGTTCGCCGGATCGATCGGTCCCGACGGCCAGGACTACCTCGCGCGCGTGCGCAATGCGGCCAACCGGATGGACGCGCTGATCGATGCGCTGCTGAAGATGTCCAGGATCACGCGCGATCCGCTGCAGCAGGCGGATGTGGACCTCGGCCGGATCGCGGCCGAGGTGGTGGCCGAACTGCGGCAGGGCGATCCCGGGCGCACGGTAGAGGTGCGGATCGAGCCGGACCTGCACGCCTGCGGCGACCCCGCGCTGCTGCGCAACCTGCTGCAGAACCTGCTGGGCAACGCGTGGAAGTTCACCGGCGGTCGCGCGGACGCGCGGATCGAATTCGGGCGCGATCCCCAGGCCGGGCAGACGCCGGGACGGATCGCGTTGCTGGTACGCGACAACGGCGCCGGGTTCGAGCCGGCGTACGCATCCAAGCTGTTCCGGCCGTTCCAGCGCCTGCACGGCGCCGACGAGTACGAGGGCCACGGCATCGGCCTGGCGACCGTGAAGCGCATCATCGATCGCCATGGCGGCACGATCCACGCCGAGGGTGGGGTGGGGCAGGGCGCGACATTCCGGTTCACGCTGCCGGCGCCCGGCTCGGACGGCCACTGCTAGGCCGCGCGCCGACGGCCCGGCGCGGGATCAGGCGTCGCGGTTGTGCGCGCGCATCACCCGCTGGCGGTCGCGCGCCCAGTCGCGGTCCTTCGATGCCTGGCGTTTGTCGTGGGCCTGCTTGCCCTTGGCCAGCGCCAGTTCCGCCTTGACCTTGTTGCCCTTCCAGTACAGCGCGGTGGGCACGACGGTGTAGCCGTCGCGCTGCACCTTGCCGATGAGGGTGTCGATCTCGCGACGGTGCAGCAGCAGCTTGCGGGTGCGGTGGGCATCGGCGACCACGTGGGTCGAGGCCTGGATCAGCGGCGTGATCTGCGCGCCGAACAGGAACAGTTCGCCGTCGCGGACCACCGCGTAGCTCTCGCCGATGTTGGCCCGTCCGGCGCGGATCGCCTTCAGCTCCCAGCCCTGCAGCGCCATGCCCGCCTCGAACCGCTGCTCGAGGTGGTAGTCGTGGCGTGCGCGCTTGTTCAGCGCAATGGTCCGGTCGCCGTTTGCCTTATCCTTGCCGTTCTTTGCCATCCGGCCATTGTCCCCGAAGCCGGCACCGTACGCGAGCCACATGCCCACGATCGAACGCAGCGCGCTGGTGGAACATTCCGTCACCCGGATGTTCGACCTGGTCAACGACATCTCCGCCTATCCCCGCCGCTTCCAGTGGTGCGAGCACGCCGAGGTGCTGGAGGCGGGCGAGCAGCGGGTGCTGGCGCGTCTGGAGCTCGGAATCACGGGCTTCCGCACCTGGTTCACGACCGAGAACCTGCTGTCGCCGCCGCACCACATCGACATGGAGCTGCGCGACGGGCCGTTCCGGCGCCTGCAGGGGCGTTGGCGGTTCCATGCGCTGGACGAGAGCGCGTGCAAGGTGTCGCTGTCGCTCGACTTCGAGCCGCAGAGCAGCCTGATGCTGCCGGTGCTGTCGCTGGGCCTGCGCGGCCTGGCCGACCGCATGGTCGACGATTTCGTGCGCGTGGCGGATACCGAGGCCTGAACGGTGCGGGTGCAGGTGATCCGGGCCTGGCCCGACCGCTTCGAGACCGAGGAACTGGCGCTCGCGGCCGGTGCGACGGTGGCCGACGCGCTGGCCGCGACCCGGATTACGCAGCAGGGCGTGGCGGGCGTCGCGGTGCACGGAGAACGCGTGCAGGCGGACACGCCGTTGCACGAGGGAGACCGGCTGGAGCTGCTGGGACCGCTGCTCGCGGATCCGAAGGACAGTCGCCGCCGGCGCGCGCAGGCGCAGGCCGGCAGGGCGGCGCGCTAGCGGCGGCCGCCCTTTTCCTTCGGCAGGTTGCCGAAGCGGCGCATGCGCTCGGACAGTTCCTTGTCCTGCTCGGCGAAATACTCGCCCTCCCACTTCGACAGCTGGTCGTTCTCGAACCACAGTGTCATGTTCCTGACCTCGGTGCGGCCGCGGCGGTCGATGCGTTCGGTGGCGGTGTAGTCCCAGCGCTGGTGGTGGAACGGGTCCTCGATCGAGGGCGAGCCGAGCAGCGTCAGCACCTGCTGCTTGTCCATGCCGACCTGGAGCTGGTCGATGGCGGCCTTCTCGATCAGGTTGCCCTGGTAGATCGGCTGCTTGTAGAGCATGCCGCAACCGGCCGTGGCCAAGGCGATCAGGACGACGAGCGCGAAGCGGGGCATGGACATGGAACGCGGGCCTGCGGAAAGGGTCGGCAGAAGAGCCGCGATGATACACTCCCGGCCGCATCGCGACCGGCATCCAGGCAGCTGGCGCTAAACCGCCTGTGAACGGAGACCCCATGGAATCGATGGATTTGCGCAAGGCCGGCCTGAAGGTGACGCATCCACGGATGCGCATCCTCGAACTGCTGGAACTCAAGACGCCGCGCCAGCACATGACCGCCGAGGACATCTATCGCCAGCTGCTGGAGCAGGGCGACGAGATCGGCCTGGCCACCGTGTACCGGGTCCTGACCCAGTTCGAGGCCGCAGGCCTGGTGACCAAGCACAACTTCGAGGGCGGCCACGCGCTCTACGAACTCGATCGTGGCGACCACCACTACCACATGGTCGACATGAGCAGCGGCCAGATCACCGAGTTCGAGAGTCCGGAGATCGTGGCGCTGCTGAACAAGATCGCCGGCGAGCACGGTTACCTGCTCGACGAGCATTCGCTGGTGCTCTACGTCCGCCGCAAGCGCTGACTCCCCGCCGTCCGTTCGTCGTCTCAGCCGGCGCTGCTGAGCAGGCGCCGCGCCGCAGCGCGGGCTTCCTTCGATACCTCGACGCCGCCGAGCATGCGCGCCAGTTCCTCCTGGCGCTGCTTCGTCTCCAGGCGCTCGACCGCGCTGTGGGTCAGGCCGTCGCGGTCGACCTTGCTGACGCGGTAGTGCGCATGTCCCTGGGCGGCAACCTGCGGCAGGTGGGTCACGCACAGTACCTGGCGACTGGCGCCGAGCGCGCGCAGCTTCTGGCCGACGATCTCGGCGACCGCGCCGCCGATTCCCGAATCGACCTCGTCGAACACCATCGTCGGCACCGCGTCCGAGCCCAGCGCCGCGACCTCGATCGCGAGCGAGATGCGCGACAGTTCGCCGCCCGACGCCACCCGGCGCAGCGCCCGCGGCGGCTGCCCGGCATTGGCCGAGACCAGGAACTCCACCCGCTCGCCGCCCTGCGGATCCGGGCGCAGCCGCTCGCCCGGTTCCAGCGCGACCTCGAACCGTCCGCCGCCCATCCCCAGTTCGCCGATCAGCGCGGTGGTGGCCTGCGACAGCCGCGCCGCGGCCACGGTGCGCGCCGCGCCGAGCGCGTCGGCGGCGGTGCGCCAGGCCGCGGACGCGGCGGCGATCTCGCCGTCCAGGCCGCGCAGCCGCGCGCCGGCATCGCGCAGGGATTCGAGTTCGGTGACGAACGCGGCCTGGCGTGCGCCGAGTTCGGAGGGCGCCACCCGATGCTTGCGGGCCAGCTCGTGCAGGCGGGCGAGGGTGGCGTCGAGCGTCTCGAACTGGGCCGGGTCCACGTCGAGATCGTCGCGGATGCGCTGCAGCAACAGGGCGGCCTCGCCGACCTGGATGGCCGCCGAGTCGAGCATCGCGTCGACCTCGTCCAGGCGCGGCTCGTGCGCTCGCTCACGCGCCAGCCCGCCACGCAGGGCTTCGAGACCGTGCACCACCGACGGGCCCTCGTCGCCGGCCAGGCTGGCCAGGGCGGTATCGCATGCAGCGATCAGGCCGGTCGCGTGGGCCTGCCGGCGATGGCCGGCGACCAGCGCTTCGATCGCATCCGGGCGCAGGTCCTCGCGCTCCAGCTCGCCGATCTGGTGTCCCAGCCAGTCGATCCGTTCGGACACGTCGCCGGCACGCGACAGCGACTCGCGCTCGCGCAGCAGGGCGTTCCAGCCCGCCGCGGCGGCGCGCACCGCCGCCAGTTCCGACTCGTGGCCGCCGAAGGCATCCAGCAGGGCCAGCTGGCTCGAACGTTCCAGCAGCGCCTGGTGCTCGTGCTGGCCGTGGATCTCCACCAGCAGGCCGGCCAGTTGCGAGAGCTGCGCGAGCGTCGCCGGACGGCCGTTGATCCAGGCCCGCGAGCCGCCATCGGCGCGCAGGGTGCGGCGCAGGGTGCAGGCCTGGCCGTCGTCGTACTCCTGCTCGCGCAGCCAGTCGAGCGCGGCCGGCGAATCGGCGGGGTCGAACTCGGCGTGCAGCTCGGCGCGTGCGGCGCCGTGGCGCACCATGCCCGCGTCCGCGCGCAGGCCGGACAGGAAGCCCAGAGCGTCCACCAGCAGCGACTTGCCGGCGCCGGTTTCGCCGGAAATGACGGTCATGCCCGGGCCGAACTCGAGTTCGGAGGCCGAGACGACGGCGAAATCGCGGAGGGTCAGGCGCCTGAGCATGGCCGCACAGTGTAGTCGTCGCCATCGCAACAGCCGAGACGCTGGCGCGGCCCGGTGCCCGCATGGGCATCGGGCCTGCCGCACCGCGCCATGGGGTCCCGGCGCAGGCGGTCGCGTCATACGCTCCGGCGTTTTGTCCGGGGACCGCGCCACGCCCCGTGCGGGGCGCGTGCTTGCGACCCGGGATGGCAGGCGATCTAATCGGACCGATGCCCACCCGACCGCCCGCCGGCACTCTCGACCCCCGCGCCCGCCAGCTGCTGCGGACGCTGATCGCGCGCCACATCCGCGACGGCGAGCCGGTCGGCTCGCAGACCCTGGCCCGGCATTCGGGGCTCGACGTGAGCGCGGCCACGATCCGCAACATCCTCGCCGACCTCGAGGAGCAGGGCCTGCTGGCCGCGCCCCACACCTCGGCCGGGCGCATCCCCACCGCCCAGGGCTACCGGGTGTTCGTCGATTCGCTGCTGCAGGTGCAGCCGCTGCCGACCGCCGACCTGGTGCGGCTGCGCGGCGAACTGGCCGGCGGCGGGAGCGGCACCACCCAGGCACTGCTGGGCAGCGCCTCGGAGCTGGTGTCGGCGATGACCCATTTCGTGGGCGTGGTGTCCGTGCCCCGCCGCGAGCAGTTCGCCTTCCGCCACATCGATTTCGTACCGCTGGACGGCCCGCGGGTGATGGCGATCCTGGTGTTCGCCGACAACGACGTGCAGAACCGGATCATCCAGACCCGGCGCCCGTTCGAGGCCTCCGAGCTGGAGCGCGTGGCCAATTACCTGAACGCCCATTTCGCCGGCCGGCCGGTGGCGGAGATCCGGACCACCCTGGTGCGCGAGCTGCAGGCCGCGCGCGACGAGATGGAAGCGCTGCTCTCGCACACGGTGGAACTGGCCGAGCAGGCGCTGGCGCCCACCGATACTGACGACATGCTGGTGGCCGGCCAGACCCGGCTGATCGGCATGCAGGACCTGTCCGACCTCGACCGCCTGCGCGACCTGTTCGAAGCCTTCGCCCGCAAGCGCGAGATCCTGCAGCTGCTCGAACGCACCATCCGCGCCCCGGGCGTGCGGATCTTCATCGGCGAAGAGACCGGGCTGGCGCCGCTGGAGGGCGTCTCGCTGGTGACCGCGCCCTATGGCGCCCCGGGCAAGGTCCTGGGCGTGCTCGGCGTGATCGGACCCACGCGCATGGCCTACGACCGCGTGATTCCGGTGGTGCAGGCCACCGCCGAGCTGCTCGGCGCTGCCTTGAATCCGGAGCCGCCGGCCCCATAGCTGGCGGGTCGGCGGCCTGACGACCGCCCAGCCAGCCCAGGACATGACCACCGAACCCATGCACGATGCCGCCGCGGCGGCCGAGGAACAGCACGCGCCCGAAGCGCGGATCCAGGCCCTGGAGGCCGAACTCGAACAGCTGCGCGCGCAGTCGCTGATCGACCGCGCGGACCTGGAGAACCAGCGCAAGCGGCTGGAGCGCGACGTGCGCAATGCCTGCCGCTTCGCCAACAAGCAACTGCTCGGCGAGCTGCTGCCGGTGTTCGACAGCCTCGAGGCCGCACTGGCGAACGCCACGGTGGATGATCCGCTGCGCGACGGCGTGGTCCTGACCCTGCGCGAGCTGACCCGCGTGTGCGAGAACAGCGGCCTGGTCGAGGTCGCGCCCAGCCCGGGCGACGGATTCGATCCGGAGCGGCATCAGGCCATGAGCGCGGTGGAGACCGACCAGGTGCCCCCGGGCGCCGTGGTCCAGGTGTTCCAGAAGGGCTACGTGCTCAACGAACAGCTGCTGCGTCCCGCGCTGGTCGCGGTGGCCAAGCACGACTGAGGCGTCCCGGGCCGGGCCACGCGATCCGGCGCCGCGGCGGGCGAACTCGGCCGGTGCGCCGGGCGTGCCGCCCTTGAAACCTCCCCCCGCGTCCTCACATCACCCGCATCGGCGGCGCGGCTGCCGCACAGACTGAATTCCAGAGGGAACCCACCATGGCAAAGATCATCGGCATCGACCTGGGCACGACCAATTCGTGCGTGGCCATCATGGACGGCGGCAAGGCCAAGGTCATCGAGAACAGCGAGGGCGATCGCACCACGCCGTCGATCGTGGCCTACACCAAGGACGGTGAAGTGCTGGTCGGCGCGAGCGCCAAGCGCCAGGCCGTCACCAATCCCAAGAACACCTTCTACGCCGTCAAGCGCCTGATCGGCCGCAAGTTCGGCGACGCCGAGGTCAAGAAGGACCTCGACCTGGTGTCCTACGGCATCGTCGCGCACGACAACGGCGACGCGTGGGTGCAGACCAACGACGGTCGCAAGCTCTCGCCGCAGGAAGTCTCCGCGCGCATCCTGGAGAAGATGAAGAAGACCGCCGAGGACTACCTGGGCGAGAAGGTCACCGAGGCCGTGATCACGGTGCCGGCGTACTTCAACGACTCCCAGCGCCAGGCGACCAAGGACGCCGGCCGCATCGCAGGCCTGGACGTCAAGCGCATCATCAACGAGCCCACCGCCGCGGCACTGGCCTATGGCCTGGACAAGGCCGGCGGCGACCGCAAGATCGCGGTGTACGACCTCGGCGGCGGCACCTTCGACGTGTCGATCATCGAAATCGCCGAAGTCGACGGCGAGAAGCAGTTCGAGGTGCTGGCCACCAACGGCGATACCTTCCTCGGCGGCGAGGACTTCGACAAGCGCGTCATCGACTACCTCGTGGACGAGTTCAACAAGGACCAGGGCATCGACCTGCGCAAGGATCCGCTCGCCCTGCAGCGCCTCAAGGACGCGGCGGAGCGCGCGAAGATCGAACTGTCGAGCTCGCAGCAGACCGAGGTCAACCTGCCCTACGTCACCGCCGACGCCTCCGGTCCGAAGCACCTCAACATCAAGCTGACCCGGGCCAAGCTCGAGGCGCTGGTGGACGACCTGGTGAAGAAGACCATCGAGCCGTGCAAGGTCGCGCTCAACGATGCCGGCCTGCGCGCCGGCGACATCGCCGAGGTGATCCTGGTCGGCGGCCAGACCCGCATGCCGAAGGTGCAGGCGGCGGTGACCGAGTTCTTCGGCAAGGAACCCAAGAAGGACGTCAACCCGGACGAGGCCGTGGCCATCGGCGCGGCGGTGCAGGGCGGCGTGCTGGCCGGCGACGTCAAGGACGTGCTGCTGCTCGACGTGACCCCGCTGTCGCTCGGCATCGAGACCCTGGGCGGCGTGTTCACCAAGATCATCGAGAAGAACACCACGGTGCCGACCAAGGCCTCGCAGACCTTCTCCACCGCCGAGGACAACCAGTCGGCCGTGACCGTGCACGTGCTGCAGGGCGAGCGCGAGCAGGCCCGCTACAACAAGTCGCTGGCCCGCTTCGACCTGACCGGCATTGAAGCCGCGCCGCGCGGCATGCCGCAGGTGGAGGTGTCGTTCGACATCGATGCCAACGGCATCGTGCACGTGACCGCCAAGGACAAGAAGACCGGCAAGGAGCAGAAGGTCGAAATCAAAGCCGGCTCGGGCCTGTCGGACGAGGAGATCCAGCGCATGGTCGCCGACGCCGAGGCGCATCGCGAGGACGACCGCAAGTTCCAGGAACTGGTCGGCGCGCGCAACCAGGCCGACGCGCTGGTGCACACCGCGCGCAGCGCGATCAAGGACAACGGCGACAAGGTGCCGGGCGACCTGATCGGTCGCGTGGAAGGCGCGATCGCCGAGGTCGAGACCGCGATGAAGGGCGACGACAAGGCCCAGATCGAGTCCAAGACCAAGGCGCTGGAAGAGGCCGCGCAGTCGCTGTTCGCGGCGGCCTCGGCCGGGCAGCAGGGCCCCGGCGGCGACGAGCCGGGCGCGGGCGGCGGCTCGAAGCAGGACGACGTGGTGGACGCCGAGTTCACCGAGGTCCGCGACGACGAGAAGAAGCAGTGACGGTCCGCACTCGGGCCGTCGGCCTGCGCTGACGGATCGCCCGGGACGGGAACAGGCGGGGTTCCGGCGCCGCCTGTTCCGTCGCGACCTCCTCGCGTGCGCATCCTGTCTGTCCCGCCCCATCACCGCGGAACCCGAATCCCCTGTCCATGAAACGCGACTACTACGAAGTCCTCGGCGTCGCGCGCGACGCCAGCGAGGAAGGCCTCAAGAAGGCCTATCGCCGCTGCGCGATGAAGTTCCACCCTGACCGCAACCCCGGCGACCACGAGGCCGAGGTGCGCTTCAAGGAGTGCAAGGAGGCTTACGAGGTCCTGTCGGACGGCGGCAAGCGCCGCATGTACGACCAGCATGGCCACGCCGCGTTCGAGCACGGCATGGGCGGCGGCAACGCCGGGCCGGGCGGGTTCGGCGGCGCCGACATGGGCGACATCTTCGGCGACATCTTCGGCAACATCTTCGGCGGTGGCGGCGCGCGCGGCGGTCCGCGGCGCGGTGCCGACGTCGGCTACGTGATGGAGCTCGACCTCGAGGAGGCAGTGGCGGGGCTGGAGAAGCGGATCGAGATCCCGACCCTGGCCGAGTGCGGCGACTGCGACGGCACCGGGTCGGAAGACCGCAAGCTCGAGACCTGCGCGACCTGTCACGGCCGCGGCCAGGTGCGGTTCCAGCGCGGCATCTTCTCGATGCAGCAGCCGTGCCCGCACTGCCACGGACGCGGGCAGACGATCGCCAATCCGTGCCGCACCTGCCACGGCAACGGCCGCGTGGAGGACCAGAAGATCCTGTCGGTGAAGGTGCCGGCCGGTGTCGACAGCGGCGACCGCATCCGCCTGGCGGGCGAGGGCGAGGCCGGGCCCGCCGGCGCGCCGCATGGCGACCTCTACGTCGAAGTCCGGGTGCGGCCGCATCCGATCTTCGAGCGCGACGGCGACGACTTGCATTGCGAGGTACCGATCAGGATCTCGCAGGCCGCGCTCGGCGACGTGGTGCGCGTGCCCACCCTGGGCGGCGAAGCCGAGATCCGCATCCCGGCCGAAACCCAGACCGGCCGGGTCTTCCGCCTGCGCGACAAGGGCGTGCGTTCGGTGCGCAGCCGTGCACCGGGCGACCTGTATTGCAAGGTGGTGGTGGAAACACCCGTCAACCTCACGCCGGAGCAACGCGACCTGCTGGACCGCTTCGACGCCACCTTCGTGGGCGACGGCGCGCGGCGCCACTCGCCCAGATCGAGCACCTTCGTCGACGGCGTGCGCGGCTTCTGGGAGCGCATGACGTCGTGACGCGGGCGCCCGGCGACGCGCCGGGCTTGCCCGGCACCCGGGCGCGCGGATAGCCTGCGGCCATGTCCACGCCCGTCCGACTGCTGGTTCATGGCGCCTCCGGCCGCATGGGGAGGGCGCTGCTGCGCCTGGCCGCCGGACGCGAGGACGTCGCCGTCGTGGCCGCGGTGCAGCGCACCGTCGGCCAGCGCGTGGTGGACGGCATCCCGCATTTCACCGCGTCGGAACTGGCGGGCACGCCCGCGTTCGATGCGGCGATCGACTTCAGCCTGCCCGAGGGCTTCGACCCGGTGCTCGCCCTGTGCCGCGGGCGCGGCGCGGCGCTGGTGTCCGGCACCACCGGCCTGTTTGACGTGCAGCGCGCAGCGCTGGACTCGGCCGCGGCATCGATCCCGGTGCTGTGGCAGGCCAACTTCAGCGTCGGCGTGGCGGTGCTGGACGAACTGGTCGAACGCGCCGCGTCCGCACTGCCGGGCTGGGACTGCGACATCGTCGAATCCCACCACGTACACAAGCGCGACGCGCCGTCGGGCACCGCGCTGGCGCTGGGCGAGTCGGCGCAGCGGGGCGGGGCGCAGCCCCGCTACGCCAGCCTGCGCGCGGGCGATATCGTCGGCGAGCACCTGGTCCAGTTCGCCACGGTCGGCGAGCGCATCGAGCTGGTCCACCGCGCCGGCAACCGCGACATCTTCGCCCAGGGCGCGCTGCTGGCCGCCACGCGCCTGGCGGGCCGGCCGCCAGGCCGCTACGGGCTGAGGCAACTGCTGTTCGGCTGATGCGCCGTCAGCTTTCCTCGAGCAGCCGCTCGAACCGCTCCAGCGCCGACTTGCCGCGCATCTCCCCCAGCATCCGGCGGCAGCGCGCCAGCAGTTCCTCGAGCGCCTCGCTGGACTTCACGCCCTCGAGCTTCATGGCGAAGTCCTCGCCCATCGGGCCCAGCAGTTCGGTGATCGCGTGGGCCGCGCGCCGTCCGCGCTCGCGGACGTCCCCGGCGTTCGCCGGCGCAGATGCCGTGGCCGCCGCCGTGGCGGGGACGCGCCCCGCGGAAGCTGCCGCCGCCACCGCCGCGGCGCTCGCGCCGCCGGCCGAGGCCACCATCCCCCTGGACTGCAGGCCCTCGAGCAGGGCCAGCGTGTCGGGGAAACCGGACACGCCCCGCAGCTCGGCGACGCTGCGCTGGCCATCGACCAGGATCAGCAGGCGCCGCTGACGGACGTCGAGCCCTGCCTTGCGCTCGCCGATCTCCTGCTGGCCGGCGGGCGTCTTGGCGTACACCGTCTTGTCGTTCATGGCCCCCCCGGGCACGCGGTCCCCTTCGGCCAACTTAGTCCTGCATCCCCGGGTTGTACAGCGGGTTTTCCTTTTGGGGCGACCCCCGGTATCATTCCCGCTCGCCTGATTCCCCCCGCCTCCGGACCGGTTTTCCGCCGCTTCGGTGGTTTTTTGCAACCCCACGTAGGCGAAGCCAGTGACCGAAACCGCAATCCTCGTCCTCGAAGACGGCACCGTATTCGAGGGCGTTTCCGTGGGCGCGACCGGACTGTCGGTCGGCGAGGTGGTGTTCAACACCGCCATGACCGGCTACCAGGAAGTGCTCACAGATCCCTCGTACGCGCGCCAGCTGGTGACGCTGACCTATCCGCACGTCGGCAACACCGGCTGCACCGACCAGGACGACGAGGCCGCGAAGGTCTGGTCGGCCGGGCTGATCGTGCGCGACGTACCGCGCCGTCCGAGCAGCTGGCGCAGCCAGGTCGCGCTGCCGGAGTGGCTGCGCGCGCGCGGCATCGTCGGGATCGCCGGGATCGACACCCGCAAGCTCACCCGCCTGCTGCGCGACCGCGGCGCACAGAACGGCGCGCTGATGGCCGGCGACGTCGACGTCGATCGCGCGCTGGAAGCCGCGCGCAAGTTCCCCGGCCTCAAGGGCATGGACCTGGCGAAGGTGGTCAGCACCGCCGAGACCTACGCCTGGACCGAAGGCGCGCTGGATCTGGATGCGAACGCGTTCCAGAGCGTGCCCTCGACCTTCCGGGTCGTGGCCTACGACTACGGGGTGAAGACCAACATCCTGCGCATGCTGGCCGAGCGCGGCTGCGCGCTGACCGTGGTGCCGGCGCGCACGCCCGCGGCCGAGGTGCTGGCGATGCAGCCCGACGGCGTGTTCCTGTCCAACGGCCCGGGCGATCCGGAGCCGTGCGATTACGCGATCTCCGCGATCCGCGAATTCATCGATGCGAAAGTGCCGCTGTTCGGCATCTGCCTGGGCCACCAGCTGCTGGCGCTGGCCGCCGGCGCGAAGACGGTGAAGATGGCCAACGGCCACCACGGCGCCAACCACCCGGTGCAGGACCTCGACAGCGGACGGGTGATGATCACCTCGCAGAACCACGGCTTCGCGGTCGACGAGGCCACCCTGCCGGCCAACGTGCGCGTGATCCACCGCTCGCTGTTCGACGGCACCAACCAGGGCATCGAACTGACCGACGCGCCCGCGTTCTCGTTCCAGGGCCATCCGGAAGCCTCGCCGGGCCCGCACGACGTCTCACCCCTGTTCGACCGCTTCGTGGCGTCCATGTCGAACCAGCACGCCGGGAAGCATTGATGCCAAAGCGCACCGACATCCAGACCATCCTCATCATCGGCGCCGGCCCGATCGTCATCGGCCAGGCCTGCGAGTTCGACTACTCCGGCGCGCAGGCCTGCAAGGCGCTGCGCGAAGAAGGCTTCCGCGTGGTGCTGGTCAACAGCAATCCCGCGACCATCATGACCGACCCGGAAATGGCCGACGCGGTCTACATCGAGCCGATCAACTGGCAGACGGTCGAGAAGATCATCGCCAAGGAGAAGCCCGACGCGCTGCTGCCGACGATGGGCGGCCAGACCGCGCTCAATTGCGCGCTCGACCTCGCCGACCACGGCGTGCTCGAGAAGTACGGCGTCGAGCTGATCGGCGCCAGGCGCGAAGCGATCCGCATGGCCGAGGACCGCGAACTGTTCCGCGTGGCGATGGGCGAGATCGGCCTGGAGTGCCCGAAGGCGGCGGTGGCGAAGACCTTCGAGGAAGCGGTCGAGATCCAGGCGACGGTCGGCTATCCCACGATCATCCGGCCGAGCTTCACCCTGGGCGGCAGCGGCGGCGGCATCGCCTACAACCGCGAGGAGTTCGAGGACATCGTGAAGCGCGGCCTGGAGCTCTCGCCGACCAGCGAGGTGTTGGTCGAGGAGTCGGTGCTGGGCTGGAAGGAGTTCGAGATGGAGGTGGTCCGCGACACCGCGGACAACTGCATCATCGTCTGCTCGATCGAGAACCTCGACCCGATGGGCGTGCACACCGGCGACAGCATCACCGTCGCCCCGGCCCAGACGCTGACCGACAAGGAATACCAGCGCCTGCGCGACGCCTCGATCGCGGTGCTGCGCAAGATCGGCGTCGACACCGGCGGCTCCAACGTGCAGTTCGGCATCAACGCCCAGACCGGGCGCGTGGTGGTGATCGAGATGAATCCGCGCGTGTCGCGCTCGTCGGCCCTGGCGTCCAAGGCCACCGGGTTCCCGATCGCCAAGGTCGCGGCCAAGCTGGCGGTGGGCTACACGCTCGACGAGCTGCGCAACGAGATCACCGGCGGCCGCACGCCGGCCTCGTTCGAGCCCTCGATCGACTACGTGGTGACCAAGATCCCGCGCTTCGCGTTCGAGAAGTTCCCGCAGGCCGATGCGCGCCTGACCACGCAGATGAAGTCGGTGGGCGAGGTGATGGCGATGGGCCGCACCTTCTCCGAGTCGGTGCACAAGGCGCTGCGCGGACTCGAGACCGGCAAGGTCGGCTTCGATCCGACCGGCCTGGACCTGGCCGACGAGGCGGACCTGGCCACGCTGCGGCGCGAGGTCAAGGAAGCCGGCCCCGAGCGCCTGTTCTACCTCGCCGACGCGTTCCGCGCCGGGATGTCGGTCGAGGACGTGCATGCGCTGTCGTTCGTCGACCCGTGGTTCCTCGACCAGATCGAGGACATCGTGGCGACCGAACGCGAGGTCGAGGCCGCGGGCATCGACGCACTCGACGGCCGCCGCCTGCGCGCGCTCAAGCGCATGGGCTTTGCCGATGCGCGCCTGGCCCAGCTGGTGGGCAGCGACGAGCAGGCGATCCGCGCGCTGCGCCGCGCGCACGGCGTGCGCCCGGTCTACAAGCGGGTGGACTCCTGCGCCGCCGAGTTCGCCACCAGCACCGCCTACCTGTATTCGACCTACGAGGACGAGTGCGAGGCCGAGCCGACCGACCGCGACAAGATCATGGTGCTGGGCGGCGGCCCGAACCGGATCGGGCAGGGCATCGAGTTCGATTACTGCTGCGTGCACGCCGCGCTCGCGCTGCGCGAGGACGGGTACGAGACCATCATGGTCAACTGCAACCCGGAGACCGTCTCGACCGATTTCGACACCTCCGACCGCCTGTACTTCGAGCCGCTCACGCTCGAGGACGTGCTGGAGATCGTCGAGCTGGAGAAGCCGAAGGGCGTGATCGTGCAGTACGGCGGCCAGACCCCGCTCAAGCTGGCGCGCGCGCTGGAGGCCAACGGCGTACCGATCATCGGCACCTCGCCCGATTCGATCGACCTGGCCGAGGACCGCGAGCGCTTCCAGAAGCTGGTCGACCGCCTGGGCCTGAAGCAGCCGCCCAACCGCACCGCACGCAGCGCCGACGAGGCGCTGGTGCTGGCGCGCGAGATCGGTTACCCGCTTGTGGTGCGGCCGAGCTACGTGCTGGGCGGCCGCGCGATGGAGGTGGTGCACGCCGATGCCGACCTCGCGCGCTACATGCGCGACGCGGTCAAGGTGTCCAACGATTCGCCGGTGCTGCTCGACCGCTTCCTCGACAACGCCGTGGAAGTGGACGTCGACGTGATCGCCGACAAGGACGGCAACGTGCTGATCGGCGGCGTGATGGAGCACATCGAGGAGGCCGGCGTGCACTCGGGCGACTCGTCGTGTTCGCTGCCGCCGTATTCGCTGCCCGCCGAGGTGCAGGATCGGCTGCGTGAGCAGGTGGTGGCGCTGGCGCGCGCCCTGAAGGTGGTCGGGCTGATGAACACCCAGTTCGCGGTGCAGACCGAGGACGACGGCCGCCACACCATCTTCCTGCTGGAGGTGAACCCGCGCGCCTCGCGCACGGTGCCGTTCGTGTCCAAGGCCACCGGCCTGGCACTGGCGAAGATCGCCGCGCGCTGCATGGCGGGGATGACGCTGGCCGAGCAGGGCGCCACGAAGGAGATCGTGCCGGCCTACTACTCCGTCAAGGAGGCGATCTTCCCGTTCGCCAAGTTCCAGGGCGTGGATCCGATCCTCGGGCCGGAGATGCGCTCCACCGGCGAAGTGATGGGCGTGGGCCGCAACTTCGGCGCGGCGTTCGCGCGCGCGCAGGAAGCGGCCAGCATCAAGGCGCCGCCCGCGTCGGGCAAGGCGTTCGTGTCGGTGCGCGATCCCGACAAGCAGCGCGTGCTGCCGGTGGCGCGCGACCTGGTCGCACGTGGCTACGCGATCGTCGCCACCGCGGGCACCGCGAAGTGGCTGCGCGAGAACGGCATCGACTGCGAGCAGGTGAACAAGGTGCTCGAAGGCCGTCCTCACATCGTCGACCTGATCAAGAACGGCGAGATCGCCTACATCGTCAACACCACCGAGGGCCGGCAGGCGATCGCCGATTCGTTCTCGATCCGGCGCGAGGCGCTGCAGCAGCGCGTGACCTATTCGACCACCGTTGCCGGCGCGCGCGCACTGCTGCATTCTCTGGACTATCGCGGCAGCGGCCCGGTCTGGGCGCTGCAGGAACTGCACGAAGAACTGCGCAAGGACGCCTGAGGAGACGTCAGATGAGACCACCCATGACCATGGCTGGCGCGCAACGCCTGCGCGCCGAACTCGAAGAGCTGAAGTCGGTCAAGCGCCCGGCGGTGATCAACGCGATCGCCGAAGCGCGCGCACACGGCGACCTCAAGGAGAACGCCGAGTACCACGCCGCGCGCGAGCAGCAGGGCTTCATCGAGGGCCGGATCAAGCAGCTCGAAGGCGAGCTTTCCCACGCCGACGTCATCGATGTCGCCAGGCTCGATGCCGGCGACAAGGTGGTGTTCGGTGCGACCGTCACCATTGCCGACGTCGAGACCGACGAAGAGAAGCGCTACCAGATCGTCGGCGACCTGGAGGCCGACATCAAGCTCGGGCTGATCGCGATTTCCTCGCCGGTGGCGCGCGCGCTGATCGGCAAGCACGAAGGCGACAGCGTCACGATCGAAGCCCCCGCCGGCGCCCGCGAGTTCGAGATCGTCGACGTGAGCTACGGCGGCTGAGCCGCATGACGGCCGGCGTCGCGACCCTGCTGCTGCCTGCCGCGCGACGCCTCGGTTCCGCCGCGCCGTCGGCAGCCGTGGCCATTGCACTGGGCCGCGCGGACGTGCGCCGCGGGCTCGGCGAGGGTCGCCGCGCACAGCTGCTGCGGCACCTGCATCCGGTGCCGCAGCACTGGCCGGTCGCGGCGCTCACGCGCCAGCGCGACGCCGGCGATGCCGCGGGCGCGGCCTGGCTGCGCGCCGATCCCTGCCGGGTGCAGCCCGACATCAATGGAGCACGCCTGCTGGGCGTGGGCGAGACGCTCGGGCTGGACGCCCGCGACGCCGCGCAGCTCCTGCCTGCGCTCAAACCGCTGTTCGGCGACGCCGGCATGCCGATCGACGCACCGGTGCCGGGCCGCTGGTACCTGCGGCTGCCGCCGTCGTCGACCCTGCCGCAATTCACCGAGCCGGACGACGCGCTCGGCGCCGACCTGTTCGAACACCTGGCGCAGGGTCCGGAGGGCCGGCGCTGGCGCGGCCTGCTGAGCGAAGCGCAGGTGGTGCTGCACAACCATCCGTGGAACGCGCAACGTCTGGAGTCCGGGCGGCCGGCGATCAATTCGCTGTGGTTCTGGGGTGGGGGCGTGCTGCCCGACCATGTCCGCCCGGATCACGCGCAGGTGTGCAGCGACGACGAGGTGGCGGGCGGGCTGGCCTCGCTGGCCGGCGTCGCGCGCCCGCTGCCGGCGTGCTTCGAAACGGGCGAGGGCGGCTGGCTGTTCGACCTGGTGGCGATGCGCGATGCGCACGTCCTGGAGCGCGACTGGCTGCGGCCGGCGCTCGACGCGCTGCGCGCACGCGACCTGCACGCGCTGCACCTGGACAGCGCCGACGGCACCGTGGTCACCCTGGCGCGCGGCCAGCGGTGGCGCTTCTGGCGGCGGCCTGCCGCGCGTCTCGTCGCGGCATGACCCTGCGCATCCGCCGCCGGGCGGGCGAGGTGTCGGGCGCCTGGCCGGACGAGATGCCGCCGCTGCTGCGCCGCGTGTACGCGGCCCGCGGCATCGCCGATCCCGCGCTGGCGCAGCCGCGCCTGTCGCAGCTGCTGCTGCCCGACACGCTGGCCGGGCTCGACGCCGCGGTCGACCTGCTGGCCGACGCGATCGCGCGCGGGACGCGGATCCTGGTGGTGGGCGACTTCGATGCCGATGGCGCCACCGCCTGCGCGGTCGCGGTGCGCGGGCTGCGGATGCTCGGTGCGCACGGCGTGCTGCATGCGGTGCCGAACCGGCAGGTGCACGGCTACGGGTTGTCGCCGGCACTGGTGGACGAACTTTCCGCACGGCTGCCGGAGGCGCCGGGCGCGCCGCCGCTGCTGGTCACCGTCGACCACGGCATCGCCTGCCACGCCGGCGTCGCCGCGGCGAAGGCGCGCGGCTGGCGCGTGCTGGTCACCGATCACCACCTGCCCGGACCCGCGTTGCCGCCGGCGGACGCCATCGTCAATCCCAACCTGGCCGGCGACGCGTTTCCCAGCAAGTGCCTGGCCGGCGTGGGCGTGATCTTCTACGTGTTGCTCGCGCTGCGTGCGCGGCTGCGACGCGAGGGCGCGTTTGCCGATGCATCTGCGCCGGACCTCTCGAGCCTGCTCGACCTGGTCGCGGTCGGTACCGTGGCCGACCTGGTTCCGCTGGACGCCAACAACCGTGCGCTGGTCGCCGCCGGGCTGCGCCGGCTGCGCGCCGGGCGCGGTTGCGCCGGGCTGCAGGCGCTGGTGGACGTGGCCGGGCGCGACGCCGCGTGCCTGACTGCGGCCGACGTCGCGTTCGCGGTCGCGCCGCGGTTGAACGCCGCCGGGCGCCTGGAGGACATGTCGCTGGGCATCGAGTGCCTGCTCAGCGACGACCCGGCCACCGCGCGCCCGCTGGCCGAACGCCTGCACGCGATCAATGCCGAGCGCCGCGGCGTGCAGCAGGCCATGCTCGCCGATGCCGAGGCCGCGTTCGCGGCGCTGGACGCTGACGCCGCAGACGCTGGAGACGCGGCCGTGTGCCTGTTCCACCCCGACTGGCACGCCGGCGTGGTCGGCCTGGTCGCGTCGAAGATGAAGGAACGGCTGCACCGTCCGGTGGTCGCCTTCGCACCGTCCGAACCCGGCGGCACGTCGCTGCGCGGTTCGGCCCGATCGATCCCCGGCCTGCACATCCGCGACGTCCTGGCCGCGGTGGACAGCGCGCAACCGGGGCTGGTCGACCGCTTCGGCGGCCACGCCATGGCCGCGGGGCTGAGCCTGCCGCGCGCGCACCTGCCCGCGTTCGAGCGCGCGTTCGCCGAGGCGGTGCGCCGGATGCTGGATCCGGCCCTGCTCGCGGCGGAGATCGTGAGCGACGGCGCACTGTCGCCGCACGAATTCGACCGCCGCCACGCCGACGCGCTGCGCGACGGCGGTCCCTGGGGCCAGGGCTTCGCCGAGCCGCTGTTCGACGATGTGTTCGAAGTCGCCGACTGGCGGGTGGTGGGCGAACGCCACCTGCGCCTGTCGCTGCGCATCGGCGGCGTTCCTGCCCCGCTCAACGCCATCCACTTCGGCGGCTGGACCGGCGAACGGCCTGCGCCGCGCTGCCACCTGTGCTTCCGGCTGGCGGCCGACGACTACCGCGGCCCGCAGGCGGTGCAGCTGATCGTCGAGCACCTCGCCGCCGCCTGAAGGCTCATGCGGCAGGCGCCGGAGCGGGCGTCGGCACGCGGCGTTGGCTGGCGAGTCCGAACAGCGGCCGCGCCAGCGGGATGCGGCGCAGCAGCTCGTAGCCCGCGAAGCACAGCGCGAACGTCGCGGCCACCAGCAGCGGTCCCTCCAGCAGGGGCGGCAGCGCCAGCGGGCGCATCCCCACCGCCAGCAGGATGATCACCGTCTGGTGGAGGATGTAGACCGGGAAGATCGCCTGCGACAGGTAGCGCAGGACGGGACTGTCGCCGGGGGACCAGTGGCGGGCGAAGCCGAGGATGGCGACGATCGCGCACCACTGGTTCATGCCCCAGGCCGCGCGCATCGCCAGGCGCAGGGCATGCGGTGGCTCGATCTGGCTGAAGTGGTGGAAGTAGGCGACCACCGCCAGCCAGCTCGTCAGCCACAGCGCGAGCGCCAGGCGGCGCTGGCGCACCATCGCCTCCCACACCCCGTCGGCGCGCGCGATCGCGAAGCCGAGGAGGAACAGGGCGAAGTACTGGACGTGGTTGTACCAGTCGTCGACCAGGGCATGGGTCGAGTCGAAGACGCCGATCAGGGCGACGCGTGCGAGGGCGAAATAGACGATCGGCCACAGCAGCACACCAGCCCGGGACGTCAGCCGCCCGGCCAGCCACCCACCCGCGCGTTCCAGCATCCGTGGCGCGAAGCGCGCCAGGCCCCACAGCGCGACCGTGTAGACCCACAGGTAGGCGACGAACCACAGATGGTTCCAGGTCGGCAGGACCAGGCAGTCGTCGCCGCGGCAGAAGCTGTCGTCGGCGGCCAGGTAGCGGCCCCAGAACGCGAGGTAGCCGTCGTGGTAGCCGCCCGGCAGCTTGTCGACCACCTCGAAATACGACTGCGGCGGCACGATCACCAGCATCCCGAACGCCAACGGCACCAGCAGCCGCCACGAGCGTGGCCCGAGGAAGCGCACGCGTCCGTCCTCGCGGGCCGCGGTCGCGCGCGCCTTGCCAAGCAGGAACGCGGTCGCCACCCCTGACACCAGGAACAGCAGGCCCAGCCGCCAGGGCGAGCTGAGCATCATGAACGGCTCGAGCGCGGTGCTGGCGTGGGGGCTGTCGACGTGCCATTCCCAGGTCACGTAGTACATCCCGACGTGGTACAGGACCAGCAGGGCGAAAGCGCAGGTGCGGACCCAGTCGAGGTCGTGGCGGCGCTGCATCGGAACTCACTCCAGGCGTGGACGGTGGCGGCGAGCATGCGGGGCACGCGCGCTGCGAGACCAGCGCCAGGGGGCGGATCGCCGGTACCCGGGGACGGGCCGCGGCCAAGCGGGGACGGCTGGTGGCGGCGCGGCCGCTAGAATGCCGCGATGTCCTCCGCCCCCACCGCCTATGAACGCTACCGGCCGTGGCGGCACTGGGCCGAGGCCGGGTTCGTGGGGGCCCTGCTGCTCTCGAACGTCGTGGGCAACAGTCTCACCACCTGGATCGAGCTCAACCGGGGTGGACCCACCGCGGTGGCGCCCTGGGAACCGGCAGTCTGGGAGACCAGCAGCGCGCTGGTGTGGGCGGTGCTGATCCCGGCGATCGCCTGGCTCACCCGCAGATGGCCGACCCACTGGGACAACTGGCGCCGACGGCTGCCGCTGCACCTGGCGGCCAGCGCGGCGGTGTGCATCGTCCACGTGGCCGGGATGATCGGCCTGCGCGTGCTGGCCTACCGCTGGCAGGGGATGGATTACGGGTTCGGGCCGTGGCCGCGTGAACTGCTGTACGAATACCTGAAGGACGTGCGCTCCTACGCGTCGATCGTGGTGATCGTCGAGGTCTACCGGCTGCTGCTGCGGCGGCTGCAGGGCGAGGCGAGCTTCCTGGCCACGCCCGACGACGCGCCGCCGGCGGACGCGGCCGAGCGCCCGGACCGCTTCCTGGTGCGCAAGCTCGGGCGCGAGTTCCTGGTCGCGGCCAACGACATCGAATGGCTGCAGGCCGCGGGCAACTACGTCAACCTGCGCGTGCGTGGCCACGACTATCCGCTGCGCAGCACGATCTCCGGGATCGAGACCCGCCTCGACCCCGGCCGGTTCCTGCGCATCCATCGCAGCTACATCGTCAACCTCGACCGCCTGGCCTCGATCGAACCGCTCGACACCGGTGATGCACGGGTGCACCTGCACGACGGCACCGTGCTGCCGGCCAGCCGCCGCTATCGCGGCGACCTGCGGGAGCGGCTCGGCGACGCCTGATCGCGAGCTTCGCGGCGACGGGCGGCGCGCAGGCGCGGTGTTCGGGCATCCGGCCAGCGGCGTCCCGCGGCCACGACACGCCGGCCACCGGTGCGCAGGTCGCCTTCCGGGGGCGCCTCCGGCACTCAGCGCGAAGGCGTCTCGGGCCAGGCGAAGCCCGGACGCGCGGCTGCCACCTCGACATCGCCCGCGGCGATCGCCATCCCGGGATCGTCGAGCACGTCGTCGATCGAGGCCCGGGCACCGGCGCGGCCCCACAGCCCGACCCAGGTGTCGCGACCGCTGCGCTTGGCGGCGTAGAGCGCGCGGTCGGCGAGGATCACCGCATCCGGCCAGTGGCCGGAGGCGGCGTCGGACGCGGCCCCGGCGCGCGGCGGGAACACGGGGACCGCCGCGAATCCGATCGACACCGCGACCGTACCCGCGTCGCCACCGGCGGTCGCCGTGGCGACCGCGCCGCGCAGGCGCTCGGCCACGGCGCACGCGCCGGCGAGGTCCAGTTCGCGCTGGCCGACCAGGAATTCCTCGCCGCCCCAG
Organism: Luteimonas kalidii; assembly: GCF_029887935.1. Taxonomy (GTDB): domain Bacteria; phylum Pseudomonadota; class Gammaproteobacteria; order Xanthomonadales; family Xanthomonadaceae; genus Luteimonas; species Luteimonas kalidii. Next base: position 398,257 of record NZ_JARXRO010000014.1, on the reverse strand, counting down.
CGTGCGACCACCGCGTTCGGTCCGCAGACGTCCGTCAGCGCACGCGCCACCGTGACCAGCGCGGCGTCGCCGGTGCCGTGCCCGTGGCGGTCGTTGATGGCCTTGAAGTGGTCGATGTCGATCAGGAACACCACCGTTCGCGCGTCGCCGGCGTCGATCCGCGGCGGCACCATCGCGCCGAGGCGCTTGCCGGCGGCATGGCGGTTGAGCAGGCGGGTCAGACTGTCGCGCGTGCTGAGGTTGCGCAGGCGCCGCGTCACCCGGCGCTGGTACGCGACGAAGCCCAGCGCCAGCATCACCAGGATCGCCAGGGCCGCAATCGCGAGATTGCGCTGTCGCCGCTCGTGCGAGGCGCGCAGGCTGTTGAGTTCGCCTTCCTTGCGCGCCAGCGCCAGCGCCTCGCGGTTGTCGGCATCCATCAGGTCGGCCTGTACGCGCGCCAGGCCGTCGAGCTGGCTCGAGCGCAGGCGCGCGAGCTGGGCCTCGTACGCCTCGCGGCTGGCCTGCAACGCACCGGCGCAGTCCCCGGACGCGGCCAGGGCCTCCGCACGCAGGCGCAGGGCCTGGTCGCGCTCGGCATGGAAGCCGCTCGCCGGAAGGACTGCCATCGCACGCCCGATATCGGCCGTCGCCCGCCCCGGTTCGCCCGCCGCCAGCGCCAGTTGCGCCTGCAGCAGGGCGGTGCGCGCCGCGCCGGAGGCATCGCCACCGTCGCGCTGGCGCGCGTATGTGCGATCGAGTGACTGCCTGGTCCCGGGCGTGGCGTCCAGCGCGGCGAGTTCGGCCTCCACACGATCCACCACCACGCCTTCGTCCGCGCTCCGCGCCGCCGCCATCGCGCGCTCGAAGTGACCGCGCGCCTCCACCGGCTGCTCCATCCGCAAGGCGTTCAGGCCGCGGTTGTAGGCGACGATCGCCTTCGGCGCGCCGTGCGCGGCATTGATCCGCGCCGCCTGCGCGAGCAGGGCTTCGGCTTCGTCGTAGGCGGCCAGTTCCTCGCCGTGGATCAAGGCGATGTTGACCAGGGTAGTGACCTGCGCCTCCCAGGCATCGGCCTCCTCGGCGGCGCGCAGCGCGCGTTCGTAGGCGGCGAGCGCGCCCGGGATGTCGCCGGCCAACTGCAGCGTCAGGCCGGCGTTGGACAGCGCGCGCAGCCGGTACCCGGTCGGCATCGGATGCGCGGCCAGCACGGCCTCGACCCGCTCCACGCCGGCGCGCGCCGCGTCCGCCTCGCCCATCAGCGCGCGCGAGGCGGCCTGGCAGGCTTCGAACACCAGCGCGTCGGGCGGCTGCAGCCCGCCTTCGCGCAGGCGTTCGCCGGCCAGCGAGGCCGCGGCTGCCGGATCGCTCTGGCGCAGCTGATAGCAGCGCAACGCATCCGGATGCAGGGTCCAGTCGGAGGACCGGGCCGCTGCCGGTGGCGATGGCAGCGCGAGCGCGAACAGGAGGCAGCAGGTGGCGATGGAGGCGTGGCGCCGGTGCGGGGTCATCGGCTACGGGGTCTCCTGTCTCGGCGTGGTCCGGCGGAAGGTTGATAGAATCCCATGTTTTCGCGAGCCCATTGCCCCCGCCATGATCGAACTCAATCCCGTCCGCCAGCGCATCGCCGACCTCGCCGGTCGGCTGGATGCGCTGAGGGGGTTTCTTTGACTACGACGCCAAGCGCGAACGTCTGGAGGAAGTCGAGCGCGAGCTCGAGAACCCCGACGTCTGGAACGACCCCGAACGCGCGCAGGCGCTCGGCCGCGAGCGTTCGCTGCTCGACAAGACCGTCAACGGCATCCGTAGCCTGAGCGAAGGCCTCTCCGGCGCAGGCGAACTGCTCGACCTGGCCGAATCCGAGGACGACGAGGACACCGCGATCGCCGTGGTGGCCGACGTCGACGGTTTCCAGAAGGGCGTGGAGCAGCTTGAATTCCAGCGCATGTTCTCCGGCAACATGGACACCGCCAACGCCTTCGTCGACATCCAGGCCGGTGCCGGCGGCACCGAGGCCCAGGACTGGGCCGAGATGCTGCTGCGCATGTACATGCGCTGGTGCGAGGCGCGCGGCTGGAAGACCGAACTGATGGAGGCCAGCGGCGGCGACGTCGCCGGCATCAAGTCGGCCACCCTGCGGGTGGAGGGCGACTACGCCTACGGGTGGCTGAAGACCGAGACCGGCGTGCACCGCCTGGTGCGCAAGTCGCCGTTCGACTCCGACAACCGCCGCCACACCAGCTTCACCTCGGTGTTCGTCTCGCCGGAAGTCGACGACAACATCGACATCGAGATCAACCCGGCCGACCTGAAGACCGACGTGTACCGCTCGTCCGGCGCCGGCGGCCAGCACGTCAACAAGACCGAGTCGGCGGTGCGCATCACCCATCTCCCCAGCGGGATCGTGGTGGCCTGCCAGACCGGGCGCAGCCAGCACCAGAACCGCGACAACGCGATGAAGATGCTGGCCGCCAAGCTCTACGAACTCGAGATCCAGAAGCGCAACGCCGAGCGCGACGCGGTCGAGGCCACCAAGTCCGACATCGGCTGGGGCAGCCAGATCCGCAACTACGTGCTCGACCAGAGCCGGATCAAGGACCTGCGCACCGGCATCGAACGCAGCGACACGCAGAAGGTGCTCGACGGCGACCTGGACGAGTTCGTCGAGGGCAGCCTGAAGGCGGGGCTGGAGGCCGGCTCCAAGCGTGTCGATGCGGTCTGATCCGACGAGCGCGGCGGGGTCCGGGACGTGAGCTTGTGTCGGGAGTCCCGGCTCCCGCGTTCCGCGCCTGTTCCGTCGCCTTGCCGTTCCTTCCCTGCAATGCACCCTGGTACGCGCAACTGCTTCGTGACGCCGCGTACTCCCGCCCGATTCCCGCCGCCCCGGATTCCGATCTCGCCATGACCGACCCCGTGCATCCCCAGCCCGCGCCCGCCGACGACAATGCCCTGATCGCCGAGCGCCGCGCGAAACTGACCGCGCTGCGCGGGCAGGGCGTCGCGTTCCCGAACGACTTCCGGCGCGCGGACGAGGCCGGCGACCTGCAGGCCCGGTACGCCGATGCCGAGCGGTGGACCGGCGAGGCGCTCGAAGCCGAGGGCCGGCGCGTGTCGCTGGCCGGGCGCATGCTCGCCAAGCGGGTGATGGGCAAGGCGGCGTTCGCGCTGATCCAGGACGTGGGCGGGCGCATCCAGCTGTTCCTGCAGTCGACCGCGCTGGGCGCGACCTACGACGCGTTCAAGACCTGGGACGTGGGCGACATCGTGGCCGTGGAAGGCACCCTGATGCGCACCAGGACCGGCGAGCTGTCGGTCAAGGCCGAGACCCTGCGGCTGCTGACCAAGGCGCTGCGCCCGCTGCCGGACAAGTGGCATGGCCTGGCCGACGTCGAGCAGCGCTACCGCCAGCGCTATGTCGACCTGGTGGTGACGCCCGAGGCGCGCGAGGTGTTCGTCAAGCGCTCGCGCATCATCGCCGCGATCCGGCGCTGGCTGGATGCGCGCCGGTTTCTCGAGGTCGAGACGCCGATGATGCACTACATCGCCGGCGGCGCCGCGGCGCGTCCGTTCGTGACCCACCACAATGCGCTGGACCTGGAGCTCTACCTGCGCGTGGCGCCTGAGCTCTACCTCAAGCGGCTGGTGGTGGGCGGCTTCGAGCGCGTCTACGAGATCAACCGCAACTTCCGCAATGAAGGCGTCAGCACCCGGCACAACCCCGAGTTCACGATGCTGGAGCTGTACGAGGCCTACGTCGCCTACGGCGAGGTGATGGACCTGACCGAATCACTGATCCGCGACGTGGCGCGCGACACGCTCGGCACCACGGCGCTGACCTGGGAAGGCAATGCGATCGATGTCGGCCCCGCCTTCCGGCGCTGGAAGCTGGAGGAGGCGGTGCGCGAACTCAATCCGGCCATCAGCCAGGCCGACTGCCGCGATCGCGACGCGCTCGCGCGCCATTGCGCCGCGCTGAAGATTCCGGTCAGGCCGTCGTACGGCTGGGGCAAGCTGCTGCTGGAGATCTTCGAGAAGACGGTCGAGGCCGGCCTGGTGCAGCCCACCTTCATCACCCACTATCCGGTCGAGGTTTCGCCGCTCGCGCGCGAATCGGACACCGAGCCCGGGATCACCGACCGTTTCGAACTGTTCGTGGGCGGCAAGGAAATCGCCAACGGGTTCAGTGAGTTGAACGACCCGGAGGACCAGGCCGCCCGCTTCCGGGCCCAGGTCGAGGCCAAGGCCGGTGGTGACGACGAGGCCATGCATTACGACGCCGACTACATCCGGGCGCTCGAGGTCGGTCTTCCGCCGACCGGGGGGCTCGGGGTCGGCATCGACCGCCTCGTGATGCTGTTCACGGATTCGTCATCGATCCGGGACGTGCTGCTGTTCCCCTACATGCGCCCGGAGGCGGGCCACTAGGCGGGTGGGACGCCGTTGGCCGGCATTCCGGGCCGCTCGGCCGGGGCCAGGCCGGTCCCGGAATGCGGCGCACGGGGTGTGAATTTAGGGCATGATTCGGTCAGCTTCTGACCTGCGGACGGGCGGACTCCCGTTCTTTTCGTGAACCAGGTCTCGGAATGGAGGGATCCGGCATGGGCACAGGACTTGCTTACGATTATGTCAGGCGGCGGTCCGAATCCGGACGAACCGACCCGTCGCCCCGGGGATCCGCCGCGCACATGAACATCGTCATCGTCGACGACCAGACGTCAGCCCGCACCATGCTGCGGCATATCCTCGAGGACATCAGTCCCGAGCTGGAAGTGCTCGACTTCGGCGACCCGCAGCAGGCGCTGCGCTGGTGCGAGGAGAACCGGCCGGACCTGCTGCTGCTCGACTACCGCATGCCGGTGATCGACGGGCTGGAGTTCGCCCGTCGTTTCCGCAAGCCGCTGCTGCACCGGGACGTGCCGATCGTCCTGGTGACCGTGGTCGGCGACGAGCCGATCCGGCAGGCGGCCCTGGATGCCGGGGTCATCGACTTCCTGGTCAAGCCGGTGCGTCCGCGCGAGCTGCGCGCGCGCTGCCGCAACCTGCTGCAGCTGCGCCAGCAATCAGAATCCGTCAAGCAGCGCGCGCTGTCGCTGGAACAGCGCCTGCTGTCGAGCATGCACGAGGTGGAGGAGCGCGAGCGCGAGACCCTGCACCGGCTCGCCCGTGCGATCGAGTACCGCGATGCCGGCACCAGTGCCAACCTCGCGCGGCTGGCGGCGATCGCGGGCCTGATCGCCGAGCAGCTCGGGATGTTCGAGGACGAGGTGCGGATGATCGAGCTGGCCGCGCCGCTGCACGACATCGGCAAGATCGCGATCCCCGACTCGGTGCTGCTCAAGCCCGGCCCGCTGGACGATGCCGAAACCGCGGTGATGCGCGAGCATCCGCGCATCGGCCATGAGCTGCTCACGGGTAGCCAGAGCCGCTTCATCCAGATGGGCGCGACGATCGCGCTGCGCCACCAGGAACGCTTCGACGGCAGCGGTTATCCCGATGGCCTGGCCGGCGACCAGATCCCGCTCGAGGCGCGCATCGTGGCCGTGGCCGACGTGTTCGATGCGCTGGTCTCGCAGCGTCCGTACAAGCGTGCCTGGACCGTCGACGAGGCGCTGGCCTACATCGAGGAACAGTCGGGCAAGCTGTTCGATCCGACCTGCGCCGCGGCCCTGCTCGGGCGCCGCGACCGCATCGACGACATCTGCCGCCGCTATCCGGCTGCCGAGGGTGCCGGGCGTTGAACCGCGTGGGCGCGCCGCTGTTCGATCTCGTGCGCGGACGGTTGTCCAACCGCCCCGACAGCGAGCACGGCCAGGCGATCGTGCGGGTGGTGATGCTTGCGGTCGTTTACCTGTATCTGTATTTCGCCTTCGAGGGCGATCCGGCGCTCGCCGGGCCGCTGCAGGCCTCGCGCACGATCCTGACGGTCGACTTCGTCATCGCCTTCGGGATCCTGGCCTGGATCGTCGCGCGCCCTGGGGTTTCTCATCCGCGCCGCGTGCTCGGCATGGTGATCGACAACGTGCTGATGGGCACGGGCATGTACCTGCTCGGTGAGAAGCTGGCGCCGATGTACGTGATCCTGCTGTGGGTGACGATCGGCAACGGCCTGCGCTTCGGTCCACGGTACCTGTACGGCGCGATCGGGTTCGCGGCGGTCACGTTCTCGACCGTGGTGCTGTACACGCCTTATTGGCAGGCGAACGCCTGGCTGGGCTGGGGCCTGGTGCTCGGCCTGGTCGCGGTCCCGCTGTACCTGATCTCGCTGCTGCGCGCGCTGATCGAGGCGACCAATGCGGCCAAGGCGGCCAGCGAGGCGAAGAGCCGGTTCCTGGCCAACATGAGCCACGAGTTCCGCACCCCGCTCAACGGCATCGTCGGCATGTCCGAGCTGCTGATGTCGTCCAGGATGGACGCCGACCAGCGCGACAGCGCCCAGGTCATCCAGACCTCGGCGCGCTCGCTGCAGCTGCTGGTCGACGACGTGCTGAACCTGTCCGCGATCGAGGCCGGCCGCTTCAACCGGGTCGATACCGACTTCTCGCTGCGCGAACAGCTCAAGTCGATCCATCTGATGCTGCTGCCGGGCGCGCAGTCCAAGGGCCTGGCGCTGGAGCTGAACATCGGGGCCGACGTGCCCGACCTGCTGCACAGCGACGCGAACCACCTGCGCCAGATCCTGGTGAACCTGCTGTCGAACGCGATCAAGTTCACCGAGGAAGGCCAGGTCACGCTGGATGTGTCGCTGGCCGGGGAGGTGGACGCCAGGCATTCCCTGCTGCGGTTCTCGGTCCACGACACCGGAATCGGGATTCCCGCGCCGGCCCTGGAGCGGATCTTCGACGCGTTCGAACAGGTCGAGTCCGGGCGTGGCCGCCGCTACGGCGGCACCGGTCTGGGCACCACCATCGCCAAGGCGCTGACCGAACTGCTCGGTGGCACCATCACCGCCGAGAGCATGGTCGGCGCGGGCTCGCACTTCCATGTCGAGCTTCCGCTTCGCCTGGCGGATGTGCAGGCGGCTCCCGAGGGCCGACCGCACGACAACGTCATCGCGTTCTCCGATCCGTTCGTGCGCCATCGCGCGCGGGTACGCTCCCTGCGCATCCTGGTCGGCGACGACCAGCCCGCGAACCTGATGGTGATGCGCAAGCTGCTGGAGAAGGCCGGGCACCGGGCCTACATCGTCAACGCCGGCGAGGACATCCTCGACGCGATCGAGAACCAGCAGTTCGATGCCGTGATCACCGACCTGCACATGCCGGGCATCAGCGGGCTGGAGGTGATCAAGCAGGCGCGCTTCATGGAAGCCGGACGCCGGCGCACACCGTTCATCGTATTGAGCGCGGATGCGACCAGCGAGGCCCAGGTCGAGTGCGAGCGGGCAGGCGCGTACGCCTACCTGACCAAGCCGATCGCCGTCGACCGCCTGCTGCAGAAGCTGGCCGAGATCGCCGAAGGCCAGGCCGACAGCGCGCAGCCGTCCGCCGCCACCGCGACGACCGCCGCGACGGAAGCGGCGCAGGACAACGTGGTCTCGAAGCACATCCTCGACGAACTGCGCGAGATGGGCCTGGGCGAGGAATTCGTGCAGCGCTTTCTCGGCGAATGCGCGCGCGACGCACGCAAGTGCATCGCCGACATCGAAGCCGCCGGCAGCGTCGGCCGCTGGGAGGAATTCCGCGATGTCTGCCACGCGCTCAAGGGTACGGCGGCCAACATGGGCGCGATGCGCCTGAGCGAGACCGCGTCGGCCGGCATGCGCATGCCGGTGGAACAGCTGACCCGCGACTGGGCGGGTCTGAGCAATCGCCTGCGCCAGCAGCTTCAGCACGCGCTGGCCGCCCTGCGGGAGCAGGGCGATCTGGTGGCCGCCGAGGCCGACGCCGACGCCTGAGGCGGGCCGCCGGCCGGGACGAGCCGGGCGTCAGCGCACCCGGTTGCCGCCCGCCGCGTCGCTGCCGGTCCCGGCTTCGGAATCCGAAGGACGCTTGAGCTGGGCGCGCACCAGGCGTTCCATCGTCCGCAGCTGGCGGTCGCCGAGCTGGAGCGCGGTGTCGACCCAGATGCGGGTGACGCGCATCAGTTCCTCGTGGCTGACCGGATGCGCACCTTCGCGGACCCGGTGCAGGGCCAGCCGGGCACCGGCCGAACGCCGGTTCTGGCGGATCAGCTCGTGGACCGCGCGCACGCCTTCGCCCTTCGGCACCAGGATGTCGACCAGACCCATGCGGTGCAGCTCGTCGCTACTGTACATGGTGCCGGACAGCATCATGTCCTCGGCGACCTTCGGGCTGAGGCGCTGGGTGAGCAGCGAGTACGCCCCCATGCCCGGGAACAGCCCGAACAGGACTTCCGGGAAGCCCATCTGCACGCCTTTCTCGGCGACGATGGTCTGGCAGGCGAGGGCCAGCTCCAGGCCGCCGCCCAGGGCGTCGCCCTCGACCAGGCCGATGGTGTGCGCGTTGGGATGGATGCGGCTGTGCAGCAGGTGGATGCTGTCCACGCACTCGCTGGCGTAGTGCAGCAGGCCGTCGGCATCGCGCGCCTGGATCAGCTTCAGGAACAGCGCCAGGTCACCACCGAGATTGAAGACGTGGGTGTCGGAACCCAGGACGACGTGGGCGAGGTGCGTGGGCGATTCCTTCGCGGCCTGATCGATGGTGTCGATCGCGTGGCGGGCGAACAGGCGCAACTCGCGCAGCATCTTCGGCGAGAAACAGGCCCTGTAGGCGGGGTCAGCGAACGCCTGCTGGGCATGCATGAAGCACCAGAGGCTGTCGTTGGACGGGTCGTGCTCGACCCGGATGGTGTTGAAGGAATGGTCGCGGTGCAGCAGCTCGACGTTGGTCATGAGGGTCCCCTGAGGGGCCGCCAGGGGTCACGTCGGACCGTGGGTGGGTGGCGGCCGGAAATGTGAACTTCGTCCGACCGGCCGATTCTATGCGCCCAATCCACGCCGTATGCAAGCGCTATTTGCCGCGCAGGGTCAGAATCTGCCGCGCGGGCCCGCGGCCTCACCCCGCTTTCACGCGGTTTCGTCGCGCAGGGCCCGCCTCAGGATCTTGCCCACGTTGGTTTTGGGTAGCTCGTCGCGGAATTCGACGATCCGCGGCTGCTTGTAGCCGGTCAGGTTCTCGCGGGCATGGGCCTTGACCTGTTCCGCCGTGAGCGAGGGATCCTTGCGCACGATCACCAGCTTGACCGCCTCGCCGGAGCGCTCGTCGGGGACGCCCACCGCCGCCACCTCAAGCACCCCGGGCATCATCGCGATCACGTCCTCGATCTCGTTGGGATACACGTTGAAGCCCGAGACCAGGATCATGTCCTTCTTGCGGTCGACGATGTAGAAGAAGCCCTGGTCGTCCATCTTCGCCATGTCGCCGGTGTGCAGCCAGCCGTCGCCGTCGATGGCGGCGGCCGTCTCCTCAGGCCGGTTCCAGTAGCCCTTCATCACCTGCGGACCCTTGACGCACAGCTCGCCCACCTCGCCGGCGGGCAGTTGGCGCCCGTCCTCGTCCTTCACGCAGACATCGGTGGAGGGCACCGGCAGCCCGATCGCGCCGTTGTAGTCGGCCAGGTTCATCGGATTGATGCACGCAGCGGGCGAGGTTTCGGTCAGGCCGTAGGCCTCGACCAGGGTGACCCCGGTGACCTTCTTCCAGCGCTCGGCGACCGCACGCTGCACGGCCATCCCGCCGCCTAGCGTGAGGTGCAGCTTCGAGAAATCGATCGTGTCGAAGCCGGGCGTGTTGAGCAGCCCGTTGAACAGGGTGTTGACGCCCGTGATCGCCGTGAACGGCTCGCGCTTGAGCTCCTTCACGAATCCCGGCATGTCGCGCGGGTTGGTGATCAGGATGTTCTTCGCGCCGTACTTCATGAAGACCAGGCCGTTCGCCGTCAGCGCGAAGATGTGGTACAGCGGCAGCGCGGTGACGATGACCTCCTCGCCGAGCCTGACGTTGGTCCCGATCCAGGCCGAGGCCTGCTGCATGTTCGCCACCAGGTTGCGGTGGGTCAGCATCGCGCCCTTGGCCACGCCCGTCGTGCCGCCGGTGTACTGCAGGAAGGCGATGTCGTCGTGGGTGATCGCGACCTCGGGCAGCGCGTGGCGCTCGCCTGCGTCGAGCGCGGCGCGGAAGCGGACGGCCGACGGGATGTCGAAGTCGGGCACCATCTTCTTCACGTTGCGCAGCACGAAGTTGACGATCGCGCCCTTGGGAAACCCGAGCATGTCGCCCAGCCCGGTGGTGATGACCTGGCGGATCTGCGCGTCGGCGAGCACGTCCTGGACGGTCTTGGCGAAGTTGTCCAGCACCAGGATTACGCTCGCGCCGGAATCGACCATCTGGTGGCGAAGTTCGCGCGGGGTGTACATCGGGTTGACGTTCACCACCGTGAGCCCGGCGCGCAGGATGCCGAAGGTCGCGATCGGGTACTGCAGGCAGTTGGGCATCATGATCGCGACGCGATCGCCCTTCTTGAGCTTGAGTTCGCCCAGCAGGTAGGCGGCGAAGCGGCGGCTCAGCGCATCCACCTCGGCGTAGGTGAGCACCTTGCCCATGCTGGAGAACGCCGGACGGTCGCCGAACTGGCGGATCGACTGTTCCAGCACGGCCGGAATGGATGGGAATTCGTCGACGTCGATATCCGCAGGAACACCGGCGGGGTATTGCGCGAGCCACGGACGTTCGATCGTCATTCCATCCCCTCCACGGAACTGCTAGGCCGGCATTTCGTGCGATACCGTTGAGTATGGATTGGAGCATAGGCTCCAGAGGCTGGCAAGGCGCCTCGGGAATGCATGCGGGCCGTGGATGTGGTGCGGCTGGCCGGCGCGTTGCCTTACATTGCATGGGCCGCAGAGGGGACGACATGACGCTCGGATTTGCTGGAATGCGTGCTGCGCAGGGCACAGACGGAGTGGGGCGGCACAGGCCGGGGTGCGGAGTGTCGATGGCGTGCGCGCTGTTGCTGGCGCTGCTGGCATCGGGCTGCGCGCGCACGGATCCCGAGCAGGCATTGCGCGAGACCGTGGCGCAGCTGCAGTCGGCGATCGAGGAGCGCGATCCTGCTGCAATGCAGCAGCACCTGGCGGAGGATTTCATCGGCAACGACGGCCTCGACCGCGACGGCGCCCGACGACTCGCGGGCGCGATGTTGCTCCGCTATCGCGACCTCGCCATCGATGCCGGCCCGCTGCAGGTGGACATCGACGGGACGCATGCGGTCGTGCGTTTCACCGCAGTGCTCCGGGGAGGTTCCGGGCGCCTGTTGCCCGAGAGTGCGCGCGTCTACGAGGTCGAAACGGGCTGGCGTCTTCAGCAGGGCGACTGGCGGCTCACCAGCGCCCGCTGGACGCCGACCCTCTAGTGCTCGACTTCCGTTCGAGTTGGGCAAGCACGTAGTGCAGCAGGCCGCCATGGTGGGTGAGGGCATGCCGTTGGCCCGGCACAGCCGCGCGGCGCGCCCGAACGCCCGGCGCGCTGCGCCGGGCGGGGCTTGCTCCAGCGATGCGCGGAATCGTCAGTTGCGCGCCGCCAGCTGGCGGAGCACGTAGTGCAGCAGGCCGCCATGGCGGAAGTACTCCACCTCCTTGGGCGTCAGCAGCAGCACGTGGACCTCGAAGCGCACCTCGGTGCCATCGGCACGGGTGGCGACCACGGTCGCGGTCTTCGCCTTGCCGTCGTCCAGTCCGGTGATCTCGATCACCTCGGTTCCGTCCAGGCCGTGGCCGGCGGCGCTCTCGCCATCGCGGAACTGCAGCGGCAGCACGCCCATGCCGACCAGGTTGGCGCGGTGGATGCGTTCGAAGCTCTGCGCCACGACCGCGCGGATGCCCAGCAGGTTGGTGCCCTTGGCCGCCCAGTCGCGGGATGAGCCGGTGCCGTACTCCTTGCCGGCGAACACCACCGTCGGCACGCCGGCGTCGATGTACTTCATCGCCGCGTCGTAGATCGGCATCTTCTCCGGCGTGGCGTCGCTGCCCGGCGTCCCGAAGTACAGCGTGTTGCCGCCTTCCTCGCCGCCGAAGAACAGGTTCTTGATGCGGATGTTGGCGAACGTGCCGCGCACCATCACGTCGTCGTTGCCGCGGCGCGAGCCGTAGCTGTTGAAGTCGGCCGGCTGCACGCCACGCGACTGCAGGAAGCGACCGGCCGGGGAGTCCTGCTTGATGTTGCCGGCCGGGGAAATGTGGTCGGTGGTGATCGAGTCGCCGAACATCCCCATCACCCGTGCGCCGTGGATGTCGTCGATGCGGCCGACGTCCATCGTCATGCCTTCGAAGTAAGGCGGGTTCTTGATGTAGGTCGAATCCCCGTCCCACGCGTACAGGTCGCCGTCGGGCGAATCGATCGTGTTCCAGCGGCTGTCGCCCTTGAACACGTCGGCGTAGTTCTTGTGGAACATCTCCGGGCCGATGGTGCGGGCGATGAAATCGCCGATTTCCTTGTTGGTGGGCCAGATGTCCCGCAGGTAGACCGGCCGTCCGTCGCTGCCGGTGCCCAGTGGCTCGCTGGACAGGTCGATGTCCACCGTGCCGGCGATCGCGTACGCGACCACCAGCGGCGGCGAGGCGAGATAATTCATCTTCACCTCGGCGTGGATGCGACCCTCGAAGTTGCGGTTGCCCGACAGCACCGAGGCAACGGCCAGATCGTTCTGGGCGATGCCCTTCGACACCGCTTCCGGCAGCGGGCCGGAATTGCCGATGCACGTGGTGCAGCCGTAGCCGACCACGAAGAAGCCGAGCTTCTCGAGGTCGTCGAGCACGCCCGCCTTCTTCAGGTAGTCGGTGACCACCAGGGAGCCCGGTCCGAGCGAGGTCTTGACCCAGGGCGCGGCCTTCAGGCCCCTGGCCACGGCGTTGCGCGCGAGCAGGCCGGCGCCCAGCATCACCGCAGGGTTGGAGGTGTTGGTGCACGAGGTGATCGCCGCGATCACCACCGCGCCGTCGGTGAGCTCGTGTTCGGCATCGTCGATGGTGATCGTCGAGACCGGCCGGGCGGCGAGCCGTTCGGCCTGCGGCTGTCCCCCGCCTTCCTTCTCGAACCGCTCCACCTGCCGCTCGACCCCGCCATTGGGCGCGCCGTTGCGGCGGGCCACCAGCGGGCCGAGGTGTTCGTGGAAGTTGCGCTTGACGTCCTCGAGCAGGACCCGATCCTGCGGCCGCTTCGGACCCGCCAGCGAGGGCCGCACGCTGTCCATGTCCAGCTCCAGGACGCTGCTGTAGCGCGCCTCGGCCGCGCCGGGCTCGTGCCACAGCCCCTGCGCCCGGGCGTAGGCCTCGACCAGCGCGATCTGCGACTCGTCCCGGCCCGACAGGCGCAGGTAGTTCAGCGACTCGCCGTCGACCGGGAAGATGCCGCAGGTCGCGCCGTATTCGGGCGCCATGTTGCCGATGGTCGCGCGGTCGGCCAGTGGCAGGTGCTGGAGGCCGGCGCCGAAGAACTCGACGAACTTGCCGACCACGCCGTGCTTGCGCAGCATCTCGGTGACCGTGAGCACCAGGTCGGTCGCGGTCGCGCCCTCGGGCAGGCGGCCGGTCAGCTTGAAGCCGACGACCTGCGGGATGAGCATCGAGGAGGGCTGGCCGAGCATCGCCGCCTCGGCCTCGATCCCGCCCACGCCCCAGCCGAGCACGCCGATGCCGTTGATCATCGTGGTGTGCGAGTCGGTGCCGAACACGGTGTCGGGATACGCCCACGCCTGGCCGTCGTGCTCGCCGGTCATCACCACGCGCGCCAGGTGCTCCAGGTTCACCTGGTGGACGATGCCGGTATTGGGCGGCACCACCTTGAAGTTGCGGAATGCCTTCTGGCCCCAGCGCAGGAAGCCGTAGCGTTCGCGGTTGCGCTGGAACTCGATCTTGCCGTTGAGGTCGAGCGCATCCGCCCGCCCGTACACGTCCACCTGTACCGAGTGGTCGATCACCAGTTCCGAGGGGATCAGCGGATTGATCTGCTCGGGCCGGCCGCCCAGCTTGACCACCGCGTCGCGCATCGCCGCGAGGTCCACCACGCAGGGCACGCCGGTGAAATCCTGCAGCACCACGCGCGCGGGCATGAAGGCGATCTCGGTGTCGGGCGCCGCCTCCGGGTTCCAGCGCGCAAGCGCCTCGATGTGCTGCGGCAGCACGGTCACGCCGTCCTCGTGCCGCAGCAGGTTCTCCAGCAGGATCTTCAGCGAGTAGGGCAGGCGGGCGATGTCGAAGCGTTCGCCGAGCGTGGGCAGGCTCGCGTAGGCGTAGGACTGGCCGCCGACCTCGAGCGTGCGGCGGGTGGAGAAGGAATCGGCCATGACGGGGGGCTCCTGTGGCTGCGGGCTTCAGGCTGGCCCCGAGTCTACGCCGGTCCGTGTGGCGGACCGGCGACGGAAACGCGGGGCCGAGGCCAGTATGGGACCACCAGTATGGACCATGAAGTATGTATAATTCGTCCATACCGTTGCATCCAGGGAGCCCGTGATGGAAGCCACCGTCGCCGAACGCGGCCAGATCACCCTGCCCAAGGCGGTGCGCGACGCGCTCGGGCTGACCAAGGGCAGCGTGCTCAAGGTCGAGCTCGAGGGCAGCCGGATCATCCTGAGCAAGCACGTCGACGACGCGATCTCGCGCGTGCGCGGCAAGTTCGCGCTCGATGCGGGCGCCGAGCCGGGCAAGGCGAAGGGATGATCGCGGTCGACGCCCCGGTCCTGGTCGAGCTGCTGGCCGACGGGCCGCGCGCGGACGCCGTCGAGACCAGCCTGCGCCAGTGCCTGGGCGGGGGACGGGTGGTGGTGTGCGACGCCGCCCTGGCGCAGGTGAGCGCGGCGCTGCGCAACGGCGCCGAGGCGCTGGCGGCGATCGAGGAGATGGGTGTGCACTTCAGCGCGCTGGAATCCAAGTCCGCGCTGCGCGCGGGCGAGATGCTGCGGCGCCATCGCCAGCGCAGTGGCGAGCCGCGCCCGATCGCCGATTTCCTGGTCGGTGCGCACGCCCTGCTGCAGTGCGACGGCCTGGTGACGTTCGATGCCACGTTCCATCGCGACTATTTCAAGGGCCTGAAGCTCATCGTGCCGAAGGCCTGACCCCTTTCCACCCGATTCCCGGAGATTCCGATGCTGGACGCCTATCGCCACCATGTCGCCGAGCGCGCCGCCCTCGGCGTGCCGCCGCTGCCGCTGAGCGCGCAGCAGACGGCGGACGTGATCGAACTGATCAAGAATCCGCCGGCGGGCGAGGAAGGCGTCCTCGTCGACCTGCTGACCCATCGTGTGCCGGCAGGCGTCGACGACGCCGCCAAGGTCAAGGCGTCCTACCTGGCTGCGCTGGCCTTCGGCACCGAGTCGACCCCGCTGATCGGCCGCGAGCGCGCCACCGAACTGCTGGGCACCATGCTCGGCGGCTACAACGTCGCGCCGCTGGTCGACCTGCTCGACGATCCCGCGGTCGGCACGATCGCGGCGGACGGACTGAAGAAGACCCTGCTGGTGTTCGACGCCTTCCATGACGTGGAGGAGAAGGCGAAGGCCGGCAACGCGAACGCCCGCGCCGTGCTGCGGAGCTGGGCCGATGCCGAATGGTTCACCGGCAGGCCCGAAGTGCCGCAGTCGCTGACCGTCACCGTGTTCAAGGTGCCGGGCGAGACGAATACCGACGACCTGTCGCCGGCGCCCGATGCGACTACCCGCCCCGACATTCCGTTGCATGCGCTGGCGATGCTGAAGAACCGGCGCCCCGACGCGCCCTTCGTGCCGGAAGAGGACGGCAGGCGCGGGCCGATCCGGGAGATCCTCTCGCTCAAGGACAAGGGCCACCTGGTCGCCTACGTCGGCGACGTGGTCGGCACCGGGTCCAGCCGCAAGTCCGCCACCAACTCGGTGCTGTGGTGGACCGGCGACGACATCCCGTTCATCCCCAACAAGCGTGCCGGCGGCGTGTGCCTGGGCAGCAAGATCGCGCCGATCTTCTACAACACCATGGAAGACGCCGGGGCGCTGCCGATCGAACTGGACGTGTCGCAGATGGATCACGGCGACGTGGTCGAGCTGCGCCCGTACGAGGGCAGGGCGCTGAAGGACGGCCAGGTCATCGCGGAATTCCAGGTCAAGTCCGAGGTGCTGTTCGACGAGGTGCGTGCCGGCGGCCGCATTCCGCTGATCATCGGCCGTGGCCTGACCGCGCGTGCGCGCGAGTCCCTGGGCCTGCCGGTGACCGACCTGTTCCGCCTGCCGCAGCAGCCGGCCGACAGCGGCAAGGGCTACTCGCTGGCGCAGAAGATGGTCGGCCGTGCCTGCGGCCTGCCGGAAGGGCAGGGCGTGCGCCCGGGCACCTATTGCGAGCCGAAGATGACGTCGGTGGGTTCGCAGGACACCACCGGCCCGATGACCCGCGACGAGCTCAAGGACCTGGCCTGCCTGGGCTTCTCGGCCGATCTCGTTATGCAGTCGTTCTGCCACACCGCGGCCTATCCGAAGCCGGTGGACGTGAAGACCCACCACACCCTGCCGGAGTTCATCTCCACCCGCGGCGGCATCGCGCTGCGACCCGGCGACGGCGTGATCCACAGCTGGCTCAACCGCATGCTGCTGCCCGACACCGTCGGCACGGGCGGTGATTCGCACACGCGCTTCCCGGTTGGCATCTCGTTCCCCGCCGGTTCGGGCCTGGTCGCGTTCGCCGCCGCCACCGGCGTGATGCCGCTGGACATGCCCGAATCCGTGCTGGTGCGCTTCAAGGGCGAACTGCAGCCCGGCGTGACCCTGCGCGACCTGGTCAACGCCATCCCGTACTACGCGCTCAAGGCCGGCCTGCTGACCGTGGCCAAGCAGGGCAAGAAGAACATCTTCTCCGGCCGCATCCTCGAGATCGAGGGCCTGCCGGACCTGAAGGTGGAGCAGGCGTTCGAGCTGTCGGATGCGTCGGCCGAGCGTTCGGCGGCCGGCTGCACCGTGCGGCTCGACAAGGCGCCGATCATCGAATACCTCACCAGCAACATCACGCTGCTGAAGTGGATGATCGCGGAAGGGTATGCGGACCCGCGTTCGCTGGCGCGCCGCATCGCGAAGATGGAGGAGTGGCTGGCCGACCCGCAGCTGCTCGAGCCCGATGCCGACGCCGAGTACGCGGCGGTGATCGAGATCGACCTGGCCGACGTGCACGAGCCGCTGCTGGCCTGTCCGAACGATCCGGACGACGTGAAGTCGCTGTCGGACGTGGCCGGCACGGCGATCGACGAGGTGTTCATCGGGTCGTGCATGACCAACATCGGCCACTTCCGCGCCGCGGCGAAGCTGCTGGAAGGTAAGCGCGACATCCCCACGCGCCTGTGGGTGGCGCCGCCGACCAAGATGGACGCCTCCGAACTGACCAAGGAAGGCGTGTACGGCACGTTCGGCACCGCCGGCGCGCGCATGGAGATGCCGGGCTGCTCGCTGTGCATGGGCAACCAGGCGCAGGTGCGAGAGGGCGCGACCGTGTTCTCCACCAGCACCCGCAACTTCCCCAACCGCCTGGGGCGCAATTCCAACGTGTTCCTGGGGTCTGCGGAACTGGCGGCGATCTGCTCGCGCCTGGGCCGCATTCCCACGAAGGAGGAGTACATGGCGGACATCGGCGTGATCAACGATCAGGGCGCCGAGATCTACCGCTACATGAACTTCGACCAGATCGAGGAATACCGCGACACGGCCGCCGGCGTCGCCGCCTGAGCCTGACGGTAGACGCGCCTGAAGACGGGCGCGTCAGCCGGCTGCACCGTTGCCCGTCCTCTCGAGTGACGACTGCGCGCCCCGTGTTACCGCGGCGGCGCCCGGAACCCTGACCCACATGACCGATTCCGCCAGACTCGCCCCCGCCGGCCGGGTATTCGCCATCGTCGCCTTCGTCGAGGCCGCCACCTGGGCCGGCCTGCTGCTCGGGATGCTGCTCAAGTACGGCACCGGCACCACCGATCTCGGCGTGTGGCTGTTCGGACGCCTGCACGGCGCGGCGTTCCTGCTCTACGTGGTGGTCGCGGTGGGCGCGGGCGTGCGCCTGCGCTGGCCGCTGTGGGCGCTGCTGGTGGCGCTGGTCGCCGCGGTGCCCCCGCTGGCGACGCTCCCGGTCGAAGTCTGGTTCCGTCGCCGCGGGCTGCTGTCGGCCCGCTGACGCCGTTCACCCCACGGGGAACGTTTCAGTCGAGCCAGCTCTCGATCGACTGCTGCAGCGCGCGCTTGCGCAGGAACAGGTCCCAGACGCTGCCGCCGAGCTGGCGCCAGAGCACCGCCGAGCGCAGCGAAGCGAGCAGGATCGCGCGGATCTCCGCCACCACGCCCGCCTGCCCCAGGTAATGGGGATTGCCCTGCACCATGACCTTCGGGCGCAGGTGGCTCACGGTGTCGGCATACAGGCTCCCCAGCGCCGCCAGCACGTCCGGGTGGCTGCTGCCCAGGGCATCGGCCTTCGGTTTCAGCGCCACGATGCCCTCGTGCACGCGCTCGCCCACCGCGTCGTTGGAGACGAACCGGCGCTCGAGCTGGGTCACGGCCAGCGCCAGCTTCGGCAACTGCGGATCATCGCCCTGGCTGGCCAGGTAGTCGCGCAGCAGCAACAGTCCCGGGCGCAGGTTGTGCGCGCCGCCGTAGACGTCCTCGGGCGACGCGGCGTCGATGCGGAATACGCTGTCGAGGCAGGTGCCCAGCACGGCGGCATCGGCCTGGCCGGTCTCGGCGATGCGGCGCACCTGTTTCAGCGCCTGCACCAGGCCGGCCAGCGCGAGGACGCGGTCGTCGCTCATGCCGCAGCCCCGCGCAGTTGCTGTTCCAGCGGCGCATCGGTGGCGGCGATGACCGCACCGCCGAGGCACACCTCGCCGTCGTACAGGACCACGGACTGGCCGGGCGTCACCGCCCGTTGCGGCTGGCGGAACGCGATCTCGAGGCGTCCGCTGGATTCATCGATGCTCACCTGGCAGGGTTCCTCCTGTTGCCGGTATCGGGTCTGGGCGCTGCAGTCGAAGCGTGCGGCCGGCGGCGTACCGCCGATCCAGTGCGCAGGTTCGCTCCACAGCCGTGACGAACGGAGATAGGGGCTGTCCGCCCCCTGGTCAACCACCAGCACGTTGCGCGCGACGTCCTTGCCCACCACGTACCAGGGCGCCGCACCGAAGCCGCGCACGCCGCCGATCTGCAGGCCTTCGCGCTGTCCCAGGGTGAAATAGAACACGCCGGGGTGGCGGCCGACGACGCGGCCGTCGGGGGTGTGCATCTCGCCCTCGCGCGCGGGCAGGTAGCGCGACAGGAAACCGCGGAAATCGCGCTCGCCGATGAAGCAGATGCCGGTCGAATCCTTTTTCGCCGCGGTGGGCAGGCCGGCCTCGCGCGCGAGTTCACGCACGCGGGTCTTGGGCAGGTCGCCGAGCGGAAACACGGTGGCCGCCAGCTGCGCCTGGCCGAGCTGGTGCAGGAAGTAGCTCTGGTCCTTGCTGCGGTCGACCGCGCGCAGCAGCTGCCAGCGGCTGCCGGCCCGGGCCACGCGGGCGTAATGGCCCGTGGCGATGCGTTCGGCACCCAGGCCGTGCGCGGCGTCGAGGAAATGCCTGAACTTGATCTCGCGGTTGCACAGCACGTCCGGATTGGGGGTGCGGCCGGCGGCGTACTCGGCGATGAAGTGTTCGAACACGCCGCTCCAGTACTCGTGCGAGAAGTCGCGGAAGTGGATCGGGATCCCCAGCCGTCCGCAGACCGCGACCGCGTCGCGACGATCGTCCTCGGCCCGGCATTCGCCGTCGCCGTCCTCGTTCCAGTTCTGCATGAACAGGCCGGCGATCGACTCGCCGGCGTCGCGCAGCCGCATTGCCGCGACCGAGGAGTCGACTCCGCCCGACATGCCCACCACGGTCCGCGGCGCGCTCATCCCAGCTGTGAGACCAGCGAGAGCGGGTGCCGGCGCCCGGCGAGGTGGTCGGCCACCGCCTGCCAGACCAGCGGGCTGCGGTGGCGGTCGGCCGCCGCGCGCAGTTCCGAGGGGGTCATCCACAGCGCACGCACGATGCCCTCGTCGAGCGGCCGCCCGGGATCGTGGGCCAGCGGCTCGGCGGCGAAGGCGAACCGAAGGTAGTGGCGGCCGGTCTCCGGCGCCTTCCACTGGTAGGCGCCCACGAAGGCGGTCAGGCGCACGTCCCAGCCGGTTTCCTCGCGGGTCTCGCGCAGCGCCGCATCGAGCAGGGTCTCGTCGGGCTCCAGATGGCCGGCCGGCTGGTTCAGCACCAGGCGGCCCTGGACCCGTTCCTCCACGCACAGCAGGCGACCGCCGTCGACCACCACCGTGGCCACGGTGACGTCGGGCTGCCAGAACCGGCCTTCGCGGTAGCTCATCGGGGGAGGATCCGGGTCACAGCTCGTCGCGCTCGCCGCTGAATTCGATTTCCTTGTTGTCCGCGACCTCGGCGGCGATGTCCATCGCCGCCTCGAGCTGGGCGGCGTCGACACTGTCAGGCACCTTGATCACGAAGTACACGGCGCCGCCGCCGATCTCCCAGGCGCCGAGCTTCTGCCGCCGGCTGTCCTCCAGCAGCGCCAGCGCCCGCGCGCCGTCGATCTCGTCCTTGTCCACCCACGCCGCCGGCGCGAACACCTCGCGCACGCGGAAGCCGCCGATCGACTCGGTGCGGCCGGAGACGAACACCAGCTGGGTCCGCCCTTCCTCGGCATAGTTGTAGGTCACCCGGTAGTCGCCGTCCTCGTCGACCTCGTACTTGATCCCGCGCGCGTCCAGCCGGGAGGCCACCGCCGCGTCCTCGGCCAGCGCGTTCGCCGCCGGCAGGGTGGGCAGCAACAGCGCGGCGCACAGGGCCAGGCGGGCGTGGAACGGCATCGGATCACCCTCGAGATATGTGGAACCGCGATTGTCTCGCGCCGGGAGCCGGGCCGTCCACGTGGACGTGGACCAGGGATGCACCGTGGCTTCGTATAATGGGCCGATGACCCGAAAGCATGCGCCCGACCACGAGCACGGCACCGTGGTGGAGACCGGCAAGCCAGAACTGGCGCGCCCGCCGCTGTACTCCGTCCTGCTGCTGAACGACGACTACACGCCCATGGACTTCGTGGTCGACGTGCTGGTCCGCTTCTTCGCCCTGGACCTGGAGAAGGCCACCCAGGTCATGCTCCACGTCCACACCCGTGGCCGCGGGGTCTGCGGGGTGTACAGCCGCGAGGTGGCCGAGTCCAAGGTCGCACAGGTGAACGAATACGCCCGGCTCAACCAGCACCCCTTGCTCTGCACCATGGAAAAGGCCTAAAAGGGGCCAAGGCCGGGGCATGGAAATGCCGGGTTCGCGGCCCCATACAGGCAGCAGTTCCCCGGAGGCTCCCGCCCCATGTTCAGCAAGGATCTCGAGTACAGCATCGGCCAGTGCTACAAGCGCGCCCGCGAAGCGCGCGACGAGTACATGACGGTCGAACACCTGCTGCTTGCACTGCTCGACAACCCCTCCGCCGAGGCCGTGCTCAAGGCCACCGGCGCCGACTTCCACCGCCTGCGCAGCGACCTCGAGCAGGCCATCCTGACCTCGGTCTCCAAGCTGCCCGACGACGACGGCCGCGATACCCAGCCCACGCTCGGGTTCCAGCGCGTGCTGCAGCGGGCCGTGTACCACGTCCAGTCCTCGGGCAAGAAGGAGGTCACCGGCGCCAACGTGCTGGTGGCGATCTTCGGCGAGAAGGACTCGCACGCCGTGTACTTCCTCAACCAGCAGGACGTCACCCGGCTGGATGTCGTGAACTACATGTCGCACGGCATCGCCAAGACCGGCGGAGAGGATGCGGCCCACGCCGCCGAGGACGCCGCCGCGCGCGCCGAGGGCGGCGAGGCGGGCGAGGGCAAGGGCGATGCCCTGGCCGAATTCGCCACCGACCTCAACGCGATGGCGGTCGAAGGCCGGATCGATCCGCTGGTCGGCCGCGCCGAGGAGATCGAGCGCACCATCCAGGTGCTCTGCCGCCGGCGCAAGAACAACCCGCTGTACGTCGGCGAAGCCGGGGTCGGCAAGACCGCGATCGCCGAAGGACTGGCGCGCCGCATCGTCGACGGCCAGGTGCCCGAGGTGCTGGCCGACGCGACGATCTACTCGCTCGACCTGGGCGCGCTGGTGGCCGGCACCAAGTACCGCGGCGATTTCGAGAAGCGGCTCAAGGCGGTGCTCAGCGCCATCAAGAAGCATCCGGGCGCGATCCTGTTCATCGACGAGATCCACACCATCATCGGCGCGGGCTCGGCTTCGGGCGGCACCATGGACGCCTCGAACCTGATCAAGCCGGCGCTCGCCTCGGGCGAACTGCGCTGCATCGGATCGACCACGTTCCAGGAATACCGCGGCATCTTCGAGAAGGACCGCGCACTGGCGCGGCGCTTCCAGAAGATCGACATCGTCGAGCCGACCGTGGGCGAGACTTACGAGATCCTGCGCGGCCTCAAGGGCAGGTACGAGGAGCACCACGACGTGCTCTACGAGGACGACGCCCTGCGCGCCGCCGTCGACCTGTCGGTCAAGCACATCGGCGACCGTCTGCTTCCGGACAAGGCGATCGACGTGATCGACGAGGCCGGCGCGCGCCAGCGCCTGCTGCCGGACGACGTGCGCAAGACGCTGATCGACGTCGAGGAGGTCGAGGCGATCGTGGCCAAGATGGCGCGCATCCCGACCAAGCAGGTCAGTGCCTCCGACAAGGACGTGCTCGAGCACCTGGAGCGCAACCTGAAGATGGTGATCTTCGGCCAGGATCCGGCGATCGAGACGCTCACTTCCGCGATCAAGCTCGCCCGCTCCGGGCTGGCCAATCCGGACAAGCCGATCGGCAACTTCCTGTTCGCCGGCCCCACGGGCGTGGGCAAGACCGAGGTCACCAAGCAGCTCGCGCTGCAGCTCGGGATCGAGCTGGTGCGCTTCGACATGTCCGAGTACATGGAGCCGCATTCGGTCTCGCGCCTGATCGGTGCGCCCCCGGGCTACGTCGGTTTCGACCAGGGCGGCCTGCTGACCGAGAAGATCGTCAAGACGCCGCATTGCGTGCTGCTGCTGGACGAGGTGGAGAAGGCGCACCCGGACATCTTCAACATCCTGCTGCAGGTGATGGACCGTGGTGTGCTGACCGACACCAACGGTCGCGAGGCGAACTTCCGCAACGTGATCCTGGTGATGACCACCAACGCGGGCGCTGCGCAGGCGTCACGGCGGTCGATCGGCTTCACCCGCCAGGACCACAGCACCGATGCGATGGAAGTGATCCGCAAGGGGTTCACCCCGGAGTTCCGCAACCGCCTCGACGCGATCGTGCAGTTCCAGGCGCTGGGGATGGACCACATCCTGCGCGTGGTGGACAAGTTCCTGATCGAGCTGGAGGCGCAGCTGCACGAGAAGAACGTCAGCCTGGCCGCCACGACGGCGGCGCGCGACTGGCTCGCTTCGCACGGTTTCGACCCGCTGATGGGTGCGCGGCCGATGGCGCGTGTGATCCAGGACAAGGTGAAGCGTCCGCTCGCCGACGAACTGCTGTTCGGCAAGCTGGTCAACGGAGGCCGCGTGAGCATCGACGTGCGCGACGATGAGCTGGTGGTCGAGGCCTCGGCGGAACCGGAAAAGCTGCTGCCGGCCACGGTCGAGTAATCCGCCATCGGGTTTGACGTACAAAGGGCGGCCCATGGCCGCCCTTTTTGCTGGTCGGGCATGTCATGTCGCCACGCCTCCGATCACGCCTCCGGTCCGCTCGAATCCACTCCTGCGGCTTCGGCGCGACGCCTCGTTCCGGCGGCAGGGAGCCGCTTTTCCCNCTCGGTCAGGGCTCCTGCCCTGACTCGGGCGCGCGCCATCCATGGCGCGCTCGTCGCGGCCCCCTGCCACCGGAACGAGGCTGCAGGTCGACCCGCTCCCACCGTTTCGGAAAACGGCAGCGCGCACTTACGGCAGGCGACGAGCTGGCTGCGAACTCGCGTGGTGCATCCCAGGGAGCATCGCGCTCAGGTGTCCGAAGCGGAATGTACGGAGGCTTGAATACCGCAGCGTCCGGCCGGGGATCGCGCACCGCTCAGGCAGGCGTCCTGCCCTCACTCGCGGCCACGGCACGCTCCTGTCCGCTTGCGTATTTCCCGGCCGCGTCACCGCGGGCGCCAGAGAGGTCGTTCCGCCGTGGGATGCGGCGATGTCCGAATCCGGATCGCCATAGACGGGTCCGTGCAGGAAACGTCGGCCCAAAAGATTCGCGGTCACTTGCTTTTGGAGAGAGGCGTCGCTGCCAACCGTCATCGAGCCGCCTTTCGGCGGCGGTGGGCTGCGACCAGCGCGCCATGGATGGCGCGCGCCCGAGTCAGGGCAGGAAGCCCTGACCGAGGGGAGAGCGGCCTGCCGCCGGCGGAAGGCGGCGTCCTTCCGAAGCCCGGCCGGCCGAGTGCGTGGCAACCGCTCGCCGAACCCTACGGACGCCCCGGGCGAAACTCGAGGCGTCGTGGAGCATCAGGCCCGCTTGCGTGTCTCGATCCACTGGTCGACGCGCCGCTCGAGCAGGCTCATCGGCAGTGCGCCACCACCGAGCACCGCGTCATGGAAGCCGCGGATGTCGAAGCGCTCGCCCAGTTCCGACTCCGCCTTCCGGCGCAGTTCCTGGATCCGGATCATGCCGATCTTGTAGGCCGTCGCCTGGCCGGGCCAGGTGATGTAGCGCTGCACTTCCGAGCGCACCGACGCGTCGGGGATCGCGGTGTTGGCCTTGAAATAGTCCACCGCCTGCTGCTCGGTCCAGCCCTTGGCATGCAGGCCGGTGTCGACCACCAGGCGCACCGCGCGCCACAGCTCGGAGCTCAGCCGGCCGTACTCGGAGTAGGGATCCTGGTAGGTCCCCGGCATCTCCTTGGCCAGCCATTCCGAATACAGGCCCCAGCCCTCGGAGTACGCAGTCGAACGTGCCTGGGTGCGGAACTCCGGGACACCGGTGAGTTCCTGGGCGATCGAGATCTGCATGTGATGGCCCGGCAGGCCTTCGTGGTAGGCGATGACCTCCAGTTCCGGCTTCGGCATGGCGTTCATATCCGACAGGTGCGCGTAGTACACGCCCGGGCGCGAACCATCCGGCGTGCCGGGGAAATAGTGCTGCGCGGCGCCCGGCTGCTCGCGGAACGGTTCGACCCGCTTGACCACCAGGTCCGCCTTCGGCAGCAGGCCGAAGTACTGCGGCAGCACCCGCTTGATGTTGGCGATCGCGGCCGTGGCCTCGTCGATGTAGGCCTGGCGGCCGGCATCGGTGTCCGGGAACTTGAACTTCGCGTCGCTGCCGATGTACTCGAAGAATGCCTGCAGGTCGCCGTCGAAGCCGACCTTGTCCTTCAGCGCCACCATCTCGCCGTGGATGCGCTTCACCTCGTCCAGGCCGATCTGGTGCACCTGGTCGGCGGTCAGGTCGGTGGTGGTGTGCATGCGCAGCTGGTGGCGGTAGTACTCGGCGCCATTGGGCTGGGTGCTGCCGACGCCGCTGGGATTCTCGGCCGCGTTGACGCGGTCGGCTTCGGCCCACGCGATCAGCTCGGCGTAGGGCGGCTGTACGTGCGCCACCAGCGCGGCCCGGGCCTGCGACTTGAGCTCGTCGGCGCGCGCGGCATCGATCTTGCCGGCCTTCACCAGCGCATCGGCCTTACCCTGCAGGTCCGCCCAGAGCGCCGAATCCTCGCCTTCGCCGAAGGGCGCGCCGCTGACCACCTTGCGGGCCTCGGTCAGCACCCCGTCGTAGG
Organism: Luteimonas kalidii; assembly: GCF_029887935.1. Taxonomy (GTDB): domain Bacteria; phylum Pseudomonadota; class Gammaproteobacteria; order Xanthomonadales; family Xanthomonadaceae; genus Luteimonas; species Luteimonas kalidii. The sequence continues at coordinate 372,543 of NZ_JARXRO010000014.1, read as the reverse complement.
CGAAGCGCGGCATGCGGTAGCCGGCCTCGGCGTTGCGCTTCGCACGATCCAGCATCTGCCCGAAGGCGCGCGGAATCTCCTCGATGCGCGCGAGGTAGGCGAGGTAGTCGGATTCGTCCTCGACCTTGTGGAAGTTGATCAGGAACGTCGGCAGGAACGACTGCGCGCCCTGCATCTGGTTGAACACGTACACGTTGTCGCGAAACCGCATGGCGTCGCGCGCGTTCTCGTACTGCAGCTTCCACAGGTCGTAGGACAGCTGCGCTTCGGGATCGAGCGTCTCGCGGTCGAACTCGCGCTCCAGCTCCTCCACCGTGGCCTTCTGCCAGGCCAGTTGGCGGTCGCCGGCCTCGTAGGACATGTCGTCGAGCTGGTCGTACAGCTCCTTGCGGCCGAGGAAGGTCAGCGAGATCGGGCTGAAGCGCAGCTGCTCCTGGTACTTCTCCGCGAACCAGGCATCGAGGCGGCGGGCCTGGGCATCGGCGTCGTCGGCAGGCGCGGTGGCGGGGGCAGTGGCGGGCGCGTCCTGGGCGGACACCGCGCCGCCGGACAGGGCGAGCGCGATGGACAGGGCGAGCGTGCGGGCGGCAACGGGCAGGCGCATCGGGTCAACTCCGGACAAGGTGGTGTCCGAAGCATAGGTCCGTCGCGGGGGTCGTGCATGTGCGGATCAGCACATGCGCCGGGGCCGTTGGGCCGGCAGGGCGGGGCGCGCCGCGGCGCCGCGCTACTTCATGCGGTAGGTGATGCGACCCTTGGTGAGGTCGTAGGGGGTCATCTCCACCTTGACCCGGTCGCCGGTCAGGATGCGGATGTAGTTCTTGCGCATCCGTCCGGAGATGTGCGCAATGATTTCGTGGCCGTTCTCCAGCTTCACCCGGAACATGGTGTTCGGGAGGGTCTCGGAGATCGTGCCTTCGAATTCGATGACGTCGTCTTTCGCCATTCGTCCTGTTGCCAGTGGTTGCGGGTGCGGCACCTGTGCCGCGAAAAAGCACACCATTCTGGCACGCGGACGCGGTCGATGCAAAAAGACCGGACGGTCAGGGCGTTCATCCGGCCAGTGCGCGGACCGGTCGCGTGCCGAACTCGTCAGTCCAGGGACCGGCGGCGGACGCGGCCCGCACCAGCGGTTGCAGCATGGCCATGAAGTCGGCGCGCGGAAGGCTGGCGGCGCCGAGCGAGACCAGGTGCGGATTCTCCACCTGCGCGTCGATCCACGGGCAGCCGCGCGCGTGCAGCCAGGCGGCCAGCGCGGCGAGCGCCGCCTTCGAGCCGCCGGAGGCATCGCTGAACATGCTCTCGCCGAAGAACATCCGTCCCACCGCGATCCCGTAGATGCCGCCGACCAGCGGCGCATCGTCTTCCGGCCCGGCGAAGATCTCGACGCTGTGCGCGTGGCCGAGCGCATGCATCCGCGCATACGCCGCCTGCATCGCCGGCGTGATCCAGGTGCCGCGCTGGCCGGGGCGTGGCGCCCGGGCGCAGCGTTCGACCACGTCCACGAAGGCGGTGTCGGCGCGCGCGACCCAGGGCGAGGCGCGCAGAGCGCGGCGGAAGCGCGAGGACAGGCGCACGCCATCGGTGCGGAACACCATCCGCGGATCCGGCGACCACCACAGGATCGGCTGGCCCTGCGAATACCAGGGGAAGATGCCGTGCCGATAAGCATTGAGCAGCCGCGGGGGCGAGAGGTCGCCGCCGAGTGCCACCAGTCCGTCGGGAAAGCGCAGCGCGCTGTCCGGCGGCGGAAAGGGCGCCTCCGGATCGTCGTCCAGGCGGTGCACCTGCAGGCTCACGGCTGCGGCGCGTCGTCGCGGAACGGCGAGCGCTGCCGCAGCCAGGCGAGATTCCCGCGCACCACGCGCCGTTCCTCCTCGCACCACGGCGCCAGGGCGTCGGCGAAGCGCGCGTCGACCACGTGGTGGTGGCTGCGCACCACGCGCGGCAGGAAGCCCCGCGCGATCTTGTGCTCGCCCTGCGCGCCGGGCTCGAACACGCGCAGGCCCTCGCGCAGGCAGTAGTCGATGCCCTGGTAGTAGCAGGTCTCGAAGTGCAGGCCGGGCAGGGCGACCGATGCCCCCCAGTAGCGGCCGTACAGCGTGTCGGGGCCGCGCAGGCACAGGGCGCCCGCGACCGGCTCGCCATCGTGCTCGGCCAGGATCAGCACCAGTGCGCGCGGCAGCTCGCGGGCCAGGTGCGCCAGGAACGGAAGCGTCAGCGCCGGGGAATTGCCGTACTCGGCGAAGGTCTGCAGGTAGAAGCGGTGCATCGTCGCCAGGTCGAGGTCGCTGGCCTCGTCGCCGTGGACGACGCGGAAGCGCACGCCCGCGCGCGCCAGCTTCGCCCGCTCCTGGCGGATGTTCTTGCGGTGCTTGTGGTCCATCGCCGCGAGGTAGTCCTCGAACGTGGCCCAGCCGGCGTCGTTGCGCCAGTGGTACTGCAGGTCGATCCGCTGCAGCCAGCGCGCGTCGAACGCCGCGTCCACCTCCGCCTCGTGGAAGTTCACGTGCGCCGACGACAGCCCCGTGCGCGCGGCCTCGGCGACCAGCGCCTCGGCCAGCGCACGCCGCAACTCCGCGGTGGGTGCGAGCAGGCGCGGTCCGGTGACGGGCGAGTACGGCACCGCGCACAGCAGCTTGGGGAAGTAGTCGAGTCCATGGCGCGCGTACGCATGCGCCCAGGCGTGGTCGAACACGAATTCGCCGTGGGAGTTGGTCTTCAGGTAGGCAGGCGCCGCGGCGAGCAGCCGGTCGCCGTCCCACAGCCCCAGGTGGTGCGGCGTCCAGCCCCAGTCCGGGCGCAGGCAGGCGTGCGCTTCCAGGCCGTGCAGGAACGCGTGCGACACGAACGGATGCTCGTCGTGCAGCGCGTCCCAGGATTGCGCCGGGATGTCGGAGAGTCCAGGGTGTACGCGGAGGTCGATCGGGTTGTCCTCCGCAGATTTCGACGAACCGTTGACGAGCGCGGCGAGGGCAGATGGGTCTTACGCAGGGTCGGGGGCGAACCTGGACGCGAGGCCGGCGTTGTCCATGGCGCGAGCGGACCGGCTCCGGGACGTCCGGCGCGGCGATCCATGGTCGGGCGCCAGCAGCCGCACGGACTGCCGATGGCGGTCCGTCAGCGCCGCTACTGGCCCTTGTCGAGGAAGCGTTCCGCGTCCAGCGCGGCCATGCAGCCGAAGCCGGCCGAGGTGATCGCCTGGCGATAGTGCTGGTCGGCGACGTCGCCCGCGGCGAACACGCCCGGTACCGAGGTCTCGGTGGCGTTGCCGCCCAGGCCCGAGCGCATCTCCAGGTAGCCGTTGTTCATCGCCAGCTGGCCTTCGAACAGCGTGGTGTTGGGCGTGTGGCCGATGGCGACGAAGAACCCGTGCACGGCGATCTCGCGCGTCGACGCGTCCTGCACCGACTTCAGCCGCATGCCGGTCACGCCCGCCTCGTTGCCCAGGACCTCGTCCACCACGTGGTGCCACACCGGTTCGATCTTGCCGGCCGCGATCTTCGCGAACAGCTTGTCCTGCATGATCTTCTCCGCGCGCAGGGTGTCGCGGCGGTGCACCAGGTAGACCTTGCGCGCGATGTTGGACAGGTACAGCGCCTCCTCGACCGCGGTGTTGCCGCCGCCGACCACCGCCACGTCCTGGTCCTTGTAGAAGAAGCCGTCGCACGTGGCGCACGCGGAAACGCCGCGGCCCTTGAACGCCTCTTCCGACGGCAGCCCGAGGTACTTGGCGGTCGCGCCGGTGGCGATCACCAGCGCGTCGCAGGTGTAGCTGCCGCTGTCGCCGGTGAGCCGGAACGGGCGCTGCGACAGGTCGGCGGTGTGGATGTGGTCGAACACCACCTCGGTCTCGAAGCGCTCGGCGTGCGCCTGCATCCGCGCCATCAGGTCAGGGCCCAGCAGCCCGTGCGCGTCGCCCGGCCAGTTGTCGACCTCGGTGGTGGTCATCAGCTGGCCGCCCATCTGCATGCCGGTGATGACGACCGGCTTGAGGTTGGCGCGCGCGGCGTACACGGCGGCGGTCCAGCCGGCGGGGCCGGAGCCGAGGATGATCAGGCGGATGTGCCGGGGCGCAGAAGGCGTCATGTATACTCGTCGGTCATGAAGTTGCGGCGTATCGAAGCCCATAGCTTGGCGGCGCGAAGGCGGCAACACAAGGCGCGCGCGGCCCATCGCCGCGGAACGCAGCATCCATGGCCCGCGACGTCGGGCCTGCGGTTCCGGTCCAACCCGTGCAGGCGCTGCACGGGTTTTTTCATGCACCGCCGGCACCGCACCTGACCCGCGAGGATCCCCGCATGCGCATCGGCGTACCCAAGGAAACCAAGACCCTGGAAGGGCGCGTCGCGCTCGTGCCGGCCGCGGCCGGCGACCTGGTCCGGCGCGGCCACGAGGTCTGGGTGGAGCAGGGCGCCGGGGTGCGCTCGGGCTTCGCCGATGGCGACTACGAACGTCTCGGCGTACGCATCGCCGCCGACGCCGCGGCGCTGTACGCGCGCGGCGAACTGATCGTCAAGGTCAAGGAGCCGATCGAGGGCGACCTGGCGCTGCTGCGCGAGGACCACCTGCTGTTCTGCTACCTGCATCTGGCGCCGGAGCCCGCGCTCACGCGCCGGCTGCTGGACATCGGCCTGACCGGGATCGCGTTCGAGACCGTCGAACTCGACGACGGCGAGCTGCCGCTGCTGGCGCCGATGTCGGTGATCGCCGGCAAGATCGCGGTCCAGGTGGGCACCCACTACCTGCACCAGCCGCTGGGCGGCAAGGGCAAGCTGCTCGGCGGCCTGCCGTCCACCACGCGCGGCAAGGTGGTGGTGTTCGGTGCCGGCCAGGCCGGTGGCGCGGCGGCGGCCCTGGCCGCGGCCGGCGGCTCGCGCGTGGTGGTGTTCGAAAAGCGCATCGACCGGATGGACGAGATGATGCGGCTGGGCCACAACGTCACCGCGCTCTACCCGTACGACGACGTGGTCGCGCGCGAGGTCGCCTCGGCCGACCTGGTGGTGGGCGCGGTGCTGGTGACCGGCGCGGTGGCGCCGCACGTGGTGACGCGGGCGATGATGGAGTCGATGGAGGACGGCAGCGTGCTGGTCGACATCTCGATCGACCAGGGCGGCTGCTTCGAGACCTCCCGGCCGACCACCTGGAAGGAGCCGACCTACGTCGAGGAGGGCGTGATCCACTTCTGCGTGACCAACATGCCCGGGGCGGTGCCGCAGACCTCCTCGCAGGCGATCTGCGCGGCGATCCTGCCCTGGGTGGACCGGCTGGCCTCGGGCGACTGGCGCGGTCATGCGCCGCTGGTGCGCGGGATCAACGTGGAAGGCGGGGCGCTGGTGCATCCGGCCCTGCAATCGATGAACCTTTGAATTAAGATCAAGGCATTGGGTCGATTTCCTAAGGCAGTGGATGACGGTGGCTCGGGCGGTTCCTGAACGCGGCAAGCGGCAACGCGCGACGGCCCGGGAGGCCGCGCCGCCGGATCCGCGCCGACAGCGCCTGCTGCGCGATATCGCGATGATCCTGATCGCGCCGCTGCTGCTGTACCTGCTGGTGTGCCTGGCGACCTATTCGCCGGACGATCCGGGCTGGTCGACCGCCTCCGGCGGCATCACCACCGAACTCAACAACGCCGGCGGACCGGTCGGGGCCTGGCTCGCCGACGTGCTGCTCTACCTGACCGGCTTCGTCGCCTACCTGCTGCCGCTGGTGCTGGGCGCGGTCGCGTGGATCGCCCTGTTCGGCATGGATTCGGACGGCGACGGCCGGGTGGATTTCGGCCCGGCGCTGCGGCTGGTCGGCATCGTCGGTTTCCTGGTCTCGGCCACCGGCCTGCTCTACCTGCGCATGGCCGCGGTGGAGAACCTGCCCGCCGGTGGCGGAGGCGTGCTGGGGCGGCTGGTGGGCAACTCGCTCGACCGCGGCTTCGGCGCGCTCGGCGGCAATCTGTTCCTGCTTGCACTGCTGCTGGTCTCGGTGACCCTGGCCACCGGCCTGTCGTGGCTGGCCGTGGCCGACCGCATCGGCGGCTGGGTGCTGCTGCTGCCGACGCTGCTGCGCCGCAGCCGCAAGCAGGCGGCCGACCATTTCGAGGCGCGCGAGCGCCGGGTGGAGCGCGAAGAGACGCGCAAGATCGAGACCGAACTGCGCGCCAAACGCGAGAAGGTGAAGATCGAACCGCCGCCCGCGCCGGTGGTCGAGAAGAGCGAACGCGCCAAGCGCGAGCAGCAGATTCCGCTGTTCCACGTCGCCGACGGCAGCGGCGTGCCGCCGCTGGCCCTGCTCGACGATCCCAAGCCGCAGCCCAAGGGCTACGACGAGGGCACGCTCGAGACGCTGTCGCGCCAGATCGAGTTCAAGCTCAAGGACTTCCGCATCGAAGCCCAGGTGGTGGGCGCCTATCCCGGGCCGGTGATCACCCGCTTCGAGATCGAGCCGGCGCCGGGCATCAAGGTCAGCCAGATCAGCACGCTGGACAAGGACATCGCGCGCGGCCTGTCGGTGAAGTCCGTGCGCGTGGTCGACGTGATCCCGGGCAAGTCGGTGATCGGCCTGGAAACGCCGAACACGCACCGCGAGATGATCTACCTCAGCGAGCTGCTGCGCTCGAAGGAATACGACAAGTCCACCAGCCCGCTCACGCTGGCGCTGGGCAAGGACATCGCCGGCCGCCCGACCGTGGCGGATCTGGCGCGCATGCCGCACCTGCTGGTGGCCGGCACCACCGGCTCGGGCAAGTCGGTGGCGGTGAACGCCATGGTGCTCAGCCTGCTCTACAAGGCCTCCGCGAAGGACCTGCGGATGCTGATGATCGACCCGAAGATGCTCGAGCTCAGCGTCTACCAGGGCATCCCGCACCTGCTCGCGCCCGTGGTCACCGACATGAAGGAGGCCGGCAACGGCCTGCGCTGGTGCGTGGCCGAGATGGAGCGACGCTACAAGCTGATGAGCGCGGTCGGCGTGCGCAACCTGGCCGGCTTCAACAAGAAGGTGCGCGACGCGCAGGAGGCCGGGCAGCCGCTGCTCGACCCGCTGTTCCGCCCGAACCCGGAATCCAGCGAGGTCGCCGAACCGCTGGAGACGCTGCCGTTCATCGTCATCTTCATCGACGAATTCGCCGACATGATGATGATCGTCGGCAAGAAGGTGGAGGAGCTCATCGCCCGCTTGGCGCAGAAGGCGCGCGCCGCCGGCATCCACCTGATCCTGGCCACGCAGCGACCGTCGGTGGACGTGATCACCGGCCTGATCAAGGCCAACATCCCGACCCGCATCGCGTTCCAGGTGTCGAGCAAGATCGACTCGCGCACGATCCTCGACCAGTCCGGCGCGGAAACCCTGCTCGGCCACGGCGACATGCTCTACCTGCCACCGGGCACGGCGCTGCCCGAACGCGTGCACGGCGCCTTCGTGTCCGACGACGAGGTCCACCGCGTGGTCGAACACCTCAAGCAGAGCGGCGGCGGGCCGGACTACATCGAGGGCGTGCTGGACGAATCGCAGACCATGTACGACGGCAGCGCGGTCGGCGCGACCGGCCTGCCCGAGGCCGGTGGCGGCGCCGGCGACGAATCCGACCCGCTGTACGACGAGGCGGTGAAGATCGTCACCGAGACCCGTCGCGCCTCGATCTCCGGCGTCCAGCGCCGGCTCAAGATCGGCTACAACCGCGCCGCGCGCCTGGTCGAGGCGATGGAGGCCGCCGGCGTGGTCTCCGCGCCCGAACACAATGGCGACCGCAGCGTCCTGGCGCCACCGCCGCCGAAGTAGGTTCCGCCCTCACTGGCGCTGCCCTGCCTTCTCCGCTTCGCGGGCTGTTCCTTCTCCCGCGTCGCCGGCTATCCCTATTCCCCGCTTCACGGGCTGTTCCTTCTTCAGTTGCACGGGACCCCGGTCCCCTTCATGGGGAGAAGGTGCCGGAGGCGGATGAGGGCGCGCCGCAGGCGCGTGAGCGTGCGGTGTCCTGCCTCCGCGGCCTGCCAGCGTGAACGGAAGCGGTCTCTCGCACCGAAACGACGCCCCACACCTTCATTGCCGTCCGCCTCGCGCCCCGCTTGCCGTTCAACAGGGCAGGGATGGCAAGGCACGTGTTCAGCCAGGCCTTTGCAGACTGGCCGCCCCATCCGCCAAGGACCGATTTCCGATGATCCGCAACTTCCGCTGGTTGTTCGCCCTTGCCGCCCTGGTCGTCGCCGGCCTGGCCCAGGCCGGTGCCCGCGACCAGCTCGATGGTTTCACCCGTGGCCTGAAGGGTCTGGACGGGCGTTTCACCCAGCAGGTGTTCGACGAGAACGGCCGCGTCCGCGAGTCGTCCAGCGGCCGCGTGGCGCTGTCCGCGCCGCGCCTGTTCCGCTGGGAGTACGAAAAGCCCTATCCGCAGCTGATCGTGGCCGACGGCAAGACCGTCTGGGTGCACGATCCCGACCTGGACCAGGTCAGCCGCCGCGCGCAGGGCGGCGCCGAGCAGGACAGCCCGCTGGCTGCGCTGATCGATCCGGGCAAGCTCGACCGCGACTTCCTGGTCGAGGATGCCGGCGCCGCCGATGGCCTGCAGTGGCTGGTGCTCAAGCCCAAGCAGGGGGGCGACGACGCCGCGTTCCAGTCCGCCCGCCTGGGCCTGTCCGAGGCCGGCCTGGCGCGGATGGAAATCGTCGATGCGCTCGGCCAGCGCACCGAGATCCGCTTCACCGAGTGGAAGCGTAATCCGGACTTCTCCCGCAACACGTTCACATTTACGCCGCCGGCCGGCGTCGACGTGGTCGGCGAAGGCTGACCCATCGACACCCCGCGGCCCCTAGAAGGAACCACCGTCATGCACGCGTCCACGCTCACGACCTCGCCCCGGACTGCCGGCCGCGCACGCGCGCTGCTGCTGGCCGCGTGCCTGGGGGCCGTGCCGGTGCTGGCGCAGTCCGCTCCGGTGGCCACGCCGCCAGGCACGCCCGCCACCAGCGAGCCGCGCCAGCGTGCCGCCACCACCGGCGACGAGACGATGGACAACGCCGTGGCGGCCGTGGTCGTAGCGGCGCTGTCGGAACAGCTCAGCACCGCGACGATCGCGGTCAACATCGATTCGTTCGACGTCGCGATCGCCAGCGTGCGCGATCGCACCGTCAGCGGCACCGGCCGCCTGCGCGTGGGTGACGACGCCGAGTGGATCGGCTTCCGCTACAGCGTGCCGTACGACACCAGCTTCGGCAGCGCCGGCTATCCGCGCCTGACCATCGGCGGCGTGGCCGCCAGCGAGCGCGAAGTCCCCAACGATGCCGGCCTCGTGCAGCAGCTCGAAGACCGCGTCGCCGTGGAACTCGACCGCCAGTTCGGCGCCGACTCCTCGCGCCTGCAGCTCGATGACATCAGCACCGTCCAGGGCGGTGCGCGCCTGCTGCGTATCAGCGCCAACGGCATCGCCGATTTCGGCCGCAACGGCAACACGCCGGTGCGGATCGAAGCCCTGTACGACCAGGTCGCCAACGCCTGGCAGCGGGTGAACTACGAACTGGGCGTCGCGGCCCGCTGATCGTCCTGCGTGGAAGGCGCCGGTCCCGCGCCATTCCGTTGAATCGCCGGCCTTCTTCTCACGGCCTGCGCCCCCGCCTTGGTATCGTGGCGGCCCGTTTCCCGGCCGATGCCCTGTGCCACGCGCCAAAGCCTCCCCGCCCGACGACCGCGGCGACCTGCTGACCGCCGACCGCACCGCGCTGCGGCCGCTGGCCGAGCGCATGCGTCCGCGCACGCTGGAAGAGATGGTGGGCCAGCGCCGGCTGGTCTCGCCCGAATCGGCGCTGCGCAAGTCGATCGAAGCCGGCAGCGTGCATTCGATGGTGCTATGGGGCCCGCCCGGCTGCGGCAAGACCACGCTGGCGCTGCTGCTGGCGCACTATGCGGATGCGGATTTCCGCTCGGTCTCGGCGGTGCTGTCCGGCCTGCCCGAGGTGCGCCAGGTGCTGGCCGAGGCCGGCCACCGGTTCGCCGAAGGGCGCCGCACCGTGCTGTTCGTCGACGAGGTGCACCGCTTCAACAAGGCGCAGCAGGATGCGTTCCTGCCGCACATCGAACGCGGCACGATTGTCTTTGTCGGCGCCACCACCGAGAACCCGTCGTTCGAACTGAACTCTGCGCTGCTCTCGCGCTGTCGCGTGCACGTGCTGGAAGCGGTGTCGGCCGACGACATCGAAGTCGCCCTGCAGCAGGCGCTCGACGACGAGGAGCGCGGCCTCGGCGGGCGCGGCCTGCGGATCGAGCAGGACCAGCTGCACCTGATCGCCGTCGCCGCAGATGGCGACGTGCGCCGCGGCCTGACCCTGCTGGAAATCGCCGCCGAACTGGCGGGCGAGGGCGGCACCGTCACCGATGCGGTGCTCGAGCAGGTGCTGGCCGACCGCACCCGCCGCTTCGACAAGGGCGGCGAGCAGTTCTACGACCAGATCTCGGCGCTGCACAAGTCGGTGCGCAGCTCCAACCCGGACGCCGCGCTGTACTGGTTCGCGCGCATGCTCGACGGCGGCTGCGACCCGATCTACCTCGCGCGCCGGATGACGCGCATGGCGGTGGAAGACATCGGCCTGGCCGACCCGCGCGCGCTGCAGATGGCGATCGACGCCTGGGACACCTACGAACGGCTCGGCAGCCCCGAAGGCGACCTCGCCCTGGCGCAACTGGTGCTCTACCTGGCCAGCACCGCCAAATCGAACGCCGCGTATCGCGCCTTCGGTGCCGCCAAGCGCGACGTGAGCGAATACGGCACCCAGGACGTGCCGATGCACCTGCGCAATGCGCCCACGAAGCTGATGAAGGAACTCGGCTATTCGAAGGGCTACCAGTACGACCACGACAACGAAGGCGGCGTGGCCCTGGACCAGACCGGCTTTCCCGATGCGATGGGCGAGCGGGTGTACTACCAGCCGGTGGCGCGCGGGATGGAGCTCAAGCTCAAGGAGAAGCTCGAAGCGCTGCGTCGGGCGCGCGCGGACAGGCGCGACCCTCGCACCGACGACAGCTAGTCCGTCGCCGGGCCGCCAGGCCGTTCCTGCTCCCCAATTGCGTGAGGGCGCCGGGGGTGGGGCCGCGTCCGGGCGCATTGCGCCTCACCCCCAGACGCGCGTCATGGCTATCCAGGCGCGCAGCGCATTGATGCCGCTGCCCGGACGCGCCCGGCCTGCGCCAGGTGCTCGACCACCTGCCGCGCCAGCACCCCGACGTCTGCCGGAAGACGCTGCGCTTAGGCAGCCCCACGGGCATCCGCTTGTGCCGCTGCCCAAGGTTCGTCGTGATCGCGGGAGATGCCGGGCCCGACATGCGATATCGGTCCCGGTAGTCGATGCCCTCCGATACCGCCGCTTCGCGCCGCCGCACGCCACATTCATCTTGCGGCTAGGAATCATTATCATTAACATCCGCATCCTTCATGGTTCCTGGCGCAAAGATGACCCGTCGTTCGCACCTTCCCCTTTCGATCGCCTCGGTCCTGGCCATCGCGCCGTTCGCGGTGTCCGCCCAGCAGTCAGGGGCGCCTGACGCCGCGCCGACCACGGCAGTTCCTTCCGCGGGCACCGACGCGACCGACCTGGATGCCGTGCGCGTAGTCGGACGGGCGCAGCGCCTCTACAAGGCCGAAGACACCAGCCTGGCGACCCGTACCGATACCCCGCTGGAGCTGGTGCCGCAATCGGTGCAGGTGATCAACCGCGACCTGATCGACGACCAGGGCGCGCACCAGGTGACCGACCTCTACCGCAACATCAGCGGCATCAGCTTCTTCAGCTACGCCGGCGTGGTGCTGCGCGGCTTCCGCCAGGAGAACGTGCTGTACGACGGCCTGCGCGGCGACCCGTACGCGGGCTTCTCGGTGCCGCAGCTGTTCAACATCGAGCGCGTCGAGGTACTCAAGGGACCGGCCGGCGCGGCGTACGGCTCCGGCGATCCCGGCGGCGTCATCAACTACGCCACCAAGAAGCCGACCGCGCTGCCCGAGCGCGAATTGCGCCTGCAGGCCGGCAATTTCGATTACGGTGCGGCCTCGCTCGAGGCCTCCGGCCCGCTGGATGCGGCGGGACGCGTGCGCTATCGCGTCGGCGTGCACGTCGACCACGAGGAAGGCTTCCGCAACAACACCTCGCAGGACAGCCTGATCGGCGATGTCGGCTTCGCCTTCGATGTCGGCGACACCGGCGAGCTGCTGCTGCAGTACACCGACCTGCAGCAGGACCTGGACGCCAACCGGCTGCGCGGCGTGCCGGCCAACGACGATGGCGTGTTCCTGACCGACCGCGAGTGGAACACCAACGAACCCACCGATTACCTCGAACTCGACGCCCGCATCGGCCTGGCCCGCTATACCGCTGCCCCCACCGACGCGCTGGATGTCAGCCTCGCCGTGCGCTGGTTCGAGAACGCCGAGCGCCAGCAGTACCACGAGTCGCGCGGCATCGCCGCCGACGGGCGCACGGTGTGGCGCGAGTTCCGCGACCAGGCGCGCGACGTGGAAGGACTGGCCACCGCCGGCCACGCCGCCCTGGACTTCAGCACCGGCAGCATCGCCCACACCCTGCTGTTCGGCGGCGAGATCTCGCAACTCGACGCCTACTTCATCGGCCGCACGGCAGCGGGCGTGGAGCGCGGCGGCCCGGTGCCGGGGCTGGACCTGTTCGAGCCGGTGTACGGACTGAGCGGCGGCGCCGACTACGGCCTCGACACGCTGCCCTTCCGGCCTGCCACCCGCACCCGCAGCCGCCAGGACGGCCTGTACCTCCAGGACCAGATGGACCTGGGCCGCTGGCATCTGCTCGCCGGCCTGCGCTGGGACCGTTTCGAAGACAGGGACCGCGTCGCCGGCACCGCCATCGACGGCAACGACCTGACCTGGCGCGTGGGCACCACGTTCGAGGCGACCGATGAGGTCAACCTCTACGCCAGCATGGCGACGGGCTTCCTGCCGCAGTCGGCCGGAAGCCAGAACCCGCTGGCCGGCGGGCCGTTCGATCCCGAGCGCAGCCGCCAGTGGGAACTGGGCGCCAAGTCGAGCCTCGCCGGCGGGCGCATCACGCTCAACGCCGCGGTCTACCGGATCGAGCGCAGCAACGTGGTGCAGGGCACCGGCGAGGATGCCGGCAACGACGGCGTCGACGACCTGGCGGCGCTCGGCCTGGTGCGCAGCGACGGCTTCGAGCTCGACCTGCTGGCCGACCTCACCGAACGCTGGGTGCTCAACCTGGCCTACGGCTACAACGACGCGCGCGTGCTCGAAGGCGACCCGGCCGCCGCCGGCAACACCACCGGCGACAGCGACCGCTTCGCCAACGCGCCGCGGCACAAGCTCGGCCTGTGGACCCGCTACGACCTGCCGGCCATTGCCTCGTCGATCGCCTTCGGCGTCGACCATGTCGGCGACCGCGTCTCGCTCGAGGGCCAGGCGGTCAAGGCCTACACCATCTTCGATGCCAGCTGGCAGACGCAGTGGCGCGACTGGACCTTCCAGGCCAACGTCAAGAACCTGTTCGACAAGGTCTACGCGGCGAGCGGCTTCATCGAACGCACCGGCCATTTCCCCGGCGAGCCGCGGCGGCTGTACCTGCAGGCCCGGTACAGCTTCTGACCCACGGGCCCAACGAGCCAGCGAATGCCATCGGCCCCGCCAGCTGCAGCCGTCGCCGCCATACCCGCGAAGAGCAGGCGCCGCGTGTGGTTCGACCTGCACAGCTGGGTCGGGCTGAAGCTGTGCGTGCTGATGGCCTTCGTCTGCCTCACCGGCACCCTGGCGGTGTTCTCGCACGAGATCGACTGGGCGCTGCACCCGCAGATGCGCGTCTCGCCCGCGCCGCAGCACGCCAGCTGGGGCACGATGGTCAGTGCGGTGCAGCGCGCCTATCCCGCCTGGACCCTCAACGGCCTGTCCGCGCCCAAGGGTCCGCGCTCGGCGGCGATGGCCAGCATGGAAACCGACGATGGCCGGTTGCGCTTCGTCTGGGTCGATCCCTATCGCGGCACGGTGACCGGCGACACCCACTGGTTCAACGCCCAGCGCTTCCTGCGTAACACCCACCGCCACCTGATGATGCCGGTGAAGTTCGGCGTGCCGATCGTGTCCGCGCTCTCCATCGCCCTGCTGGTGACGCTGGTGACCAGCCTGGTGATCTACAAGAAGTGGTGGCGCGGCTTCCTGTCGCTGCCGCGACCGGAACGCCAGCGCCGCTTCTGGGGCGACGTGCACCGGCTGGCCGGCGTGTGGAGCCTGTGGTTCATCGCCCTGATCGCCGTCACCGGCGGCTGGTACCTGGTGGAATCGCTTGGCGGCGGCGCCGGTGGGCAGCCGGACGTGCTGCCGAAGCAGCCGGCCGATGCGGACGCGGCGGTGCCAATTCCGATCACGCCCGCCGCGATCGACCGCGCCATCGCGCAGGCGCAGCACGAGTGGCCGACCCTCGAGGTGCGCAGGCTGGCGCTGTCCGAGCGCGGCCTGGTGATCGAAGGCCAGGCCGAGGCATGGCTGGTGCGTGACCGTGCCAATGCACTCGGTTTCGACCCGACCGGCAGCACCCTCACCGGTCGCCGCATCGCCGGCGAGCTCGACGTGCACCACCGCATTTCCGAAATGGCCGATCCGCTGCACTTCGGCACGTTTGGTGGCCTCGTCACGCAGGTGATCTGGTTCGCGTTCGGCCTGCTGCTGACCGCGCTCAGCCTGACCGGCGCGTACCTCTATGGCCTGCGCGTGGCGGACGTGCTTCGCGCCGCGACACGACGGTCCGCAAAGTCGGGGGCCGTCGCATGACCGCGCCGCGCGACGCATGGAGGGCCGCCTGGCGCGGCATGGGCGCATGGCGCTGGCTGTGCCTGGCGCTGGTCCTCATCGCGTTCGTGCTGCTGCCGCAGGAACTGTTGCGATAGCGGCGGCGCCGCTCGCCTTGGCCGGTGAGCTTCGCCGCGCTGTGTGCGAATGGGGGAGGGCGGAGATGGTTTGCTGCGACTTGCAGCGCAGGCCAAGAGATCAGGAGCCAAGCTCACCCTCAGCGGACACGATTTAACAAACCGTGCACGTACGCCAACCCCAGCTGAAGCCGGCTCGGGACTCCGGCGAAAAGGGGGCTATATTCCAGTTCCCCAGACCAAGGAGGAGTGGCATGTTCGTGACCAGACAACATCTGGCGATGGCCCGTATGCTCGGCGTGGCGATCGTTGCCGCCCTGGCCCTGTCCGCCTGCGCCACCTACGACGACGAGTTCGCCGGCATCAACTCGCGCCTCGATACGCTCGACACGCGGGTGCAGGGTGCGGCGCAGAGCGCCGAATCCGCCAATCAGTCCGCGATGCAGGCCAACCAGCGGCTCGACCAGCTGGAAGGCCGCGTCCAGCAGCTGGAAGGGGCGCCGCGCCGCGCACCGCGCGGCTGATCGCGCGTTTGCAGGAAGTGCGACCCAAGGCCTGAACCGGGGCCCGGTGACCCATGCGGCCACCGGGCCCTTTTCATCTGTTCCCGTTGCAAGGAAATTTCCCATCCGTACCTGCACATCCCCTGCCATCCGCGCCGCCTATGGCGCGCTGGCGTTGGCGCTGGCGTTGACCGGCGTCGGTGTGGCCAGCGCCCAGGAACGCGGCGGGCCACCGGTCGCCTCCATCGACCAGCTTCCGCGGGACCAGGAGGTCTCCACCACGGTGATCGAGCTCGCGGGCTGGGTGGTTGCCGCCAACGACAGCGTGGGCTATCCGTTCGCGGTGATGGACAAGGCCGCCGCGCAGATCCTGGTATTCGATGGCGACGGCCGTCCTCGCGGCGCGGCGCCCGCGCTGTTCGGCTCGGCGAGCGGCGACCATACGGCCCCCGGCATCGCCGGCCTCGCGCTTCGCGAGATTCCGGGTCGGGATCGCACCACGCCGGCGGGCCGCTTCGTGGGCGGTTACGGTCCGTCGATCGACGCCGGGCGCGTGCTGTGGGTGGACTACGACTCCGCGGTCTCCATCCACCCGACCGCGACCGGCGTGCCGGCCGAGAAACGCGCCGAACGCCTGGCCTCGCCGACGCCGGACGACAACCGCGTCACCCACGGCTGCATCAACGTCTCGCCCGAGTTCTACGAGCGGATCATCCAACCGACGTTCGAGCGGGGCGGGGTGTTCTACATCCTGCCGGATGAGGCACCGATCGCGGAGACCTTCCCGGAGTTCGCGCAGAGTCGCTCGGGTAAACGCAGCGACTGAGCAAGCGCGGCCTGCCGGCCCGTCAGGGCGCGCCACTCAGACCGCAGCGGCTTCGCGGCTCAGCCGGGGTCCGAGCCTGGTCGACGGCTCAGCGGCTTCGGCAGCCGGCGCGAACCAGTCCGCCGGCAACATCGGCGCATGCGCACGGCTGTCGTGTTCGGCCAGCAGCGTGTCGAGGCCGTGGTCGCCGATCCCAGGAATCGCGGCGCGCGCGAGGGCCAGCACCTCGGACGCCAGCTGGCGCATCCCCGCAATCGAGCGCTGGGTGCGTGCGAGGTAGGCGGCATCGTCGAGCTCGTCGGTGAGTCCGCCGTTCATTTCGCGGCACCACTCGACCTGGTACTGGTCGTAGGCACGCGCCTGGCGCAGATCCGGCGTCGCATCGCGCGTGCCCCATTCGCGCAGCAACGCCTGCATCGCCAGGTTCAGGGCACGGCCTTCGGCGAATGCGGGCTTGAGCCTGGCGAGGATCGACAGGTCGGCCTGGCGACGGCTGAAGAACAGCGGCGCCAGCAGCGACCAGTAGTACACGTAATCCCACAGCACCTTGATCGGCATGACCTGCGGGTGGCCGAAGATCGGGTACTGGTCCTGGTAGAGCGTCAGCGTGTTCTCGTAGAACGAGAAATACAGCTGCTGGTAGATCTCGGCATAAGGCGCGATGGCGTCGCCCGCGCGGTCCTTGCCGATCAGTTCGCAGACGTAGGTGTTGCTGATCGCGATGAAGTCGCTGCCCGGCGAGTAGAACGGATCGAGGAACAGCCCCGCCTCGCCCGTCAGTGCCCAGCGGTGCCTGGAATACACCTGCTTGCAACCGTGCGAAAAGTGGCGCAGGAACAGGAAGTCCTGGAGCGTGTATTCCGGCTTGTCGAGCGCTTCGTGGACGCGTGGCTGGTGCGTGCGCAGCCAGTCCATGGCCTTCTCGAAGGTGTTCATGGTCTCGAGGGGATGCATCTTCGCGTCGCAGACGATGCCGAGCGAATGCGAACCCGACGCCAGCGGAATGAGCCAGAACCAGTAGCCCGGCCCGCACATGTGGTTGGTCGAGTTCACCCGGCGCGCGGGCGCGAAACGCTCGCGCCACCGCGGATCGTCGGACCACTGGTCGAGATCCGACTGGCCATCGATGCGCCACCACACGGCATTGCAATCGTGGTCATTGGCCATCGCCAGGCCGAGCTTGCGCTTGATCAGGCCGGCGCGGCCCGATGCGTCGACCACCCAGCGTGCCTTCAGTACCCGGCGGTCACCGGCGTGATCGAAGGCGACGGTATGCGGCGCATCGGTGTCCGACAGATCCAGCGTGCGTACGACCGCCTGATCCCGGAAATCGACGCCCATCTCCCGCGCGCGATCGCCAAGGAAGTTCTCGAAGCGGCCGCGGTCGAGCTGCCACGACGGCGTGGGCAGCAGCTTGCTCACGCCCATCTCGCTGCAGTCCTGCACGTCGTATTCGCGATCGGTGAAGAAGTAGCGAAGCCCGTACTTGCGGACCTGCTCCGTCTCCAGATGCTCGCGCAGGCCGAGCACATCGGCGAAGTAATGCGCGCCGATCTCGACCGTCGACTCGCCCACCTTGTGTGCGGCTTCGCGCACGGGGTGGGCGCGGCGTTCGAGCACCGTGACCGCCAGCGAGGGGTCGCGCTGGCGCAGCTGCAGGGCAAGCGTGAGTCCGGCGAGGCCGCCGCCGAGGATGGCGACGTCAACGAAATCCGCATCTTCCGTCGGAGAAGCAGGTACCGGCCCCGTCATCGTTCCAACCCTTGTGCTGTCCAGACCGGGTAGCTTACGACAGGGTCATTCTCCGGGCGGGAGCCCGGGAGGAATCGCTTCATCCGGCCACGCTCGGGCAGGGGTCAGGACAGGTTGTCGACGCGATCCACGCGTTCCCCGTTTTCTGGCCGGCAGCAGACCCCGCGCGACCGACGCGCACCACGCCGTCGCTGCCGCTTCACATGCCAGTGATGACGGGCGTAGCGTCACCCGTGACCCGCCGACCCTCGACCTTGTACCGGAAAGCCCCAACGTCGAAGCCCGCAGGCGCATCGATGACAAAAAAAGCGTCACCGTTGACTCCCGCGAGGTCTCGCCTGATGCCCGGCCGCCCGGCGCCCAGCCCTGGACCCTCATCGAAGTAGCCGAAAGGCTCTCGATAGGCCCTCGAAGCCGCTCCGTCGCACCCGGCCAGCCCACGGAAAGCCCTCCACGCCTCACCGTTGCCGCCCGAAGCCCCGCGTTCCGAACAAAAAGGGCCGCGCAAGCGCGGCCCTGTGACTCCTTAGCGACTGCCAGCCCTCAGGCCGCGTCCTCCGCCCCCTCCGACGCCCGCGGCCCCTTGGCGAACCGCGTGCCGATCTCCTTCCGCAGCCCCTCAAGTCCCTGGTTGCGGCCGGCCACCTTCAGCAGGGCATAGCCGTCCAGCGCGCAGCGCATGACGTCACTGCCCAGCGCGGTCTCGCTGTCCACCGCGCGTTCGGCCAGGCGCTGCAGCCGCTGCAGACGCGGGCGCAACGCATCGAGGGTGGCGAGGTCCGCCTGCGCGCCGGCCAGCGGCAGGCTCGGCGGCACCACCTGCGGGTTCTGCGCCAGCACGCTCAGCGTCTGCCGGCAGAACGATTCGGACTTGTCGCCCATCCGCATCAGCTTGCGCCGCTGCTGCACGCTCATCGCGATCAGGCCCGACAGCTGGGTTTCCAGCTCCAACAGGGCATTGTCCACCGCCGACAACTGGGCCTCGGACAGGGTGAGGTCGATCAGATCCTGGCTCACTGCATTCTCCTTTGCATTCCATGTGGGATGCCGGGGCCGGCACGCCCTGCGTGCCTGCAAGCCCATCGGCACCGCCCCGCCGCTTCCCTGTGGCGTGAACGATCTGCGCGCCGGCAGGGCCGGCGGCGGGTGCGGGGTCAGTTTGCCAGAGAATGGGCGACGGTGGTGGGAGGCATGGGGAGGTCTGTTACCGTGCTTCGCATATCGGCAAAAGCAAGTGGTATTCCGTATCACCCCGCTTTGCGCGAGTATCTGGCCAGAGGGCCCCCGGATTTGGGTCTGCCTGATGTTAGGTGGCAGGTCGAGCAGTACGGAGGCGAACGTGAAAGCAGCGCTGATAGGCATCACTATCGTGGCTGGCTTGCTAGCCGCGCTCTTGGTCGCTAGTAAGCTGACTTCGCCCTACGCGATGGGAGAATTTTGGAACGGAGTGGGCTTTGGATTTCGCTTCTACTTCCAGGTTGCCGTGTGCTCTGGTGGTGTCTACTTCGGCACCAACATCGCGTACTACTTCCGAGCCGGTGCGCCTGCCTCGAGAGGCATCAGACTGCTCGCGTATCTCGCTTCCGCCGCTCTATGTGTCTTAGTCGCATTGGTCTTCGCCGGCTATGACAGGGTCTTCGACTTGGGGCTGTTCTGGAAGGCGCTATGTCTGCTCCTGCCAGCGACAATAGTCGCTACGCTAATTGGCTTGGAGATCAACGAGCCCGGAGAGGCATGGAAGGGATGGACGTAGCGATGCGCCACCTAACGAATCGCCGCAACCGCCGTTGTATCGTCGCTTNTGAGGCGGCAGATAAAGCTTGCCACCTCAGCCAATCGCCGCTACAACGCGGCTGAACTCTGGTGTTAGGCGGCTATGCCAAGTGAAAAGCTGACCCGTATTCTCAAGGCCAAGAGTCCGTTCTCGGCCGACGTGATCTCAGCGATGTCCGAGAGCGAGGGCTGGGACTGGGTTTATGCGAACTGCGCCACACGTAAAGACAAAATGCTGCAAGTCTGCTTCACAGGCTTCTCGGCGACAGAGAAGGCGGAACTAGCGGAGTTAGCCAGAAAGCACAGGCTTGGAGTTGCAACGTCGGTGACCAACGATCTCGCGTTTCTCTGCGCTGGTGAGAGTGCCGGACCCGCCAAGCTTAGTAAGGCTGCAGCGCAGGGAGTTACGCTGCTGACGAGGGCCGAGTTTGAGCGCCTGCTTGCAACAGGCGAGGTCGCGGCCTAACAATCTTCCAAGCCGATGTCGCTTCGTGGCGCGGTTTAATTCTGTCGCTATGTGCTCTGGAGCCGGGGGTAGCGAGTGATGATTACTCAAATCCACATGGACGCGGTGGCTAGCTTTAGGCACGCGACTTCGCTGGTGACGGACAAGAAGATCAATCTTGTCTACGGCTTAAACGGCACCGGCAAATCTACAATCTCCAATTTTTTGTACGATTCTCAACATTCAGCGTTCAAGCTGTGCAAACAGATGCGCGCCGAATCGGTGCCAGTTCTCGTTTACAACCAGAAATTCATACAAGACAATTTTTTTGTTGCTGATAGCCTGAAGGGTATCTTCAGTCTTTCAAAAGAGAACAAAGCGGCGGAACAAAAAATTGCCGATGCGACAAAGAGGCAAGGCGAGCTTGAGCAGAATCGACAAGCAAAACGTCGTGAAATCGAGCTGGCAGAACAGTCCTTCTCTGCCCAGAAGCAACAGGCCATTGATAAGGTTTGGAGCATCAAGCAGACCTATGCTGGTGGTGATCGCGTTCTCGAGTACTGTCTTGAGGGTCTGAAGGGGCAAAAAGACAAGCTCTTTGCGCATCTGCAGGGAATCTCCAAGCCCCTCAGTTCGCCTGAAAAAGGTGTGCAAACGATCCGTCAGGAAGTCGAAGCACTTAAGGGTGATAGTGCTCAATATCAGCAGCTACTGCCAACTTTGAATTTTGGCGCTCATGACGTCGAGAGCGACTCGATATTTGGAGTATCCATTCTTGGCAACGCCGATAGTGAGGTTGCGGATCTAATCGAAAAGCTCGGTAATTCGGACTGGGTAAAGCAAGGCCTGTCATACCTGTCTCAGGATGCAGGTGATTCCAACACTCAATGCCCATTTTGCCAGCAAGAAACCATATCGGAGAAATTCATTGAAAGCGTTAGGTCATATTTCGACGAGACCTACCAGCAGCAGTTAGTCGAGCTTGATCAGCTTCTAGACACATACCAGACCGCCGTCAAAGCATTGCCCGCGCTAACTTCTTTTACAGACCACGCCTTCGCACAGAAGCGCAAGGACTCAATCTCCAACAAGTATCAGTTACTAATCGACGCCTTTCAGAATAATGTTCGAAATATTGAGGAAAAGTCAAAGAGTCCTAAGGTCCCGGTGGTGCTCGCCGATACAAGCGACATAATTGTCGCGTTCAATTCGGAAGTTGGTCAGGTCAACGCAGAAGTCAAGGTATACAACGACAGGCTCAAGAACCGCGCATCCGCTCTCGAAAAGTTGCGCCACGAATTTTGGCAGTTGATGCGTTGGCAGTTCGATCAAACAATGGAAAGATTCGAAGCGGATCGACAGGCCTTTGATCAAGAAATCGTAGGCTTAAATGCGGTAGTCGGGAGCATTGGTGATGAGTTGAACAAGGTCACGGGGGAGATTGAGGAGGCGCAAAAGCAAACTGTAAATGTGGATCAAGCGGTCACGGCTATCAATGCGGGTCTTTTAGACCTGGGCATCGATGACTTCAGCTTACAGAAGTACACGGATAGTCTCTATCGCGTGGTGCGGGCGGGTGATTCAAAAGACGCATTTAACTCGCTAAGCGAAGGAGAGAAGATGATGATCAGCTTCCTTTACTTCTGCGAGCTTTGTAAGGGCAAATCCAGTGCTGCGGACACGCAGGCTCAACGGGTCGCGGTAATTGATGACCCAATCTCTAGCCTTTCACATGTATTCGTCTTCAATGTCGGGCAGCTCATTCGATCTGTGTTTTTCAAGGGGGATAGGTTTAGTCAGGTCATCGTACTGACCCATAGTCTGTACTTCTTCTACGAGCTGACAGACCCGAATCACGAGCGCCGAGAGAAGACGCAGAAGTTGTTCAGGCTGTCAAAGACATCGTTGGGCAGCGTGATTCAAGAGATGAAGTATGAGGAAATTCAGAACGACTACCAAGCTTATTGGTCCGTCGTAAATGACCAGACTCAGCCGCCAGCACTCGTCGCAAACTGTATGAGAAACATAGTCGAGTACTTTTTCAACTTCGTGCGGAAAAAGGACTTGAACAACGTTTTTCAGATGCCTGAACTCCAAGACACAAAGTACCAAGCTTTTTGCAGATACATTAATCGAGAATCACACTCACTCGGCCAGAACATCATAGACATGAAGGAATTCGACTATGAGGTTTTCAAGGAGGGGCTGCGCCTTGTATTCGAGAAGACAGGCTATCCAGACCACTTCAAGGCCATGTCCAAATGCTGAGAATGCGATGCGCCCCGGTTTCGAGTAGAGAGACTATTTGGAGGCCAGTTCAGAGAGCAGGAGATTGCGAAACAGGGGACAAAGCCGACTTCCTTCACTGGCTTGGTCATTCACCCCAATAGCACTCGCAACGTCTTCAACTCCTCCGCAGCCACCTTCTTCAACGCCTCCAGCTGCCGCGCCACCTCCTTCGACACCTTGGCCGCCGCGGTTGCGCGGGTGGCCACCGTGTCCAGCCGTCCGCGCAGCGCCGTGTCCTCGTCGGACAGCTTGCGGATCGCGGCGCTCTCGAACAGGTTGTTGAACTCCTTTTCCTGGGCCTCGTTCGCAGCCAGGGCGGCGGTGGCGCGGCGTTGAACACCAGCACCGGGCGCTGTATTGGGCCTTCCAACGCAATGACGATTGGCACGTGGACGATTGGCACGTGCGGGCGCGCGGTCAGCGGCGCACCTTGAGTGCAAGGGGTCCGATCCCGGGGGATTCATCATGCGTCGACGCAACAAGCTGCTGCTGGGATTCCTTGGCGTGCTGACGGCCGCGGGCGCGGTGTTCGCCGTGGTGCTCAGTCGCGATGCGGCCTGTCCGCCTGCTGCCGCACTGTCGGAGTCCGGCAACTCGATGCAGGCGATCCGCGTGCATTGCTACGGGGGTGCCGAGGCGCTGCGGCTCGAACAGGTGCCGCGGCCGGTCCCGGCCGAGGACGAATTGCTGGTGCGCGTGCGCGCAGCCGGCGTGAACCCCCTGGACTGGCATTACCTGCATGGAAAGCCGTATGTGATGCGCCTGTCGTCGGGCCTCGGTCGGCCGGAGAATCCGCGCGCCGGCGTTGATTTCGCCGGCACGGTCGAGGCGGTGGGTTCTGCCGTGGATGACTTCAGGCCCGGAGACCGGGTCTTCGGAGCCGCCAGCGGAGCGTTCGCCGAGTACGTTGTGGTGGACGCAAGCAAATCCGTGGTGCACATGCCCGGCAACATCGATTTCGAACAGGCCGCCGCCGTTCCGATCGCGGCGATCACCGCGCTGCAGGCGCTGCGCGATGCCGGTCAGCTGCAGCCCGGGCAGAAGGTCCTCATCAATGGCGCCTCCGGCGGCGTCGGCACCTTTGCGGTGCAGATCGCCAAGGCCCTCGGCGCCGAAGTGACCGGCGTCAGCAGTGCGCGCAACACGGAACTGGTGCGCTCGCTTGGCGCCGACCACACCATCGATTACGCGCAGGAGGACTTCACCCGCGGCGGCCCGCGCTACGACCTGGTGATCGACAACGTCGGCAACCATCCGGTCGCGGCCTTGCGGGCTGCCCTGCAGCCGGAAGGCACCCTGGTCATGGTGACCGGGCCGAAGAACAACCCGTGGATCGGTCCCTTGGGCCGCATGCTGGCCACCCGGCTGACCGCATCCTTCGCCAGCCAGACCCAGGTGACGCTGTTCGCCAGCACCAACAAGGACGACCTGGCCGTGCTGCGCACCATGCTCGAAGGCGGCAGCGTGCGTCCGGTCATCGACCGCCGCTTCCCCCTGGATCAGGTCCCCCAGGCCATCGAGTTCCTGGAACAGGGCCGCACGCGCGGCAAGAGCCTCATCACGATGGGGGACTAGTCTTTCCGCTTCGGCCGGTGGCGGACGGGAGGGCCCGCCACGGGTTCACCCCAGCAACCCCCGCAACTTCTTCAACTCCTCCGCCGCCCCCTTCTTCAACGCCTCCAGCTGCGGCGCCACTTCCTTCGACACCTTCGCCGCCGCGCTCGCGCGGGTGGCCACGGTGTCCAGCCGCCCGCGCAGCGCCGTGTCCTCGTCCGACAGCTTGCGGATCGCGGCGCTCTTGAACAGCTTGTTGAACTCCTTTTCCTGCGCCTCGTTCGCAGCCAGGGCGTCGGTGGCGCGGGTGGTGCCGTCGCGCAGGGCGGCGGTCACCTCTTTGGCGAACAGGTCGAAGCCGTCGTCGCCGGCCTTGTCGCCTTCGTTCTTGTAGCCGGGCGAGTCGGGCAGCAGCAGCACGGCGCCCTTGCCGACGCGCTGCAGGTCGAGGTGCGGGTTGAGGGCGCGCAGGCGGTCGAGCGCGGCGGGGGCATGGTCGCCGTCCTTCACCAGCTGGGCGGTGAGCGCCTGCAGCGAGGTGTCCTGCTTGATCACGAGGAATCGCATGGGGGGCTCCTGTCAGGCGTTGAGGTTGAACGGCTGCCACTGCGCGGGCAGGGGCTCGATGCCATTGGTGGTGATGTTGCCGAGGGCGGCCACGGACTGGCTGACCAGCTGCACGGTGGGCTTGGTGACGCTGCGCACGCGGTTGGCGTTGAGCACCAGCACCGGGGCGACCAGGCGCACGGCGGGGTTCTGGGCGTTGTCGAACAGTTCGCAGCAGTTGTCGCTGAACATGATCTCGCCGCCGGCGCGCACTTCCACCGCCACCGAGCCGCCGCGCGCGAGCAGCATGTTGCCGATCACGGTGGCCACCGAACCGCGCGCCAGCACCGAGGCGGCGAGCAGGTCGGTGGCCGCGGTGGCGATGTAGGCGCGGTCGCCGGACAGCACCAGGGTGCGGCGCGTGTCGAGGCGCACGGTGGAGACGTTCACGGTGTGGTGCACGGCCACGGCGGCGGTGAGGTCGAGGTCGGCCACGGCACCGGCGTCGTCGACCACGCGCGAGGCCACGCCGCCCACCAGCAGGGCATACCAGTCGCCGCTGCCGGCCTGGGTCTGGTCGTCGCGCTGCACCTGGTTGTGGGCGATCTCGGTGCGGTCGAGCGGGGCCTGCACCAGCAGGCCCACGCCGGCGCCGTTGAAGTCGCCCACCGGGCCGATGCCGCTCACCTCGTTGCCGTGGATGCGCGAGCGGTTGACGCCGGTGGCGACGATGCCGGCCGAGAGCGAGATGCGCTGTTGGGCGTTGCGGGCGATGTCGCGCACCTGGTTGCCGGCGATGGTGGCGGCGGCGGTGCGCAGCACCGAGATGCCGGCGACGATGGCGCGATCGGCATCGCCCGGCGCGCCGGTGATGTCGCGCACGTGGTTGTTCTCGATGCTGGCCGAGTCGGACTCGGCGTCCTCGGCCATCACGATGCCGTTGCCGCAGTCGCGCACCACGTTGAGCTTGGCGATCAGGTCGCCGATGCGCGCGCGGATGGCGATGCCGGTGTTGCGGAAACCGCTGACCTGGTTGGCCAGCACGTGCACCTGGGTGGCGCCGGCGCGGTCCAGGCCGGGGACGAGGGCGATGCCGTCGTTGCCGTCCACGTGCGGGGTGTCGCCGGTGCCGTGCACGCGGTTGCTTTCGATCCAGGCGTTGCCGGTGCCTACGAGGATGCCGTGGCCGGTGAGGTTGAGGTTGTTGCCTTCCACGCGCAGGGAGGCGCCGGCGGTGGCCAGCCCGAGCACCCGCACGCCGTGCGAGGGGCAGTCGGTGAACTGGTTGTCGCCGATGCGGCTGTCCCACAGGTGGCCGACGCTGCCGTCGAAGACGATGCCGTTGCGCTGGCAGGCGAGGATGTTGTGCTCGATCGCCAGCGCGCCGAGCAGGGCGAAGGCGGGGCCGCCTTCGTTGGCGGTCTCGGTGCGGATGCCGTCGGGCGCGACGAACAGGTTGTCGCGGATCGTGATCCCCGCGCACAGGCCCGACAGCGCCACGGCGGCGCTGCGGCGGTCGCGGATGCCGTCGTAGGCGAATACGATCAGCTCGCGCAGGGTGACGCCGAGCGCGGTCTGGATGCGGATCGCGGATTCCAGCCCGGCCGAGAGCACCGAGAGCTTCTCGATGCAGATCGCCATGCCGGTTTCCACCACGAAGGCCGAGCCGGCGGCGGTGACGATGGTGGTCGCGCCCTGGCCGCGGATGGTAATGGCGCGCGCGCCGCGCAGGAACACGGGCTCTTGCAGGGCGTAGTTGCCGGGCGTGAGGCAGACGGTGCCGCCGCGGTCGCGCAGGCGGTCGACGGCGGCCTGGATGGTGAGCTGGCCGCTGGCATGCGATTCGGGGGTGACGCACTGGCTGCAGCCGCAGTCGTCGCCGCCACCGGGCGGCCAGGGCGTGCGGCAGTCGCTGACGCTGCCCGAGGCGATGTCCCAGATGCCGAGGCGCGCGTAGTGGTGGTGGGTGCCGCGCGGCGGGGCGGCGGCTAGCGGTTCCACGCTGGCATCGGCGGTGCGGGCGGCGAAGGTCCACCAGTCGCCGCGTTTGAAGCCACTTGTGCCGGCGCTGGCGAAGGACACGGTGACGCCGTTTTCCAGGATCAGCTCGGTGCCGGCGGCGGGCACGTCGATCAGTCCGGTGGAACCCGGTGCATCGAGGTCCTGCACCTGCGCGGTGGTGCCGGTGGCGGTGACGCGGAACACCCGGCCGCCCTGGTCCCAGCGGCGCACGCGCAGGTTGCGCTGCGCGGGCAGGGCGTCGTCGGGGAAGGCGGGCGGCAGCATGCCGGCGGGCAGCGCGGGGGCGAAGCTGATGCGGCGGTTGCCGGGGTCGTCGATCGAGATGCGGCGGATCTCGCCGGGCAGCTGCGCGAACTCGCGCGGGTCGTCGAGGATCTCCACCCAGTCGCCGTCGCGCAGGCCCAGCACTTCGTCGCGGCCGAGGGTCTCGAGTTCCAGCTCGGTCGCGGAGATGTACGCGGCCACGCGCGCGCCGACGCTGGCGTTCTCGCGCGACCACTTGAAGGTGGCGCCACCGCCGGGCAGCCCGGGGTCGTGGATCTCGACGCGGTAGAGCTGGTTCTCCAGCCCGCGGTAGCCGCCGGTGGGCGGGAGTTCGCAGGGATCGCTGAGCGGCGGCACCTCGTAGGTGCCGGTGGTCAGGCGGCCTTCGCTCGGCGCGGTGAGGGCGCTCCAGCCGGGCAGTTCGCCGTCGGGCGTGGCGCAGCTGGCGCCGGCGTCGAGTTGAGAATCCAGCACCCGCACCTGCCACACGGTCTGCAGGCGCGAGCTGGCGTCGACCCCGACCGCGCTTTCGACCAGGGACGGATCCTCGAGCGCGGTGACTTCGCGATTCCACGCGTCGAGGTAGACGAGGCGGCGGCCGGCGGTGGGCAGGTCGGGCGCGTCCGGCAGGTAGGGCTGCGCGGTGTAGTCGAGCGGACCGGCGGCGTTGGGTTCGGCCAGCAGCGGATCGAACGCGGGCTCGCCGCCGCCGTGGTTCTCGGCGAGCAGGCCGTCGACGTACATGCGCCCGCGGCCGATCCGCAGGCCGCCGCCGCTTGCTGTGATGCGGAAGGCGTCGGGCGTGGTCTGCGACACGGTAGAGCGGCCGAGCACGTCGCTGGCGAGCGCGCGCAGGCGCCGGTCGAGCACGGCGACCAGCTCGTTGGCATCGGCATCGAGCAGCACGCCGCCCTGCTTGAGTTGCACGCCGGACCAGTCGAGCAGGGGATCGTGGCGGATGCGGGACAGGTCAGTGGCCATGGGACGACTCCATCGAAGATCGGAAGGCAGGATCAGGTGGCGTGGAACAGGCCCGCGCGCAATCCGTGGCGCAGGTATTCGTCGAGGCGGATGCGCAGGTTGGCTTCGCGCTGCGGCTGGGCGAGGGCGTGCATCACGCCGATCTCGCCCTCGTCGCTGGCGCCGCGCAGGATCGCCGCCGGCGTGCTGGCGCGCAGTTGCATGTAGGCCGGCTGCCCGTAACGCAGCGCGTTGAAGTGCGGGCGCACGCGCGGGTGCGTGTCGTCCGGCAGGCAGCGGTAGCGGCGCGGCGCGATCGAATCCGTCGGCAGCCAGCAGAAGCGTACGCAGCCGTGCTGGGTGCGTTGCGCGCGCACGGGCGCGAGCCAGTCGTCGCCATCTTCCAGCGCGGCATGGAAGATCGTGTCGGAGGCGAGTTCGATCGTGCGCGCGTGCAGCTTGCCCACCAGGGTGCTGGCGCGCACGGTGAGGGCGCCGCCGGCGGAGGCGTCGTCCGGCGCGGCGTAGGCCACGGCGGTGGGCGCGCCGGCGTCGACGATGCAGTCGACCAGTTCGACCTCGGCGCCGGCCGCCACGCGCAGGCCGCCGGTGATGCAGTGTTCGAGCCGCACGTTGGCGAACGGGTGTTCGATCACCAGGCTGGGCGCGCCGGGCGAGGCCGCGCTGCCGTCGGGCAGCAGCGACAGGCCCGGCACCAGGGTGCAGTGGCGCAGCACGAGGGTGCGGGTGGCATCGTCGCCGGCGTCGGGCAGCACCAGCGCGCCGCCGGAGATCACCAGGCCGTCGAGCACGAGACTTGCGCCGGCGCCGATGTCGAGGGTGATGTCGCCCGCGGCGGCGAGCAGCGGGCGCGCGCCGTTGCGGGCGGCGACGACCACGGTGGCGTCGTCGTCGGGATTGGCGGGCGCGTCCACCTGCAGCGTCGTGGGGGCGGTGTAGGTGAGGCTGTCGCCGATGCGCAGGCGGCCGCCGGGGGCGATCGCATCCAGGTGCGGTTGCAGTGCTTCTCCGGCTGTCGCCTCCACCTGTAGCGCGAGCGTCTCGCCCTCGGGCACACGTTCGTATTCGCCGCCGCCGAGCATGCGCGCGAAACCGTGGTGGAAGCTGGCGCGCAGCGGGGCTTCGACGTTCGCGCCCAGCACCACGCGGCCGCGTTCGGGATCGATCGCGATGCGGTCGTCGGGGATCGTGTCCTGGTGGTTCCAGTCGTTGCCCGGCAGGTCGCGCAGGTCGGCGATCACGATCTCCGCCACCGGCACCGGTTCCCAGCTGTCGGCCTCGGCGCCCGGGCGCAGCAGGACCAGGCTGTCGCCGAGGCCGTAGTCGTGGGCGACCGTGGCGGGATCGGCGGCGTCCTGCGCCACGCGCACCGCCGCGGCCATGCCGCGCACGTCCAGGGGCGCCGCGACATGCACCGGCGCGCTCAGGGTGGCGATCGAGTCCTCGCTGCGCGGGCGCCGGAACAGCGCCAGGTCGGCGCCCAGCGGATTGAGCCGGAAGCGGGTGCCGCCGGCGTCGCCCGGGTGCGGCACCAGCGGGATCCCGGTGAGCGGCAACGCCAGCAACCGCCACACGAAGATGCCGATGTTGGGGATGTTGTAGCGGCCGCCGCCGAGTTCGGCCGTGGCCTGGGGCGCGCGCAGGTCGGGGGTGTGCGCGGTGGTGTTGAAGGCGCCGCCGAGCGCGCGCATCGCCGGCTGCGAGCGCAGGTCGGCGCTGGCCACGGCATGCGGGCGCAGGTGCTTCATGTACTGGGTGGTCGCGAGCTGCTCGAAGAACTCGGCGACATGCGCGGGCCGGCCGAGCAGGTCGCGCGCCAGCTGCTCCAGCATCAGCGCGGTGCCCTTGCGGCGGCGATAGGCAATCGTGTTGGCGACTTCCGCGCGCGGCGACGACACGTCGGCGGCGATACCGGCGAGCGGGCGGTAGCCGATCAGGTCGCCGATGTAGGGCACCACCCAGTCGGCGCAGGTCTCGATGAACTGGTCGTCGTAGAGCTGCTCGACGTCTTCCTCCAGCGCCTCGAGTTCGCGCGCGAACAGCGCGATCAGCGCACGCAGCGGCTCGCCCAGCGCATCGTCGCGGATCCGGTGGATGGCCGGCAGCAGTTCGTACAGGCGCTGCGCATCGAGGCTCATGGCATGGTCTCCAGTCTTGCCAGCGGGCCCGGATGCAGGGTCAGCAGTTCGGCCGGCCGCGGCAGGCCGCCGGCCACCCGCATCCGCGAGGCCAGCAGCCGCACCTGGCGCGAGGGCAGGGTCTGGAGGAAGGGCGAGGTACCGCCGTAGAGCAGGTCGAGGTCGATCGCGACCACGCCCGGCACCGCGTGCGCCACCGACACCACTTCGGACTGCTGCACCGGTTGCCCGAGTTCGCGGCGGTCGAACGAGAACGCCTCGCGCAGGGCGGCCTCGACCGCGGCGAGCACGGTCGCGGGATCATGCGCCGGATCGCACTTCACCTTCAGGCCGATGCGGAAAGTGCTGGCCACGAAGCCCATCAGGCGCACGGACACGTGAGGGTCGCCGCCCGCGGCGAGCGCGTCGCGCAGATTGGCCCAGATCGGGTTGGTCTCTGCGAGCAGCGCGCCGTCCTGGCCGGCGACGGTGATCGCGATCACCGGGCCATGCGCGAGTTGCAGCACCTGCGCCTGCGCCTTGGCGATGCCGGCATAGGCGCGTGCGAAGTCGGCGTAGTCGAGTACCGACACCACCCGGCCCAGGGTGCGCGTGCCGAGCGGGATCGAACTGCGCGCATGCGCGGCCGGTTCCGGATCGGTGCCGCCTTCGGCGGCGCCCGGATTCGCGACGCCCTTGACCCCGAGCGGGCGCGTCATCAGCTGGGTGAGCGCCTCGGCGCGCACGTTGCCTTCGGCGCCGGTGCCCTTGCGATAGCTGGCGCGCAGGTTCTGGCTGCCGCTGGGCAGGCGCGCGCCGCGTTCGCCGTCGCCGAACTGCAGCCAGTCGCGGCCGGCCTCGTCGGTGCGCAGGGTGTAGGCGTGGTCGCCGGGCGCGGCGCCGTACAGGCTGTCGCGCTGTTTCCATTCGATGCCGCCCACGCGCACGGTGAGTTCGGCGGCGGCGCCGAGTTCGTTCGCGGCCGCGCGCCAGGTGAGCGGCGCCTGCTTGAGTTCGAAGCGCTGGTGCGCCTGGCTGGCGCTGCCGGAGCCCAGCACCTGGGCCACGGTTTCGCCATGGCGCGCGGTGGCGACGTTGGCGAGCACCGTCACCGATTCGCGCTGCAGCGCGGCGGGCAGGGGTGGATCGATGTCGAGCAGGGCGCCGCCGCCGTCGCTGCGCGCCGCGGCGGTGAGGGTGGCGCGGTGGACGATGGACTGGCCGCTGGTTGCAGTGCCCTGGACGATGATGCGACGGCCGGTGTCCAGTCCGGCCGGGGCCACGGCGACGGGCAGCGTGTCGCCGGAGACGGCCGTGGTGACGGGCGTCTCCGCCAACACGAGTTCCTCCGACTGCGCGAACACCTTCAGCGTGCGCACCTTGCTGTCGAAGCGGTCGTACTCGTCGCCGGCAAGTCGCAGGCGGGTGGATTTACCCGACAGCGCGAACTCCGCGCGTGCGACTTCCGAGGCGCCATCGACGCGGTACAGCTCGACATAGGTGTCGACCGGCGCGGGATCGCTGGCGGCGTCGTAGGCGCCGTAGGCGAGCACGGCGTAGCCGCCGGGGGCGACAGCGGGATAGGCGGCGTCGAGGTCGACATGGCCGCCGTTCGCGGTCGGGCCCGCAGGTGAGACCACGAAGTCGGGCCACTCCTCGTGCGCGATCGAGAGCGTGGCGGAAAAGCCGGCGTGCTCGAAGCCACCCGCCTCGACGTACTCCGCATCGGTGACGATGCGGCGTACGGACCCGAAGAGGACCGGCGGTTCGCCCTTGTAGTCGTTGCGGAACTCCAGCGGCATCGTCCGCCACATCGGCGCGTTGTGTCCGAACACCGAGGCGCGCTGGCGCAGCGCGTACACGCGCACGTCGTTGCCGGCAGGCGACATCGCCGGCGACAGCGACCCGAGCGCGCGCTTCCACGAGACCCGGGTGCGGTCGTAGTCCGGTTCGGCCAGCACCTCGCTGAGGATGCGGAAATCCCAGCGGTTGCTGGCGGGATTGGCATCGAACTCGGCGCCGACCACCAGCAGCGCGTCGCCGGGCTTGAGGCCGGTGGCGACGCCCTGCAGCCAGAGCGTGCGATCCCCCATCGCCGGCAGCCGCGGGCGCGACAGCCAGGGGCGCATCGCGCTCCACTCCGGACGCGCTTCGATCGCCTCCACCGTCTCGAACGTCTGCGGCTTCTCGTTCGGCCCGGGCACGCTCTGCACCTTGAGCCCGGCGTCGAGCCGCACCTGGGTGGGGATGCCGGTGACGAACATCCCCGGTTCCTTCGGCGCGCCCGGCGGCGGCGCGCGTGGCGGTTCCAGGGTGAAGGCCAGCCAGGTCTCGGCGGCAATGCCGGGGCGCAGGCGGTAGCCGATCAGCCGGCCCATTTCCTGCAGCGAGACGCGCTCGGTGGCGGTGCGCAGCCAGGATTCGTTGGCGATGCGCTCCTGGTAGAAGGCGAGCACGTCGGCGCTGCAGGCGAAGGCGTCGATCAGGCCGAGGGTGAAGTCGTCCGTGTCGCGGGTGAGCAGATTCGCGAGCGGGCTGGGCTTCGGCTCGGCCGGTTCCGTCGGGTCGACCGGCTCGGCCGGATCGATCAGCAGGGTCGAGTCGGACAGGCCGTCGATCAGGCTCGAACGGAAATCGGGGTGGCGCCCGATCCGGTAGGCCACGGCATCGAGGCCATGGCGGTTGGCGTGCGCCTGCGGGGTGGCGGCGTCGATGCCCTCGCAGCAGCCGCAGGCTTCGCTGCCCGGCGGCGGCGCGATGCTGCCGGCCTTCGCGTCGGGACGCAGTGCGCTCATTGTCCGCCTCCCGCCGACAGCGACAGCTTTCCGCGTTCACGGAAATTGGGATTGTTCGCGAGCTGGGCGATCTCGAGCCGGTCGAGCCGGATCACGCCTTCCTCCAGCGAAGACGCGCCGCCATTGAGCAGGCGCCGGAACCGGTCGACGCGCACCGAGGCCACGCCGGCGACCGCCTGCGCGGTGGCGACCACGCGGCTCAGGTACACCGGATCGCCGAAGCTGAAACGGTCGGGATGGAACAGGCCGAGGCTGCCGTCGGGATGCACGCGCGCACTGAGCGCGCCTTCCACCGCGGCCAGCACGTCGCTGCGGAAATAGCCGGGCTTCACGCAGACATGCAGGGCGAGATCCAGCGGCACCATGCGCGGCGCGTCGACCGCGACGTCGTAGCCGGCCATGCGGAAGCGTTCCAGGTGCCGGCGCAGGGCCGTGCGGAACGGGGCGTCGACCGGTGCGCCGCCGGGCCGGTCGGCGCTGACGAACACGCTGTACCAGCTGCCGGTCCAGCGGAAGGTCGCGGCGGCGCGGCCGACCTCGGCACTGCGCTCGCTCACGGCGGCATAGTCGTCGGCGGTGACCGCGCGTTCCTGGGTGCGGAATGCGTGCGGCGCGTCGCGGCGCGCGGCTTCCACGTCCTCGGGCGCGGTGCCGCCGGCGGCGGGCATCGGGTTGCCGATCGCCTCGATGGCGGTCGGATCGGGTGGCGGATCGGGACCGTCGGCGTACAGCGCCGGATCGAACACCAGGTGCGCCAGCGCGTCGGCGCCGATGTTGCCGGCCACGCCGTTGCCCACCCGGTAGCGCGCGCGCAGGCGGGTGCCGGGATTGGGGCGCTTGCCGTTGCGGTCGTCGCCGAAGCGCAGGCGGGTGCGGCCGTCGTGCTCGGTCTCGACCACGAAGTGGGGCGCGCCGGCATCGCTGCCGAGCAGGTCGTGGCGCGGGCTCCACGGCGGCGATTGCGGCGCGTCCTGCAGCAGCGCGATCCGCGGCAGCGCATGCCGCGGATCGAGCGGCAGCAGCTGGCTCGCGGGCCACAGCGGCATGGGGCTCTCGTCCTGGGTCGCGGCCAGTAGGTCCGCCAGCGAGAAGCCCTGGGTGACCGGCTGCGAGGCCAGCCAGGGGCGGTAGCGCACCGGCACCGGCACCCGTTCGCGCGTGCCGCAGCGATCGGCGTGCGATGCGCCGGGTGCATAGCGACGCACCGCATCAGGCACCTCGGGCAGCGCTTCGTCGGGCAGGGTGTGGCCGTGGTCGGCGAGCACGATGTTGCCGCGCGCGACCGCGAACACCAGGTCCGGATGCGATTCGACGCCGAGGCACAGCGGGAACGGCAATGCGTCGGCGGCTGCCCATTCGATCCGGGTGACGTCGCGCGCTTCGTCGACCGGCGGGTCTTCGAACAGGCCGCCGGACGGATCGCTGGCGGGTTCGACCGCGGTCAGCCGCACCGCCCAGCGATGGCTGCGATCGGCATCGTGCTCCGACAGCGTGGTCGGGCTGCGGGTTTCGACGAACACCAGCACGTCGCCGACCGCCAGCGGCGGGTGCTCGCGCAGCGTGGCGGCGGTGGCGCCGCGCGGCAGGCAGCAGCCAGCGTCGCCCCAGGTGTAGAACGCCAGTTCGTTGCATTCGGCATGCAGGGTGGCGGTGTGCGCGGTCTCGAACACCACCGGCGCCGCGGCCATCGCCTGGCGCGCATCGCGGCTGCCGGGCTCGATCACCGCGCCGATGCCGGGCACCCGCGTGAGCAGCCGCGTGCCGCGCGCCAGCACCAGGTCGCCGCTGCCTTCGGCCAGCCGCACCTGCACCCAGGTGCGGGCGTTGCAGCCGTCGTGCAGGTGGTAGTCGACCAGGCGCGCGTGCCTGCGCACCGAACTGCGGCGGCGTGCGGTGGACAGGTAGGCCTCGTTCGCCACCGCATCCTGGCGGTACGACAGGTTGTCGGCGGCATAGGCCAGCAGTTCGACCAGGGTGACGCCCAGGTCCGCCGCCGAGCGTTCGCGCCAGCCCGGCACCAGCAGGTCCATGCGGTCGAGCATCAGGCGGCGGAAGCCGGGGTAGTCGCGGGCCAGGTAATCGATGTCGGGCGCGGCGGCCACCTCGGTGGGGCAGGGCAGCGATTGCGCGCAATCGAAATCCGAAGGGCACTCGACCTTGAACGAGAACTCGATCCGCGACAGCAGCGGGTCGAAGCCGGCGGGCGGGACGTCGTCGCCCGAGTTGGCCACGATGGCCAGGGTGTAGCGCGAGAAATCGCCCTCGCCATCGGTGCGCACTACCAGGGTGCGCGCGGGATCGTCGAGGCCGTCCGCGAGGTCGGGTTCGGCTTCGGGCGGCAGGTCGTCCGCTGCCGCGCACCAGGCGATGCCGACGCTGGCGATGCGTTCGCCGCCACCGATGCGCAGGTTCTCGGGCGAGAGGGCGAAGCCGTCGCGCAGCAGCCGCACGAACAGCGTGCGCTGGCGCGGCACGCCCGGCGGCGCGGCGCGGTCGAGCACCTCGACGAAGTCGATCGCGTTGTCGCTGCCGGAGCGGCGCAGCACCTCGAGCCGGCGGGGATCGCAGCAGTGGTACCTCATGGCGCGCCGCCTCCGGGGATGTCGATCGCGGCGCTGGCGGCGCTGCCGTCGCGCAGCAGGCGGTAGTCGACATCGACGCGCAGGGCGCCGTCGTCGTTGCCGATGCGCACCGCGTCGACCGCGATCAGGTGCGAGAGGTGCTGCTGCAGCGAGGACTGCACCAGCATCTGCGCGGTCGCGGCGATCGCCACGCTGTTGGGTTCGAACACCAGCTGCAGCAGGCCGGCGCCGAAGTCCGGGCGCATCACCCGCTCGCCCGGCGCGGTCAGCAGCACCTGGGCGATCAGGTCGCGCACGTGGTCGGCCTCGCCGGTGCTTGCTGTGCGGCCGCTGCCGTCGAAGCGGTAGGGGAAGTCGAGGTGGGGCATGGCGGCTCCTCAGGTCGCCAGCACGCGGGTCTGGCTGGCGACGGCCTGCATCCCGGTGCCGGTGGCGATGCACAGCGCGGTGCCGCCGACGATCGCCAGCGGCAGCCCGCCCGCGAGCACGCGGGTGGCGCCGATCACCCACTGGCCGCTGGCGCAGAACGGTCCCGACGAGGTCGAAAGCGAGCAGCCGGCGATCACGTAGGGGGTGGTCACCTGCACCACCGGCTGCGCCGACACGCTCACCCGCGGGAACGGCATGGTCGGCAGCGCGCTGCCCGCGTGCATGCACAGGACGGTGGCGCCGAGGTGGAGGACGGGCATCGGCATCTCACACCACCGTCAGCGCGCCGAGGTTGATGTCGACGGTGGGGCCGGTCATGTTGATCGTGGCGCCCTTGCCGTTGGAGATCACGATGCCGACGTCGCTGACCGAGATCATCGCGCCGGTGCTGGTCTGGATCAGGATCCCGCCGGTGGGGCCGGGCACGTCGCTGATGACGATGCCGTTCTTGGCAAGCGTCTGCAGGGTGATGCCCGAGACGCCCGGCGGCACCATGCGCGCCATCACCGGCACGTCGGCCTCGGCATAGAAGCCGCCGACCCAGACCGGGTAGTCCGGATCGCCGCGCTCGAACTCCACCCACACGCCCGCGCCGATCGGCGGCACGGTGAACATGCCCATGTTCATGCCGGCCACCGGCAGGCAGGGCATCGCCCAGCTGCTGAGCAGGTTGCCGCCGACATCCGGCACCTCGACCATCAGCCGGCCCTTCATCAGCGGATCGATGTTGTTGCGCACCGAGCCGCGGAACTTGCCGTAGTGGCGCTCGCCGCTCATACCGGCACCGCCGGAACCGTGGAGATCAGCCCGTTGCGCGCGAGCGAGAAGCTCTGCCTGTAGGCGCCGCGCTCGATCTGGTGGCTGACGCTCTTGACGTAGTACAGCCCGTCGAACGGCAACCCGGCGCCGCGCACGCCCACCAGCCGCCGCGACTTCAGCAGGCGCCCGTAGCGCGAGACGTCCAACTGGCCGGTGCCGAATACCGAATCGCTGTTCTGCCCCGCGAACGCGAGGCCCTTGGCCAGTGCGCCGGCGACGCTCATGTGCGCGGTGTCGGTGAGCTTCTCGATCCTCGGCGGCAGCGGCGGGATCGCACCCAGCGGCGGATTGAGCGGGGTGATGTCCGGGATCGGCACGGGAATGCCGACCTTGCTGTTGCCTTCCTGGAAATAGACGATCGGCATCTTCTTGCGCTCGCGGTCGAAGTTGAAGCTGATCTGCTCGACGTTGGTCATCGCGTCCATGCCGGTGGTCAGCGCCGGCTGCGGTTCGCCGACGCGGATCTCCGGCCCCCAGTAGGCGAAGCTGGTGCCCGGCGCCGGCCCCGGTTCGAGGTAGAACACGTAGCCGGCCTCTGCCGCGAGGCGCTTGATGTAGGCGTAGTCCGAGCCCTGCTGGGTGGGGATGCGGTCGGTGGGCAGCGGCGGTTCGTCGACGATGCTCGGGATCACCAGCGGCATCACGCCGAGCGCTGCGTACTTCGAAAGGATCAGCAACACCCGCGCCGATGGCGGCATCGCCGGGAACGGCAGGCCGGGGATCTCGATCACGTCCATCAGCGCCGACAGGTCCTTGCCGCGCACGACGAGCTTCGCCACGCCGCCGTCGCCGGGCACGGTGTCGACGTGGGTGGCCATGCCGTCGACGATCACCTCGTCGCCGCCGTTGAGCGTGACCACCAGCACCACCCGCATCAGCGGCACGCCGCCCCCGCCGCCGCTGACCAGGAACAGTGTGCGCAGCGGCGAGCGCGCCGGCAGTTCGAAGGTGAGTTCGAAGCCGCCCTGTGCGTCGCCTGAGCCGGCCTCGACCTTGGCCGAGACCAGCGCCTCGACCACCTCGCGCGGCGCCGGCACCGGCACCGGCCCCATCAGCAGTGTGAGCTTGACGCCGCGCGGGTCCACTCAGCTGCCTCCGGAGGGGATCGCGACGCGCGCACCCGGCACGTCGGTGAGTTCGAACGGATCGGTGACCGCATTGGCATCGGCGATCCGCCAGTACGACAGCGGGCTGCCGAGCGTGCGCGCGGCGATCAGGTCGGGGCGGTCCACCGCTTCCACCACCGCCTCCACCGCGACCGCGATCGAATGCCGCTGCGGGATGAAGCGCCGCGCCACGTACGGGATTGGCTCGGCCCCGGGCGCCGGCACGTGCAGCGCCAGCGGCACGCCGCGGTAGCGGCTCAGCGGATCGAACGGATCGCTGGGGATCGCGCCGGCGTCGATCAGCAACTGGATGGGATCGTTCATCGAAGCTGTCTCATATGCCTACCGCGGCAATTCGGAAGTAACGCCCGTAGCGGCCGGGCCTGGACTTGAACACCTGCAGCGTCTCGCCGGTGACCGCGGGGCCGACCGGGGTCTCGCAGTAGCTGACGCGTTGGTGCTGGTTCTGCCGCGGGCCTGCGCTGCCGTTTGCGTCAGACGACATGGGCCACAGGTTGGTGAAGTCGTCCGGTCCGCTCCATTCGATGTCCTGGACGTGGTCGGCCTGCAGTCCGGACCAGTCGAATCCGTAGCGCGCCAGCACGGCGCGGTAATCGGCGGCGCCGCGGCCACGCTCCACCGGCACCAGTTGCATCACCTTGCCGATGCGCGGCCAGTAGCGCTCGGGCACGCCGATCGGTTCGCCCCGTGCCAGGTGCCGCGGGTTGGCGGGATCGTCGCGTCCGTAGACGTGGGTGCCGATCTGCAGCCGACGCGGATAGAAGTTGTCGATCCTCGGCTTGTGCCAGGTCATCGGGATCGGGTCGGCGCGAGTCAAACCGGTGGGGAAGCGGCAGCGCGGCGCCGGGTGCGGATCGGTGGGTGGACGCGGACGCGGCCTGGGCTCGGGCTCCCGGCGCGGCGCCGGGTCGGGCGCCGTGTCGACGTCCGGCACGGTATCCACGACTGGTGCCGGCGGCGCATCCGGGGTCGGCCTGGCGTCGGGTACTGGCGGCGCGTCTGCCACCGGTGGTGCGTCGGGCGCCGGCGGCACGTCGATGATCGGCGGCGGCCACGGGTCGGAACGGCGCGGCAGGATCAGCTCGCGGATGCTGTTGATCAGGTCCTGCACGGCACGTTCCTGGGACCGCCGGATCTCCGGGTTCTGCAACGAGATCCACCAAAGCAGCACCAGCACGATGCCCAGGATCAGCAGCAACTCCGCGGCGCCCAGCGCCACGCCGGCGACGATGAGCAGCGGCACAGCGGCCTGCCCTCGAGGTCGAAACTGGACATCGGGGATCGGCAACCACGACGGTGCCGCCGCGCGAAGTTGCAGGTACAGCGCCTGCAGGGACTGCACTACGTGCGCATCAAGCACGATCTCGCCCGCGTGCGCGCGGACCGCGGCACGCAGATCGGCGAGTTGTCGTACAAGTGGGTCCGCGCGGGCCAACTGCGATGCGACCAGGTCGGCGACCGACTCGATGCCTCCGGACACGAATGCGCGCATCGCCCGCGCGATATCGACCGAGTCCGAACGCTGCTCGGAGATCGGTGCGCGACCGGATACGAGCGCCGGCGCCTGCGCCGACAGCATGCGTTGCTCGACGGCCTGTGCTTCGCGTTCGAGTGCGCTCGCGGCGCCGTGGTTTCCCAGCGCCCCCCTGCGCTGCTGTGCGACGTGGGTGAGTTCGTGCGCGATCAAGGCGCGGCCTTGCAGCGTGTCCGGGCGGTAGCGACCCGGCGCGAAGGCGATCTCGTCGCCACGCGTGATCGCCAGGGCGCCAGCATCGGCGACATCGCGCGAGCGGCCGCCGCTGGCGTGGATGCGGACATTGCCGAAGCTTGATCCCAGCCTGCGTTCCAGGTCCGCGATCAGGTCCGCCGGCAACGCGCCCGTGCTTGATCCGGCAGCGGACACGGCCGCGCGCGCGGGGGTCGTTCGCGCGCGTGGGGGCGCGGCCCGTGGCGCCGGGACGCGGCGCTGGATAGCGGGCTGCACGCTCATGCGCGCCTCCCGCCGCAGGTGGTGGGCGCAGGTCTGCTCATTCGCCCAGGCTCGACAGACCCAGCGTAGACAGGGTCGACGAGGCCAACCTGGCTGCGAGCGACTCGCGCTTGCGCAGGTGGCTCACGAACACCGCGCTGCCGCGATGGCGGAAGCCCAGATCGTCGGTCGAGAGCACCCGCAGGCCCAGGCCGACCTTGGCTCGGATCGGATTCAACACCGCGTCGAATGCCTCCTCGGTGATCGACAACTCGGTGACGCGTACAGGCACCACCCGGTTGCGACTCCACACGAACAACACCAGAGGCGCTTCCGGCGGCAGGATCTCCAGCACGCCGGACGAGGCCAGCGACTCAAGGGTGCGCAGCTCGGCGGCCGACGGATTGACCAGTGCCTCGAGCGCGGCAAGTTGCGGCGCGATGCCGGCCTCGACCACGTCGACATGCTGGTCGGGAAACTCCAGGCGGTCGGTCGCGTCGATCTCGGCATCGAACTTGATCGTCTCGATCGCTGGACCCTTCAGCCGGAAGGGCTGCGCGCGTTCGGCGCCGCCATCGCCACCGACGCCCTGGACCTGATAGCTGCGGCTGAGTGTGTCCGGGTTGTACTGCAACGCGATCGTGCGGGTCGGCGCGCCATTGCCGCCGGGCGGCAGGATGACGAGGCCGCCCTTGATCATCTTGGGGGACGTGGAGAGGCTCACCGACGGCGCCTCCGACGCGCCGGGGTCACGGTCAATGTGAGGCTCGGTAACCCGGCTGCGATCTCGGCTTCCCAACTCGCCTGCTGGGCAGCGTTACAGCCGTGGCCTGTCTGGTTGTCGTAGCGACGTGTCTGGTTGTTGGCGGCTCCCTGCGCGGTGCGCAGCAGGGCATCGAAGTCCGGCGTTGTCGCGAGCATCGCATTGGCTTTGCTTGCGATTTCGCAGGCAAGCTTGAAGTGCCAGCGCTCGTGATTGAGCAGTCGCGCGGACTCCGCAACCGCCGTCGTTGTGCAGTCGGCCCCCACAACGGTAGTGCATTC
The DNA here is from genome assembly GCF_029887935.1 of Luteimonas kalidii. Taxonomy (GTDB): domain Bacteria; phylum Pseudomonadota; class Gammaproteobacteria; order Xanthomonadales; family Xanthomonadaceae; genus Luteimonas; species Luteimonas kalidii. The sequence continues at coordinate 331,841 of NZ_JARXRO010000014.1, read as the reverse complement.
TGATCGGTTGGTAGCTGGATGTCCTGCCGGCGCAACCGCCGCCGCGCAGCCGCCGCCGGGGTTCAGCGCGTAGGTTCCCGTCTGGCCGGGTCCGAGCCCCGCGAAGGTTGCCTCGCAATCTTGAATCGAACGAGTGCAACCATTGTGCGCGACGTCTGCAGCCTGCGCGTAGCGGGCCTTGACCCAGGATCGTGCCGGGTCGAATTGGGCCTGTATCCCGCGCCGCGGCAGAGTGGAGCCGCCGCGCGCACAGGCGTGATCCGCCGCATTGACGGGTCGTTCGCGGAGGTCGAAGGCGGTCATCGCTCCGAACCGCGAACGACCTGGCGCCGAGGCTGCAAAGTCGCTCCACTCCAGATCGCGGTCCGGATTGCATTCCACCGGGTCCGGCGGCGTTCGCTGGCGGCACGCTTCCTCCGCCGCTTCGGCTTCGGCCTCCATCCGCTCTTGCAGTTCGACCTCCGCCAGCAGGTTCATCGAGTCGCGATAAGACAGTGTTCCGCCGCGGCGCGTGCGCATATTCTCGGAGATTGGGTCTGGGAACTGGCCCGTGCGTTCCATGCCATGCAGTTCGCTTGCGGCGCGTTGCACACGGAGGGCTGGACGGGTACCAGCATCAACGTCGTCAGTCTCGGAGGAGGCTGCCGCACGCTGTACGGTGCCCCCTTGCTGCAGAACGTGCGTCAGTTCGTGGGCGAGAAGAGAGCGACCGGAGTGTGCTTCGGGGCGGTAGCGGCCGCTTCCGAAGACGATATGGTGGCCGACGGTATACGCCAGCGCTGAAACGCTGGCCGCCGACTGCGCCGCAGCCGCATCGCGGTGGATCCGAACGTGGCTGAAATCATGCCCGAACCGCGGCTCGAAGAATTGGCGAGTCTGCGTATCCAGCGGCTCTCCGGACGTGTTGATCATCTGCTCGACGGATGCCGGCGCGATGCCGACCGAGGTTCCGGCGGACCCCACGCGCTGGACCGACAGAGGGCCAGCGTTCCGCGCGTGGGGTCGGGTCAGCACCTGATCCGCGGCCCGGTCTGCTTCGCGTTCGTAACGATCGCCCGGGGGCCCTATTGAAATGCGGCCTTGGGAAACGGGCGCATGTTTCTTCTTTTTTCGGCAAGACTCGCAGTCACCGCACTTGCAGGATCGCTGGACTCTCGCTTGCGCATGAGCCGGGTCGGCGCCAGGTGCGTGGATTCGCGATTCCGTCATCGGTCTTCTCCATGAGACGCGTTCAGCTGATCGGCCAGTGCATCGGCAAGGCTGCCGATCCAGCCGGCAGCCAGGTCCGAGGGGACTGACTCCTCTTGGAGCCGCGGCGAGATTGCTCGCAGGAGCGCTGTTTCGAGATCGTGAGGTATTCCACCGCCGCCAAGTACTGCTGCGTCAATAACCAGCCGGCGAACATGCAGGTGTACGCCTGTCGCGTCGGATACGCGACCGCCGCTCATGCCGCGCCTCCGCGCACGCCCGCGCTGCGCTCGAGCTTGGCGAGCTCGGCATGCGCGGCGGCGGCGAGGTGGCGTTGCGCGATCGGGCCATCCTCGTGCGCGGCGAGGAAGGCGGCGTTGAGCGCGACCGCGCGGATGTTGCCGCCGGCCAGCGGCAGGCGCGCCAGCGACGGCCAGCGGATGTCGTCGTGCAGCGGCGCCTGCGCCGGGAACTGGCGACGCCACAATTCGATGCGCGCGGCCTCGTCCGGGAACGGGAACTGCACCACGAACCGGATCCGGCGCAGGAACGCCTTGTCGATCGCGCCCTTCATGTTGGTGGTGAGGATCGCCAGGCCGCGGTAGGCCTCGATCCGCTGCAGCAGGTAGGCGGTCTCGATGTTGGCGTAGCGGTCGTGGCTGTCCTTGACCTCGCTGCGCTTGCCGAACAGCGCATCGGCCTCGTCGAACAGCAGCACGGCGCCGCTGGCTTCGGCGGCGTCGAAGATGCGCCGCAGGTTCTTCTCGGTCTCGCCGATGTACTTGCTGACCGTGCCAGCGAGATCGATGCGGTAGAGGTCGAGGCCGGCGGCGTTGGCGATCGCCTCGGCGGCCATGGTCTTGCCGGTGCCGCTCTCGCCGGTGAACAGCGCGGTGATGCCGAGTCCGCGTGCGCCCTTGCCGGCGAAGCCCCAGTCCCGATAGACCCGGCGGCGCTGCTGCAGCTGGCGGCCGATGTCCGCGAGCAGGCCGGCCTGTGCCGGCGGCAGCACCAGGTCGTCGAGGGTCGTGGTCGACTCGATCCGCTGCGCCAGGCGGTCCAGGCCTTCTCGACTGTGTTCGCGCAGGGCGGCCCAGGCGCGGCGGCGGGCATCGTCGGCGTCCCCGGCATCGCCGATCGCGCGCGCCGCATCGTCGAGGGCACGGTTCGACCCGGGTGCGAACTGCTCGCTGGCCTCGGCCACCGCGGCTTCCAGCGTTTCGAGCGGCAAGGCAGCGCCGGCGCGTTGCGCGCGCAGGGCCAGGTCCGTGGCGCGCGACGCAGGCGTGGCCGCGGGCAGCCACACGCTGCGCACGCGCACGTCGCTGGTGGCGAGGTCGGCGTCGGCGGACGCGAGCAGCAGCACCGGGCTGCGCAGCGCGGACAGGGTGCGATCGAGGCGCGCCGGCTGGGCGCGCAGGTCGAGCACGACCAGTGCGGAGGCCAGTGCGGCCTCGCGATCGACCAGCCGCAGCGTCGGCGCCAGCGCGGCGGGATCCTCAGGCAGGTCGCGCACCCACAGGGCCTGGCGCCCGGTGGCGGCGAGCAGTTGCATCACCTCGTCGCGCCCCGGCGCATGTCCGGTGCGCTGCAACTGCACGCAGTCGCCGCCGTGCGCGAACGCGTCGAGCACCTGCGCGATCCAGGTCGCAGGTACGGAGCCGGCGGCAGGGGGCGCCAGCGGTTCTACCATCCCGTCCAGGCGCTCGTCGATCGCGGCGACGCCCGACAGGTAGTGCAGCATGCGTTCGTCGATGCGCAGGCCCGCCTCGGTCGGCAGGGCGCCATCGGGGTGCAGCAGCTGCCAGTGGCGCAGCGGCGCCTGCGGCGACAGCGCGTCCCAGTGCGGTGCCGGCAGCAGCGACATGGCGAGCGGGAAGGTCGGGCGTCCCTGCGCATGGCCGCCCGCGCGCGCCACCGCTTCGGCCAGGCCCGCGTCCAGCGCCACCCCGGCGCACAGCAGCAGCACTCCGCGCTCGAAACGGCTCAGGCCGAAGAGTTCGGCGCAGCGTTGCAGCGCCGGGACGAAGCCGGGCTCGTCGTCTTCGGGCGCCTCGTCGAGCGGCGATCCGCTCCCGCCGGCGATGCGTTCGCGCAGTGCGGCGAAGTGCGACACCAGCCAGCGCTGGTTGCGCTCGGTCCAGGCCACGGTAGCGTCGGCGGCGTGGGCCACGGTCATGGCGGCACCGTTACCAGCAGGTCGGGATCGAAGACCGGTGCCTGGTCCGGCGCCTGCAGCACCAGTTCGCTGTCGACGCCATCCACGCGCAGGCGCAGGTAGTGGTCGCCCGCCGCCAGCGTGGCCGGGAAGTCGAACACCAGCGCATCGCCCGCCGCGGTGCGTGGATTGGCGTTGCACTGGCGCGTGCCGAGCATCAGCACGGCCTGCTGCTGCGGGCGCACCTGCGGCTGCGTGGCGAGGGTCACGCGCACTCGCGCAGGATCGGCACTGCGCACGATCGTGATCGCCGGCAGGTCCAGCGGTGCGCCGCTGGCGTCGATCATCGGGCGCGCGCCCAGCAGCAGCGGGATGGCGTTGCTCTCGCGAGGCTCGCTTTCGCCGGCGGGCGTCAGCACCAGGCTGAGCTGCCAGGCGCCCGCAGGCAACCCGGCCTGCGCGGCGGCATCAGCGGGCAGCACGAACTGCAGGCCGCGGCCGTCTGCGTCGAGTGCGGCCGGCAGTTCCAGTGGCGCCTCGCGCAGGCGGTGGCGCAGGCGCACGCGCGGATCCGTCCCGGCCAGGCGGATGCCCGAGACCTCGAGGGCGTCGCCGAGCCGCGCGGTCTTCTGCATGTCCGGCGGCACGGCCTGCAACAGGGTCGGCACCGACGGCAGCAGGTCCGGGTTCACCCGCACGCCGGCATCGCGCTGGGTGGCGGGATCGACGCGACCACGCGAGAGCACCGGCAGCGGCGACACACCCGGGCGCGTGCCCTCGATCAGCACCACCGACACCTGGTAGGCGGCGGAAGGCCGGTAATGGGTCTGGATCGCCGACCACAGCTTGCTCATCTCGTCGATGCCGAGCGCGGCGGGCGTGATCTTGATCGCCTCGACCTGGTCGGCAAGGTCGGATTGCGACAGGGCCTGGACCTGCGGCGGGAACATGCCGAGGTCGAGCGGGCCGGGCGACAGCGCATCGCGGATCGAGGCGCGGTCCAGCCAGGGGCGCTCGTGCAGCACGTGCATCGCATGTCCGAGCAGGATCTCGGCCTGGAAATCGGCGCGGCCGTAGGCGGTGACCAGGTAGTGCAGGTCCAGCGCCAGCGGGCCGTTGGTCGTGCGCTCGCCCGCGCCATTGCGCGAGGGCAGGGCGGCGTTGCGCCAGCCGGTGTTGTGCGTGACCTGGTGCAGGAAGAGGTTGAGCCGCGGCGCCATCTGCTCGTCGTCGAGGTCGATGGTGTCGGGCGCGACCGCGGTGACAGTGATGGTGGTGCCGAGCGCGGGCGCGACGCTGGTGATCATCGCGTCGTCGAGCAGGTTGCGCAGGACCGCGCTGACCGCACCGAGGGCGAGCGGCGAGCTCATCCGCGCCGCGTCCCGTGCAGGTAATCGTGCAGGCTCTGCGGCTCGGGCACGGCGCGTGGTCGAACGGGCGCCGGACTCGCGGGCCGGGCGGCTGCGCGCACTTCGATGCGGTCGATATGGAGGTGGATGGTGGGCGGCGCCGACGTGGTGGCCGCGGTGTCTAGCCGGGCGACGGTGCTCGCAGACAGCGGAGGCGACGCATGCAGCGGCGGACGGACATCGATCGGGGATGGCAGCGATGCGCGCGAGGCCGGCTCGGGCGTGCGTGACAATACCATCGGCGTCGATGGCGCAGGCGGCGTCGCTTGGCCATGCGCGTCGAAGCCCGGTCGTTCGAGGGCCTCGTTCACGGGGGCATCAAACCCGGGGGCATCGGGCCGTGCCGGTGCGGGTTGCAGGGGTTGGGCCATCGGACGGGATGTCGCGGCGGCGGACGGTCCCGGTGCCTCGGGCGTGTAATGCGCCGGAGCGGTGGCCGTAGTGCGCGCGGGGTCGTTCGTCGAGGCGGCGCGCGCCGATGTCGCGATGTCCGCGGTGTGCGCAGGAATGTGGTTCGCGACATCCACAAGACTGGCCTCGGCAAGGCCCTCCCGCGCCTGGATCGCGGGCTCTGCCGGTCCGGACGCAAGCGCGCGCAGCGGTGCGGCGGGGCGCAACGCATCCGCATGCCGTGGCGAAAGCCGGCGTAGGAACCCGGACATGTCGGGTCAGCCTCCCGCCAGTTGCAGGTATGCGGCGCGCCGCACGGGACCCAGCGCGAGGATGTCGCGCTCGGACCAGCCGAACCGTTGCGCGATCAGCGCCACGTCCGCCAGCAGTCGCTCGGCCTGGGCACGCAGCACGCGCCACAGCAGGTCCACCGGATCCAGCGGCGCATCCCAGACATGCCGGCAGTCCGGGCATTGCAGCGAGAAATCCAGGGCCGCGCCGGGCATCAACGCCTGCATCCGCGCGCCGATCGCTTCGCGCGCCTCGGCCGTGGCCGGGAGTTCGCCCTGCACGCAGCGCGCCAGCAGGGCGTCGGCGAACACCTCCGTGTCGTCCACGCCGTCGAGGGCATGCAGGTCGTCGGGGGTCGGCAGGCGGAAGCGGGGGGCGTCGTCGCGCGCGTCGAGTGCATGCCAGTGGGGCTCGCCTTCGCCGCCGTTTCCTGCGTGCACGCCGGGCGGCGGCAGCGCCTCGGCGCAGTGGCGCGCGTCGATGGCGAACTCGACCGCGGTGCCGCAGTGCGCACAGCGCCCGATCAGCTCGGCAGCCGCGCCGAACAGGTCCGCATACCGCTGCAGGGCCAGCCGGTTGCGCTCGGCCAGCGAGCGCGGCGCCTGGCCGAGCAGCGAGCGCTCGCGCGGCGCGCCGCGCGTGCCGACGCCCGCTTCCCACAGCGCCAGTAGCTGCGCGTCCTGCGCCATCACGCCGGCTCGCTGAACACGGGCTCGGACGGCTCGGCGACCTCGTAGTCGCGTTCCCAGCCCTCGTTCTCGAGCTTCAGGGTCTGGATCGCTACTGCGTTCGCGTTCGCGTCCAGGTCCGGCAGCGCCTGGTACTCCGACACCCAGCAGCGGTAGATGCGATAGGCGAGCACCAGCTGGCCGGCCTCGTTGTAGACCTCGAGGATCAGGTCCTTGCGGAAGTCGCGCAGCGAGACTTCGGCACCGAGCCCGGAGCCGTAGTTCCAGATCTTGTTGGCCCACTTCTCGAACTCGGGATCGTGGGTCACGCCGCGCTCGAGCGTGAGCGGTTCGTACTTGCTGCGCCCGGGCGACTTGCGCGAGGTGCTCGGGTCGCCGCCCTCGCGGTGCTCGACCACCTCGGTGCTGCGTTTGAGCGCCGAGCACTTGCTGATGCCGGCGACGTAGCGCCCGTCCCACTTCAGCCGGAACTTGAAGTTCTTGTAGGGATCGAAGCGCGTGGGGTTGACGGAAAACTGTGCCATGGTCCGCTCCTCAGACTGGGATGTCGCCGGCGATCTGCTGCACCCGGATGACCACGAACTCGGCCGGCTTCAGCGGCGCGAAGCCGACGTGGATGTTGACGATGCCCATGTTGATGTCGGTCTGGGTCGTGGTTTCGCGGTCGCACTTGACGAAATAGGCCTCGCGCGGCGTGCGTCCCTGGAACGCGCCCTGGCGGAACAGGTTCTGCAGGAACGCGCCGATGTTGAGCCGGATCTGCGCCCACAGCGGTTCGTCGTTCGGCTCGAACACCACCCACTGCGTGCCGCGGTAGAGGCTCTCCTCGAGAAACAGCGCCATCCGCCGTACCGGCACGTACTTCCATTCGGAGGCGCGGTCGTTGTGGCCGTGCAGGGTGCGCGCGCCCCACACCACCGAGCCGTACACCGGCAGCGCGCGCAGGCAGTTGATGCCCTGCGGGTTGAGCTGGCCGTTCTCGGCATCGCTCATCGCCACTTCCAGCGCCGAGGCGCCGTTGATGCCGGCGTCGATCCCGGCCGGCGCCTTCCACACGCCGCGGCTGGCATCCGTGCGCGCGTACACGCCGGCGACGAACCCGCAGGGCGGGAACGCGCGTGGCGCGCCCTGCTTGAGCGGATCGGGTGCACGCACCCAGGGGTAGTACAGCGCCGAGTAGTTGGCGTCTGCGCCGGTGAGGCCGTCGAGCCCGTCGGTCATCATGTTCCCGACCGTCTCGCCTTCGGGTGCATCGACGATCAGGAACGCCCGGCGCTCGCGGCAGCGGCCCTGCAGGCTCTGGATCGTCGCGTCGTCGGTCAGTCCCGGCACGCAGACCAGGTTGAACAGGTCGATGCGGTCGGTGGGTGTGCCGATGCCGAAGCTGGCGAGCAGCGCGGTGTGGAACTCTCCGTCCGCCGCAGTCCAGGCCACGCCGTCGGCGCCGCCGTCGAGTTCGATCATCGCGGCATCTTCCGGCGGGCTGCCGTCGGCCTGGAGCGTGACGAACAGCGACCGTCCGTTGACCACGTCCTCGGCGTAGCGCGCGTCGGCGGGGTCCATCGACAGGTTCTCGAACACCTCGACCACCCGGTCCTCGGTGGCGTGGTCGATCACCTCGAGCTTGAAGCGCTGGGCGGTGGGATCGGCGGGATCGGTCTCGTCGTCCGCGGGTCGGCGGGTGACGCGCACGCGGACATCGTTGGCCCATTCGCCGGGCGAACTGGCGAGGACGGTCAGGCCTTCGGCGGTGCCTTCCGCGGTATCGGCGTTGAGGCCGGCCTCTTCTTCATCCTCCAGGCCACTCGCGGCCAGGCGCAGCACGTAGGCGTCGCCGCCGCCGTTGTCGAAGAACTGGCGTACCGAATAGCCGAGCAGGGTGCGCTGGTCGAGACCGCCGAAGCGGCGCTCGTAATCGGCGAACGAGGTGATGCGCACGGCGCGGTCCACCGGGCCACGCGCGGCCCAGCCGATGAACAGCGCGATCGAGGTGGCCACGCCGGTGATCGTGCGCACGCCGCTGGCGACTTCCTCGATGTAGACGCCGGGATAGGTGAGGGGTTGTGGCATGGAACTGCTCCTGGGACGCGGTGGTGCGGGATCGACGGGCTTCAGTGGCGGGTAGCACGGGACGGAGGTGGGTGATGGACACGGGGCTCGCCGGCGGCGAGCGAGGCGTAGAGCTCGCCCCCGTCGACCAGGGCGGTGCGCTGCATCGCGTGGTCCCTGACGAGGTGCTCGAGCGCGCCGCGCAGTTCGCGGTCGCTCACGCCCTGCAGGTGCGCGGGCAACCACCACAGGCGGATGCCGGCGATGCCGTCGGCCGCGCCCGGATGCCGCAGCAGGTAACCGCGCAATGCGCGCTGCAGGTCCCGAGTGCGTCCGCGTTCGCCGCCCGACATGGCCCGATCCATCGATGACGTGCCCGGCGTGTTCGGGCGCAAGCCGCGTGCCAGCGTGTGCTGCCGTTCCGGATCAACGGGTTGCGCCAGGGTCGGGCGGCGGCATGGGTGCCCGGCATCGCAGCTGCGCCGGGCGGATCGCCACCCGGACACGCGGCGTGGTGCGGGATGGCGCGCGTGCGCAGCGGGTGGGACATCGCCGCCCCACCCATGCGACAGGACCGTCGCACCCTGGCGCGAGGCATCGTGTCGTGCTGGGGAGGCGCGGTCCATGCGCTGCCTTCCGTCTCAGCCGTTGCGGTAGCGATCGCAGTCGACGCCATGCTTCTTCAGCAGGCGTCCGAGTGCGCGGCGGTCGGTCTGTGCGAGTCGCGCCGCGGCGCTGACGTTGCCGCCGGTATGTGCCATCACGTTGCACAGGTAACGACGCTCGAACGAGGCGATCGCCTCGGCCTTGGCGTCTCTGAAGCTCGCGGGTCCCGGGCCTGCCGACGTGTCCGCTGCGGAATCTGGGCCATACACCTCGGACTGCTCCGTCACCCCCTGCAGCACCATCCGGTGTACCGCGCTCTCAAGTTCGCGCACGTTGCCGGGCCAGGCCCGGGCCTGCAGCCGCGCCAGCGCCTGCGGCGGGAATTCGGGGCAGGGCAGGTCGTAGCGGTTCGCGTAGATGCGTGCGAAGTGGCGGCACAGCAGCGGCACGTCGTCGCCGCGGTCGCGCAGCGGCGGAACACGCAGCCGCAGGATGTTGAGCCGGTAGAGCAGGTCGCTGCGGAAGCGTCCGGCTGCCGCCTCGTCCTCGAGGCAGCGGTTGCTGGCGGCCAGGATGCGCGCGTCGGACACGGTTTCCTGCGACTGCCCGAGCACCCGGTAGCGCCGGTCCTGCAGGAAGCGCAGCAGCACCACCTGCCCCTTTGGCGGCAGGGTGTCGATCTCGTCCAGGAACAGGGTGCCGCCTTCGGCATGGGACACCAGGCCGGTGCGCGGCGTACGCGCGTCGGTGAAGGCGCCGCGGATGTGGCCGAACAGTTCCGACTCGAACAGCGCCTCCGGGATCGCCCCGCAGTTCACCGGTACGAACGGGCGGCTGCCGCGTTGGCCCAGGTAGTGGATGGCGCGGGCCGCGAGTTCCTTGCCGGAGCCGGTTTCACCATCGATCAGCGCCGGCGCATCGGTGCGCGCCAGCAGGCGGATGTCCGCCACCAGACGCTCGAACGCGGCCGATGCGCCCAGCAGGCCCTGCGGTGGCCGGTCGGCGCCGGTGGCGCGGTCGCGATGGCATCCAGCGGACTCGGACAGGGGTGGGGGCTCCGGCTTCATGCATCCTCCGCATGGCGCACGCGTGCCGCGAGGGCGCGTGCCGCCCGCGAATCGCGAGCAGGCCTGCGCTTGCTGCGCGGTGTATCCCCTGTGTCGAGTTGTCGAACCGAATGGCATCCGGCGGCCACGCATGCGGCCCACGGCCCATGACCGCACCGCCGCATCGCCGCCGTTTCGCAGAGCGCGTGGTGCGCGCCATTTCCGGTGTCGGCCGCATGCCATGCGTGTTCGGTGGAAGAGAACGGCAACCCCGCACGCGGACGGACATGGCGGCGCCCCCGTTCGGCGGAAGTCCGAGCCGACGATGCGGATATGTGATGGCCGACGCGTTATGCCACCACCCTGGCCGGAGGACGTCGTGATTCGGCGGGGCCGGGTGACATGCGCGCCCGCGGAGCTGGACGGACCCATCGCCACGTGGCCCCGGCTTGTCGATGCATCGCGACGCTTGCCCGGCTCCGGGCGGCACACCACCTGTCGCTGTACCAGACAAGCAAAAGCCGGCATGCGCCGGCTGTTCCTGTCCCGCAGGGGAAACGCAGAGATGGTGGGCGGTGCAGGGTTCGAACCTGCGACCCTTGCCGTGTGAAGGCAATGCTCTACCGCTGAGCTAACCGCCCGGTCGCCCCACCCGGGAGGCCGGGTTGGCGGCGTTTCCGCAGCGCTGCGAGCGCGGGGCGGAAACGGGACGCGAATTCTACGTGCGCGGCCGTGGGGCGGCAAGCCCGAGGAGCGACCGCCTGACTTCCCGCGCGGACGGCGCACGGGTGGTCAATGATGCTCGAGCCCTGTCCCGCACATACCGTGCGCCCGTCGCTCCATGGCATCGGCGGACGTCGGCGCCCGGCCATGGCGCCTGGGCCGAGGCCTTGGGGGGACCCACCGGCTGTGCCGATCAGCGCAGCTGGCCGCCCGGCGCCCGGATTCGAGCGGGCGCATTCGGGAAGCGGGTCCGGGATCGCGCCTGCGGAGAGGGCTACGCCTGCGCCAGCGCGTCGCCTGGGCAGGCGGATGCAGGGGAATCGAGGCGAACCCCGCACCAGGCGGCCCGGTTCGCGCCGCCTCCGGGTCAGTCGGTATAGGCGCGGATCAGCTGGTTCAGGTGTACGCGTTCGGCATCGCGCAGGAACGGCGCGATCAGCATCATCACCTGCACGATGCCGTCGCGGATCGCCTTGTGCTCGTCGCGGTCGCCGCGGATCGCGGCGTAGTTGAGCCAGAAGGTGGCCAGCACCAGCAGGCTGGTGGCGGCGGCGTCGATCTCCGCCGGCGTCGCCCGGATCACCTCGGCCCGGGACAGTCCGCGCATCACCGCGTGGGTGCGATCGTCGGCACGCCTGAGCAGGCGCGCGAAGCGGATGCGCAGACGCCGGTTGCGGCTGAGGATCTCGAGCAGGTCGCGGTAGAGGAAGCGGTAGTCCCAGATGCACTCGAACACCAGGTGCAGCTGGAGCCAGATGTCCTCGAGCCCGGGCAGGCGGTCGGGCGGGGCGAGCACCTCGTCCATGCGCGATTCATAGCGCGCGAACAGGTGTTCGATGATGTCGTCCTTGTTGCGGAAGTGGTAGTACAGGTTGCCGGGACTGATCTCCAGCCCGTCGGCGATGTGGTTGGTGGTGACGGTGGGCTCGCCCTGCGCGTTGAACATCCCGAGTGCGCAGTCGAGGATGCGCTGGCGCGTGTCGCGGGCCATGGCGGACTTCCGGCGCGCTCAGCCCTTGAGGCGCGCGACCAGGTCGATGTATTCCTGTTGCGCGATGTCGCGCGGCATGCCCTTGAGCTTGCTCCACGCCTCGTATTTTGCGGTGCCGACGAAGTCGAAGAAGCCCGGCTTGTCGCCGCGCACGTCGCCCTCCGAGCCCTGCTTGTAGAGCGCGTACAGGCGCAGCAGGGTGTCGTTGTCGGGCCGCTCGGGGAGCGACTGCACGTCTTCGGCGGCCTGTTCGAACGTCATCGCGGACCTGGCCATGCGCGCCTCCCTCGGGTGCGGCTCCATGACAGCACGCGGTCCCGGAGCGGTCAACACGCGTGCATCGTCGCGCCGCCGCGCTCCCGCAACGTCGTGCGCGTGGCCATCATGCCGGTCCTGTCCGGGCACAGGTCCGTGTGCGACACGGACGCCCGATCCGGCGCCCGCTCGATCCGGTGACCCCCGCTCGCGCGACTTCGAGCGCACGGCGCGGCTCGACTGCGTCGACCGCCGCGCCGGATCATGCGCGCGCACCGCGCGCCCGCACGGGAGAGGGGGCCGGTCGCGCTAGTACGAGCGGCACTGCCGGAAGCGCACGCTGCGGCCGCTGTCCGGCGGCGGCGTGAGCTGGATGCGCGACGAGGCGAGCTCGTCGTAGCGCTCGATCAGCGGGCAAATGCGGGTGAATGCGTCGCCGTCGATCGTCGACAGGATGACCTGGAGGGTCGATTCGCTGGACCAAACCGCCCGGTCGACGTCCGGCAGGGTGGAAATGGCCGCGGCGACATCGGCGCGCTGGCGCTCGATCGGGAGCGATCCGGCAGGTACGTCCGCAACCCCGGGTGCAACGGTGGCGGAGGGAGAGGCGGCGGCCGGGGACGTGGCGGGCACCGGCTCCGCGGTCGCCGCGGGATCCCGCCGCTCGGACACCTCTGCCGGCGAGCGCGATGCGGCATCGGCCCGGTCCTGCGCGGCGACCTGCTCCGGCGGCGCTGGCGCTTCAGCCGGGGTACCCGGCGACATGATGGCGGACGCGGCCGATGACACTGGCGATGGCTCCGGCAGCGCCAGCCAGATCGCGATCCCGGCCAGCAGCGCGAACAACCAGGAGGCCAGCACCCGCTGGCGGGCAAGCTGGGAGGCGCGCGCGCGGATGGCGGCCAGCTGCTCGGCGGGGAGGAAATCACGCAGCTGCGGCCACAGCGTCGGGCCGTCGAGCAGCTCGATCCGCTGCAACGCCGCCACCGGGCGCGCATCCTCGGTGATCCGTCCCTGGGTCAGCAGGAAGCCGCCGGCCGCGCCCTTGACGCCGATCGCGCGTGCCAGCTCGTTCACCGTCAGGCGGCCGAGCACGAACGCGCTGCCGTGCTTGCACGAGAGCAGCCAGTGTTCCCCGTTGCGTTCGAGCACGTAGTCGGTGTCGTCGGCGGCGTTCTGGCTGTCGACCAGGCGCGTGAAGCCGCGACGCGCCAGCGCATCGAGGACCATATGGATGAACGAGCGCCAGGAGACCCCGGACAGGGCGGTGATGCCGGCGCGCGTCTCGTCGCGACGCAGCTGCACGGTGCGGAAATAGAACGTCGCAACGCCGCCGATCAGCAACGTCACGCCGATCGCGATGAGCCAGTTCGACATCGGAAACCAGGGTGCGGAAGGCGGCAAAGCATAGCGGAATCGCCGTCGGCGTATGGTGCGTTGCCCGCGCACCGGGCCCCGCTGCCGCCCTGCGCGACCGTCAGGTGGTCGCGGCCCCCGGTGTCCGCCGTGCGGCCGCTCAGCGCGTGCGGGGCGATGTGGGCTTGCGCGGAGCGGTCTTGCGCGGCGCCCGCTTCGCGGTCGCGGCCGCAGCCGCCGGGCGCGCGGTGGCGGGCGAGGCGCCCGGTGTGGCCTTCTTCGCCGGACGCGAGGCGCCGGTCGCCCGCGAGGACGGTGCCGCCTTTTTCGCTGCGCCGCCGCCGCGCTGGCGACGCAGTTCGGCGGTGAGTTCGTCCACGCGCTGCGACAGCGCGTGCAGGTCGTCGCGGCCGGGCACCCCGAGCGCGACCAGCGTCTTGTGCACGCGTGTCTCGAAGGCTTTCTCGAGCCGGTCCCAGGTATCGACCGCGTGTTCACGCGCCTGGCCGACGCGGGTCTCCACCGCGTCGCGCATCACGTCGCGATGGCCGGCGAAGCGGCGCGCGGTGGTTTCCAGGCTCGCGCCTTCCTTCACCAGGCCTTCGAACAGCCGGGTGCCCTCGGCCTGGGCGCGACCGAAGGCGCCGACGCCGGCGAGCCAGATCTGCTGCGCCGATTCGCTCAGCGACTTCGACAGGTGCTCGGCCTGAGCGTCGGGCCTGCGCGACGACGACGGACGTTTCGCGGACTGCTTGGACCTGGCCATGGGTGCTCCGGTGCGGGAAGGTGGGATCGAGCGTGGCGACGCACGCTAGAGCAATCACACCACGCCGGTCGTCGAGCGCGTGCGACGGCGCCGCGGCGGGTGCTGCGCCTGAGCCGGCAGGTGGCCACATCGTCGATGCGCGCGGCGCGCTGGCCCCTTGGCGCGCACCGGAGGCGGCTGCGGCGGACCGGACTCGCCACGGGCGGCCTCCGTCAGCGATGCCTCGCGCACGCGCCGCCCGGAGGCTTGCCCCGGGGCCGTGCCGCCCGCAGGATGGCCCCATGACGTCGGACGAGATGGACCGGCTCGGCCGCCAGCTGGCCCGCCACCAGGCCCTGCACGATCCCGCCCGCGAGCCGCGCAGCGCGTTGCGGTGGCTGCCCGAATTGCGCCGCTGGCAGGCCGGTCGCCTGGAACGCAGCTTCCGTCATTTCCTGCACGATCCGCGGCGCGCGCCGGCGGCGGAGTTCTTCCTGGGCGACGTCTATGGCGACCGTGACTTCACCCGTCGCGACGCCGACATCGCGCGCGTGATCCCGATGATGCGGCGCCTGCTGCCGAAGACGCTGCTGGCCACCGTGGCCGATGCGATCGAGCTGGGTGCACTCACCCAGGCACTGGATCTGGACATGGCCGAGACGCTGGGCGCACTGGCGCCACGGCGGCGGCGGCTCGATGCGGCGCTCTACGGCGAGGCCTACCGCGTCGTGGGCCAGCGCTCCGGGCGCAGCCGGCAGATCGCGCTGGCCGGACGGGTGGGGCGCGGCTTCGGCAATGCGCTGCAGGTGCCGGGGGTGGCGGCGCTGCTGGCATTCTCGCGCGGCCCGGCGCGGCTGGCCGGGCTACGCGAGCTGCAGGGATTCCTCGAGCGCGGCTACGCCGCATTCGAAGCGCTGGACGACGCCGACGCGTTCATGGCCGAGATCGAGCGCGACGAGGCGCTGGCCTCGCGTCGCCTGTTCGATGGCGACCCGGATCCGTTCCGGGCCGGGGACTAGAACTTTTCCAGCAGCACCCGGCGGATCTCGCTCTCGATCGGTCCCTTCATGGCCGAGAGCAGGAAGCCCAGGCTCGCGGTCACGTGCAGCTGGTTGGGTTCCAGCGCGATCCGTCCGTCGACCCCCGACCGGGCGAAATGCAGGGTGTCGCCCTGCCAGTCACAGGTCACGCCGAAGCGCTCGGACAGCGTGCCGGCCACCTGTTCCACGGACCGGCGCGCTTCGTCCATCGGCAGGGCGTGGGCGTGGCGGATGTCGATGGCGGACATGGTGCGGCCTCACGGGGAAAAACGCCATTTTGGGGGAACGCACGGCGCGCTGCGTGAGGCGTGCGTGATAGATTGCCGCGGCTATGGATTCCGTCAGACTGCGATTCGCGGGCCAGGGGCGCGAGGACCGCCCCCTGGCCATTGGCGTGCACGGCCTCGGCCGCGGCGCGGGCGGGGCGGTGGACCTGGTCGAGGGCGGCGGCGAGGCGGTGCGGCTGTGCGTGGATCGCCGCGGCGTGTGGCTGAACGTCGACGAAGGCGGTCCGGGGGTCCACGTGAATGGCCGCCAGGTGCGGCGGATGGCGATGCTGCGCGTCGGCGACGCGATCTATGTCGACGGCGTCGAATTGCGCCTGGTGTCCACGCTGCCGGTCGAGGTGCCGCCCGCAGACCTGTCGGCCCCGGCATCCGGGGAATCCCCGAACCTGCGGGTGGTGCTGCGGGGCGTGGGTGGCCGCTTCCACGGACGCTGCTTCACGCTCGACCGCCCACGCCTGGTGGGCCGCCACCCCGAAGCCGACATCCGCATCGACGATCCGGCCTTCGCCGATCGTCACGCGCGCCTGGAGCTGGCGGGAGACCAGGTGGTCCTGCGCGACCTGGGTTCGGCCGAGGGCAGCCTGGTCAATGGCGAGGCGGTGCGCGACGCGCTGCTCGCGGCAGGCGACCAGGTCGTATTCGACGGCCATCACCGGTTCGTGGTCGAGGCGCCGCAACGCCGCGCGCAGGGCGCTGGCGCGGCCGCGTCGGCGGTGGTCGCGACGCCGGCGTCGGCGGCGCCGGCGGCAGGCCCCCGCGGGCATGTGTCGCGGCTGCCGTGGCTGCTGCTCGCCGCGGTCGGCATCGCGGCGCTGCTGGCGGCGCTGCTGCTGTTCGGGTCAGGCTGAGGCGGCCCGCGGCTGCGCCGGCCGCCGCGACCAGCGTTTCCACACGCGCCAGCCCAGCAGCGCGGCGAGGATCGCGGCGTACAGCAGCGGTTCGCGATAGTCGGATTTCACGATCCACCAGAAATGCAGCACCGCGAGCACGGCGATCGCGTAGACGAGCTTGTGCAGGCGTCCCCAGTTGCGGCCGAGCCGGCGCATCCAGCCGCGGGTCGAGGTGACCGCCAGCGGTACCAGCAGCAGCCACGCCGCAAAACCCACGGTGATGTAGGGACGCTTGACGATCTCCTCGAACAGCTGCGCCCAGTAGCCGCGCAGGTCCAGTCCCAGCCATGCCGAGAAATGCAGGCTGGCGTAGGCGAACGCGTACAGCCCGAGCATGCGCCGGAACTGCAACAGCATCGGCTGCCCGGTCAGCTGGCGCAGCGGCGTGATCGCCAGCGTCAGCAGCAGCAGGCGCAGCGCCCACAGGCCGAGCTCGTGTTCGATCGCCGCCACCGGGTCGGCACCCAGGGCATCGATGTCGCGTTCGCTGAACACCTGCCAGAATTTCCAGGACAGCAGCGCCAGCGGGGTCAGCGCGAGAGCGTGGACGACGGCCTTGGCCGCGATCAGGGGCTTGGGCGGGGGTGGCAAGGCGAATGGTCCCGGGGGGAAGGCTGGTAGGAGGGGTGCGCCCGTCGAAGGGCAGTGCGAAGTCGCCGGTCAGTACCACTTCCTCAGGTCCATTCCGCTGTAGAGCGCGGCGACCTGCTCGCCATAGCCGTTGAACGGCAGGGTGGGGATGCGGTCGGCGAACAGGCGGTTGCCGGTGCCGGCGATGCGGCGCTCGGTCTTCTGGCTCCAGCGCGGATGGTCCACGTCCGGATTGACGTTGCTGTAGAAGCCGTATTCGCTCGGCTGCAGGCGATTCCATGCGGTGGCCGGCATCTTCTCGACGAAGCGGATCTCGACGATCGACTTGATGCTCTTGAAGCCGTACTTCCACGGCACCACCAGCCGCAGCGGCGCGCCGTTCTGCTGCGGCAGCGGCTTGCCGTACAGGCCGGTGGCGAGGAAGGCCAGCGGATGCATGGCCTCGTCGATGCGCAGGCCTTCGCGGTAGGGCCAGTCGATCGAGCGGAAGCGCAGGCCCGGCATCTGCGCCGGGTCGGCGAGCGTGGTGAAGGCCACGTACTTCGCCTTCGATGTCGGCTCGAAGCGCCTCAGTACGTCGGCCAGCGGTACGCCCAGCCAGGGGATGACCATCGACCAGCCTTCCACGCAGCGCAGGCGGTAAATGCGCTCGGTAGGCGCGATCCCGCGCAGCAGGTCGTCGAGCGCGAGCGTGCCGGGCTTCGCGCATTCGCCCGAGACCGCGACGTTCCAGGGCGAAGTGCGCAGCGTCTTCGCCGCCTTCGACGGGTCGCCCTTGTCGGTGCCGAACTCGTAGAAGTTGTTGTAGCTGGTGATGTCCTCGTAGCGCGTGAGCGCTTCGTCGGTGCGGAACCCGGACTTCGCCTGCGCGGGCGTCACCTTCGCGTTCGACGGCGGTGGTGGCTCGGCGTCGGCGCAACCGGCGAGCGGCAGCAGCGAGGCGCCGGCGAACGCGCCGAGCAGGCGCCGGCGCGCGTGGTACACGGTTTCATCGGTAACCGCGGAATCGGGAAGGGCGGGCACGCTGCGCAGGGACATGATGGTTTCCTCCGGAACCGCATCTTGGAGTGTGCAGGGCGCAAAAAGTTGCGTCGCCGCGGGAATCGGTGGTGCGCTGCGGCATACTAGGGCGCTGTTCCCACCGCTCCCGTGAAGTCCGATGTCGCGCGCCTACAACTTCAGCCCCGGACCCGCCGCACTGCCCGAACCGGTCCTGCGCCAGGCGCAGGCGGACATGCTCGAATGGGGTGATGCGCGTGCGTCGATCGTGGAGATCAGCCATCGCGGCTCCGAGTTCCTGCAGGTCGCGCGCCAGGCCGAGGCCGACCTGCGCACCCTGCTCGCGATTCCCGACGACTACGCGGTGCTGTTCCCCGCCGGCGGCGCCACCACGCAGCAGGCACTGATCGCGCTCAACTTCGCCGATGCGGGCCAGCGCGTGGACTACGTGGTCAGCGGGCACTGGGGCAAGACGGCGCTGAAGCAGGTCCCGTCGGTCGATGTGAACATCGCCGCGAGCGGCGAGGCCGACGGGTTCCGGAGCATCCCGGCGCGTGAATCTTGGCGCCTGTCGGACGAGGCGGCCTATGTCCACGTCACCGCCAACGAGACCATCCACGGCGTCGAGTACCGCCCCGCGTGGGGACAGGTGCCGCCCGACACCGGCGATGTGCCGCTGTTCGCCGACTTCAGCTCCAGCATCGCGTCCGAGCCGATCGACGTCTCGCGCTACGGACTGATCTACGCCGGTGCGCAGAAGAACCTCGGCCCGGTCGGCATCAGCGTGGTGATCGTGCGCCGCGAACTGCTCGAGCGTGCCGGCCAGCCGCGCGCCGACATCTTCGACTACCGCTCGCAGCTGGCGAACGAGTCGATGCTCAACACCCCGCCGACGTGGAACTGGTACCTGCTCGGGCTCACCGTGCGCTGGATGATCGAGGAGGGCGGCACGGCCGAGTTCGACCGCCGCAGCGCGCTCAAGTCCTCGCTGCTGTACGCGGCGATCGACGGCTCCGGCGGCTTCTACCGCAACGAGGTCGATCCGGCCGTGCGCTCGCGCATGAACATCCCCTTCTTCCTCGTCGATCCGACGCTCGACGCCGCGTTCCTCGACGGTGCGCGCGCAGCCGGCCTGATCGGACTCAAGGGCCATCGCGTGCTCGGCGGCATGCGCGCGTCGATCTACAACGCGATGCCTGTGGAGGGCGTGCGCGCCCTGGTCGACTACATGCGGGAGTTCCAGACGCGACATGGCTGACAAGCGCACGCCGGGCAGGACCGGCAGCACCCCGGGCAACGCCGCGAAGAAGGGCCGCGTCCGCACAGGCACGCAACCGGGTATTGCGGCAGCGAAGCGGCCCCCCGCGCGCGGCCCGGCGAAGGTGCAGGCCTCCGGGGAGGCGTCCGGGGACGCGGGCGCACGCCAGGGCGCCGCCGACGCATCGGCACGCAGCCGGGTCGAGTTCTCCAAGCAGGCCAGGCCCGACCTCGCCTCGGTGCGCGCGCAGATCGACGGCATCGACCGCGAGATCCAGTCCCTGATCGCCGAGCGTGCCCTGTGGGCGCACCAGGTCGGCAAGGCCAAGGGCAAGCTGGCCGCGGCGATCGACTACTACCGCCCCGAGCGCGAGGCGCAGGTGCTGCGGCGGGTGGTCGACCGCAACGACGGCCCGCTGACGGACGAAGTGCTGGTGCGGCTGTTCCGCGAGATCATGTCGGCGTGTCTGGCGCAGCAGGAGCCGCTGAAGATCGGCTACCTCGGCCCGGAGGGCACGTTCTCGCAGCAGGCGGTGCACAAGCATTTCGGTCACTCCGCGCGTGGCCTGCCGCTGGTGAGCATCGAGGAAGTGTTCGACGAGGTCGCCGCGGGCAATGCCGATTTCGGCGTGGTGCCGGTGGAGAACTCCGGTCAGGGCACGATCCAGTCCACGCTCGACATGTTCCTGACCTCTCCGCTGAAAATCTGCGGCGAGGTGGAGCTGCGCGTGCACCAGTACCTGCTCTCGCGCACCGGCCACCTGGAGGATGTCGAGCGGGTGTATTCGCACGGCATGTCGCTGGCGCAGTGCAAGAACTGGCTGCGGCAGAACCTGCCGGACGTGCACAAGGAGGCGGTGGCGAGCAACGCCGAGGCGGTGCGGCGGGCGAAGAAATCGGACGACGCGGCGGCCATCGCCGGCGAGAACGCCGCCCATGTGTACGGCATGAAGGTCGTCGCGGGACCCATCGAGGACCGCACCGACAACACCACGCGGTTCCTCGTGGTGGGCCGGGCATCGTTCCCGCCTTCGGGCAACGACCGCACTTCGCTGATGGTGTCGATCCGGGACCAGCCCGGCGCGCTCTACAAGATCCTCGAGCCGCTGGCGCGACGCGCGATCAGCATGAACCGGATCGAATCGCGGCCCGCCCATGGCGCGCTGTGGCAGTACGCGTTCTTCATCGACGTCGAAGGCCATGTCGACGAATCGCCGTTGAAGGATGCGCTGGCCGAGATCGACGATTTCGCCGGCGACGTGCACGTGCTCGGGTCCTACCCGGTCGCCGTGCCCTGACGCGTGCGCGCGAGACCCGGCGCGGCAGCTGCGTGCCGCTCGCGCGCCAGAGCCGCACACGCGCGAGTTTCGCAGCGCGATCCGTCGAGGCGCGGCCCATCTCCTCTTTCTCTTCTTCTTTCTTTCGGACGGCAGCAATGAGCAGCAGCGGCATGGGGACGGACTGGATCGCATCACGCGGCACGCCACTGCACGGGACACTGGCGGTGCCCGGCGACAAGTCGGTCTCGCACCGCGCGATCATGCTCGCCTCGCTGGCCGACGGCACGTCGCGGATCGAGGGGTTCCTGGAGGGCGAGGATGCGCGCGCGACCGAGGCCATCTTCCGCCAGCTTGGCGTGGAGATCGAGGTGCCGGGCCCGGGACGGCGCGTGGTCCATGGCGTCGGGATCGATGGCCTGCGTGCGCCGGACGGCCCGCTCGACTGCGGCAACGCCGGCACCGGCATGCGACTGCTCGCCGGACTGCTGGCGGGGCAGTCCTTCGACAGCGTGCTGGTCGGGGACGCGTCGCTGTCCAGGCGCCCGATGCGGCGCGTCACCGTGCCGCTGGCGCGCATGGGCGCGCGCATCGACACCGGAGAGGGAGGCACGCCGCCGCTGCACATCCACGGCGGGGCCGCCCTGCAGGGCGTCGAGATCACCACCGAGGTGGCGAGCGCGCAGGTCAAGTCCGCACTGCTGCTGGCGGGGCTGTACGCGGCCGGCACCACCACGGTGCGCGAGCCGCATCCGACCCGCGACTACACCGAGCGCATGCTGCAGGCGCTGGGCTGGCCGATCACGTTCTCACCGGGATACGCGCGTCTGGAGGGTGGCCAGCGTCTGGTGGCGCGCGACATCGTGGTGCCTGCAGACTTTTCCTCGGCGGCGTTCTTCATCGTGGCCGCGAGCGTGGTGCCAGGATCGGATCTGGTGCTGCGGCGGGTCGGCATGAATCCACGCCGCACCGGACTGCTGCACGTCCTGCGTGCGATGGGCGCGGATGTCGAGGAAACGCCGGCGGGCGAACAGGGCGGCGAGCCCGTGAGCGATCTGCGCGTGCGTCATGCGCCGCTGCACGGGATCGAGGTGCCGACGGAACACGTGGCGGACATGATCGACGAGTTCCCGGCGCTGTTCGTGGCCGCTGCCTGCGCCACGGGGACGACCGTGGTACGGGACGCGGCCGAACTCCGGGTCAAGGAATCGGACCGCATTTCCGCGATGGCCGCCGGACTGCGGACGCTCGGCGCCGAGGTGGACGAGACCCCGGACGGCGCCACCATCCACGGCGGCGCATCGCTGCAGAAGGGCACGATCGAGAGCCACGGCGACCATCGCATCGCGATGGCGTTCGCTATCGCCGCGCAGCGGGCCGACGGCGAGGTGCGGATCCGGGACGTGGACAACGTCGCCACCTCGTTCCCGGGCTTCGATGCGCTGGCCAGCGGAGCGGGATTCGGGCTGCGGACGGCAGTTCCGACGGTCTAGCGGCGTATCCCGGGCGCCGGTCGCGCGCCAGGTCCCCGTGCGGCGGCGATGTGCCGCGCCGGATCGCCCTTGGACCAAGCACGCTCACGCCGCCGTGCCCAACGAAAGCGCGCTCCCGTAGGAGCGCGCAGAGGATTGGAGCATTGGGCGACGCCTGCGGTCACTGCGTATCCAGGCGGAAATCCACCGGCACCTGCACGGTCGAGGCGACCGCCTGGCCGTCCCGGATCGCAGGCTCGAAGGTCCATCCACGCACCGCCTGCAGCGCGGCGCGATCCAGCTCGCGGGAACCGCTGCGTTGCGCGATCGACACGTCCGTCGGCGACCCGTCGGCGCCGACGGCCACTTCCACCATCACCGTGCCTTCCTCGCCCGCACGCATGGCTGCGCCCGGATATTCCGGCGCGCTCTGCGAGAGGGGACGCGCATCGCGGTTGGGCAGGGCGGGCGCAGCGCGTTCGCGTACCGTCTGGTCCCGCGCCGCGGGTTCGGTGGACACCGGGGATTCGGATGGAGCCGGAGTGGTCTCGCCGATCGGGGTCGCATCCGGCGGCACTTCGGTGGCGTCGTGCCGGCCCAGGAAGTACCAGGCAGTGGCGATGATCGCCAGCAGCAGCAGGATCCACAGCACCATGCTGGCGCCGCCGCTGCGGCGCGGCGGAACGTCCGCGGGGAGGGGCTCGGTGCCCGGCGCGGGGGCAGGCCGTTGGGTCATGGGGTCGGACATCGTCGGGTCCTCGTGATGGGTCGAGGCGACGATTTCACGCGCCGCGTCGAGGACGCGTCGCTGTGGCGTCAACAGCGGGTGAGCGCGGATCAGCGCGGGGCGTCGAAACTGATGACCTGCTGAACGGTGGCGGGAATCGCGACGCCGTCGCGCACCGCCGGTTCGAACCGCCACCGGCGCACGGCCTGCATCGCGGCCCGGTCCAGCGCACGGTTACGGCTGCTGCCGATCACCGTGACATCGCCGGGGCGTCCATCGGCCCCCACCTCGATCCGCAGGACGACGTCGCCCGAGGCGCCGGCGCGCAGGGCCGCCGACGGATAGTCCGGCGCCGGCGCCGAGAGCGGACGCGGCACGCTGGCGTCGGCGAGCGGCCCGCTTGCGGCCGGTCCTTCGCCGGGGGCGACTGGCGCCTGCGCCTGAGCGGGCGGCGGAACCGGCGACTGCGCCTGCTGGTCGATGCGTGGCGCCTCGTCGCGCGCGGGCGGTCGGTCGTCCATGCCGCTGGCGGTCGATTCCCCGGCCGGCAACGGAGCGGGCAGGGGCTCGAACACCTGGCCGGGCACGCCGGGCGCGGGCTCGCCCGCACGATGGAATTCGAACTCGTCGCGCTTGTTCGACAGCACGAGTGCGAACAGCAGCAGTCCGGCCAGGATCGCGCCAAACACCAGCCACCAGCCGCGCCCGGCGGGCAGGAAGCGGGAGATCCGGCGCAGCGGCGACGTGGACGCGGGCGATGTGGACATGCGATGGCGTGGCGGCAGCAGGGATGCGCCGATTCTGGCACATGCGCCGCGCATGCCCGGGCGCGCCGGCAACGGCTACGCAACTCGGCGATAATCGACGTTTTCCAGCACCGTGCCCGCCATGCTCGATCCCAGCCTGCTCCGCCAGCACCTCGACCAGACTGCCGCGCAGCTGCGCGAGTTGCGCGGGTTCGTCCTGCCGGTCGCACAACTCCAGGCGCTGGAGGCCGAGCGCAAGCGGATCCAGGTGCGCACCCAGGAGTTGCAGAACCTGCGCAACACGCGCAGCAAGGCGATCGGCCAGGCCAAGGCGCGCGGCGAGGACGCGGCGCCGCTGCTGGCCGAGGTCGCGGGACTGGGCGACGAACTCAAGGCCAGCGAGGCGCGGCTGGACGCGATCCGCGGCGAACTCGAGGCGATCGCGCTCGGGCTGCCGAACCTGCCGGATGCCTCGGTGCCCGTCGGCGCCGACGAATCGGGCAATGTCGAGCAGCATCGCTGGGGCATGCCGCGCACGTTCGATTTCGAAGTGAAGGACCACGTGGAACTGGGCGTGCGCCACGGCTGGCTCGACGGCGACACCGCGGCGAAGCTTTCCGGCGCGCGCTTCACCGTGCTGCGCGGCCAGCTGGCGCGCCTGCACCGGGCGCTCGCGCAGTTCATGCTCGACCTGCATGCGCAGGAACACGGCTACGAGGAAACCAACGTCCCGGTCATCGTCAACGCGGACAGCCTCTTCGGCACCGGCCAGCTGCCGAAGTTCGAGGAGGACATGTTCGCCACCCAGCTGGGCGAGCACCGGCGTTACCTGATCTCCACCGCAGAGATCTCGCTGACCAACATCGTCCGCGACACGATCGTCGACGCGGACCGCCTGCCGCTGCGCATGGCGGCGCATTCGCTGTGCTTCCGCTCCGAGGCCGGCAGCGGCGGGCGGGATGTGCGCGGCATGATCCGCCAGCACCAGTTCGAGAAGGTCGAGCTGGTGTCGGTGACCGCGCCCGCCGACAGCGACGCCGAGCACGAGCGCATGACCCGCTGCGCGGAAGTGGTGCTGGAACGGCTCGGGCTGCCGTACCGGCGCATGCTGCTGTGTTCGCGCGACATGGGGTTCTCGGCCCGCAAGACCTTCGACCTCGAAGTCTGGCTGCCCTCGCAGCAGACGTATCGCGAGATTTCCTCGTGCTCGAACTGCGGCGACTTCCAGGCCCGCCGCATGCAGGCGCGCTGGCGCAATTCCGACACCGGCAAGCCCGAACCGGTGCACACCCTCAACGGCTCGGGCGTGGCGGTCGGCCGCGCCCTGATCGCGGTGATGGAGAACGGCCAGCAGGCCGACGGTTCGATCCTGGTGCCCGAGGTGCTGCGTCCCTACATGGGCGGCGCCGAGCGCCTCGCCTGAGCGCGGCCCGGGCGCGACCGCCGTCGGCCGCGGTCAGGCGGCCCGCCGCAGCGGCTCCGGCAGCGCGCCGTGCGCGCGTTCGATGGCGGCTGCACGATGTTCCGGCGACAGGCCGATCCCGTCGGCGCGGATGAACTCGACGGCTTCGACGCCCAGGAACGCGAACATGTGGCGCAGGTAGGGTTCGACGAAATCGGTCGGCTGGCCCGCGTGCACGCCACCGGCGGACGCGACCACGATCACCCGCTTGCCGCCCGCCAGGCCTTCCGGGCCAGTCTCGGTGTAGCGGAACGTGCGTCCGCGCACGGCGATCCGGTCGATCCACGCCTTGAGCGAGGACGGAATCGAGAAGTTGTACATCGGGGCACCGATCACGATCACGTCCGCATCCAGGAACTCGCGCAACGCCGCCTCGCCCCGCGAGGCCTCGATCTCGTCCTGCCCGGCCAATGTGGCACCGGAGAGGTGGGGCAGGGGGTCGCGGGCGAGGTCGTGCGTCACGACCTCCAGGCCCGGTACGCTGGCGCGCCAGCGTGCGACGATGGCGCCGGTGAGCTCGCGGCTGACGGACTGGTCGCCCAGGATGCTCGAATCGATGTGCAGCAGTTTCATGGCCTTGGCTCCTACGCCGGCGGGCCGCCGGGCACGGGTCATACCGTAGGTTGTTGCGCTGTTGGAATAAACATGCTGAAATGCCACGCATTGTTCTATTGAGGAGGCCACCGTGCAGGATCTCAACGACCTCTACTACTTCGCCATGGTGGTCGACCACGGCGGTTTCGCGGCGGCCGAGCGTGCGCTGGGCATCCCCAAATCGCGCCTGAGCCGACGCATCAGCCAGCTCGAGACCGACCTCGGCGTGCGGCTGCTGCAGCGCTCGACCCGGCGTTTCGCGGTCACCGATGTGGGCCAGAGCGTGCATCGCCATGCGCAGTCGATGCTGGCCGAGGCCACCGCCGCACGCGAGGTGGTGGACCGCCTGAGCGCGGAGCCCCGCGGCGTGGTGAAGGTGAGCGTGCCGGTGGGCGTCGCCCAGCAGCTCATGCCCAAGCTGCTGCCCGAATTCCTGGCCCGCTACCCGGAGGTGCGGGTACAGATGCACGTCAGCAACCGGCGCGTGGACGTGATC
Source organism: Luteimonas kalidii (assembly GCF_029887935.1). Classification (GTDB taxonomy): domain Bacteria; phylum Pseudomonadota; class Gammaproteobacteria; order Xanthomonadales; family Xanthomonadaceae; genus Luteimonas; species Luteimonas kalidii. The sequence goes on along the minus strand of NZ_JARXRO010000014.1, from coordinate 306,107 downwards.
AACGAAGGCTTCGACATCGCGATCCGCGTGCGCACCAAGTTCGACGACGACGGCAGCCTGGTGATGCGCAGCTTCGGCCAGATCCAGGAGTTGCTGGTGGCCAGCCCGCGCTACCTCGACAAGGCCGGGCGCCCGACCGCGCCGGAGGATCTGGCATCGCATACCGCGATGACCATGGGCGAGGACGAGGGCCGCCAGCGCTGGGAGCTGCAGGGCCGCGACGGCGAGGTGCGCCGGATCGACCTCAAGCCACGGGTGTCGGGGTTCGATTTCCCGATGCTGATGGATCTGGCCAAGCAGGGGCTGGGGATCACCATGCTGCCGGAGACGATGTGCGCCGACGCGGTGCGCAGCGGTGAACTGGAAGTGGTGCTCCCCGACTGGCGCCTTCCGCAGGGCGTCGCGCACGCGGTGTTCGCCTCGCGTCGCGGCATGCTGCCGGCGGTGCGGGTGTTCATCGATTTCCTGGCCGAGAAGTTGCCGCCGCTGATCGAGGAATCCAGCCTCAATTGCCGGCACTGCGGCAAGGACGCCGATCAGGCCGGGAACCGGGCGCCGGCGCCCGGTCGCAAGCCGTCCGCCACCGCGGCGCATGCGACAATGCGCTGACCCGCCGCAGCGGCGCGGCGACGCCCGCCGGGCGGCCGTGCCGCGCCCGGTGGCGCTGGCGGCTCACATGCGGAAGGGTGGCAGAGTGGTCGATTGCAGCGGTCTTGAAAACCGCCGATGCGCAAGCATCCGTGGGTTCGAATCCCACCCCTTCCGCCATCCGTGCCGCGGACCTGGAGCACCAGGCGGATGAAGACGTTCGGCCTGTTCGTCCTGACCGCGCTGGCCGAAATCATCGGATGCTACCTGCCGTACCTGTGGCTGAAGCAGGGCCGCTCGGCCTGGCTGCTGGTGCCGGCGGCGCTGAGCCTGGCGCTGTTCGCCTGGCTGCTGACCTTCCACGAGACCGCGGCCGGGCGCGTGTACGCCGCGTATGGCGGCGTCTACGTGGCCACTGCGCTGGTGTGGCTGTGGGCGGTCGACGGCGTGCGTCCGACGCCGTGGGACCTCGCCGGCGTGGCGGTGGTGCTGCTGGGCATGGGCATCATCATGTTCCAGCCGCGCTGAGGGCGGATCGCCCGATCCGGACGCAGGATCGGGACGCGTCGCGGCGAAGTCCGTGTGCGACCGCTCAGGTCACGTCGATATCGAAGTGCAGCACGTCTTCGCGCACGCCCAGCTTCGTGTACAGCGCGACGGCAGGTGCATCCGGCGGATCGGCCTGCACGTAGATCACCCACGCGCCGCGCTCGCGCGCCACTCCGCGCAGCCGGTCGATCAGCATGGTGGCGATGCCTGCGCGGCGATGCCCCGCGTGGACCGCGAGGCCGTAGATGTAGATCTCGCTGCGCGCCTGCTCGAACTTCTGCAGTTCGTACGCGGCCAGTCCCCCGACCACGCGCGTGCCGACCGTCGCCACGATGGCGATGAAGTGGCTACCGCCGAGCAGGCGCCGCAGGTAGGCATCGTCGGGCTGGGCCGCGGTGTAGGTGTCGCGTTCGTCGAAGGCCTCGCCCATCATCGCGAGCATGTCGCGCAGCAGGCTGACGTCGGCAGATCCGAGGCGCCGGATCTCCACCGGAATGGGTGTCTGCATGGAATGTGCCCCCGTGGACGGCGCGCAGCGCATCGTGCGCACCCGCAGTGTCCCCGGAGTCCGCGATCCGGCAAGGGCCGCAGGTCACGACGGAACCGGGGCGGGTTGCGCGCGGCCGGTGCATGGCGCTAGCCTCCCGACGGGGATGCATGACGAGGGATGACAGGGATGACGATCCGGGTGTTCATGGTCGACGACCATGCGCTGGTCCGCGCCGGGATGCGCATGATTCTTTCGGGTGAAACCGACATCGAGGTGGTCGGCGAGGCCGAGAGCGGCGAGACCGCGCTGCCGCTGATCCGCAAGCTCAAACCGGACGTGGTGCTGTGCGACCTGCACCTGCCCGGCGTGAGCGGGCTGGAGGTGACCGAACGCATCGTCCGCGGCCGGCACGCGAAGGTGATCGTGGTGTCGGTGCTGGAGGACGGGCCGATGCCGCGCAAGCTGATTGAGGCCGGCGCATCGGGCTACGTGGGCAAGGGCGGCGATTCGAACGAACTGCTGCGCGCGGTGCGCGACGTGGCCCGCGGCAAGCGTTATCTCGCCGCCGGCATCGCGCAGAAGCTGGCCCTGTCGGGGCTGGACGGGCAGCGCTCGCCATTCGACGAGATCACGCCGCGCGAGCTGGAGATCGCGATGCTGCTGGTGCAGGGGCTGCGGCAGGAAGACATCGCCCGGCGCCTGAGCCTGAGCCCGAAGACGGTGAACACGCACAAGTCGCGTCTGTTCGCGAAGCTCCAGATCGACGACACGATCGCGCTGGCGCGACTGGCGAGCCAGTACGGGCTGGTGGATCCGTCGCAGGTGCTGTAGCCGCGATCGCTGGGCGTCCAGGCGGCCCCAACGTGGGTTTATGCGCCTGCAATCCCGTGCGCGGCTGCACGATGGATCGGTCGGGCAGCCAGCAGGCGCCGCGGACAGCTCGTGCGGGTGCGTGCCTGACGCGCACCCGCACGATGGCGGGTGCGCGCAGGTCGACCTCACGCGTTGCGTGTGCCGGTGTCGGTCGTGGCGTCGGTCGCCTCGTCCTTGTCGCGCGGATCGTTCGCGCTTTCTTCCGCAGCCAGGGCATCGGCCGCCTCGGTCGCGGGCGAGGCCGGCGTCGGCGCGACCGGCGCGGGCGCATCGAACAGGCCGGGCGCTGAGGGTCGTGCGACCGCCGTCCGCTCTGCATCGAGCGAGGCGGATGCCGCAGCCGCGGCTTCCGCCGGCTCGACCTCGGCCGTGGCGAACCGTGCGGTCCCGGGCTCGGGTGTCGCGGCCATGTTGCGACCTGTGTCGGCCGGTTCCGCATCGACACCAGCCGCGACCGGCATGCCGACCGGCGCAACGGCGTCCGGCTCGCTCGCAGGTGGATCGACCGCTGCGACCGCTGCGGGCGCCGTGGCCGGCGCCTGCCTCTCGGGCGTGGGAGCAGTTGCTCCGGTGTCGCCCATCGTCGACGCCTCCACAGACGCGAGCCCGTCGGTCGGCCCGGCAGTGCCGGTCGCGACGGCGCGATCATCGCGCGCCGGCTGCGATGCGGGGGAAGGCGCGCGGAGCGCCTCGCTACTACGATCGGACATCGAATCGCCGGTGCGCGCCGCCTCGGTGGCGGCCACTGCGGTCCGCTCCGGGGAACGCTCAGTCCGTTCCGGGGAGGTGGACGGCGTGGAAGGCGTCGTCGCCGGATCGTCGAACTCGAACTCCGGCTGCGTGCGGCGTGCCAGCGAGGCCGCGGCCGCCTCGGCCTCGTCCTGGCCGTCGTCGTCCTGATCGCCCGCTTCGCTGGTGCCGTCGGTGCCGTTGCCGGTGCCGGCTTCGCCGGTGCCGCGGCGACGGCGACGGCCACCCCGGCGTCCGCGACGGCGACGGCCGGCGGTCGCGCCGTCTTCGCTGTTGGTGGACTCGGGTGCGTCGGCGGGCGCCGTCTCTTCAGCCACTGCGTCCGTCGGGTCTGCGGTCATCGCTTCATGCGTCGCGGCCGCAGCCGCGACTGCAGCGGCAGCCTGCTCCGGCGCGGTCGGCGTCCTGACGGGTTCGAGTCCGGGCGCGGCGGTCTCGGGTACGGTCGCCTCCGCCGGATCGGAGGGCTTCGGCCCCCGCGACGCGGACTTCTGCTTCTTCGGTGCCTGAGGCTGGCCGGCCTGCGCCGCCGACGCCTGGCGCGCGGACGGAGTCCGCGAGCCCTGGCCCTGGCCCTGGCGGGGCTCCTTCTGTGCCGCGGCCGGCGACTGGGCGCCGGGCTCGCGACGCGCGCCCTTGCCGCTGCGCTCGCGACGTCCGCCGCGTTCGCCACGTTCCCCGCGCTCGCCACTGCGTTCGCTGCGGTTGCCGCGGGTCTCGCGCGCGGGCTGGGTCGCGCGCGGCGACGGGGCAGGTGCGGTCGCGGGTTCAGTGGCGAACAGGCGCTTCACCCAACCCATCAGGCCGCCGGTCGCAACCGGCGCGGCGACCGCAACGGGCGCGGGGGCGGGGGCTTCGACCGCCACAGGCTCGGGCTGCGGCTCGCGGACCGGCGCAGGCTGCGCCGGACGCACGTTGGTGACCGCGGGTGCGGGGATGTTGAGGTTGTTCTTGTTGAGCGCGATGGTCGCCACCTTGCGCGGCGTGCCGCGCTGGTAGCTCGGACGGGCGGTTTCCTCGCCCAGCTCGTTCTCGCGAATGCGCGTGACCTCGTAATGCGGGGTGTGCAGCTGTTCGTCGGCGACGATCACGATCGGCGCGTCGTGGCGCTTCTCGATCTCGGCCAGCGCACCGCGCTTTTCGTTGAGCAGGTAGTTGGCGATTTCCACCGGCGCCTGCACCAGCACCTGGCCGGTGTTGTCCTTCATCGCGTGCTCCTCGGCGACGCGGATGATCGACAGGCTCAGCGATTCGACGCTGCGCATGCGACCGTGGCCCTCGCAGCGCGGGCAGACGATCTGGCTCGATTCGCCCAGGCTGGCGCGCAGGCGCTGGCGGCTCATCTCCAGCAGGCCGAACTTGGAGATCCGGCCCAGCTGCACGCGGGCGCGGTCGTACTTGAGCGCGTTCTGCAGCTTGCCCTCGACCTCGCGCTGGTGCTTGCTCGAATCCATGTCGATGAAGTCGATCACCACCAGACCGCCCAGGTCGCGCAGCCGCATCTGGCGCGCGACCTCCTCGGCCGCCTCCAGATTGGTGTTGAACGCGGTGGTCTCGATGTCGGCGCCCTTGGTGGCGCGCGCGGAGTTGACGTCGATCGCGGTCAGGGCTTCGGTCTGGTCGATCACCAGCGCGCCACCCGAGGGCAGGCGCACCGTGCGCTCGTAGGCCGCCTCGATCTGCGATTCGATCTGGTAGCGGTTGAACAGCGGGACGTCGTCGGTGTAGTGCTTGAGCTTGCGCAGGTTGTGCGGCATCACCTGTTCGACGAAGTCGCGCGCCTCGTCGTACATCTCCGGGGTATCGACCAGGATCTCGCCGATGTCGGCGCGCATGTAGTCGCGCAGGGCGCGGGTGATCAGGCGCGATTCCTGGTAGATCAGGAACGGCGAGGGCTTGCTGAGCGCGGCCTCGGCGATCGCGCGCCAGATCGACAGCAGGTAGTCCAGGTCCCACTGCAGCTCTTCGGCGTCGCGGCCGACGCCGGCGGTGCGGATGATCACGCCCATCTCGTCGGGGATGGCCAGCGCGTCCATCGCCTTCTTCAGCTCGGCGCGGTCGTCGCCCTCGATCCGGCGCGAGACCCCGCCGGCGGTGGGCGAGTTCGGCATCAGCACCATGTAGCGGCCGGCCAGCGAGATGAACGTGGTCAGGGCGGCGCCCTTGTTGCCGCGCTCTTCCTTGTCGACCTGGACCACGACTTCCTGGCCTTCGCGCAGGAGTTCCTTGATGTTGCCGGAGCGGTGGTCGGCGCCGGCCTGGAAGTAGTCGCGGGAGATTTCCTTCAGCGGCAGGAAGCCGTGGCGCTCGGCACCGTATTCGACGAAGGCCGCCTCGAGGGACGGTTCGAGCCGCGTGATGCGGCCCTTGTAGATGTTGGATTTCTTCTGTTCGCGGGACGGCTGTTCGATGTCGATGTCGTACAGGGACTGGCCGTCGACGATGGCCACGCGCAGTTCTTCGGCCTGCGTGGCGTTGATGAGCATTCGCTTCATGGTTGCGTTCCTTGCGCTGTCCGCTGCCCCGTGCCTCGTTCAGGCGAGCGGGAGCAGGCGCGCGGAACGCCGGGGCGTTTCGCCTGGAGCTTCGGTTGGCCGCCAGCCGCGCAAGCGCAGCGGCGATCCCGGGTTTCCAGCGCTACGACACCACGGCGGACCGCGGGAGCGCTTCAATCAAAAAAGTGTTGCAGGGCCGGCGGCTGCCTCGGGACGGCCTGTCGGGGCCGGCTCTCGCGCCGCGCGGGACATGTTCAGCACCGCTGCCTTCGCAACGGGCGATATCCGGGACTGCCGTCCAGCCGCTAACATGGCCGCCCCGAGGGCGGTGGCCGCGTACTGGCCCGGGTCTCGCGGAAGGCGGGCTTTCGGCCCGGGATCTTCCAGCGAAATCAGCACCTTATCTCGCCCGCCGAGTGTATCAGATAAAGCCCGAGAATGAATGACGCCCGGTCCCAGCCCGCCCCGACCGGCGGCGTACGCACCGTCCCGGTGGACGGAGAACGTGCCGGCCAGCGGCTCGACAACTTCCTGCTGTCCCAGCTCAAGGGGGCGCCGAAGTCGCTGGTCTACAAGATCGTGCGCAGCGGCCAGGTGCGCGTGAACGGAGGGCGGGCCAAACCCGAGACCCGTCTCCAGGCCGGCGACCAGGTGCGGATCCCGCCGGTCCGCCTGGGTGAGCCCGCGGACCGCGGCGCGCCGGCCCGGGGCCTGCTGGAGGCGCTTGCGGCGAGCATCGTGTTCGAGGACGCCCGGCTGCTGGCGATCAGCAAGCCCAGCGGCATCGCCAGCCATGGCGGCAGCGGGATCGGTTTCGGCGTGATCGAGACCCTGCGCGCGCTGCGTCCGGGCGAGCCGCTGGAACTGGTACACCGCCTGGACCGGGACACCTCCGGCCTGATGGTGGTGGCCAAGAAGCGCTCGGCCCTGCGTGAGCTGCAGGCGCTGATGCGCGAGGATCCCCGCGCCGGCGGCGGCTCGATCCGGAAGCGCTACCTGGCCCTGCTGGCCGGGCGCATGCCCGACGGGGTGATGAGCGTCGACGCGGCGCTGCACGTGGGCCTGCGCCAGGGCGGCGAGCGCCACGTCCAGGTGCAGCCCGATGGCAAGCCGTCGCTGAGCCATTTCCGGGTGCTCGAGCGCCGGGGCGGACACTCCTATTGCGAGGTACGGATCGAAACCGGCCGTACCCACCAGATCCGCGTCCATGCCGGACATATCGGGCATCCGGTGGCAGGCGACGACAAGTACGGCGATCCCGCCGTCAACCGGCGCCTGCGCGAGCAGGCCGGGCTCAAACGCCTGTTCCTGCACGCGGCTTCGCTGGAATTCGCGCTCGAGGCGGGGCGGGTGCCCTACGTGCTCAACGCGCCGCTGGTGCCGGAACTGGTCGAGGCCCTGGACCGTCTGGCCTGAGGCCCGCCGGGGTCACGCCGCCAGCGCGTCGGTCTTGGCCGCGCAGATGAAGTCGTTCTCGCTCAGCCCGCCGACATCGTGGGTGGAGTAGCGCACCACGCAGCGGTCGTAGTGCACGCCGAGGTCGGGATGATGGTCCTCGCGATGGGCGATGTAGGCCAGCGCGTTCACGAACGCCATGGTGCGGTGGTAGTCGTCGAAGCGGAAGGTGCGGGTCAGCGCGCGGCCGTTCTCGGCCAGTTCCCAGCCGGGCACTTCCGGCAACAGTTCGCGCACGCGCGCCTCGCCGAGACGGTGCTCGACGCCGCGGCGCGGCAGGCAATGGGCCTGGACGAGGGGGACGAGGTCCGACATGGCGGGGGTCTCCTGTGGGGGCTGGGCACGCATGAACGGATCGTGTGCAGGGGCACCCGCCGCGGCGTGGCGTGCGGGCATCACGCAGGGCTGGGCCTAGAATAGTCCAAACCCGGAAGCGAACATGATCCAGATCTCCGACAACGCCCAGGCGCATTTCCGCAAACTGATCGAGCGCGAGGCACTGCCCGGCCTCGGCGTGCGCCTGGCCGCGGTGCACGCGGGCACGCCCAAGGCCGACGTCCGGCTCGAGTTCGCCGAACCCGACGAGCTGCGGGGCGACGAGTGGTCGATCGACTGCGACGGCTTCACCCTGTGGCTGGACGCGCCCAGCGCGCCGTTCCTGGACGGGGCGCAGATCGATTACGAGTCGCGCGCCACCGGCGGCCAGCTGCAGATCCGCGCGCCGAAGATCAAGGGCGAGGTGCCCGCGGAATCGGCCTCGATGGTCGAACGCGTGCGCTGGCTGATCGAATCGGAGATCAACCCGCAGCTCGCCACCCATCGCGGCCACGTTTCATTGCAGGAAGTGACCGCCGACGGCGTGGTGGTGCTGCGCTTCGGCGGCGGCTGCCATGGTTGCGGGATGGTCGACGTGACCCTCAAGCAGGGGATCGAGCGCACGCTGATGGAGAAGGTGCCGGGCGTGACGGCGGTGCGCGACGCGACCGACCACGACACCGGGACGGCGCCCTACATGCCCCGCGGCGCGGACTGACGGACCGCGCGCGGGGTGTTCTCGTCCGCTGACCTGATCGAGGCGGTCCAGCGCGCGCTGCGCAAGGGTCGCTCGATCCGTCCGCCGCGTCCCCCTGGCGAGTGGCCGCCCGGCTGGAATGCCTGGTTCGCGAACGCGCGCATCGGCCCCGTCCGTCCGATCGCGGCCGTGCCCGATGCGCTGGTCGGCGTGTTGCTGCTGCGCGAGCCGCTCCATGCCACCGGCTATCGCCGGCTCACCGGGCTGCAGGCTTTCGCGCGCCTGTGGCGGCACGATTGGCGCGAGCGTCCTGCCCCGGACCGGCGCACCCGGCGGTTCGCGATGGTTTCGTCGGTGCTGCTGCACGCGCTTTGGCTGCAGCTGATGATCCTGTTCATGGTCGGGCGCTTCCCGAGCGGGGAAGAGGAGGCCGAGCGGCTCGGCGAGACCATCACCCAGGTCGAGTTCATCGGCGAGGGCACGCCGGAGGCCGAGGGCGGCGGCACCCAGCAGGCCGAGCAGCCGGCACCGGCCGTGGCCGCAAGCCAGGCCCCTGCTGCGGCGGCTCCGGCGGCTGCGTCGCCCGAGCCGCCGCCACCCGCACCTCCGCCGTCGGTGGCCGAGGTGGAGCCGGTGCCCGAAGCGGTTCCGCCACCGGTCGTGGAGCAGCCGCTCGAGGTGACCGAGACCAGCGAACCGGATTCGGATTTCCAGCTGGCGCCGCCGCGGATCGATGCGCCGCCGATGCGCGCGCTGCCCACACCGGAGCTGCAGGCTCCAGCGCCCGAGATCCGGGTCGTCGAAGTGCCGCTGGCGACGCCGCCGCCGCAGGTCCGGCCGCTGCCGCGACGCGAGATCAGCGTGCCCGACCTGGATCAGCCCGAGGTCGAGATCGTCGAACGTGCAGTGCCGTCGCCCGCGCCCGAGGTGTCGCTGCGGGCGCCGAGGCCGATCGCCGACGCCGCGCCTGAACTGCGCCGCGAGGGCCCGGCCATCGCCGAGCGTGCGATCGAGCTGCGCGCGCCGACGCCCGCCGCGGGCACGGCGCAGGGCACCGCGAACCGTGTCGACGGCGCGCCGTCCGCCAGCGGACAGGCGTCGTCGACCGCAGCCGCCGCGGGTGGGACGCGCGACGCCGGCGAGGGCGCGACCCCTGCGGCCTCGACCGCCGGTGCGGGCCCGGCCTCCTCGCCGGCGCCGGGTGCGCTGCCGTCGCCGCGTCGCGGCGACGACTGGGGCGATTCGGACCGCAACGTGCCCGGCGGGCAGGCGGGTAGTCCCGGAGGCCTGTTCAATGCCGACGGCAGCCCGCGCCTGGCCGGCAACACCGGCGCCACGGGCGGCGGGCTGCCGCCCGGCACGATCACCGAGGACTTCGAAAAGATCGATCGCATGGGCACCTGGCTCAAGCGGCCGCCGATCGGCTACGAGCCGACGGCGTTCGACCGCTTCTGGGTGCCGCACGAGACGCTGCTGGAGGAATGGGTCCGGCGCAGCATCAAGGAGGTGCTGATCCCGATCCCCGGCACCGGCAAGCGCATCCGCTGCACCGTGGCGATGCTGATGCTCGGCGGGGCCTGCGGCCTCTCGGACCCGAACATGCTGGATGTCGAGGCCGAGGCACGCCGCCCGCCGGATGTTCCGTTCAAGCGCGAGCTCCAGGAAGACCAAGACAGCCTGGCGCCAGCGCCTGCGACGAATCCCTGAGCACCTGCCGGGCGCGCGCTGCGAGGCGTCGTTCTTCGTCCGCTGCCGCTGCGGCCCCCCGGCACGTCCGGTCGAATCGGTGTACGCCTGCAGGGCGGCGGGGATCCTGATCCAGACCTCTCGCCGGCAGGGAAGAACCGGCGTGTGCGCCCGGGCCTGCCGTGCATCGGGCGATTCCGCAGGCGTTCCCAAAAAAGAAGGCCCGCACGCGGCGGGCCTTCCGGTCGGACGCTGGCGAAGCCGTCAGTGCACGCCGTGCAGGTCGCGCAGTTGCGAGGGGCGCGAGCCGAAGTACGCCGCCAGGTCGGCGATCTGCTGGTCGGTCAGGTGCGAGGCCTGCTGCGACATCAGCGCGTGCTCGCGACGTCCGTCGCGATACTGCCGCAGCGCGTGCGCCAGGTAGTCGGCGTACTGGCCACCGAGCTTGGGATAGCTGGCGTCCAGCGGCACGTTGCCGTCGGCGCCGTGGCAGTCGATGCAGGACTGGCCGGTCGCAGGACCCTTGGCATTGGCTTGGGTTTCGCCTTCGGCGATGCGGCCGTCGGGCAGCCCGGCCGACGAGGATGCGGAGGCCTGCGGGCCCTGGGCTTCGTCGGCGCCGCCGCACGCGACCAGGGCGCAGACGATCAGGGAAGCAGCGGCCACACGGCCGAATCGGATCGAACGGATCATCGGGTCAGCTCCGACAGGAAGGCGGCGATATCGGCGATGTCCTGGTCGGAAAAACTCTGCGCCTGGGCCTGCATGGTCGGATGCTGCCGGGTGCCCTTGCGGTACTCGTTCAGCGCGTTGGTGAGGTAGACCGCGGACTGGCCACCGATCCGGGGCACGTGGTAGGTCGGATAGACGTTCTTGTAGCCGACGATCCCGTGGCAACCCTGGCAGGTGTAGGTGAGCAGGCGACCGGTGTCGGCATTGCCGGCAGGCGCGGCGGCAGCCGGGGCCGGAACGGGCGCAGGCGCGGCCGGGGCAGCGGACGCGTTCGCGGCAGGCGCCGCGTCCTCGCTCGCCGGCGCGGGGGCTTCCTGGGCAGTGGCGGTGCTTGGCAACGAGGCCAGGGCGAGCAGGGCGACGGCAAAGCCGGCGGCGATCGTCAACGGTCGCGTCATGGAGTGGTCCGCAATCCTGGGTGGCTGTCTGGCTGGAGTATCGCGATCGGCGACGCCCGGCGTCGCGCAATCGGGCCAGTATAGCTTGCGGTCCACCGGGTGTTAACGCATGGTGCGCGCCTGCCGCGCATCCACGCATCTGCGGCGCCGCGAAGCCAAGGGCCAGCGCAACGCGTCGGCTGCAACGGATCGCGTCACGTCGGCATCCACGATGACGTCCAGATCGGACGTTGCCGGCAGTCACCATGACCTTCGGCGGATGCCGCCCGCAGTGCGGGTGATATACCTTGCTACAACACCATAGGGGCTCAGGCACTTCCATGCATACGATCCGCTTCCTTCCCGGCGTCCGGCCGGCCCTGGCCATTGCCCTGCTGTCGACCGCAGCGCTTCTGTCCGCGTGCAAGGGGGGCGGCGACGCCCAGGCGAAGGAGGGCGAGGGGAACAAGGGGCCCGATGCCATCCCGGTCGAGGTCGAGCGCGTGGCGCGCCGGGCGATCGCGGCCAGCTACGCCAATACCGCCACCCTCGAGCCGCGCGCGGAGTCGCAGGTCGTGGCCAAGACCTCGGGCGTGGCCCTGGAGGTAATGGCCGAGGAGGGTCAGACCGTGCGCGCCGGCCAGCCGCTGGTTCGCCTCGACGCGGACCGAGCGCGCCTGCAGGCGGCGCAGAGTTCGGCCCAGCTGCGCAAGCTGGAGGCCAACCATGCGCGTGCACGGCAACTGGAGGCGCAGCAGATGGTGAGCGCCAACGACCTGGACCAGCTGCGCTTCGACCTGGAAAACGCGCGCGCGGTGAACCGGCTGGCCAATCTCGAACTGTCCTACACCACGGTGGTGGCGCCGATCTCGGGCGTGATCGCCTCGCGCGACATCAAACCGGGCAATTTCGTCCAGATCAATTCCCCGATCTTCCGCATCGTCGACGCCAGCCGGCTGGAAGCCACGCTCAACGTACCCGAGCGCGAGATCGCCAAGCTCAAGCCCGGGCAGGGCGTGGAACTGGTCGCCGACGCGCTTCCGGGCAAGCGTTTCGCCGGGACCGTGGATCGGGTGTCGCCCGTGGTCGACACCGGTACCGGGACCTTCCGCGTGATCGCCGCGTTCGCCGGCGACGGTGAACTGCAGCCGGGCATGTTCACCCGCCTGTCGATCAACTACGACCAGCGCGCCGACGCCCTCGTGGTCCCGCGCGCGGCGCTGCTGGAGGACGGCGGCGAACCCGCGCTGTTCGTGGTGCGCGACGGCACGGCCGCGCGCGTGGCGGTGAAGCTGGGCTATGCCGACGGCGGCTGGATCGAAGTGCGCGAAGGCCTGAAGCAGGGCGACGCGGTGGTGGTGGCCGGCAAGGCGGCGCTGCGCGAAGGCAGTGCGGTTCAGGTCATCGGCGAGAAGGATGCCGCCGTGGCCGCGAAGCCGGCGCCGGCGCAGGACGACGCGGCGCAGGCGGGCAACTGATGTCGCCGCACGATCTGCCGCCGCCCGGCGGCTCGGGTCTGGTGGAGTTTTCCACCCGCCGCCGCGTCACCATCGCGATGATGACGCTGACCCTGGTGCTGTTCGGCCTGATCTCGCTGTCGTCGCTGAAGGTCGAGCTGCTGCCCGACCTGAGCTATCCCACGCTCACCGTGCGCACCGACTACGAAGGCGCGGCGCCGGCGGAGGTCGAGACCCTGATCTCGCAGCCGGCCGAGGAGGCGCTGGGCGTGGTCAAGGGCCTGCGCAAGCTCAAGTCGATCTCGCGGACCGGACAGAGCGACGTGGTGCTCGAGTTCGCGTGGGGCACGGACATGGAACAGGCCGGCCTCGACGTCCGCGACAAGATGGAGACGCTGCAGCTGCCGCTGGAAGCGAGCCCACCGGTCCTGCTGCGCTTCAATCCCTCCACCCAGCCGATCATGCGCCTGGCGCTCTCGTCCACCGTCGAGGCTGGCGACGAGACCGATGCCGTGCGCCGGCTGATGGAACTGCGCCGCTACGCCGACGATGACCTCAAGCGCAAGCTCGAGCCCGTGTCCGGCGTGGCCGCGGTCAAGGTCGGTGGTGGCCTGGAGGACGAGATCCAGGTCGACATCGACCAGCGCCGTCTGGCGCAACTCGGCCTGTCGCTGGACGACGTGATCCAGCGCCTCCAGCAGGAGAACGTCAACCTGTCCGGTGGTCGCCTGGAGGAAGGATCCCAGCGCTACCTGGTGCGCACGGTCAACCAGTTCGCCGACGTCGAGCAGATGCGCGGGATGCTGCTCACCAAGGCGGGCGGCAGTGCCGATGCCGGCTCGTCCACCGGCGACAACCAGCAGCTGATGATGGCCATCCTCGGCAGCCGCGACCCGAACGTGATCGCCGCGCTGCGCAGCGACGGCGGCGGCGGTGGCGCCTCGCCGGTGCGGCTGCGCGACGTGGCCGAGGTCCGCCAGGGCTACAAGGAGCGCGAGGCGGTGATCCGCAGCGCCGGGCACGAGGCCGTCGAGCTGGCGATCTACAAGGAGGGCGATGCCAACACCGTGTCCACCGCCGACGCGCTCGAGGCGCGGCTGGAGCAGGTGCGCGAGGAGCTTCCGCGCGACATCGCGCTGACGGTGGTCGAGGACCAGTCGGTGTTCATCCGCCACGCGATCAGCGACGTCAAGTTCGACGCCGTGATCGGCGGCCTGCTGGCGGTGCTGATCATCTTCCTGTTCCTGCGCGACGGCTGGAGCACGTTCGTGATCTCGCTGTCGCTGCCGGTGTCGATCATCACCACGTTCTTCTTCATGGGCCAGCTGGGGCTCAGCCTGAACCTGATGTCGCTCGGCGGGCTGGCGCTCGCCACCGGGCTGGTGGTGGATGATTCGATCGTGGTGCTCGAATCGGTGGCCAAGGCACGCGAACGCGGACTGGGCATCCTCGAGGCCGCGATCGAGGGCACGCGCGAAGTGTTCATGGCCGTGGTCGCCTCGACCCTGACCACGATCGCGGTGTTCCTGCCGCTGGTGTTCGTCGAAGGCATCGCCGGCCAGTTGTTCCGCGACCAGGCGCTGACGGTCTCGATCGCGATCGCGGTGTCGCTGCTGGTGTCGATGACGCTGGTGCCGATGCTCAGCTCGCTCAAGGGGCGCGCGCCTATGTCGTTCCCGGAGGAGGAGCCGCATGCGCAATGGCGGCCGGACAGCCGCTGGAAGAAGCCCGTCGCGGCGACCGGTCGCGGCGTCGGCGCGGCGGTGCGGGGCGCGTTCTTCGGCGCAGCCTGGCTGGTGGTGAGGCTGTGGCGCGCGCTGGTCGCGGTGGTGGGGCCGGTGATGCGCAAGGCCAGCGATCTGGCGATGGCGCCGTACAACCGCGCCGAATCGCGCTACCTGCGCATGCTGCCCGCGGCGCTCGCGCGCCCCTGGCTGGTGCTGGGCGGTGCCGCGCTGGCGTTCGCGCTGACCCTGGGGACGCTGCCGTTCCTGGGCGTGGACCTGATCCCGCAGCTGGCGCAGGACCGCTTCGAGATGACCGCGAAGCTGCCGCCCGGCACCCCGCTGTCGCAGACCGATGCGCTGATCCGCGACGTGCAGCGGCGCCACGGCGAGGAGGAGGGCGTGCGCCTGCTGTATGGCGTGTCCGGCACCGGCACCCGGCTCGATGCCAGCCCGACCGAGAGCGGCGAGAACATCGGCAAGCTGTCGGTGGTGATGGACGACACCTCGCGCGAACAGGCCCTCACCGAGCGCCTGCGCGGGACGATGGCCGCCTATCCCGCCGCACAGGTGGACTTCGCGCGGCCGGAACTGTTCGCGCTCTCGCCGCCGCTGGAGATCGAGATCGAAGGTTCGGACCTGGAGGCGATCCGCGTCGCCGGCATGCGCCTGGCCGACCTGCTGCGCGGCAATCCGCACTACGCGGACGTGACCTCGACCGTGGAGCAGGGCTTCCCCGAGATCCAGGTGGTGTTCGACCAGGACCGCGCCGCGGCGCTCGGCCTGACCACGCGCCAGATCGCCGATGCGGTGGTGAACAAGGTGCGCGGCAACGTCGCCACGCGCTACAGCTTCCGCGACCGCAAGATCGACGTGCTCGTGCGGGTGCAGGAATCCGAACGCTCCTCGGTGGACGACATCCGGCGCCTGATCGTCAATCCCACCGGCAGCAACCCGGTCGAGCTGGCATCGGTGGCGGAGGTGGTCTCGACCACCGGCCCGAGCGAAATCCACCGTGCCGACCAGCGCCGGGTGGCGATCGTGTCCGCCAACCTGCGCGACATCGACCTGGGCGCCGCGGTCGCGGAAGTGCAGCAGATGGTGGCCGACAACCCGATCGGCACGGATGTGTCGATGCGCATCGGCGGCCAGGGCGAGGAACTGGGAGATTCGATCCGCTCGCTGCTGTTCGCCTTCGGCCTGGCCGTGTTCCTGGTGTACCTGGTGATGGCCTCGCAGTTCGAATCGCTGCTGCATCCGTTCGTGATCCTGTTCACCATCCCGCTCGCGATGGTGGGCGCGGTCGGCGCGCTGGTGCTCACGCACTCCCCGATCTCGGTGGTCGTGTTCATCGGCCTGATCCTGCTGGTCGGGCTGGTGGTGAAGAACGCGATCATCCTGGTCGACAAGGTCAACCAGCTGCGCGAGGCCGGGGTGGCCAAGCGCGAGGCGCTGGTGGACGGAGCCCGCTCGCGCCTGCGCCCGATCATGATGACCACGCTGACCGCGGTGTTCGGCTTCATGCCGCTGGCGCTGGCCTTCGGCGAGGGCGCCGAGGTGCGCTCGCCGATGGCGATCACGGTGATCGGCGGCCTGCTGGTGTCGACGCTGCTGACGCTGCTGGTGATCCCGGTGGTGTACGACCTGCTCGACCGCAAGCCGGACGAGTACTACGCCGAACGCGGCCGTCGCGCGCGCCGCACGGCGGCCCAGGTGGCCGAGGTGCTGGCGCACGAGCAGGACGCGCTCGACGGTCCCGGCGCCAGGAGCTAGGCGATGAACATCACCGAGCTCTCGATCCGCCGCCCGGTCACCACGATCATGCTGTTCGTGTCGATGGTGGCGATCGGACTGATCGCCTCGTTCCGGCTGCCGCTCGAGGCCGAGCCCGAGGCCACGATTCCCTTCTTCTTCGTCTCCCTGCCGTACCCCGGCTCCACGCCGGAGGAAGTCGAGCGCAACCTGCTGCGGCCGGTCGAGGAGGCGTTGGCGACGATGCCCGGCATCAAGTCGATGAACTCGCGCGCCAACGCCGAGGGCGGGCAGATCCAGGTCGAATTCAGCGACTGGAGCCGCGACATCGCGATCGCCGCCTCCGAGGCGCGCGAACGCATCGACGCGGTGCGCGACGAGCTGCCCGACGACTTCCGCCGTTACTACGTCCAGCGCTGGACCACCAGCGACCGCGAGGCGATGAGCCTGCGCCTGACCAGCGAGCTTGACCTGAGCGCGCGTGCGGATCTGATCGAGCGCAGCATCAAGCAGCGGCTGGAGCGGCTGCCGGGCGTCGCCCGGGTGGAAGTCGAGGGGGTGGCCGCGCAGGAGGTGCTGGTCGCGCTCGACAGGGATCGCCTCAGCGCGCACGGCGTGGCCCTGAACGACCTGGTGCAGCGGCTGCAGGCGGCGAACTTCTCCGTATCCGCCGGCCAGATCACCGAATCGGGACAGCGGCTGCGGGTGCAACCGCGCGGCGAACTGCAGGCGATCCAGGAACTGCGCGACCTGCGCCTGGACGAGCGCGGCACCCGCCTGTCCGACATCGCCGACGTCGACCTGCAGCCGCAGCGGATGAGCTACGTGCGTCAGCTCGAGGGCCGCCCGAGCGTGGGCGTGGACATTTACAAGGAACGCGCGGCGAACCTGGTCGACCTCTCGCGCGCGGTGCGCGCCGAGATCGGGGTGCTCGAGCAGGATCCCGCCATGCGCGGCGTGGGCATCGAGGTCACCGACGACCAGGGCGAGGCGGTGACCGGATCGCTGCTGGCGCTGGCCGAGGCCGGAGGCATCGGTCTGGTACTGTCGATCATCGTGCTGTATGCGTTCCTGAGGCACTGGCCGTCGACGCTGATGGTGACGACGGCGATCCCGATCTGCTTCATCATGACGCTCGGTTTCATGTACTTCACCGGCATCTCGCTCAACATCATCTCGATGATGGGCCTGCTGCTGGCGGTCGGCATGCTGGTCGACAACGCCGTGGTAGTGGTCGAGAGCATCTACCAGGAACGCGAGAAATATCCGGACAAGCCGGCGCTGGCCTCGATCATCGGGACCCGGCACGTGGCCATCGCGCTCTCGGCGGGCACGCTGTGCCACTGCGTGGTGTTCCTGCCGATGATGTTCGGCGAGAAGAACATCATCACCATCTACCTCTCGCAGCTGGCGGTCACGATCTCGGTCTCGCTGCTGGCGTCGTGGCTGGTCGCGGTGAGCCTGATCCCGATGCTGTCGGCGCGGATGAAGACGCCGCCTGCCGTGCGTTCGCCGGCGATCTCCCGCCTCCAGGACCGCTACGCGCGCCTGCTGCGCTGGACCCTCGACCACCGCGGCTGGAGCGTGGCCGGCATCCTCGCCATCTCGTTGCTGAGCGTGGTGCCGATGATGCATACCAAGGGCGGCGGCGACGACGGCGACCCGAGCCAGATCAACATCTTCTACCAGTGGAAGGGCGCGTACTCGAAGGAGGAGATGGGACGCGAGGTGGCGCGGGTGGAGGCGTTCGTCAACGCTAATCGCGAGGAGTTCCACATCGAGCGCGTGTACAGCCGCTACAGCGAACAGGGCTGGGCCTCGACCCGGCTGTTCCTGGACATCGAGGACCGCGCGCTGAGCAAGCAGATCGAGGAGAAGGTGCGCGAAGGCCTGCCACAGTCGGCGCGCGCCAAGCTCGGCATCGGCTGGCCCGGCGGCATGGGCAGCGACGGCGAGGGCATCCGCTTCAGCCTGATCGGCGATTCCACCCAGGTCCTGCAGGACCTGGCGGCGGACATCGTGCCGATGCTGGGACGCAACGAGAAGCTGCGCGACGTGCGTGTGGACACCGGCGACGCCAACACCGAGCTCTCGGTGCGCGTGGACCGCGAGCGCGCCGCCGCCTACGGCTTCAGCGCGCAGGAGGTGGCCCAGTTCGTCAACATGGCGCTGCGCGGCTCGTCGCTGCGCGACTTCCACCGCGGCGAGGTCGAGATCCCGGTGAACGTGCGCTTCGCCGGCTCGGACGAGTACGGCATCGAGGACCTGTCGGGCTTCATGGTGCGCGCGGCCAATGGCACCCAGGTGCCGCTGCTGGCGATGGTCGATGTCGGCATGAACCCCGCGGCCACCTCGATCCAGCGCCTGAACCGGCAGACCATGCTCCGGATCGAGGCCGGCATCCCGCAGGGGGTGCCGGTCGAGGAGGCGCGCGCGGCGGTCGAATCCGCGCTGGATGGCGTGGAATTCCCGCCGGGCTACGGCTACACGTTCTCCGGCATGGGTTTCAACATCAACTTCGACGGCATGGACCAGATGCTGCGCGCGATCGTGATCGCGCTGGTGCTGATGCTGGTGATCATGGCCGCGGTGTTCGAATCGCTGCTGTTCCCGACCGCGATCATGTCCTGCGTGCTGTTCTCGATCTTCGGCGTGTACTGGCTGTTCTGGCTCACCGGCACCGAGATGAACATCATGGCCGTGATCGGCATCCTGGTGCTGATGGGCGTGGTGGTGAACAACGGCATCGTGATGATCGAGCACATCAACAACCTGCGCCGGCGCGGGCTGCCGCGCACCGAGGCGCTGATCGAGGGCAGCCGCGAGCGCCTGCGCCCGATCATGATGACCATGGGCACGGCGATCCTGGCGATGATCCCGATCGCACTCAACACCGACACCGCCGACGGCATGCCGCCGTACTACCCGATGGCGCGTGCGATCGCGGGTGGCCTGGCGTTCTCGACCGTGGTCAGCCTGCTGTTCCTGCCGACCATCTACGCCCTGCTGGACGACCTGCGCAACGGCACCTCGCGACTGGTGCGCCGCGCACGAACCCGGCGCGTGGCCCCGCCAGCGGTCGCGGCCACGGAGGGCTGATCCGGAAACCCGGCGTCGGTCGCCCTCAGGCGGCCGCGCCCGCACGCTCCGGGGAGGGAGCCGCATGTCCGATGCGCTGATCGAGATCGCGCTGCACATGGCCGTGGTGCTGGCGCTCGCGCTCGTCGCGGCGGTCGCGACCCGCAGCCGCATGCATCCCGGCTGGCTGGCCGTCGCGCTCGGCCTGATGCTGCTGCGCGATGCGCTGGTGCTGCGGGGCTATGGCCTCGTGCCGGAGCTGGTCACGGGCAGCGACTGGAACTGGACCGGGAAAGTGCTGGCCACGGCCGGCCTGCTGGCGGTGGCGGCGCTGCCCTGGTTCGGGATGCGCCGCTGCGGGGTGACCCTGCGCCAGGCGCCCGGCTCGGCAGCGGCCTGGTGGGTGTTCTGCGGCGTGGCGGCGCTGATCATCGTACTGGCCGTCGTCGGACGCGACGGCGCGGACGACCTGGAGACGATCGCGTTCCAGTGGACGATGCCCGGGATCGAAGAGGAGCTGTTCTACCGTGGCGTGCTGCTGCTCGCGCTCAATCGTGCGCTCGATGGCGGCGATGATCCGCCACGGCTGGCCGGCATCGGCTGGGGCGGGGTGCTCGCCAGCGTCGCCTTCGGCCTCGGCCACGCGCTGCCCTGGCGCGACGGCGCGCCGGCGTTCGACGTGATGGCGTTCGCACTGACCGGCGGACCGGCACTGCTGATCGCCTGGTTCCGCGCGAGGACCCGCAGCCTGGTGCTGCCGGTGCTGGCGCACAACACCGCCAATGGCGTGTCGACCCTGTTCTGAAGCAGGCCTGCTCTGAATCAGGAGAACAGCCGGGCCAGCATGCGTGCGCCGCCGGTCCACACGCCGATGGCGGTCCCCAGCGAGGTCAGGAAGAAGTTCACCACCACGCGCGCCACGCGATTGCGCCACCAGCCGCGCCAGGTGTTCACGTCCTCGCGCAGGGCCATGAAATCGGCATGGGTCGGCTTGCGTATCCAGGCCTCGATCACGGCGCTGACCGTCCCCGAGGCCAGCGCCGGGTGCAGCGGCGTGAACGGCGAGGAGACGAACGCGCCGAGGATGCTCAGCGGATGGCCGCCGGCCAGCAGGCAGCCCAGCGCGCCGAGCCCCCCGGTCCACAGCACCCAGTAGGCCAGCAGGTCGGCGCCCACGTCGAAGCCGCCGCTCGCGAACCCCCAGGCGAAGCCGCCGAGCAGGAACACGGCGATGCACAGCTCCATCACCGGCACCCGCGACTTCGGCCTGACCGCCTCCAGCGCCGCGGTGATCCCGCCGGGCGCGGACTGTTCCTCGCGCAGGTGCCGCGCCAGCCCTTCGAGATGGCCGGCCCCGACGACCGCCAGCACCTCGCGCACGCCGTCGGGCGTCTCGCGCAGGCGCGCGGCCATGTAGCGGTCGCGTTCGGCGATCAGCGCCTCGTACAGTTCGGGCGTCTGTTCGGCGAACTCGCTGAAGCTCGCCTGCAGCATGTCGCCCTGCTTGAGCTTCTCGATGTCGTGCTCGGCGACTTCCTCGTCGACCACCAGGCCGGCGAGGATGCCGCCGCCCAGTCTGGCGCGCTGCCACCAGCCCAGGCCCTGGAGGGCACGGCGGAACGTGATGCCGACGTCGCGGTCGATCAGGCGCACGGAAAGGCCGCGCGCCCGCGCGTCGTCCACCGCGGCCTTCAGCTCCGCGCCGGGCTCGATGCCGAGCTGCTCGGCGAGCCGGCGCTGGTAGCTGGCCAGCGCGAGGTTGGCGGCGAACAGCGGCGTCTTGCCTTCGCGCAGCACCTTGACCAGGTCGAGGTCGGCGAGCGAACCCGGGTCGCTGATGGCACGCAGGCGCTGGTCGTCCAGCTCCACGGCCACGGTGTCGAAGGCGCCGCTGGCGATCGCTTCGCGCACGGCGTCCACGCTCGCGCGGGACACGTGCGCGGTTCCGAGCAGGGTGTAGCGCACGCCGTCGCGCTCGACGACCACGTGGGGCTGCGCGCGCCAGTCGGCGGCGGGAAGGGCAGGTTGGTCCAAGGGAAGATCCGCGTGCGGGGAACGGGCGCGGGCAGGCGCCGGCGGCGCCGGCATCCGGCGCCGACAGGTTAGAGCGTCGCCTGCCGCAGGGAAAGGCGCTGCGCGCGTCCCGGTGCGATCGTTCAGCGCGTGACGGGCGGCGCCAGGCCGCAGGTGGCATAGGCGGCGTCGAGCTCGCCGCGTGCATCGGCCGGCGTCGGCGCGGGTGCCGGCCGATGGCCTGCGGCGAGGAATTCCGCGACCTGTGCGATCACGCCTGGATCGCGCAGCACCCGCCGGTGTCCCAGGCCGCGAGTGTCGATACGCGCCGTGCCCGGCCACGCGGCCGCGACGGCGGCCCCGTGTTGCCACGGCACGTCGCGATCGTCCCGGTCGTGCACGACCAGCAACGGCGGCAGCGCGCGCCGCCGCGCGAGGCCCGGGATGTCGAAATCGGTCCACGGGCGTGCGAACCGGCGCGCCACCGCGTCGCGGAAGCGTTCGATGACCTGCGCACTGGCGCCGATGGCGCGGCCGAATGGCGCGATCGCCCGGGAGGGCAGGGCGAACGGAGCGATGAACGCGATCCGGTCCGGTCCTGGCCAGCCGTCGCGCAGCGCCAGCGCCGTGGCAGTACACCCGCCCGAATGCGCGACCAGCCCGGCCAGCGGCCCCTGCGC
Source organism: Luteimonas kalidii (assembly GCF_029887935.1). Lineage (GTDB taxonomy): Bacteria > Pseudomonadota > Gammaproteobacteria > Xanthomonadales > Xanthomonadaceae > Luteimonas > Luteimonas kalidii. The sequence continues at coordinate 284,396 of NZ_JARXRO010000014.1, read as the reverse complement.
CGCGGCGACGACGCGCAGGGCGTCGGCGATCTCCAGCATGCTCACCCGCTGCCCGCCCAGGCGACTGGGCGCCGATGCGCCGTGCGCCGGCGCGTCCAGCGCCACCACGCGCAGGCCGCGCGCCAGCAGCGGTTCGAGCAGCGCATGCATCTGGCCGGCATGCCCGCCCCAGCCATGCAGCAGCACGACCGTGGGACCACGGCCCCACGCCCACGCGCGCACGGTGCGCCCATGCACCGGGTATTCAACCGCCTCGCCCCGTGCGAGCCACGCCGCAGCTTCGGCACGGGGGCGGGTGCGCGGGGCGGTGAACCAGATCCGGTCGAACAGGGAGGTCGCAACGCCGGGCGCAGCGCGCGAGAGGACTGCCATCGTCGTCCGCAGCAGGGACACGCGCCATCCGGACCCGATCCATGACGCGTCGGTCGTCGACTCGGTGGGCAGCTCGGGCACGTCCACGGTTTCGGACCCCGGCAGCGCGGACGCAGACTCTTCCATGGCCAAAGAACGAACGGTCGTGCTATTGTTGATGTGCAGCGCATCCATTGGGGATCCTCGAACCGGTCTCAGGGGGTGGGGGCGTAGCTGCGGAGCAGGCGGTCGAAGGCGCGGAACCCCCGCGAGACGGCGCCTTCGTAGCCGGTCAGACCGGCATCGTGGTGGATCGCCAGGGCGATCGCGTAGAGCTCGAACGCGACCTGCCCGGGTTCCGTGTCGGCGGCCAGTTCACCGCTGTCGATCGCCAGCTGCACCGCGCGCGCGAGCTGGTCGCGCCAGTCCGCTTCCTGCTGCAGCACGCGGTCGCGGATCGCGCCCGGCCGGTCGTCGTACTCGCTGGCGGCGGCCAGGAACAGGCAACCGCCGTCGTCCTCGTGGCGGACCCACTCGGCCCAGTTGGCGAAGATCGCGCGCAGCCGCGGCAGCCCGCGCTGCTCGCGCAGCGCCGGCACCAGCACGTCGCGGATGAACAGCTCGCCGCCCAGGTCCAGCGTGGCCAGCTGCAGGTCCTCGCGCGATCCGAAGTGCGCGAACACGCCGCTCTTGGACATGCCGACCTGCTCGGCGACGGCCCCGATGGTGAGGCCCTCGAGCCCGTTAACGCAGGCCAGCGCATAGGAACGCGCGAGGATCGCCTCGCGCGTGGTGGCACCCTTCGTGGGGGAGGGCGTCATGAGCACACCTCAATAAAAGCACGACCGTTCGTTCCGGTCAAGGCGAATCCCCGTCCGCATCGGGAGGCGGTGTCGCCACACCTTCGCCCAGGGCGCGCTGCATGAAAACGGTGTCCAGCCATCGCCCGTGTTTCCACGCTATCCCGGGCATGGTGCCGGTGTGCAGGAAGCCGAAGCGCGCGTGGAGGCCGATGGAAGCCTCGTTGGTGGGTTCGCCGATCACGGCGATCATCTGCCGGTAGCCGCGCGCCGTGCAGGCCCCGATCAGGGCGTCGAGCAGCGCGGCGCCGATGCCGTGGCCCTGCAGGTCCGCGGCGACGTAGACCGAGTTCTCGACCGTGAACCGGTAGCCGAGCCGCGCGCGGAAACTGCCCGCGTACGCGTAGCCGGCGACGCGCCCGTCGAGCTCGGCCACGAGGTAGGGAAACCCGTCGGCGAGCAGCGCGCGCATGCGCCGGCGCATCTCGTCCACGCCGGGCACGTCGTACTCGTAGGTGTTGACGTGCTGACGCACTTCGTCGGCGTAGATCTCCGCGATCGCCGGCATGTCGGCGTCGTGGACCTCACGGATCACGGGGGGCATGGGGTCGGTCGGAGTCAGTCGAGGTAGCGCTTGAGCAGGCCGTCGTAGGCATCGATGCGGCGGTCGCGCAGGAACGGCCAGATCCGGCGGACGTGCTCGCTGCGCGCCAGGTCGACCTCGGCCATCAGCACCTGCGGCTCGCCGCCGGCCTCGGCGAGGAACTCGCCCTGCGGCCCGAGCACGTGGCTGTTGCCCCAGAAGTCGAGCCCGGCGGCGCCGATCGGCGAGGGCTCGTGGCCGACGCGGTTGCAGGACAGTACCGGCAGTCCGTTGGCGACCGCATGGCCACGGTGGCTGAGGATCCAGGCATCGCGCTGGCGCTGCTTCTCGGCGTCCTCGTCGCCGGGATCCCAGCCGATCGCGGTCGGATAGAGCAGCAGTTCCGCGCCGGCCAGCGCCATCAGGCGCGCGCCTTCCGGATACCACTGGTCCCAGCACACCAGCACGCCGAGCCGGCCGACCGAGGTGTCGATCGGCTGGAAGCCGAGGTCGCCGGGCGTGAAGTAGAACTTCTCGTAGAACCCCGGATCGTCGGGGATGTGCATCTTGCGGTACTTGCCCACGACGCGGCCGTCGGTCTCGAGCACCACCGCGGTGTTGTGGTACAGCCCGGCGGCGCGACGTTCGAACAGCGAGGCCACCAGCACCACGCCGTGCTGTTTCGCAAGCCGGCCGAGCCGTTCGGTGCTCGGACCGGGCACCGGCTCGGCCAGGTCGAACTCCGCCACCGACTCGTGCTGGCAGAAGTAGCAGCCGTTGTGCAGTTCCTGCAGCAGCACCAGTCGCGCGCCGGCACGCGCGGCCTCGGCGACGCGCGCCTCGATGACGGCCAGGTTGGCGTCGGCATCGCCGTGGTCGCGTTCCTGGACCAGGGCGACGGGGAGGGTGGTCTTCTTCATCATGCGTTCGCGCGGCGGGAGCGGGAAGATTGTAGGGCCTGCGATGCGGACAGCGCGCGAACAGGCCCGACCCTCCCCCCTGCCGCCAGCGAGATGGGTCGGGGTCGAACCGGTCGTGATTGTCGCGCGGCGGACGGTGGTCGCGCGGGCACGCGGCCTGTTGCGTTCGCTCGCGTCAGGCGTCGAACAGATCCGCGCGGATCGAACCGGCGGGCAGTTGCATGGTGATGCAGTGCAGGCTGCCGTTCTGCCAGATCAGCGGGCGGCAGGGCACCTGCACGATTTCGCGGTCGGGAAAGGCCTGCCGCATCACCGCGGCGGCTCCAGCATCGGCCGGGTCGTCGTAGGCAGGCATGAGCACCGCACCGTTCACGATCAGGAAATTGGCGTAGCTCGCCGCCAGGCGGCGCCCATCGTCGATGATCGGCCGCGCCCAGGGCAGCGGGAACAGCCGGTAGGACGCGCCGTCGGGCGTGCGCAACGTGGCGATCTCCGTGGCCATCGCCTGCAGTTCGGCGTGGTGGCTGTCGTCCGGGTCGTCGCAGGACTGGAACACGATCGCGTCCGGCGCGGCGAACCGCGCCAGCGTGTCGATGTGCGCGTCGGTGTCGTCGCCTTCGAGGTAGCCGTGGTCGAGCCACAGCACGCGGTGCTGCGCCAGCCAGGTCGAGAGTCGTTCGGTCAGCTGTGCGCGGCTCGCCTGCGGGTGGCGCTCGCTCAGGCAGCGCCACGTGGTGAGCAGGGTCCCGGCGCCATCGGTTTCGATCGCGCCGCCCTCCAGCGCGAAATCGATCGGACGGCGCGTGCCCTGGGGGAACAGGCCCATCGCATCCAGGACTTCGACCACGCGGTCGTCGCGGCTGGCGCCGAACTTGCCGCCCCAGCCGGTGAAGCGGAAATCGAGCAGGTCGAACCCGTCGGCGCTTCGCAGCGTGATCGGGCCGGTGTCGCGCAGCCAGGTGTCGTCGTACGGCAGCTCGACGAAGCGCACCCGGCCCATCTCCACCCGCGCCGAGGACAGCCGCGCGCGCGCATAGGCCTCGACGTCGGCGTCGGACACGCAGACGATCACCGGCTCGAACCGCGTGATCGCGGCGACGAGGGCGATGTAGGTGTCCTCAACGTCCGCCAGGCGCGCGGCCCAGTCGGTGTCGGCGGTCGGCCACGCGATCAGCACTGCGGACTGGGGCTCCCACTCCGCGGGGAATCGCGCTGTCGCTTCACTCATCGTGCGGCGGGCTTCACCGGATCGCCGGCTTGGGGCCGACTTCGGACGCGTTGGCCTGGTTGAGGACGGCGTCGATCACGCGGTCGCGTTCGAAATACACGGTGAAGCCCGGGTACACCCACCGGTTGATCGTCGGCCACTGGCGCTTCTGGCCGCCGCGCGGATCCAGGCGCTCGGTCGGCGCGCCGAAGCGGGCCTGGACCTGGGCGGTGCTGAGCCCGCGCTCGGGCAGGGCGACGTGCGCCTTGTGCTGGGCGCGTTCGACCAGCAGGGTGTCGGCGGACGCGGCGGCGGCGGCGCACAGCAGGGCGGACAGGGCGAGGCTCGGGATCAGGCGCATGGTCGTGGCTCCGTCAGGGCGTTCGTTCAGGGCGGATCGGCGAGGGGGTTGTATCAGATTCGGCGAAGGACCGCCGTGTCGGCCACGGCGGAAACGCGCGTCGGGTGAGACGGCTAGCGACCGCGCGGGCACGCAAAAGGGGCCGCATTGCTGCGGCCCCTGGGCATTTCACACAGTCCACGTTCCGGAAGGCCGGAACGCAGGACCCGCGCTCAGCGCTGGCGCGCCTTGAAACGCGGGTTCGACTTGCAGATCACGAAGACCTTGCCACGGCGACGGACGACCTTGCAGTCGCGGTGACGGGCCTTCGCCGACTTGAGGGAGGACAGGACCTTCATGACAGACCTCGAAACGGGTTGGAGAACGGGCAGGCGGAAAACGAAGCCGCGCATTATAGCGGCGTTTTCCTCGTCGATTCAAGCGCTTGTCTGCTGCTGCGCAAGGACGGGCGCTGCCGCAGCGGCTGCAGGATAATCGGACGTCGTCCCCAGCAGGTCCCGCGCATGTCAGATCCGATCCCGGTGCTCACCATCGACGGCCCGTCCGGCTCGGGCAAGGGCACGATCAGTCGCCTGGTGGCGCAGCGCCTGGGCTGGCATTACCTGGATTCGGGGGCGTTGTACCGCGCGGTGGGGGTCGCCGCCGGCTGGGCGGACCTGGACCTGGACGATGCGGGGGCGCTGGTGCGCTGCACGTTCGACACCGACATCGGCTTTCGCGAAAGCGCGGAGGGGGACCTGCGGGTGCTGGTCAACGGCCACGACGCGACCGACGAGCTGCGGACCGAGACCGCCGGCGCGGCCGCCTCGGCGATCGCGGCGATCCCGGAAGTGCGGGCCGCGCTCAAGGACCGGCAGCGCGCCTTCCGCAGGGCGCCCGGGCTGGTGGCGGACGGCCGGGACATGGGCACGGTGATCTTCCCCGATGCGCCGTTCAAGGTGTTTCTTACCGCCAGCGCTGCCGAGCGCGCCGACAGGCGCTATAAACAGTTGAAGGACAAGGGAGTTTCGGTCACAATGGACGGTCTGCTGCGCGAGATTCTCGCGCGCGACGCCCGTGACGCCAGTCGCACGGTGGCGCCGCTGCGGCCGGCCGAGGGGGCCGTCCACATCGATACCACCGGCCTCGGCATCGACGCGGTGGTCGAGCGCGTGCTGGCCGTCGTGGCGCCCTGACCGCAGGCATTCGTCCTGCGGGCGCGTGTCCTCCACGTCCGACGTGGGCGGTCACCCCCGGGCGCCGCTGCCCGGGCATCGAACGAAGCAGACACCAGCCCCGCGCGGGAAGTTCCCGCGCGGATCGATCCGCCACAACACTCACGGCCATACGCAATCCCGCGCAGGTCGACAACGGGTGGACCACGGCGCCCGCCACAGGGCACGCGGTCTGTGTCATCAACCGAGACATTCCAAATGACCGAATCATTCGCAGAACTGTTCGAAGCCAGCCAGAACAACCTGGCCAAGCTCAAGCCCGGTGCCATCGTCACCGGCGTCGTGGTGCAGGTGCGCACCGACGTCGTCGTGATCAATGCCGGCCTGAAGTCCGAAGGCATCGTGCCGATCGAACAGTTCCGTAACGACGCCGGCGAGATCGACGTCGCCGAAGGCGACACCGTCAAGGTGGCGCTGGACTCGCTCGAGAACGGCTTCGGCGAAACCGTGCTGTCGCGCGAGAAGGCCAAGCGCGCCATGGTGTGGGACGAGCTCGAGGAAGCGCTCGAGAAGAACGAGACCATCACCGGCCGCATCAGCGGCAAGGTCAAGGGCGGCTTCACCGTCGACATCAAGGACGTCCGCGCATTCCTTCCGGGTTCGCTGGTCGACGTGCGTCCGGTCCGCGATCCGGTGTACCTCGAGGGCAAGGAACTCGAGTTCAAGCTGATCAAGCTCGACCGCAAGCGCAACAACGTCGTCGTCTCGCGCCGCGCGGTGGTCGAGAGCGAGCACTCGGAAGAGCGCGAGCAGCTGATGGAGAAGCTGGTCGAGGGCGCCGTGCTCAAGGGCGTGGTCAAGAACCTGACCGATTACGGCGCGTTCGTGGACCTCGGCGGCATCGACGGCCTGCTGCACATCACCGACATGGCCTGGAAGCGCGTGCGCCATCCGTCCGAAGTCGTGGAAGTGGGCCAGGAGCTCGAAGTGCGCGTGCTCAAGTACGACCGCGAGCGCAACCGCGTCAGCCTCGGCCTGAAGCAGCTGGGCGAGGATCCGTGGGACAACATCGCCCGCCGTTACCCGTCCAACACCCGCGTGTTCGGCAAGGTTTCCAACGTCACCGACTACGGCGCGTTCGTCGAGATCGAGCCGGGCGTCGAGGGTCTTGTGCACGTGTCCGAGATGGACTGGACCAACAAGAACGTCAATCCGTCCAAGGTGGTGCAGGTCGGCGACGAGCTCGAGGTCATGGTGCTCGACGTCGACGAGGAGCGTCGCCGCATCTCGCTCGGCATCAAGCAGGTCACCTCCAACCCGTGGGAGACCTTCGCCGCGATCCACAAGAAGGGCGACAAGGTGTCGGGCCAGATCAAGTCGATCACCGATTTCGGCATCTTCATCGGCCTGGACGGCGGCATCGACGGCCTGATCCACCTGTCGGACATCACCTGGAACTCGACCGGCGAGGAAGTCGCGCGCAACTTCAAGAAGGGTGACACCGTGGAAGCGGTGGTGCTGGCGGTCGATCCGGAGCGCGAGCGCATCTCGCTGGGCGTCAAGCAGCTCGAGCAGGATCCGTACGGCCAGTTCCTGGCCAACCACCCGCGCGGCTCGAAGGTCACCGGCACGGTGAAGGAAGTCGACGCCAAGGGTGCGGTGATCGACCTGGGCGAGGGCGTGGAAGGTTACGTCGCTGCGCGCGACGTCGCCGACACCCGCGTCGACGACGCCAGCCAGCACCTGAAGGTGGGCGATTCGGTCGAGGCCAAGTACGTCGGCCAGGACCGCAAGAGCCGTACGCTGCAGCTGTCGATCCGCGCCAAGGACGAAGCCGAGGCCGCCGAGACCCTGGCCGAGTACAACAAGGTCGCGGCCGAAGCCTCCAGCGGTACCACCAAGCTGGGCGCGCTGCTGCGCGAACAGCTGGAAAACAAGTCCGAGTAAATGGACTTGCGGCTCCAGCCGCAGACGCCCGGCCAGCACGGCCGGGCGCCTGCAGCGGTGGACGGCCCGGCATCGCGCCGGGCCGCCGCCACGGCTTCCACGGGCGCGTTGACGATGACCAAGTCGGAACTGATCGAGATCCTCACCCAGCGCCAGGCCCACCTGAAGGCCGACGACGTCGACCTGGCGGTGAAGTCGCTGCTGGAGATGATGGCCGGCTCGCTCTCCCAGGGCGACCGGATCGAGATCCGGGGCTTCGGCAGTTTCTCGCTCCATTTCAGGCCGCCGCGCACAGGCCGCAATCCCAAGACCGGCGACGCCGTCGCGCTGCCCGGCAAGCACGTCCCCCATTTCAAACCCGGCAAGGAGCTGCGCGAGCGGGTCACCGCCGTCATCCCGTTGCCGGCCGAGGAGTAGGGCGCATCCGCGCCCGGTAGCGCGATGCGGCCGTTGCGGATCCTCGCCGCCCTTCTGTTCGCCGCGGCGGGCCTGGTGCTCGGCGCACTCAATCCGCAGCGGGTCACGCTCGATCTCGGCATCGCCGGATTCGACGCTGGACTGGGCGTGATGCTGCTCGTGGCCCTGTTGCTGGGTGCGCTGTGCGCCGGCCTGGCGATGGCGCTGGGCGTGGTGCTGCCGCTGCGCCGGCAACTGAAGCGCGTGCGTGCGGTCGAGCCCGCGGCCCCGCCGCACCCTCCCCATGATTCCGGAGCCTGATCCATGGCGTTCGTCACCGAGTGGTTCTGGTTTTTCCTGCTGCTGCCGCTGGCTGCCCTGAGTGGCTGGGTGATCGGCCGCCGGGGGGGCGAGCGCCACAGCGATACCCAGGTCAGCCGCCTGTCGACCACCTATTTCCGGGGTCTGAACTACCTGCTCAACGAGCAGCCGGACAAGGCGATCGAGCTGTTCCTGCACATCGCCGAACTGGACAAGGAAACCTTCGAGACCCAGCTGGCGCTCGGCCACCTGTTCCGGCGCCGGGGCGAGGTCGATCGCGCCATCCGCCTGCACCAGGGCCTGGCCCAGCGGTCGGACCTGAGCGACCAGCAGAAGGTGCTGGCGCTGCTGGCGCTGGGCGAGGACTACATGAAGTCGGGGCTGCTCGACCGTGCCGAGGTGGTGTTCACCGATCTGGCACGGATCGACCAGCGCGCTCCGCAGGCGCTCAAGCACCTGATCGGCATCTACGAAGCCGAGCGCGACTGGGCCAAGGCGATCGAGAACGCGACCCGCTTCGAGGCCGCCACCGGCGAGCCGATGGGGCGGCTGATCGCGCAGTTCGAATGCGAACTCGCCGATCGGTTGCGACTGGCCGGTGATCCGGAGGGGGCGCGCGCCGCGGTGACACGCGCCTATGCCGCGGATTCGAAATCGGTGCGCGCCGGCATCCTCGAAGGCCGGCTGGAGACGGACGCCGGCAACGATGCCGCCGCCATCCGTGCCTATGAGCGCGCCGCGCGCCACGACACCGACTTCCTGCCCGAGGTGCTGCCGGCGCTGCTGGCCGCCTACGAGCGGGTGGGGGATGCGTCGGGCGCGCGCAAGTTCCTGGCAGAAATGAGCGAGCACTATCGCGGCATCGCGCCGGTGCTGGCGCTGACGCGGCTGGTCGAGGCCCAGGACGGCGTGCATGCCGCGCGCGGCTATCTCGCGCAGCAGCTCAAGGATCGGCCCTCGGTGCGCGGCGAGGCTGCCCTGATCGACCTCACCCTGGCCGAGAACACCGAACTCGCCACGACCCTGCAGGACCTTCGCCTGATCACCGAACAACTGCTGGTGCGCAATCCGAGCTATCGCTGCAACCGCTGCGGGTTCGGCGCCCGCAGCCACCACTGGCAGTGCCCGAGCTGCAAGGAGTGGGGCACCATCAAGCCGCTGCTCAACTACGCCGTCGTCTGATGGCGCCCTCGGCGCTGCTCGCCACCTGGCTGCTGTCGGGGATCGCGCTTGGCGCGTGCGCCACCGCGCTGGCCAGGACGTACGCATTGCGCCGGCGGCTGCTCGACCTGCCCGGCGAGCGCAGGAGTCACCGGGCCGCGACGCCCAGGGGCGGCGGGATCTCGATCGTGCTGGTGCTGCTGGTCGCGCTTGCTTGCCTCGCGGCCGCGCATCCCACGGCTGCCCTCACTTGCCTGCTGGCGGGGGCGGGACTGTTGCTGGTCGCCGGCATCGGCTGGGTCGACGATCACCGGCCGCTCCCGGCCTGGCCGAGGTTGGCCGTCCACGGAGTGGCGGCCGTGCTGCTCGCGCTGGCGGTGTGGAGGCAGGGGGGGGCGCCTGCGGACCTGGCGCTGGCCTTCCTCGCAGCGGTCGTGCTGGTCAATGTGTGGAACTTCATGGACGGCATCGACGGGATCGCGGCCGGGCAGGCGCTGGTGGTGGTCCTGGCGTGGGCGCTGCTCGCCGGGCAGGGGCCGGTGCTGTGGGCAGGCCTCGCCCTGGCGGCCGGGTTGCTCGGGTTCCTGCCGTTCAACGTGCCGCGCGCCCGCATCTTCCTCGGCGACGTGGGCAGTGGGGCGATCGGCTACGCACTGGCCGCGCTGCTGGCGTTCGGGACGGTGGGGCGGCCTCCGGAGCTTCGTGTGCTCTGGGTGTTTCCACTGCTGCCCTTCCTTCTTGACGCATCCTTGACGCTGCTCACGCGCATGGTGGCGGGCGAGGCATGGTGGCGTCCGCACGTGCAGCATGCCTACCAGGCATGGGCGCGGGCGCTGGGTTCGCACCTTCCGGTCACGCTTTCCTACGGAGCGGCGGCAGCGGTTGCGGCAGCGGTCATGTTCGTAGTGCGTTCAGGGAGTTCCGCGCTTATCATGTCGACCTGCTTGACGTTCCTGTTGGCGGGGGGGCTGGCATGGAAGCGACTTCGCGGTCTACACGCGGGTAACACGACGGACAGTCTCACAGACGGGAAGCGCTGAACATGCTCAAGTGGAAAGATCGGGCCAGCATGGCGTTGCCGCGGCTGGCGGTGGTCGCGCACGACCTGGCCATGGTGTGGCTGTGCTGGTCGGCGCTGCATCATTTCCGCTACGCGATGCTGCCGATGTTCCCGACGCCGCCGCTGGCCTCGGTCGAGATGCTGCTGGTGCTGGGGGCCCAGGGCGCGGTGTTCTGGCAGGTGGGCCTGTACCGCGGCGTGTGGCGGTTCGCGAGCCTGCCCGACCTGGTCAACATCCTGAAGGCCGCGCTGATCGGACTGGTCGCGATCATGCTCGTCCTGTTCGCCTTCGACCGGCGGCTGGACCAGGTCCCGCGCTCGATGCTGCTGCTGTACCCGCTGCTGCTGACCGCGCTGCTGGGCATGCCGCGCCTGCTGTACCGGGCGTTCAAGGACCACCAGATCGCGCGGACCGACACCGCGGCGCTGCGCGTGCTCATCCTCGGTGCGGGCCAGGCGGGCGAGACCCTGGTGCGGGACCTGCGCCGGGCCGGCGCCTACATCCCTGTCGGATTCCTGGACGATGCGGCCAAGCTGCGCGGGAGCCGTCTGCAGGGCATTCCGGTGCTGGGCCGGGTGGAGGACGTCGCCCGCATCGCGCCCGAGACCGCGGCGCAGCTGCTGGTGATCGCGATGCCCTCGGTGGATGCGGCGACCATGCGCACCGTGGTGGCCCAGTGCGAGCGCACCGGCCTGCCGTTCCGGACCGTCCCGCGCCTGGACGACATGCTGGAAGGCCGCTCGCTGCCGGGTGAACTGAAGGAAGTCGCGATCGAGGACCTGCTCGGTCGCAAGCCGGTGACGCCGGACTGGAAGGCGATCCGCGGCTGGCTGGGCGGACGCAGCGTGCTGGTGACCGGCGCCGGCGGTTCGATCGGCGGCGAACTGTGCCGTCAGTGCGCGCGCCACGGGGCGGCGTGCATCGCGCTGGTGGAGATCGACGAACTCGCACTGATCAAGGCCGAGTCCGAACTGAGGCGCGACTTCCCGCAGATCCGCTGCATCCCGGTGCTGGGCGACTGCGGCGACGCGGCGGTCATGCGCCACGCGCTGGGCCTGTCGAACCCCGACGCGGTCTTCCATGCCGCCGCCTACAAGCAGGTGCCGGTGCTGGAAGGACAACTGCGCGAGGCGGTGCGCAACAACGTGCTGGCGACCGAGACCGTGGCGCAGGCGGCGGCCGCGGCGAAGGTGGGCACGTTCGTGCTGATCTCGACCGACAAGGCGGTCGACCCGGTGAACGTGCTCGGCGCCACCAAGCGCCTGGCGGAGATGGTGTGCCAGGCGCTGGCCGAACCCGAAGGCACGCACTTCGTCACCGTGCGCTTCGGCAACGTGCTCGATTCGGCCGGCAGCGTGGTGCCGCTGTTCCGCGAACAGATCCGCAACGGCGGACCTGTCACGGTGACCGATCCCGAAGTGACCCGGTACTTCATGACCATCCCCGAGGCCTGCCTGCTGATCATGCAGTCGGTGGCGATCGGTTCGCGCGAGGCCATCTATACCCTCGACATGGGTGAGCCGGTGCCGATCCGCCTGCTGGCCGAGCAGATGATCCGGCTGGCCGGCAAGCAGCCCGAGCGCGACGTGGCGATCGTCTATACCGGCCTGCGTCCCGGCGAGAAGCTGCACGAGACCCTGTTCCACGCCGACGAGCGCTACCGCCCGACGGTGCATCCCAAGATCCTCCAGGCCGAGGCGCGTTCGGTGTCGCGCGAGAAGCTGCAGCCCGCGCTGATCCGTTTGCGCGATGCGGTGACGGTGTTCGACACCGATGAGCTCGCCCGCCTCCTGCGCGAAACACTGCCGGAGTTCCGGCCGGCCGTCGTGGCGCCCGAGCGCGAGGCCGCCGGCACGGTGGTCGCATTCCCCGCAAGACAGGCACGCAAGACATGACCCAACGTATTCGCAAGGCCGTGTTCCCGGTCGCAGGGCTGGGCACGCGGTTCCTGCCGGCCACCAAGACGGTGCCCAAGGAGATGCTGCCGATCGTCGACCGTCCGCTCATCCAGTACGCGGTGGACGAGGCGATCGAGGCCGGCTGCGACACCCTGGTGTTCATCACCAACCGCTACAAGCATGCCGTGGCCGACTACTTCGACAAGGCCTACGAACTCGAACAGAAGCTGGAGAAGGCGGGCAAGTTCGAGCAGCTGGAGGTCGTGCGTCACGTGCTGCCGCAGGGAGTGCAGGCGGTATTCGTCACCCAGGCCGAGGCGCTCGGTCTTGGCCATGCAGTCCTGTGCGCACGTGCCGTGATCGGCGACGAACCCTTTGCCGTCCTGTTGCCCGATGACCTGATCTGGAACCGTAACGGCGATGGTGCGCTCAAGCAGATGGCCGACCACGCCCAGGCGCACGGCGTCGGCGCGATCGCGGTGCAGGACGTGCCACGCGAACAGACGGCGAGCTACGGCATCGTGGAGACCGAGGGCTTCCAGGACCGCAGCGGCGCAATCCGCCGGATGGTCGAGAAGCCGAAGCCCGAGGACGCGCCGAGCACCCTGGCGGTCGTCGGACGCTACATCCTGCCCGGGGTCATCTTCGAGCACCTGGAAAAGACCGGTCGCGGCGCGGGTGGCGAGATCCAGCTCACCGATGCCATCGCCAGCCTGCTCGCCGACCACCAGGTCGACGCCTACCGCTTCCGCGGCACCCGCTTCGACTGCGGCACCCACATCGGCCTGGTCGAAGCGACGATCCGCTTCGCGCTCGACCACGAGAAGATCAGCGACGCGGCCCGCGACAGCATGGCCACCGCCCTGCGGGAACTGGGCGTGACCGACGTCAGCTGATGCGCTGCGGCGCGATCGCCCGCGCAGACGACGACGGCGCCGGAAGGCGCCGTCGTCGTTTTCCGCAACCGGTGCGGGGCCGCGCGGTCAGAGCGCCTCGAAGATTCCCGCCGCGCCCATGCCGGTGCCGATGCACATGGTGACCATGCCGTACTTCTGCCGACGACGGCGCAGGCCGTGGACGATAGTCGCGGTGCGTACCGCGCCGGTCGCGCCGAGCGGATGGCCGAGCGCGATCGCGCCGCCGAGCGGATTGACCTTCGACGGATCGAGTTCCGAATCGCGGATCACCGCCAGCGCCTGGGCGGCGAACGCTTCGTTGAGTTCGATCCAGTCGAGCTGGTCCTTCGACAGGCCCGCCTGCTTCAGCGCCTTGGGGATCGCAGCGATCGGGCCGATCCCCATCACGTCCGGGCGCACGCCTGCGACGGAGAAACTGACGAAGCGGGCGAGGGGCGTGAGCCCGTAGTCCTTGATCGCCTGTTCCGACGCCAGCAGCACCGCGCCGGCGCCGTCGCTCATCTGCGAGGAGTTGCCGGCGGTGACCGAGCCGCCGAACTGGCCGTTGCGGAACACCGTGCGCAGCTTCGCGAGGCCTTCGGCGGAGGTATCCGCACGCGGCCCCTCGTCCTGTTCGACCAGCAGCTTCCTGAGCCGGATGGTGTTGCCGGCCAGGTCGGGCACGTGCGAGACGATCTCGTAGGGCGTGATCTCGTCCTTGAACTCGCCCGCCGCCTGCGCCGCCAGCGCCTTCTGGTGGGAGGCCAGGGCGAAGGCATCCTGGTCCTCTCGCGACACCTTCCACTCCTCGGCCACCTTCTCGGCGGTGATGCCCATGCCGTAGGCGATGGCGACGTGGTCGTCCTTGAACACCGATGGCGACAGCGCCACCTTGTTGCCCATCATCGGCACCATCGACATCGATTCTGTGCCGCCGGCCAGCATCAGCTCGGCGTTCCCGAGCCGGATCTGGTCGGCGGCCAGCGCGACCGCCTGCAGGCCGGACGAGCAGAAGCGGTTGATCGTCTGCGCGGCGACGGAGTCCGGCAGGCCGGCCAGCAGCACGCCGATGCGCGCCACGTTCATGCCCTGCTCGCCTTCGGGCATCGCGCAGCCGATGATCGCATCGTCGATGCGCGACGTATCGATACCCGGCGCCTGCGCGACCACGCTGCGCAGCACATGGGCGAGCATGTCGTCGGGGCGGGTATTGCGGAACACGCCCTTGGGCGCCTTGCCCACCGGGGTGCGGGTGGCGGCGACGATGTAGGCGTCCTGTACTTGCTTGGTCATGTCTGGGTTCCTGTGTCGTCGTCGGTCAGTTGTGCAGCGGCTTGCCGGTCTTGAGCATGTGGCCGATGCGCGCCTGCGTCTTCTCCTGCTGCGCGAGTTCGACGAAGTGCCGCCGTTCGAGCTTCAGCAGCCAGTCCTCGTCGACGATCGCACCACGGTCGACCTCGCCGCCGCACAGCACGGTGGCGATGCGGGTCGCGATCTCGTCGTCGTATTCGCTGATGAATCGGCCCTCCAGCATGTTCACCAGCAGCATGCGGAAGGTGGCGATGCCGACATCGCCGGCGACCCGGATCCGCCGCGCCGGCAGCGGTGGGCGATAGCCTGCCTCGGCCAGCCCGCGCGCCTCGGCCCGGGCGATGTGCAGCAACTCGTAGGCGTTGAAGGCGACCCTGTCGCTTGCGCGCAGCAGGCCGAGCTCCTTCGCCTCCACCGCCGAGGTGGATACCTTGGCCATCGCCACGGTTTCGAAGGTCTTCTTCAGTTCGCCGAACACGTCGCCGCCCGGACCCGCGGCCTCGGATGCCCGCACCGCGATCTCCTTGAGGCCGCCGCCCGCGGGCAGCAGACCCACACCGGCCTCGACCAGGCCGAGGTAGCTCTCCAGATGGGCCACAGTGCGCGCGCTGTGCATCTGGAACTCGCAACCGCCTCCGAGCGCGAGTCCGCGCACGGCTGCGATCACCGGGACCAGCGAATATTTGATGCGCTGGCTGGTGGCCTGGAAGTTGGCCACCATCGCCTCGAACGCATCCACCTTGCCGGCCTGCAGCAGACCGAGCGCGCCGGCGAGGTCGGCGCCGGCGGAGAAGGGCTCCTTCGGCTGCCAGATCACCAGGCCCGCGAACTGCTTCTCGGCGATGCCGATCGCTTCCTGCAGCCCGTCGAGCACCTGGTCGGAGACGGTGTGCATCTTGGTCTTGAACGAGACCACGCCGATGTCGTCGCCGTCCGTCCACAGGCGCACGCCGTCGTTTTCGAACACCGTGTCGCCCTGCGGGAAGGATTCGCCCAGCAGCGGATCGGGAAAGCGCTGGCGTTTGTAGACCGGCAGCGACGAGCGGGGCAGCTTTGCGTCCTGCTTGGGGCTGTAGCTGCCTTCGCCGGCGTGCACCCCTTCGCGGCCGTCGAACACCCAGTCGGGCAGGGGCGCGCTGCTCATGGTCTCGCCGGCCACGATGTCGTCGGCGATCCACTGCGCCACCTGCTTCCAGCCGGCCGCCTGCCAGGTCTCGAACGGGCCGAGCGACCAGCCGTAGCCCCAGCGGATGGCGAGGTCGACGTCGCGCGCGGTCTCGGCGATGTCGGACAGGTGGTAGGCGCTGTAGTGGAACAGGTCGCGGAACACCGCCCACAGGAATTTCGCCTGCGGGTGCGGGCTTTCGCGCAGTTGCCTGAACTTCTCGACCGGATCCTTCGTCTTGAGGATCTCGACCACCTCGTCGGCCGCCTTGCGGTCGGCTGCGCGGTAGTCCTGCTGCTTCAGGTCGAGGACCAGGATGTCCTTGCCGGACTTGCGGAAGATGCCGGCGCCGGATTTCTGGCCCAGTGCGCCCTTGTCGATCAGCCCGGCCAGCCACCGGGGCGACTCGAAGAACGCGTGCCACGGGTCGTCGGGCAGGGTATCGGCCATGGTCTTGATGACGTGCGCCATGGTGTCCAGGCCGACCACGTCGGAGGTGCGGTAGGTGGCCGACTTGGGCCGGCCGATCAACGGACCGGTGAGGGCGTCGACCTCGTCGAAGCCGAGCTCGAACGCCGCGGTGTGGTGGGCAGTGGCCAGGATCGAGAACACCCCGATCCGGTTGCCGATGAAGTTCGGCGTGTCGCGCGCGTAGACCACGCCCTTGCCCAGGGTGGTGGTGAGGAAGGCTTCCAGGCCTTCGAGCACCTCCCTGTCGGTCGCCCTGGCCGGAATCAGCTCGGCCAGGTGCATGTAGCGGGGCGGGTTGAAGAAGTGCACGCCGCAGAACCGGTGGCGAAGTTGTTCGGGAAGAACATCCGCCAAGGCATTGATTCCGAGACCAGAGGTGTTGCTGGCCAGGACCGCGTGCTGGGCGACGAAGGGCGCGATTCTGCGGTACAGGTCCTGCTTCCAGTCCATCCGCTCGGCGATCGCCTCGATGATCAGGTCGCAGTCCTCCAGCTGCTGCAGGCCGGTCTCGTAGTTGGCCGGAGTGATCGCTTCGGCCAGCGACCTGCTGGCCAGCGGCGCGGGGCTGAGCCTGGCCAGGTTGGCGAGCGCCTTGTTGACCACCCCGTTGGGGTCGCCATCCTTGGCAGGCAGGTCGAACAGCACGGTGTCCACGCCGGCATTGGTCAGGTGCGCGGCGATCTGCGCGCCCATGACACCAGCCCCCAGCACCGCGGCGCGACGTACAAGCAGTTTCTCAGACATGTTCTGCATCCATCTGGTTTAAAAGGAAATTCGCTCGTCTCAGGCGTTGAAGCCGGCGGCCGCGAAGCGGATCAGTTCCTGCGCCGCGCGGCGCCGATGCGTCGCCTCGTCGACCCCCGCGGGCCGCTTGATGAGCCCGAAATCCGCCATGGCATACGTCAGGGCGCCCCCCAGGAAGTCCAGCCGCCAGTACAGCGTCTCCTTGTCCAGGCCCGGCAGGCAGGCGGCCAGGGCGCGGGCGAAGTCACGCTGCACGTGGCCGTACTGGTCGGACAGGAACTTGCGCAGGCCGTCGTTCTGTTCGGCATAGGCGCGCGCGATGACCCGGATGAAGGCGTGGCCCTGGCGGTCCTGGGCCAGGTCCAGGGCCGGTTCGACGAAGGCCGCGAGAATCTGCTCGAGCCCGCAACTGCCGTCGGCGGTCGCCGCGTGCAGCCGCTCGAGGCGCTGGCGGCTCATCGCGTCCATGCGGCGGCGGAAGACCTCGTTGACCAGGTTCTCCTTGCTGCCGAAGTGGTAGTTGACCGCGGCGATGTTGACGTCGGCCCGCGCGGTCACCTGCCGCAGCGAGGTGCCCGAGAACCCGTGCAGGGCGAACAGCTCCTCGGCCGCGCCGAGAATCCGCTCCTTGGTAGAGAACTGCTGCACCGCGACTGCCATCCGGCCTCCGAAGACTGAATCAAACGCTTGTTTGATGCTAGACCCGGATCGGCCATGATGCAATCCACGGGGGTGCTGCGTTGCCGTGCAATCCGTTAGAATTACCGTAGCCATATCGGCTAAACCCGCGTCCGCACGCGGGTTTTTCCATGTTAATCTGGCCGCCGCCCCGGAGCGAGCGGCCCCTGCCCGGAGATGTCCCATGGCGCTGGAGCGCACCCTTTCGATCATCAAGCCCGATGCCGTCGCCAAGAACGTCATCGGCGAAATCTACAGCCGCTTCGAGAAGGGCGGCCTGAAGGTCGTCGCCTCGAAGATGAAGCACCTCTCGCGCAAGGAGGCCGAGGGCTTCTACGCCGTGCACCGCGAACGTCCGTTCTTCAACGCGCTGGTCGAGTTCATGATCAGCGGACCGGTGATGGTCCAGGTGCTCGAAGGCGAGGGCGCGGTGCTGAAGAACCGCGAGCTGATGGGCGCGACCAATCCGAAGGAAGCGGCCGCGGGCACGATCCGCGCGGACTTCGCCGACAGCATCGATGCCAATGCGGTGCACGGGTCCGACTCGTCCGAGAACGCCGCGATCGAGATCGCGTATTTCTTCGCCAGCACCGAAGTGTTCCCCCGTTGATCCTCCGTCGATCCGATCCGTTGAAGTGACCGAAGTCGCAGCCAGCACGAAACAGAACCTGCTCGACCTCGATCGCGAGGGTCTGGAGCGCTTCTTCGCCGATACCCTCGGCGAGAAGCGTTTCCGCGCCCACCAGGTGATGAAGTGGATCCACCACCGCCACGTCACCGAGTTCGAACAGATGACCGACCTGGGCAAGGCGCTGCGCGCCAAGCTCGAGGCGCACGCCGAGATCCGCGTGCCGCAGGTGCAATTCGAGAAGCCTTCCACCGACGGGACCCACAAGTGGCTGCTGGCGATGGATGGCAGCAACGCCATCGAAACCGTCTACATCCCCGACAAGGGGCGCGGCACGCTGTGCGTCTCCTCGCAGGTGGGCTGCGCGCTCAACTGCCAGTTCTGCTCCACCGCCACCCAGGGCTTCAACCGCAACCTGTCCACCGCCGAGATCGTCGGCCAGGTGTGGACGGCCGCGAAGCACCTGGGCAACGTGCCGCACAAGCAGCGCAGGCTCACCAACGTGGTGATGATGGGCATGGGCGAGCCGCTCATGAACTTCGACAACGTGGTGCGCGCGATGAGCGTGATGCGCGACGACCTCGGCTACGGGCTGGCCAACAAGCGCGTCACGCTCTCGACCGCGGGCCTGGTGCCAATGATCGACAGGCTCGCCGAGGTCAGCGACGTGTCGCTGGCGGTGTCGCTGCACGCGCCCGACGACGAGCTGCGCAGCCAGCTGGTGCCGCTCAATAAAAAGTATCCGATCGCCGAACTGATGGAGTCCTGCGTGCGCTACGCGCAGCGCAAGCGCGGCGAATCGGTCACCTTCGAATACACGCTGATGAAGGACGTCAACGACCAGCCGCAGCATGCGCGCGGGTTGATCCGGCTGATGCGCGACTTCGACAACCGGCTGCAGATGAAGGACGCCGCCAAGGTCAACCTGATCCCGTTCAACCCGTTCCCGGGCACCCGCTACCAGCGGCCCGACGACGCGGCGATCCGGCGCTTCCAGAAGCTGCTCAACGAATCGGGGCGCATCGCACCGGTGCGGCGCACCCGCGGCGACGACATCGATGCCGCCTGCGGCCAGCTCAAGGGGCAGGTGATGGACCGCACCCGGCGCCAGGCGGAATTCCGCAAGCGGCTCGAGGACGGGGGCGTCGATGCGGCAGCCTGAGGCCATGGTGCTGGCGTTGGGGCTTGCCATGGCGGTGCTGGTCGCGGGCGGCTGCTCGCGGCTGACCTTCGTCAAGCAGGACGCCAGCCGCAAGGGCGTCGAACGCGTGGCCCCGGAATACACCTTCAAGGAAACCGAGTCCGGCAAGCGCAGGCTCGAGGCGAGACGGCTGGCCGCGTCCGCGGATCGGCACCTGCGCGTGGGCGAGCTCGATGCCGCGGCCCGTCAGGCGCGCGCTGCGATCAAGGCGGATCCGGACCTGCCCGAATCCCATACCGCGATGGCCCTGGTCGCGGCGCGGCAGGGCAATGCCGAGCTGTCCGGCAGCCACCATTCCGAGGCGGCCCGCGTCGGGCCTTCCGGCGCGACATTCAACAACTACGGCGCGTGGCTGTGCGGCAACGGCCGCGCGGAGGAATCGCTGACGTGGTTCGACCAGGCGGTCACCGATCCCCGCTACGGCGACCGGGCCGGTGCGCTCGCCAACGCGGGCACCTGCGCTGCGCGCGCCGGGCAGTTCGATCGGGTCGAGCGGGACCTGCGCGCCGCGCTCGAGCTGGACCCGGTCAATGCGGTGGCGCTGACCTCGATGGCCGAGGAAAGCATGCGCCAGGGCCGCTATCTCGATGCCCGCGCGTTCTCGGAGCGGCGGCTGGCCGCCGCGCCCGCCACGCCCACCGCACTCGAATTGGCGTCACGAATCGAGGATAAACTCGGCGACAGCGTCGCCGCAGCCCGCTATGTTCAGCGGCTGAGGACTGAATTTCCGCAGGCAGGGACCGCGTTTCCAGGGGAAAGCAGCACACCATGAAGTCTTCCGACCAGACGGCCGGCCAGACCGGCTGCGGCAATGGGGAACGCCTGCGCCAGGCGCGTGAGGCCGCGGGCCTGGACATCGCCGAGGTGGCGCGCCGGCTGAAGATGCCGGTCCGGGTGATCGAATCGCTGGAGAACGATGCCTGGGACCGGCTCGACGCACCCGTATTCGTCCGGGGCCAGTTGCGCAGCTATGCGCGGCTGCTGGGCGTGCGCATCGACGGGGAACTGCCGGCTGCATCGGGCTCGGTGCCGATCGAACCGGCGCGGCTGGAGCCGCGCAGCTACACCCCGCCGCTGCGGCGCGTCGCGGACCGGATGATGGGGCGGATGGTCTACATCGTGATCACCGCGCTGATCGCGGTGCCGGTGTGGATGGCCACGCGTTCGCACCTGGACTCGCAGATCCGCGTCGACGCCTCGCTCGACCTGCCCACCGGCACCGGTGCCACCGCCGCCGCGCCGCCGCAGGCGCCCGCGCCGCAGGCCGATGAGGGTCCGCGTCCGCTGGTCGCGTCGATGGCGTCGATGCCGCAGCGCACGGCCGCGCGCCAGGTCGAGCCGCCGCCGGCGCTGTCGCTGCGTTTTTCCGGCGACAGCTGGGTCGAGATCTTCGACGGCACGGGTGGCGTGGTCGAGCGCGGCCTGCTCAAGGCCGGGGAGCGGCGCGAATTCGAAGGTGGTGAGGTGGGCCGCGTGGTGATCGGCAACGCCGACGCCGTGGAAGTGCGCGGCGACGGACGCATTCAGGATCTGTCCGAGTTCCAGCGCGCGAACGTCGCGCGCTTTACGGTATCCTCTGACGGCTCCATCGCGCCGCTCGGCCAGTAGCGCCGCGATCGCCGATGGAACGCGCGCCCGGCCGTCGATGCCGGGCGTTCCCGATCGCTCCGCCTGTCCCGCCGTCGCCGCGGGCAGGACCCACTGGCAATAGACGATGGCGTTGGATGAACTGCTCGACGAGCACGAACAAGGCGAGAAGGTCCGCAGCTGGCTGAAGGACAATGCCCTCGGGCTGATCGGCGGGCTGGTGCTCGGCCTGGCCCTGATCGGCGGCGGCAAGTGGTGGACGCAGCGCGCGCACCAGGAGCGCGTCGCCACCGGCGAAACCTACGACCGCATGCTGAAGGCGGTCGAGGCCGGTGAACTCGACAAGGCGAAGACCGAAGCCGCCTCGCTGGCGGACACGAAGTATTCCGCGCTGGCGGCGCTCGACCTCGCCAAGGCGCAGCTCGATGCCGGCGACCGCGATGCCGCCATCGCCACCCTGCGCGCCGCGACCAGCGAGGATCCCGGCCTGTCGGCGGTGATCCGCCAGCGGCTGGCGCGCCTGCTGGTGGATGCCGGGCAGGGCGAGGACGCGTTGAAGCTGCTCGAAGGCGTCGACGACCCAGCCTCGATCGAGACCCGTGGCGATGCCCGCTACGCGCTCGGCCGCGTGGACGAGGCACGCAAGGACTACGAGGAGGCGTTGCGCAAGCTCGACGTCGCCGCACCGCAGCGCCAGCTGCTGGAACTCAAGCTGACCCAGACCGGCGGTGCGCCGGAGACGACGGGAACCCAATCCTGATGAAGCCAGACACCCCCGCGCCCGCGAGCGCCCGCTGCCGGCGCGACGCCGGCCGCATGTTCGTCGTTCTCGCCTGCGTGTCGGCGCTTGCCGGCTGCAGCACGATCCGCGGCTGGTTCGGCGGCGATGGCGAGAAGGCGGCGGAAAAGCGCGCGTCCGAGCCCGCCGAGCTGGTCGAATTCACTCCGTCGGCGAGCGTGTCGCGGGTGTGGTCGGCCAGCGCCGGCAAGGGCGAGGACCATCTGGGCGTCCGCCAGGCGCCGGTGATCGCCGATGGCCGCGTCTACGCGGCGGCAGTGGAGGGCGGCGTACGCGCCTTCGACCTGCAGACCGGTGACCAGGTGTGGCGCCATGAATCGGACCTGCGCCTGTCCGGCGGGCCGGGCGCGGGCGAAGGCCTGGTGGTGGTCGGCAGCCTGAAGGGCGAGGTCATCGCGCTGGATGCCGCCACCGGTGCCGAGCGCTGGCAGGCCCAGGTGCCGAACGAGGTGATCGCGCCGCCCGTCATGGGGCAGGGGCTGGTGTTCGTGCGCTCCAACGACGGCCGCGTCACCGCGTTCGACGCCGCCAGCGGCGAGCGCCGCTGGTTCTGGACCAAGGAGCTGCCCTCGCTCACCGTGCGCGGCAACGACGGGCCGGTGCTCGGCCCGGGCTTCGTGTTCGTCGGCAATGACGACGGCACCCTGGCGGCGCTCGCGATCGCCGACGGCCGCCCGATCTGGGACCTCCCGGTGGCGCAGCCCGACGGGCGGACCGAGCTCGACCGCATGGCGGACATCGACGGTACGCCGGTGCTCGACGGCACCGTGCTCTACGCCAGCAGCTACAAGCAGGCGACGATGGCCATCGATGCCCCCAGCGGCCGCCCCATCTGGGGCAGCGAGCATGGCGGGTCCGGTCGCCCGGGCCTGGCGACGGACAAGCTGGTGGTCTCCGACCGCAATGGCTCGGTCTGGGGCCTGGACCGCAGTTCCGGCACCGCAAGCTGGCAGCAGCCCGCGCTCGCGCGCCGCAACGCCGGCGGCGTGGCCATCCATGGCGACTACGCCGTGGTCGGCGACTTCGAGGGCTACCTGCACTGGATGCGCCTGGACAACGGAGAATTCGCCGTGCGCGAGCGCGCCGGCCGCGCCGCGATCAAGGGCGCACCGGTGGTGGCGGACGGGATCCTCGTGGTCCAGAACGTGGACGGCGACCTGACGGCCTGGCGCATCCAGTAAGGCCTGCGACGAAGGACTCCGACGGGTCTCCCGGCGGTCGGTACGTCGCCGGCCGGCAGCGGATCCCGCTTCGCGACCGGGGCCACGAGGCTCCAGAATGCCGCGCGTCGCAGGCAGACCCAGACGCGCCCGCACGGATGCGCGTCGCCACGGGTGGATGCGGGCCTGGGTCCGCGAACGCGCGTCGATGCCGGGGGCTGGCGCGGCATTCCTTATTCTCCCTGCAGCCGCGGCGGGGGCGCACCCCGTCCGCCCCCGCGCTACGCTTGTGACCATTCCTGACCGGATCCGGCCTGCCATGCTTCCTTCCGTTGCCCTCGTGGGCCGCCCGAACGTCGGCAAGTCGACGCTGTTCAACGCGCTGACGCGTACCCGCGACGCGCTGGTGCACGACGAGCCGGGCGTGACCCGGGACCGCCACTACGGCGTCTGCCGTCTCGAAGGGGAGCGGCCGTTCGTGGTGGTCGACACCGGCGGTATCGCCGGCAGCGAGGAAGGGCTGGCGGGCGCCACCGCGGCCCAGGCGCGCGCGGCGGCCGAAGAGGCCGACCTGGTGCTGTTCGTGGTCGATGGCCGCGAAGGGGCTTCCGCGCTCGACGACGAGATCCTGCGCTGGCTGCGCAAGGCCGCGCGCCCGGTGCTGCTGGTGGTGAACAAGACCGATGGCCTGGATGCGCGCGCGGCGCTGGCCGAGTTCTCCCGCTACGGTTACGCCGACAGCTTCGCGGTCTCTTCCGCCCATCGCCACGGCATCGACGAACTGCTCGAGGTGATCCTGGCGCGCCTGCCGGAAGAGGGCACGGGCGAAGTGCTGGACAACGACCCCGAGCGCGTTCGGATCGCCTTCGTCGGTCGCCCGAACGTGGGCAAGTCGACCCTGGTCAACCGCATCCTCGGCGAGGAGCGGATGATCGCCTCGGACGTCCCCGGCACCACCCGCGACTCGATCGCGGTCGACCTGGAGCGCGACGGCCGCCGCTACCGCCTGATCGACACCGCCGGCATGCGGCGCAAGGCCAGGGTCGAGGTGGCAGTGGAGAAGTTCTCGATCATCAAGACCCTGCAGGCGATCGAGCAGTGCCAGGTGGCGGTGATCATGCTCGACGCCAGCGAAGGCGTGACCGAGCAGGACGCCAGCGTGCTCGGCGCCGTGCTCGACGCCGGCCGCGCCCTGGTGGTGGCGGTCAACAAGTGGGACGGCCTGACCACCTACCAGCGCGAGCAGACCGAGGCGCTGCTGTCGCGCAAGCTGGCCTTCGTGCAGTGGGCCGAGGCGGTGCGCATCAGCGCCAAGCACGGCTCCGGCCTGCGCGAACTGTTCCGCGCGATCCATCGCGCGCACGCCTCGGCGACGCGGCAGTTCAGCACAGCCGAGGTCACGCGCGCGCTCGAGATCGCCTACGAGGCCAGCCCGCCCCCGGTGGTGCGCGGGCACGTCGCCAAACTCCGCTTCGCCCATCCGGGTGGCGAGAACCCGCCGACCTTCGTGGTCCACGGCACGCGACTGCGCACGCTGTCGGCGACCTACACGCGCTACCTGGAGAACTTCTTCCGCAAGCGCTTCAAGCTGGTCGGCACGCCGGTGAAGTTCGTGTTCAAGGAAGGCGACAACCCGTACAAGGACAAGAAGAACGTGCTCAGCGAACGCCAGGTCGCCAAGAAGAAGCGGCTCATCCGCCACGTCAAGCGCAACCGCTGACGGCGGCGTGGATCCGATCGCCCGCGACCAGATCAGCCTCGGCCTGCTGGCCGGCGGCCGCGCGCGCCGGCTGGGCGGGCTCGACAAAGCCTGGCTGGTGCGCGGCGGCGTGCCGCAGGTGCTGCGGCTGGCGACGTGCTTCGGCGGGCAGGTGGCGCAGGTGCTGGTCAGTGCGAACCGCGAGCCGGAGCGCCTGGCGGCCGCCGGCCTTGAGCCGGTTCCCGACCGGGTCGCGGATGCCGGGCCGATCGGGGCGCTCGAGGCCCTGGCGGCGGCCTGTCCGACGCCTTGGCTGTTCACCCTGCCGGTCGACCTGGTGGACGTCGACGATGGCGTGCTGCGCATGCTGCTGGCGGCTCGGGCGAGCGACGGCGCCCGCGCCCGCGACGACGACGGCCCGCAGCCGCTGGTCGCACTGTGGCGGGTCGCGGCCCAGCGGACGGCCGTCGCGGATGCGCTGGCGGCGGGCGCGCTCGCGGTGCAGGCGCTGCAGGCGCGGCTTTCGCTGGCCGAGGTCGCATTCGAAGGGGTGCGCTTCGGCAACCTCAACACGCCCGCCGACCTGCGTTCGGCCGGGATCGCATGGGCCGATCCATGACCCGACCCCCGTTTCCGACCCGCATCCGGTATGCCGAAGCCCGCGCGATCCTGGCGCGGGTCGCGCATGCGCGCCGGATGCCGGCCGAAGCCCTGGCGCTGTCCCGCGCCCAGGGCCGGGTGCTGGCGGCCGACGTGGCCGCCCGCATCGACGTACCGGGCTTCGACAACTCGGCGATGGATGGCTTCGCGTTGCGCCATGCCGACCTCGCCGGCACCGGGCCGGTGCTGGCGCTGGCCGGGGAACAGTTCGCCGGCGGCCCGGCGGCCCCGGCGATCGGAGCGGGTGAATGCGTGCGCATCACCACCGGCGCGCCGCTGCCGGCCGGCGCGGACACGGTGCTGATCCGCGAGCACGCCCTGGTCGAGGGCCGGACGGTGCACGTGCTGCAGGTGCCCGAAGCGGGCCGGCATGTGCGCCGCCGCGGCGAGGACGTGCAGGCGGGGATGTCGCTGGCCGTGGCCGGCGAGGTGCTGACGCCGGCGCGCGTCGCGCTGCTGGCCGCACAGGGGATCGAACGCGTCGAGACCGCACGCCGGCCCACGGTGGCACTGTTCTGCACCGGCGACGAACTGGTCGAGCCCGGAATGGCGCTCGCGCCGGGCCAGATCTACAACTCCAATCGCGACCTGCTGCTGGGGCTGCTGCGTGAAGAGGGGCTGGAGCCGGTCGCATGGCCCACGTTGCCGGACGACCCGGCGGCGATCGAGTCGGCCCTGCGCCACGCCGGCGAAGCCTTCGACCTCGTGCTGACCTGCGGCGGGGTCTCGGCCGGCGAGAAGGACCACCTGCCGGCCCTGCTGCAGCGACGGGGCAGGGTTCATTTCTGGAAGGTGGCGATGCGCCCGGGCATGCCCGCATTGCTCGCGGACGGCGGCAGTCTCGGGCCCGCGCTGTTCCTGTGCCTGCCGGGCAATCCGGTGTCGGTGCTGGCCACGACCCTGGCGCTGGCGCGGCCGCTGCTCGACGGTCTGCAGGGCCGCGCGCCGCGGCGACCGTGGCGCGCGCGGCTCAGCTCGCCGTGGCGCAAGACCCACGAACGGCTCGAATTCCTGCGCGGGCGCCTTGCCAGCGACGGGGACGGCGTGCTGTGGGTCGAACCCGATCCGGCGGACGGCTCGCACCGCATGCGCGCGGCAGCCGGCGCCGACGCGCTGATCGTGCTGGGCGAAGGCGAACGCGACTATCCGGCCGGCAGTCCGGTCGAGGTGCTGCCGTACTGAGCCGCCCGTCGCGCCGCTGCCACCGCCGGGCTGCCAC
This sequence comes from Luteimonas kalidii, assembly GCF_029887935.1. Lineage (GTDB taxonomy): Bacteria > Pseudomonadota > Gammaproteobacteria > Xanthomonadales > Xanthomonadaceae > Luteimonas > Luteimonas kalidii. The sequence continues at coordinate 258,018 of NZ_JARXRO010000014.1, read as the reverse complement.
CGTGCCACGGTTCACGCGCATCTCCCCGCCGGCGCGATAATCGCGGCATGCCGAAGGACATCACTCCCCGCGAAGCCAGCTACCGTCTGGCCCAGGGCGCATTGCTGGTGGACGTGCGCGAGGATCACGAGCGCGAGCTGGGCATGGCCCAGGGCGCGATCGGCGTCGCCCGTGCCGAACTCGAGGCCGCGCCGCACCGTTATCTCTCCGGGCCGGACACGGAGGCGCTGCTGATCTGCCAGAGCGGCGGGCGCTCGATGCTGGCGGCCGAACAGCTGCAGCGGCTCGGCTTCGCGCGCGTGACCTCGGTGCGCGGCGGCACCCTGATGTGGCAGGCGGAGGGGTTCCCGATGACCCGACCGGAGGTCGGGGTCGACGAGGACTTCCACGAGCGCTACTCGCGCCACCTGCGCCTGCCGGAGATCGGTGCGCGCGGCCAGCGGCGGCTGGAGGCGGCGAGCGTGGTGGTGGTCGGCGCGGGCGGGCTGGGTTCGCCGGCCGCCTTCTACCTGGCCGCGGCCGGCGTCGGCAGCCTGCGGCTGGTGGACGACGACGTCGTCGACCGCAGCAACCTCCAGCGCCAGATCCTGCATGTCGACGCCGATACCGGCGTGTCCAAGGTGGAGTCGGCGCAGACCCGGCTGTCGGCGCTCAATCCGCGGGTCGCGATCGACCCGGTGCCCGAGCGCCTGTCCTCGGCCAACGTCGAGCGGCTGATCATGGATGCGGATGTCGTGATCGACGGCGGCGACAACTTCCCCGTTCGCTACCTGCTCAACGATGCCTGCGTGCATCTGCGCAAGCCCCTGGTGTACGGCGCCGTGCACCGGTTCGAGGGGCAGGTGAGCGTGTTCGATGCCGGCCGCCAGCGCGGGCGCGCACCGTGCTACCGCTGTCTGTTTCCCGAACCGCCGCCGCCGGAGGCCGCGCCCAACTGCAGCGAGGTCGGCGTACTGGGTGTGCTGCCGGGCGTGATCGGCATGCTGCAGGCCACCGAGGCGCTCAAGCTGCTGCTGCACATCGGCGAACCGCTCGCCGGTCGCCTGCTGCAGTTCGACGCGCTGGGCATGCGTTTCCGCGAGACGCGGCTGGCGCCGGACCCGGACTGCCCGCTGTGCGCGCCGGACGCACCGTTCCCCGGCTACATCGACTACGCCGCGTTCTGCGCCGGGACGTAGGCACGACACGGCCGGATGCGCCGTCTGGTGCTGGCGGGCGCCCGGACGGATGCGCGAGAGCGAAGTGCGGCGTCGCCAACACGTGCATTCCCTGCGCTGGCGCTGTGGTAGCGTTCGGGCTGGTCCGGCGGGACCGGTGCGGGAAGGCCCGGATGGCCGCGGCCACGCACGCCGCCGCAAGGAACGCCATGTCGCCGCGTCTCGTGCTTCTCGTGTTCGCCAGCCTGTGGCTGTTCGCATCGACGGCGGCCGCCGCCGACCCCTGTCAGGCGCTGCCGGCGCAGGCCGCGCAGTCCCAGGACGCGTCGCAGCGCATCGCCGCCGCGGCCTGCACCGAGCACCGTGCCTGGTTCCGGCCCCTCATCGACGTCGACGGCCGGATCGGCGCGATGAAGGTGCGAGAGGCCGAACGCACGCGCCTGGCCGACGGACAGCCGGCGTGGCAGCGGGTGGTCGAGTACTGGCGCGGCAGCGGGCTGCTGTGGCAGGCCGGGGCGGGGGATTGCGCCTACACCGACGTGCCGGGTCCCTCGTGCCGCGCGTTCGTGGTCGACACGCCGTGGTCGGCCGCCTTCGTGTCCTGGGTGCTGCGCAAGGCGCGGCTGCCGGGGTTCGACGGCTCGGCCAGCCATCTCCATTACGTCCGCCGCGCCTATCGCGAGCCGTTCCTGAGCCCTTATCGGGTGGCCGATCCGCGGGCGGCGCAGGTGCGTACCGGGGACATGCTGTGCTACGTGCGCGGCACCGCCCGTACCTATGGCTTCGGCGCGCTCGCCACCCTGCTCAGCGGCAACGAGCCGGGGCTGGCGATGCACTGCGACGTGGTGGTCGGGATCACGGTCGCGCCCGACCATGCGCGCACCGCCCACCTGGTGGGCGGCAACGTGTACGACAGCGTGACCATGCGCCGGCTCAGGCTCACGCAGGGCGATCGTTTCGCGGACCTGCCCATGCGTCTGGCCAGCGACCCGGAGTGCAGCCCGGAAAGCCCCTACGCATGCGACCTCAACCGTCAGGACTGGTCGGTCCTGCTGCAACTGCGGCCAGGCGAGGAACTCGCCGGGTTGACGCCGGCATCGACGATGCCGGTCGCGCCGGGAACATACGCGTCGGGCGTGCCCGGATCACCTGCGATCGCGCCGGGGGCGACCGGTCCCGCAGGTCTGCCGACGACGGACGCACCCGCCACGCCGCGCTGCTGCAACCACTGCGATCCGGAGGTGGGCCTGCCGCGCTGTCCGGCCGCTCCGGCGAGGCCGGCGACGCCCTGACCCGTCCGGGCGTCGCGATGGAACCCGCTCCGCGCAGTGCTCAGCCGTGGCGGCGGCGCGCCTGATCGAAGGCGGCCAGCTGTTCCGGCGTCGCCTCGCGCTGGTGTCGCGCCTTCCAGGCCTCGAACGGTTCGCCGTACACCGTTTCGCGCGCCTGCTCGCGCGTCAGCGCCAGGCCCCGTTCCTCGGCGGCCTCGCGGTACCAGTCGGCCAGACAGTTGCGGCAGAAGCCGGCGAGGATCATCAGGTCGATGTTCTGCACGTCCGGGCGCTGTTGCAGCAGGTGCGCGCGCAGGCGGCGGAACACGGCGGCCTCGATGTGCGTGGTGTCCGCATCGGCGTCGGCGTCGGTCATGGTTCGCTCCTTGGCGGTGCGTCGGGGGAGCGTGAGACAATACGCGCTCCCGTTCCACGCCTCCACGACGGCATGACCGCACGCATCCTCGACGGCAAGCGCATCGCCGATTCCCTGCTCGACGAACTGCGCCTGCGGGTCGATGCACGGATCGCGGCGGGGCTGCCACGGCCCGGCTTGGCGGTGGTACTGGTGGGCAGCGACCCGGCGTCGCAGTCCTACGTGCGCAACAAGCGCCGCGCCGCGGAAAAGGTCGGCATCCAGGCCTTCGATTTCGACCTGCCGGCGGGGACGTCAGAGACGGAGCTGCTGGCGCTGGTCGACCGGCTCAACGCCGACCCGGCCGTGCACGGCATCCTGGTGCAGCTGCCGCTGCCGGGGATCGCCGACGCCACCCGCCTGATCCACCGGATCGATCCGCGCAAGGACGTCGACGGCTTCCATCCCGAGAACGTGGGCCACCTGGCACTGCGCCAGTTCGGCCTGCGGCCGTGCACGCCGCGCGGCATCACCACGCTGCTGGCGTATACCGACCGGCCGGTGCGCGGTCGCAGCGCGACCATCGTCGGCGTGAGCAACCACGTCGGTCGTCCGATGGCGCTGGAGCTGCTGATCGCAGGCTGCACCGTGACCAGCTGCCACAAGTTCACCCCGATCGACGAGCTGCGCCGGCACGTGGGCGAGGCAGACATCCTGGTGGTGGCAGTCGGTCGTCCGGGCCTGATTCCCGGCGAATGGGTGAAGCCGGGCGCGGTGGTGATCGACGTGGGCATCAACCGGCTCGACGACGGCCGGCTGACCGGCGACGTCGGGTTCGCACCGGCGGCCGCGCGCGCCAGCTGGATCACCCCGGTGCCGGGCGGGGTCGGTCCGATGACCGTGGCCACGCTGATGCAGAACACGCTGGAAGCGGCCGACGCGGCGGGCTAGGGCGCGCGGCATCGCCGGACTCGCGGTGGCTTCACGGCTGCCTAGCCACACTCGCGTCCTGTATGCCCGCGGCGCGGGCGGGGACGCGCGGAGGAACCACACCATCTTCAGGCACGGGTGCGCACACCGCTGGCCAGCCATCGCCGCGCTCGCAGCGCTGGCGCTGGCCGCCTGCCGGGGGCCGCAGTCCGCGCTGGACCCCGCAGGCCCGGCCGCACGCGAGATCGCCACCGGCTGGTGGCTGATGTTGGCCGGTGCAGGCGTGGCGTGGACGCTCGTGATCGTGCTCGCGCTGCTGGCGATGCGCCGTGGGCGTTCGCTGGGGCCGGCCGCGGGGCAGCGCCTGATCCTGGTGGGCGGCGTCGCGTTGCCCACCGTTCTGCTGGCGGCGCTGCTCACCTACGGCACGCTCGCGAGCGATCGCGTGACCGGGCGCGGCGATGATGCCGCGCACGTGGTGCGGGTCACCGCGCGCCAGTGGCAGTGGCAGTTCGACTACCTCGGCCCCGACGGTGCGGTGGGGGCGACTTCGATCGACCGGCTCGTGCTGCCGCTGGGCGAGATGGTGGAATTCGAGGTCGGCAGCGAGGACGTGATCCACAGCTTCTGGATCCCGCGACTGGGCGGGAAGGTCGACGCGATCCCGGGGCGCACCAACGTGCTGCGCCTGCGCGCCGACCGTCGGGTGCCGATGCGGGGGCAGTGCGCGGAGTTCTGCGGGCTCGAGCATGCGCGCATGGCGTTCGCGGTCGAGGTGCGCGATGCGCGCGGCTACCGCGCCTGGCTGGCCGCGCAGGCGGTGGAAGGCGAAGGAGACGCGCGTTGACTGCGACGCATTCCGGCGACAGTGCCCACGGCCGGCGCCTGGCCGCGCTCGACCGCATCTGGGCCAACGGTCCGGGCCTGGCCGGGCAACTGACCGCGGTCAACCACGGCACCATCGCGCTGCGCTTCATCGTCGCCGGCTTCGGCTTCCTGCTGGTGGGCGGACTGCTGTCGATGTTCATCCGGCTGCAGCTGGCCTGGTTCGACGCCGAGGTGCTGGATCCGCGCCGCTACAACCAGTTCGTGACCCTGCACGGGACCACGATGATGTTCCTGTTCGCGGTGCCGATCATGGAAGGCTTCGCGATGTACCTGCTGCCGAAGATGATCGGCGCACGCGACCTGCCGTTCCCGCGGCTGAGCGCGTTCGGCTGGTGGTGCTACCTGTTCGGCGGCCTGTTCCTGTACTCGAGCCTGCTGTTCGACGCCGCGCCCGACGGCGGCTGGTTCATGTACGTGCCGCTGACCGATGCGACCTATTCGCCCGGCAAGGGCGCGGATTTCTGGCTGATCGGCGTGACCTTCGCCGAGATCGCGGCGGTGACCGCGGCGGTGGAGCTGATCGTGGCGATCCTGGTCACCCGCGCACCGGGCATGGATATCCGCCGGATGCCGCTGTTCGCCTGGGCGATCCTGGTGATGGCCTTCATGATCGCGCTGGGTTTCCCGCCGCTGATCCTGGCCAGCATCCTGCTCGAACTGCAGCGCGCGTTCGGCTTCGTGTTCTTCGATCCCGCACTCGGCGGCGATCCGCTGCTGTGGCAGCACCTGTTCTGGCTGTTCGGCCACCCGGAGGTCTACATCATCTTCCTGCCGGCGGCAGGCGTGGTGTCGATGGTGGTCCCCACCTTCGCCCGGCGCCCGGTGGTGGGTTACAGCTGGATCGTGCTGGCGCTGGTGGCGACCGGCTTCCTGAGCTTCGGGCTGTGGGTGCACCACATGTTCGCGATCGGCATTCCGCTGCTGGCGCTGGCGTTCTTCAGCGCGGCGAGCATGGCGGTGGCGATCCCGACCTCGATCCAGGTGTTCGCCTGGATCGCGACGCTGTGGTCGGGACGGCCGTGGATGCGGCTGCCGATGCTGCACATCTTCGGCTTCTTCTTCGTGTTCGTGCTCGGCGGGCTGACCGGGGTGATGCTGGCCTTCGTGCCATTCGACTGGCAGGCGCACGACACCCACTTCGTGGTCGCGCACCTGCACTACGTGCTGATCGGGGGGATGATGTTCCCGCTGTTCGCGGGCCTGTACTACTGGCTGCCGCTGGCCACCGGCCGCATGCCGTCCGAGAGCATCAGCCGGACGGCGTTCTGGCTGGTGTTCGTCGGCTTCAACCTGACCTTCCTGCCGATGCACCTGACCGGCCTGCTGGGCATGCCGCGGCGGGTGTACACCTACTCTCCGCAACTGGGCGTGGAATGGCTGAACCTGCTCTCGACCGCGGCGGGCTTCGTGCTGGCGGTGGGGATCGTCGCGATCCTGGTCGATGCCGGGCTGTGCTTCGCGCACGGCCGGCGCGCGCGCGCGAACCCGTGGCGCGCCGGCACCCTGGAGTGGGCGCTGCGCGCGCCGATCCCGAACTACAACTTCGCCTCGATCCCGGTGGTGGCGGACCTGTATCCGCTGTGGCACGACCGCGGCCTGGCCGCGCGCAGCGCGCGCACCGACGGCCTGCTCGGCGATCCGGCCAGCGGGCGACGCGAACTGCTGGGCACCGGGCCGGTGTCGGCGCGGCCGGAGCAGGTGGTGTTCCTGTCGGGCTCCTCGTGGCTGCCGCTGGCCTGCGCGCTGTTGATCGCGGCGCTGCTGGCGTGCTTCATCGCGGGCCTCTACGCCCTGGCCGCCGCCTGCCTGCTGCCGCTGGTGGCGCTGTTCGTCGCCTGGGCGTGGACGACGGGGCACCGCCGCGCGCCAGACACGATCCAGGCGGAGGAGGGCACGCGCCTGCCGCCGCAATATGCCGCGCGCAATGCACCGGGCTGGTGGGCGGTGGTGGGGACGCTGCTGATCGTGGGCTCGCTGTTCGCGTCGCTGGTGTTCGCCTATTTCTATCTGTGGCTGGGCGCGGAGGCCTGGCCGCCGGCCGGACAACCGCCCATGGCGCCAGGCCTGTCGCATGCATGGCCCCTGGTGCTGCTGGCCGGCGCGGGCATCGCCGGCTGGCGCGCCAGCGTGTCGCTGCGCGCGGGGCAGGGCCGCGCCGCGAGCGCGGCCATGGCGCTGGCGGCGCTTGCGGCCGCGGGTTTCGCGCTGGCCCATCCGCTGTCGCTATCCGCCTCGGTCGGCGCTCCGCAGGCGCACGCCTACACCGCCGTGGTGTGGACCCTGGCGGGGTTCTGCGCACTGCACCTGGTCGTGGCGGCACTGCTGTGCGGGTTCGCGGCGGCGCGTGTCGTGCGTGGCCATGTGCGCGCGGGGCGCGAGCTGGAATGGCGCGTCGCGGGGGCCTTCCTGCGCTATGCCATCGTGCAGGCGGCCATCGGCTGGGCGATCGTGCACCTGTTCCCGGTGCTGCAGTGAGTCCGCGCGCGCGCCCGCGCCGGTTTACGTGGATCGCCGCACCGATGCTGGCGTGGGGGCTGCATTTCGCGGCGGTCTACTCGCTGCAGGGGCTCGGCTGCGCCCGCGGCTGGGGCGATGCGGCCACGCGCCTGGCCATGGGTGTCGCCACCGCTCTGGCCCTGGCCGCGGTGGGCTGGATCGGCCTGCACGCCTGGCGCCGCCTGCGCGCGCACGCGGCCAGGGCGGATGGCGCGTTCGCCGCGCGGCTGGTGGCGATCCTCTCGCTGCTGGCCGCGGTCGCGATCGGCTTCACCGCGCTGCCGATGTTCCTGCTGCTTCCCTGTGAATGAAGGACCGCATGCGCAAGACCCTCGAACAGCCCGTCGCCGAAGAGCGCAGTCCCACGGTCGCCAGCCGGGTCGCGTTCCGCCAGCATCCGCTGCATCCGATCATCGTGGTCTACCCGGTCGCTGCGCTGAGCCTGCTGCTGCCGGCCGATGCGCTGTTCCTGTGGACCGGCGACGGGTTCTGGGCGACGGCGGCCTGGTGGCTCAACGTGCTCGGGCTGGGCAGCGGCCTGTTGGCGGCGGTGCTCGGCCTCACCGACATGTTCCTGATCCCGCTCGCGCGCCGGCACGTGTCCGTGTGGAGCCATTTCGTGGCGGGCGTGATGCTGCTGGCACTGGCGGCGATGGGCGTGTGGCTGCGCGCCCCGGACCATGCGGCCGTCTGGCCCTGGGCGCTGCTGCAGTCCGCGTTCACGCTGTTGATGGTGCTGGTGGTCGGGTGGCTGGGCGGCACGCTGACCTTCGGTCACGGGATCGGCGTCTACGGTCACCGCCCCAACGAGGACTCCGCCGACGCCGCCGACGAGGCCCTGGACGAATGATCGACCGGCTCCACGGGACCGGTGCCACCCGGGGCCGGGAGATCGCCCGCGCTGCGCGGCTTGGCGCCGGTCAGCGCGGCGATCGCCAGCAGCAGGACCAGCGGCGCCCAGGCCAGGATGCCGGTCAGGAGCGCGACGCCACGTACCCGCCGGCCGTGCCCGAGCGCATGCAGGTGCGCGCCGAGCCACAGGTGCAGCAATACCACCAGTGTGACCAGGCAGAGCTTGGCCACCAGCCAGCCGCCCGGCGTGGCCCATGGAATCAGCGCCATCCCGAAACCGATGGTCAGCACGCCCGCCGGGGTGGCGATGCGGAAGAACAGGCGGTTCGCCACCGGATTGAAGAACGCGTCGCGGCCGTCGCGCTGCCCCAGGCGCCGCGCCGCGAACAGGCGTGCCATCAGGAACAGCCCGGTGAACCACACCGCCATGCTGGCGATGTGGGCGACCTTCAGCCAGAACAGCATCGCGAGCCTCCGATGCAGGCCCGGGGTCGGGCGTGGATGTCCGTCGCCGTGGCGATGTCGGCGATAGTTCCGGGACTGGCGCATGCGCATTCGCGCGGCGAGGGACCGCCGACGCTGCACGAGGCCTGGTCGCTGTCGCCCTGGCTGCTGGTGCCGCTGTCGGCGTTCGCGGCGGCGTACGCGCTCGGCATCGCGCGGCTATGGCGCGGCGGCCATGCCGGCCGCGGCGTGTCGCGCGCCGAGGCGGGCGCCGGTGCGGCGGGCCTGGTCGCCATGCTGCTGGCGACGGTGTGGCCGTTCGACGCGCTGGGCGAATGGTCGCTGGCGGCCCACATGGCGCAGCACATGCTGCTGCTGGCGGTGGCGCCGCCGCTGCTGCTCGCCGCGAGACCGGTCGCGGCACTGGCCGCGGCGTTGCCGGTGTCGTGGTCCCGCACGCTGCATCGCGCCCAGCGCGCAGTCCAGGGCCCGGCGATGCAATCGCTGGCGGCGGCGACCGCCGCCAACGTCGCCGTGATGTGGGGTTGGCACCTCCCGGCGGCCCTCGACCTGGCGCTGCGCAGCGAGCCGGTGCACTGGCTGATGCACGGCAGCTTCCTGCTCGCCGGCCTGTGGCTGTGGGCACTCCTGTGGCAGCGGTTGCGCGACGATTCGGGCGGTGCACTCGCGGGCGCGGTGGCCGTGGTGGTGGTCATGATGCAGATGGGATTCATGGGTGCGCTGCTGACCTTTTCCGGTCGCGTCCTGTACCCGGTCTACGCCGGGCGCTCGCCGCTGCTCGGGCTGGACGCGCTGGTCGACCAGCAGCTTGCGGGCCTGGTGATGTGGGTGCCGGCCTGCGTGCCGTATCTCGCGGGAGCCCTGTGGCTGCTGGCGCGCGAACTGCGCCGGGGCAGGCCGCGCATCGGCTGATTCCTGCACGGCGCAGATGTCGATGGTGCATGGTCGTAGACCGTGTCGTCGTCGTGGCCAGCGCCGTCGCGACACGGCAGGCGGCGGCGGGGCGCATGCCAGGGCCGTCGTGACCGCATCGGCGGCTGGACGTGACCGCATCGGCGGCTGGAGGAAATCGGGGGCACGGGGCGATTATCCGCGCAGCGGGTCGACCAGGGGTGACGGCGCGGGCCAGCGCGGCGTCGCCCGACTGGTCGCCCCGCATTGCACGTCCGACCGATACGCAGCGGATCATCGGCGCGGCGCCCGGCCTTGCCGCAGCGCGGTATAATGCCGCGCTTCCCCACCGATCCCGGGACTGCCGATGCTCCGCATCCAGGCTGAAGCACTGACGTACGACGACGTTTCCCTCGTCCCCGCGCATTCCACCGTCCTGCCCAAGGACGTCTCGCTCGCCACCCAGCTCACGAAATCCCTGCGCCTGAACCTGCCGATCGTCTCGGCGGCGATGGACACGGTGACCGAGGCCCGCCTGGCGATCGCCATGGCCCAGCTTGGCGGCATCGGCATCGTGCACAAGAACCTGACCGCCGAGCGCCAGGCGGCCGAGGTGCAGCAGGTCAAGAACTTCGAGGCCGGGGTGATCCGCGAACCCTTCACCGTCGGTCCCAATACGACCATCGGCGAAGTGCTCAAGCTCACCCGCGCGCGCCGCATCTCCGGCGTGCCGGTGGTGGACGAGGGCCGCCTGGTCGGCATCGTCACCGGCCGCGACATGCGTTTCGAGAAGAAGCTCGACGATCCGGTGCGCAACATCATGACCAAGAAGGACCGCCTGGTCACGGTGCGCGAAGGCGCCAGCGACGACGAGGTCATCGGCCTGCTGCACAGGCACCGCATCGAGAAGGTGCTGGTGGTCAACGACGCCTTCGAACTGCGCGGCCTGATCACGGTCAAGGACATCCAGAAGAAGTCCGACAATCCCAACGCCGCCTACGACGCCGGCGAACAGCTGCTCGTGGGCGCTGCGGTAGGCGTCGGCGGCGACACCGAGCACCGGGTGGAGCTGCTGGTCGCCGCCGGGGTGGACGTGGTGATCGTGGACACCGCGCACGGACATTCCCAGGGCGTGATCGATCGCGTGGCCTGGGTCAAGAAGACGTTTCCTTCGCTGCAGGTGGTCGCCGGCAACATCGTCAGCGGCGATGCCGCGCTGGCGCTGATGGACGCCGGTGCCGATGCGGTCAAGGTGGGCGTGGGCCCGGGTTCGATCTGCACCACGCGCATGGTGGCCGGCGTCGGCGTGCCGCAGGTGACCGCGGTGTCGATGGTGGCCGAAGCGCTGCAGGACCGCATCCCGCTGATCGCCGACGGCGGCATCCGTTATTCCGGCGACCTGGGCAAGGCGCTGGCCGCCGGCGCCTCGACGATCATGATCGGCGGCCTGTTCGCGGGCACCGAGGAATCGCCGGGCGAAACCGAGCTGTTCCAGGGCCGCAGCTACAAGAGCTATCGCGGCATGGGTTCGCTCGGCGCAATGGAGAAGGGCAGCAAGGACCGCTATTTCCAGGACGCCAGCGAGGCCGACAAGCTGGTGCCCGAAGGCATCGAAGGCCGGGTGCCGTACCGCGGGCCGCTCAGCGGCGTGGTGCACCAGCTGGCCGGCGGGCTGCGTGCGACGATGGGCTACGTCGGCTGCGCGAGCATCGACGAGATGCGCCGCAAGCCGCAATTCGTGAAGGTCTCCGGCGCCGGCCAGCGCGAGAGCCACGTCCACGACGTGCAGATCACCAAGGAACCACCGAACTACAGGATGAGCTGAGCGCGCATGGACGAGGCCGGCTGGATGCTGCTGGTCGCGCTGCCGCTCGTGCTGGGCGGCTTGCTGGGTCTGATCTTCCGCCGGGCCTGGCAACGCATCGCGGTGGCGGGTGTGGCAGCCGCGTCCATGTACGCCTTCGTGTTCCATCTCACGCAGCTCGACATGGTGCGACGGGGGCCGATTGCCGGCAGCATGCCGGCCGATGCCTTCCGGACAGCGCTCGAGGTCGGCCTGGTCACGCTGCCGATCGGTCTGTGCACCGGCGCCGCATTCCATCTCATTACCCGCCTCATCCGGACCAGACAGGCATGACCTTCCAGCCGTCAACCGACATCCACAGCGACAAGATCCTGATCCTCGATTTCGGCGCGCAGTACACGCAGCTGATCGCGCGCCGCATCCGCGAGATCGGCGTGTACTGCGAAATCTGGGCCTGGGACCACGATCCGGCCGAGATCGCCGCGTTCGGCGCGAAGGGCATCATCCTGTCGGGTGGGCCGGAGTCGACCACGCTGCCGGGCGCGCCGTCCGCGCCGCAGGAAGTGTTCGACAGCGGGCTGCCGATCCTCGGCATCTGCTACGGCATGCAGACGCTGGCCGCGCAGCTGGGCGGCGCCACCGATGCGGCGGACCAGCGCGAGTTCGGCCATGCGGAAGTCGATGTGGTGCACGCCGACGCGCTGTTCTCCGGGCTCACCGACCACCCGGGCAAGGCGCGCCTGAACGTGTGGATGAGCCACGGCGACCACGTCTCGCAGGTGCCGCCCGGCTTCACGGTGACCGCCACCACCGACCGCATTCCGGTCGCGGCAATGGCCGACGAGGACAGGCGCTGGTACGGCGTGCAGTTCCACCCGGAGGTCACGCATACGCTGCAGGGCCAGACGCTGCTGCGCCGCTTCCTGGTCGAGGTCTGCGGTTGCGCCACGCTGTGGACGGCGGCGCACATCATCGAGGACCAGATCGCGCGCGTGCGCGAGCAGGTCGGTTCGGACGAGGTGGTCCTGGGCCTGTCCGGCGGCGTGGATTCGTCCGTCGTGGCCGCGCTGTTGCACAAGGCGATCGGCGACCAGCTGACCTGCGTGTTCGTCGACACCGGCCTGCTGCGCTGGCAGGAAGGCGACCAGGTGATGGCGATGTTCGCCGAGCACATGGGCGTGCGCGTGGTGCGCGTGGACGCGGCCGAACGCTACTTTGCGGCGCTCGACGGCGTGGCCGACCCCGAGGCCAAGCGCAAGATCATCGGCAACCTGTTCGTGGACATCTTCGAGGAGGAGTCCGCGAAGCTGGCCAATGCGAAGTGGCTGGCCCAGGGCACCATCTATCCCGACGTGATCGAGTCGGCCGGCAGCAAGACCGGCAAGGCCCACGTGATCAAGAGCCACCACAACGTCGGCGGCCTGCCGGCGCACATGAAGCTCGGCCTGGTGGAGCCGCTGCGCGAACTGTTCAAGGACGAGGTGCGCCGGCTGGGGGTGGAACTCGGTTTGCCGCGCCCCATGGTCTACCGTCATCCCTTCCCCGGGCCCGGGCTGGGCGTACGCATCCTCGGCGAGGTGAAGCGCGAGTACGCGGAGCTGCTGGCGAAGGCCGACGCGATCTTCATCGAGGAACTGCGCAAGGCCGACCTGTACGACCGGACCTCGCAGGCGTTCGCGGTGTTCCTGCCGGTGAAGTCGGTCGGCGTGGTCGGCGATGCGCGCGCCTACGAATGGGTGATCGCGCTGCGCGCGGTGGAAACCATCGATTTCATGACCGCGCACTGGGTGCACCTGCCGTACGAGTTCCTCGGCACGGTGTCCAACCGCATCATCAACGAGCTGCGCGGCGTCTCGCGCGTGGTCTACGACATCTCCGGCAAGCCACCGGCGACGATCGAGTGGGAGTAAACGACGGTGCAGTGCGGCTGCCGCGGCCGGTGGCCGGGCTATGCTGTGTACCGAGGCCCCGTTCCTGCAGGACACCATGATGCAATCCAGACCCTTCGGCCGCACCGGCCGCAACGTCGGCGAAATCGGATTCGGCGCCTGGGCGATCGGCGCTGCCTGGGGCAAGGTCGACGACGTCGAATCGGTTGCGGCGCTGCACGCGGCGCTCGATGCCGGTCTCGACTTCATCGACACCGCCGACGTCTACGGCGATGGCCATTCCGAGCGCCTGATCGCGCAGGTGCTGAAGGAGCGCGGAGGCGAGCGGCCGTTCGTGGCCACCAAGGCCGGGCGACGCCTCCCGGCGCAGACGGTGGACGGCTACACCGCCGCCAACCTCGAAGGCTGGATCGATCGCAGCCTGCAGAACCTGCAGACCGACTGCCTCGACCTTGTGCAGTTGCACTGCCCGCCGACCGATGCCTACTACCACCCCGAACTGTTCGACCACATGGACCGCCTGGTCGAGCGCGGCAAGCTGCGCCACTACGGCGTCAGCGTGGAGCGGGTGGAGGAGGCGCTGAAGGCGATCGAGTATCCGCACGTCGCCAGCGTGCAGATCATCTACAACATGTTCCGCCTGCGTCCGGCCGAGCTGTTCTTCCGCGAGGCGCGGCGGCGGCAGGTCGCGGTGATCGTGCGCGTGCCGCTGGCCAGCGGCCTGCTCAGCGGCAAGTTCCGCGCCGATACCCGGTTCGAGGCCGACGACCACCGCCGGTTCAACCGCAAGGGCGAGGCCTTCGACGTGGGCGAGACCTTCGCCGGCGTGCCTTACGAGGTCGGGCTGGCCGCGGTCGAGAAGCTGCGTCCGCTGGTCCCTGAAGGCGCGACGCTCGCCCAGCTCGCACTGCGCTGGATCCTGATGGACGAGGCGGTGAGCGTGGTCATTCCGGGCGCGCGCACCCCGACCCAGGCACTGGCGAACCTCGCGGCCGCCGAACTGCCGCCGCTGCCGGACGCGACGCTGGCGGCGGTCGCGCGGATCTACGACGAGGACATCCGCCCGCACGTGCACCAGCGCTGGTGAGCGGTCGCGGGCGCCGGGAGATGCACGACGTGCCCCCAGGGCAGGCGACGCCGCCGGAAGACGACGAGCGCTGGATGCGGCATGCCTTCACCCTGGCCGACCGCGCAGAGCGCGAGTTCGACGAGATCCCGGTGGGCGCGGTGCTCGTGGCCGCCGATGGCCGCGCGTTCGGTGAAGGCTTCAACCGCAACATCGCCACCCACGATCCGACCGCGCATGCCGAGATCGTGGCCTTGCGCGCGGGCGGACAGGCGCTGGGCAACCACCGGCTGGTCGGCAGCACACTGTACGTGACGCTCGAGCCGTGCGCGATGTGCGCGATGGCCATCGTCCACGCACGCATCGCGCGATTGGTCTATGGCGCGGCCGACCCCAAGACCGGCGCCTGCGGCAGCGTGTTCGACCTGCTCGCCGACCCGCGGCACAACCACCGCGTCGCCGTGAGTGGCGGGGTGCTCGGAGAGGAGGCGGGGCGCCGGCTCAGCAACTACTTCCGCGCCAAGCGCGGCAGGCCGCCGCTGGGCGGGCAGGGCGGATCGCCGGACGAAGGGTGAAAGCCCGCCGTCGCCGGGCTTGGGCCGAGCCGGTACCCTGCCGCGCCGACTGCAGCCACCCCCGGGCCCGCTTGGCTGAAAGTTCGGCCGCGACCCGCTGCGTGTCCCGACCGGGGACCGCGTACATCGGGGATGCGTCAGAGCAGCGGACTGCGCCGGCTGGCGAAGCGGTGGCCATCGTCCATCTCGTCGTTCACCGCGCGCACCGCCATGGACGCCTCGCTCGCCAGCAGCAGGCTCGAGCCGAACATCGACAGCACCCCGAGCACCGCCATGATCGTCGGCCACGGACCGAAGACATGGTCGAAGAACGAATCGCCGGCGACCAGCAGGCTGGTGGCCACGAAGCAGCTGATCGCCACGTACAGCAGCTGGCTAGCGCGCAGGATGATCAGGCTGCGGCGGCGCTGGACCGCGATCCGGCGCTCGAGCAGGGCGCGTTCCTCCGGGTCCTCGTTCTCGGCCAGGTCCTTGAGCAGGGTGCGGGCGCGGTCGATGATGCGGGCCAGGCGCGCGTTCGCGGAGCCCAGCAGGGCGGCGGTGGCGGTCAGGAAGAACGCCGGCGCGAGCATCGCGGTCAGGATCGCGTAGTGGGCCAGGGATGCGTTGGGGGGCATGTGCGTTCGGTGCGCTTTGGGTGGGCGGGAGTATCATGACGCCTCCCGACTACGACCGCGAGCGCATGGCACCGTACGACACCGCGCACGGCGAAGGCCGCCTGGCCTGGATCGACCTCGAAATGACCGGTCTGGATACCGACCGCGATTCGATCCTCGAAATCGCCACCGTCATCACCGACGCCGAGCTCAACGTGCTCGCCGAGGGCCCGGCGTTCGCCATCGCCCATCCGATGTCGGCGCTCGAGGCGATGGACGACTGGAACCGCGCCCAGCACGGAAAGTCCGGCCTGTGGAAGCGGGTACTGGAGGAGGGCGTGCCGATGGTCGAGGCCGAGACACTGACACTGGATTTCCTGGCGCAGTGGGTGGAACCGCGCCAGTCGCCGATGTGCGGCAACTCCATCTGCCAGGACCGCCGCTTCCTGCACCGCCTGATGCCGGCCCTGGAGCGCCATTTCCACTACCGCAACCTGGACGTGAGCACACTCAAGGAACTCGCCCGGCGCTGGGCACCGCAGGTGCTGGCCGGAGTGAAGAAGGAGTCGGCGCACACCGCGCTGAGCGATGTGCACGACTCGATCGCCGAGCTGCGCCACTACCGCAGGCACCTGGCGGCGCTCGCCGCCTGAGGGCCGTTCGATCGTGCGGGACGCGGCGGCCTGACGGCTGCGCGTATCAGCCCGCCTGCGCTCCCGATGGATCCGGCAGGGCGGGGCGGTCACCCGGCGCGCTCGACAGGGCAGGGACGCCACCGCCTGCGTGGTGGTACATGTGCACGTCCCGCTGCGGGTACGGAATGGTGATGCCCTCGGCATCGAAGCGCTTCTTGATCTGCTCGGTCAGCGCGCACTTCACCGCGAACCAGTCGGCATTCGCCACGTGGCAGCGCACGCCCAGGTTCACGCTGTTGTCGCCGAGCGCATAGACCATCACGTCCGGGGCCGGTTCCGGGAGCAGCCGCTCGTCGGCCGCGAAGATCTCCTCGATGATCCGGCGCGCATGGTCGATGTCGTCGCCGTAGCCGATGCCGACCACGATCTCGACCCGGCGCATGGTGTCCGGCGTCAGGTTGATGATGGAATCGGTGGTGATCAGGCTGTTGGGCATCACGATCACCTGGTTGTCGGCGCCGCGCAGCCGGGTCTGGAAGATGCTCACGTCCTCCACCTTGCCGGTGACTCCGTTGATGGTGACGATGTGGCCGACCCGGAACGGCTTGAGCGACACCAGCATCACGCCCGACGCGACGTTCGACAGGGAATCCTTGAGCGCCAGGCCGATCGCGAGGCCTGCGGCGCCTAGCACTGCGATCATCGAGGTCGGCGCGACGCCGAAGATCGCCTGCAGCACGGTCAGCGCCAGCACCACCAATAGCGCGACATACACCACCTTGCGCAGGAAGCTCACGGCCGTGGGCTCGATGTGGCTGCGGGTCATGCCCCGCTCGGCGAGCCCGGCCAGCCATTTCGCCAGGCGGATGCCGACGAACAACACCAGCAGCGCGATCAGGATCCTGCCGCCCCAGTAGGTGGCGAGCGTGGTCCACGCGCCCTCGCGCACCATCCCCAGCATCGATTCCATCTCCGGTCTCCTCGAAACGGCGACGCCCCGCATGAGCGGGGCGCCTGTTGCCCGATGGGCATAATGCTAGCGGCGGCGGCGTGATTGCCGCGTCTTTGAATGGCATCAACCGCCGCAGTGGCCGTAGATCGTGTTGGCCCAGTGCCGTCCACCGCGGAAGTCGATGTAGCCCGCTGCGCGGATGCAGCTGTTGCGCGCCGGAACGCGCACCGGCCCCGCGAAGTGGCGATAGTAGGGCTGGACGTCGAATCGCAGGTCGATCCCGCATTCGCGGTCGCTGCGATTCCGGCAACGGGCAAGCGAGACGGCCGTGATCGAGGGAACGCCCCATGCAGGACCGCCCTTGACGGTCCTCGCGCAGTTCCGCCCGTTCGACGGGTTGTAGTAGAGCTGCAACTCACCGATCCGGGTGCCATTGGGCATCGTGATGGGACGGTGTGCGATCAGGTTGCCCCCGCATTGGCCGGACTGGGCGAAGGCAGTGGCGACCGGCAGCGCGGAGAGGGCAGCCACTGCGAAGATCGTCCAGAAGAAAATCCGTTTCACGTCGGCAGATCCAGTCATGAGTCCGGAATGAAGGCTACCTGCGCGCCGTTATACCGGGGTGAAGCGATCGTGCCCGTAGCCACAACCAGCCGGTGACGACATCTGCCTGAAACAGACAGCGATACTGCCGTCACGCTTGCATCCCGGTCATGTTGGAACTCGTCGACGCGGTCCGCATCGGAATTGGGCATCCCGACGCGCATCCCTGGACTGCGGCGTCAGCCGTCGGCCTTCGCCTTCGACTTCGCCAGCCTGAGCCAGGTGTCGACCACGGTATCGGGATTGAGTGACACTGATTCGATCCCTTCCTCCATCAGCCACTGCGCGAGGTCGGGATGATCGCTCGGCCCCTGGCCGCAGATGCCCACGTACTTGCCCTTGGCGCGCGCAGCCTTGATCGCCATCGACAGCAGCTTCTTCACCGCCGGGTTCCGCTCGTCGAACAGGTGCGCGACGATCGACGAGTCGCGATCCAGGCCCAGGGTAAGCTGGGTCAGGTCGTTGGAGCCGATCGAGAAGCCGTCGAAGATCTCGAGGAACTCGTCGGCCAGCAGCGCGTTGGACGGGACCTCGCACATCATGATGATCTTCAGGCCGTTCTCGCCCTGGCGCAGGCCGTTCCCGGCCAGCACCTCGATCACCTTGCGGCCTTCCTCCAGCGTGCGCACGAACGGGATCATCACCCACAGGTTCTCCAGGCCCATCTCGTTGCGCACGCGCAGCACCGCCTTGCACTCCAGCGCGAACGCCTCGGAGAAGGAGGGATCGACGTAGCGGCTGGCGCCGCGGAAGCCGATCATCGGGTTCTCTTCGTGCGGCTCGTAGTTCGACCCGCCGATCAGGTTGGCGTACTCGTTGGACTTGAAATCCGACAGGCGCACGATCACCGGATGCGGCGCGACCGATGCGGTGAGCGTGGCGATCCCCTCGGCCAGGCGACCGACGTAGAAGTCCACCGGCGAGGCATAGCCGGCGGCCTTCTCGTCGATCTTCTTCCGCGTCTCCGGATCCTGGCGGTCGTACTCGAGCAGCGCATTGGGATGCACGCCGATATGCGCGGCGATGATCATCTCCAGGCGCGCCAGGCCGATGCCCGCGTTGGGCAACTGCCCGAAATCGAATGCGCGCTCGGGGTTGGCGACGTTCATCATGATCTTGAGCGGTGCCTCGGGCATCGAGGCCAGGTCGGTGGTGATGCGCTCGAAGGGCAGGGTGCCGGCGTAGATGTAGCCGGTGTCGCCCTCGGCGCAGCTCACCGTGACCTCCACGCCGTCCTCGATCGCGTCCAGCCCATTGCCGGTGCCGACCACGGCCGGCACACCGAGCTCGCGGGCGATGATCGCGGCATGGCAGGTACGGCCGCCGCGGTTGGTGACGATCGCGGAAGCGCGCTTCATCACCGGCTCCCAGTCCGGGTCGGTCATGTCGGCCACCAGCACGTCGCCGGGCCGCACATGCTCCATGTCCTCGAGCCGGCGCACCACGCGCGCCACGCCACTGCCGATCTTCTGGCCGATGGCGCGGCCTTCGGTCATCACCTCGCCGCGCCGCTCCAGCGAGTAGCGCTCGATCTGGGTCGCGCGGGTACGCGACTTCACCGTTTCCGGGCGCGCCTGGACGATGAAGAGCTTTCCGCTCACGCCGTCCTTCGCCCACTCGATGTCCATCGGGCGGCCGTAGTGGTCCTCGATCACCAGCGCCTGCTTCGCGAGTTCCTGCACGTCGGCATCGGAGATCGAGAACGTGTTGCGCAGTCCGGCCGGCGTGTCCTCGGTGCGCACCCGCTCGCCGGCCTGGTCGGAATACACCATGCGCAGCTGCTTGGCGCCGATCGATCGGCGCAGGATGGCCGGCTTGCCGGCCCGGAGCGTGGGCTTGTAGACGTAGAACTCGTCCGGGTTCACCGCGCCCTGCACGACCATCTCGCCGAGGCCGAAGCTCGAGGTGATGAACACCACGTCGCGGAAGCCCGACTCGGTGTCCAGGGTGAACAGCACGCCCGAGGCGCCCACGTCCGAGCGCACCATCAGCTGTACGCCGGCGGACAGGAACACGTCCTCGTGCTTGAACCCGTGGTGCACGCGATAGGCGATCGCGCGATCGTTGTACAGGCTGGCGAAGACTTCCTTGACCTTGCGCACCACGTCGTCGGCGCCGGTCACGTTGAGGAACGTCTCCTGCTGGCCGGCGAACGAGGCGTCCGGCAGGTCCTCGGCGGTGGCCGAGGAGCGCACCGCGACCGCGACCTCGCCTCCGCCGTTGTCGCCGCACAGCTTCGCGTAGGCGGTGCGGATGTCGGCATCGAGCGCGGGCTGCAGCGGCGCTTCGATCACCCAGCGGCGGATCTCGCCGCCAGCGGCGGTCAGCGCGCCGACATCCTCCACGTCGAGCGGAGCGAGCCGGTCGAAGATGCGCTGGTGCAGGGTGTTGTGGGCGATGAAGTCGCGGAAGGCATCGGCGGTAGTGGCGAATCCGCCAGGCACCGACACCCCGAGTTCCGACAGCTCGCCGATCATCTCGCCGAGCGAGGAGTTCTTGCCGCCCACCTGGGCCAGGTCGGCCAGTCGCAGGTCGTGGAGCCACAGGATGTTCGCCGTCGGGGCCGACGGCTGCGGGGCAGGCTGGTTCAAGGGGACTCTCCGAAGTGGCGAAAAGGCCGGGCATGGCCCGACCGAAAACGCTATTTTAGCCCCGACATGGGCCACGACTTCCGTCCGTGGCGAGGAGACAGCGTTGTCAACGACCCGCCCCGTGTTCTACGTGTCCGATGGAACCGGTATCACCGCCGAGACCATCGGCCACAGCCTGCTCACCCAGTTCAGCGGAACGCAGTTCAGCACCCACCGCATCCCGTTCGTGGACAGCGTCGAGCGGGCGCGCGAGGTGGCCGACCGCATCCGCATCGCGGGACAGGCGCAGGGCGTGCGGCCGATCGTGGTCAATTCCTCGGTCGACCCGGAGATCTCCGCGGCCATCGCGCAGAGCGGGGCGCTGATGCTGGACGTGTTCGCGCCGTTCATCGCGCCGCTGGAAGCCGAGCTCGGCGAGCAGCGCCAGCCCAAGGTCGGCCAGGCCCACGGCATGGTCGACTTCGAGACCTACCACCGCCGCATCAACGCGATGAATTTCGCGCTGACGCACGACGACGGCATGTCGATCAACTACGACGCGGCGGACGTGATCCTGGTGGCCGTGTCGCGCGCGGGCAAGACGCCCACCTGCATCTACCTCGCGCTCCATCATGGCGTGAGCGCGGCCAACTATCCGCTGACCGACGAAGACCTGGAGCACGACCGCCTGCCGCCGCGCCTGCGCCCGTACCGCTCGCGGCTGTTCGGGCTGACCATCGATCCGCAGCGACTGCACCAGATCCGCCAGGAACGCAGGCCGGACTCGCGCTACGCGAAGCTGGAGACCTGCCAGCGGGAAGTGATCGCGGCCGAGAAACTGTTCCGGGCCGAACGCATCCCGGTGCTGAGCACCACGCACGTGTCGATCGAGGAGATTTCGAGCAAGGTGATGTCGACGCTGGGCATACAGCGCGTGATGTACTGACGCGCCGCGTATCGCAGGGCAGGGCACGCGTGCCGTCTGCGGCTGCGCGCCAGCGTACTCCGGAGCGGGCCGTACAGGAGTCTTAACGTAGGCGCTCGATCGCGGCACGTCAATGCTGCACGCGCGCGATGGCAGCGTGTAGGATCGATCCATGCACGATGTCGCCGCCCGCAACGCAAGCATCCCCAGGCTCGGCCGCTTCGGCTGGCTGATGGGGCTGTACGCGGAGAATTTCCGGCGCATGACCCGTTTGTTCGAGCCTGCCGACCTGGCACCCGGCCGCTATGTCTCGGCGATCGGCAACGGGCTCGACGTGCAGCTGGACGTGCTGCACCAGCACGTCTACACCACCGAGCTGCGGTTGACCTACACCCTGCGCGACCCCGTCACCGGCGAGCCGGATCCGTCCGCGTTCCTGCGACTCTACCGCGACGCCAGGCAGGCCGAGGCCACCCACTGCTACGTGGGACGTCGCTGGCAGGACGTGATCGGCATGTATCCGCCGCCGGCCGAGGTGGTGGACCACCGGATGCGCATGAACACCTTCCTGGGCAAGTGGCTGCAGTACCTGGCCGAGAGCGGGCACGGGGTGGCCACGCTGCGCAGGCGCGATGACCGGCTGGAGATCAAGGCGCCCGCCCGGCTCCCCGGTTGATGTCCCCGGTGGCGCCGGCGACCGGCGCTCATCCACAGGCCCCCACCAGCACGTTGTCGCCGCAGCCCATCGACAGGCGTACGCCCGTGGGCACCCCGATCGAGGCATGGCAGGCGCGCGCCATCTCCGTCGCCTGGGCGATCGCGTCCGCGCGCTCGACGTGGCGGGCCACCGCATAGTGGTCGATCCGGACCTGCCAATCCGGCCCGTCGGGTTCCACCGCGATCAACGTACGCTCCATGGTCGTGCTCCTGCGCCCTTGCCCGGCAGCCGGTGACTGCGCGCAGAGCATCCTCCCGGCGCGGGCGCCGCGCAGTCGGAGAACCCGGTTGCGCGGAGTAGGAAAAGCCTGACGCCCGCCGACGGAGCAGGGCGATCGGATGGGTGGGCCGCATGGGCCCTTCGGTAGCATCGCGGAACGCGGCGAGATTTCCCGCGGGGCACCGTGAGCCGGCGGGGCACGTGGGCAACCCTGCCTGCGAACCTCATCGTGGCCGGGTCGCGGCCGCCGCCGCAGCAGCGAGCCAACCCAGAATCGCGGCCGGACCATCGCGTGGGACAATCGCGGGGCAGACAAGACGACGCCCGCTTGCGCGGGCGTCGGCTGGAACAAGTGGCGTCCCCACGGGGATTCGAACCCCGGTCGCTACCGTGAAAGGGTAATGTCCTAGGCCTCTAGACGATGGGGACGCAGTATCGCTTCCGTGCTCGCTTCCGCGCGGCCTCGGCGTCGGAAACTTGGTGGAGCCAGGCGGGATCGAACCGCCGACCTCCTGCATGCCATGCAGGCGCTCTCCCAGCTGAGCTATGGCCCCACTGCTGGAAAGCGCGAAATTGTAGTGGGGCGGTGCGCAAGTCGTCAACAACCTGAAACGACAGGCCAGCCCGCGTCCACCGATTCGCTGGTCGCAAGGACGCCCACGCTCCATGCCACAGCCGGGGCATGCCTGATCGCGACCGCCGATCCTGCTTCGCGTACGGCTTGGTCCGGCCTGTCCTGTTCGCATCTGCCCAAAGTGGCCGCGCCGCGGGTAGTTGGGCAGTTGCGCGGGCGCCAGGGCTGCCGCGACCTTCGTTCACTTGCGCCTAGTGTCGCGCCTGCGTGCAGGCCGCTCCGCGTCCCAGGCGCAGCTCCAGCTCGCGGCACATGCGGGTTGCGGCAGCTTGGTCACCACCCGCCGACAGCACGGCCGCGAGGCCCCGCGTCGCGTCCTCGTGCAACGGCGACAAGGTGAGCACGCGGCGGTACCCGGCCTCCGCGTTCGTCAGATCCCCGCGGGTCCGGTAGCGATCGGCCACCAGTACGCCCAGCGCTTCGTGCCAGTGCCGCACCTGCACCGGATTGTCGTCGTAGGTGCGCGCCATCACCTCGTAGGCGCGTTCGAACCACTGCAGCGCCTCGTCCTCACGCCCCAGCTGCTCCTGCAGGTCGGCGATGTTGATCATCGCGCCCCAGGCGTCCGGATCGAGCTGGACAGCGCGCTGGTGAGCGGCCAGTCCGGCCTCGAGCTCGCCTTGTGCGCTGAGCACCAGGCCCAGCGCCTTGTAGGCACCTGCCGAAGCCGGCGCCCGCGCCACCGCCGTCCGGGCCAGCTGGCGCGCACGCTGCAACTGGCTGCGTGCCGGATCCCGGGCCATGTGCCCGTGGGCGAGGGCGTCACCCAGCCGGGTGAATTCGACCGCCTCGGGTCCGGGCGCGCCGGGCCAGCGGATGGCGCGCTGGGCCAGCGCGTTGGCCATCCCGGCCATCGCCGCAGGATTGTCCGGATCCAGGCCCAGCACGCGCTGGTACAGCTCGAGTGCCGCTTCGTTGTCGGCGCGGGAGAACTGGAAGTAGTAGTGGTCGGCGCGGGTCAGGAGCGTGGTGGTGTCGCGCGCAACGGACGGGGTCGCCGGCAGCGGGTCGCGCATGAGCGTGTTCCACGCCAGCAGCGCTGCCGCGGCGAGTCCCAGGGCGGCGAACGTGGCAATTACAAGAGACCGGCCTTGGCGGGATCGATGGTGAGTGGGCACCGCAACGGCAACGGCAGCCGGATCGTCCAGCGTGGCGGCCTCGGGCCGTGCCCCCGGCAGCGCATTGCCGGGGACCACCGTCGACTCGGCGATCCATCGATAGCCGCGCTTGGCAATCGTCTCGATGAAGCGGGGCGCCTTCGCGTCATCCTCCAGCGCCTGCCGCAGCCTGGACACCGCGCGGGCCAGGCTGTCGTCGCCCACGACCACGCCCGGCCAGAGCAGGGCCATCAATTCCTCGCGCGACCACACCCGACCGGGCTCGCTCGCCAGTACGCACAGCAGGTCCATGAGCTTGGGCTCCAGCCGCTGCACGCCGCCGGGACCGGACAGTTCGCCGGAGGCGCGCGTGGCGGTCCACGCCCCACCGTGCACTTGCGCCGGCCACATCGTTGAAGTCATTGGGATTCCCGCCGCAGGAGGAAACGATCAGCGAGTCGGGAGGTTATGGTCATGGGTTGCTAGGATCGCCCGGGGTGTGATGAGCGGGCAAGCCGGCGTCGTCGGCGATCATTCGAGGATCCCATGCACATTGCGACGCGTCTCCACGCCTGGACGTTCCTGCTCGGAAGCCTGCTCTCCGCACCGGCCTGCGCCGCGTCCGTACCGCCCGGGGAGCCCGTGGCACCCACTGCTGCCGAAGCGCCGGAAGCGCCGATCCCCGTGGCCCGGCTGCGCGAGGATTTCGACACGCTGTACGCGCAACTGCGAGCCTCGCACTACGACCTGTTCGCGCGCCGTTCGAAAGCCGAATACGACGCGCTGTTCGAGCGGATGCGCGGCGCGCTCGACACGCCCCTGTCCAGGCAGGAAGCCCGGCTCCGGTTCACGCGCTTCGTCGCCTTCGGCCGGGTGGCGCATGCCCGCATCGACCGGCCCATCGAGCGCTGGGCGGCGTTTCGCGAAGGCGGCGGGAAGGCGCTGCCGCTCCAGTTGCGCGTAGAGGGCGACGAGGTGTTCGTGCTGCAGCAGCCGGGCGCCGCCGCGGGGATCGCGCCCGGCGACCGGGTGCTGGCGATCGACGGCAAGCCGGCGCTGGCTTGGCTGCGTTCGGTGGGCGAACTGGTAGCGGCCGATACCGACTACATGCTGTATGCGCAGCTGGAGGGCCTGCTGCCCCTGCTCGCCTGGCTGGCGTCGGGCGAGGTGGAGGGCGTAGAACTCACGCTGTTGGATGCGGGCGGCCAGCCACGCAAGGCCTGGCTGCCTGCCCGCACCCGCGCCGAGGTCGTCGCCGAGGAGGAAGCCCGCGCCGGACCGACGCCGCCGGACATGCAGGCGCGCGACGCCCGCATGCTGGGCAACGCCACCGCTTACCTGCGTCCCGGCCCGTTCTACGACACACGACCCGAAGCGGCCGATCCCTGGGACCGCAGCGCCTTCCGCAGCTTCATCGACGCGGGGTTCGAGTCGTTCCTCGACGCCGGTGCAAGCGACCTGCTCATCGATCTGCGCGACAACCCCGGCGGCGACAATGCGTTCAGCGACCTGATGCTCGCCTGGATCGCCGACCGGCCGTTCCGGTTCAGCCCCGCCTTCGACATTCGCGTCAGCGAGGCGACCGTGGCCGCCAACCGCGCGCGGCTGGACAGCCAGTCGGGCGATGCAGGTGGCGCCTCGGCCGACCTCGCCAGGCTGTACGCGGGACAGGCGCCCGGCACCCGCGTCAGCTACCCGATTCCGCTGGTGCCGCCGCGCGAAGGGCGGCGTTTCGAAGGGCGTGTGCACGTACTGGTCAACCGACACAGCTATTCGAACGCGGTCAGCGTGGCCGCCATCGTGCAGGACTACGGTTTTGGACGCGTGCTGGGCGAGGAGACCTCCGACCTCGCCACCACCTATGGCGCGATGGAGCATTTCACGCTGCCCCACACCGGGCTGACCGTTGGCTATCCCAAGGCCAGGATCGTGCGGCCCAGCGGCGCGCTCGAAGCGCGCGGCGTGGTGCCGACCATGATCATCGAGCGACCCCTGGTCGAGGGTGCCGACGATCCGGTGCTGCGGAAGGCGCTGGATGTCATCCGCGAAGAGCGGATGCAGCGTGGAAACGGTGGGTCCGCTTAGCGACTGGAGGGCAGGGTGGCAATCACGAAACGTTATCGAGGGTCGGGGCCGAATAGCTGACTCTTCTCGCCCTGACAGGCAACAGGCATAGGGAGCGGAAGTTGACGAGAGTGCGGCTTCAGGGCGGCCGGGCAGGCGTGGGGTACGCTGTTGGTCACCGGTGGAAAGTGTCGAAGGAACATTGGAGCACGTCATGACCCGAAGCCAGAAGCTGCTGCATTTGCCCGCCCTCGTGGCACCTCTCATGGTTGGGGCGACGCTTCCGATATCTGCCGTCGAGCCTAATCCGAGGCAGGACGCGACGGTGTATCGTGATGCCACCGATACCCATGTACCCGCCGCCCCCGACCTGCACGCGCTGGACGCCATCTTCGTGGACGTAGACGGCGACGGTGATCTGGATGTGGTGCTGGCGGTCGAACACGGCGAGAACCGCCTCTACCTCAACGACGGCGAGGGGCGGCTGACGTGGAAGCGCGGTGCGCTCGGAACCGCCGCATACGACACCGAGCATGTGCTCAGCGCCGATTTCAACGCCGACGGATACCCCGACCTGATCTTCGTGGCCGAAGACGACCAGTCGCACCAGTTCTTCCTGGGCGGTCGCGGCGGCGAATTTTCCGACGTCACGGATCGTCTCCCGGCGCTGAGCGAGGGCAACGGGTTGGCGGTCGGCGACGTGAACGGTGACGGCCTGCCGGATATCGTGATAGGCAATTCCGGATCCGAGTCTGGCCAAAATTTCCTCTGGTTGAACGATCCGGAGCGGCCGGGGCATTTCATCGACGTGACCGCGACACATCTTCCGGCGGTTGACGACGACACCCAGGACATCGTTCTCGTGGACCTGGACGGTGACGACGACCTGGACATGCTGGTCGCCAACGAGACTCCGCCGAGCAGGCTTCTGCTCAACGATGGTCGAGGCAGGTTTTCGGATGCTTCGGAGCGGCTGCACCTCGTGGCGCCTTTCGAAACACGGCAGATGCACGTGTTCGATGCCAACGGGGACGCGTTGCCGGACATTCTCATGCTCAACCTGACCAGCAACAACCAGGACTGGGACAAGGATCCACAGGTGCGCCTGCTGATCAATGACGGCCAGGGCCGCTTCATTGATGAGACCGTGGACCGGATGCCCTTCAACACGTTCTCGACCTGGGGCGGCACGATCGTGGATTTCAACCATGACGCCGCGCCGGACATCATTGTCGGACCCATCCAGGTCCCCGGTTTCGTGCCGTTGCAGGTCCGCGCCTATGCCAACGACGGCAGCGGCCGCTTTTCCGACGTGACGTCCGCCGTCATCCCGGAGGAGACCATTGGCAGAAGCTGGGGCATGGCCGTAGGCGATCTGGATGGCGACGGTGTGGACGACATCTTCATCGGCGGCTGGGGCACGCAGGCGAGGCTGCTCCTGAGCCGGCCAAAGCCCTGACGCCAACGGGGCTGTCCGTACCTGATAAGGATGGTCCAGGCGAAAAGGTGCCCGGCACCGCCACGAGCTTGGACACTGGCTGTCTTGAGGCTCGGATGACAATTATTGCCGACCCGCCGGGCGTCGATGATCTGCGACTACGTTCCCATGCGCACCTGCACCGTACGAAGGCGGGTCCTGTTCGGATCTCGTCTCCAACGCCTGTGACGCGACATCCGAGAGAGGGCGCCGCCGGCTTCATTGGCTCATGCGCTCAAGAAAGAAAGCTGGAAGCACTTTCAACGTCGGCAAGACCGATGCACTGCCATAGCGTTTCGACTGACCGCTGATTCATCGAAGCGAGCTGCGACTGATTCACGCGCCGCGCGATCGTTGCCTTTGTAGACGACCAGCGGGGTTACGGCTTAGGGATGTTTATCGGGGGTAGGGAAGGGCGGCACTCGACCCAAAGCGGACATCGTCTCAATCAAGCGACCGGCTTCCCAGGCGGAAAGCCGAGAGCGCTATTCGATCAGGCCAGCCACATAGGATCTGTGGCCAGCTTTCCGGTCACCATCAAATCTTCGGGTCATTCACGCCCAGAGAACGGGAGCGATGCTGGGAACCTCAATGACGTCACGTACGCGTGGCAGCTGCTCCAGCACTTCATCGAGCGCAATCTCCCCAACGAAGCCACCTGTACCCTCCGCGGCCTCGCGCCGTTCAATCGCGTGGGCGAAGACGACCGCCGGGTCGGCTTCCAGCTGGTCGTAAAGGCGCTGGAGGTTCGGATAGTCCTGGCGGTCGACGACCCGGTGGTACTCGTTCCAGCGCGCAATCCCGATGAAATAGGCATCGGCAAGCGTGCGCTGCTCACCCAGCAGCCAAGGCCTGTCGCCCAGCATCGCTTCAAGGTCGGCGTGCGCCTTCAGTACCTTGGCGCGGCCGTAGTCGGTCAGCGCCTTCTTCTGCGGGGCGTCGAGATCATGTTCGACTGCGTACCAGAACGGCGAGTAGGCGTCGAAGAGGCTGGTGTTGAGGTACGCCAGCACCTGGTTGAACCGGTCGAACGCCGGCGTCCCCTGCGCGAAGGTGAGCCCGCGATCGAGATCCTGTGCGCCGATGTGGTTGAGGATGGCGAGGCTCTCGCTGATGAAATCGCCTGCAGCGGTGCGCATCGTCGGCGTTTCGCCGACCGCGTTGATGCGCTTGTAGTGTTCGCTGCTGACGATTTCGGGCATCTCGATGCGGCAGAGTTGATAGGGGCGGCCGAGCCATTCCAGGGCGACGATGGACCCGAACGAGCATCCCGAGGGCACGCCATAAAACAGGATGGGAAGCCGGCTGTCGCGGTAGACATTCATCGAGATAGTCCTTTCAGGTGTGATTGATCGACGATCGTGGCCGTCCCGAACAAGGTATTTCCATGGACATTGGCTGTGTAGTGGGCAAATAATGGACTTATCGTCCACGCCTGTAGACATTGTTCGACCCACATGATCAATCTCAACGATCTGGTGCTGTTCGCCGCGGCTGTGGAAAACGGCGGCTTTGCGGCCGCCTCGCGTCGCCTCGGCCTCCCCAAGTCCACGATCAGCAAGCGCGTTGCCGAGCTCGAGGATTCGCTAGCGACGCGCCTGATCCACCGCACTTCGCGCAGCTTCACCCTGACCGAGCTCGGGCGGGATTTCTATGAACATGCACGCGCCGCCCTGATCGAAGCCGAGGCTGCCGAGGCCATTGTCCGTCGGCGCCAGGCCGAACCCAGCGGCACGGTGCGCATCAGTGCATCGGTGCCCGTTGCTCAGCTTGATCTGGCTTCGCAACTGCCGCGCCTGGCCCGTGCGTATCCGAAGCTGCGGGTGGAACTCGACGTCACCGACCGCTTCGTCGACCTGCTGCAGGAGGGCGTGGATATCGCAGTGCGGAGCCATTTCGCGCCGCTACCGGATTCGGGGTTGGTGCAGCGGCAAGTGATGGTGGAACCCATCATCCTCGTGGCCGCGCCCGGGTATATCGACCTGCATGGTTTGCCGCAGTCGCCTGCCGAGCTGCGGGATCATCTGGGCCTGCTCACGGCGCCATCAGCGAGCACATGGCATCTGTCCAGCGCGCACGGCCAGCGTGCGGAAGTCTCGCCGCGGCAGGCGATGGTGGCGAACGAATCCGTGGTGCTCGCCGCCGGCGCCATTGCGGCACTCGGCATCGTCTGCCTGCCTGAGCGGATGTGTCGTGACGCGATCGCCGCCTCGCGACTGGTGCACGTACTGCCGGAGTGGAACGCTGGCACGGTGACGACCACGCTGGTGATGCCGCATCGGCGGGGCCAGCTGCCCGCCGTGCGTGCGACGGTGGAATTTCTCGTCGAGTGCTTCAGGGAATCAGCCTAGCCGGCAAGCCGTCGCATGGGGTGCGCCGCCAGTCCTGACGGGCAGAAGCTAATCGTGGGTATCGCCGGACAGCGGCGTCCTTGTCATTGAGTCGCGCGCCTCGAAGGCATCAAACCACTCGACCAGTCGTGGATGCCCTTCCCGGAAATCAGGCAACTCGCGGAAGGCGATCCAGCTCAAGGCGGTCGCCACGGCAATGTGACCTACGTGGACGGCGCTGCGCTCGTCGATTTCCTGCTCGAGCCAGTCGTAGGTGGTCCGCAGCTTCTCCGCATAGCCTTCGCCTAGTGGCGCATACCGCAACTCGACCGGGCGCCGCACGGTTTCCCAGCGCAGTGCGATGCCGGCGTCGCACAACCCCTGGGCGGCGGCCTGGAGGCGTAGCGCGCGCCAACGCGCTTCTCCCTCATGCGGGATCAGGCGCGGTCCCGCATGCAGCGTGTCCAGGTAGGCGCAGATCACGTCCGAGTCGAAGATCGCATCGCAGTCCGCCCGCAACAGCACCGGGACCTTGCCCAGGGGATTGCGGGCAAACACCGCGGGATTCTTCACGGTCGGGCTGGTTTCCTGGTGAATGACCTCGAGTGCGGCGGCGACGCCGGCCTCATGGGCGAAAACGAGCGCCTTGCGCGCATACGGCGAGTGGGTCTGGTAGAGCAGCTTCATCATGGTCATGGCTGGTGTCGGGTCAGGTGGAAGTGGCGGTGGCGGGGGAGGCGGCATGCCGTTGCGCGTCACGCAACAGGACAGCCATGGCAAGGGTCACCCGGATCGCGGTCGGGACATGCAGGAATTCGTTTGGTCCGTGAGCATTGGATTGGGGGCCCAGTACCCCGGTCACGACGAACTGCGCCTGCGGGAAGCGCTCGCCGAGCATGGAAAGGAACGGGATGCCACCACCCCCGCCTATCGACGCCGGCGGTGACCCGAACGCCGCCATGGAGGCTTCTTCGACACTGCGCTCCAGCCAGGGCGAAGGCGCTGGTGCCAACCAGCCCTTCGATTGCAGATGTGGCTGGAAAACAACATGCGCTCCATACGGCGGATCTGTTTCCAGCAGCGTCTTGAGTGTTTCGGTCGCTGCCAGCGGATCCACGGTGGGCGGTAGGCGCAGACCGATCTTCAGGCTCGTGGCGGGCTGGGTGACCGCGGCGGCTTGCGCAGTCGCTGGAAGGCCGTCGATACCGATGACAGCCAGCTGGGGACGCCAGGCGCGATTGAGGATCAGCTCGGCGACCTGCTCCGACACTGGCCGTACGCCATGGGCCAGGGGCAGCGGCGCGTAGAAGGCCGTGCCCAATGCCCGGGCGGCGCGCTCAGCCTGCAGGCGGCTTGGCTCCGGGATGGGTGCATGGAACGCCTCTGTCACCTCGCCGCTGTCTTCGCATTCCAGGCGTGACAGCAACTGGCGTGCCACGCGGAAGCTCGACGGCACCACGCCGGACCCGTCGCCCGAATGGATGCCCTCATCCAGGACTCGGACTGTCAAGGTGCCGGCGACCTGTCCGCGCAAGGACGTCGTGAGCCAGAGCTGGTCGTAGTTGCCGCAGCCGGCATCGAGTGCGACGACCAGCGCGGGGGTGCCGATGCGTTCGGCAAGGTGTGCGACATAGGCAGGCAGGTCCTCGCTGCCGGATTCTTCGCAGGCCTCGATCAGGATCGTACAGCGCGGTAGCACGATGCCCTGGGCATGCACTGCTCGCAGGGCGGTGATGGCACTGAAGAGCGCGTAGCCGTCATCGGCACCACCTCGCCCGTACAGTCGATCACCCTCCAGCGACGGCACCCACGCCGAACGGCCATGGCTCCACCCTTCCATGGGCGGTTGCTTGTCCAGATGGCCGTAGACCAGCACCGGAACACGCGCATCGCCAGGGACCTCGATGAAGATCACGGGCGTACGCCCACCCAGTCGCACGACTTCGATCGTCACACCGACCATCGTCGCCAACTGTTCGCGCGACCAGTCCACCATGAGGTCGACGGCCTGGTCCATGTATCCGTTCGTCTGCCACTGCGGGTCGAACGCTGGCGATTCGCAGGGAATGGCCATATAGGACATAAGTGCAGGCATGACCTGCGAGGACCATGCGTCCTCGATGAAAGCCTTCATTGCGGTAGATTCCATCGTCGCCTCTTGATCGGAGGTGGAAATGCTAGCCATCGGTCCGCGTCGTTACGCGGCGATTCCGACCGGCGATGCGCTTTTTTTCGGCACGTGGCGCGCAGTATCATTGCCGGATGACGTTGGACCGCTTCGATCGCCAGATTCTCAATCTCCTTCAGGAGGACGCGGTCCAGACGGCTGAGCGCCTGGCCGAACAGGTGGCCCTGTCGCCGTCGGCTGTCCAGCGCCGGGTGCGCCGGCTGCGCGAGTCAGGGGTGATCGTCCGCGACATTTCGGTGGTCGACCCCAAGTACGTTGGGCGGCCGACCTCGTTCATCGTCGCTGTCCAGGTGGAGCGCGAACGCCCCGAACTGCTGGCGCAGTTCAGGGCCTGGCTCGCCGCGCAGACGCACATCCAGCAGGCGTTCTACGTGACGGGAGAAGCCGACTTCATCCTCGTGATCACCGCGCCCGACACGGAAACCTATGACGCACTGATGGCACGCATGGTGGGTGAGAACGCCAACGTCAAGCGTTTCACCACCAATGTCGCGCTGAGCCTGGTGAAGCGCGGCCTGACCATCCCGGTCCCCGCCGAACCGGCTGACTAGCAGACCGTCGGGGCGAGGTCGGGTCTTCGGTGGGATTTACCTGTCCCTGCCTGTGGATCAGCTGAAAAACCGCGCCACGCACTCGGTTTTCGCCCGAAATGGATCAAGGTGCGTCGACATACTGTCGGCATGAAAGCAGCACCATTCCCGCCATCGCAACGTGACTTGAATCCTGGCGAGATTCTGGACGGCTACCAGGCCACGTCTCTCCTGGAGATTCCCGAACTGGCGAAGGCCACCGGGGTAGCCAGAGTCTTCATAAAGAACGAAGCCGAGCGCCCGCTGGGCAACTTCAAGGTGCTGGGCGGCATCACCGCGGCATTCCAGGCAATGAAGCGACGTGTAGCCGCCTCCTCGACCTCCGGTGGCTGTCCGGTGCCATTGCCGCACCTGGTATGCGCAAGCGATGGCAATCACGGCCTGGCGGTCGCGTCAGCTGCGCAGCGATTAGGCGTGTTGGCCACCGTCTACCTGCCTGCGCTTGCGAGCCTGGTCCGGGTAAAGCGGATCCAGGCCGTCGGCGCCCGGGTGGTCCTGGTCGAAGGCACGTACGACGATGCGGTGATCGCTGCCAGGACAGCGGCAGAGCACGGAGGCGGGCTGCTGATCTCCGACACCACTTCGGATCCACTCGATCCGGTGGTGCGGGACGTGATGGCCGGGTATGGACGGATTACGGACGAACTTGCAGCGCAGTTCGAGGCCTTGGGCCATATCCGTCCGACCCATGCGTTCGTGCAGGCGGGAGTGGGTGGATTGGCAGCGGCGGTCGCCGTCGGCCTGCGTCCTGTCATGGCGGAGCCCGCCCGCCTCGTTGTCGTCGAGCCAGGCAATGCGGCTTGTGTTGCCCGGGCACTGCAGCAGGGGCGGCCAGTGCGAATAGAAGGCTCGCTTGAAACAACGGCCGAGATGCTGTCCTGCGGTGTCGCCTCCGTGCCGGCAGTGAAAATTCTCCTGGAGCATCGTGCCCAATCGCTGTTGCTGGACGAAGCCCAGCTTGAATCGGGTCGAGTTGACTTGCAGGCCTTCGCCGCACTCGCATCGACGCCGTCCGGCGCGGCCGGTCTAGCCGGCTTCCTGGTGGCATCGGCAGACCCCGAGAAGCGCCAGGAGTATGGGCTCAACGCAGACAGCGTCGTGCTGATGTGCAACACCGAGGCTGCGGTCGAAGAAACATGACCCGCGACTGTTCGGCGTTGGCTTCGGCTTGCCAACTCAATAACATAATAGGCATTATGCGAAGTGTAGGATCAGGCGGATCCTTCGCGTAGCCCGGCCCTGCACTCACCCGATCGTCCGGTTTTGGCGCACGATGTGCGCCGGAGCCGTCGCAGGGAGCACGCGCCATGGACGCTTTCGGAGCCGGGACACGGATGACGCCAGTGCGCCCGTCTCGGCGACGCACCGCATTCCAGCTGGCGGCACTGCTGCTGTGTCTGCTCCCTTGCACCACAACGGCCGCAGCGCCTGAAGGCACATCGTGCCGGCCCCGCGACGGCGACACGGCGCGTCCGAGTGTCGGGCTGGCGCTCGGCGGTGGCGGCGCGCGCGGCATCGCCCACATCAGCGTGCTGCGCAAGCTCGAGGAGCTGGGCATTCCGGTCGATTGCATCGCCGGGACCAGCATGGGCGCGCTGGTGGGCGGCATGTACGCCGTCGGAATGCCGGTCGCGGAACTCGAACAGGTCGTGCTGGAGACCGACTGGAAGCAGATGTTCGATGACTCCATCGAGCGCAGGGACCGCAGTTTCCGCCGCAAGCAGGACGATCGCGACGGCGTGGCCACGATCGGGGTCGGCATCCACGAAGGCAGGCTGAGGATTTCCCCGGGCGTGCTCCAGGGCGAGCGCATCGTGTCGATGTTCGAGCAGAAGACGATGGGCGTGAGCGGGATCGACGACTTCGACCAGCTGCCGATCCCGTTCCGTGCGATCGCGACCGACCTCAACAGCGGCCGGCCCGTGGAACTGGCGTCGGGCAACCTGGGCACGGCGATGCGCGCGTCGATGTCGCTGCCGGGCATCTTCCAGCCGGTGGAGATCGACGGCCTGGTCCTGATCGACGGAGGGGTCGCCGAACAGGTGCCGATCGACACGGTGCGGCGCATGGGTGCGGACATCGTCATCGCCGTCGACGTGGGCACGCCGATGGCGTCGCTCGATGCGGATGCCAGCGTGCTGCAGGTGATCTCGCAGCTGACCGGCATGCTGACGGTCGGCAACACCCGCGCGTCGACTGCCCGGATCACGGAACGCGACGTGCTGATCGTCCCAGAACTGGGCAGCGACGTGACCACCGGCGATTTCGCCAAGGCCGCCGAAGCCCTGCGCATCGGCACCATCGCCGCGGACGCCGCGGCGCCGCGACTCGCCGCCCTGCCCCGCTTCCGTTCCGCGCCGCCGGTGCCGGTGCTCGATCCCCACCCGGTCGTCGAGTTCGTGCGACTGGAGAACGACAGCCGCTATGCCGACGAAGTGCTGACCGACCTCATCGAAGTTCCGCTCGGACAACCCGTCGATGCCGTCGCCCTCGAACAGGCGACCCTGCGCGCCTACAGCCTGGGCACCTTCGCCAGCGTGACCTACAAGGTGGTCCGGGAGGACGGGCGCACCGGCGTGGTGCTGCAGGCAAAGGAAAAGTCGCAAGGTCCCAACTACTTGCAGGCCGGGTTCCGGATGGAAACCGACTTCAGCGGAACCTACGAGACCAGCCTGCGGCTGGCGCTGCTGCGTTCGCCGGTCACGCCCAATGGCGCCGAAGCGCGCGTCCTGCTGGGCCTCGGCAGCGAACCCGAACTCCAGGGCGAGTACTACCACCCGTTCGATCCGCAGGCCAGGTACTACTTCCTGGGGCGCCTTGGCATCCGGAACAGTTCCATGCCGGCGTTCGATCCCGACGGCAACCGCATCGCCACCTACGACGCCTTCGTCCGTGGCGGCAGGTTCGGCCTGGGGCGGACGTTCGGACTGGTCGGCGCCGTGGAGGCGGGCCTGGAACGCACCAGTGGCAGTGCGAAGATCGAGGTCGGCGATCCGACGCTGCCGGACGTGGACGTCGGCTCGGGCGCGTGGTACGCGAAGGCCACGCTCGACCGCGTGGACAGCCTGTATTTCCCGCGCGACGGCTACATGGGGCGCCTCGGCTACCGCGCGACCACCGGCTGGCTCGGTGGCGACGCGGACTTTGAGGAAATCGGCCTGGACCTGCTGGGCGCACGCTCGTTCGGACGCCATGCCCTGCAGCTGGGCGCTGGCTACTACAGCACCGTGTCCGGCACCCTGCCCCTCTCCGAGCGTTACCGGATGGGAGGGCGCGGACGCCTGGTGGGTTTCCACTACAACGAACTGACCGGCCAGAACTACGCGGTGGTGATGGTCGGTTACTCGTTCCAGCTCGCCGCGTTCATGCGCCGCTCGATGGTGGTCGGTGCAACGCTCGAGTACGGCAACGCGTGGGAGGATCGCAGCGACATGCGCTGGTCTGACGGAATCGTCAACGGCAGCGCCTATCTGGGTTTCGACTCCTGGATCGGTCCGATGCTGTTCGGCTACGGCATGCGTGAGGGCGGGAATGGCGTGCTGTTCCTGGAGATCGGAAAGCCGTTCTAGCGAGACCGGGGCGACCCGGGTTCGCGCGCGGCCGAACCCATGCTCGATGACCCCGCGCGATCACCGATCCGACCTGCGGAACGTGGGCTGCGTCGCACTCCGCGACGCCTCGCTGACCTACTGGCGCTGGAGCGAGGAGAGGCGCAATATGCGGCCGAAAACCGCTGCATGTGGTTCCTGCGGTGGTACGCGCAATGGATGGTGTGGAGTATGGCCACGGCGGCCCTGCGCAGAGGGTTTGCCTTCACGCAACGCTCACGTTTCGCGCACGTAGAGGAAGGACATCATGGACCGTCACTTTCGCCCCTTCGCCGTTTTTTTCCTGTGGCTGCTGTGTGCCTCCGGGGCCGTCGCCCTGGCGGCTCCACCCACCGCCATCGACGCGCGCCCCTTCCCGCGCCACTACACTTCGGCTGGCACGGACTTCACGTTCTACCAGCCGCAGATGGACAGCTGGCAGGACCACCAGCAGCTCGAGGGCCGCTTCGCGATGTCGGTGAAGACCGGAACCCACCAGGGCGCCGACGGCAAGCGCGTCGACGCGCTGGATTACGGCGTGGTCTGGTTCACGGCGAGCACCGAGGTCGACAAGACGTCCCGCGAAGTGCTGCTGCGCGAAGTCAGGTTCGATCGCGCCAGCTTCCCCACCTCCGGCGGCAAGCAGGCGCATTACCTCGGCCTGGCGCGCGGCGTCATCAAGGACGGCGCCAGCTTCACCCTCGACCTCGACCAGCTGGAATCGGCGCTGGCCGTCACCGAAGCCGATGCCAGGGCGGCCTCGCATCCGGTGAGGAACGATCCTCCCGAGATCCTGATCGCGTTCGGCCCTGCCCTGCTGATCCTGGTCGACGGCGACCCTTCGCTAAAACCCGCCGGTGGCGGCGTGCAGCGGATCATCAACAGCCGGTCTCTGTTGCTGCAACACGGCGGCCGCTACTACACGCGCTTCGCCGGACACTGGGCCTCTGCCACCACGCTGTCCGGGCCGTGGACCGAAGCGAAGTCGGTGGACGCCGCCCTGAGCGCGGCCGCCGACCAGGCCGTCGGGCAGAAGCTGGTCGACACCCTCGACACGCCCCCGGATTCGCTGAAGCAGGCCCTGGCCGCCGGCAAGTTCCCGGAGATCCATGTGCGTACGCGCGCGGCCGAACTGATCGTGGTGGATGGGGATCCGCAGTTCGCCGCCCTCCCCGGCACCCAGCTCAGCTACATCGCCAACACCAGCGCCGACGTCATCGTCGACGGCGCCGACGACCACGCCTGGTACGTGCTGGTGTCCGGGCGCTGGTTCACCGCCCCGGGCAGCAAGGGTCCGTGGCGCCACGTCGCGTCGGACAAACTGCCGGCCGACTTCGCCAGGATTCCGCCGGACAGTCCCAAGAGCGGCGTGCTGGCTTCGATCGCCGGCACGCCCGAGGCGCACGAGGCGGTGATCGCCAACGGCATCCCGCAGACCGCCACCGTGCATCGCAGCCAGGCGAGCCTGCAGGTGCCCTATGACGGGGCGCCGCAGTTCAAGCCGATCGCCGGCACGTCGCTGCAGTACGCGGCGAATACGCCGGTGCCGGTCATACGCGTTTCGGCGGACGGGTTCTACGCGGTGGACAAGGGCATCTGGTTCACCGCCGCGGCAGCGACCGGGCCATGGACGGTGGCGACCAGCGTGCCCGCGGCGATCTACGGCATCCCGACCAGTTCGCCGCTGCACTACGTGACCTACGTGCGCATCTACGGCAGCGACGGCGACGACGTCTACGTCGGCTATACGCCGGGCTATTACGGCACCGTGGTCAGCAATGAGGTGGTCGTGTACGGCACCGGCTATGCCTGCACGCCCTGGATCGGCGCGTATTGGTATGGCTGCCCCGCCACCTACGGCATGGGCGTCTTCTTCGGCTGGAGCGCCTGGGCGGGGTGGACCTTCGGTTTCGGCTGGGGCTGGTACGACCCGTGGTACGGACCTTACGGCCCGTGGTGGGGTCCGTGGTGGGGACCGGCTTATCCATATGGCTGGTGGGGCGGCGGCGCGGCGGCGTGGAATGTCTACGGCCACTGGGGCAACCGCGTGATCAGCGGAACCGGTGCGGCCTGGGCCGATCCGTGGACCGGCAACTACGGGCGCGGCTATCGCGGCAGCTATTACAACCAGCGCACCGGCGGCCAGGGCGCGGGACGCGGGTTCGTCAACACCAATGCCTATACCGGCACCACCACCGCCGGCGCGCAGGGCATCCGCTACAACCCGCAGACCGGCCGCGTGGTCGCCGCTGAGGGAGGCGCGGCGGTCAATCCGTACACCGACCGGGCCGCGGCGGCGGGCGACCGCACCGTGGTCAATACCAACACCGGCCGCGTGACGCGCGAAGCCGGAGCCGCGGCGGCGGGACAGCACGGCGGCGCAGGCGTCGGCGCGTTCGCCAGCGATGGACGCTACGTCGACGCCCGAGGTGCCGGCGGCGTCCGCTACGACACCGATACCGGCCAGTTGCACCACGGCGGCATCGTCGAGGTCAACGACAACATCTACGCCGGCCACGACGGCCAGGTCTATCGCTACGACGACGGCCAGTGGAGCCAGGTGCACCGCCAGGGCAACGTCAGCGGCCAGACCCGCGACCAGCTGGTCCGCGACCAGGCGGCGCGGCACGACGGCTACGATCGCCTCGGCAACCGTGGCGGCGGCGTGCAGCGCCCCACTGGGCAGTACCAGCGGCCTGCGGGCGGATTCAACCGTCCGGCCGGAGGGTTCCGGCGGGGGTTGGGTGCACCACGGATGGGCGGTTTCCGGCGCTAGAGGGTCGCCCCAGCGCGAATCGCGGGAGCCATGTCCGCGTCGTTACCAAGGAGGATTCGCCATGCAACTGCGTACTGCCTTGCTGGTGACCGGTCTGGTCCTGCTAGGGGGGGCTCGCGCGACGATGCGCCCGCCGATCCCGCACCGGTCGCCACGCCCACGACTTCGCCTGCCACGCTCCCGGATTCAGCGCCAGGGCAGGAACAGGTGTTCAGCCGGGAAGAACTCGACCAGATGGTCGCGTCCATCGCGCTGCATCCGGACCCGCTGCTGGCCCAGGTGCTGATGGCGGCCACCTATCCGGGAAACGTCGCCGATGCGGTCGCCTGGTCCAGAGCTCACCCGGACGCCAAGGGAACGATGCCGTGTGCCTGGTCGCCGACCAGCGCTGGAGGACTGCCGTTGCCACTGCGCCCTGCATGAAGTTTCAACAGCACCATGCCCAGGAGGCGTGGTAGCCGGCCCCCGTGATGGATGGCAGTGCCTCCCGCCACATGAAACGCGGAGACCTCCTGTCGTCCCATCGGACACGTCACACATGCGGTGGAGCTGGCGGCACGACGGCCTCAGTTCGCCGGCGCGCTGCCCGGCGGAAACCCGTCGAACATCTCGGTCAGGCCCGCATCCACCGCGACATCGACTTTCTCGGGAGAACTGGGCGCAGTGCCGCTGGCGGTGCCACGCCAGACCGCCTGCTTCGTCTTCGCGTCGAACAGGTCGACGATCAGGGTGCCGACGGTGTAGTTGTGCACGGTCGTGGTCGAACTGCCCATGCCCATGCCGCCGTACCAGCCTGCACGCCCCCATCCCCAGCCGCCGTAGGCCGGGCCGGAGTACATGGTGTCCAGCGTCTGCTTCTGTTCGGTGGAGACATGCGCGACCACTGCCACGTCGCCTTCCGCGGCCTGCGTCCAGCCCTTGGCGGCGAGCCTGGCGTCGATGCCCTCGACGATGCGCTGGGACACCAGCGGGGACACGCCTTCGGGCTTGCCGAGCCAGGAATAGGTCCGGTAGCTGCTGAAGTTGGCCTGGGGATCGTGGTCGACATGCACGGTCGGCGTGCTGGCACAGCCCGCCAGCAGGACCAGCGCACATGCGCCGGAGATTGAGGATTTCATGATGACCTCTCCAACTCGTTCGGGGCCGGCCGTTTCGATTGTGGACGCACGCCGGTGGCCGCAGGCCCGTCGTGCCCCGGTCGGATTCACGGATCCGTGAACACCTGTTCCCAGTCGTCCCTGATGCTGACAACGTGCCATCCGCCCGCCTCGGCGGCTGCGAGCGAAGCACCGTCGTCTTCCTGGTAGGCGAACTCGCGTTCGGCGTCGTCGTGATTGACCAGCAGCTGGAACGATGGATGGGGAGACGCTTGCGAATACATCAGCTGCGGCACGTCGCCGCCGCTGCGCACGTTGCCTGCGACGAAGACGGGCACCTTGCCCGCATGCGCCAGCAGGCCCGCCACCTTGCCTTCATGGTCGTTGACCACCCCGGTGCGAACCGACTTGAGCACCTCGACCTTGCCGTCCACGAGCTCGACGTCGTAGCTGCCGCTGGAGCCGATCACCTGCTCGGGTGGAATGCCGTAGAACTCGCTGGAGATCGGCCGCATGAAGTCGATGCCGCCTCCGCTGCCGATCCAGGTCTGGAAACCGTTGGCGCGCAGGTACTGCAGCAACTCGATCATCGGCTTGTAGGTCGTCTGCCGGTAAGGCACGTCGAGCGTCGGGTGACGGGCGCTGGCGAAGAAGGCGTCGACTTCGCTCGCGTAGGTGTCCGGCGACATGCCGCTCGAGACCAGCGCCAGGAGCGCCATCGCGTGCTTTTCGCCATCCTTGCCCTGGAAGAACGCGAGATTCTTCGCGGCCAGGGCCTTGACGGCGGGGTCCGACGCCACGTCCGGGTCGCGCTTCGCAGCCTCGGCGACACGTGCACCCACGAACTCCAGTTGCACGATCGGCTGCTCGGCCCAGAGCGTGCCGTCGTTGTCGAAGATCGCGAAGCGGGCCTCGGGTGGCACATGGCCCGGGCCTCCATCGACGACCGCGGCGCTCACGTAATCGATGATCGCCTGTTTGTTGGCCCCGTCGCGCCACGACGGCAAGGGGTCCACCGAGGCCGGTTCGGCCTGCGCAGGTGCGTCCCCCGCCTGCGTCGCCACGGCCTGCGCCGCCAGCGGAGCATCGGCCTGTTGCCGACAGGCGACCGCCGACGAGAGCAGCACGCAAGCCAGCAGCAGGCGGGCGACCGCGTCGCGACGTGGCTCGGACCGATTCATCGTGCTCCTCCTCGCATTGCCGGTGACGCTCCGAAGGTGTGCTTGTGTGCCCGCCTGCGGCGCCCGTATCGCCCGTCCGGCACGAAGCGCCGGTCGCGCCCGTCGTCACCGGGGCGGATTCACCACGACGTACTGCACCGTGGTACCGGCATACTGGGGCTGGTACCAGGTCGATCCGCACTGCTGGTAGGCGATCCCGTTGACCACCACCGTGCCGCAGCTGGGCGGCACCGAATACACGATCGACCCGATCACGGCCGAGGTCACGGCCACGGTGGCGGTGACCGCGGCGGCGGTGGCGACCGGGTGGTCCCAGTAGTCGTGGTGGCAGCAGCCGCGATCGTCGATGTCGACGTCCACGTTCACGTTACGGTTGACGTTGCGGTTGCGATCGACGTTGCGATTGCTGTTGATGTTGCGGTTGGCGCTGGCGTTGCGGTTCACGTTGCCGGCCCTCGGCTTGGCCGCGCGGTTGACGTTGCCGCTCGCGGAGGCACGTACACCGGCGCCTCCCCGCTTGGCCGCCTCGGCGTCGGACAGGCCGATGGCGAGGGGCATGCAGGCGATGACCGCGGCGGAACCGACGGCCAGCAGGGTCCTGGACAGGACGGTCATCTCAGTTCTCCTCGGTATCGACATCGATAATGGCGACGTCCACCGGCACCAGCACGATCTCCGTGGCGTCGGCAGGGGGCGTGAACGCGAACGCTTCATCGGCAACCGCGGTCTTCGTCTCCCAGTCCAGGCGGGTGGTGAACTTCGGCAGCGCAGGGTCGTCATGGGTGACGATGACCAGCTTGCGCGGCAGCGACGTGGCATCCGAGATCCACACCTGCCAGTCGACGCCCGGCTGGCGGAACGCGTACTGCTGCACCGCATCGCCGTCGACCATGCTCCTGCCCACGTGCAGGGCCGTGGTGATCGCCGAGACGGGCGCGGCGTCGGTGCCCCAGAGGAACAGGTCGGTCAGCGGAAGGTCGATGTCGTACCGTTCCGAGGCGTTGGCAAGCAGTTCCGCGATCGTCCCGGCCTCGGTCGGCGTGCTCGCGTAGAACTTTTCCTTCGGAGCCCAGAGGGTCAACCGGCTGCCGTCGAAGATCACGTGGCGTTCGAAATCATGGCGCACGATGTCGACGCGCAGCTTGTCGGGACGCGTGACCTGGTAGCGGATGGGCTGGTCCAGCTCGATCTTCTGACCGCCGTCAAGCACCAGCTCGATGCTGGCGTCGGACTGCAGGGTGAATCCGGGCAGCGCAACGAGCGCCGCCCCCATCTTCTTCAACGCGCCGATCGCAACCGGATCCACGACCGGCGCGGCTGCCGTGGGTTCCGCGATCGCGGGCTCGGCGGCGAACGTGGGCGCGCACGCCATCGCCAGGGCGATGCCGACCGTTCGCCATCCAGTGAATCGTCCCTGTGCCTGCATGAGCATGACCTCCGATTGGCGCGAGCCCGGGTGCCGGGCCCGCCGCTGACGTTCCTGACCCCACGCGGCGCCATGCGGGCCGCGACGAAGACACGCGCCGACGGCCTGGAGCAGCTTCACCCGCGTGCTTCCGCGGGACGGGATTCCAGGTCGCGTTCCCTAACCTCGGCCAGGTCGCGCTCGAGGAAATAGTTGAGGAAGGTGCGGATCACCGCGATCGCGCCCAGCTGTCCGATCGCTTCCCACGAGGGGGCGATCGAGGACTCGATGATGTCGGCGGCCAGCTGCAGGCTCAGGCCCGCCACGAGCCAGCGCGCGTAGTCCAGCCACAGTGCCCGGCGTGCGTGGCCATCCGACCACCGGCGCGTGAACAGCATCGCAATCATGCGGAAAAACACGTAGAACGTGGCACCCGCAAGCAGGACCAGCGCCATCAGGTCGATCATCGCGATGACAGGCTCGCTCAGGAGGAACAGCCACTCGCGCATCATGATCCCGTTCCCCTCGCCTCACGCACGATGCAGCGGAAGCCGACGTGGCAGGTGGAGGTGTCCACCGGCTGCGCCATCCGCGCCGCCGGGCGGTAGCGACGGCAATAGTTCGGCGCGCAGGCGTGCGAGCCGCCCTTCATCACCCGGCGCGGGATCGAGATGCCGGGATTGCGCGCGTCGACGCTGGCCTCGCGTTCGGCGCCGCGCGGATTCTCCAGCGTGCAGCACGCGTGCTGGATCCGCCCGTGGTCCTGGTACCAGTCCGAGGTCCATTCCCAGACGTTGCCGATCATGTCGTACAGGTCGTAACCGTTGGCCGGGAACGAGCCGACCGGAGCAGTCCAGTCGTAGCCGTCGAGGGTCTGGTTCTGCCACGGGAACTCGCCCTGCCAGGTATTGGCCATGTAGCGTCCGTCCGGAACCAGCTCGTCGCCCCACGCATACTCGGTGCCTTCGAGCCCGCCCTTCGCAGCGAACTCCCATTCGGCTTCCGTCGGCAGATCCTTGCCGATCCACCTGGCATAGGCCAGTGCATCCGAATACGCGACCTGGACCACGGGATGGTCGTCCAGGCCCCTGATCGAGGTGTCCGGTCCGCGCGGGTGACGCCAGTCCGCCCCCTGGATGTACTGCCACCAGTTGTAGTGGTTGCGCAGGTCGACGCGTCCCGGCGGCGGGACCAGCACCACCGACGCGGGCGCGAGCAGCGCGGGATCGGCACCGGGATAGTCGTCCGGATTGGCGGGCTTCTCGGCCAGGGTCACGTGGCCGGTTTCGGCGACGAAGCGCGCGAAGTCGCGATTGGTCACCGTGTAGCGGTCGATCCAGAAGGGATCGACGCGCACCTTGTGCGCCGGCTTCTCCTCCGGGTAGTGCGCATCCGACCCCATCGTGAACACGCCGCCCGGGATGTAGGCCATGCCCGCGAGGGTGTTCGTGTGCACCTCTCTGTTCACAGGCAATCCCTTGTCTCCGTGTGGCCCACGGAACCGGGCCGCGTCGTTCGGCGCGCGCGACGGAATGCCGGCGCGCGCGAGGCTTTCCCGGCGGGAGGCGGAATGCGTCGTCCACCGCGTCGCCGGACCTGGCACAGCCTTGTCGATCGAAGCGCTTCGCGCCACTCCGGAACCGGAATGCACTGGCCGGATAATGCAAGAGCGACGTCCGCCGCGCGGCTGGACGCTGCTGCATCAGGTCGACCCGGAGGTGTCGACGCACCCGATTCCCGGCGTCGATCACGCTTCGCCCTGCATCGACGGTGGCAACATGCGATGCTGGACGGACGACGCGTTCCTGCCTGGAGAGCGCCCATGCGCATGCATCAAGGGATCCTCGTTGCGTGCCTGGCGACGACTGCGATCGGAGCCGCATCGGATGCCGATGCGCAGGTGGAGCGCGAGGCCGATAACGCCTCGACATCGTCGACGCCATCGACGCGCAGTTCATCGCAGGGCGTTTTCCGTGACCGCGACGATGGCCGGTTCGACATGTCGGCATGGCTGCTGGAGCATCACGGCTTCCTTCCCGTTCCGATCATCGTCACCGACCCTGCGCTCGGGTACGGGGGTGGCGTCGCGCTCACCTTCTTCCATCGACCGCAAGGCGCGCCTGCCACGCGCACCGGTGCGGACGGAAAGCCGAGGATGATCGTGCCCAACATCATGGGCGTCATGGCGATGAAGACGGAGAACGGCAGCCACGCTTACGGCGCGGGTGCCAGCCTGCATTTCCGCGAAGACGCCTGGCGCTACAAGGGAGGCCTGGGCAAGAGCGACTTCAACATCGACTTCTATACCAGTGGGCGGTTGCTTCCCGAGCAGCAGGTCGGCGTGAACCTGCAGGGGCTGCTGTCGTTCCAGCAGGTATCCCGCCGCATCGGCGACGGCGACATGTTCCTGTCGGCGCAGTGGATCTACATGGACATGGATCCCAGGCTGGAGAATGCGGGCGACCGGCCGTTATTCACCGACCTGGATTTCGAGCAGGTCAGCTCCGGCGTCGGGCTGACCTTCGAGTACGACAGCCGCGACAACCCGTTCACCAGTTCCCGCGGCTACCTGTTCCAGGCGCAGGGCAATGCCTACCTGCCCGGGATCGGCAGCG
Organism: Luteimonas kalidii; assembly: GCF_029887935.1. Lineage (GTDB taxonomy): Bacteria > Pseudomonadota > Gammaproteobacteria > Xanthomonadales > Xanthomonadaceae > Luteimonas > Luteimonas kalidii. The sequence continues at coordinate 213,120 of NZ_JARXRO010000014.1, read as the reverse complement.
ACGTGGAGTTCCAGAGTTATCGCGTGCACGGGTACGGCTTCTGGCCGCTGGGCGAGCGCCTGGTCCTGGGCGGCCGCGCCGACGTGCGCCACGTCGAGGGCGACGTGCCCTTCTACCGCCTGCCCTACATCGACCTGCGCGGCGTGCCTTCGGCGCGCTACCAGGACGACACCACCGGCGTGCTCGAAGCCGAACTGCGCTGGAACCTGAGCGCGCGGTGGGCCGGGGTCGGCTTCCTCGGCGCGGGCCGCGCCTGGGGCGAGCGCGCGGGCTTCGACGACGCGCCGACCGTGGTCACCAGGGGCCTGGGCGTGCGTTACCTCATCGCACGCCAGCTGGGGATGTACGTGGGCGCCGATTACGCCTGGGGACCGGAAGACCAGGCTTTCATCATCCAGATGGGCAGCGCCTGGCGCTGAGCGGGTCGCGATGCAATGGGCGTTGGGCGGCCGGTTCGCGAACGCCGGGCGCTTCGCGTTTGCGGCATGATGGTCGCCGGCGTTCCCGGCATGGAGCGGTCCGATGATCGACGACAGTTTCTCCCTGATGCGCGGCGGACCGGTGTACCGGATCCTGCGATGGTCCGGTGCGATCGGTCACGGCAGGCGGACCACGGTCTGGGTGGCCTTCGGACTGGTGGCGCTGTCGTTCGGCCCGCTGCTGGTGATGACCGCACTGGACGGCACGCTGTTGCCGGGAACGGCCCGCGTCGAGTTGCCGTTGCTCGGCGACTATGCGCTGCTCGCCCGCTTCCTGGTCACCATCCCGGTGCTGGTGCTCGCCGCTCCGCTCTGCGACGCCCTGCTGCGCCGGATGCTGATCCAGTTCTCGCGCTCGAGCATGGTCCATCCCGCACACCGCGAGCCGTTCGATGCGCTCATCGCGCGCATGCGCGGCATGCGCGATTCCAGCCTGCCGGAGTTCGCGTGCCTGGTGCTCGCGGTGCTGCCGGCGGTGCTGCATGCGCTGCCGGTCGGCATGCTGCACGGGGTCAGCGACTGGAGCCGCGCGAATGGCGGGCTCACCCCGGCCGGACAGTGGTTCGCGCTGGTGTCCACGACCGTCTATCGCTTCGTCCAGTTGATCTGGGTCTGGCGCTTTCTGCTCTGGGCGTGGATGCTGTGGCGATTGTCGCGCATGCCGCTGGACCTGCGCGCCTCGCATCCCGATGGCGCCGGCGGCCTGGCGTTCCTCGGCGCCGCGCAGCAGCGCTTCGGGGTGCTCGCCTTCGCCGGTGGCGCCCTCGTTGCCGGCACCTGTGCCAACCACATGGTCTACCTCGACCGGCCCCTCGCCAGCCAGCAGCATCTTCTGCTCGGCTACGTGGTGGTCTCGACCCTGTTCCTGGCCGCGCCGCTGCTGTGCATGGTGCCACGCCTGCTCGAGGCCAAGCGCAAGGGCCTGCTGCTCTACAGCCTGCTCGGTCACAGCGCGGCGCACGCGTTCGACCGCCGCTGGCTGGTCGAGCGCGCACCCGACGCCCCTGCCCTGCTCGACACCGGCGACGCGTCCGCCATCTGCGACTTCACCGGTGTCTACGCCACCATCCGCGGGATGGCGGTCATCCCGCTGTCGCGCTGGAACCTCTTGTGGCTGGCGTCCTGCGCGGCCCTGCCGATGGTGCCGCTGGTCTTCTTCGCGCTGTCGCTCGACGAACTGCTGGCGCGGCTGGGCGCGATCCTGCTCTGAACATGCGCATCGGCCGCCGCCGCGTCGAGTGCGTGCGCCATGGCGACGAAGCCTGCAACACGAGCGGGCCTCGCTTCGAAGCCCCCTTCCCTCGATGCCTGTCCGGCCTAGGGCGCCGTTGCGGTGATCTCGCACTCCAGGGTCACCACCACCTGCGAGCCGACGGGCAGCGCCGGAATCGTGACTCCGCTGCCGATCAGGTCCGCCACCGGCACCGTCGCGCCGGGGCAGGTCGCGCCACCGCTCGCCGAACAGGTCGCATCCGGCCCCGGGGACGTGCAGTCCTGGCCGGTGCCGGGCGTGTCGGTCAGCAGCACGTCCGTGGCATCCCCCGGGCCGGCATTGGCGAGCGTGAGCGTGTAGGTGACGATGTCTCCGGTCCGGGCGCTCGCCGCGGAAGCGACCTTGTCCACGGAGACGTCGACCTGGAGCTGGTTGACGAAGCTGCAGACGATCTGGGCATCGGGGAGCAGGTTCTCCGGCGAGATCGTCAGCACGTTGCCGGCCAGGGTGCCGAAAGACGCGGGATTGCCGGTGCCGGCGGCATTGTCGTCGGTGCAAGTGGCGCTTGCGACCGCGAACCCGGTGGCGGGCGTTTCGGTCACCACGACCGCCGTCGCCGGGTCCACCACGGTCGAGACCTGCGGCGATGGGGCCGCCACGCCCGAAGCGCTGGTGGTGATGCTGTCGGTGGCATCGGACAGGTTGCTCATCGCGTACCCGAACGTGCCGGTCCCGCCCTCGCTGGTCTTGGACAGCTGGACCGTGGGCGCCGCAGCCTGCAGGTTGATGTCGGTGGCGGTGTTGTTGCCCGGGTCGCCGTCGGCGGTGCCTGCCGGTGGCTCCACGGTGGCGGTGTTGGCCAGCGGACCGGTGCGCTCGGCGGGCACCACGAGGTTGAACGTGAATTCGACCTGGGTCCCCACCGGCAGGTCCACGGTGGTGCTGATGGCGCCTGCCCCCGCGGGGGCGCCGCAGGCGGCGGCACCGGTCGCGGTGCAGGTCCAGTCCGCATCGACGGTGCCCGCGGGCAGTGGATCCTCGACCAGGGCATCCACCACGTCGTCCGGCCCCGCGACGTTGGACACGACGATCTGGTAGCTGACCGTCGTGCCGGGAACGTACGCGGTGCTGCCGTCGTCCTTGGCGATCGCCAGGTCGGCCTCCTGCGCCAGTGCGGCGGTGGTCCAGGGCAGCAGGATCGCCAGCACGCACGCCGCGCGCCAGCCGCGCCCGGCACGCGCCGCCATGCGCCCGGCACGCCCTGCGACATGGGTGGGCCAGGCTGCGACCCGTGCCCCCGGGCACCCTCCATCTGCTGCGATTGGCACGCGCGTGGCCGCCATCAGTACACCCCCACCAGGTTGATGAACCAGCCTTCGTGGTCGTCGTCGAAGTCGGTCAGGTCGTCGCTGAACGCGGTGAAGTTGTAGCCCACGCCGATGCGGAAGTTGCGGCCGATGTCGCGGTCCAGGCCCAGCAGCCAGCCCTGGCGCCTGCCGCCCTGGTCGACGTCCAGCCAGCGGTACTCGGCCAGCGCGTGCCAGGCGTAGACCACGTCGTAGCGCAGCTGCACCGCGGCGAAGTCGGTCGCCGAGTCGAACCAGGGACCGCTGCCGCGGCCGTAGCGCACCTCGCCTTCGCGGCGCGCGAGCTTTGCGGCGATCTCCCAGTGCTGGTCGCGGCGGTACACGCCCTCGAACGCCAGCACCCGGGTCTTCTGGTCGTAGTCGTTGCCACCGACCTGGCCGAGGCTGGACAGGTCGTGGAGGTAGGTGTAGCGACCGAACAGTTCCCAGCGCGTGCTGTCCCAGGGTCGCCACGCGAACCCGGCGTTGCCCTCGATGAAGCGCGCGCTGGCCAGCGGGTCCAGGTGGTCCTCGGTGTCGGCGTAGTTGAGCCGCGCGGCGATGCGGAAGCTCTCGCTGAGCCGGTGCACCAGGCGGTGGGTGCTGACCCACTGGTCGCGGTCCTCCGCGCCGCGGTCGCGGCGGTACTCCAGCTTGCTCTGCCAGTCGGTGTCGGCCGAGGTGCGGCCGCCGCTGAGGCTGACCGCGCTGCGGTCGACCTGCCCGCCATCGACGTTGGTCAGCTCGCCGTCCTGCAGGGTGAAGCCCAGGTTCCAGCCGATGCCTGGGTAGAAGTCCATGCCGAAGGTGTTGGCCAGGCCCTCGGCACCGTTCGGATCCTTCAGGAACTGGCTTTCGTTGAACAGGTTGACCTGCTGCGACAGCCGCCAGCGCTGGCCCACGGTCCAGCCGTTCTGGCGGTTGGGGTTGAACAGCGAGTCGTAGCGCGTGGTGTCGGTCGACCAGCTGTAGCTGCCGTACAGCGAATGGTCCGGCTGCAGGCGGTACTCGGCGGTGAGCGTGGCCGCGTCGCCGCGGTCGCCGGTACTGACCTCGCCGCCGACGGACGAACGGTCGCCGAACAGGTACTGGCCACCGACGGCGAACGCGTCGTTGTCGGCGTAACGTCCACTGTCGTCGTCGAGCGTGGCCTGGGCCAGGCCGTAGAGTTCGAGGCGGGTGCCGAAGCGGTGGCTGTACTTCATCGCGCCCAGCAGGCCGGTGCCCGCGACGCCGGCGCGGTCCTCCTCGACCCGGCGCAGTTCGGTGCTGAAGGTGCCGTCGTCGCTGACCCGCCACTCCAGCAGCGCCTGTGCCTGCCGCAGCGCATCGGCGCCACGCTCGGCCTCGCTGTAGCGCGCGTAGAGCTTCAGGTTGGGGGTGAACCAGCCCAGCACCTCGGCGCCGTACTCGGTCACCTCCTCGCCGCTGTCGTAGCGGCTGATCGAATAGCCGGCGCCGACCTCGCGCCACCAGGCGGCGACCGCCCAGTCCTCGTCGGTCCAGCCCAGTTCCCGGAAGTTGGCGCGCGCCTCGAGCGCCTTGGCCTCACCCTCGCGCGGCCCCAGGCTGTTCGTCTGGACGAAGCTCAGGCCGCCGTTGTCGGAGAAGAACACCGGCGCGCTGAACGACTCGGTCTGTGCGTATTCCAGCTTCAGGTAGGTCCCCTTGCCCGCCTGCAGCGTGAGGTCGCCCGCGGCCAGGCTGTAGTCCTCGCCGGCGCGGTTCTCGTCGACATAGGTCAGGCCCAGGCCGATGTGATCGCCGAGCCAGTGCTTGCCGCGGACGCCGGCGGTGATGTCGTCGGCGTCGAAGTCGGTCGGGATCCATTCGTAGTCGACCAGCAGCCGTTGCTCGAAGCCGTCGAGCGGCGCGTCGCGGGTGAGCGACGGCACGTTCTGGCGCGTGATCTGCGCCAGCGGCCGGGTCAGGATGATCCGGCCCTGCATCTCGTCGATCTCGTAGTCGGCGCCACGCAGCAGCACCACGCGGTTCTCGACCCGGCCGGTGGTGGTGTCGCGGATCTCCAGCACCACCTGGTCGGAGCCGGGCAGGATGTCGGTGTGGCGCAGGTAGTACAGGCTGCCGCCGGTGCCGAGGAATTCGCTGTGCCCGGGCGCGGTCTGCGCCTGCGAACCGAAGCCGCGCAGTTCGGTCGACGGGTCGCCCCAGGCGTTGGTGCCGGCGGAGCGCCACGACAGGGCCGCCCCGTACAGGGCGCGCACGTACTGGCCGTACTCGGTGCCGGTCAGGCCGGTGGCGAAGTTGCCCCACAGCGCCTGGTTCTTGTCCCAGTCCAGTCGGAGGTAGAAGCGTCCCATGGTGTCGACGTCGCGCCGGGTGGCGGAATCGTCGCCATAGGTCGGGTAGTACAGGTCGGGATCGAGGCGGCGGAAGATGTCCTCCGGATAGGCATCGCCGAAACCGTCGAACAGGTGCTCCAGGTCGCGCTCGGTGGTGTCGGCCTGCGCGGTGAGCAGGTAGCGGTCCTTGAACCTGGCCTTGGCATAGAACGCCAGCCGCCCGTCGCTGATCACGTCGTCGTCGTAGCGCGCTTCCGTTGCGGCCCGGTCGACCGAGGCGCCGACATCGTTGCGCGAAATTGTGAGGTCGGCGATGCCGACGCCGAAGAAGTACTTGCCGCTGACGTCGACCGACAGCGTGTGCGCGTAGGCGCCGTCGGGCCCGTCCAGCGCCACCTCGAAATCGTGCCGTCCGATCGGCATCAGGTATTCGGCGACGAACTTGCGGTCCATGTCCACCGGGTAGCTGTCGCCGTCGATGGTCAGGGTGGCGCGCTCGGGCAGGTCGCGGCCGAGGATGCGCACGCGCGAGCCGTTGAGGGCGATGTTCTGCTGGCGCAGCCCGCTGCCGGCGAACACGTTGTCGAGCAGGCGCTGCGCCTCGGCCTGATCGCTGCCCATGGCCGTGCCGCGCGCGCGTTCGGTGGCGTCGCGCAGGCGCTGGTTCCCGCTCTCGGCCTCCTGCGGCAGCACCAGCTGCATGGCCTGCGCGAAGGTCTCGTCGTAGGCACCATCGGCGCCCCAGGCGCGCAGCACGTAGAGTAGTTCGTCGCCGGTGCGGAAGCGGTAACGCTCCGGCAACCGGCCGTCCCATTCGCCTTCGGCGACGGCGGCCACCTCGAGCGGCACGGTGGCGATCGGATCGATCAGGTCGGCGTCGCTGGCGCGGTAGATGGCGATCTCGTAGCGCTCGACGAAGGCGCTGTAGTTGCCGCGCGCGTAGAAGCGCACCGGCCGGGTCACGCGCTGGCCGTCGAAGGGCAGCATCGAGGTCGCCGAAACGGCCAGCTCGGGCAGGCCGGGATTGGGATCGACGATGGCCCAGATCACGCCGCCCTCGGGCAGTACCACCGAGAACCTGCCCAGCGCGACAGCCTGGCCGGGGCGCTCGCGCTCGATCGTGACGCGCCGGTCCGGCGCCAGCGCCTCGCTGGTGGCGGGCGTACCGGGCGGCGTGGCCGGCTGGTCCTCGCTGCGGGTGCGGATGCGCAGCAGCAGGCCTTCCTCGCTGCTGCAGCCCGCATCGGTGCAGTCGGGCGCAGGCGTGTCCGCCGGGAGAAGTGCACCCGTGGGGGTGGGTGCGTCCGCGGGCGGGAGGGTGCCCGCGGGGGAAGCGCCATCGGCGGGCGCAGGTGCCGCCGCGTCGGGGGGGGCGAGGGGTGTTGCGTCCGCCTGCGACGCCGGCGGCGCCGCGTACATGCGCGGTGCGACCAGGGGCGGCCGGGTCGTGGGCGGGCGGGCATCGGCATCCGGCGCGGACGCGTCCGATGGCGCGTCGCCCGCCCCGTCGGCAGCCTGCGCCAGCACGCAGGGCGCAGTGCCTGCGAGGATGGCCAGCAGGGCGGCGTCCAGCAGCTTCACGCGCAGGGTCATGGCCTGCCCTCCCCTGCCGGCGGCAAAGCATCCAGCGGTGCGTCGGGATCCGGATCGACCTCCACCTTCAGCTGTCCGCGCACCTGCGGCGGCAGCCGCTGCGCCAGCGCTTCGTAGACCGCATTGGCCCGGCGCAGGCCCAGCGCAGCGTTGTATGCACGGCTTCCGCGGCGGTCGGCATTGCCGATGATCGACACGGTCCTGCCCTCGCCGTCCGCCAGCAGCTGCGCGACCTGGTCGAGCAGCGCGTCGTAGCGCGGCCGGATCGTGGACTGGTCGGTGTCGAACAGCACGGTGCCCAACACCGGACCGCCCTCGCCGATGCCGGCCACCAGCGTGGCCGGGTCGTCGGGTTCGGCACGCACGCTCAGCGTGACCTGCGCGCGCAGCGATTCGTCCAGGCGCTCTCCGAGCAGGGTGCGCACCGCGCTGGCGCGGGCGAAGGCCAGCGCCTCGGTCTCGCCGTCGGCGGTCACCACCACCTCGCCCTCGCCGCTGCCGCGGATCTGTTCGACGATGCGATCGAGCACCGGCAGGTAGCGCGGCTGCACCTGGTCGCTGCCCGGGGCGAACACCAGCGTGCCCAGCACCATCTCCACCTGCCTGCGGCCTTCGATGACCTGCTCGGGCAGGCGCACGCCGAAGTCGAAGCGGGTCGGCACACCGCCGGTGATGCGCCGCACTTTCGGGTTCTCGGTCGTCAGCTCCGAGCCCGGCGGGAGGGTCGCGGCGTCGAGCTTGAGGATGAAGTTGCGTCCCCGCGCCAGCTGGCCGGCGTCGATGCCGACGAGGTGGTAGCGCCCGTACTGGTCGGTTTCCATGATCAGGCCTTCCACCGAGGCGATGCGCACGCCGGGGATGCCGCGTTCGTCGATGCCCTCGTTGCGCACCACGTAGTCGACCCGGTAGCCGTCGGCGGTCTGCGCCACCTGGCGCTGCACGGTCGGCGCGGCGGCGGTGAGGCCCCTGGCGGCGTCGCCGCTGGTCTCGAGCGTCGTGCTGCCGTCGGCGGCCATGCGCACGGTCGCGCCCTGGCGGCTGGTCAGCACGAAGTCGTCGGTGAACGCCAGGTCGTCGAGCCGCTGGCTGATCACCACCTCGTGGGTGCTGGCCGGATCGGCCTGCGACCGGCGCCCTTCGATCCTGCCGAGCGCGAGACCGCGCAGCAGTGGCGCGCTGGCGTCCGCTTCGGGCTGCGGCCCCTCGCCGCGGTCGACGGTGGTCGAACCGGGCACGTAGGCGTCGGGTGCGAAGCCGCCCTGCACGCGCACGCCGGTCAGCGCGGCGCTGTCCTGCCAGGCGTCGCCGTCGCGGTCGTTGAACACGGTGCCGGAGACCAGGCTCTCGTCGAGCAGCGGATCGCTGCCCAGCACCACCTCGGCGGTGGCGACGTTGGACGCCGGGCCTTCGTAGGCCGGGTCGAAGGCGAGCGCGCGGTTGATCTGCACGCCCGGGCGCACGCCGGCGCCGACCCGCATCAGGTAGCTCATCGTCGCGGTGTTGCCCGCGGCGATGTCGATGTCGGAGATGCGCAGCGGCGCGGCGCCGGACGCGGTGACGAAATCGTCGTCGTCGTCGCCCTGCAGCGAGCCTTCGACGTAGCTGAAGCCAGGCGCCGGCGTGTCGATGATGGTGCCGTCGACGAGGTCGACGTCGCCGGTGTTCTCGAGCGTCAGGGTGTAGCGGACCAGGTCGCCGACGTTGACCTCGCGCACGGCCACGGACTTGACCAGGAACAGCTGCGCCGGTTCGTTCTGCACCTCCACCTGTGCGGCGGCGTCCGCGGTGACCTCGACCGTGCCGCTGGCCACGCCGGCGTCGCCCAGCGCCAGCACGGTGTTGACCAGTACCCCCTCCTCGGCCCGCACGTCGTCTTCGGTGATGGTATGGCTGTAGCTGTCGCAGGTCGCGACCTGGCCCGGGGCCAGCGTGGTCGGCGCGCAGGCCAGCGTCATCGGGGCGCCGCCCTGGAAGCTGTCGCTGACGGTGACGCCGGTCAGGGTGACGTTGCCGGTGTTGGTCGCGGTCACCGAATAGGTGATCACGTCGCCGATGTTGCCCATGCCCGGCGTGGCGTTGTCCACGCTCAGTACCGCGGTCTTGCTGGTGGCGATGGCCGGCCGCTGGACCACCGGGGTGATGGTGTCGGCGGTGCACGCGGGAGCGGTCGAGCCCACCGGGCAGGCCTCGGGCGGCAGCGGCGGCACGTCCGGCGGCGCCTCGGTGGTGACGATGGCCTCGTTGAGCACCTGGCCTGCGTCGGCATCGGCCTGGGTCACCGTGTACGCACCGACCAGCTGGCACTGCGCGCCCGGCGCGACCAGTGCGCAGGTCACTCTGTCGGGCGTCACCAGCGGATCGTCGATGGTGACGTTGGCCAGCGGCACGTTGCCGGTGTTGGTGGCGGTCACGGTGTAGCTGAGGGTGTCGCCGACGCTGACCTCGCCGTTGCCGTCGGCGTCGTCGTTGCCGGTCAGTTCCTTCGCCAGCTCGACCGCCGGCCGGCTGACCGGATGCACGGTGCTGCAGCTTTCGCAGACCGGGTCGGCATCGCCGCCCGGCGGGTTGCTCGGCACCACGACGTTGTCGAGCACGCCGGTGGCGTCCTCGTCGACGACCGCGGTGTAGACGACGTCGTAGCTGCCCGGCAGCGTGTCCACCGGCAGCACGCAGGTCAGCGTGCCGCTGCAGGTGTACGCCCCGACATCGGTGACGGCGACGAAGGTCAGGCCCGGATCGAGGGTGTCGACCAGGGTGATCGGCTCGGTGGTGACCGAACCGCTGACCACAGTGGTCAGGGTGAAGGTGATGGTCGTGCCCGGGTTGACCGGCGTCTCGCTGGCCGGCGTCGACGCCTTGGACACGGCGCTGGTCGACGGCACCACGGTGTGGTCGGTGTCGCAGGTGGTGCAGACCGGGGCCGGGTCGGTGCCGTCCGGCTTGGTCGCCACCACGTTGTTGCCGACGCTGCCGCTGGCGTCGTCGTCGACGGTGGCGGTGTAGACCACGGCGTAGTCGCCCGGTGCGGTGCCGACCGGCAGTGTGCAGACCAGGGGGTCGGCGGCATCGCAGGCGAAGGCGCCGGCGCTGGTGACGGCGACGAAGCTCAGGCCCTCGCCGAGCGTGTCGGTGAGCGTGACCGGCTCGTGCAGGCTGGCGTCGGCCACGGTGACGATCAGCGTGTAGGTGACGGTGTCGCCGGGCGCGACTTCGCTGCCCGATTCCGGATCCGCGGCCTTGGCCACGGTGGTCGTCGCCGGCGTGGGCAGGGTCGGCGTGCTCTCCGTGTCCTCGTCGGTGGCGTCGGGCGCGGGTCCGGGCGAGGTGCCGGTGGCGAGCGCGGTGTTGTCGACGCTGCCGTCGGCTTCGTCGGTGGTGGTGATGACGTAGGTGTTGCCGCTGGCGGCGCAGCTGGCGCTGTCGCCGGGCGCGAGGGTTTCGACGGTGCAGGCCAGGTCGGGCAGCAGCGGATCGGTGACCGTCACCGGCGCGAGCACGACGTTGCCCGTGTTCTCGACCGAGAACGCATAGGTGATGGTGTCGCCGGCGTCGCCGAGCACGCCGTCGCCGTTGGTGTCGTCGAGCGTGGCAGCCTTGTCGAGCACGATCGCGGGCGTCTGCGTGCCGTCCACGGTCTCGCTGTCCGGTGGCGACACGGTGTTGCCGTCGGTGGCCGTGGCGATGTTGATCACGCTGCCGGCGTCGAGGTCTGCCTGGCTGACGATGTGGGTGGCCGTACAGGTGAGCGAATCGCCCGGTACCAGACCGCCGGCCGGCAATGCCGGGCAGTCCACGCGGTTGGGGGCGACGATGCGGTCGTCGTCCACCGCGATCGGGCTGGTGATGGTGACGTTGCCGCTGTTGGTGACCAGGTAGCTGTACTGGAGCAGGTCGCCGACCGAATCGTAGCCGGTGGAACTGGTGTTCTTGTCGAGCAGGAGCGCGGGTGCCTGGTCGGCATCCACCCGCGCGTCGGACGGTTCGCTCACCACGGCCGCGCCGCCGGGATCGGTGCCGTTCGCCGTAGCGGTGTTGGTGATCTCGCCGGCGTCAAGGTCGGCCTGGGTCACGTCGTAGATGCCGCTGCACGTGGTGCTTGCGCCAGGGGCCAGCGCTGTCACCGGACAGGTGATCGCCGGCGGCGTGCCGGTGCCGCTGAAGGCGGTTTCGGTGATCGCCACGGTATCGATGGTCACGTTGCCATCGTTGGTCACTTCGAACGCATAGGTGACCGTATCGTCGACCGCCGCCACGGTCGTCGGCGTCGCGCTCTTGACCAGCGCCAGCGAGGCGTCCTCGTCGACGGTGACCGTGGCATCGGATGGGTCGCTCGCCACCGGCGTGTCTGCCGGATCGGTGCCGTTGGCGGTGGCGGTGTTGGTGATGCTGCCTGCGTCGAGGTCGGCCTGGGTCACCAGATAGGTGCCGCTGCATGTGGTACTCGTGCCCGGCGCCAGCTCGCTCACCGGACAGGTGATCACCGGCGGCGTGCCGGTGCCGCTGAAAGCGGTCTCGGTGATGACCAGCGCATCGAGGGTGACGTTGCCGTCGTTGCTGACTTCGAACGAGTACGTCACCACCTCGTCCACGCTCGACACCGTCGTCGGCGAAGCCGACTTGAGCAGCGTCAGCGAGGCGTTCTCGTCGACGGTGACCGTGGCAGCGGATGGATCGCTGACCACCGGCGTGTCCGCCGGATCGGTGCCGCTGGCGGTGGCGGTGTTGGTGATGCTGCCGGCATCGAGGTCGGCCTGGGTCACCTGGTAGGTGCCGCTGCAGGTGGTGCTCGCACCCGGCGCCAGCTCGGTCACCGGGCAGGTGATCGCCGGCGCGCTGCCGGTGCCGCTGAACGCGGTCTCGGCGATGACCAGCGCATCGATGGTGACGTTGCCGTCGTTGCCGACCTCGAACGAGTACGTCACCGTTTCGTCCACGCTCGACACCGTCGTCGGCGAAGCGCTCTTGACCAGCGTCAGCGACGCATCCTCGTCGACGGTGACCGTGGCGTCGGACGGATCGCTGACCACCGCCGTGCCGCCCGGATCGGTGCCGTTGGCGGTGGCGGTGTTGGTGATGGTGCCGGCGTCGAGGTCGGCCTGGGTGACGTCGTAGGTGCCGCTGCACGTGGTGCCTGCACCCGGTGCCAGCTCGGTCACCGGACAGGTGATCGTCGGCGGCGTGCCGGTGCCGCTGAAGGCGGTCTCGGTGATGGCCAGTGCGTCGATGGTGACGTTGCCGTCGTTGGTGACTTCGAACGCATAGGTGACCGTGTCGCCGACCGCCGCCACCGTGGTCGGCGTCGCGCTCTTGACCAGGGCCAGCGACGCGTCCTCGTCGACGGTGACGACCGCGTCGGCCGGATCGCTTGCGATCGCGACGTCCGCCGGGTCGTCCGCGTTGGCGACGGCGGTGTTGGTGATCTCGCCGGCGTCGAGGTCTTCCTGGGTCACCGCGTACGCAGTGCCGGTACAGGTGGTGCTTGCGCCGGGCGCCAGTTCGGTCGCGCTGCAGGTGACCGTGGGCGCGGTGCCGGTGCCGCTGAAGGCGGTCTCGTCGATGGCCAGCGCATCGAGGGTGACGTTGCCGGTGTTCCCGACCTCGAACGTGTACGTCACCGTGTCGCCCACGGCCGCCACCGTGGTCGGCGTGGCGGTCTTGGACAGCGTCATCCGGGCGACCTCGACCGCGTTGACGATCGCGTCGTCGGGGGCGCTGACCACCGCGACGCCGGCCGGGTCCGTGGCAGTGGCGGTCGCGGTGTTGCTGATCTGGCCGGTGTTGATGTCGGCCTGGGTGACGGCATACGTGCCGCTGCAGGTGGTACTGGCGCCGGGCGCGAGTTCGGTCGCGGCGCAGGTGATCGCGGGGGCCGTGCCGGTGCCGCTGAATGCAGTCTCGTCGATGGTCAGGTTGTCGAGGGTGACGTTGCCGGTGTTCTCCACCTCGAAGGTGTAGGTGACCTCCGTGCCGGGGAAGATCACCGTCGCCGGCGAGGCGCTCTTGGCCAGGGTCAGGGTCGCATCCTCGTCGACGGTGACCACCGCGTCCGACGGGTCGCTGGCGACGGCAGCGCCGCCCGGATCGGTGCCGTTGGCGGTGGCGGTATTGGTGACGGTGCCCGCGTCGAGATCGGCCTGCGTCACCGCGTACGCGGTACTGGTGCAGGTGGTGCTTGCGCCCGGGGCCAGCTCGGTCACCGGACAGGAGATGGTCGGCGGCGCGCCCGTGCCGCTGAACGCGGTGTCGTCGATCACCAGCGCGTCGATGGTGACGTTGCCCGCGTTGGTCACCGCGAACGAATAGGTGACCGTTTCACCGGCTGCCGCCACGGTGGTGGGGGTGACGCTCTTGACCAGCGCGAGTGCGGCGGTCTCGTCCACGGTGACGAGCGCGCTGGACGGGTCGCTGGTGACGTCGGCTCCGTCCGGCTCGGTGCCGGTCGTCACCGCGGTGTTGTCGATCTGTCCTGCATCGAGGTCGGGCTGGGTGACCGCATAGGTGCCCGAGCAGGTCGTGCTCGCGCCCGGCGCCAGCGTGGTCTGCGGGCAGCTGATCGCGGAGACCGTGCCAGTGCCGCTGAACGCGGTCTCGTCGATCGCCACCGCGTCGAGGGTGACGTTGCCGGTATTGGTGACCAGGAACGAATAGGTCACCGTGGCTCCGACCGCGGACACGGTGGTCGGCGAAGCGCTCTTGGCCACGGTGATGGCGCCCGCCGCGGCCAGCGGCGTGTCGGTTGAGTCCTCGCCCGTGGTCGTGCTGCCGTCCGGGACCAGTCCGGTCGCGGTGGCGGTGTTGGTCACCGAGCCGGCGTCCATCTCGGCCTGGGTGATGGTATGGGTGCCGCCGGTGCAGGTCAGGCTGGCGCCGGGTGCCAGTTCGCCCGTGGGGCAGGAAATCCCGCCCAGGCCAGGAAGCGGATCGGCGAGCGTCACGTCCCGCAGGGTCACGTTGCCGGTGTTGGTGACCTCGAACGTGTAGGCGATGGTGTCGCCGGCGTCGGTGACCGTGGACAGGGCGCCCAGTTCGACCGTGGGCGTGCCCGCTTCCTTGTCGAGGGTGATCGCGGGCGCCTGGTCGAGGATCACCTCGGCGTCGTCGGGTTCGGAGGTGATCGCATCGCCCGTGGGGGCGGTCCCGCGTGCATTGGCGGTGTTCTCCACCACCCCGGCATCCATCTCGGCCTGGGTGATGGTGTGCACTCCCGTGCAGGTCGCCACCTCTCCCGCCGCCAGGTCCGCCGGATCGCAGGTCGCGGCGGCATCCAGGTTGGCATCGACGATGAGGATTCCGGTGATCGTCTGGTTGCCGGTGTTGGTGACTTCGAAGGTATAGGGGATCGTGTCGCCGGCATCGGTGACGCTGGCGTCGACCCCTGCCTCGACAGTCGGCGTGCCGGCGCTCTTGTCCAGCGTCAGTTCGCGGACCGCGACAGGCAGGGCGACGCTTGCCGAGGCATCGATGCTTCCGCCCGTCCAGGCAGCGGTGGCGGTGTTGTCGATGTCCCCGTCGCCACCGCCATTGGTGTCGAAGTCCGCCGATTGCGCGAGGTAGGTGCCGCTGCAGCTGAACGACTCGCCGGGAGGCAGGGTGGCGATCGGCGATGCCGGGCTGCAGGACAGCGGCACCCCGCCCGGCGGGCTCGCGAGCAGCGGATCGGTCACCGTCACGTCGACCAGGGTGGTGTTGCCGGTGTTCTCGCCGGTGATGGTGTAGACGATGGGGTCGCCCGGCACGGTGACGCTGGCGACGTCGGCGCTCTTGCCGAAAGTGAGCTGCGGATTCTGGTTGATCGGGATGCCGAGCGTGTCCGAGCGCGAGAGTTCGCCGTCGACCACGGTCTGGCCGGTGGCGGTCGCGGTGTTGTCCACCGTGCCGCCCGCATCCACGTCGGCCTGGTCGACCACGCGGCCGGTACCGGTGCAGACCACGTCCGAGCCGGCCGGGCCCAGCGTGAGCACCTGCGCGGGCAGCAGTTCGGGAATGACGGGACAGCTCATGCCCAGTGCCGGGTCGGCGACCACCACGTCGTTGACGGTGACGTTGCCGGTGTTGGTCAGGACGAAGTCGTACTGCACGGTGACCGGGCCGGTGATGCTCGCGACGCTCGCGTTCTTGACCAGCGTCATCTCTGCGCTGCGTACCGGCAGGCTGACCTGGTGGTCGTCGTCGTCCTGGACCGTGGCGCCGGTGGGCGCGTCCGCCACCACCGTGGCCGTGTTCACGATCTGGCCGGATCCGCCGGTGCCGTAGTCGTCGATGTCGTCCTGGGTGACGGTGTAGACGTTGCTGCTGCCGGTGCAGGTGAAGTCGGCGTCCTCGGCCGGCGCCAGCGTGGGGATCGCAGGGCAATCGAGCCCGGGCAGCAGCGGGTCGCTGATCTCGATGCCCGTCAGCGTGACGTTGCCGTTGTTGAGGACGTTGAAGGTGTAGGCGATCGTATCGCCGGCCTCCGTCACCGAGTCGACGTCCGAACCCTTGGTCAGGAAAATCGATGGCGCGCGCGTGGGCAGGTCGACCGTCGCCGTGGCGGTGTCCTGCGCGATGATCGTGCTGCCGTCTTCCTCGTACTGCGCCTGGCCCGTGACGGTGTTGACGAGCTCGCCGCTGTCCTCCGCCGGGTTGCCGTAGGCGTCGATGTCCGACTGCTGCACTTCGTAGGTGTTGCCGGTGCAGGTGAAGTCCGCCGACGCGCCGGGCGCCAGAGTCGGGATCGTGTCGCAGTCCAGTGCCGGCAGCAGCGGGTCGTCGACGATCTCCACCTCCAGAAGCGTGCGCGAAGAAGGATTCGTGGCGCGGAAGGTGTAGGTGACGACGTCCCCCGCAGCAGTGACGCTGGTGGGGCTGGCGAACTTGAGGATTTCTGGTTGCGCGGGACCGCTGTCCACGTCCACCACCGCGCTGTCCTGGTCGTCGACCGGTATGCCGTCGTAGCTGCCGTCCGCGGACGCGGTATTGACGATGTCGGCGCCGGCGTCGAGGTCGGCCTGGGTGACGGTGTACTCCGCCGTGCACTGCGCGCTCGCGCCCGGGGCGAGGTCGAACGGCGCCGCCGGCGTACACGCGACCGGGCCCAGCCCGGGCAGCGGGTCGGTCACGGTGATGCCGGTGACGGTGACGTTGCCCGGATTGGTGACGTCGAAGGTGTAGGTGACCGTGGTGGGGGCGGTGGACACGGACGACGGACTTGCCGACTTGTCGAGCTCGATCTCGGGTTGCGGCGGGTCCAGCGGCACGTTGTCGCTCGCGTCGCGGCTGTCGCTGCCGCCCTGTGGACCTTCGCCGCTGGCGGTGGCCGTGTTCTGGATCTCGCCGCTGCCGGCGGTGCCCTGGGCGTCGATGTCGTCCTGGGTGATGGTGTATGTCAGGCCCGAACAGACGATGTCCGCCGGCGCCGCGGGGCCGAACTCGACCGTTCCGCCCGGTGGCACGGGCCCGTACGGCAGGCCGGCGCAGGACAGCCCCGACAGCTGGGGATCGACCAGCGAGGTGATGGTGATGCTGGTGTTGCCCTCGTTGGTGAGGGTGAAGGTGTAGTCGATCGTCTCCCCGGCACTCCCGCCGAGGCTGCCGTCGCTGTCGTTCAGCTGTGCGTCCTTGCTGAAGCCGAACTCCAGTAGGTTCGCGGGCAGTTGCGTGTCGGTGCTGTCCTCTCCCTGCACGGTTTCGCCGTCCGGGTCGGTGCCGTCGGCGGTGGCGGTGTTGGTGAGGGTCCCGTCGGCGCCGTTGCCGCCCGCGACCCGGTCGATGTCGTCCTGGGTCACGGTGTAAGACGCGGTGCAGGTGGTGCTCTCGCCCACGTCCAGGTCCAGCGGTTCGCCCGGCGCGCACGTCAGGTCGTCGGCCAGGTCATCGGCGATGTCGACCGCGGTGAGCGGCACGTTGCCGCTGTTGGTCACCACCACCTGGTATTCGATGACGCTGCCGGCAACGATGTCGTCGGTCGCCGGCGCGCTCGTCACGGTCTTGTCGACGGCGAGCGCGGCGCGCTTGACGAAGGTGTTGCTGTAGGTGCAGGTGATGGTGCTTCCGGCGTCCGCGATCTGGATCAGCAGGCCGTCCGCGGGGTCGTCGTCGGCGCCGTCGCAGGCCACCGCGCTGTCGTAGTCGGCCGGATCTCCGGTCGTGAACTGCTCGGCCGGCAGGGTGCCGTCCTCCTCCACGAAGACGGTCACTGGCGCCGTCTGGCTGTTGGTCGGCGAGGTCGACACCAGTTGCGGCGTGTTGTTGATGAAGCCGCTACTGGCCGGGATGGTCACCTGCGACGGCGGTCCACCGCCGTCCCACACCTTCGCCACGACGAGTTGCGCGCTGCGACGGTCGTTGGTGAATGTGCACACGATGGGCCCGTCGGAGGCGCCGACGGTGATGGTGCCGGTGCGCCCGTCGGGGGCCGCCACCAGCGAATCGGTGCCGGTGCATTCGAGCGAGGAGGCGTAGACGGCAGGATCGCCGACGAACGATTCGGTCAGGTTGACCACGTCGCCCGCGTAGACCGGGAATTCCGCCGAAGTGTCCGTCTGCGTGGCGGCGCCCGTGGCCGTGGATGGGAAGGCCGGGTTGCCGGTGGACAGCAGCGAGACCGAATCGCCCGCGATCGCGTTCTGCCACGTCTTCTGCAGCTGCAGCGTGGTCTCCACCCGGTTGTTGGTGTAGGTGCAGACGATGTCGCCGGTGTCGCCCGGCAGGATCTCCAGCGTGTTGCCTACCGTGCCGTCGGTGCCGCCCAGCGTGCCACCGGTACACGCCACCTCGACGTCGTAGTTGTCGAGCGCGCCCCCGCCCATCGTTTCCGCCGGCAGATTGGCCACTTCGCCTGCGTAGACGACGACGAACGGGGTGAGGCCGCCGGTCGGCGCGGTCACGGCCAGTGGCGCGGTGTTGTTCACCAGTCCGGTGGTCGGACCGAGCTGCGCCGTGTCGCCGGTCTGGCTGTTGGGTCCCCACACTTTCTCCAGCCGCAGTTGCGTCTGCAGGCGTGTATTGGTGTACCCGCAGGTGATCGCGGTGTCGGTCGGAGACACCTCGAACGCGCTGGCGCCCGCGGTCCAGTTCGCGGCGCCGGTGCAGACCAGTTCACTGCTGTAGTTGTCGGCGTTCGACAGGGTTTCCGCGAGCGTGATCGTTTCGCCGGCGAAGACCTCGAACGGACCTGCGGTATCCGTCTCGGTGGCGGTGTCAGCGACCGAGTCCAGTTGGGCAGGACCGGCGTCCGAGCCGGTCGCCGTGACCGTCGCCGTCTCCCCGACCGCCGCATTGACCCACGACTTCTCGAGCGCGAGGGTCGCCGCCACGCGCGCATTGGTGTAGGTGCAGACGATCGCGGTGTCGCCGGGCGCAACCGTCAGCGTGTCGCCCACCAGCGGGTTGGCGTTGCCGGTGCACGCCAGGCTGGCATCGTAGTTCGCCGCATTGCCCAGCGTCTCGGTGATTGCACCGGACTGGCCGGCATAGACCACGATCGGGTCCCCTGCCGTCGCGTTGTCCCCGGTGGCGTCGGCGGTCGATACACCGCTGGTGGCACCCAGTCCGGTCACCGTGGCCGTGTCGCCGGCCAGCGCGTCCTGCCACTGCTTCACCAGCTGCAGCGTCGCCTGCGCGCGCGTGTTGGTGATCGTGCACGCCACGCCCTCGCCTGCGGGCATGGTGAAGCTCGCGCTGGTGCCGTTGGCCGTGACCGGGACCGGATCGCCGCCAGCGGTGGCGCATTCGAACGTGGTGACGTAGTTGGCGGAGTCGCCGGTGGTGAAGGTCTCGGCGATGCTGACCACGGCGCCCGGCTCGGCGTTCGCCGTTGCCGGCGTGGTCGCGCCGCCGGAGGTCGAACTGCCGGGGACGGCATCGGTCACGGTGCCGCTCACTGCGGCGATGACCAGGTCGACGGCGCCGCCGCCGGCCGGATCGTCCCAGAGCTTGGTCAGGCTCACCTCCCGGTACACCGGGTGGCTGGTGGTGCACCCGGCCGCGCAGCTGTCCCCGCCGGTGACGCTGTTGCCGACGCTCTCGCCCGCAGCGTCGGTGACGGTTGCGCTGTACACCAGCGTGACCGGGAACGTGCTGCCCGGATCGATGCTGCAGGTCAGCACCTGCCCGGCGGCCACGCAGCCGGCGGGCAACGGACCGGTCAGCTCGAGACCGCTTCCGAGCGTGTCGGTGACCACGACCGGCTCGCCGGGAGGCGTGCCCCCGGTGACGGTCACCTCGACCGAGTACTCGATGGTCTCGCCCACCGATACGGCGGTGCCGCTGGCGGGAGACGCGGTCTTGCCCACCGCGACCGAATAGACGTCCACCGTGGCGGCGCTGCTGTCGTTGCCTGGATCGCTGTCGGCGACGGTGGCCGGAACGGCGACTTCCGCACTGTTGGACACCTGCACCTGTGCCAGCGCACTCGCGCAGGTGAATACGCCGGACAAGGTGGCGGCTGCCAGCACGATGGCCCACCTGACGCGCGATCCATGCTCCAGAAGCATTCGCATCGGCTCCGACTTTCCTCGGTTCCGCTCGGGCCGCCCGATCGCCCTTGCCACCGCCACACGCACGCACCGCTTGTGTCGCGGTACGCCGTTCCCGTCGGGCCGCCCGCTGCTCCCGCGTTCCATGCGGGGATCGACGCGGGGATCCTGGTGTGCCTCCGGACGAACGCGATACGGAGTGCATCGCTCGAAGGCACCGCCATGTTCGGGCGGTTCCGCCCCGGCTCCTGACTTCGGCTTTGATAACAGGCGCTGAACGCGCGGAAAAGCCGGATAAAGCCATGTTTATCCGGATCATTCCCCTGGAATTCCCATCACAAACCTTACTGGCGTCGGCGACTTCGGACTGGCTGCTTCCAGCCAACGACTGCGCGATGCGGGTAGCGCGCGACGCGGGCCCCCGCTAATTAATCAGGGGCGGCGCCCGCGTGGGCGTCATGCCTGGCCGGGGGATGGGTGCCATCGCCCCGACCACTCCCTGCGTCGCGGGACCGGGCGGTCCACTGGAGCGAGGATGTCCGCATTGCGTGTATCGCCGGCGTCGTGTGTCGTCCTGCTGGCGCTCTGGCTGTTGCTGGGAATGTCGGCCATCGCGGCCCCGCCACGCGTGGTCACGGACACGGAATCGCAGCCCCGGGAGCCGGCTGCCGGCGACGACGCTCGCTCCGGCACGCAGCGATCCCGGGAGGCGACCGTCCAGTTCCACAATCGCGCGATCCTGACCCTGCGCAGCGATTTCCTGGGCCGATCGCCACGCATGCGCGCCGACGCCGCCGAGGCCAATATCCAGCGGGTCGTCGACCGTGCCGGACGCCACAGGGTGACGTTCCGCGATAACGAACAGGGCACCCTGGTCCTGCTCGGGAACGAGCTGGTGACGCTGGTCACGCCGGACGATCTGGACATCCTGCATGGGCAGACCATGGCCCAGGCCCGCGCCGATATCGCGCAGCGACTCGGCACGGCTGTCGACGCATCACGACAGGACCGCCTGCCGGGCAACCTCGTTCGCGGTGCCCTGTGGGCGCTGGGAGCGAGCCTGGTCATGGCGCTGTCGCTGGCGCTGGTGCTCTGGTTCGGCGCACGCCTGCGCCAGCGTCTGCGGGATCGCATTGCGCGCCAGACGAGTCGCGCGGACAGCGGTGCGCTCCATCACGTCATGCTGACCCTGCGCGTCATCGGCGACTGGCTGGTGCGCCTGCTGGTGGTCGTGGCGGTGCTGGTCGTGATCGAGGAGTGGCTGCGCTTCGTGCTGGGCCGCTTCGCGTTCACCAGGCCGTGGGCGGACGCGATGACCGCGTGGATCCTGGGGCGGCTCGGGGAGTTCGGCCATGCGATCGCGGCTGCGATGCCGGAACTCGTGACCGCGATCGTCATCTTCCTGATCGCCCGCCTGGTCGCCAGGACGGTCAGCGTGACGTTCCGCGGCGTCCAGCAGGGGCGCTTCCAGCTGTTCGGCATCGACCGTGAGCTGGCCGAACCGACGCGCAAGCTGGCGGTGGCGGTGGTCTGGCTGTTCGCGATCGCCATG
Organism: Luteimonas kalidii; assembly: GCF_029887935.1. Classification (GTDB taxonomy): domain Bacteria; phylum Pseudomonadota; class Gammaproteobacteria; order Xanthomonadales; family Xanthomonadaceae; genus Luteimonas; species Luteimonas kalidii. The sequence goes on along the minus strand of NZ_JARXRO010000014.1, from coordinate 192,179 downwards.
GCCTACCCCTATCTGCCCGGCGCCGATACCGACGCGTTCAAGGGCCTGAGCGTACTGGTCGGCCTGATGGTGTCGCTCGGCGCATCGGGCATCGTCGGCCAGGCCGCGGGCGGGTTCACCATCGTGTACTCGCGCATCATGTCGGTCGGCGACTACGTGCGCAGCGGCGAGGTAGAAGGCACGGTACAGCAGCTCGGTCTGTTCGCCACCCGCCTGCGTACCCTGACCGGGGTCGAGGTCAGCATTCCCAACACCGTGGTGCTGGGGAGCCAGCTGCAGAACTTTTCGCGGAACCCGGACGGGCCCGGCGTCTGGCTGGAGACGGGCGTGACCATCGGCTACGACGTGCCCTGGCGCCAGGTGCAGCGGATGCTGCTCGATGCGGCGGGGAACACCGACGGCATCCATCCCGATCCCCCGCCCTTCGTGCTGCAGACCGCGCTTTCGGACTTCTACGTCGAGTACCTGCTGCGCGCGCGGATCGACGACGTGCTGCGTCGCCCGCTGGTCCTCACGCAGCTGCACGCCAACATCCAGGACGCGTTCAACGGCGAAGGCGTGCAGATCATGTCGCCGCACTACGAGGCGGATCCGCAAGCGCCGAAGCTGGTGCCGCCGCAGTATCGGGAGGGGATGCCGCCGCCAGGCGAATCCCCCCTCGTCCCGAGTGCGGCACCCGGCTGACGATTCGGCCGTACCGGTCAGCCGTGCCGCTCGCCCAGGAAGACACACCCCCCGACAGGAGACACCCAGATGCCCCGCCCCGCTCCGGATTTCCACACCCAGCGCCCCGAACACCTGCCCGTAACACCGGTACCGCCCCTGCCCGAGGTCGATCCGGGTGACGCGGAGCGGGCGTCCACCACGTATTCGCATTACCGGACCGGACTGTCCAACCATCGCACCGGGCTGTCCGAGCATCGCACCTCGCTGTCCGAATACCGGACCGACCTGTCGACCCACCGCACCGACCTGTCGGAGAACCGGACCGAAATGTCGATGCGCAGGACCGGCATGTCCTATCAGCGCACCCGGCTCAGCGTGGAGCGCACGATGATGTCGGTGATCCGGACCTCGCTGTCCCTGATCGGATTCGGATTCACGATCTTCCAGTTCTTCGGCCACCTGCAGACGTCGCAGATGATCAGCGCCTCCAGCCATGCGCCGCGCAACTTCGGCACCGCGCTCGTGGCCATGGGCCTGGTCCTGCTGACGATGGGCATCGTCTACCACCTGCGCATGATGCTGGAGCTGCGCCGGCAGCGCGTGGGCATGCACGAGCAGGGGCTGGTGCACGCCGAGAGCGGCTTCCCGGTGTCCATGGCGCTCATCACCGCCGCGATGCTCTGGGTGCTCGGCATGCTGGCGATCGTCAGCATGGTCTTCGGCATGGGCACCCTGGGATGAGGGATGCCGCTGCCGGGCAGCGATTGCGGTTGCAGTCGCCCGGGTCGCGCCCGGTGCTCGGCGCCGGGCATCGGGCTGGCTCAGGCCCGTGTCACGACACCCGGATGGTCCGCGCCCGCGCAGGCGGGCTCTCTTCGGGAATCCAACGGGTTTCCCGAGGGGGCTACTCGCGCTGCAGGTGGATCCGCAGGCCATCGACGGTGTTGCGCACGACCACCAGGTCGAAGTCGCGCGTACTGCCACGCTTCTTCACCAGCACGTCCTCGCCGTCGTCGACCTCGACATGGTAGACGTCCTTGCCGAAGTGCTGCCTGAGCGCGTCGCGGGTGAGCCGGGCGACGCTGTTCTCGCCCGTGCCCTTCGGGATCGCGATCACGACGGTGCTGGACGGCCCTCCCTCTGGCGTCAGCGACAGTTCGATCTCGCCGTCGACCTTGGCACGCCCATCCATCTCGACGCGCCACTTGTTGGAGGGGTTGGCGAATGCGCCGCTGGCCACGGCCAGCGCCAGTACCAGCGTGCAAAGACTCGAGCGCGTAGCGCGCGAGAACACCGTGCGACTGCCCATCGGCATCTCCTGTCCGGACGTCGGGTGAAACAGACCGCAGCGCCACGTGAACGCAGCGGCCGCCATCTTCAGAAGCGGAAACCGTACCCGACCAACGGACCGCTCAGGTTGAGATCGACATCGACGTTGCCGTTGCCGAACTCCGCATCGAGGTACCGGTAGCCCAGCAGCCACGCGCCATGCCTGGTGCGGTAATGCGCCATCACCGACGTGCTCCAGGTGCCATCGGTGTCGCCCACCGAGGCGTCGCCGCGCAGCGTCAGTCCCCATCGGTCCGAGAGCCGCCATGCGTAGCGGGCGCCCAGCAGCAGGTCGACGTAGGTGTTTCCGACGTCCAGGGTGCGGGGCTGGAAGACGGGATTGTCCGGGGTGAACCGGGTCGCGAGGTCGACGTCGATGTAGCGGATGCCGGCATAGACATCCAGCCCGGCATCTCGGTCCTCGCTCAGGCGGAAGGAGAACGCAGCGTCGAGCAACCGCGTATCCAGATCGCTTTCCGTGGACAGGACGCGCCGCTGTTTCCCCTGGGCGAGGCCCAGGTAGATGAAATCGGCGAACATGCCGTAGTCGTCGTTTCGACCCTCGACACGCACCATGAACACGCCGTCGAGCTTGTCGAGGATGTCGGAGAAGGAAGTCTCGTTGTCGGCGTCGGTGGGCGGCGTGATGGTCCGCAAATCCGTGCCGATGCTGGCGGCCCAGGCGTAGGGCTCGACCATCCAGTCCCAGCCTTGGCCCTCCTCGGCCGGGGCAGCCGCGCTGGCCGCAAGCCCCGCCAGCGCGAACGCCGCACGCTGCATCCGTGATCGCCGCGATCCGTCCATTGTCATCTCCGAAGTTTCCAGGCGCGCCGAGGCGCAAGCATCCGGTCGCCCTGCCATCGCCCGTATCGTGGGCGGCGGGTGCCGTGTTGGCACGGTGACGCGCCGCCTTCCCTGGCGGCGCGTCCGGGCATCGTTCAGTTGTTGGACGTGGCGGCGTTCTCCAGCTTCTTCATCGCGTTCTCCATCACGACGTGCAGGCTCAGCGAGTCGGCCCCCTGGCGTGGCGGGTACTTCTGGAAGCTCAGCACATGCTCGGCCAGGAACGGCTTGGACGCATTGGGCGCCCACATCTTCTGCGCGAAGAACTTGCGGCCGATGTAGCCGTACTCGTGCGACTCCGGATCCATCTTCTCCATCGGATCCATCAGCAGGTTGAACAGGTAGGGCACGTTCGGGTACGACTTCTCGTTCCACCAGATGCCGTCGCGCTTGATGCCGATGTGCATCTTCCAGGCATCCACGCGCACCGCCATCAGGTCGGTTTCGTCGTAGTAGAAGAAGGCGCGCCGTGCCGACTTTTCGGACTTTCCCGTCCAGTGGTCGAGGTTGTTGTAGCCGTCCAGGTGCACCGTGTACTTGGTGCCGTTCATGGTATGGCCCTTGAGCAGATCCTCCTTGATGGTGGTCGCGCCGCCGGCAGCGGCCAGGGTCACGAACAGGTCTTCATGGCTCTGGATGCCGTTGGAGCTGCTGCCGGGCTTGATGTTGCCGGGCCACTTGACCAGGCAAGGCACCCTCAGCCCGCCTTCCCAGGTGGTGCCCTTCTCGCCGCGGAACGGGGCGTAGCCGCCATCCGGCCACAGCATCAGCTCGTTGCCGTTGTCGGTGGTGTAGACGACGATCGTGTTGTCGTCCACGCCGAGTTCCTTCAGCTTGTCCAGCAGTACGCCGATCTGCTCGTCGTGCTCGAGCATCTTGGCGCGGACGAGGTCTTCCTCCGCGCGTCCTTCGTCGACGGCCTTCTGGATGTACTTCTTCGGGGAGTGCGACCAGATGTGGATGGCCGTGGTGTTGAACCAGCAGAAGAACGGCTTGTCGCCCTTGCCGACGCGCTCGAGGTAGTCGAGGGTCTTGTCGAGGACCTCGCCGTCGAAGGTCTGCATGCGTTCGCGGGTCAGCATGCCGGTGTTCTCGATCTTCTGCTTGCCGACGCGGCCGAAGGTCGGGTCCTCGGTGGGGTCGTCCTTGTCGGTGGCCCAGGCATGCAGCACGCCGCGCGGGCCGAACTTCTTGGTGTATTCCGGCTTCTTCTGCCCCGGGTAATCGAGCTGCTCGGGTTCCTCTTCGGCGTTGAGGTGGTAGAGGTTGCCGAACCACTCGTCGAAGCCGTGCACCGTGGGCAGGAACTCGTTGCGGTCACCGAGGTGGTTCTTGCCGAACTGGCCGGTGGCATAGCCCTGTGTTTTGAGTACTTCCGCGAGGGTCGGGTCCTCCTTCTGCAGGCCCAGCTTGGAGCCCGGGATGCCGATGGTGGTCATGCCGGTGCGCACCGGTACCTGGCCGGTGATGAACGCGGCGCGGCCCGCGGTGCAGCTGGCCTGGGCGTAGTGGTCGGTGAACAGCATCCCTTCCTCGGCGATGCTGTCGATGTTGGGCGTGCGACCCATCATGCCGTGGGTATAGGCACCGATGTTCCAGTAGCCGATGTCGTCGCCGAAGATGACGAGGATGTTGGGCTTCCTGCCGTTTCCTTTTCCGCTGCCCTTGCCGCTGGTCTGGGTGGTGGTGGCCTGCTTTGCCATGGTTGTGTGCTCCTCATTGGCCCCGTGAACGAGGCGTCGGTGAATCCCCCGCACGGGGGTGCGTTGATTCGACCGGATTCAGTTGAACGGACCGATCCGGAGGATCATGCTGATGAATGCGGCGATGCCGAGCGCGAACAGGAGTACCGCCGTGACCAGCGTCATCGAGGGCGGGAACGGACTTTGCCCATGCAACATCTCGTCCCCGACCATCACGCGGCGCTGGCGCCTGAGCGCGTACATGAACCACAGGTGGTAGACGATGCCGATCAGCAGCATCACCACGCCCAGCACCACCAGCGAGATGCCGAAGTTCCTGCCGGACGCGGCGTGCTCGATCACGGCGTTGTCTTTCAGGCGCTCGAACACCTGGTGGATGGTGAAGCCGAAGCTGATCAGCGACAGCGAGGTTCTGATGACCGACATCAGGGTGCGCTCGGCGGCCAGCCGGGTGCGCTGGAAGGCCATACCGGTCCGCCGCGACGCCAGCTCGGTGGACGCGGTGTTCAACGGAGAGTTCGCAGCAATGTTGTTGGAGTTCATTGTTCCGGCCCCCCGGTCATCGACGCCTTGTGCGTCCGGCGCCGCTTGATGAGCCTCGCGAACGGTCCGCGCAGCAGGAGGTAGGGCACGAACGCAAGTGCGATCGCAATCACGATCGCTTCCATCGGGTAGAAGGTCTTGAACACGATGATCTGGTAGATCAGGTCCATGGCCAGCCCGACGAGGAGGATCTTCGATGTGGCCTTGACCCCCTCGGCCAGCCGCTCCCTTCGCTGGGCCGGGTCGGTGAGCACGGTCCAGAAATACGGCGAGCGACCGGTGGCGGCATCCTTCTTCGCGTCGTGCCAGGCCGCGATCGCCGCCATGACCGGCTGCAGGACGAACCGGAACGACATCGGCCCGCCCGGGCGCTCGGTCAGGTCCGTCCAGAAGCGTTCCCAGATGCCCACGGCCATCGCGGTGGCGGGCACGCTGGCCAGCAGCAGTGTGATCGTGACGATGCAGATGATCCGGGGCGAGGCCTTCATTGGAATATCCTCAGCACGTGGCGGCGGTGGCGGCGAGCCGGCGTACGCAGCGGAAGCCGACGTGGCTGCTCGAGCTGTCTTCCGGTTCGGCGGACCGTGCCGCCGGGCGGTACCTGCGGCTGTAGTCCGGCGAGCACAGGTGCGATCCGCCCTTGACGACGCGGCACGGGATCCTCGAGGCGGGCTGGCCGCAATCGAAGCTGCTCGCCTCCAGGCGAGCGCGCGGGTTCACGTCGACGGCGCCCGCAGGGTGGGTCGCGGCATGTCGATCGACCCAGTAGTCGTCGGTCCATTCCCACACGTTGCCGATCATGTCGAACAGGCCGTAACCGTTCGCCGGGAACGCACCGACCGGGGACGTGCGCAGATAGCCGTCGAGCAGCAGATTCTGCACCGGGAAACGACCCTGCCAGGTATTGGCCATGTACCGCCCATCCGGCGTGAAGTCCTTCCCCCATGCGTACTCGGTACCCTCGAGCCCGCCGCGTGCAGCGAACTCCCACTCGGCCTCGGTCGGAAGCGACTTGCCGGCCCAGCGCGCATAGGCGCAGGCGTCGGCATACGCGACGTGCACCACGGGGTGGTCGAGCAGGCCCTCGAGGGAACTGAAGCTGCCCAGCGGATGGCGCCAGTCCGCCCCGAACTCGTAGCTCCACCATTGATAGGGCGCGTGCATTCCCGAAACGCTGGCCGGTGGGGAGAACACCAGCGAGCCCGGTTGCATCATGTGTGGCAGCGCACCCGGGTAATCGGCGGGATCCGGATGCCGTTCCGGGACGGTCACGTAGCCGGTGGACTCGACGAACGCCATGAAGTCGCGGTTGACGACCGGCGTGCGATCGATCAGGAAGCTGTCCACCCTGACGGGCCGTGCAGGTGCCTCTTCCGGGTAGTGGTGGTCCGAACCCATGAGGAAAGTGCCGCCTCGAATCATGACCATCCCGTCGGGGCGATCCTGGCGCGGACCGGTCCGGAGAAGAGGGCGCGGGGTAACGTCGATCTCTGCCACTGATGCGTGCCGATGATGTGCTCGCTCATGAGGATCCGGGGATCCCATGGCATACATGGTTCGCCATCGCCGACCGCATCACCACCCATCAATCGGAACGTGCTGGCCGGATTCCGCAAGTACGTGACGCAGCGTGACTACGAGCCGACATTCGCTCGCTATTTCGGGTAGAGCAACGTGAAAACCACGCGCAGTCCCCAGTCGGGACCGCCATCAGGTGCTTCGACGTAATAGCGCGCGCCGCCGTAGTAACTCACGAGCTGGTTGCCGATCTTCGATACCTTGCTGTAGCCGGCATTGATCGGCACGGTCCACTGCTCGCCCTCCCAGTTGTAGGAGGACTCTGCGTTGAAGGTGATCGTGCGTCCTTGCCCCAGTCCCTTCGACAGGAACGGCTGCATGAACGTGGCGCTGACGTCGTCGCGATCGCTGTCGCCGGCGAAGGACCAGATGTGGTTGACCAGCGCGCCATACGTCCATCCGCCCGGCGTCTGTTTCAGCACGACCGCCGTGGGCCCGGCGCCCCATTGACCGCTGCCCAGCAGGTCGTCGCTCGCCGTGGGCAGCACCAGGGCCGGACCGACGCCCCAGATCCAGCCGCTTGCGGCCGGCTCCTTCGGCGAGAAGAACAGACTCTGGGTGATGTCGCCGAGGCCGAACTGGCTGCCTGCGCCGGGGAAGAGTTCGTCCTGGTAAACCACCGGCAGGATCGTGCGTGAGATGAGATTCCAGTCTTCCCCGATGGAGATCGGAACGACCGGCTGCACGTTGAGATAGGTGCGGCTGCCGCCGCTGTCCCAATCGTCGTAGTTGAGCTGCATCGGAACGCTGACCAGGCTCGCGACCGGATTGGACAGCTGCTTGGCCAGGTCGTCCGCGTCCTGCGCGATCGCGCCGGTGCTGCAGCCCAGCCCCAGCAGCAAGGCCAGCGACCTTATCAGCCCCGGCGAGGGGCTGGACCGGCCGACGCCCGGTGGAAGCGAGAGGAGTGCCACGGGCATCGCACACGCGGACCTGACCATGCTCGCTCCACTGCAGATGAGGCCGGGTGAAACTAGACGTTGCTGAGGCCCCGCACCACCTCGATTGCGCAGCATCTGGCTGGATTTCGCCATCCGCGGTTGTTACACGATCTTCACAATCCGGGGTTATGCTTGGTTAAGGACTTGCCCCCCAAACGAGGCCTTCGACGCGGAACTGCGGCGATGGCGGGGACCGGATCCGCAGGATTTTCCAACAGGATCGTTGGGGGTGAATGCATGTTCTGCGAAACGTTCCTCGACAGCTTTGCTGTCCTGCGTACGCGTGATACCGATGAGCTTCACGACTGGCTCAACCGCAACTTCGCGGTACGCAAGCTCGAACTGCGCGGTGCGACCGAGCCGTTCGATTGCACGGTGAACCACTGCGCGCTTCCCTCGATCGCGCTGACCTATGCCAGGTATGGCGGGCGGATCGGCGCGGAGATCGCGCACAACGATTTCTACCTGCAGGGATTTCCGCTGTCCGGCGAGGGAGAGGTGCAGTGGAACGAACACGTCGTGCCGGTCCGACCGGATCTAGGCGGCATCGCGGGCGGGCCCGGTTCCCATGGGCGGTTCACCTATTCCGGCGATTTCTCCAACCTGGTCCTGCGCATCACGCCCGCCGCGCTGGTGCAGCGCCTGGCGATCCTGCTGGACAGGCCGGTCGATCCGCCGCTGAAACTCGCCGGCCCGCCCAAGCCCACCAACGTCGCCTCCTACGGGCGCCTGGTGAAGTTCCTCGCTGGCGAGATCGAGCAGCATCAGGCACAGCTGCCCGACATGGTGCTGTCGGAGATCGAGGATGCGGTGATCGTCAACTTCCTGTTCGCGAACAGGCACAACTATTCCAGCCTGCTGGAGGGCACGCCGCGTGCTGCGGCGCCCTGGCAGGTGCGCCGTGCGGTGGACTACATCGAGCAGCACTGGGACGAGGCGTTGACGATCGAGCGACTGACCGAGATCACCGAGACCAGCGCGCGCAGTCTGTTCCTGCTGTTCAAGAAGACCTACGACACCTCGCCGATGGTCTACCTCAGCCAGGTCCGGCTGCGGCATGCGCGCGAGATGCTGTGCCGGCCTGCGCCCGGCGCGAGCGTGACCAAGGTCGGCTTCATGTGCGGCTTCAGCAACATGGGCAACTTCGCGATGAAGTACTACGGCGCGTTCGGCGAGAAGCCCTCCGAAACCCTACGGTCCCACCTCAAGTAGCCCTGCCCGCGTCTTCAGGACCGGGGTCATCCTGTACGTGGTCCGGCACCGGTGTTCGCCCTGGCCGCAGACACGAAGCACAGGGCGACCGCGTACATCATGATGCCGTAGACCGCGGGCGGCATCGCCATGGTCGCCGACTCCAGCACGTTGTAGGCGATCAGGAACGCCAGCGTGCAGTTCTGGATGCCGGTCTCGATGCCGATCGTGATGGCGTCGCGCCGCTCGAGCCTGCACAGGTGGCCGAGCAGGTATCCGCCGCACATGCCCACCAGGCACATGCCGGCGGTCGCGAGCGCGAGCGTGCCGATCCACGGCAGCAGCGCCTCGCGCTGGTCGACGGCGATGCATGCGATCAGCACCAGCAGCAAGCCCAGGCTGAGGCGCGTCAACCACGGCTGCGCCCGCTCGCACCACCGGGGCCACAGGTGCCGCAGCGCCATGCCGAGCAGCAGCGGCAGCGCCACCAGCAGCACCAGGTGGGCCATCATCTGCGGAACGGGCAATGGGATCGCGCGGCTCTGTCCCGCGAAGGCCTGCAGGGCCGCCCCGGTCAGCAGCGGGATCGTGGCGAGGGTCAGCAACGCGCTGACCGCGGTGAGCGTCACCGCGAGCGCCAGGTTGCCGCGGGCCAGGTAGGTCAGGGCATTCGAGCTGCTCGCGCTGGGGCTGGCGGCGAGCAGGATGAAGCCGACCGCGAGTTCATAGGAGTGCCGGAACAGCATGGCGACTCCGAAGCCGAGCAGTGGCAGCAGCAGGTACTGGCCGGCGATCCCCACCAGCAGCGGGCCGGGTTCGCGCGCCACGCGGGCGAACTCGCGCGCCGCCAGTCCCATCCCGATGGCCAGCATGATGAGGAAGTTCGCGGACGGCAGGCCGGCCCGGATGAGGGCATCCATCTGCAGGACTGCGCTGGCATTGCCTTCCATGCGTCGGTCTCCGTTCCGCCTGCAGTGGACAACCCGTTTCGCAAGCGACCACCGCCTGGTCCGGGTCGGGGATACGCCACACATCCAGCGCACCGGCTGCAGGAGTCCCCGCATACCGCGGGCTGGTGGGCTGTCACCGCGAGGCGCCACTATAGGGCGGGCGCCGACGCATCGGGTGCAACTTGCGTGAGAGGCGTCGCAGCCGTCGGAATGGACTTCAACCGGCCGCACCGCGGCTGGAGCATGGCGAGCGCGCCGCGGCCGGACGGGAGGCGACGGCCGCGCGTGTCTTCCGCTGCGTCGCGCTCCCGTTCGCACGCGGAACCGGAGCGACGGACCGCCGCTAGCGCGCGTCACCGTCGGGCCGAGCGGGAGGTCACACCATCCCGACGCACGTTGCGCTATGCCTTCCCGCCCCACCAGACACACCGGAGAAACTTCATGTCCCGTGACCAGCAGAACCCGAAGGGCGCGCCGCCTGCCCGCCCCGCCGAATCGCCAGGGCAGCAGCGTGAGCGCGAATCCCACGAGAACGAGAACCAGGACGAGGCGCTGGAGGAAACTTTCCCCGCCAGCGACCCGGTGTCGCCCTTCATCCCGGCCAAAAAGCCTGAATGAGTGCGCCCGGGTCACGCGGCCCCGCGGCCTTGCTGGTGATCGACATGATCAACCGGCTGGACTTCCCGGGCGCCGAACGCATGGCGCCGGGAGCAATCGCCGCGGCGCGCCGCATCCAGGCGCTGCGCGACCGCTTCCACGCACGCGACTGGCCGGTCATCTTCGCCAACGACAACTTCGCCGACTGGCGGTCGGATTTCCGCGAACTGGTGGCGATGGCCCTCAATACAGATGGCGCCCCCGCCACGATCGCCAAGCTGCTCGCGCCCGATGCGCGCGACTATGTCGTGCTCAAGCCCAAGCATTCGGCGTTCCTGGCCACGCCGCTGCCGGTGCTGCTGGCCAAGCTGGAAGTACGCCGGCTGCTGCTGACCGGGCTGGCCCTGGAAAGCTGCGTACTGGCGACCGCCGCCGATGCCAACGCGCGGGAATTCGAGGTCGCCATCGTGCGCGATGCGGTCGCCGGCCTGCCGGGGTTACGCATGCAGGCGCTCGCGACGCTGGCGGGTTCGGGCACGGCCCGACTGCTCCCGAGCAGTCAGGCGCTGGCGTGGGCTGGCGCGGGCTCGGCCTGAGCTGGACCGGCATCGGCAGACGCGGCGCTCCATCTCAAAGTACGTGAGATGATGGCCTTGTTGCTGCGATCTACGCCGAACGTTCGCCGATCTGGCGCGCAACTGCCACTGAACATTTTTTTACACCCGACCCGCTATGCTTCGCCGTTGTCTGGCAACAAGTGAAGTCCTGATGGCCCCCAGCAAGAGCAACAGCACCGTTCTCCGCAAGTCCGGCCGTTCCGGCGGCAAGCAGACCGCCACGCTCACCCGTGAGCAGCTCGAAGGCGATCTCGCTGCGTTCCGCAAGTCCGGCGGCAAGATCGAGAAGCTCGGCAATACCAACACCTTCAAGAAGATCGGCTGATCCACGAGCGTGGATCCCCCGGAGATCGGGGCCTTGAGTCGTCAGCGCACCGAGACGTCGTGGAAGACGTCCGGCGCCGGCTCCAGGCGGTAGGTGAAGTGCCACCACTCCATCGGATAGTTGTCGAACCCGTGACGTGACATCGCGTCGACCAGCTGTGCGCGGTGCCTGCGTTGCGCATCGCTGATGTGCGGGTGGTCGGTGTTGGCGCGTGGATCGAAGAAGTCGAACGGGGTCCCCATGTCCAGGGCCTCGCAACGTTCGCACGTGGGTCCTTCGCAGCGCACCAGCGTGAGGTCGATGGTCGCGCCCTTGCTGTGGCCGGACCGGTCGGCGATGTAGCCCGGCACCAGGGTCCCCTTCTCGAGGGCCGGGTAATACTCGGCCTTGGTGCGCTGGTCGCGCGGATCGGCGGCCCAGCGGACGAACTGCCGGACCGCGCGCGCCGGCCGGTAGCAGTCGAAGATCCTCAGTCGGAGGCCCTGCGGGCGCAATTCGCGTTCGAGCGCGGCCAGCGATTCGGCCGCCGGACGCAGCAGATAGCACTTCGCCGCGTCGTATCCGTCCACCCGCGTACCGGTGAAGTTGTCGCTGCCGGCGTAGCGGATGTCGGTGTCGATGTCGGGGACCAGCGTGCGGATATCCACCATGCCGACGGATTGTGGTGTCGCCTCGGAGGGCGTTCCCGGCCCGTCTCCCGGAGACGCGCACGCGCCGCACGCCAGCACGAGTACGGCCGCGGCCACGCGCCGCATACGTTCAGGGAGTCGTGCAGTCATCGACGCGCTCGAAATCCAGGTCTTCGTAGTCATAGCTGAAATCCGCCTCCGGATCGACCTTGGCCATGGACAGGCGCGTGCCCTGCCCGCCGGCGCGTGCGAAATCGAGCCAGGCTTCGGCGTCCACGCCGGGATCCGTCCAGTCCACCAGCAGGCGTGAACCGCTGCGCATCACGGTGCCGTGCAGGCGGGGCGACATCGCGGAGCGGAACTCGACCCTTGCCCCATCGCCGCAGATCGTGATGTCCCCGAACCACGGATCGCGGTAGCGGCCCGTCAGCGATGCCATCTCGTCCGGGGCGACGCCGGTGCGAGGCTGCGCCAGCGCCGCCTCGCGGTCCTCGGCCGGACGTGCCGCCCGCTCCCGCGCCAGCAGCGCGGCATAGTGCGCGACATCGAGTCCAGCCTCGCCGGGGCGCGTGAACCCCTTCACCAGCGCCTGCGTGAGTACGGTGCGCAGTTCGTCGGCGTTGCCGTTGATCAGGACCACGAAGCCGACGTCCAGCTGCGGCAGCAGCGTGAGCGCGGAGTACATCCCCGACAGCGTGCCGGTGTGCGACACCTTCCAGGTGCCGTCGACATCGGTCAGGCGCCATCCGTAGCCATAGGCCGAGAAATGGCTGTCGTCCCACTCGCGCATGCGCGTTGTCAGCGGCATCGGCATATGCGCCGTCCAGACTTCCTCGCGTTGCGCGCGCGACAGCCAGGGACGGCCTTCGGCATCGAGGCCCGATTGCTCTGGGCGCAGCCACATCCGCGTCCAGCGCAGCATGTCGTCGAGGCTGCAGCGCAGGCCGCCGGCGGCCATCATCGGCACGTCCGGGACCACCTCGGCGTCGAGCCCGACGGCGACCGGCGCGCCGGCCTCGCCATTGGCATGCGGCTGCGCGAGGTTGCCGACCTCGTCGCGTCGCCATTGGCCGGCCTGGCAGCGGTCCATCCCCAGCGGCGCGAACACTTCCCGCCGCATCAGCACGTCGTAGGGCGCGCCCCCGGCGGCCGCGGCCACCTCGCCGGCCACGATGTAGAGCGTGTTGTCGTACGCATAGCGCGAGCGGAAGCTGTAGACCGGCTCGAGGTGCTGCAGCCCGCGGATCACGTCCGCGCGGGTGAAGCGGTTGGGGCCTGGCCAGAGCATCAGGTCCCCTGCCCCGGCGCCCAGCCCGCTGTTGTGGATGAGCAGGTCGCGCACCTGCATTTCGCGCGTGACCCAGTCATCGTGCATGCGGAAGCCCGGCAGGTGCCGGACGACCGGATCGGTCCAGGCGAGCTTGCCCTGGTCGACCAGCCGCGCCAACAGGGCGGCGGTCATCGCCTTGCTGTTGGATGCGATCTTGAACAGCGTGTCGCGGTCGATCGCCTCCCCTGTCCCGGCCACGCGCTCGCCGTGCGTGCGCGTGTATACCACTTCGCCATCGACGATCACGGCCACGGCCAGACCGGGTGGCTGGTAGCGGGCGATCGCGTCGTCGACGATGGCGTCGAGCGTCTCCCGCGCGGGCCGCACGGTCGTCGCGGGCGCGGCATGCGCCGCCTGGGTTGCGGACACGCAGGCCAGCAGGACGGCCGCCAGCCGGCGCAGACGCCTTTCGGGCCGGTGGCGCAGGGTCACCAGAAGGTGTATTCCACGAGCAGCGTATAGGCCCGGCCCCGGGGATCGGCGATCCGTGGCTCCCATCCCGCCCCGCTGGCCCAGTCGTTCTTGTGTGCGGTGAACGGCGGATCCTCATCGAGCAGGTTCTTGACGCCGAAGGTCAACTTCAGGCCCTCGAAGCCCGAATAGCTCGCGCTGTAGTTGTAGGTGACGTAGCGATCCACATCGGGATCCCACTGCGAGGGAATGTAGTGGTCGTTGGCGACGCTCGTGGGTTCCTCGTCCCTGTAGCCATGGCGGTAGAGCTGGCTGAGCGTGTGGGACCAGTCTCCCCTCGCCCACGAGAACGCCACCGAATGCTTCCAGCGCAGCGGGATGCTCCAGTACCGGATGTACTGGCCGACCTGGTTGTCCGAATAGGGCAGGAACTCGAACAGCTTCTCCTGGTAGTTGTCGAGGTAGCTGCCGTTGAGATTGAGGTTCCAGTCGCCGCCGGCCAGTTCACCGCGCACGTTGGCATCGAGCTCGACGCCACTCATGAGGCTGCCGCCCGAGTTCACGAAGCGGCGATCGATGAACACGACATCCCCGTTCGCGTCCCGGATCCAGTTGTCCTCGAACAGCGCGTAGTTGTCGCGCAGCACGTCGAGATCGGGTCCCGTGCGGATGGTGTTGATGCGCTCGATCTCCCACCAGTCCAGGCTCATGTTGAACCAGTCCACCGGGGAGATGACCACGCCCAGGCTTTTCTGCCGCGACTCTTCCGGCCTGAGGGCGGGGTTGCCGCCCGTCAGGATGTCGGGGTCGATCTGCTCGCATCCCGGGACCGACACATTGACCACGCCGCCGGGGCAAGTCGCCGGATCGGCCAGGTCCAGGGCGTTGTTCTGCGAGGCGGTGATGCCGCTGAACAGCTTGCTGAACTCGGGCACCTTGAAGCCGGTGCTGTAGGCGCCGCGGACCGCCACCCAGTCGATCGGCTGCCACTTGAAGGACACCTTCGGATTGGCCGTCCCACCGAAGCCGGTGTAGTGGTCGTAGCGTCCGGCGAGCGTCACGTCGAGACTGTCGAAGAACGGCAGGTAGATCTCGGCGAATACGGCCTTGACGTCGCGACTGACCTCCGGCAATGCATTGGCGTCGTCGAAGGGGGCGTTGAAGATGGCCGGGCGCGTCGCTGCATCGCGACGATCGCCGTTGAACTCGAACTGCTCGCGCCGCAGGTCGACGCCGACCGCGACCTGCAGGTCGCCTCCGCGGAGCTGACCGATGCTGCCCGTGAACGCGGCATCGAACGTCGTCACCGTCGACTTGCCCCCGTACAGCACCACCCCCTGCGCCGAAGCGGCGTCCAGCGCGGCGATGGCGTCGGGGCTCTGCTCCTGGCCGGGCATGAGGAAGGGATTGAGCAGCCCCCCCGCGAATGCCGCCTGCAGGCCTTCGACGAAATGGTAGCCGGTGCCGAGTTCGGATTCGGACTCGCTCGACGCGCGCGACAGGCCCAGCGTGTAGTCCCAGCCGCCGAGGCTGCCGTCCAGACCGGCCATGAACCGGTAGGCCTTGGTGGTGGTCTCGATCTCGCGCGGACCGCAGGCCATGCAGCGCCAGCGATAGGCGATCGGCGCGCCGTAGTCCAGCTGCGCCTCGCCGAAATAGCCGGCGAGCGCGTCGTAGACCATGTCGTAGGTGGCCTGGGTCCGGTCGTTGAGCGGATACCACGTGGACGGATTGAAGACAGCTGTGTCCACGGCGGACGAGGAAATCTGGTTCGGCTCGAAGATGCGGTTGGCGGTGGCGTGCGAGCCCATGAATTCGACGTAGGCCTGTTGGCTGTCGTCGATCCTGAAGGTGGCGCGGCCGATCGCCTGCATCGTTTCCAGCGGTTGCTGGATCACGGCCGCGGCCGGGTAGTCCCAGGCGCAGCCGTAGCGCGAGGCGACGTTGGCCGGGTCGGAGGCCCACAGGCGATGGTCGTACGGGCCCATCCTGTCGCCACCGGCCTCGCAGCCGGATCCACCGGGCAGATCAAGGGTGTTGACGCCGTTCACGCTCGCGCCATCCTGCGCGATCAGTTCCGTGCCGGTGAGGCCGCCGACCTGGTTGAAGATGGTGGCGAAAGGCGCGCCCCGCGTGTCCGGCGACAGACCACGCTCGGGCTGGAACGTGTTGGAGAAGTCGCGTTCGTGACCGCGCAGGATGTCGTTCTTCCTGGCGCCGATACTCATGAAGGCGTTCCAGCGGTCCGTATCGAGGTCGCCGCCGCCCACGAGGAAATCGGTGCGATAGATGTTGCCGCCGCCATCCTCGGTGACATCGATGAACGCTGCCGCCTGCGCACCCTGGTAGTCGGTGCGGGTGATGAAATTGATGACGCCGCCGATCGCATCCGTGCCATACACCGCCGAGGCGCCGTCGCGGAGCACTTCGACCCGGTCGATGGCAGCGAACGGGATCGAATTGAGGTCGACGGCCGTGCCGCGCAGGCCGTGGGTCGCGACGCGGCGGCCGTTGAGCAGCACCAGGGTGGCGTCGGCACCCTGCCCGCGCAGGTTGGCGCCCGACACGCCGTTGTTGCCGCGCAGATCCGCAGGCGCGATGCCGGCGTTCGCGGCCAGGTTGTCCGATCCGTTGCCGGCGATGTTCATGTACATCAACAGCTGCTCGGCCGACGAGATGCCCTGCGCTTCGATCTCCTCCTTCTGGATCACCGTGACAGGCAGCGCGGCCTCGATGTCCGCCCGCTTGATGCGCGAGCCGGTCACGCTGATGCGGTCCAGCGTGCGCGTGGCGTCGCCGGCCTCCCGTTCCGAGGTGGGCACGTCCTGTGCGTCGGCCGCACCCGACAGGGCGAGGCCGATGGCCAGCGCCAGGCCGGATGCCGTGGCTGGAAGAGTGCGGATGCGGACATCGACCATGCGGTTCCCCCGATTCGAATTGGATGCAACCACGTCGGCGTCCATCGCCCCGCGACTGGTCGTCGCATCCCGTGGCTGGTGATCCCCCTGCATTCTGATTACACGCGATCGGGAGATGTGTCAATTTCGTGTCGCAACTCGACGCCACGGCCCAGTGCTGGCGCAGGCATCGTCGCTTCGGGGTGCGCGGAAAAACGGACGGCCACCTTCCGGTGGCCGTCAAGACGGGAGTCGCCGTCGGGTTCAGAAGTTCCAGGTCACCACGAGCTGAGCGTAGCGCGGCGACTGCCAGACCCGGCCTTCACCGAAGTACGGGCGCGCCTCCCCGGGCTGTGCCTCGTAGCGACTATGTACGTTGATCGTGGTCTGCTTGTTGAGAAGGTTATAGACGGAGAGTCGGGCCTTCAGATCGACGCCTTCGACTGGCAGCGTCCAGGTGACATTGGCGCCGAGATTGTAGACCCAGGGCATGCGGCCGAATGCGCCCCGTTCTGTGTACTCGAAGACACGGTCTTCGTATGTAGAGGGATTGCCGTCCGCATCGGTGATGCAGTATTGCACGCACAACCAACCCGTTCCGCCACCGCCGAATTCGTTGGTGAAACTGCCACCCGCGCGGTTGTCGTTGGGCCAGAGCACGCCGAACGCGGTGATGGGGCCGCCGGAACGTACGGTTAGTGTGGAGCCGACCGACCACATCTCATTGAACTTGTAGCTCCCGCGGAACTTGAACTGGTGCCGATAATCGTTGAACAGGACGCCGTAACGTTCGACGCCGGCGGGGTGGTCGAAGTACTGGACCATGCCGGTATCGGCGTAACCCAAGTCGGAGTTGACCGGTCCTTCGATGTTGCCTTCGGTCCTAGACCACAAGTAGCTGGCGTTGAACGCCCACTTGTCGTCCCAGGCGCGGTCGAGTTGGAACTCGAGCGCCTTATAGACGCGCTTTGGCTTCGGATAGCCCACAACGATCCCGCTGCCGAGCATTCGGTAGCCCTCCGAACCGGTGTCGAGTTCGAACCACTCCTCGGTGGTCGGACACCACAGCGTCGCCGTTTCGCCGGGATTGATGATCGGCCAATCGCCGGAGTACCAAGGACATGCGTCCGGTGCCGAGTTGATAAGGGCGTCTTCGATTGCGCGTCCGGTTTCGCGATAGGTGGCATTGACGCCCCACGACCACTCGCGGTTCAGGGCCTGTTGGAATCCGAGGATGAACTCATCCTGGTAAACCTGCTTGAGATCGCGATCGACAACGGTCCGGAAATCGCCGCCACCCGCGTTGAACGACCCGTCAACCGGCCCGATCTGATCGCCGATGATCGGCGCGAGGTACGGGTCGCCGGTCACGGGATGCGGCAACTCCTGCCAACCGTCGATGACGTAGAACGTGTGTTCGTCGATCGAACCGCCACCAAAATATTCCGGAATCCGGTTGGTCATCGGGATGTAGTAGCGTCCTGCATTGCCGAACAACTTGGTCGAGCCATCCCCCTTTACATCCCAGCTGAACCCGAAACGCGGCGCCATCATGTCGCCGAACTCTGCCTTTGTGAAGGTATCGCCGCCCACTTCGGACTCGAAGCTGTCAAAGCGCAGTCCCAGGTTGAGAAGCAGGTTAGGTGTGATGTTCCAGTTGTCCTCGATGTAGAGTGCGCGCGCGGTAGACTCCACCTCGGCACCTTGGATGTAGCGACGCGCATCGAGGATGCCGGTGACCCCGGCTGGAACGAGCGACCCATTCGAAAGCGGTCCGCCGGGCACGACCGGCACTGCCGAATAGCGCTGCCCATCGCCGGGGTAGATATTTGATGTCACTGACTCCAAGATCTCCTGGTCCACACCAAAACGCAGCTGGTGGTTGCCGAGCGTCCATTCGAAGTCCAGACGGGATGCTTCGCGCGTGTCGTCCCGGCTGGAGATTGAACTGTTGGTCGGGTGACAGCCAACCGGCAGATCCGGCTCCCCGTTTTCGCTATCGTAATCAGCAGTCCTGACGAACACGGTACAGACGCCGTCAAGCGGAGATCCAGTGACGGAGCTGCGCTCGTTGACGCCATGCATTGCCTTGGCGACGAAATTGTCGGTGAGATGACCGGTGTAGGTCAGCGAGTAGTTCTGCCCACCAGTTTCCGCGTATCCGTTCCCGAACCAGTTACCCCGAGTGTCGGTGTCCCAGTCGTAGTTGTAGCGGTCGGTCACGCTTTCGACCTCGTCCGAGAAGGCCAACAGCTCAAGCAGGTGGCCGTCGCTGATCTGCCAGTCGAGCTTGACTCCCCAGAAGTCATTAGGACTGTCGACAAAACTTGCCGTCGTGTCCCCGTAACCGCGAGTCCTGTTTTCACGCTTCTCGTACATGGCGAAGAAGAACAGCCTGTCCTCGACAATGGGTCCGGACGCCCATGCGTTGGTCTTGAACCACGAGTTGGTGTCCCGGCTGTAGACGGTGTTTACTTTGCCATCCGGGTAATAGCGATCCCGGCCGGAAGCCCGCCAGTCCGCGGGCTCGAGTGTTACCTCCATCCCGGCCTCGAACTCGTTGCTGCCGGATCGGGTAACCGCATTGATGACGCCGCCGGTGCTGCGTCCGAACTCCGCGGAATAGCCACCTGTCTTGATCTGGAATTCTTCATAGAACCCGAATGGCACTGTTGAAAATCCCTGGCGACGGAACGGGTCGGTGACGTTTAGCCCGTTGATATAGACGGCGTTCTCGGCCACGGTCGAGCCGCCGAACGTGAGGCCGCCGAAGGTGGCACCTGTTGAAACGACGCCGGGCGCCAACAACGCGACCGAAGCCAAGTTCTGGTCCACCGGTAGTCGCGCGATCTCCTCGCGCCTGATGTTGGTGGCAGACTCCGTCGAGTACACATCTACTCGGTTGACAACGCGCGCACCAATGACCTGCACGGAGTCAAGGTTGGTCAAGCCACCGTCCCCGCCGAGATTGACCGTCGTTGTGCCGCCAAGCTGGATGCTCACGGGAATGACGTCGCCCACCACCTGCCCGTTGCGAACGAGTTGCAGCTCGTAGTCCCCGATGGGTAGCTGACCGAGACGATAGTTGCCGTCGCCGCCTACTGTGACGGTCCTGCTCGCGCCCGTAGCCTCGTTCCTTACCGTGATCTGGTCTCCGGCGCTCGCGCGGCCGGCGACCGCGCCGGTCACGCTCTGCGCGAACACCGTCGGCGTGGTGGCCGCGATGCATGCGCCCAGGGCGATGCACAGCGCGGCGCGTCGGAATCTCGTGTGGCTGGCCTTCATTGCGGTTCTCCCCGAAGAAAACGTGTGCGGTGGTTGGCGTGGCTCAGGTGCGGGATGCGGCCGGCTGCGGCAGCAGTTCCCATTCGAAGTCGTAGTCCCACTGGTCGAAGTACAGGTTTCCGCCGTCCCACTCGGCTTCGCCGCGCTGGAGGTCGACGGTCTCCGAGCGGACGTGCGTCTTGGCCGGCACGAAGTCGCGGCCGTAGTCGTCGTTGAAGGCGATGCGGTAGGCATCGAAGCCGCCCAGGTAGAAGTGCTCGAGCGCCGGGTCGTCGCCGGCCAGGCGGCCGAAGGTGACGTCCATCGGCAGCCAGCCGTAGGGCGCCAGGTACAGCCAGCCCCAGTCGTGCATGTTGTCGTAGCCGGCGTCGGAGAAGATCCAGCCCGACTGCCAGCGCGCCGGGATGCCGTTGAGGCGCAGCAGGGTGATCAGCAGCAGCGTCTGCTGGCCGCAGTCCGCGTGACCGGCCTTCAGTGCATAGTCGCTGATGTTGCCGATGGTGGAGTACTCGCGCGCGCCGGCCCAGGGGATGCGATCGACCGCATCGAACAGGCGCCTGGCGATCAGGTACGGATTGGTTTCGTCGCCGACCACCTGGGCGGAGAACAGGCGCATCGCGTCGGTGTACACCACATGCGGCGCGCGTTCGGCCAGATGTGGCGCGAGCCCGACCGTTGGCACGGCCGGGACCACCTTCGCCGGATCCACGTCCACGTACTGTCCGAAGATCGTCAGTTCGTAGCTGACGGAGAAGCGGGTCGGCTGGCCTGCCCGTGCCGGCTGCTCGAGCCATACCGTGCGCTGCGGCGCGGATTCCGGCGCGAGCACATGCGCCGTCGGCTGCGTGCCGAGCAGTTGCAGCGCTTCCTGCTGCTCGTCGATCGCGCGTGGATACGGCAGCCACGCGCGGATGGCTTCACCCGGCGGCACCGCGTCGGCCTTCACTGTCAGCGACTGGGTCACGCGGACGCGGCGCGGCGCGACATCCGGCCGACCTTCTGCCAGGGCTTGTCCGCGCACCTCCGCGTGATGCGCATGCTGGCGCAGTTCGAACGGGCTGTCGCGGAACGGGCGTGGATCGGCGCGCCGCGCCCGCGCCTCTTCGCTCAGCCGGAACAGGTTGTGCGGTGCGCGGTTGAAGTAGCGCGTCCGGCCATCGATCACCATCGCCTCGAACAGGCCGGCGCGGCGCCAGCGATCGAATTCGGTGCGCTCAAGGTCCGGAATCTGGCGGCGCACGGCGGCCTCGAGCGCGGCTTCGTCCAGGGTGAAATCGAGCCGGATGCGCCGCATGCGCTCGCGCTGGAACGCCAGCGCGTCGGCCTCGGCCGGGTCTGGACGCGCTGCGAGGGCGCGATCGATCAGGCCCTGCGCCTCAGCGAAACGGCCGGCGTCCACCCGTTCGATCGCCTCGGCCACGCGCTCGGGCACAGTATCCGCAGCCGCCCCGCCCTGCCCCGCCATCGCCAGCAGCAGCGCACCCAGCACCAGCGCACCGCCCGGCCGATCGCGTCCACGCGGCGGTCGCGCCACGCGCTGCGGATCGGCGATCCGGAGCGGGCGGCTCGAAGGTGCTGGACGGTTGCGGTTCCCCACGGCGCGCGGCCACCTCTTGCAGGTGTTGCCGGCTGTGTAACATGGCCGAAAGACAGCGTCAATAAATTATTCTTGACACTGAAGCAATTTGAATGATGTATTCCTTCCCCGCGATACCGCCCGTTTCCACCCGGAGGACAGTCTTGAAGGAGCACGACCGGACCGGGATCTGTCGGCGCTGGCTCGCGGGGGTACTGGCCGCCTGTCTGGTCCTGGGACCGCATGCGTTCGCACAGGTGCCCGCCCCCGATCGCGAGGTGGTCCCTGGCGTGGTGGAGGCCCAGCTGTCGCCGCAGTACTGGATCGACCGCCTGGACGCTGCCGATGCGGTGATCCTCGACAGCGACGGCATCGCCGTCCACAACGCGGCCATGCAGCGGCTGGAACCGTCCCTGCACGATATCGAGGGCTTGCCGGTCACGCTCGAAGCCGGGCAGGTGCGCAGCTGGATCGAGCGGATCTCCGTCCGCCCCACCCGCACGCTCTACGACGAAAGCGGCAACGAGGGCAGTGCGCGGGCGATCGACAAGCTGGTCGCCGCGCTCGATCTCGACGGCATTCCCCAGACCCAGGTCACCCGCTACGCGATGGTGGTGCGCCGCGCCGACCTGCGCACATTCCCCACCCACCTGCGCGTGTTCAGTTCGCCCGACGACCGCGACATCGACCGCTTCCAGGAAAGTGCGCTGTTCCCCGGCACGCCGGTCGCGGTGGTGCACCGCAGCCGCGACCGCCGCTGGCTGTTCGTGGTGAGCCAGACCTACGCCGCCTGGATCGACGCCGATGCGGTCGCGTTCGGCGACAAGGCGGAGATCTTCGCCTACACCCGTCGCATCCCGTTCCTGGTGGTGACCGGTGCGCGTGCCGAGACCGTGTACACCCCCGAGCGACCTGAAGTCTCCAATGTGCAGCTCGACATGGGCGTGCGCGTGCCGCTGGCGCCGTGGCCGGACGACGAGCCGCTCAACGGCCAGCACCCGGGCTTCGGCCATGCGGTGGAGCTGCCGGTGCGCCAGGAGGACGGCACGCTCGCGTTCGCGCCCGCGCTGGTACCGCGTTCGGCCGACGTGGCCCACGACTACCTGCCATTCACCCGCGCCAACCTCATCCGCCAGGCCTTCAAGTTCCTCGGCGAGCGCTATGGCTGGGGCCATCGCTACAACGCGCGCGACTGCAGCGGCTTCGTGTCCGAGGTGTACCGCAGCTTCGGCCTGCTGATCCCGCGCAACACCAGCGACCAGTCGCGCAGTCCGGGCCTGGACCGGATCGCGATGGACGGCATCGGCCACGACCGGCGTCTGCAGCTGCTGCGCGAGTCGAGGGTCGGCGACCTGGTCTACATCCCCGGCCACGTGATGATGGTGCTGGGGCACGAGGACGACGACATCTACGTGATCCACGACACCAGCGGCATGTCGCTGCTCGGCGAGGACGGCCAGCTGCGGCGCTACCGGCTCAACGGCGTGGTGGTGACGCCGCTGCTGCCGATGATGTCCGATGCCACCACCGCCACCGTCGACCGCATCACCAGCATCCAGCGCGTCCGTCCGTGACCGCACCAGGGAGGGCGGCGCCGGGCGCCGCGGGGAAACCAGCATGAAGATCACCGACGTCCGCCTGGGCATGGTCCGGGTGCCGCTGAAGACGCCGTTCAAGACCGCGCTGCGCACGGTGGACACGGTCGAGGACCTGATCGTCTCGATCCATACCGACAGCGGCCACGTCGGTTACGGCGAGGCCGCGGCGACCGCGGTCATCACCGGCGACACCCATGGCTCGATGATCGAGGCGATCGGCAAGGTCATCGCGCCGCGCCTGATCGGCGAGGACGTCGCCAACCTCAACCGCCTCGTGCGCCTGGTGCAGACCGCGCTGGAACGCAACACCAGCGCCAAGGCCGCGGTCGAGATCGCCGTGTACGACCTGTGGGCGCAGCTGTATGAGGCGCCGCTGTACCGGATGCTCGGCGGCGGCGAGCCGGTGATCACCACCGACATCACCATCAGCGTCGACCACATCGACAAGATGGTGTCGGATTCGCTGTCGGCGGTGGAGCGCGGTTTCGAATCGCTCAAGATCAAGGTCGGCAAGGACATCGGCCTGGACGTGGAGCGGGTCAAGGCGATCCACGCCGCGGTCGAAGGCCGCGCCCTGCTCCGCCTGGACGCCAACCAGGGCTGGACCGCGAAGCAGGCCGTGCACGCGATGCACGCGCTGGAGGACGCGGGCGTGCACCTGGAACTGCTCGAGCAGCCGGTGCGGGCGCAGGACATCGCCGGGCTCAAGTACGTGAGCGACCGCGTCAACACGCCGGTGATGGCCGACGAAAGCGTGTTCGGCCCGCTGGAGGTGATCGAGCTGATCGAACAGCGCGCCGCCGACATCATCAACATCAAGCTGATGAAGACCGGCGGCATCTCCAATGCCATCCGCATCGCCGACATCGCCGCGATGTACGGCGTGGAATGCATGATCGGCTGCATGATCGAGACCAGCATCAGCGTCGCCGCCGCGGTGCACGTGGCAATCGCCAAGTCGGACGTGATCACCAAGGTCGATCTCGACGGGCCTTCGCTGTGCGCCTTCGACCCGGTCGACGGCGGGGTGACGTTCAACGAGTCCGAAATCTCGGTGTCCGACGCGCCGGGTCTGGGCATCCGCGCGATCCGCGGCTACCGGCCGCTGGGGCCCTGAGGCGACGGCGATGCAGCCGCTGCTGATCATCCGCTCCGAGCGCGGACAGATGTCGGCGATCGAGCGCCGCATCGCCGACTTCATCCTCGACAACGCCCACCTTCTGCGCGACTACTCGTCCCAGCAGCTGGCCAATGCGCTGGGGATCAGCCAGTCGAGCGTGGTCAAGTTCAGCCAGAAGCTCGGCTTCAAGGGCTATCCCGATCTGAAGTACTCGATCGGCGAGGCCGTCGCGCGCAATGGCGATGTCGACGTGCCCGCCGCCAGTGATGCCGAAGACCATCGCCAGGCCGCCCTGGCGCGTGGACTGTGGCAGGCCAAGTCGCGCGCCGAGGAGGAGACGCGGCTGCTCAACCCGCCCGAGCAGATGGACGCGGCCGCCGCGATGCTGCGCGACGCCGGCAAGGTGTTCGTGGTCGGCACCGGCGAGGACAGCGTGATGGCGCGCGCCTTCGCGATCCGCCTGTCGCTGCTGGGATTCCTCGCGATCCACCACTTCGACCCGGTGCTGGTGCCGGCAGAAGTGTCGACCGCGAAACCCGGCGACGTGCTGATGCTGTTCTCCGAGCGCGGCCAGCCGGCCACCCTGTGCCAGCTCGCGCGGCTGTTCCGCGCCCGCGGCGGCAAGGTGGTGTCGGTGACCCGCCACACCGCCAATCCGCTGCGGGCCCATGCCGACCTGTCGCTGCTGGTCTCGGCCCACGACGAGGCCAGCCACGTCGAACCGCTGCTCTACCAGGCTGCGCTGCAGCAGTTGCTGGACGTGGTGTTCCTGCTGCTGTGCGGCGACGAGTCGCGCCGGCGCCAGCTGGCCGACTACCATGAGCACGTGCGCTCGATGCTCGATGGCTGACCCGGCCGTGTCCAGGACGCTGTCGTGCAAGCTCGACCCCCGTCGGCCGGGAGCCGCGAGCGTGGCCAGGCATGGGCACCGGGAAACGATGCCCACTGGCCCGATTCCGCCGGCGGCCCGTGTCGCGCCGTGCTATCCAGTCCCCTCACCTTGCCGGATGAACGCCACTCCATGACTCCTGTTGCCGCCGCCAAGCGTCCCGGCCTGTCCATGCCCGCGCGGGTGCTGATCGCACTCGCGCTCGGCGCCGCCGCCGGACTGCTGCTGGCGGCCTTCGATCCGGTGCGTGCGATCGAGGTGGCCGATGCGGTCCAGCCGATCGGCCGCCTCTGGCTCAACGCGCTGCAGATGACCGTGGTGCCGCTGGTGGCGGCGCTGGTGGTGGTGGGCGTGAACTCTGCCGCCGATGCCGCCGCCTCCGGGCGCACCGCGCGCACGGCGATCGGCGTGTTCCTGGTGCTGCTGGCGCTGGCCGGCGCGTTCGCGGCGGTCGCCGCGCCGGCGTTCCTGTCGATGGTGCCGCGCGACGAGGCGGTGATCGCCTCGTTCCGGGCCGCGATCCAGGCGCCGGAAACCCTCGCCGAAGCGCCCGGCATCGGCGCCTGGATCGTGAACGTCATCCCCAGCAACGCGATCGCGGCCGCGGCCAACAGCACGATGCTGCCGCTGGTGGTGTTCGCGATGTTCTTCGGCTTCGCCCTCACCCGGATCGATCCGGATCGCCGCGCCCGCATGCTGGAACTGGTGCGGACCCTCGGCGACACGATGATCGTGATCGTGCGCTGGGTGCTGTGGGCAGCACCGGTCGGCGTGTTCGCCCTGGTGCTGGCGGTGTGCGCGCGCGTGGGCATCGACATGCTCAGCGCGCTGGGCTACTACATCCTCACCCAGTGCGCGCTGTACATCGCGATCACGCTGCTGCTGTACCTGGTCGCCACCCTCGTCGCCGGCGAGCGCCTGGGCCGCTTCGCCAGGGCGCTGCTGCCGGTCCAGGCGATCGCGGCCAGCACCCAGTCCTCGCTCGCCTCGCTGCCGGTGATGATCGAGAGCGCCCGCCACCGCCTGGGCTATCCGCTCGCGGTCACCTCGCTGGTGCTGCCGATGGCGGTCTCGCTGTTCCGCATCGCCAGCCCGCCGCAGTACATCGTGGTGGCGTGCTTCGTCGCCTGGATGTACGGCGTGGACCTGACCGCCGTCCAGCTCGGGACCGCGGTGGCGTTGAGCGTCGTGGTCAGCATGGGCTCGGTCGGGCTGCCCGGCCAGGTGAGCTTCATGACCAACAACATGCCGGTCACCCAGTCGCTCGGCTTGCCGGTCGAACCGCTGGGCGTGCTGCTGGCGGTGGACACCATCCCGGACGTGTTCGCCACCGTCGCGAACACCTCGGCCGATGTCACTGCGACCGCGGTCGTCGCGCGTCGTACCGGCCAGACCGGCGAGGCGCCCGGGGTCGAGCCGGACGCCTGAGCGCCTCGCCGCTCACAGCAGCTTGCTGCGGCGCATCTCCAGTACCCGGTCCGGCGGAGCGAACGTGTCGGCGCGCGACATCTGCCAGAAGGTCCGGAACACCGCATGCTCGGGCACGCGGTCCAGAAGTTCCCCGGGTTCCAGGAAGCGGTAGAGCGCCGACAGCGAGCGCACCTCGGTCGGCGACACCCTTCGCAGGATGTGCTCCGGCCCAAGCTGCGATGGATGCTCCAGGCCGGCGGCGCCCAGCAGGTCGCGCAGTGCGCGCAGCGTGTTGCCGTGGAAGTTGGCCACGCGTGCGGCCTTGTCCTCCACGTCGAGCGTGCGCCAGCGCCTCGGGTCCTGCGTCGCCACGCCGGTCGGGCAATGGTCGCTGTGGCAGGTGCGCGACTGGATGCAGCCCAGCGCGAACATGAAGCCGCGCCCGGCGTTGCACCAGTCGGCGCCCATGGCGATGGTCCGCGCGATGTCGAACGCGCTCGCGATCCGTCCCGCGCCGACCAGGCGCACCCGGTCGCGCAGGCCCAGGCCGACCAAGGTGTTGTGCACCAGCATCAGCGCCTCGTGCATCGGCAGGCCGACGTGGTTGATGAACTCCGCCGGCGAGGCGCCGGTGCCGCCTTCGGCACCGTCGACGACGATGAAGTCCGGCAGCACCCCGGTCTCCTGCATCGCCTTGGCCACGCTGAACCATTCCCAGGGATGGCCGATGGCGAGCTTGAACCCGGTCGGCTTGCCGCCGGAGAGTGCACGCAGCCGGGCGACGAACTCGAGCAACCCCGCCGGCGTGGAGAAGGCCGAGTGCGCCGCCGGCGACACGCAGTCCACGCCCTGCGGCACGCCACGCGCGGCGGCGATCTCCGCCGTGACCTTGGCCGCCGGCAGCACCCCGCCGTGGCCGGGCTTGGCGCCCTGCGACAGCTTGAGCTCGATCATCCGCACCTGCGGGTCGCGGGCGTTGGCGACGAAGCGCTCCTCGCTGAAGCGGCCGGCCTCGTCGCGGCAACCGAAGTAGCCAGAACCGATTTCCCAGACCAGGTCGCCGCCGTGCTCGCGATGGTAGGTCGAGATCGAGCCTTCGCCGGTATCGTGGTAGAAGCCCCCGCGCCGCGCGCCCGCGTTCAGGGCGCGGATCGCGTTGGCCGACAGCGAGCCGAAGCTCATCGCCGAGATGTTGAACACGCTCGCCTCGTAGGGCGCAGAGCCGTTGCCGCCCACCAGCACCCGGAAATCGTGCGAATCCACGTGCACCGGCACCAGCGAATGGTTGATCCATTCGTAGTGCACGCTGTACGGATCGTGCTCGCTGCCGAACGGTACCGTGTCGCGTTCGTTCTTGGCGCGCTGGTACACCAGCGCCCGCTTCTCGCGCGAGAACGGCACCTCGGCCAGGTTGTCCTCGATGAAGTACTGGCGGATCTCGGGCCGGATCGACTCCAGTCCGTAGCGCAGGTGCGCCAGCAGCGGGTAGTTGCGCCGCAGCGTCGAGCGCCGCTGCACCAGGTCCACCGTACCGAGCACGGCCAGCGCGCCGAACACCGCCACCGCCCACCACCATCCCGGCATGCGCAGCGCCAGCAACAGCGAAGCGACGGTCAGCACGAGGCAGGCGACGTACGCGGAATAACGGCTCATCGGGCTCCTGGAATGCGTGTGCCCGGAGTCGGGATCGAACCGACATGACCTTGCGGCCGAGGGATTTTAAGTCCCTTGCGTCTACCAGTTTCGCCACCCGGGCATGGGCCTGTCGCACCAGCGCAGGGCTGGCGCCAACGATGGCGGAAGGATGGAGGCCTGGGTCGGAATTGAACCGGCGTACGCGGATTTGCAGTCCGCTGCATAACCACTCTGCCACCAGGCCGGTGACTGCCGCCAGGACGGAACGATACACGTCCCGGGGCCGCATAAACAAAACCCCGGCGGTGCCGGGGCCTGCTGGAACTGGAGCGGGAAACGAGACTCGAACTCGCGACCTCAACCTTGGCAAGGTTGCGCTCTACCAACTGAGCTATTCCCGCGTTGAGCCGCGCATTTTACCGCCTGTCCGGGTACTGTCAACAGCCGAACGTTCGGCCGCGCGCAGGACCGGCCAGGCCGCGCGCAGGTAGGCCAGCCCGGACCACAGGGTGAGCAGCGCGGCCGCCCCCAGCAGCCAGTCGCCGATGTGGAAGACGGTCTGGCCCATCCAGATGTCGGTGCCCGGCTGCAGCGGGTGGCGCGGGTTGATCGCGTACAGCAGGCACGACAGAGCCACCATCTGGGCGATGGTCTTGACCTTGCCGATCGCCGCGACCTTGACCGTCGCCCGCTGGCCGAGCTCGGCCATCCATTCGCGCAGCGCCGAGACCGCGATCTCGCGGCCCACGATCACCGCGGCCCAGAACGCCATCCAGGGCGTCGGGTGCCCCTGCACGATCAGGAACAGCGCCACCGCGACCATCAGCTTGTCCGCGACCGGGTCGAGGAAGGCGCCGAAGGCCGAGTACTGGTGGAAGCGGCGCGCGATCCAGCCGTCCAGCCAGTCGGTGACCGCGGCCAGGATGAACACGAAGGCCGAGGCGAAGTTGGTCCACTGCGAGGGCATGTAGAACACGGCGACCAGGACCGGGATCAGCAGGATCCGCAGCAGGGTCAGCCAGGTGGGAATGGTCAACGTCATGTCGTGCGTGGGGGCGCGCCGGGGGGAACGGCTTCCTGCAGTCCGTGCAGGGTCGCATAGATCCGGCCGGCCAGCGCCTCGTTGATGCCCTCCACCTTGGCGATCTCCTCGGCGCCCGCTGCCTTGAGTCCCGCCAGGCCGCCGAAATGCTTGAGCAGGCTGGCGCGCCGCCGCGGGCCGATACCGGGGATGTCCTCCAGCCGGCTGACGTTGCGCGCCTTCTGCCTGCGGCCGCGGTGGCCGGTGATCGCGAAGCGGTGGGCCTCGTCGCGCACCTGCTGGATCAGCTGCAGGCCGGGCGAATCCGCGCCCGGGCGCAGCTCGCGCCCGTCGGGAAGCAGCAGGCGTTCGTGCCCGGCGCGCCGCTCCTCGCCCTTGGCCACGCCCACCACCATCACCTGGTCGGCGATGCCGCTGGCGTCCAGCACCGCGCGCGCCTGCGCCACCTGCCCCGCTCCACCGTCGATCAGCAGCAGGTCCGGCAGGACCGCGTCGGGGCGGCGCCCGCGTGCCGTCTCGTGCGGGGGCGGCGAAGCGGCCTCGCCAGTCGCATCTGCTCCCGCCGTGCCGGGCGCTTCGACGGCGCGCCGGAACCGGCGCTGCAGCGCCTGCTGCATGGCCGCGTAGTCGTCGCCCGGCTCGATGCCGGCGATGTTGTAGCGCCGGTACTGGCCGCGCACCGGTCCCTCCTGATCGAACACCACGCACGAGGCGACCGTGGCCTCGCCCATGGTGTGGCTGATGTCGAAGCATTCGATGCGCCCCGGCGGCGCGTCCAGTCCGAGCAGGGCCTGCAGCGACGCCATCCGCGCCCGCTGCGCGGCCTGGCTGCCGAGTTCGGTCGCCAGCGAGAGCTCGGCGTTGCGGCGCGCCAGGTCGACATAGCCGGCGCGCTCGCCGCGCACGTTGCAGCGCAGCTGCACCTTGCGCCCGGCCGCCGCGCCGAACGCCTCCTCCAGCAGCGGCACGTC
This sequence comes from Luteimonas kalidii, assembly GCF_029887935.1. Classification (GTDB taxonomy): domain Bacteria; phylum Pseudomonadota; class Gammaproteobacteria; order Xanthomonadales; family Xanthomonadaceae; genus Luteimonas; species Luteimonas kalidii. Next base: position 162,103 of record NZ_JARXRO010000014.1, on the reverse strand, counting down.
CTCGATCGCGCGGTCGAGCACGATCTCGCGCGGCGGCGGCTGCTCGGCGTAGTACTGGGACACGAACGCGGCCAGCACCTCGGCCGGGTTGTCGCTGCCGTTGGTGCGGGGAAAGAACGCGCGGGTGCCGAGGTTGCGGCCGTCGCGGAACGCCAGCAGCAGGACGCATGCCTGGGTGCCCTGCATCGCCACCGCCAGCACGTCCAGCTCGGCGGCGCGGCCGTCGACGTACTGGCGCGCCTGCATCGAGCGCACGCCGGTCAGCAGGTCGCGCAGGCGTGCGGCGTCCTCGAAGTCCAGGCGTGCACTCGCGGCCTCCATCGCCTCGCCCAGTTCGCGCGCCAGATCGTCGCTGCGCCCTTCCAGGAACAGCGTGGCCCGGCGCACCGCGTCGGCGTACTCGCGCGCCGGCACCAGGCCCACGCAGGGCGCGGTGCAGCGTCCGATCTGGTGCTGCAGGCACGGCCGCGACCGGTTGCGGAACACGCTGTCCTCGCAGCTGCGCAGCCGGAACAGCTTGTGCATCATGTTCAGCGTCTCGCGCACCGCGGTCACGCCCGGATACGGTCCGAAGTACCGCCCCGGCACGTGGCGTGGTCCGCGGTGCAGTGCCAGCCGCGGCCAGGGCTCCTGGGTCACCAGCACGTACGGATAGCTCTTGTCGTCGCGCAGCAGCACGTTGTAGCGCGGCTTGAGCGACTTGATCAGCTGGTTCTCCAGCAGCAGCGCCTCGCCTTCGGTGCGGGTGACCGTCACCTCCATGCGAGCGACCTGGGCCAGCATCGCCGTGGTGCGCGAGGGCCGCGGCGCATTGCTGAAGTAGCTGGCCACGCGCTTCTTCAGCGCGCCGGCCTTGCCCACGTACAGCACGCTGCCGTCGGCGGCGATCATGCGGTACACGCCGGGCGCCAGGCTCAGCCCGCGGGCGAAGGCCTTGCCGTCGAAGGGAGGGGCGTCGGTCGCGCGGGCGCCGGAGCCGGATGCTGCGTCGGTCATTCGCCGATCGGGACGTGGCGCAGGGCCCCGGTGCGCGAATCGAAGCGGAGCACGGCGTGGGCATCGGTGTCTGCGATCCAGACCGTGCCGTTGGCCACCGCCAGGCCGGCCGAACCGTGCAGGCGCTGCGGCAGTTCGACCGTGGACAGCTCGCCGCCGCCCAGACGCAGGCAGCGCAGGGCGTCGTTGCCGCCGTCGGCGATCCACAGCAGCGGCGAATCGGGATCGAGCGCGATCGCCAGCGGCTGCTGCAGGCGCGCGTCGGTGCGGGCGCCGTCGGCGTTGCCGTACTGCCACTGGTCCTGGCCGACCAGGGTGGACACGGCCCCGGAGCGCACGTTGACGCTGCGGATCGCGGAGCCGGCGGCATCGCATACGTACAGCACCTGCTGCACCGCGGCCAGCGCCGAGGGTTCGGCGAACGCCGCCCCCGCCCCCTTGCCGTCGGTCACCGCGAGGCGGCCGGAGCCTGCCACCAGCGACAGCGCCTGCGTGCCCAGGTCGTACTTCCACAACCGGTTGTCGCCGGCGGTGGCGATGAACAGCGCCGCGCCGCTCAGCGCCACCGCGCGCGGCTGGTCGAGTGCGACCGTACGCGGGTCCCGGATCGGACCCTCGGGCGGCGTGCCGGCACGGCCGGCGCCGCAGAGGGTGTCGATGTCGCCGCTGCGCAGCTCCACCCGACGCACTGCATGGTTGCCGCTGTCGGCCACGTACAGCGCGTCGCGCCACACGCACATGCCGTGCGGCCGGTTGAATGCGGCCAGTTCCATCGGGCCGTCGATGAACCCGGGGCCGCCGCTGCCGAACTGGCGCAGTACCCGCCCGGCCTGGTCGCATTCGAGCACCCGGTGGTGCTCGCTGTCGGCCACGTAGAGGTAGTTGCCCGAGACCACCAGGCCGGTCGGGAACCGCAGCGCCAGCGGAGGCTCGCCGCCGCGGCGCATCTCGATCGGATCCGCGTTCGGCAGCGTGGGCACCAGTTCGCCGGCCAGCGCGCTCACGCGGGCGTCGAGCTCGCGGATCGGGCCGTCGCCGACGATGCGGTCGCGAATCCGGCCCTCGCCGTCGATCAGCACCACCGTCGGCCAGGCCTCGATGCCGTAGTGCTGCCACAGCGTCCAGTCCGGATCATGGCCGATGGGGAAGTCGTAGCGCTGCCGGTTCAGCCGCTTGCCGATGCGGCGCGCGTCGCGCTCGCTGTCGAACCGAGGCACGTGCACGGCAACCACGTTGACGCGCTCGCCGTAACGCGCACGCAGGCGCGCGAGGTCGGCCAGCCGGTGCTGGCACCAGGCCGATCCCGCGTTCACGAACGCCAGCGCGCACACCTTGCCGCGCAGCTGCGTCATCCGCAGCGGCGTCAGCAGGTTCAGCCACTCGACGGTCGGCGGAAACTCGGGGGCGGTGGTCGCATCCATCGGTGGAGATTATGCGTCAATCGCCCGGGTGCGGTCCGCCAGCCGCTGCACGATGGCCTGCGCGGCGCGGTCGACCAGGCTCCACACGTGCTCGAAGGCCTCGGGGCCGCCGGTGTACGGGTCCGGGATCTCGGCGCCCTGCCCCAGCCCCGCCCACTCGAGCAGCAGGGCGCTGCGCGCAGGCGCGTCCACCGGCGCGCGCCCGCGGACTTCGGCCAGGTTGGCGCGGTCGGCGCACAGCAGCCACTGGAACTCGTGGTAGTCGGCGTCGCGCAACTGGCGCGCACGCAGCGCCGTGATGTCGAGCCCGTGGCCGGCGGCGTTGGCGATCGTGCGGCGGTCCGGCGGTTCGCCGGCGTGCCAGCCGCCGGTGCCCGCGGAGTCCACCTCGACCCGGTGCCCCAGCCGCGCCGCCGCGAGGTGGTGGCGCAGCAGCCCCTCCGCCAGCGGCGAGCGGCAGATGTTGCCCAGGCACACCACCAGGATCCGCATCGACTCACCCACTGGCGGCTCCCAGCAGCGCCTCGGCCCGGGCGAGGTCTTCGGGGGTGTCGACGCCCTGCGGGAAGGGCGCGGGCGACAGCGCCACCGCGATCGGCAGGCCGGCCTCGAGCACGCGCAGCTGTTCGAGCGACTCGATCCGTTCCAGGCGGCCCGGCGGCATGGCGGAAAACCGGCGCAGGAAACCGGCGCGGTAGGCGTAGATACCGATGTGGCGCAGCCATTCGCCCGGCGCGGTGATCGCGCCCTCGCGCGAGAAGGCGTCGCGGTGCCAGGGAATCGGCGCGCGGCTGAAATAGAGCGCGTGGCCGCTGTCGGCCACCACCACCTTCACCGTGTTGGGATCGAACAGCACCGCCGGTTCGGTGATGTGCTCGGCCAGGGTCGCCATGCCGGCAGTACCGCCGTCGAGCAGCGCCGCGACGCGACCGATGCCGGCAGCGGGCGCGAACGGCTCGTCGCCCTGCAGGTTGACCACGATGGTGTCGTCGCTCCAGCCGGCGATGTCGGCGCACTCGGCTAGGCGATCGGTGCCCGACTGGTGGCTGGTCCGGGTCATCGCCACGCGCACGCCGCTGCCCTCGAGCGCGGCTGCGATGCGCGCGTCGTCCGCCGCCACCCACACCTCGCTTGCGCCCGCCGCCAGTGCCCGGCGCGCGACGTGCAACACCAGCGGCTCGCCGCCCAGCAGGCGCAGCGGCTTGCCCGGCAGCCGGGTGGCATCGTGGCGGGCGGGGATGGCGACGACGAAGGCTTGGCGACCCATGAAGGGATTGTCGCATGCGACCTTGCCGAACATGTCCGTGCCCCTTGTGTTCGCCGTTCCAGCAGATTTAGATTGCGCGTGGGCAACTTGCCGCGAACGCGCGCTGGGCCGGACCGGGGGATCGCGATGGAATGCTTGTACGTGCGCCGGCGTTTCGGCGGCTGCCTGTCGCTGTTGACTTGCTTCCTGGTCCTGGGCTGTGGCGTTTCTGGCGGGGATGGCGCCCCGGAGCCGGCGGGCGTGTCGCCAGCCGCACCCATACAGGCGGCGGCCTCACCTGCGCCACGGCGGGCGGCTGGTTCAGCCGGCAACGCGTCGGACATGTCGGCCAGCCCAGACACGTCGAAGGGGGAGGCGCGCTTTCTTCCACCCGATTGGTATCCGACGGGTGCGAGCACGGGCGAACTGATTGCGATCGCCTCACTGGATATCGACGGCAACCGTCGTGACGACATCGTCATGGCATCCCGATTCACTGGTGTGTCGAGCGTCGGTAAACCGACGCGATTCCTGGTGATGCGCCAGTCTTCGGCAGGAACCCTGTTGCCGATCCAGGAAATTCCCTACCCGGGCAACTTCCGCTCAGTCCTGACTATGAAGCTGGCTTCCGCGGACGTCGACAACGACGGTATCGAAGACGCCGTACTGGCGTCCGACCGCGGAATTCTCGTCCTGAGCTACAGCGCGTCCACCGGCTACCGGATTACCGAAGCGACGTTGTCATCATGCGCGCACATTGCGCTGACCGACATCGATCTCGACGGAAATGTCGACGCCGCGTGCCTCTACGAGATGTTTCTCTCGACGTTGATGGGCGATGGCTCGGGACGCTTCGTCGACTCCGGTTCCTGGCGGCTACCGTCGGACGGCTGGGTCGACCTGAAAGCCGCTGATGCGAACGAAGACGGCTTTACCGACCTTTTGCTTCTGCGTGACGGGATTGGCGCCGAACTGATGGTGTATCCACATGATGGCGCGGGAGGTTTCCGCGCGCCGGACAGCATGCCGATGCCTCCCAACGAGGACGCGCCGCCGTCGGGATCCGACATCAGCGACGCTGGCATGGAAATCGGGGACTTCAACGACGATGGCTTGGCAGATCTCGTCGTTTCCACGACGAAGCGCATGCCAGCCCTGTTCCACGTGCTGTACCAGTCGCCAGGTCGAGAGCCGCCCCTTTTCCGGATCCGGCAGGTCGACCTCCCCCAGATCGCTTCGCATTTCGCGGTAGCTGATTTCGAGAGAGACGGAGACGACGACATCTTCGTCCGTTTCCCTGCCGGCGCGGTGTCGCACGCGACCGTTTTTCGCCAGGAGTCCGGCCGCCTGGTGAAGGGCGAAGACATTTCGTCCGCGCCGTCCGTTCCCTACGACCAGTCAAACTCGACCACGGTCGGTGACATCGACAGCAATGGATGCCCGGACGTACTGTCGGTGGACGGCGTGGCCCTGTGGATCAACAGGGTCGAAGGTTGCTTCCGTCGCGATACCGGTGGCCGCGGTCACCGATGGAAGCGTTGAGCAGAGACTGATCGATCAGGGGGCGGCACGGGGCAGCCGGTCGAGCAGCGCCACCCAGAAGGCTTCGGGCAGGCGTGCGTCGATGCCGACGCTGGCGTAGCGGTCGGTGGCGAAGGCGGCGCATTTCACGGCGTCCTTCTCGGTCAGCAGCACCGGCAGGTCACTGCCGAAGCGCAGGTCCTCGGCGGTGTAGGCGTGGTGGTCGCCGAAGGCGTGGGGCACCACCGCGATGCCGTGGCCGCGCAGCATCGCGAAGAAGCGCTCGGGGTCGCCGATGCCGGCCACCGCGTGCACGCGCTGGCCCGAGTAGGCGGACAGCGGCTTCGGCCGTCCGCCGCGCAGCGGCCGGGCCGGTCCGGGCTCGAACCACATCGGCCACTCGCCGAAGCCCGCGGCCAGGTCGGTGGCGTCGCCGACGTTGAGTACCCGGAAGTCGCAGCCTTCGCCGCGTACGGGCGGTTCGCGCAAGGGGCCCGCAGGCAGCAGGCGACCATTGCCGTAGCGACGACGGCCGTCGATCACCTCGATCTCCAGGTCGCGCGCGAGCCGGTAGTGCTGCAGGCCGTCGTCGCAGACCACGATGTCGCAGCCGTCGGCGACCAGCGACCGCGCCGCCGCGACGCGGTCGCGGTCCACGCGCACGCGCGCGCCGGTCCGGGTCGCGATCAGTACGGGTTCGTCGCCGCCGAGCGCGGGATCGGTGTCAGCGTCGACCCAGCGCGCGGCGGCGGGATCGGTGCGACCGTACCCGCGGCTGGCGACGCCCGGTGTCCATCCGGCGGCGCGCAGGCGCTCGACCAGGGCGATGGTGAGCGGCGTCTTGCCGCTGCCGCCTGCGACCAGGTTGCCGACCACGACGACGGGGCACGCGACGCGCTGGCGCCGCAGCACGCCGCGGCGGTAGAGGTCATGGCGCAATCCCGCCAGCGCGCCGTACACGCTGGCCAGCGCACGGGCGTGCAGGGGGACGGCGGCATCCGCGTACCAGTAGCGCGGCGGCTGGCCGGACCCGCGGCTCACGCCTCGCCGCCGTCGCGGAACTGCATCCGGTGCAGATGCGCGTACAGGCCTCCCTGCGCCAGCAACTGGGCATGCGTGCCCTGCTCCACCAGCCGGCCCTGGTCGAGTACCAGCACCTGGTCGGCGTGCTCGATGGTCGACAGGCGATGGGCGATGACCAGCGTGGTGCGATCGGGCATCAGGCGGGTCAACGCCTCCTGCACCAGGCGCTCGGATTCGGTGTCGAGTGCGGCGGTGGCCTCGTCGAGGATCAGGATCGGCGCGTCGCGCAGGATCGCGCGTGCGATCGCCAGGCGCTGGCGCTGGCCGCCGGACAGCATCGCGCCGTTCTCGCCGATCGGCGTGTCCATGCCCTGCGGCAGGCGCTCGATGAACTCCCAGGCGTTGGCGGCTTCGGCCGCGGCGCGCAATGCCTCCGGGCTGGCGTCGGCGGCGTAGGCGATGTTGGCGGCCACGCTGTCGTCGAACAGCATGACCCGCTGCCCGACCAGGGCGATCTGGCGACGCAGATCGGACAGGCGGTAGGCGTCGAGTGGCGCGCCGTCGAGCGTGATCGTCCCCGAACTGGGTTCGTAGAATCGCGGCACCAGCCGCACCAGGCTGGTCTTGCCGCTGCCGGAGCGGCCCACGATCGCGGTCACCGTGCCCGGCGCGGCACGGAAACTGACGTCGTGCAGGGCGTGGCGATCGTCGTCGTCGCGCGCGTAGCGCAGCGAGACATGGTCGAACACCAGCTCGCCGCGCGCGCGCGCCACCGGACGGGCGCCGGTGTCGGCTTCCTCGTCCGAGTCGAGCACCGAGAACAGGCGCTCGGCCGCCGCCACGCCGCGCCCGATCACGCTCTGCACATTGGTGATCCGGCGCAGCGACGGAATGATCCCCATCATCGCCGTCATCAGCTGCACGAACTCGCCCGGGTTCAGCTGCCCGACCAGCGCCTCGCGCACCGACACCCACACGATCGCCGCCAGCGCCAGCGCAGCGAGGATCTGGACCATGGCCGACGAGGCCGCGCGCGTGGTCTCGACCTTCATGTTCAGGCGCAGGATGCGATTGGCGAAGCCCGAATAGCGCGCCCGTTCGAACGCCTGGGCGCCGTACACCTTGACGTCCTGCTGCGCGGCCAGCGACTGCTCGGCGCTCGCGGCCAGCGCGCCCATGCCGTCCTGGATGCCGCGGCTGATGCGCCGGTAGCGGCCGCCGACGTACCAGACCAGCACACCGATGAAGGGCGCGATCAGGATCATCGCCAGCGTCACCTTGACGCTGGTGTAGAGCATCAGCCCGAACAGGAACAGGACGGTCAGGCCGTCGGTCAGGATCGCCTTGAGCGCGTCGGAGCTGGCCTGGGTGACCTGTTCGGTGTCGAAGTTGAGCCGGCTCACCATCGCCGGCACCGATTCGGTGTCGAAGCGGCTGCTCGGCAGGCGCAGGTACTTGCCCAGCACCAGTTCGCGCAGGTCGCGCACCACGCTGCGGCCAACCCGCGCCATGCCGTAGTCGGTGGCGAAGGTCGCCACCCCGCGCAGCAGGAATAGGCCGATGATCGACAGCGGCAGCACGATCGCCATCTCGGGCTTGGGGTCGACGAAGCCGTCGTTGGTCAGCGGCTCCATCAGCCACACGAACGCGGCGCCGGCCAGCGCCTCGATCACCATCGCCACCATCGCCACCAGCAGGAACGGCCAGTAGACCCAGGCGTGGCCCAGCAACCGCCGGTAGACGGGCCATGCGCCCGCGGCGTCGGCGGTCACGGGGGCGGCGGCACCGGTCACGGCGCCGCCGGGGCGGGCGCTTCGGGCGCGGTGGCGTTGGCGATGCGGGTGAAGCCGAGCTGGCCCAGCGCGTCGTAGGCGGTCACCACCGCCTGCCACGGCGTGCGCGCGTCGGCGCGCAGCAGGACCGTGCGCTCTCGGTCCTCGCCGGCCACTTCCACGATCGTGCGCTTGAGCGATTCCACGTCGGTGCGCAGCGCTTCGCGGTCGCCCACGAAGTAGCGCCCGTCGGCGTTGATCAGCAGGCTCAGCGATTCGGACTGCGTGTTCGGCTCGCCGCCGGCGCGCGGCAGTTCGAGCTTGAGCACCGAGCGCGCGTCGAAGGTGGTGGTGATCACGAAGAAGATGATCAGCACCAGGATCACGTCGATCAGCGGCACCAGGTTGATCTCCGGCACGTCCTCGGCGCGGCGGTCGCGGATGCGCATCGGCTCAGGCCTGGACCGGCTGGGCGTCGGGCGGGACGGCCGCCACCGCGGCGGCGGCGCGGCGTGCGCGCGGATCGATCACGTCCATCAGCTGGATCGCCTCGTGCTCCATGTCGACGATGTAGCCGTCCACCCGGGCGCGGAAATAGCGATGGAACACCAGCGCCGGGACGGCGACGATCATGCCCGCCGCCGCGCACACCAGCGCCTTGCCGATGCCGCCGGCGAGCTGGTTGACGTCGCCGACGCCGTGGTCCATCACCCCGAGGAACATCTGGATCATGCCCACCACGGTGCCGAACAGGCCCAGCAGCGGACCGGCGCCGGCGATGGTGCCGAGCGCATTGAGGAATCGCTCCATGCGGTGCGCGATGTGGCGGCCCACGTCCTCCACCCGTTCGCGTATCTCCTCGCGCGGACGGTGGCGCACGTCCAGCGCGGCGGCGAGCAGCGCGCCGAGCGGCGAGTTGCGGCGCAGCGAGTCGATGTGCGTCGGATCGAGCTTGCCGCGCGCGGCCCAGGCGCGGACTTCCGGCCCCAGGCCCGGCGGCAGCACGGCCTTGCGACGCAGCGCCCAGAAGCGCTCGACGATGATCGCCAGGCCTACCGCGGACAACAGCAGCAGCGGAATCATCGGCCAGCCGCCGGACTTCACCAGTTCGAGCACGTCCTCCCCTCCGGCCCTCGGGCCTGACCTGACTGCGCGATAGGATAGCCCAGCGCCCGGGTGCCGCCGGGTGACTCAGCGCACGTGGTCGATGCGGCGCTGCGCGTCCCACAGGCGCGGGTGGTCGCGACGGCGCGCCTCGATCCGCACCCCGTCGCGGCGCAGGCGCACGGTCACGGCGCCGTCGCGGGCGGTGACCGCGGGCTGCGCGCCGGCCTGTTCCCAGCGATCCATTACGGCCTTTTGCGGATGGCCGAAGCGGTTGCCGTGGCCGGCCGACACCAGCGCCACCTGCGGCCGCGTGGCCTCGATGAGCGCGGGATCCGACGAGCTTCCGCTGCCGTGGTGGGCGATCAGGACCGCGTCGCTGCGCAGTGCGCCGGGATGGTCGTGCACCAGCATGCGCTCGACCACCTCGCCGACGTCGCCCGCCAGCAGCGCCGCACCGTGCGCGGATTCGATCCTGAGCACGCAGCTCGATTCGTTGCCCATCGACGGGAAGTGCGGGTCGGGATGCAGGACGCGGAACGCGACGCCGTCGGCTTCCCAGGCCGTGCCGGCCAGGCACGGGGCGGCGCCGTCGATCGCCGCGTCGGGGGCGGCGAAGACGGGTCCCTCCGGGAACCGGCGACGCAGGGAGTCGAAACCGCCCGCGTGGTCGGCATCGCCATGGCTGATGACGGTCGCCGCGAGCCGGCGCACGCCAAGCGCGTGCAGCGATGGCACCACCACGCGCTCGCCGGCGTCGAAGCCTTCGGGCACGGCCGGTCCGGCGTCGTAGAGCACTGCGTGGCGGGCGGTCCGGACCAGCAGCGCCGTCCCCTGCCCGACATCCAGCATCACCAGGTCGAACTCGCCGGGCCGCGGCAGGTGCCGGTCAGGCCACAGCAGCGGCAGCCACAACAGCAGGGCCAGCGCCTTGCCGGGCACGCCGCGCGGCAGCAGCAGCCACAACGCGCCCAGCAGTGCCAGCGGCGCCGCGTACCAGCGTGCCTCGGGCAGCCACCACAGCGCGGCGCGCCCGCCTGCCAGCCACTCGAACAACGGCCACGACAGGTCGAAGGCGGACGCGGCCAGCCGCCAGGCCCATCCGCCCCACCCGGCCTGCAGCGCGTCCAGGCCGGTCCCCAGCAGCGCGAGCGGCACCACCACCAGGCTCCACCACGGGATCGCCACCAGGTTGGCGAGCGGTCCGGCCAGGGAGGCCTGTCCGAACAGGGCCGCGGTCAGCGGCAGCAGGCCGAGCGTGGCCACCCATTGCGCGGCGAGGAACCCGCCCACCAGCGGCTGGTCGCCGACCCGCGGCAGGCACCACACCAGCCAGGCCACGCCGGCGAAACTCAGCCAGAAGCCCGCGGTCAGCGCCGCCAGCGGGTCGACCAGCAGCAGCGCGATCGCGGCCAGCGCCAGCGCATCGGCCACCCCCACCGGACGCCGCCACAGCCGCGCCAGCACCACCACCGCCACCATCAGCACCGTGCGCACGGTGGGCAGCGCGAAGCCCGCCACCGCCGCGTAACCCGCCGCACCGAGCAGCGCGCCCACAGCGGCCGCCTGTGGTCGCGGCATGCGGCGCCCGAGCGCAGGCGCCAGCCACCACAGCCCGGCGAACACCAGCGCGGCGAAGCCTGCCACCAGTCCGACGTGGAAGCCGGAAATGGCGACCAGATGGGTCAGGCCGGTGGCGCGCAGGGTGTCCCAGTCGGCATCGCCGATCGTGCGCGTGTCGCCGAGCGCAAGCGCCCGCACGAAACGCGCCGACGGCCGCGCCACCTCCCGATCGATCCGCGCCGCAGTGCGCTCGCGCCAGCCGTCGATGCCCGCGCCCGCATGCAGCCGCTCGAACCGCTCGCCGTCGCGCACGTAGCCCGTGGCCGCGATCCGCGCGGCCAGCATCTGTCGCTCGCTGTCCGAATGCCCCGGGTTGCGCAGCCCGCGCGGCGCGCGCAGGCGCACCGTGAAGCGCCAGCGGCTGCCGGCCTCGATTCCGAACCGGTCGTCGCGCGGCGCGGCGCGATCGTCGTACCACGACAGCCGCAGCAGCCGCCCGTGCAGCGCCGGCGCCACCGCGTCGTCTCGGTCCACGCGCAACAGGAAACGCGTCCGCCGCGCCTCGTGCTCCGGCAACTGCACCACGCGTCCGGACAGTTCGAAATCGCCCCGCTCCAGTTCGGGCGGCAACTGGCGCGACAGCGTCCACGCCGCATGCAGGCCGAACAGCGCGAGCCCGACCAGCAGTGCCCCGGCGGGCCGCCGCCAGTCCTGCGTCCGTCCCCAGGCGCCGGCTCCGACCAGCAGCAGCGCGACCAGGACGGCCACCGGCGGCAGCGCCGGCAGGCGCGATGCGGCCAGCACGCCCGAGACGCATGCGATGGCCACCGCCGGTCCGAAGGGCGGCCGCGCGACGCGGCCGGATGTCTGCGGACCGTCCATGGTCCTCGCCGGAATCGGGAACACCGGCGCATCGTGACGCCCCCAATGCGCCCGCGGCATCGGTCGATGTGGTGGCGCCAGGTAGGGATAGTCCGAACCGGGCGCTGCCGCCGCGGCCCGCGCGATGCGTGCCGCCGGCGGACCTGCAGACCGTCGATCGCCTCGCCCGCCGGTGTGCGTTCCACTTCACTCCTACTTCACCGACACCCCATCGCCCGGCCACGGGCGGCGCCCATCCTGCCGCCACATCGAACCGGACGGACGAACGTGGCGGATCCAGCGCGCATGCAGTGGGACGTGGTGATCGTCGGCGCGAGTTTCGCGGGCGCCGCGTGCGCACTCGCGGCGCGGCGCCAGGGCCTGCGCGTCTGCGTGCTCGAGCGCAAGCGCGACCCCGGCATCCGCCTGCACACCACCGGCATCATCGTGCGCGAAGCGGCCGAGGGTGCCGCGCTCTCGGCGCTGCCGCCGTCGCTGGTGCGGCGCATCGACGGCGTGCGGCTGTACGCGCCGAACCTGCGCAGCCTGGCCCTGCAGCGCGACGACTACTACTTCCTCGCGACCGACACCCCCAACGTCATGCGCTGGCTGGCCGCGGAGCTGGAGCGTGCGGGGGTGGAGATGCGGCTGATGCAGTCGTTCACCGATGCGCGCCGCGTCGACGGCGGCTGGCAGGTCGACGGTCTCGGCGGCTGCCGCTGGCTGGTGGGCGCCGACGGCGCGAAATCACGCGTGGCGATGCGGGCGGGCCTGGGCCGGGTGCGCGAGTTCCTGTACGGCGTCGAGTACGAGTTCGAAGGCGCTACCCTGCGCGAACCCGGGCGCCTGCACTGCTTCATCGACCGCGCACTGGCGCCCGGCTACATCGGCTGGGCGGCGCAGGGCCCGGACGGGGTGCAGTTCGGACTCGCGTTCCGGCACCGCGCCGACCGCGCCGGTGTCCCGGACATCGATGCGCTGCGCCGTCGCGTCGGCGCACGCCTGGGTATCGATCCCGCGCTCGCGCCAGGCGCCACCCGCGCCGGCCTGATTCCCTGCGGCGGCCCGGTGCGCCCGCTGGCCGCACCGGGCGTGATCCTGACCGGCGATGCCGCGGGCATCGTGTCACCGGTCACCGCCGGCGGCATCCATTCGGCCTGGCGGCACGGGGAGGCGGTGGGCGATGCGATCGCCGCGCATCTGCTGCACGGCGGCCCGGATCCGGCGCGTGTCGCCGAACGCGCCGCGCCCAGGTTCCGAAGCAAGCGCGCGTTGCGATGGGCCTTCGACCACCTGCAGCGCGACTGGCCGTTCGACCTGCTGCTGGGCACCCCGCCGCTGCGCTGGGCGGCGGAGCGGATCTACTTCCATGCCCGTGGCCATGGGTCGCGACCACGGGGCGTCGCGTGATCGCACTCCTGTCGCTGTTCGCGCTCGCGATTGCGTTGTGCGCGGCGATCGTGACGGCATTCGTCGTCGCGCCGCGCGAGATGTCGGCGCTCTCGGCTTGCGCGGTGGTGCTGGCCGTGGGTGGCTGCGCGGCTCTGGTGCGTACGCACCGCCTGTCCCATGTGCCCCCGGCGCTGGGCGTGTGGCAGGTGCTTTACGCGGAAGAGGAGGCCTGGGGGTTCGGGCCGGGCGGCAACGAGGCCGGCTTCATCTCCTACCGTCTGCCTGGGGACGCCGCGCGAGCGCTCGCGGCCGGTGGCGTGGAGTACCTGGAGCGGATGCCGCCGCCGGAGGCATCGCGCCGCTGGCGCGGCCGTTACAGCGACTGGCGCGCCACGCCGTTGGCGCCGGACAGACGCTGGCCGCCCGATTCGACCACCGGCCGCCACGAGATCCTGCAGTACGTCTGCGCGTACGGCTTCTGCATCGATGTCGACCGCGACCAGCTGCGCGCTGCGGCCGAAGCCGTGAATACGCCCGGCAGCTACTGCGCCTACGGCCGCATCGGGATGATCGTGGTATCGCCGCGCACCCGGCGCGTGTACTACTTCTACAACGGCTGACCGCCGCCTTCAGCGCAGCTCGAACGCGTCCCCGTCCAGCATCGCCGGGAACCGCTCGCGATGCTTCTCAAGTTCGGCGCCGAGCAGCGTCGTGGTGACGACCACTTCGGCGTCGCTGCATTCGCTCACCGGATGGCCGAGGAAATCGATCACCGCGCTGTCGCCGTCGTAGTCGATGCCGTTGCCGTCGGCACCGACCCGGTTGAGCCCGGCCACGTAGCACAGGTTCTCGATCGCGCGCGCCCGCAGCAGGGTCTTCCACGCGTAGGCGCGTGCCGCCGGCCAGTTGGCGACATAGAGCACCAGGTCGTAGTCCAGCGCGCCGGGCCGTTCGACATCGAAACGGTTGCGCGAGTACACCGGGAAGCGCAGGTCGTAGCAGACCAGCGGGCAGATCCGCCAGCCCTTCCACTCCACGGTCACGCGCTCGCGACCGGCGGCATAGCGCTCGTGTTCGCGCGCGTAGCGGAACAGGTGGCGCTTGTCATAGTGCTGCAGCTCGCCGTCGGGCGTGACCCAGAGCAGCCGGTTGAACACCGACCCGTCCACGCGCAGCTGCACGCTGCCGCAGACCGCCGCCTGCAGTCGGCCGGCCTGCTCGCGCATCCAGGCGACGGTCGGGCCGTCCATCGTCTCGGCATCGCCGATGGCGTCGTTGGAGAAGCCGCTGGTGAAGGTCTCCGGCAGCAGCACCAGGTCGGTGATGCCGTGCAGCGGCGCGATCAGGTCGGCGTAGTACGCGCGGTTGCCCGCCGGATCGTGCCAGCGGGTCGCGCCCTGCACCAGGGACACGCGGAGATTGTTCATGGTCATGTCCTCACAACCTCTGCAGGCGTTCGATCGCCGCGTCCAGTGTCGCCTCGTTCTTGGCGAAACACAGCCGCGCCAGGCGCTGGCCAGCCGGCGGCGTCTCGTAGAACGGCGACAGCGGGATCGCCGCCACCCCCTTTTCGACCGTCAGCCAGCGGCAGAACGCGGCATCGTCCAGATCGCTGACCGCCGAATAGTCGACCAGCTGGAAATAGCCACCCGGCACCGGCAGCGGCGCCAGCCGGGTGGTGGCGAGCTGATCGCGGAACCGGTCGCGCTTGGCCTGGTAGAACGCGCCGAGCTGCTCGTAGTGCTCCGGCTCGGCCTCCAGCATGGCGGCGAAGGCATGCTGCCCCGGGGTGAAGGTGGAGAACACGTTGTACTGGTGCACCTTGCGGAACTCCGTGCCCAGCGCCGGCGGCGCGATGCAGTAGCCGATCTTCCAGCCGGTGCAGTGGTAGGTCTTGCCGAAGCTCGAGACCACGAACGCGCGCTCGCGCAGCGCCGGGTGGCGCAGCACCGACTCGTGCCTGGCGCCATCGAACACGATGTGTTCGTACACCTCGTCCGACACCAGGAAGATGCCGGTGCCGTCGAGGATCGCCGCCAGCTCGCGCATGTCGTCCGCGGACAGCATGGCGCCGGAGGGGTTGTGCGGGCTATTGATCATCAGCATGCGGGTGCGCGGGCCGATCGCCTCGCGCACGCGCTGCCAGTCCGGGGCGAAGGTGACCGGATCGAGCGGCACGTGCACCGCGCGCGCGCCGGCCAGATCGATCGCCGGCTCGTAGCAGTCGTAGCAGGGATCGAGCACCACCACCTCGTCGCCGGCGCGCACCACGGCGTGGATGGCGTTGAAGATCGCCTCGGTCGCGCCGCTGGTCACGGTGACCTCGGTGTCGGCATCGGGCGCGTGACCGTACACGCGCGCGGTCTTGGCCGCGATCGCCTGCCGCAATGCCGGCACCCCGGTCATCGGCGCGTACTGGTTGTGGCCCGCGCGCATCGCCCGCTCGAGTTCCTCCACCAGCCGGGGCGGCACCGGGAAGTCCGGAAAGCCCTGGCCGAGGTTCACCGCGCCGTGTTCCTGCGCCAGCTGCGACATCACGGTGAAGATGGTGGTGCCGACCTTCGGCAGTTTGGTCTGGATCATCGGGGGACGTCGGGGGCCTTGGCGAAAGGCTGCAGTTTACGATCCGTGTGGGATCGGTTACATCTAGCGGATGTTCACGCAGGAGACGCCCGGCATGGTTCCCTCCCGGCCTGCGGACGAGATGGCCCACGTCCAGGCTGCGGGTGGCGGTGTCGATGCCCCGCCCTTCGACGTGGTTGCCCGGCGCAGGACGCACTGAGCCGCCATGCCCCCTGCCCCCTCGCCCCCCGAACCGGCGCGCGTGTCCGAGCTCCTGCACGCCTATCTCGCGGCCGAGTACCGCTGGCAGTACGACGGCTCCTGGCACGACGTGATCATCGGGCTGCCCACGCCGGGGCTGGAGCTCGCGTATCCCGCCGCCACCACGTTCGGGATGCTGTCGGCCTGGAATCCGCGCTCGATCGAACGCAGCGAAGAGCAGAACCGGCGCGACGACGACGCCCTGCACGCGCAGCTGGTCGCCGGCGGATACGGCATACGTCCGGCCTTCGCCTCCGCCCGCAACCGCAGCTGGCGCGAACCGAGCTGGCTCGTGATGGGCATGGAGGTCGACCAGTTCGACGCGCTCGCGCGCCGTTTCGGCCAGCTCGGCACGCTGTGGTGGCGGCCGGGCGACGCGGTACGGCTGCGCATGGACGCGCCCCGGCCCGCCGACGAGACCGGTGACGCCGACGTCGACTGGCTACAATGACCGCGATGGCCGACCGCCGGCCGAAGCGCCCGTGATGCCAGACGCCCCTCCCGCCGCCGCGCCGCTGCTCGACGTGCGCGGCCTGTGCTTCGCCCGCGACGAGATGCCGCTGTTCGGCCCGCTGGACTTCAGCGTTCAGCCCGGCGAAGCGCTGCTGGTGCAGGGTGGCAACGGCGCCGGCAAGACCACCCTGCTGCGCGTGCTCGCCGGCCTGCTCGACGGCGGCAATGGCGAGGTGCGACTGGCGGGGGTGCCGGTGGCGGCGGCGGCGCGCGCCGGCCACCTCGCCTATCTCGGCCATCTGCCGGGCCTGAAGGCGGACCTCACGGCTCGCGAGAACCTGGACTATCTATGTGGCCTGCTCGGGCGGCGGCCGACGCTCGACCTCGACCCGGCGCTGGCGATCGTCGGCCTGGCCGGCTTTGATGAGGCGCCGGTGCGTCACCTGTCCGCCGGCCAGCGCCGGCGGCTGGCGCTGGCACGGCTGTGGCTGTCGCCCGCGCCGCTGTGGCTGCTGGACGAGCCATACGCGAACCTCGACCTGCCGGGGATCGAGCTGGTCAACCGCATGGTGCGGGCGCACCTGGACGCCGGCGGCGGCGCCCTGGTGACCACCCATGGCGCCTATGCCGCGCCGCCGGTGCGCACCCGTTTGCTTTCGCTCGGCCACCAGGAGGCGGTCGCATGAGCGCGGGCGCGGCAGCGGGGGCCATTCGCAGCGCCGTTGCGCCACCGGTGGGGGCGCACCTGTGTTCGCTCCGGCTCGAGGCACAGTTCGCGTGAGCGCCGGCACGCCCACCCTGCTATCGGCCGCGCGCGCGCTGGTGGTGCGCGACCTGCGCCTGCTCTGGCGCCGCCGCGGCGATGCCCTCCAGCCGGCGCTGTTCGCGATCCTGGTGGTGGTGCTGTTCGCGCTGGCGATGGGCGCCGAACGCGACCTGCTGGCGCGCGCGGCGCCGGGCGTGTTGTGGGTGGCGGTCCTGCTGTCGGGGCTGCTGGCGCTGGACACGCTCTTCCGCGGCGACGCCGAGGACGGGTCGCTGGAACAGTGGCGGCTGGCGCCGGTGCCGCTGGCCTGGCTGGTGCTGGTGCGCACGCTGATGCACTGGCTGACCACGGCGGTGCCCTTGCTGCTGGCCGTGCCGTTGCTGGCCGAGCTGCTGTACCTGCCGCGGTCGCTGTGGCTGGTGCTGCTCGGTGCGCTGGCGCTGGGCACGCCGCTGCTGAGCCTGATCGGCGCGGTGGTGTCGGCGCTGACCGTCGGCATGCGACGCGCGGGCGTGCTGCTGGCGCTGCTGGCGCTGCCGCTGTACGTGCCGGTGCTGGTGTTCGGCGCCGGCAGCGTGGCGGCCGCGGCGCAGGGCCACGACCCCGCGGGCGGCCTGCTGCTGCTCGGCGCGGGCCTGCTGATGGCGCTGGTGCTGGCGCCGGTGGCGGCCGCGACGGCGATCCGGATCGCGGCGCAGTAGGAGGCGCGGCGACGGCGAACCCGGATGTGCTGCGCTTATCCGGGCTACGGGCCGGCAACGGACCGGCCCGGGATGGGGCGAGGCGTAGCTCGGATAAGCGAAGCGCATCCGGGGGCCCGCGAACGTCTCCGCACGCGCGCTCGCATCCGCGCTCCCAACCTCGCACTCGTCCCCCTCGCCCCTCGGTCGCCCTTCGAGCGTCCTGCCCCCCCCTCATCCCTCACCCTCACCTTCGCCACCGCACCCGCCTCCGTCCCGCAACCGCACCCGTCCCCGCACCCGCCCTTGTCTTCGCGTCTGCCCGCCCTCGCACCCGCTCAAGCGCACGCTCCGACCCCACCCCGACCCCACGGGTCCGCCTGCGCACTCGTCCTGGACATTCGGCGCGACGATGTCAGGTCGCGGGTCGCCCCTGCTCCGCGACTCGCCAAGGTCCGCGTCACGCCATCTTTCGTGCCTCGCACTGTGCCCCGTGGCGCGCCCTGGGGCATCCTGTCCACCCCGCGAGGCTTGGCCGCACCGGTCGAGTCTGAAAAAATAGACACTTAGCCATGCATGGATGCCGGCGGCCTGACCCGGCCTCCGGCCGCCTCCCGCGGTCCCGCCCCTGCGAGCAGCCAGCCCGATGTCCAACATGAACCCGGTGGTGCGCTGGTTCCACCAGCTCGGGTCGCCCCCGTATTTCGACCGCTTCGCGGCCCGCTGGGCGCCGTGGGCGTTCGCGGCCGGGCTGCTGGCGATGGGCGTGGGGCTGTACGGCGCGCTGTTCGTGGTGCCGGCGGACTACCAGCAGGGCGACAGCTTCCGGATCCTCTACATCCACGTGCCCAGCGCCTGGATGAGCATGGCGATGTTCGCGCTGATGGCGCTGTACGGCGCGATCGCGCTGGTGTGGCGGATCAAGCTGTGCGAGATCCTGGCGATGGCCTGCGCGCCGATCGGCGCCGCGTTCACCGTCATCACCCTGGCGACGGGAAGCATCTGGGGCAAGCCGATGTGGGGCACGTGGTGGGACTGGGACCCGCGCCTGACCTCGCAGCTGGTGCTGCTGTTCCTGTACTTCGGCGTGATCGGCCTGTACGCGGCGATCGAGGACAGGCGCGCCGCCGCGCGCGCCGCCTCGCTGCTGGCGATCGTGGGCGTGGTGATGCTGCCGATCATCCGGTACTCGGTGGTGTGGTGGAACTCGCTGCACCAGGGCCAGACCATCCGCGTGTTCGGCGAATCCTCGATGGACGCCAGCATGCTGCCGCCGCTGCTGTGGATGGTGGTGGGGACCAAGCTGTGGGCGATCGGCTCGCTGCTGGCGCGCGCGCGCGCCGACAACCTGCAGCGCGAGGCCGGCAAGGACTGGGTGCGCCGCCTGGCCGGAGCGTCGGCATGAGCTACGCCAGCTACGTGATCGCCGCCTACGCCGTGTTCGCCACCGTGCTGCTGTGGGACTTCGTGGCCCCGCGCATCCGCATCGCGCAGATCATGCGCGCGGTGCGGATGCTGGCCAGGCGCGAGGCCGCGCGCGGGACCGCCGCCACCGCCGCCCCGGAGCTGAAGCGATGAACCCGACGCGCCGCCGCCGCCTGTGGTTCGTGCTCGCCCTGCTCGCCGCGGCCGGCCTGGCCGCGACCCTGGTGGCGTTCGCGCTGCAGCGGAACATCGCCTACCTGTACACGCCCAACGAGATCCTGTCCGGCAGCGCGGGCACGGGCGTGTCCTCCGGAGAGGCGCGCTTCCGCCTCGGCGGCATGGTCGAGACCGGCTCGTTCCGCCGCGAGGAGGGCTCGCTGGTCTCGCATTTCCGCGTCACCGACGGCGACGCGCAGCTGGACGTCACCTACGACAAGATCCTGCCGGACCTGTTCCGCGAGGGCCAGGCGGTGGTCGCCACCGGCCGCATGCAGGGCGACCGCTTCGTCGCCGAGGACGTGCTGGCCAAGCACGACGAGACCTACGTGCCCAAGGAAGTCGCCGACAAGATGGGCTTGGCGCACAGCAAGCACGACGTCGACGTGGCGCCCGGCGCAGGGGCGCAGGAGTGAGGAGTCCCGTCGTCCCCGCGCAGGCGGGGACCCAGTGGTCTGTGCGACCCCGCGCGTATCGTCCCCCTCACATCTTGCGCGGCCGTCCGGACGCGCTGGCAACGGCGTGGAACACGGATCTCCGCGCAGGCCACACGCGTCCGCATGTCATCGTCGGCAACGAGGCGCCCCGCCACGCGCACGGAGCCGCGCATGCTGCCTGAACTCGGCCAGCTCGCGCTGCTGCTCGCCCTGCTCGCGGCCCTGCTGCAGGCGGCGCTGCCGCTGGCGGGCGCGGCCGGCAACAAGCCGGCGTGGATGGCGGTGGCGCGGCCCGCAGCCTATGCGCAGCTGGCGCTGCTGGCGTTCGCCTACGCCGCGCTCACGGCTGCGTTCGTACAGCAGGATTTCTCGGTCAAGTACGTGGCCGACAACTCCAACTCGCTGCTGCCGATGGTCTACCGCTTCACCGCGGTGTGGGGCGCGCACGAGGGCTCGCTGCTGCTGTGGGTGCTGATGCTGGGCATCTGGAACGCGGCCGTCGCGCTGTGGTCGCGGCACCTGCCCGACGTGGTGATGGCCCGCGTGCTCGGCGTGATCGGGCTGGTCGCCATCGGCTTCCTGTCGTTCATGATTTTCACCTCCAACCCGTTCGCCCGGCTGCTGCCGGTGGCGGTCGAAGGGCACGACCTCAACCCGCTGCTGCAGGACCCGGGGATGATCATCCATCCCCCGATGCTCTACATCGGCTACATCGGCTTCGTGGTGCCGTTCGCGTTCGCGATCGCGGCACTGCTCGAAGGCCAGGTGGATGCGCGCTGGCTGCGCTGGACGCGGCCGTGGACCAACGTGGCCTGGGGCTTCCTGACCATCGGCATCGCGCTGGGCTCGTGGTGGGCGTACTACGAACTGGGCTGGGGCGGCTGGTGGTTCTGGGATCCGGTGGAGAACGCCAGCTTCATGCCGTGGCTGGCGGGCGCTGCGCTGATCCACTCGCAGGCAGTGACCGAGAAGCGCGGGAGCTTCGGCGGCTGGACCCTGCTGCTGGCGATCGCGACGTTCTCGCTGTCGCTGCTGGGCGCGTTCCTGGTGCGTTCGGGCGTGCTGACCAGCGTCCATTCGTTCGCGGCCGATCCTTCGCGCGGGCTGTTCATCCTCGCCTTCCTGGCGGCGGTGATCGGCGGCGCGCTGGCGCTGTACGTGCTGCGCGCGCCCCGGCTGCCGCAGGGGCGTCCGTTCGCGCCGGCCTCGCGCGAGACCCTGCTGCTGCTCAACAACCTGCTGCTGGCCGCTGCCTGCGCGATGGTGCTGCTGGGCACGCTGTATCCGCTGCTGGCCGACGCGCTGGACCTGGGCAAGGTCTCCGTCGGCCCGCCCTACTTCGGCACCCTGTTCGTGCTGCTGATGGCGCCGCTGGTGCTGCTGGTGCCGTTCGGTCCGCTCACGCGCTGGCAGCAGGAGCAGCCGTCGAAGCCGATCGCACTGCTGCTGCCGTGGCTGGGCCTGGCGGCGGTGCTGGGCGCGATCGCGTACTTCCTCGCGCCGCAGGGACCGCTGAAGACGGCGGCCGGCGTCGCGGCGGCGGCGTGGGTGGCGCTGGGGACGCTGCGCTTCGTGTGGAGCCGGCTGCGCGCCAGCGGCCGCGCCTTCACCCCGGAGATGGCGGGCATGACGCTGGCGCACGGCGGCATCGCCGTGTTCCTGGTCGGCGCGCTGCTGGTGGAGGCGCAGCTGGTGCAGCGCGAAGTGGCGATGATGCCTGGCCAGACCAGCGAGATCGGCCGCTACGCGTTCCGTTTCGACGGCGTCGAACGCGCGCAGGGCCCGAACTACGTCGCCGACCGCGGCCTGGTGCAGGTGTTCCGCAACGACGCGCCGCTTGCGCTGCTGCATCCGGAAAAGCGCGCCTATGCCAGCGGCGGCCAGGTGATGACCGATGCCGGCATCCACGCCGGCGTGTTCGCGGACGTGTTCGTCGCGCTGGGCGAACCGCTGGGCAACGGCGCGTGGGCGGTGCGGCTGCAGGTCAAGCCGTTCGTGCGCTGGGTCTGGGCCGGCGCGTTCCTGATGGCGCTGGGCGGGTTCGTGACCGCGGCGGACCGGCGGTTCCGGCGCGTGTCGGGCGCCGGACGCACGCGTGAGGGCGATGCGGCCGATGGCATCGCGCGCAGCGATGCGCCCGCCACCGACGGAGGCACGGCCTGATGGCGAACGCACGCCACCTCACCGCCGCAACCATCGCGGTGGTGTTCCTCGGCCTGATCGGACTGCTGCTGTACGGCGTGCTGGTCTCCGACCGCGCCGACCGCGAGGCCCTGCCCTCGCCGCTGATCGGCAAGCCGGCGCCGGAGTTCTCGCTGCCGGTACTGCACGAACCCGGCCGCCTGGTGAGCTCGCAGGAACTGCTGGGCCAGCCCTACCTGCTCAACGTCTGGGGCAGCTGGTGCCCGGGCTGCCGGGTCGAGCACCCCGTGATCACCCGCTTCGCCGAAACCCGGCGCCTGCGCGTGATCGGCTACAACTGGAAGGACGAACACGCCGACGCCATGCGCTGGCTGGAACAGTTCGGCAACCCGTACTGGCTGGTGCTGGTGGACTACGACGGCCGCAAGGCGATCGACTGGGGCATCTACGGCGCGCCGGAAACCTTCCTGGTCGACGCGCAGGGCATCGTGCGCTGGAAGCACGTGGGCCCGATCGATGATGCGACGCTGGCCTCGAGCCTGCTGCCCGCGCTGGACGCGATCGGGGTGCCGCGGTGAGTGCACGTCGCGCTCCGGGGGCGGGATCGTTGCTGGACGCAGTGAGTGCGACGCGCGCCGCGTGGACTGGCTGGCTGCTGGCCGTACTGGTGGCCCTGTTGCTGCTCGCGCCCGCCAATCCCGCGCACGCCCAGGTCGTGCGCGACGCCACCCCGCTCGAATTCCGCGACGACGCCGAGGCGCGCCGCTTCCACGATCTGGTGGCCGAACTGCGCTGCGTGATGTGCCAGAACCAGTCGCTGGCCGATTCCAATGCGCAGATCGCGCACGACCTGCGGCGCGAGGTGTTCGACCTGATGCGCTCGGGCCGCAGCGATGCGGAGATCCGCGCCTTCCTGGTCGAACGCTACGGCGAGTTCGTGCTCTACCGCCCGCGCTTCGGCGGCCACACCTGGGCGCTGTGGCTGGCGCCGGGCCTGCTGCTACTGGTCGGCGGCGTGGTGGTGGCGCGCATCGTGCGCGCACGCAGCCGCCAGCCGCTGCCGGTGGAGGAGGACCAGGAATGGTGACCGGCGCGCTGGTGGTGTACGCGGTGCTGGTACTGGCCGCACTGGCGGTGGCCGCCGCGATCGCGCTGCCGCTGCGCAAGGCCTCGCCGCGCGTGTTCGCCGCGATCGTGGTGGTGGTGCCGGTGCTGGCGTTCGCGCTCTACCGCATCGTCGGCACGCCGGCCGCGCTGGACGGCTCGGCCGCGCCCGCCACAGCGGCGTCGGGCGAGGCGCCGTCGATGGAAGAGGCGATCGCCGAACTGCAGGCTGCACTCGCGCGCGATCCGGCGCAGCCCGAGGGCTGGCGCCTGCTGGCCCGCGCCCAGGCCTCGCTCGGCAACCGCGAGGCGGCGCGCGATGCCTACATGAGCGCGCTCGAACACATTCCCGACGACCCCGAACTGCTGCTCGAAGCCGCGCAGGCCCGCGCCCAGGCCGCGCCCGGCAACCGCTTCGACGACGAGGCGCTGGCGATGCTGCGCCAGGCGCTCGCGATCGAACCCGACAACCAGCGCGCCGCGTGGTTCGTCGGCGTGGTCCAGCGCCAGCGCGGCGAGGACGCGGCGGCCGTCGCCACCTGGGAGGCGCTGCTGCCGAAGGTCGACGCCAGCACCGCGACTGCGCTGCGCACCCAGATCGACCAGGCGCGCGAGGCAGCGGGCATGCCGCCTTTGCCGGCGGATGCGAACGCCTCGCCGGTGGAAGCGGCCACCGCCGAGGCGCCGGTTGCGGATGCACGCGTGGCGCCCGGCAGCCTGCGCGTCCGCGTGACCCTCGCGGACGGCCTGGCCGAACGCGCCCGCCTGTCGCCCGATGCGGTCGTGTTCGTCATCGCCCGCGCCGCCGGTGGCCCGCCGATGCCGGTCGCCGTCGAACGCCACGCCGTGCGCGACCTGCCGCTGGACATCGTGCTCGACGATAGCGACAGCCCGATGCCCACCGCAAAGCTCTCCTCGCTGGAGGAAGTGGAAGTGCTCGCCCGCATCTCCGCCACCGGCAGCGCCAACCGCAGCGTCGGCGACCTCGAATCAGCCCCCGTCCGCGTGCGCCTCCCCGCCATCACCCCCGTCGCCCTCGACATCGCCCCGTAGCCCCGTAGCCCGGATAAGCGAAGCGCATCCGGGGCGCGCCGCCGCACACCTGCACCGAAGCGCCGCGGGGAGACGCACCCCGCATCCCGCGCTCGCGATGTCCACGTCCGCCACCTCACCCCGCCACCTGTCGGCGACGGCGGGTTCGTCAACGCGTGCGGGGGCGTGGAGATTCCGGTGGTTTTCCCCGGATGCGCTTCGCTTATCCGGGCTACGGTGATGGGTGACCGCTCCAACCGACCGCCCCGTCGCCCGCATCCGCACCCCCTTACAATCCCCGCATGACCGAGTTCATCCCGCCCGGCGCGCGCTGGGTCGACCTGCCCTCCCCGTTCCCGATGAAGCGCGGCGGCACGCTGCACAACGCGCGCGTGGCCTTTGAGACCTGGGGCACGCTCGACGCCGCCGCCGGCAACGCCCTGCTGATCCTCACCGGCCTGTCGCCCGACGCGCACGTGGCCAGCCGCGACGACGACCCCACACCCGGCTGGTGGGAAGCGATGGTCGGCCCCGGCAAGCCGATCGATACCGAGCGCTGGTTCGTGGTGTGCGTGAACCCGATCGGCAGCTGCAAGGGCTCGACCGGGCCGGCATCGGTCGATCCGGCCACCGGCGATCTGTACCGCCTGGCCTTCCCCGACGTCTCGATCGAGGACATCGCCGACGGCGCCGCGCACGTGGTGCGCAGCCTCGGCATCGAACGCCTGGCCTGCGTGGTCGGCAACTCGATGGGCGGCATGACCGCGCTCGCGCTGCTGCACCGCCACCCGGGCATCAGCCGCACCCACATCAACATCAGCGGCAGCGCCCGCGCCCTGCCGTTCTCGATCGCGGTGCGCTCGCTGCAGCGCGAGGCGATCCGGCTGGACCCGAACTGGAACGAGGGCCGCTACGACGAGGCCACCTATCCCGAATCGGGCATGCGCATCGCGCGCAAGCTGGGCGTGATCACCTACCGCTCGGCGCTGGAATGGGACGGCCGATTCGGCCGCGTGCGGCTGGAATCCGACCGCCCCGACGAGGAACCCTTCGGCCTCGAGTTCCAGGTGGAGAGCTATCTCGAGGGCCACGCCCGCCGCTTCGTGCGCCGCTACGACCCCAACAGCTACCTCTACCTCAGCCGCTCGATGGACTGGTTCGACCTGGCCGAATACGCCGGCGGCGACGTCCTGGCCGCGCTGGCCCGGGTGCGGGTGGAGCGCGCGCTCGCGATCGGCGCCCGCACCGACATCCTGTTCCCGGTGGAGCAGCAGGAGGAAATCGCCGAAGGCTTGTCCCGCGGCGGCGCCGAGGCCCGCTTCGTGGGCCTGGACTCGCCGCAAGGCCACGACGCCTTCCTGGTGGACATGGACCGGTTCGGGCCGGCGGTGCGCAGCTTCCTCGACGGGCTCTGACGCGCGAATCGCGGAACGGCAGGCCCACCCGGCGACCGGCCGCTATCCCGCCCGCAGAGGTCGTCGGCTGCCCCTGGCGCGACTCCCGCGGCCCGCACACGCGGGGCCCATGCCCATGCTCCCTCGGCACGCATCCCGTGCCCCGTAGCCCGGATAAGCGAAGCGCATCCGGGGCATCGGCGACGGCCCGCAGGCGCTCATCCGGCTTCCCCGCGGGCCGCTTTAACGCTTCGACAGCCCTGCCGCCCGCACCATCCCCACCCACGTCAGTCGGCCGAAGCCCGCCCCACCCCCCCCCCGTCCAACAGTTTCATCCGTGACGGTCTAGAATCCCCGCATGACCCCAGCCGCCCCGCCCGGCCTGCCCTTCGAGGGCCAGCAGCGTTTCCTGGACGCCATCGACGCGGCCGTGGCCGCCGGCGACGAGCACGCGGTGACCGCGCAGCTGCGCAGCACCCTGTGCGCCCTGATCCGCGACCCCGCCATCCGCCTGCCCGACTGCGTGCACGCGCCCATCGCCGACCACTACGCCCGCCGCGAGCTCTACCGCAGCCCCGCGCACGGCTACAGCGTGGTCGCCATGACCTGGGGCCCGGGCCAGGGCACGCCGGTGCACGACCATTGCGGCCTGTGGTGCGTGGAAGGCGTGTGGCACGGCGCACTGGAGATCACCCAGTTCGAACTGCTGCAATCCGACGGCGACCGCGCCCGCTTCCGCGCCGCCGGCGGCATGCAGGCCGGCCCCGGTAGCGCCGGCAGCCTGATCCCGCCGCACGAGTACCACAGCATCGTCAACGCCAGCGACACCGCGGTGGCGGTGTCGGTGCACATCTACCAGGCGCCGATCGAACACTGCTGCAAGTTCGAACCCCTGGGCGACGACTGGTACCAACGCATCGACGCCCGCCTGCCGGTGGACGCCAGCGCCTGAGCGCGCCGATGCGGAGCGCGCGCGTGCGGCGTGTGCCCGTGGCCGATGGCACGGGGCCATCGCAACGGCGCATGCGACGATAGCCACGCCCCTTCCGGACGGACCGCCCCATGCTGCGCGATTTCATCCTCGCCTCCGCCCACCACCTGCTGCTGTTCGGCCTGATCGCGATGCTGGCCGTGCAGTCCGCCCTGCTCTCGCGCCCCCTCGACACCGGCGCCATCCGCCGCCTGGTCGGCATCGACCGTGGCTACGGCGCCACCGCCGGCCTGCTGCTGCTCGTCGGGCTGATGCGCATCGGCATGGGCGTCAAGGGCAGCGACTTCTACCTGCACAACCCCTGGTTCCACGGCAAGTTCGGTGCCTTCGTGCTGGCTGCGCTGCTGTCGATCTACCCGACGCTGGCCCTCCTGCGCTGGCGCAAGGCTGCCGGCACCCAACCGGATTGGCGCCCGAACGCCGCCGAGGTGTCGCGCGTGCGCACGGTGATCAAGGTCGAGTTCGCCCTGATCGCGCTGATCTTCGTGCTCGCCGCCGGCATGGCCCGCCACGGAGGACTGGGCCTGTAGACACCCGGGCCGGGCCGGGCCGTCCGCTATACTGCGCGCCCGCGCCGGAGTGGCGGAATCGGTAGACGCAGCGGACTCAAAATCCGCCGCCCTTAAAAGCGTGTGGGTTCGAGTCCCACCTCCGGCACCAGTGATCCTGAAGGCCTCGTCGTTCCGGCGGGGCTTTTTCTTATGCCGATGCCGACTGAACCGCACGGCCGCGGATATGCCGGCGAACCGTCCACTTCGCTACCGGCGACGGCAGCGCCGTCGAGCACTTGCGACCGTCAGCTAGTCCGTTGGTTGCCGGGCAATACGCCGGCGCGGGTGCCGGCGTATACGGATATCCGGACGGCACGAGGCCCCATTTCGCGGCCCCGCGTGGCACCGATTCAAGGCGAGCTGCTGATTGCAAAGGCGCGCGTGATTGACGAAGCGCTCCACCGCAAGCAAAGTCGGCGCTACGCCCCACTATGGGGTCTATTAGTAGTTGTGCCCAAGGAGGGTTCCCCATCAAGATCACAGGCCTAGCGGTTTCCTTCGCAGTACTACTTCTCGTTAGTAGCGCGCTTGGTTTCCTTGGGAAGCCCACTGAGATGGGGCTGGCGATCATTGCGGGGGCCCTCGGTCTAGCCTTCTCCAACATTGACAAACTTTCAAGGTTCAAGGGCGCAGGCTTTGAGGCCGAGATGAAGATGGTCGAGGCGATCATCGAGAACCAAACGGAACCAAGCTCCGAGCAGAGGGAACAAGCTCGAAGGGCCGATGCGATCACCGACATTGAAAGTCGAGTTCTGAAGTCTTTGCAGAAGCCAGGCTACACCTGGCGCTATGCGAAGACAGTGGCTGGGGAAGTCTCGAGCCCCCTGCGCGAAATCGAATCAACGCTGTCCTCTCTCATGTCTCGCGGGCTGGCTAAGAGAGCGGCCGGTTCAAATGGTGAGATATGGGCCGCAACAGCAGTTGGTAAGAGCGTGCAAGAGCAGCACGAGCTTAAAGCCAGGTGATCGCTAGGCATAACAGTTCGTTCAAGCCGACGCCGCTTCGCGGCGCGGCTTAACTCAAGTGTTAGCCACCATGAACCTCTATCGCGCCGTGATCTCCATAGCCCTTATCTTGCTTGCCGGTCCGGCGTGGGGCTGCAGCCGCGAATACTTCACCCCGCCGGAGAAGTTCGACGCGCACCAGGTTGTTGTACTTGCCTACCCGATCGGAATACTCAACAAGCCCGCACATGCGGTCACACCAGGTTTCACGGGGCCCTTCGAGCAGGCCATTCAATGGCAGGTTCTTGTCAGCTGGAAAGGCACATTTCGGGTTGGAGACATCCTGCGGACGCAAAGTTCTTACAATGCTGGCGGCCCGTGTGGTAGTGGGGCGCTCTACGCTAGAGAGGTCAAGCTCTTGTACCTGGACGGCGTTGAGCCCTTCCAGACTATGATTGTCGAGCACCCCATTTCGAGCATGTCAGACATGAAGTACCTCAGCCAGCATTCGCGTGGCGGCTAACCATTAGTCAGGCCGACGCCACTTCGTGGCATGGCTTGACTCAAGCGTTAGGCCTCTCAGAGCACATGGCTACGTACCATTTGGAATCCGAGCTAATCGTTGCCCTAGATCACCATGATGACTTGGTGGCGCAGTGCGCTGCCGGATGCCTGTCCTTCTGGGACTTCTGCGCGGCGTACGACAACTTCTATTGGGCGTACGCTTTGGACGGCCATGAGTCAGACTCGGCTGGTCAAGCGGTCCTGCACGAGCTCGCGGCGCGCATCGCTCCACACCAAGAGCTGGCCGAGTCCGTCTTGGCTCATGTCTGCTCAGACACCGACGC
This sequence comes from Luteimonas kalidii, assembly GCF_029887935.1. Taxonomy (GTDB): domain Bacteria; phylum Pseudomonadota; class Gammaproteobacteria; order Xanthomonadales; family Xanthomonadaceae; genus Luteimonas; species Luteimonas kalidii. The sequence continues at coordinate 133,398 of NZ_JARXRO010000014.1, read as the reverse complement.
CGCAAAGGGTAACTATGGTAGGGCCGGTCGTTTTGGACCAGAGGACGCTATGGTTCGGCTCAAGCTTGTCGCCGCTGGCCTTTTGCGTGGAGAGGCCTAACAATTCATCAAGACGCACCCGCTTCGCGTTTCGGCTTAATTCAGTTGTTGGGCCGCAGCACCATGCCAGTCGCCAACCGGAATCCAAACTATGCGGATCCAGTATCTCGAGATAGTGACCAATGACGTAGACGCTGTGTGTGCCGCGTATGCCGCCGCGAGCGGCGTTGAGTTTTGCGGTCCTGACGCCGGTCTCGGCAACGCACGTACCGCCGCGTTGGCGAGTGGCGGACTTGTGGGTGTACGCGCGCCATTGCGTGAGACAGAGGAGCCGGTAGTCCGGCCATATTGGCTAGTAGAAGACATTGAAGCAGCCGTTGCCGCTGTAGTTGAGGCAGGTGGACAGATTGCCGTTCCGCCCACGGAGATCCCCGGCCACGGAAGCTTCGCCATTTACCTCCGAGGGGGCAATGATCATGGCCTATGGCAGCTCTAGTCCCACATAGGTCAGGACAGAAGGGGACGGAGGAGATTAATCTTGAATTGGCGCGCTCCGTCACCGGCATGTCGCGCTGTCAGCGAAGGTGGCAGATGGTGGTCACTGAGGGTGAAGCGCCTTCACATCGCGGCTCGAGTCGAGTCTCATGACCATGCACGCAGTCTTGTCCATCGAAGGTTCCCTGGAGCATGACGGGGATGAACTCGTCAGGTTCCACGTGGGAATGACGAACGAGAATTTTGCTGCCAGAACTTCTACCTGGGGCAACGTCGACGGTCATCTCCAACTCGCTTCTGCGCTAGAGGGCTTTCCGGCGTCGTCCGCCTCGACGCTCTCCTACACTCTTGGCACTCCCGGCACCGGCAGCTGCGAGCTCGAATTCTTCTGCCTGGATGCGCTCGGTCACGTCGGCGTATGGGCGACCTTCGAGTCAACCTATCCGGTTGCCCGCTCCTCCCGACATGAGGCATCCAGCCTTTTCATGCGTTGTGATCCTGCATCGATCGACGAGTTCGTTGCCGGCCTTCGCAGATTCGTTTCAGGATCGACCAATCGGGCGGAGCTGTCCGGGTTCGGGCCTTGATGTTCGACTCAATCCGATCTCTCTCTTTTCGTCGCTTCCGTGCGTTTCAACGCTGACGCAGGCAGTACAGATATGAACTTGCTTGCCTCACCCCACGCACCAACGCCACCACGGGGCATGCTGATGCTCTGTCTGGTGTACGCAGCGCTCGCCATCTTCGTGCTGGTCAAGGCGACTGAAGCCTATGGTCAGATCGAGACGGGCTGGCCGCACCATGGCGCTTTTCGGCACTGGGACGCCTTTTGGAACATCGTGATCCCTGCTGTTTCCATCTCACTGTTCGCAACGTCGGTGATGGCGGCCACGATGGGAAGCAGGGGACGCTTCTGGCTTTCCCTCTCTCTGTCGGCATTTGCCTTCATCCTCCTGGTCCAAGGGCCGCATTACAGTTTTCTCGACTATCGTCTTCAGTCCGGTGGCGCCCTTCCGTTGAATGTCGGCGTCCGGATCGTCTTCTTTCATCTCGCTTCCATGGGCGGCTGGCTTCTGGTTCCCGCTGCCGCTCTCGCGGCGCATCTCTGGTTCTTCTTCTACTCGCGTCCGGCGAGAACCTTCTATGGACGGAAGCGGTGATGCCGACGACATCGATCATGGATTGATGGGACGGAGAAAGCCTTGACCCACAACCTTCTCTTCGTCTGCGGCAAGAACCGCCTGCGCAGCCCGACCGCGGAGCAGGTGTTCGCGGACTGGCCGGGCGTCGAGACGGCGTCTGCCGGGACCGGGCATGACGCGGACTGCCCGGTCTCGGCCGAGCTGATCGCCTGGGCGGATACGATCCTGGTGATGGAGGCGGCGCACCGGTCGAAGATCGCGGCCAGGTTCCGGCCTCAGCTGCGCGGCAAGCGCATAGCCGTCCTCGGCATCCCGGACGAGTTCGAGTACATGGCGCCGGAGCTCATCCGGCTGCTGCAGCAGAAGGTCCGGCCGTACCTGCCGTCCGGCGCGGGTGCGGCCTAGCCTGCAACCCGACAGTCCGTTCACGCCGACCCACGCAGCGCCAGGCTTCGATCAACGGGGCGCAGTGATCAACCTGGATGATTCCCTCCGCGTCTCCCGCCTCTCCCGCGTCTCCCGCCTCCGGCGCTTGCCAGCGACTCCCATCGCCGCTACAAGGCGGCAGGACCTGGAGACCGGGGTGCGCGATGGCAGGGTTACGGATCAGCACTGAGCCGGCGGATCTCGACCTGCCGCTCATCCATCGCTTCCTGAGTGAACACACCTACTGGGCCAGGGGCATCCCCTTCGCGCTGGTGGAGCGGGCGGTCGCGAACTCGCTGTGTTTCGGCGGCTTCGTAGAGGCCGGCCAGGTCGCCTTCGCGCGCGTGGTGACCGACTACGCGACCTTCGCCAACCTCGTCGACGTCTTCGTGTTGCCGGAGTACCGCGGGCGCGGATACGCCACGGCCCTGATGGACGCCGTGTTCGCACATCCGAAGCTGCAGGGCCTGCGTCGCTTCACGTTGGCGACCGGAGACGCGCACGGCCTGTACGCCAGGTACGGGTTCACGTCTCCGGAATTTCCGGCCACGCTGATGGAGCGGTACGTTCCGGACCTCTACTCGAGGGATCGCGTCGAGGTGGTACCGTCGAACCCGCAAGAGGAGAGACCATGACCCAGGACCTGCCATCAGCGGACGAATACGCAGCCGAAACCGCCCGCTATCCGTCGCTGGCCGTCGTGGACCTGCAGGCGCTCCAGCGCGAAGTCACCGGCGGCTACCGCAACCAGGTGGTGCTGGACGTCAATGGCGAGTGCATGCGGCAGTCGGTGTTCGAGGGCGAGTACCGCTGGCACCGCCACCCCGCCACAGATGAGCTGTTCCTCGTGGTCGCAGGCGAGCTGCATATCGAGTTCGAGTCGGCGCCCGAGGTGGTACTGCGCGAATGGCAGTGCCTGGTGGTGCCGGCAGGCACGGTGCACCGGACGCGGGCCGTCGGCCGCACGGTCAACCTCACGTTCGAGCGGCAGGGCGCCGGGACGGAGTTCGTGGATGCGCCGCATGGACGGTGATGCCGCAAGATGTGTGCAGGTGGCTGTTCGCACCCAAGGCTTCAATGCTGGCCATTCGGGCGCATGCTGCTCCATCCACCCGGCCCGTGACCCATGAGCACACAAGCGCCGACCCCATCGCTCCACGGCTCCTGTCATTGCGGGGCCGTGCGTCTCACGCTTCCGTCTGCGCCGACGGAGGCCACGAGTTGCAACTGCTCGCTCTGCCGCCGGTCGGGCGTCATCTGTGCGTATTACCCGTTGGGCTCGGTGTCCATCGAAGGGCATCCGGAGCACACGGACAGCTATGTCTGGGGCGACCGGACGCTGCGGAACGTGCGCTGCAGGCACTGCGGCATCGTGACGCACTGGGAACCGATGGATCCGGTGCCAGGCGCGCGCCACGGGGTGAACCTGCGGAACTTCGATCCCGGGCTGCTGGCGTCCGTGTCCGTGAGGCGCTTCGACGGGGCGGACACCTGGACGTTCCTCGACTGAGGCTGTTCTCGGGCGGTGCGTTCCGGATCAGTGGGACGGCCACATTTTCGTCCGGGGGCCGGCGCCAGGCGGGCGGGACTCGGCGGGCCATGCTTGTCGGCGTGAGGACGGCGAGGCTGGCGCGCCAGCGCCCACCCGGCGGCAGCATCTGGACCGGTCGAGGCTGGCGGTTGTAGTGTGTCCTTGCCGCGGCTCTTGGCCGGAAGCGTCCCAAGGCGCTCGGGAGCGCAGGCAGCAGCGGCCCGACCACATTCAGCCCGACGCCGCTTCGCGGCATGGTTTTATTCCGGTTCCATCCCTCACGGAGCGCCAGGTCATGCGTCCAACCATGTGTCTGGTCGCACTCTTCTTGGCCATCCCGGTCCTACAGGCTGCCGAGCAACCGATGGATGCTGCCGCGCTGAGGGTCCAGCTCATGGAGACGACCAGGGTGGTGGCACTCATGGGGATCGAGGGTTCATCGGTCGACTTCAAGGACGATGGAGACCCCGAGACACTGGAGATCGTCTTCCTCGACAGGAGATCGGACGGCCCGAGTCGGGTGTCCCCCGATGGCGAGGTCATCTTCCTCTACAAGCCCTCCGACAAAGTGCAATCCGCACTCATCGGCGAGGCCTTCGACCTGCGCGTGGCGCGAAGACTCGACGAACGGTAGAGATTCCTTTCCTCCTGGGTTCGGCAGAGGACCGAGCGCTCCTCGAATGGCCAGGCGTCTCAGCGACCACCCCTCGCCATGCCGGCAGTCGCGTCAGTCGATCTGGTGACGACGCTTACCTGGGGCCGACGCCTGGCGGACGCAGCATCCCGTCGATTCCCGGCGTACGCTCCCGCTCTCACCCCTGCCGGCAGGCGCTCTCTCTCCGGAGTCGACATGCGCGCGAACAAGACCCAGGAAACGGACGCGGATGTGTCCCGCTACCTGGCGGCGATCGAAGACCCGGGTCGCCGGGCCGACTGCCAGGCGCTGGCCGAGCTGATGTCGCGCGTGACCGGACGGCCCGCCCGCATGTGGGGCCCGGGCATCGTCGGCTTCGGCGTGCATCGTTACCGCTACGAGAGCGGACGGGAAGGCGAGATCTGCGCCGTCGGCTTCGCCTCGCGCAAGGGCGAGATCGTGCTCTACGGACTCGACATCGCGGACGAACCCGGCACGCTGGCCGGCAAGCTGGGCAAGTTCAAGACCGGGAAGAGCTGTCTGTACATCAAGCGGCTCGCCGACGTGGACCTGACCGTGCTCTCCGACATGGTGCAGGTCGTCGCCAGAAACCGCCTGGCAAACGACGCCTGATCGCGCAGCCGTCACCTGTCCAGCCAGACCCACCGACACCCACCTCCGTGAGGACGCCCTGTGATCTCGAAGGTACTGATGCTCGTGAGCACGGGAATCTCGCTGCTGCTGGGCGTCCTCCATCTCGTCTACACCTTCTCGTCCTCGCACCTGCTGCCGCGCGATCCGGCGCTGCGCGCGGCGATGGAGGCCGCACCGCTCGCCATCACGCGGGAGATGACGGTGCTGCGCGCGTGGATCGGCTTCAACGCCAGCCACGGCATCGCGCTGCTGCTGTTCGGGCTGGTGTTCGGTGTCCTGGCGGTGGCGCACACCCGGGTGCTGTTCGGCTCGAACGGGCTGCTGGCGATCGGGTTCGCCACCCTGCTCGGCTTCGCGGTGCTGGCAAGGCTTTACTGGTTCAGCGTACCGCTGGCGGCGGTGACGGTCGCGCTGCTGGCGTATATCGCCAGCGTGGTGGCCGCGCGGGTGTAGCGGTGCTGCGCTGAATGCCGCGCGGACACCGGTGGTCGCCCGCGGGCGCATCGCTGCTCGGCAGGCAGTGCGTACGCGTCAACGCCCCTGCACGCGCATCCGCCGCCGGATGCGGCTCAGCGACACGGGCGTGACCCGGATGTAGCTCGCGATCTCGTGCTGCCTGAGCTGTGCGGCGATCCCGGGCATTTCCTGCAGGAACCGGGCATAGCGGGCCTCGGGCGCGAGCATCAGCAGTTCCATCTCGCGCTGCTCCTTGCGCTGGCCGTACACGCGGTAGGCATTGCGCAGGGCGCGCATCCACGGCAGGGAGTCTTCGGCGATGCGCTCGAGTCCATCCGCCGGCAGCGACGCGACGACGCAGTCCGTGCCCGCATGGGCATCGAACGGCGCCGGCGCGCCATCGAGGCAGGCCAGGCAGGCGAACGGCACCTGCGCGGGAACGAATCCCTTCACCCATGAGGCGCCCTCCGGGGACTGGTAGCGCAGGGTCAGGAAGCCGCTGGAGAGCACGTGCACGCGGCGGTCGATGGCGCCGGCGGCGAACAGCTGCGCGCCGCGGGCGAGCGTGCGCACGGCGATGCGCGCGGGCAGCGACGCATCGCGCGGCAAGGTGTCGCCAGCGAGACGGTCGAAGGCGGTGAAGAAAGTCTCGCGGGCGGTCGCCTCGCCGTTATCCCGGGATAATGACGCGCCAGGATCGATCCGCGATGCTGGCGGCCCTGCCTGGAGCGAAGCCGATGCCGCGATTCCTGCTTCCACCGGTGCTGGTGCTCCTGCTGCTGGGCGTCATGTGGCTGCTCGACAGGATGCTGCCGGCCCCTGCGCTGGTCAAACCGCTGTCCACCTGGCTGGGCGTCGCGGGCGTGCTGGCGGGGTACGCGATCGCGCAGTGGCACGTGGCGCTGTTCAAGCGCCGCGGCGCCAATATTCCGACCTTCGGCGAACCCTCCGAGCTGTGCGAGGCGGGCTGGTTTTCGTGGACGCGCAATCCGATGTACCTCGGCCTGCTGGTGCTGCTGCTCGGCGCCGCGTGCTGGATGGGATCGCTGTCGGCCTTCGCCGGCCCGGCGGTGTTCTTCGCCGCCGCGCACTGGGGCTACGTGCCGTTCGAGGAAGCGCGCCTGCAGGCCCGCCACGGCGCGCGCTACGCGGACTACTGCCGCCGCGTGCCGCGCTGGATCGGGCGGCGGCGCGCCTGAGGATTCCGGCTCGCGGGTGCAGTGGGCGTGGCACGCCGCAGGCAAGCCGCAGGCGTACCTCAGGCCGCGCGACGCGCTGCAATCACCGCCCGATAACGTGACCGGCGCTACTGGAGTCATGGGCCCGCGGGCGTATCGTGTGCCCTCCCCCGCCTTCTGCAGGATCGCCCGGATGCGCCTGTCCCTGACCGCCATCGCCTGCAGCGCCCTGCTGCTCAGCGCCTGCGACGACGTGATCGTCGAGACTCCCGCCGTCGAATACACGCCCGAGGCCGCGCCGGTTGCCGCTGCGCCGCGGCTGGCGGTGTCGCCCGGGGCGACGCTTGCGCAGGCCGGCGATGCCGCTCCGGCGCCGGCCGCAGCGTCCCGCACGCCGTCGCGCGCGCCCGCAAGCGCCGCGGACCCGCAACGCGTCACCGGCGGACCCGGCCCGCGGCGCCGGGTGGTCGAACCCGATCCGCCCTTCGTCAGCACGCCGGTCGCCACGCTCGACGAACCCTGGGCGATGGCCTTCCTGGCCGACGGCCGGCTGCTGGTCACCCAGAAGAACGGCACGCTGCGGCTGGTGAACGTGGCCACCGGCCAGGTCGGCACGATTACCGGCGTGCCGGGCGTGGCCTATGGCGGCCAGGGCGGGCTGGGCGACGTGGTCCTGCATCCGCAGTTCGCCAGCAACCGGCGCATCTACCTGAGCTATGTCGAGCAGAGCGGCGCGATCTACGGCGCGGTGGTGGTGCGCGCGCAACTGGAGCTGGGCTCGGGCAACAGCGGTAACCTCACCGGGATCACCCGCATCTGGGAGCAGGCGCCCAAGGTCAGCGGCCAGGGGCATTTCAGCCACCGGCTGGCGTTCGACGCCGGAAACAAGCTCTGGATCACCTCCGGCGACCGGCAGAAGTTCGAGCCGGCGCAGGACATGGGCGGGAACCTCGGCAAGCTGATCCGCCTCAACGACGACGGCACCGCCCCCAGCGACAACCCGTTCTATTCCCAGGGCGGCATCGCCGCGCAGGTGTGGACGCTGGGCCACCGCAACCCGCTGGGCATCGCGTTCGATGCCGAAGGGCGGCTGTGGTCGCACGAGATGGGGCCCGAGGGCGGCGACGAACTCAACCTGATCCTGCGCGGGCGCAACTACGGCTGGCCGCTGGTCTCCAACGGCAGCCACTACGGCGGCGGCGACATTCCGGACCACGACACCCGCCCCGATCTCGAGGCACCGAAGGAATGGTGGACCCCGGTGATCGCGCCGGCCGGCATGATCATCTACTCGGGCAACCTGTTCCGCACCTTCAGGGGCGACGCCTTCATCGGCGGCCTGGCCTCGCAGGCGCTGGTGCGGGTGCGCTTCAACGGCACCAGCGCGGCCGAGTACCGCCGCTACGGCATGGGCCGCCGCATCCGAGACGTGGAGCAGGGCCCCGACGGCGCCATCTGGCTGCTGGAGGACGGCGGCAACGGCCGGTTGCTGAAACTGACGCCGCCGGGCTGACGCGAGAAACGCCGGCTGGCCGCCGGCATCGCGCCACCGCGTTGACTGCTGCAACGGCGCCCCCGCGCCACACCGGCAGGCCACGCATGAAGCGGATCGCGATCTACTGCGACGGCACCTGGAACAGCGCCGACCAGGCCTCCGACGGGGCGCCCTGCCCCACCAACGTCATCAAGCTGGCCCTGCGCACGGCGCAGCGCGCCGGCAGCGCGTCGCAGGTGACCTATTACGGCCAGGGCGTGGGTACGGGCGGCTCGCTCGACAAGCTCACCGGCGGCGCCTTCGGCAAGGGCCTGGACGACAACCTCTACGCCGCCTACCGCTTCCTGGTGCTGAACTACGAGCCGGGCGACGAGATCTTCCTGTTCGGCTTCAGCCGCGGCGCCTACACCGCGCGCAGCCTGGCCGGCATGGTGCGCAAGTGCGGGATCCTGCGGCTGCGGCACGCGATGCGCTACCGCGATGCGATCGCGCTGTACTGCGACGACGTGCATCCCGACGATCCCAAAGCGCTCGGCTTCCGCACCGAGTGTTCGGTGACGCGGGGGGAGGCGATCCCGATCCGCTTCGTCGGCGTGTGGGACACGGTGGGCGCGCTCGGCATCCCGGTGCGCGGGCTGCGCTCGCTCACCGCCGACAAGTACCGCTTCCACGACGTGGAGCTGAGCGGCATCGTGCAGCACGCCTGCCAGGCGCTGGCGATCGACGAGCGCCGCGCGCCGTTCGAGGCGGCGCGCTGGGCCTATCGGCCCAAGCCCGGGCAGACGGTGGAACAGGTGTGGTTCTGCGGCGTGCACAGCGACGTGGGCGGCGGCTATCCGATCGAGGAGTCGGGGCTGTCGAACATCGCCCTGCAGTGGATGCGCGACCAGGCTGCGGCCGCGGGGCTGGCGATCGATGCGGACGTCGATGCGGCCTATCCGCCCCGTCCCGATGCGATGGCGGCGCTGCACGAGTCGAAAAAGGGCTGGTACCGGCTCACGCCCGGGCACGAGCGGGTCATCGGCCTGGCCGCCGAACCGACCGAGCAGCCCGACGGCAGTTCGTCGCGGCGCGATCCGACGCAGTCGCTGCATCCCAGCGTGCTGGCGCGCTGGGACGGCGACCCGAAGTACCGGCCGCGCAACCTGCGCGACTGGTTCCGGCTGGTGGGGGATCCGCGCGGCGCTGGCTGACGCCCGCGGATCGGATGTCGAATCCGCACCTGCGCGAACGTCATACTCCGGACCCCCCGACTCCGGAGCCCGCATGACGCCCCTCCTGTACGCCCACCCGTTCTCGTCCTACTGCCAGAAGGTGCTGGTCGCACTGTACGAAACCGGCACGCCGTTCGAACTGCGCCGCATCGATGACGAAGCGCACATGGAAGCACTGGCCTCGCGCTGGCCGCTGCGGCGCTTCCCGATCCTGGTCGATGGCGGGCGCACCGTGCTGGAGGCCAGCACCATCATCGAGTACCTGCAGCTGCATCATCCCGCTGCGGTGCGGATGATTCCCGAGGATGCGGACCTGGCGCTGGAGGTGCGGATGATGGACCGCGTGTTCGACAACTACGTCTCCACCCCGCAGCAGAAGTGCACGTTCGACGCGATCCGCCCGGCCGAGGCGCGCGACGCGCACGGCGTGGCCGAGGCACGCACGATGCTCGACACCATCTACGCCTGGCTGGACGCGCGGCTGGCCGACCGCACCTGGGCCGCGGGCGAGACCTTCAGCCTGGCCGACTGCGGCGCGGCGCCGTTCCTGTTCTACGCGCAGTGGACGCACGCGATCCCCGAGCGGCACGCGCACCTGCACGCCTACCGGCGACGGCTGATGGACCGGCCTTCGTTCGCGCGGGTGCTGGAGGAAGCGCGACCGTTCCGCGGCCTCTTCCCGCTGGGGAAGATCGAGGACGAATAGCGGCGGCCGGCACGGGGCCACGGGCTTCGGGAGCAGATGGCGGAATGCTGGATGGTGGGGCGCGAGCTGGTGAGCGGCGCGGGCGATGGTGTGAGCCAGGACGGTGAGACAGCGATCCCAGCGCCCTGACCGATTCAGGGATGCGCGGTGGACGCAGAGATCGCAGCTCCCCGGGTGCGCTTCGCTTACCCGGGCTACGCGGCTGTGCCGACTCCCGTAGCCCGGATAAGGCCAAAGGCCGCATCCGGGGGGATGCGCAACGAACACGAAGCTCGCCGCTCCACGAGTGCGCTTCGTTGACCCGGGTTACGCGCGGCTGTGCTGACTCCCGTAGCCCGGATAAGGCCAACGGCCGCATCCGGGGAGGCGGTGCGCGCGGGTGATTCGAACGCGTCAGCGGCAGATGCGTCCGCCGCCGCGGTCGAAGTGGAAGTGGTCTGCGTGGGCGGCGTTGTAGTCCGGGCCGAGCACGGCATCGAACCACTGGCAGGCGCCGTCGCGCACCGCGCGCAGGAAGGCGGCTTCGTCGGAGACCGGCGCTTCGGGCGTGCTCGTCTCGTCGCGCTCCGGCGCGGACGCGGAGTCGCGCGATGCCGGCGCGGCGGCCGCGATTTCCTCGCGCTCGGAGGCGGCAGTGGCGTCGCCGACAGCAGTTGCGGGCGGTGCGGCGCCCGCCTCGCCCCAGTCCCCGAGCACGCGCACGCGGCGCCCGTCCTCGAGCACGAAGCCCGCGATGTCGAACGCATCGGCAGTGGCGTGTCGGCTGCGACGCCCGCCCTCGCGCCCGTAGAGGTTGCGGCACGAATACGAGCCGAAATGTTCGATGCGCGCGACCGGGCTGTCCAGATGCGCCTGCGCTGCCTGCTGCAGGCTGTGCCGCTCCCACATCGCCAGCGACAGCGCGGCGCGGCAGCTGAGCGAGAACGCTTCGCCCACCGCCCCGCTGGTGCGACTGATGCGCACGGCGTTGTCGAAGCCGCAGCCTTCGCCGGTGACGCGATCTTCCATCGGCTGATAACGCATGTCGGCCTGCGCCAGCGCCTCCCTGCACGCCGCGGGATCGGCCGAGGCGCGGTCGAGCTTGTAGCGCGTGAGCAGGTTCGGCGTGTCGTCGATGCGCAGGGGCGCGAACGGGTTCCAGCGGTCCGGGATGCGCAGCGCACCATCGATCAGCGCCCAGGCCAGCAGCGCGATCAGCAGCAGGAACAGCAGGCCGCCGTAGTGGCGGCGGGGCGGCGAAGACATGGCGCCATGGTCGTGCATGCGCGGGCACGCGGGCGTGAGGATGTCTGCGGCGCCGCGGCGGCCATGCGCTTGTCCGGGCACGCTCCCGCGTGTTCCGGCATGTCCGCCGACTGAACCGCAGCGCATGCGGACGGCACGATTTCACCCGGGGTTCGCGGTCCGGCCGCGAGCATCGCCCCCACATTCACTGCAGTCCTGCGGAGGTTCGCCATGAAACGTCCCGTCATCCATGCCATCGCCATCGCGACCCTCGGACTGGCCGCCGCCGGCACGGTGCACGCCCAGACCTACGGCCCACAGGACGAGGGTCGCCGCTTCGACGACGGCAGCCGCGTGGTCTGCGAAGACGTCGAAGTGCAGCGCTCGGGCGGCGATCCGAACCGCATCGCCGGCACCGCCGCGGGCGCCGTGATCGGCGGCGTGGTCGGCAGCCAGGTGGGCAGCGGCAGCGGCCGTGACCTTGCCACCATCGGCGGCGCGATTGCCGGTGGCGCGGTCGGACGCAAGGTCCAGGGCGATCGCCAGGAGTCGCGTGGCGACCGCATCGTCGAGCAGCGCTGCGAGCGCGTGTGGCGCTGACCTCTCGCGTCTGACCGATCGTGATCAACGACAGTGTCGTGATCGATCTTGATCACCGACCGTGATCCAGGACCCGTCCTCGTTCGAGGGCGGGTTTCTTTCTTGGGCCCTGACGCCATCGCGTTGCGCTTTGCCCGCTCCGGTCGCGCGGGTGATCGTGCCGAACGCACATTCGGGCGCGTCGAAGGGCAACGCGATTGCGGGGCGGATGCAACGTCATGTGCCGTCTGGCCCGCCGTCCCACCAGGCGCCTCAGGACCAGCGCAGCGTCATCCCTGCGCGCGCCACGCCTTCAGCAGCTCCGCTTCCTGTTCGCGGGTGATGCCGGCGTTGAGCTTGGCCTGGCGTTCGGGCGACAGGCTGCGGAACCAGGCCAGCAGATCCTCCACCGTGGTCGCCAGCGGGCGGAACGTGAGGCCCGCCGCGATGGCACGTGAGTTGTCGACCGCGCCGTAGCCGCCGTAGGTGTCGTGCTCGCGCGAGACCCAGATCGGCAGGCCCACCTCGCGCTGTTCGAGGAACGCCGCCGGCACGTGGGTGAAGCGCACCGGTCCGCCGGTCACCGCATGGCAACCGTGCACCATCGCATCGGTGGTGAGGGTGTAGTCCGGGCCGCAGGCGTTGAACGTACCGGTGGTGCCGGCCTCGGCGAGGCGGATCATCCACTCGCCCAGGTCGCGGCCGTAGATGATCTGCACCGGGTCCTGGCCGTCGCCGGGCACCAGCACTTCCCCGCCCTGCGCGATGCGGTGCGGCCAGTAGGTGAAGCGGTCGGTGTCGTCGCGCGGGCCGACGATGTATCCGGGCCGGACGATGGTGGTGCGCGCGCCGAACTGGCGTCGGGCTTCTGCCTCGCTCAACGCCTTGAGCGGGCCGTACAGGTTGCCCATGTCGGCCATCAGCGTCTCGCGCGTCTCGGCCATGGCATCGGCGCCGGTGTAGGCAGCCAGCGGCGCGTCCTCGGTGATGCCGGCCTTCGCGCCATCGGCATAGACCGAGATGGTCGAGATGAACAGGTAGTGGCCGACGTTGTCCTTCAGTACCTGGCCCGCATCGCGCACCCAGAACGGCAGCGAGGTCGGGTTGTCGATGCACACGTCCCACTTGCGCCCGGCCAGCGCGGACAGGTCGCCGGTGTTGCGGTCTCCGTGCAGCTGTTCCACCTCGCCCGGCCATTCGGGCGACGGCCGCTGGCCGCGGTTGAACAGGGTCACCTGGTGGCCGCGGGCCAGCGCGTAGCGCACCTGGAACGGACCGGTGAAGCCGGTGCCACCGAGGATCAGGATCTTGAGCGGACGCTGCGCGCGTTCGATCGCCGGTGCGGCGGTCGGCGGCGCATTGGCGAGCACGGGCAGCGCGGCGGAGGTGGCAGCGAGCGCGCCGAGCTTGAACAGGTCGCGGCGGGTGGTAGGCATGGACGGGTTCCCGGTGGTGTGCAGGCGTTCTAGCACCCGCCACCGGCGCCCGCCCCATGCCGGAAGTCCGGGTGGCCGCGCTGCGGCCACGCCCGGCATACCCGTTCGCGCTGCATCAGACCGCGGCGGTCACCACGATCTCAACCTTCCACTCCGGCCGCGCCAGCTTCGCTTCCACCGTGGCGCGCGACGGTGCGTCGCCGCCTACCACCCATGCGTCCCACGCGCGGTTCATGCCGGCGAAGTCGGCGAGGTCGGCCAGGTAGATCTGGGCGCGCAGGATGCGGCGCTTGTCGCTGCCGGCCTGGGCGAGCAGCGCGTCGATCGCCTCGAGCACTTCGCGGGTCTGGGTCTCGATGTCGGCGCCGTCGGTTTCCGGCACCTGGCCGGCGAGGTAAACCACGCCGTTGTGGATGCTGGCTTCGGACATGCGCGGACCGGCGTCGATGCGCTGGATCATGGAGGCGTTCCTGCGGAAAGGGAGCCGGCACGATAGGGCAATCGGCGGGAGGCGTGAAGCCGCCGGACGCCGTAGTGCGCGCAGGGGCCGATCCGGTTTTCGAGAGGCCGCGGATCGGTCGCGGGCGTGCACGCGAGGACGGGCAGGCGGTACTCGGGCAGACCGCGGGCGTGCCATGCGCACGTGCCTGGATGTAGCCACGCTTTATTGCTTCGGCGCATGACAGCCACAGAATGTCGCGCCATCCTGTGCGGCCTCTCGATGCCGTCCGTCCGCATGCCCGAACTCGACCTGCGCGCCGTGATCCACCTCCTGTTGCACGTCGCAGTCCCCCTCGCGGTGGCGCGGCTGTGCTGGCCCGCGCAGTGGAAGCGCGCGGCCCTGTGGCTGCTGGCGGGCTGGGTGATCGACCTCGACCACCTGCTCGCCGACCCCGTCTATGCGCCGGGGCGCTGCAGCATCGGCTTCCATCCGCTGCACACCTGGCCGGCGATCCTGGCCTATGGCGCCCTCGCCCTGCCCCGACGCACGCGCTGGCTCGGTACCGGGCTGCTGATCCACATCGCGCTCGACTGGATCGACTGCCTGTTGATGTAAGCGCGACCGCGAGGGCCAGCCTGCACGACTGTACCCAGCGTGGCCCGGACCCCTGCCATCAGTCATAGACAAGATGGTCTAGACAAATCGGTCTAGACGGCGCAGCATGCGACATCTCCGCTGACAGACCGAGCGCCATGGCACGCACGCCCCCCGCTCCGAAGCCAACACCCGCCGAGCTCGACCTGTTGCGCGTGCTCTGGGCGCTGGGCCCGGCCACGGTGAAGCAGGTGCACGAGGCGCAGCAGCGCGAGCGGCCCGAGGTCACCTACGCCACCGTGCTGCGGCTGCTGCAGGTGATGCACGGCAAAGGGCTGCTCACCCGCGACGAAAGCGAACGCTCGCACGTCTATGCCGCTGCCCAGCGCCAGGGGTCGCTGCAGGACAGGCTGCTGGGCGAGATGATCCAGAAGGTGTTCGCCGGCTCCGGCCGCGACCTGGTGCTGGCTGCGCTGCGCAGCGACGCGGTCAGCGATGCCGAGCGCGAGGAGATCCAGCGCTTCCTCGAGGAGACGCGCCATGACTGACCTGGTCGCGGTCTGGGTGCCGGCGCTGTCCGCGGCATTGCTGCACTTCCTGTGGCAGGGGGCGCTGCTGGGGATGCTGGCGTGGCTGGCTTTGGCGCTGCTGCGCAATGCGCGTCCGCAGGCGCGTTATGCGGTGGCCTGCATGGCGCTCGCGCTGTGCGCCCTGCTGCCGGTCTGGAACCTGGTGGCCGAACTCTCAAGCGCAGGCGATGTGCCGGAGCTGATGTCGTCGCCGGGCGCGACGGCGGACGTCGCACTCGCACCGCTGGCGGACCTGACGCCAGCCCGCATCGGCCTGCCTTCCATCCACACCCTGCCCGATGCCGCGACCGCCTGGATCGTGCTCCTGTGGGCCATCGGCGCAGCGCTGCTGTCGCTGCGCCTGGCGCTCGGCGCGTGGTGGCTGCGCGACCTGCGCCTGCAGGCGGTGCCCGAAGCGGGGCTCTGGCAGGACTGCGTCGATCGGCTCGCGCCACGCCTCGGCATCCGCGGCACGGTCGCGGTCCGCGTGGTGGCCGCCGGCGATACGCCGATGGTCGCCGGCGTCTGGCGCCCGATGGTGCTGCTGCCCGCCGCCGTGCTCGCCCGCATGCCCGCCGACCTGCTCGAAGCGCTGCTCGCGCACGAACTGGCGCACGTCGCCCGCCACGACGGCCTCGTCAACCTGGTGCAGGGCGCGCTCGAGGCCCTGCTGTTCTACCACCCCGTGGTGTGGTGGCTGTCGCACCGTATCCGGATCGAACGCGAACTCGTCGCCGACGACATGGCGGCACGCGTGACCGGCCAGCCGCGCCAGCTGGCGATCGCCCTGTCCGAACTCGACCGGTTCGCCGCGCAGCGGCGGGCTTTCCCCCACGCCAGACACGCGCTCGCCGCGCACGGAGGCCATCTCATGTCCCGCATCCGCCAACTCGTCCGTCCCGAACGTCGCCCGCTCGGCGCCGCCACGCTGTTTCCGCTGCTCGGTCTCGTCGCTGCCGGCATGACCTTCTACGCGCAGGCGCAGCTGATCGACAGCGACAACACCGTCGTCCACGCGGCCACGGGCGCGCCGATGCGCGCGTCTTCCGCGCTCGCCACGCCTGGCGTGGCGGCAGCCGCACTGCCCGCGGCGTCGACCATCGCCGATCCGGCACCCCAGGCACGGCCCGGTGACGCGAATGCCGCCGCCGCCGTGCGCACGACCCTCCGCGAGCGTGGGACCGGCTATGCGCTGATCCGCGCCGATCGCGAAGGTTTCCGGATGTCGGGCGATCTCGACGACGTCGACACCATCCGCGCCACCCGCCGGGCGATCGATGGCGATTTCGTGTGGTTCCGGCGCGACGGCCGCGCCTGGGTGGTGCGCGATGCCGACACCCTGGCGCGGGTCGAGGCGGCCTCGCGCCGCACCGACGCGGCGACGGCCGAGATGGACGCACTGGAGCGCCGGATGCGTCCGCACAGCGAGCGGATGGAGGCGCTGGGCGCGCGGATGGAGGCCCTGCAGCAGCAGATGGACGACGGCGGCACGGCGCAGATGGAGGCCACGTCGACGCGCATGCAGGCGCTCGGGCGCGAGCTGGAGTCGCTGGTCGAGGAGGAAGTCGCGCTCTCGTTGCACGCCGCCGGCGGCCGCGACGATGCCGGTCGCCCGTCCGATCGCGACGCGCGCCTGGCGTCGCTGCGCACGGAGCGCGAGCGCGTCGAGCGCGCGATGGAGCACGAGAGCGACGCGATGGAGGCGTTGGGCCGGCGCATGGAGGCCCACTCCGCCCCGATGGAAGCGGTGGGCCGCGAGATGGAGGCGGCCGGGCGGCCGATGGAATCGATCGGCCGCGAGATGGAAGCGGTCGGCAGGCGCATCGAACGCGAGGCGCTGGTGGCCGACGCGGAGATCCGCCGGATCCTCGACGACGCCCATGCCCGCGGCCTGGCGACGCCGGCGCCGTACGCGCAGTAGGTCGTCGGCGGCAGCGCCGCGGGGCGGGTGCCCGGCGCGGCGCGAACATGCGGATACGGCGCGGGCACGGTGGCGATCGAACGCTCCCGTGCCCGACCTTTCGGCCTCACCAGATGCGGACGCGCTGCTCCGGCGCGATCCACAGCGGATCGCCTTCGGCCACGTCGAAGGCCTCGTACCAGGCGTCGATGTTGCGCAGCGGCGCGAACGCGCGGATGTGGCCCGGCGAATGAGTGCCGTTGACCAACTGCTGGCGCAGCGCATCGTCGCGCCACAGCGTGCGCCACACCTGCGCCCAGCCCAGGAACAGGCGCTGCTCGCCGCTGAAGCCGTCGATCACCGGCGCCGGCTTGCCGTCGAGCGAGCGACGGTAGGCTTCCAGCGCGATCGTCAGGCCGCCGAGGTCGCCGATGTTCTCGCCCATCGCGGTGCGGCCGTTAATGTGCATGCCGGGCAGCTGCGGGAACTCGTAGGCCTCGTACTGGGCGCCGAGCTTCGCCGCCTGGGCCTCGAACTTGGCCGCGTCTTCCGCCGTCCACCAGTCGCGCAGCACGCCTTCGCCGTCGGACTTGCGGCCCTGGTCGTCGAAGCCGTGGATGATCTCGTGGCCGATCACGCCGCCGATGGCGCCGTAATTGACCGCCGGATCGGCGTCGGGATCGAAGAACGGCGGCTGCAGGATCGCGGCCGGGAACACGATCTCGTTCTTGACCGAGTTGTAGTAGGCGTTGACGGTCTGCGGGGTCATGCCCCACTCGGCCTTGTCCACCTGCTTGCCCAGCCGCGAGCGGCGGTAGTCCCACTCGAACTCGCGCGCGCGCATGGCGTTGCCGAACAGGTCGCCCGCCCGCACCTCGAGGCCGCTGTAGTCGCGCCACTCGTCCGGGTGGCCGATCTTCAGGCCGAAGCCGGCGAGCTTGGCGCGGGCCTCGGCCTTGGTGGCATCGCTCATCCAGTCCAGCGCGTCCAGGCGCGCGCCCATGGCCAGCTTCACGTTGGCGACCAAGTCGTCCATCTTGGCCTTGGCGTCGGGCGGGAAGTACAGCGCCACGTAGTCGCGGCCGATGGCCTCGCCCATCGCGTCCTCGACGAAGGACACGCCGCGCTTCCAGCGTTCGCGCGGTTCCGGCTGGCCGGAGAGGAACTTCTCGCGGAACTCGTAGTGGGCATTGGCGAACGCCTTGGAGAGCAGCGGCGCGGCCTCGTCGGTGGCGTGGAAGGCCTGCCAGGCCTTGAGCGTCGCCAGGTCGGTGTCGGCGAAGATCGCCGCCATCTTCGGCACCGCGCTGTCCTGGCGGACCACGGCGACCGGTGCCTGGTCCACGCCGGAGGCTTCGAAGAACGCCTGCCACGGGAAGCCCGGGGCGACGCGGTCGAATTCGGCCAGCGGCGTGGGGTTGTAGGTCTTGTCGCGGTCGCGGCTCTCGGCGCGGGTCCAGTGGGCTTCGGCGATGCGGGTCTCCAGCGCCATCACCGCTTCGGCGTTGGCCTGCGGATCGTCCCAGCCCGCCAGCTCGAGCAGTTGCGCGATATAGCCCAGGTAGCGCTCGCGCTGTGGCGCGAAGTTCTCGCGCAGGTACATCTCGCGGTCGCCCAGGCCCAGGCCGGACTGGCTGAGGTAGAGCGTGTAGCGGTCGGGGTCGCGCTGGTCGTCGGAGACGAACAGGCCGAACATGCCGCCGCCGAAGCCGCCGCGGTCGGCGATCAGGCGCGCGAGCGCGGTCTTGTCCGGCGCGGCCTCCAGTTCCGCCAGGAACGGCTGCAGCGGCGTGGCGCCCCGCGCCTCGACCGCGGCTTCGTCCAGGAAATCGCCGTACAGGGTGGCGATCTTCGCCGCGTCGCCGCCGGTGGCCGGGTCGTCCTTCGGGTAGCTTTCCACCAGCGACCGCACGCGCGCTTCGGACAGGTCGCGCAGCACCCGGAAGTTGCCGTAGCTGGACTGGTCGGCGGGAATCTGCGTGGTCTTCGCCCAGTTGCCGCTGGCGTAGGCGAAGAAATCCTGGCCCGGGCGGACGCTGGTGTCCATGCCCGCGGTATCGATTCCCCATTCGCCGTAGCGCCGGGCCTCGATCGGCGCGGCCTGCGCGCCGCCGGCGTGGTCGTCCGCGGCCACCAGGGACTGCAGGTGGCAGAGGTCGTCCAGGCAGCGTCGCGGTTCGTGCGCGGACACCGGCAGCGCCAGCGCGCTGGCCAGTGCGGTCATCGCGATGACATGATTCTTCTTCAAATGTGTTCTCCAACTGATTGAATTTAATCGGATCCGACGGAGCCGACGACAGTTTCAGTTGGGATGATAGGCGCTGGGGGTCTGCGTCGCCCGGGCCGGAAGGCATGGCGCTCCCACGCCGCATGCACGGCCTGCGCGCATGGCCGGAGGGG
This sequence comes from Luteimonas kalidii, assembly GCF_029887935.1. Lineage (GTDB taxonomy): Bacteria > Pseudomonadota > Gammaproteobacteria > Xanthomonadales > Xanthomonadaceae > Luteimonas > Luteimonas kalidii. The sequence goes on along the minus strand of NZ_JARXRO010000014.1, from coordinate 114,284 downwards.
ACGCGGGTGCCTGACGCCCGTGGCGACGGGCCCGTCGCCGCGGCGCCTGGTCGGCCGTCAGGGCAGTTCGAGCAGCCGGGCCACGATCTCGTCCGCATGCTTCTCGTGCAGGCCCGCCGTCGATCCGAAGGCGGTCGCGTTCGAACTCTCGACCTCGAAGGTCTCACGCACCGCGCCATCGGCATCCAGCACGCGGACGGTGCTGGCGACCTTGTCGCGCCCGGCCATGATGCCGGCCCACGCACGCGCGCCATCCGAGCGAGCGTAGTAATGGGTCACCGTGACCTCCACCCTGCCCTCGCCCGCGCCGTCTGCGAACAGGCCGGCATCGCGCATCCGCTGCTGGATGAAACTGTCGAGCCGGGCGATGCCGGCCTCGTCGTCACCACCCTCGTTGGAGAAGGCGTAGGCATAGGCCTTCGGCGGCGCGTCCTGGGCGTGGCCGGGGGCCATGGCGCCGCTCAATGCGAGGCACAGCAGCAGGGCGGTGGTGCGGATCACGGGCGTCCCTCCTCGAAACCGCCGGCGACCTTGCCGGCATCGGCGAACGATAGCCGGCCGCGGGTGAAACGATCGTTCCGCGCGGACACGCGGCCACGATGTTCCCGCATGCAGCGGCACCGGGCACACGCAGTTGACGCAGGCCTGCCCATACTCGGCGACCGTTCCACGCGAGGGCACCGCCATGGGCATGCTGGTCGAAGGCCGCTGGACCAACGACGACAAGGCGCTGACCGACGCCAGGGGGCGCCTGCAGCGGCCGGATTCGGCCTTCCGCCACTGGGTGACGGCCGACGGCAGCCCGGGACCGACCGGCGAGGGCGGCTTCCAGGCCGAGCCCGGGCGCTACCACCTGTACATCGCGCGCGCCTGCCCCTGGGCGCACCGGGCGGCGATCTTCCGCGAGCTCAAGGGCCTGCAGGACATGATCGGCCTGTCGGTCACGCACTGGCTGATGGCCGACGACGGATGGACCTTCCAGCCCGGCCCTGGCGTGGTCCCCGACCCGCTGTTCGGCGTGGACACGCTGTGGCAGCTCTACGTGCGCTCGGATCCTTCGTACACCGGCCGGGTCACGGTGCCGGTGCTGTGGGACAAGGCCCGTGAACGCATCGTCAGCAACGAGTCGGCGGACATCCTGCGCATGTTCAACGGCGCCTTCGACGGCGTCGGCGCGCGCGAGGGCGACTACTCGCCCGCCGCGCTGCGGGACGAGATCGATGCGGTCAACGACCGCGTCTACGACGGGCTCAACAACGGTGTGTACAAGGCCGGATTCGCGAAGTCGCAGGACGCCTACGACGAAGCGGTGGCCGTGGTCTTCGAGACCCTCGACTGGCTGGAAGCGCGGCTCGCCGGGGCACAGTGGCTGTGCGGCGATCGCCTCACGGAAGCGGACTGGCGGCTGTTCACCACCCTGCTGCGCTTCGATGCCGTCTACCACGGCCATTTCAAGTGCAACCTGCGCCGGCTGGTCGACTACCCGGCGCTGTGGGCGTACACGCGTCGCCTGTACGCGCATCCGGCCGTGGGGCCGACGGTCGATTTCGACCACATCAAGCGCCACTACTACCAGAGCCACCGCCACATCAATCCGACCGGGATCGTGCCGCAGGGCCCGATCCTGTCGTTCGCGCCGGACTGATGCGGCGCCGGGCGGTCAGGCCTGTTCGGCGCGACCGCTCTGCTTCTCGTCTTCGGTCGCCTCGCGCACGTCGAGCACGCGCACGTCGAAGTGCAGGGTCTGGCCGGCGAGCGGATGGTTGCCGTCGATGCGGACCTTGTCGTCGGCGACGTCGACCACCGTCACCAGCAGCGGGCCGCGTTCGGTCCGGGCCTCGAACTGCATGCCGGGCTCGACCTTGTCCACGCCCTTGAACGCATCGCGCGGCAGGTCCTGCACCAGCCCTTCGTTGCGCACGCCGTAGCCTTCCTCCGGCTTGACGTCGACCTTCAGCGCGTCGCCCGGCTGGCGCCCGGCGAGGGCCTTCTCCAGGCCAGGGATGATGTTGCCGGCGCCGTGGAAGTAGCGCAGCGGACGCTCGTCGGAGGACTGGTCGATGATGCGGCCATCGTCGTCGGTGAGGGTGTACTGGATGCTGGCGATGCTCGCAGCCGTGATCTCCATGGAGATGCTCCTTGGGACAGTAGAGGAAGGGATCGGATCCGAAGGCCATGGCACCGGTGCAGTCACGGTGCAGCGCGTGGATCAAGTCCCACCATAACGTCCGCGCCGCATCGACGCAAATCGTCCGTTCATCGCCGCCGGCCCGCGTTCCCGCCCGCCCCGTGCATGCCGGACGGCGGCACGTGCCCTTCTTCAGTATCCGCCAACGCCCGCAGGCGTACGATGCCCCGGACACCGCCGGACCCGACGAAGCGATGCCGCACTACGCGACAGCCGATGAACTGCGCGCGCGCGACCTGCAGTTCGTGCGGCGCATCCACCATATGCGGATGCTCGGCGCCGCGCTGTGCGCGTTGCCGATCGCGTCCGTACTCGACGAACGCGGCGCAGGATGGCCGGCGTACGCGCTGCTGCTGGCCAATGCCGTGGTCTGGCCGCAGATCGCGAACCTCGCCTGCCGTCGCTCGCGCGATCCGGTCACCGCGCAGTTCCGCTGCCTGGTCCTCGATTCCGCGGCCGCAGGCGCCTGGATCGCCGCGATGGCGGTGAGTGCCGCGCCCACGGCACTGTTCGTCACCATGGCCACCGCCGACAAGATCGCCGCGGGTGGCTGGCTGCTGCTGCGGCGCTCGACCGTGGCGCTGGTGCTCGCGTTTCTCGCCGTGTGGAGCCTGTCGGGCTTTCCCTGGCAGCCGGAGACCTCGCACCGCACCCTGCTGCTGTGCGGGCCGTTCCTGTTCGTGTACTCGGTGGCCCTGAGCCTGGTCACCAACCGGCTGGGCAACCGCATCCGGGTGCAGAACCGCGAACTGGAGCGACGCAGCCGCACCGACCCGACGATGCAGGTACCCAACCGTCCGCATTTCGAAGCGGTGGCGACGCTGGAACTCTCGCGCTTCCAGCGCTCGGGTCGTCCGGCGTCGCTGATGCTGATCGATGTCGACAACTTCAAGGCCATCAACGACCGCTACGGCCACGGCATGGGCGACGTGGTGCTCAAGCGCATCGCCGCCCTGCTCTGCGCCTCGGTACGCGACGTGGACCTGCCGGCGCGCTACGGCGGCGACGAGTTCGGCCTGCTGCTGGTCGACACCGATCTGCCCAGGGCGCTGGTGGTGGCCGAGCGGATCCGGCGCGAGGCCGAGCGCGAAGTGTTCGAGGCCGAGCCCGGGCTCACCTGCACCCTGAGCATCGGGGTGGCGGCGGCCACCGCCGGCGACGGAACGCTCGAAGCCTGGGTGCGCTCGGCCGATGCGGCGCTGTACCGGGCCAAGGCGGCGGGCCGCAACCGGGTGGCGGCAGCCTGAGGCCCGCGTGACCTGTCCTTCGCCTGCGCGCCCGGCGCCGCGCCGCCGGACACCACCCGCAGCGCCGCGCCAGGCGCCCTACTCCGCATGTGCCGCCGTCTTCGGCACGAACTCCACCAGCACCGGGAAGTGGTCCGACGGCAGGCGCCCGTCGATGCGGGTGTCGATCGTGCGGACCTCGCGCACCTGCAGCCCGCGCGAGAGCACCCAGTCGATGCGTTCTCCCGGCGTGTCGCCGAACCCGGTATAGGTGCCGGCCGGGCCCGAGCGGCGCGTCGCGTGGTCCCAGGCATCGTCCAGCGCCGCGGTGAGCGTGCGGTGCGCGGCACTGCCGGGCGCGGAATTGAAATCGCCCAGCACGACGACGGGCACATCGGGCGGCAGCGCCGCCAGTCGCGCCACGATGAGCGCCGCGCCGCGTTCGCGGGCCGCGTCGTCCTGCTCGCGGTACGGCAGGTGGGTGTTGAGCAGCGCCACGCGCTGGCCGTCGGCGCGGCGTTCGAACAGGCCCCAGGTCACCATGCGCGGATACAGGTTGCCCCAGCTGATGCTGGCCGGAACCTCGGGCGTGTCGGACAGCCAGAAGTGGCCCGACTCGAGCAGCCGCATGCGGTCGCGGCGGTAGAACACGCCCATGTGCTCGTCGTCGGCCTCTGCACTGCGCGCGATCCCGAACCAGGCCAGCTGCGGCAGGCGCGCGGTGATGAGTCCGGCCTGGTCCGGCACCAGTTCCTGGGTCCCGAGCAGGTCGGGATCGGCATCGGCAATGGTCTGCACCAGCGCATCGCGCCGCAGTTCCCAGCGGTTGTCGTCGGTATCGATCGGCACCCGCACGTTGAAGGTCATTACCCGCAGCGGTGCCGGCTCCGGTGCGGGCACGCTGCTGCACGCGGCGAGTGCGAGCAGCAGGCATGCGAGCACGACGCGCGCTGCACGCGCGCGGCCGCGGTGAGGGGTGTTCTTTGGAACGATGGGCATGGCTCAGTTCTCCCTTTGAGTGGCGACAGCCGCGACCGCCGCCCGCTGCCGCAATTGCCCGGACGCCAGCAGGACCGCCGGCAGCGCGATCACCGCGCCGGGCCACACGCCCCAGGCCAGCGCCGCGGCCAGGCCCGCATAGAGCGCGACCCCGCCGAGCACGATCCGCCAGGTGCGCGAGACCGCCGGCACCTCGCGGTCGCGGCGCAGTTCGAAACGCACGACCGCCGCGATCACCGGTGCCACCATCAGCAGGCACAGCCCGATCCAACACGCGCGGCCCAGCCAGAACCCCGGCTCGCCCGGGACGCCGGCGTCGATCGGCAGCCCGAGCCGTTCGCCCAGCCAGGCCGCGGGCAGTTCGGCCAGCTTGTGCCAGAGGTACAGCGGCATGCCGAGTGCGCCGAGCACGGCGATCGCACGCCCGGGCCCGCGCCCCGAGGTCGAACCGGACAGCATCCGCCGCGCCAGCGGTTCGAACGCGAGCACCGCGCCCACCTGCAGCCACATCACGCCGACCAGCGCAAGCGTCGGCGGCAGCATGTTGTTGCCCGCCAGCGCGACGCCGACCATGGCCACCGGATAGCCGCTGGCCAGTGCCAGCACCAGCCACGCCGCGCCTAGCGCAAGCAGCGCCAGTCCCGTGCCGGCGCCACGGATGCGCCCGCGCGCCCAGGCGATGCCGAGCTGCTGGGGCAGCAGCCACACCACCAGCATGTTGAGCCAGGCGATCCCGGCCGGTCGCTCCGCGACCAGGCTGCCCAGGCGGATCAGATCGGACAGCGAACCTGCGCCCGCCCGCACGAGGTCGAACACCGCCGCCAGCACGACCAGCGCTGCGACCGCCGCCAGGCCGAAACGTTCATCCAGGCGCAGGCACCAGGGCAGCAGCGCCTGCACCGTGAGCAGCATCAGCAGGAACCACAGGTGCACGGTCAGCGACTGGTCGAACACGCCCAGCAGACGCCCCCCGGAGGCGAGCCCCAGCAGCGCCAGCGCCACCAGTACCGCGACATAGGTGACCGTGGGGCGCGCCAGCGCCAGCGCACGCGTGGCCCACCAGGGCGCGATTCCGCCCGCCTCCACGCGGCGCGCCACGCCAGCGGCGCTGACCGCAGCGGAGACGAACACGAACAGCGGGACCACCTGCACCAGCCAGGTGAGCAATGCCGCGCCCTCCCAGGCGGCGAGCAGGTGGTCGGTGTCGACCAGGCGGCCGTCGCGCAGGCGCGGCAGGGTCGCGATCCAGTGGCCGAACACGACCACCAGCAGCGCGCAGGCACGCAGCGCGTCTGGATAGGGATCGCGCTGCGGACTCGACATCAACGCACTCACCGGGGGACACGCCGCATGGTAGCCGCCGGCGGCTGGGGATCCTGCTGCGGGTCCGGATCCAGACGGCGCGCGGCCGCGTCGGCCGGCGGTGCGTTCAAAGCGTGCGGGTCACGGCGGCCCCGCGCCGGGACAGGAACGCGGCGGCGCGGGTGTTCTGCTCGGCCGACAGCGCGTGCAGCACCAGCGTCGTGCGGCCCTCGTCGATCGCGCTGCGGGTCGCCTGGATGTAGCGGTCGTGGTCGGGCCGCAGCGAGACCAGGCCTCCGAGCAGCAGTCCCGCGATCGCGCCGAACCCGGTCCCGGCGAGCCCGGCGACCCAGGGCGACTGCACGACGAAGGGGATGCCTGCCCAGTACAGCGCGAGGAACGCCAGCAGGCCAACGACCGCGCCGGCGATCCCGAGACGCACATGGGCGACGACGATCGTGTGCCAGATGCCCCCGCCTTCGGGTTCGAGCTGGATGTCGACGTCGGCGCTGTCGGGGGTGACGAGTTTCACCTGCGCCGGCTGCAGGCCGAGCTCCGCGACCAGCGCCGTGGCCGCATCGCGCGCGGCATCGCGGCTGCCGAACACGGCCGCGAGCTTGCTGTTGGACACTTCGCCGGTCACCGGAAGATCGGACATGGCGGCGTCTCCACGTGCGGGGCCACGAGGATCGCAGCCGCGTCGTGGCGCCCGCGTCAATGCGCGCACCGGAGCCGCCGGCAGGCGGACGGCTCCGATGCACGCGCCGTCAGCGGACCGCGTCCCCGTACGCCCCGGGCAGCGCGGTGCCCTCGTTCCAGCCGGTGGCCGCGCGCGCTTCGTCCGCCACCTCGCGCGCCGGCAGGGCCGCCGGCGCGCTGGCCAGATCGAAGCGGCGCAGTTCCGGGCTGCGGAACAGGCCCTGGCCGTCGATCGCGAGCGAGACGCCTTCCGACTCCAGTCCGGTCGCGCGCGCAAACGCCTGCACGCTCGTGAACTCGGCCTTGCAGTCCTTGCCCCGCGCCGGGCTCCAGACCACCAGCGGTCCGGTGTCGCCGGCCGCGCGCGCGTAGACGTTGCCGTCCACCTGCGTGGTCATGGGCTGCTTCAGCGTGCCGCACATGGCGGCGGGCTGCTCGAAGCGCAGCAGGGCACCGTCGAAGCCCGCGCGCGCGGCCAGCAGGTTGCCCTCGACCACATGGCCGTGGCGCTCGTCGACATCGGGACCGGTACGCGGGTGCCAGCCGAAGTGGTCGCCCTGTGCGCTGCGCTCGTTGCGGTCGATCAGCACCGGCGAGTCGAGGAAGGTGTTGTGATGGATGCGCGCACCGGAGCTGTTGAGGATGCGGATGCCCTGCTCGTTGTCGACGAACACGTTGCCGGCGACGACCACTCCCTTGGAGATCTCGAAGAAGAACCCGATCAACGTGTCTTCGACGTAATTGTTGGCGAACACGCCTTCGACGTTGCCCACGTCGTACCAGACGCCATTCGAATGCGGGTGCTCGATCACCAGGTTGTCGCGCACCGTCACCCGGTACGACTGGTTGAAGATCTTCACCGCGGCCGGGTAGTAGCCGGTCAGCTGCTCGATGTTGTTGCGGCGGATGATGTTGCGCTCCAGCAGCACGTCGGACGAACCGATGACGTAGATGCCCTCGGTGCCGGTGTCGCTGATGAGCGAGTTGCGGATCACCAGCCCGTCGCCACGGAAATAGCCGGCCACGCGCGAGGTGAAGCTGATGGTGACGTTCTCGAGCGTGGTACCGACCACTTCCTTGCCGTGGTCGGCCGGATCGGAGACGTCGACCGGATCGTCGGTGGGTTCCTCGTTCGGGCCGGTGGACGGCTTCTTGCCCTCGATGTCGATGGCGCGGAACGCGTACTGGGTGAAGGTCAGGCCGCGGATGGTCGGGCCCTTGCGGTCGGACGGCTTGCCGTGCACCTCGCGCGAGGGACGGTGCAGCGCGATGTCGTGGGCGGTGATCTCCACCAGCCGGTCGGCCGGATCGGTGCCGATGTAGACGTAGCCCTGCTCGTAGTCGATGTAGTAGCCGTCATCGCCCAGTTCGCCCGCCCAGCCCTGCGACAGCAGCGGCGTGCCGTCGACGAAGACCATGTCGTTGTTGAAGCGGTGCATCGGGGTGCGCATGCCCTCGCGCTCGCGCCGCCACCACGCCAGCGGCTGCGCCGGGAACAGGCTGCTCCACTTCGTGCGCCAGGTGCCGTCGCGCAGTTCCTCCCAGTCGTCCGCCACACGCGTGCCCTTGAGCACCGGGTGTTCGTCGCGGTACGGCTGCAGGGTGATGCCCTGGTTGAGCTGCAGGCCGCCGGTGCGGTAGGTGCCGCCGCGCAGGACGATCGTGTCGCCGGTCACCACGCGCGCGATCGCCGATTCGATCGTCGTCGGACTCGCCAGTTCGGTGCCGGTCACGTCGGCCTTGCCGTCGGGCGCGACGTAGTACACCACCCCCTGCTGCGGCACTTCGTACGTCTGGGGCACCGGCCCGTAGGGGCCGCCCGAGGGTTGCGCGATGGCCGGAACGGCGCTCACGGCCGCAGCGGCGAAGACGCACGTGCACAGCAGTCTGGACAGGCGACGACGATGCGCGCGGAGCGCGCAGTGGATGGACAGCATGAAGTTCCTCCCGGGTGGCGGCAGCGCGATGCCAAGCGGGCATCGGCAAGGTGTTAGCGCTACCAGAAGGTAGCACCGCGACACGGTTCTGGCGACCCGACGAAGGGCGGATGCATGGCGTCGCAACATGCTGCTGCGCAGCAATCGGAACCGCGCGCACCCCCGCGTGCGTGTCAGCGCCGTGGTGCTCCCGAACGCGCATTGTCCTGCGATGCGTCTGCGTCCTGTGGTGCGTCTGCGTCGCGCTCCCCGGTCTGCCCCCTGTCGGGCGGTGCATGCACGTGTCCGGTCGGATCCTCGAGCTGGATCGCGTTGCCCTGCTGCCAGGCGTCGGCGCCGGGCTGCACCGGTGGCGCTTCGATGCCGGCCCGGTCGCGCCGACGCTGCTGGCTGTCCACGCCCAGCCGCGCATCGCGCGCCGCGACCATGGCTGGATCCGCCTGGCCATCGGCGGTGAACCCCATCATCAGCTGCGGCACGCCGTACGGCAGGTCCTTGTCGAGGTCGGTATGCCAGGTGTGCCAGGTCTTGCCGTAGGTGCGCACCAGCTTTTCCATCAGCTCGCGTTCGGCCGCCTGCGGCAGGCCCGGGGCCACCAGCTGGCCCGATTTCACTTCATGCACGTGGCTGTGCCAGAGCGCCTTTTCCGCTTCCGGCAGGCCGGCGAACAGCGATTCACCGATGATGTACTCCACGCCCATGATCCGCGCCTCGCGTACGTTGCCGTCGTAGATCACGCACTGGATGACGTCCTCGTTGAGCACCGAGCAGTAGTGGTGCGCTTCCATCTGCGATTCTATGCGGCCGCTGTAGAAGTGGAAGCCGTCGAGGTAGGCGTTGATCGCGTCGATCGGGGGTTTGTCCTGCAGCAGCGCGGCGCCGGCATCGAGTGCGCGGGTCTCCGGGCGCTCGTCGCGCCCCGGGGTCTCGATGCCGGGTTCGGTGTCGCCGCCGCCACAGGCGGCGAGCAGCAGGGCCAGCGACGTCGTCGCCAATGATCGCATCGCGCATCTCCTTCATCCGGCTCCGACCCGGGAGCGCTGGAACGCGACGGGTCGACCGTGCAGTGGGTCGACAAGGCTAGCCATGCGTCCTTGGGCGAGCGCGTGAACGCTCAGGCGCTCGCCTTGCGTCGCGGTGTCCGCGCCTGCGCGCCCGGCTTGCGCGGCGCGGCCGCAGCCTTGGCCTGCTTGCGCGTGCGCTTCGCCGGGGTCGCGGCCGCGATGCGGATCCACGTCGGGGCGTGGTCGCTCGCCTTCTCCTGCAGCCGGACCCAGCGGTCGACGCCCGCCTCCACCAGCCGCGGCGCCAGCGTGGGGTTCAGCAGCAGATGGTCGATGCGCAGGCCGCGGTCGCGCTCGGCATGCTGGCGGAAATAGTCCCAGAACGTGTACGGCGCCGCCTCGCCGAAATGCGCGTGCAGCGCGTCGGTCCAGCCCTGCGCCAGCAGGCGCTCGTAGGCGTCGCGCACTTCGGGCTGGATCAGCGCGTCCCTGCGCCATGCCTTGGGATCGTAGACGTCGGCATCGGTGGGAATGACATTGAAATCCCCCATCAGCACCACCGGATGCGGGAGGTCGACCAGGCCTGCGGCATGGCGCGCGAGTCGCTGCATCCAGCGCAGCTTGTAATCGAACTTCGGACCCGGCTGCGGATTGCCGTTGGGCAGGTACAGGGCGCCGACCACGATGCCGTGCACGGCGGCCTCCAGGTACCGGCTCTGCGTGTCCGCGGGCTCACCCGGCAGCCCGCGCCGGCTTTCCTGGGGCACCACGCCCCGACCGAGCAGCGCGACGCCGTTCCAGCTGCGCTGTCCGTGCCACAGCGCGCCGTAACCCGCGGCCTCCAGCGCGTCGGCCGGGAAGGCCTCGTCCGTCGCCTTGAGTTCCTGCAGCGCGACCACGTCCGGCTGCTCGCGCTCCAGCCATGCGAGCAGCTGACCCAGTCGCGTCCCGATGCCGTTGACGTTGAACGTCGCCAGCGCCAGATGCTTGCGTCGACCCATGCCCTGCCCGTCTCCGTCGCCACGTCGGTGCACAGGGTGGCCCGACGCGGTTCAGCGTGGCGTGACGCGCAGCCCCGCCGCTTCGGCGCCGATGCTGCCGCATTCGGCGTCGAACGCCGACGGCGCGCCCGAGACGCCGACGCCGCCGATGCCCACGCCCTCGCGGGTGAACAGCGGCACGCCCCCCTCGGCGGTGGAGATCAGGGGCGCGGTGGGGACGTTCCAGGTGGCGGTCTCGCGCGTGGAGTGGAGATAGATCGAGGCCGAGCGCCCCTTCCAGAGCGCCACTTCGGCCGCCGCCGGCGAGGTGCGGTCGCGGGCGAAGCTCACCAGGTTGCCGCCCTGGTCGAAGACCGCCACGGCAACGGTGTGGCCCGCTTCCTGCGCATGCGCGAGGCAGCGGTCGCGGATGGCGTCGGCGGTAGCGAAATCGAGCGTGGGCGTCATCGTCTGCGCATGCACGGCGGGCGTGGCGAGTGCGGCCATGGCGATGGCCAGGCCGGCGAAGATCGGTTGCATGGAGTCTCCTGTGCGGACGCATCCGCAGAGTTGTGGGGTGGACGTTGGTGTATGCAGCGCGTCCGCTACTGCGGACGTTCCTGCTGTGCGGTCAACCGCAGGATCTGGCCGGGATCGTCGGTGACGATGTAGATCGCGCCGTCGGGGCCGACCACCGGCTCGTACGGACGCCCCTGCGTGGTCAGCACGACCTCCTCGTGCTGCACCCGCTCGCCGTCGAGCGTCAGCAGCCGCAGCTGGCGCGGCGCGAGCGCGGTGACCAGGGCCTTGCCGCGCCAGAGCGGGAACTGCGCGCCGTGGTAGAACGCGAGGCCCGAGACGCCGATCGACGGCCGCCAGAACCACGCCGGCTGTTCCACGCCGTCCGCGCGCCGGTCGGGCGTGAGCACCGTGCCGTCGTAGTTGATGCCGTGCGAGACCACCGGCCAGCCGTAGTCGCCGCCGCGGCGCACGATGTTGAACTCGTCGCCCCCGCGCGGGCCGTGCTCGGTCGCCCACAGGCGCCCGGTGCCCGGTTCGAACGCCATGCCCTGCGGGTTGCGGTGACCCAGGCTGTAGACGGTGGCCAGCGCGTCCGCCTGTCCCGCGAACGGGTTGTCGGGGGCTGCGCCGGCACCGGGCCGGAGCCGGTGGATCTTGCCGCTCGGACGCCCGGGTTCGCGCGAGAACTCCTGCACGCCGCGATCGCCGACCGAGACGTACAGATGCCCCTGCGGATCGAACGCCATGCGGCCGCCGAAATGCCAGAACGGTTCGCCGTAGTGCGCGTGATCGGCCTCGTACACCGTCTCCTGGTCGACCCACGCGTTGCCGCGCAGGCGCCCGCGCACCACCCGGGTCATCGCCAGCCGGCCGCCCTCGGGGCCGGTGGCCTCGAGCGGATGCGCGTAGCTGAGGTAGATCCAGCCGTTGCGCGCGTAGTCGGGATCGAGCGCGATGTCGAACAGGCCCGCCTGGTTCCAGCGGTGGTCGTGCACGTAGACCGGCGGCACCCCCGTCACGGGCTGCGGCTGCAGCACGCCGCGGCGCACCACCCGCAGCCGGCCGGTGCGTTCGCTGACGAGCACGGTGTCGGCATCGAGAAACGCCATCGACCAGACCGTTTCCAGGCCATCGGCGAACAGTTCCACCCGCAGCGCGTAGTCCAGGGTGTCGTGCACGCCGGGGACGGCGTCGAATTCGCGCGGGGGAGCGTCTTCTTCGGCCGCTTCTTCGTCCGTGTCCTCATCCGCCTCCGGCGCGCGGTCGCCGTCGCGTGCGGGTAGCAGGCCGGCCAGCGCGGTGATCTCCCCTGCCGACAGGGTCGCCCCGAAGGCCGGCATGCCCTGCGAGGCGATGCCGTTGCCGATCACGCGGACGATGTCGGCCCGGGTGCCGCCATAGCGATAGCTGGCCAGCGACAGCGGAGGTCCCAGCCCCGTGCCCTGGCGCTCGGGGCCATGGCAGCCGGCGCAATTGCGCTGGTAGAGCGCGGCGTTATCGGTCTGGGCCGTGGCCGGGGCGGCGAAGACCGGCAGCACGGCCAGCAGGATCGCCGCTGGAAGGGAGGTGGGCGGGTGGACGTCGGGCATGGAGACACTCCGGTCGGCGGGTGCGGCGCGGTGGCGATCGCAACGTCGCAAGCAAAGCCCGGCTGGCCGCAAGTCCGGATGGAGGCAGGCTGCGGTTTTGCTATAGATTTCGTGCAGGGCGCGGACGAGCGCCGTCGAGGGGCCCGGATCCGGGTACAGGCACGGGTGAGCGAACACATCGCCATCGGCAAGATCGGCCTGCCGGGCGACCGCGCCGCGCCTGGCGCCTCGCCGAACTTCAGCGCAGGCGAGGCGCTCGTCCAGCCGTCGCTCAACCGGATCTCGCTCCACGGCCACGTCCACCAGGTCGAGCCCAAGGTGATGCAGGTGCTGGTGCTGATGGCGACGCGGCCGGGCACGGTGATCGCGCGCGAGGCCTTCCTCGACACGGTCTGGGCCGGCACCGTGGGCGACGACTATCTGCTCAACCGTGCCGTCTCCGAGCTGCGCAAGGTGTTCGGGGACGACCCGCAGTCGCCGCGCTACATCGAAACCATACGCAAGGGCGGCTACCGGCTGATCGCCCCGATCGCACCGGCGCGGGTCGCGGCCGCGATTGCGTCCCCTTCCCCGCAGCACGGTGCCGGCGTGACGGAGGCGGCGCACGCCGTGCCCGCTGCAGACGCGGCGGCACCCGGTGACCGTCCGACGGACGCGGGCACGCCACGCCTGCCGGGCGCCGGCCGTTCGCCGCTGCGACTGGCCGGCGGAGTGGCGGCGCTGGTGCTGGCGGCGATCGCAGCCGTCGCGGCGTGGAGCCTGCGCGCCCCGCCGGCGCCGACCGCTGGCGCCGTTCCCCCGTCCCCAGCGAACCTGGAGATCCACCCGCTGACCAGCCTCGTCGGCCGCGAACTCGAGCCCGCGCTCTCGCCCGACGGCAGCCGCGTCGCCTTCATCTGGGATGCGGGCGGGACCTTCGACGTGTACGTCAAGGCGATCGGCAGCGAAGCGCTGATCAACCTGAGCGACAGTCCGCTCGACGAACGCCATCCGACCTGGATGCCCGACGGCCGGTCGCTGCTGTTCGCGCGCAGCGATGCCGAGGGCGTCGCCATCCTGCGCGTGTCCGCATCCGGCGGCGGCGTCACCCTCGCGCTGCGCGACCCGGCCATGCGCGACCTGCGTGGCATGAGCGTGTCGCCGGATGGCAGCCGCATCGCGTATGCGGCGCGCGCCGCCGCGGGCGATCCCTACCGCCTGCACCTGGCCGGGCTGGATGGCACCCGGCGCGAAGTGTTGTCGCGGCCTGCGGCAGGCTCACTGGGCGACATCGACCCGCGCTTCTCCCCCGACGGCCGCTCGATCGTGTTCGCGCGCGGGCTCAACGAGGTCACGAAGGACCTGTACCGGGTGCCGGTGGACGGGGGCGCGCCGACCCGGATGACCTTCGACAACCGCAAGATCAATGGCCTGGCATGGTCGGCGACCGGAGACCGGATCCTGTTCACGTCGACGCGTTCGGGGCTGTACGCGCTGTGGTCGCTGGACCCGGACGGCGGCACTCCGGTGCAGGTGCCGCTGGGCAACGAGGACGTGCACCAGCCCGCGACGGCGCCGGGCGTGGAGGCGATCATGTTCGAGCAGTGGCGGCACCGCTCGCACCTGCGCCAGGTCGACGTGGCGAGCGGGCGCGACGTCGCGGAGGGCGGCCTGCTGCAGTCCACCCGCTGGGATTCCAATCCGGCGTGGTCGCCCGACGGCCAGCGCATCGCGTTCGCCTCCAATCGCGGCGGTCCGCACGGCATCTGGGTGAGCCGGCGTGATGGCAGCGGCGCGGTGGAGGTCGCGGCCTTCGAGGGGACCTTCGTCGACAACCCCGCCTGGTCGCCGGACGGGCGCCGCATCGCCTTCGATGCGAGCCCCGAGGGGCGGACGGCGATCTTCGTGGTCGGCGCGGAAGGCGGCACCGCGCGCCCGCTGGTCACCGGCCCGGGCGATCACCGCAATCCGGCCTGGTCGCGCGATGGCGCCTGGCTCTATTTCGAGTCCAACCGGGACGGCGGCTGGCGCGCGTATGCGCAAGCGGTCGATGGCGGCGCTGCGGTCGCGGTGTCCCCCGGGCCGGCGGTGCATCCGCGCGAGTCGCGTGATGGGCGCTTGCTGCTGTATGCCAAGCCGGATGCCCCCGGCCTGTGGCAGGTGGCGCGCGCGGACTGGTCCGTGGCCGCACCGTCGACGACCGAGACGCTGCTGGTCGAAGCCGTGCAGGCGCGTGACGGCGGCAACTGGGCCCCGTCCGACGCGGGCATCTACCACGTCCGCCGTCCGCCCGATGGCGCGCCCGCCCTGGCCCTGTTCGACGTGCAGGCCGGCACGAGCACCGACCTGCTCACGCTGTCGCCGGATTTCGAGGGCTGGGGCCTGGACCTGTCGCCGGACCAGACGCGGCTGCTGTTCTCGGAAATGACCCTGCGCGAAAGCGACCTGCGCCTGGCGCAGCCGCGGCGCTGAGCCGCTACGGCGCCGGCGCGAGCCGGTGCGACGGCTGCTGGCAGACCACGAGGGTGTCGGCCTCTCCGGCCGTACCGGTCGCCGCCACGCGCATGCCCACCGACAGCGCCTCCACGTCCACTGGCGCGGCGGCGCACAGGTTCCAGCGCGCCGGCAGCTGGACCTGCACCTGTCCCTGCGTACCGGCGTCCACGACCACCACCGCATTGCCGTCGTAGGTCCAGGGCTGGGTGTCGATCGAGACGATCGTGCCTTCGATCGAGCGCTCGCCATCGGCGTTGGCCTGCGGTTCGGACATGGTGGTGCAGGCGGTGGCGCCCAGCAGCAGGCAAAAGGCGGACAGCACGCGCAGGTTGGCTTGGAACATGTGGTCCCTCATCGGCAGGATCGCGGGGGCCGCCACTGTGGCACAGGCGCGTGGCGCCGCGGTGATGCCCGGCGTGCGCACGCATGCCGACGTGCGCCACGCTCAGCGCGTGGGCCCAGTGCCCGGTTCGGGGTCTCCGACCGGATCGGCTCCGCCACCGACGCGCAGCTCGCCCAAGGGCGGGATCACCAGCGTGGTGTATTCCTCGTAATGCGCGTCCGGCAGGTCGCGCAGCGCGACACGGTCGACGCGCGCGGATTCGATCGGCAGCCGTGCCGCCTCGTACAGGATCACCTCGTGGTCCGGCGGATACCAGCGCTGCAGCCGGTCCACCAGCGCCTGCAGTCCCTCGCGCTCGGCATGGAACCGGGTGCAGCTCAGGTCGCCCGACAGCGCCACCTGCCACAGCAGGAGCAGGCCGGCGGTGTCGGGCACGCGGTCGTAGTGCAGGAAATGGGTCGCTTCCATCGAATGCACGCCGCGGCGCCCTGGATCGATGCCCAGATCGGCGTACAGGCAGGCCTCGGCGGAGATGCCCGGCTCCATGCGCGCCGGAATGCCCGCCTCCCGCGCCTTCCGGACCACGGCGTGCGGCACGTCGGCGAACACCCCCGGATGGCCGTAGAACACCGTGCACACGCGCTTGCCGGCCAGCACCTCGGCCATGATCGCGGCATCGATCTCGCGGTAGGTCTGGCGCCGGTCCTTGCCGTCGGCGTAATACACGCCGAGGTTGATCGTATCGGGGCGGAAGCCCTGGATCATCGCCAGGGCGAACGGGTCCGTCAGGCAGAACACCACCTGCGCCTCGCGGATCTCCGACAGGCAGCGTTCGCTGACGTGGCGGCCGAACTCGATGCCGCTGCCCACCACCACCAGTCCGCCGCCCTCGCGCGCATCGGGCGGCGCGTCGCTGGTGCAGACCGTGCGGTCGCGGCCCTCGTACTTGGCGCGGTACAGCGCCTGGTCGGCGTCGTGCACCAGCTGCTCGAGCGTGGTCGCGTGGCCGTTGGCCTGGCAGATGCCGGCGCTGATGCTGAAGTGCACGGTATGACCGAACACGGTCACCGGTTCGATCCGTCCACGCAGGCGCCGCAGCAGGTCCTGGGCCTGGTCGCGGTCGCCATCGAGCAGGATGGTGAACTCGTCGCCGCCGCTGCGCCCGGCGATACCCTGCGCGCCGACTTCCTCGGTGATCCAGGTGCCCAGCGAGCGCAGGGCCTCGTCGCCAGCGGCGTGTCCGTGGCGGTCGTTGACCTCCTTGAAACGGTCGATGTCGGCGACGATCGCGGTGAACGGCCGGCCTTCGCGCCGCGCCCGATCGAACGCCTCCTCGCCGTCCTTGCGCACCTGCTGGTAGTTGAGCAGACGGGTCAGGCTGTCGTGCTCGGACTGCCAGCGGTAGCGGCGCCGCTCGCGGAACGAGCGGCGCAGGAGGATCGTCAGCAGCAGCGCGGTCGCGAGCAACGCCACCAGGCCCGCGGCCAGCAGCCACTGCCAGCGCCGGGTCGCGGTGACCTGCAGCGCGGCCAGTTCCTTCTCCGCCTCGAGCAGCGCGATCTGCTGCTCCTTCATCCGGGTGTCGAATTCGACCTGCAGGTAGGCCAGCTGGCGTTCGCGCGCCATGCGCTCAGCCGCCTCCGACGCCGAGCCCGCGGACTTGAGGTGCTGCAGCGCCAGCGGCAGGTCGCCGCGGCGCTCGGCCAGCCGCGCGAACAGGTGCTCGGTCTCCGCGATGGCCAGGTCCGACCCCTGCTCGCGGTAGTAGCGCAGGGTGTCGGTCAGCAGGTCGTGCGCGTGGTCGAGTTCGCGGTTGGTGGCGATCAGGCTGTCGGCGACGACCAGTCGCGCGCTCCAGGCCCCGGCGTCGAAGCCGGCGGCCTCGAAGTCGGCCAGGGCCTCGCGCGCCCAGGTCAGCGCTTCGGCCGGCCGCCCCTGACCGGCCAGCATCTTGCCCACGCCATACTTGCCGTTCGCAGTGAAGATGCGGTCGCCGGCCTTGCTGCAGGCCTCGATCTGGCGGTGACGCCAGCGCTCGGCTTCGGTGAAGTGGCGGGCGTGGTCCTCGGCCAGGGCCACGTCGCCCATCGCATGGCAGATCGCGCGGGGGTCGTCGCCACCCTCGACCAGGCTCAGGCCGCGCAGCGCGAGTTCGCGCGCCTTGCCGGTCTCGCCGACCAGCGTGTGCAGGTAACTGGCCACGCCGAGCAGGCGGGCCGATTCGCCCGGCGCCTCGGGCAGGAAGGCCAGCGCCTCGCTGAGCCAGCGGAACGCCAGCGACCAGTCCTCGACGTTCGCCGCGATGCTGATGGCCGTGGTGTAGGCGCGGACGCGCAGCGGCGCGGGCATCGGCTCGCGCAGCAGCGTCTCGAATCCCTCGATCGCGTCGCGCGGCGCGCCCGCTATGCCGAGATTGCGCAGGCGCACGAACTCCACGCGCTGTCGCTGTTCCGCGGACATCTCGACCGGCTGTGCTGCGAGCGCCTCGATCCTGGCGGCCGATTCACGCCAGTGCTGATTGATGGACAGCCGCTCGATCTCGACGACCTGCGGCTCGAGAGAGGGATTGGCGTGCGCGGGCCCGGCCGCCGCCATCCAGCAGACGAACAGCGCCACGCATGGCCGGACCACTCCCTGGCGCGCGCCCATGTCGCGGGGTCTAGTCTTCGTACGCCTTGACGATGTGGTTGGTGGCGAACTTGCCGTCGGTCAGGCCGGTCAGGCGCTTGATCGCGGTGTAGTCCTTCTCGGACATCGCCTTGTGCTCGGACTCCGACAGGCCGGCGCGCTGCATCACTCCGTCCGGATCCTTGTCGTACTCCGCGGCAAGTGCCGCGTCGCTGCCAAGCTTGCGCATCAGTTCAAGCAGTTTCGACATGGGTGTCTCCCCCTGAATCGACCAGGCATCGCCACCGTACGCGCGCCTCGCGACGCTCCGCCGGGACCCGAATGCAGCTGCCCCGACGCATGCGTCTTTCCCCGGGGCCTGTAACAGCGCGACATTAGCATAGGAATCCGACCGCGGTGACGACTCCGGGGGATGCCGGATATCCCCGTGCCGCCGGCCTGCCGTTGGCCGGCCACGTCCGCTTTTGCCGTGTCGCGGCACTGGCCGTGCGAAGCCCGGCGGCCGGTCGCCTCCATGCTCGATCGCGTCCGCCACCGCATTCGGCGGCACCGCGCCGCGGCACTGGTGCGCTGCATCGAGGCGAAGTCCGCGGCATTCCAATCCGGCCGCACGTGATTCGAAATCGGATATCCGGCGCACACCGAAACCACACGGCCTCCCCCACCGTGCGATCGAGCGAGGGAAGCTGTTTTCCCGACCGTTCGAACACGGAGGCGCATCGACCCCCCACGGGCCACGTGCGTCGAGGACACGACCTGTACGCGGCTCCGCGCGATCGGGCGAGTCGACGCGGTTGCGGCTTTTGGCCAGACTGCGGCCGACCCGAAGCCACCCGCCCGCGCGCCGCCGCACCACGCGCGGCGCGCCCCGAACGAGGATCGACCACCGCCATGATCGCCCTGACCTCCCTGCGCAACGCCGCCTGCGTGCTGTTGCTCTCGACCACTGCGCCGCTCGCCTTCGCCGGCACCGTCACCGGCCGGGTCGATGCCGGCCAGCCGGGCCCGGTCATCGCGCCGGAACTCTACGGCCAGTTCATGGAGCAGCTGGGCACCGGTATCGACGGCGGGATCTGGGTGGGCCCCGACTCGGACATCCCCAACACCCGCGGCTACCGCAACGACGTGCTCGCGGCGCTGAAGGAGCTCAAGGTGCCGGTGCTGCGCTGGCCCGGCGGCTGCTACGCCGACATCTACGACTGGCGCACCGGCATCGGCCCGCGCGCGGACCGCCCGGTGACGCTCAACCGCTGGTGGGGCAACAAGGAGGAGCACAACGCCTTCGGCACCCACGAGTTCTTCGAGTTCGCCGAACTGGTCGGCGCCAGGACCTTCCTCAACGTCAACGTCGGCACCGGCACCCCGCGCGAGGCCGCGCAGTGGGTCGAGTACATCACCTCGCCCACCGATTCGACCCTGGCGCAGGAGCGGCGGCGCAATGGCCGGGAGGAGCCGTGGAAGATCGACTTCCTCGGCATCGGCAACGAGCCCAACGGCTGCGGCGGGCGGATGCGCGCGGAGACCTTCGCCGACCTGTTCCGCCAGTACTCCGGCTTCCTCGCCCCGCACGGCGGCACCACGATGATCGCCTCCGGCCCCGACGCGACCGATCCGGCGTGGACCCGCACCACGATGGAGATCGCGGGCGAGTACCTCGACGCGTTCTCGATGCACTACTACACCCTGCCCACCGGCGACTGGACCACCAAGGGTCCGGCGACCGGCTTCGACGAGCCGCAGTGGCGGGCGACGTTCGAACGCACCTACATGATCGAGCCGATGATCCAGGAGCAGACCGCGATCATGGACGAGTTCGATCCCGAGGCCGAGAAGGCGCTGGTGATCGGCGAGTGGGGCACCTGGTACGACCCGACGCCCGGCTCGCCCGGCGGCTGGCTGCAGCAGCAGAACAGCATCCGCGACGGGCTGGTGGCGGCGGTCAACCTCAACATCTTCCACCGCAACGCGAAGCGCCTGCGCGCGGCGGGCATCGCGCAGATGGTCAACGTGCTGCAGGCGATGCTGCTCACCGACGGCGCGAAGATGGTGCGCACGCCCACCTACCACGCCTTCCGCATGTACCGGCCGTTCCAGGGCGCGACGTCGCTGCCGCTGACGCTGCGCTCGCCGGACTACGGCAGCCTGAAGGCGGTGGACGGCACCGCCGCGCGCGGCAGCGACGGCAAGCTGTACGTGGCGCTGGTCAACCTCGATCCGGGCAACGCGATGGACGTGTCGCTCGCGCTCGACGGCGCGCAGGCCACACGCGTGTCCGGCGAACTGCTGACCGCCGACGCGCTCGACGCGCACAACACCTTCGACGCTCCGGACACCGTCCGCCCGGTGGCGTTCGACGGCGCACGCCTTGCGGGCGGCACCCTGTCGGCAAGCCTGCCCGCGAAGTCGCTGGTGGTGCTGACGCTCGAATGAGCGCCAGCGCTTGCCCGACCCGGGCTGGAGCACGCGTTCCGGGTCGCCCGGTGCCATGGTCAGTCACCTGCAACACCGGCGCCCCGTAGCCCGGATAAGGCCAAAGGCCGCATCCGGGTCCACGCGACCCCTCCCACAGCCAA
Organism: Luteimonas kalidii; assembly: GCF_029887935.1. Taxonomy (GTDB): domain Bacteria; phylum Pseudomonadota; class Gammaproteobacteria; order Xanthomonadales; family Xanthomonadaceae; genus Luteimonas; species Luteimonas kalidii. Next base: position 93,819 of record NZ_JARXRO010000014.1, on the reverse strand, counting down.
CGCTACCGTCCGCCAGCCGCATCAGGCGTAGCCCGGATAAGGCCGAAGGCCGCATCCGGGGCCGCGCGACGCACCCCAGAGCCGACACTCCCGTCCACCGGCCGCATCAGGCGAACGGCCGCCCCGGGGTTCCGGGCGACCTCGCCCCTCACCCGCCCGCGAACGCCGGCGCCAGCAGGCGCAGCGTGCCGGCGTCGGCGTCGAGTTCCACCTCGCCGCCGACCGGCAGGATGAACTGCTCGCGGATGTGGCCGATCATCGCTCCGGTATAGGCCGGGATGCCGAGCGGCAAGATGAAGTCGTCGAGGATCTGCGACAGCGTCAGCGACCCGTAGCCATCGCCCGGGTCGCACTCGGTGCACTCGCCGAACACGAAGCCCGCGATGCGGTCGAGCACGCCCATCAGGCTGAGCGTGGTGAGCATACGGTCGACCCGGTACGGCGCCTCCGACACGTCCTCGAGGAACAGGATGGCGCCGTCGAAATCCGGCAGGTAGGGCGAGCCGGCAAGCGCGGTGAGCACCGTGAGGTTGCCGCCCAGCAGGCGGCCCCGCGCCTTGCCTGGCGTGAGCGTGCGGGTGCGGTTGCGTCGCGGCACGAGTTCGTCGCCGGCCTCGATGCGGTTTTCGTAGCGCAGCAGTTCGCGCTCGAAGAACACGCGCCGGAACTGGTCTGCGTTGAACCGGTTCCAGCTGCCGGTGCCGATCGGACCGTGGAAGGTCACCAGCCCGGTGCGTGCCTGGATCGCGCAGTGCAGCGCAGTGACGTCGGAGTAGCCGAGCAGCACCTTGGGATTCGCACGGATCGCGTCGTAGTCCAGCAGCGGCAGCAGGCGCGCCGCGCCAGACCCGCCGCGGGTGCAGACGATCGCGTCGACCTGCGGGTCGGCGAATGCGGCATTGAGGTCGCCCGCGCGTTCGGCATCGGTGCCCGCGAGGTGGCCGCGCCGCGCCGCGTAGTGGGCGCCCGTGGTCACGCGCAGCCCCAGCGCTTCCATCACCTCGCGCGCAAGCTGGAGGTCGAACGGGTCGGAGACCGCCGAGGACGGGCTGACCAGGGCGACCGTGCCGCCGGGCGACAGCGGCCTGGGCAGGCGTTGCGCCATCCCGGCACCGGAGCGCGCAGCCGATCCGACGCCGGGAGCGAGCGCCGCGCTGGCGGCCATCGCGGCGGTACCGAGGAAGTGTCGCCTGCGCATGCCCTGCCCCCATTCCAGACCAGGCGCGAGGGTAGCAACGGGCGGCGTAGGCAACAACGCGGACTGCACGCGGCGCGGGTCGTGCCGCTGCGCGCGTGGCTGCCCGGCGCAGCCGGAACGGCGGCCACGCGCCTGCGTCGCCCAACTCCTCGCCGCACCTGCCGCTCGCGCGGCGACGTCCGTGCCAGTGCTTCGGCCAGACGCGCATGATCCGCCGGTTCAGGAGGGCCCGTCGCCGTCGTCCGCGGTCATCGTGCGGTTGCGCCCACCCCGCTTGGCGCGATACATCGCCGCGTCCGCACGCGCCAGCCACTCCGCCGCCGATTCGCCACCCTGGTGGCTGGCCGCGCCGATCGAGATGGTGACCGTGCGCCCCCTGCACTGCACGTCCGTCTCGACGGCCGATCGCAGCTTTTCCGCGATCGCCCACAGTGCGGCACCACTGGCCCCGGGGAGCAGCAGGGTGAACTCCTCGCCGCCGAGGCGGAAGAAGCGGTCGTTGGCACGGGTGCTGCCGCGCACGACGGTTGCCAGCTGCACCAGCACGTCGTCGCCCGCCTCGTGGCCGAAGTCGTCGTTGATCGCCTTGAAGTGGTCGATGTCGAAGATCAGCATCCCCAGCGGCGTCGCCTGCCGCTGGCTGGTGACGATCGCGGCATGCAGCTCGAGCTCGAGCCCGCGCCGGTTGCCGGCTCCGGTGAGGGGATCGCGCAGTGCGATCGCCTCCAGCTGCGAGCGCTGCAGTTCCGCACGCGAGGCGAACACGAAGGAGAACAGGCTGACCACGATCGCGGTGACCATGAACAGGATTTTCTCCACCGGCGTGGCGAGGGCGGCATCGCTGGCCATGACCGCCGCCGCGGCCGCGGCCGAGATCAGCAGTGCCGGCCAGCGCCGCACGAGCAGGAAGTTCGCGACCAGCACCGGATACACCCAGAGCAGGCCGGGCAATCCAGCCAGGTGCGCCACCGCGACGCATCCCAGCGAGTAGGTCGCGGCGAGGAAGGAGGCCACCCCCGCGGTGCGCCCGGTGCGCCACGCGTACAGCACGGCACCGACGATGCTGGCGACGATGACGAGATCGATCAGGGCGATCAACCACTCACCGGTGAGATGGCGGTAGATGCCGAACGGGGCGATGCCGAGCACGGTGATCGCGCCGAACATCACCACGATGCCCAGGTGGAAATCCACCCTCAGCCTGTGCTTCCACATCGCGCCTCCCTTGGCCGCGCCGGGGCGACCGCGCCCGGGGCCGCCAGCCGTCACCGGTCAGGCATCCTCGCCCTGACCGATGCCCGGACAGGTCCTCGCGCCCCAGCCTACGCACAGCGGCGACCCGTGCGTGTGAACGCACCCCGATGCCGGGTGCACACCCACGAGACCGGCTCCTGCGCAATACAGGCGCGCTTCGAGGGCGCGCGCACCCGTCTACATGCCGCGCGAGGCCGCCCGCCGCACCTGCGGCGTCATCGCCACGTTGAGGTGCTCGCTCATCAGCTGCAGCTCGCCGTCCTGGATCATCGCCGTCAGTCGCATCCCGCGCTCGAGCAGGGCGGTGGCTGCCTCGATGCGGTCCGGGGCCAGGTCGATCACGGTGAGGTTGTCCAGCCGCGACAGCGACGATGCGACCTTGTTCCACCAGATGTCCGCGGCATTGCCGCCGTAGTTCACGACCACGACGTGGCGCGCACGCGCGCACGCCTTGCGGATGCAGGTGTCGTCGGGTTGACCGAGGTCGATCCAGCGTTCGATCTCGCCGCCGTAGTCCCGTTGCCACAGGTCGGCATCCTCGACGGTACTCAGTCCGCGGCCGAACTCGAGCCGCTCGTCCGCGAACAGCGCGAAGGCGATCAACCGCACCATCAGCCGCTCCGGCGTTTCGGACGGATGCTGCGCCAGCGTGAGGTTGTGGCTGGCGTAGTAGTGCCGGTCCATGTCGCTGACCTGCAGTTCGAGCCGGTAGATCGTCGCGTTGGGCGCCATGGAGATGCCAGGATCCGGGAACTCCATTGTATGCGTCGTGCGACCCACGCCGTACGTGTCGCCGGCTTTGCGCGACAGGGTCGCGAACGTGGCCGCCGCAGTCGCTTGGCGTTTCGCAGGGCGAACACGGCCCGCCAGTGGAGTGATGCGCTGATGCCGGGTGACGGCGATCCTCTCGCGCTGTCTGCGATGCGCGAAGGCGTACTGAACCCTGAACGCACGCCGGACCTGCACATGTTCAGGCCGGCGGACGATCCGACGCACGGGATCGTCCAGGCCCAAGCGAGCGGCGCTGCGAGAACAGTTCCGTTGCAATCGGTGAAGGGGCCGTCGTGACGGACGCGCTGGACGAGGATCGAGCGACGGCGTTCGCGTGTCGCGCCGGATGAATGCCGATTGCACGCGCACGCCACGCGCGCCGCACCCATCACGGCGCGATCATTGCGCGCCTGCGAGCATTCGCCGCCATGATGGCACCCGAAGGCAACGCTCCGGCGCGGGGCTGGTTCGAGACCCGTCCGCAACTGACGCCGATCCGTCGCGAGGACGAGTGGGACATGACCCTCGCGGACGGCCCGGTGGTGGCGACCGCGATCCACGACGGCCATGCGATCCGCCCGTCCCTGCGTCCCCTGCTCGCGCTCGGCGACGCAGATCGCCTGCGCGAGGAGGATCCACTGACCGGCCTGCTCACCGACGTGGGCGACGTGCGTCTCCGTGTACCGGTCTCGCGCTTCGAAGTCGACCTGAATCGCCCGCGGGACGGCGCGGTGTACGCGCGCCCGGAAGATTGCTGGGGACTCCAGGTGTGGTCCTCGCCCCTGCCCGAGCGCGAGATCGCACGTTCGCTGCAGCGCTGGGACAGGTTCTACGCCATGGTCACCGAGCTGCTGGACACCCTGCTCGAGCGCTGGGACGCGATCCTGCTGATCGACCTGCACAGCTACAACCATCGACGCGATGGCGCCGGCGGCGACGTCGCACCCCAGGCCGGCAATCCCGACATCGAACTGGGCCTCACCACGGCCGACCCGTCGCGCTGGCGCGCCGTCACCGAGCGATTCGCCCAGGCGCTGCGCGCCATGCCGATCCGGGGCCGCGCGCCGGATGTCCGCGCCAACGTGCGCTTTCCCACGGGCGGGCACTTCCCTGAATGGATCTTCGCCCGCTGGGGATCCCGGGTGTGCACGATTTCGCCCGAGTACAAGAAGATCTTCATGGACGAGTGGACCGGCACCGCGGACATCACCGCCGTGCGCGACCTCCAGCGTGGACTCAGGTCGGCGGTGGACGCAGTCCGACCCGAGTTCCGGAGGCGGACATGAACGCGCAGGTGCAGCCGGGGGACGCGTCCTTCGCACCGGCGCGGGAGCTTCCGCCGGTCGCGGCGGAGATCGACGCGGCCCTGCTCGCGATCGATGCCGAACTCGACTGGCTGATCGCACTCAATCCACTGGGGACGGACCGGTTGTGGGAGGAGTTCGAGGCCAGCGACCGGACACGCGTGGCGCCGTTGCGCTACGCCGAGCCGGTGCTCGACCTGGATGCCATGCGCCGGCGCCTGCTCACGCTTCCGGTCGACCGGATCGAATCGCCGCTGCTGGCCGGGGTACTGGCCGAGAAGCAGCGCGACCTCGGCCACACCATCGACCTGGTGCGCCTGCGGGGCACGGGGGGGTTCATCGATGCCAGCATCGGACTCTTCGGTGGCGTCGAGCCCGAGTTGCTGGCGCTCGCGAACCGCCTGCTGGACGAGGTCGAGGCCGGTGAACCGCTGGAGGCGGATACCGGCGTCGACGCCGTGGTGGCCGCGGTCGAGGACGAGGTCGACTGGTATCGGACACAGGCCCCGGACTTCGAACTCGATGTCGTCGTCAATGCCGACATCGGCTCGCTGATGATGGTGTCGCACGGCCGCCTGTACCTGGATGCGGAGCTGCGCCTGCCCCAGGCGCGGCTGCAGCCGCTGGTGCAGCACGAGGTCGGGACGCACGTGGTCACCCATTACAACGGCGCGCGCCAGCCGCTGCGCCAGCTGTCCGTGGGGCTGGCCCAGTACGACCCGCTGCAGGAGGGGCTCGGCGTGCTCGCCGAGTTCCTGTCGGGTTACCTGCCCGGCGAGCGGCTGCGGATCCTCGCCGCCCGCGTGGTCGCGGCGGACATGGCGATCCACCGCCAGGGGATTCCCGAGATCTTCGCCTGCCTGCACGACCAGCACGGCTTCGCCACCGACGAGGCGTTCGACGTGGCGGTACGTGCCCTGCGTGGCGGCGGGCTGACCAAGGACGCGGTCTACCTGCGCGGCCTGTGCGACCTGCTTGCCGACCTGCGCGCCGGTCACGCGTTCGAGCCGCTGTTCGCGGGCAAGTTCGCGCTGCGCCATCGCGCGGTCATGGCGCAACTCGTCGAAGAGGGCTGGGCCACCCCACCCCGGCTGTTGCCCCGTTACACGACCGCCGAGGGATTCACCGCCGCGCTGGCACGCTGTCGAACGCTCGACGTCGCGCACCTGTATCACGCCCACCCCACTCCCCTCCCGCTGGAACCCTCTGCATGACCGATCGACCCTTGCGTCTGGGCTTCGTCGTCAACGACATCGCCACCGAACAGGACAACTACACCACCATCCGCCTGGCACGCACCGCCCTGCGGCTGGGGCATTCGGTCGCGTTGATCGGCCTGGAAGACTTCATCTACGACCCGGCCGGAAGCGTCTGCGCGAAGGCGCACCTGCCTCGCGGCGAGTCGTACGAGGACGACGCCGCACTGCTGGCCGACCTGCACGGCGAGGACGCCCGGGTCGAGCGGATCAGCGTCGAGGAACTCGACGTGCTGATGCTGCGCAGCGACCCCGCCGAGGAAGTGGTCGACCGTCCCTGGGCGCCGAACAGCGCGCTGCTGTTCGCGCAGCTGGTGGTCAAGCGCGGCGTGATCGTGCTCAACGACCCCACCCACCTCACCGACGCCTCGAACAAGACCTACTTCCAGCATTTTCCCGAGGACGTGCGCCCGGTCACCTGCATCAGCCGCGACGCGGACGAGATCAAGGCCTTCATCTCGGCCCAGGGCGGACGCGGCGTGATCAAGCCGCTGCAGGGCTCCGGTGGCCAGGGCGTGTTCGTCGTCAACGGCGACGGCGGCGCCAACGTCAACCAGATGATCGACGCGGTGATCCGCGACGGCTACGCGATCGCGCAGGAATACCTGCCCAAGGCCGCCGAAGGCGACCTGCGGCTGCTGACGCTCAACGGCCGTCCGCTGCAGGTCGACGGCCGCTACGCGTGCTTCCGCCGCTACAACGACAGCGGCGATGCGCGCAGCAACATCAGCGCCGGCGGCAAGATCGAACTGGCCGAGCCGGACGAGGACGCCCTGCGACTGGCCGAGCTGGTGGCGCCGAAGCTGATCCACGACGGCATGTACCTGGCCGGTCTGGACATCGTCGGGGACAAACTGATGGAGGTGAACGTCGACACCCCCGGCGGAATCAACATGGCGGAGGAGCTGACCGGCGTGGACTTCAGCCGCCACATCATCGAAGACCTCGCGCGCAAGGTGCGGTTGCGCAACCAGTACCGCGGCAACCTGACCAACGTCGAGCTCTCGATGCTCTGACCCGATGCTCTGACCCCAACCTCTGACCCATCGGGTCCTGCACCCGCCCCTCACCGCCATCCGGGTAGCGTCGCCGAACGTTTCCCGGATCCAGCCCATGGCACGTGACGACCGCGCTCCCTCCGCCCGCGACGATCGCGGCCAGCACAACGCGGTACAGCTGCCGGGACTGCGGATCGACCACTACAACCTGCGCCTGCGCGACCCCGACGGCGAGGGTTTCGTGGGCGACCGCGCCAGCCAGACCGCCTTCCGCACCCTGCTGGACACCGCGCGCCGGGATCACCTCAGCGGCGAGGACCCGTTCGGCAAGACTCCCTCGTCCGAGCTCGGCAAGCAGAAGGTGGACCTGGTGCTGGTCGGCGGTGATCCCGACGCCGCGCACGCCGTCCACCTGGCCGTGGAGGAATACGCGCGACGGCTGCGCTACGTGGTGCAGGTGTTCCTGGCGCAGCCGCAGTGGACGGGCGTGGAACGGATCGTGCTCGGCGGCGGCTTCCCGGAGCACGAGACCGGCGGCCTCGCGCTGCGGCGCGCGATGCGGCTGCTGGAACTGGCCGACACCAGCGCTACTCTGCATCCGCTGCGGCACGATGCGGACGAGGGCGGACTGCTCGGGTGGGCGCCGCTGCTTCCGGACGAGGCGCGCGGCCACCAGGCATTCCTGGCGGTCGACGTGGGTGGCACCAACCTGCGCTGCGGCATCGTTGAACACGGCCTGCACAAGGACGACACCGGGGGCAAGGCGCGCGTGGTCGAAAGCCTGAAATGGCGCCACGCCGACGACGGCCCCAGCCGCGAGGACGCGGTCGTGCGCCTGGCGGCGATGCTCAATGCGCTGGCCGCGTTCGCGGCGACCCTGGGGCTGCGCCTGGCACCCTTCGTCGGCATCGCCTGCCCGGGCCAGGTCGAAGCGGACGGCTCGCTGTCCGCCGGCGCCCAGAACCTGCCCGGCGACTGGGAACGGCCCTTCCACCTGCCCGACGCCCTGTCCACCCTGCTGCATCCGGTCGACGGCAGGATTCCGCGCGTGGTGATGCACAACGACGCCGTCGTACAGGGCCTGAGCGAACTGCGGCGCATGCGCAAGGCCAGGCGCTGGGCGGTGCTGACGATCGGCACCGGCCTGGGCAACGCCAGCTACACGATGGGTTGATGCGGGCGCTCGGCGCGGGTTCCCCGCGCGCGCCGTCGAATGGATCGCGCCGCATCCGTGCAAGGCATGCACGCCGCCGTCAACCCGCCGGTGCTACAAGCCGGGCATGGCGCGCTCCCGCACCGAGACACCCCCCGCCCTGGCCGGCGCAGCGCGCAGCCGCAGGCGCTTCCTGCGCCAGTTCCCAGGCGGTTTCCGCGATCCGGTCTACCTGGACTGGGAGCGCGATTACAAGTGGGACACGCACCAGCGCTGGCAGGAGGCCTTGCCGCGCACCACCTTCCGCCGGCTGCTGCGCGACGATCAGCATGCCGAAGCAGCCGCGCGTGCGGTGCGCGTCGAGCAGCGTGCCCGCCACAGCATGCTGTTCTCGTTCGAGAAGATGGCGCTGCGCGATGCCCTGCGCAGCGAGGCCGGCGTGCGCGAGTTCGCGCAGGGGCTGTACGACTACCTGCACGGCCGCGGGGGGCTCGAGTTGCGGTTCGAACGCTGGGTCGCCGCCATCGACCGGTTGCCGCGGCGGCAGACGCGCGTGCTCACCTGGCCGCTGGTCACCGTGTTCGGATTCATCGCCCAGCCGGACCGGCACATGTTCATGAAGCCCAACACGATCCGCGCCGCCGCACGTGCCTACGGCTACCCACTGCCCTACCGGTCGCGGCCAGACTGGGAGGTCTACCGGAGCCTGCTCGAGTTCTCCGCGATCGTGCGCGAGGACCTGCGCGACCTGCGTCCGCGCGACATGATCGACGTGCAGTCCTTCCTCTGGGTGCAGGGATCGGACGAGTACCGCTGATGCGGCCGCGGGGCAGGTGCATCCACCCCGCCGGGCAGCCCGGACCCCAGGCGTTTCACCTCACCAAAGCCGCGGACGGTGCTATGTCGATTTGCGCCACCGTGGCCCGTCGTCCGGGTGCAGGACCGGCAGACCCCACGCATGTGGTCCGGCCTGCCCCACCCGGCCCGCATTGAGGAACCGATCCATGACTCCGAAGAACTCCGTCTGCCTCTGGTTCGACCATGACGCGCTCGAGGCCGCCACCTTCTACGCCGAAATCTTTCCCGACAGCCGCGTCGACGCGGTACACCACGCCCCGGCCGACTATCCGTCGGGCAAGGCCGGCGATGTGCTGACCGTGCAGTTCACGGTCATGGGCATCCCGTGCATCGGCCTGAACGGGGGCGACACGTTCCGCCACAGCGAGGCGTTCTCGTTCCAGGTGGCCACCGACGACCAGGCCGAGACCGACCGGCTCTGGAACGCGATCGTCGGCAACGGCGGCCAGGAAAGCGCCTGCGGCTGGTGCAAGGACCGCTGGGGGCTGTCGTGGCAGATCACCCCCCGCGTGCTCACCGATGCGATGGCCGGAACCGACAGGGCGGCCGCCAGGCGGGTGTTCGAGGCGATGATGGAGATGCGCAAGATCGACGTCGCCGCGATCGAGGCCGCCCGCCGGGGCTGATCCGTGGATGCGTACGCGCGGCTGGCCCGCCCTGAACGGACCAGCCGTTGAGCGCGCGGGCGGTCGTCATCACTGGCGGAGACGCACAGGTCCATTACGGCTGTGTTGGACCTGTGCGCACGGAGCCGGACGGCACGCCGCCGACGGCCACACCAACCCGCAATCGCTCATCAGGCGCGCAGTTTCCAGCCGGTCCTAAAGATCCACCAGACCGCCGCCAGGCATACCGCCAGGAAGCCGACGATCGCCGCCAGGCTGATGCCGACGTTCACGTCCGAGGTGCCGTAGAAGCTCCAGCGGAAGCCGCTCACCAGGTAGACCACCGGATTGAACAGGGCGATCTTCTGCCACACCGGCGGCAGCATGCTGATCGAGTAGAACGCGCCGCCGAGGAAGGTCAGCGGCGTGACTATCATCAGCGGGATCACCTGCAGCTTCTGGAAGTCGTCCGCCCACAGCCCGATGATGAAGCCGAACAGGCTGAAGGTGACCGCGGTCAGCACGAGGAAGACGACCATCAGCAGCGGATGCGCGATCTCGTAGGGCACGAACAGGCGGGCGGTGACCAGGATCAGCACACCGAGCATCATCGACTTGGTGGCCGCCGCGCCCACGTAGCCCAGCACCACCTCCACGTACGACACCGGCGCGGACAGCAGCTCGTAGATCGTCCCCGCCCACTTGGGCATGTAGATGCCGAACGAGGCGTTGGAGATGCTCTCGTTGAGCAGCGAGAGCATGATCAGGCCCGGGATGATGAAGGCACCGTACGACACCCCGTCGATCTCGCCCATGCGCGAGCCGATCGCGGCGCCGAACACCACGAAGTACAGCGAGGTCGACAGCACCGGCGAGGCGATGGACTGGGTGATGGTGCGGAACGTGCGCGCCATCTCGAAGCGGTAGATGGCGCGGATCGCGTGCCAGTTCATGCGCGTGCCTCCTGGCGGCCGGTGTGCACCAGTTCGACGAAGATCTCCTCCAGCGAACTCTCGCTCGAATGCAGGTCCTTGAACTCGATGCCGAGCTCGCCCAGCCGCCGCAGCAGGCCGGCGATGCCGGTCTCCTCGGTCTGGGAGTCGAAGGTGTAGACCAGCGTTCTTCCCTCGTCGGCGAGTTCGAGCGGCAGCGACGCCAGCGCCTCGGGCACGGCGTCCAGCGGCGCGTGCAGCGTCAGCGACAGCTGCTTGCGTCCCAGCTTGCGCATCAGCACGTGCTTGTCCTCCACCAGCAGCAGGCGGCCCTTGTCAATCACGCCGATGCGGTCTGCCATCTCCTCGGCCTCCTCGATGTAGTGCGTGGTGAGGATGATGGTCACCCCGCTCTCGCGCAGCTGGCGCACGAGCGCCCACATGTCGCGGCGCAGCTCCACGTCCACGCCTGCGGTCGGCTCGTCCAGGAACAGGATGGCCGGCTCGTGCGCCAGCGCCTTGGCGATCAGCACGCGTCGCTTCATGCCGCCGGAGAGGGTCATGATCTTGCTGTCGCGCTTGTCCCACAGCGACAGGTCGCGCAGCACCTTCTCCAGGTGGGCGTCGTCGCGCGGCTTGCCGAACAGGCCGCGGCTGAACCTCACCGTCGCCCAGACCGTCTCGAACGCATCGGTCGACAACTCCTGCGGCACCAGCCCGATCCGGCTGCGCGCGGCGCGGTAGTCGCGCACGATGTCGTGGCCATCGGCCACCACCGTGCCTTCGGTGGGGTTGACGATGCCGCAGACGATGCTGATCAGCGTGGTCTTGCCTGCGCCATTGGGGCCCAGCAGCGCCAGGATCTCGCCCTTGCGGATCTCCAGATCGACCGAATCGAGCGCCTTGAATCCCGAGGCGTAGGTCTTGCCGAGGTTGCGGATGGAAATGATGGAAGACACGCGGGACGACCCCCGGGCTTGCGAATCCAGCGCGGATCGTACCGGAGCGTCGGCGTCAACGTTGTCCCGTAGGCGGGAATGACCGTCCCCGCCTGCGACTTCGATCGGCACGGCTTGGGACTTCACTCCGCCGTGCGGATCGCCGTGCAACCGACGATCAGCGGTTCCGTCGAAGCCGGAGGGCCCGAGCGGGGACCGGGAATCTGCGATACTGGAGCGCGCCCGGCAGGTCGGAATCGCCGTGCTGTCGGCGCTGCCCGGCGCACCATGGACCGTCACCGCAATACCCAAGGAGTTGATCATTGAGTAGGGACGATCGGACGACGAGAATCCGGATCATCGGGGATCATTCGGACTATCACTGCGGCTCCGCGGCGGCTTACCAGTCTATCCTGGCAGCCTGCAGGCTATCCGGCTGTGTGGTGGGGGAAGAGAGTGACTACGATGTTCTCGTCGTCAACGGCGAAGGCTCGATGCATCACGACTCCCCCTCCTGCCGCCGGAAGCTGGCCGAGATCGGGGCTGCAACGGCTCGGGGCAAGCGGGTCCAGCTTGTAAACACGGTGTGGCAGGAGAACTCGGCCGCCGCTGCAGAGGTCCTCAGATCCTGCGAACGCGTCGTGGTTCGCGAGGTGCTTTCGCAACAGGAACTCGAGAGGAGCGGCGTCTGCAGTGAAGTGATGATAGACCAGTCGTTCTTCCTGCCGATTGACGTCGCATCCCCTGTCGTCGATTTTGGCGGTGACATCGTACTGACCGATTTCTTCAGTCGCGACCTGGGGACCTTCGCCAAGGTGACTACGCAATGGACCTGGTCGGTCCCGTACATCCAGATGCATGAGTGGACGTGGTCTTCCCTGGTTCGTTCGCTTCCTTCCGCGAAAGTACTGGTGACGGGCCGTCACCACGCCATGTACGCCGCCTGCAGGGCTCGCGTCCCGTTCCTGGTTCTCAAAGGCAATACCCATAAGATCGAGGGGCTTTTGGCGAGCTCGGGAGTCGAAATTCCGGTGTTCCAGACGTACCCCGAGCTCCGGCAGGCGCTGAGATCGAACGCCTGGAAGCAGTACGATTTTGCCGCCCTCTTCGATTGGATGGAGGCTCAGCAACCTTGGCGTCTCAACACTTGATCGTGGAAGCGACATCACCGCTCGTGCCGGAACTTTGTCGCTTCGTATCGGGGCAGCACTGCACGGTGTTCGGGTCCGCACCAGGTCGCAAACTGCCCGCCGGATACGAAGATTCCGTCATCGTCTGCGCGAATGGAGCGGGATACGGACTCGCTCGTTCTGCAGATCTGACTGTTCTCGGCGCTGGCGTCAGCCGGGCTGGCGACAAGACGAGCCGCCATACCCTGCGCAACATGAATGGTCGCTTCAGTGAGCGGGTCCTTTTCGTGAATCCCGGCAAATGGACCGACTATGCCGAGCGCTTCCGTGATTTCGGTTTCGCGTGGCGTTCGCAGGAGGTCATGACGGCCGAGGCGAGGGCACAGTTCGTGCTCGCATTGACAGGCTACTCGAGTGGAGGACTCGTCGGGCCGGACGCCCATTCGAACGGCGTACTGGCGCTGCTGCTTGCCGCTGCCGCAGGAGCTACACGAATTGATGCGACAGGATTCTCGTTATCGCCTGGCCATTTCTACATTGAAGATGCAGACACTCCACGCAACCATGCAGGACACGACCTGGTGGCGATGCGGTGGCTTGCGACGAATGCACCGGTGCGCTTCATGGACGACGAGCTGCGGAACCACCTCGGGAATCCGGCTGCCACGGCCGGCCCATTGTCCGCCTGACCTGCCGCGGCTGCACGCGGTTTCGGTCAACCGTCGCAGCGCCGCTGCCCTACACGGACACCCTCACAGGACGGTCCGGCCTGCAGCAGGCCTCCCTCAGCCCCGGCCCGCCGCGTCACGGATGGCCGCAGCGCCCATCAGGAACCGCTGCATCCGATCGAGTTCTTCGTCCAGTGCGTTGCGGAAGCCGGCGTCCTTCGGGACGCCTGCGGCGTATCCGAAGGCCGGCGCGAGCTGCCCGTCGCGCATGCCGATATTGGCCCAGCCGACCATGTGGCCCCGCCACAGCATCGGTAGCGCGTAGTAGCCGAACTGTCGCTTCGCTGCCGGGGTATAGGCTTCGAACCGGTAGCGCCAGCCCCACAGCAGTTCGAATCGCCGGCGATCCCAGGCGATCGGATCGAACGGTGCCAGCAGGCGCAGGGTGTGGTCCAACCGGTGGCGGCGCGCGGCGGGATCCTCTCCGTCCGGCCAGAGCCACGTCACGCCGTCGACCCGTGCGGAGGGCAGGCGTTCGCGCGCCATGGCCAGCGCAGCGCGGGTCTGCGTCGCCAGCTGTGGCGCACCGTAGTCGAGCAGCCGTACCAGGTAGACCAGGCTGGATGCCGGCAGCGGTGCGTACTTGCGGACGATCAGTTCCACCAGTGCCTCGGCCCGGCGTTCGCGTCCGGACGGGCTGTCGTCGGAGGGTTCGCGCTGCGCCACGGCATACACGCGGGTCCCGGCATCGCGCCGCCGCACCCGCAGCAGGCCGGCGTAGTGCATCGCTTCGAGCAGGTGGGTGGTGGCGTTGCTCGAGCCGCCCCAGTAGTTGCGCACACGTCCGTGCGCGAAATGGCGGTCGACCTCGCGCGGATGCACCGCGCCACGCGCGCGCACGAACGCCAGCACCGCCTCCGCACGGCGGCGCGTCGCCGCATCCCATGCGCGGCGCGGCTGGCGGGGATGCAGCAGCGCCGCCTGCGCGCGCGGCAGGAACCCGTAGTTGACCAGGCAGTCCTCTTCCAGCGCCATGCGCGGATAACGCCGCTCCAGGTCGCCGGCGACGTAGTCGCGCACGCGGTGGCGCAGGGTGAGGTCCTGCGCGCGTGCCGGCGCGCGGATCGGATCGGCCTGGACGAAGCCGAGTCGCCGGATCGCCCTCGACAGGGTCGCGGGCGGTGGCAGCGTCCGCGCGATGGCGTAGCGCCGCAGGACATCGAGGGTGGGTGTGCGCATCGGGCGCGATTGCAGCACAGGCGGCGTGGGCGCCGCCACTCCGGCGACTCGAGCGGTGGCCTTCGCAATGACACCTTCCTGGATTCCCGTCCGTGACGGACGGCCCGACATCGGGAACCGATGTCGGGCGATCCGATCCACCCATCGAGCGGATTAACCCGTCACAGCGGGCTTGTCCTGCGGGCCGGTTCTCCCTTCCGGTTGCACGATGGCGGGTTGGTCATGCCGGCCGACAGGAAGTTGCCACCGTTCACGACACAGGCGAACTCGCCACCGTCGCTGGCGCGCAGGTTGTCGTAGGTATTGGTGCCCTCCGTCCGGCGGCTGACCACCTCCAGTTCGGCAGGCTCGTAGCCCAGGGCGCCGGCCGCGATCGACTGCAGCCGTTCGTCCGAGAGCGTGTTGGTGCTCTCGGCGATCGATGCGCAGCCACACAGCAGTGTCGCCGCCAGTGCCAGCGCGGCCGTAAGAATACGTGTCTTCATGCGTGCTACCTCCATGTCATCCGCCCGTCGGGGACGACGCATCGCGGCAGGGGCGGCTCAACTCGCCGGATGCGCGCACCGATCCTGGTGCTGCATCGAGTATCCCGGCGCGTCGGGTCCGGTGTCTGTCGGAAAACTCCGATAGCCGGGTGGGTCGACGGCGCGCAGCCGCACGCCGCGTCAGTGGGACAAGTGCCGTAAGGACAAGCCGAGGCGCCGCCGATGCGTCAGATGCATGCGTCGCCGAGTACCACGACCTGCGCGCCGGGCCAAAGATGGCGGGACTAGGCCCGTCCCGACAGACGCTCCCCATTGCCAGAGCGGATATTCGCCCTCCGCTCGTCCGCCAGGTCGCCCCGGTCGCGTTCCGTGCGCCGGCGTACGCGATCGGCGCCGCACGATCCGCGGATCCGCGTGGCACACTTTCCCGGCCCCTGACCACGAGCATCCGGATACCCATGAGAGCTTCCCCGCTGCGTGCCCTCGCACTGGTCCTGTTCACCCTGCTGCTGGCGCCGACATCCATGGCGGCAGCCGCCGCCGAAAGGCAGACTTTCGTCCTGGTCCATGGCGCCACCGCCGGCGGCTGGGAGTGGAAGCGCACCGGACAGTTCCTCAGCGAACAGGGACACACCGTGTACCGCCCTACCCTGACGGGTCTGGGCGAGCGCGAGCACCTCAACAGCACCGAGGTCGATCTCCAGACGCACATCGACGACGTGGTCAACCTGATCCTGTTCGAGGACCTGAACGACGTGGTGCTCACCGGCCACAGTTACGGCGGGATGGTGGTGACCGGGGTGATGGACCGCATTCCAGAACGCCTGCGCCACGTGGTGTTCCTGGATGCCGCGGTTCCCAACGACGGCCAGTCGCTGTGGGACATCTTCGGCAACGACGCACCGCCCGACCCCGAACGCTTCAAGGACGGCTTCATGCAGGTGCCATGGGTGAAGCCGGGCGCCACGCCGCCGTACAACGTCAAGCATTCGGTGAAGTGCTTCAGCCAGCCGGTCTCCTACCGCAACCCGGCGGCGCTCGCGCTGCCGGTCACCTACGTCGCGTTCGTGCCGGCGGACCAGTCCGCCGAAGATCGCGCGAAGACCGACCGCAGCTGGCGCAACGCGGTCGCGCGCGGCTGGACCATCCGCACCTTCCCCGGTGGCCACGTCGCCCAGGAAGAGGATCCGCGCGGCGTGGCCGCGCTGATCGCCGATTCGGTGCAGGACCGGAATACCGCTCCCAACGCCCGCTGATCCTTCCACCCGGCTGCCGGGATGGTCCCGGATCTGCCGGTGCCGCTCGCCATACGTGCCAAGGGGTCCGTGATGTCCAGAAGAGTCGTCGTTCGATCCCTGGGAGCCGTGCTGGCGTGTCTGGCAGGCCTCGCGGCGCTGCCGGTCGCCGCCGCGCCGGACCACGCCAGCGCCATGGTCGTCTTCGACGAGGCCCGCAAGCTGTGCGACGCCGACGACGGCGCGCTGTGGGGGGAATCGCTGTGCGGGCCGATCATGATCGTCGATCCTGCCGACCGCGCCGTGATCGCGAACCAGGCCGACCCCGGCGGGGTCCTGGTGGCGAAGGACGGCGCCTTCGTCGGCACCCTGCCGGCCTCGGCGATCATGGCGAACACGCGCGTGGAGTGGTCGGGCGCGGCGTGGACCCAGCTGCTGTGGCCGGTGCCGTTCGAACCCGCCCTGCTCCGCGTGTTCCTGGTGCACGAGATGTTCCACCGCATCCAGCCCGGGCTCGGACTGGCGCGCGGCGAGGCCGGCAACCGCCATCTCGACACCCTCGACGGCCGCTACCTGCTGCAGCTGGAATGGCGAGCGCTGGCCCGCGCATTGATGGTCGACGAGGCTGACGCGCGCCTCGGGCACGTCACCGATGCGCTCGCGTTCCGCCACGCCCGTCGCAGCCTGTTCGATGGCGCCGGCGCCGACGAGGCGGCGCTCGAAATCAACGAGGGGCTCGCCGAGTACACCGGCGTGCGGCTGGGCCTTGCCCGGGACGAGCAGCGCCGCGCCTTCGCCGTCTACGATCTTGCGCGGTTCCTCGACGCACCCAGTTTCGTGCGCTCGTTCGCCTACGCCAGCGGTCCTGCCTACGGCCTGCTGCTCGACGCCGTCGATCCGGACTGGCGCGGCAGGCTCGGAGCCGATGCGGACCTGGGCGCCCTGCTGGCGGCCGCGCACCGGATCGATCCGGCGCGCCTGCGCGAGATCGGGCCACGGACGCGGCGCTACGACGCCGACGGCGCATTGCGCACGGCGGAGGAGGCACGCGAGCGCACGCGCCGGGAACGCCTGGCGGCATGGCGCGCCACGCTGGTGGACGGTCCGGTGCTGGTGCTGCCGCTTGGGAAATCGAGTTTCCAGTTCAATCCGCAGACGCTCGCCGCCCTCGACGGTGTGGGGACCGTCTACCCCACCCTGCGCCTGTCCGATGCATGGGGCGAGCTGGTCGTGGCAGACGGCGGAGCGGCCCTGGTGCACGCGGACCGCAAGCAGGCGACGGTGGCACTGCCGCCGGGCAGCGACGGACGCGCCGGCGAAGGCTGGACGCTCACGCTCGCCCCGGGGTGGACGGTGGTTCCCGGCGGGCGCGCGGGCGACTCGACCGTGGCCCGCGACGATGCCCCCGCTCCCTCACGGCAACCCTGAACCCGCCATGCGCGCAGACACCGTGCAAGGGCGCTGCCACTGTGGCGACGCCGGCTGGACCCTGACAGGCGATCCCGGGCCGGTTACGGCGTGCAACTGCACGCTCTGCCGACGCTATGGCGCCCTGTGGGCCTACGATTTCGAGCACGAGCGCATTGCGATCCAGGGGACGACACAGGCCTATACCCGGATCGGCAAGCGCGATCCGGCACTGGAGATCCGGTTCTGCCCGACCTGCGGATGCGTCATCTGCTGGCGCGGGCTGCGGCGGGAGGCGGACGGGCGGCGGCGGATGGCGGTGAACGTACGACTCGCCGAACCCGCGGCCGTGGCCCACCTGCCGATCGACCATTTCGACGGCCTCGACAGCTTCGACGACCTGCCCTCCGACGGGCGCTGCGTCCGCGACCTCTGGTTCTGACTCCCGGGAGCGTCGCCCCGGACCGCCGGCGTGCGGCTATTCCGCCCGGGCGCGATCGATGCGGTAATCGATCGGCTTGTAGCTGAAGTTGTTCGACTGGCCTGCCGAGCAGGCAGTCATCGCGACCACCAGCGGCATCTCCGCGCGCAGGCGGATGTGGTCGCCGGCCTTGCTCAGCGGCGGCAGGACGGCCACCGCACCGGATGCGGCATCGAAGGTGACGTTCATGAAGATGTTGAACGCCACCGGGATGCGGTCGCGTCCGATGCCCCAAGGCGCCAGCGCCGATGCCAGGTTGCCCTCGCAGCCTGGGCGCCCTTCCGCCTCGTCGTAGAGCTTCTCGAACATCTCCTTCGAGCAAGGCGTGAGCGTGAAGTCATGCCGGCCGCAGGTGTCCTCGAGGATGGTGAACATCGGGCGGCTGCGGTTGGAGTACAGCGTGTCGCCGGTGCTCAGCCAGAGCCTGGCGGCGTAGTCGATCGAGCGGCCCGAGGACAGGTATTCGGCCAGATCGTCGCGAGAGAATGCGGTCAGATCGCTCACCTGCTGGCCCTGCGGATCGATCACCACCAGCTCGTCGCCGGTCTCGAGTTCGATCGCGCGACCCGAGCAGGGCGGGATGCGTTCCAGCGGTGCGGGGCTCATCGCGGCCTGCGCACGTGGAACGGGCAGCGCCAGTCGGCCTCGACGCGTCGCCCGCTGTACTGGCGCGTTTCCGGCGCGGTGCCGAAATCGGCCAGGTTCGGGTTGATCGATCCCTGCAACGCGATGTCGCGCTGGCGCGTGGCCGCCTGCATCTTCGCGTAGCGCCCGTCCGCACGCAGGCGGTCGAACTGGCGGTGCGAGTTGAAGACCATCGCCGGCGCCTCGAACCGCCGCGCGATCCGGGAGGCCCCCGGGTGCAGGCCGATGACGAAGAACGGATGCCCGGCCAGGCTCAGGCTGAAGCGCGGGTCGTCGGGGTCGCGGCTCACGTCCCTGGCCCAGGGGGTCCCGCGACGTGTGTCGAGATCGTGCAGGCGCTGCAGCTGCGACCACAGTATGGCCTCGAACCGCTGCTCGTCGGCATCGAACGGCCCATCGAACAGGGCCACGAAGGACCGCACCGTGGTGTCGTCCGCGGGCGCCGCGTCGATGCTCCTCGCGAACGCGGTGAGCGCATCCAGGAGCGACGCATCGTTGTGGCGACTGCCCAACCGGTCGAACTCGCACGGCTCGATGGCGTCGCGCGCAAGGGCAGCCTTCGAGCCCACGCATGGGAATGTCGGGTCGTCGATCATCTCGAGGAAACGGGCGGATAGCGTGCCGCGGCCGTCGGCGGACACCTGCTGTCGTAGGGTTTTCATGCAGCGCACCCTAGCCGGATGGTGCGCATGGCCACGTGAGTGCGGGCCGCGCGGCGACGCACGCCGGAGCGACAGGTCAGGGACGATTCACCGGCGTGAACCCGGCGTCTGCAGACGTTGCGAGGTCTGCAGACGCTGCGAGGATGTTCTCCGACGCAGAGAGATTCATGCCCGCTGTCCACGGCGAAACCGCGTCGGGCCGACGGGGCGCCGATCACTGGACCGCCGCGGGGATGTCGCTCAGAACACCGACAGTCCGGTCATCCGCGTGAACCGGTGCAGCGCGTAGCGTCCCAGCAGCGAATTGCCCTTGTCGTCCAGGCCCGGCGACCACACGCACACGCCCATGACATGCGGGACCACCGCGACGATGCCGCCACCCACTCCGCTCTTGGCGGGCAGCCCCACGTAGTACGCGAAGTCGCCCGCGGCGTCGTAGGTCCCCGCGGTCATCATCACCGAGTTGATGCGCGTTGCGCCTTCGGCGCTGGTCACCTGGACGTCGGACGTGGCGCAATGGCCGGCATCGGCCAGGTACTGCACGCTGCGCGCCAGGTCCACGCAGTCCATGCGCAGCGAGCACTGCAGGTAGTAGAAGCCCAGCACCGCATCCACGTCGTTGTCGAGGTTGCCGTAGCTGCGGATGAAATTGGCCATGGCCACATTGCGATGGCCGCTCTCGCGCTCGGATTTCGCCACCACCTCGTCGGTGCCCACCTCGGGGTTGCCCGACCGCGCGCGCATGAACTCGAGCAGCGTCGCTTCGGCATCCGCGTAGCTGGAGAGCACCACGTCCGCCGTCACCAACGCGCCGGCATTCATGAACGGGTTGCGCGGGATGCCCTTCTCGTACTCCAGCTGGACCAGCGAGTTGAACGGGTCGCCGGAGGGCTCGCGGTCGACCCGCTTCCACAGTTCGTCGCCCACGGCCGACATCGCCAGGGTGAGCGTGAACACCTTCGATACGCTCTGGATCGAGAACGGATCCCGTGCGTTGCCGACCGCGTGGATCCTGCCGTCCGGCAGCGCCAGCGCCATCCCGAAGCGGTCCTCCGGCACGTCGGCCAGCGACGGGATGTAGTCGGGCAGCTTGCCCTCTCCGAAGCGCTGGCGGACTTCCTCGTTGATGGTGCCGAGGATGTCGTCGAGGTCATGGCGGTTGAGGTCGTGCGGATTCTGCGGAGGCTTGCGCATTCGGGTCCGGTCGGCGTGATGGCGGGCCACTGTATGCGGTCGCCGCGTAACGCCGCGTCACACCCCGCAAGCCCCTAGCCGTAGCGCTGCCGATGCCGCTCCAGCGTGCGCGATACCTTCCCCAGCGCCGCCTCCACTTCCCTCGCGAAGCCACCTTCGGGCAGCACACGCACCGCCGAATGCGCTGCGCAGACGATTCGCGTATCCGCCCAGCGCACCGCGAGTGCGCGCGCCCACGCCGCGTATGCCGCGGCAGCACCGGCCTGCGGCCTGAGCGCGCGCGACAGCATCGGGTGCATGCGCAGGCCCGACACCGGCAGCAGGTGCCGCAGGGCGCCCGGCCCCGCCAGCACGTTGAGCGTGTCGTCGACGTGGACGATGCGGCTGGCCCGTTCGCGCACCAGCACCGAAGCCACGTGCACGCGTTCGTCCGGGCAGACGAAGTCCACGCCATCGGGTACCGAGAGGTCGAACACGTCCGCGAGCGGATGCCCTTCGCTCCAGGTTTCCACCGCCGGGCCCGACCACGGCAGCGCGGGAGCACGCTCCCGGTGGCGCGCGGTGCCGTACAGCGTCGCCTGCGGGAACAGTCGCTGGGTGGCTTCGACATGCAGGGTATGGAAAGGATGTACATGCACCACCGCCGCGACCTGCGCGCCATTGCCGGTGAGTGACATCAGTTCCGCGTGCTGCACGGCATCGAGTGCGCACCCGTCGACGACCACGAAGCGGCCATCGCCGCGCCGGACCAGGGACATCTGGGTGCCGACATCGAGCACGCCGGCAATGCGATGCTTGCCGCGGAAGTTCCAGACACGGTCGGAGAGCTTCGCCATCGCCACAGCATAGAGGGACGCCGTGAAGGGTCGGCGAGCGTCCGAGGGCGTGCCGTCCGCAGAGCGCGCGTAACGGATGCGGTGCCGCGCAGGCCCCGTTGGACGACGCCCGGGCCGAAGCCAGGCGCCCCCACGCCGGTAGCGCCCGCTACGCCGCCAGCGATCTCCACGTCGCGTCGGGAACCGGTTCGAGGCGCTCGAGTGCGGGCCGTCCGAACAGGTAGCCCTGGAACAGGTCGATCCCCAGCTCGCGCAGGGTGTGGTACTCCGCCGCCGTTTCCACGCCCTCGGCCAGCAGGGTCGATCCCACGCCGCGGCCGATCTGGACCACGCCGGCGACGATGCTCCGGCGCACGGGATCGGCATCGATCCCGCGCAGCAGGCCCATGTCCAGCTTGATCAGGTCCGGCTGGAACGCCGCCAGGCTCGACAGCCCCGCATAGCCCGCTCCGAAATCGTCCATCGCGGTCTGGAAACCGCGGTTGCGGTAGTCGCGGAAGATGCGCGACACGTGCGCCTGGTTGCTCACCTGCTCCGACTCGGCGGCTTCGAACACCAGGTTCGAGGTCGGGAATCCGGTCATCTGCGCCGCCTGCAGCGTCAGCCGGATGCACGTCTCGGGCTGGTACACCGCGTTCGGGAAGAAGTTGATGAACAGCCGCTGCCGAAGCCCCAGCTCCGCCGCGGTGACGATCGCCTTCACCCGGCAGGTCTGGTCGAACCGGTACAGGAGTTCCGGCTCCACCCGGGCCAGCACCTCGGACGCGCCACCGCCGTCGGCGGTGCGCACCAGCGCCTCGTAGCCGTAGATGGAATGGTCACGCGCATCCACGATCGGCTGGAACGCCATCCGCACTTCGAAATCCAGCCGCTGATCGCCCTCGCATCCCGCGCAGGCGCGCGGCGTGGGGGTCTGCCCGAAGAAGCGGTGCAGGAACATGCGAACTCCTCGTGGCAGGCCTTGCCATCATCTTAGCGCCGCGTCCGGACGCCGGCAGTGCATCAGGCCACTGCAGCCTGTCGATGGAATGTGGACGGCGCCTCACCCGACGCCGGTCAATGGCGCATGCAAGACGCGTTCCCCGACCTGACGCTGGACACCATCCCCTCAGTCGGTGTCCGGCGACGCCATCATCGCCGTGTAGCGGCGCTGCATCTCCGCCGGCGTGATGTCCTCGATGCTGTGGCCGATGTTCCAGCGATGTCCGAACGGATCGCGGATCACGCCGGAGCGCTCGCCGTAGAACGCGTCGGCCGGCGCCATGAGCACGGTCGCACCGGCCTCGACCGCCCGGGCAATGACGGCATCGGCATCGTCCACGTGCAGGTGCATGGTGGTGCTGTAGCCGGCGCCGGCATCGGGCCGGCGGATGTCGAGTTCCGGAAACTCGTCGCACAGCATCAGCGTGGTGCCGTCGATGTCCACTTCCGCATGGCCGATCCGGCCACCGGGTTCGACCAGGCGGAACAGCTCGGTCGCCCCGAAGACCTGGCGGTAGAACTCGATGGCGCGTGCCGTATCGGCCACGCAAAGGTAGGGGTACAGCGCCTGCTCGCTCATGCCGGTCTCCATCGAATGGTGGTGGTGCACAGCCTGACTCGACGGCGGGCAGCCGGTCTTGAACGGAACTGACCGTCCAGGCTGCGGCCCGCGGTCATCGCGCGGACTCGTACTGTCGCCGCCATGCCTGCGGGCTGGTGCCCGCGAACGCCCGGAACTCGCGGCTGCAATGGGCCTGGTCGCTGTATCCCGCGGCCAGCGCCATTTCGGCAAGCGGCCTGCCGGATCCGGCCCGCAACGCCTGCAGCAGGGCGCGGAAGCGGCGCAGGCGCGCATAGCGTTTCGGCGACAGGCCGGTGGCCTCACGGAAGCGCGCGATGAAGTGGCGCTCACTGATGCCGGCCACATCGGGCAGGCGGCCGGCAGCTGGCGCGGCATGCATCGACGCCAGCGCCCCGGCGACCGCGGGATGCATGTCCCGTGGGCGAAGGCGGGCCAGCAGCGCGGATTCCAGCGCGGCGAGCCGGGCCCGCGGATCCCGCGTGTCGTGGAGCGCATCGTGCAGCCGCGGGCCGTCGGCGCCCCACGCGGCCTCCAGTTCCACATGAGAGTCCGCGAACTCGGTCGCGGACACGCCGAACAGGGCGCCGGCCGCGCCCGGACGCAGCTGCACCCCGACGCTCTGCGTGGCGGCGTCCGCATCCTTCCAGTACGGCTCCATCCGCAGGCCGGCGACCAGCGCGACACCGGTGCACTGCGTGGACGCCGACACCGGGCCGTCGTAGACCCGCACCGGTCCACCCTGGAGCCTGATCGCGATGTGCATCTCCCCGGACGGCAGCGCGCATTCGCGGCCCGAAGCAGCCGGCCGCGCGCCGGCCCACAAGATGGACACGTAGGGACGCAGGCGCGGGCACGGCGGCAGGACCAGGCTCATGCGCGGACCTTACCGCCGAATGCTGGCACGTGCAGGTGCCCGGTCAGGGTTCGTGGCGGCCGCCGGACGTGCGGTTGCGCGGATAGCGCCGCGACAGCGGGAATTCCGGCAGCCAGGACTCCCGGTGCTGCGTCCACAGCTCGTAGGTCGGCGCCAGCCGGTCGATGTCGTCCAGAGCGCCCAGATGCAGTTCCACCTCGTCGCCGGTGCGCGAGAACACGGACGAGCCGCAGCGCGGGCAGAAGTGACGGTTGGCGTAGTGCTGGGTTTCGCCCGTGATCTCGACGGCATCCACCGGGAACATCGCCGTGACCAGGAACAGGGCACCGTGGTGCTTGCGACAGTCCAGGCAATGACACACGCCCACGCGGTATGGCTCACCCTTGGCGATGATGCGGACGTCGCCGCACAGGCATCCGCCTTCGAAACGTTCCATCGGCGCTTTCCCCGGACTGATGCGGCCAGCATGCCCGCCCGCTTGTGATCCGCGTGTGGGATCCGCTGTCACCTTCCAGTGCTTCCGCGCACCGCAGGCGCCCGGATGCGGGTCTGACGTACTGCTGAACCGCCTAGGGTCGGCCCGAGGCATCGATGCACTTGCCGCCCCCGGATAATCGGCCCCGAGCTTGTCGCTGCAGGAGCGTGTCGTGATCGATCCCGTCCAGAGTCCCCAGTCGCCGGTCCAGTTGCCGACCGAAGTCCCGCAGACGCCCGATCCGGAGCAGGCGGCCCAGGACCTGCTCGAAGTCGGCTCGCAGTGGGGCACGGACGACTACGACGCCCGCGTGCGCGCCTTCGGCGAGGCGATCCAGGAGGGCGATGCGGACTATCGGCAGGCCCTGGTCGCCGAGATCCTGCGCCAGGATCCCAACGCGTTCAACTCCTGGATGTCGCCCACCCGCATCAATGCGCAGGTGGACGCCGGACAGGTGTCGCAGTCGGCCCGCGGCGACATGGCGGAGGCGATCGCGGCCGCCTACAACGCCGGCCAGATCCCGTCGCAGGACATCGTCGGCCCCGACGGCGAGGTCATCGGCACGTCCAGCGCGCTGGATACCTATCTGCACAATCCCGATTCCACCAGCACCGACGGCGTCGACCAGCAGGTGGAGCACGCCCGCAACATGCGCGAGTTCGCCGAGTTCTTCGGCGGACCGCACTACAGCTCCGACATTTCCAGTTTCCGCGAGACCTACAGCCAGCACCTGATCACCGACTACGCCCTCAACGACCAGCTCGAGGACGGCGCCCTGCGCGACAACGCCGCCGGCCTTGCGGCGATCGTGCTGACCGGCGATCCCACCCGCGGCGACATCGCCGCCGACGTGCTGGCGGGCCTCGACCAGGGCCAGCTGCAGTCGCTGATGGAGCGCGTCGCGCGCGCCGGCGATTCGATCTCGCCGAACCATCTCGAAGGCCTGGTCGAACACAGCACCGTCGCCTACCGGGACGGCCTCACCGCCGCGGACATCTCCATCCCCGACCTGTTCTCCTCGCTCGTGGCGCAGGTCTCGCGCGTCGACACGGCGGAATCGCGCGAGGCGGCGGCGATGCTGGCGCGCGTGCCGGCGTCGAGCGGCGACATCTTCAGCGATCGCCACACCGGCAACGTGCAGGAGCGGGTGGACGCCATGGGCCTGCTGTTCGTCTCGCATTCCGAGCCGATGCTCGAGAGCCTGACCGACTTCGACACCACCCGTATCGGCAGCAAGGACGATGCCGACGTGAAGCAGTACATGCAGGATGCGTCCGACCTGGGCGCCCTGTTCAACGTCGTGCTGTTCGACGGCGACCAGACCTACCAGGGCAGTGCCCGCGCGGCCGTGCTCGAATACGCGGAAGGCCTGAAGTCGCAGATCAACACCGCCGAGGGCGACGCGGACGCCATGGGCCGGCTGTCGATGCTGATGGGCGGCGCCGACGATGCGATCACCCAGGGCTTCAACGAACTCAAGGCGCGCGAGGACGCGCAGACCGAGATGGTGTCGTTCATCGCCGACCTGGCGCTCGCCGGGATCCCGGTGGGCGACAAGGCCAAGGACGCCGTGTCGGGCATGATCGGCGAACTCTTCAGCAGTCCGCAGGTGACCGAGGCGCTGAAGGGTGTGAGCGGCAGCATCATCGACTCCACCACCGGCTATCTCACCGACGAGGCCAAGCAGGCCCTGACCGGTGCGCTGGGCGAGGACGAGACCGAACTGCTGGACCAGCAGGGCGCGTCCAACGCGCTGCGTGAGGCCCTGCTGACGGGCATCTCCAACGAACGCGATCTTGCGGCGATCGAGAACTACGCCGAGGACGTGAGCCAGGGCATCAACCTCTGGCGCAAGTGAGCTGACAGGTAAGCCTGAAACGCCCAGGCAAGCCTGATACGCCGCGGCCGTCGTAAAGACGGCCTGCGGCAATCTCCGAAAAAACACGCGTTCGGCATGACGGGGCGGCCCGGGAATCAGCGTCCGACAGCGTGCGGTCGTTCCAGCATCGGCGCAGCCGACGCCTCCTGCATCGCGCCGGACACCCCCTCCCACCCTGCCCCACCCGGCGCGAGGAATGTGCGCGGTTCGCCGCTCAGGGGATCGTCGAAGGCCAGTGCGTGGGCGAACAGCTGCAGCGCGCGATCGGAGTCGTCGGCGTTCCGGACCTGCAGCGTTGGATAGCAGCGGTCGTGCACGATCGGCGCGCCCAGCGCCGCCATGTGCACGCGCAGCTGGTGCTTGCGGCCGGTGACCGGCGCCAGGCGATAGGTCCACGCTTCGTGACCACGGGCCGCCACGTCGACCACGGTCTCGCTGTTGTGGGCGCCGGGCACCTCGCGCATGCGGAAGAACGGCTCGCCCCGCTCCAGGCGGCTGCGCTGCACGTGCGGGAAGGCCAAGGCCGGGAGCGGCGGCGCGAGGGCCAGGTAGTGCTTGCGGATGCGCCGCTCGCGGAACAGCGCCTGGTAGGCGCCGCGGCTGGCGGGATCGGCCGAGAACATCACCAGGCCCGCCGTGTCGCGGTCGATCCGATGCAGCGGCACCAGCGCGGGATTGCCCAGCTTGCGCACCAGACGCGACAGCAGCGTCTCGCGCACCCAGGCTCCGGTGGGCGCGACGGGCAGGAAATGCGGCTTGCAGGCGACTACCAAGTGCGCATCGGCATGCACGACGGTTTCGACGGACAGCAGCAGCGGCTCGTCCGGGACTTCGCGGAAGTACCGGATCTCGGCGCCGACCCGGTATGCCGCGTCGGCATCGAGCGGGTGGCCGTCCACGTCCAGCACGCGCCCGCGCGCGAATCGCGCGTGCCAGGTGGCCGCATCGATCGCGGGAAACCTCGCGCACAGGCCATCCAGCACCGTCGCCCAGGGGCCGGGCGGGAGCTGGAGCCGGCTGGCGGGAACGCCGTCGAGCACGATGCGCGGAGGTCGGGTCACGCAGACAGGATATCGGGCCCGGTCGCGACGCGCGGCACGGTCACTGCGCTGGCGCGGGTTCGGCGGCCTGACCGGCCGGCGCCTGCGAGCGCTGCGGAGTCTCGATCAGCTCGTCCACCGGATAGCCCATCGCGCGGGCCTGCTCCACCAGCCGTGCACGCACCGCGGGGGCCAGCTGCGGCGTGCGCGAGAGGATCCACAGGTAGTCCGCGTCGGGCGCGCCGACCATGGCCCACCGGTAGTCGGCCTCGTCGAGCGCGATCACCCAGTAGTCGCCCCAGACCACGGGAAGCCACGACAGCCAGGCCGGCGCGAACCGCACTTCCAGCGTGGACGTGCGTCCGTGGACCGTGCGCGCCACGCCGCGCGCCTGCTCGAAGCCGCCCTCGCGCGTCCGGCACCGGTTCAGGACCTCCACCGTGCCGTCGGCCTGCAGCCGGTAGCGGGCGGTCGTGTCGGACACGCACTGGCGCTGGAACACCATCGGCAGGTGCGCCTGTTCGTACCAGGTGCCCGCGTAGCACGACAGGTCGACGTCGTCCACCGGCACGTTGGGCCGTGGATCAGGCGGCGCTGCGGCGGCGATGCCGGCGGCCGCGAGCGGGCCGGCCAAGAGGGCCGCAAGGATTATCGGATGACGCATGTCGAGGACTCCCGACCACGATGCGCCAAGCGTGGCCGCGACCCGGTCGGCGCCACGTGACGTCGCGAACGTCACTCGGGAGCGACCGCCCCGGCCACGCGTTCGACGGTGACGCGCTCGAAAGTGATGATGCTGCGCGACTCGCCCTCGTCGGCCCAGTTCGGCATCACGCGCCAGGGCGTGAGTACCTCCAGGCGGTCGCCGTCCAGTGCGAACTGGCGCCGCTGCCCGGTGCCGACCCACGCCGGGTTCCAGGCCACATCGACCTCGGTGATCCAGTCGTCGCCCTCGATGCGGTAGCGCCCGGTATAGGCGATCAGGCTTTCGAGCAGCCGGGCCATCTCCGCGTCGCTGTCGCCGGGCTCGCGTCCGTCGCCGGTCAGCATGAACCAGACCCGGCCTTCCGGGCTGAAGATGGTGTAGCCGGACGGTCGCTCCCCCATCGCGGGGAAGCGGCGTCCGGTCGCGCGTACCTCCACCTCGTACGCCAGCAGCCGCCAGGTTCCGACGATGCCGGCGGCGGATGCATCCACTGGGGCGGGCGGACCGGAGACGCGCGGATCACCACCAGGATCCCGGCTCATCGGGCCCCTCGGCACGCGCTGGACGGGCCATACGGCATCAGATCGGCTCCGAAACGGATCGGGATCGCGTGGCGAATGCATTCCCGGACGAATGACGATGGTGCCAGCCGCCGTGTCAATGCACCGTTGCCGGCAAGCAGGACACCCCGCCTGCCGCAACACCATCGCGCCGCTCCGGATGCGTGTCCCGTCGCGTTCACGCGTGGCGCCAGCCGTGCGGTCGACGCGCAGGCTGCCGCTCCACCATCGCCCCGATACGCGTCAATCCCCCTCGGCGGCCGCCTCGCGGCCCTGCTGGCGGATCAGGGCTTCCTCGCGCGCGTCGTTGATCGCATGGCGGACGCCGTCGAGGTCGGGCGCGGACTCGTCGTGCTCGAACCGCCCCGTGAGCTCGGTATCCGGATGCAGCTCGCCGGCCTCGTACAGCGCCCACATCTCTTCGCCGTACCAGGTGTCCAGCAGCTCCGGCGCCCACGCGCCGAGGCTGGCGGTGAGGTTGTTCACGTCGCGCAGCAGCATCGTGCGCGCGGCATTGTTGCCCGCCGCGCTGACCACCTGCGGCAGGTCGATGATCACCGGGCCGTCCGGGGCGACCAGCACGTTGTACTCGGACAGGTCGCCGTGGATCAGCCCGGCGCACAGCATCTTCACCACCTGCCGCACCAGGAAGCGGTGGAAACCGCGCGCCTGTTCCGGCGCCAGCTCCACTTCGCCGAGCCGCGGCGCGGAATGGCCGTCCGCATCGACCACCAGTTCCATCACCAGCACGCCGTGGAAGTAGCCGAAGGGTTCGGGCACCCGGACACCGGCATCGCGCAGCTGGTACAGCGCCTCGACCTCGGTGTTCTTCCACTCGGCTTCCTGCTGGCGCCGGCCGTACTTGCTGGCCTTGGCGATCGCGCGCGCCTCGCGGCTGCCGCGCACCTTGCGGCCCTCCTGGTACTGCACGCGCTGCTGGAAGCTGCGCTGGGCCATGTCCTTGTAGACCTTGGCGCAGCGGATCTCCCCGCCTGCGCTGACGACGTACACGGCCGCCTCCTTGCCGCTCTTGAGCGGCCGCATCACGGCGTCGATCACGCCATCGTCGATCAGCGGCTGCAGGCCGGACGGGGTTTTCATGGCACCTCGATCATGGGCGCGCCGCGCGGCGCAACAGGCGACGCGCGGATCGCAGGGCGCCTAGAGTGCCCGATCGCTACACTGCCTGTCCTGAATCGCGTGGCGTGGAGCAATGTCAGAACCGGTGCGACTGGCCAAACGCGTCTCCGCCCTCGCCCGCTGCCCGCGCAGCGAGGCTGAGCAGTACATCAAGGGCGGATGGGTGCGGGTGGATGGCGTGGTGGTCGAGGATCCTGCGCTGGCGGTGCGCGACGAGACCGTCGAGCTCGACCCGGCCGCGCGACTGGATGCGATCGAGCCGGCCACGGTGCTGCTGCACCGGCCCGCCGACCTCGACGCCGGCCGCGATCCCGGCGCTGTCGCCGCACTGGTCCGGCCCGAAACGCGCTGGCCCGACGATCCGTCCGGGGTGCGCCTGCTGCAGCGCCACTTCCACCGCCTCACGCCGCTGGTGCCGCTGGACG
Organism: Luteimonas kalidii; assembly: GCF_029887935.1. Classification (GTDB taxonomy): domain Bacteria; phylum Pseudomonadota; class Gammaproteobacteria; order Xanthomonadales; family Xanthomonadaceae; genus Luteimonas; species Luteimonas kalidii. The sequence goes on along the minus strand of NZ_JARXRO010000014.1, from coordinate 63,907 downwards.
CCGAGGCCACTGGCCTGGTGGTGCTCACACAGGACGGCCGCGTGTGGCGGCGCCTGACCGAAGATGTCGAGGCGATCGAACAGGAGTTCGTGGTGGAAGTGGTCGGCGAGATCGCCCCGTACGGCCTGGCCAGGCTCAAGCATGGCCTGCACTACCGCGGCCGCGCGCTGCCCGCGTGCAAGGTCAGCTGGCAGAACGAGGTGCGGTTGCGCTTCGCGCTCAAGGGCGTGCAGCCGGGCCAGCTGCGCGACGTGTGCAGGCAGGTGGGCCTGGAGGTGGTGGCGATCCGGCGCCTGCGCATCGGACGCGTGTCGCTGGCGAAGATGCCGGTGGGTGCATGGCGCTACCTGCCGGCGGGCGAACGCTTCTGAGGCGTCGTTTGCGGCTCGGCCCCGTGATCCTCAGCCCGGGCCTTCAATGCGACGGTAGAGCGCTTTCGCGATCGCGAAAGCGCACGGTACCCGACCGAACGCCATGCCTTGCAGCTGCGGGACGTTAGTCCTCCCTAGTCGGGCGTCGCGGCGTCCGGTTGCCAACCCAGGTCCGGCTCCGGGTGGTAGCCGATCCCCATCGCGTCCAGGTGCGGACGCAACGCGCCCGTGCGCTGCACGAAGTCCTCGTAGCGACGTTGCGCCTTCGGCGTCCACGCCACCTCCGCCGCCGCCGCGAGGCGCGGCCACAGGCGGTTGTCCGCAGCGGCATCGGTGTGCACCAGTTCGGTCCACAGCGCGGCCTCGATGCCCACCGCGGTCGGGAACGGCGTGGGATCGAACGCGTACAGCCGCGCCAGCGGCACGCCCTCCTTGCGGCACCAGTCGTAGGTCTGCGGCTGGCCGGCGTAGTTGCCATGGTCGATGTAGAAGTACGAGCACGGCGAGAGGATCAGCCGATGGCCTTCCTCGACCGCCGCGGCGATGTCGTAGCCATCGTTCCAGAACTGGAAGAGCACGTCCGGACGGGTGTCCGCCACCGACCCCTCCTCCCAGAAGATGGCCGTGCGTCCCATGTCCTCGACCATGCGGGCCGTGTGCGCCACGAACTCGCCGTACAGCGGGTGCTTGATCTCGTCCCCACCCATGTGGATTTCCTGCGAGGGAAAGATCGCCAGCACTTCCTCCAGCACCTGCTGTACGAACGGATACACCACCTCGGGCTTGTCCAGGCACAGCACGCTGAAGCCCACCTCCAGTCCCGAGTACGGCGCCAGGTTGTCCTCGTCGTCGCAGGCCAGTTCGTTGTAGGAGGCCAGCGCCGCCTGCACGTGTCCGGGCACGTCGATCTCCGGCACGATGGTGATGCCGCGCGCCTGCGCGTAGGCGACCAGATGACGCAGTTCGTCCTGGGTGTACCAGCCGCTGCGGCCGCCCTTCACCGCGCTGGCGCCGCCGATCTCCACCAGCTTCGGCCAGCGTTTGATCTCGATTCGCCAGCCCTGGTCGTCGGTCAGGTGCAGGTGCAGGCGGTTCAACTTGAACAGGGCCATGCGGTCGATCGTCCGCTCGACGTATTCCACCGGCAGGAAGCTCCGCGCCACGTCGAGCGACAGCCCGCGCCATCGGTACGCTGGCGCGTCGACGATCTCCAGACGCGGCAGGCGTATGTCCGCCTGCGGCTGCGCCGGCAGCAGCTGGCGCAGCGTCTGCACGGCATGCAGCAGGCCGGCCTCTGTGCGGGCGCCGAGTTGCACGTCACCGGCGATGACCAGCCGGTAGCCCTCGTCGCCCAGCGCAGGATCGTCCACGCGCTGCAGGCGGATGCGCGTCGGCGCGTCATCGACATCGGAAACGGCACCGGCATCGGCGACGGCGATTCCCAGCGACTCCAGCGTCGCCTCGAGTGCCGCCTCAGCTCCAGGCGACTGCGTGTCGACCTGCACCGCCACCGTATCGGCGAATCGCAGTTCTCCGCCACGCATCGTCAGCGATTGCGGCAACGGCACCAGGTGCACCGCAGTGGCGGATGCCTCCGGCGCCACAGCCGCAGCGGACGACCCGGACACGACCCCGGCGACGGCCAGCATTCCGCACAACACAGCCTTGAACCCCATGTCCGATCGATCCCCAGAGTCGGCCGCGGCGGGCCGGAAACAGCGTGCACTTTCCCTGCGCCCATCGCATTTGTCCACCCGTCCAGGGGTGCCTGATCCCGCGCCCGCGACGCGACGCGCGGGACATTCCGTGGCTCCCCGCAGCGTGAGCGTGGCTGTCTGCCCACGACACCGGCTTCACCCGGACGCCGGCATCGTCCATTGCGTCGGATCGCCGCACATCGATCCGGTGCGCCGTCCAGGCGCGCGGCCGCAAGCATCAGTGCCGATGACAGGCGAAGTCCGCACCATGTCCCGCCTCACCGCGCGACCGTTCCCGAACACGCGCGATGCGACACGATTTTCCGACGCCGCGGATTCGCGCTTCCGGACCCGCCCGCCCCACGGGCCCCTCGACCCCGTACCGAATCGACACCCATGACCGACACGCCCGCTTCCCCTCCCCCCGCGCGAAAGGGCCAGCCCGATCCGAAGCTCGGCCGGGACGAGTTCGAGCGTCGCTATCGCATCGCTTTCACCGACCCCGCATTCGATGCCCACCGTGGCGCCATCGACCAGCTCGCCGCGATCGCCTGGAACGCGTACGACGAGGGCCGCAAGGCGCCGCACACGCATCCCGCCGGGCCCGGCTTCGAAGATCCTGCCTATGCGCTGTCCGACGAATGGCGCGCCGCGCGCGATGCCATCGTGGAGGCCACGCGACGCCAGCAGGCACCAGGCACGCCGGACCGACTCCTTCTCGTCTGCGCCTCGCCGCGCAGCGAGCACACCTGTCCCGGCGAGATGTCGAAGACCTGGCGCCTGCTCGAGGCCGCGCGCGATGCGGCGACGGCGCAGGGCGCGGAATGCGACGTGCTCGAACTCAACCGCACCGCGTCCGAATTCGGCCGCACCATCCATCCGTGCAAGGGCTGCGTGTCCACCGCGATGCCGCTGTGCCATTGGCCGTGCTCGTGCTATCCCAACCACGGCCTGGGCCAGCACCAGGACTGGATGAACGCGATCTACCCGCGCTGGGCGGAGGCGCACGGCGTGATGATCGTGACGCCGGTCCACTGGAACCAGGCCACCTCGCCGCTGAAGCTGATGATGGACCGCCTGGTCTGCGCCGACGGCGGCAACCCCGATCCCACTTCGACGCAGGGCAAGGATCCGGCGCGCGCCAAGCGCCTGGAACTCGAGGGTTGGGACTACCCCCAGCACCTGGCCGGTCGCGCCTTCTCGGTGGTCGTGCATGGCGACAGCGAGGGAACCCAGCTGGTGCGTCATGCGCTGTCCGACTGGCTGCGCGGCATGGGCCTGGTGGACGCCGGCGCGCTGTCGCAACTGGACCGCTACATCGGCTACTACGCGCCCTACGCCACCAGCCACGACGCGCTCGACGAGGACCGGGCCGTCATCGAGGAGAGCCGCAACGCCGCGCGGGCACTGCTCGAACGCGTCCGCCAGCTGCGTGCAGGGCAGCGCGAGGCCGGCGCCACTCTCGACATGCCCCGGCAGAAGTAGCGGGTCTCGGGCGAGCTGCGCTCACCCGGCGACGATACCCCGTTCCATCCCCATGCCGATCCGCGATCGCGTAGCCCGGGTAAGCGCAGCGCACCCGGGACCCGACGGACGCGCGCTCACTCGCCCTCGAACATGCCGTGGCGCCGGTGCCAGTCCTCGAGCGATTCCTCCGGCAGACCGTCCAGCTGCACGTCGTGCGGCCCGTCCGGCACCTGCACCCAGTTGGCCTTCGAGTCCAGCAGCATGTGCACCCGCTCCGGTGGCCGCGGAAGCTCGGTGTCGATGGCCGACGCATGCGGATGCACCAGGTCCGGCCAGTCGGGATCGAACAGCCACAGCGCGCTGCCGCATCCGGTACAGAAGTGGCGGCGCCCCGAACTGATGCGGCAACTGCCGTCGTCCCTGCGGATCTTCGCGTTGTAGACGCCCAGATGCCCGCGACCCTCCACCTCCAGCGTGTCCGCGCGCGCGCCGAGGTTGACCGCGCTGCCGCTCCCGCCCGCGGTCTTGCGGCAGATCGAACAGTAGCAATGCAGGAAAGGTGCGGGTGCGTACGCCTCGCAGCTGAAGCGGACATTGCCGCAGTGGCAGGAACCTTCGAGTCGCATCGGAGCCTCCGGAGGGAACGTGACGCCCGGACCGTAGCGCCGGCGGCGCGAACAGCACGTCAGCACCTGTGGCCGCATCGGACCCGGCCCCGCCCGCTTCGCGCCCGCCTTCCTGATGGTCCCCTACTCCTGTTTCGACTAGCATGGCCCGCGGGCCATTCCCGCAGTGCGCGTTCCGCGGCGACCGTCGCCCGCCTCGCTCCCTTCCATGCGTCATCGCCCGGCCGTGCCCGGCGACGCTTCCCGGGAGCCTCGTGCCTGGTTTCAGTACCCGTATCCTCACCGTCGTCGTGGGCGACCACGCGTACCGGCTGCGCGTGCTCAGCGACCGCCAGCAGTTCGCCGATCCCGATGGCCATGGCGAGCGCCTCGGCATTTCGTCCGCACAGTGGTCGCTGTTCGGTCAGCTGTGGCCCTCGGGCCGGCTGCTGGCCGAGGCAATGGACCGGGCCGACGTCGACGGCAAGCGGGTGCTGGAGATCGGCTGCGGCATCGGCCTGGCCAGCCTGGTCCTGCAGCGTCGTGGCGCGGACGTCGTGGCGACGGACATGCATCCGCTGGCCGAATCGTTCCTGGCCTACAACGCCGCGCTCAACGCGCTGCCTGCGCTGCACTACCGGCAACTGCGCTGGGATCATCCGCTGCCCACGCTGGGCGAGTTCGACATGCTCATCGCCAGCGACGTGCTGTACGAACGCGGCACTGCCGGGCTGCTGTCCGAAGTGGTGAGGCGCCACGCACGCCAAGGGTGCGAAGTCGTGATCACCGATCCAGGTCGCGGCCACAGCGGTGGGTTCACCCGGCTGCTGGCCACGCAGGGGTTCGATGTCAGCGAATCACGCTTCGCGATGGAGGACGACGACCGCGCCGTAAGCGGACGGTTGCTGCACTACCGCCGGGCTGCGCCTCCGGACTGAGGGGCATCGCGAGCCGGCGCCACGCGCGATGGGATCCCGACCACGACACGCGGCACATATGCCACGGCCATCCCCGGTCGACGCTGGCGGTTCGCGCCAGGCCGCCGGCGGCCCGGTTGAGAACCCTGCCGTAGCCCCCAGTTTCTCCAATTCCACCGAGACACAGGCAGGCTCTCCCGTGACCGACTGGTTCAGCGCCCTGACCCGCATCGTCAACCGGCACGAACGCAGCGACGATCCGCATGCGCTGCCGCGGGCGGCCGCCGCGCTGCTGCTGGAGATGGCGGTGACCGCCGACGGCGGGGACGAGGTGGAGCTGGACGTGGTGCACCAGGCGATGGCAACGGCCTTCCGCATGGCGCCTGCCGAGCTGGCGTCGCTGATCGAACAGGCGCACGAAGCGCGGCGGCAGTCGGTCTCGCTGCACGAGTTCACCCGCGAGCTGAGGCCCGGGCTCGATGCCGCCCAGCGTGCGGAGCTGGTCGAATGGCTGTGGCGGGTCGCCTTCGCCGATGCGCGCCTGGACAAGCACGAGGAACTGATGGTGCGTCGGGTCGCGGACCTCCTGGCGGTGCCGCATGCGGAATTCATCCGCAGGAAGCAGCTGGTGAAGGCGGAGCTTGGGACGCCGAAGCACTAGGCGCTGCAGCATGCCCGCCGGTGCGCCGCCGTGGCGGCTGTGCGAATGCGGTGCAGGAGATGTGGGGCCGCGTGGAGAACGGTGCGCGCATACCGTTTGACAACGGCGGACGTGGTTCGGAGCATGCGACGCTCATGATGGAGCGCAACGCCATGCCGAATCTGCCCGCGCTGTCCTTGCTGTTGTGCGTGCTGCTGTGGCCGCCCATGTCCCCGGCGCAGGACCGGGAGCCGGCGACCACCCCGACGACACCGCCCGACACCATGGTGCCGCCCGCACCGGCCTGGCTCGAAGCGCTCGACGCGCTGTACGACCAGCGCATCCGCGTGGCCGGCCTGGAAGACCGGCGGTTCGCGCCGGAACAGTGGTGGTCCCTGGCCGGGCCGCTCGCCAGCGACTCGCGCGGATTCCGGAGCGAACGCATCGGCCGCAGCGCGGAAGGACGCCCCCTGCGGTACGTGTCCTGGGGCGAGGGCGACACGCGCGTGCTGCTCTGGTCGCAGATGCACGGCGACGAGAGCACGGCGTCGATGGCCCTGGCAGACCTGTTCCGGTTCCTGGGCGAGCACCCTCGGCATCCGCTGGTCCAGCGATGGCGCAGGCACACCAGCCTGCACTTCTTCCCGATCGTGAATCCGGACGGCGCGGCGCGCTTCCAGCGGCGCAATGCGCAGGGCATCGACATCAACCGCGACGCGCGCGCCCTGGCCACGCCGGAGGGTCGCGCCCTGCACGACCTGCGCGAACGCCTGCAGCCCAGGTTCGGGTTCAACCTGCACGACCAGGACGTGGGCACGCGCGTGGGCGACACCGGCCGCGGCACCGCCATCGCCCTGCTCGCTCCGCCCTACAACCAGGCGCGCGAGGTCGATGCCGCGCGTGCGCGCGCGATCGAAGTTTCGGTGGCCATCCGCGCCGCGCTGGAGCCCTACGTCGCCGGCCGCATCGCCAGATGGGACGACACGTTCAACCCGCGCGCGTTCGGCGACCTGACGGCGCAGGCCGGCGTGTCGACCATCCTGGTGGAGTCCGGCGGCATCGAGGGCGATCTGCAGAAGCAGCAGTTGCGCAAGCTCAACTTCCTCGCCCTGGCCGCCGCGCTGGACGCCATCGCCACCGGCGCCCATGCCGGCTTGCCGCATGCGGCGTATCGCGAACTGCCAGAGAACGGAAGCAGCTGGGCAGACCTGCGTATCAGTGGCGGCACGCTCGTGCTCCCCGGACGCGCGCCGGCCAGGGCCGATCTGGTGCTGGAATTCGACGATGCGCTGCTGGAACGCGGCGCAACGGTGCTCGACATCGGCGACCTGGCCGGGCGCCCCGCACGCAGGACGATCGACGCGACCGGCCTGTACATCGTGCCCGTCGCCATCGCGGGCAGCGATGGGAGCGCCGGAGTGCATGCGATCGCGCCACGCGCCCGGGCGTACTTCCATCTCAGCCGCGACCCGCAGGGCCGCGAGATCGTGTGGACGCTGGCCGGAGACGTCGATCCCGACCAGCCCGCGCCCGCGCGCGACTGACCGTCGGCCTGATGCGGATCAGCGCACCCCGGGCACGCCTGCCCGGTCCTCGACGCCCTCCACATCGGACATCGCACAGCGCGCTCCCTCCCAGCCGCGGGTGATCACGCTGAAGTTCCCGTCCGTCTCCAGCACCACCGCGTCGATCTCCTCGAACGTGGCATGCCCCGCCGCGCGGACCGCGGCCCGCAACTCGCCCTCCGTGACCCGCTGCTTGCGCAGCGCATCGACACAGGGCCGGCCTTCACGCAGCAACAGGGTCGGCGCGTTCTTCACTGCGCGACGGACCCAGCCGGAACGCACGGAGGTCCAGCTGATCGCGTACTGCAGCATGATCAGCAGCCCCATGCCGAGCACGCCTTCCACCAGCGCGACCTCCTCCGTCAGCAGGATCGTTGCCAGGGTCGAACCCAGCGCGATCGTGACGATCAGGTCGAACGCGTTCCACTTCGAGACGGTCCGCTTGCCGGTCGCCCGCAGCCACGCGACCAGTCCGAGGTATGCGAGCGTGCCGACCACGATCACGCGCAGCAGCCCGTGCCAGCTGTCGAAGAACATGTGCCAGTCCCGGTGCGGAGCGCACCATTCACGCACGATGCGGGTCGAAGTCTCGTGATCCGTGGACATCCGACCCGCACAGGGCTGCTGCATGCGCGCCACGCCACCGGCGCCGCGGACCACGTCAGTCCAGGCGGGATGGCTCGGCCGCAAGCCGGGGCAATTCGACGGGTTCGACGCGTTCGACGGATTCCCGGCCTGCCGCGCCGGGCATGGCAGCGGCCGCCTGCGCCCGGTGGATGCGCAGCGAGCGTGCAAGGCCGCTCGGGGCCGGCTGCCCATCCTCACCCGCGAGCTCTTCGAGGACGCGCCCGACCCGGGAGGACAGGCCCCAGTCGACCGAAATCGAACGCGCGCAACGCGCCGACCAGGCATCCAGCAGCATCGCCAGCGTCCCCACCTCGGGCACGCCGTCACCGCGCCTGCCCCACGTGTCGCGCAGCACCTGCACGACCACCACACCGCCCAACCCGTACAGCAGCGCCAGCAGCTGCGCCGCATGCTGGTCGTCGCGCGTCGCGCCCTGGTCCGCGCGCAGGGCGAAGTCGGCCGAACGCAGGGTGTGGTCCCACAGCAATGCCGCGCAGCGGCCGAAGACGCTGCCGTCGTCGGCGATCACCGGCTGCAGCAGGGCGGCCATCACGATCCGGCGCAGTCCCTCGGTGCCGAGCAGCGCCACGGCACGCTCGAGGTGCTCGATCGGCGCGTCCTGCCGACGGTACATCGCGCTGTTGGCGATGCGCAGGAGGTTGCCGGCCAGCGCCGGGTCCTGCGCGATGATCGCGGCGATGGACGGCGCACTGGCGGCCGGATCGTTGATCGCACGCGTCAACTGCGGCAACAGCTGGGGACGCCGCGGCACGTAGCGCGGGTGCGCGTCGATGCGCGCCAGGACGTCGACCGCGGCTGCCCCGGCGTCGGCGGAGTCCACCGCCGACACGCTGCCCGCCGTCGCGGCATGCGCGAACGCCGGTGCGCACAGCCGCTCGAGCATCACCCGCTCGGGTTCGGGCGCCCGCACAGCCGGCGGCGAGACGGCTGCATCGCCCGGCGCGGCCGTCACGGTCGCGTCCGGAGCGCCGTCGCCATCGACGGGACGCCGAGGCGCCGCGCGCCGCACGGGCGCGGATGGCCCTCCCGGCCCGCCAAGTTGCCGCCGTCGCAGCAGCAGGCCCGCAGCAGCGGACACCACCAGCACGGCAATCACTGCAATCCACAAGGTCGGCACGGGGCCCTCATCCAGGTTCGCCGCGGCAAGTCTCCGTCCGCGTGGACTATTCAAGCACGCGGGACGGACCGGGTACGGTCGGCCACGCCCCCTTATCGGCCGGCAGACACCTGTCGACAGCCGACGCGGCGAACGGCCGGCGCGGACGGGAGCGACGGACGGGCGGACGGTGCCGTGTCGGCGCCCCCCTCAAGCGCCGGGTCCTCCCGTCTCCTGCAGCGCGCCATGACATGGCCCACATGCCTCCGGGCCTAGACTCGCCCCCTCCCTCCCTGCCGGATTTCCCATGCGCATCCTGATGACAGGCGCCACCGGTCTGGTCGGCCAGGGGGTGCTGGTGGAAACCCTGGCGCACCCGGGCGTGTCCCATGTAACGGTCCTGGGACGCCGCGCCCTGTCGCACCCCGACCCGCGGGTGGAGGATCTGGTGGTGGAGCGGTTCGACGAGCTGACCGGGGTGCTCGAGCGCCTGACTCCCTTCGACGCCTGCTTCTATTGCGCGGGCGCACCGCCGCTGGGCACACCGGAACCCGAGTACCGGCACGTCACGGTCGATCTCACGCTGCACGTGGCCCGCGCCTTCGGCCAGCGCAATCCCGGCGCGCGGCTGCTCTACATTTCCGGCGCCCATGCCGACCCCGCCAGCCGCTTGATGCCGCTGCGGGTGAAGGGCGAGGCCGAAGGCGCGCTGCGCGGTCTGCCGATCCCCGCCGTGATGCTGCGCCCTGGCGGCATCGCGCCGGCGCATGGTGAACGCAGTCCGCACGGATGGATGCGGCCGCTCTACACGGTCGCGGGGCCGGCCATGGTGCTGGGCGTGCGGCTGCTGCCGGGGATGATGACGAGTACCGCGCTGCTCGGGCGCGCGATGCTGGCACTGGCGGCCACGCCGGACCCGCCCGACGTGGTGGAGAACGACGCGATCAATGCGCTTGGCGAATCCGGACCCGAGTCCGACGCGGCGCCGCCGACGCACCCGTAGACCTTCCGGCAGGCTCCCCCCGCGCTACGCCTGTGACGCCCGCGCTGGCGAGTAGCGAGACGCGCGGGTCCGGCACGCGAGGCGCGCCAGCGCATGGACCCGGCATCACGAGGCGACGGCCGACGCCTGTCCCACGTGTCCGCGGATCCGCGAGCGACGTGATGCCGGCGGCGCGGCGCCCCGTTCCGTAGCCCGGATAAGCGCAGCGCATCCG
>NZ_JARXRO010000014.1:0-53679 GCF_029887935.1 Luteimonas kalidii | reverse complement strand
ATCGCTACGCAAGACCCGGATGCGCTGCGCTTATCCGGGCTACGCGCTGCGCCAACGGCCGCCTCGCCTCATTCCCCGAGCAACCGCGCCATTTCCGCGTCCTTCTCCTGCCACAGGCCGTTCATCCAGTGCTGGAAGCGGATGCGGAAGGCGCGGTCGTTCTGATAGTCGCCGTGCAGCAGTTCGGCGGGAATCGGGCGCTGGCGCACGTGGACGTGGACCATCGGTACGCGGTCGGCCAGCAGATCCATCATCGAAGGCCGGCCGCCGGGATAGGCGATGGTGACGTCCAGGATCGCATGCAGGCCTTCTCCCATCGCATCCAGCACGAACGCCACGCCGCCCGACTTGGGCTTGAGCAGGTGCCGGTACGGGGCGCCCTGCCGGGCATGCTTGGCGGGCGTGAACCGGGTGCCCTCGACGAAATTCATGATCGCCACCGGCATGTCGCGGAACTTCTCGCAGGCGCGGCGGGTGGTCTCGATGTCGCGGCGGGCCAGCTCGGGGCGCCGCGCGATCTGCTTCGGCGTGTGCCGCCCCATGAACGGGAAATCCAGCGCCCACCACGCCAGCCCCAGCAGCGGCACCCAGAACAGCTGCCGCTTGAGGAAGAAGCGCATCAGCGGGATGCGCCGGTTGAACACCTTCTGCAGGATCACGATGTCCACCCAGCTCTGGTGGTTGGCCAGCACCAGGTAGTGGCCGTCGCGCCGCAGGGCCGCGTCCTCCTGCACCTGCACGCGCGTGCGCAGCAGCCGTTCCGCCATCGCGCTGTTCGCCCCGATCCAGCTCTCCGCGATCGCGTTCAACACGGCGTTGCAGGCCTTGCGCAGGCGCGCGAAGGGCAGCGCTGCCTTGACCAGCGCGACCGCCAGCAGTGGCACCACGTGCACCACCGTACTGGCCGCAATCACGAGGAGGATCAGCGCTGCACGCAGGGAGGACATGGGGAGGGACGCGTTGCGACGGGGCGCCCATTGTCGCGGAAACCGGGCAGGGGCTGCAGGCCGCCCGTTGGCCGGCGTCGGGGGGACGGCTCAGCTGCGCCGCCCGGTGCCGGGCCATGACAGCCCGACCACGGCCGCCGCGCTAGGGTGGCGATCACTTCTTCCAGGACCTGCGGATGTCCAGCGACCCCAAGTCCGTCCTCGCCGCCGCCAACGAAGCCGTGAGTCGCGGCGACCACGGCGGTTTCCTCGCCCACTGCACCGACGATGTGGTCTGGCATTTCATCGGCGACCGTACCATCGAAGGCAAGCCGGCCGTCAGGGCGTACATGGACGAGACCTACATCCAGCCGCCGGAGTTCGATGTCGAGCTGATGATCGCCGACGCCGACCACGTGGTGGCCATCGGGCGGATCACGCTGATCGATGCCGACGGCAAGCGCTCCACCTTCGACTACTCCGACGCCTGGCGGCTGCGCGACGGCAAACTCGCGGAACTGCGCGCCTTCGTCGTCGAGGCCGACGGCGCCTGACGCCCGCGGCAGACGCTCCCATCCGCGTCCCGGCAGGGGTATCCCTGCGTAGCCCGGATAAGCGCAGCGCATCCGGGACACTTCGCACCCGGCGCCAGGCGACGCGCCCCGGATGCGCTGCGCTCTTGCGTTTACATGGGGCAGGACCCGGCCATTCCCGGGCCGCCCGCGTGCCTGACCCCAGGCTCCCCCACGCATGCGATGTCGTTGACGCACGCTGCCACGGCGCGCCGATGACTGGAAACGCGCATGACGTCGGACTCATGGCGCGGTCGCGTCCGCGCTGACGACTCCGCGATCGCGGCGCGGCTATCCTGTCGTGCCCTCCACGAATACGTCCTACATGACCCCTCGCCTGCTCCGCTTCGCGCTCCTCCTGACCGCCGTGCTGCTGGTGGCATGCGGCAGCCCTGCGCCTTACACCGGCGGGGAGGTGCCCGACCTGCAGCGCATCGACCTGACCGTGGGCGAGGGCGCGCCCGCCGTCGTCGGCAACGAGGTCAGCGTGCACTACACCGGCTGGATCTACGAGCAGGACGCGCCCGACAGGCGTGGCCGCAAGTTCGACAGCTCCCGCGATCGTGGCCAGCCCTTCGTGTTTCCGCTTGGCGCCGGCCGTGTCATCCGGGGCTGGGATGAAGGCGTCGCGGGCATGCGGGTCGGCGGCACGCGCGAACTGCACATCCCCGCCTGGCTCGGCTACGGCGCTGCCGGCGCCGGCCGCGCGATCCCGCCTGGCGCGTCGCTGGTGTTCGAGGTGGAGCTGCTGGCAGTCGGCGAATAGCGTCACGCGTCGCCGAGTTCAGCCCCCGGTCCTTCAAGACACCCGTAGCCCGGATAAGCGAAGCGCATCCGGGAGCGGTGGCTGCAACTCGAAAGGCGGGACCCGGATGCGCTTCGCTTATCCGGGCTACGGTGTCGGCGCGGAGGTACCGGCTGCGAACAGTTCCAGGAACTTCAGCGCCAACGGGTTCTTCTCGACCTCCGCCACCTGGAGGCGGTTGCCCCAGTGCAGGCCGTCGGTGTTTCCCAGGGCGACCAGGGTCAGGCCCTTGGCGGGAACCTTCAGCAGCAGGCCGGCGTAGGCATCGGGCCACCAGCCGCCGTGCCACACGAGCTGCTGGCCGCGCCACTGCTGGGTCCACCAGCCGTAGGCGTAACTCGCGGGCGTGCCATCGGGTTCGGTCGGCGGCGTCCACATCTGCTGCAGCAGCGCCGCGGGCAGGATCCGTCCGTCGTCGAGCGCCAGCGAGTACTCCGCCAGCCCGCGTGCGCTGGCAATGATGCCGCTGGAGGCATTCATTTCCGGGTTCGGCAACACCGACGGCGCCAGCCCGTCCTCCTCGTCCTTCGCGATCCGGAACGGCGGCGCCAGGTGCACCAGTGCCATCGCCCCTTGCGGGTCGCGCCAGCCTGCGGCGATGTCCTTCAGGCCCGCCTTGTCGATCACGTAGCGCCGCACCCAGTGATCGAAGGGCCGGCCGGTGTGTTCCTCCACCCAGTTCGACAGCCGTCCGAACACGATCGGGTTGTAGAGGAAGTTGCTTCCCGGGGTTCCGAGCACCCGCATCTGCAGCACCTGGCGCAGGCTGAAGCGCGCCGTGCAGTCGATCTTCGGCGGCACGTAGCCATCGTCCAGTGCGACGCCGCCGCCGAAGATGTTGCCGCTGGTGGCCAGCCACTCGCAGCGATCCGGCCAGTCGGACAGGTCGGTGAAGGCGTCGTCCAGGTCGATCAGGCCGTCCGCCTCCATCGCCAACAGCGTCGCCGCGCTGAAGGTCTTGGTGATGGACGCCACCAGGTAGGTGGTGTCCGGCGTGGTCGGTTCTTCGGCATCGTGGTCCTGCCAGCCGAAGCCCTCCGCGGCGACGATGCGTCCGTCCCTGGCGATGGCGTAGGAGAAGCTGAGCACCCCGCGCTCGGCGCGGTACGCCTGCGCGAACGCCTTGAAGTCCGCCAGCGTCTCCTCATCCGGGGCCGCTTGCGCCTGGAGCGGCCCCGCCAGCCCGAGCAACGCGATGAACACGACGCTTCGCAGCATGGCGCTTCCCCGTTGCGCCCGGCATGGACGCGCGTCCGATTGAAGCAGAGCCGGGGCCCGCGATCCACCGCTTTCGATGTCCGCCGCTGCGGGATGTCGATCCGCGGCCCCACCTACGTCGGACCTGCAACGGACGGATCACGCGTTCATCGCCCGCTGCCTGGAGACTCCGATGCTGACCCTGCCCCACGTCGTGCAACGCCCCGCTACGCCCTACATCGCCCTGAAACGGGAAGTGATCCTGCCGTTCGACGACGAGATTCCCGCGATCCTGGACAGGCTGTTCTCCCACCTGCGCGCGAACGGCCTGGAGCCCGCCGGACCGGTGTTCTTCAAGCACACGGTGGTCGACATGCCGCGGCTCGAGATGGAGTTCGGCGTGCCGCTGGCGCATCCGGTGGCCGCCGGGGGCGATTTCACGGGCGGAATGCTGCCGGCCGGACGGTACGCCGAGATCGACTACTTCGGCCCCTACGACGATCTGATCACCGTCAACGCCGTACTGATCGGCTGGGCCCGCCATTCGGGGCTGGCGTTCGACAGCCGACCGCAGGCGGACGGCGAGTGGTTCGCGCATCGTGCGGAGATCTACCACAACAGTCCGGACGAGGAGCCGGATCCCGCCAGGCTGCACACCACGGTCACGATCAGGTTGCAGGATTAGTACCGACCCCGACCTCGCCGGCTTGCGTTCGCCGCCTGCTCCCGCACTGTCGAATTCCCGCCTAATTGTCCGTCGGGTACCCGGATGCCTCGCCCGTTCCGCACCCGAATGCGTACAGCCCGCTCCCGTGGTCGCAAGCCTACCCGCTGACGGGGCGCGCATTCACAACGCGCCCGCGCACGCAGGCCAGGGAACCCGCCACCGCACCACCCACCCCGCCCCACCAACAAGGAGATGACATGAAGATCGTGACCAGCCTGAGCTTCCAGGGCCAATGCCGTGAAGCGTTCGAGTTCTATGCGCAGGTCCTGGGCGGCAAGATCACCGCCGCCATCCCCTATGCCGACGCACCGCCGGGCATGCCGATCACCAACGAGAAATACAAGACCTGGCTCATGCACTGCTGGCTCGACGCCGGGGACCAGTCGCTGATGGGGGCCGACATGGACGTCGACTGGGCACCCGACGTCGACAAGCCCAAGAACGGTTTCGATGTGACCCTGCACACCGACGACATCGACCAGGCCAGGCGCTGGTTCGAACAGCTATCCGAAGGCGGCCGGCAGGTGATGGCGTTCGAGGAGACCTTCTGGTCGCCCGGTTTCGGTTCGCTGGTCGACCGCTTCGGAGTGCCGTGGATGGTCAACACCGTGCCGGCGGGGGACTGGAAGCCGGCGAAGGGCTGAGCTCCGGGCGGGAGCAGGCGTCTTTGCACACCGGCTCCCGTTCCCGACACGGCGCGCCTTCCCGACGTACCAAGACGGCACGGGGTCATCGCCACGACACGAGGACCGAGCCCGCGACCATGCTTCGACCGCCGACTGTGGGGAAGCCCCGCGCACCGGCCGCACTGCCGGGGAACACGCCGAAACCGACGCCAGCGAACCCGCCCGCGAGAAGGCGCGCGCGGCCAAAGCGCTCTTCGACCGGACCCGCATGCGCACCTTGCGTCGCAAGCCGCGTTTCAGCACGCGAACGGGCACGGACAGGTGCCCATGGCACTGCAGGTTGTGCGTCGGTTACGGGGGCTCCGTTGGCCGGCCCCAACCGGTCGCGCGGCCTGGCGGGGGCAGGACGGGGGCGAAACCCGCACCCGCGCCCTGCCGCGGCCCGCATCGATCCGGGTCCGGTCAGGGTTCCACGTGCACGACGGTTCGCGCATAGCGGGCCAGCGAAGGCGAACCCTTGTCGCTCACCCGCAGGATGAGGTGGAGGGCGACGGGCTTGTCGACCTTGGGCGCTTGGATCCAGGTCGTATCCCCGTTGGCCAGATGCGGCAGGCTGCCTTCGAAACCGCCGGCCTCCGGGTACCAGAACCAGTGGAAGCCCAGGCTGTCTCCATCGGGATCGGAACTCCCGCGCGCGCTGAGGACCATGCCCTGGCCCGACTTGAGCGTGAGTCGCGCCGACTGGCCCAGCACCACCTGCGGCGGATGGTTGGCGTCGGCGTAGGGCTGGATGGTCCAGTCCATGCGCGCGGCAAAATCATTCTGGAAATCGTCCCGCCATCGCCACAGCGACACCAGCGCATCCCGGTACCGGGGTTCGCTGTCGCGAACCGGGCGGCCGTATTCGGCCTGGACCGGGGGCGCGTACGCGTCGATGGCGTTGGTCCAGATGGGCCGCGTTTCCGGCCCGTGGCTGGTGTCGTTGAGCATCGTGTCGCCGGAAGGAATGTACAGCCGGTAGCGGCCACCCCAGCCGCCCCAGTCCGGTCGCTCCGGCGTGTTCAGGCCATTGGGGATCAGGTGCAGGAAGGCGGGCGTGTCGCCCTCCAGTCCCCATACCACGTCCGGATACAGCGCACCCAGCGGGCCGTGTCCCTGCTGGATGTGCTGCGCCAGCCACGGGTTGCCGACGGTGGTGTTGTCGATCCCGTCGATGGTGCGGCCCATGGCGTTCCAGGTGGCCTGGCCGTAGTCGTCGCCCGGCGTGACGATGTAGAAGACCTGCGGAAATTCCCGGCGCAGCCAGATCCCGGCATCGTCCTGGTCGGAGATCGCGTAGACCCGCAGCTTCGCCAGCAGCCGGTCGAGTTCCTGCGCACTGCGCGTGCGCTTCAGGCTGTGCAGCGCCTGGGCCAGTGTGTTGGCCCCGCCCCAGACCGAGACCCAGAGAGGGCGCGGATCCTGGCGCTCCAGTGCCTGGATGATCAGGTCCGATCCAGCGGTGTCCTTGCCGTCGCCCACGCCCTGCATGCCGTAGACGGGGACACCTTCGGCGATGACCTGCTCGAGGCGCTCGGCTTCTGGGTACCGGTCGTCGTGCTTCACCAGGTTGGGCTGCACCCTGGCGTAGCCGTCCACCAGGCGATGGATCGACGCCGGCATGGGGGACGAGCGCCTGTGCGTGGACGTCGTGGCCACCAGGCCCTCGATGTCGATCTCGTTCGAATACAGGAACAGGCGGATCAATGACTGGGTGTCGTCCGGATCGGCCTCGATGTCGGTGAGGACGACGAGCCTTTGCCGCGTGTCGTCGGCGTCGTGCGTGTCGGGCGCGATGCCGGCGGCACACGTGGGCATGGCGCCGCACAGGGCGATGGCAGTGCACAGCAATCGGACGATCACAGCGGGCATCTCTCGTTCGAAGAGGGAAATGTAAAGCCATCGGGCCATGGGGTCACGGACGTACACCGGGACTGCCCGGGACTGCCGGGGATCCAGCCGCCAAGACGCATTCGACACTCGCCGATCCTCGAACCTGGCCGCGCGTCCCGCAGGGCACGGCAGTGGATGCCGTACCATGGCGCCCGCGGCAGGCCCTGCCCCGCCCGGTCACCCGCGCGAGCGCTCGCCGCCTCGCCCCGCGCCACTCCGATCCGAATCCGTTGCCCATGAACACCCCGCTCCGCGCCTCCAGTGCAGAAGGCGACGCCACCCTGCCCGACCGCGCCCGCATCGCGCTCGAGGTGCTGGAAGCGATCCGCGACGACCGCCGCCTGCTCGACGCGCTGCCCGAGGCCGACCGCATCCGCCTGCTGCAGGCGGTCGCACTGGTGCACCATCCCGAACCGCGCGCGCGGCGCAAGCAGGCGAAGACCGACGCCCGCGAACGCGCCCGCGAGAAGGCGCGCGCAACTGAAGCGTTGCTCGACAAGACCGGCATCCGCACCCTGCGCCGCAAACCGGTGTTCACCACGCCCAACTACTTTCCGCCGCAGCCGCCCGGGCAGCACGACCCGCGCAACAACGCGGCCGATCCCGTCTCGCACGGCGAGTCGCCCGAACTGCTGCACTGCTACGTCTGCAAGCGCAAGTACACCCAGGTCCACCACTTCTACGACCAGCTGTGCACGGAATGCGCCGAGCTCAATTTCCGCAAGCGCACCGAAACCGCGGACCTCACCGGCCGCGTCGCCCTGCTGACCGGCGGGCGGGTGAAGATCGGCTACCAGGCCGGCCTGAAGCTCCTGCGTGCGGGCTGCACGCTGATCGTGACCACGCGTTTCCCGCGCGATTCGGCGCAGCGCTACGCGCAGGAGCCCGACTTCGGCGACTGGGGTCACCGGCTCGAGGTGTTCGGCCTCGACCTGCGGCACACGCCCAGCGTCG
Organism: Luteimonas kalidii; assembly: GCF_029887935.1. Classification (GTDB taxonomy): domain Bacteria; phylum Pseudomonadota; class Gammaproteobacteria; order Xanthomonadales; family Xanthomonadaceae; genus Luteimonas; species Luteimonas kalidii. Next base: position 45,940 of record NZ_JARXRO010000014.1, on the reverse strand, counting down.
AAGCGTTCTGCGCGGAGCTCATCGCCACCCGCGACCGGCTCGACTTCATCGTCAACAACGCCTGCCAGACCGTGCGTCGTCCACCGGCGTTCTACGCGCACATGATGGAAGGCGAAACCGCTGCCCTGCACACCCTGCCCGAGCACGTGCGCAAGCTGGTAGGCGGCTACGAAGGCCTGCGCGCGGCGGACCTGCTGCCGGGCGGCAGCCAGTCGCTGGTCACCGGCGCGTCCGCAGCCACGCCCGCGGGGCTGGCACGCGCGGCGGAACTGTCCCAGGTGCCGCTGCTGGCAGACGAACTGCTCGGCCAGGCGCACCTGTTCCCGGCTGGGCGCGTCGACCAGGACCTGCAGCAGGTGGACCTGCGCGGGCGCAATTCCTGGCGCCTGCAGATGGACGAAGTGCCCGCGATCGAACTGCTGGAAACGCAGCTGGTCAACGCGGTGGCGCCCTTCATCCTCAACGCGCGCCTGAAGGCGCTGATGCTGCGCACGCCGGCCGGTGAGACACCGCGCCGCGACAAGCACATCGTCAACGTCTCGGCGGTCGAAGGCCAGTTCTACCGGAACTTCAAGACCACCAAGCACCCGCACACCAACATGGCCAAGGCCGCGCTGAACATGATGACGCGCACCGCGGCCGCCGATTACCACGGCGACGGCATCCACATGAACGCCGTCGACACCGGCTGGGTGACCGACGAGGATCCGGTGGAGATCGCCGCGCGCAAGATCATCGAGGAACGCTTCCATCCGCCGCTCGACATCGTCGACGGCGCCGCCCGCATCGTCGACCCGATCATCGACGGCATCAACACGGGCAACCACGTCTGGGGCCAGTTCCTGAAGGACTACGCGCCGACGGACTGGTGAGGGTCGACGAGCGGTTCATTCCCGGAGACGGTACAGAAGCAGGGGCCCGCGTGATCGTGCCTGCCCACTTCGGCAATCCGGCGTCCCGAGCGCCGCGTGCGTGCAAGACCCTGGGCCCTGAGCATCACGACGGCGCCCTCCGGCTCCACACCCGCTTCGATACGAGCCGCAGACCGCAACCCAGCGCGTAGCCCGGATAAGCGAAGCGCATCCGGGGATCCCGGTGCGTCCCGAGCCAACTGCCCAACGCCAGCCCACGGAACAACCTACTCGCGCGGAAAGGGCGTCACCCGCTTGATCTCGCAACCGCGTCCATACGCCGCCGTGGGCGGACCGCCCATGCGGCTGAAGCCGCCCGACGCATCGTCGACCAGCACCACCCTGTCTCCGGGATACCCGCACACTGCAGCGCCGCCGTTCCGTGACAACAGCCGGATCGAGCGGACGCCGGACAGATCCGGGCACCGGGTGGCCGTCTCCACGCGGTAGTACCGATGCCCGGCATGGCGTCGTGGCGAAACCTCGACCACCAGCCCGTCGGCGTCCTCGCGCCAGCCGCGCAGGAAGCGGGCGTCGACGCAGTAATCGGTGGTTCCGCGGATCTCCCGCCAATGCCGGCCCCGCACCTGGACCCGCTCCAGCGTCGCGCTCGATTGTGCAGGCGAATCTTGCACACGCAGCGCATCGGCCAACTCCGGCGCCGACAGCGTACGCATCCGGATCACCGGGCAGGTGGCGCTCCCGCTGCGCACCAACATGCGTCCACCCGGGCAGGCCCAATCGTTCGGGGCGAGGACGACCAGATCCACGCCTTCGGCGAGCACCGGGCAGTCGGTATCCAGTTCCAGGCGTACCCCCACTTGCGCGTCCGCGTGGATCACGAGCTCGCGTTCCCCGATCCGCCACCCGCCATCGAGTGCGTGCAGATCGATGCAGCCTGCGGCGGGCGGCTCACGCGTCGCCGCAGGCTGCGACCATGGCAACAGCCAGACGCCCAGCGCCACGACGATCCATCGTTTCATTCCTTGTCCTGCCACCTTGTTCCCCACAAGCGTTGCGTCGCACGAAGACCTCGACAGTCGCACGTCGACACGAACGAAATGACCTCGTGCGCACTTCGGCACGGAGCCGCGCGCGGATTCCTCAATCTGCGATTGGCACTCTCATTCTGCCTCTGCTGGATGACCACGCTCACGCTCCCGGCACGCGGTCGGCTCAGGCAGAGCGTACCCGCCCCACACCCCGCAGCGAACCCCGCGTAGCCCGGATAAGCGAAGCGCATCCAGGGCAGGTGGACCGGAGCACGCCGGCATCTCCGGATGCGCTTCGCTTATCCGAGCTACGGGTCCGGGCCATGGCATGCGTGCCGCGGCCGGCTAGTCCAGATCGGTCTGGATCCAGCGCGGCGAATGATGGATGTCGATCGTCTGCAGGCGGCCGGGGCCGAGATTCTCGAACCTGTGTGGAATCCCGGCGGGGCCGAGGACGATCTCGCCGGCCGCCGCCTCGATGACCGTATCTCCGACGAAGAACCGGGCGCGCCCTTCGGTCACGATGAAGGTCTCGTCGTACGGATGCACGTGAAGGCGCGGGCCCGCACCCGGCGTATCCGTTCCGTACGCGAGCACGGTGACGTCTCCTCCCATGGCGATTCCTTCGACCGAACCGCGCCAGGGGCCTTCACCGGCCGGATCGAACAGCCTCGCCTGCGCTGGAGGTCGCGCATCCGGCCTGACGCTGGATGGGTCGAAGTCCTTGCGCGCCATGTGGTGGTCTCCCGATCGATTCAATCCGGGAACGGTAACGGCGCCCGGCGCCGGAGGGAAGTTTTCCGACAGCCCGACGCGGCCGTTCCTTCGTGCCGGGGACCCGTGCATGCGGCAAGCTGACGTCTCATCATCGCAAGGACGCGATCATGCCCCGCCCGCCCCGCATCGACCTGCCCGGTGTTCCGCAACATATCGTCCAGCGCGCCAGCGACCGCCAGCCATGCTTCGGCTCCGACGTCGACCGTGTCCGCTACCTGCAGTACCTGTGTGAGCTCGCCCGTCGCGAATACTGCAGCGTCCACGCGTACGTGCTGATGCCCCATCACGTCCACCTGCTGGTGACGCCGATGGCGCCCGGGCATCTGGCGCGGCTGATGCAGGCGCTCGGATGCGGTTACGCGAGGTACTTCAATGACCGCTACAGCCGCACGGGCACGCTCTGGCACCGCCGGTACAAGGCGTGTCCGGTCATGGACGACACCTACGTCCTGCGCTGCCAGCGCGACATCGAACTCCAGCCCCTGCGCGCGCGCATGGTCGTGGATCCGGCGCACTACCGCTGGTCCAGCCATCGCGGCAATACCGTGCCGCCCGGCGATCCCCTGCTCACCCCGCATCGCGCCTGGACCGCACTCGGGCCGGACGTCGCCGCGCGACGGCGTGCGTGGCGGGCAATGGTCACGCAGGTCGTCGACCCCGACGAGACCGCCGCGATCCATCTGCACCTGCAGCGCCAGCATCTCCATGGGCCGGATCGCTTGCGCGACGCCCTCGACGCTTGACCCGGCCGGATCGACGGGCCGCGCAGGACCGTACGCGCCAGGCGCGCGTCATCGACGCGCACGGAGGGGTGGACGATCGGGCCCCGACCGCCTCCGCGTGCGCGATCCCCACCGCCCGGATTGCAGTGACAACCGCGCCCGGGTACCGGCCCGCGGACACTTCCGCCTGCGGTGGATCAGGCGCACCCTTGTCGCAACGAATGTCCACTCCGGCGCCGGGCCCCTGACCAATGAAGTCGATCCTCATCCTCCTTGCCAACGGGGCGCTCGCGTTCGCCGGCCCTGCAACCGCGCAGGATGGCCGGGAGCAATGGCCCGAAGGCAGTGCGCGGCACACGCTGCTGGTCGAGGCGGAGCGCGAACAGGCCCTGCGCCCGGCCCTGGATGCGGCCTACGCGCGCCTGCTCGCTGCGTTCGACGACACGGCCGACGATCCCGCTCCGCTCGCCCAGGCCGTCGCCGCACAGCAACAGGCGTGGCTGGCGTACCGGGACAGCGATTGCCAGCTGGCCGGCATGCTCACCGGCGCGGGCGGCGCGTGGCCGCACGTCCATGCCCTGACGTGCAGCAACGCCTTGCTCGCGCAGCGCACCGCGGTGCTCGACACGGCTGCCGCCTGCCTGCAGCGCCTGCCCGTGGAGCGCTATCCGTCCGACGAGGAAGCATGCCTGCAGCCGCTGGTCGACGGGAAAACGGGGGAACCGTAGCGGGCCAGCAGTACAAGCCGCGAATGACTCCGGCCCCTGCTGACGTTACCTCTTGCGCGCCAGCACCGTGCGCCAGCTGCCGCCTCGCCCCTCCCGCGCCTCGTCCCAAGCGACCTCGAACTCCGCCTGCGTCAGGCGCGCATCCATGGCCACCACCGTCCAGCGCACCACGCGGTAGTCGCCGGCACTGCCATGCTCCCACGCGTCGTCTTCGCCTTCCGGATACATCAGGAGCAGCGCGCCATCCGTCTCCAGCGCTCCCGCCAGCTTGCGCAGGATTCCCTCCAGCCGGCTACGCGCGAAATGCTGCAGCACGCAGAGCATCATCACGCCGCCGTAGCGCCCCTGGATCGGATCGGCGAGCAGATCGAGCCGGTCGCAGCGCTTGCCGCGCTCCGCCTGGAACTCGCAGAAGGCCATGGCGGCGTCGGTGCGATGCACGTCGATGCCCAGCGCCTCCAGTGCATCGGCATCCCATCCGGGGCCCGACCCGATCTCCAGCACGCGCCCCGCCGGGCCAACGGCCCCGGCGAGCCGATGCAGCGCGTCGGCACTGGCCGATGGACGCCCGTCCACCGTGGACACGTACTCGCCCGCAGTGCGTTCGTAGTCGGCGACGGCGCGCCGGTTCTCGCCAACCCGATCACTGGACATGAGACATGCGCTCCACGACGTCGGAGGCGTGGAGTATGCCGGTCGGGCGTCGCATCGGACGGATCCGTGCATACGTGTTGATGATCGACGACGTCCACCTGCTGGTCACCCGATGGCAACCCGGTCACACGGCGCGCATGATACAGACGCTGAAGCGTGGCCCGAGCGATCCATCAACGCCCATGACCATCGTACCGTTACGTCGTTGGAAGTCCGGTACAGGGCCTGCCCATTCATGGCGGACCACTATCTGCCGCGCTGCCATCGCTACATCGAACTCGACCGCAAGGTGCACGCATGTCGAGAAGCCGGCGCATGACCGCTGCTCCATCCATAGCGGCATCACAGCCCCACTATCGCCCGGCCACCGCGCCGAACCGCTGCCGGTATGCCGTTGGACTCGTGCCCAGGCGTTGCCTGAAGTGGTGCCGCAGCGTGGTTGCGGTGCCGAAGCCGCACTTCTCCGCGATGCGGTCCACAGGAAGGCGGGTGTTTTCCAGCATCTCCTGCGCGTGCTGCACGCGTGCACCGGTGAGCCAGTCGTGCGGCGAGGTGCCGGTGGCCGCCTGGAAGTGGCGCAGGAAGCTGCGCTCGCTCATGGCGAGTTGCGAGGCCAGGTCGGCGACGGTGTGCGGACGGTCCAGGCTGCGGCGCATGCGATCGAGCAGCGGCGAGAGCCGGTCGCGGCCCGGTGCCGCGACCGGCCGCTGCACGAACTGCGCCTGCCCGCCTTCGCGGTGCGGCGGCACCACCAGGCGGCGCGCGACGGTGTTGGCCATCCGGCTGCCGAAGTCGCGGCGGACGAGGTGCAGCATCAGGTCGAGGCCCGCTGCGCTGCCGGCGGATGTCAGGACCTGGCCGTTGTCGACATAGAGCACGTCGGGATCGACGTGGACGCGCGGAAAGCAGGTGCGCAGGGTCTGCGCGTAGCGCCAGTGGGTGGTGGCGCGGTGACCGTCGAGCAGGCCGGTGGCGGCCAGCACGAATGCGCCCGAGCAGATCGACAGCAGACGCGCACCCTTGCGATGGGCGCTGCGCAGCGCGGCGACCAGGACGTCGGGCACGGGAACGTCGACGCCGGGCCAGCCCGGGATGACGATCGTGCCGACGTTGCGAAGCCGCGCCAGGCCACCGGCCGGCACCACGCTGCCGCCGAAGGGCGTGCGCACCGGGCCGCCGTCGAGCGAGACGGTCCTCAGCGTGTACCAGTCCGGGCCGGCTTCCGGGCGGTGCAGGCCGAAGACTTCCGCGACGCAGGCGAACTCGAACAGGCACAGGCCGTCGTACACCAGCACGGCGACGTTCCGGTTGGGCGCGGGCGCGATGTCCGTGGGCCGGTTCGACGCCGGTCGATCCTGCGCCGACCGACGCGTTGTCCGGGACTCGCGGCTGGCCCGGGCCGGCCCTGGCGGCATTTGATCGCTGGTTGGCATTCCCGCCACTCTACGCCGCGCGCCTGCGCCCGCACAATCGGTCCCGTCCCGACCGCAATCGCCGACGCACGTTCCCGACGAGGCCGCACATGCGCAACGCCGTCACCGCCGATCGAGCCGCACCCGCCGACGAGGCGCTGATCCATTTCCAGCGGCAGTTCGCCTTCGAGACCGACTGCTGGGACGTCCACGAAGCGCTTCGCAGTGGCAGCCCTGATTTCGTGCTGCTGGATGTGCGGGGTGCGGAGGCCTACGCCGCCGGCCACGTGCCGGGTGCGATCCACCTGCCCCACGGCAAGATCATCGCCTCGCGCCTGGACGCGTGGCCGCGGGAGACGCTGTTCGTCGCCTACTGCGCAGGGCCGCACTGCAATGGCGCGGCGCGCGCGGCGGTGCGTCTTGCTGGCCTGGGACGGGCGGTCAAGATCATGACCGGCGGCATCACCGGCTGGATCGACGAAGGGTTCGCCCTGGCCGGCGATGGCACATGAGTCTCGAGGTCCGACGCGCCGCGCCCGACGACCTGGCAGCCCTGCTCGAGCTGGTGCAGGCGCATGCGGCCTTCGAGCGCGCGCGTCCGCCGGCGGCGACCAGGGCGGGACTGGACGCGGCCCTGTTCGAACGGAGCGCAGCACCGGCGCACCTGCTCGCATGGATCGCGGCTCGCGGTGACACCGCCATCGGCTACCTCACAGCCACCCGCGATTTCTCCACCTGGCGCTGTGCACCGTTCCTGCACATGGACTGCCTCTACGTGGCCGAAGGCCATCGCAGCGACGGCGTGGGCGCGAGCCTGTTCGCCGCCCTGCTCGACTTCGCACGGGATGCGCGCATCGACGAGATCCAGTGGCAGACCCCGCACTGGAACCATCGCGCGGCACGCTTCTATCGCCGCCTCGGGGCGACAGGCGTGGGGAAGCTGCGCTTTCGCTACTCCCCGCCCGGGATCTAGCGGAAATGCGGCAGACCGGTTCCGTTGCCTCGCGCCCCGAGACGTTGGACGCCGACCGTCCATCGTCACGACACCACCAGGGCTGCGGGACCGTGCGCCATACCCACCGCCCTCCCGCGGGCACCGTCGGGAGTGGCGGATCCCATTCACGGAGAGCGCAGATGGCCCAATACATCGTCGAAACGCTCTGGTCGCGCGGCGACCAGGTCTTCCTCGACCATCGCTACAGCAGGCGACACATCCTGCGCTTCGATGCCGGGATCGACGTTCCGGGATCGTCGTCGCCCCATGTGGTGCCGGTGCCCTGCTCCGACCCGGACGCGATCGACCCGGAGGAAACGTTCGTGTCCTCCCTCTCCAGTTGCCACATGCTGCTGTTCCTCTCCATCGCGGCTAAACGCAGGTATGTCGTCGATGCCTACCAGGACACGGCCATCGGCGTCCTGGACAAGGACCCGGCGGGGCATATCTGGATGTCCTCGGTCACGCTGAAACCCGCGGTGGTTTTCTCGGGCGAGCGGCGTCCGGCCCGGCTGGAGATCGATCGGATGCACCGGGACGCCCATCACCAGTGCTACATCGCGAACTCCGTCAGGACCGTCGTCGCCTGCGAGCCCGCGCATGCCGACGGACCCTGACGGCATGCTGGTCATGCACATCATTCGAGCCGACCGCGCCGCCACCGATCCGCGGCCATCTACCGGCTGGGAGCGGCGACGCGATCCGCCGTCCCGAATCCGCACCGCAGATCGGTCCGGTCCACATCAGGGGAGCACAGGAGGCATCGGCAATTCAGTGGCGCAAGCCAGCGGGACTGTTCGTGCGCAGCCTGGCGGCGCCTGGAGCCCTGCTGGGGGCGATCGGCGTACTGTGGACGCTCCAGGGCGCCGGGCTGGTCCACATCGAGCCGGTGGCCTGCGCGGCCAGTTGCGAGACCATCAAGGGCGTGTCCGCAATGTGGATCTGTGCCGGCATCGCATCGATGACAGTAGGTCTCGCGTTGGTGTGGCACGCGATACACCGGCTGCGGCGCGGGCCCCACGCCCCCGGTTCCCAGCGCTAGTCAGGCAGAGCGCCGACACGCGCCGTGCAGTCGTCCGGTTGGAATCTGACGGCGCGGACCGGATCCAATGCTGCAGCCCGCACGGGAATCACGCCATGCGTTCTTCGATCTTCACCAACATCATCCTCGGCACCAACGACCTCGGCAGGGCCGAAGTGTTCTACGACGGGCTGCTCGCATGCTTCGATGCCAGGCAGGCCCTGAAGACCGCCCGCTCGATTCTCTGGACGCCGGCCGGTGGCGGGAGTGGCCTGGCCGTGTGCATGCCCTACCCTACGACGGTCGACCCGCAACCAACGGCAACGGCACGATGGTGGGCCTTCGCGCCGGCTCCCCGGCTGAAGTCGCCTTCATCCACGCGACCGCACTGGCACTGGGCGGCACTTGCGAGGGGCCTCCCGGCGAGCGCAGGCCCGGAACGCATGCCGCGTATTTCCGTGATCCGGACCGAAACAAGTTGGGCGTGTTCCACGTCCAGGCCGATATCCGCGCGCAAGCGCCATGACATGACGAGCGCGCTGTCGCGCAGGAGGCTTCGAATGCAACGCAGGGCATTTCTCTCGACGCTGGCGGCGTCTTCGATCAGCCTGGCCCTGCCCGGCTGCGCTGGACGCACACGACCCGGCGGCCCGGCAGGTGCGCGGGTCATGACCGTGAAGGGTCCGGTTGACGTGGCCGAGATGGGGATCACGCTCGTGCACGAGCATCTCTATGCCGACCTGCGTCCCCACGCCGAACAGGCGGCCCAACCGATCACGCCGGACATCGATGATGTCGTCGAGGTGGTGCTGCCGCACCTGCAGGAGATCCACCGCCTCGGTTGCCGGACGCTGATCGACTGCACGGCGACCACACTGGGGCGCAATCCCCTGCTGATCCGCCGCCTGTCCGACGCCAGCGGGCTGCACATGGTCACCGCGACCGGCGCGTATGTCGCCGTGGGCGGACGGTTCACACCGCCCTATGTGGTAGACGAGGGCGACGAACAGCTCGCCGCGCGCTGGACCGGCGAATGGCGGCACGGCATCGACGGCACCGACGTGCGTCCTGGGCTGGTCAAGCTGGGCCTCGAGGGTGACCCGCTCAGCGAGCTCGAACGCAAGGTGGTGCGCGCGGCCGCGATGACCCATCTCGAGACGGGCCTCACCATCGCAGCGCATATCGGCCCCTGGGACGCGGTGGCGCCCGGCCGCAATGCACGCTGCGCGTTCGAGCAGCTCGACCTGCTGGAGGCGGCGGGCGTGTCGCCTACGGCCTGGTTCTGGGTGCACGCCCAGAACGAAACCCTGGCCGACCAGCACGTGCGCGCGGCGCAGCGCGGCGCCTGGGTCTCGTTCGACGGGTTCCGCCCTGGCCAGGTCGACACCTACCTGGCGCTGGTCCAGCGCATGCGCGCGCATGGCCTGCTGCACAGGGTGCTGCTCTCGCAGGATGCAGGCTGGTACAACGCCGGCGCGCCGGGCGGCGGCGAGTTCCATCCATTCCATCCCGTGTTCACCGAACTGGTGCCGGCCCTGCGGTCGAATGGCTTCGGCGACGACGACATCGATCTGCTGTTCGTGCGCAATCCCGCGCAGGCATTTGCGTACGGCACGAAGCGCCGCTGAGCCCCCCGGGGCCCCATCGGTTCGACCGTGGAGGATTGGACCCGGAATTGCGCACCCAACAACGTAGCCCGCTTCGGGGCAGGTGCCGGGACGTCCTGTCGTGGGCGAGGGCATGTCGAACCTGACCGCGGTGTCCGCGCCGGATCCGGCTATCCTGCGCGACACCGCCATCAGGGAGCTCCGCCGGAATGGAGATGCAACTGCAGATCGAGTCGCGCAGGCAGGATTCGGCCCCCACGATCGTCGCCATCCCGCTTTCCGATGCGGCCGGATGTCCATCCGACGCATCCGGGGATTCCGACATCTCCGAGGCGTTGTGCCTGCGCGTGCTGGAATCCCTGCGGGATTCGCTGGCGGAGCTGACGCACGCATCGCACGACGGCGCCGTGTCCACGTTCGGCTTCCAGCTGCGATCAGTGGACGGGGACGGCCATGCGGAGACGGAATGGTCGGAGGCCGGGTTCTGCGAACAGGCCGCCCGGTTTGAGTCCCTGCACCCGGCGCTGCATGCCTATGCCGTCGCGACCGGAAATGGCGCGCACGGCAGCAGGATGTGGGCGGATGCGGAAACGCCCGCCGGCACGGCGGCCATGCGGGCCCTGGTGGAGCGCGACCGCGCCTGGATCCCCGCCTACGTGGAGTTCCTGCGCAGCTGCGACATGGACCACGAGGTGGACCAGTGGGGCGACATGGACGCGGTGGTCGAGCGCTACGGCTGGCAGCCGGACACCTGCGCGCTGGCGGCCGCCCGCCTGGCGAGTTGCCATGGCCAGCACGGCGAGGAGCAGTTTTCCAGCTGGCTGGACGCCGGCCTGCGTGAGTACATCGACACCCGCGAGGGGCGTGCGGCGTTCCTGGCCGCGGCCGAGGCGGAGTTCGACGCCGACAGCCCGCAGCGGCGTCGACACCTGGCGCTCGCGCGCGAAGCCTTCTGCGACGATGCCGACTTCTGGCTGGATTTCTTCGCCCCGGTCCTCGAGGAGGCCGAACTGGACGCGCTGCGGCGGCATGCGCATGCTCGGTGGGACAGGAGCCGCGCGTCGGCGGCCTGAACTGCAACTCGAACCGGGCCCTTGGACCGCGACCGCCACCGCTGTTGGAAACTCCGCACGTAGCCCGGATAAGCGAAGCGCATTCGGGTGGACGCGTGATCACGACCTGCCGTGAGACCCGGATGCGCTTCGCTTATCCGGGCTACGGCCGCGGTGGTGGACGATTTCAAGCGCGCTTGCCGTCCGCGACAGCGCCTGGCGATACGCTCGAGCGGCCGTCGCCGCGTTCCTCAGCCGTGGCAATGGCGCCGGTGGCAGGCGGGAATCTGGGGACATCCCTAGCCTGCGTGCCGCAAGCCGCATCCATCCTCGAGCCGTGCAGGAAGTCTTGGGCCACCTATCCGAGTGCACTCAGACCTGCGACTCCGGCAGACGCCGGAGTCGTGTTTCAGGCCTGGAACCGAACAGCGCGGCCGCCCTACCCCGAAATCTCCCGCACCGCACGCACGGCGCGATCGACTTCGTCGCCCGTGTTCACCAGGCTCGGTGCCAGCCGCGCATAGGTGATCGCGTAGGGGCTGGTGCTGGCGATGATCCGACGCGCCAGCAGTTGCTTTACCACTTCCGCCGGCGCCACACCCTCCACCTCGAACGACACCAGCCCCGCCGACAGTTCGCCGGACATCGGGGTGTGCAACTTCACCTTGGGGTTGGACGCCAGCCCGGCCTTGCACTGGTCGTTGAGTTCGCGGATGCGCGCGGCGACCCGTGCGCGCCCCATCTGCCGGTGCATGCGGAACGCCGCGGCGGTCGCCCACTGGTGTTCGTAGGCGTGGAAGCCGCCCGGGCTCATGCGGTCGGCGGTGGTAGGCGTGGCCGGCGCCACGTTGCGTTCCCAGGCAATGTACTGGTCGAAGTCGGTGAAGCTCGGGATCAGCGGGCGCAGCCGCGCCCAGTTCTCCGCATTGGCCCACACCAGGCCGGTGCCGCGCGGCGCGAACATCCACTTGTGGGTGCCGGCGCAGAAATAGTCGCAGCCCATCGTCGCCACGGTCTCGTCGGTGGACCCGAGGCCGTGCACACCGTCCACCACCAGCACCAGCGGCGGTCCGGGACGCGCACGCAGCGCCGCGGCGATCTCGCGGATCGGCAGGCGGATGCCGCTGTTCGAATGCACCCAGGTGAGCCCCACCACCCGCGTCTTCGGTCCGATGCCCTCGAGCAGCGCGTCGATGATCGATTCAATGGTGGCCGACGCCGCGTCCGCGAACAGCGGCACCATGCGCATGCTCGCGCCGGCGCGATCGACGGCCAGGCGGATCGACTCGTGGTGCGAGTAGTGGTCGTGCGTGGTGCACAGCACCTCGTCGCCGGCCTTCAGCGGCAGGCCCTGGTACACCAGCGCCAGGCCCGTGGTCGTGTTGCCGGTCAGGCAGACGTCCTGCGGCCGCGCGCCGAGATAATCGGCGATTTCCTCCTGCACCTGCACGTGCAGGTTGTCCGCCCCTTCCGAGAACATGCCGTGCTCGACGGTGACGAAGGGATTGCGGTCGATCGCGCGGCGGTAGCCCTCGATCGCCGCCTGCACCGGCGCCGGGTGGCTCGCGATGAAGAAGCTGGCGAAGTGCATCCAGTCCGGATCCAGCGCGAACTGGGCGCGGACGGCCTCCCAGGTGGAAAGGTCCGCCACGGGCGGCGCCTCCGCCTCCAGCGCCGCCATCAGGCTCCCCGGCAGCAGGGCGGTGGACAGGGCGGCCGGCGCCGCCAGGAACCCGCGTCGCGTGATGGGCATGAGCGTCTCCCTGGCTGGCCCCGCGGGGCCGATGACGGGTCAACGCGAGCGGCGGCCGGGAGCGGTCAGACGACCCGGACCGAAACCGCGGTCCGACACGCACCGTGGAATCCGACCCGTGCGCGGTCTTCCAGCTCTCACCCGACCCAGGCTGCTGCCGCCTCGCCCACGCCCTTCAGCACCGCTTCGTCCCCGGGACGGATGCGCCCGGAATACACGGGATGCTCGAAATAGCCGGTGACCACCAGCGGTGCGCGTGCGCCCGGCGGGAACAGGATCGCCACGTCGTTGGTCTTGTTGCCGACACCCTCGCGCATGCCCGTGCCGGTCTTGTCGAGTCCGCGCCAGCCGGGCGGCAGGCCCGCGCGGATGCGCTGCATGCCGGTGCGCGTGGCCTCCATCCAGCCGTGCAGCCGCTCGCGGCTGCCGGCGGCGAGCACGTCGCCGAGCACGATCCGCTGCAGGGTGCCGGCCATCGCCCGGGGCGTGGTGCTGTTCTGCTGCGTGCCCGGCGGGATGACGTTGATCTCGGGCTCGTAGCCGTCGATGCGGCTGACCTCGTCGCCGAGCCCGCGCCAGAACCGGGTCAGCGCCTCCGGGCCACCGAGCCGGCGCATCAGCACGTTGGCCGCTCCATTGTCGCTCGTCACCTGGATCGCTTCGGCCAACGCGACGACGGGCAGCGCGCCCTTGTCGAGGTTGGCTTCGAGCACCGGCGAGTGGAACATGAGGTCCGCGCGACCGAAGGCGAGCGGCTCGTCCAGGTCGATGCGACCGGCATCGGACTCGTGCAGGGCCATGGCGGCGAGCGAAAGCTTGAACGTCGAGCAATGGCAGAAGCGCTCGTCGCTGCGCAGGCCGAAGCTGCGGCCGCTGCCGGTGTCGAGCACGAACGCACCGAGCCGCCCGCCCGCCTGCCGTTCCAGCGCCTGCAGGCGCGCAACCGGATCGGCCGCCGTCCCCCGCGAACCGGCAAGCGCCGGCGCGCACAGCGCCGCGATCGCCCCGAGCATGAAACTGCGCCGGCCGATCATGGCCCGGCTCCATCGGGCTCCAGGGCGCCGGGGGCGGCGGAGACCACGCATGGCGGCATCCGCCGCGCATGCAGGCGGCCGCCACCGCGCGCGTGGTGGATCGCTATCATTTCGCACAGTCGCATCGTCTTCCTCGCTCGTCGGGGGCTCCAGACTGCGACCTGATCGACGCTCCCACAATCGATCATTTCTAGAACCAGCCAATAGAAAAATCGGAGGCTTCCCTGAATCGCGCGCAACTGCCGCTCAACGCCCTGCGCGCCTTCGAGGCGTCGGCACGACACCTGAGCTTCACCCGTGCAGGGCTGGAACTGTGCGTCGGCCAGGCTGCGGTGAGCCACCAGGTCAACCGGCTCGAGGCGCTGCTCGGCGTGCGCCTGTTCCACCGCCTGCCGCGCGGCCTGGCGCTGACCGACGAGGGCGCCGCGCTGGTGCCCATGCTCGTCGACAGCTTCGACCGCATGGCGGCGATGCTCGACCGCTACGCCAGCGGGCAGCCGCGCGAGCCGCTGACGCTCGGCGTGGTGGGCACGTTCGCCATCGGCTGGCTGCTGCCGCGCCTGGACGCATTCACCGCCGCGCATCCCTTCGTCGACGTGCGGCTGCGCACCCACAACAACCGTGTCGACCTCGCCGGCGAGGGGCTGGACTACGCGATCCGTTTCGGGGATGGCGCCTGGCACGGGGTCGATGCCGATCCGCTGCTTGCCGCACCGCTGACACCGATGCTTGCCCCGCGCCTGGCCGGGCGTTGCCGCTCGCCGGCGGCGCTCGCGGGCACCACGCTGCTGCGCTCGTATCGCGCCGACGAGTGGCCGCGCTGGTTCGCCGCCGTCCACCTCGCCTGCCCGCCTCTCGCCGGGCCAGTGTTCGACTCGTCGGTGACGATGGCCGCCGCCGCGCGGGCGGGCGCCGGCGTCGCGCTGTTGCCCCCGGCCATGTTCGCCGATGCGCTGGAAGACGGATCGCTGGTCGCCCCGTTCGCAGAAGGCATCGACACCGGGCGCTACTGGCTCACGCGCCTGAAGACCCGCACGCCGGGCCCGGCCATGCGCGCGTTCCGGGACTGGCTGGTGGGCGCGTGCGAACCGCCAACACCGGCGCAGTAACGCCTCGAACGCCTTCCACCCGTAGCCCGGATAAGCGAAGCGCATCCGGGAATCGCGGCAGATCAGGGCGCGCGCAGACCCGGGTGCGCTTCGCTTATCCGGGCTACGGTGTGGTGCCAAGCCCCCGTCGGCCGCACACCGGCCGGCACAGTCTCCGGAACGACCGATCCCACCGCCCATGCGTGGCTTGATGTAGTCTTCCGTCTGCAGCGAAGGACACCGCAGTCCTTCGCCTATGGCAAGGACGCAACATCGGTTCGCATGGAGCAAGCGACGTGGCGACGACTCCGGAGTTCCGCCTTCCCAACGACCCGCGACACCCGGACCACGAGATGTTCGTGCGCCTCCGGGAAGGGGTGCACGGCCTGGGTCGATGGACCTCGTCCGAGTCCGCGAACATCGCCGCTGCGCTCTACGTCGATCTGCGGGCCAAACAACCTGACATGGCGGCACGGGACATCGGCCCGGTCATCCCCGGTGATCCGCAGGCGCAGGTCCCTTCGCTGTTCGTCACGCCGCGCCACGGGTATCACCATCATTCCGGCGATCCTGTCGCGCTGGTCTTCAGCGCGCCGATCGCCATGGCGCAAAGGCCGGCCGACGATACGCTGGCGCCGCTGCGGCGACAGGTGACGATCGATGCCGACGGCTACCTGACCGATCCGGGCATCGTGCACACGCCGATCGAGCGGATCAGCCATGGACCGATGCCGCAGGTGAACGCCATCGTGCTGCATCGCACGGAATCCAGTACCGCCGGCAGCACGCTCGCGACCTGGCGCAATCGCGATGCGGGCACCGGCGCGCATTTCCTGATCGATCGCGACGGCGCGATCCACCAGACCGTCAGTGTCGACCGGCAAGCCTGGCACGTCGGGGCCATTCGCTCACGCGGCGAGGTCGAGGGCACGATCCCGGACGAGGACCAGCGCCAGCTCGTGGCGGCCCGCAACGGGCAGTCGGAGTGGCGCGGTCCCGCGGTGCGCGCCGTGAGCCGGATCGAATCCTCCAGGCCGTATCCGGAACGCTACCCCACCAATGCCGACAGCATCGGCATCGAAGTGGTCGGCCGCTACCGGCCCGCCACGCAGACATGGGACGCGCCGACCCCCGAGCAAGCCGCTGCGATCACGCGTTTGATGGGTGTACTCCAGCGCAACTTCGCGCTCAACGATCAGGATGTATACGAACATGACGTCATCTCGAGAAAGACGCCCGGCGAAGGCGCGGGTCTGTATGCGCCGGGTGTCGCGCGCGATGTGGATTCCCCTGCTCGCGACATTGGCGGCGTGCCAGTCCCCGGCGTCGAGCGATAGCCGCGGTGCGATCCCGACACGCGCCGCGTCGATCAAGGTATTGGACGTGACGGCGGCCGAGTACCGCCCGACCGGGGCCGCGCCTGCAGCGCCCGACGAGGCGGCGCTCTGCCAGGGCTGGGCGCTCGATGCGCATCAGCTCGAGGTGTTCTTCGCCCTGTCGAGACCCCTGGCGGAAGGCGAACTGCACGACTTCGACTGGTTGCCCTGCTCGATCCGTGGGCGCCTGCGGGCCGAGGGGCGCGAGTGGACGTTCGAGGTGAACGCGGCCGCCACCAGCATCTGGCGCAGTGGAGACGAGACCCGGCTGCTGGGCTGCGACCGTCGCGAATGCGAGACCTACGTGTTGCTCATGCCGGAGCGAACGCGGGACTGACGCGCGAGGGGCGACTGATCAGGACCGTAGCCCGGATAAGCGAAGCGCATCCGGGTCTGCAGCGCGTCGAGTCTGTCGCGGTCCCGGATGCGCTTCGCTTATCCGGGCTACGCGACGGGGCCAGACCTCGGTTCAACGGCACCGGGCGGCGCGGACTCCGCGGCGACAGGTAGTGCGTCCATGAGAACTTCGCGTGACGATTCGGATGGCGGCGCTGACAACGCTGTACATCGCGCGCGGCTGTGAGCCGGGACACGAATTCAGGTTGGCGATTGGGTTTGACTGCACGGGTCGCCGCGACATCGAGGACTGCGGCGACTTCCCCCTACGTGGCGTGCAGCGACCGCCCCCGCGGTCCTTACCCACCTCGCAAGTCCAAGGAGACTGTTCATGAAGAACTTCCTGTCCCCCCGTCGCAGCAGGCTCGGACGCGCCGTGCTGCTGTCCCTGGCCACCGCGGCTTCCGCTGTCATGCTGTCCGCCGCCACCGTGTCGGCGAGCGACAGGTTCGACCCGGCGCTCAGCGCCGCGATCGAACGCGACCTCGGCATCGCGCCGGCGCAAGCCGCGCAGTACCTGCGCACCGAACGCCTGGCCGAACAGAACGAGGCGCTCGCACGCCGCCAGCTCGGCGACGACTATGCCGGCAGCTGGATCGAACGGCGCGACGACGGCCGCTTCGTCTTCGTCGTGGCCGCCAGCGGCCTGTCGGCGGCGAAGGCTGCGCTGCCCGGCGAGATCGAGGTGCGCAACGTCCGCCACAGCCTCAGGGAACTGGAGACGGCGAAGACCGCGCTCGACGACCTGGTGCGGCAATCGGCCAAGGGCATGGCGCCACTGCGCGGCGTGCACGCCTGGCACGTGGACCCGCAGAGCAACAGCGTGGTGGTCGCGGTCGCGCCCGATTCGCTGGCCAAGGGCATCGACCTGGTCGCGCGCAGCCGGGCCGATACCAGCGCGATCCGGTTCGAGACCATGGTCGGCGAGCCGGAACTGTTCGCCACCATCCGCGGCGGCATCGAGTACGTGATCAACAACCAGTACCTGTGTTCGGTCGGGTTCTCCGTGACGCGCGGCAGCACCAAGGGCTTCGCCACCGCCGGCCACTGCGGCAACGCCGGCAACAGCGTGCGCGTGAGCAACCAGAACGTCGGCTCGTTCGCCCAGTCCAACTTCCCCGGCACCGACCGCGCCTGGGTGCAGGTGGGCAGTGCGCACACGCTGCAGCCGTGGGTCAGCAACTGGAGCGGCGGCAACGTGGTCGTGCGCGGCAGCACCGAGGCCGCGACCGGCGCGTCGCTGTGCCGTTCCGGCCGCACCACCGGCTACCGGTGCGGCACCATCACCGCCAAGAACGTCACCGTGAACTACGCCGAAGGCGCCGTTTTCGGACTCACCCAGTCCAACGCCTGCGCCGGCGGTGGCGATTCGGGTGGCTCCTGGATCACCGGTGCCGGACAGGCGCAGGGCGTGACCTCCGGCGGCAACCGCGCCTCGGGCAGCAACAGCAACTGCAGCCTGCCCACCTCGCAGCGACGCACGTACTTCGACCGGATCAACCCGATCCTGAGCCAGTACGGCCTGAGCCTGGTACGCGGTTGAGGCACGGCGGAGGCGCGCAGGGATGCGCGCCTCCGCACAAGCCTGACAGCGGGGCCTGAAATCGGGGGCAGAGTCGACTGTCCTGCGGATTCGCGGTCTGCCCAGACAAGTCCGACAGCCGGTCGCAATGGGCGCCGGCCGTTGCGCGCGCGCAGCGCAGCCGGGCAGGACGAAGGACCACCGCAGCGCGTGCCGCGGCTCATCGGAAACAGTGGCTCTGCCCCACGCCTGCCTCGATGTGCAGAAGAAAATCCGATCCAGCTGATGCCCACCTTGCCGACGCCCATGGATCAGGCCATCGGCCGTTTGATTCAGCCCAGCGCCCGTTCGATCCGGTCCTGCAGCGCACGCCCCTCGGGCGTCGACGCGATGCCGGTGCGGTCGTCGTCGTAGATCGGCTCGAGGTAGCCGGCCAGCGACTGCTGCGCCTCGGGCGAGTCCGCCAAAGCATCGAGGAAGGCGCTAGCAGTCGCGCTCGCGGCAGGGTCGCCGGCGTGGATCGCGTCGCGGTTCTGCGCGGCGAAGGCGTAGACGATCTCGTCGGCTGCCAGCCGCTCCGGCGCATGCGCGCCCACGGCGAGGATCACGTCCATGCCAGCGGGCGTCAGCGCCAGCGTGGCGTAGTCGTCGTGCCAGGGCGACACCCCACCGCCGGGCGTGGTGGAGAGGTTGTCGAAGAAGGCATTGGCCGCGCCTTCGCGCTGGTCTTCCGGCAGGCTCGCGAACACGCTCTCGACGAAGTCCGCATCCACGTTGCCCGTCTCGGCGTTGCCGGCCAGGTCCGTGCCGAGCGCAACGACGTCGACGTTTCCGTCCGCGTCGGTGTGCCGCTCGACCAGGTCCGCGGGCGCGAGCGTGTCGGCGCCGACGGTGAGCGATCCCTCCACCGACACGCCGGAATCGCCCCAGATCAGTCCGGGCAGGCCGCCGTCGCCCTGCGCAAGCGAGATCGGGCTGGCGCCACTGACGTTGGGATCGTAGCCGTAGACCAACTGCTGGTCGCCGCCGTCCACCGTGGCCAGCACTTCGTAGCCGGGGAACGCGTCGTGGTCGCCCGAGGTGGTCACCGTCCAGGTCCCGTCGGGATTCGGCCGCATCTCCACGGTGACGTCGTAGGTGATGCCGGGCGCCACGCCCACCAGCGGGTTGGGGCTCTGGCCGGTGAGCTGGACCACGATCGTGCCGTCTTCGCGTACCTCCACCACCTCGGCCTGCAGGTCGCTCTCGGAGGCCTCGCCCGTCTCGATGACTTCGCCGTCGTCACCGAGCCGGTGCGTCTCGCCGGTGTCGGCGTCGATCTCCACCCGGTAGCCGCCCGGCGCGCTCGGATCCTCGTAGACCTGGATGGTCTGCTGCGTGCGCTGCGTGCCGTCCTCGCCAAGGCTGCGGCCGTCACCCGCGAACGTCCCGCCGCCGGGCACGAACCAGGGCGTGGACACCTGGTCCTGCGGGATGAAGCTGTTGACCTCCACCTCCAGCGCCGGCGTCTCGCCGGTGCCGCCCTGCTGCGGCAGCACCACCGGACGGCCCGCTGGCACGGAAGCGGCGCGCAGGACGGCGGCATCCAGGTCGGGAAGGCGGGGAAGCGAGGGGCCGATGCCGCTGGTGCTCATGTGCAGGTACTCCGGGAACGATGCGCCCTACGTTGGCGCAGCGGCCGCGGCCCGGCAATCGGGACTCACCCTAGATCCGGTGGATCGGATCAGGCCGAGCGAAGAATGGAAGCCTGCGGCGTGCTGTCTTCCGTGCCTGCTGAGGAATGAACAAGCCGACGCCGATCCCGATCCTGGCCCCGTCCCTTCTCGACGGCACCGGGTTTTCCCCAGTTGTCATCGGGCGTGGCGCTGCGCAGGCTGGACGCCGTTGCCCGCTACGCACGCATCCGCGTCTGGAGGTCCGATGGCTCTCACACCCCGCACCCCGATCGGCATCGTCGCCGCCACCGCGATAGGCGTGACCCTCGGGTGGTCGGTGCCGGTGTCGTCGGCGCAGTCCAAGCCCTACCTGGCCTGCACTGCGGACCGCATGGGCTCCGGCTACCTGGGCGTCTGTTCGGCGTCCAGCAGCGGCAACTACTATCGGATGTACGTCCGCTGCCGGTCGTCGACCGGCCGATCGTCTCTCGAGGTCTCGCGGCTTGCTCCACAGGGCGCCCCGGTGCTGGTGGAATGCAGGGGCAGTTCGCCGACATCGCGCTACTTCCGCGTCTACACGGTCTGACGATCGCATCACCGACGTGGGGGACTGAACCTGCACAACCGGATCCGTCTTCGTCAGTGAAGGTCCGGCGGCACCACAGAGGCGCGCCTTCCGGCGCGCCTCTCTCATTGTCCTTTCGCAAGCCGGGCGCGATACGCCTCCAGCGAGGCCGGGCGGCCCAGGAATCCTTCCACCAACGCGGCGGCCGGCATCGAACCGCCGGGCCCCAGCACCTTGTCGCGATAGTCGCGCGCCACGGCCGGATTGCGGACGCCCTCGCGTTCGAAACGCGCGAACATGTCCAGCGCCAGCGTCTGCGACCACATGTACGTGTAGTACGTGCCCGGGTACGGCGCCAGGTGCGGGAACGCATTCTGCGGCTGCACGCCCGCCGGATACGGCAGCAGGGCGTAGGCGTCGTAGGCCCGCGTGAACCGCGCGGTCAGGTCCGCTTCCGGCGGCCCCAGGTACATCGCCAGCGAGGCATTGGCCAGGCTGATCTGGCGCCTGTCGCGCAGGGCCTCGCCGAAGTAGCGCGCACGATTCATCCGCTCGACCAGTTCGCGGGGAATGGTCCGCCCGCTCTCGTCCACGGCGAAACGCGCCAGCGTGTCGTAATCCCAGATGAAGTTCTCCAGCATCTTCGATGGCGCCTCCATGAAATCCGGCTCCAGGTTGCCCATCGCCGACAGCGCGTAGCGCTTGCCGCCGGAGAGCATCGCGTGGATCAGGTGGCCGTATTCGTGGAGGAAGACCTCGACGTCACGATGCTCCATCAGGCCCGTCTCGTGGCCGCCGGCGGGGAAACTGGTGACCAGGGCCGCCACCGGGATGGACCCGCCCGCCACGCCCGGGCGGATTCCGAACACCGCGGCATGGTTGAACTTGCCCGGTCGCGGATGCGTATCGAAATAGAACCGGCCGATGACCTGGCCGCCGTCCAGCATCTCGTAGCTTTCCACCGACGGGTCCCACACCGGCGTCCGCCACGGCCGGATCTCGACGCCCATCAGGTCGCGGGTGAGCTGCAGCAGGCCGTCGCGTACGTGGTCGTAGGAGAAGTAGCGCCGCACCTCCTGCGGATCGAGGTCGTACTCCTCCTTCTTGATCAGCTGGGTGAGATACGCCTCGCTCCACATCGGGACCGTCGTCGCGCCCGGCTGCTCGCGCTGCAGGCGTTGCAGCATCCGTGCAAGGTCGGCGCGCGCGGGACCATCGCCTGCACGCGCCAGTTCGGCCAGGAACGACTGCACCCTGGCCGGGCTGTCGACCATCGAGCCCTCCTGGTGCAGGCTGGGGAAATCGGGGCGGCCGAGCAAGCGCGCCAGTGCATCGCGCTGGGCGATGAGCTCGCGCAGGACAGCATCGTTTTCCGGGGCGCGGGTCTGGTTCGCTTCGTTCAACCGTCGGCGCAGCGCGTCGCTGCGCGCATAGTTCATTACCGGCGTCAGGTCGGGGGTGTCGGTGGAGATCACCACCCTGCCGTCGGCCCCCGCCTTGCGTGCCGCGAGATAGTCGGCCGGCAGACCCTCCAGTTCGGCCGGCTCCGCGACCACCGTGCGTCGGCCGTTGGCGATGTTCTCGGCGAAACGGATCTCGAGCGCGGTGATCGCATCGTTCAGCGTCGCGATCCGGGTGCGTGTCGCCTCGTCCCGCGACACGCCCGCGCGGTCGAAGTCGGCCAGGCGGCGCGTGAGCACATGCCGGGTCTCCGCATCCGCGTCGGCCAGGGGAATGGCTTTCAGGCGATCATGGATCCGGCGCGACAGCTGCATCGCATCCTGTGCCTGCGTGGCCCGCTGCAGGCACGCGCGCCCCGCCGCGCGGATCGCCGCATCCGGCGAGGTCGAGGCCAGCAGGTTGGCGTCGCGCCTCGCCGCGCCCACCACCGTCCACAAGTCGTCGTATTGGCGCAGGGTGCCCAGCGACGGGGTGGCCTGGTCCGTCTCGAGCGCATCGCGCAAGTCGCTGGCCTGGGCGAGCAGGCGATCGCAGGTCTGGTCGACCATCTCGACACTCGCGGGCGTCAGCATGGGCTCGACCGTGAGCCTGGCGGACGCGGCAGGCTGCCCGTGTGCAGGCACGGCGGCCGCGACCAGGCACGACAACAACACGATGCGATGCATCAGGCTTCTCCCCGGACGAAGCCGCAGCGTACAGCCTGGGCGCGGCGGGTGCCGGTTCGGTCACACCGACAGGCCCTTGGGGACACTGCGATAGTAGGGGCGCGCCCCGCCCGCTCCCGGGGGATGACTCGGCGCGCTGGGGAAGGTCGCGCTGCCAATCTCCTGCAACGCACAGGCACAGGAATCCTTCGACCGTGGCCTCGCGCTGCTGCTCAGTGACTGTCCCCAGATGGAGGCCAACAGCATTGCGAGCGCAAGCGAGAGCACGACGACGCTGATCACGACAAGCACGACGGTAACGAAGGTCTGGACCATGCCCGCTGGATAGCCGCCGCGACGCGGCCACCGCAGCATGATAGCCATTGCCAGAGAGCGGACGATCGGGGCCACTCCATTCCTCTTCTGAAGTTCGACAGGTCGGGTTGATCACCGTTCCCTTTGTTCTATAGTTCGGGTTCCACAGGGGGAACCGACATGAATCGTATGATCCGGGGCGCGGCCATCTTGGCCGCCTTGCTGCTGTCTGCCTGCGCCACGCACCAGGACGTGCTGCTTGCGAAATCAGTGCCGCCACCGATCGTCACCGTCGCTGCCGTCGCGTCCGATGGCAATTCACCAGAGATGGATGCGAGCGTGCGAAATGCATTGATCCAGAATGGATTCTCCGTCCAGGCTCCTCTCCCCGCAGGCACACGCACCTCCGACCAGGTGGATGCCCTCGTGACCTACGTGGACGTCTGGCGCTGGGACATCGTGATGTACCTGCAGTCGGTGGCGATCAAGCTCTTCGATGCCCGCACTGGCGACCTGCTCGTCACAGGCGACTGGAAGAACTCCGCGTTCCACGGGTACCAGGACGAAGACAGCATCGTGCGCGGGCTGATCACCGACATGGCGACCCGGTTGAAGACAGCGACACCATCTCCCGCGGCGGCGCGCGAGGCGGCCGATGCGCAGCGAAGCGCCGATGCCGCGAAGGCTGCCGTCGGGGAATGACCTGATAAACGGAGTGCACCGAACTGCCGTTTCGAGCGCTGCGAGAGATCCTCGAGCCTCAGGCGGACAGTCGGGATGCGGAAGACCGCGCGAGGTCAGTTCAGCCGCACGCCGGCCGGCGCGGCGAGCGTGATCAGGGGTGGCGCATCCTACGCGCCGACCTGCGCCGGCCGCAGGTGCATTAATCAACTCATCCAGACGCCTGCCAGCCAGCCGAGCAGCACGAACGCGGCGATCCCCGCAGCCAGCACGTACAGCTGATACTTGTTCCAACCCGGCGACGCCGCGAGCCCTTGCCTCCAAAGCAGGTACGAGACACCCAGAGCCAGCAAAGACACCGGAATTGCCGCGGCAGTAATGTTCATCTCCGTCCTGATCCGCTTCAATCGTCTGGATGTCCCGAGGGCCTGCGGGGCAACAGTGTTCCTGCTTCGCCTGTTCCGGAGGCTATCCTGCAGGCCCGATCCGGATATCGTCAAACATGCGCCTTCGATCGCCCCGCCGCGCGCCCCGCCCTGCCGCGCGGCTGCTCGCCGCGCTCCTGCTCTCCCTGGCCCTGTCCGC
Source organism: Luteimonas kalidii (assembly GCF_029887935.1). Classification (GTDB taxonomy): domain Bacteria; phylum Pseudomonadota; class Gammaproteobacteria; order Xanthomonadales; family Xanthomonadaceae; genus Luteimonas; species Luteimonas kalidii. Next base: position 21,995 of record NZ_JARXRO010000014.1, on the reverse strand, counting down.
CACCTTCGCGGCCACGCCACCCGCGCCGCCGCCGGTGATCATCGAAGCCGACCTGCGGGCGCCCATGCGCGACGGCACCGAGCTCGCGGTCCGGGTCTGGCGCCCGACCGGCAACGGCCGGCATACCGTGGTCTTCCAGCACACGCCCTATCTCTCCGACGAAACGCACACGCGCGCATTGAAATTCGTCCGCGCCGGGTTCGCCTACGCCAGCGTCGATCGCCGTGGCCGCGGCACCTCCGGCGGCGAATTCCGACCGATGGAAGGCGGCGGGCCGGATGGCGCCGACGCGGCGCGCTGGCTCGCCGGCAGGCCGTGGTCCGACGGACGCGTGGCGATGATGGGCGGCTCCTACCGCGGCACGATGCAGTGGCAGGCGATGGCGGAGGATCCGGACGCGATCCAGGCCGCCGTGCCCACCGCGTCGGCCTACCCGGGCGATGATTTCCCGCAGCCGCGCGGCATCTTCCTGGGGTTCATCCTGCCGTGGCTCGCCTATGTCGACGGCCGCGCCGGCAACGCCCAGTGGTTCGCCGACAACGCGCTGTGGCGGAGCCATTTCGAGCGCGCCTGGCGCGGCGAGATCGCATTCGCCGATCTCCCCGCCGTCAGCGGTGCGCCGCAGGCGCCGTTCGCGCGCTGGCTGGCGCATCCCGGCTACGACGCATACTGGCAGGCCATGAATCCGACACCGGCCCAGTACGCGGCGATCGAAACGCCGGTGCTCAGCATCACCGGCTACTTCGACGGCGACCAGGACGGCGCGCTGCGCTACCACCGCGAACACCTCGCGCACGCCGGTCCGCGCGCACGGGCCAACCACTGGCTGCTGATCGGCCCCTGGAGCCACGCGGGCACCCGTTACCCCACCGCCAAGCTGGGCGGGCTGACGTTCGACGAGGCCGCCGTGCTGGATATCGACGCGCTGCAGATCGACTGGTTCAAACACGTGCTGGACGGCGCGCCGCGGCCCGACGCCCTGCCCGATCGCGTGACCTACTACGTGATGGGTGCCGAGGAGTGGCGATCCGCGCCGAACCTGGACGCCGTGGCCCCGCACACCCTCAGCTTCCAGCTCAGCGGCGGCGGGCTGCCGGCCGACGACGTGTTCCGCAGCGGTCGCCTGCAGCACGGGCCAACCGGCGCCGAGCCGCCCTCGGTCTATCGCTTCGACCCGCACCACGTGCCCGACCGCCCGGCCGCGCTGCCCATGGTGGAGTTCGACTACACCACGCATGGCGACGCGCTCCAGGGCGGCCAGCTGTTCTTCCACAGCGAACCGCTGCCCAGGGCGCAGACGCTGTGCGGACGGATGTCGTTCGACGCCAGCATCGAGCTCGACGTGCCCGACACCGATATCCAGGTGGAGGTGTACCAGGTCACCCCGCGCAACGAGCTGCGCTGGCTGGGCCGTGACTTCAAGCGCGCCCGGTTCCGGCACGGGTTGGACGCGGAGCAGCTCGCGACCCCCGGCGCGATCGACACCTGGCACTTCGACCGCTTCCCCTGGACCTGCCGCGAACTGGAGCAAGGCAGCCGGCTGCGGCTGGTAATCGCGCCTGTGGACACGCCCGAGCTGCAGCGCAACTTCAACAGCGGTGGACGCATCGGCCACGAGACGCTGGCCGATGCGCGCGTGGCGACGGTACGCCTGCATCACAGCGCCGGGCACCCGAGCGTGCTGCACCTGCCGGTGGTCGAGGCGCCGGACACAACGCGCGACGAGTGACGTCCCGGTTGCCCATGCCAACCTCTCCAGTGTCGGGCATGACAACCCGCGGATGCGCTGACATCATGGCCAGCACCTGCCAGCAGGTGAGCATCGGATGCGCGTGAACACCCCCGTTCCCGACTGCGGCCTCGACGTCGCGCTGGCGGTCATGGGCGGCAAGTGGAAGCCGCTGATCCTCTATCACCTGCAGCACCATGCACAGCGGTTCGGAGAGCTGCGGCGGCTGATCCCGGGGATCAGCGAGAAAGTGCTGATGCAGCAGCTGCGTGAACTGGTCGAAGCGGGCGTGCTCGCCCGCCACGACTACGGCGAGGTGCCGCCGAAGGTCGACTACACCGTGACGCCGTTCGGCCAGACGCTGGTCCACGTATTGATGCCGCTGTGCCACTGGGGCACGGCGCACCGGGCCGAGTTCGAGGCGATACGGGCCGCACCGCGGGGGCAGAGCGACTGACCCGCGGCAGGTGCGACGACCGCTCAGCCCTTCAGCCAGGCCACCAGGCTGTTGTAGCAATGGAACGACGTCACCTTGCCATCCTCGAGCTGCCAGACGTCGCAGCACGCCACATCGAACGTCTTGCCGGTGGCGCGAAGCACCCCGTCGGGGAGCGGAAGATTGCCTCGATGCGTGCCCTGCAGCCTGAGTTCGACGATCACCGCGCCGCCGGCATCGGAGTAGACCTTCAGCAGCTCACGATGCATGTCGGGATAGGCCGAGATCAGACCGGTGACCGGCTCCCGCACCTCCTGCCCGACCCATCGCTGCCCCGAGGACACGTCGAGGAAGTATCCATCCTTCACGAAGAGCGAGACGAACCGATCCGCATCGAGATTCGGGGACTCGGCGACCCGATAGAGTTCCCGTACGACACCCTCGTTGGACGACGGCACGCGTGCCCGCACGTTCGGCACCAGGGGAATTGCAGCAAGGGTGGCGAGACCGGTCACGAACGAGCGGCGGCTTGATACTGTCATCTGATGTCTCCGGAGCGAAATGCGATTCGCCCGAAGTTAGAAGCCCGGATGCCGGGAGTCCAGTACGTACCAGCTGGTAAGTGTCCGCATTCCGCGGCACATCGTGCAGCGCGGCAACGACCCCTACGAAGCCTGGGAAAGTCCAACCTGCCCCCTGTTCTGACCCCTGTTCTCGCCAAGGGGTTGAATCCCTACCCCGGCTGCGGTTGGATGGCAGCCCCACGATCCGGACCACCCCATGCGATCTCCCGTCCCCGACTACCTCGCCGACGTGCTCGATGCCGTGCGCTCGATCGACGATGGCGCGCCCGCCGACTACATCGAAGTGCTGGCCAAGGCCGACACGTCGCGGCTCGCCGTGGCGCTGGCCACCGTCGATGGGGAGGTCTATACGGCGGGCGACAGCGACGTGGCGTTCTCGATCCAGTCGATTTCCAAGCCATTCGCCTATGCGGCCGCCATCGAGGACGTGGGCCTGGACGCGGTGCTGGCCCGGATCGGCGTCGAGCCGTCGGGCGATGCCTTCAACGAGCTCTCGCTCGAGGACGGCACCCATCGGCCGATGAATCCGATGATCAACGCCGGCGCGCTCGCCACGCATGCACTGGTCGCCGGCCCCGATGCCAGCGGACCGCAGCGCGTGGAGCGCCTGCGCGCGCTGATGTCGGCGATGGCCGGTCGCGAACTCGGCTACGACGAAGCCGTGTACGAGGCGGAACTGCGCGACGCGCACCGCAACCGCGGGCTGGCGCACATGCTGCGCGCCGGCGGCATCATCCACGCCGAGCCCGAGACCATCGTCGACGGCTACGTGCGCCAATGCGCGGTCAACGTCACCGTGCGCGATCTCGCGCTGATGGCCGCCACCCTGGCCAATGCCGGCGTGCAGCCGCTCACCGGCCGCCAGGTGATCGATCGCGCCGGCGTCCGCCAGGTGCTGTCGGTGATGACCACCTGCGGCATGTACGACGCCGCGGGCGACTGGGTGTCCAACGTCGGCATCCCGGCCAAGAGCGGCGTGGCGGGCGGCATCATCGGTGCCCTGCCCGGCCAGCTGGGTCTTGCCGTGTTCTCGCCGAAACTCGATGCGCACGGCAACAGCGCACGCGGCGTGGCCGTCTGCGAACGCCTCTCGCGCGATATGGGCCTGCACATGATGGATGTCAGCCAGATCGGCCGCGCGGTCGTGCGCAAGCTGGTGGTGACGCTGGCCGGCGGCAAGGGACGCACGCGCGATGCCATCGTGCCGGTCTACGAACTGCGTGGCGCGGTGCGGTTCGGCGGTGCCGAACTGTTGACGCGCGCACTGGCGCACGACCTCGGCGATGCCAACGAGGCCGGTGGCGGCCGCCATCGCGAAGCCACCGCGGTGATCCTGTCCCTGCTGCACACCCATTCGCTCAACGATGTCGCCACGCGCATGCTGCTGGAGAACCTGCGACGCCTGAACGCAGCCCGCCGTACGGTAGTGCTGGTCGATCCCGATGGCGTGCTCGACCTTGCGTCCCTCGACCAGGCGCAGCGTCCACGGGTGGTCGCTACCGATGCCGAGGCGCAAGAAGTGGTAGGTGGCGATGCCTGCCGCATTGTTGCCAGCCAGGAAGACACGGGTCGGTAAGGCCACAGGCTCGGGTTGACCTAGGCCTTGGGCAGGCCCAGCGCCGGCGGCACTTTGTTCCTTTCGATTCGCTCATTCGGGCCCGTGTTCTCGTGCAGGCGTCTTCGTCTTGGCCGAAAGCACAGCAGCCTGCATCGCGCGCAGCGTTCCCTTGCCTGCCGGGAACTCGAACACCTTGCTCTCGACCAGGGTGTAGATGCGCTCGCCGTTGGTCAATGTGACCTGCAGGAACGCCAGGTGATCCGTCCATGAGCGATAGCGGCGCACCATGAACACGCTGTGCCTGGAGCTGACCGAGCGAATGCGGGTCAAGGGAATCTGCCGGCGGCTTTCGACGCCGGAGATCACCAGCTCGTCATCATGGAGGAACGCAGGGCCAGACTTCTTCACCCGGAAATATTCAACAGCAAAGCGCCCCCACAGGATGAGAAGCACCGGCACGATCACCCACATCTCGGCGCGCTTCATTCCGGGCAAGGCGAACAGCAGAAGAACACCGCTTGCCACGAAAATGGCGAGGGTAATGAACCGGTAGAAGTAGACGCTTTGGAATTCCATGAAAGTCAGAAAGCGAGTGTCCATGCGCGCGTGGTACCCGGTGATCGTGCCGAAGTGTGGATAACGTGGCTCAAGGGAAGTTTCCGATGCGCCGTGGAGTGTGCTGACGCGGGCGGGAAGACGCCAGTCGGATCCCTGTTTCCGCCCCTGTGTGGATTGGACCGGACGTCTTCCATGCCCTGGATGGGCGTCACGGGGCGCTTGTGAAAGGCCGGCTCACACCGCGCCGCGGGAAACAGCTCCCGGAGTTCTCTGGCCGCCCTCTTCCCCTTCAGGTCGATAGCTTTCCTACCGGGGCTTGCGCAGCATGGGCGCCACCGGAGGCGCCCTGCCCACCCGGATCTCGCCGACTGCCTCGAACCCCTGCTGCTCATAGAAGGGAACGTTGTCGGGCTCCGACGCTTCCAGGTAGGCCAGGGCCTCTTCCCGGTCGCAGCGCGCAAGGGCATGTCGCATCAACGCCGCGCCAATGCCCCTGCCCTGAGCACTCGGATCGACGGCGATCTGCGGCAGATACCAATGAGGTTCCGATGCATGGCATTGCTCCATCCTTGCGAACGCGGCGAGCAGGTCGTCCAGGTGTTCGGGCCTGGCCGTCTCGCGGAACATCGTGGCCAGGCGTTCTCCGCCTGGCGCCACGCCCGGCGGCAGCCAGAGCGCCACGCCGCTGAGATCGGCGGTCGCATAAGCCGTCCCGTGTTCGAAACAGGCACCTGCGAACTCGCGCGTGGCCAAGGGCATGGCCCGCAGGTAGTCATGCGCGGAAGGCCAGGCGAATCGCGCGGGCGGATCTGCGACGAAGGCCGCCACGATCGTCGAGACGACGCACGGCATCTCATCGGGCGCGGCACTGCGAATCTCGAGTGCGGGGCGAGTCACGGCATCCTCTCCAGTCCACTGCTGCGGGCAGCATTCTGGCTGGCGATGCGTTAAGCAAGGCGATGCGAGGCGTCAACGGACGAAAGTCAAGAACTTGACCTTCTTCGAACATTTCTTCCGTCGTCTTCAATCGACAATGGCGGAACGGTGAGCCGGGCCCCGTTCTGCTGGTGTGCAGCCCGGGACCACCTCCGCCCCTTCAATCTTGCCGAGGACAAACTCCAAGAGGTGACGGGAGGTAAATCGGATTAATCCCCTCCGTCCCCCTTGGGTCGCTGTGCCTGCCCCCGCGTCGTACCGGTTCGTCGGCTTTCCAAACCCCGCGCAAGCGAGTATGCCTGACGCCCTGTCGCAGCGTGATGGGGCGCCAACTTCCGACGAACGGTCGTCCAAGATCGGTATAAGCCCCCGTTCAGCTAATTGAACGGCCACTCCCGTGGACGCACCAGCGAGGCCAGGCAATGGACCTGTCGGCTACGGTAGGAAAATCGATCGACGCGTTCTGCGGCAACAAGTTCACTGCCGCCGACCAAAATCACTGCGCGCACTTCGTCAGCCACGCCCTTGAAATCGAGGCCGGCTACACATGTCGAACCCATACCGGGCGCAGCACACGTGGCGCGGCGCTGCGTGTCCACGAGTTGTTCGCCACCTGCCCACGCGTGGGAGAGTGGACCTCCTCGGAGGGCGACAGTCACTTGGTGTTCGTCACAGATCGCGCCAACGTCGACCTGGACAAGCACAGCATGCGCAACGTGCCGAAAAAGCACGTCGGGATCTTCTGGGGCGGGCAGATCTATCACTATTCCAACACACGCGACCTTGTCGTGCAGGAGACACCACAACGGTTCCTCGCCCGCTTTCAGGCCAGCTACGGGGGTAACCAAGCGCTGTTCTTTGGCGGACTTCCCTTTGCGGTCGATGGGGTTTCAGGTGCGACGGCTGAGCAGCGCCCCAATACCGGTCATGGACACCTGATTCGAAGCGACCGTGCCACTAGCGGTAGCCTTGACTACTATGCGACTCTCCCCGGCGCTGCCGAGTTCTATCTCGGACGAGAGGTAGCGTACGGCAAGTACCGCGGCCTCATGCAGCCGCAGTCACGGCTTTCCGGGCCGCGCTTTGATGCGACACAATTTGTCGATGAATACCAAAGTGTTGCCGGCATGCTTGATGTCATCAGTAGCAGCGAAAGCGGCGGCCGATTCAACCGAATCAACAGCTACGACCGTGCGGCCTTTACATTCGGCTTCTTCCAATTTGCGGCGCATACACCCCGAGACAATCTAGTGCTGCTGCTGCGAGGGCTGGCGGCAGACAACCCCGCGTTCCAGGCACTCTTTCCCGAGCTGACTGTGGTTGATGGAGTGTTGCATAGACGCTTGGGGCAACACTTAGCAAGTCTGGAGAAGGAGCATCCGCGTCCGGAGAAGCCTACCGAGTCCAATCTCGGGGACCTCATGCGGTACTTGAACCCCGAGGGTTCGCGTGTCGATGAGACCGAGCTTTCGACGGCAGCACGTCTGGTTCACCTGTCAAACACGGACGAGGCATCTCGTCGCTGGCAGGTCCGTCTTGCAGCAAATATCACGATGCAGAAGATCCGCCGGCTGTATGCCAATTGGTATGACATCGATGGTGCATCAGACCTTGTCTGTACAGCCATTGCAGACATTCACCATCAGGGTCGGGGCACAAAGAGCGAGGTGCGCGCTGCCCTTTCCCTGAGTGGGGAAGCCAACAGGCTGGCCGCCCTCTGTCGAATCGGAGAACAGAAATACTCCGAACGTTGCGTGTCGCTTCGCAAGTCCCTCAACGACGCCGAGACACAAGGAACGCTCGGAGCATCGATATTCGATCGAGCCAGCGGATTGTTCAAACCTGCATCGGGCTGGATCGAATAGCCGCTCGGTCGGAGGCAAGCGCATGAAGGAATACGATCGTGATTACTCTGGGACGATGAGAGCACGTCGCCACTTATCGGGCATTTTTGGGTGCCAGATGAAATCCATAATCCTGCGTCGAGCAAGTTGCCCTCTCATGATGACAGCGATCGTGATGATGGGCGGCTGTACAACGCTACAAGGGGCGCCTGCACCACCCTTCGACCAAGCCACGTTCGCAAGCGACGAAAGTCCGCTGATGCTCAGCGCAGATGAGCTCAAGTCGCTGCTTAACGCCGCCGATGAATCGACTAGGAACAGCCTGCTTCGAAGACTGCTCTCGGACATCGATGTTCGATATCTCGATTTCGCTGGAGACGTGGTCGCAGGAAGGAACCGCTTTGAGTTCGGCAAAAACATTCTGATTCTCTCGTCAAGCGTGGCCTCCTCTCTCGCCGAGTCCGCTGGCGTCAAGGCCAACTATGCGGCTCTGAGCACCTTGCTTAGCGGAGGCGGCGCACAAGTTGACAGCACCTTTCTCTACAACCAGACCAGCCTGGCACTGGTGTCGACCATGGATGCACAGCGTGCGATCGTGCTGGGAGAGATTCGCAGCAGCATGGGGCTGTCAATCCAGGAATATCCAGGCCAGACAGCATTCGGGGACGCGATCCGCTACTTCCGCGCCGGCACGCTCGCCTCGGCGGCTCAAGACCTGCAGAAGGCTGCAGCGGCCCAAGCATCCCGAGAACAAGCCAAGGTCCGGAACATCACTATTCCTACCGATGCGCAGGTGGCCTTTGCGGTGAGGCGGGGCCAGAGCTTCTCGGACTTCGTCGACGCTCCCGCCAACGAGGCCGCGGTACGCAGGGCTTTGATCGCTATTGACGTGGCCGACGTTGATGAGAGCACGCCTGCCGCCGAGGTCCGCGAAGCGGCCAAAAGCTATTACCGCCGCCATGGCCCGTCGGGGAACGCCGAAGATCTGGTGGACGAGCTGATGAAGGACGGTTTCATACCCAACTGAAGGCGCGACAGCCATGCCAAAACAAAAAGACGAACCGCTTGTCATTCCGATTCCCGGTTCTTGCACTTTGAGTGACATCAAGAACGTCATACGGTTCCACGAAGGGTTTCTCTGGAAGTTCGAAGGAAGCATTGTGGAAGACCGAATGAATATGGCAGTGCTAGGGCCCTCTGGCTCGGTACCTCCTGACTTCGAGATCGCCCCTTCTACTGCCAGTCCACCTGATGGAACAACGAAAGAGTGGACGGGGACACTTCGCTACAACGGAACTGACCATGCCGTGGCACTACACCGGGCTCAGTGACATCACGAGCGATGGGCGCTGCAAAGAAACGGAGACTCGCATATGGCCACACCGCTTCCAGGCACGGATCATTCTTCGGCCAAGCCCGAGCAATCTGCGCTTCTGAGTTTCTTTCTACGGGTCAAGTCATGGTTGGAGTCCCCCTCGGACATACTGACGATTTGCTACGTTTTGCTTGGACTCTATGCCCTTCCATTGATCGTCCTGCTCGCGACGTTCATCGCTTCGGACTGGTACACCCGATCTAGTCCGACCATTACCTTCAGCATGGCGATAGCAGGTCTGTACGCGTCGGACGTCAGGGAAACTTTGGGCACGTTCGTCGTTCCATTCATCATGGCCTACGCCGTGGCTGGCGTGCAGAAGGACGGCCGCATCGAAGCCAGAACGATCTGGCTGTTCGCGACCCTGACGTTTCTGTTTCTCTTGTCGATTGTCGTTTACTGCGCCATTACGACACGGGTAGACGTAATGCTTGGACAGACCGATGCATTGCCGGAAGTAGTCTCGAAGTCCCGCGAGCATTTCCTGGCTATGAGCAGGGACTACGTAAAAGAGTTACTCGTATACATCTCGCTGCTTATCGGTATTTCACAGGCCGGCCGCCAAGGGGAACAAAAATGAAACTGGCCACTACGTTGCTGCTCTCCCTGTCACTATTGACTGCAGGGCCGCTCGCCATCGCGCAACAGCGAGTTGTCAAGATTAAGTTTGAGGTTCGCGATGCAAAGACTGGCGACACCATCGACGCGAAAGTGACGGTGGATGGAGAGGATGTCAAGGCTGAGTACATACTTCCGTCCGGGTCGGAGAGCAGCCTCCTGCTGGATGTACGTGCTGACGCCGGCATCGGGTACTACCCGCGTACGATGACGTTGTTCCTAGAGGCGCTCGGGCAGAGGGACCTTCGCTTCAAGATACATCTCGCGCCGCGAAATCCTGCGGCCGTCCATAACCGCCGATCGGTGGCTGCAGCAACACAGTTCCTGAAGCCCGTGAATGTCGACAGGGCCGTCGCCCTTCTGGACGCCGTGGTTGCCGAGACCAGTCCGACCGTCCGGGACACGCAGTTTGGGATCTACCTGTACTACAACTTGTGGCGCGCCTACTTCATAGACTGCACCCAGCGATTCGTGGACCACTGCGCCGAGGCCGCCACGCTAGGGAAGGATCTCCTTGCAATGCTGCCGAATAACCGCGACCTCTTCGAGATCGAGCGCGTACCCGTCGCGGAGCTTCAAAGGTCAGCGAATGAGTTAGCCGACCATGCGTATCGCCTCTCCTACCATCGCGCCAAGTGGAACCTAAACCGGAATCGTCCGGAAGACGCTGCAGAGCTGGCCAAGAGCTTGCTCCGCGCCGTTGCTGACGATCCCAAGCTGTTGGATCGACTTAAGATCAGTAAAGGCGATATAGCGTCGCTTCTCAACCAGGCGAGAGAGGCCGAGAAGTCAACCTAGCGGGCGTTGTCGGGGATCCGCGGTGGTAGTTGCGCCTGCATCGGGTAGTGACCTTGTCGGGGTGAACGCCTGCCCCCAGCCGGGCTAGCCATCCCTTCTCCGACCTGCGCCGCGCCGGACGAGGCAATGGAGATCACTTGTCCACCAGCCGGGCAATAAGCCCGCGCGCCGCCCGAGCAAGCCGGAGGGCCGGCTTCCGAAGCCCGTCGACGGGCTTATTTGCTCGGCAGACGGGCTTTTATTACCGGAGTACGCGCTGATTTGCCCGGCGCGCAGGCTGTTTTGCTCGACTGACGGGACGATTCGGCCAGAGCACCGGCTTCCGGGGCTTTGGGAGCGATGCGATACCGGGAGCGGACCCTGCCCGCCTCTGGGGCCGGGGCGTCACTCCGCCGGAGTAGCGCTCGGGCGGCGGTTGCCGCGGGCGAAGCGGGCGCCCAGGGCTTCGGCGGCGCCTTCCAGGCCGCGGTTGCGGCCGGAAACCTTGAGCAGGCCGTAGCCTTCGAGCGCGGTGTTCATCAGGTCGCTGCCCAGTGCCATTTCCGAGTCGGCCACGCGCTCGGTCAGGCGCTGCAGGCGGCTGAGCACCGGGCGCAGGCGGTCCATCGCCACCAGGTCGGCCTGGGCCTCGGGCAGGCCCAGCGCCGGCGGCACGATGTCGGGGTTCTGCTCCAGCACCGTCAGGGTCTGGCGCACGAAGGCCTCGGACTTGTCGCCCATCCTGGTGATCTGGCGGCGGGTGGCGTTGTCCCGCGCCAGCAGGCCGGACAGGCGGGATTCCAGGTCGGACAGGCTGGGCGCGGGTTCCGGGTCATGGCAGGATCAGGCACGTTCGAAGTGATAGATCTCCACGCTTGCCGCAGCGATGGACAACGAACCGGCCGAGGCGTCGAACGCCGACTCCGTCGCACCGACCTGCTCCGGCTCCCCGAGCGGGTTCTTCGCGTCTGGGCCGGGGCCGGTGAACTTCCAGCACCGTCCCGCGCCCTTGGGCCTGAAGCCCTGCAACGCGAGCGAGACGCTGTGTGGCTCCCCGGTGGCGTTGACCACCGCCACAGCCAGGGTCCTGCCATCGGGCGTCAGCGCGGCGGACACGTCCAGCGGATAAGTGTCGCCACCGGTGTTGACGCTGGGCTGGTCGCCACCGATCGGGTACTTCGGCGCGGGCGTTGGCACATTGCCGTTGACCGCCACCGGCACGGTGCCGAAATGCGCCTGGTAGAACTGGAACATCCGTCCCTTGATGCTGATCTGCGAGCGCGTGCGGTCGACGTTGAGCCACCCGGTAGCCATGGTGAAGCCGGCCATCTCGATGAAGTCGGTGTGGCGGAAGAACTCGTGGAACGCGGCGGCGATCGCCAGGGCGCCCTTGAGGTCGTCCTCGAAATGGAAGGCCCATTCGTCGAAGAACACCTTGACGCTGCCCTTCTCCAGTTCCGGGAAGTGGGTCTTGTACTCCTCCCACGCGTCCACCATGGTCCGGATGCGGTCGGGCATCTGGTGTGCCCATTCGTTGAGCGTCTGGGTGACGTCCACCAGCTTGCCGCTGGCCAGGTCGAAGCGCTTGTTCGCCGGTGGATAGGCGTGGGTGCCGAGCGCATCGAACCTGCCCCAGCTGTTCTTGAGCATGCCGTAGGCCCAGTCGCGGTCGGACCCGACGTGCACCTGCGGCTGGCCGGCGATGAAGATGCCCTGCCCAGTGGTCATCTCGTCGACGAAACCGCCGGGGGCCACGATGTAGATGTCCGGGTCCACCTTGCGCATCGCGTCGACGAACAGGTTGTGCTTGACGGTGTACTGGTCGCGCGCCATGTGCCCGTACTGCCAGTGGCCGTACATCTCGTTGCCCACCGCCCAGTACTTGACGCCATAGGGCTTGCTGCGGCCGTTGGCCGCGCGCCGCGCGCCCCACTCGGTCTCGGCGCTGCCGTTGACGTACTCGAGCAGCTGGGCGCCGGAGCGTGGATCGCCGAAGCCGGTGTTCACGCACCAGAACGGCTCGCATTCGATCAACTCGCACAGCTGCAGCAGCTCGTCCACACCCACGTCGTTGGGCTGCACCGCGCTCCACACCGGGTCCATGACGGGCGGGCGCCTGTCGGGGTCGCCGATGCTGTCTTCCCAGTCGTGGGCGGAGATGAAGTTACCGCCCGGCATCCGGAGGATGTGGCAGTTCATCTGCTTCATCAGCGCCACCGTGTCGGCACGGAACCCGCGCACGTTGTCCGCCGGCATCAGCGACACCGCACCCACGCCGAAGCGGCCGCGGCCCTCGCCGACGATCTCCAGACGGGCGTCGGTGGTGTCGATGCCCGGGTTGAAGCTGAAGCGCTGCGTCTCCCACTCCGACGAGGCGCGCACCCGGGTCGAAAGCGCCTCGCCGCCAGTCCCGGGGACCAGCCTGACGGTCACCGTCACGCCAGGATCGGCCCTCAGGACGATACGGCCGTCGTAGGCGGGACCGGATTTCAGGGCCAGGCTGTGCTGCACCATCCCCCGTTCCTGCGACCCGTCGAGGGCGACGACGGGACTGTGCTCGCCCACCCAGGGGCGGTCGGTGTCCAGGGAAATGGCCGACGAGGATCCGATGGCCACCCACTTTTCGACGTAAGCGCGCGCGGCGCGCCGTTCGGTCGGCTTCTGCTCCCGCTCCGCGACGACGCCGTAATAGAACTTGCGGTCGTCGAGCGTTTCGCTCCACAGGCTGTGGTTGATCAGGTTGCCGATGTGCTCGATGAAGCCGCCGTAGATCATCGGCGAGATCGGCGAACGCGCTGCCCCGGTATCGATCGTGGCCGTGATGCCGCCGGATGCCGCGAAGACCGGCGGAATCCACGCCGCCGCGCCCAGCGCCGCCGAGCCCAGCAGCAGGTTGCGCCGCATCAGGTCCACCTTGTTTTGATGCTCCATCCGTCATCGTCTCCAGCATGGTTCGGGGTTCTGCGTGCGCAGCGCAGGCCTGTGCCGTGCCCGTGACCAGGTGCGCCGCCCCCGCGCCGGCACAGCATAGCCGCGGCGCGCGGCCGCGCCCGGCTCTCAGCCATGCGGATAACGGACTGAAGCATCCCAGTACGAACATGCCAGCGCAGCGAAACCCGGAGCGAAACCGGGGTCCGAAACCGGGCTCGGTGCCCATGCGTCCGGGCGTCGTCCAACATCGTGTGGCAGCCCCGATGGCCGATGGGCGATGGGCGCCCCGTCCGCCTCGCTGCGTCCACGCTGGCGCAGCCGCCGCGCCCCGGTAATCCGGGGAGACCTGGACCGGGCCGCAGAAGATCGGAAGGCGGCGGCGCGCTTCGCGCCCTCCAGCCGCGCCGCCCTCCGCCCAATCGCGACTCATTCCGCCCCGCGCGCGCGGACTCTGACATGCTGTTCGCCACACGTTTCCAGGCGAATACCGCGTCGAACGATGAACCCAAGGCTGCCTCCGCTCACCGATGTGCTCGCCCTGCTGCCCGACGCCGTCTGCGTGGTCGCCGAAGACAGCCGCTATCTGTTCGTCAGCGCCGGCTTCGAACGCATCCTGGGCTACCGGGCCGACGAGGTCCTGGGCCGGCCGGCCTTCGACTTCGTGTACCCCCCAGATCGCGAAGACACCGTGCGCCAGGCCGCAGAGGTCACCGCGGGCGCCATCCAGCGCCACTTCCGCAACCGCTACGTCCACAAGGACGGCCACCTCGTTGACATGCAGTGGTCGGCCTGCTGGTGCCCCGAATATGGCGTGCGCATCGGCGTGGGGCGCGAGGCCACCGAGTTGCGCCGCGTCGAAGCGGAACTGGAGCATCTCGCCAACCACGACACGCTGACCGGACTGCCCAACCGCCACCACCTGCAACAGGTCCTGACGCGGGCGCTCTCGCACGCGCGGGCGAACGGCGATGGCCTGGCGCTGCTGTATGTCGACCTGGACGGCTTCAAGGCGGCGAACGACCTCGGCGGCCACGACGCCGGCGACCGCCTGCTGCAGGACGTCGCTGCCCGGCTGACGCAGGGCCTGCGGCACGGCGACGTCGCCGCGCGGATCGGTGGCGACGAATTCGTGGTGGTGCTGCCCGGATGCAGGGACGCCACCGCCGCCCGCCGTGTCGCCGACGCGCTGCGCGACCGGCTGCGCCGGATCGATCATCTCGCCGGTCAACCGTTCCAGCTCGATGCCAGCGTGGGCATCGCCTGCTTTCCCGGCGACGGCGACGACGTCGCCACCCTGCTCGCTCATGCCGACCGCGCGATGTATGCCGTCAAGCGGCGGGCGGGCGCGGGCACCGGTTAGCCCGCGTTCGGACCGACGCCTGGAGCAGCGCGCCGAACCTCACAGCCATCGCCTCGTGCTTTCAGGTGTCCCCAGGACTGGCACGGTGCCGGGCCTCCCAGCGAGTCCGGCACCGCGCCCTGCCCACTCAATGCAGGCTGGCTCCCTGCGGGTGGCCACCCGCAGGCACGGGCGGTGGCAGCCTCGGCATGGCCGAGTCGAAATTGGGACCGTGGCTGCCGGGCGCGCCGTAGGCGGCGTGCGCTTCGCGGACGCCGCGCGTCCCGCGGAGTTCATCGGGAAGGCACTGACCGGCCACCTGGTCCATGAGCTTGCTAGCGGCCTCGGCGTCTTCGAAGATCACTTCGCCAAGCACGGTGGGCGTGCCGTCGGCCAGGGTCATTCGCTCCAGACCCAGGACCATGTCGCCGTAGGCGTGCAGCCGGTCGTGCAGGCGGTTGAGGGCGTCCAGCTGGTCCATGGTCATGCCGATGACAAGTGGGTCGGCGGTGGCGTCCGCGTCGGCATCGCCTGCACCGCTCGCCTCGTCCGTCCCGGAATCCGCATCTTCCTGGGCATTCGCGGGCGGTAGCTCGCCAGCCTCGTCGTCCTGGGGTTCGGCGTCCAAGGCCTCATCGGCTTCCTCGGCGTCCTCGGCCTCCTCGGCCTCCTCGGCCTCCGCCCGATCGTCCAGGTCGTCCTCACCGCGCGCCTGCGATCGCTGTGCAGCAGTCTTCCGCTCTGCCGGCCATGTCACCTCGTCCAGCACGCGCCCGGCCTGCTCGGCCAGCAGTTCCAGGCACACGGCCATCTCGTCGCCGCTGATCTCTGGGCCGAAGCCCGTGTCCTCCTCGTCGTCCCTGCGCGGCTGCGCGAGCTGCGACAGGAATTCCATGTGGCCGTGCAGCTTCTTCAATCGGAAGTGGCTCTCCTCGGGCAGGAAGTAGCCGGTGGTGCCCCTCGCGTCCATCGTGTGCTTCGACATCGTCGCCTCCTCGTTCCATGAAGTGCCCGCCCACCGCGCTGCGGCCGACGGGAAGTCGGGAGGTTCGAAACCGCACAGAGCCGGCGGGCGTATTTCCCCGAAGGGTGTTGTATTAGCCGCCCTCCCGACGCAGGCATCGCGTCGGTTGTGCCTGCAAAGCATGCAGGCACAAAAAACCCACCAGTTTGTCGGAGGTGGGTACCGCTCTGTGAGGAGTTTCGACGCTCCTTGGAATCGAGTCTGCTACTGGATTTTCGGCGTGTCAACAACCCTCGGAATGGGCAACACCACTCCGAAGAACCACCCGAACGGGACGACGCCACGACCCGGCCGACGATGGATCTCCACCCGTCGGCCGAATGTGCGAGGCGACGAAACCTGCCGTTCGCCTCATGCTTCGCGCAGCTCCGCTTTGCTCCGCGTCAATCGGGCTCGTAGCCCTCGATCTGCTCAAGGCTGAGGTCCTCCGCCTCGATCTTCGCCCGCAGCACCTCGAACTGCTGCTCGGTGAGCAATGTCTCTTCGTGGGCCTCGAAGAACAATGTCGAGGAGAAGACCGGCCCGGAACCCGTCGTGCCATCCGGCGGCGCGGCTGGATGGACGATGGCGTAGTCCGGCTCCACCCGGTGCGTGCGCATGTATACCGCCGAAGGCGCATCCGGCCCGAACGGCGAAGACGTGGCGACGTTGACGCTGCTGTCCCAGCGTGGCCCACCGAAGTACACCGCCGCATACATCAGCTTCGCCTTCATCGCATCGACGCCGGCGGCGAGCATCGCCGTGTAGAAGGCGCGATGCACCAGCTTCCAGGGCCGCTCCTTCCGGTCGCAGGCCACATCGTGAATCACGGAGGCGCGCCGGTAGTTCCCCTCGTAGGGCCCGCCCACGATGGACCACGCGAACCGCGGGATCGATGCGCCATCGATGATCCACCCTGCGGGCGCGTCCCAGACCAGTTCGTCCGGGGCCACGTACGCGAAATCCTCGACGAGCTGCATCCGCCTCGGCTCATCGAGCCAGCGGGTGACCACCTCGCCACGAAACAAGCCGTGCGGTCCAGCTTCCTGGGCATTCACGGGAAGAACGAGGCAAAGCAAAGCCACTACCAGAACCAGTGTGCGCATGACATTCCCCTTGTATCGCCAGCTTCCGTTGACTGATGATCGCAATCGGACCTGTAGGCATTCCAAGTCCAGATTGCCCCCTGCCGGCCACCGACCTCCCCTGCCCTGGCCCCCTGCGAGCCTAACCCGGGTCTTCAGGGCTACGCGAGGCCCAACCAGCGTTCGGCCGCCTTGCTCGCGTCGTTGAGGCTATCGCCGTAGGCCAGCGCAGCGAATGCACCGGCCCCGCACAAGATCGCGTACACCCATGCGATCCAGAGAGCTCTGCCATCAAGCTGGCCGGTTAGGCACAGGTAGGCGAGCCAGAGCGAAGTAGCCGCAAGCACGAAGTAGGCCACGTGCAACGTCCACACCACGACCCTTCTTCTCTTTGGCGTGTGAAAGAGCTTCCGGCGCCAAGTCAGCTCGCCAGTCTCGTCGTCCATGTCGATGAAATCCCATGCGCCGCCGACTTCGAGCAAGGCACGGCCGGGCTGAGGGCTGGACATCAACTGCCTGATCAGGCTCGCGGGAAGATACGCGCCGAACACGTGCCGGACGGCGACCGTCATCCACAGGTCGCTTTGCGCCTCGTGGTCCCGGAACAGGTCGAGGAAGTCTCTGCGATCCTGGCTACGGGAGCGGAAGAGACTAAAGGCCCCCTTCGCCATCGCTACGCCCACGGCTGCCACGACCAGCGGGATCAGCAGCCTTCCGTCGGCCATTTCCAACAGATTCTCGATCATTCTTCCCCCAGCCCGAGCGCATCTGGAGAGACATCTCCCGGATGCGGACCATCCACAGGTCTGCGACGACAGGCATTCGGGCCAAGTTTGGTCGGCGATCGCCGTTGGGGTCAATTGTTGCCGGGCGGCACCTGCCTTCGCTCGTCGCCCGCCGTACGGCCAGCGAACCTTCCCCCGACACCGCCTTCCGCTGTAGCGATGGACAAAATCTGTCCATCCGAGAGGCAATTTTGTACGCGTGCCACCCGGATCGGTCGGCCGTCGAGCCGATTCAGGCGGCGCGCCGGCTGTCCCGGACGACTGGCCAGCAAAAAGGCCTCCGCGAGTGGGGCCTTGGTGGCGATGCGATGCCCGGAGCGAGCCCTGTCCGCCCTTGGGGCCGAAACATCACTACGCGGCCGCGGCGCTCGGGCGGGAGCCGCGGCGGGCGAAGCGGGCGCCTAGGGCTTCGGCGGCGCCTTCCAGGCCGCGGTTGCGGCCGGAGACCTTGAGCAGGCCATAGCCTTCGAGTGCGGTGTTCATCAGGTCGCTGCCCAGCGCCATTTCCGAGTCGGACACGCGCTCGATCAGGCGCTGCAGGCGGCCGAGCACCAGGCGCAGGAGGTCCATCGCCACCAGGTCGGCCTGGGCCTCGGGCCGGCCCGGCGCCGGCGGCACGATGTCGGGTTCTGCTCCAGCACGGTCAGGGTCTCGCGCACAATGCTCTGCAATCTGATCGGTGCAGCCCATGTGCGGGCTGCACCGAAGAACAGTCCGACTAGATCAGGGAACAACCTTCCAAGCTTGGTTCTCAACCGCCGTTACCGCCTGTGCGGTAGCGCTGTTGCCTGACCTCCAGATCGAATTGGCGCCGCTAGCACTATTCCGCCAAAGAATATCGTCCACGCCGTCGGCATTGTAGTCGCCTATGCCTGCGACCTCCCAGTCAAGATTATCTACTAATGTCACGGCTTGCTGAGTGGCATTGTTGGCAGATTTCCAGATCGAGTTCGCGCCCGTAATGAGATTTCGCCACAAGATGTCGTCGGTGCTGTCACCATTAAAGTCTCCGATGCCGGCCACCTGCCAACCTGAGCTCGTGACCGCTGTGACCATCTGCATGTTCGCGCTACTGCCGGATCTCCAGATCGAATTCGCACCCGAATCGCGATTACGCCAGAGGATGTCGTCCAAGCCATCGCTATTGAAGTCACCTACACCCGCCACATACCACTGCGAATCGGTAACCGCTGTGACCGGCTGCTGGGTTGAACTGTCGCCAGATCTCCATATCACGTTGGCGCCTGTACTGCCATTGCGCCACAGAATGTCATCTTTGCCGTCGCCATTGAAATCACCCGTGCCAGCAACGACCCAAGCCTGGCTGGCAACTGTCTCCAACCCCAGCTGAGTCGCACCGTCGCCGGACATCCATACCGAGTTTGCGCCGGTAATGTCGTTGCGCCAAAGAATGTCGTCTTGGCCGTCACCGTTGAAATCACCTACACCAACGACCCGCCAAGCTTGGCTAGGAACTGCCGTTACGCTCTGTTGAGTTGCGCTATTGCCTGATCGCCAGATCACATTCTGCCCATTGCTGGTATTACGCCACAGAATATCGAAGGCTCCATCTCCATCGAAATCTGCGCCTACGTTCTGCGTCGGCAATGAGCTCGCTAAAGAAGCGACCGCCGCGCTCGCATCGACGATGCCCGCGCCGCACCCACCTGTACAGCTACCCGGCAGCGGGCGCGCCGTATCCTTGAGCACCTGTTCCATCTCAGAAGGCGTTAGCGGAACGGCAGCGCGCGCCTGCACTAATGCCGCAACGCCAGCTACGTGGGGCGCTGCCATCGAGGTACCCTCGTAGTAGGCGTAACCGTTGCCCGCCACTGTAGAGAGCACGCCGTTAGCGTTGGTCGTGTTTCCGCCGGTCTCACCCCCGGGCGCCGTCACATCGATAAGCGAGCCATAGTTGGAGTAGTTGGCCCGGTTACCTTGGCGATCGCTCGCCGCGACGGCTATCACACCGCTGCAGTTCGCGGGCGCAAACCCGGAAACATTCGCATTGCTGTTGCCCGCCGCCGCCACCACAACGGCGCCGCTCTGTATAGCAGCGTTGATAGCGTTTTGATAAGTACTCGAGCAACCGCCTGACCCACCGAGACTGAGGTTGATCACCTCGGCGGGGTTGGGATTGCTCGGCGCCAATGGAACTGCGCCGCCCGCAGCCCATACGATGCCATCCGCGATGTCCGATAGACTGCCATAGCCATTGTTGCCAAGCACGCGGATCTGGGTAATCTTGGCGTCGTAAGCTACCCCGGCCACGCCGATGCTGTTCCTAGTCACCGCGGCGACCGTCCCGGCAACGTGGTTTCCATGCTGCACATTGGACACGTCGGAATAGTCGCTATCGCGCCCGTTCCCGTCTCCGGAACCACCATTTCCGCCCGATGTACTGCTGATCATGTCGTAGCCACCCACGACGTTGCCATTCAGATCAGCATGAGAGATGTGTCCGCTATCCACGATAGCTACCACTACACCTTGACCGGTCGAGAGATCCCATGCTTGGGGCGCGTTAATGCCGCCAAGAGCTTCGTAATAGTGCCACTGATCTGAATAGCGCGGGTCATTCGGGTTAACCAGCGCACGATGAAGTACGTCAAGTTCAACATACTCGACGTCTGGATCTGAAGCGATCTCACGCATCAACCGCTCGATGTCGCTGCGGCTGAGTTTACGGTCGATTCTGATCACGTCCGCGCCCAGGGCCATGCGGCGCACATGGTCGATTCTCATTGTCTTGTCGTGCATGGAAGCTGCGACGGCTCTGGCAGCGGTCTCAAGCCCGCTCGCAATGGCAGACGGATTATTGCGTTCGTGTGTCCCTTCTTTGTAGCGGATGATGAGTTGGTCGTGCTGCGGCGACCCTGATAGGTCAATGAGATTGACTCCTTCACTCGCCGAGACGGTGCTTAACGAGGCAATTGCCAGCGCTGTTGCGGCCGACAGCGCATTCACAAATAAGCCGCGAGTCTGTTCCTTTGACATTTTGGTGAATCCTTGAGTAGTAGTTGAGTCACGATTGCGACGAGATCCACAACATACGTCCTCACTGCGTCCGGACATCCTTCAGATCTCGGCGCGAACATGGGCCGTTCTGACACGTCGGCCCACGGACCGACGATATCTCCGCCATCTCCGCGCGTGCAAGCACCAATTGCGGTCCGCAAGGCCTCCTACAACGGATATTCCGAGAAGGTATGGCTTCTGGGATCTTCAGCAAGAAGCCCATAAAAGCGTCGACGTTCGCAAGACCCGGATCGCTTTGACTCCAAGCCGTGGCGCCTGGCTGCCGGTCAGGCATCCATGCCAGCATGCAAGAATCCGCCCGGCGATGGGGTTCCGGCCTCGCAAACGGAACCAGAACGCCTACATGGGGTGCTTCAGCCGCACCTATAGCGAGGCGGAGCTGCACCAGCAACGGCGTGTTCCGGCCGACGGCTTTGTGACAGGACCTGACAGCCAACAACGAGCACCGCCCGGAGCCGCTCTCGGCCCATGACGCCGGCCGACCACAACGCTAGAGTCTTCACCGCCGGAGTGACTGACTGAGAGGAAAGGCACTAAGCACGGGCCGGCAGATTCCCTCGCATGTCAGGCCGACCCGGTCGGCGCCTCGGTGTTGCGAACGCCGGCCAACAGAAGGGCCCCGCGAACGGGGCCTTGGTGGAGGTGCACTGCCGGGAGCGGGCCCTGCCCGCCCCTAGGTTCGGAGCATCACTCCGCCGGCGCAGCGCTCGGCCGCGAGCCGCGGCGGGCGAAGCGGGCGCCCAGGGCTTCGGCGGCGCCTTCTAGGCTGCGGTTGCGGCCGGAGACCTTGAGCAGGCCGTAGCCTTCGAGCGCGGTGTTCATCAGGTCGCTGCCCAGCGCCATTTCCGAGTCGGACACGCGCTCGGTCAGGCGCTGCAGGCGGCTGAGCACCGGGCGCAGGCGGTCCATCGCCACCAGGTCGGCCTGCGCCTCGGGCAGGCCCAGCGCCGGCGGCACGATGTCGGGGTTCTGCTCCAGCACGGTCAGGGTCTGGCGCACGAAGGCCTCGGACTTGGTGTAATGACCCAGTGATTTCCTGCTCAGGTGCTACCTTTCGAAGGAGAGCACGATGAGCCAAGTGATGGACGAAGAGATCAAGCGTTGGACAGCCCGGCGGAAGTCGGCGCTGGTGCTGGAGATCATCCAGGGCAAGACGACGGTGGCCGAGGCGAGCCGGCAGTTCGACCTGACGCCCTCGGAGATCGAGAGCTGGGTGGACGACGCCAAGCGCGGCATGGAGAACGCCCTGCGGGCCAAGCCCGAGGATGTCCGGGAGCAGTACGAGCGCCAGCTCAAGGACCTCCAGGAAGCCTACGGCGAGGCCATGCTGGAGCTGCGCGCCCGAAAAAAATTGGCGTCCCTGTTGGGCAAGGACGAGACCTGATGGTCTCGATCCAG
>NZ_JARXRO010000013.1 GCF_029887935.1 Luteimonas kalidii | reverse complement strand
TCCTGCGCGCGAGTCAGGGCAGGATGCCCTGACCGAGCGGAGAGCGATCCCCGGGCGCCGGCCCGCCCCGTCCCACCGGATACGTACCCACGCCCAAAAAAAAGCGGGCAGCTCGCGCTGCCCGCCTGCACCTCGTGGGGGAGGTGGATACCGCTTCGATCAGGACTCGTAGGCGGACTCGCCGTGGGTGGTGATGTCCAGGCCCTCGCGCTCGGCTTCCTCGCTGACGCGCAGGCCGAACACCAGCTTCGCAACCAGGAATCCGATCACCGAGACGACGCCGATCCACACGATCGTGATCACCACGCCCAGCGCCTGGATGCCGACCTGCGAGGCCATGTTGAAGTCCTCGCCGCCCTGCCCGCCCAGGCCCGGCGCGTAGAACACGCCGGTCAGGATGGCGCCGACGATGCCGCCGATCGCGTGCACGCCGAACACATCGGCGGTGTCGTCGACCTTGAGCAGCTTCTTCAGCCCGGTCACGCCCCAGACGCAGATCACGCCCGCCGCAAGACCAATGGCGATCGCGCCCAGCGGCCCCACCAGGCCCGCCGCCGGCGTGATGCCGACCAGGCCGGCGACCGCGCCCGAGGCCACGCCCAGCGCCGAGGACTTGCCCTTGGTCACCTTCTCGGTCAACGCCCACGCCAGCACCGCCGCGGCCGTGGCCACCAAGGTGTTGATGAAGGCCAGTGCCGCGCCGGCGGTGGCTTCGAGGTTGGAGCCGGCGTTGAAGCCGAACCAGCCCACCCACAGCAGCGACGCGCCGACGAAGGTCAGGGTGACGTTGTGCGGCTTGAGCGCCTCGCGACCGTAGCCCACGCGCTTGCCGACGAAGTACGCGCCCACCAGGCCGGCGATGCCCGCGTTGATGTGCACCACCGTGCCGCCGGCGAAGTCCAGCGCGCCGTGCTCGAACAGGTAGCCGCCCGTCGCCCACACCATGTGCGCGATCGGCAGGTAGCCGAGCGTGAACCAGATCACCGAGAACAGCAGCACCGCCGAGAACTTCACCCGCTCGGCGAACGCGCCCACGATCAGCGCACCGGTGATGCCGGCGAACGTGGACTGGAACGCGACGAACACGTACTCGGGCAGGCTGACGCCGTCGGTGAACGTGGCCGCGAGCGTGTCGATCGTGACCCCCGTCAGGAACGCCTTGTCGAGATTGCCGATCCATGGCCCTTCGCCGGAGAACGCCAGGGAGTAGCCGTAGACGATCCACAGCACCACCAGCAGCGAGAACACCGAGATCACGTGGATCAGCACCGACAGTACGTTCTTCGAACGCACCATGCCGCCGTAGAACAGCGCCAGCCCCGGCACCACCATCAGCAGCACCAGCAGGGTCGAGGTCAGCATCCAGGCGACGTCGCCCTTGTCGACGATCGGCTCGGCCACGGCTTCGGCGACGGCTTCGGCCACCGGCGCGGTGGCGTCCTGGGCCAGCACGTCGAGCGTGCCGGTCAGCCCGGCCACGCCCACCAGCAGCGCCAGTCCCAGCGCCTGCATGCGGGTCTTCCACCCGGAGAACAGTTGGATCTTCATCGATTGGGCCTCCGAGGTTGGGTTAGAGCGCATCCGCGCCGATCTCGCCGGTGCGGATGCGGATGACCTGGTCGAGCGCGACGACGAACACCTTGCCGTCGCCGACCTTGCCGGTCCCCGCGGACTTGGTGATGGCTTCGAGCGCGGCGTCGAACACGTCGTCCGACACCGCCGCCTCGATCTTGAGCTTGGGCAGGAAGTCGACGACGTACTCGGCGCCGCGATACAGCTCGGTATGGCCCTTCTGTCGGCCGAATCCCTTGACCTCGGTGACGGTGAGTCCCGACACGCCGGCTTCGCCGAGGGCTTCGCGCACCTCGTCGAGCTTGAACGGCCGGATGATGGCGATGATGAGTTTCATGGCAGTGCGCCTCCTTCTGGGATGGGTCGGTCGCGCGGGTCAGAACGACTTCGACAGGGCCAGCACGATGGTCTCGTCGGGACCGATCAGGTCGTTGTCGTTGTAGGACAGGCCGATGCCGAGGCCGTTGTCGAACGACTTGTCGACGCCCACCTTCCAGAACGCGTAGGTCCCGGTGCCGCCCACGCCCTTGACCCACTGCTTGCCGACCGCGGTGGTGCCGCTCCAGCCTTCGGCGAAGTCCCAGCTCGCGGACAGGTCGAGGTTGGTGCTGCCGTCCGAATCGGGAATGCCGAACAGGTCGGTCACCGCGTACCAGTACTTGGCGCTGAGGAACTTGTACGTCAGGCCGACGTAGACCTCGGTGGTGTCGGCGTCGTTGAAGCCGGCCGGGTAGTCGCCCGGGTACCAGTAGTAGTTCACGCCGACGTCGTAGCCGAAATCGCTCTCGCCGAAGCTGCCGGCGTAGCCGGCGAAGGCGTCGAGTTCGACCTGGCTGGAGATCTCAGGATCGGCATCGGACAGCCAGCTGATGCTGCTGCCCCAGCCACCGACGTAGAACCCGCTCTCGTGGTTCCAGGTGACGCCGGCCTGCAGCGCCGGTTCCTCGTTGGTCTGGGTGATGCCGCGGAACAGGTAGTCGCTGACCACCGTGACCGAACCGGACACTTCGGCGGCCGCGTTGCCGGCCATGAGCAGCCCGGCGGACAACAGGGTTGCAGCTGCGATCTTGCGTGGTGACATGACAGGCTCCTCATTTGCGGAAAAATGGAAAAGCCCTCCCCGGTCTTGCATGTCTGCTCACCCGCTGCGGCATCCCCATGCCTGGCGCGGGCGCCGGCGGGCGCTCTGCGGGCCCTGTCCGGTCTTGCTGGTTCCCTGGTTCCGTGTGTTCGAGCCGATGGATTCCTTTGGCGGCGGGAAGAACGCGGCCCGCGTGGGGGAGGGCCGCACGCCCGGCGCGTGCGCCGGACGCGTGAATCGGATGAGCGTCCGGCACGCGCCGGACGCTCCTGGTGGATCAGACGCCGTAGTCCAGCTGGTATTCGAGCGGGTGAGGACGGGACGCTTGCGCGGCACTGCCGCGCGTCCCGTCCGAACGCCCGTCGCGCTGCGACGGGCCGGACATCCGCCGTCCCGACGCCGCACCAGTGGACTTCGACGCGTACATCATCAGACGCCGTAGTACAGCTGGTATTCGAGCGGATGCGTCGCGGCGCGGAACTTGGTGACTTCCTGCATCTTCAGGTCGATGTAGCCGTCGATGAAGTCGTCGCTCATCACGCCGCCGGCCTTGAGGAAGTCGCGGTCGGCGTCGAGCGCGGCCAGGGCCTGGTCCAGGCTCGAGCACACCTGCGGGATCAGCTTCTCCTCCTCCGGCGGCAGGTCGTACAGGTCCTTGTCGCTCGGGCCGCCCGGGTCGATCTGGTTCTTGATGCCGTCCAGGCCGGCCATCATCAGCGCGGTGAAGGTCAGGTAGCCCGACTGCAGCGGATCCGGGAAGCGCACTTCGATCCGGCGTGCCTTCGGGTTGGACACCCACGGGATGCGGCAGCTCGCCGAGCGGTTGCGCGCCGAGTAGGCCAGCATCACCGGCGCCTCGAAGCCCGGGACCAGGCGCTTGTAGCTGTTGGTGCCGGAGTTGGCGAACGCGTTGATCGCGCGCGCGTGCTTGAAGATGCCGCCGATGTACCACAGCGCCATCTGCGACAGGCCGCCGTAGCCGTCGCCGGAGAACAGGTTCTGCCCGCCCTTGGCCAGCGACTGGTGCACGTGCATGCCGCTGCCGTTGTCGCCGACGATCGGCTTGGGCATGAAGGTCGCGGTCTTGCCGTTGCGGAAGGCGACGTTGCGGATGACGTACTTGGTCGCCATCAGCTCGTCGGCCTTCTTCACCAGCGAGTTGAACTTGGTGCCGATCTCGCACTGGCCGGCGGTGGCCACCTCATGGTGGTGCACTTCGGTCTCGATGCCGATCTGCTCGAGCGTCTTGACCATCTCCGCGCGCAGGTCGTGCAGCGAATCGGTCGGCGGCACCGGGAAGTAGCCGCCCTTCACGCCGGGTCGGTAGCCGCTGTTGCCGCCCTCGTAGTCCTTGCCGGTGTTCCAGGCCGCTTCTTCCGATTCGATCTGGAAGAAGGTGTGGCCCATGTCGTTGCCGAAGCGGACCGAGTCGAAGATGAAGTACTCGGGCTCGGGGCCGAAGAAGGCCTGGTCGGCGATCCCGCTGGACTTGAGGTAGGCCTCGGCGCGCTTGGCGATGCCGCGCGGATCGCGCGAATAGCCCTGCATCGTCGCCGGGTCGAGGATGTCGCAGGTGAGGTTGAGCGTGGGGTCGGCGTAGAACGGATCCAGGTAGGCGGTGGACGCGTCGGGCAGCAGGATCATGTCCGACTCGTTGATGCCCTTCCAGCCGCTGATCGACGAGCCGTCGAACATCTTGCCGTCCTCGAACAGCGAGGGCTCGACGATGTTCGCCGGGAAGGTGACGTGCTGCTGCACGCCGCGCATGTCCACGAAGCGCAGGTCGATGAATTCGACCTTGTGGTCCTTGATCAGCTTTTCGACATTCTCGAGCGACATCGGTGGAACCTCTGGTTTGCGAAGAGTTGGTGCATGGATACGCAAGCGCCGTGCCAAGCCAAAGCGCGCTGCAAGTGATTGATTGATAAAGCACAGCCGGTGGCAAATGTGCTGCAGCGCACGCGATTGGTGAAGTATTTGTGACGAATGCACCATCTTGGGGAATGGCGATCCGGAGCTTGCCAAGGCCGCCAGCCGCGCCGACCATGCCCCGTCGCCGCACCCCCGCATGCCATGGACCTGCTGTCGCTCGAACACTTCGGTGGATGCCTGAACGAGACGTTCTCGGCCCGTCTGCAGGGGATTGAGGCGCCGTTCGTGCTGGTGCAAGCCAACCCGTTGCCCACGCGCGCCGCCGATGCGGCGCGCGCACCGTTCTCGCTGGTGTTCCGCAATGCATCGCCGCTGCTGTTTCCGCAGCAGACCTACCGCATGCAGCACCCGCGCCTGGGCGAACTGGACATCTTCCTGGTGCCGGTCGCGCAGGACCGCGACGGCTTCCTTTACCAGGCGGTCTTCAACTGACGCCCGCGCGGCGCGCTCAGGCCGCCGCGCGCCACTCCATCCGCAGGTATGGCGCTTCGCCGCCCGCCTCGACGAAACCCATACGCTCGTAGAGCCTGCGCGCATCGGTGTTCGACAGCAGCACGTGCAGGCGGAGGCCGTGCCGGTGCTCTGCGGCGTCGTCCTGCGCGGCGGCAAGCAATGCGTGCCCGATCCCCTTTCCCCGAGCGTCTGCGAACAGGCTGATGTCCACCACCAGGTGCACCGGCGCTGCACGGCGCAGGTACAGCCGGCCCAGCGGTACGCCATCGCGGCAGACGGCCAGGAACTCCGCCTCCCCATACTCGGCCAGGTAGTGGCGATGCTGCAGCATGAACTGCTGGTGCAGGAAGGCGCGCTTGGCGTGGCCCGGCCAGGGCAGCGGCTCCATCTCGCCGGCACGGGTGTCCGCGTACAGTTCGCCCAGCCAGGGCAGGTCGCCATCGTCCAGCCAGCGCAGCGTGATTCCGTGCGCGGCCAGTGAACCGGGCGCGTGCAGGTGGCCGGGGCGCGGCGCCGGAAACGCGTCGCTCACGGGATCCGGAACCTCACGGGAACGAGGGAAAGATTCCCTGCAGCGCGATGCAGAAATTGACGCCCAGGTAGGGCTGCCGGTTCTGGTGGGGGGCGCCGCCGCCGCTGTTGGGTACCAGCATGTTCGGCGCCATCTGGGTATCGAGCGGCGCTGCGCCATACGTGCGCGACGTGGTGCTGCTTGCGAGGAACGACAGGCCACCGTTGCTGACCGGCGCATGGCTGCCGCTGCCCGGCGCAGTCTGCGACCACGCCCGGACCCCATGGGAATGCGCAGGCACCTGGGTCGATGTCAGGGTGACGTCCGCCGTCCCGAACGGCTCACCGATCTGGCGCGGGCTCAGTCCGGGCCCCTGGCCCTGCTGGCAGCCTGCGCGGCCCGCGAAGTTGGGCAGCTGGAAGGTGGTCTGGCCATTGCCGCCGTACTGGGTCCCGAGCAGCGAGAACAGCGCGGTGTTCTGCGAGATCGGCAGGGTGCCGCCATTGCAGAACGCCCAGCCGTACGGGTTGAAGTTGAAGCCGAACAGCTGGATCTCGCCGATGAAGGGTTCGCTCATGCTGGGATCCTCGTCCTCAGGCCTGTTGTGGCCAGATGCCGAACAGCGCAATGCAGTATTGCGTGGTCAGTGTCGGCATGCAGTTCTCGTGTGGGAAGCCGTTTCCGGCTGCAGTGACCATCTGCGCCGACATGGCGACCGCGTTGTTCCCTGTTGTGCTGTCGACGTAGAAGGTGTCTCCGCTGACGGCGCCGGGCAGCAGCGCACTGCCGGGGGTGATCGCACTGGCGGCGGCCGTGGTCGCGATCATCGAGTGGCTGTGCGCCGGCATCTGCGTGGCGATCAGCGTGACCTGCTCGGCGCCGGCCAGCTCGCCCAGGACACGCGTCGTCAGGCCGGGGCCCTGACCCTGGTGCACCGGCACCCGTCCACGCAGGTCCGGGACGGCGAACGAGTTCATTCCGTCGCCGCCGTACGTCGTTCCGATCAGCGTGAACAGCGCGTCGTACTCGGCGATCGACAGCAGGCTGCCATCGCAGGCCTGCCATCCGATCGGCGTACGCGAGAAGCCGAACATCCGGATCTCGCCGATGAAGGGTTGGCTCATGTCACCTGTGCTCCGGGAGTGGACCGTCTTCGCGTTCCCGCGACGACGATCGCGCGCCGATCAGTTGCGCGACGGGAAGATGCCCGACAGCGCGATGCAGAAATTGATGCCCGTGTAGGGCTGCATGTTCGGATGGGCCTGCCCACCTCCCGACGGCACCACCGTCTGCGCATCCAGCGCCACCACCGGTCCGGAGGCTCCCGCGTAGAGCGCGATCGCGTTGCCGTTGCTGTTGGTGCTGGTGGCGAACGTGCGTCCGGTGGGAACGCGGCTGTTGCCCGCGGCCGAGGACGCGGCCACCTGATGCGAGTGCGGTGGCATGTGGGTCGGCAACAGGGCCACGCTTTCGACGCCCCCGATGCCCCCGATCGGGGTCGGCGCCGGCTGCCAGGCCGGGTCCACCGAACTGGGGTAGCCGACCGGTGTGCGGCCGCGCAGGTCGGGCAGCGCGAAGTTGGTGGAGCCGTTGCCGCCGTACTGGGTGCCCAGCAACGAGAACAGCGCCTGGTTCTGGTTGATCGGCAACAGCTGTCCGTTGCAATGCGCGAAGAACTTCGGCGCGTAACCGAACGCGGACATCATGATCTGGCCGATGAAGAATTCGCTCATCGCTGTGCTTCCCCGTGCGGACGCGGACGGCGTCGGCCCCGCGTAGCCTAGACGCAAATGCAGGTCCCTGAACAGGGGCGGCGCACGCGCGACGTGCCATCGTTCGCGAATGCTGTTGTAATGCCGCGCACCAGGGGTGCAGACGCGGGACAAGTCGGGGATCGACAGCAGCGCCTGCCAGGGACGAACGGGTCGACCGGGCATCGATGCCCGGCGCAACAGGGGGCGACACTCATGCAACACGTTTCTGGCCAGCGCGCCGTTACCGGCGTGCTTCATCTTGCTTGCCTGGCGCTTCTGGCAGGACTGCTCTGGCCCGCGTCGGCTCAAGCGCAAACGTCGATCTACTGTCCTGCACCCCTGACCGCCACGGTCGCATGGGGTGGATCCGTGATCGTGGACGTCACGAACTGCCAGAGCGGCTTCGGAGGCGTCAGTGGCCCCATCGCCCCGCCCGCACAACACGGTACCGTGACACTGGGCCCCGGTACCGGCGGATCACAGTCGCTCACCTACGCGCATAACGCGGTCACTCCCGCGGGTGGCGGTAGCGACACCATCTGGCTGGAAGACGACGAATCCGGCACGGTACGCGTCGACCTCACGATTTCCGCACCCACCTCCGCGATCGTCGTCTCACCAACGAGCCTGCCCACACTGACTGCCGGTACCCCCGTCAGCCAGACCTTTACTGCCTCGGGTGGTACCGAACCGTACACCTGGTCCCTGAGCAGCGGCACCCTGCCCACCGGCCTCAGCCTGACCGGTGCGGGCGTGCTGTCCGGCACCCCGACCCAACGCGGCGGCTACACCTTCGAAGTGCGCGTCGAGGACGCGCTCGGCGAAGCGGTCGTACGGGGTTACAGCGGCAGCGTGCAGAACCCGGCGCTCTCGCTTGCTCCCGCTGCCGGCACTGCCGTCCAGGGCTCGGCGTTCTCGCAGTCGCTGTCGACCAGCGGCGGCGTCGCGCCGCATACCTACCAGCTGGAAACCGGCTCGCTGCCGGCCGGAATCTCGATCTCGTCAGCAGGCCTGGTCAGTGGACTCACGAACGCGGCACCGGGAGCCTATCCGGTCACGCTGCGCGTGACCGACTCGAGCACGGGGGCCGGCCAGTACTTCGAGCTGGAGTCGTACACGCTCACGGTCGCGTCCGCACCGGAGGTGTCGATCGCGGTCGCGCCGGCCAGCGTCGATGAGGATTCCGGCGGCAGCTTCGTCTACACCGTGACCCGCAGCGCGGCACTGTCCTCTGCGACGGTGGTCAACCTCGGCATCGGCGGCACCGCCACCGGCGGTGTGGACTACACCGGCAACACGCCCACCGTCACCATCCCCGCTGGCGCGACCACTGCCACGCTCGTCGTCACACCGACCGCCGACGGCATCGTCGAGGCGGACGAGACGGTGGCGGTCACCGTCACCACCGGCACCGGCTACACGGTAGGCACGCCGGCCAGCGCCACCGGCACCATCGTCGACGACGATGTCCCGAGCGTGTCCATTTCGGTCTCGCCCACCGCGGTGAGCGAGGACGGCGCCCAGGATCTGCTCTATACCGTCTCGCTGGACCAGGCCGCGTTCGCCCCGCTGTCGGTGAACTTCACCCGGTCGGGCACCGCCACGGCCGGCGTCGACTACGACGGCACGCCCTCGCCCCTGGTGATCGCCGCCGGCGCCACCACCGGCACGATCGTGGTCGAGCCCACCACCGACCTCGTCATCGAGGCCGACGAGACGGTGACGATCACCCTCGGGACCGGCATCGGATACACCGTCGGCACCCCGGCGATCGCCACCGGCACCGTCCTCAACGACGACCTGCCCGCACTGGCGATCGGCGACGTGAGCGCGAACGAAGGCGATGCGGGCAACGCCGCCTTCACCTTCACGGTCAGCCTGGACGCACCCGCGGGCCCCGGCGGCGTCGCGTTCGACATCCTCACCGCGGACGGCACCGCGAGCGCCGGCAGCGACTACGTGGCGCGCAGCCTGTCCGGACAGACCATTCCCGCCGGCAGCAGCACCTACACGTTCGCCGTGCAGGTCAACGGCGACACGGCGAACGAACCGGACGAGACCTTCTTCGTGAACGTCGCCAACGTGTCCGGCGCCACCGTGTCCGACGCCCAGGGCGTCGGCGGCATCCTCAACGACGATCCGCTGCCCGCCCTCTCGATCGACAGCGTGAGCGTGACCGAGGGCAACTCGGGCACCACCAGTGCGGTGTTCACCGTCACTCTTGATGCCGCCAGCGGACAGACGGTGGGCGTCGCCTACGCGACCTCGAACGGCAGCGCCGACGCGTCCACGGATTACACCGCGCAGTCCGGCGCGCTCGTCTTCGCGCCGGGACAGACCACGCAGACGATCAGCGTCCCGGTGAACGGAGACATCGCGCCCGAGTCCGACGAGACCTTCCTGGTCACCCTCGGCGGTGCCAGCAACGCGAGCCTCGCCGTCAGCCAGGGCACCGGCACGATCCTCAACGACGATGTGCCCCTGGCGGTGACGCCGGCCTCCCTGCCCAATGCCACGGTGGCCGCCGGCTACAGCCAGACGGTAGCCGCCTCCGGCGGAGCGGGTCCCTACAGTTTCGCCATCACCAGCGGCGCGCTCCCGGCCGGACTGACGCTGATCGGCGCGGGTGTCCTGGCCGGCACGCCCAGCGCGGGCGGCAGTTTCAACTTCACCGTGACCGCCACCGACAGCAGTCCCTTCCCGGGTCCGTTCACCGCGTCGCGCGCCTATGCCCTGACCGTCGCCGCGCCCACGGTCGAACTGCCGGCCACCACGCTGGCAAACGGCATCCTCGGCGACGCATATGCCGCCAGCCTGGCGCCGGCAGTGGGTGGTACCGGACCCTATACCTACGCGCTCACCGCCGGCGCGCTGCCGGCCGGCGTGTCGCTCACGGCGAGCGGCGACCTCGCGGGGACGCCGTCGATAACCGGCACGTTCAACTTCAGCGTGACTGCCACCGACAGCAGCACGGGTTCGGGCCCCTACACCGCGAGCCGCGGGTACACGCTGGTGGTGACCGATCCGGTCCCGATGGCGGATCCGTCCTCGCTGACGGTGGCGTATGGCGCCGGCCCCACCAACGTGCCGCTGCTGCTCTCCGGCGGCTCGCCCGACAGTCTGGCCATCGCCACGACGCCGGCCCACGGTACGGTGGTGGTCACCGGCCTGGCGATCACCTATCAGCCCGACGCCGGGTATGCCGGCGCCGACAGCTTCAGCTATACCGCGACCAACGACGGCGG
This sequence comes from Luteimonas kalidii, assembly GCF_029887935.1. Classification (GTDB taxonomy): domain Bacteria; phylum Pseudomonadota; class Gammaproteobacteria; order Xanthomonadales; family Xanthomonadaceae; genus Luteimonas; species Luteimonas kalidii. The sequence goes on along the minus strand of NZ_JARXRO010000013.1, from coordinate 117,094 downwards.
CACCTCCGCGCCGGCGACGGTCAGCGTCACCGTGTCCGACGCGACGGTCGCCATCGGCGCCTCGGGACCGCTGACGGCGACGTCCGGCGTCGCCTACAGCCAGACGTTCACCTTCAGCGGAGGCGCACCCCCGTGGAGCGGCTACCAGCTGACCAACCTGCCCGCGGGCCTGGCGATCACCGCCACCGGCACCGACTCGGTGACCGTGTCCGGCGCGCCGACCGAGGCCGGCAGTTTCGCGCTCACGGTGTCGGGTATCGACAGCAGCACGGGCGATGGCCCGTACACCGCATCGGAGGTGTTCACCCTCACCGTGGACCCGCCCTCGCTCGTGCTGGCACCGGGCGCCGGCACGCTCGACGCGACCTACGCCGACGCGTTCTCGCAGGTCTTCAGCGCCAGCGGCGGCGTGGGTCCGTACACCTATGCGCTCACCGGCACGCTGCCGGCGGGCATGGTGTTCTCCGGCGACACGCTGTCCGGCACGCCCACCGAGCCGGGTAGCTATGCGTTCACCGTGACCGCAAGCGACACCGGCTCGAGCGGCGCCGGCGCGCCGTTCACCGTCGGCCAGGCGTACACGCTGGTGGTCGCTTCGCCCACGCTGGCGATCACCCCGGCGACGTTGCCGGACGCGGTCGCCGGCATGGACTACCTGCAGTCCATCGACGTCAGCGGCGGCGTGGCGCCGTACGCGGTCACCCTCACCGCGGGCGCGCTGCCGGCGGGCCTGGCGCTGGCGACCGACGGCACCCTCTCCGGGACGCCGACCGACGCAGGCACGTTCGCCTTCACGGTGACCGCGACCGATGCAAACGGCCAGTCCGTCGACCGGGTCTATGCGCTGGTCGTGGGTGATCCGACGCTCGCGCTCGCACCGGCGGCCGGGACGCTCGAAGCCCCGTACGCCGCCGCGTTCTCGCAGGCTTTCGTCGCCAGCGGCGGTGTGGGTCCGTACACCTATGCGCTCACCGGCACGCTGCCGGCGGGCATGGTGTTCTCCGGCGACACACTGTCCGGCACGCCCACCGAGCCGGGCAGCTATGCGTTCACCGTGACCGCAAGCGACACCGGCTCGAGCGGCGCCGGCGCGCCGTTCACCGTCAGCCGGACGTACACGCTGGAGGTGCCGGCGCCGAACCTGGCCATCACCCCGGCCACGTTGCCCGACGCCACGGCCGGCATCGCCTATCGCCAGACGATCGGCGCCGCCGGCGGCGCGGCGCCCTACGGGTTCGGCGTCACCGCGGGGGCGCTGCCCACGGGCCTCGCGCTCGCTGCAGACGGCAGCCTGTCCGGCACGCCCACCGGGGCCGGCAACTTCGATTTCACCGTGACCGCGACCGATGCCAACGGCCAGTCGGTCGACCAGGCCTACACGCTGGCGGTGGCCGCGCCGACCCTCTCGCTGGACCCCACGGCCGGTGCGCTGCCCGCCGCGACCGCGGGCCTGGCCTATCGCCAGTCGCTGCAGGTCGACGGCGGCATCGCCCCGTACACGGCGACGCTCACCGGCACCCTGCCCGTCGGGCTGGCATTCGACGCGGCGGCCCTGACGTTCACCGGTACGCCGGTCGAGGCGGGACGCTACGCACTCACCGTCACCGTCACCGACAGCACCAGCGGAACGCCGGCGTCTGCCAGCGCGAGCTACACCCTGGACGTCGCCGCGCCGACGCTCACGCTGACCCCGGACACCCTGCCTGCCGCCACCGGCGGCGTGGCCTGGAGCCAGACGTTCACCGCCGGCGGCGGCATCGCGCCCTACCGTTATGGCCTGGCGGCCGGCGCCCTCCCCGACGGGCTGGCACTGGATCCGGCCAGCGGCGTGCTGTCCGGCACCCCGACCGAGGCCGGCAGCTTCACCTTCGCCATCACCGCCACCGACAGCACGACCGGGACTGCCGGCACGGTGACGGTGGAATACGTGCTGGTGGTGGCGGCGCCGGAGATCGTGATCGATCCCGAGAGCCTTCCCGAGGCGCTGCAGGCTTTCGACTACACCCAGTCCCTGAGCGCCCGCGGCGGCACGGCGCCCTACTCGTTCGCGGTCGACGCCGGCGCGCTGCCGGATGGACTGGCCCTGTCGGCCGAGGGCGTGCTGTCGGGCACGCCCGCCGAGGACGGGACGTTCGACCTGACGATTCGCGCTACCGATGCGCTCGGCTTCAGCGGCATTCGCCGCTATACGCTGACCGTGATCGCGCGCCCCGACCCGACCCGCGACCCGGAAGTGCGCGGCCTGCTCGATGCCCAGGCGGCCGCCACCCGTCGCTTCGCGACCAGCCAGATCGGCAACTTCCAGCAGCGCCTGGAGCAACTGCATGGGGGGAGCGGCGCCGGTGGCCATCGCAACGGGATCACGCTCGCCAGCCGCGAGCAGTGCCCGGACAACCGGTTCTACGCGATCGAGCACCCCTGCCATGCGTCCAACCGCATGCGCGGGCGCGATGCCGGCAGCGGCGACGACCGCGTGCCGCTGCGCGAGGCCGACGGGACGGTGGAGAATGGCGGCACGCCGGCTGACTTCGGCACCTGGGCAGGCGGCACGCTACGCTCGGGCAGCTTCGACGGGCAGGCCGGCGGACGCGGGTTCGACTTCGAGACCGAAGGCGTCAGCGCCGGCATCGATACCCGCCTGCATCAGAACCTGGTGGTGGGCGCAGGCCTGGGCTACGGCCAGGACAGCACGACGATCGGCGAACACGGCTCCCATCTGCGCGGCAAGGCGTGGACGCTGGCGCTGTACGGCAGCCTGCAGCCGCGCGGGTCCGTCTTCATCGACGGCCTGGCGGGTTACCAGCGTCTGGACTTCGACCTCGAGCGCTATCTCACCGCCACCGGCGGATCCGTGCAGGGCAGGCGCGACGGCGACCAGCTGTTCGCCTCGCTGTCGGTCGGCACCGACATCGCCCGCGACGCCTGGCAGTTCACGCCCTACGCGCGCCTGGACGCGATGCGCGGCGCACTCGCGCGCTACACCGAGCAGGGCGACGACACCTGGGCGCTGTCGTATGGCGAGCAGGACGTCGACACCACCACCGGCAACCTCGGTCTGCGCATGCAGTTCCGCCACGGCACCCACTGGGGCGCCTTCTCGCCGCAGCTGCGGGTCGAGTACCAGCATGACCTGACCGCCGGGGGCGGCGCGTCGATGCGCTATGCCGACGGGCTGGGGCCGGTCTACCTGACCGAGGTGGACGGGTTCGACCGCAGCCGGCTGATGCTCGGCCTGGGCCTGCTGTTCGACCTCGGGCGCTACTCCATCCAGGTCGACTATCGTGGCGTCGTCGGCAGCGGGGAGCAGCGCGACAACGCCGTGCAGTTGATGTTCCAGAGCGGACGCTGAGCGCCGTGCCTCGTCGCCCTCCGGGGCGACAGGCCGGGCCGCTCCGCGGTCGGTCCACGCGTCCGCGGCGTCGATCCGCCACGGACGCTCCATCGTCGAGGGGAAACGGGCATGGTGCGTTCGAATTGGATGGCACAGGTATTGCGGCTGGTCCGGCGGGAACGGACCGGCCATCACGGCGATGACGACGCGACGACCCTGCGTGCGGGAACGCCCCGGGATGGCGGGCGCCGACGCGTGCTGCAGGCCGGGCTGGCCGGCGCGACCGCCGCCGGCGCCGGCACGCTCGCGACGCCTCTCCTGGCCGCGGGCCCGCGCGATGCGCGCGAGTTCTATGCGCGCCTGACCAACACGCGCGGCGTGGCGGTGGTCGGCGCCGGGCTGGCCGGACTGGCCTGTGCCACCGAGCTGGCGCGCCAGGGGGTGCCGGCGCGCGTGTTCGAGGCGGCGCAGCGCGTCGGCGGCCGTTGCTGGTCGGCGCGCGGCCTGTTCCCCGGGCAGGTGGCCGAACGCGGCGCCGAGTTCATCGGTGCCTCGCACCACGCCATGCTGGGCTATGCGCGCGCGCTGGACCTGGCGCTCGAACCGGTGGACGGCGACGCCGGCCACGCCTTCCATCATTTCGCCGGCCAGCGCCATGGGGAAGGCGAGATCGCCGCGGAACTGCGCGCGTTCGCCGATTTCATCCAGGAGGACCTGACCACGCTCGGTACGCCGGACGCGCGTCGCTTCGATCCGCGTGCCGAAGCGCTGGATTTCATGACCCTGGCCGAATATCTCGACCTGTACGGTGCCAGCGGCCTGCTGCGCAGCGTGCTGGGCAATGCGGTGCAGGGCGAGTTCGGCAGCGAGCTGGACGAGGTGAGCGCACTGGGCTTCCTGCGCTTCGTCCACCACGACCGCCGCGGCAAGTTCGGCTACGGCCCCCGCAGCGGTGGGTCGCTGCGCGTGGCCGGCGGAAACGACCTGATCGCCACCGGCCTGGCGGGCCGCCTGCCGCAACCGGTCGAGCACGGGCACCGGCTGGTGGCGCTGGACCGTCGCTTCGGCGGTGCCCTGCGGCTGACCTTCGAAGTCGGCGGTCACTATGTACAGCGCGACTACGATGCGGTGGTGCTGGCGCTGCCCTTCACCGTGCTGCGTGAGGTGGAGTTCGGCGGCGGTATCGCGCTGCCGCCGGACAAGCGCCGCGCGATCGCCAACGCGGAGATGGGCGATGCCGGGCGGCTGCTCGTGGGCTTCCGGTCCCCCTACTGGCGCGCGCAGGGCGCCAGCGGCAGCGGGAGCACCGACCTGCCGCACCTGCAGCACACCTGGGAAACGAATCCCACGCACAGCGGCCGAAGCGGCGCGGTGCTCTCCCAGCAGCTGGGCGGGCAGGCCGCGCGCGCGCTGCGGCCCGCGAGCGTGCAGCTGGACGCGGCCACGTTCGTGGCTTCGCTCGACCGCGTACTGCCGGGGGCGGCCGCGGCCGCCAGCCGCGACCGTCGCGGCCGCCTGCTGGCCATCAGCGAGAACTGGAGCGTCAACCCCCTCAGCCGTGGCGCCGTGCCGCGGCCGCAACCGGGCTACTTCACCACCCTGGCGCATACCGAGGCGACGGCGGTGGAGAACGTGATGTTCGCCGGCGACCACACCAGCAGCTTCTACGAATGGCAGGGTTTCATGGAAGGCGCGGTGCTGTCGGGGTTGCGCGCGGCCAACGAGGCCTGCGACCACATGTGGGGCCGCTGATCGTGCCGGTCCCCGGACCCGCAGGGGCGATCCGGTATCCTGCCCGCCCCTGCGCGAGCCGATGCCCATGTCCGATCCGCTGTCCGCCCTGTTGCTGGGCATCCTCGAAGGGCTGACCGAATTCCTCCCGGTCTCGAGCACCGGCCACCTGCTGATCGCCCAGCACTGGCTGGGCGCGCGTTCGGACTTCTTCAACATCGTGATCCAGGCCGGCGCGATCCTGGCGATCACGCTGGTGTTCCGGCAGCGGATCTGGGCGCTGGCCACCGGCCTGGGCGACCCGGCCCACCGCGACTACGCGCTGAAGCTGGCGGCCGCATTCCTGGTCACCGCGCTGGTGGGCCTGCCGGTCCGGCTGGCGGGCTGGGAACTGCCCGAGACCGTGACCCCGATCGCGTGGGCGCTGATCCTCGGCGGGGTGTGGATGATCGTCGCCGAACGCGTGGCCGAGCGGCGCGGCGACGGCGTGCACGTTACCTGGACGGTCGCGGTGCTGGTGGGCCTGGCGCAGGTGGTGGCGGGCGTGTTCCCCGGCACGTCGCGCTCGGCCGCGGCGATCTTCATGGCGATGCTGGCCGGGCTGGGCCGGCGCTCGGCCGCGACCGAGTTCGTGTTCCTGGTCGGCATCCCGACGATGTTCGCCGCCAGCGCATATGCCTTCCTCGAACTGTGGAGCGACGGCGGCCTGGGCGGCGAGGCCTGGGGCGACGTGGCGCTGGCGTTCGCGGCCGCCACCGCCACCGGCTTCGTGGTGGTGAAGTGGCTGCTGGGCTACATCAAGCAGCACCGGTTCACCGGGTTCGCCGTGTACCGGATCGTGCTGGGCGCGGCGCTGCTGCTCTGGATTCCCGCCGGCGACTAGATCGCGCATGGTGCGGGCACGGCCGCCGCGTGTCCGGTCTCCGACCGGCGGCCACGTCCATGTCGAAACGCTCCGGCATGCTTCGTCGTCGATGCAGTCGAGCGGTGCGGAGGGTTTCGCGCGCCCGACGTTCAGACCCGTCAGCCACTGCCCGGAACACCCGGCGAAAAGGAGCCCCGATGTCTGCTGCAAACAGCGTCAACTGGTTCGAAATCTACGTGCAGGACATGGCGCGTGCGCGCGCCTTCTACGAAGCGGTCCTGGAGATCCGGCTCGAAGCGCTGAAGCTGCCCGAAGGCGGCGACGACGGGCTGGAAATGTGGTCGTTCCCGGGCGACATGGAGCGCTACGGCGCCAATGGCGCGCTGTGTGCGATGCCCGGCGGCCCGTCCGGGGTCGGCGGCACCCTGGTCTACTTCGCCTGCGAGGACTGCGGCGTCACCGCGGGCCGCGTGAGCGGCGCGGGCGGGCGCGTGGAGCGCGAGAAGATGTCGATCGGCGAATACGGCTTCATCTCGCTGGTGTTCGACACCGAAGGCAACATGGTCGGCCTGCACTCGATGCGCTAGGCGTCGCTGGCCGGCGTGCAGCCGCACATCCGGCAACCCCGCGCGCGGCGGCAGACCACTGACCGCGGCGTCCGCCCCCTCAGGCCTGTGCGGCGTCGGCGCGCGCCAGCAGCAGGCTGCGTTCGCGCGCGTTGCGGGTCAGCTCCGCCGCGCGCAGGAACTCGGTCCGCGCCTCCGCGCTGCGGCCCAGCTTGTGCAGCAGGTCGCCGCGCACTGCCGGCAGCAGGTGGTAGGCGCGCAGCGCGGGCGCCTGCATCAGGGCATCGACCAGCGCCAGGCCGTCCGCCGGGCCCGAATGCATCGACACCGCGACCGCGCGGTTGAGCGCGACCACGGGCGTGGGCGCGCGTTCGGCGAGCGCGTCGTACAGCGCGACGATGCGGGCCCAGTCCGTGGCCTCCACGCTGGGCGCGCGCGCATGGCAGGCCGCGATCGCCGCCTGCAGTGTGTACGGCCCCGGTGCTGCGGCCAGGCGCTCGGCCTGGGCCAGCGCGCGCAAGCCGCGGTCGATGGCGTCGTGGTCCCAGCGCGAGCGGTCCTGGTCCTGCAGCAGGACCGGTTCGCCATCGGGCCCGGTGCGCGCGGCGGCGCGCGAGGCCTGCAGTTCCATCAGCCCCAGCAGACCGAACGCTTCCGGCTCGCCCGGCGCCAGCCCGACCAGCAGCCGACCCAGGCGCAACGCCTGTGCGCACAGCGCCGGACGCATCCAGTCGTCGCCGGCGGTGGCCGCATAGCCTTCGTTGAACACGAGATACACCACGCCCAGCACCGCCGACAGGCGCTCGGGCAGCTCGTCGCGGCGCGGCACCTCGAACGGCACGTCGGCCTCGCCGAGGGTGCGCTTGGCGCGCACGATGCGCTGCGCGACCGTGGCCTCCGGCACCAGGAACGCGCGCGCGATCTCGTCGGTGGTCAGGCCGCACAGCAGGCGCAGGGTGAGCGCGGTGCGCGCCTCCAAGGACAGGATCGGGTGGCAGGCGACGAAGATCAGCCGCAGCAGGTCGTCGCCGATGTCGTCGTCGAGTGCATCCTCGCGCGCGGCGTGCAGTTCGTCGTGCAGGCCGTCGAGCTCCTGCGCGATCTGCGCATGCTTGCGCAGCCGCAGCTGGTGCCGCCGCAGGTGGTCGATCGCGCGATGCTTGGCGGTCGCCATCAGCCACGCGCCCGGGTTGTCAGGCAGGCCCGAATCGGGCCAGCGCTCCAGCGCGGTGACCAGCGCGTCCTGCGCCAGTTCCTCGGCGAGATCCAGGTCGCGCACCATGCGCATCAGCGCGGCGACCACCTTCGGTGATTCGGCGCGCCAGACGGCATCGATGCGGCGCTGGAGGTCGGATTCGGCCATGGCGGCGTATCACACCACCGCCGCTGCACCGGGTGCAAGTCGCATGGGTCATGGCGCGGCCTCCGCGTCGGTGGTGCGTTCGGATCGTTCGCCTGCGCGGGACGTGGCCGGCGCCGCGGATGCGTGCCGGGCCGCCTGCACCTGCGGCGGCTGGGCCACCGGCGGTGCACGACGCGGTGGCGGCCCGTGCGCCGCCAGGCCACGCCGCGCCAGCAGTCCGAGCAGGCTCAACGCACGGCCTCCATCCCGCCCATCATCCGGCTCCAGTCCGGCTCAGGCCGGCATCCCGCGCATGTGCACCAGCTCCCAGACATGGCCGTCTGGATCCACGAACCCGTGGCCGTACATGAAGCCCTGGTCCTGCGCAGTTCGATGCGCCTGGCCGCCGGCCGCGACCGCCTTGGCCACCAGTGCGTCGACCTCCCCGTCGCTGTCGCACGACAGGCACACCAGCACTTCGGTCTGGCGATGCGCATCGACGATGGGACGATCGATGAAGGTCGCGAAGAACGGCTCGACCAGCAGCATCACGAAGCTGTCGTCGCCGACGATCATGCAGGTCGCGTTCTCGTCGGTGAACTGCGGGTTGAAGGCGAAACCGAGCGCGGTGAAGAACGCGACCGACGCGTCGAGGTGCTTGACCGGGAGATTGACGAAGATCTTGCGTGGCATGGGCGCTCCTGTGGCCTGGGTATGGACGTGTGGGGTTGCGCGCGTGCGGACGTGTGGCGCTCGCATGACTGCATCCTTGTCCCGACGACGAACCCGCGCCCCTCGGATCGACATCCCGCGACCTCGTCCCGGCGGAAGGCGTAGGCTTGGCCGCGACGTCCGTCCACGGAGGCCCCGCCATGCGCCTGTTCGCCCTGTTTCCGCTCGCCATCGCGCTTTCGGCGTGCACACCCGCCAATCCCGCGACCTCGACCCCGCCCCAAGCGAGCGAAGTCGCACCGGCAGCGGCGTCCGCCGACGCCGCCCTCGATGCGCAGGCACTGGCCGCCGCGCACTGGCGCCTCACCGCGGCGGTGGATGCGGCGGGCCGTCGCATCGATGCGCTGTTCCCGGCGCCCGACGCGTCGCTGCAGCTGGATTTCAGCGACGACCGGATTTCGGTTCGCGGCGGCTGCAACCAGATGTCGGGCGCGTACACACTCGTCGGCGGTCGGTTCGAGGTCGGCACGCTGGCGCAGACCAAGAAGTTCTGCGGCGGCGATGCGCTGATGGCCGCCGACGAGGCGATCGGCGCGCGCCTGTCGGGCGCCGGCACGCTGGCGCCCGGGGACGGCGACACCCTGGTGCTGACCACGGCCGGCGGCGACCGCCTGACCTTCACCGGCGAACCGACCGCCGCCACCCGTCATGGCGACGCCGGCGAGCGCGTGTTCCTCGAGGTCGCGCCGCAGCGCGTGCCCTGCCCGCACGCGATGATCGCCGACTACCGGTGCCTGCACGTGCGCGAACTCGACTTCGATGCCGCCGGCCTGCGGCAGGACGAAGGCGAATGGCGGTTCCTGTACCAGGAGATCGAGGGCTACACCCACACGCCGGGCGTGCGCAGCGTGCTGCGGCTCGACCGCTTCGAAGTACCGGACCCGCCGGCCGATGGCAGTTCGGTCGCCTACGTGCTGGACATGGTGGTCGAGTCCGAGACGGTCGCGCCCTGACTGGACGGCAGGTGTCCGGCCTTGCGCCTGCGGAGCGTCCCCATGCGCCGTCGGCACCGTGCTCGCGCCCGGCGAAGGGATAGCGGACCCTCAGGGCGACCTCCATGCGCAGGATCGGGAACGCTGCGACGGGTGCGGATGCCGGACCGGCACGCAGGCGCGGCCGTGCAGGTCTGCGTCTGCCGCCTGGCGGGTGCGGGCCGGAACGTGGTCAGCCTGCGTCGGCATGCACGGCCGACGCACGGACACCGGTGATGCGGCCGGACGTCCGGCTCAGGCTCAGGACTTGTGCGCGCCCGGATGCAGCGCGTAGGTGCCGTACACGGCGGCCTCGGCCAGCACGTGGCCCTGCATGGCACACAGCACGTCGGCTGCGGTGAAGGTCGTCGCCAAGTCCAGCCGCTCGACGTCGAGCGCGAACACGCGGAAGAAGTACCGGTGCACGCGCAGGTCGTTGGGCGGCGGGTAGGGACCGTCGTAGCCGAAGTACTCGCCTGCCAGTTCGGCGTCGCCGGCGAACCAGCCGGTGTAGTCGTTGAGCCCCTGGCGCGCGCCGGCCGGCCCGGGGGGCGAGGCCTTGCCACCCTTGTGCACGCCGTCGCTGGCGCTGCCGGCGGCGATCCCGCGCACGTCGGCGGGAATGTCCGCCATCGCCCAGTGCACGAAGTCGCCACGGCGATGGTCGACCGGGATCTCCACGCCTGCCTTGCCGGCCAGCGAGGGATCGGTCGGCGCGTCGGTATCGATGCACAGCAGCGCGAACGAGCGCGTGCCATCGGGCGCGCCGTCCCAGGCCAGGTGCGGGTTGCGGTTGCCGCCGAAGCCGTCCGGCGCACCCATCGCGAATTCGGCGGGGATCGCGCCCCGCGGTTCGAAACTGTCGCTGCGGATCTGCATGAGCATTTCCCGGCGTGGATCAGGTTTCAGGATAGCCCAGCCGCACGGCGACCGGAGTCAGCAGCGCGAACGGTTCGGCGAGCACCTCGGTGTAGCGGCGCCAGTGGCCGGCAGGCAGATTCGGTGGCCGCGGCGCAGGCGGCGGGACGTTCAACTGCGCGCCAAGCGCCTCGGACAGCACGCCGGCCAGGGCATTCGCGTCGCCCTCGCATCCGTCGATCCTGACCAGCGTGGCCCGGTACAGCTGCTGCTCCAGCAGTTCGGCCGCCTGGTGCAACACGAGGTCCAGCCACCACGCCGCCTGTTGGTAGGACGGCAAGCCGATGTGCATCGGCGAGCCGAACGCCGCCCATTGCAGCAACATGTCGCGCGGATCGCGGATGACGAACAGCAGGCCCGCTCGCTCCACGTGCGGCCGCAGGACCCGCAGCAGGGCGTTGTCCCACCATATCAGCCATTCGATCACGCGCTGGTCCCCGATCCCGCGGGCCGCCAGGCCGTCCCGCCATCCCTGCGCGGCGAGTGCGGGATCTAGCTCGCCGTTGCTCAGGCCCGGCACGCTGACGTAGCGCTGGAACACATCGCCGGGAGACTGCGGGCTCATGCGGTCGGCACGGAAGCCAGGTACGTCCGACAGCAGGCCCGCGACCTGCTCGACACACGAACCGGGCGGTCCCCACAGGAACAGCGACTGGACCGGATCGCCGGGCTCGCCGCGGGCGCTCCACTGCGGCCAGTCGCCAGCCGCCACCTCCTGCGGGGGCTTGCTCACGGGCGGCAGGGGCAACTGTCGCGACGCACGCAGCATTGCAAGCGCTTCCCAGCGGGCAGCCGCCTTGGCGGTGCGACCGGCCGCGTCCTCAAGCATCGCCAGCCAGCCGCCCAGGCGTTCGCGCGCCGCGTCACTGCCGGCCGCCGGCAACATCGCCTCGACATGCGCGATGGCCGCCTCGGGATCGCGCGCCTTCAGGATATCGACGATCACCGCGTGCGCGCCCGCATGGCCTGGCTGGCGCTGCGCCAGCGTCCTGGCCTGTTCGAGCGCTGCGTCCGTGTCGCCCGAGCGCAGCGACACCTGCATGCGCGCCTCCATCGCAGCGGGGTCGTCTGGCAGTGCACTCGTCCATCGCGCCAGCACGGCGCGCGCCGCCTCGGGATCATCATTCGGCACGCTCGCCAGGCGCGCCTGCCACAGTGCCGGGGCGTCCGGCGCCGTCGCCAGCGCGGACTCGAGGGTGCGCACGGCATCCTCGCGATCGTCCAGGCGACGCCACGCTTCCAGCGCCAGGGCCAGCACGCGCGGTGTACCCGGATCGGCTGCGATCGCGCGGCGCAACCATTCCAGCGCTTCGTCCGCGCGCCCCGCTTCCAGCGCGAGTTCACCCGCCAGGCGCAGCGTGGCCGGGGGCACCTGGCGATCCAGCGCAGGCGCCAGCGCGTCGAGCGCCTCCGCCGGGCGCCGCTGCCGCTGCAGGGTCTCCGCCAGCAGCTGACGCCAAGGCCGCGGACCACCGCGACGGTCGATCAGTTGGCGCAGGGCCTGCTCGGCGAAGGCGTCGTGGCCCTTGGCGATATACGCCAGCGCCAGTCCGAGCAGCACCTGCTCGTCTTCGGGTGCGCGCTCGGCGGCGCGCGACAGCAGCGCCAGCGCCTCGTCCGGACGCCGCCGTCCCAGCGCCACCATGCCGTCGACGCTCAGCAGCCGGGGATGCTCCGGTTCGAGGCGCGCGGCCACCCGCGCGAGCCGCTCGGCTTCGTCCAGATCTCCCCGCGTGAGCGCCAGCTGCGCCTGCAGGATGTAGGCACCGAACTGGTTCGGATTGAGCTCGACACTGCGTTCGAGCGCCGCGCGCGCACCCTCGACGTCGCGGTCGCCGGCCAGCAGCGCGGCGCGCTGGAAATGGAGGTCCGGATCGTCGCGCGCGATGTCCAGTGCGCGATCGACCGTCGCGAGTGCGCCTTCGCGGTCGCCGGTCGCGCCCAGCGCCATCGCCAGCATGCGGTGCGCGGAGGCGGAATCGGGTTCGGCCTGGGCGTAGCGACGGGCGAGCGCGAGTGCCTCGTCGTTCGCGCCGCGGCGCAGCGCTTCGAGAATCTGGTCCTGCATGCGGAATCGGGCCGCGCGGCCCAGGGTGTGTGCGGGCCGACGATTGTATCGCCCGTGCGCGCTCAGCCCGCCGTCAGGCGCGCGGCCATCCAGCGCTCGGCGTAGCCGCTGGAGCGTGCGCCTTCGAGGAAGCCGCAGTGGCCGCCCCAGGGCAGCAGCTCCACCCGGGTCGCGTCGGGCAGCGACAGCGCGTGGAAGTCCTCGGCCGGGATCACCGGGTCGTCGGCAGCCATCAGGATGTGCGCCGGCACCTGCAGCGCGAGCAGCCGGTCGCCGGCGATCGAGTAGCCGTCGAAGTAGGCATCGAGGCTGCCGAGGTCGGTATGGCGATGCACCAGCCACTCGGTGAGCGCGCGCATGCGCAGCTTCAGCGTCGCCTCGTCGAAGCCGACCTGGTCGGGGAACAGCGCGCGCTTGCGCTGCAGCGAGCCACGCCACTTGCGTTCGAAGTAGTGCATGTAGAACCACGGGCCCGACTCCATGCGCTGCATGGTGCGGGCCGGGTCGAGCACCGGGCAGATCGCGGCCACCCGCGCCAGCGGGACGCCGGCCCCGGACGCACGCAGCGCCAGGCGCAGGGCGAAGTTGCCGCCGAGCGAATAGCCGGCCACCACCATCGGACGCGCGGTGAAGCGCGAGGCCACGTCGCGCGCGGCGTGCACCACCTCGTCAATGCGGCAGGAGTGGAAGATGTCCGGGTTGAGGTGATGGGTGCCGCCGTGGTCGCGGAAGTTGAGGCGGAACACCTCGAATCCGCGCGCCAGCAGCTGCGCCGCGGACAGGCACATGTAGCTGGACTCGGCGCTGCCTTCCCAGCCGTGCAGCAGCAGCGCCAGGCCGCGCGGCTCGACGCCGGGGATCGCGCTGTGCAGGCCGTGCAGGCGCACGCCGTCGCCACCGTCGAGCAGGTGGACGGTGGTGACCGCGCCGGTGGCCGCCAGGGCAGCCGCCGCGCGACGGCGTCGCCACGGGCTGCTCGCGAGCACGGTCTGCAGGTGCGGGTCGCGCAACCACCGCGGCGGCGCATAGGCCGCCGCGTCGTGGCTGACGTCCGGGTTCATGGCGACATCGCGGCGACGATGCGTTCGCGCGCGGTTTCGGCGATCCGGCGCCGGCCTTCGGTATCGCCGGGCACGATCGGCGGCAGGAACACGACCTCCGCGCCGCACGCCGGTTCACCCAGCAGGCGCAGGAAGTTGGCCAGGAAGCTCTCGCCCGGCGCGAACGCGACCCGGACCTGCGCGCTGCCGTGTTCGCCGTAGCGCAGCGCCACCGGCTGCACCGGCACGCCGGCCTCGACCGCGGCCAGGAAGATCCGCGCATGGAACGGGCCGACGGCGCGACCGTCGCGGGTGCGGCCTTCGGGGAACACGCCCACGGCGCGACCGTCGCGCAGCCGCGCCAGCATCTCGTGCAGCACCCCGCCCAGCGACTCCTGGCTGCCGCGCTGGTGGAAGATGGTCTCGCCGCGCGCGGCCAGCCAGCCCACCAGCGGCCAGCCGGCGATCTCGCGCTTGGCGACGAAGCCCATCATCCGCTGGCTGTGCAGGGCGATGATGTCGATCCAGCTGACATGGTTGGCCACGAACATCACCGCCCCCGGCATCGGGTGTCCGATCCGTCGCACGCGCAGGCCGAACACCCGCATCAGCCCACCCGACCACAGCCGCACCATGCGGTGCTGCAGGCGCCCGCCGTCGGCCAGGCGCAGCTGCCCGAAGGGCGGCGCCATGAGCAGCAGCGTGAGCGGCAGGTGCACCAGCACGTGCCAGAGCAGGAAGGGGATGCGGACGGCGTAGCGGAGGACACGCACGAAGGGGAAGCCAGACGACGGGACCGGGGGAGTCCGAAGCCGACCACGATACCCAAACCGCCCCGGCGTGGGCCAGCGCGGCGGCACGCCGCACCGCGGATCGGACCCGGTCAGCCCGCGGCCGGGCGCGGCACCACCGCCAGCGTCAGCCGTGACACGCACACCAGTCGCCCCGCCGCGTCCTCGATCCGGATCTCCCAGACCTGGGTGCTGCGGCCCACATGCAGCGGCCGCGCAGTGCCGGTGACCAGGCCACTGCGCACCCCGCGCAGGTGGTTGGCGTTGATCTCGATGCCGACCACGCCGTGGCCCTCGGGCGCGCACAGCCCGCCCGCGCTGCTCCCCAGGGTCTCGGCCAGCAGAACGGACGCACCGCCGTGCAGCAGCCCGTCGGGCTGGTGGGTGCGCGCGTCGACCGGCATGGTCGCGCGCAGGTAGTCGGGCCCGATCTCGGTGAACGCGATGCCCAGCGGTTCCATCGCGGTGTTACGCGACAGCGCGTTGAGCTGCTCCAGCGAGACGTCGGCGCGGAACATCCGCGCCGGGCTCAGCGGAACCGGAACAGGCTCGGGCGCCAGGCGCGCGAGTAGGCGGTCTTGCCGTAGCCGCTGCTGCTGCCGTAGCCCATGCCGAACTCGTTGCCTTCGCGCTGGCGACGCGCGTGCATGCGGTCGACCAGCTCGTCGCGGCGGCTGTCCAGCCAGTCGGCGCGGCCGACCGCGGACGGCTCGATCCCGCGCTTGCGCGCCTCGCGCTCGCGGTAATCGCAGAAATCGTCGTAGGCGTCGAGCTCGTGCTTGAGCTCGCGCACGCACAGCTCGATCATGATCGCGTCGTCGAGGAAGCCCAGCACCTCGACGTGGTCGGGGATCACGTCCTTCGGGTCGGCGAAGTACACCAGCGCCGACAGCACGTGCTGCTTGTCGTCCTCGTCCAGGTGCCAGCCCTCGTCGCGGACCATCGCGATCATGTCGTCCAGGCGTTCGAGGCGCTCGCGGATGAAGTCGGGCGTCTTGACCTTCTGCGCCCCTTCCAGCAGCGCCGCGGCCGCCGCGATGATCTCGTCAGGGCTGCGGTCGCCCGCGGCCTTGTGCGCGGCCTTCAGCGCACTGGTGAAGTGCTCGAGATCCTGGTCGTTGAGGTCGATGGTCAGCGAAAGCGACATGGGCGGGTCCGGGGGCGGGAAAAGACGTGAAGCCTAGGCCGCGCGTGGCGCATGCGTCAATCGCGCCACCCGGGTGCATCCGGCCTGCGCGCCTGCGGGCCGGAGTGGTTCCGGCGCGGCGCGGGGACCGTCATGCGAAACGGAAGCGCGCGGTGCCGGTCGCTGGAGCATAGCGCTTGTCGCTGGCATAGCCGCTGCTGTTGCCGTAGCCGACGCCGAAGCCGCGCTCGCGGCGCTCGAACACCGGCAGCGGGCGAAGCGTGCGCGGCAGGGTCACGGTCTGGCGGGGAAGGGTCTGGGCGGTGGCGTACATCGTGGTCTCCGGGGGGCGTTGTGTGTGGGTGTGTTGGTAAAGTAATACACTAAACAGGTTCTGCCATGGGCCGGAAGTCATGCCCGGGCGTAAATCGTCGCCAACGGCCGGAACCTGTTGATTTGGATGAGGCCGCAGGGCTCGCGGTTGCGTTCCCGTGGCATGACTGACGACCTATGCCTGCGGCGTGGGTGCCGCCTCGGGCTGGTCGCCCGCATGGGCGCGGGGCTTCCGACCGGGGCCGGAAGCGAGCGCCCGCGGGCCTACCCGCCCGCCAACGTGCGGCAGTCGGCCGCGACAGCACGCCGCTGCGGGCGCGACGCGGCGGCGGTCAGAGGATCGGCGCCAGCCCGGCGCCGAAGGCGGTGAAGATGCGCGTGAGCAGGGAGCGGAACCCCAGGTTGACCTCGGGGAAGTCGCCCACCGGCTCGTGGCAGGCGCGGAAGCCGGGGTCGAACGGCGGCAGCGGTGCCGGACACTGCGGGCCGGGCTGGAACTCGTAGCTGGTGGCGTAGCGCACCGGCCACAGGTCGAACACGGGCAGGTGCTCGGACACCTTGGCCAGCGAATACTCCAGCCCGGAGAACACCGGCGGCTTGTCGCGACGCGCGATCACCCACGCGTTCTCGGGGGCGATGTCGCGGCGGATGCTGTCGGCCAGCGCGCGCGCGAACGCGGGATCCTCGATGATCACCGCGCTCTCGGTGTTGTAGTCGTCGCCGCGCGGGTCGAAGTTGTGGGTGCCGACCACGCCGATGCGGCGGTCGATCACCAGCGACTTGGCGTGCAGGCCGAAGCGCACGCCCGCGCGCTGCAGCGGCACGCGCTCGTGCACGCCGACGCCGGCGTAGCGCAGCGCGGCGTATTCGCGGCTCAGCGGCGGCTCGCGGCGGCCGTCGCCGTCACTGCCGCCGCCGCTTCCACTCCCGCTGCCGGCCAGACCTGCACGACCCTGCGGAGCACGCGGCGCCGCGGCGTCGGTCGGCGTCTGCGGTTCGCCGATGTTGACGCTGCCGTCGGCGTTCCAGGAGATGTCCACCGCCCCGGTGGCCTCCAGGTCGATCGGCGCGTCCTCGGGGAACGGCTTGAACTCGTGGATCTCGAAACCGAAGTCGCGCAGGTAGCGGCGCTTGTACTTGTACGACAGCGCGTAGGTGATGAACGAATCGGTGGCGGCCAGGCTGTTGGTGGACACGATCACCCGCGGCGGCGACGCACGCTCGTGCATGCGCGAGAACATCGCCTGCGCCTGCTTCGACAGCACCAGGTAGGGGGTCTGCAGCAGCACTTCCTCCTGCGCCGATTCGATCAGGTTGTGCAGCAGCGGCGAGGCGTGCACGGCCGCGGCGGCGGCTTCGCGGTCGCGCCGGTGCTTCTGCGGCAGGTCGCCGATGAACAGCACGTCGCCCACCGGCATCGCCGCATCCGCCAGGCGCTCGCGCACCAGCGCGTCGTCGTCGGCGGTGCGCGAGACGATCGCGACCCGATCCGGGTCCTGGTACGGCCACTGCGGCAGCGCCGGCGCGCCCTCGCGCAGCAGGTAACCGCCGACGTCGTCCAGCCGCTCCACCGGCACGCTGAGCGGCGCGTCCCAGAACGCCTCGAAGTTGGCGGCCATGTCCGCGGTCGCCGGCCCGCCCACCAGCACGTCGCGGTCGCGGAAGTTGAACTCGGGGTTCCAGTCGTAATAGTCGTCCTGGTAGTTGCGGCCGCCGGTGATGCCGACCAGGCCGTCGACCAGCAGCAGCTTGCCGTGCATGCGCTGGTTGAGCCGCCGCCAGCAGCAGGCCGCCGCCCAGGCGTACATGGGATAGGAGATGCGCGCCCGGCCGAGGACCGGGTTGTAGATCCGCAGCTCGAAGTTGGCGTGGGCCGAGGCCAGCGCGGCCAGGGTATCGACCTGTCGCAGCGCCGAGAGCTGGTCGACCAGCATCCGCACCCGCACGCCGCGGCGCACCGCGGCCAGCAGCTCGTCGAGCACGAGATGGCCCGCGTCGTCCTCGTCGAAGATGTAGGTCTGCAGGTCGATGCTGCGCTGCGCGCCGCGGATCAGGTCCAGGCGCGAGACCAGCGCGTCCTGGCCATAGTCGAGCAGCAGCGCGTAGTGGCGCGGCTGTTCCGGCGTGCTCGCGGCCGCCGCGCGGACCCCGAGTTCACGCAGCGGCGAAGGGCTCGCGCAGGCGTCGGCGGCCTGGCACGCCACCTCGACCGAACGGGCCTGTACCGCGATCGCGGCCGCCCGGTCGCGTTCCAGCGCCGACAGACTGCCGCATGCGCCGCAGGCCAGGGCCAGCAGCGCGACGAGCGCGCGCCACGCCACGGTCATGGCGCGCTGGGTGGCCGGGTGCGCAGATGGAGCGAGAACACCACCCGGTCGCCGAGCGCGAACGCCCAGCGGTCCATCGCGTAGTCGCTGCGGTAGACCACGCCGCTGGCCACCACGTCGCAGTCCAGCGTCGGCCGCGCGCAGGCCGCCGGTTCCAGGTTGAACACTTCGCGCCGCCGCACCCCGCGGATGGTGAGTGCGCCTCCGAGCAGGCCGCCCTCGCGCAGCAGGGCGTCGTCGTAGGGATCGGACACGAACTCCACGTAGGGATGCCGCTCCGCGTCGAAGAAGCCCTTGCCGCGGGTGAGTTTCGAATACTGCGGATGGCCCAGGATCTCCACCTCGGCCGTCGGCAGCCGCAGCCGGACCTGGCGCCTCGCGGCGGAGACTTCCACGATCTCGCCCTGCCACTGCGGGAAGCGCCCGTCCAGGGTCTGGCCCCAGCGGGTCTTGAGGGTGAAGCCGATACGCGAATGCGCGGTGTCGATCTCGGCCGCCGCGGCGGGCAGCAGGCCGGCCGTGCACAGCAGCAGCATCAGCCACCACGGCGCATGGCGCGCGCGCAGGCCCGCGCCGGGGCTCACGGCCACCAGAACGCGGACAGGGTGGCGATGCCGGGTTCGATCGCGGCGTCCGCAGGCAGCGACAGCACCGCCACCGCAGCCGGCGGCATTCCGCGGTAGTCCCCCGACTGGCCGCTGTGCAGCAGCGCCACCAGGCGCTCGAGCCCGGGGTTGTGGCCGACCAGCATCAGCCGGTCGCAGTCCCGGTGGCCATCGATCAGTCCGGCCAGGGTGCCCGGCATGGCCTCGTAGATCAGCTGCTCGAGCCGCTTGTCGAGGCTGCCGACCACCTCCATCACCGCGTCCAGGGTCTCGCGCGTGCGCCGGGCCGGCGAACACAGCACCCGATCGGGCACCAGGGCCTTGTCGCGCAGCCAGGTGGCCACCGCGTCGGCCTCGGCCAGCCCCTCGGCCGACAGCGGGCGGTCGAAATCCGCCTGCCCCGGCAGGGACGGCTCGGCGTGCGCATGACGCAGCAGGATCAGCTCGCGCATCTGGACGGTCCTCCCGGGGACGATGTCCGGCGTCCGGACGTGCGGTCAGGCACGTTTGAGCCACTTCAGCAGTGGCTGCCAGTCGGCCTGGTGATCGCGCACCTGGGCCGAGTTGTAGTCGAACAGGCTCTTGCCGAAGCCGACCAGCATCACGTAGGCCTGGCTGTCGCGCAGCTGCGCGACCAGCGGATAGGGCCACTGCTGCAGCAGGTCCATCGCCTGCTGCGAGGCGTTGGTCCAGGGGCGCAGGCGGTTGCCGACCAGGCCGACCCGCAGGTCGCCCTTGCGCACCCGGGGATGCTTGGCGAGCGCGTTGAGGAACGGCACGGTGGCGTCGATATCGAGCGCCGAGGGCAGCACCGGCACCACCAGCGCGTCGGCATGGTCGAGGTAGACCTCCAGCGCATCGGCGTGGGCGCCGGCCGGGGCGTCGATCACCACCCGCTCGGTGCCTTCCGGAATCGCCTTCCAGGCCGTCCTGTGCCGGCTGGCGCCCTCGATCGGGAGCACGGCGCTCTCCAGAGCGGCGCGGCGCTCGGCCCAGCGCGTGGACGAGCCCTGCGGATCGGCGTCGATGATCACCGTACTGCGCCCGGCGAGCGCCGATTCGGCCGCCAGGTGCGTGGCGATCGTGGTCTTGCCGACACCGCCCTTGGAACTGGCCACCAGCACGGTCTTCATCCACTGCCTCCGCCGGGAACGAGCCGCGAGCGTACACCGGCGGCGTGGCCGTCGCGACCACCGCACTACGTTACCTGCGCATGCCCGGGCGCCCTTGACGCAACCTTTACAAATGAGCAGACGCCCGATCCCGGTTCCGGTCCTGCCTGTCGGCGCCGGGGCCATGCAGGCGGACGCGCAGGCGTCCGCGCGCGAGTCCGCGGTGCAGGGCGCGCGCCTGCACGAACTGGACGCGATGCGCAGCGTGCTGATGCTGCTGGGCGTGGTGCTGCACGCGAGCAATCCCTACGGTCTGGAAGGCCGCTGGCTGGTCGCCGACCCCGGCCGCAGCGCAACGCTCGAGGCGCTGTCCGATGCGATCCACCTGTTCCGCATGCCGGCATTCTTCCTGGTCGCGGGCTACTTCTCGATGCTGCTGCTGGGACGGCAGGCGACGGGATCGTTCCTGCGCGAGCGCATGCGTCGCCTGCTGCTGCCGACGCTGGCCGTGCTGCTGAGCCTGAACCTGGTCCAGGTCTGGATGCTGGCGCCACCGGCGCCGGCGGGCGGCTTCGTGCAGGGCGCACTGCTGCCGGCGCTGCTGCGCGGCGACTGGCTGGGTCACCTGTGGTTCCTGGTCGACCTGGCGCTGTACTGCCTGGTGCTGGCCGCACTGCGGCCTTGGGTCGCGACCCCGATCCGTGGACGCGGGCTGGCGTGGCTGGCCAGGCCGCAGGCGCTGGCGCTGGCGATCGGTACGGCCGCGCTGGTGCCGCTCGCCACCATGGCGGCCGCGCATGCGCTGCCGATCCTGGCGCGCGAGCTCGGCGGCCTGGTCAACCCCGAGGAACTGCTGGACCACGCCCCGTTCTTCGCCATGGGCATTCTGTTGCAGCGCGATCCGGCGCTGCTGCGGCGCTTCACCATGCCGGGCGCGGGCACGTGGTGGTGCGGCGGCATCGCGTGGGGCCTCGTGCTGGCGCTGCCCACGCCGGCGGGGCCGGCCGCCACCGCGGTGGCGGTGGTCGCGCACGCACTGCTGGCCTGGTGCGCGGTGCGGCTGCTGTTCGCGGGCTTCACGCGCTGGGCCGGCGGTCCCAGCCGCACGTTCGGCTACCTGTCGGACGCCAGCTATTCGATCTACCTGTTCCACCACGTGTGGGTGGTCGTGGTGGCCGGCATGCTGCTGCCCGCGCCCTGGCCGCCGCTGGGAAAGTTCACGGTCGTGCTGGTGGCCGCGTCGGTGCTGTCGCTGGCGATGCACCACGTGCTGGTGCGCCCGCATCCACGGATGCGCTGGCTGTTCAACGGCAGGGCGCTTCCGCGCGGATGGCCGTCGCGCTGAGCGCGGCCGCGGGCGGCCGGTGTCTGCTATCGTCGCCCGGCCCTTTCCACGCCCGCCGTACATGAGCGACCTGCAGGACCTCGTGGCGCTGATCCGCGCCGACACGCCCTTGATCGTGGTCGAGACGCCCGACGAGCTCCGCGTGGTGGAACTGTTCCGGCAGTCGCTCACCCGGGTGTGGCGCGCGCTCTACCGGTGGTCGATCACCGAGGGCCTGCGCCGGCTCGACATCGACCGCGAGGACCCGGCGCAGGGTCCGCCGGACGCGGGCGCCACGCTGGCCGCGATCCGCAACGCCGACCAGCGCGGCGTGTACCTGCTGCTCGACTTCCATCCCTACCTCGGCTACGCCGGCACCCAGCGCCAGCTGCGCGACATCCTGCAGCGGCGCGACTGCCTGGCGCATACCGTGGTCCTGGTCGGGCACAAGGTCGAGCTGCCGCGCGAGCTCGACGCCCGTGCCACGCGCCTGCGGCTGCGCCTGCCCGACGCCAATACCCTGTTCAAGCTGGTGCGCGAGGAGATCGCGGCCTACCAGCGCGAGCACGAAGGCCGCCGCGTCGAGGCCGACGAGGCGGTGGTGCGGCGGATGGTGCGCAACCTGCAGGGGCTGGACGCGGTGGATGCGCGCCGGATCGCGAGGCACCTGATCCACGACGACGGCGTGCTCGGTCCCGGCGACCTGCCCGAACTGGCTCGGCTGAAGTTCGAGCTGCTGAACAAGAGCGGGCACCTGCACTACGAGTACGACACCGCGCGCTTCGCCGACGTCGCCGGCGCGCGCCGGCTCAAGCGCTGGGTGGAGCAGCGTCGGCGGGTGTTCGTCGACGGCGAGGCGCCGCCGGGGCTGGATCCGCCCAGGGGCGTGCTGCTGCTGGGCGTGCAGGGCTGCGGCAAGTCGCTGCTGGCCAAGGCGGTGGCCGGCGGGTTCGGCGTACCGCTGGTGCGGCTGGACTTCGGCACGCTGTACGCGAAGTACCACGGCGAGACCGAATCCAACCTGCGCGAGGCGCTGGCGCAGGCCGAACAGCTCGCGCCGTGCGTGCTGTGGATCGACGAGATCGAGAAGGGCGTGGCCGCGGGCAGCGCCGACGGCGATGGCGGCGTGTCGCGGCGGGTGCTGGGCTACCTGCTGACCTGGATGGCCGAGCGCCGGTCGAACGTGTTCCTGGTCGCGACCGCCAACCAGGTACGCGAACTGCCGGCCGAACTGCTGCGCAAGGGCCGGTTCGACGAGATCTTCTTCGTCGACCTGCCCGATGCCGACACCCGCGCGCACGTGTTCGAACTGCACCTGCGGCGGCGCGAGCTGCCGGCCGAGCGCTTCGACCTGCGTGCGCTGGCGCAGGCTGCCGAGGGGTTTTCCGGCGCCGAGATCGAGCAGGCGATCGTCGCCGCGCTGTACGTCGCCCACGCCGACGCGCGCGCGATGGACGATGCGCTGCTGCTGGAGGAGATCGCCGCCACCCGCCCGTTGTCGGTCGTGATGCGCGAACAGGTCCAGGCCCTGCGCGAGTGGGCCGCCAGCCGCACGGTGCCGGCGGACTGAGCCCGGCCGGCGCGCCGCTCAGTAGCCGGCCGCCTGCCCGTCCTTGCGCGATTCGCTGGCGCCGATCCAGCCGCCGTGCGGGTTGACCATGATCGCCTGGTAGCCGCCGTAGGGGCCGTCGGCGAAGCGCACGCTGTGACCCTTGCGCATCAGCGCGCGCACTGTGCCGTAGGGGAAGCCGGTTTCCAGGTCGACCTCGCCGCCGTCGCTCATCGCCGTGGCCTGCCCGGCCGGCTCGGTGGAGCCGTCGTGCTGGATGCGCGGCGCGTCGCCGGCCTCCTGCAGGTTCATGCCGAAGTCGATCAGGTTGAGCAGGATCTGCGCGTGCCCCTGCGGCTGCATCGCCCCGCCCATCACGCCGTAGCTCAGCCAGGGCTTGCCGTCCTTCGTCACGAAGGCCGGGATGATGGTGTGGAACGGGCGCTTGCCGGGTTCGAAGCTGTTGGGGTGGCCGGCCTTGAGCACGAACTGCTCGCCGCGGTCCTGCAGGATGAAGCCCAGCCCCGGCGGCGCCATGCCGCTGCCCATGCCGCGGTAGTTGGACTGGATCAGCGAGACCATCATGCCGTCGGCGTCGGCGGTGGTGAGGTAGATGGTGTCGCCTTCGTCGAGCTGCCCGGGCGTGCCCGGCTGCACCTCGCGCAGCGCGCGCTCCATCGAGATCAGCTTGCCACGCTCGCGTGCGTAGTCCTTGGAGACGAGCTTCGCCACGGGCGCGGGATGGAAGTCCGGGTCGGCGTACCAACGCGCGCGGTCGGCGAAGGCGAGCTTCTTGGCCTCCACGAACAGGTGCACGTGCTCGGGGCTGCCGAAGCCGAAGGCCTTCAGGTCGTAGGGTTCGAGCAGGTTGAGGATCTGCAGCGCGGCGATGCCCTGCCCGCTCGGCGGCAGTTCCCACAGGTCGTAGCCGCGATAGTTCGTGCTGACCGGGTCGACCCACTCGCCCGTGTGCGCGGCCATGTCCCCGTAGGAGAGGAAACCGTCGTTGGCGGCGAAGTAGTCGCCGATGGTGCGCGCGATCCGACCTTTGTAGAACGCATCGCGACCGCCATCGGCGATCGCCTGCAGCGTGTTCGCGAGGTGCGGGTTCTTCCAGGTCTCGCCGGTGCGCGGCGCGCGGCCGTCGATGGTGAACTGCTCGCTGAAGCCCGGCCATTGCGACAGCCTCGGCACCGAGCGGTCCCAGTAGTAGGCGATGGTCTCGTGGACCGGGTGGCCGTCGCGCGCGTAGCGGATCGCCGGCGCCAGGTTCTGCGCCATGCTGCGCCTGCCGAAGCGTCCGTGCAGCGCGAACCAGCCGTCGACCGCGCCCGGGACGGTGACCGGCAGCGGGCCGTGCGGCGGAATGTCGGTGAGGCCGCGGCGCTGGAACTCGGCCAGGGTCAGCGACTTCGGCGAACGTCCCGAGCCGTTGTAGCCATGCAGGCGCTGCGTCTTCGGGTCCCAGACGATCGCGAACAGGTCGCCGCCGATGCCGTTGCCGGTCGGCTCCATCAGCCCGAGCGCGGCGTTGGCGGCGATCGCGGCATCGACCGCGCTGCCGCCGGCCTTCATCACGTCCAGCGCGATCTGGGTGGCCAGCGGATGCGAGGTCGCCGCCATCGCGTGCGGGGCGTAGACCTCGCTGCGGGTGGCGAAGGACTGGCCGGTGATGCGGTCGGCGGCCGAGGCGCCCGCTGCGAGCACGGCGACCGCGCCGAGCGCGATGGTCAGGATGGTCTTGTGCACGTGCCCTCGCCCGCGATGTGGTTGCGCGCCACCTTAGGCAAGCCCCCGGGCCTTGTCATCCACGCCGGGGACCCTAGCCGGGCGGGGCGCGGCCGGCCCGCCGCCCGCCGGGGGACGGATTCCCGATGGGACCATTGCGCAGTTCCGGGTCAGGGCCAGGCCGGCGGATCCTTGCGCCAGGCGGCCAGCACCTCGGCCAGGGTGGCGCGGTCGGCCTCGTTCCAGTCGGGCAGCAGGCCCGGCAGCGCGGCCGGGTTCGACCAGCGGTCGGGATAGGTGCGCACTGCGGCGGCGTACCACGCCACGGCCTCGTCGCGCCGGTCCAGTTTCCACAGCGCGAGGGCCAGGGTCGGCGGCACCCAGGACGGATGTACCAGCCGGTTGGCGTAGGCCCGGGCCCACGCGTCGAGCGCGGCCTCGATGTCGCCGTCGCGGTACAGGTCCCAGCCCTGGTTCCACTGCAGCATCCGGCGCCGCGTGCTGCCCTCGCTCGCCTGCGCGATCGCGCGCGCGTACAGCGCGCGGCCGGTGTCGGTGCGCCCCGAGGCCATCGACAGGTGCGCGAGCTGCGCGGTGGCCTGCTCTGCATTGCGGCCGCCGCGCTCCATCACCCGCACCAGCTGGTCGATGTCCGCCCCGGCCGCCTCCCGCGACAGCGGTACGGCGACGCTGGCATCCTCGTCGAAGTAGAACTCGGCCGGCCTGGGCAGCGACTGGGCCGAGGCCGCCGTCGTCCATGCCAGCAGCGCGAGCAGGACCGGCGTGCACGCTCGCGCGAATGCACGTGTCTTGGTGTCCATGAGCAATTTCCCCCTGTAGCTGACGCGATACCCTCCCGAACCACATTGTAATGTCCTCGCCACTCGGCCGCGGCAACGGCGGCCACACTCCCGGTATCGGCCTGCGTCGAGGCGTGCCGGGTGGCTCGTGGCCGCCGTGCCATCGGCGCGCGCGCGAAGGCGCAACACCCCTGCACCGGCTGCGCCCTCGGGCACGCCCTAGCTGTTCCGGACCGCCGTCCGCGCTAGCGTGGCCGTACCAAGTCGTACGGAGACGGCCATGGGCGCCGGCATTTCACCAGTCATCGATTCCGGGTACCGCTGGCAGCCGCCGGCCCAGGCGACGGCCGCCACCACTCCGACCTTTCCGCCGCCGGTGCAGACCGGCTACCGCCCGGAGACGAGCTACCACCCGCAACTGCAGCCACCGGGCCAGTCCGGGGGCACTCCGCCCTCCGCCGCGGGCGGCACCTACGGGATTCCCGCCGGGACCACGCTTTCCGACGTCGCGGGCGGCACCCAGGCGCAGCCGTTCGACGTGACCCTGTCGCAGCTTGCCACCGCGGTGTATGGCACCCGCGGCGCACCGCCCGAGGGATGGAGCGCGGTCAGTGACACGCAGCTGCAGGCACTGGGCGTGGCCGATCCGCAAGCGTGGCGCCTGCAGTACCTGGGCGCCAACGACACCGTGGCGACCAACGACCAGGAGTTCCGCGCCGAGGTCTACACCGACGGCGAAGGCAATTTCGTCCTCTCCTACCGCGGCACCGCCGAGGGCGCCGACGACTGGGACAACAATTTCCGCCAGGGCCTGGGCTACGAGACCCGCGACGGCGACAAGTTCAGCGTCACCGCGGTCAACACCGCGGTCGAGTTCGCGCGCGTGTTCGGCGACGGGTCGGGCGGCAATGCGACCAACCTGGCGATCACCGGCCATTCGCAGGGCGGCGGACTGGCGTCGGTCGGTTCGCTGGCGAGCGGCGTGCCGGCCGTCACCTTCGACGCCTCCGGCATCCACCCCAACACTTTCGACCGGCTCGGCATCGATCCGCAGCGCGCGCGTGACCTGGCCGAGGGCGGACAGATCCGCGCCTATTCGCTGTCCACCGACGCCCTGACCCAGGCCCAGGACAGCTGGGTGACGGGCATCGTCGCGCCCGATGCGGTCGGGACCCAGATCGTGGTGGCGCCGGCCAGTGCCGACGAGCACAACATGTTCACCAACTACGGGCCGATGGAAGGGTTCTCTCCCGGCGAAAGCGCCCTGATCAACGCCGGCGTGGAAGCCGCCCGGCACACGCCGTTCCTGCCGCTCAATCCCGCCACGGGGGTGGTGACCGGCGGCGTGAACCTGGTGGGCGACGTGGCCTATGCCGCGATCAGCCACAGCCCGAACGCACTGACCGCCGGCATGGTCGAGCACCAGCCGTGGCAGCCGGGCTACGAGAATCCCTCCAGCTTCGGCCGCGACGTGCAGAACCTGCTGCCCGACACGGTGAAGGACGACTACGCACGCAACGTGCACGATTTCGCCACCGACATCGACGCGGTGGTCGCCGGCGACTTCGCCAACGGCCAGTACGTGCAGGGCGGCGCCAGCCTCGCCGGCGATTTCGCCGAGGGCGCGCTGAACTCGGTGGGCGACACCGTCGACGGCTATGCCGATACGGCCGCGGCCGCCATCGACGAACGTGTCGACGGCTGGGTCGGCGACGTGCTGTCGGGCACGGTGAACGTCGGCGGCGACGCGGTCGAGTTCGTGGCCGACACCGGCGGCCAGGTGGTCGAGGGCATCGCCGACGGCGCCGGCTGGGTGGCCCAGGGCGCCACCAACCTGGTCGGCGGCCTGTTCGGTCGCTGACCGGGAACGGCCATCGGCTTGCGCGCGGGTATGATCGGCTTTGAAATGCCGCGCATGCGCCGACTTCCCCTGCTCGCGTTCGCGATCCTCCTCTGCCTGACCACGGGTTGCGCCCGGCCTTCCATGAGCAACGACGCGTTCTCCCAGCCCGAGGTATCCGCGCTCGCCGATGCGGTGGCGCGTGGCGATGCGGCGGAGATCCGGCGCCAGCTCGAAGGCGTCGACGCCGACACACCGGGCAGCGACGGCAGCACCCTGCTGCTCACGGCGATCAAGGCCGGCCAGGCTGCGAGCGTGGCGGCCCTGCTGGAGGGCGGCGCGGACCCGAACCGGCCAGGCCCGTCCGGCGACACGCCGGTCCACGCGGCCGCGTTCTCGGGCAACGGCGAGGTGCTGCGCACGGTGCTGCGCCACGGCGGCGATGCCGACGCGCGAAATTCGCAGACCGGCGCCACGCCGCTGGTGCAGGCGCTGCTGTCGCCGCAGGCGGACCAGTACGCGGTCCTGCTCGAGGCCGGCGCCGACCCGGGCGTCGCGGACAACAATGGCGACACCCCGCTGCACGTGGCCGCGCGCACCAACAACGGCGGCGCGCTGCTCGCACTGCTCGAGGCCGGGGCCTCGCCGCTGGCGAAGAATTCCGGCGGCGCGAGCTTCCAGTCGTACTACTTCGGCTACAACCGCGCGATCCTCAACGACCGCGCACTGGGCGAACGCAAGGCGGTCGCGGACTGGCTGAAGGCCAATGGCGTGCCGCTGGAAGCGGCGGTGGACGCGGCCGACCAGTAGGCTCGCTCGTCGGTACCGGTGCGTGCGCTCCCGCGCCTTCGCCTTTCACCATCCGCCTTCGGCGCCTTCACGTGAAGGGCGCAATGCCCGGCGAGCAGGGTAAGGAAAAGGCGGTCGCCTTCGCATCTTTCACCCGCGCGGGACGCAATGCGCCGCCAGCGAGTGAAGGAAGAGCTGGTCCGTCTTCGGCATCTCCACCCGGGATGAGCATCATCCCCGGCAAGCGGGGGGAAGGATGGCCGACCCCCCTGCGCATCTTCCGTGTGTGGAGGGCGCAGTGCCACGCCGGATGCGAAGGGAATCGGATTCCCGATCCGTTCCCGAGCGGAACGCCGTCAGTCAGGCGGCCGCCGCGTGCGAGCGCGCGAACTGCGCCTCCTCCGTCGAGCCCTTGAGCGCGGTGACGCTGGAACTGCCGCCCTGGATCACCGTGGTCACGTCGTCGAAGTAGCCGGCGCCGACTTCCTGCTGGTGCGAGACGAAGGTGTAGCCCCGCTCGCGCGCCGCGAACTCCGGCTCCTGCACCTGTTCCACATAGTGGCGCATGCCCTCGCCGCGCGCGTAGTCGTGCGCGAAGCGGAAGGTATTGAACCAGTTGATGTGGATGCCGGCCAGGGTGATGAACTGGTAGGTATAGCCCAGCGCCGCCAGGTCGTCCTGGAAACGGGCGATGGCGCGGTCGTCAAGGTTCTTCTTCCAGTTGAAGCTGGGCGAACAGTTGTAGGCCAGCGGCTTGCCCGGCTGCCGCGCGTGCACCGCCTGGGCGAATTCGCGCGCGAAGCCGATGTCGGGGGTGCCGGTCTCGCACCACACCAGGTCCGCGTACGGCGCGTAGGCCACGCCGCGGCTGATCGCCTGCTCCAGTCCGTTGCGGACCTTGTAGAAGCCTTCACTGGTGCGCTGTCCGGTGACGAACGGACGATCGTTGGCGTCGAAGTCCGAGGTCAGCAGGGTCGCCGCCTCGGCATCGGTGCGCGCCAGCACCACGGTCGGCACGCCCAGCACGTCGGCCGCCAAGCGTGCGGCGACGAGCTTCTGCACCGCTTCCTGGGTGGGCACCAGCACCTTTCCACCCATGTGGCCGCACTTCTTCACCGCCGCCAGCTGGTCTTCGAAGTGCACCGCGGCCGCGCCGGCGATGATCATGTTCTTCATCAGCTCGAAGGCGTTGAGCACGCCGCCGAAGCCGGCTTCGCCGTCGGCGACGATCGGCAGGAAGAAGTCGATCGCGTCTTCCCCGCGCACGTGGCCGTCGCAGATGTTCTTCCACTGGATCTCGTCCGCACGCTGGAAGGTGTTGTTGATCCGCCGCACCATCGCCGGCACCGAGTCGTAGGCGTACAGCGACTGGTCGGGATACATGGTCTCGGAGGTGTTGCCGTCGGCGGCCACCTGCCAGCCCGACAGGTACACCGCCTCCAGCCCGGCCTTGGCCTGCTGCATGGCCTGGCCGGCCGAGATGGCGCCGAAGGCGTTGACGTAGCCCTTCTTCGCACCGCCGTTGACCAGTGTCCACAGTTTCTCCGCGCCCCGGCGGGCGAGGGTGTGGTCGGGCTGCAGGCTGCCGCGCAGGCGCACGACATCGGCGGCCGGATACGGGCGCTCGATGCCGGCCCAGCGCGGGTCGGTGGTCCATTGCTGCTGCAGGTGGTCGATCTGCTGCTGGCGCGTGGCGTGGTTCATGCGGATGTCCTCGAGTCGGATGGGGCGTACGCGGCGGGCGCTGCGTGGAGGCAGGGCGGCGGCATCAGAGGCGTTCGTATGCCGGCAGGGTGAGGAAGTCCTCGAGCGTGTCGCGGCGGGTGAGGTCCTCGAGCATCGCGATCGCGTCCGGGATGCGCGCCGCGCCGACCACCGGCTGCGCCGCCAGGCGCGAGGGCAGTCCCAGCAGCACGCGGTCGAACAGGGCCTCGTCGATCACCGTCCCGTCGTCCAGGTGCAGCGGGCAGCGCGCGCCGTCGGCGGCGGCCGGCACCCGACCGATCGGCTGGTCGGCGTGATGCAGCCACTGCCACAGCTGGGCGCGCGCGATCTCCGCCGTCGCGGCGTCCTCCATCAGCCAGTGGATCGGCACGCAGCCGTGGCCGTCGAGCCAGGCGGCGAGGTAGCGCACGCACACCTCGACGTTGTTCTCGAACCCGATGCGCGTGATCGTGCCCAGCGAGGGCGCCAGCAGGTCCGCGGCGGTCACGACCACCTCCTCGCGGCCGAGGTGCTGCTGGTGCGGGGTCGGCATGCGTTCGTCGAACACCTCTCGCGCCAGCGGGATCAGCGCCGGATGCGCCACCCAGGTGCCGTCGTGCCCGGCGGTGACCTCGCGCAGCTTGTCCGCGCGCACCCGCGCCAGCGCCCGCTCGTTCGCTTCCTCGTCGTTGCCGATGGGAATCTGCGCGGCCATGCCGCCCATCGCATGCGCGCCGCGGCGATGGCAGGTCTGGATCAGCAGTTCCGAGTAGGCCTTCAGGAACGGCTGGGCCATCGTCACCTGGCCGCGCTCGGGCAGCACGCGATCGCGGTGCGCGCGCAGAGTCCTGATGTAGGAAAAGATGTAGTCCCAGCGCCCGCAGTTGAGCCCGGCGATGCGCGTGCGCAGCGCATACAGGATCTCGTCCATCTCGAACGCCGCCGGCAGGGTCTCGATCAGCACCGTGACCTTCATCTGCCCCTGCGGTAGGCCCAGCTCACCTTCGATGTGGGCGAGCACGTCGTCCCACAGCGCGGCCTCTTCCATCGACTGCAGCTTGGGCAGGTAGAAGTAGGGCCCGCGATCGCGGGCCGCCAGCGCGGCGGCGTTGTGCCAGTCGAACAGGCCCAGGTCGAACAGCGCGGCGGACATGCGCTCGCCCGCCCCGCCATCGTCGATCCGCACGTGCTTCTCGTCCAGGTGCCAGCCGCGCGGGCGCACGATCAGCACTGCGCGTTCGGGCCCGGGCCGGAGCGCGTAGTGCTTGCCGCCCCCCTCGAAGGTGAGCGTGCCGGCCACCGCTTCGCGCAGCGCGCGCTGGCCGGCGATCACATTGGTCCAGGTCGGGGAGGTCGAGTCCTCGAAATCGGCCATGTAGCATTTCGCGCCCGAGTTCAGCGCGTTGATGACCATCTTCGGGTCGACCGGGCCGGTGATCTCGACCCGCCGGTCCTGCAGCGCCGCCGGGATCGGCGCCACGCGCCAGTCGCCTTCGCGGATCCGGCGCGTGTCCGGGCGGAAACCCGGCAGGCCGCCGGCATCGAACCGGGCCTGACGCCGCCGACGGTCCGCGAGCAGCGCGCGGCGCCTGGCGTCGAAGCGCTGGTGCAGTCGGGCCAGGAAGGCCTGCGCGGGGGCATCGAGCAGGTCGTCGGCCGCCGCATCCATCATAGGGAGGTCGATGGAGGCAGGCGGGGCGGCAGGCTTGAGGACGGCGGACATGGCGGGCTCCAGTGGATGTTGCGGTGCAACGCCACCGTCCTCCCGTCGCAATTATTTGACAACACAGTTATTTCAATGCGATCTATAAGTTCTGCATATAAGCAGTGCGTTCAATGGTTTCTCGCGATCATCCACCCTCGCGCTTCGCCTACAAGGCCGACCGGCTCAAGCCGCTGCGGGCCTTCTGCCAGGTGACCCGCCTGGGCTCGGTGTCGCGTGCGGCGGAGGCGCTGTACCTGAGCCAGCCCGCGATCACCCTCCAGCTCCAGGCCCTCGAGCGCGAGCTGGGTGAGAAGCTGTTCGAGCGCAGCGGCCGGCGACTGGTGCCGACCCGCGCCGGCGAGGCGCTGTACGAACTCGCGCGCCCGCTGGTGGACGGCATCGACGCCCTGCCGGCGGCCTTCCGCAGCCAGCTCAAGGGCTTGGACGCGGGCGAACTGAACATCGCCGCCAACAGTTCGACCATCCTCTACCTGCTGCCGCGGATCGTGGAGCGCTTCCGCCAGCACCACGGCGACGTGCGGCTGAGCCTGCACAACACCGTCAGCGCCGACGGCACGGACCTGCTGCGCAGCGACGCGGTCGACCTGGTGGTCGGCTCGATGCACGACGTGCCGGCGGACCTGGTGTACGAACCGCTGCACCGCTTCGAGCAGCACCTGGTGATGCCACCCGGCCATCCGCTGGCCGACAAGCCCGACCTGTCGCTGGCCGACATCGGCCAGTACGGCCTGATCCTGCCGCCCAAGCGCCAGATCACCTGGCGGCTGGTGGACCTGGTGTTCCAGCAGAACCGGGTGCCCTACACCGTCGCACTCGAGGTCGGCGGCTGGGAGGTGATCAAGCAGTACGTGGCGATGGGCATGGGCATCAGCATCCTGTCCTCGATCTGCCTGACCGAGGCCGACCGGGGCCGGATCGCCACCCGGCCGCTGGAGCGCTTCTTCCCCGCCCGCAGCTACGGCGTGGTCATGCGCAAGGGCAAGCTGCCCTCGCCACAGGCCCGCGCCTTCATGGACCTGATCCAGCCCGACCTGTTCGTGCGCCGCGACTATTACGACAGCGGGCATTCGGAGCGTTGAGGGGTCGACGTCCGGGCGGCGACGGGTCTAGACCCGCGCCGACGCGGCAGGCGGATGCGACCCGTGCGCCGGGGCGTGCGCCCGAAGCGCGCGGGCACCGCAGTTTAGAACCGGGGCTCGAACGCGGTCTCGGACCGTTCCCCGGAGGCACGAGCGGCGGCGTCGATCCCGTGCAGTCGCTCTTCCCCCGCCGCCAGCCAGGCCTGACCCAGGGGTCCCTCGAGCAGGCCGAGCGAGAGACCGTCGATGGCGGCACCATCGCCGCGACGCGCGGCGTCCAGCATCCGCTCGACCATGAAGCGATGGTCCGTGGCCGCCGATGCATCGATGCGCGCAACGGGTCGCGGGCCGATGGGCACCGGCCGCCAGTCCAGGCCGGCGGCCATGGCCTCGTTGCGTGGCTCGGCGTCGCGACAGTCGATCCGGCACAGCGGCGGCGGTGCGAGGTCCTCCTGGTGCACGCGGATGCCGTCGCGATCGAACTCGGACGTGCGGTAGAAGATCTGGTGCTGCTCGGAGCGGTGGATCACGTTGAGCGCCGGGTCCTGCGGCTCGGCGCGCTTGGCCAGGAAGGGCTGATCGCCGAGTGCATTGAGGTAGTCGACCATCAGGTTGCCGCTGCGGATCGACAGGCCGTTCTGCCGATAGCCGCCGCCGACATCGCTGTGCGCGCCGGGGACCAGCACGTTGAGGAAGCGCCCGTCGAACGTCGCGCCCATGTCGGCGACCCGCGTGCCCTGGAACAGGTTGCGCCGTTCGTGTTCGGCCGTGAGCTGGAAGCCCGACACCACCGAGGCCGCCGGCCTGCGATCGTGCTCACGCGGTACGCCGGTGCCGACCGGGTCGAACAGGCCGATCGCCTGCACGACGGTGCCGGGCTCGCGCAGGGGTGGACGAGTGAACTCGACGCGCTCGATCAGGCCGTCTCGGCCGCGCTCCACATCTGCGCCTGTGGGGTCCTGGATGCCACGCTGCTCGACCAGACGAGTGAAGCCGGCGGCCTGTTCGGCGCCGCGGCTGAAGCCGATGGAGGCGATGCGGATCTCGACGTCTGGATCTGCGTCCAACCAGATTTTGGCCTGCCGGGCGAACTGGAGATACATGTCCTCCAAGCGCGCCTCATAGGTTCGGCCCCTGATCAAATCAATCGTGCCATCCAGCCCGCCCTGCGTGCCCACTCCTTCGACGTATCCCGCCCCCAGTGCCGACCCACCCGTGGCGTGTTCGTCCCCATCAATACGGTCTTGAAGCTGCTGATGGATCGCCGCGATATTGGTGTGGTTTTCGGGCGGATCACGATGCCGGCTGTTGCCCGTGCCGTCGAACGCCGCCACGAACAGCCGGTCGAATGAATCGCGCCGGAGCAGGACTGGCGCCCGGAATGCTTCCAACTGCGCGCTGGCCTGATCGAAGGCTTGCAAGTCCTCGGCGGTCGCCGGAAACGTGGCCACTCCGTCGGGGTGTCGCTGTCCTCCCATCCTCGACCTCCGTGTCAGGCTGGATCAGTACGTCCTGGTCCACGCCAAGACGAGCTCGTCGCGATAGTTGCTGTGTCGGTTGCCCGGAGTCCGGAGGGACTTGGTTGGAATGAAGGCCCGCATGTACACGTTGATAGTGCGGTCGTTGACCTCCAGGATGATGGCCGGATTCAAGATCGATACGCGCTCAGGGATGTCCTCCCTCGGCACGTGATGGAGAATCAGCCGGTCGCGGAAAATCTCGCCGATATCGACCCGCGCTTCGTGCTGTACGCCATCACGTGAGCGCCAGGCCACCGTCGCCGGCTCGGGAAAGTTCATCACGCCGAGATAGCTGGCGGAGGCATTCTTCAGCGCATCCGGATGAATCTCATCCGTCGAGGGGCGCAGCACGTCATCCGGATGGTCGACGTGACGATGGCCGTTGTAGTCCACGGTGCAGCCATGCGTGGAATAGCAGCGCGCGCCGAAGCTGTGCTGCACGAACTTCAGCGGCCAGTCGGCCACGGTGTTGTCGATGCGTCTGCCGTCGGCCGTCATCGGCCCTTGCCTGGTGTCCGCCATGCCCTGGCATCCCGTCGTCGTCAGCGACGCGACGACGAGCGTCGCGATGATCCGGCGCGATCCACGGCGCCCGCCACCGCAGGCAGTGTGCTGCGCATCCATGCCACCTCCCTGTCTTCCTGCAGCGCCCGGCGAACCGGCGCGGAAGCGACGATAGCGCGGGTCGCGACCGGAGACAAACGCGGCGCGGCAGCCCCCCCACCCGCTCCACACGACTCGGCCTCCGATCCGGAATGCCGCGCAAGACGCGCCGGATCCGAGGCGGCCAGCACCCTCGCCCACGACATCGAACGTCCCCCACTGATCGAAGACGTCATGGGGGCTGCCCTCACGGCATCGGCAACGACTCGTCCGGCCAGATCGCCACGTGCGGTTCGCCGTCTTCGCCGATCCAGCCGCGGTACATGCCCGGGGTGTTGAACGGAAACGCGACGGTACCGTCGGCGCCGAGCGCGATCGCGCCGCCGTCACCGCCGGCGGCGGGGATGTCGCGGTTGATCACCGCGTCGGCGGCGCGCGCCAGCGGATCGCCCGACAGGCGCACGCGCGCGCAGATCTCGTGCGCGGCGGCGGCGCGGATGTAGAACTCGCCCCAGCCGGTGCCCGACACCGCGCAGCGGTCGTCGGCCCAGGTGCCGGCGCCGATGATCGGCGCGTCGCCCACCCGGCCGTAGCGCTTGTTGGTCATGCCGCCGGTGGAAGTGCCGGCGGCGAGCCGGCCCCGGGCATCGAGCGCGAGCGCGCCGACGGTGCCGAAATACGCCTTCGCCGGCAGTTCCGGCCCCGGCAGCGCGGCATGCGGCTTGCTGTCGTCCTGCAGCGCGCGCTGCAGCTGCTGCCAGCGCTTCTCGGTGCGGAAATACGCCGGATCGACCAGCGCGATACCCGCCTCCTGCGCGAAGCGTTCCGCGCCCTCGCCCACCATCATCACGTGGCGCGAGCGCTCCATGATCGCGCGCGCCAGCATGATCGGGTTGCGCACGCGGCGCAGGCCGGCGGCGGCACCGGCGCGACCGCTGGCACCGTCCATGATCGAGGTGTCGAGCTCGTTGCGGCCGTCGTGGGTGAACACCGCGCCGCGGCCGGCATTGAACTGCGGCGCATCCTCGAGCACGGTGATCGCGGCGGTGACCGCGTCCAGCGCCGGCTTGCCCGCGGCGAGTTCGGCGTGGCCGGCGCGCAGCGCGGCAGCGAGCGCGGCGCGCGCGGCCGCTTCCTCTTCCGGCGTGAGGTCGCCGCGATCGACGCCGGCGCCCCCGTGGATCACCAGGCGCGGTGCGTCTTGCGCCACCAGCACGCCGTCGCGCACCGCGTATCGCCGCTGCCACATCGGACGCTCGACCTCGCCCTGCGGCAGGCGCAGCACCGAATCGACGCCCACGCCGATGGTCTCGACGCGATCCAGCTGCATCGGCTGGTCTTCCCGCTGCGGCGCGAACCCGCCGCGCACCACGGTCGCGCCCGCGCCCGGCGCGGTGGCGAACACGCGCGCGCGTCCGTCGCCGTCGACCGCAACCGCGGCGTCCTCGTCCACGCCCAGCCCCAGCACCGGGCGGCCGTCCGACAGCGTCTCGGCCTTGGCGACGAAGGCGAGCAGTCGGCCGAGGCGGTCGCGCTCGCGGAAATGGGTGTCGGTGAGCATGCCGGTCAGCGCGTCGATGTGCAGGAACCCGGCCTCGATGGTGTTGGCCTCGCCCAGCGGATCGGCCAGCGCGCGCGGGCTGACCTGGCTGCCGCCGTCCATCGCGCCGTAGACGAACTCGCCCAGGATCGCGAGCCCGGCGCTGGTGCCGCCGACCGGCTTGCCCGCGCGCACGTGGGCGTCCAGCGCCTGCGCCACCGGCGTGTCCTTCCAGTAGCGCACGTAGCGCGACTGGTCGCCGCCGGCGATGAAGATGCCATCGGCCTTGCGCAGGCTGGCGAGGATCGCCGGATCCCGGGCCGCGTCGCGACCCGAGAACACGAAGGTCTCCACCGACGCCACGCCGCCCACCTCGTCGTGGAATTCGCGCCCGATCTCGCCACCCATCGAGGCGCGCAGCACCACCACGTGGCCGTTGCCGGCCCTGGCCAGGAACCAGCGCAGCGCGTCGAAGTTGCGGTCGCCGCCGCCCATCAGCAGCAGCCCGGGCGCGGTGGTGCCCGGCGTGGGCAGGGCGGGATCGCCGACCAGGTGGCGTTCGTAGTCCGCCGCGTGCGCCGCGCCGGCATGCATCCACGCCAGCACGCAGGCCAGCAGCATCGATCCGATCGCGCGTGTCGTCATCCGGCGTCCTTCGTCCCGTTCGCGGGCCCGTGCGGGAAGAGGACGAACAGTGGCGGCAAATCCCCCGCGCGGCAACCGCGGCCCGCGATCGGCTATGGTGCCGCCCATGCCGACGCCGCTGGACGACTGGTTCATCCGCGAGATCCTCGTCCACGAGGCGCCGCTGATGCAGTTCCTCGTCCGCTCCGCACCCAGCCGCGACGAGGCGCGCGACCTGCGCCAGGAGGTGTACGCGCGGGTGTACGAGGCCGCCGGCAAGGCGCTGCCGCAGCAGCCGCGCGCGTTCCTGTTCGCCACCGCGCGCCACCTGCTGGCCGACCGCGCGCGGCGCGGCAAGGTGGTGTCGATCGAGCCGGTGGGTGATTTCGAGCCCTTGCACGTCCTGATAGACGAGATGTCGCCGGAACGGTGGTGCGGCGGACGCCAGCTGCTGCGGCGCCTGGCCGACGCCTTCGACCGGCTGCCGGACCGGTGCCGCGAGGTGGTGTGGCTGCGGCGCGTCGAACACCTGTCGCAGCGCGAGGTCGCGCAGCGGCTCGGAATCAGCGAGAAGACCGTGGAAAAACACATCGCCAAGGGCACGCGCCTGCTCGCCGGGTCTTTCTACGGCGGCGACGCAGAGGCGCGCGCGACCCGCACGCGCGATGCCGGTGCGGACATGGAGGTGGACGTGGACCTCGATGGACAGCGGCAGTCGGACTGAACCCGTGCCCGCGGCCGACGACATCGAACGCATCGCCGCCGACTGGCTGGCGCGTCGCGACGCGGCGGGCTGGCAGGCGGCGGACGAGTCCGCGCTGCAGGCGTGGCTGGGGGAAGCGGTGGCGCACCGGGTCGCGTTCCTGCGGCTGGAAGCGGCGTGGACTGAAGCCGGCCGGCTGCAGGCACTGGGCGCGGGCTGGCGCGGCGACGGGCCTCCGCCGCGCGGCGCGTGGGCGGTCGCGGGCAGCGGCGTGGCCGCACCCGGTCCCGCGGAGCTGGTGTTCGCACCACGCATGCGCCCGCGCAGCGGCACCGGCCGCCGGCTCGCCGTCGCGGCCGTGGCCAGCGTCGCCGCCTGCGCGCTGGCGCTGGGCTGGGGGTGGTACGCGTTCGCGCCGGTCGATGCAGCCTCGCACGCCAGTGCCCTGGGCAGCGTGCGCACGGTGCCGCTGGCCGACGGCTCGCGCACCACGCTGGCCAGCGACAGCCGCATCGATGTGCGCCTGTCGCGGCGCGAACGGCGCATCGACCTGACCCGCGGCGAGGCCTTCTTCGAGGCCGCGCGCGATCCCGACCGGCCGTTCGTGGTCGAGGCCGGCGCGCGCCGGGTGGTGGCCGTGGGCACGCGCTTCTCGGTGCGCCGCGACGGCGCCGATCTGCGCGTGGTGGTCACCGAGGGCACGGTGCGGCTGGAATCGGACCCGGTCGACGGCGAGCCGCGGCCGGCGGCGCTGCTGCCGGCCGGCAGCGTGGCGCTGGCGCGGCGCGACGGGGTGCTGGTGCGTTCGATGCCGCTGGCCGAGGCCGCGCGCCTGGTCGACTGGCGCAGCGGCCTGCTGGTGTTCCAGGACACGCCGCTGGCCGAGGCCGCGGACGAGTTCAACCGCTACAACGCGCGCAAGATCGTGATCGGCGACGCCGCCGTCGGCGACCTGCGCATCGGCGGCAGCTTCCGCTGGGAGAACGCCGAAGGCTTCGTGCGGCTGCTCGAGCAGGGCTTCCCGGTGCGCGCCGAGTACGCCCGCGACCGCATCGTGCTGCACAGCCCCTGAGCGGCAGCGGGGGATTTGCGCGGCTCGTTCGTCATGACCTGACATGGGGCGCGATTCGCGCGCCGCCTGGGGAACCGCCTTGACACCGTCTCGCCCGCTGCGCCAGTTGCTGCTCGTCCTCGCCTGTTCCGCGGCGCTCGCCGCCCACGCCCAGGCGCCCGTGCCCGGTGGCGTGGACATCGCCGCGGGCGATCTCGCCGCCGCGCTCGATGCCTGGGCGCGGCAGTCGGGCACCCAGCTGGTGTATCGCGCCGACCAGCTGCGCGGCGTGCACACCGCCGGCGTGCGCGGGCTGCCGGCGGAACAGGCGCTGGACCGGCTGCTGCGCGGCAGCGGCTTCGCCGCGCGGCGCGACGCTTCCGGCGCGGTGGTGGTGGTGCGACAGGACATGCTGGCGCAGGCCAGCCCGGCGGCGGCGCCGGTCGCCGCGCCCGCGCCGCCGCCCGCGCCCGAACCCGCGCCGCCGGTGGCCGAACTGGAGACGGTGCAGGTCACCGGCTCACGCATTCCGCGCGCCCAGGTGGAGGGTCCGGCGCCGATCACGGTGATCACCGCCGAGACCATCCGCGCGGGCGGGTTCACCAGCGTGCCCGACGTGCTGCAGTCGCTGACCCAGAACGGCGGCGAGACCCAGAGCCAGCAGTCGGCCGGCGGCGCCGACTTCTCGCCCGGCGCGCAGCAGGTGGACCTGCGCGGCCTCGGGCCCAACCACACCCTGGTGCTGGTCAACGGCCGCCGCATCGCCGACTTCCCGATGCCCTTCGGCGGCCGCAGCAACTTCACCGACATCTCCAGCATCCCGCTTGGCATGATCGACCGCATCGAGGTGCTGACCGGCAGCGCGTCGGCGATCTACGGCTCGGATGCGATCTCGGGCGTGGTCAACTTCATCCTGAAGAAGGAGGCCGACGGCATCACCCTCGACTACCGGTTCGGCCAGACCGAGCGCGGCGATGCCGAGAGTTTCCGGCTCAACGTGTCCGGCGGCCTGTCGCGCGGGGCCTTCAGCGCGGTGTTCGGCGCCGAATACCGCAACCAGCAGCCGCTGTGGGGCTTCCAGCGCGCGCAGCAGGATTCCAGCTACGACGCGCCGAACCCGGAGCGCTACGGCTATCCGCCGCGCAACTTCCTGATCACCGACTGGTGGGACGACTACATCGACCCGGGCGAAGACACCTGCAACGCGCTTTCGCACCTCAACGAGGGCACGATGCACTACGCCGAACGGCGCAACTACGGCAACTACTGCGGCAGCGACCGCGCCGTGGCCTACCGCACCATGATCAGCGAGCGCGAGGGCATCAACACCTACGCCTCGCTCAACTACGACTTCGCCGGCGGCCTGCGCTGGTTCGCCGACGTGCAGGCGGGCCGACACGAGGTGTCGCTGTTCCGCGCGCCGCGCAGCTGGGCGCTGATGACCGCCGACGGCACCGAGTGGGACTACTTCTACAACCGCAACACCGAGCAGCTCGAGTACTGGCAGCGCCAGTTCACGCTCGAGGAGATGGGCGGCCTGCGCAACGGCATGGTCAACACCGTGCAGAAGACCTTCAGCGTCACCACCGGCCTGGCCGGGCGGCTGGGCGAGGCGTGGGACTACGAGGCGGCGCTGGGGCATTCGCAGTACCGGGCCGAGATCAGCTGGCCGCAGATCGTCGCCGCGCGCGCCAACGATCTCTTTCTCGGCCCGCAGCTTGGTGTGGACGAAGACGGCTACCCGGTCTTCGATGCGCCGTACGAGCGCATGTATACCCCGCTCACCCGCGCCGAGTACGACAGCATCTTCGCCCGCACCACCTACCACCCCGAGTCCGATACCCAGACCGCCTCGTTCACGCTCACCAACGCCGAACTGTTCACGCTGCCCGGCGGCGCCGCGGGCTTCGCCGCCACCGCCGAACTCGGTCGCCAGTCGTACGACCTCAAGCCCGATCCGCTGGCGACGCAGTACTACTACTACAGCTGGAAGGATTCCGACGGCGCCGGCAGCCGCAACCGCTGGGCACTCGCCGGCGAGCTGCGCATGCCGCTGCACGAGACGCTGAACCTGAGCGTGGCCGGCCGCTTCGACCAGTACCGCTTCGCCGGCCGCGACCCGAACAAGTTCACCTGGAGCGCCGGCCTGGAGTGGCGTCCGATCGACAGCCTGCTGGTGCGCGGCTCCTACGGCACCGCGTTCCGCGCGCCGGACCTGCACTACGTGTTCACGGGCCCGGGCAACGACGAGACCTCGGTCACCGACTTCTACCGCTGCGACACCCAGGAACCGGACGCCGAGAGCTACGACGACTGCAGCTGGGGCGATGAAGGGATCATCCGCAGCCGCGTCGGCAACCGCGACCTGGAGCCGGAGACCAGCGATTCCTGGACCGCCGGCCTCGTGTGGTCGCCGACCGCGAACTGGGACGTCTCGCTCGACTGGTTCAGCATCGACATGCGCAACCAGGTGCAGGACCTGCGCGCCAACGAAGTGATGCGCTGGGAGCGCGACTGCCGCCTCGGCCTGAACGGCGCCGACCCGGACTCCGCCACCTGCGTCGACATGCTGGCGCGGATCACGCGTTCGGTCGACGGCAGCATCTACGGCGTGCACGTGAACCCGATCAACATCGCGCGCGAGCGCACCCAGGGCGTCGACGCCGCCTCGAACCTGCGTTTCGACACGCCGGTCGGCCTGTTCCGGCTCAACGCCGGCTACACCTGGGTCGATCGCCACGAGATCCAGGAGTATCCGGACGAGGCGGTGGTCGACCAGTTCGCGGTCAACAGCGGCTACGACATTCCCCGCACCAAGGCCAGCCTGCTCGCGGGCTGGGAGAAGAATGCGTGGAGCGCCTCGTTGCAGGGCCGGCGCCTGGGCAGCCTGCCCAACGGCTGGTCCTACGACGAGGTCTGGGAGGAAGGCGATCCGGGCCCGTGGATCGAGGCCACCTACCGCTATACGGCCAACGTCGGCTACCGCTTCAGCGACCACTCGCGCCTCTCGCTGTCGGTGGTCAACTCACCGACGAGATGCCGCCCGCCGATCCGACCTACACCTCGTACCCGTACTACGACATCTCCTGGTTCGACACCGAAGGTCGCAGTTTCTACCTGCAGTTCACCCACAAGTTCGGCGGCAGCGCGCTATGAGCCGGGCGCGCCGGCCGGTGCGCGGCAGGCCGGCCGCGCCGCCGGGAGGCACGGGTCACACCGTTCCGCGGTGCTTGCCCACCCAGGGCGCGTACCAGGCGCGCAGCGCGGCGATGTCGGCGTCCATGTCGCCGGTGGTGTGGAACAGCGGGCCGATGCCGATGCGCCTGTCGGGATAGTGGAAGTAGGCCGGCAGGATCGGCACCTGCGCCTCGTGCGCGATCTTCCAGAAGCCGCTCTTCCAGCGCTCCACGCGCTTGCGCGTGCCTTCGGGCGCGAGCGCGTACCAGACGCGCTCGCTGGCGCGGATCATGT
The DNA here is from genome assembly GCF_029887935.1 of Luteimonas kalidii. Taxonomy (GTDB): domain Bacteria; phylum Pseudomonadota; class Gammaproteobacteria; order Xanthomonadales; family Xanthomonadaceae; genus Luteimonas; species Luteimonas kalidii. Next base: position 75,185 of record NZ_JARXRO010000013.1, on the reverse strand, counting down.
CCACCACCTGGCCCACCGTGCCCTGCGGCGCGCTGCGGTCGATCGGGATCACGCCGAGCCTGCGCAGCAGCGGCCCCAGCGGCCACCAGAACAGCTGGGCCTTGCCCAGCACCCGCACCTCGAAGCCGAGCGCGAGCTTGGCGGCGAACCCCCATACGCCATCCCAGTTGGACGAATGCGGTGCAGCGATCAGCACCAGTTTCGGCAGGTCCGGCAGCGTCCCCGCCACGTGCCAGCCGCCCGCGCGCAGGATCGTGCGCCCCAGCCAGCGGGTGAAGGCGTTGGGCCGCACGCGCGGCACGTTCGGCGGCAGCGGCGGCACCACGTCGTAGCCTGCGGTCATGCGCCTCCCACGCCCTGGCCGTGCCCGCGTGTTCAGTCCCAGTCGCGGCGGGTGCGCGACTGCTTGATCGTACTACGCAGACGCTTCTCGCCCAGGCGCCGCTCCTTCGCGCCACGCGTGGGCCGGGTGGCGATGCGCGGCACCGGCGCGCGCAGGCCGGCCTCGACGAAGGCCTGCAGCCGCTCGCGCGCATCCTGGCGGTTGCGTTCCTGGGTGCGGAAGCGCTGGGCCTGGATCACCAGCACGCCCTCGTCGGTCAGGCGACGGTCGCGCCGGGCCAGCAGCCGCGCGCGCACCGGCTCGGGCAGCGACGGCGAGCCTGCCACGTCGAAGCGCAGCTCGACCGCGGTCGCGACCTTGTTGACGTTCTGCCCGCCCGCACCGCTGGCGCGGACGAAGCGTTCGACGATCTCGCTCTCGGGAATCTCGATGGCCATGGTGGTGAAGTGGGTGGGATCGCCTGCGCGGCATCTACACTTGGGCCGGATGCCACCGGACAGGACCGCCCAAATGTCGCACAGAACCCTGCTGCTCGCCGTCCTGATGCTGCTCGCGCCGTGCATCGGCGCACCCGCCGGCGCCGCGGAGACTCCGCTCGACAATGCACGCATCGACCGCCTGCTGGAGGTGACCCGCGCGCGCCAGATGCTCGATGCGATGCTGCCGCAGATCGAAGCCTCGCAACGTCAGATGGTGGCGCAGCTGGTGGACGGCCAGGCACTCGACGAGGCGCAGCGCGAGCGCATGGAGGCGATCCTCGCGCGATCGGCCGGCGCGGTGCGCCAGGCGCTGGCATGGGAGAACCTCGAGCCCATCTACCGCGACATCTACCGCCGCACCTTCAGCGCCGAGGATATCGACGCGATCATCGCCTTCTACGAAACACCCGCCGGCCAGCGCATGATCGAGAAGATGCCGGCACTGATGCAGCACACGATGGACGCGATGCAGCGGCTGGTGGTGCCGATGCTGGAGCAGCTGCAGCGCGAGATCGCTGCCGAGGTCTCAGCCGGCGGCTGATTCGTCCGGCGCGCGCGGGGCGACGGGGAACAGCGCCAGCGCGCGGACCAGTTCGGCATCCGGCGGCGCCTCCACCTGCATCGGCGCCCCGCTGGCCGGATGCACGAAGCGCAGCCGCTGCGCGTGCAGCAGCATGCGGTGGATGCCGAGCATGCGGAAATGCCGGTTGTGGCGCCCGTCACCGTGGCTGGTGTCGCCGATGAGGTGGTGCGAGGCGTGCTTGAGGTGGCGGCGGATCTGGCGGAAGCGGCCGGTGACGGGGCTCGCACGCAGCAGCGCGTAGCGCGAGGTCGGAAAGCCCGCCGACGGCAGCTCCAGTTCGCAGGTCGCCAGCCGTTCGAACCGGGTCACGGCCGGTTTCTTCAGCGGCTTGCCCGGGCCGCCGTCGAGCGGATGGTCGATGGTGAAGGCCGGCTCCGGCCAGCCGCGGCACACGGCCAGGTAGTCCTTGTGCAGCTCGCCGGCCATCACCGCGCGACCGAGCGCGCCCGCGGTCTCGCGATCGAAGGCCAGCAGCAGGCAGCCGCTGGTGGCGCGGTCGAGCCGATGCACCAGCAGCACCTGGCGCTGGAACTGTTCGCGCAGGCGATCGGCGAGAAAATCGTGCTCGCCGCGCGCCAGCGCGCTGTCGTGCACCATCAGCCCGGCGGGCTTGTCGACCACCGCCAGGTGCGCGTCGGCATGCAGGATCTCGATCATGCGTTCGCTCGCCCGTCGACGCGCGGCGGCCGGCGCAGATCGGCTGCAAGCGGGCGGGCGCTCGACGCCCGCAGCGCGCCATCGGCGATCTCCCGGACCGCGGCGCCGGCATCAACGCATCCGGCCAGGCCCGTTGCGAGCACGGTCGTGCAGGCGAACTCGAGCCGGGCGGCGGCGGCGGTCCCGTCGGCGGGACGGTCGCAACCAGGGCTCACCCGGCCGGCACCACGCGCACGCCAACGAGGTTCGGCGCACCCGCGACCACGTCGGTCCAGACCACGTGCGCCACGCCGCCCACCACCGCCAGCTGCGGGAACCCGGTGGCCCGGCCCTCGCCCCGCGGCGCCGCGATCTCGATCCGTTCGTGCTCGATCGCCAGGTCCGGGCTGCGCCGCGACAGCCACAGCGACTGCCGGCCGGCTTCCTCGCGCTGCCACAGGATCCAGGCCTGGCGCGCGTCGAGCGCCACCGCCACGCGGCCCAGCACCGCCTCGCCCCGGTCGAGCGTGACCGGCGCGGCGAAACGTCCGCCGGCATCGGCGCTGGCCGCGATCCGCACCTCGGGCGCGCCGCCGGCGGCGGTATACCAGGCGACCACCACCGCCTCGCCGTCCGCGGCCACGTCCGGACCGTTCACCGGGCAGGCCGGCATCATCCAGCCGTCGTCGTGCACCGGCTGTGGCGTGCTCCATGCGCTGCCGTCGAAGCGCGTGGCCTGGATGTCGCGGATCTCGCCCTCGCGGCGGCCGCGATAGACCAGCAGCGGCCCGCGCGCGGTGAGCGCGACCGCGGTCTGGCAGCAATCGCAGACCTGCGCGTCGATCTCGGCCTGCGCGCGCGGCTGCAGCTGGGCATCGAACACGGCCGCGCGCAGCGTCATCGCCCCCTCGCCGGCGTGCCCGCCGCCGTGGCCCTGCCCCGCGTCGCGCTCGTGGTCGTGGCCGTCCTGTCCCTGCACGGCGGCGGCGGTCTGGCGTCCGTCCAGCCAGGCCACGCCCAGCGCATCGGCACCCTGCGGCCACAGCGACACGAAGCCGTGTTCGGTGCGGGTGCCGTCGTCGTGCGCCAGCACCGGCGGGGCCCAGTTCGCGCCGCCGTCGCGCGAGCGCGTGAGCACCACGTCGTAGGCATAGGGCGCCTCGCCGCTCTTCTGCAGCCAGTGCGCCCACAGCGCGCCGTCGGGCGTCGCCGCCAGGTGCGGCACGTCGGCCCAGTTGACGAACAGGCTGTTGCCCACCGCCACCGTGGTCATGGCATGCATCCAGCGGCCCCAGTCCGGAGCGAAGGTGCTGAACTGGAATATGTGGCGGCGCCCCTTCTGCGAATTGATCCAGCCCAGCAGCAGCTTGCCGTCGGGGGTCGCGGCCAGGCTGGGCGAGGCCGATCCGGGCAGGGTCGGCGGCAGCGTCCAGGGCTCGATCCGGCTGGGCGCGGCGAGGTCGGTCGCGGCAGCCGGTGACGTGGGCGGTGCATCGCCGCCGCCGCAGCCGGCGATGGCGAGCGCCAGCGCCAGCCCGGTGGCGCGCAGGGAACGTGGCAGGGACGTGGCTCGATTCATGACGCTGGTTCCTGCGGCGCGACACCGCACTGGTGGACAGGACGCCGCTCCGGCGCACGCGCACTCGCGCGTGCCGGCGGCGGAGGCGCGCGCGTTCACCGCGGCATCCGCGCGCTAGCGTAGCCTGTCGTCCACACCGGCGCATGCGCGCCCTGGACGCAGGCATGTTCACCACCGTCGCCAGCTATCTCGATCCGATCGAAGCGCAGATCGCGCGCGGCCTGCTCGTCGCCGAGGGCATCGACGCGCACGTCGGCGACGAACACCTGTCGGTCGCGAACTGGGAGTGGCGGCTGGCGATCGGCGGCGCCCGCGTGCGCGTGGCCGATGCCGATGCCGAACGCGCGCGCGCCATCCTGCGCGCGATGGACGCGGGCGAGTATGCGATCGACGACGACGCGGGGCCGGCCGATGCGCAACTGCAGACGCCGGACCGCGAGTCGCCCTCCAGCCGCCTGGCGTGGCTGGCGTTCATGCTGCTCAGCCTGCCGTTGCCGTGGCGCCGTCGGGCGCGCGGCGACACCGTGGTGCGCGAGGCCTGACTGCGCGCCGGGGTGGCCGCGTGCCGTCCGCCGGATGCATCGCGCGACGCGACCCGCCTTCGGCCGGCGCGCGCCGGCATCCCGTTCGCAGCGAGCACGCTTTGCGGATACGGATGCGGACCCCATGCGGCAGTCGGCACAGTGCGGGCGCAGGGTTGTCAACGGGTTCCTGCCCGCGCCCGCGATTGCCACAATCGCGCTTCCGCGGCGCTGCGCCGCAAGCCGCACGGCCCACATGCCCGCACTTTCTCCCGCGCTCGCGCGCAAGATTTCGCAGACGATCGCCGAGGAGATCGGCGCGAAACCCGAGCAGGCCATCGCCGCGATCGCCCTGCTCGACGAAGGCGCCACCGTGCCCTTCATCGCCCGCTACCGCAAGGAAGTCACCGGCGGGCTGGACGACACCCAGCTGCGCACCCTGGAAGTGCGCCTGACCTACCTGCGCGAGCTCGAGGACCGCCGTGCGGCGATCCTCGACAGCATCGCCGAACAGGACAAGCTCGACGACACCCTGCGTGCCGACATCGAGGCCGCCGACAGCAAGGCGCGGCTGGAAGACCTGTACCTGCCGTACAAGCCCAGGCGCCGCACCCGTGCGCAGATCGCGCGCGAAGCCGGTCTGGAGCCGCTGGCCGACGGTCTGCTCGCCGATCCCACCCGCGTGCCGGAGGACTTCGCCGCGCAGTTTGTCGATGCGGACAAGGGCGTGGCCGACGCGAAGGCCGCGCTCGAAGGCGCGCGCGCGATCCTGATCGAGCGCTGGGGCGAAGACGCCGCGCTGGTCGGCGAGTTGCGCGCGTGGCTGGGCGAGGTCGGCCTGGTCCGCGCGAAAGTGGTCGAAGGCAAGCAGACGGCCGGCGAGAAGTTCCGCGACTACTTCGACCATGCCGAGCCGCTGGCGAAGATTCCCTCGCACCGGTTCCTGGCCCTGCTGCGCGGGCGGCGCGAGGAGTTCCTGAGCCTCGACCTCGACCCGGGCGCCGACGCCGACGCCGGCCATCTGTACGCGGAAGGGCGCGTGGCGCTGCACGCGGGCATCCGCGACCAGGGCCGCGCCGCGGATGCCTGGCTGCGCAGCGCCTGCCGCCTGGCATGGAAGGCGCGGCTGCACCTGCATCTGGTGATCGACCTGTTCGCGCAGGCGCGCGAACGTGCGGAAGCCGAGGCGATCGCGGTGTTCGGCGACAACCTGAAAGACCTGCTGCTGGCGGCGCCCGCGGGGCCGAAAGCCGTGCTCGGGCTGGATCCGGGCCTGCGCACCGGGGTCAAGGTCGCGGTGGTCGACGCTACCGGCAAGCTGGTCGCCACCGACACCATCTACCCGCACGAGCCGCGACGGCAGTGGGACGCCTCGCTCGCCACACTGGCGAAGCTGTGCACCGCACATGGCGTGCAGCTGGTGGCGATCGGCAACGGCACCGCGTCGCGCGAGACCGACCGCCTCGCCGGCGACCTGCTCAAGCGCTGCGGCGAGCTGAAGATGCAGAAGCTGGTGGTCAGCGAAGCCGGCGCGTCGGTGTACTCGGCCTCGGAGCTGGCGGCGAAGGAGTTTCCGCAGCTGGACGTGTCGCTGCGCGGCGCGGTGTCGATCGCGCGGCGGCTGCAGGATCCGCTGGCCGAGCTGGTGAAGATCGAACCCAAGGCGATCGGCGTGGGCCAGTACCAGCACGACGTCGACCAGTTCAAGCTGGCGCGGGCGCTGGACGCGCGCGTGGAGGACTGCGTGAACGCGGTCGGCGTGCACGTCAACACCGCGTCCGCGCCGCTGCTGGCGCGCGTGGCCGGGCTGTCGTCGACGGTGGCCGAGAACATCGTGCTGCACCGCGATGCCAACGGGCCGTTCCGGCGCCGCCGCGACCTGCTCAAGGTGCCGCGCCTGGGCGAGAAGACGTTCGAGCAGTGCGCCGGCTTCCTGCGCATCGCCGACGGCGACGAGCCGCTCGATGCCTCGGCGGTGCACCCGGAGGCCTACCCGGTGGTCGAGCGCATCGTGCAGGCCACCGGCAGGCCGATCCAGGCGCTGGTCGGCGATGCCGGCTTCGTGCGTGCGCTCAAGGCCCGCGAGTTCACCGACGCGCGCTTCGGCGAGCCGACGGTGCGCGACATCCTGGCCGAGCTGGAGAAGCCTGGCCGCGACCCGCGCCCGGAATTCAGGGCCGCGCAGTTCGCCGACGGCGTCGAGGACATCAAGGACCTGCGCGAGGGCATGATCCTGGAGGGCGTGGTGAGCAACGTCGCCGCGTTCGGCGCCTTCGTCGACATCGGCGTGCACCAGGACGGACTGGTCCACATCTCCGCGCTCGCCGACCGCTACGTCAAGGATCCGCGCGATGTGGTCAAGGCCGGCGACATCGTCCGGGTGAAGGTGCTGGAGGTGGACGTGGCGCGCAAGCGCATCGCCCTGACCCGGCGCCTGGATGACGCGCCCGCGCCGCGGCCGCCGCGCGCCGATGGCGGACACCGCGGCGACGGCGCAGCCCGCAACGACGGCGGGTCCCGCGAACCGGCGCGCCGCGGCAGGCCCGGCACAGGCGGCGCTGCGAAGCCGTCCGCCCCACCCGCCGACAACGCCCTCGCAGACGCCTTCGCTCGCGCGCGCCGCCGATAGCCGCGACACCGCGCATCCCGTAGCCCGTAGTCCGTCGCCCGGATAAGCGCAGCGCATCCGGGTCGCGCGACCCCCGGGTGAGTGACGCCTTCCTCGTCCGCGTGCCGTGCACGCGCGGTGTCGTTGCTTTCGCCCGACGCTCTACATGCGCGGACTATGGGACGCTCACCCGGATGCGCTGCGCTTATCCGGGCTACCGACAGGCTACGCGGCGGCCACGCGGTTGCGGCCGAGGCGCTTGGCTTCGTAGAGCGCGACGTCGGCCCGCTGCAGCAGCTGGTCCGGCCCTTCCTGCCCCGTGCGCGCCACCACGCCGGCGCTGATGGTGCAGGCGATCGGCTCCGCGTGGTCGGGACCGAGGCGCAGCGCGGCGACGTCGGCGCGGGCCCGCTCGAGCAGGGCGACGGCGTCGTCCCGGCAGGTGTCGCGCAGCACCACCACGAATTCCTCGCCGCCCGTGCGGCCGACGAACACGTTGCCCCGCTGCAGCGAGGCCTGCAGCTGCAGCGCGACCCGCGCCAGCACCCGGTCCCCGACGTGGTGGCCGTAGCGATCATTGACGTGCCTGAAGCGGTCGACGTCGACCAGCGCCGCGCACAGCGGCGCGTGCACCAGATCGGCGTGCTGGAGGGCGGACGAGAGCTGCTGGTCGCTGGCGCGGCGGTTGGGCAATCCGGTCAGGGGGTCGTGGCTGGCCTGGTGCAGCAGCCGTTCCATCAGCTGTTCGCGCTGGCGCGAGGCATCCTCCAGCTGGCGGTTGGTCTCGCGCAGGCGCGCGGTGTGACGCGCCACTTCCGCCTCCAGGCGACGCTGCCGCATGCGCTGGTGCCGCCCCAGCGCATGGTGCAGGCCCAGTGGCGCCAGCAGGCCCAGCAACAGCGCCGGCAGCACCATCCACGGTCGTGTCCACCACGGCGCGGCGACATCGAACGTGAGATCCGCGCGGCCGGCCGGATGCGCCCAGTCCGCAGGCGCGCGCGCGACCTGCACCTCGAACCGCAGCCGACCCGGCGGCAGATTGGTATAGGTCACCTCGCGCGCCTGCCCGGCCTCGATCCAGTCCTCATCCAGCCCATGCATACGGTAGCGGTAGCGCAGCGCGCCGGGATGCCGCAGGCTGATCCCGGCGTAGCGGATCGATACCCGCGCCCCCGGCGGCAGCGCGTGCCCGTCCATCGCCGGGCGATCGATGCCGTCGACCTGCAGGCGTCCGATCACCAGCGGCACGTCGCCCGCCGGCGGCAGCGCCACCCGCGCCGGGTCGAACACCGCGATCCCGGCGGCGGTCGGGAACCAGAGCGCGCCATCGTCCATGCGCCAGCCCGCCGGCGCGCTGCCGCCGTTGGCCTGGCGGCTGGGCACGCCGTCCTCGCGTCCGAACACCTGCAGGTCCAGTCGCGCCGATTCCCCCTGCCGGAAGGCGCGCAGCGCCTCGCGCGCGATCCGGAACACGCCGTGGTTGCCGCTGGCCCACAGGTGACCGGCCTGGTCCATCAGCACCCGGAACACGGTGCTGCCGGGCAGGCCCTGGGCGCGGCCGTACAGCCGGTACACGCCGTCGCGATGCAGCACCAGGCCGCGGTCGCTCGCGATCCACAGGCCGCCGTCGGGATCGGGCAGGAAGTCGAAGGCCGACAGCGCCGGGTATTCGGCTTCGGTGGTCGGCACGACGAGGTGTCCACCGGGTTCGCGCCTGGCCAGCCCGCCGAGCTGGCCGATCCACAGCGCGCCGTCGGCATCCAGGTGCAGCGCGCGCACCGGCAGGCGCGGCAGCCCGGGCAGCGGGTCGGGGTCGAGCGCACCGTCGCGCCACGCGGCCAGCCCCTGCTCGGTGCCGATCCACAGGGTGCCGTCGGGCGCTTCGAGCAGCGCGCGCACCTGGGCGGTGGACAGCGGGGCGGATGCGGGCAGCAGTGCGCGTGCGATCGCCGGCCGGCCCGCGGACACGCGCAGCACGCCGCGGTTGTAGGTACCCGCCCACACCCCGCCGTCGCCGGCGCGCGCCAGCGACAGCACCGAGGCCGGGGGCTGGTCCGGGGCCAGCACCACCGTCTCGGGCCGGCCGTCGCGGATCCGCGACAGGCCCAGCGAATGCCCGATCCAGGCCTGGCCGTCGGCCGTCTGCAGGACGCTGCGCACATAGTCGGTGGGCAGGCCTTCGCGCTCGCCGAAACCCCAGACCGGGCCGTCGGCGATCCGGAACAGGCCATGGGTGGTGCCGAACCAGACCAGCCCCTCGCGATCCTCGAACAACGCGCCGGTGGCATAGCCCGAGATCCCGTGGCGGGCATCCAGCCGCTCCCACCGGCCGCGCCAGTGGCGCAGCACCACGCTCTCGGTGCCCGTCACCCACAGGGCGCCGTGGCCATCCTGCAGCAGGGCCTCCGCGCGCTCGGGCCGCTGGCGCGACAGCCGGCCTGCGCGCAGCCGCCAGACACCGGTGTCTCCGGCGATCCAGACATCACCATCGCCGGTGGCCGTGAGCGCGCGGACTTCGCCCCGCGGCAGGCCCAGCTGCTCGCCCAGCGGTTCGATCCGGCCCGCGTGCCAGCGCGACAGGCCGCGCGCATGGCCGATCCAGAGGCTGCCGTCCTCGCGTGCCAGCAGCGACAGCGGCGACAGGGCGGCCACCTCCGCTCCGCCCTCGACCTGCGTGCACCGGCCATCGGGCGCAAGCCGGAACAGGCCGTCCCGGGCGGCCACCCACGGCCGGCCATCGCGTCCGGCGGCCAGGCGCGCCACGGCCTGGAGCGTCGTGCCTGCGCAGGCCGGCGCCACCTCGCCCGTCGGCGCCACCCGCATCAGTCCGAGGGAGTCGAGGCCGACCAGCAGCCCGTCTTCGGCGTCGCGCCACAGCATGCGCGATGCCAGCGGGCGCCCGTCGGGATGCCGCAGGCCTGCGACTTCGGTGAACGCCACGCCATCGAAACGCGACGTGCCTTCCCAGCCAGTCAGCCACAGGTAGCCGTCGCCGGCCTGCGCGATGTCGTGGACCTGGCTGTGCGGCAGGCCATCGTCGGCGGTCCAGCGGGTCACGGTGTAGCGGTCGGCGGGCAGCGACGGGTCGAGCGCGATCGCCTGTCCCGCGCACGCGAGCCAGGCCCACGCCCACAGGCACGCGAACGCGCGCAGACGCCGTGGCCGGCGCGCGCGCGCGGCCAGCCTGGATGCACTCGATCGTGGCATGCCCTGCAACGTGCCCCTGTTCACGTCTTCACAGTCTAGCGCGCGAGATCCCCGCTCCGTTCGCCGCCGCGTCGTGCGCGATCGCACAACGGGACGTTGCGCACACATCGACATGCGCGAACATTGGCATTCCGCATCCCGAGGCCCGCGCACCTGCACCAGCCCGCGCCCGCAGACGACGATCCCCGCCCGCAACCGCCGGAGCCGCCACTGCCGTCGGACTGCTGCGACGGCGGCTGCGACCCGTGCGTGTACGACCTGCACGCCGAGGCGATGCGCGACTACCGCGAGCGGCTGGAGCGCTGGCGCCGGCGACACCCCGGCGCCGACTGATCGGCGCGACGGCTCACTCCGCAGATGTGGCGGCGGACAACTCCTCGAATGCGAGCATTCGACCGCCTTCCAGCACCGGCGCGAAGCGGCGGATCCGGCGAGGACGGCGACGCCCGGGGCGAGGAAGAACTCAGCCGGCTGCGCGTGAGGCGGCCGTCGCGGGCGCGCGCCAGCGCGCCAGATGCACCAGCAGCAACGAGACCGCCGCGGGCGTCATGCCCGGGATCCGCTGCGCCTGCCCCACCGTCTGCGGGCGCACGCGTGCGAGCTTCTGCGCCGCTTCCGCCGACAGGCCCCGCACCTGCGCGTAGTCGAATCCGTCGGGAATCGTCGTGGACTCGTTGCGCTGCGCACGCGCGATCTCGTCGCGCTGGCGCTGCAGGTAGCCGGCGTACCTGGTCTCGATCTCGACCTGTTCGGCCACGTCGGCAGCGACCGGGGCCGGCGACGCGAACGCCTGCAGCGAGGCGAGCGCGGCGTAGTCGAGTTCCGGACGGCGCAGCAGGTCGAGCGCACTGGCCTCGCGGCTGAGTTCGATGCCAAGCGTGCCGATCGCCTCGCGGCCGGCCGCGTTGTTCGGCGACGCCCACAGGCCGCCCAGGCGCGCGGTCTCGCGTTCGATCGCCTCGCGCTTGGCGTCGAAGCGCGACCAGCGCGCGTCGTCGACCAGTCCCAGATCGCGGCCGACCGGCGTCAGGCGCAGGTCGGCGTTGTCCTCGCGCAGCTGCAGCCGGTACTCGGCGCGCGAGGTGAACATGCGATACGGCTCGGTGGTGCCATGGGTGATCAGGTCGTCCACCAGCACGCCCAGATAGGCCTGGTCGCGGCGCGGCGACCACGGCGCGAGGTCGCTTGCGAAGCGCGCCGCATTGACGCCCGCCAGCAGCCCCTGCGCCGCGGCTTCCTCGTAGCCGGTGGTGCCGTTGATCTGGCCGGCGAAGAACAGGCCGGCCACCGCCTTGGTCTCGAGCGAACTCTTCAGCCCGCGCGGATCGAAGAAATCGTATTCGATCGCGTAGCCCGGCCGGGTGATGTGCGCGCGTTCGAAGCCGGCGATCGAACGCACCAGGCCGAGCTGCACGTCGAACGGCAGCGAGGTGGAGATGCCGTTGGGATAGATCTCGACCACGCCCAGCCCCTCGGGCTCGACGAACACCTGGTGGCTGGCCTTGTCGGCGAAGCGCACCACCTTGTCCTCGATGCTCGGGCAGTAGCGCGGGCCGATGCCCTCGATCTGGCCGGAATACATCGGCGAACGATGCAGCGCGCCGCGGATGATGTCGTGCGTGCGCGCGGTAGTGTGGGTGATCCAGCACGACACCTGCGGCGGGTGGTCGTCGCGCGAGCCGGTGAACGAGAACACCGGGCGCGGATCGTCGCCCGGCTGCTCGGCCATCACCGCATAGTCCAGCGTGCGGCCGTCGATGCGCGGCGGGGTGCCGGTCTTCAGGCGGTCCACCACGAACGGACGCTCGCGCAGCTTCGCCGCCAGCGTGGTCGCGGGCGGATCGCCCATGCGCCCGGCGGCGTACTGCGTCTCGCCGATATGCACCTTGCCGGCGAGGAAGGTGCCGGCGGTCAGCACCACCGCCGGTGCGTCGAAGCGCAGGCCGGTCTGGGTGATCGCGCCGCGCACGGCGTCGCCCTCGATCACCAGATCGTCGACCGCGGCCTGGAACACGGTGAGCCCCGGCTGGTGTTCGACCGCATGGCGGACGAAGGCGCGGTACAGGGCGCGGTCGGCCTGCGCGCGCGTCGCCCGCACGGCCGGGCCCTTGGACGCGTTCAACCGCCGCCACTGGATGCCCGCGGCATCGGCGGCCCTGGCCATGAGTCCGCCCAGCGCGTCGATCTCGCGCACCAGGTGGCCCTTGCCGATGCCGCCGATGGCCGGGTTGCAGCTCATCGCGCCCACGGTGTCGATGCTGTGGGTCAGCAGCAGGGTGCGCGCGCCGGCGCGCGCGGACGCCAGCGCGGCCTCGGTGCCGGCATGGCCGCCGCCGATCACGATGACGTCGTAGCGGTGGAAGTCGTGGCTCATGCGGATCGGGTCGGCGCGCGGAAGGTGCGCGGGGAAGGTCGGACGCGCCGCGGATTGTTCGCGGACCCGTCCCGGCGCGCAAGCCGCATCCAACGCAGCGGCGGGCAGTTGGCACGCTTCCTGCGAACCTTCTCCCTGCACCCGGGATGGCAAGCGCCAAGGGGGGCGCGGCCGGAGATTGGAACAGGGCTGGCCATGCACAACCCGGGGAAGCAAAGGGGCCGGATGTCGGGGGACATCCGGCCCCATTCTTTTGCATGGGCACCGCGAACCACGGGGGGCGGCGCCGGGCGCCTCGGGTCAGGAGGCGCCGACGCCCGGCGGGAGCGGAACAGGGGGGATCCGGTATCCCCCGCCGGGTGTCGACAAGCGGAACGCTTTTCGTCTCTTTCAGGACCGGTTACGTCGGAATCCGACGCATCCGGTCAGCCCGGCTAGCTTGAACGTCCCCGGGGCGTCGCGCAAGTGGTCCCGGACCTATTCTTCCTGCCGCCGGTCGGGTCGCGAGATCGCCCGGCGTTCCATCCGCGGCGCGCTACGCGGTTCCTGGCGCGGCGCCGACATGGTCGGGCGCGGCGCGGCGCGCGGCTCCATGCGCGGGGCCGGCGATGGCGCCATCGGCCGCGACGGCGCACGGCGGACCGGCTGGCCCTGCGCCTGCGGCGCCGGACGCATGGACGGCCGCGACAGCGGCTGCCCCATCTCGCGCCGGATCGGACGCGGCGTCATCTGCGCCTGCTGGGGCTGCGACTGCGGCACGCTGCGCCGGCGCGGCGGCTGTTTGCCGCCGGTCACGCGCTCGGCGGCGTCCGGGGGTTCGGGCGTGTCGGGGCGGTGGGGAGGACGCGGACGCGGCGGGCGCGGGTAGTAGTAGGGCCAGCCGCCGCCATAGCCATAGCCATAGCCGCCGTAATACGGCGAGTAGTACGGCGAATGGCGGTAGTAGCTGCCGCCGTAACCGCCGCCATAGGGATAGCCGTAGCCGACGCCGCCATACCAGCTCCCGCCGCTGCGGCTCAGCGAGCCGTAGGGACGACCGTAGTAATAGTCGGAAGCGCCGCCGTGGTAGTAGTCGCCGCCGCCGTAGCCGCGCGAGTAGTCGTAGCTGGCGCACCCGGCCAAGGCGGCCGCGGCCACCAGGGCGATGAGAAACCTGCGGACCATGGTGGATCCCCCGTGATGCGAGGATCCAGCATCGGCGCGGCGCATTGAATCCGTGCTTAACCCTTCCGGGCGCGCGTTGTGCTTCCTGAACACGGGGCGCGACGATCGGCTAGGCTGTCGGCCATGCCCGCCAGCACGCCGCTCCCGCAGTTCGACGACGTACTGGACGCCGCGGCACGGATCGCGCCGCACGCACGTGCGACGCCGGTGCTGCGCGCAGATGCGCTCGACGCCGCGGCCGGGGCCTCGCTGCTGTTCAAGGCCGAACCCCTGCAGCACGGCGGCGCTTTCAAGTTCCGCGGCGCGTGCAACGCGGTGTTCTCGCTGTCCGACGCCGAGGCCGCGCGCGGCGTGGTCACGCATTCGTCCGGCAACCACGGCGCCGCGCTGGCGCTGGCCGCGCGCCGGCGCGGCATCGCCTGCCATGTGGTCGCGCCGCAGGGCGCGGCGGCCCCGAAGCTGGCGCTGATCGCGGCGCAGGGCGCGGTGCTGCATCGCTGCGAGCCGACGATCGCCGCACGCGAGGCGATGTGCGAACGGGTCCGACAGGCCACCGGCGCCACCCTGGTGCACCCCTATGCCGACGCCCGCGTGATCGCCGGCCAGGGGACCGCGACGCTGGAACTGCTGGCCGAGGCGCCCGGGCTCGACCTGCTGGTGGTGCCGGTCGGGGGCGGTGGCCTGGCCTCGGGGGCCGCGCTCGCGCTGTCCGGCTGCGCGCCGGGGCTGCCGCTGGTGCTGGCCGAACCCGCCGGCGCCGCCGACACCCTGCGTTCGCTGCGCGGCGGCGTGCGCGACGTCGACTTCGTGCCCGACACGGTCTGCGACGGCCTGCGCGGCACCCTGGGCGAACCGAACTTCCGCATCCTGCACGGCTACGGCGCCGAGGTGGTGGCGGTGGACGACGCCGACACCATCGCGGCGATGCGACTGCTGCTCACCCGGCTGAAGCTGCTGGTGGAGCCCTCCGCGGCGATCGCGCTCGCGGCGGTGCTGGCGCAACCGGCGCGGTTCGCCGGTCGCCGCGTGGGCATCGTGCTGTCGGGCGGCAACGTCGATCCCGACACCCTGCCGTGGGCGGCGCGATGAGGCGGCCCGCCCGTCCGCGCAGGCGCGCGCTGCGCTGGCTGTCGCGGCTGCTGCTGCTCGCCGCGGCGTGGCTGTGCGGCGTGGCGGCGTGGATCCACTGGACCGGCGAACGCGACGACGCGCGGGCCGCGGACGCGATCATCGTGCTCGGGGCCGCGGCCTACGACGCGGTCCCCTCGCCCGTGTTCCGCGCCCGCATCGAGCACGGGCTGGACCTGTACCGCGACGGGTTCGCACCCGTCCTGGTGTTCACCGGCGGCTACGGCGGCGGCGGCGCGCGGTTCGCCGAATCGCAGGTGGCGCGGCGCTACGCGATCCGCGCCGGCATCCCGGAGGACGCGATCCTGATCGAGTCTTCCTCGCAGACCACCTACCAGAACCTGTTCGAGGCGCGGCGGCTGATGCTCGAGCATGGGCTCGAGCGCGCGATCATCGTCAGCGATCCGCTGCACATGGCGCGTGCGCTGCGGCTGTGTCGCGGCCTGGGCATCGACGCGGTCGGCTCGCCGACGCCGAGCACGCGCTTCCGCTCGTTCCGCACCCGCTGGGAATTCCTTGCGCGCGAGGTGTACTTCTTCCATCGCGACCTGGTGGTCGCGCCGCAGTAGGCGTGCGGCGCGCCGCGTCTGCGGCCGTCCGCTCGTGATCCCTCGGCAGGGCACGCCCTGCTGCGGCGCAACCGTGGCGCGAACCACGAGGGGCCTAGTACTGCGCCGCGCTATCATCCCGGACGCGCGGATCGCCGCGCGCCCGGGATCCACGCGATGCGCATCGACGGCAACCGCCTCCACGACCGCGCCACCGAACTGGTGCTGGCCTACTACGCCGCATTCAACCGCCATGATCGCGAGGCGATGCTGGCGCTGCTGGACGAACAGGTGGTGCACGATCCCAACCAGGGCCCACGCGAAACCGGACGCGAGGCGTTCGCCGCCTTCATGGCGCGCATGGACCGCTGCTACCGCGAACAGCTGCACGGAATCGTGGTGATGGCGACCGCCGACGGCGAGCGCGCCGCCGCCGAGTACGTGGTCCACGGCGAGTACCTGGCCGACGACGAGGGCCTGCCGCCGGCCCGCGGCCAGCGCTACTCGCTGCCGGGCGGTGCGTTCTTCGACATCCGCGACGGCCGCATCGCGCGCGTGAGCAACCACTACAACCTGCAGGACTGGCTGGCGCAGGTGCGCTGACGCCTGCCCAAGCCGTCCGGAGCACGCCGCATGCCCTGTCGCCCGTCCGCCATGTTGCGCACCGCGCTGCTGCTGGCCTGCCTGTCCTCCACCGCCTGCGCCGCGCCCCTACCCGCGCGTGAGGCGGGCGGACCGCGCGCATCCGCACCCGCCGCGACCGCCTTCGACACCCTGGCCTGGTCGGACGAGTTCGACACCGCCAATGCCGACGACTGGACGTTCGAGACCGGCGGGCACGGGTGGGGCAACCAGGAACTGCAGTACTACACCGACGGCAGCAACGCCTTCATCCAGTACGACGCGCTGGCCGGCAGCCGGGTGCTGGTGATCGAGGCGCGCCGCGGCGCGCCCGCCGGGGCCAGCTGCTGGTACGGCGCATGCCAGTACAGCTCCACGCGCATGATCTCGCGCGGCAAGCGCGAGTTCCGGCACGGCCGCATCGAGGCCCGCATCCGCCTGCCGCAGACCCAGGGCATCTGGCCCGCGTTCTGGATGCTGGGCGCCAACCTCGACCAGGTCGGCTGGCCGCAGAGCGGCGAGATCGACATCATGGAACACGTCGGTTTCGAGCCCACGCTCACCCATGGCGCGCTGCACGGCCCCGGGTATTCGGGCAACACGCCCTTCAGCGGCACCCACGACCTGGGCGAGCGCGCCGATGCGCGCTACCACGTGTACGCGGTGGAATGGGACGCGGCCGGCATCCGCTGGTTCGTCGACGGCCAGCCGTTCTACAGCCTCACCCGCGCCCAGGTCGAGGCGCGCGGGCCATGGGTGTTCGACCAGCCGTTCTTCCTGCTGCTCAACGTCGCCGTCGGCGGCAGCTGGCCCGGCAGTCCGGACACCTCCAGCATGTTCCCGCAGCGCATGTACGTGGACTGGGTGCGGGTCTACCAGCCCGCGCCGCCGCGCATCCGCCGCAACGGGGCGCAGCCGCTGGCGCCGCCAGGTGCCGCGCGACCTCCATCGTCGGCGCCTGCGCCGCGGCGGACCTCCCTTGCCGCGTCTGCGGCGGCACCTGCAGCGCAGGCGCCCACGCGGCCGGCGCTGGCGCCCCTGCTGCGCCTGGGCGTACCGGCCGCGGCCGGTACGCGCGCGATCGCGTGCGACAGGAACGATGGGCGAGACGACACTCCGGCCTGTGCGGATGCGACCGGAGACGCCCGCGTGGCCCCACCTCCGACCCGCACGCCTCGCTGACGTCGAGGCCGCGACACGGGTATTCGATCTGGCTCGCGCCCGCGAGTCCGGGACCCGCCCCGATCGGCGGGCACCGTCGGACCAGCCTCAGAGTTCGCTGCCGTAGCGGGCCAGGCCTTCGCTGAGCAGGTAGCGCGTCGCCGCTGCGCGCCGGTCCAGTTCGAACCCCTCGAGCACGTCGACCAGCTGGCGGAAGGCCGTGCAGCGCGCGTCGCGGCTGGCGGCGTCGCGGCCGGTGCTGGTCAGGCCGAGCATGAAGCCGTCGTGCAGCATCATCCCGGTGACGGTGGCGGCCTTGAGCGCCTGTTCGCCGACGGCCGGCTCGTACGCCTGCGGCGCGTTCTGCAGGCCATTGACGGCGACCGCGGTCACCGCGTCCACGAACCGCAGGCGGCTGTCGGGCCCGAGCGAATTGGCCACCCGCTGCAGGCCGACCAGGCTGCGGTCGGCGTCGGGTTCGAACAGCGCGCACAGGCCACGCGCCTCGCGCTCGTTGCGCGACGCGTAATGCACCGCCTTGAACAGGCGGTCGATGTCGGCATCGGGCGCGCGCAGCAGCACGTCGTTGGCACCGGCGATGACCTGCATCGGATCGATGCCCGACAGGTCCACGCGCGAGGACTGCGCCTGCGCGCCGAGCGCGGGCACCAGCGACAGGCACAGCGCGGCGATCAGGGGTTTCATCAGGGGTGTCTTCACGGCGACGGGAGCGCCGTGAGTCTATGCGGGACGGTCTGAATCACGCCGTGCCGCACGGCCGCGGCGTCCCATTGGCCGCCACCGCGACAGCGGCCACATCCGGATGCCCGGGACGCGAGTGCGATGCAACGTGCGGTTCGCCCCGGGTGCGCTGCGCTTACCCGGGCTACGGATGGGGTAAACGTCATCGCGGCGCCGGGCGCCAGCCGTAGCCCGGATCAGGCCGGAGGCCGCATCCGGGTTCGCGGGGCGCGACCGGCGATGCAGCGCGGAGTTGCCCCGGGTGCGCTGCGCTTGCCCGGGCTACGGAGGGGTAGACGTCATCGCGGCGCCGGGCGCCAGCCGTAGCCCGGATAAGGCCGGAGGCCGCATCCGGGTTCGCGGGGCGTGACCGGCGACGCAGCGCGGTTTTGCCCCGGGTGCGCTGCGCTTGCCCGGGCTACGGATGGGTGGCCGGCATCGCGCGCGGCGGCAGGACCGTGGCCGGGTTCAGTCGCGCCTGCGCACGCGGATGCGGTCTGCGGGGAAGCTGGCGAGTTCGCCTCCGGCGTCGCGGATCGGCGCGCCGGGTGCGGGCGCCCAGGCCAGCGCGGAAATCACTTCCCAGCTCGCCGGCAGCAAACCGGCCTGCGCATCGGCCAAGCCGGCGCCGCGCAGCGGTTCGTAGGCCGCGGCCGCCGCGGCGAAGCGCGCGCGGCCGGTGAGCGTGTGCCGACGCGCGTGCAGCGCATTGGTGGCGCCGATCGCACGCAGTTCGCGCATCAGCGCCGGCAGGTCGGGATGGCCGCGCATCAGCAGGTCGCGGTCGAGCACCGGATCGCGGAAGCCCGCATGCATGAGCGCATCGCCGAACTGCGCGATCGAGGCGAACGGGCTCACGTGCGGCACCGTGTCGTCGGCGCGGGCGAAGGCTTCACGCAGCTCCCACAGCGTGTCCGGGCCGAAGGTCGAGCACAGCAGCAGGCCGCCCGGCCTGAGCACGCGGCGGAAGCCGGCGAACGCGGCCGGCAGGTCGTCGATCCACTGCAGGCACAGGTTGGAGAACACCACGTCGACGCTGGCATCGGCCAGCGGCAGCGCGCGCAAATCGGCGCAGACACGGTCGACGGGCGGCCGTCGCGCGAGCACATCGCGCAGCCCGCCGCGCGCAGGCAGCTGTTGCAGCATCGCGTGCGAGAGGTCGAGCGCCACCACCCGCGTCTTCGGCCAGCGCCGGCGCATCGCCTGCGCGGCGTGGCCGGGTCCGCTGCCGACGTCGAGCACCACCGCCGGCGACCAGTCCGGCGCGCGGCCCGGCGTGAGCGCGATCAGGTCCAGCGATTCGAGCAGCCGCGTCTCGACCTCGCGCTGCAGCGCGGCGGCCGAGGCATAGCCGGCGGACGCGCGCGAGAACGACCGCCGCACCTGGCGCGCATCGAACATGGCTTGTGGCGTGCGGCTCATCGCGGCGCCTGCGGTGCGAACGCAGTCGCGGCGAAGCCGTCGAGCGCGGCCGCGACCGCACCGGCGTGGGTCAGGAACGGCGCGTGCCCGGCGTGTTCGACCACCACCACCTCCGCGCGCGGCACCTGCGCGGCCGCCTCGCGCATCGCGCGCGGGTCGACCAGGCGGTCGCGGCGCCCGGCCAGCCACAGCGTCGGCATCGCCAGCGTCGGCAGCACGGGGCGCAGGTCCGTGGTCTCGAGCAGTTCGAGGCCGTCGGCCAGCACGTGCGCCGCCGGCTGCCCGCGGGCGAAGACTTCCTCGCGCAGCACCCGCATCTCGTGGCGCGCATCGTCCGAACCGAACGCCTCCAGGGCGATGAAGCGGTCGAGCGTGGCGCGCCAGTCGCTGCGCAGGCCCAGCGCGAAGCCGCGGAAGATCTCCGGCGACATCCCCAGCCGCCAGTCCTCGCCGCGCACGAAGCGCGGACTGGCGCACAGCATCGCCAGGCCGGCGACCGCGTGCGGCCGGGTCGCCGCCGCGTGCAGCGCGAACAGCCCGCCCAGCGACCAGCCCGCCCACAGCGCATGCGGCACGCGCGCCACCAGCGCCTCGACCACCGGCTCCAGCGCCAGCGGCAGCGCGCTGTCGCGGCCGTGCCCGTGCCCGGGGAGGTCGACCAGGTGCAGGGTCCAGCGCGCTTCCAGCTGCTGCGCGAGCGCCTCGAACACGCCCGAGTGCATGGCCCAGCCGTGCAGCAGCACCAGGTCCGGACCCGCGCCGCGGGTCGTGATGTGCAGCTCGTCGCTCATGCGCCCTTGTCCGTGCGCAGCGCGGCCACGTCGCCACTGCCGGCGGCCGGGCGCGCCACCACCCAGGCGAACGCGGCGATGCCGGCGATCACGATCGCCGCGCCGGCCAGGGTGCTGCCTGTCGGCCAGGCCTCGCCCAGCAGCAGCACGCCCAGCAGGACCGCGAACACCACTTCGCCGCCCTGCATCGCTTCCACCGCACCCAGCGCCAGCGGCTGGTCGCGGACCATGCCGGTGGCCTGGAAGAACAGGATCGTCGCGACCACGCCCGCCGACAGCGCCACCCCGGCGGCGAGCCACACCTGGGCCAGCGCCGGCGGGCCCGCGGTCCAGGCCGCGTACGCGGCCACCAGCAGCCACATCGGCTGGCTGGCGAGGGTGAGGCCGAACACGCGCTGGGTGGCATTGAGCGGCTCGCCGCTGCGCTCCAGGTGCAGCAGCAGCAGGCGGTTGCCGAGCGGATAGGCGACCGCCGAGACCAGCACGCAGCCCAGCGCGATCCACGCCGCGCGATCGAGCGCACCGCTGGCGTGGCCGAACTGCATCAGCAGCACGCCGGCGATGATCAGCGCCGCGACCGCGATCCCGGCCGGCGGGATCCGGCGCCGCGCGTCGCGATACAGCAGCGGCGCGCACAGCATCCCGGCGATCACGGTGAACTGGAACGAGCCGGCGACCAGCCACGACGGCCCGCTCGACGCGGCGAACGAGAGCAGCACGTAGAACAGCACGAAACCGATCCCCGCGCAGCGCAGCCACGCCCAGGGATGCGCGCCGATCGAACGCAGTACCGGGCGCATCCCGCCCTGGAACCGCATCAGCGGCAGCATCAGCGGCAGCGTGATCAGGTAGCGCAGCGACGCCAGCCACGCCCAGTGCCCGCCGCCCGACGCGCTGGCACGGTTGAGCACGTAGGTCATGGTGAAGAACAGCGCCGACAGCAGCGCCAGGCCGACCGCCGCCAGCGCGACGCGGCGATGGGAACGCGCCGGCGTCATGCGGCGTGGCTGGGCGCGATGTGCGCGGCGCGGTCGCGCGCGACCGCCAGCGCATCGGCCAGGGCGTCGGCCTGCACCGGTTCGTGCGCGGCGGTGAAGGTGACGCGCAGGCGCGCCTGGCCCTCGGGCACGGTCGGTGGGCGGATCGCGGCCACCCAGTAGCCGTCGCGTTCGAGCGATTCGGCCATCGCCAGTGCATTGGCGTTGCTGCCGCACAGCACCGGCTGGATCGGCGTGTCCGACGGCATCAGCGACAGCCCGTGGTCCTCGGCGCGCACGCGGAAGCGCTGCACCAGCTCCTGCAGCCGTTCGCGCCGCCAGTGGTCGCGCCGGGCCAGCTTCACCGCCGCCAGCGCCGCGGCGGCCTGCGCCGGCGGCAGCGCGGTGGTGTACAGATAGGACCGTGCGGTCTCGGCCAGATGGTCGACCAGGTCGGCCTCGCCCGTGACCACGGCGCCGTGGCTGCCCAGCGCCTTGCCGAGCGTCACCAGGCGCAGCGGCACCGCCATCGCATCGAGCCCGGCAGCGGCGACCGAACCGCGCCCGTCGGGACCCAGCACGCCCACGCCATGCGCGTCGTCCACGTACAGCAGCGCCTTCTGCACGCGCGCGGCGATCGCCAGTTCGCGCAGCGGGGCGAGGTCGCCATCCATGCTGAACACGCCATCGGTGGCGACCATCGCCGCGCACTCCGCCATGCTGCGCAGCTGGCGCAGCGCGCCTTCGACGTCGCCGTGCGGATAGCGGCGCAGGCGGCAGCCGGCCAGGCGCGCGGCATCGATCAGGCTGGCGTGGTTGAGCCGGTCCTGCACGCACAGGTCGTCGTCGCCCAGCAGCGACTGCAGCACCGCGAGGTTGGCCGCGTAGCCGCTGTCGAACAGCAGCGCGCGCGGCACTTCCAGCCAGTCGGCGATCTCGCGTTCGAGCGCGCCGTGCAGGGCGTGATGACCGCAGACCAGGTGCGAGCCGGTACCGCCGGCGCCGTCGCGCGCGGCGGCGTCCTGCAGCGCGTTGACCACCGCGAAGTGCTGGGACAGGCCGAGGTAGTCGTTGCTGCAGAAGTTCAGCAGGGTGCGGGGGGCGCCATCGGCGCCGGCCACCTCGCAGCGCACGCCGTCCCGGCGCAATACCTCGCGCCGGATGCGGCGGCCGGATGCCGCGGCACGCTGTTCGCGCTGCGCGGCCACGCGGGCATGCAGGTCGGGACGGTCCACTGGCATGGCTTGCTCCCCTCAGCCGCGGCCCCCTGCCGCGCAGGCATCCGGGCGGGAGCCGGCCGCGTCTGCGCCGGGCCCCGTCGAGATGTCGGCATGTACGGTACCACCGTGGTCGTGCCCGTCGGCATCCACCGCCACGTGCATCGCGCGCAGGCCCAGGCGCTCGAACAGCGCCTGGTCACGGTCGACCCCGGGGTTGGGGGTGGTGAGCAGCGTCTCGCCGTGGAAGATCGAATTGGCGCCGGCGCTGAAGCACAGCGCCTGCAGCTCGTCGGACATCGACTCGCGCCCCGCCGACAGCCGCACCATCGACCGCGGCATCACGATCCGCGCCACGGCAATGGTGCGCACGAATTCGAACGGGTCCAGTTCGGCGCTGCCGTGCAGCGGCGTGCCTTCCACCTGCACCAGGCGGTTGATCGGCACCGAGTCCGGGTGCGCGGGCAGGTTGGCCAGCGCGCGCAGGAAGCCGGCGCGCTGGGCGCGGGTCTCGCCCATGCCGACGATGCCGCCGCAGCAGGTCTTCATGCCGGCGTCGCGCACGTGCCCGAGGGTGTCGAGCCGGTCCTGGAAGCCGCGGGTATGGATGATGTCGCCGTAGTAGCCGGGGTCGGTGTCGAGGTTGTGGTTGTAGTAGTCCAGCCCGGCCTCGCGCAGCGCGTGGGCCTGCTCGCCGCTGAGCATGCCCAGCGTGGCGCAGGTCTCCAGCCCCAGCGCCTTGACCTCGCGGATCATGGCCGCGACCTTGGGGATGTCGCGGTCCTTGGGCGAACGCCACGCGGCGCCCATGCAGAAACGCGAGGCGCCGGCATCGCGAGCGCGCCGCGCCTGCTCGACCACGGCTTCGGTCGACATCAGCTTGGTCGCCTCGACCCCGGTGTGGTAGCGCTGCGCCTGCGGGCAGTAGCCGCAGTCCTCCGGGCAGCCGCCGGTCTTGATCGACAGCAGGGTGCTGACCTGGACCTCGGCCGGGTCGAAGTGGCGGCGGTGGGCGCTGGCGGCGCGGTACAGCAGTTCCGGGAACGGCAGGCCGAGCAGGGCTTCGATCTCGTCCTGGCGCCAGTCGTGGCGAAGGGCATCGGCGGGCGGCTCGGCCGCGGGGCGGAGCGGACTGACGGCAGGCATCGGGATTCCCTGACAGACGGACGCGGGCTGGCCGTTCAGTCTGGAAAGCATGCCCGGGCCTGTCAACCGAATCGAGCGCGCGGCGGTTGACGGCTGGTGGCACGGACTGGGCGCGCGGCTGTGCCCGCCGCGGTGCCTGGCCTGCGGCGAGGCCGCCCCGCCGGGCACCGACCTGTGTCCTGCGTGCACCGCCGCCCTGCCCTGGAATGTGCCGGCCTGCCCCCGCTGCGCGGTGCCGCTGCCCGGCGCGTCGTCGCCGGCCCCGTCGTGCGGCGCGTGCCAGCGCCGACCGCCACCGCTGGACGCGACCCACGCCGCGTTCGCCTACCGCACCCCGCTCGACCGGCTGCTGCCACGGTTCAAATTCCACCGCGACCTGGCCGCCGGCCGGCTGCTCGCCGACGCCATGGCGAGTTGTTTCGTCGCCCTGCCGCGGCCGGACGCGCTGCTGCCGGTGCCGCTGCACCCGGGACGCCTGCGCCGCCGGGGCTACGACCAGGCGCTGGAGCTGGCGCGGCCGCTGGCACGCACCCTGCGCCTGCCGCTGCTGGACGGCGCGCTGGTGCGCACGCGGGCGACGGCCCCACAGTCGGAGCTCGACGCGGCGTCGCGCCGGCGCAACCTGCGCGAGGCGTTCACGGTGCGCGACGGCACGCGTCTGCCGGCGCACGTGGTCCTGGTCGACGACGTGATGACCACCGGCGCCACCCTGCACGCGGCCGCCGTCACGCTGCGCCGCGCGGGCGTGACGCGGGTCGAGGCGTGGGTCTGCGCGCGGGTCCCGTGAGCGGGGCGAAGGTCGACCGGGTGTCCGCGCGGACGCCGGGGAGGCAGCACACCGTAGCCCGGGTAAGCGCAGCGCACCCGGGGCCATTGGTGCGACGAGGGTCTGCGAACGGGGCCAACGCCCAAGGCCGGTGTCCGTAGGCAGTGGTCACGGGGCTGCATCGTTAGGCAGCGGTCGCGGGTCGTCATCCCGGATGCGCGTCGCTCATCCGGGCTACGCGGCCATACCTGTCAGAGGCGTCTCCCAGTAGCCCGGGTAAGCGCAGCGCACCCGGGACCGGCGGCGCGACGACGGTGTCCGCGCGGGGCGAACGCCCGGGGCCGGTGTCCGTGGGCAATGGTCGCGGGGCTGCATCCCCGGATGCGCTTCGCTTATCCGGGCTACGCGGTCATACCCGTCAGAGGCGTCTCCCAGTAGCCCGGGTAAGCACAGCGCACCCGGGACCGCCCGTGCGATCGGGACCCGCGGTCAGGGCCGACGTGTCCACTCGACACGCGCAGACCGCCCCCTGCCCGACGGGACAGTTCGACGCCGGCCCGCTCTTCGCCGACCCGGCTCTCGAATTCCTTCACCGCAACGCGAAATCCACCGCGATGCCGGCGAAGATCGCCGCCCCCACCCAGTGGTTGTGGAGGAAGGCGCGGAAGCAGGCAGCGCGGTCGCGGTAGCGCGCGATCGCGAATTCCCAGCCCACCAGCAGCGCCGCCAGCCCGAGGCCGGTCCAGTACGCAACGCCCAGCCCCGCCTCGCGCCCCACCAGCGCCAGCGCCGCGAACGCGAGCGCGTACAGCACGCCCTGCGCCACCAGGTCGAGTTCGCCGAACAGGATCGCGGTCGACTTCGCGCCCATGCGGATGTCGTCGTCGCGGTCGACCATCGCGTACCAGGTGTCATAGGCGGTGGCCCAGAAGATGTTGGCCACGTACAGCACCCAGGCCACCGGCGGCACCGTGCCCTGCACCGCAGCGAAGGCCATCGGGATCGCCCAGCCGAAGGCCATTCCCAGGTACACCTGCGGCAGGTAGGTATAGCGCTTGAGGTAGGGATAGCTGGCGGCCAGGAACAGGCCGACCACGCTCATCCACACCGTGAGCCGGTTTAGCGTCAGCACCAGCGCGAACGCGGCCAGCATCAGCACCGCGAACACCGCCAGCGCCTCGCGCCCGGACACCGCGCCGGTGGCCAGCGGCCGGTCCTTCGTGCGCTCGACGCTGCCGTCCAGCCAGCGGTCGGCGTAGTCGTTGACCACGCAGCCGGCTGAGCGCGTCAGCCACACGCCCGCGGTGAACACGAACAGGATCCACGGGGGCGGCACTCCGCCGGCGGCCAGCCACAGCCCCCACCACGTCGGCCACAGCAGCAGCAGCCAGCCGATCGGGCGGTCGCCGCGGATCAGGGCCCAGTAGAGCGGCAGGCGTGCGCGCCAGTCCGGCCGCGAGGCCGTCGGCGGCGAGTGGCGTTCGTACGACATCGGCGCAGGTTAGCAGCGCACGCGGGCGCGACACGACCCGTTGCGGCTCGCGCGGCGCAGCGGCCCCGGGCGGCGACACGCCGCGCGCCGGGACGGGCGCCGGATCGGCTGGCCGCCCGGCCCCGAGGGGTGACATAATCGCCGGCCGGCCAACTCCAGCGATGGCGGCCGGCGGCGTGCATCACGCCACACCGGGACGCCAGCCGCGGTCCCGGCGCTCCAGACAACGCGCCTGTAGCTCAGCCGGATAGAGTAGTGGCTTCCGAAGCCATTGGTCGGGGGTTCGAATCCCTCCAGGCGCGCCATGTCCTCGTCTTCGCTTGGTTCACGCGCCCGTCGCGCGTGCGCCGGGCAATCTGCGTCCATGGCCTCGCCCCGTACGCCACCCTGGAAGAAGCGCAATCCGGTGAAACCAGCCGCGCGCGTGCAACTGACGCCAGCGCAGAAGGAACAGGCGCGCGAACGTGCCAAAGCCGCCGGACGCCGCTATCCCAACCTGGTCGACAACATGTGGGCGGCGGCGCAGGCGAAGCGGGAGACGCCCGCGGATGCGCGCAGTCGGGACGGCGGCAGGGGCGAAGACCGAGACGACGACGATCATTGAACCGGTGCGCGCCGATGCCTCAGCGATCGCCGAACCACAGCGCCAGCGCCCAGGCCAGCATCGCCAGTTCCACCACGCCCAGCACCAGCGTCGGCCGCCCCACCGGTCCGAATGCGGCGATGCCGATCCAGCGGAACGGCACGATCGAGGCGTACAGCACCAGCGCCACCAGCAGCCCGGTGCGCTGCTGCTCGGGACGCAATGCGAACAGCGCGAACACGATCGCCAGCGCCAGCTGCAGGCCGCCGTAGATGCTCAGGTATTCCGAGCGGCCGCCGCCGTCGAGCTGCACGTAGCCGATCGCGGCCGAGGTCGAGCGCCAGCGCAGCGCGCACCAGGCGGCAAGCCCCAGGTAGGCCACGGCGTTGAACCACAGGTAGAAGGCGGTCACGGCGGTCCTCCGGTCGCAGGACCGCACCGTGGCCCAACCGTGGTCCCGGACGCGTGAGGAAACGCGTTGGCGTGGTGGCCACGGCGTCGAGCGACGGCGGCGGCAACGTGGCAAAGCACCGCGTAGCCCGGATAAGCGAAGCGCATCCGGGGCTCTACCGCCGGGATGTTCCCGCATCGAACCTCAAGCGGCGGATGCCGGCAGGGCGCCGGCATCCGCGAGGGGGTCAGAAGTCGAAACGCACCTGCACCTGGGCAGCGTCGACGTCGAGATCCTCGACCTCGCTGCGCGTGTACTCGCCGCGCAGCGCGATCAGGTCGCTGAAACGGTACTGCAGGCCGAGGCCGTAGACCGGGTCGGTACCGTCGTCCTTCGCGGTGCCGGTGAGGCCCGGAATCGCGCGGTCCAGCTCCCAGCGCTGGAAGCCCGCCTTGGCGTAGCCGGAGAAGCGCTCGGTGAAGGGCAGGATGCCGACGGCGGTCAGCGAGGCCGAGGTCAGCTCCAGGTCGGTGCCGGCCGCATCGGGTTCGAGGCTGCCGAAATCGCTGTAGCCGGCCTCGAGCGCGAAGTTGCGGTGGAACTGGTAGCCGCCGAAGGCCGAGAACGCGGTGTCCTCGTCGTCGTAGGCGCGCTCGTCGACCAGGGCCTGGCCGGCGCCGACGCCGGCGTAGAAGCCGGAATCCTGGGCTTGGGCGACGGAGGCGCCGGCCAGCAGCACGACGGCAAGGGTGGTGGTGAGCAGCTTGGAACGCATGGAAATCTCCTGAAGTGGGGGAACGGGCGCCAGGCCCGTCGCCGCGCGGCCATCGGGCAGTGCCCGTCCGCGTCGGCGTGTTCAGGAGATGGGCGTTCCATTCGCGCATCAAAGGCCGCGATCCTGGATTCTTTATCCCGCAGGAAGCACCAATCCGGATGGGCGAGCGCGTCCTGTTGTGCTCGGATCGGCCGGCTCTGCGGCCGGCCTGTCCGGGGCGCGGGCGATGCAGCCGACCAGGCCGGCGACGTTCTTCCACGGCGCGGCGGGCGATGGCGTCAACCCGGCCCCGGGTGCGCTTCGCTTACCCGGGCGTCGGACGCGTCGAACAAGCGCGCGTAGCCCGGGTAAGCGCAGCGCATCCGGGGCGCATGTCGATCGACCTGCATGAGATCGCAGCCCAGGTGCGCCTGCCACACTTTGCCTCGCAGGCTCCCAAGTGATGCGAGGTCTGTCCAAGATGCGCAGCACCCCGGGTGCGCTGTGCTTACCCGGGCTACGAGCGACGGTCGGCGCGTATGGCGTCGCGATGCGGCACCGGCGTGTGGCTATCCCAGCCGCACCAGCTGACGCCCGTCGCACAGCACGCTGCCGGCGCTGTCCGCGCGGGGCACGGGATGGCCGCCGGTGAAGGCCGAGAACGCAGGCAGCACGGTGATCCCGGGGCGCAGCCAGAACAGCGGATGGCGTCCCAACGGCGGCAGGCGCAGCACCGGGTGCACGTGGCCGCAGAGGACGTGGTGGCCGGCGTCGCTCTCAGCCGGTGGCGCGTGGCGGAACTCGAACGGGGGATCCACGTGACCCTCGCGCACCCGCGCCACACCCGCAGCCTCGGGATCGAACGCACGGTCGTGGTTGCCCGGCACCACCGCCATCGCCACCGCGGCATGCGCTTCGCGGAACGCGCGCCAGGCCGCGTCCACCGCACGGTGGCGGCGCGCGTGCAGGAAGTCGCCGAGGATCCAGAGTTCGGCGGCGCCGGTGTTCGCGAGCAGCGTCGCCAGACGCTCGAGATCGTGCGTGGTGCCGCCCGTCGGCACCGCGATCCCGGCGGCGCGGAAGGTGTCGCCCTTGCCCAGGTGCAGGTCGGCGATGCACAGGCGGCGGCGCGCGGGCCAGTACAGCGCGCGGTCGGCGAGCAGGCGGACGGGTTCGCCGGCGAGGACGAGGTCGAGGGTGTCAGTCATCGCGCGGCGGGCGGGGTGCCGGTGGGCGTGCATCGGCGGGCACGGCAGCGGACGAACGTGCAGGCGAGTCCGCGGCGTTTCCGCGTCGGTTCGATGCAGCGGGTGCCTTGCGGGACTGCCCCGCCAC
Organism: Luteimonas kalidii; assembly: GCF_029887935.1. Taxonomy (GTDB): domain Bacteria; phylum Pseudomonadota; class Gammaproteobacteria; order Xanthomonadales; family Xanthomonadaceae; genus Luteimonas; species Luteimonas kalidii. Next base: position 46,618 of record NZ_JARXRO010000013.1, on the reverse strand, counting down.
GGTGGAGGTGCGCTTGCGGGGCGCGGGGGTCTGGCGCGTGGATGCGCTTGCAGCAGGCCGGGTCGTGGACGCGGTGGGCGTGGATGTCGGAACGTTGCGTGGGGTCCCGGATGCGCTTCGCTTATCCGGGCTACGCGGTTGCGGGCTACGCGGGTGGCGGGGGCGGTGGCGGTGTTCCAGGCGTTCGGCGGCGCGCTGCACGCGCGTGCGCCAGTCCTCGCTGCTGTGGGTGCCGCGCATGGCGTCGGCCCACAGCGGGAACGACAGCGGGGTGAGCGTCTGCGGCAGGTGCAGGTCGAGCGGCTGGGCGTGGCAGCGTTCGAGCACCGCCTGCAGCGCGCGTACCTCGAGCTGGGCCTCGAACACCTCGCGCTCGGCCTGTTCCAGCAGCAGGTGGCCGGGATCGTGCCGCTGCAGCACGTCGAACAGCAGCCCGCTGGAGGCCTGCAGCTGGCGCAGGCTGCGCAGGGCGCGGCCCGGCAGCGACGGCGGCAGCAGCCCGGCCACGCGCGCGATCTCGCGGAACTGGCGGCGCGCGAGTTCGGCCAGGTTGGCGCCGGCCTGCAGGTCCTCGACGAGGCCTACGGGCGAGAGCAGGTCGTGCATCAGGTCGGCATCGAGCTCCGGCTGCGCCTGCGCCGTCAGCGCCAGGCCGTAGTCGTTGACCGCGAAGGCGAAGGTGTTGGGCGCGCGCCGGCCCCAGCGCAGCGCCAGCAGCGCCGCCAGGCCCTCGTGCACGCCGCGCCCGGCGAACGGATACAGGAACAGGTGCCAGCCTTCGCGGGTCTTCACGAACTCGGCCAGCAGCCGGCCGGGCGACGGCAGCGCGGACAGCCGCGCCTGCAGGTCGAGCAGCGGTGCCAGCGCACGCAGCTCCGGGCTGTCGCGCGGGCCGGCCAGTACCTGCGCCACCCGCGCGCCGAGTTCGCCCGACATCGGCATGCGCCCGCCCTGCCAGCGCGGCACGATGCCGTCGGCCCGCTTCGCGATGCGCACGTACGCGGTCATGTCCTGCAGCCGCACGAGTTCGAGCGTGCGGCCGGCGAACTGGAAGCGGTCGCGCGGACGCAGCCGCGACAGGAAGCCTTCCTCGACGCTGCCCAGCGTGCCGCCGCGCAGCAGCTTCACCTGCAGCGCGCCGTCGCTGGTGATGGTGCCGATCGACAGCCGGTGGCGCTGGGCGATGCGGCGATCGTGCACGCGGTAGGTGCCGTCGTCGTCGAGCACCACGCGGGTGTATTCGGGATAGTGCTGCAGCGCCTGCCCGCCGCGCACGATGAAGGCGAGCACCGCGGTCCACTGCGCATCGGTGAGGCCGGCGAAGGCGTGGGTGCCGCGCACTTCGCGCAGCAGCGCATCGGGCGCGAACCCGCCGCCGAGCGCGAGCGTGACGCAGTGCTGGGCGAGCACGTCCAGCGACAGCCGCAGCGGCACGCGCGCCTCGATCTGGCCATCCGCCAGCGCCGCGCGCGCGGCGGCGTACTCCGCCAGCTCCAGCGCATGCGTCGGCACGCAGACCACGTGCCCGGCTTCGCCCGGGCGATGCCGCGCGCGGCCGGCGCGCTGCAGCAGCCGCGCCATGCCCTTGGGGCTGCCGAGTTGCAGCACCTGGTCGACCGCGGGAAAGTCCACGCCCAGGTCCAGGCTCGAAGTCGCGACCACGCAGCGCACGCGGCCTTCGCGCAGGCCCTGCTCGACCGCTGCGCGCAGCTTCGGGTCGAGCGAGCCGTGGTGCAGGGCCAGCGTGTCGGGCGCGTCGAGCCAGGTCGCGGCCAGCGCGCGGTGCCAGAGTTCGGCCTGCGAGCGCGTGTTGGCGAACAGCAGCGTGGTGCCGGCCGCCTGCAGTTGTGCGGCCACGCGCTGCACCTGCGACAGGCCGAGGTGCCCGGCCCAAGGAAAGCGTTCGCCGGCCTCGGGCAGCAGGGTCTCCAGCGTCAGGCTGCGCGGTTTCGCCGCCTGCAGGATCGCGGCGCCGGGCGCGTGCGGCAGCAGCACGTCGCGTGCCTGTTCGAGGTTGCCGAGCGTCGCCGACAGCCCCCAGGTGCGCGCCTGCGGCGCCCACGCACGCAGCCGCGCCAGGCACAGCTGCAGCAGCACGCCACGCTTGTTGCCGAGCAGCTCGTGCCATTCGTCGACCACGATCCCGCGCAGGCCGGCGAGCTGCGCGGCGGTGTCGGGGTAGCTCAGCAGCAGCGCCAGTGATTCGGGCGTGATCACCAGCGCGTCGGCGCGGCCCTGGCGCGCCAGGCGCCGGTCGCGCGAGGACGCGTCGCCGGTGCGCATCGCCACGGTCCAGTCCAGGCCCAGCGCGGCGATCGGCTCGCGCAGCGCGCGCACGGTGTCGCTGGCCAGCGCGCGCAGCGGGGTGATCCACAGGAGGCGGGTGCGGCCGGCGGTGGACACGCCGGCGCGGCGCGTGGAGCGCGATGCGGGCGGAACGGGCGCGTCGCGGTCGCGCGCGTCCACCGTGCCGGGCGCCGCGATGACGGCCTCGGGTGCCCCGGGGTCCGATGTGATGCGTGGTCCCGCCCGGTCAGACGCAGCGGTTGTCGACGTGGTAGTGGCCGGCGCGCCGCCCTCGTGCGCCGCAGGCGCGTTGTCCGATGTGCGCACGGCGCGTGTCGCCGCAGCGCTCACGCCGCGCGACCTCGCCGGTGCTTTCGCTTTCGCTTTCGCCTTCGCCTTGGCCGATGCCACGCTGGCCTGCGCCACCTCCGCCAGCGCATCCAGCAGCGGGCCGCCGAGCGCGGCCAGGGTCTTGCCGCTGCCGGTGGGCGTGACCAGCAGTCCGGATTCGCCGCGGCGCCAGCGGCGCCAGGCCTCGCGCTGGAACGGCGCCGGCGTCCAGCCCCGGGCCGCGAACCAGTCGGCCAGCGGCGCGTCGAAGCGCGTGCGCGCCGCGGGCGGCGTCATCGCGCCAGCGCCTTGAGCGTGTCCAGCCGGTCGGCCTCGGCCGCAGGCTTGTCGTGGCGCCAGCGCAGGATGCGCGGGAAGCGCACCGCGATGCCGGACTTGTGCCGGGTCGAGCGGTTCACCGCCTCGAAGCCGAGTTCGAACACATGCACGCCCGGCACCGATCGCACCGGGCCGAAGCGCTCCAGGGTGTGGGCGCGGATCCAGCGGTCGAGCTTGAGGAGCTGCGCATCGTCCAGCCCGCTGTAGGCCTTGGCCACCGGCACCAGCGCGTCGCCGTCCCAGAGGCCGAAGGTGTAATCGGTGTAGAGCGTGCTGCGGCGGCCGTGGCCGGACTGGGCGTAGATCAGCACCGCGTCGACGGTGAGCGGATCGATCTTCCACTTCCACCAGTCGCCGCGCCTGCGGCCGCCCTGGTAGGGCGCGCTGGCGCGCTTGAGCATCAGCCCTTCCACGCCGCGCTCGCGCGCCTGCGCACGCAGCGCCGCGGCATGGCTCCAGTCCGCCACATCGACCAGTGGCGAGAGCACGAGGCGCGGATCGTCGTGCGCGTCGAGCAGCGCGGCCAGCGCCTCGCGGCGCTCGCGCTGCGGACGCTCGCGCCAGTCGACGCCTTCGAGTTCCAGCAGGTCGTAGGCCTGGACGCGCACAGGGGTGTCGGCCAGCGTCTTCGGCCCGGGCTTGCGGCGCTGGATGCGCGTCTGCAGCGCGGTGAACGGCAGCGGCGCGTCCTCGCCGGCGCGCCAGGCCAGCAGTTCGCCGTCGAGCACGCAGTCGCGCGGCAGCGCGCGCGCGGCATCCTCGATCTCCGGGAATCGGCCGTCCAGGCGTTCCTCGCCACGCGACCACAGCGCCACCTCGCCGCCGCGGCGGATCAGCTGCAGGCGGATGCCGTCCCACTTCCACTCCAGCAGCCAGTCGTCGACCGGACCGAGCGCGCGTTCGATCGCGCCGGGGTCGTTGGCCAGCGCGGTGACGGATTCGACCGTGCCTGCGGCATCCGCATCGGCATCGATGGCGGCGGCGTCGCCGTCTTCCGTCGCCACGGCACCGACTCCGGCATGTTCGGACGTCGCATCCGCCGCGGGTACGGTCGCGACGTCCCCGTTTACGGCCGGCGCCTCCGGCCGCAGCGCGGCCTCGATCGGCGTCGCGAGGAAGAACGGATACGGCTGCTGGCAATCGCTTTCCAGCGCCTCGTGCGACAGCAGGCGCTCGAGGAAGGCCGGCGTCGGCGACCATTCGCCGAGCATGCGCTGGGCGATGCGGGCGATGTCGACCCCGCTCATCTCCGCCAGCGCCTGCTGCACCAGCCGCTGCGACACGCCCACCCGCAGCGCGCCGGTCAGCAGCTTGTTGAACAGTAGCCGCTCGTCGAAGCACAGCGTGCGCCAGGCCTCCACCACCACCGCGCGGCGCACGTCCTCGTCGCGGTTGGCGACCGGCAGCAGGCGGCGCTCGATCCACTCCGACAGGGGCACGTCGGCGCCTGCCTGCGCAGGATCGTCCAGCAGCAGGGCCAGCGTCTCGGCGAGATCGCCGACCTGGTCGTAGCTGTCGTCGACCAGCCAGTCGGGCAGGCCGGCCTCGGCCGCGATCCACGCGCGCAGCTCGCGCGTGTTGGCGATGCGCTTCTTCGCGCCGGCCACCTTGCCGCCGGCCAGCAGGTGCAGCGCCCAGGCGGCGTCGCGCGGCGGTGCGTCGCGGAAGTAGCGCGCCAGCGCCGCGCGCTTGTCGAGCGTGGCGGTGCTGCGGTCGAGCTCGCGGTAGAGGGTGGCGAAGCGGCGCATGCGGCGCTCAGTCCTCGTCGCCGTAACCGGTGCGGAACGCGCCGGCGTCGAGGCCGTCCTCGCACAGCGCGCGCACGATGGCATCGGTGTTGCCGTGGGTGGCGATGATGCGGCTGGCGCCGGTCTCGCGCACGGTGCGCATCAGGTCCGGCCAGTCGGCATGGTCGGAGACCACGAAGCCGCGGTCGTAGTTGCGGCGGCGACGGTTGCCGCGGATCCGCATCCAGCCCGATGCAAAGCCGGTCTGGGCGCGGCGGAAGCGGCGCATCCATGCGCTGCCCGCGGCGGACGGCGGCGCCAGTACCAGGCGCCCGGCGAAGTCCGCGCCCTTGGCGATGTCGGAAACGGGCTCGGTCGGCGGCAGCGCGATGCCGGCGCCGCGGTACACGTCCACCCCGTTGGCGATCGCACCGTGCAGCAGCACCGGCGTGTCGACGTGCGGCGCGAGTTCGGCCAGCACCCGCTGCGCCTTGCCCAGCGCGTAGCAGAACAGCACCGCGGCCACGCCCTCGGTGGCGCAGTCGCGCTGCCAGTCGGCGATCTCGCGCGCGACCTCGCCGGTGTCCGGCCAGCGGTACACGGGCAGGCCGAAGGTGGCCTCGGTGATGAAGGTGTCGCAGGGCACCACTTCGAACGGCGCGCAGGTCGGATCCGGCTGGCGCTTGTAGTCGCCCGAGGCCACCCAGACGCGGCCCTCGGCCTCGATCCGCACCTGCGCCGAACCCAGCACGTGGCCGGCCGGATGCAGCGACACCCGCGCCCCGCCGAGATCGAAGGCTTCGCCGTACTCACGCACGTGGTAGCGCTGCGCGCCGAGCCGCCACTCCAGGATCGGCAGGCTCTCGCGTACACAGTGGTACTCGCCCATGCCGCTGCGCGCGTGGTCGCCGTGGCCGTGGGTGATCACCGCGCGCGGCACCGGCCGCCACGGGTCGATGTGGAAATCGCCGGCGGGGCAGTACAGGCCCTCGGGCCGCAGTTCGACCAGGTCGCGCGCGGGCGCCATCGTCAGCCCGCGGGCGCCGGCGGCGGGGTCGTGTGTCGGGATGCGAACGGGGACGCGGACATCGTGACGGGCGGCGGCTGGGGCTCTGGAGACTGCACGGCGGCGCGTGCAGGCCGGGCGAACGCGCGGGGCTGAACGTGCCTGCGGCGGCATTCATGATCATCGCGGCCGCGTCTCACGGATTGAGACTGGCGCCCACCACCCTGCCCCGATGGAGACTGCCCGCAAGCTGGCCATCCTCGCCGATGCCGCCAAGTACGATGCGTCCTGCGCCTCCAGCGGCGCGGGCAAGCGCCATTCGCTGGGCAGCGGCGGCATCGGCAGCACCGAGGGGATGGGCATCTGCCACAGCTACACGCCCGACGGGCGCTGCGTGTCGCTGCTCAAGATCCTGCTGACCAACTTCTGCGTCTACGACTGCGCGTACTGCGTGAACCGCGTGTCCAGCAACGTGCAGCGCGCGCGCTTCACGGTGGACGAGGTGGTCAACCTCACCCTCGACTTCTACCGCCGCAACTACATCGAGGGCCTGTTCCTCTCCAGCGGCATCATCCGCAACGGCGACTACACCATGGAGCAGCTGGTGGAGGTGGCGCGCCGGCTGCGCGAGGAGCACCGCTTCGCCGGATACATCCACCTCAAGACCATTCCGGAAGCCTCGCCCGAGCTGCTGGCCGACGCCGGCCGCCATGCCGACCGGCTGTCGATCAATGTCGAACTGCCCACCGAGGCGGGGCTGGCGCAGTTCGCGCCGGAGAAGCGGCTGCCGGCGATCCGCGGCGCGATGGGCGAGCTGCGCTGGCGGATCGAGGAGTCGAAGCAGGCGCGCGCGCCGAAGCCGAAGGCTGCGGCCACGCCGGGCACCACGCCGAAGCGGCGCGCCCCGCGCTTCGCACCCGCCGGGCAGAGCACGCAGATGATCGTCGGTGCCGACGGCGCGGACGATCGCGCGATCCTGTCGATGGCCGACAACCTGTACGGCAACTACCGGCTACGACGCGTGTACTACTCCGCCTTCAGCCCGATCCCCGACGCCAGCCGCGCGCTGCCGCCACAGGCGCCGCCGCTGCAGCGCGAGCACCGCCTGTACCAGGCCGACTGGCTGCTGCGCTTCTACGACTACCGCATCGACGAGATCGCCGGCGGCCGCGGCGACGGCATGCTCGACCTCGATGTCGATCCCAAGCTCGGCTGGGCACTGCGCCATCCCGAGCGCTTCCCGGTTGACCTCAACACCGCGGCGAAGGAACTGCTGCTGCGCGTGCCCGGACTCGGCCTGCGCAACGTGCAGCGGGTGCTGGCCGCGCGCCGCCACGGCCGGCTGCGGGTCGCCGACCTGGCGCGGCTGCGCGCACCGCTGGCCAAGCTGCTGCCGTTCGTGCAGCTGGCCGACCACCATCCGCGGCGCGCGCTGGACGATCCGCAGGCGCTGCGCGCGCGCCTGGCGCCGCCGCCGCGCCAGGGCGGCCTGTTCGACGCGCCCGCGGCGGCCTGAGTGGAACGCTGGTCGGCGCGGGTCGACCCGCCGTGGGACATGGCGGCGTGGCGCGACGTGGCGCGCGCGGCATTGCGTGCGCAGGTGCCGCCCGACGCGCTGGACTGGCTCGAGGGCGACGCGCCCGCGCCGCTGCTCGCGGCACCCGACATCGAAGGCGCCACGCCGCGCGACGACGCGCCGCGCGCGCCGAAATCGCTGCTCGAACTCGCCCCCGCGCTGCTGTGCCATCGCGAGCCGCAGCGCCTGGGGCTGCTCTACCGCCTGCTGTGGCGCGCGACGCATGGCGAGCCGGCGCTGCTGTCCAACCCGGCCGATGCCGACGTGCGCCGCGCGCAGGCCTGGGTGCAGGCGGTGCGTCGCGATGCGCACAAGATGAAGGCGTTCGTACGCTTCCGCGCCGTGCCCGGCGACGACAACGCCTTCATCGCCTGGTTCGAACCGGAGCACCGCATTGTCGACCGGGTGGCGCCGTTCTTCGCGCGCCGCTTCGCGGGCATGCGCTGGGCGATCCTCACGCCCTACCGCAGCGCGCACTGGGACGGCGAGGCGCTGGCGTTCGGAGACGGCGGCATGCGCGCCGACGCGCCGGCCGACGACGCACGAGAGGAGTTGTGGCGCACCTACTACGCGCACATCTTCAACCCGGCACGGCTCAACCCGCGGATGATGCGCCAGGAGATGCCGGTGAAGTACTGGAAGCACCTGCCCGAGGCGCAGCTGCTGCCCGGCCTGGTGCGCGAGGCCGGCGTGCGCGTGCGCGAGATGGCCGAGCGCGCACCTCAGCCGCCGCGACGCACGATCAGAAGCCGGCCCGGGGCCGGAGTCGCGATGCGCGGACAGTTTCACGGCCCGGAAGGAAGCGATGGGACGCCCGGCATCGGCCATGGCGACGGCGCTGCGCGCGCGACGCCTGCCACCGGCCCGGCGTCCGGTCAGCTCGCCACCGACGCGACGTCGCTGGATGCGCTGCGCGAGCTCGCGCGTGACTGCCGTGCCTGTCCGCTGTGGGCGCCGGCGACGCAGACGGTGTTCGGCGAAGGGCCCGCCACCGCGCGCGTCGTGCTGGTCGGCGAACAGCCCGGCGACACCGAGGACCTGACCGGCCGGCCGTTCACCGGCCCGGCGGGACAACTGCTCGACCGCGCGCTGGGCGAGCTTGGGATCGACCGTACGCAGCTCTACCTGACCAATGCGGTGAAGCATTTCCGCTTCGAACGGCGCGGCAAGCGGCGCCTGCACCGCAATCCCGAGGCGGGCCACGTCCAGGCGTGCCGGCCCTGGCTCGCGCGCGAGCTCGCACTGCTGCAGCCCGAGGTCGTGGTGAGCCTCGGCGCCACCGCTGCGCTCGCGCTGATGGGCCGCGGCTTCCGGCTGATGGACGAACGCGGCCGCTGGCACACGCTGTCCGGCGGCACGCGCCTGCTCGCGACCGTGCACCCGGCCTGGATCCTGCGCCAGCGCGACGATGCCGCGCGCGACGCCGCCTACGCCGGCTTCGTCGCCGACCTCGCGCAACTCGCCGCCCGCGGCAACCCCCGTCGCACATCCCCTCCCCCCTCGTAGCCCGGGTAAGCGAAGCGCACCCGGGATGCATCTCGACCCCCTCGTCGCAGGTCACGTCTAAAGCGTCCCGGATGCGGCCTGCGGCCTTATCCGGGCTACGCGATCCGGCACCTGCCCGTCGCGTCGACTTTGGCGATGAAGCGTCGGGATGCGCACGCAACGATGCGCGCGCAACCGGAATTTTCCGCCCACGCGCACCGACGTACCGTCACCGGGAATCCGCGCAGCCTGCCCGCACGATGCGCGCGATGCTTCCACCACCCTCCGCTTCGCGGTAGCGTGCGCGTCTTCCCGCATGGAGCCCGCACCGTGACCGATACCGACGGATCCCAGGACTTCCTCGTGCTCTCGCGCGGCCAGTGGCGCCGCGAAGCGTCGCCGGACGAGATCCAGGCCGCGATCGACGCCTTCTACACCTGGATCGAAGACCACATCGCCGCCGGCCGGATGAAGACCGGCGAGCGCCTCGCCCGCGCCGGGGCGACCGTCTCCGCGAAAGGCGTCACCGTCGACGGCCCGTTCGGCGAGACCAAGGAACTGGTGGGCGGCTACTGGTTCGCGGTCGCGCCCTCGCTGGAGGACGCCGCCGCGCTGCTGGCCACCAGCCCGACGCTGGCCTGCGGGCTGTTCTACGAAGTCCGCCCGCTGGAGCTGGAGCGCGCGACCGCCCGGACGCGCAGCAACGAAACCCCCGACTGATCCGCGCCACGCCGGTCGCGACACGCCGTCCGCACCGGGCGCGCACCACTTCGAACCCGAGTCCCGCATGCCCGCTTCACGCGCCGTCCGCCATGCCACGCCTGCCGATACGCGCGCCGCGGTCGATGCGCTGATGGCCACGCTCGTCCATCCGCACAAACCTGCGATCGAGGCCCTGCGCGCAGCGATCCTGGCCGTGGATCCGTCGATCGCCGAAGGCGTGAAGTGGAACGCGCCGAGCTTCCGCACCCACGAGTACTTCGCCACCTTCCACCTGCGCGCGAAGCAGGGCATCGTGCTGATCCTGCACCTGGGCGCGAAGGCGCGGGCCCTGCCGGCGGACGGACTGGCGATCGACGATCGCGACGGCCTGCTTCGCTGGCTGGGGCCGGACCGCGCGCAGGTGACGTTCGCCGATGCCGCCGACGCATCGCGCCGGACGCCATCGCTGCAATCGCTGCTGAGGCAGTGGATCGCCTGCGTGTGAGCGCCCGAAGCGGCTGAGCCGGAGAGCGCGGGCGGACGTGGTCGCCGGGTCGATGTCCGGCATTGGCATCGCCGCGGCGGTTTGGGTCACACTCGCCGCCTGCCATCGCCCGGACCCGCCGCATGCGCCTCGATTCTCCGCTGTTCCTCACGTTTTCCGCCTACCTGTTGCTGATGGTCGGCATCGGCTTCATCGCCTGGCGACGCACGCGCACCTTCGACGACTACATCCTCGGCGGCCGTTCGCTGGGCAGCTACGTCACCGCGCTGGCCGCCGGCGCCTCGGACATGAGCGGCTGGCTGATGATGGGCCTGCCCGGTGCGCTGTACCTGGGCGGTGCGTCGGAATCGTGGATCGCGATCGGGCTGGTGATCGGCGCCTGGGCCAACTGGCGCTTCGTCGCCGGCCCGCTGCGCGTGTACACCGAGCGCGCGCACAACGCGCTCACCCTGCCCGACTACTTCACCCACCGCTTCGAGGACCACAGCCGGCTGCTGCGCATCCTGTCGGCGCTGGTGATCCTGGTGTTCTTCGCGATCTACTGCGCCTCCGGGATCGTCGCCGGCGCGCGCCTGTTCGAGAGCATGTTCGGCCTGCCCTACGGCGAGGCGATGCTGTGGGGCGCGGCGGTGACGATCGCCTACACCTTCATCGGCGGATTTCTCGCGGTGAGCTGGACCGACACCGTGCAGGCGACGCTGATGATCTTCGCCCTGCTGCTGGTGCCGGTGTTCGCGATCCTGGGCGCAGGCGGTCCGGGCGAGGCGCTGGCGCTGGTGGAACAGGTCGATCCGGCGCGACTGCAGTGGATCGGCGCCGGCGGCGTGATCGGCATCGTCTCGCTGCTGGCCTGGGGCCTGGGCTACGTGGGCCAGCCGCACCTGCTGGCGCGCTTCATGGCGGCCGACAGCCTGGCCACGATCCCGCGCGCGCGCCGCATCGCCATGACCTGGATGGTGCTGTGCCTGGCCGGCTCGATGGCCACCGGCTTCTTCGGCATCGCCTGGTTCGCCGCGCATCCGGAGGTCGCCGGTCCGGTGGACGCGAATCCCGAACGCGTGTTCGTCGCGCTGTCGGAGCTGCTGTTCAACCCGTGGATCGCCGGCGTGCTGCTGTCGGCGATCCTGGCCGCGGTCATGAGCACGCTGGCGGCGCAGCTGCTGGTGTGTTCGAGCGCGCTCACCGAGGACTTCTACCGCGGCTTCCTGCGCCCGCGTGCCGGGCACGGCGAGCTGGTCTGGGTCGGCCGCGCGATGGTGCTGGCGGTGGCGCTGCTGGCGATGTGGATCGCGCGCGATCCGGAGTCGCGCGTGCTGGGGCTGGTGTCCTATGCCTGGGCCGGCTTCGGCGCCGCGTTCGGGCCGGTGGTGGTGCTGTCGCTGTTCTGGAAGCGGATGACCCGCAACGGCGCGCTGGCCGGCATGCTGGCCGGTGCGGTGACGGTGATCGCGTGGAAGCAGACGGGCAGCGCGCTGTACGAGATCGTGCCGGGCTTCATCGCCGCGTCGGTGGCGATCGTGGCGGTGAGCCTGCTCGGCCGCGCGCCGTCGCCGCAGCTGCAGGCGCGGCATGAGCAGGTGCGGGCGACGTTGTCCGAAAGCGGTTATTGATCGAAGGTGTTTCGGGGAACCCGGATGCGGCCTTCGGCCTTATCCGGGCTACGTTCTGCGCATGGCGCGTGCCGCACGAGCCCTCACGCGTAGCCCGGATAAGCGAAGCGCATCCGGGGATGCTCACCTCCGGACATCCGACGATCGAAGTCGCCGGAGGAGTCGCAGCCGACATCCGGCGACCTGGGGCTCCCGACGCCATCCGTGCCCTGCGGCGCACGGCGGCCTGATCCGGGTGACGCGACTGTCGCAGCGTCGCCTCCGCGCCTTTCGGCGGGATCGATGACCGCAGCCTTCACGATCCGGAGGCAGCTCGCGGCCGTTGCTCACTCCTCTCCGAGGATCTCCGCCGCGTCCACCATGTCCACGCCCTGCAGCTGGCCGAGCAAACGGTCGAACCAGGCCTTGTGCGAGGCGCCCACGATCGACAGCACGCGCGCGCCCGGACGTTCGCGGAAGGTGGTGCCGATGTTGGCCACCATGCGCAGGTTGCGCAGGTCCCAGCCGCCGACGTACTGGCGGCCGAACCGCTGCGGCGAGGGTTCCGCCAGCGCCAGCGCGAAGTCGCAGGCCATCGGCATGCGCTGGTAGTCCGCGCTGTTGGTGTGCCGGTACAGCGGCAGCAGGTCCGGCGCCTCGCGCAAGGCCTTGTCGCGTGCACGCAGCGCCCCGCACTCGGGAGGCGCACTGTCCCACGCGCTGCGGATGGCGGTCGCGAACCCGTCCATGTCGTCGATGCGCAGGTTGTCGCCGGTGTGGTCGTCGACCGGATGCACGCGCTGCAGGCCCAGGCGCACGGCCAGCGCAACCGCGATCACGGTGTTCTCGTTGTCCGAATCGGCGCGCTTGCGCAGCGCCGCGACCAGCACCTCGTCGAGCCCGTCGCCTGGGCGGCGTTCCTGCTCGCCCAGGTGCAGCCACTGCACCAGCGCGGAGTTCGGATCGCCGGCGGCAAGAAAGGTTGCGGCCAGGCGACGCCGCTGCGCGGGTGTCGGCGCGTCGGGCCAATCCGCCAGCTGTCGCTCCATCGACGCGATCGCCGCCGGCACGTCCAGGCCGGTGGCCGAGCGCGCAGCGGCGGTGTCCGGGCAGTACTGCGCGCCGCCTTCGGGATCGTAGACCTCGGGATGCCGCGCCATCAGGTCGCAGGTTTCGCCCGGCATCGACTCGATGGTGATGATCTCCGGCGCGTACGCGGCCAGCCGCAGCAGCACCGGTTCGATCGCCTCGGGCGTCACGTCGCCGCCGCCTTCCTGCCCCAGGTGCACGGTGCCGAGCACCAGCACGCGGGTGGGGTCTCCGGACAGGCGCACGGTGGACGCGGCGGCCGCGGCAGGTGTCGCTGATGTAGCCGACAGGGCGAATCGGGCGGGCGTCGGGGACGCGATGGGTGTTCTGGATGTCGCGGACGGGGCGGGCGTGGGCGCGGCGGCCGTGGCGGGCATCTGCGCCAGTGCGGCGAACGCGGGCGACAGCGCGAGCAGCAGGGCGGGCAACAAGGGGCGATGCATCACGGCCTCCGGGCAATGGCGATGGCGCCGCGGAGATGCGTCGGCGCGGCTACGCCATGACACGCGAATGCCGGGAGGAATTCATGTCCGGATGGTCACGGTGACCATCGAGGCGGGATGGTTCGCGCAAGGACCCGCTGGCTGGCGCGGCCCCGCGAGTTGCCACGGTCCCGGATGCGGCCTTCGGCCTTATCCGGGCTACGGAGAACGGATGACGCGGACGGCAAGTTGTTGCTTCCCCCGCTGCGGAACATCGGGCCCCTTGACGGGTGCAAGGTGCCAGAGGCGGATGGGCGCGCCAGGAGCGCGCCCATCGCACAGGCGCCTCAGAAATCCCAGCGCCCCGACAGCGTCACCGGCAGCGACACCCGGCTGCCGGTGTCGTTGATGCTCGCCAGGCCCAGGCCGCCGATCGCGCTGTCGTCGTCCTTCAGGTCGCCCGTGTAGCGCACGCCGCTGGCGAGGGTGACGCTGAAGGTCTCGGACACCGGCATGATCACGCCCACGTCGAGCCCACCGGTCGCCGACCAGCCCGACTCGTAGAACGGCGCATTCGCGATGGTGATGCCCGCATCCGGGATTTCGAAGGTCGCACGGATCTCGTCGGTGCGGGTGGCGCCCAGGCGTGCGCCAACGAATGGCCGCGCGGTGCCTGCGGTGCCGAAGTAGTAGCGGTAGCCGACTTCGGCCGACAGGGCTTCGTAATCGCCGAAGGTGCCGTACACCGGCAGCGTGGTGTCCAGCGCCGGCACGAACGCGCCGCCGACCATGACCGTGCCTTCGTCGGCGCTGGTCTGGCGCACCTGGCCGAAGATCTCGCGGCGTTCGTCGAACGCGTAGGTGAATTCGAGGCCGTAGGTGGTAGCCAGGTCGTAGATGCGGTCATGGCTGCGCGACTCGATGCGCAGTTCGGCATCGACGCCGGCCAGGGCGGGGTTCAGCGGACCGAGGTCGGGCACTGCGGCGGTGGCGCCGTCGTGCACGTCGCCGCTGAGCGGCACGTCCACGCCGCCGAACACCGACATGGACCAGCGGCCTGCCTCGGGACCGGCGGCGTGCGCCGTGGTGGCGAACAGGGCGGTGAAGGGAATGGCGAGCCAGGTGCGCATGGGGCTGCTCCGTAGAGGTTGAGGTGGGCGTCATCGAATGGCGATGGTGCGGAAGCGACGCTAGGCACGCCGCCGTTACACATCCGTCAACCTCCGGCTTGTACGAAACCTGTACATACCGGCGATGCGGAGCCGGTCCCATTGGGCAGTTCCACGCACGGAACGGCACGTTGCGCGCGTACGCCCGCGGGCTCGCGTCGGAGCACCCCACCGACGACCTCCACCCCACTCTGCCGATGCGGGCGATGGCGACACTCCGTCGGGAAGCGGATCCCCATGTCGATGTGAGGCGACCCTGCGTTCAGGGCGCAACGCGTGCACCGCCGTGGTCAGTGCGCCAGCAGCCGCACCGGCAGGTCGCTCGCACCGATCGCGCGATTGCCGGCCGCGTCCACGCCCACCGCGCGCACGACGTAGTCGCCCGGGGGCAGCGCCGCCGGGTCCCAGCGCGCCTCGGCGACCGTGTCGCCGCGCACGATGTTGCTGGGCACGTAGAGGAAGCGCGTGCGCGCCGCGCCGTGCACGGTGATGCCGCTGTCGGCGGCGTACGCGGTCAGCACCGCGTCGGGATGCGCCGGCATGCGCGAGAAATCCAGGTTCATCGATGGTGCCTCGAATCCGGGCACGGGCGTGCCGTCGGCGCGCAGCACCTGGTAACCGATGCGGTGCAGGCCGAGCCGGCGCCGCGGCAGGTTGCCGTCGACCTGGTCCCAGGCATCGACCACCACCTGCACGCCGCCGCCTGCGCGCGGCACCAGCACGCGGCCGTCCTCGCGCGCGGTCAGCGGCAGGCCCGCATCGTCCAGCAGCGACACGCCATCGATGCGTGGCGGCACGGTGTCGCGATAGCCGTGGAAGCCGAGCCGGATCGCGTTGTGCTGGTGCCCGTACGGCCCGACGATCAGGTGCGTGTGCGCCTGCGCATTGACCGAGCCGAGCGCATCGCCGGCCGCGAAACGCGTGCCGCGCAGGATCCGCACCAGCGACGGCCGGCCGTCCTCGTCGTGCTCGAACGCGAACCGCGACGGATCGAGGTTGCGTCCCTGCGCGGTGCGGCCCACGCGCATGTGCAGGCTGGTCAGCTCGTCGACGGTGATGCCCTCGGCCTGGCCGCCGAAACTGAAGGCGGCCAGCGGACTGGTGACCTTGGCGTCGATCAGCGCCAGCACCGGCGTCCCCACATCGGCCCGCACGTCCAGGCCATTGTGCAGGTGGCTGCGGCTTTCGCCGCTGAAGTTGCCGCGCACCTCGCCCAGGGTGCCGACCACCTCGTGCCAGCCGTCCTGCGGCGCGAACGGCCAGCGACGGGCGGTATCGGGCAGCGGGCGGTCCGGGCGCGGGCCCACCGGGCCGTCACGAAGGACATCGTCGCCGGCGCTCCGGCGCACGATCCGATGCAGGCGATGGCCGGCGGCATCGGCCAGCAGCATGCTGCCATCGCGCTCCAGCCACAGGCCCGCGGCGCGCGCGGCCCATTGCCCGGTCGACGCGCCGGTCAGCACGCGGGCGCGCCCATCCGGGCTCACCTGCAGCACGCGGCCCGGCGAGAGCGTGCCGACATACAGCACGCCGTCATGGGCGACCGCCAGCGACAGCGGACGGTCGACATCGACCGCATCCCACCCCGCCGGTCGCCAGGTGCGCACCGTGCCGTCGGGATCGATCCGGCGCAGCGCGCGGTTTCCGGTATCGGCCACCCACACCGTGCCGTCGCCGGCCACCGCCAGCGCGGTGGGCGTGTCGAAGCGCGCCTGCGCGCCGGCGCCGTCGACGAAGCCGCGCGCGCCGCCGGCCAGCGTGCGCACGCGGCCATCGGTCTCGATCACGCGGATGCGGTCGTTCCAGGTATCGGCCACGTAGACGCGGCCGATCGCGTCCACCGCCACGCCCATCGGCCCGCGGAACTGCGCCAGTGCCGCGTCGCCCTCGCGCAGTCCCGCCACGCCGGTGCCGGCCAGCGTGGCGACCGCGCCGTTGCGCGCGATGCGGCGGATGGCGTGGTTGCCGGTGTCGGCGACGACCAGCGCGCCGAAGCGGTCGACCGCCAGCGAGGACGGCGTGTGGAACCGCGCCGCCGCACCGACGCCGTCGCGGAACCCTTCCACCGATCCGGCGAACGTGGTCACCGTGCCATCGGGCGCGATCCGCCGGATCCGGTTCGCCTCCCCGCCATCGGCGACGAACACGCTGCCGTCGGGCCCGCGCACCACGCCCCAGGGCTCGTCGAAGCGCGCCGACAGCGCGTGTCCATCGCGCGCGCCGCGCAGGCCGGTCCCGGCGAGCGGGGTCATGCGCGCGGTCCAGTCGAACGCGGTCGGCGCCGGTGGCGGCAACGGCGGGCGCAGCCAGTCGCGCAGCGGCTCCCAGAAGAACGTTCCCGCCAGCGCCAGCGCGGTGAGCGCGGCCACCGCCCACAGCGCGCGCCGCACGCCGCGCGGCGTGCGCGGCGCCACCCGCCGGTTCAATCCAGCACGCGGCAGAACACCGCCTTGAGGTAGCGCGACTCCTGCACGTGGGCCAGGAACGGATGGTCGGGGCCGGCGCCGGACACCTTGAGCACCTGCACCGTGCGCCCGGCGTAGAACGCCGCGCGGCGCAGCATGTCGAGGAACTGTTCCTCGCTCACCAGGCCGGTGCACGAGAACGTGGCCAGCAGGCCGCCGGGCTTGACCACCCCCAGCGCCAGCTTGTTCATGTCGAGGTATTTCTTCAGCGCGTTGATCACCTGCTCGCGGTCGCGGGTCATCTTCGCCGGATCCAGCACCACCACGTCGAACTGCTCGCCGTTGGCGGCGGCGTCGCGCAGCCACGGGAAGATGTCGGCCTGCACGAAACGCGGACGCACGTGGTTGAGCCTGGCGTTGCCGCGCGCGATCTCCAGCACCGCCTCGTCGATGTCGATGCCCACCACTTCGCTGGCACCGCGCACGGCGGCGTACACGCCGAAACCGCCGGTGTTGCAGCACAGGTCGAGCACGCGCTTGTCCCTGCAGCGGTGCGACAGCCATTCGCGGTTGTCGCGCTGGTCGGCGAAGAAGCCGGTCTTGTGCGCGCCGGCCGGGTCGGCGCTGAAGCGGATGCCGTGCTCGGTGATGGTCGCCGCTTCCGTACCCGAGGTGCCGTGGAAGTCGAACGACTCCTGCTTCTGTACGTGTTCGTCGGCGGCGCTGTGGAAGCGGCAGCCGGGGAACTGCGCGCGCAGCGCGGCGTAGATCCATTCGCGGTGGCGGAACATGCCGGCGCTGAAGAACTCGACCACCAGCAGGTCGTCGTAGCGGTCGACCACCAGCCCGGACAGCCCGTCGCCTTCGCTGTGCACCACGCGCCAGGCGCTGGACACCGCATCCAGGTCCAGCACCTCGCGCCGCAGCTGCACGGCCGCGGCGATCTTCGCGGCGAACCAGGCCTCGTCCACCGCCACGTCCGGATCGGTCTCCAGGATCCGCAGCGCGATGCGCGAATGGCCGTTGTAGAACCCGCGCCCGATCCAGACCCCGTCCTGGCCCACGATGTCCACGATGCTGCCCGGCTTGGGCCGCGGCACGGGCTTGTCCACCAGTTTCTGGAAGATCCAGGGGTGGTTCGAACGCCAGGCGTTGCGCAGGCGGATGGTGGGCAGGGGCTCGGTCATGGCGACAGTTTATCCGCCCGCTTGACCCGGCCGGGCGCGCGCCGCCAGAATGCGCGCCGAAGGGGAGTAGCTCCCAGCGCGACGGCCGTCATTTCGAGCAGCGATGCTCCGGTCCCGCGGCAGCCCGGCCGGGCTGTGAGCAAGACCTTCGCCGCATCGGCGAAGGTGTGCCCCCGGAATCCCGTGCATGGACTCCGCGCCGCCCGCGCCTGCGGCCGTCCTCCACTTCTCCTGCACGGAACTCCTCGATGGACACGATCGGCAACGTCTGGCTGTGGGCCGGCTTCTCCGGCCTGGTGCTGCTCGCGCTCATGGTCGACCTAGTGCTGATGCGCCACGGCGGCGCGCACAAGGTCACCTTCAAGGAGGCGGCGTGGTGGAGCCTGGGCTGGGTGGCCCTGGCGCTCGCGTTCAACGCCGCGCTGTGGTGGTACGTGGGCCAGGACGCGGGGCCGGACGAGGCCCGCCGCATCGGGCTGGAGTTCCTGACCGGCTACCTGGTCGAGAAGGCGCTGGCGGTCGACAACATCTTCGTGTTCCTGATGCTGATGACCTACTTCGCGGTGCCCGAGGAGCAGCGCCAGCGGGTGCTGGTGATCGGCATCCTGCTGGCGATCGTGCTGCGCGCGATCCTGATCTTCGCCGGCGCCGCGCTGATCGCGAACTTCCACTGGATGCTGTACGTGTTCGGCGTGTTCCTGCTGCTGACCGGCATCAAGATGTGGTTCGCGGCCGGCAAGGAGCCGGACCTCGAGCACAACCCGGTCCTGCGCTGGCTGACCGCGCACGTGCCCTTCATCCGCCGCTACTACGGCAGCGCGCTATGGCTGGGCAGCGGCCGCCGGCGCAAGTTCACCCCGCTGTTCATCGTGCTGGTGATGATCGGCATCACCGACGTGATCTTCGCGGTGGATTCGATCCCGGCGATCTTCGCCATCACCACCGACCCGTTCATCGTGCTGACCTCGAACGTGTTCGCGGTGCTGGGGCTGCGCGCGATGTTCTTCCTGGTCGCCGGCATGGCCGAGCGCTTCCACCTGCTGCCCTACGGCCTGGCCATCGTGCTGGTCTTCATCGGTACGAAGATGCTGCTGGTCGATCTGTACAAGATCCCGGTGCTGTGGTCGTTGGCGGTGGTGGCAGCGATCCTGGCGACCACCATCGCCCTGAGCCTGGCGCGCCCGCCGCGCGCCGCGGCCGGTCACTGAGGCGGGGCGGCCGGCCGGGCGCCGTCGCGGCGGCGCCCGCCGCATCGGCACCCTTGCATCGCCGCAATTTGCCGCCACCTCCCGACGATGTACCTGCCCACGCCCGACGACGCGCACGACCCCGAGGCCCAGCGCGTGGCCGACAAGCGTCGGCTGGCCTCGGCGGCCAAGGGCAGCGTGGCGTTCGTGCTGGCGCTGGTGATCGTGTTCGGTTTACAGGGGCTGGGTGACTACCGCGCGTTCGCGGTCGCACCGCGCACGCTGGACGGGCTGCTCGGCCTGCTCACCGCACCGCTGCTGCACGGTTCGCCCGAACACCTGGTCGCGAACGCGACCGCGCTGCTGCTGCTCGGCACCCTCGCGCTGGCCGTCTATCCGCGTGCGACCGTGCGTGCGCTGCCGCTGATGTGGCTGGGCTCGGGCCTGGGTGCGTGGGTGCTGGGCGATGCGGGCTCGTTCCATCTCGGCGCCAGCGGCCTCACCCACGGGCTGATGTTCCTGGTCTTCATGCTCGGCCTGCTGCGCCGCGACCGGCCCTCGATCGCGGCCGGCATGATCGCGTTCCTGTTCTACGGCGGCATGCTGCTGACCGTGCTGCCGCAGGAGCCGGGCGTGTCGTGGCAGTCGCACCTGGGCGGTGCGCTCGGCGGCATCGTCGCGGCGTTCCTGCTGCGCCGCGCCGATCCGGTACCGCCGCGCCGGCGCTACAGCTGGGAAATCGAAGAGGAAGAAGCCGAGCGCGCCGCACAGGCCGAGCGTGACACGTTCGAACCGGGTTCGCCGAAGGACGTACCCGTGCTGTGGCAGCGAGATGCGCAGGAAGACGCACGCGAGGAAGAGCGCGGCGTGGTGCTGCGGTTTCCGCCTCGGGACAGATAGGCGATGGCAGATGGTCGGGCGTTCGACGCGATGACCTCCGCTCGCCCCCCCGTTCGTTTCTTCTCGATCGTTGGGTGGGAGGCCCTACGGATGAGTTCAATGCCGGGGCTTCGGGGCTTCGGGTACTAGGGCCTTCGGATCGGCGCCGTGCCCTGACGCCCGGGAATCGCTCTCCGCTCGGTCAGGGCATCCTGCCCTGACTCGCGCGCAACACATCCATGTGTTGCTAGCCGCGATCCCCGCCCGCCAGGACACGGCTCCAGGATGCGGTTGCCGCGATGCCTTTCTTGATGTTCCTGCTGCGACGGCGCTCCGCGGCGATCTGTCCGCTAATCACGCGGTGGCCTGCGACCGCGTAGCCCGGATAAGGTCAACGGCCGCATCCGGGGCCCTACGTCACTGAAGTGATCCCCGAGCGTGTGTCGCCTCGTCGTTGCGCGGTCACGGAACAACCGTGCGCGCCCACTCGGCGCCCCCCCTGCTCGTCCCGCTCGCGCGGACCGAAGCCTGGTTCGACACTACGCGGTACGGAGGCGGCTGGCCACGCCGCGAGCGCAACGCGGACGCCGAGGCGGGCGGTGGAATGCGCTCGCGACCCATGCGCTCGCCTCGACGTTCAAGATGCCGATCGCACGACGGCATCGCACCGGTCGCGGCGCGACGCCGTGTGGATCGTGTACGGTGTCGCCTCCCCGACGCGGAGAGTGCGGCATGCGGCGATCCTGGTGGCTGGGCATGGCGGCGATCGTGTGGTTCGTCGCGACCTCGAGCGCGGCGCTCGCGTCGGAATCGGGCGAATCGATCACCGCGAACACACCCCCCGCGCCGCGCCTGATCGCCTACCTGTTCGACCGCGACGTCCCACTGCCGTCCGTCGATGCCGGCAAGCTCGATACCGTCGTGTACTCCTTCGCCGTGGTCGACGCCCACCACCGTGTTCGCCTGCCGCGCGAAGGCATGGCCGAGCGTCTGACCAAACTGGCCGACCGCCGCGACGGCGAACCACGCGCCGACGTGCTGCTCGCCATCGGCGGCTGGGGCGCGGACCACTTCTCCGAAGCCGCCGCCACCGAAGACGCACGCCGCACCTTCGCCGACACCGCGGTCGCGCTGGTGCGCACGCACGGCCTCGACGGCCTCGACATCGACTGGGAATACCCGGCCCTGCCCGGTCCCGGCATCAGCCACTCGCCGGCCGACCGCGACAACTTCCCCCTGATGCTGCAGGCGCTGCGCGAGGCGCTCGACGCGCTGTCGGCGCAGACCGGCCGCCGCTACCAGCTCACCATCGCCGCCGCCGACGGCGAGGCCGCGCGCGGGCTCGACCTGCCGCGGATCGTGCCGCTGGTCGACGCCATCCACCTGATGACCTACGACTTCTTCGGCGCCGGCAGCGCGCGCACCGGCCACCACGCCGGCCTGTACCGCTCCGCGGGCGCAAACGGCGCCAGCGATCGCGACACCACGCGCGCGGTCGACGAGTTCCTCGCCGCCGGCGTGCCGCCGCACAAGCTGGTGCCCGGCGCGGCCTTCTACGGCAAGGCTTTCCGCACCAGCACCGCGGACAGCGCCGGCCTGCACCAGCCGTTCGCCGGCGAGGTCGCGTTCGTGACCTGGGCCGAGCTGCAGCAGGGTTACCTCGACACGCCTGCATTCCAACGCCACTTCGATCCGCAGGCGCAGGCCGCGTGGCTGTGGAACCCGGGCACGCGCAGCTTCGTCAGCTACGAGGATCCGGACGCGATCCGTGCCAAGGCCGCCTACGCGCGCATGCGCGGCCTGGGCGGGATGATGTTCTGGGAGCTCGGCGGCGATGACGCCCGCGGCACCCTGCTCTATGCGGCGCACGCAGGGCTGCACGGCACAGACGAATGACCACGCCGCACGTGCGCCCCGCAAGCCGCCGCATCCTCCGCTTGCTGCCCGCAACGGCGCGGCACGCACTGCTCGCGCTGCTGCTGCCCGCACTCGCCGCCTGCTCCACCACACCGGATGCCCGCATGCCGACATCGCAGACCCTGGACCGCATCGACACCCTGATGGCCGCATACGCCGAGCCACGCGGCCCCGGCGCCGCGCTGCTGGTCGTGCGCGACGGCGTGCCGGTGGTGCGCAAGGGCTACGGCCTGGCCAACCTGGAGCGCGGCATCCCCGTCGACCCGGGCACGAACTTCCGCCTGGCCTCGGTGAGCAAGCAGTTCACCGCCGCCGCCATCCTGCTGCTGGCGCAGGACGGCGCGCTGTCGCTGGACGACCCGGTGCGCCGCTGGCTGCCGTCGCTGCCCGCCGCGGCTGACGGCATCACCCTGCACCACCTGCTCAGCCACACCTCGGGCGTGGTCGACTACGAGGA
Organism: Luteimonas kalidii; assembly: GCF_029887935.1. GTDB lineage: Bacteria > Pseudomonadota > Gammaproteobacteria > Xanthomonadales > Xanthomonadaceae > Luteimonas > Luteimonas kalidii. The sequence goes on along the minus strand of NZ_JARXRO010000013.1, from coordinate 24,361 downwards.
TGTGCTGCCCGACGCGATCGAGGGCCAGCTGCGCGACGCCGACGTGCTGCGCCTGCTGGAAACGCAGGATCGCCTCTACTTCGCCCCTGGCAGCGACTACCGCTACAGCAACAGCGGCTATGCCCTGCTCGCACTCATCGTCGGCGAGGCTTCGGGGCTGGATTTCGCCACGTTCCTGCGCGAGCGCATCTTCAAGCCGCTGGGCATGGACGCCACGCTCGCGTTCGAGAACGGCATCTCCACCGTGCGCGACCGTGCCTACGGCTACAGCGCGGCCACCGACGGCTGGGCCCGCACCGACCAGAGCAGCACCAGCGCGGTGCTCGGCGACGGCGGCATCTACTCGTCGATCGACGACCTGGCGAAATGGGACGCCGCGCTGCGCGACGACCGCCTGCTCTCCGACGCCTCGCGCGCACTCGCCTTCACCGCGCACACGACCACCGGCGAGGCCGACGTGGAAGGCTACGGCTACGGCTGGCGCGTCCACGGCGAAGGCGCGGACCGGCTGCTGTGGCATTCGGGCGAAACCATCGGCTTCCGCAACGTACTCCTGCGCTGGCCGGAGCAACGCCTGACCGTGGTGCTGCTGACGAACCGGAACGATCCGGAGCCGTATGCGCTGGCGCGGCGGATTGCGGCCGAGTTCCAGACTGGCGAGGCCCAACGCTGAGGGCGGCGTCCGGCGGCCTTATGTCCTTCGAGCACTTCGCCACGAAGGCGCTTGCCGCTGGCACGACGCCTCTGTCAGGACGTGACCCGTGCTCCCGACGTACGGCCGCGCTCCTGCTTGACCTCGAGACTGGTTGAGGTACTAGCCTCTTCGAGACGGTGGACGAGGTTGCGATCCGGTCCGCCTGTTTCGAACCAGCCCCCTCTCCCGGAGACGTCCACATGGCAGGACGCATCACCAAAGCGGATCGCATCCTGGTCACGGGTGCGACAGGAAAGGTCGGCCGGCACCTGGTCGACGAGTTGCTGACGGCGGGCGTAGCGGTGCGGGCGCTCGTCCGCGACCCCGGCAAGGCAGGGTTACCGGAAGGCGTCGAGCTTGTCCGCGGAGATCTGGCGGAGCCGGATACGCTCGAGCCTGCGCTGCAGGGGATGGACGGCATCTTCCTGTTGTGGCCGTTCTTCGGCTCCGCAGGTGCGCCGCGGGTGGTGGAGGCGATCGCCAGGCACGTGCGGCACGTGGTGTACCTGTCGTCGATGGGCGTCCGCGACGATCTCGGCCCCGAACAGAATGGCGTCTGGGGCGAACTCGAACACCTGATCGTCCAGTCCGGTCTGGAATGGACGTTCCTGCGGGCCGGAGGCTTCGCGGCGAATGCGCTGGAATGGGCGGCCCAGATCCGCGGCACCGGCGTCCTACGGCGACCCTACGGCGGTGCGGTCCGCTCCTCCATTCATGAGGCCGACATCGCAGCCGTTGCGGCACGGGTGCTGACGGAGCCGGGCCATACGGGCGCGAAGTACGTCCTGACCGGGCCGGAACAGCTGACGTTCGCCGATCAGGTGCGGATCATTGGTGAAGCGATCGGTCGGCCTGTCCGCTGGGAAGAGATTCCGGCAGATGTCGCAAGGCAGCAGTTGCTGGCTGAGTGGGGCGATCCGGACTTCGTGGACGGCGCACTCGCGTACTGGGCTGGCCTGGCCGAACGGCCCGAACCGGTGACGCGTACCGTAGAACGACTCACCGGAAGGCCTGCCCGCACGTTCCGTGAATGGGCGACCGATCATGCGGAGGCCTTTGCGGCGCAACCGGAGGACCTCAGGGACCAGGCGATGGCGAGATGAAATGGGGCTGCGGACAGAGCGTGCTCGCGCTGCACCCACCGGGTCCGGCCCTTGGCCTGCCCATCGTTCCGCCTGCCGATGCCCCCTGTCGTGGCGTCATTTTCGTTTCTACTCGCACTGGGGCGTCCCGTCCCTGGATCAAGCCGCGCCGCAGACGCGGCGTCGGCCTGAATGGATGGGTCGACCTCTCGCGAATACCTGCCTCACCTCGAATGGAGAGCGAAGAGGAGCAGGGGTAATGGGACCCAGGAGGAATCTGCTTGCGGGATCCGCCAGCGCCGGGCCCGCGATCGGCGCGGGGTCAGCCATTACGCCTGCGTGCGCCCTTCTTCGCCGGCGCGGACTTGCGGGCGGCGGTCTTCTTCGCGGCCGGCTTCCTCGTGGCGGAAGGTCCGGAGGCGGATTTTTTCGCTGCCGGCTTCTTTGCCGCGGATTTCTTCGCCGCGGATTTCTTCGCCGCCGATTTCTTCGCTGCAGGCTTCGCGGCGGCTGACTGCTTCGCCGCAGGCGTCGCCACGGTCGGGCCGGCCTGTGCGCCGCGGGTGCCGGACGCGCGCCTCGGCGACGGCGCCAGGTTCGCCAGGCCCGCCTCCCAGTCCGAGACCAGCCCCTGCCAGGCCTGCGCGAGGTCCGGCGTCGATCCCGCCGCCATCCCCGCACCGGACCAGGCGTCGGTGAGCCTGCCCTGCCAGTCCTGCAACGCCTCCACCACGCCGCGGACGAAGCCTTCCTGCGCGTGCAGCGCAAGCTGGTGGATGGCCTGGCTGTCGCCGACGCGCTGTTCGGCCTGGCGCCAGAACGCCTCCGCCGGCAGCGTGGCCAGCCCCTGCCAGTCGCCGCCGCCCAGCAGCTTGCGGAACTCGGCGTCGAGCTCGGCGGCGCCTTCGCCGGCGGCGCGCGTGCCGAGCTCCATCCATTCGCGGCCACTGTCCTGCAGCAGGCGGCCGAGCCGCAGCTGCAGGTCGAGATTGGCTTTCCACAATTGCATCGGCAGATCGCTGGCATTGCCCATGTCGTCACCTCGTGCGTCGGGGGATTGCAGGGTGTCCGCAGGTCGCGCCTGCGGTGTGCGCATCCGGGTGCAGCGCCGTCGCGCTGAAACGCTGCACCGGTGCGAGGGTCGCGCACACCGGGCACGGCCGCATTGACCCGGATCAAGACGGCGCGCGATGCACGCCGGACCATCATAGGCGCGGCGTGTGGCCGTGGCGTGTGTCCGCCGGGCGGCGTATTGAAGCGCGCCCGGCGCCGGTGCTAGCGTCCGGGCACCGTCGCACGAGTCGCCGCCGATGAATCCCCGCCTGACCGCCGCCCTCGTGCTGCTGTGCCTGCCGCTCGCGGCCTGCCAGCGCGACCCCGCGCCCGCCGACGCGGCGCAGCCACCCGCCCCCGCCGAGGGAGCCGCGGCAACGCCCGCCACCCCGCCGCCGCCCAACGAGACGCCCGCCGGCCAGCGCATCGAGGCCGACGTGCGCGCGCTGGCCGACGACGCGATGGAGGGCCGGCGCACCGGCACGCCGGGCTTCGATCGCGCGGCGGAGTACGTGGCGAAGCGCTTCGGGGAGACCGGCCTGGCGCCGGCGGGCGACGACGGCAGCTGGTTCCAGGCGGTGCCGCTGCTGCAGGCGACGGTGCAGCCCGAGGGCGCCCGCCTGGAGATCGTCCGCAATGGCGCGACCATCGCCCTCGAGCCGCGCAAGCAGTTCCTGCCGCTGGCGAACTTCAACGCCGCCGAGGCCGCGCTGGACGCGCCGGCGGTGTTCGTCGGCCAGGCGGTGCACGCGCCGGACCTGGGCCACGACGACTTCGCCGGGCTCGACCTGGACGGCCGTATCGCGGTGATGTTCGGCGGCGCGCCGGCGCGGTTCGAAGCCACCCAGCGCGCGTTCCACGCCTCCACCCGCGAGAAGCTGCGCAACGTGGTCGAGCGCGGCGCGGTCGGCGTGGTGTACGTCAACACCGCCGACGACGAGGTGCGCAACCCGTGGGCGCGCTCGGTGCAGAACGCCTCGCAGCCCTCGATGCGGCTGCGCGGCGAGGACGGCGGCGCGATCGACACCTGGCCGCAGCTGCGCGCCAGCGCGGTGGTCAGCGCCACCGCGGCCGACGAACTGTTCGCGGGCGGCGACCGCTCGGCGGCGCAGCTGTTCGAGGCCGCGCGCGCGGGCCAGCTGCGCGGCTTCCCCCTGCCGGGCACGCTGCGCCTGGCCGCACGCACGCGCATCGAGCCGCTGGCCTCGCGCAACGTGGTGGGCCGCCTGCCGGGCGCCGATCCGGCGCTGGCCGGCGAGCACGTGGTCTACACCGCCCACCTGGACCACATCGGCACCGGCGAACCGGTCACCGACGCACAGGGCCGCGAGGACCGGATCCGCAACGGCGCGATCGACAACGCGCTGGGCGTGGCCATCCTGCTGGAGGCCGCGCGCGAACTGGAGGCCGGGCCACGGCCGAAGCGGTCGATGGCGTTCGTCGCGCTCACCGCGGAGGAACAGGGCCTGCTCGGCGCGGAGTGGTTCGCCAACCGTCCCTCGGTCGACGGCGACGTGGTCGCGAACATCAACATGGACATGCCGATGCTGACCGCGCCGACCACCGACGTGGTGCCGATCGGCGTCGACCATTCCTCGCTGGGCGCGGTGCTGGACACCGCCGCGGCGGAGATCGGGGTGACACTCTCACCCGATCCGTTCCCCGAGGAGACGGTGTTCGTGCGCAGCGACCAGTACGCCTTCGTGCGCGCCGGCATTCCCGCGGTGTACCTGATGGGCGGCGTGGTGGGCGCCAATCCGGACCAGGACCCGCAGGTCGCCGCCACCTGGTTCCTGCGCAACTGCTACCACCAGCCCTGCGACCAGGTGGACCTGCCGATCCAGTACGGCGATGCAGCGCGCCTGGCGACGCTCAATGCCCGCATCGGCCGCATCACCGGCGACGCCGCGCAGCGCCCGCGCTGGAACGACGGCGATTTCTTCGGCGAGCGGTTCGGGAAACCGGATCCGCAGTAGTGCCGCGCGCGGTTCGGGGAGACATCACCGAACCGGATTCAGGTGTGTCGTCCGCCCGTTCCTCCGTGCATCCGCTTCAGCACGCGTACGTGGATCGGGCAGCGGCTCGAGAAGATCGAGCTGCCGCGCGTTCGACAGGAAGGCGCGTCGACGGTCGCCTGGACGCGTCAGCCGCACGGAATGCGCGCGGGACATGTCTTTCCGTCTCACGGGGCATCGCGCCCTTCATGGGTAGGGGGTGCCCCGCACGGACAGATGGGGCGGCCGGCCGCGCATCCATCGCACCCACGGGGCGTTGCGCATATCCTTCCCCCGTTTCGCGGGGCATTGCGCCCTTCACGGGTGGAAGGTGCCCCGATGGGGCAGATGGGGACGCTTCCGGCACGGTCAGCCCAGCGTCTCCGCAGGCACCCGCACCGCGCCCTCCATCAGCACCCGCGCCGATCGCGACATGACCGCGCGCGTCACCGTCCAGCGGCCGTCGACCTGCGACACCGCCGCGCCCACCCGCAGGGTGCCCGACGGATGCCCGAAGCGCACCGCATCGCGCGTGCCGCCGCCGGCGGCCAGGTTCACCAGCGTGCCCGGCACCGCGGCCGCGGTGGCGATCGCGACCGACGCGGTGCCCATCATCGCGTGATGCAGCTTGCCCATCGACATCGCGCGCACGTTGAGGTCGATGTCGCCCGCGGCGATCGCCTTGCCGCTCGAAGCCACATAGGCCGCGGGCGGTGCGACGAAGGCGACCTTGGGCGTGTGCTGGCGCCGCAACGCCTCGTCGGCGTGCGCGATCAGCCCCATGCGCAGCGCACCGGCAATGCGGATCGCTTCGAGTTTCGCGAGCGCGGTCGGGGTGTCGTTGATCGCCGGCTGCAGCTCGGTGCCATCGAAGCCGATGTCGGCCGCATCCACGAACACCGTGGGAATGCCGGCGCTGATCAGCGTCGCCTGCAGCGCGCCGAGGCCAGGCACCTCGAGCGTGTCGACCATGCGGCCGGTCGGGAACATCGCACCGCCGTCTTCGCCGTCGTCGGACGGATCGAGGAACTCCAGCACGATCTCGGCAGCCGGGAAGGTCACGCCGTCGAGCTCGAAATCGCCGGTCTCCTGCACCTGGCCCTGGACCATGGGCACATGCGCGACGATGGTCTTGCCGATGTTGGCCTGCCAGATGCGCACCGTGGCGGTGCCGTCGGCCGGCACCCTGGCGGGATCGAGCATGCCGTGCGCAATCGCGAACGGACCCACCGCCGAGGACAGGTTGCCGCAGTTGCCGCTCCAGTCGACGAAGGCGCTGTCGATCGAGACCTGGCCGTAGAGATAGTCGACGTCGTGGCCTGGCCGCGTGGACGGCGCGACGATCACGCACTTGCTGGTGCTCGAGGTCGCCCCGCCCATGCCGTCGGTGTGCTTGCCGTAGGGATCAGGCGAGCCGATCACCCGCAGCAGCAGCGCGTCACGCGCCGCGCCGTGGCTGCGCGCAGCCACGGGCAGGTCCTCCAGACGGAAGAACACGCCCTTGGACGTGCCGCCACGCATGTAGGTGGCGGGAATGCGGAGCTGGGGGCGGTGGGTCATTTCGCGGCGTGCTCGGGATGGACGGATGGGGTTCCGGGGAAGAGATCGCTCTGCACTGGCGCGACAAGCGGACGCCGCGCAATCGTGACGTAGCGGTACGGATGTGTCTCGACCATGACGAGTTCGATCGCATCGACACGCCATGGAATGGGGTCTGGTAACCAGTATGTGCCGCCAGGCATCCGCGGCGCTCGATAACACAGTGTCACGTGCGGTCGATGTCCGAAACAATCCTGGATGCCCTCGGCGGCAAGCGCACCCCAAACATCGGTCAGCAGCGTGGCGAACCCGCGCGGCATCCCCTTCGCGTGGAGCGTCCAATGTCCACCTGCCGCATCATCACCGGTCATGCGATTGAACAGCATGTCGAAGGCGAAGGCATCGATCCTGTACAGCGCGCGCAATAGCGCATGTTCGTCCGCAGGCGCGTGATCGAGGGTCAAGCTCTGATGCAGGTTGTAATGCGGCCAGTGGGCATCCCGCGCAATAGCAGGCCATCCGGCCATCACCGGCACTGCGCTCATGGCCACCGCCGTTGTCGACGGTGGACGCGCCATCAGCATCAGCCGGCCCCGCTTCATATCCTAGGCGCCATCCGGAATCTCCGGCTCCACAAGCTTCGCCAGCAGTTCCAGTGATTCCTGCCAGCCGAGGTAGCAGAAGTCGGCCGGAATCTCTGGCGGGATGCCTTCCTGCACGATGCGTAGCGAGGTGCCGCAGATGGACTCCTCCAGTTCCACCGTGACCTGCATCTCGCCCGCCGGTCCCGGCGCGTCGAAGGTATCGGTGTGGCGAATGCGCTGCCCAGGCACCAGTTCCAGGTAGGTGGCGCGGAAGGCATGGCTGGCGCCGGTGCCGAAGTTGGTGAACGACATGTGGTAGCCGCCGCCCACGCGCGGGTCGAACGCGTGCATGGTGCCGGTGAAGCCGTGCGGCGGCAGCCACTTGCACAAGGCCGCGGCGTCGATGAAGGCGCGGTACACGCGCTCGGGCGGCGCGCGCAGCACGCGGTGCAGGCGGACGGTGCCGGTGGCGGTGGCCGGGGTGGCGTTGGAATCGGTCATGCGCGGTCTCCGGGTGGTTGGGTGTGCCTGCACGACGAACCGCCGAGCCCGCGTTCGACATCCACGCGGCGGCGGCCCGGCGCCCTGCCGCTCGTATCGGCATGCCGCCCGCGTCGCCCGGATAAGCGCAGCGCATCCGGGAACTCCTGGCAATCCGGATGCATCGCCCACTCCGACGCGTGGATCGCCTGCTTGCGGCGTTTCGCATGTCCTGCGGGCGGCGCGCGGTCCCCGGATGCGCTGCGCGCTTATCCGGGCTACGGAGCTGGGCGACGGCGGCGCGATCCGGCATGCGGCGGCGGCGGACGCATGCGCGGAGCCCCGGATGCGCTGCGCTTATCCGGGCTACGTACCGGCGACCCACGGGCTAGGCGTTGGCCTGGGCGAGGAAATCCTGGGCGAAGCGCTGGAGCACGCCGCCGGCCTCGTAGATCGAGACCTCCTCGTCCGAATCCAGGCGGCAGGTCACCGGGACCTCGGTGGTCGAACCGTCGCGGCGGTGGATCGCCAGCGTCAGCGTCGCCCCGGGCGTGCGCGTGCCGCGGACGTCGTACGTCTCGGTGCCGTCGATGCCGAGGGTGAGCCGCGTGGTGCCCGGCGCGAATTCCAGCGGCAGCACGCCCATGCCGATCAGGTTGGTGCGGTGGATGCGCTCGAAGCCCTCGGCCACGATCGCTTCCACGCCCGCCAGGCGCACGCCCTTGGCCGCCCAGTCGCGCGAGCTGCCCTGGCCGTAGTCGGCGCCGGCGATGATCACCAGCGGCTGGCTGCGCTGCAGGTAGGTCTCGATCGCCTCCCACATGCGCACCACCGTGCCCTCGGGTTCGATCCGCGCCAGCGAACCCTGGCGCACGCTGCCGCCGGCGTCGCGCACCATCTCGTTGAGCAGCTTCGGATTGGCGAAGGTCGCGCGCTGCGCGGTGAGGTGGTCGCCGCGGTGGGTGGCGTAGGAGTTGAAGTCCTCTTCCGGCACGCCCATCGACGCGAGGTACTCGCCCGCCGCGCTCGAACGCTGGATCGCGTTGGACGGCGACAGGTGGTCGGTGGTGATGTTGTCGCCCAGCACCGCCAGCGGACGCATGCCGGTCAGCGTGCGCTCGCCGGCCAGCGCGCCTTCCCAGTACGGCGGGCGGCGGATGTAGGTGGACTGCGGACGCCAGTCGTAGAGCGGACTCACCGCTTCGCCGGACTCGACCTTGAGCTGGAACATCGGCCCGTACACGGCGCGGTACTGCTCGGGCTTCACGCTGGCCTTGACCACGGCGTCGACTTCCTCGTCGCTGGGCCACAGGTCCTTGAGCGTGACCGGATGGCCGTCGGCATCCACGCCCAGCGCGTCCTTCTCGATGTCGAAGCGGACCGTGCCGGCGATGGCGTAGGCGATCACCAGCGGCGGCGAGGCGAGGAAGGCCTGCTTGGCATGCGGGTGGATGCGGCCGTCGAAGTTGCGGTTGCCGCTGAGCACCGCGACCGCGTACAGGTCGCGGTCGACGATCTCCTGCTGGATGGCCGGATCCAGCGCGCCGCTCATGCCGTTGCAGGTGGTGCAGGCGAAGCCGACGATGCCGAAGCCCAGCGCTTCCAGGTCGTCCAGCAGTCCGGCCTCGCGCAGGTACAGCTCCACCGCCTTCGAGCCCGGCGCGAGCGAGGTCTTGACCCACGGCTTGCGCACCAGGCCCTTTGCCAGCGCGTTGCGCGCCAGCAGTCCGGCGGCGATCACGTTGCGCGGGTTGGAGGTGTTGGTGCAGCTGGTGATCGCGGCGATGATCACCGCGCCGTCGGGCATCCGGCCGCCTGCTTCCTCGGCCTTTCCTGCGAGCAGCTTGGCTTCGTCGGCGACGCCACGTTCGGCCAGTGCGCTGGTCGGCAGGCGCCGATGCGGATTCGACGGCCCGGCCATGTTGCGGACCACGCTGGACAGGTCGAAATGCAGCGTGCGCCCGTACTGCGCGTCGGCCAGGTCGTCGGCCCACAGGCCCGCCGCCCTGGCGTAGGTCTCCACCAGCGCCACCTGCTCGTCGGTGCGTCCGGTCAGGCGCAGGTAGTCGAGCGTGTTGCCGTCGATGAAGAACATCGCCGCGGTGGCGCCGTACTCGGGCGCCATGTTCGAGATCGTGGCGCGGTCGCCGACGGTCAGCGCGGCCGCCCCCGGCCCGCGGAACTCGAGGTAGGCGCCGACCACCTTCGACTGGCGCAGGAACTCGGTCAGCGCCAGCACCACGTCGGTGGCGGTGATGCCGGGCCCCGGACGGCCCGACAGTTCGACACCGACCATCTCCGGCGTGCGCATCCACGAGGCGCGGCCGAGCATCACGTTCTCCGCCTCGAGCCCGCCGACGCCGACCGCGATCACGCCCAGCGCGTCGACGTGCGGGGTGTGCGAATCGGTGCCGACGCAGGTGTCGGGGAAGGCCACGCCGTCCTGGACGTAGACCACCGGCGACATCTTCTCCAGGTTGATCTGGTGCATGATCCCGTTGCCGGGCGGGATCACGTCGACGTTGCGGAACGCCTGCTTGGTCCAGTCGATGAAGTGGAAGCGGTCGGCGTTGCGGCGGTCCTCGATGGTGCGATTGCGGGCGAAGGCCTGCGGATCGGAACCGCCGCACTCCACGGCCAGCGAGTGGTCGACGATCAGCTGCACCGGCACCACCGGGTTCACCTGCGCCGGGTCGCCGCCCTGGTCCGCGATCGCGTCGCGCAGGCCGGCCAGGTCGACCAGCGCGGTCTGGCCGAGGATGTCGTGGCAGACCACGCGCGCGGGGAACCAGGGAAAGTCGAGGTCGCGGCGGCGTTCGACCAGCTGCAGGAGATAGTCGTCGATGCGCGCAGGCTCGGCGCGACGCACGATGTTCTCGGCGTGCACGCGGAAGGTGTACGGCAGCGCCGCCCAGGCGCCGGGCCGCACCGCCTCGACCGCTTCGCGCGCGTCGAACCAGTCGAGCGTGGTGCCGGGAAGGGATTTGCGGTGCTGGCTGTTCATGGCTGGCGGTTCACGGTGGGTGGGGCTGCAGGCGGCCACGGCGGACTGCTCTCGCGTGGTGGGTGAAGGTCGCTGACCTACGGCCAACGCCTTTGCCTGAGCATTTCCTTCCCCCGCTTGCGGGAGAAGGGAGAGAAAGCAGGGAACTCAGTCGCGCCTGTCGATCGGCACGTACTCCAGGTCCTCCGGACCGGTGTAGGTCGCGCTCGGGCGGATGATCTTGCCGTCGATGCGCTGCTCGATCACGTGCGCGCTCCAGCCGCTGGTGCGCGAGATCACGAACAGCGGCGTGAACATCGCCGTGGGCACGCCCATCATGTGGTAGCTCACCGCGCTGAACCAGTCGAGGTTGGGGAACATCTTCTTGACGTCCGCCATCACCGTTTCCAGGCGCTCTGCGATGTCGTACATCTTCGTGCTGCCGGCCTCGTCCGACAGCTCCTTCGCCACCTGCTTGATCACCTGGTTGCGCGGATCCGACACGGTGTACACCGGATGGCCGAAGCCGATCACCACTTCCTTGCGCTCGACCCGCGCGCGGATATCGGCCTCGGCCTCGTCCGGCGTGTCGTAGCGTTTCTGGATCTCGAACGCGACCTCGTTGGCACCGCCGTGCTTGGGCCCGCGCAGCGCGCCGATCGCGCCGCAGATCGCGCTGTACATGTCGCTGCCGGTGCCGGCGATGACGCGGCCGGCGAACGTGGAGGCGTTGAATTCGTGCTCGGCGTACAGGATCAGCGAGGTGTGCATCGCCCGCACCCAGCTGTCCTTCGGCGGATGGCCGTGCAGCAGGTGCAGGAAATGGCCGCCGATCGAGTCGTCGTCGGTCTCGACGTCGATGACACGGCCGTTGTGGCTCCAGTGATACCAGTACAGCAGCATCGAGCCGAGCGAGGCCATCAGCCGGTCGGCGATGTCGCGCGCGCCGGGATGGTTGTGGTCCACCGATTCCGGCAGCACGCAGCCCAGCACCGACACGCCGGTGCGCATCACGTCCATCGGGTGCGCCGAGGCAGGCAGCTCCTCCAGCGCGGCCTTGACCGCGGCCGGCAGTCCGCGCAGCGACTTCAGCTTGGCCTTGTAGCCGCGCAGCTCGGCCGCATTGGGCAGCTTGCCGTGCACCAGCAGGTAGGCGACCTCCTCGAACTCGGCGGTCTGCGCGAACGCGAGGATGTCGTAGCCGCGGTAGGCCAGGTCGTTGCCGGTGCGACCCACCGTGCACAGCGCGGTGTTGCCGGCGGCGGTGCCGGACAGGGCCACCGACTTCTTCGGCTTGAACGGCGTGGCGGGCGTGGCTTGGCTCATCGGTGTCTCCTGGAAGGCCTGTGCATGAGGGATGCGACCGCAGCCGCGCGGGTCATGGCCGCCCGCGGACGGACACTGCGTTGGAAGGATCGAAGCGGCGCTCGCGCCGCACCCGGACGCGCCGGAGGCAGCCGGGCGGGGTGAAAGCCCCGTCCGGCCCGCCGGCCGACCATCCAGGCGCAGGCCGCGCGCGCATCAGCGTTTCGCCGCGGCCAGCGCGTCGAGCCTGCGCTCGAAATCGTGGTAGCCGATGCGCTCGTACAGTTCCTCGCGGGTCTGCATGGTGTCGAGCACGGCCTGCTGGTGGCCGTCGCGGCGCACCGCCGCGTACACCGCCTCGGCCGCCTTGTTGGCGGCACGGAACGCCGACAGCGGGAACAGCTGGATCGCCACGCCGGCCGAGGCCAGCTCGTCGCGCGAGAACAGCGGGGTCCTGCCGAACTCGGTGATGTTGGCCAGCACCGGCACCTTCACCGCGTCGACGAAGCGCCGGTAGGTCTCCAGGTCGTAGGCGGCCTCGGCGAAGATGCCGTCGGCGCCGGCCTCCACGCAGGCGACGGCGCGTTCGATCGCCGCGTCCACGCCGTCCACGGCGATGGCGTCGGTGCGCGCGATCAGGAAGAACCCGGGATCGGTCCTGGCGTCCACGGCGGCCCGGACCCGGTCGACCATCTCGTCCTGCGCGACGATTTCCTTGCCGGGGCGGTGACCGCAGCGCTTGGCGCCGACCTGGTCCTCGATGTGGCAGGCGGCGGCGCCGGCCTTGATCAGCGACTTCACCGTGCGCGCGATGTTGAACGCGCTGGGGCCGAAGCCGGTGTCGATGTCGACCAGCAGCGGCAGCTCGCACACGTCGGTGATGCGGCGGGTGTCGACCAGCACGTCCTCGAGGGTGTTGATGCCCAGGTCGGGCAGGCCCAGCGAGCCGGCCGCGACGCCGCCGCCCGACAGGTACAGCGCGCGGAAGCCGGCGCGCTGCGCGAGCAGGGCGTGGTTGGCGTTGATCGCGCCGATCACCTGCAACGGCGATTCGGCGGCGAGCGCGGCGCGGAACCGCGTGCCGGGGGAAACGGAGGTCGAAGACATGGCGGGCCTGGGACAGCGATGGGGATGTGCGGGACGCCGGCAATGTGGCACCCTTCTCGAGGTTGATCAATCTTGATCGCAAGAATCAAGCTGTCGCCGTGAACCCGACACGACCTGCCGCCGCCGACGATCTGATGCCCGCCCGCGAGGTGTGCGCCCTGCTCGGGATCAGCCCGGCCACCCTGTACGCCTATGTCAGCCGCGGCCTGGTCGAGTCCCGGCCGGGCCCCGACCACCGCAGCCGGGTGTACCTGCGCCGCGACGTCGAGCGCCTGGCCCAGCGCAAGAAAGCCGGCCGCGGCGCCGCCCGCGGGGCCGCGCAGAGCCTGGACCGCGGCCTGCCGGTGATGGAAACCGCGATCTCGCTGATCCGGCCGGACAGCCCCTATTACCGCGGCCGCGCCGCGGTGGCGATGGTGCGCGAAGGGGCGACGCTCGAGGACGCGGCGCGGCTGCTGTGGGACTGCGGCGGGCAGGATCCGTTCGATCCACCGCCGGCCGATGGCTGGCCGGCGCCGGTGGCCGCACTCGCCGGCGACGCCGCGCTGCCGCCACTGGCGCGCGCGATGGCGGCGATCCCGCTGCTGGCGCTGGACCAGCGCGATTCGCTCAGCACCGCGGCCGCCAGCCGACGCCGGGTGGCTGCCACCCTGCTGCGCCAGAACGCCGCTTTGCTTGTGGCCGGCACCCCGGACGCGCGCCCGGTGCACCGGCTGCTGGCCGACGCCTGGCGCCCCGGCGACGCCGCGTTCGCGGACCTGGTGCGCGCGGCCCTGGTGTTGTGCGCCGACCACGAGCTCAACGTATCCGCCTTCGCCGCGCGCGTGGTCGCGTCCACGGGCGCACACCTGCATGCCACCGTCTGCGCCGGGCTAGCCGCGCTCTCGGGCCCCCGCCACGGCGGCGCCACCGCGCGCGCCTATGCCCTGATCGCCGATGCGGCGGCTGCGGCCTCGCCTGCCGGCTTCATCGCCGAGCGCTGGCGCCGTGGCGACGAACTGCCCGGCTTCCACCACGTGCTGTATCCGGACGGCGACCCGCGTGGCGCCGAGGTGCTGTCGATGCTGCGCCACCGGCGCGACGGCGAGCCGCGCATGCGCCAGCTCGAGGCGGTGCTGGCCGCCGCCGCGGACACCAGCGGCCGGCTGCCCAACATCGATGGCATGCTCGCCGCGATCTGCTACGTGCACGGCCTGTCGGCGGCACCGGCGCTGGCGATGTTCGCCGCCGGTCGCCTGGCCGGCTGGCTGGCCCACGCCCAGGAACAGCAGGACCTGGACCGCCTGATCCGTCCCCGCGCCCAGTACACCGGGGTGATGCCGGAGGCGGCCGCAGCGCAATGAATCGAGGTACCGGTGCTGTCCTTCCCCCGTTTTCAAGGCCTTCCACGTTGAGTGGTCTGCCGGGCTTCGGGGACCGGAGTCTGCAGGCACGTTGCCGACCCGATCCCTGCTCTTCCGACCCCACCGATGGCACATGGCCGGACCTTGATTTCCTGTACCCTCCGGTTCAGTGACTCCGGCGAGGTTCAGCCGCCATTCGCGATCCTGTGACGCTTCGCCGGCCCCCGCCGGTCGCTGCAAGTTCCCCACCCCCGCCCATGCCCGACGCCGCCGACAACGACGCCCCCGCCGTGCGCCTGACCGGGGTCCGCCTGGACCGCGGCGGTCGGACGATCCTGGACGGCATCGACCTGGCCGTGCCGCGCGGCAGTGTGACCGCCGTGCTGGGCCCGTCGGGCAGCGGCAAGTCGACCCTGCTGGCCGCGCTGACCGGCGAACTGGTGCCGGCCGCCGGCCGGGTCGAGGTGTTCGGCCAAGCCGTCCCGCAGCGCACCCGCGACCTGCTCGAGCTGCGCAAGTCGATCGGCGTGCTGCTGCAGGGCAACGGCCTGCTCACCGACCTGACCAGCGCCGAGAACATCGCCCTGCCGCTGCGCGCACACACCCGGCTGCCGCGCGCGGTGATCGACCGCCTGGTGGAGATGAAGCTGCATGCGGTGGGCCTGCGCTCGGCGGGCGAGCTGTACCCGCGCGAATTGTCGGGCGGCATGGCGCGGCGCGTCGCGCTGGCCCGGGCGATCGCGCTGGACCCGCCGCTGATGCTCTACGACGAACCGCTGACCGGCCTGGACCCGATCGCCTCGGGCGTGATCACCAACCTGATCTCCGAACTCAACGACCGCCTCGGCCTGACCAGCATCATCGTCACCCACCACGTGCACGAGACCCTGCCGATCGCCGATCGCGCGGTGGTGATCGCCAACGGACGGATCGTGTTCGCCGGCTCCCCGTCCGAACTCGAGGCCAGCGACGATCCGCTGGTGCGCCAGTTCCTGCGCGGCGAACCGGACGGTCCGATCGCCTTCGACACCGCACGACGCACGGAGGCCGCGTGATGGGACTGGCCAGTGCCCTGCGCTCCGTCGGCCGCGCCGGGCTGTTCTCGCTTTCGGTGCTGCGCGCCTCGAAGCCGACGGCGGACTTCCTCGCCGAGCTGGTGCGCGAGATCTACAAGGTCGGCGCGCGCTCGCTGCCGATCATCGCGGTCGGCGGCGCCTTCGTCGGCCTGTCGCTGACCCTGCTGGGCTTCCGCGCGCTGGAGACCTACGGCGCAAGCAACCAGGTCAGCGTGCTGATCGGCCTGGGCCTGTACCGGGAACTGGCGCCGGTGCTGACCGCGCTGCTGTTCGTCGGCCGCGCCGGCAGCTCGATCGCCGCCGAGCTGGGCCTGATGCGCGCCACCGACCAGATCACCGCGCTCGGGCTGATGGCGATCGACCCGGTGGCCAAGGCAGTGGCGCCGCGTTTCTGGGCAGCGGTGCTCACCGTGCCGCTGCTGGTCGGCTTCTTCGCCAGCTTCGCCATCGCCGCCAGCTGGTTCCAGGCGGTGCAGGTGCTGGGCATCGACAACGGCACGTTCTGGCAGACGATGAAGGACGCGGTCGATTTCCACAGCGATTTCGTGCCCGCCTTCGTCAAGGCCGCGGTGTTCGGCGGCACCGCCGCGCTGGTGGCCTCGTACGTGGGCTTCCACGCCGAGCCGACCATCGAGGGCACCTCGGTGGCGACCACGCGCGCGGTGGTGAACGCCTCGCTGCTGGTGCTGATGTTCAACTTCGTGCTGTCGGCGTTCCTGTTCCGGTGATGCCGGCCTTCAGACGAGTGACTGGATAATGCCCGCCCACGCCCCCACACGATTCTCCCGCGACCGTCGCGACGCGCGCCGGCGTCGTACGGGTTCCGATGGCCGCGCCGACGGCGCGTGCGGTCCGGTCGGCAGGCGCGATCCCGCACCCAGCGCCGGATTCGCCGGTCCCGTGAACCCGCCAGGCCTCGCCGACCGCGATCGGGATGCCCGGCGCAGCCCCCCTCACCTCAGGGCCGTTCCTCGCGCCCGCCTGGAGTTTTCCGCATGAGCACCCGTGGCCCCCGCCTCGAATTCGCCGTCGGCGCCTTCCTCGTGCTGGCGCTGGGCTCGCTGCTGGTGCTGGCGATCGCCTCCACCAACGGCCGCTTCGGCATGGCCCGCGACAGCTACGCGCTGACCGCGCGCTTCACCCAGATCGGCCAGCTGCGCCCGAACGCACCGGTCAAGATCGGCGGCGTCACCGTCGGCCGCGTGTCCGGCATCGACCTGGATCCGGTGAAGTTCGATTCCATCGTCACCCTGGCCATCGACGGCCGCTTCGCCGAGATCCCGATCGACACCTCGGCCGGCATCCTCACCGGCGGCCTGCTCGGCGAGAGCTACGTCGGCCTGCAGGTGGGCGGCGACATGGAAGTGCTCAAGCCGGGCGAGGAGATCGTGTTCACCACGCCGGCGGTCGACCTGATGCAGATGGTCGGCAAATACATGTTCAGCGGCGGCGGCGATGATGCGCCCGCCGCCACCGCACCCGGCGGGCAGACGCCGGACGACTCCGGCGAGACCGCCCCGCAGGGCGAACCCGCGCCTCCCGCCATTCCCGCTCCCGAACAAGGAACGACCCCATGAGCAACCCCCGCAAGTTCCTCGTCCTCGCGCTCGCCGCCACCCTGGCGGCCGGCGCGCCCGCGCTCGCCTTCGCGCAGGCCCAGCCCGCCGCCGCGCCGGCGCCCGCCGCCATGCAGGGTTCGCCCAGCGAATTGGTGCTGGAGAACACCCGCCGCGTGCTGGAGACGCTCGAATCGCGCCGCACCGAGTTCACCCGCGACCGCGCCGCGCTGCAGCGCTTCATCAGCGGCGAGTTCGACACGATGTTCGACCGCGACTACGCCGCGCGCCAGGTGCTCGGCCGCCATGGCCGCGGCGCCTCGGACGCCGACGTGAAGGCCTTCGGCGATGCGCTCGCCGAGAACCTGATGCGCCGCTACGGCTCGTCGCTGATCGACTTCAACACCCGCCTGCAGGTGCGGATCAAGTCCGAGACGGCGCTGCCGCGCGGGCTCGGAGTGAAGGTGTCGAGCGAACTGACCCGCCAGGGCGGCGAACCGATTCCGGTCGACTACCTGATGCGCCGCGCCGGCAGCGGCTGGCGCGTGTTCGACGTGATGGTCGAGGGCGTGTCGTTCGTGCAGACCTTCCGCCAGCAGTTCGACAGTGAGCTGCAGCGCAAGTCGATCGCGCAGGTGGCGAAGGAACTGCGCGCCGGCCAGCTGTCCGCGGACGCGGGTACCGAGTGAGTCCGACGCCGGCCACGGTGACGCGCACCGGCGACGCGCTCGCCTTTGCGGGCGCGCTCGAACGCGCGGCCGTGGCCGCGCTGTGGCCGGAAGCGCTGCGGCTATTGCCGGGCGCGCAACGCTTCGATCTGGTGGCGGTGTCGTCGGTGGACAGCGCCGGCCTTGCGCTGCTGGTCGAACTCGCGCAACGTAACGGCGGCGTCTCCGTGGCCGGTGATCCACCCGGTCTCGACGGTCTGCGCCGCGCCTATCGCCTCTCCCCCGCCCTGTCCTTCGCACAGGCATGACGCCTGCGCACGACGTCCGACGGACCGCCACGATGACGCCGCCCAATCCCCTGCGCCCGATCGTCCTGTTGCTGCTGCCCCTGTTGCTCGCCGCCTGCGCCGGCGGGGGCGGCGTGCGCGAGGCCGCGCCGGCGCCCGTGACCATCGCGCCGGCGCCGGACGCCACCGTCGCTGGCGATCCTGCTGCCGATGGCGAATCCGCGACGCCCGACGTCGCACCCGGTCCAGCGGCGAGCGCACCCGCAGACGCCGCGGCCACGACGGCCGACGCATCGGCGCAACCGCAAGCCCCCGAGTCACCGGCCCCCGGCGCCGCGCCGACCCAGGCCGAACTCGATTACGCCGCGATCTACGGCACCGGTCCCTACGATCCGGTCGCCGATCCCACCCTGCCCGCCCCGGCCCAGTTGCCCGCCGCGTACGATCCGTGGGAGAACTGGAACCGCAAGGTCCACCGCTTCAACAACGCCGTGGACCGCACCGTCGCCGTGCCGCTGGCGCGCGCCTACGTCAAGGTGGTGCCGCGTCCGGTGCGGCTGGGCGTGGGCAACTTCTTCAACAACCTCGGCCAGCCGGTGAGCGCGCTCAACGCGCTGCTGCAGGGCCGGCCGAAGCAGGCCGGCCAGTCGCTGGGCCGGTTCCTGCTCAACGCCACGCTCGGCGTCGGTGGGCTGTTCGACCCGGCGTCGGCCGCGAACATCCCCAACCGCAGCGAGGATTTCGGGCAGACCCTAGGCGTCTGGGGCTGGACCAATTCGCGCTACGTCGAGCTGCCGCTGTTCGGCCCGCGCACGCTGCGCGACACCTTCGGCCTGGTCGGCGACGGCCCGCTGTCGCCGATCCGCCAGGTGGAGGACGACGGTACGCGCTTCTTCCTGCAGGGACTGCAGCTGGTGGACCTGCGCACCCAGCTGTTCGCGATCGATGCGATGCGCGAAGGCGCGTCCGACGAGTACGCACTGGTGCGCGATGCCTGGCTGCAACGCCGCAACTACCAGATCCAGGCCGATCGCCGCCAGCAGGACGAGGAAGAGTTGCCCGAGTACCTGCTCGACGACGAGGCCAATCCCACGGTGCCGGTGGACGTGATGCCGATGGTGCCGCTGTCGCCGACGCCCTGACGGGCATTGCGGCTGGGCGCCGGACGCGCCGCCCTCACTCCTCTTCGCCGTTGCCCGACGGCAACGCCGGCGCCTCGCTGCCCGGCAGCGATTCCACGCCCTTGAGCTGACGCTCGATCGCGCGCGTGCGCACGCCCGCCTGCTTGATGCTGTTCTGCACCGTGTCGAGCTGCGAAGTGGCCTTCTCCAGCACCGTCGCGAACTTGCCGAACTCGGATTTGACCGTACCCAGCACCTGCCACACCTCGCTCGAGCGCTTCTCGATCGCCAGCGTGCGGAAGCCCATCTGCAGGCTGTTGAGCAGCGCCAGCAGCGTGGTCGGGCCGACCAGCGTGACCCGGAACTCGCGCTGCAGCCCCTCGAACAGGCCCGGGCGCCGCAGCACTTCCGCGTACAGCCCCTCGGTGGGCAGGAACAGCAGCGCGAAATCGGTGGTATGCGGCGGGGCGAGGTACTTGTCGCGGATCCTGCGCGCTTCCAGCTTGACCTGGCGCTCCAGTCCGACGGCCGCGGCGTTCACCGCATCGACGTCGGCGCGGTCCTGCGCATCGAGCAGCCGCTCGTAGTCCTCGCGCGGGAACTTCGCGTCGATCGGCAGCAGGATCGACGCATCGCCGCTGCCGGGCAGGCGCACCGCGAACTCGACGCGCTCGCTGCTGCCGGGCACGGTGGCGACGTTGATGGCGTACTGCTCCAGCGTCAGCACCTGCTCCAGCAGCGCCCCCAGCTGCACTTCGCCGAAGATGCCGCGGGTCTTCACGTTGGTCAGCACGCGCTTGAGATCGCCCACCCCGGCGGCGAGCTGCTGCATCTCGCCAAGCCCGCGCTGCACCTGCTCCAGCCGTTCCGACACCAGCCGGAACGATTGCCCCAGCCGCGTCTCGAGGGTCGACTGCAGCTTTTCGTCCACCGTGGCCCGCATCTGCTCGAGCTTCGCCGCGTTATCGGCCTGCAGCCGCTGCAGCTGCTGTTCGAGCGTGGTGCGCATCTCGCCGATGCGCTGTTCGTTGCGCTGGGTCAGTTCGCCCAGGCGCTGGGCGAGCACGGCGTCCAGGCGCTGGTGCAGTTCGGCCGTCTCCGTGCGTGCCTTGCGCGCATCCTCGCCCAGCGCCTCGCGCAGCACGTCCAGGCGCTGGTCGGTGCGCGTGGCCAGGTCGTCGAGCCGGCGGCCGAACGCATCGATGCGATGGTCCTGCGCAGCCGACAGGCTGTCGAGTTGCTGGCGCAGTTCGAGCCGGCCTTCGCGGTGTTCGTCGCGCAGTGCGCGCTCCAGGCGTGTGTCCGGGCGGCGCAGCACCAGCATCGCCAGCAGTGCGACATTCGCCAGTGCCAGCCCCAGGAGCAGCCATTGCAGGGTGTCGGGATCCATGCGGCCAGTGTAGCGGCGGGCCGTCTCAAACCCCGAGCCGGGGGGCGGCGCGACACCGGCTGCCGGCGCCCCTTGCAACCGACCGCCCGCTGGCCGTATCCCTGCATGGGAACACACACCGGAACGCCACACACGTGAACCCGCAAAAGCTGCAGATCCGCTTCGTCCTTGCCGTCTGCCTGTTGGCATGCACGCTGGGCTGCGCACTGGCGGCACCGGCGCTCGGCGCGGCAGGGCCGGACGACGATGCCGTCCGCGCCCGCGCCGTGATGGCCGACCTGCTGCGCATCCCCAGCCCCGCGGGCGTGCAGGAGACCTACCGCACGCCGATCCGCGGCGTCGACCACTGGATCAGCATCCGCGGCCAGGATCGCGCCAATCCGGTCGTGCTGTTCGTGCACGGCGGGCCCGCCAGCCCGTCCATGCCCAGCCTGTGGCAATGGCAGCGTCCGCTGGAGGAATACTTCACGATGGTCCACTACGACCAGCGCGGCGCGGGAAAGACTTATCGCGAGGATCATTCCGACGCACTCGCCGACAGCCTGCGCATCCAGACCTACGTCGACGACCTGGTCGCCATCGCCGAACACCTGCGCGCCAGGCTCGGCCAGGAAAAACTGGTGCTGATGGCGCACAGCTGGGGCACGATTCCCGCGATGCACGCAGCGCTTGCGCGACCGGACCTGTTCCGCGTCTACGTGGGCATCGGCCAGGTGATCGACGTGCGCGAGAACGAGCGCATCAGCCTCGCGTTCGGGCTCGCCGAGGCGAAGCGCCGCGGGGATGCCCAGGCACTCCGCGAGATGGAAGCGCTGCTGCCCTACCCGGGCGACGCGCCGCTCACCCGCGAACGCATCGTCGCCGCGCGCAAGTGGCCGCAGCACTACGGCGGCATGGCCGCGTTCCGCGACGAGACCAACCCCTGGTACTACGGTGCCGCGCGGCTGTCGCCCGACTACGACGATGAGGACCGCGCCGCGATCAACGCCGGCAGCCTGTTCACCCTCGGGCGCCTGCTGGACGAATACGTGAAGGTCGACTTCAGCGATGTGCGCCGCTTCCCCATCCCGGTGGTGATGCTGATGGGCCGCCACGACTACACCACCCCCTCGCAGCCCACCGCCGACTGGCTGCAGCGCGTCGACGCGCCCTACAAGCGCGGCGTCTGGTTCGAGCGCTCCGCGCACATGGTGCCGTGGGAGGAGCCGGGGAAGATGCTGGTGACGATGCTCGAGGTGGTGCGGCCGCTGGTGCGGGAGTGAGGCCCATCCGCACACCATCCCCCGGAGCGGCACCGGGCGGCATACGCCTCACGGTGGCCGCAGCCGCAGCGTCGGATCAGGCCTTCGACCACACATCCAGGTTCGGCGGACAGCGCGTCCTCAGGCGACAGCAGGGCTTCCTCGTCGCACGCGCATGCATCGCCCTCGGTCCTGGACGATTTCAAGGTTGAAGACACGCAGTCGCATCGCTGCAACCGCCGGATCGACTGCGGACCTAGACGCTCGAAATGATGGAGGCACGCTGACGTTCGTACTCTTCGCGCGTGATCTGCCCTTGCTCGAACAGTGCATGGAGCCGGTTCAGGCGGTCATCCGTTCGTTCGGATGCTGTCCCCGTCGCGGTCGATGGGAGCTGCGACGGCGTGCCGCGCCTACGGCGCGACACACGCACGATGAGCCATACGAGCCCACCGATGAGCAAGGCCGGAACCGTGACAAGCAACAGAAGGATCGTCCAGTGCCAGATGCTGAAGCTGCCCATGAAACCTCCTTGTGGTGGACTGATCGGCCGACGCGAAGCCTCGCACGGCTCGTGTCTCGAACCAGGGGCTCACGATCCGCAATGAATACCGGAAGCTCTCGCTAGCCCAACCAGTTTGGGCCGGATCGGGATGTCGGAAGGAAACCTTACACCATTCCAGGTCGCCCCAGGTCCGGGCTTCAATGATTGTCGTGCCCGCTGCTCACGCCTCGTTGCGCTGTTGATCAGTTCGGGCAGATGACGTTCGCATGGCGTGCAGTCAGAAGCCATTGGCCATCGCGCTTCATCCAGATGTTCGTATAGCGCCGGCGAATCGTCGTGCCTGCACCAACGGACTTCCCGCTTGGCATGACTACCTCGTTGCCCATGGCAATCGCAGTGTCACCGTGAACCTGGATCGACTCGATATTGCGCACGAAGGACGAGTAGGTGACTGCGCCCGTCCTTACCCCGCCACCACTGGACCTGACGACCTGATCGAAGGGATTGTTCACGGTCATGTCCTGCGCCCAAAGCTTATCCACGGTGTCGAAGTCCGCAAGAAGCACTGCTTTCGCTTCGGCGAGGTCGAGCCGTCTGACTGTTCCTTCTACCGTCTCACCAGTCCCTGGATCATCTGCGATAGCGAGGCTTGGCACAAGGAGAGATAGCGTGAGGAACGTTGCGAAGGTGCGCAAGAGCAGTCTCCTGAGTTGGCACGGGACCTATAATGCGCCCACAGCGGCATAGCGCCTGAACTGACCCGCGCCGCGATGCGGGTGGCAGTTCCTACGAAAAAGTGGACACCCGCTCTTCAGTGGCACTGTTCGAACTCGATCGGTGAGCGATACCCCAGCGCCGAGTGCAGCCGCTGGTGGTTGTAGAAGTGGACGTAATCGGTGACGGCCTTCCGCAGCGACCGGTCACTGTCGAGCTTGCCGCGGTGGTACATGTCCGACTTCATCGTCTTGTTCCATGACTCCATGTGCGCGTTGTCGTTCATCCGACGTCCCCCCGCATTCAGTAGCGGTCTGATCTGGAGTCCGGGTTCACTGTAGCGGATTCAGCTAGCTGCTTGGCATAGGCGGCTGGCGTCAGGCCACCAAGTGCTTTCTTGGGTCGTTCTTCGCAGTACTCGCGGCGCCAGGTCTCGATCACCGTGCGTGCGTGGAGCAGGCTGGTGAACAGGTGCTCGTTGAGGCATTCGTCGCGTAGCCGGCCATTGAACGATTCGACATAAGCGTTCTGGTTCGGCTTGCCCGGCTCGATCAAGCGAAGCTGGATCCCGCGCTCATGGGCCCAGGCGACCATCGCCTTGCCGCAGAATTCCGTGCCGTTATCGGTCCGGATCACCTTCGGAAGACCCCGGCTGAGCGCAAGCCGATCCAGTACACGGCTGACGCCGTTTCCACAGATCGCCCGCTCGACCTCGATC
The DNA here is from genome assembly GCF_029887935.1 of Luteimonas kalidii. Classification (GTDB taxonomy): domain Bacteria; phylum Pseudomonadota; class Gammaproteobacteria; order Xanthomonadales; family Xanthomonadaceae; genus Luteimonas; species Luteimonas kalidii. The sequence goes on along the minus strand of NZ_JARXRO010000013.1, from coordinate 921 downwards.
GCCACCGGTTCGTGCATCGTCCACGATCACCAGGCACTTGATCACCCGGCCGTCGGCCGTCCGGTCGAACACGCAGTCCATGGACCAGACCTCATTGGCCCGCGTCGGCCGCAGCAACGGTTGCCGCTCGCCCACCGGCACCTTCTTGCGCTTGCGACGGCGCACCTGCAGCCGCCCTTGCCGATACAGCCGCTCGACACGCTTGTAGTTCACGAGATGTCCCTCCTGGCGAAGCTTGAGGTGGATCATCCCGACGCCGTAGCGCTTGTGCCGCTGCGCCAGGGCCAGGATGCTCGCTCGGACCTCCACCTTCCTGTCCGGACGCGGTGCATAACGCAGCGCGCTGGCGCTCATCCGCACCACCGCCAGCGCCCGGCGCTCGCTCAAGCCCTTGCTCACCATGTAGCGCACCTGCTCCCGACGGGCCGGTGCGCTCACCACTTTTTTCGCAGGACGTCCTTGATCACCTCGTTCTCGAGCACCTGCTCGGCCAGCAGCTTCTTCAGCCGGGTGTTCTCGGTCTCGAGCTCCTTCAGGCGCTTGGCGTCGGGCACGCTCATGCCGCCGAACTTGCTTCGCCACAGGTAGTAGGAGGCCTCGCTGAAGCCGTGCTTGCGGCACAGCTCCTTGACCGGCAGCCCCGCCTCGGCCTCACGCAGGAAGCCGATGATCTGTTCCTCGGAAAAGCGCTTCTTCACGTCCAATCTCCTTGCTCTGGGGGATTGGACTCCAAATCGCCGCGCTACTCAAAACCGGGGGGACGTCGGTGGGATCCCAAAGATGTCACCGGGCTTGAACTTCTGAGCCATACGATGAGCGTCTAACACTTGAGTTAAGCCGTGCCACGAAGTGGCATCGGCTTGAACGAATAGTTAGGGCGCTGGCTACGGAACTGCCGGGCCCCGTTGCCGGAACTGTACG
>NZ_JARXRO010000012.1 GCF_029887935.1 Luteimonas kalidii | reverse complement strand
CCGGTCTCGTCGGGCCCCGTCCGGTTGCATCGCAGGCGGGCGAAGCGCCAGGCAATGAGCCTGGCGACCTGTCCCCTGCGCTGCGACGCGGGCCGCTGCATCGCGATGAGGCGAATCCGCACTGGATTCCATTCTGACGGCTCGCGCCACTTGAGCCGGGGGTTCCGCCAACTGCATCTTTCGCGCGATCTTCGCAAGCTTGAACCGCAGCCGGTCGGCGTTGCCTGGTTCACGGCGGCTTGCACGCCGGCTCGCCACGATCGGGCTCCCGACACGATCAAGCAACAGGAGTCCGTGATGCACTCGATCCGCAATGGCCGCAAGGCCCTGCTCGCGCTGGCGCTGGTGGCCGCCGCCGGTACCGTGCTGGCCCAGGATGCGCTGACGGCCGCCGAGGTGCGCGCCAAGCTCGAGGCCCAGGGCTATACCAACGTCAACGACGTCGAGTTCGAGGACGGGGTGTGGACCGCGGACGCGCGCAGCGCGGACGGCAACCGGGTGGACCTGTCGATCAATCCGGATACCGGCGACATCTACCCCGACGAGCAGGTCGCGAAACTCGGCCAGTCCGACGTCGAGGCCAAGCTGGCGGCGGCCGGGTACACCAACGTGCACGACGTGGAGTTCGACGACGGCGTGTGGAAGGCCGAGGCCGACGACCAGGCCGGCAAGCAGGTCGAGATCCGCATGGATCCCGATACCGGCGAGATCATCGGCAAGGCCAGGGACTGACGCTGGTCGGTCACCCGTCCTGACGAACGCGATGCCCGGCGCCGCCGGGCATCGTTGCGTCTGGGCCCCCGGCTCAGGCGAAGCGCCAGACCAGCAGCTGGGCGCCGCACGCGAACGTCCGTGCGCGATCGAGGATCAGCGGGCGTTGCCCGAGATCCGGTGGCGCGAACGAACGGCCGGCGCCGATCAGTACCGGCAGCATGCGCAGGCGCAGCACGTCCACCTCGCCCGCGCGCAGCAGCGCGTCGGTCAGGGTGAGGCTGCCCCAGACGATCAGGTCACCCGCACTGTGGTTGCGCAGTGCGCGCAGCGACGCGACACCATCGCCTTGAAGAATCCGGGCCTGGTCGCCGCGGCTGCCCCAGGGCGCGCTCGTCAGGGTCGAGGACACCACGTACTTGGGCAGCGCGTTGATGGGCGTCGCGACGCGCTCGGCCTGCGGCGACGTGTCGGGCCAGTAGGCCTCGAACATCGCGTAGGTGGTGCGCCCGAGCACGATCGCGCCGACCGTGTCCAGCATGCGCATCTGCTCGTCCTCCATCTCCGGGTCGGCGAGGTCGCCCGACGAGCCGAAGAACCCGATGCCGCCGTCCGGCCCGGCGGCATAGCCGTCGGCGCTGACGATCTGTTCGACGATGATCCTGCCCATGGGCTGCCTGAGTGTGGTGGTGTCTGCGGTCGACGAACGGCGGCGCCCGCGTTCGACGCGTCGCGGGCGCTAGCATGGTGTCCGGTCCCACGAGTCCCGCCCATGACCCAGCTGCTCGGCATCTCCGGAAGCCTGCGATCCGGTTCGTTCAATACCGCGCTGCTGCGTGCCGCCGCCGCGATGGTGCCCGAGGGCGCCACGCTGGAGGTCGCCACCCTGCATGGCATTCCGCTCTACGACGGCGATGCCGAAGCCGCGTCGGGGCCGCCGCCGGCGGTGCAGGCGCTGAAGGACCGCGTGCGCGCCGCCGACGGCGTGCTGCTGGCGACGCCGGAGTACAACAACGGCATCCCCGGCGTGTTCAAGAACGCGATCGACTGGCTCTCGCGCCCGGGCGCGGACATCCCCGCGGTGTTCGGCGACCGGCCGTTCGCCGTGATCGGCGCCTCGCCCGGGGGGTTCGGCACGGTGCTGGCCCAGGACGCCTGGTGGCCGGTGCTGCGCACCCTGCGCGCACGGGTCTGGTTCGGAGGGCGGCTGATGGTCTCGCGCGCCGGCACGGTGTTCGACGCGGACGGCAGGCTGGTCGACGACCGGGTGGCGGGCCAGCTGCGCGAGTTCGTCGCCGGGTTCGCGGCGTTCGCGCGGCCCTGAGGCGGCGCCTTGCCGGGGCGCAGCCGGACGATGACGAGGTATTCCAATCTCTCGGCCTTGCCGGGCTCCGGCAGGCGGCCAGCGACGGGGAAGCCGACCTAGGGTCGCACCGGATACCGCGGGCGCGACCCCGGGGCTAAGGTCCGTGCCATCCCTCCCGCGGAGCGTCGCCCCGTGTCCGAGATCTACGGCATCGATTCGAGTACCTACCATCGCCTGCCGCCGGAGGACCAGCAGGCGATCCGCAGCAGCCACCAGGCGGCGCAGGTCGAAGCGCCCGCACCGGCGCCCGAGGCGCCCGCGGGCCCGGAGACGCCGGCGGCCGAACCGCTCACCTTCGCCACTGCGCAGACGCCCGCCGAGGCGGTGGAGGCGATCCACGACCTCCCGCTGCCGACCTGGTCTGACATCCCCACCGGCTTCCCCGACGAGGACCGCCGCTCGATCTACGAATCGCGCGTGGAGACGTTCAACGAGCGTCGCGCCGCGCAGGCGCAGGCCGCGCTCGACCGGCTCGAGCCGCAGCTGTCGGATTACGACGGCCTCAATGGCGCCACCCGCTCGTTCGAGTACGGCGAGGCGCGCAGTGCGTTCGACAGCGATCCGCATGTGCAGCAGCTGCGCCGGATCGTCGACGAGGCCACCTCCAGCCCCACCACGGTGCCGGCCTACCTGCGCAACGGCGACGGACCGTCGACCGATGTCACCCGGCTCGACATCACCCAGGTGCGCACCGCGCTCGGGGCGCTCGGCATCGACCTGCCGGCCGACGCCACACCGGCGCAGGTGCAGGCCGGCTACGAGGTGCTGGCGCTGGCGCCCGACGGCGTGCTCGCGTGGGCGATCAACCCCGGCCAGCAGGTGCGCTTCGAGACGCCCGTGGCCGGCGCCGCGACGCTGCCGCTGCCGGTGCGCGGCGGCGTCGACCTCACCCTGGTGGGCCAGGTGGACCTGTCCGGGGTGCAGACCGGCATGGACTTCCGCCAGACCCAGACCTTCGAGATGGAAGTGCAGATGCAGGGCACGGCCACCGCGGCGGTGGGGCGCACGCCGCTCAACAAGTACTACGAATGGGGCAGCCGCATCGCCGAGCGTTTCGACGCGTTCCCCGAACTGCGCAACATGGTCGACAACTCGCCCTTGCTGCGCAACGTGGTCAAGGGCCTGCCGATCCCGGTCTCGGGCAGCTACGAGCAGTTCGCCGGCACCCGCGTCAGCTACGAGGCGGTGGTGACCCCGGAGCAGGGCGCGCGCATCGCCGACGGCGACCTGTCCGCCGCGCCCAACCCGCTCGATCCTATGTCGATGCCGATCGGCACCGGCACCCTGATGCGCGGGCAGACGCTCACCGGCAGCCACTTCGAGGCCAACTACAAGCTGCTGCACGTCAACGGCACCAGCACCGACCTCTCCGGCCAGGGGTTCGGCGTGCGCCGGATCGACGCCAACACGTTCGAGATCGTCGCCGGCGACGTGGAGACGGTGGAGAACGAGATGTTCGTCGGCCTGGGCTACCGCGGCATCGCCGCAATCGGGCTCAGTTCCGACCGCAGCCTGGAACAGCGCGAGATGTCGGTCGCGCGCCTGGACCTGCGCACCGAGGAAGGCCAGGCCGCCTACCAGGCCTTCATGAGCGGCGGGCAGATGCCGCAGTGGTCGCCGCCGGGCGTGCTGCAGGCCGGCACCACCGAGGTGCTCGCGGCCGACCATGCGGCGCGCTTCGGGCTGGAGATCGGCGGCTTCGGCTGGGGCACGGAGATCAACAGCAGCGAGCTGGAGATCGTGTCCACGCGCTGGGCCGACGGCACCAGCGAGAACACCAGCAGCTACCAGGTCGGCGACAACCACTACAGCCAGGTCACCTGGACCAGCGATGCCGCCGGCCAGCCGGTGCCCGGCACCACCCGCTACGGCATGGTGCTGGCGAACTACGACCCGGCGCTGTCGGCCTACATCAGCGACGCCTACACCCGCGACATCGCCAGTCCAGAGTCCTCCTACGGCAGCTTCGACGGCGGCCAGCACGTGCGGCTGGAATTCACCGAGGCCGACCTGATGCGGATCCGCGAGGATGCGCGCGACTACATCGTCCGCCTGCAGGGCGAGTACGGGCAGGACAAGCTCGATGCGATCGACCGCGATCCGATCGTCGCCTTCGGCCTGACCGAATCGCTGGCCGCGGCGACCACGCCGGACGAGGTGTTCCGCGTGCTGTCCAACGACTTCTACCAGGAAGAACTGTCGGGCGACCTGCTGGCGATGAGCCTGGAGCTGGGGACGCATCCGCCGGGCACGCTGACGGTGCGCGACGCGGGCTGAGAAAGGTCGCCCCCGCTGCGATCCGGGGTCGAGGCATCCGGCTGCACGTGTCCTGCGTCCAGGAACCTGCGCAGGTTCGATGGAGCGGCATGCGCCACGACGTTACGCGTCGCCGTGGCGCAGCCGGGGTGGGTCAGACGTTCTTGATGCGCGGGTCGCAGGGGAACGTGCAGTTGGCGACGCTGTCGGACACCACCACCCGGTAGTAGCCCTCGCCCGACTGCGTGTCCTGGTCGGTGATGACCGCGGTGGTCGGAGCATTGCCCGGCGCCCACGACAGCTGGCCGTCGATGTTGTTCGAGATGTCGACGCTGCTGATCGCGTAGCGGGGATCCGTTCCCAGCGGGGACGCAGGAGTGGCCGCGCTGGCGTGCCGGCTTCGACTCCGCCGATCCGGCTTGACTCTCGTGGGCGGTGTCTCCACGGTGGCGGCCGGACCGCACAAGGGAGCGCAGGCCATGGCCGCGGCAACGCAGGAACTCGAGCGCTTCGTGCGCGACGCGCTCGCCGCGGGCGCGTCCCGGCAGCAGGTCGAGTCGGTGCTGGTCGCCGCCGGCTGGACGGCGGACCAGGTGCGCGGCGCACTCGCGGCGTACGCCGACGTGGCGTTTCCCGTGCCCGTGCCCAGGCCGCGCGCCCACCTGTCGGCACGCGAGGCGTTCCTGTACCTGCTGCTGTTCTCGACGCTCTATCTCACGGCCTGGCACCTGGGCAGCCTGCTGTTCGACCTGGTCAACCACGCCTTCCCCGATGCGGCCGATCCGGAGTACCGCGTGCGCACGCTCGGGCAATCGATGCGCTGGTCGATCGCGACCCTGGCGATCGCGTTCCCGGTGTTCGCCTTCCTCGCGCGCCACATCGGCATGGACCTGGCGCGGCACCCGGTCAAGCGGCTTTCGCCGGTACGCCGCTGGCTGACCTACCTGACGCTGTTCATCGCCGCCGGCGCGCTGATCGGCGACCTGATCGTGCTGGTGTACAACGTGCTCGGCGGCGAGGCGAGCCTGCGGTTCCTGCTGAAGGTCGGCGTGGTCGGCGCGATCGCCGGCACGATCTTCGGCTACTACCTGGTCGACCTGCGTCGCGAGGAGCACGAATCGTGAGCGGTGCGAACGTGGGACGCGGGCTGGTGATCCTGGCGGCGGTGGTGATCGCGGCAACGGTGATCACCGCGATCGTGGTGATCGGTTCGCCGGCGGCGCAGCGCGCCTCGAAGCTCGATGCGAGACGGGTCGCGGACCTGCGGCGCATCGAAACGGCGATCGACGCGCACGCGAAGCTGCACGATGCCCTGCCGCGCGACCTCGGTGCGCTGTCGGCTGCCGGACGCGGGCTCGCGACGGTCGACCCCGCCAGTGGCGCGCCCTACGTCTTCGAGGCGATCGACCGGCGTCGCTACCGCCTGTGCGCGGACTTCGCCACCGACAGCCGCATCCAGGTCCGCCAGGCCGAGCCCACCTACGACGATGCCTGGCTGCATCCGGCCGGGCGGCACTGCTTCGAACGGCGGCTGGAGCGGTATGTGGAGGCCGCAGACGCGGCCATCGAAGCCGCCGCCAGGGCTGCAGCGGAAGCCGAGTAAGCCGATGGCCGAGCCCGGGCCATCGTGCCCCGGCGCGTGCGTTGGCGGTCGGCACTCGACCTGGCAGGTCCGCCCAGGCCCGGGCGTGGTGCGTGGCCGGTCCCCTGGCTTCGATGCCGGACACGGACGCTCGGTGCGTAGCCCGGATAAGCGCAGCGCATCCGGGACCGCGGCGGCCGCCGCGAACGCCAATGCGCCAGGCGCAAGAAAAACCGGGCAAATGCGACACATGACCGCATTGGCGTGCGGGGTGAGGTGACCCACGCCGTTCCGGCGGGGTGCGATGAGGGCCCCGGATGCGCTGCGCTTATCCGGGCTACGCGGATGCCTCAACCGGCGAGCGTCACCCACGCCGGCGCATGGTCGCTCGGGCGGTCCCAGGTGCGCGGTTCGCGGTCGATGCCGGAGGCGGCGGCCCGGGGCCGCAGCGCGTCCGAGACCAGGGTCAGGTCGATGCGCAGGCCCAGGTTGCGGCGGAACGCGGCCTGGCGGTAGTCCCACCAGCTGAACACGCCGGCCTCGTCGCTGTGCAGGCGGAACGCATCGTGCAGGCCCAGCGCCTGCAGCCGGCGCAGTGCGTCGCGTTCGGCGGTGGAGGTGAGGATGTGGGCCTCGTTCCAGACCTCCGGATCGTGCACGTCGCGCGCGTCGGGCGCGATGTTGAAATCGCCCAGCACCACCAGCTTCGGATGCCGCTGCAGTTCGTCCGCCAGCCAGGCGTGCACCGCGTCCAGCCAGCGCAGCTTGTAGGCGTACTTGTCGGTGCCCACGTCCTGGCCGTTGACCACGTACAGGTTGACGATGCGCACGTCGCCGACGGTGGCGGCGATCACCCGCTTCTGGTCGTCCTCGAAGCCGGGGATGCCCGCCTGCACGTCCTCGATCGCGCGTTCGCGCGCGAGGATCGCCACGCCGTTGTAGGTCTTCTGGCCGTGGAACACGCTGCGGTAGCCGAACCCGGCCAGCGCGGTGTCGGGGAACTTCGCGTCCTCCAGCTTGGTTTCCTGCAGCCCGACCACGTCCGGCGCCGCGTCGCGCAGCCACTGTTCCAGGTGCGGCAGGCGCACGTTGAGCGAGTTGACGTTCCAGCTGGCGATCTTCATGGGCGCGTTGGGGTCCGTTGGCGGAGATGCGGCGTGTCGGCCCGATGTCCGCTCCCGAACCTGCCGGCGCGTCGCACGGTCGATGTCGCGCTGTGCGCCGTGCACGCGTGTGTCGCGGCAGCGAGCCACTGCAACCGACGGGCGCGCCCGGACTCTACCGCGGACCGGGCATGGACGGAACCGCGACGATGCGCGCCGCGTGCGTGACGCGTGTCGGACAGGGCGCTGGCGTGCGGTGGTCGTGCCTGCCGCGTGCGGCGGCGGGCCGGGCGCGCACTGAGGGCCGCGACGCGGGATGTCGCCGTCGGGCAGCTTGCTGCGCGAAGCCAGTGTGGGCGAGTTCCCCGAGGCGGCCGCCGCCCGCGATCCGCGCCAGCCTCGCTCAGGCCGTCAGCGTGACCCCTGCGGCGCCGATAGCCCCCGCCCCGCGACCGCCGTGCAACAACGCCTCGGCCGCCGATTCGTCCAGCGGGCGGCCGAGCAGGAAGCCTTGGCCATCGTCGCAGGCCATGGCCTTGAGTTCGGCCAGCTGCGCGGCGTCCTCGATGCCGCCGCCGACCACGCTCATGTCCAGGCCGTGCGCGGTCGCGATCACCGCCGCGACGATGCCGCGCTGGTGCAGGTCGGCGAAGCGCGCGAGCTTGACCACGCTCACCGGGATCCGCGGCAGTCGCGACAGCGAGGTCACCGAGGCCCCGAAATCGTCCACCACCAGCTGCACGCCGACCTCGCCCAGTTCGGCCAGCGCGCCGGTCACGCGCGGGTCGTCGTGGATCAGTTCGCGTTCGCTGATCTCCAGCCGCAGCGAGGCCGGTGCAACCGCGTGTGCGGCCAGCGCGGCGCGCACGCGATCAGCGAAGCCGGGCGCGCGCAGCTGGCTGCCCGAGATGTTGACCGCCATGCTCAGCGGCTGCGCGCCCGCACGCTGTCCGCTGCCGGAGGACCAGGCCGCGAGGCGGCTGCAGGCGGTGTCGAGCACCCAGTCGCCGATCCGCCCCATCAGGCCCATGCGCTCCGCCGCGCACAGGAACTCGGCCGGGGCGAGCGTGCCGCGCGCCGGATGCCGCCAGCGCAGCAGCGCTTCGAAGCCGATCACGCGCTGGTCTGCCAGCGACAGCAGCGGCTGGTAGACCAGCGCGAATTCGTCGCGGCCCAGGGCATGCTGCAGGTCCGCTTCGAGCTGCACCGCGCCGCTGGTGCCGGCGTCGGCCGCGGGATCGAAGACATGGAAGCCGTTGCGGCCCTGCTGCTTGATCCGGTACATGGCGCTGTCGGCGTTGCGCAGCAGGTCGCAGGCGCGCATCGAGGCGTCCGAGGTCACGGCCACGCCGATGCTCGCCGACAGGCGCACCTGCAGCCCGTCGCCGACGCAGAAGGGTTCGGCCATCGCCTCGACCAGGATCGCGGCGACCGCGCGCACGTCCTCGTCGCGGGTCACGTGTTCGCACAGCACCACGAACTCGTCGCCGCCCAGCCGGGCGACAGTGTCCTCGCGCCGCGTCAGGACGGACAGCCGCTGCGCCAGTTCCACCAGCACCTCGTCGCCGACGTCGTGGCCGTAGGTGTCGTTGACCGACTTGAAGTGGTCCAGGTCGATGAAGGTCAGCATCACCTGCCCGCGCATCCGTTCCAGCCGCAGCAGCGCCTGGTCCAGGCGGTCCATCAGCAGGTAGCGGTTGGCCACACCGGTCACCGGGTCGTGCATGGCCTGGTGGGCCAGCGCGAGTTCGGCTTCCTTGTTCGCGGTGACGTCGCGGGTGGAGGTCAGCACGCCGACGACGGCGCCGGACCCTTCGGTCTCGGGCGAGAGCGTGGTGTGGAACCAGCCGCGCTTGCCGCCGGGCAGCGCCATGCAGAACTCGTGTTCGCCCTGGCGGCCGGTCTCGAGCACCTGCCGCAGCGCCGCTTCCCAGGAATCGGCCGCCTCGTGCGCGGGGCCCACCTCGCGGTCGGTACGCCCGACCAGCTGGTCGAGCGACCGTCCGCGCAGGCGTTCGCCGGCGGGATTCATGTAGCGGTAGGTCAGGTCCGGCGCGTATTGCGCGATAGCGTCGGCCGAACCGTTGAGCACCGAGCGCAGCTGCGCTTCGACCTGCGCCAGCCGCGCGCTGGCCTCGGCCGAGGCCTCCGCCAGGCGCACCATCTCCTGCTCGGCCAGCACCCGCCGGGTGATGTCGTGCGACACGCCGAAGGTGCCGATGATCGTGCCGTCGAGGTCGCGCAGCGGGAACTTGCTGGTCGACACCCAGCGCACCGGGCGGTCGTCGAAATCCTCGCACTCCTCCTTGTCGAGGATCGCGACGCCGGTGCGCAGGATCGCCTGTTCGTCGGCGAGCGCCTCGGCCGCGTGCGCATCGGCGAACAGGTCGGCGTCGGTCATGCCGCACATGTGCGCCTGGGTCAGCCCGTGCAGGTTGGCCAGGCCGAGGCTGACGCGCAGGAAGCGGCTGTCGAGATCCTTGAAGTAGATCGCCTCGTCGGACGCGTCGAGCAGGTTGCGGATCCAGATCCGGTCCGGCTGCAGTTCGGCCGGGGAGGCGGAGCGCGGCGGGGATTGCCGCTCGGGCACGCAGGGAGTCACGGCCGCGGCTGCCGGTCGACGTCCCGCGCGCGCGGTGCCGTCCCGCGGCCGGAGCCGGGTGTCGATGGCACGGTGGTGACGCACGGAACGGACATGGCGGGGCGATCGGGAGTGGTTCGCCTCCGGTAACGGCCGCCTGCGCGGTGTCTTGAAACCGTCATCGGCGGGGTCGCCGAACCCCGGCGACTGCGGGTCAGCCTGGAAGCGTTTGCACGGCGACGGGCGCGCGGCTCCCGGCGCGGGCCCCGGCTGCGGCGGGTGCGGCCAGCCACGTCGTCGCGAACTCGGCGGCCGGCACCGCGCGCCCGAACAGATAGCCCTGCAGGTGCTGGCAACCGGCATCGCGGAAGAAGTCCCGCTGCGCCGGCGTCTCCACACCCTCGGCCACCACCTGCAGTCCGAACGCGTCCGCCATCGCCAGGATCGCGCTGGCGATCGCTTCCCCCTCGCCCGGCACGGCCTGCACGAAGGCCATGTCGATCTTGAGCTTGTCGATCGGCAGCCGGCGCAGGTAGGCCATCGAGGAATACCCGGTGCCGAAATCGTCGATCGACAGCTGCAGGCCGCGCGCGCGCAGCCGCGCCAGTTGCGAGACTGCCAGGTCGGTGTCTTCCATCAGCACGCTTTCGGTGACTTCCAGTTCCAGGCAGCGCGCCGGCACCGCCGTGGCGCGCAGGATCTCGTCGATGAACGCCGGCAGGGCCTCGTCGCGGGTCTGGCGCACGGAAAGATTGACCGCCAGGCGCACGTATCCGTGGCCGGCCTCGTGCCAGGCCGCGACCTGGCGGCAGGCTTCGGCGACCACCCATCGCCCGAGGTCGATGATGAGCCTGCCTTCCTCGGCGATCGGGATGAACATCGACGGCGGCACCGTGCCCAGTTCCGGATGCGTCCAGCGCAGCAGGGCTTCGGCCCCCTGCAGCTGCCCGCTGCGGGCGCAGACCTGCGGCTGGTAGTGCAGCTCCAGCTGGCCGGCGGCGATCGCCAGGCCCAGCGCGTCGCGGATGCCGATCCGCGCCAGCTGCGCCTCCCGCAGCCGCGGTTCGAACGTGGTCACGCGGTTGCGGCCCTCGCGCTTGGCGCAGTACATGGCCATGTCGGCGTTCGCGGCCAGGGTATCCAGGCGGTCGGCGTCGTCCGGCCACAGGCTGGTCCCGGCGCTGGCGGTGATGCTCAGGGTCACGCCGTCCACCACGAACGGCGCGGCGAACCGCGCCAGGATCGCTTCCGCGGTGCCGCGCACCTGGGCGATGCGCCGCGCTTCCAGCAGCACCACGGCGAATTCGTCGCCGCCGAGCCGGAACAGGTGCTGGCCCTCGCCCAGGGTCTCGGCCAGGCGCGCGGCCACCTGCCGCAGCAACTGGTCGCCACCCTGGTGGCCGAGCTTGTCGTTGACGTCCTTGAAACGGTCCAGGTCGATCTGGATGAGCGCCATGCGTTCGCCACGCGAGCGGGCGTCCTCCAGCTGCACGTTGAAGGCATTGCGGTTGTGCAGCCCGGTGACCGGATCGAAGTGGGCGAGGTAGCGCAACTGCGCTTCCGCGCCGTGCGCGCGCTCGCGCATGCGCCGCATCAGCGGGTAGGCCAGCGCATAGGCGATCAGCGCGGCGATGCAGAAGGCCAGCAGCAGGCCCCACAGGCGCGCATGCGCGCGGGCCATGTCGATCTGCAGCTGCACCACCCCCACCCGGCGTCCATGCAGCTGCACCGGGGCGCTGACCCAGGTGCAGCCCGGGCGGCAGTCGGCGCCGTCGTCCCTGTCCGGGCCGCGGTCGCGGTCGACCTCCGGGTAGCGCGCGATCGTCGCCGCGCGGTCGTCGAGGATCCGGGCCCGGCGCACCATCGGCACCGACGCCAGCGGCGCCAGCGTGTCGGCGGCGCCGGCGGCATCGCGGAACATGACCGCCGCGGCGCTGCTCGAGGCGATCACCCGCGCCTGGGCCTCCGCGTCGGCGACGTATTCGGCGCGGATGCCCACCCACTGGATGAGCATCAGCACGCCGCCGGCGAGCAGCAGCACCAGCGCGGCGCCCAGCCTGTTCATCCGCAGGTCCGGGGAACCCGCCTTCAGCGCGCTCGCGCTCACAGCACGTGCCGGGCCAGCTTCATCAGCTGGCTGCTCAGGGTGATGCCGCGATCCCGCGCGCGCGCCGGATCGATGTCGAAGCGGATCCGGTTGCCCTCGCGGACCAGGGCGACGGCGCTGGCGCCGTCCGGCAGGCGGCAGGCATCGCAGATCACCAGGGTGCCCGCGGCCGCGAGCACCGGCGTGTCCACGTCGTGCACCAGCACGTCGCAGCCGGTCACCGGGCTGGCCCAGCGCACCTTGACCGGTCGGCCCGCCAGTTGCCGCCCGGCGAGGCCGGCGATCGCCGCTTCGAGCTGGGCGTCGACCTGCAGGCAGATGGTGAGCGCCTCCGACGCCGGGGCCTCCCACTGCGTGAACGCGGCGATGTTGTAGACGAACGCGGCCTTGAGCGCGTGCTCGTCCACCTGGGCGCGGCAGGCGCCCGCCGCGCCCAGCCCGAGCCCCAGGCCCATGGCCAGCGCCGCGCCGTGCAGCAGCGATCGTCGGGGGCCTAGAACCGCCATGTCGCCTCGAGCAGGTAGTGCCGGCCGCTGCGTTCGAACAGGTCCTGGGTGAACTCCGGGCCGACCGGGTCGAACGTCCGTTCGTCCAGCAGGTTGCGCACGCCCAGGGCCAACGAGACCGGCAGTGCGACCGGCCGCCAGTGCAGGTTGGCGTTGACCATGCTGTAGGCGGGCGCCATCGCCGCCCGGCTCGCGCGCCGGCCCATGCGCTGGGCGCTCATCGCCAGGCCCCAGTCCGCGGCCAGCGGCCAGTAGCCGGAGATCCGGGCGATGCCGCGCGGTGCGTTGAGCGGCCGCTCGGTTTCCGAATCGCTGACGTCGGCGTAGGCATAGCTGGCGCGCAGCGAGACGCCCGACGGCGGCTGGTACGCATACGCCAGTTCCGCGCCGCGGGAGGCGGCGCTGCCGGCGTTGGTCAGCATCAGCGATGCGTCGTCGACCGGCACCAGCGTGATCAGGTCGCGCAGCCGATAGTGGTACACGCTCAGTTCGGCGCGGCTGTGCGCCGACAGGCCGACCCCGTAGAACACCTCGGCGCTGCGCACGTGCTCGGCGCCGAGCGATGGATTCGCGAGCTGCGAGCCTTCCTCGGACTCGACCTGGTAGTAGCGCTCGTAGGCATTAGGCGAGCGGTAGGACTGGCCGACGATCAGCTTGAACACGCCGTCGTCCGGGCGCGACATGACCAGCGCCATGCGCGGGCTGAGCCGCACCGTGCCGAGGTCGCTGCGGTCGACGCGCAGGCCGCCGCTGAAGTTCCAGTGGCCGCCCAGCCGGACCTCGTTGTCCACGAACACGCCCCAGCTGGCCATGTCCTGGCGCGAGTCGAGGTAGCTGGCCGGCGGCGCGAGGTCGAAGTTGCGCTGTTCGATCGAGCGGTCCAGTTGCACCTCGGCACCCGCGACGACCGTGTAGCGCGGGCCCAGCCGGGACACGAGCTGGCCGCCGAGCGAGAACGAACGGCCCGAGGCGACGTCGCGGTTGAGGTACAGCTCGTCCGCGTCGCCGTAGACGTAGTCGCCGACGTAGCGGAAGTCGTTCACCTCCAGGCGCGCGCTGGCCTCGGTGGCCTCGCCGAGCCGCACGCCGTAGTGCGCCCCGAAGCCGATCCAGCGGTCCTGCACCTGTCCGCCCGGCGCGCCGAAGGTCTGCAGGTACGGTGCCACCGGATCCTCCCTGCGGCGGTCGCCGGCGAACAGCTGCAGCGCCAGGCCGCCCTGCACGTGGCGCACGAACAGCTGGCGCACGCGCTCGTCGTCGTGTCCGGCCGCCAGTCCGCGCGACGGGCCGTCGGCGAACTCGGGCACGAACAGATCGCGTCCACTGCGATGGAACTGGCGCGCCGACAGCAGGGTCGATCCCCCGCCGCCGTTCACCGGCAGCGTAACCTGCACGCCGCTGCTGCCGAAGTTGCCGGCGACCGCGCGCAGCTGACCGTCGCCGACGCTCTGCGCATCGCGGGTGAGCACGTTGATCACGCCGAAGAAGGCGTTCGAGCCGTACACCGCCGAGCCCGGGCCGGGTGCGTACTCGATCCGTTCCACCAGCGCCATGTCGACCGGAAACTCGGCCCCCACCGGCCCCTGGCTGTAGACCGCATCGTTGATCCGCTGGCCGTTGACCAGCACCAGGAAGCGGGTGTTGTAGTCGCCGGCCCGCAGCAGCCCGCGCGTGCCGAGGTAGGTGTACAGGCCGGTGTCGCTCAGGAACAGCCCGGGCAGGCTGTCGAGCGCCTCGGCCAGCGTGCGCCAGCCATGGCGGCGGATCTCGTCCGCGCCGATCACCTGGACCACCGAAGGCGCCTGGGCCACGCTCTGCTGGAAGCGCGACGCGGTGACGATCTCGACGTCGAGCAGTTCTTCGAGCGACAGCGTCGCCAGGTCCGGGGTGTCCTGCGCGCCCGCGGCGGGCGCCAGCACGCACAGCAGGCACAGTCCGGCGAGCCGGCGCGGGGCAGGCGTCCGGAGTGCGGGGCGGGGGCCTCGCCGGCGGCGGGGCACGGGGATGGTCATGGGGGTCGGCGGGAAGGGGCGGCTCGGGCCCGTTATCGACCGCGCCGCCCTCGCCTTGATCCCTCCGCGGCCGGCGGCGCCCCCGGCGCCCCTGGCCCGTGCCTCAGGCCAGACCGCGCGCCTGCAGGATGCGCCAGGCTGCGGTGCGGGCGTCGAAGTCGAAGCGCACCAGGTTGGCGGGGTAGAGATCGGCCATGAACAGCGAACGCCAGTGCCGCTGCAGTTGCCGCGGGAGGGCCTGCCAGCGTGCCTGGAGATCCGGCAGGGTCTCGGGCACGGCGCCGCGCAGCGGGGCGATGGCGGTGGCCGCGCCGCGCGGGTCCGACGTCTGCCGGTCCGCACGGGTCGCAAGCAGCAGGTGGGCGATCAGGTGCCGGTACACGCAGGCCGGCATCGAGGTCGCCTCCAGCCGCATCGGCGCCAGCGAGACCGAGGCCTCCTCCAGCCCCGGCTGGCCGGCCTGCCAGCAGCGGTACAGGCGCTGGATGGAGATCAGCCACTGCGCGGGCGCCGGCGCGATGGCGCTGGCCGGCGCGATCACCGCCACGCAGGGAACGCGTTGGCCGGTCGCGGCCGCCAGCTGTGCCGCGACCCCCGCGCCGGCGGTGCAGACCAGCACCAGGTTGCAGCGGGTGGCGAGGTTGAGCCGCGCGAGGTGCGGCGCCAGCTCGTGCCAGCCGATGCGTTCGGCGGCGCCGTCGCGGCCGGGTCCGATCAGGCCTTCCGCATCGCAGTCCGCCTCCAGGTGCAGGACCGGGCTGGCCTTGCCGTCGCGCGCGAACCAGGTCGCGGCCTTGATCGCGGACACCACGTCGGTGCGGCCCTGGCAGGCGACCAGCCGCGACCAGCCCGGATGCCGCGGCTCGAGCCAGCGGTGCAGCGCGGTGCCGGGGCGCGGACCGTGCTCGGCGCGCCATTCCGCGATCCACACCCCGGTGGTGGCGACGTCCTGCAGCGGCGGCGGGCGCGGCAGCGTCCGCCGCAGCCGCTGCTCGTCGTCGGTCAGGTCGCCGGGCGGCGGCTCGGTCATGGCTCAGCGCACGAGGACGTCGATGAGGCGGGCGACCTTCGCATAGGGCGGCCTGAGCAGGTCGCTGGCCGCGAGTCGCGGCTGCCACAGGATCGGCAGCTGCTTGCCCATCGCGTCGAACCCCGCGCGGCCGTGGTAGGCCCCCATGCCACTGGCGCCGACGCCGCCGAAGGGCAGTGCGTTGATGCCGAAGTGCACCAGGGTGTCGTTGACGGTGATGCCGCCGGCCAGGGTGCCGCGCAGGATCGCCTCGATGCTGGCGCGCTCGTTGCTGAAGGGATACAGCGCCAGCGGCCGGTCGCGCGCGTTGACCTCGGTGATCGCGGCCTCCAGCGTGGCCACGCGCCGGATCGGCAGGATCGGGCCGAAGATCTCCTCCTGCATCACGGTGGCGTCGTCGCCGGGATCGAGCACCAGGGTCGGCGCGAACACGCGCCGCGCGCGGTCGTGGGTGGCAGCCAGGGGCAGCACCGCGAGCCCGCGCCCGCGCGCGTCGTCGAGGTGCGCCTGCAGGCGCGCGAACCGGGCGTCGTTGATGATGCGGGTGTAGTCCCCGGCGGTGCCGAGGTCGCCGTAGCGCGCCGCNCCGCGACCTCGGCCCGCAGCGCCGCCACCAGCGCGTCGCGACGCGCGTCATCGCCCACCACCAGCACGTAGTCGGGCGCGATGCAGGTCTGCCCGGCGTTGAACCACTTGCCGGTCGCCAGCCGCGCGGCCACGCGTTCCACCGCCGCATCCGCGCACACGATCGCCGGCGACTTGCCGCCGAGCTCCAGGGTGAGCGGGGTGAGGTTGGCCGCGGCCGCCGCCATCACCTTGCGGCCGACCGCGGTCGAGCCAGTGAACACGAGGTGGTCGAACGGCAGCGCGGAGAAGGCCGACGCGATGTCGGCACCGCCGGTCGCCACCGACACCCGGTCGGCGGGAAACACGTCGGCCAGCAGCGCGCGCAGGAACTGCGCGCTGCGCGGGGTGTGTTCCGAGGGTTTTAGGTACACGTGGTTGCCGGCCGCGATCGCGGTGGCGAGCGGGATCAGCGCGAGGTTGACCGGGTAGTTCCAGGGCGCGATCACGCCCACCACCCCCAGCGGCGCGTGGCGCAGTTCCGCACGCGCCGGCCAGAAGCGCCAGCCGGTACGCACGCGGCGCGGCCGCATCCACCGGCGCAGATGGCGGCGCAGGTGGTCGAGTTCGGTCAGCACGGTCATGCCGTCCGCCACCAGCGACTCGTGTCGCGAGCGGTGGCCGAAATCGGCGGCGATCGCGTCGGCCATCTCCGGCAGGCGCCGCTTCAGGGCATCGCGCAGACGCTGCAGGTCGGCGCGGCGCTGGGCCAGGCCGGGCACCTGTGCCTGCCAGGCGCCGCGCAGCCGCGCGAGCGTGGGCGCGAGGTCGGCGGGCGGGGTGTCCGCAGCGGGCAGCATGGAACGCAGTGTAGACGGGGCCGCGCGGGCGCAGGCCCTACAATGTGCGCCATGACTCCGATGCCTACCCGCCTGCGGCCCCATCGCGGCCGCCTGCCCGAACTGGGCCAGCGCGTCTACGTCGACCCGTCGGCCGAGGTGATCGGCGACGTGGTGCTGGGCGACGACGTGTCGATCTGGCCGATGACCGTGATCCGCGGCGACGTCAACTACATCCGCATCGGCGCGCGCAGCAACGTGCAGGACGGGGTGGTGATCCACGTCAGCCACGACGGCCCGCACCTGAAGGACGGCGGCTTCGCCACCGTGATCGGCGAGGACGTCACCATCGGCCACAAGGCGATCATCCATGCCTGCCGGATCGAGGACGCCTGCCTGATCGGCATGGGCGCGGTGGTGATGGACGGCGCGGTGGTGAAGAAGCACGGCTTCGTCGGCGCCGGCGCGCTGGTCTCGCCCGGCAAGGTGGTCGGCGAGGGCGAGCTGTGGCTGGGCAATCCGGCGCGCTTCGTGCGCCGCCTGGACGAGGCGCAGATCGAGGCGCTGTACTACAGCGCGCAGCACTACGTGCGGCTCAAGGACGACTACCTGGCCGACGCCGCCGGCGGCTGAGCCGGGGCCGCGCGCGCTCGCGTACAGTAGCCGCGTGCCGGCGACGGCACGGCGACGGGGGAGACGGCGACTTGGGAGACGGGACCACCGCAACGGATGCGGCGGAGCAGCCTGCACGCGATGGCGCGGTGCTCGACACCCTGCGCGAGATCCACACTCCCGAAGGCGTCGCGCTGCGACTGGCCGCGGCCGGCCCGGTGCCGCGCGCCTGCGCCTGGCTGATCGACCTTGCGATCAGGTTCGGCCTGCTGCTGGTGGCGTCGATGACGCTGGCCCTGCTCGGTGAGGCCGGCAGCGGCCTGTACCTGGGCTTCCTGTTCCTGGTGGTGTGGGCCTATCCGGTGCTGTTCGAAGTGCTGTGGGACGGGCAGACGCCGGGCAAGCGCGCGCTGGGGCTGCGGGTGGTGGCCGGCGACGGTGCGCCCGTGGGCTGGCTGGCGGCGTGCGTGCGCAACCTGATGCGGACCGTGGACATGCTGCCGTTCGGCTACGGGTTCGGGCTGGCGTCGAGCCTGGTCGACCGCTGGAACCGCCGCCTGGGCGACATCGTGGCGCGCACGCTGGTGGTGCACGTCGTGCGCCCGCGCCCGGCCGCCGACCTGCCGGGCGGATCGGGGGCGGCGCCGGCGGTCGCGCTGCTGCCCGCCGAGCAGGCGGCGGTGGTGGCATTCGCCGAGCGCGCCTGGACGCTGACGCTGCAGCGGCGCGAGGAGCTGGCCGATATCGCCGCGCCGCTGACCGGCGCCACCGGCGAGGCGGGCATGCAGCGACTGTTCGGCATCGCCCGCTGGCTGCTGGGGCGGGCGCCATGAGACAGGAGGCGTTCGCCGCACGCCACGGGCCGGAATGGCGCGGGTTCGAGAGCTGGCTCGAGCGCCGCGGCGGCCGTGGCGCGCGCGCGCGACCGGCGCCGGACGCCCCCGGGCTGCGCGACGAGGACATGCCCGCGCGCTACCGGCGCCTGTGCCAGCAGCTCGCGCTGGCGCGCCGGCGCGGCTACAGCCCGCAGCTGGTCGAACACCTGCAGGCGCTGGTGCAGCGCGGCCACGACGTGCTCTACCGCGCGCCGCCGGCGCCGTGGCGACGCGCGCTGCGGTTCCTGGCCGCCGGGTTCCCGCGCCTGGTGCGCGACCAGCGCGGCTGCCTGTGGCTGTCGGCGGCGCTGTTCGTGCTGCCCACGCTGGCGATGTTCGCGGCCGTGCAGCAGTGGCCGCAGCTGGCGCACAGCGTGTTCGCCCCGCACGAACTGGCCCGGTTCGAATCGATGTACGACCCGGCCGATCCCTCGCATGCGCTCGGCCGCGAGAGTGGCACCGACCTGGCCATGTTCGGCTACTACATCCTCAACAACGTCAGCATCGGCTTCCGCACGTTCGCGTCCGGCCTGCTGGCGGGCGTGGGCACCGCGTTCGTGCTGGTCTTCAACGGCGTGGTGTTCGGCGTGGTCGCCGGGCACCTGCAGGCGGTGGGCCACGGCGATCCGTTCTGGCGCTTCGTCGCCGGGCATTCGGCGCCCGAGCTGGTGGCGATCGTGATCGCCGGCGCGGCAGGGCTGCGCCTGGGCCTGGCGCTGCTGGCACCCGGGCGCCTGCGCCGCGCCGACGCGCTGGCGCAGGCCGGCCGGGTGGGCGCGCAGCTGTGCCTGGGGATCCTGGCGATGCTGGTGTTCGCGGCGTTCGTCGAGGCGTTCTGGTCCTCGACCGGATCGATCCCGGCGCCGGTGAAGTTCGCCGTCGGCGGCGCGCTGTGGGCACTGGTGCTGGGGTGGCTGGCGCTGGCCGGACGCGGCGGCGAGGCGCCGGCCGCATCCGCCGCGCGTGGCCCGCGCCGGCGCGCGCAGGGAGCGACCCCGCATGCGCCTTGACCGGGCCCGGGTCGAACTGCGCCCGCGTTCGGCGTGGGAGGCGATGGAACTGGGCACGGCGCTGGTGCGACGGCATGCGCGCGCGATCTGGCGGCCGTGGGCGATCGCGACCCTGCCGCTGTTCGCGCTGCTCAACGCCGCCGCATGGACGATCGACGCGCTGTGGCTGGCGGCGCTGGCGATGTGGTGGCTGCTGCCGCTGTTCGACCGGATCGTGCTGCTGGTGCTCTCGCGCGCGGTCTTCGGGCAGGCGCCCGGGGCACGCGAGGTGCTGGCGGCGCAGTGGCGCCTGGGCTGGCGCGGCACCGGTGCGCGCCTGGCCTGGGCACGCCCGAGCCCCTGGCGCTCGATCGCGATGCCGGTGGAACTGCTGGAAGGCCTCGACGGCGACGCGCTGCGGCAGCGGCGCAACGTGGTGGTCGACGGCATCCAGGGACACGCGTTCCTGCTCACGCTGGTCAGCCAGCTGTTCGTGGTCGCGCTGCTGGTCTCGCTGCTGTCGCTGGTGCTGATGTTCGTGCCGGCCGAACTGCTGTCCGAGTCCGCGCGCGCGATGTGGTCGCTGGTGACCGACGCGCCGCCACGCTGGGCCCAGCTCGGCTTCAACCTGGCGCTGTGGCTGGCGCTGTCGACGATCGAGCCGTTCGTCGTCGGCGCCGGCTTCGGGCTGTACCTGAGCCGCCGGGTGCGGATCGAGGCCTGGGACATCGAGCTGGCGCTGCGGCGCATGCGCGCGCGCCTGGCCGCGCCGGTCGCATGCGTGCTGGCTGCGGCGCTGCTGCTGCCTGTGCCGGCGCGGGCGCAGGCCTCGCCCGCGCAGCGCATCGAGGCCGAGCGCGAGCGGCGCGCGCACCTGCCGCCCAAATCCGTCCCCGATGAACGCTCCGCGCCCGCGGACACCGATGCGGACACGCTCGCCCGCGTGTTCGGCGAATCGGCGCTGGCGGACACCCGACCGTTCCGGCAGGCGGTGCGGCGCGCGCACGAGGATCCGCTGCTCGACCGCAGCCGCCTCGTCCGCAGCTGGGAGCCGCGCAACCGGCGTGAACCGCAGCAGCGCGAACTCCCGCCCTGGCTGCTGGCGGCGGGGCGGGTCGTCGCGATCGTGGCCGAGTACGGGCTGTGGCTGCTGCTGGGCATCGCCGTGCTGGTGGCGGCGCTGACCGCGCGCCGCTGGTGGCCGTGGATGCGCGGGCTGGCCGCGCCGCGCGCGTCCGCGACGCCGGTCGAACACGCCGCGGTGGTCGAGCCCGACACACTGCCCGACGACCTGACCGGCCACGTGCGCCGGCTCTGGCGCGAGGGGCGGCCGCGTCGCGCGCTGGCGCTGCTGTATCGCGGCAGCGTCGAGGCGATGGCCGCGCGCGCCGGTGTGCACCTGGTGCCCGGCGCGACCGAGGCCGAGTGCCTGCGCGCGTCGCGCCGGCTGCCCGAGGCCGACGACCGCGACGCCTTCGCGCGCGTGGTGCGCGTGTGGCAGCACGCCGCCTATGCCCGGCGCCTGCCGGACGATGCGGCGTTCGAATCGCTGCTCGATGCGCTGTCGCGACGCTTCGGGTGGGCGCGGTGAACGGGCGCACGCCCAGGATCGCGATGGCCGCGCTCGGCGTGCTGTGCGTGGCCGTGTTCGCGGCCTGGTGGCTGCACAGCTTCGAACGCGTGGAGCGCCGCCAGCCGCTGCCGCCCGCCGGCGAGGCGTCCTACAACCCGCTGTACGCACTGCGACTGGCGCTGCGCGCCGACGGCGTGGACGCCACCTCGCGCCAGCGCCTGGACCTCGCCGCGCATCCGCCCGGGCCGCTCGACACGGTGCTGCTGCTCGGCGATGCGAATACGCTGGCCCCGCGCGAGGTGGACGCGCTGCTGGCGTGGGTGGACGGCGGCGGCCACCTGCTGGTGTCCACGCCGCGCGGCCGGCGCGTGGCGGCCGCGCCGGCGGCGGCGTTGCTGCCGCGGCTGGGCATCGAGCTGCGTGCGGGCGGGGGCTGCGAGCGCCTGCACCTGCCCGGCCAGGATCCGCACGTGGAGTTCTGCGGCGGCACCCGCTTCATCCCGCGCGGCGTGGATCCCGAACTGGCCTGGGGCGATTTCGCCGCCGGCTTCGTGTTCGCGCGCCTGCGCCGCGGCGATGGTGTGGTGGACGTGCTGGCCGCGCACGATTTCCTGGAGAACGGCGCGCTCGACGAAGCGCCGCATGCCGCGCTCACCCGGCAACTGCTCGACCGCAACTACGGCCGGGGCACGATCCACCTGGTGTATGCGGCCAGCATGCCGGCGCTGTGGCGGCTGCTGCTCGAGCGCGGGTGGATGGCGTGGGCGCCGCTGCTGCTGGCACTGGTGGCGTGGCTGTGGATGCGGCTGCAGCGGTTCGGTCCGGTCCTGCCGTCGCCGCCGCAGCAGCGCCGATCGCTGCTCGAACACGTCCAGGCCAGCGGCGAGCACCTGCGGCGCTACGGCCACGCCGCGCTGCTGCACGCGGCGGTGCGCGACGCGTTCCTCGACCGCCTGCGCCGACGCGATCCACTCGCCGCCGCGCTCGACGGCGGCGCCCGTGCCGAGGCGATTGCCGCGCGCACCGGCCTGGCCGCCGCCGACATCGAACACGCCCTGCGCGCGCCCCGGCCGCGCGACGGCAACGACTTCCGCCAGCGTGTGGCCCGGCTCATCGACATGAGAAGACGACTATGACCGACACTCCTTCCCCCACGCCCGCGCTCACCGGCGAGGCCCTGGCCGAACGCGTGGCGCGCGTGCGCGCCGAAGTCTCGCGTGCCTTCATCGGCCAGGACGACGTGCTCGACCAGATACTGGTGGCCCTGCTCGCCGGCGGCCATGTGCTGCTGGAGGGCGTGCCCGGGCTCGGCAAGACGCTGCTGGTGCGTGCGCTGGCGCAGGCCCTGGGCTGCGGCCACGCGCGGGTCCAGTTCACCCCCGACCTGATGCCCAGCGACGTCAGCGGCCACGCCGTGTGGGATGCGCGCAGCGAGACCTTCAGCGTGCGCCGCGGCCCGATCTTCACCAACATCCTGCTCGCCGACGAGATCAACCGCGCGCCGGCGAAGACCCAGTCGGCGCTGCTGGAGGCGATGCAGGAACTGCAGGTGACGATCGAGGGCCAGAGCTTCGCGCTGCCGCCGCCGTTCATGACCCTGGCCACCCAGAACCCGGTCGAGCAGGAGGGCACCTATCCGCTGCCCGAGGCGCAGCTCGACCGCTTCCTGCTGAAGGTGCTGATCGGATATCCCGACCATGCGGACGAGGTGGCGATGGTGAGCGCGATCAGCGAGGGCCGCGTGGCGGCCGCGTTCGACCTGTCGCAGGTGGCGCAGGTGCTCGACGCCGACGGCATTGTCGCCCTGCAGCGCGGCACCGCGGCGACCACGCTGGATCCGGCGGTGGTCGACTACGCGGTGCGGATCGCCGCCGCCACGCGCACCTGGCCCGGCATCGCGCTCGGCGCCGGGCCACGCGGCAGCCTGGCGCTGGTGCGCGCCGCGCGCGCGCAGGCGGTGCTGTCGGGACGCGACTTCGTCACCCCCGACGACGTGCGCGACGTGGCGACGCCGGCGCTGCGGCACCGCATCGCGCTGGCGCCGGAGCTGCAGATCGAAGGCCAGGACACGGACCAGGTGCTGCGCGCGCTGCTGGCCCGGGTGGACGCGCCGCGCCAGTGAGTCCGGCGGCCGCCAATGCGACGCCGGTGCGTCGTGGCTTCCTGCCGCGGCCTGCGTCGGGGCTGGTGTGGGCGGCCGTGGGTTGGGGCCTGCTGGGCGTGGCGGCCAGCCTGGGCTGGGTGCCGGCGCCGGCGTGGACGCTGGCCGGCGCCGCGCTGGCGCTGCTGGCGCTGGGCGATCTGGCCTGGCTGTGGCGCACCCCGGTGCCGGACGTGGCGCGGCGAGCGCCGGACGCGCTGGCGCTCGGGGTCGAACGCGAGGTGGCGCTGGAACTCGAGCCCGGCGCGCGTGCCGTGCGCGTGGACGTGCACGACCTGCATCCGGGCGGATGGGCGGTGTCGGGCCTGCCGCGGCGGGTCGCGCTGGCGCCGGGCATGGTCTCGACCGTGCGCTACCTGGCGCGGCCGGACATGCGCGGGACCGTCGCCTTCGACGGCGTGCACCTGGTGCTGCATTCGCCGCTGCGGCTGTGGCGGCGGCTGTGTCTGGCCGGCGCGACGCAACGGGTGCGCGTGTTCCCGGATTTCGCCCCGCTGTCGAAGTTCGCCCTGGTCAGCGCCGAACGCGCCTCGCGCATGATCGGCGCGCACCTGCGCCGGCGCCGCGGAGAGGGCACCGATTTCCACCAGATGCGCGAGTACCGGGTGGGCGACAGCCTGCGCCAGATCGACTGGAAGGCGACCTCGCGCGCGCGCAAGCTCATCTCGCGCGAATACCAGGACGAGCAGAACCAGCAGCTGGTGGTGGTGCTCGACACCGGCCGGCGGATGCTGGCGCGCGAACCTGCGGGCGAGGGCGACGGCCTGTCGCATTTCGACCACGCACTCGACGCCAGCCTGCTGGTGGCCTGGCTCGCGCTGCGGCGCGGGGATGCGGTCGGGCTGTACGCGACCGGCGGCGAGCGCCGCTGGGTGCCGCCGGCGCGCGGCATGGCGACCATCGACACCCTGCTGCGCGCCAGCTACGACCTGCAGCCGGCGCCGGTGGCCACCGACTACCTCGCCGCCGCCACCGAACTGTCGCTGCGCCAGCGCCGCCGCGGCCTGCTGATGCTGGTCACCAACCTGCGCGACGAGGACATCGACGACCTGCTCGCCGCGGTGCGCCTGCTGCAGAAGCGCCACCTGGTGGTGGTGGCCTCGCTGCGCGAGCGGGTACTCGACGCGGTGCTGGACCAGGACGTGCCCGACCAGGCCGCCGCGGTGCGCGCCGGCGCCACCGCGCGCTACCTCGCCCAGCGCGCCGCCGCCCACGACGCCCTGCGCCGCCATCGCGTCGCCGTGCTCGACGTCACCGCCGCGCAGCTGCCCGGCGCCCTGGTCGAGCGCTACCTGGCGATCAAGCGCGAGGGGCTGCTGTAGCGGATCCGGAATGGCGTCGTCGGATGAGCGGCGGATGTCTGGCGAGTCTGTCGCCCGGACAAGGCTGCGGACCGCATTCCGGGTCTGCGAAATACGGGCGCTTCGACGTGCAGCCGGATGCGGAGGCAGGCGAACGTCCGCTGGCGCGTCCCCGGCGCCCCGGGTGCGCTGCGCTTACCCGGGCTACGTCCTGCGGCGCCGCCGTGTCGCCCGGACAAGGCCGCAGGCCGCATCCGGGAGTGCCCGGTCGCTTTGAGCGTCGCCGTTCGCCGCGCCCGCGACGGGCCGCCAGCCGTCACACCGGCGTGGTTCGGCCGCGTAGCCCGGATAAGGCCGCAGGCCGCATCCGGGAAAGGGATTTCGCCGGTTGCCTCGGATCATCGCCCCACAGGTCGTCCGGACACGGACGCCGGCTGGATCCCCGGTTCAATCGCGGCGCCGGATCACCGCCAGCGCCAGCAGCACGATCGCCACGCCATGCAGCGCCTGGAACACGATCCCGACCGCGGTGTAGGCCAGGCCCACCGTTGCGGGCGCGATCCCGCCTTCGATGATCCAGGCCTGCATCCCGGCGAACACGACCCGGGTGACCACCGCGAGCGCCACCAGCAGGCCGGCGCCTGCCAGCGCCACGCCGCGCGCGCGTCCCAGCTTCGGGCCCTGCACCAGCAGCATCACCAGCACGGCGATCGCGAACCCCAGTTCCACCAGCAGCACCGGCGCCTGGCCGGCGAGAGTGGACAGGAACACCGCGAGGAACGAATCACCAGCGATCATGCCGCCTGCCCTGCCGGATGACCGGTCCCGGATCGTGCCCGCTCGGTGGACGGACGGACAACGTCCGGCCACCGCAGCCGCGAATCGCGCTCGCAGGCGCCGTGTCGCCCTGCGGCCTCCGGCCGGCGACCGCGGCGGGAACCAGCGCGGCGCCGATGTGCCCGTCGCCGACTGGCTGACCGGTTCGCAGTTCCGTCCCTGTCGCCGCCGCGCATCAGTCCGCCGTCACCAGCGCCGCATGCCGCGCGTGCAGGTGCTCGTAGACCGCGTCGGTCTGCGGCCGCACGCCGTGCCACAACGCGAAGCTCTCCGCCGCCTGTTCGACCAGCATGCCCAGTCCATCCACCGCCTCGTGTGCGCCCGCCGCGCGGGCCCAGGCCAGGAACGGGATCGCCGCCTCGCCGTAGCTCAGGTCGATCGCGGCGCTGCGCGGGCCCAGCAGCGACATCGGCAGCCGCGGCAGCTGCCCGCCGCGGGCGGCCGAGGTGGCATTGATCAGCAGCCCGAAATCGCCCAGCGCCGGCAGGTCGGCCAGGTAGCGCGCGTGCACGCGCCCGGGCTGGCCCAGGGTGTCGACCAGCGCGTCGGCACGTTCGGGCGTGCGGTTGACGATGTACAGCTCGCCGATGCCGGCATCCAGCAGCGAGGGCGCGATCCCGCGTGCGGCGCCGCCGGCGCCGATCATCAGCGTGCGGCGCTGGCGCAGGTCGAGGCCGCGGCGTTCGGTGAGGTCGCGCACCAGGCCGGCGCCGTCGGTGTTGTCGCCGTGCCACTGGTCGCCCATGCGCGCCAGGGTGTTGACCGCGCCGGCGCGACGCGCGCGGTCGGTGGTGGTCGCGCTCAGCGCGAACGCGGACTCCTTCAGCGGCAGGGTCACGCTGGCGCCCTGGCCCCCGGCGGCGGCGAAGACCTCGAGCGCGTCGAAGAAGGTGTCGAGCGAAGCGTCGATCGCCTCGTAGCGCAGGTCGATGCCGGTCTGGCGGCCGAACGCGGCATGGATCTGCGGCGAAAGCGAATGCCCGACCGGGTGTCCGAAGACCGCGTAGTGGCTGCTCATGGCGGGGCGCTTTGCGTTCGTGGACCGGGTCCGAGTCTACCCGGAGCGCGGACGATCAGCGCAGCGCCCGGACGTAGACGTGCTGGGTCTTGAGCGCTTCGTAGCCCAGCGCCGGATAGAACGCGTGCGCGGCCTCGCGCGCCAGCGCGGCGCGCACCAGCACCTGGCCCACGCCGCGGCGCCGCGCCCAGGCTTCGGTCGCGGCCACCAGCTGGGTGCCGATGCCGCGGCGCTGCGCGCCGGGATCGACCGCCAGCCAGGTCAGCTCGATCCGCTCGCCCGCGGGCAGCAGGCGATGCTCGGCGGCGGCGAAGCCGCAGGGACCGGCGTCGCCCTCGGCCACGAACACCGCATGCGTGGCGAGGTCCAGGATCCGCGCCAGCCGGGCCTGCACGCCCGCGGTATCGGCATCGGCCTCCAGCACGGCCGCGAGCGCGGCGATCGCGGGCAGGTCTTCGGTGGCGGCGCGGCGGATCATGCGTCGCGCAGCCAGCGCGCCGCATCGAGCGCGAAGTAACTCAGCACGCCGTCGGCGCCGGCACGCTTGAACGCCAGCAGCGCTTCGAGCGCGCAGGCACGTTCGTCCAGCCAGCCGTTGGCGGCGGCGGCCTTGAGCATCGCGTACTCGCCGCTGACCTGGTAGGCGAACGTCGGCACGCCGAAGGTGTCCTTCACCCGGCGCACGATGTCCAGGTACGGCAGGCCCGGCTTGACCATCACCATGTCCGCGCCCTCGTCGAGGTCGAGCGCGACCTCGCGCAGCGCCTCGTCGGCATTGGCCGGATCCATCTGGTAGGTGGTCTTGTCGGCCTTGCCCAGCGCGGCGGCCGAGCCGACCGCGTCGCGGAACGGGCCGTAGAACGCGCTGGCGTACTTGGCGGCGTAGGCCAGGATGCGGGTATGCACGTGGCCGGCCTCTTCCAGCGCGACCCGGATCGCGCCGATGCGCCCGTCCATCATGTCGCTCGGCGCGACCACGTCGGCGCCGGCCGCCGCGTGCGAGAGCGCCTGCTTCACCAGCGCGTCGACGGTGGCGTCGTTCAACACGTAGCCGGTGTCGTCGAGCAGGCCGTCCTGGCCGTGCGCGGTGTAGGGATCGAGTGCGACGTCGGTGATCACGCCAAGCTGCGGGAAGCGGCTCTTCAGCGCACGCACCGCGCGCTGGGCCAGGCCGTCCTCGTCCCAGGCGGCCGTCGCGTGCAGCGACTTGGCCTCGGGTGCGGTGACCGGGAACAGGGCCAGCGCCGGGATGCGCAGTTCGCTGGCCGCCTCGGCCACGCGCAGCAGTTCGTCGATCGACAGCCGTTCGACCCCCGGCATCGACGCCACCGGCGCGCGGCCGGTGGCATCGTGCACGAACACGGGCTGGATCAGGTCGTCGGTCGTGAGCACGGTTTCGCGCATCAGCCGGCGCGAGAACGCGTCGCGACGCATCCGCCGCAGGCGGGTATCGGGATAGGCCATGCGCGGATTCTAGGCGCTTCGGCCATGGGCGTCCCGGAGGACGGTCCGGCGCGACGCGTGAGGACCGTGCGCGAGGACGCGTGCCGCCGTTCCGGGCGGCGGCCACTGGCGACTCCGCCCGCGTGTGCGGCGATGGCACACGGCGGCGCGAACGCCGCCGTGCCGACCCCTCAGATCAGGCCGCCGCCGAGCCCCAGCCGCCAGATCGCGACGATGATGACGATGCCGTTGATGATCAGGCCCGCCTTGGCGCGCCCGCGACGGCCGGTGCGGGTCACCAGCAGGCCGATCGCGGCGACGATCGCGCCGACCGCGGCGAACGGGATCAGCAGCCAGTTGGTGATGCCGATGAACGGGATCAGGGCGAGCACCATCCAGATCATCGCGATGATGCCCCAGACCAGGCTGATCATTCCCATGGTGACGATTCTCCTCGGTACCGGGCCCGATGCCCGTGGTGACAGGACTGCGCGTGCGGGGCGATTGTGACCGAAGTGCCGGATGGACGCCGTCGCCGCGTGCCGCGCGCCGCGCAAGTCGTCCGGCTCAGCCGGCGCCGTGCACGCCGTCGATCTCGATCGCCAGCTCGCGCCGGCAGATCGCGGCGTGCAGCACGATCCGCGGCACCCGGTTTCCGAAGCGCGACTGCAGGGCGTCGGCCACCAGCGGCAGGTCGCCGGCGTCGCGCACGTAGACCTTGAGCCGGGTGCCGGCGCCGAACCGCGCCGGCAGCGCCGCCGCGCGACTGCGCGCGGCGTCCAGCAGCGCGTCGAAGTTGGCGAAGGTCTCGTCCAGCTGCGCCAGCAGTTCGCCGTCGTGGCACGAGGCATGCCCGACCACGGCGGCGGTGCCCGAGAGCAGCAGCGGCATCTGCGCGCCGGGCGGCGGCAGCATCGCGCGGGCGAAGCTCGGCGGCTGCGGGCCGTATTCGCGCGGATAGCGGTAGGCGCTGACCTGGCGCGGGTTCTCGACCGGAGTGCCCGGCGTGCGCGCGGCCAGCCAGTACACCTGGATGGTGCGCGCGTCGTCGCAGCGGCCGATGGCGGTGGCGGCCGGCAGCGCGCCGGCGTCGAAGTCGCCCAGGCCGCGCGCGCGGCCGACGCAGAAGCGGCGATAGCGCTCGGCGTCGCCGTGGCCCAGGGTGATCGCGTCGAGGTAGTTCCACACCCGCAGCAGGTGCGGGTATCCGCTGGCACCGACGAAGCGCGTGAGCGCCCGGTAGGCGGCTTCGGCGGCGAGCGCGATGCCGCTGTTGTCGCCGTCGCCGGTATGGCCGGCCGGTTCGTCGACCTCGATCGCGCCGAACAGCAGCTGCCCGTCGCACGACCAGGCGATCTCCGCGCCCGCTTCCGCGGCCGGCTCGCGCCCGGCCTGGACCGGCGCGGACGCGTGCCAGACCTCGAACGGCGCCGGGCCGTGCGGCTGCAGCGGCACGCGCAGGTAGCGCGGGTCGGGGTCGCGCGGCGCCGCGTCGCCGAAGCCCAGCACCGCCAGCACGTCGTCGCGCGCGAGCAGGGCGTCGGGCGTGGCCGCTTCCACGTATTCGACCTGCAGCCGCGGCGGCGCCACCGGTGGAAGCGGGACCGGGCGGCTCACGGGCTGCCCTCGTGCAGGGTGTCGCCGGCGAAGGCGGCGCGCGCCTGGCGGCGGCGCGCGCGCCAGCCGCGCAGCGCCCGTGGCGCGATCGCGATCGCGTTGGCCGCGTACACCAGCCGGAACAGGTACAGCCGCCAGCCCACCCGGCGGTTGTCGAACACGTCGCCGGCCAGCATCGAGATCACCGCCTGCTCCAGCTGCCAGTCGTTGCGCGGCGCGGAGAACAGGCGCCGCATCACCGGGGTGTTGAAGCGCTGGATGAACCAGGCGAAGTGGCGCATGCCGCGCCGCAGCCGCCGGCGCATCGCGCGCTGCAGCGCCGGTTCGCGCGACGGATCGCGCAGCGCGCCGTCGACCACCGCGGCGGCCTCGCGCGCGCTGTCCATCGCCAGGAACACGCCGGAGGAGAAGATCGGGTCGAGGAACGCGTAGGCATCGCCGAGCAGCATCCAGCCCGGGCCGGCCATGCGCGTGGCGCCGTAGGAGTAGTTGCCGGTCGCGTGCACCGGGGCCACCCGCTGCGCGTCCTGCATGCGGGCCCACACGCCGGGATTGGCCTGCAGCGTGCGCATCAGCAGCGCCTCGTTGTCGCGGCCGCCGTCCGCGACGTTGCGCTGCTTCAGGTAGTCCGGGGAGCAGACCACGCCCACGCTCATGACATCGTCCGGGAGCGGGATCAGCCAGTACCAGCCATGGTCGAAGCGGGCCACGGTGATGTTGCCCGCATCCGCGCCGGGGTGCCGGGCGACGCCGCGGAAGTGGCTGAACACCGCCGCCGACTGGTGGCGCGGATCCTTGCGCTTGAGCCGGCGGCGCGCGGCCAGGAAGGTGTCGCGGCCGCTGGCATCGAGCAGGTAGCGCGGTGCCCAGCGCAGCACCGCGCCATCGGCGTCGCGCGCCTCGACCACGCCGGGGCGGTCGCCGGGACCGAAGCCCACTTCGACCACCCGGGTGCGCTCGCGCGTGTCCGCGCCGCAGGTGCGCGCGTGCGCGAACAGCAGCTGGTCGAACTGGTCGCGCCGCACATGCAGGGCATGGTCGTGGCGCGGATCGAGCGCGCGGCTGAAGTGGAACACGTAGCGTCCGCCGCCCGTCTCCTCGAGCGGGAAGTCCGCGCCCGGCTTGTGCACGCCGATCGCCCGCACCTGCTCGAGCACGCCGAGCTCGGCCAGGATCGGCAGGTTCATCGGCAGCAGCGATTCGCCGATGTGGAAGCGCGGGTGGGCGTCCTTCTCCAGCAGCACCACGCGCCAGCCGCGGCGCGCAAGCAGCGCGGCGGCGGTGCTGCCGGCCGGACCACCGCCGATCACCAGGACGTCGCAGTCCTCGGGCGGGGGCGGGGTACTGGCGGGCGGGGCTTGGCTGGCCATCCGGAGGTCGTCTGCGGTCGGGGCGGGCGGAGCGGGTGCGCATGATAGCGGACGTCCGGCGCGCGGCCGGACGCGCCACCGCCCCCCGGGCGGGGCGTTCCTGAACGGCGTGGCGCGGGTTGCGCACGGCGGCGCGATGCCGGATCGTTGCGGGTCCTGTCCGAACGACCCGATGCCGATGCCCGTGCAAACAGACGCCGAACGCGAACTCGCCGAACTGCTGGTCGAGAGCCTGAACCTGGACGGGGTGGCCGCGGACGGGATCGATCCCGAGGCGCCGCTGTTCAACGCCGGCCTGGGCCTGGATTCGATCGATGCGCTCGAGCTGGCGCTGGCGATCAGCAAGCGCTACGGCTTCCAGCTGCGCTCGGACAGCGATGAGAACCGCCGCATCTTCGCTTCGCTGCGGGCGCTGTCCGAACACGTCCAGCAACACAGAACGACTTGATCCCGACCCTGCAGATCGCACTGGCGGTGGCCTACGCGCTGCTGGCGCACGGCGCCAGCGCCGGCGACGACGCGCGCCTGGCGTTCGCCGCCCTGCTGGTGCTGGTGGCGATGGTCCTGGCGGCGCCGCTGCTGCACCTGCGGCCGTGGGCGTTCGCGCTCGCGGCGCTGTCGACGGCCGCTGCGTGGTGGCTGTACCGGCAGGGCCTGGCCACGCTGCCGCTGCTGCTGGTGCCGGTGGTGTTCGTGGCGCTGGTGGCCTGGGTGTTCGCGCGCAGCCTGGTCGCCGGGCGGGTGCCGCTGATCACCAGGATCGTGTGCGGCCTGGATGGCGATTCGCCCGAGCGACTGCCCGCGGACGTCGCCGCCTACGCGCGCGGCCTGACCGCGATCTGGGCCGGCCTGCTGGTGCTGATGGCGGTTGCCAACCTGGTACTGGCGCTGCTGGCCAGTCCCGGCGGATTGCTGGCGCAGGCAGGCATCGACCCGCCCTGGCCGATCACGCACGAACAGTGGTCCTGGGTGGCGAACCTGCTGGGCTATGGCGTGGTCGGGGGCTTCTTCGTGCTCGAGTTCCAGTACCGGCGCCATCGCTTTCCCGAGCGCAACCCGGGCTTCTTCGGATTCCTGCGCCGCCTCGGCGGGCTGGGTCCGGCCTTCTGGCGGGACGTGCTGCGATGAGCCCGGACGGCATGCACGGCGATCCCGCCGCTAAGGGAACCGCCCGGGGCGACGATATCCTGTGCAACGATCGCACGGGAGCAATATTCCCCATGGAGGCGGGGCGGGTGACGACAGGGGCTGTGCTGTGGCGGGCGTACAACATGCTCCAGCTGGCGGTCGGCCTGGTCTGGACCGCGGCCTGGATCACGCTGGCGCTGCTACTGCGGCCGCTGTCGGGGCCGCAGGCGCGGCTGCCGCTGCGGATGGCGTCGCGGTGCTGGGGGCCCGGGCTGCTGCTGCTGGCCGGCGCGCGCCTGGAGGTCGAGGGCGCGGACAACGTGGACTGGTCCAGACCCTGCCTGCTGGTCGCCAACCACCAGTCGATCTTCGATATCTGCGCCCTGTTCCGCGCGGTCCCGGTGCCGCTGCGCTTCCTGCTCAAGGAGGAAATGAAGCGGGTGCCGTTCGTGGGCTGGTATGCGCGCGCCACCGGCATGCTGTTCATCGTGCGCGACAACGCCCGCGCCGGCGCCCTGTTCCGGCGCCAGGCCGCGGCCGTGCTGGAAGGTGGCCAGAGCCTGTGCCTGTTTCCCGAGGGCACCCGCAGCCGCAGCGGCGAGGTCGGCCCGTTCAAGGGCGGGTCGCTGCAGGCGGCGATCGATGCCGGGGTGGCGGTGGTGCCGGTGGCCCTGCAGGGCGCCGGCCGGGTGCTGCCGGCGGAGGGGTTCTTCCAGGCCCGCCCGGGGATCATCCGCGTGGCCTTCGGCAAGCCGATCCCGGTGCGCGAGGACGGCGTCCCGGTGCGCCGCCAGGTGCTGGCCGATCGCGCCCGCGACGTCGTGCTGGCGATGCTGAAGGCCCGGGACTGAGCGGCGCATGCGGTTCGTGATCGATCCCGGCCATCCCGCCCTGCCCGGACATTTCCCGGGCCAGCCCGTGGTGCCCGGCGTGGTGGTGCTGGACCATGTGCTGGAGGCGATCGAGCGCGGCGCAGGGCCGCTGGGCGCGCTGCGGATGCCGCAGGTGAAGTTCGTGCAGCCGCTGCTGCCGGGCGAGGCCGCCGAGATCGCGATCGAGCCGGTCGCACCCATGCCTGCGGCGCGCTGGCGCTTCCGCGTGCTGCGCGGGGACGCGCTGATCGCCAGCGGCGAGATCGCGGTGGCGCAGGGGACGCCGGCATGACCGTGGACTGGAAGCAGCGTCCGGAGGGCGGCAGCCGCCTCGGGCTGGCCGTGATCCGCGCCGTCGCCTGCCATGGCGGGCGACCGCTGGCGCGGCTGCTGCTGTATCCGACCACGCTGTATTTCCTGCTCCGCCGCGGACCCGAGCGCCGCGCGTCGATCGCCTTCCTGCGTCGCGCGCTGGGCCGGCCGGCGCGGCTGCTGGACGGCGCGCGCCACATCCACACCTTCGCCTCCACCATCCTCGACCGGCTGTACCTGCTCGACGGCAAGCCGGGGCGGTTCGAGGTCGAGGTGCGGGGGGTGGAGGCGCTGGCGGCGAAGGTGGACGAAGGCCGCGGCGTGCTGCTGTTCGGCTCGCACCTGGGCAGTTTCGAGGCGATGCGCGTGCTCTCGCGCGAGCGCCCGGGGCTCAAGCTGCGGGTGGTGCTGGACAAGGCCCACAGCCGCGCGCTGACCCAGGTGCTCGATGCGCTCGCGCCGGAGATCGCCGCCGGCGTGATCGATGCCGGCCAGGACGGCCCGGCGCTGATGCTGCAGATCCAGCAGGCCGCGGCCGAAGGCGCGCTGGTCGCGCTGCTGGTCGACCGCACCCTCCCGGGCCAGCCGGCGGTGACGGCACCGTTCCTCGGCGCGCCGGCGCCGTTCCCGCTGGCGCCATGGCAGATGGCGGCGGTGCTGAAGCTGCCGGTCATGCTCGGCTTCGGCCTGTACCGCGGCGGCAACCGCTATTCGCTCGAGTTCGAGCCCTTCAGCGATCCCATCGACGCACCGCGCGGCCGGCGCGAGGCCGTGCTGGCCGCGCTCATCCGCGGTTACGCCGCGCGGCTGGAGCATCATGCGCGGCTGGCGCCCTACAACTGGTTCAACTTCTACGATTTCTGGCATGTCGACCAACAGCAGCTCCGTTCCGTTCCGCAGGCCTCCACCGATGCGCCCCCGTCGCTGCTGGCCGGCGGCGTGCCTGCTGCTGGCGATGGCGCCGTCGGCGTGGGCGCAGGCCAGCCCCGATAGCGGCGCGATCCTGCGCGCGCTGGCCCGCCCGGTGCCGGCGGCCACGCCGTTCGTGGAAGTGCGCGAGTCGCAGATGCTCAAGGCGCCGCTGCGCGTGAGCGGCGAGTACCGCCGGCCGGATGCCGGGACCCTGGTGCGCGAGGTGCGCGCCCCCTATGCCGAGACCACCACCATCCGCGACGGCGAAGCGGTGCTGGCGCGCGCCGGCAAGCCGGACCGGCGGTTCCCGCTGGCGCGCGCGCCGGAACTGGCCGCGCTGCACGGCAGCTTCGGCGCGCTGCTGGCCGGCGATGCCGAGACGCTGCGCCGCCACTACACCATCGACGCGCAGGGCGGCGCCGATCGCTGGTCGCTGCGGCTGGTGCCGCGCGACCCGAAGCTCGCCGCGCGCCTGCGCGACCTGGTGCTGCACGGGCGTGGCGCCGACCTGCACTGCATCGAGAACACGCCGGTCAAGGGCGACGTGCAGCGCACGTTGACGGGCGTCGCGGCCGAGGCCGCGATCCGCGCCGGCGATGCCGCCGACATCGCCGCGCTGTGCCGCGGCGGCGCCGGCGTCGGATGAGCGCACGTGCGCGCCTGGCCTGCGCGCTGGCGTGGCTGGCGCTGCTGCTGGCCGGCGGTACGTGGCTGTCGCAATCGCTCACCGTCAGCGGCGACCTGCGCCGCTTCCTGCCCGATGCGCGCACGCCCGAACAGCGGCTGCTGATCGACGAGCTGGGCGAAGGACCCGGCTCGCGCCTGCTGCTGCTGGCGCTGTCGGGCGCGGAGCCTGACGTACTCGCGGCCCGGTCGCACGCGATGCGCGAGGCGCTTGCCGGCGATGCGCGCTTCGCCTTCGTCGCCAACGGCGCCGAGGCGGGCCTGGACGCGATTCCCGAACGCCTGCGGCCGTACCGCTACCTGCTCTCGCCGACGCTCGATGCGCAGGCGTTCGACGCCGCCTTCCTGGGTGAGGCGCTGGAGGCGCGGCTGCAGGACCTGGGCTCGCCCGCGGCAGACCTGGTCGAGCCGCTGCTGGCGTCCGACCCCACCCTGGAAACGCTCGCCCTGGCCGAGGCCTGGATGCCGGCGCACGCGCCCCGCACGCTGCACGAAGCGTGGTTCGACCGTGCCGGCGCGCAGGCGCTGCTGCTGGTGGAAACGCGCGCGGCGGGCTTCGACCCCGATGGACAGCGAGAAGCGGTCGACGCGATCGAGGCTGCGTTCGCCGCCAGCGGCGGAGCAGCGGACGCCATGCTGGAGATCAGCGGCCCGGGTGCGTTCGCCGACGAAATCGGCACCCGCACCGCACGCGAGGCGCGCTGGATCGGCACGGTCGACAGCATCGGCCTGGTGCTGCTGCTGCTGCTCGCCTACCGCAGCTGGAAGATCCCGCTGCTGGGCGTGCTGCCGCTGGCCAGCGCCGGCCTGGCCGGACTGGCGACGCTGATGCTGCTGTTCGGCGACCGCGTGCACGGCATCACCATCGCCTTCGGCTTCACCCTGATCGGGGTGGTGCAGGACTATCCGATCCACTTCTTCAGCCACCAGCACGCGGGGCTCTCGCCCTGGCGCAGCGTGCGCCGGCTGTGGCCGGCGCTGGCCACCGGCGTGGCCGCGACCTGCATCGCCTACCTCACGTTCCTGTTCGCCGGCGTCGACGGCCTGCGCCAGCTGGCGGTGTTCACCATCGTCGCCCTGGCCACCGCGGCGCTGTGCACGCGCTTCGCGCTGCCGGGGCTGATCGATCCGGCGCAGCGCGATGTCGCTGATTCGCCACGGCTGCTGGCGCTGTGGCACCGGATCGAACGCCTGCCGCGTCCGCGCTGGTCGCTGGTCGCGCTGGCGCTGGCGGCACTGGCCGTCGTGGCGCTGCGCCCGGGCGCGTTCTGGCAGAACGATCTCTCGCGCCTGACGCCGGTGGCCGAACCGCTGCTGCAGCGCGACGCGGCGCTGCGGGCCGAGCTCGGCGCGCCGGACGTGCGCTACGTGCTGACGCTGCAGGCCGCCGATGCCGACGCCGCGCTCGCCGCCAGCGAACGGATGCGTCCGGCGCTGGACGCGCTGGCGGGCGCGGGCGCGATCGACGGCTACGACCTGGCGGCGCGCTACCTCCCCAGTGCGGCACGCCAACGCGAACGGCAGCGGGCGCTGCCGTCGGCGGACGCGCTGCAGCGGGCGCTCGACGCCGCGGTCGCGGACTCGCCGTTCCGCGCCGACGCGTTCGCTCCGTTTCTCGCCGACGTCGAGCGCGCGCGCACCGCGCCGCCGCTGCAGGCGCGCGACCTGGACGGCACGCCGCTCGCCACGCGCGTCGAAGGCCTGTTGCTGGCAGGCGAGGGCCGAGCGACCGCCCTGGTCTCGCTCACCGGCCTGCGCGACGTGGAGGCAGTGGCGCGGATGGCGGCCGCGCACGGGGCGCAGCTGCTGGACATGAAGCAGGCCAGCGAATCGCTGGTCGCCGACTACCGCACCCGCATCCTCGGCGCGCTGGCGCTGGCGGCGCTGGGACTGGTGGCGACGGTCTGGTTCGCGCTGCGCACGCCGCGGCGCGTGTGGCGGGTGCTGCTGCCGATGGGGATGACCACGCTGCTGGTGCTGGCGGTGCTGCGCGGCTTCGGTGTCGAGTTGAACCTGTTCCACCTGGTCTCGCTGATCCTCGCCGCGGGGCTGGGGCTGGATTACGCGCTGTTCTTCGAACACGCCGGCGAGGACCGCGACGACCAGCTGCGCACCCTGCACGCGGTGATCGTATGCAGCCTGATGACCCTGCTGGTGTTCAGCCTGCTGGCGCTGTCGTCGATCCCGGTGCTGCGCGCGATCGGCAGCACGGTGGCGCTGGGCGTGGTGTTCAATTTCGTGCTGGCGCTGCTGGTGGCGCGCGCGCCGGTCGGTGGCGGGACGGCGTCGCGCACCGTGGTCCGGGATGAGCCGGCATGAGCATGGGCAATGCACACGAGGCCGATTCACCGCCCCCGGAGCCTGGACGCGGGCTCGATCGGGCCACCATCGAATCCCTGGTGCCGCACAAGGACGCGATGTGCCTGTGGGACGAGGTAATGGCCTGGGACGTCGAACGCATCCACCTGCGCGCGGACAACCATCGCGATCCCGCGCATCCGCTGCGCAGCGGCGGCGTGCTGCGCGCGCTGCACCTGTGCGAGTACGGCGCCCAGGCCATGGCCGTGCACGGGGGCGTGCTGGCGCGCGCGGCCGGCGGTGCCGCGCGGCCCGGGCTGCTGGTGGCGCTGCGCGAGGTACGGCTGCAGGTCGCGCGCATCGACACGTTGCCCGGCGCGATCGAATGCGAAGCGGGCGTGCTGGCCGCGGGCGAGACGAGCCAGCAGTACGCATTCCGCATCCATCACGCCGGCCAGCTGCTGGCCGAAGGGCGCGCGACGGCGATGCTGCGCTAGGCGCGGCGCCGGACCCGAATGGACGCGACCGACGGCGTGCCTGCGCGCATCGCGCAGGCACGCGCGCCCACGTTTCGGGCGTGTATCGGATCGCTGATGCCTCCGGCGCGAGGCCGGCAGCGACCTGGCGATCGCCACGGACCTGCGGCGCACGCCTTCGCGAGTCTGCATAATCCCCGCACCACACGATGGACGATGCGATGAAGCGTGCCCTTGTCACCGGCGGCAGCGGCGATCTCGGTGGTGCGATCTGCCGCCGGCTCGCGGCCGCGCACTGGCACGTGATCGTGCATGCCAATGCCAACCTCGCGCGCGCGGACAAGGTGGTGGACGCCATCCGCGGCAACGGCGGCAGCGCCGAGGCGATCGCCTTCGACGTCGCCGACGGCGAGGCTGCGGGCATCGCGATGGAGGGCCTGCTGGCCGGCGGCGCGATCCAGGCGGTGGTCAACAATGCCGGCATCCACGACGACGCCCCGATGGCGGGGATGTCCGACGCGCAGTGGAAGCGCGTGGTGGACGTCTCCCTGCACGGCTTCTTCCACGTCACCCGGCCGCTGCTGCTGCCGATGGCGCGCATGCGCTGGGGCCGCATCGTCAGCGTCTCCAGCGTCGCCGCCGTGCTGGGCAACCGCGGGCAGACGAACTATGCGGCGGCCAAGGCCGCGCTGCACGGTGCCAGCAAGTCGCTGGCGCGGGAAATGGGCTCGCGCGGCATCACCGCCAACGTGGTCGCGCCGGGCGTGATCGGCGGCGGCATGGCCGAGGGCGTGTTCGATCCGAACGCGATCCGGCGGATGGTGCCGGCGGCGCGCGCCGGCACCCCGGACGAGGTGGCGGCGCTGGTCGGCTTCCTGTGCTCGGACGAGGCCGGCTACATCAACGGCCAGGTGATCGGCATCGACGGCGGCATGAGCTGAGCGGACGGAGCGCGTGCGGCGTGTCGCATGCCGTTCACGCCGCCGGGCGGAGTATGGCGCCCTCCCGGCTGGAGTCGATGCCATGCGCCGTTTCGCCGTTCCCGTCCTGCTTGCCGCGATCGCGCTGCTCGCGGCCTGTTCCAGTTCGCACGTGCTCACCGGCACCCCCCGCCCGCCGATCGATCCGGCGCAGGTGCGGCTGTACTACGGGCCACCGCCCGGCGGCTTCGAGGAGATCGCGCGGCTGGAGGTCAACAGCGGCGCGCTCACCTACGGCGAGCAGAACAAGACCGACTCGGTGCTGCGCAAGCTGCGCGAGGAAGCCGCACGCCTGGGTGCGAACGGCATCCTGTTCCAGGGCACGGCCGATGGCCAGGGCGGCGGCGGGGTCAGCGTGGGCGGCGGCGGTGGCCGCGTCGGCGGCAGCAGCTATGGCGGCGTCGGGGTGGGGGTGAACATCTCACCGCGGCAGAAATACGCCAACGGCATCGCGATCTGGGTCCCGAACCCGCCGCCAGCGGATCCGGCGCCCGCGACGCCGTAGGACGGGTGGCGGTCGCGGCAGGGGATGGAGGCCGCTGCGGTCGCGTCGTAATGCGCCATGGCCAGGGATGGGCGGTCTCGCGACGCACGAGCCTTCCGTAGTCCTTGATCCTTAATCCGTAGTCCGGAATGCGCGGCATCGGGCGCGGGTCATGTGCCCGCGGCGCTCGGCGATCGCGCGCGCGGCTGCCGGGTCGTCAGGCCGCGATGCGCGCGTACCACTCCGCGGCCAGCGAGGCCTCGGGCTCGCCTCCGCCATCGGCATGCAGCATCGCCGACAGGCCGCCGTCGTCGATGTCGGGATGGTCGACGCGGGCGCGCTGCAGCAGTTCGCCGGCCAGCCAGCGCATGCGCGCCACGTTGGCCTCGATCCGGGCCAGGAAGGCGGGCGCGTCCAAGGTGTCGTTGAGCGCACGGTTCATCTCGCGGAACCAGTCGATGCGGAACTGGTCGAGCAGGCGCGCGGTCGGCGGCGCGCGTCCGGCGTTGCGCCGGCCCCATTCGCGCAGCAGCGGCTGCACCGCCAGGTTCAGCGCGCGGGCCTGTTCGAACGCCGGACGCAGCCGGCCGAGCGTGGGGAGGTCGGTCAGCCGCCCGGCGAAGAACAGCGGCGCCAGCAGCGCCCAGTAGTAGGTGTAGTCCCAGATCACCTTCAGCGGCATCACCCGCTCGTCGCCGAACAGCGGATACTGGTCCTGGTAGAGGGTGAGCGTGTTCTCGTAGAACGAGAAATACAGCTGCTCGTACAGCGCGACGTAGGGCTCGAACCCGGTGCCCGCGGCATCGCGCCCGATCAGGTCGCAGATGTAGGTGTTGGCGATGGCGATGAAATCGCTGCCCGGCGAGTAGAACGGATCGAGGAACACCCCCGCCTCGCCGGTGGTCGCCCAGCGGTTGCGGGAGAAGACCTGGCTGGCGCCGTAGGAGAAATCGCGCAGGAACATGAAGTCCTGCAGCGTGTGCTCGGCGCGGTCCAGGCTCGCGGCGACCTGCGGCTGGTGGATGCGCAGCCAGTCCATCGCCCTGGCGTGCGTGTTCATGGTCTCCAGCGGATGCATCGCCGCATCGCAGACGATGCCCAGCGAATGCGCGCCCGACGCCAGCGGGATCAGCCAGAACCAGTAGCCCGGTCCGCACATGTGGTTGGTCGAGCGCCAGCGGTCGGGCGGATCGCAGCGCTGCAGCCACTGGGCGTCGCCCGACCATCCGTTCGGGTCGACGATGCCGTCCACGCGCCACCAGACCGCGTTGGCGACATGGTCGTTGCCTTGCGCCAGCCCGAGCTTGCGCTTGAGCAGTCCGGCACGGCCGCTGGCGTCCACCACCCAGCGGCAGGCGAGTGTCCGTTCGTCCTCGCCAGCCGCGTAGCGCACCACGTGGTCGGTGTCGTCGTCGGCCAGCTCGATGCCACGCACCACCGCGCCGTCCTCGAAACGCACCCCGTGTTCGCGCGCGAGCGTGCCCAGGTGGTTCTCGAACCGGCCCCGGTCGATCTGCCACGACGGCGTCGGCAGCAGCTGGCTCACGCCCAGCTCGGTGCAGTCGCCGATCGCGTGGCTGCCTTCGGAGAAGAAGAAGCGGAAACCGAATTTTCGGATCTGTTCGGTTTCCAGGTGGTCGCGCAGACCGAGCACGTCGGCGAAGTAGCGGGCGCCGATCTCGACCGTGGATTCGCCGACCTTGTGCGCCGCCTCGCGCACCGGATGCGCCCGGCGCTCGATCACCGCCACCGACAGCCCCGGCTGCTGCTGCCGCAGCTGCAGGGCCAGGGTCAGGCCGGCGAGCCCGCCGCCCAGGATGGCGACGTCGGCGCGGTCGGTAGGCTGGGGCATGGCGGGTCCGGGGGCGGGCGGGGACTGCGAGCCTACCGCACGCCGGCGCCCGCCGTGTTCACGTGCCGGGGTCGTACACCACCGGCGGCCGCGCCCGCGCATCGCGGTAGCGCTTCAGTATCCCGCCCCGGCTCCACACCTGCCCGACCACGTGCGAGGTGATCCGGTACAGGTCGCGGAACAGCTTGAAATGGCTCTTGCGGAACTGCTCGCTCGAGCCGGGGACCGCATAGCGCGTCTCCACCGGCACCGACACCACTCCGAACCCCAGCCGGCGGGCGGCGGAGATCAGCAGTTGCGCCTCGAACACGAAGCCCTCGCCGGGCACATCCTCCAGCGCGAGCACCGGGGCCGGGTACAGCCGCTGTCCGCTCTGGCTGTCGAACAGCCGGAAGCCGCAGGCCCAGGCGATGCCCCAGTCGCCGAAGTCGTTGCCCAGGTGCCGGTACCAGGGCTGGGTCTCGCGCTTCTTCAGCCGCGCCCCGTTGACGATGTTGCCGGGGTGCGCGTTCGCCGCCGCCACCAGGCGCGGGATGTCCGAGGCGCGGTGCTGGCCGTCGCCGTCCATGGTCACCACCGCCGCCATGCCGCGGCGCAGGGCCTCGGCGAAACCGGTGCGCAGCGCCTGGCCCTTGCCCATGCGGCGCGGGTGTCGCAGCAGCACCGCCGGCAGCGCCGAGACGATCGCGGCGGTGTCGTCGTCGGAGCCGTCGTCGACCACGATCACCAGGTCGCCGTGCGCCAGCGCGTCCTCGACCACGCCGCGGATGCGCAGCGCCTCGTCCAGTGCGGGGATCACCACCGCGACGTTGCCGCGGTGCAGCGTCGGCTGCTCAACCATGCGCGAGGTCCAGGCGCAGCCGGCGGCCGGGCCCGGCATGCAGGTCCAGGTGCGCGGCGCCCGTGGCGAGCGCGTCCAGCAGCGGCAGCATCGGTGCCATCGCATTGGCGCGGCCGCGGGTCGCGAGCACGCCCGCGCCGCCGGCGGCCTCGCCGTCCTCGAGCGTCGCGACCAGGCGCGGGCCGGTGCCTGTGCGCGTGAGCACCAGCGCGGCACCGAGCAGGCCCTCGCTGTGGGTGATCGTCCCCAGCAGCCCGGACGAGGCGGTGTCGTAGCCCACCAGCAGCACCGCGTCGGTATCGGTGGCCAGCTGCGACAGCGCTTCCAGCAGTCCCTGGGCGAACGTGGCGCGGTGCGCGCTGATCGCGGTCGCGGTGCGCATGCAGCCGCTGCCGATGGTCCAGTACCCCGCGGCGGCGTTGTGCACGGAGTTGTGGAACTTGGTCGGCGAGACGTCGGTGGGAGTGCCGGCCAGGGTGGCGCACATGTAGTCGGTGATGCCGAGGTCGCCATGGGTCGAGGCGAACACCGACGGCAGCGAGGCCGGGTCGCGGCCGGCATC
The DNA here is from genome assembly GCF_029887935.1 of Luteimonas kalidii. Lineage (GTDB taxonomy): Bacteria > Pseudomonadota > Gammaproteobacteria > Xanthomonadales > Xanthomonadaceae > Luteimonas > Luteimonas kalidii. Next base: position 71,655 of record NZ_JARXRO010000012.1, on the reverse strand, counting down.
GCGACAGGCGGCCAGTGCGACCTCCAGCGCCACCAGCACCGAGGGCGGCGCGCGCCGGCGTTCGTTCGGCGCCAGCAGCTGCGGCGCCGGCCGTGCCGGCGCATCCGTCGGCAGCGTGCCGCCGGCGGCGAACGCGCGCGCCGCGGTCCAGTCGGGCAGGCCGTCGCTCCAGTAGCCGACGCCGGAGATGCTGGCCGCCAGCGCGCTCATGCGGCGTCCCCGCGGCCGAATACGAGCGAGCAGTTGTTGCCGCCGAAGCCGAAGGAGTTGTTCATCGCCAGCCCGATGTCGCGCTGCGCGTTGTCGAAGCGGATCTGCGGGCCGCAGGCAGGATCCGGCGCGCTGCTGTTGAGCGTGCCCGGGAGCAGCCCGTCGCGCAGCGCGAGCAGCGCGAACACCGATTCGACGATTCCGGCCGCGCCCAGGGTGTGGCCGGTCCAGCCCTTGGTCGAGCTGGCGTGCAGGGTCGGCGGGAACAGCGACGACACCGCCTGGGCCTCGATCGCATCGTTGGCCGGGGTCGAGGTGCCGTGCAGGTTCAGGTATCCCACGTCTGCAGCCTCCACGCCGGCGCGCGCCAGCGCATCGCGCATGGCCAGGCTCGCGCCGAGGCCCTCCGGATGTGGCGCGGACATGTGGTGCGCGTCGCTCGATTCGCCGTAGCCGCGCAGCTGCAGCGGCGCGTCCTCGCCCGGCGCCATGCGCTCGAGCAGGGCGAATCCGCCGGCTTCGCCCAGCGACAGTCCGTCGCGCGCGGCATCGAAGGGGCGGCAGGGCTGCTGCGACACCAGCCCCAGCGCGTTGAAGCCGAACAGCACGCTGCCGCACAGGGTGTCGACCCCGCCCACCAGGGCCGCATCCACCACCCCGGCCTGGATCAGCCGCGCCGCCTGCGCGAACACCTTGGCGCTGGAGGAGCAGGCGGTGGCCACGGTCACGCAGGGGCCGCGCAGGCCGGTCGCGTGCTGCAGGAAATCGCCCAGCGAGTGCGGTGTGTGGACGATCGGACGACGCAGGTCCTCCGGCATCGCGGGCGTGCCGTCGGCCGCCGGGATCGCGCGCGCGTAGGCCTCCTCGCTGGCGCCGATGCTGGAGGTGGACGTACCGACCACCAGCGCGACCCGGCCGGCGCCGTGGCGCGCCACCAGCGCCTCCAGGTCGCCCTGCAGACCATCCTGCGACAGCGCCAGCCAGGCCAGCCGGTTGTTGCGGCACTCCCACTGCGCCAGCCGATCGGGCAACGGTGCGTGCTCGAGGCCATCGACGCGGCCGATCCAGGTCGGCAGGGGCTGGTCACCGAAGTCGTTGCCGCGCAGCCCGCTCCGGCGCTGGCGCAGGGCCTGGGCCTGGGCTTCGCGGCCGCGGCCGACGGCGGTGGTGGCAGTGAAGGCGCGGATCGCCAGCGCAGGCATGGCTTGAGGCGATTGCGTTTCGACCACGGATGCCACCGGACGGGAAACCGTGGATTATATCGGCGTGGAACAGACCCACGATCACATCGACACGGCCGCGCCGCGCAACGGGCGGCTGGCCCACCGCGCCCGGCTGCTCGGCGACCGGCACGCCTGGACCGCGCTGGCCGTGGCGGGCGCCGCCTGCGTGTTCAGTTTCGGCCTGGTCTACGTCGGCTACTTCCTGCACGTGCTGCGGACCGCCCGGCGTGCCCCGAGCCGCCCGGCGGGCGAGGGTTGCCTGCTGGTGTTCGGCAAGCATGCGCCCGGCGGACGCGTCGACGCGGATTTCCGCGGGCGCCTGCGCCGCGCCGCCCACGTGTGGCGGCAGTCGCCGTCGCGGCCGATGGTGCTGCTGGGCGGCGGCTTCGGTATTGGCGCGAGCGAGGCCGAACTCGCACGGCGCGGACTGCTCGACGAAGGGGTCACGGACGAAGCCACGTGCCTGCTCGAATCGGGTTCGCGCGACACCTTGCAGAACCTGCGCAACGCACGCGTGCTGCTGTGCGGCCAGGCCGGCGCCGCACCGGTAGTGTTGCTGAGCAGCCGCTACCACCTGGCACGCTGTGCGCTGTTCGCCGGCTGGCTGGGCTATGAGCACGAACTGTGCGCGGCGGAACCTGCGCTGCGCTGGACACCATTGACGCTGTGGCGCATCGCCTGCGAATCGGCTTGCGTGTGCTGGGTCGACCTCGGCGCGCGCTGGGCGCGGCTGGTCGGCGACCGCGCGATGCTGGCCCGGATCGCCTGAGCGTCCTGCGCGGGCGACGTCGCCGCACACGGGACCATCCATCAGCGGCGTTGCGACCGGACCGTGGTCCGGCACCGGGCCCGGCCAGCGCCGGCGACCCTACCCGCCGGTCGCGAGGCAACGCCCGAGGAAGGACTCGGCCAACCGGTAGCGGTGCAGTGCGTCGCTGCCGCGCAGACCGTGCTTGGCGCCGGGGTAGGTCATCAGCTCGAACCCGGTGCCACGCTGCTGCAGGTCGCTCATCAGCGCGGTGGAGTTGGTGAACAACACGTTGTCGTCGGCCATGCCGTGGATCAGCAGCAGTGCGCCGGGGCGGATGCCCGCGGCGTGTTCGAGTACGCGCGCGTCGCGGTAACCGGCGGGGTTGGCGTTGGGCAGCCCCATGTAGCGTTCGGTGTAGTGGGTGTCGTACAGCGCCCAGTCGGTGACCGGCGCGCCGGCCACGCCGCAGGCGTAGTTGTCCGGTGCGCGGCCGAGCAGCATCAGCGCCATGTAGCCGCCGTTGGACCAGCCGTGCACGCCGATGCGTGCGCCGTCGACCCACGGCTGCGCGCGCAGCCATTCCACGCCCTTGCGCTGGTCGTCCACTTCCACCGTCCCCTGTACGCCGTACAGGGCGCCGCCGAACTCGCGCCCGCGCCGCGGTGTGCCGCGGTTGTCGAGCGAGAATACGACGTAGCCCTGCTGCGCGAGGTACTGGTTGAAGAACGCATCCGTCCGCCCGGGCCAGGCGTCGGTCACGGTCTGCGCCGCGGGCCCGCCGTAGACGTACACGACCACGGGATACCGGAGAGACGGATCGAAGCCGGCAGGCCGGATCAGGCTGTAGTGCAGCGGGGTCGCGCCGTCGGCCGCGGTCAGGGTGCCGAACTCCGTCGGCAGGTGGGCGGCGCGGAAGGACGCGTAGGGATGGTCGGGCGCGTCGAGGTCGTTCGGCACCAGGGTGGCGATGCGGGCACCGTCGGCCTTGAACAGTTCGATCTGCGGCGGGGTGGTGGTGTTCGACCAGTTGTCGACGTAGACGCTGGCGTTGCGCGCGAAGCTGGCGTTGTGGATCCCGTTCTCGCGCGAGAGCGTCTGGATGCGCCCGCCTTCGAGCGACACGGCATGGATGTGGCGCTGCGTCGGCGCCGCCACCGGCGCCGGCAGTTCGGCGTCGGTGCGCACGCCGGGCCGGCGCGTGACCATGCCGGCGCTGAAATACACCTGGCCTGCGGCCTGGTCGACCGCGAGCAGCGCGTCGACCGGCCAGTCGCCGCGGGTGAGCCGGGTCAGCGTCGAACCGTCCTCGCTGGCCAGGTACAGATGCTCGAATCCGTCGCGCTCGGACTGCCACACGAAGCGTCCGTCGTCGAGGAAGCGCAGGCTGTTGTGAAGCGGTACCCAGGTCCCGGACGTCTCGGTGATCAGGGTGCGCTGTGCGCCGGTAGCGAGCGTGGTCTCCACCAGATCGAGGCGCTGCTGGTCGCGCGACTGGCGCTGGAAGGTCAGCCGCGCCGGATCGCGCCAGTCGACGCGGGCGAGGTAGATGTCCTGCTCCGGGCCGAGGTCGATCCACTGCGGCTTCGCGCCCGCGCGCGGCGCGACCACGCCCAGGCGTACGCGCACGTTGGCCTCGCCGGCGGCCGGATAGCGCTGCTCGACCATCTCGGTGCGGTCGGCGTACATCTCGTAGCGTTTGACCAGCGGCACCGGCGACTCGTCGATGCGGGCAAAGGCGATGGCCGAATCGTCCGGTGCCCACCAGTAGCCGGTGTGGCGGTCCATCTCCTCGTCGGCGACGAATTCGGCGATGCCGTTGGCGACGGTGTCGCTGGCGTCGTGGGTCAGGCGGACTTCCCTGCCGCTGGCCAGGTCGATCACCCACAGCTCGCGCTCGCGCACGAAGCTGACGAAGCCGCCGCCGGGCGAGAGCTTGGGGTCGGTGGCGAAGCCGCCGTCACCGGTGAGCTTGCGAACCGCGTCGCGACCCGACTTCGCCAGGTCGTACAGGTACAGCTCGCCGCCGAGCGGGAACAGCAGCGACCGTGCGTCCGGCGCCCACTGGTAGTCGACGATGCCCGACAGCCCGGCGATGCGCTGGCGTTCCCGTCGCGCCTTCTCCTCGTCGCTGAGCGATTCCTCTCCGGGCAGCACCACGCGCGAATCGACCAGCATCCGCGTTTCGCCGCTGGCGATGTCGTATTCCCACAGGTCCAGCCGGTTGCGGTCGCTGTCCTTGCCGCGCAAGAAGCTCACGCGCGAGCCGTCGGGCGCGACCAGCGGCTTCATCAGCGTCGGGCCGGACAGCGGCGCATCTCCGGTGATGGCCTCGAGGGTGAGCTTGCCGGGGCGGGAGTCGGGCGCGGCGTGCGCGGCGGTGGCGGCGATCAGGGTCATGGTGAGCAGGGCGGTCAGGCGCATGGACGACATCCGGCGGGCTTGCCGCCCATTGTAGGAGCGCGTACCGCCCGGCGCCCGCATCATTGAGCCCGCCCTGTAGCCCGGATAAGCGAAGCGCATCCGGGGCAGACGTGTCGGCGAAGGCGAACCCGGATGCGCTGCGATTATCCGGGCTACGCGAGCGACGCGAGTGCTCTCAACCCTTCGGTTCGATCCCGAACAGCAGCTTCTTCTCCGCCTCGCCCATCGGCTTGCCCGCATCCGGGTTGACCTGCGCGGCCAGCGCATAGGCCCGCACCGTGGCCGGGCGCGCGGCGATCGCGGCGTGCCAGCGGCGGACTTCCGGATACGGCGTCATGTCGATCGGGGCCTTGTCGTACACGCCGATCCACGGATAGATCGCCATGTCGGCGATGGAGTACTCGTCGCCGGCCACGAACGCGCGCCCGACCAGGCGGCGGTCGAGCACGCCCAGCAGGCGGTTGGCCTCGCCGGCGTAGCGTGTCTTCGCGTACTCGATCGGTTCCGGCGCGTAGACATGGAAGTGGCCGTACTGCCCCGTCATCGGCCCGAGGCCGCCCATCTGCCAGAACAGCCATTCCAGCGCTGCGGTGCGATCGCGCAGGCCGGTCGGCAGGAAGCGACCGGTCTTCTCCGCGAGATAGAGCAGGATCGCGCCGGACTCGAAGACGCTCAGCGGCGCGCCGCCGTCCTCGGGATCGTCGTCGACGATCGCCGGCATCTTGTTGTTGGGCGAGATCGCCAGGTAGTCGGGCGCGAACTGGTCGCCCTTGCCGATGTTCACCGGCTTCACGGCGTAGTCGAGGCGCGCGCCGGCATCGGCGAGTTCCTCGAGCAGCAGCGTGACCTTGTGCCCGTTGGGCGTGGGCCAGTAGTACAGGTCGATCATGGCGGCCTCCTGCGACGTGGGTCGCCAGTCTAGGCCGCGCGATGCGCAGGCAGCGTCACGGGCGGCGGGTTGCTGCGTTGCAGATGGCGCGATGGTCGCAGACGGTTCGCGTGCAAGCCGCGCGCAGCGCCGGTCCGGTGCGGCGCTGGCGGTGCGTGCGCACGCCTGCCGATGCCATTGCAGGCTCTTGCTGTCGAAAAAACCGGGGCGACCGGTCTCCCGATCGGCGCGCCCCGGCGGAGGAAGCCCTCAGTTGGTGGTGCAGTCCACCTGGTGGTCGAACTCGGTGCTGGCCGCCACCCGCGCCAGCGCGATCTTCGCGCCGGCACCGGTCCGCAGCTGGACCGGCACGTCCAGGCGGCTGGTGTCCGCACCCTGCGCCCGCAGGCACTTCAGCGGCACCGCGAGGCGCGTCCATTGCCCTGCCGGAAGTTTGGCCAGCGCCTCGCCGACCTCGACCGTGCCGCTGCAGCCTTCGCCGCAGGCAGCCAGCAGCGACGCCTTGCCGTCGGACGGCATCGCATCCACGCGCAGGGACAGGACCACGGGCACGTCGCCGTTGGTCTCGCGGGTCAGGTCCAGGGGCGCGTTGGACAGCAGCTGCACGGTGCCCGGACCGGTCCAGGCGAACAGCCGCGCGCCTTCCTGCACGTCGGTGTTGACCGCGGTCATCTCCAGCGAACCGTCCGCGGTCTTCGCCGCCGGATGCACCACGTCCATCGCGCTGCCGTCGGCGCCGACCAGGCGCAGCGTGAGGCCCGTGGTCGGCACGCCGCGCTCGAACCAGACGTTGCCAGACGCCGCATCCGCATCGATGCCCGGATCCTCCGGCAGCGCGGCGAGGTCGCCGCTGTCGGCGTAGGTCAGGCCATGGCCGAACGCGAACAGCGGGTCGTAGCCGTCCTGGCCGTGGTTGTTGGCGTACTGGTCCGCGCGCTTGGGCCAGGAGAAGCTGAGCGTGCCCTTGAAGTCATGCTGCGGCTTGCCGTCGGCGCCCTGCAGCAGCACGTCGGCCACGCCGCCGCCCTCCGAACCCGGCAGCCAGGCCGCGACGAACGCATCGGCGGCGTTGATCTCGCGGTTGAGCCACAGCGGGCGGCCGCTGAGGAACACCGCCACCACCGGGATGCCGTCTTCCTTGAGCTTGCGCATCAGTTCCAGGTCGCCGGACTTGCCGCCCTTGAACATCAGGTTCGCCAGGTCGCCCTGGAACTCGGCATAGGGGTCTTCACCGAACACCACCACCGCCACGTCGGGCTTGGCGGTGTAGCTGCCGTCGGCCGACAGGGTGGCGCTGCCGCCGGCGGCCTCGACCTGTTCCTTCAACCCGTCCCAGATCGTGTCGGCGTTCGGGAAGTCCTCGCGCTTCGTGTCGCTGCCCTGCCAGGTCAGCGTCCAGCCGCCGGCCTGCTTGCTCATGTCGTCGGCGGCGTCGCCGGCCACCAGCACGTTCGACGTCGGCGACAGCGGCAGGATTCCGCCCTGGTTCTTCAACAGCACCAGCGATTCGCGCACCGCGCGTCGCGCGACCTCGCGATGCTCCGGCGAGCCGAGCAGTTCGAACCTGCCGCCGAGCGCGCGCTCGGACGGCTTCGGCTTCTCGAACAGGTTGGCCCGGAACTTGACCCGCAGGATGCGGCGCACCGCGTCGTCGAGACGTTCCATCGGGATCGTGCCGGCCTTCACGTGCGCCAGGGTCGAGTCGTACATGCCCTTCCAGCTGTCGGGCGCCATCGCCATGTCGAGGCCGGCGGTGAAGGTCTGCGCGCAGTCGGTATTGCTGCAGCCGCGCACCTGGCCGTGCCCGTTCCAGTCGCCGACGATGAAGCCGCCGAAGTTCATCCGCTCCTTCAGCACGTCGGTGAGCAGCGGCTTGTGGCCGTGCATCTTCTCGCCGTGGAAGCTGTTGAACGACGCCATCACCGCCTGCGCGCCGGCGGCGATCGAGGGGATGTAGCCGGCGGCATGGATGTCGCGCAGCTGCGCCTCGTCGACCGTGGTGTCGCCCTGGTCCTTGCCGTTGCCGGTGCCGCCGTCGCCGAGATAGTGCTTGACCGAACTCATGACGTGGTGGTCGTCGAGGAACTCGGGCGTGCCGGGCTTGCCCTGCAGGCCCTCGACGAACACGCCGGCGTAGCTGGCGACCAGCTCGGGATCCTCGGAATAGCCTTCGTAGGCGCGGCCCCAGCGGTCGTCCTGCGGCACGGCGACGGTCGGCGCGAACGTCCACTCCATGCCGGTGGCGCGGGTCTCGATCGCGGTGATGCGCGCGATCTCGCGCAGCAGCTCGGGGTTGCGCATCGCGCCCAGGCCGATGTTGTGGGGGAACAGCGTGGCGCCGACGATGTTGCTCTGGCCGTGCATCGCGTCGATGCCCCAGATCACGGGGATCGCCTTGCCGCCGCCGGAGGTGTCCATCGACGCCTCCCAGAATTCGTCGGCAAGCGCGAGCCACGCCTCGGCCTTCGCGTTGTACTGGCCGCCCGGATCCGAGCCGCCGCCGGCGAGAATGGAGCCCAGCCGGTACTTGCGCACGTCCTCCGGCGTGACGCTGCCGATGTCGCCCTGGATGAGCTGCCCGACCTTTTCCTCGACCGTCATCGACGCCAGCAGCGCGTCCACCTTCTGTTCGAGCGCGGCATCCTCGGCGAACGGCCATTCGGGCTGCGGCCAGTTGGCCGGATCGACGCCGGTGGCATCGGCCGTGCTCGCGGGTGCATCCGCCGGAGTGGCGACATTCGCGGTGGCAGCTTCGCGGTCGCCGCAGGCGGCCAGCAGCAGGGCGACGGCCAGGCCGGCACTCAGGCGCGACACGGACAGGAAGGCGCGGGGTGTGCTCATGGGAATCGGTTCCGTAGGGTCGTATGCCAGCCCACCAGCCGTGGCGCGATGGCGCGGCGCGGCATGACAGCGTTGTCAGAATATGCACCATACCCGGTCTGCCGCGGCGAAGCTTGTTGCACAGCACAAGCGCGGACCGCGCCCGACCGGAGCAGCGCAATGGCACCGCAACGCGATGGGGCAGGCAAGTCCGTCGCCCGTGGCGCGCGCGATGCCGATGCGATGCCCGCGGCTCTGGCAGAATCCGCAGCCTTCGCGGGAAGGACCGGCAGACCGATGGCGCGCGTACGGATCGAGGATGTGGCGGCGGAAGCGGGCGTGTCGATGAAGACCGTCTCGCGCGTGCTCAACGAGGAACCGAACGTCTCCGAGTCCACCCGCGAACGGGTGCGCGCCGTGGTCGAACGCCTGCAGTACCGGCCCCATCCCTCCGCACGGGTGCTGGCCGGGCGCAGGTCGTACCTGGTGGCGATGCTCTACGACAACCCGTCGAGCAACTACCTGATGGAGGTCGAGCTCGGCGTGCTCGATGCCTGCCAGGCGCAGCACTACAACCTGATGCTGGCGCCGCTGGTCTACGACGCCAAGGACATCGTCTCGAAAGTCGAGTCGCTGGTGCTGCAGTCGCGGCTGGACGGCGTGGTACTGACGCCGCCGATCACCGACGACGCTGCGCTGCTGGCGCGCCTGGACGAACTCGAGATCCCGTGGTCGAGCATCTCGCCGACCGAGTCGAACCGCCGCATCGGCGTGGTCGTCGACGAACGCAGCGCGGTCGCCGACATGGTGGCGCACCTGGTCTCGCTCGGGCACCGGCGGATCGCGCACATCAAGGGGCACGCGGCGCACGGCGCGAGCGCGTGGCGGCTGGCCGGCTATCGCGACGGACTCGCGAACGCGGGCATCGCGCCGGACGAAGCGCTCGTCGTGCAGGGCGAGTTCTCCTACGACTCGGGCTTCGACGCCACCAACCGGCTGCTCGACCTCCCGGACCCGCCGACCGCGATCTTCGCCGCCAACGACGACATGGCCGCCGGCGCGATCGGCGCGATCTGCGAGCGTGGAATGTCGGTGCCGCGCGACGTGTCGGTGTGCGGATTCGACGACACGCCGATCGCGCGCCACATCTATCCCTCGCTCACCACCGTGCGCCAGCCCACGCGCGAGATGGGCCGCCTGGCGGGCCTGGAACTGCTCAAGGCGATCCGCGACCACGGCGAAGGTGGCCTGGTGACCGTGCCGTACACGCTGGAACTGCGGCGCTCGACCGGTCCACGGCGCGGCTGACGCGATCCTGCGTCATTGCGCGACACGCACGTTGACGCTGGCCGCCGTGCGTGCAGCACGCGGGCGCGTGCACGGGTCGCGAGCGATCGCGGCGCGTGAGGATGATTGCGGCGCTCGAGGTGCCGGGGCGACGCATCTGAATCTACGCAGGTCGCATCGCGACCTGCGCGTGCGCAATGCGCGACGTCCCTCCGCGGGCGCAACGGGAGACTTCGGAGTGGACGCGCAGGCCTCGCGGCCGCACGCGCATGATGTCCGGGGCCGCACGCGCCAGCCCTGCCGCTCCAGACACCCACAACTCCGCTGCCTGGGCATCGCCACGTCGAGATGCGCGACGGTTCGCATTGCGGCATTCGATCCGAGGACCCTCGGCGGCGTGACGCTGCGTGCGCGCGTGTCTCGCACACCCTCCGTCGCACGCAGTCAACGGCCTCCCGAAGCCCACGCGTTCGTCGCGCTCCTGCGCTGCAATGACACACGCAGGTCATCGTTTGACCCGTGCATGGCCTGCGCGAAATCGGCACGCACGATCTGAAAAAAAGTTAGCGGTAACACGCCAATCGGCGGTTGACAACGCTGTCAGGTTGGTTTCCTAATGCCCGCGCTTCGACCGCAATGGTCGTGGCATCACAAATCGCTTTCGTGACGACCTTGGGAGAGGGAAGGTTCATGAAATACACGCATGCAGCGCCCAAGCGGCGCCTGTTGACGTCTGCGCTGCTGATTGCGCTGGCCCCGCCGCTCGCGGCACAAACCGTTACCCAGGATCCCGCGCCGTCGACGTCCGCCGAACAGGCGACGAACGACGATCCCGCGGAACTCGACACCATCGTCGTCACCGGCATCCGTGCGAGCCTGGAGTCGTCGATGAACATCAAGCGCGATGCCCAGGGCGTCGTCGACGGCATCGTCGCCGAGGACATCGGCAAGTTCCCCGACACCAACCTGGCCGAATCGCTGCAGCGCATCAGCGGCGTGTCGATCGACCGCACGTCGAGCGGCGAAGGCCAGAAGATCACCGTCCGCGGCCTCGGGCCGGACTACAACCTGGTGCTGCTCAACGGCCGCCAGATGCCCGCGTCGAACCTCGGGCCCGGCGGAGCAGGCGCGTCCTCGGCGCGCTCGTTCGACTTCTCGAACCTGGCCAGCGAATCCATCTCCGCGGTCAACGTCTACAAGACGGGGCGCGCGGACAATCCGACCGGTGGCATCGGCGCGACCATCGACGTGCGCACCGCGCGTCCGCTCGAGGCCGAGCCCGTGGTCAGCGTCGGACTCAAGTCGGTCTACGACGAGTCCAACCAGCGCCTGCCGCGCACCTTGCAGGGCAGCGATTTCACCGGCGAACTGTCGGGCATCTTCAGCCAGACCTACGCCGACGGCCGCTTCGGCGTGATGCTCAGCGGCAGCTACCAGGAGCGCGACTCCGGGTTCAACCAGGCCTCGGTCGCCGATGGCTGGCTGACCTTCGCCGGCGACAACGCCGATCCGGGTTGCTGGCAGTGCCTGCCGCAGGAAGGCCAGGGCTACTCCGACCGCATCGAGAACCGGCCGGGCCCGGGCGACATCTATGCCCGTCCGCAGAACACCGGCTACAGCGTCAACGGCATCCAGCGCCAGCGCACCAACGGCCAGGTGACCCTGCAGTGGGCGCCGACCGACAACGTGACCGCGACGGTCGACTACAACTACATCGAGCAGCAGGTGCAGCTGCAGCGCAGCGAGCTCTCGGTGTGGTTCAACCAGGGCGCCGGCGACAGCAGCTGGACCGATGGCCCGATCGCGGCGCCGATCATGTACTCGGAGGACATGGTCGGTTCGGACCTGTCGATGGGCGGTGCCAAGATCGGCAACGAGACCACCAGCGACATGCTCGGCTTCAACGTCGAGTGGCAGGTCAACGACGCCCTGAGCCTGGAGTTCGACTATCACGATTCGAGCGCCACATCGCGGCCCGACGGCCCGTACGGTTCGGCAGGCGTGCTCGGCGTGGCCGCGTACATCCGCGGCAACACCACGGTGGACTACAGCGGCGAGATTCCGATCGTCAACGTGCTGCTGCCGGCGGGCGTGAGCCAGGTCGATCCGTCGCAGGCCCTGGTGACCGGGTCGGTGTTCCAGAACAGCTACAACAAGTCCGAGGTCGAGCAGCTCCAGGCCAATGGCCGGTTCGAGTTCGGCGACTATTCCGGGCTGGACTTCGGCATCTCCACGATGGAGGTCAACAACCGGTCCGCATCGGCGGTGATGCAGCGCGATACGTGGGGCGGCGTGGGCACCCCGGCCGATTACGACGACGACATCTGGTACAACGACAGCATGTCGCGCTACTTCGAGGCGTTCGGCAACCACGACAACCCGATGTGGACCGACGACTTCCTGGTGTTCGACTTCGAGCGCCTGCGCCAGGCGGCGATCGAGATCACCGGCTGCCCGAGCTGCTACGAGATGCCGACCGAGTTCACCGACGACATCCGTACCCGCGAGAAGTCGCAGAGTGCGTACCTGCAGTGGACGTCCACGTTCGGTGACGTCATGCCGCTGCATGTGGCGCTCGGCGTGCGCTACGAGAAGACCGACGTCGAATCCGAAGGGCTGCAGCGCGTCGGCCAGACCATCACCTGGATCGCCGCGAACGAGCTTGCGGTGGACTATGCGCCCGAGCGCGAGTTCACGCGCGACACGGGCAGTTACGACTTCGTCCTGCCCAACCTCGACCTGAAGCTCGACCTCAGCGACGAGATGGTCCTGCGCGGCAGCTACAGCCAGACCATCGCCCGTCCCGGCTGGGGCGACATCAGCGCCGGACAGGTGCTGCAGCCGGTCGTGCGTGCCTCCGGCGGCGACGGACGGCGCGGAGATCCATCACTGGAGCCTCTGAAGTCGGACAACTTCGACCTGTCGTTCGAGTGGTACTACGGTGAGGGCAACTACTTCTCCGTCGGCTACTTCCGCAAGGACATCGAGAATTTCATCAGCCAGACGATCGTGCGCGAACAGCCGTTCGAGATGACCACGCCGGTGGGCGGCGCCTACTGGAACGCCGCGCTCTCCGTGTGCCCGGCGACCGACGGCGCCTGCATCCGCAACTACATTTTCGAGAACTTCGCCGGCCAGCCGGGCGTGGTCCAGACCGGGTTCGACGGTGAGGGCAACCCGACCGGCGGCATCACCGGACAGCCGGGCGATCCGGTTGCCGGTTTCAACATCAGCGTGCCGGCCAACCAGCGCTCCGACGAGATCGACGGCTGGGAAATCAACGTCCAGCACATGTTCGGCCAGACCGGCTTCGGCCTGGCGGCGAACTACACCATGGTCGACTCCGGCCTGACGTTCGACGACCTGAGCCTGGGCCAGCAGTATCCGCTGGTCGGCCTGAGCGATTCGGCGAACCTGGTGGCGTTCTACGACCGGAACGACTGGCAGGTGCGCCTGGCCTACAACTGGCGCGACGAGTTCTTCAACGGTGTCGGCCCGCGGACCGATCCCAACCATGTCGAGGCGTACGGCCAGCTGGATGCCAACATCAGCTACCAGGTCAGCGACAACCTGACGCTCAGCCTGGAAGGCATCAATCTCACCGACGAGACGATGCGCACGCACGCGCGCCACGAGAACATGGTCCGGTTCGCGACCCAGACCGGCCCACGCTACATGTTCGGGGTGCGCTACAAGTTCTGATGGAGGCGGGCTCCCGCCCGCAGCGGCGCGCAGCGGAAGAGGCCGACGGATCCCCGTCGGCTTCTTTCCCTGTGGGCGTCGATGGGGCACGATTGACCCGCGACACCCGCCCCCGGAACGATCGAGGATCGATGGGCCAGCATGTCCTCCTGAACAGCGTGGAACACCGTGGGCTGCGCGTGCACGCCGGTCACGGCGCCCGGCTGGGTGACGACGTCATGGGTGCATTGACGTTCCCGGACGAGTTCCGGAACGTGCAGGCGCACTATCCGATCGTGTTCCGTCGCGAGCCGGCGGGGGGCTTCCTGCCGCTGGTGCTGTTCGGCCTGCAGGAGGGCTGCAACCTGTTCCTCGACGGCGACCGCTGGGATGCGACCTATGTTCCGCTGTCGGTACAGCGCCAGCCATTCCTGATCGGCGTCGCGGGCGGCGAGCGACTGGTCCACGTCGACCTGGATCATCCCCGCGTGCGCGACGCCGGCAGCGATGGCGCACTGCTGTTCGACGCGGAGGGCGCATCGAGCGAGCACCTCGAGCGCATCCGGTCGGTGCTGCTGGCGCTGCATGAGGGCGTGGATGCGACGCCGGCCTTCGTTGCCGCACTGCAGCGGCTGGAGCTGCTCGAGTCCTTCTTCCTCGACGTGCAGCTGGAGGATGGCAGCCTCAACCGGCTCGCCGGTTTCCATACCATCAACGAGGAGCGGCTGGGCGCGCTGGATGGCGCGACGCTGGAGCGTCTGGCCCGCGATAACCACCTCCTGCCGATCTACATGGTGCTCGCATCGATGTCGCGCATGCGCGACCTGATCGAGCGGACGAATCGCCGCCGTGCTGCCTCCCGCTAGACCGATTCCCGAACGCGGCGGAGCCGATCCCCGATCGCTCCCCGAAGGGGTACTGTGCTCGGAACGGCCGCTCGTGATGCGCGGGCTGGTGTCGCACTGGCCGATCGTGCGTGCGGCCGGATCCGCGGACGCTGCGATCGACTACCTGAAGGGCTTCGACCACGGCGGCATGCCGGTGGTGGCCACGGTCGCGCCGCCGGGGGAATCCGGACGCGTGTTCTACAACGCGGACTTCAGCGGCTTCAATTTCCGGCGCGAGCAGGTGCCGATGGGCGTCGCGCTGGAGACCCTGCGCAAGTACCTCGCGGACGAAGCCCCGCCTTCGATCTACGTCGCCTCGACCACGATCGACACGTTCCTGCCGGGGTTTCGCGCCGCGAACGACGTGGACTTCGGGTCGCGCGATCCGCTGGCCAGCATCTGGATCGGCAACCGCAGCCGCATCGCCGCCCACCAGGACCTGCCGCAGAACCTGGCCTGCGTCGCTGCCGGGCGCCGGCGGGTGACGCTGTTCCCGCCGGATCAGCTGTCCAACCTCTACATCGGTCCGATCGACGCGACGCCCGCCGGACAGGCCGTGAGCCTGGTGGATTTCGCCGCTCCCGATCTCGACCGGTTCCCGCGCTTCGCCGAGGCGATGCGCCATGCGCAGGTCGCGGAACTCGGCCCCGGCGACGCGGTGCTGATCCCGAGCATGTGGTGGCACCACGTGGAGGGACTGGAGCCGTTCAATGTGCTGGTCAACTACTGGTGGCGCGATGCGCCGGCGTGGATGGACACGCCGATGAACACGCTCATGTACGCCATGATGACCATCCGCGACCTGCCGCCGGAGCAGCGCGCGATCTGGCAGGACGCATTCCGGCACTACGTGTTCGAGCCGGGCGAGGCGACCGCCGACCATATACCGCCGCATGCGCGCGGCGTGCTCGCGCCGCTCGACGAGGCCCGGGCGCGCGACCTGCGCGCGCGGCTGATTCAACGGATCAATCGATGAGGACGACAAACGTGCAGGAATCGGACGACAGCCAGCGCAGGCCGGTCCGGCGCGTGGTGATCGCTGGCGGGGGGACGGCCGGATGGATGGCGGCCGCGGGCATCTCGAAGATGTTCGGCAAGGTCGTCGAGGTCACGCTCGTGGAGTCCGAGGAGATCGGCACGGTCGGCGTCGGCGAGGCGACGATTCCGACGCTGGTGACTTTCCATCGACTGCTCGAGATCGGGGAACAGGAGTTCATGTCGGCGGTCCAGGGCACGATCAAGCTCGGCATCTCGTTCGAGAACTGGCTCGACGTCGGGCACCGCTACATCCATTCGTTCGGGGTCAACGGCAAGGACCACTGGTCCGCGGGTTTCCAGCACTTCTGGCTGCGCGGGCGCGCGGAGGGAATGGCCAGCGGCTACGAGGACTACTGCGTCGAACTGCAGGCGGCCCTCCAGGACAGGTTCGGACACCTGCCCCGCAACGGCATCAACTACGCCTACCACATGGACGCGAGCCACTACGCCCGCTTCCTGCGCAGGTTCAGCGAAGCCAATGGCGTGAAACGGGTCGAGGGCAAGATCGTCGAGGTGGACGTCGACGCCGACGGCGACATCGCCAGCCTCCGGCTCGCGGACGGCGCGACTATCGAAGGCGACTTCTTCGTCGACTGCACGGGTTTCCGCGCACTGCTGATCGGCAAGGCGCTGAACGTGGGCTACGAGGACTGGTCGCACTGGCTGTTCAACGACAGCGCGCTGGCGACGCAGACCACCGCCGTGCGCGACGCCGTGCCCTACACCCGGGCGATTGCGGGTACCGCGGGCTGGCAGTGGCGGATCCCGCTGCAGCACCGGGTCGGCAACGGCATCGTCTATTCGAGCCGGTATATCGCCGACGACGAGGCCAGGCACGAGTTCCTGTCGAGCCTGGAAGGCGAGGTCATCAAGGACCCGTGGCCGATCCGGTTCCGCCCGGGCCAGCGCATGAAGTGCTGGCACCGCAACTGCGTGGCGCTCGGCCTGGCCGGCAGCTTCATCGAGCCGCTGGAGTCGACCACCATCCACCTGATCCAGCGCGGCATCATGCACCTGCTGCAGCTGTTTCCGCAGGTCGTGACCCGCGCGGCGATCGACCAGTACAACGCACAGCTGGCCTCGGAGCTCGTGCACGTGCGCGACTTCGTGGTAATGCATTACCACCTCACCCACCGGCGCGACACCCCGTACTGGCGGGCGATCGGCCACATGGACATCCCCGACACCCTGCGCCACCGGATCGACCTGTTCCGCGAGACCGGCAGCGTCTTCCACGTGCCGGGAGAACTGTTCGGTGCGAATTCGTGGATCCAGGTGATGATGGGTCAGGGCGTGATGCCGCATCGCTACCATCCCACGGCCGACGCGATGAGCGAAGACGGACTCAAACGCTTCCTCGACGACATCCGCTCGAACGTGCTGTCGACCGCCGGAAAGCTGCCGCCGCACATGGACTACATGCGCAGCTACGCGCCCGCCGCGAAGCCCTGACGCCGACGGAGGCGCAAGGCGCCCCGCGTCCGCCGGGGCTCAGGGCAGGCCGGTGCGGGCCGCGGGATCGATGCGGGCATCCGTGGACGCGCCGAGCGCACGCAGCTTCGGCGCCACCACCGGAATCGACAGCATCGTGCTCGCCACCGCCATCAGCAGCAGCGCGGTGAAGGTCTCGCTGGTGATGATCCGCTTGTCGAGCAGGATGTTGGCGAAGATGATCATGATCAGCGCCTTGGTCTGCAGCAGCCAGCCGATGATCGAGGCTTCGCCGGACTTCCAGCCGAGCACGCGCCCGGCGATGTGCACGCCGGCCAGCTTGCCGGCGACGGAGGCCACCAGCAGCGCGCCCGCCGCGAGGAAGACCACGCTGCCTCCGATGTCCCAGGACGTGCGCAGCCCGGTGCTCAGGAAGAACACCGGCATGATCACCAGCAGCACGTGATGGCGCAGCAGGTCCATCGTCTCCTGTTCGAACCACTCCGCGTCCATCACCACACCGGCCAGGAACGCGCCGACCATGAAGTGCAGGCCGGCCCAGTCGGCACCGAACGCGCAGACCGCAAGCCACACCAGCATCACGTACCAGCGGTCGTGCGCGGGGATCGACCGCATCAGCCTGCGGAACGCGACGCAGGCCAGGCCGAATGCGAGCAGGAACGCGCCCTGCCGGCCGATCCGCTCCCAATCCATCAGCACCAGCGCCAGCACGCCCCAGATCGCGATGTCGTCGAGGCTGGCGTAGCGCAGGATGCGCTGGCCCATGGGCGCGCGCAGGATCTGCAGCTTCTCCATGAACAGGATCAGGATCGGCAGCGCGGTCACCGCGCAGGCCATGCCGACGCCGACGACGAACTGCCAGGGCAGTCCCGCGGGGCCGATCCAGCCATCGAGGCCGAGCATGCCCAGCGCCACCAGCGCACCGGCCGCCAGCGGCACGCCCAGCGCCAGCCCGGCGGTCACTCCGGTTTCGCGCCGGTTGGCCCAGGCCTGGCGCACGTCGAGTTCGATGCCGGCGATCATCACGAACAGCATCACGCCCCACCACGCCAGGCCGTTGAGCGCGGTGATCACGTCGGGGTTGAACACCGCGGCGTGCAGCTCCGGCATCGCGCGGCCCAGCACGCCCGGGCCGAGCAGGATCCCGGCGATGATCTGCACCACCACCAGCGGTGCCCAGTAGTCGGTCCGCGCCAGCCGCCAGACGAGGTACGGCACGGCGAAGATCACCGCCATGGCGATCAGGAACAGTTCGGTCGTCGTGACGGCGTGGCTCATGGACGGGTCACGTGGAACGGGCGGCTATTTCATCACGTCCGGCCGCCCCGAGAGCAGGGCGCGGCCGGTGCGTGAGGCCCGTCAGTGACCGCCCTGCGCCGTCAGCTTGTCGAGGTCGATCCCCTGCCGCCGCAGCAGGCCGGGCGTGCGCGCGGCATAGAACGCCAGGTACGCGAAGCAGACGACGCCGACGATGAAGCTGGTGTGGATGCCGTGGTGGTCGGCGATCCAGCCCTGAAGCCAGCTGACCAGTCCGCCGCCCATGATCATCATCACCAGCAGGCTGCTGCCCTGTCCGGTGTTGCGCCCCAGTCCGGTGATGGCGAGGGCGAAGATGCACGGCCACATCGTGCTGCAGAACAGGCCCACGCTGATGAAGGCCACCACGCTGGTCATGCCCGTGGTGCTCATGCCGATCAGCAGCGCGGCGATGCCGCACAGCGCGAAGTACAGCAGCATCCGCGCCGGATTGCCGCGGCTGGCGAAGGTGGCCGCGATCATCACCACGATCACCGCGCCGTACAGCAGGAACTGTCCGACCGAATAGCCGGCGAAGGTGTTGACCGCCAGGAACACGCCGAACGCGAGGTACGGCAGCAGCAGGGTCAGCATGCGGCGCACGCCGATGGGCGCGCCGAACGCACCCGCCGCGCCCGCCCAGCGCCCGATCATCAGGCTGGCCCAGTACAGCGACACGAACGGCGCGATCATCGAGATGTCCAGCCCCAGCCCGCCCTGTTCGACCGGCAGCTTGAGGTAGGCGGGCAGATTGGCGATGGTCGACACCTCGACCCCGACGTAGACGAAGATCGCGATCATCCCCAGCACCAGCTGCGGGTAGGAGAACGCCGACGGCTTGTGCGCCAGGCGTGCAGGATCCTCGGCTTCGTCGCGCGCGATCTCCTCCAGGTCGATGTGGTTGGGCACCGAGGAGAATTTCAGGAACAGCGCCACCAGCACGAAGGCCGCGCCGAGGATCAGGTAGGGCGTCTTGACCGCCTCGATGTTGGCCACGTTGCCGCCGGCGGCGACGCTTCCGAAGATCGCCAGGCTCACCAGCAGCGGGCCGATCGTGGTGCCGAAGTTGTTGACGCCGCCGGCCAGCGTCAGGCGCTGCGCGCCGGTGGCCGGGTTGCCCATCATGATCGCCAGCGGGTTGGCGGCGATCTGCTGCAGCGAGAAGCCGAGGCCGACGATGAACAGGCCCGAGAGCATCAGTCCGAACGAGCCCGCATTGGCCGCCGGGTAGAACAGCAGGGTGCCCATCGCCGAGATCAGCAGGCCCAGCGAGATGCCGTTCTTGTAGCCGATGCGGTTGAGCACGTCCGCGCCGATCAGGCGCGATGTCAGGAAGTAGATGATCGAGCCCACGGTGTAGGCGACGTAGAACGCCACCGCCACGTACTGGCTCTGCGCCTGGGTGAGCCCGAAGGCATTCTTGAAGACCGGGATCAGGATCTCGTTGCTGGCGGCGACGAAGCCCCAGAAGAAGAACACGGTGACCAGGACGCCGAACTGCGACCAGCGGGTCTGATGGGTGGTCATGGGGCCTGCCATTTCGGAAGTGATGGGTCGGAAAGCAAATGGCGGCGGCCGGGCATCTCCCCTCCCGACCGCCGCCGGCCCCGCATGGCCGGCCGCCAGCGATGCGCCTCTCCTCGCGTCGCGGCGCCGGACCCCGGTGCCCGAGTGCTTGTACAGGGCGCGTGACAACGTTGTCAAATTTCCGCCCCGTGGTGCTGCCGCGCGCGTGCAAGGACTTGATCCGGCGTGTATTCGTGTGCGTCGCAGCATCGACATCGCGCAGCGGCCCTTCGGTCCCGCACGCCACCGCCCGCGCAGCGCTTGGCAGCCACCGCGGGCACGGCTAACCTCCGCGCACCCCACCGATCCGCAGGCCACGATGTCCACCGCCCCGCCCAACCCGCGCCTGCCGCCGCTCGCCCATGTGATCTTCGGTTCGCGCTGGCTGCAGTTGCCGCTGTACCTCGGTCTCATCGTCGCGCAGTGCGTCTACGTCTTCCTGTTCATCAAGGAACTCACGCACCTGGTGACCGACGCCAACACCCTGACCGAGCAGGGGATCATGCTGCTGGTCCTGGGGCTGATCGACGTGGTGATGATCTCCAACTTGCTGGTGATGGTGATCGTCGGCGGCTACGAGACCTTCGTATCGCGCCTGGGGCTGCAGAACCATCCCGACCAGCCCGAGTGGCTGAGCCACGTCAACGCGAGCGTGCTCAAGGTCAAGCTGGCGATGGCGATCATCGGCATCTCCTCGATCCACCTGCTCAAGACCTTCATCGCCGCGGGCGAGGTGGGCCTGCCGGTCTGCGGCAGCACCGAGTACATCGCGGCCATGGTCACCCACGCGGGAGCGGTCGCCGACGGACTGGTGCTGGCCGAGCCCACGTGCACGAAGGTCACGGCCGCTGGCGTGATGTGGCAGTCGATCATCCATGCCGCCTTCATCCTGTCGGCGATGGGCATCGCCTATACCGACAAGCTGATGACCGGCAGCACCGCCCGGCGCGAGCACGCGGCGACGCATTGACGCAACGGCGCACGCGCCATCGCGGGAGATGGGCGAAAGTCGCATGGCACAGGCTGCTGATCGCGGGCAGGATGGAGGCACCCTCGGTCCGTGCGTCCGTAAACGCACGTCGTCTTCTCGGGCTATAGGCGCCACCTAGCCCTGAAACGGGCAAGTGGCCGATGTGAAGGGTGTTCCACGCACCCGCGGTCGAATCCCGGCGTCTCTCGTGAGGGCCCGGAAAACGTCTTGATTGCAGCGCATTCACACGGGGATGCGTGTCCGTTTCGCGGGCAACGATCGCGCTGTCATGCGCTTCGCATCGTCTTGCTGCACTGCAAAGTGACACCTCAACTAACGCCATGTTATCAATTCAGCGCGTTAATGTTAGCGCTAACAAAAATAACAACTGCAGGGAAGCAGGGCCGGGGCCGTGAAACACGACCACTGAATTCCATTGCCGAGGGCGCGAACGCGGCCGAGGCCTGGGGCAGTCGGCGTGGGGAGAGAACCCGGTTGAAGAGTGTTGGTTGACACGCGGAGGGCGTCACGGTGCCGCGGTTGCCCGGAGGAGGGCGTCATCGAAGGATTCCTACTGAAAGTCATGCATAACGGGGAGGGCAGTCGGATGAACACGTGCAGATTCAAGTCCCGCACTGAAGCGGGTGGTGGGCCTGACTCGCCGCCATGCGCAAGCGACATGCTTTTCTTCGCTCCAATCCAGTGCTGAG
This sequence comes from Luteimonas kalidii, assembly GCF_029887935.1. GTDB lineage: Bacteria > Pseudomonadota > Gammaproteobacteria > Xanthomonadales > Xanthomonadaceae > Luteimonas > Luteimonas kalidii. The sequence goes on along the minus strand of NZ_JARXRO010000012.1, from coordinate 50,454 downwards.
GACATAATTCCATGAACCATAAATTGAAGGGCTTGAAGTCGAAGGCAATGTTCACCTTCGTGGGTGGCATGCTGGTCATCAACCCCGCATTCGCGCAGGACCCTGCCCCGCAGCAGCCCGCCGCGCAGCAGACGCAGACCACGGGCGAAGACGCCTCCACGCTGGACACCATCGTCGTCACGGGCCTGCGCAACAGCCTCGAGAACTCGATGGGGATCAAGCGCGACACCTCCGGTGTCGTCGACGCGATCAGCGCAGAAGACATCGGCAAGTTCCCGGACACCAACCTGGCCGAGTCGCTGCAGCGCATCACCGGCATCTCGATCGAACGCCGCAACGGCGAAGGCGCGCAGATCACCGCGCGCGGCTTCGGCCCCGGCTACAACATGGTCACGCTCAACGGCCGCCAGATCCCGGGCGCGGACGCGTTCGGCAATGGTGACCAGATCACGGGCGGTACCGGTGCCGGCACCCGCGGGTTCAATTTCGCGCAGCTGGCGTCCGAGGCGATCAGCGGCATCACGGTCTACAAGACCGGTCGTTCTGACGTCCCGAGCGGCGGCATCGGCGCCACGGTCGACATCCTCACCAACCGCCCGCTGAACCTGCCCTCCGGCCTGACGATGAACGCCGGCCTCAAGCTCGGCAGCGACCAGTCGCAGGTCATCGGCGACAGCATCACCCCCGAAATCTCTTCGATCATCAGCTTCGCCAGCGACGACAAGCGCTGGGGCGCCAGCCTGAGCACCAGCTTCCAGCAGCGCAAGGGCGGCGAGGTCCAGGCGACCGAGAACGAGTGGCGGGTGTCGCGCTGGACCGGTACTCCCGAAGCGTGGGGCGACCGCGTCGAGGTCATCAACGCGCCGGCGGAGGGCTCGCTGTACTCGGTGCCCGCCGACCTGCGCTACGCGTTCTCCAACTTCGAGCGCCAGCGCATCAACGCCCAGGGCGTGCTGCAGTTCGCGCCGACCGATGCGATCACCCTGACCCTCGATTACACCCATTCGACCAACGAGATCTCCGAGGATCGCGGCGAGCAGACCCAGTGGCTCAACCAGGGTCCGTTCTCGCGCATCGAGTTCGATACCAGCGGCCCGCTGGCGGTGCCGACCTACATCCGCGAGATCGTGGGCACCAAGGACTTCGGCTACGAGCAGCAGCGCCAGGAGCAGAAGTACAAGCTGGACTCGATCGGCTTCAATGCCGCCTGGCAGGCGACCGACCGGCTGAGCTTCGAGTTCGACGCCCACAGCACCGAGAACAAGAGCCTGCCCAACGACCCGATCACGGGTGCCAGCTCGACGGCGTTCTCGTTCGCCGGCACCAGCGCGTGCCAATCCGCCGGCGGCCCGTACTGCGGCGGCAACTGGGCGCAGGAATACTGGTTCAATACCGGCCTGCCGCTCATGGCGCGGACCTGGTACCCCACCTCGCCGAATGCGGACGACGCGTTCAACAACGTCAACGGCGTCGTGAACCCGGCGTTCCCGCCGGAGCAGGTGGGCACCCAGATCCAGCGTATCTGGTACTCGCGCCAGGACAGCAAGATCGAGCAGGGCCGGATCGACGGTGCGTTCGATTTCGACAACGGTCGCCTGTCGTTCGGTATCGACTCGTCCAAGGTGGAGATGCGTCGCCTGACCTCGAACGACAACCAGCAGGTGCTCGGCAACTGGAGCGTGGACAACGTCGGCGAGGAGCCCGGATTCCAGGATCTGATCCGTCCAATCAACATCTCGGGCCTGTTCGACGACTACAGCACCAACGGTGCTCCGCAGAACGCCTGGTGGGGCAACGCCAGCCAGCTGGCCCAGTGGGCGACCGGGTTCTACGGCACCCCGTCGAACTTCAACGGCCAGTACAACAACGACAACCTGATCGAGGAAAAGACCAGCGCCGCGTACATCCAGTACGAGTTCGACGGCGAGCTGGGCGCGATGCCGTTCAACCTCGTGCTGGGCGCACGCTACGAGCAGACCGATCTCAGGTCCGTGTCGTCGCTCCAGGTGCCGCAGGCGATCGCTTGGAACGGCGACAACGACTTCGCGATCAATCCGTCCGCCGACCAGGAGCCCTTCGCCGAAGAGGCGGAGTACAACTACTGGTTGCCGAACCTGGACTTCAGCCTCGACTTCACCAGTTCGCTGAAGGGGCGCGTCTCGCTCAGCCAGACGATCGCGCGTCCGCCTTACGGCAACCTGTACTCCGGCCCGACGGCGAATGCCCCCAACGGCTCGGTGCTGCTGGGCTTCCGTGCGAACGGCAGTGCCCAGAACCCCGGGCTGATGCCGCTCGAGTCCGACAACGTCGACGTGGCGCTGGAGTGGTACTTCGCCCCGGCCAGCTACGTGTCGCTGACGTACTTCGACAAGCGCGTGAACAACTTCATCGGCAACACCCAGGTGCAGGAGAATCTGTACGGGCTGCGTGACCCGACCGGTGGTCCCGACGCGCAGGCGGCTCTGGACTTCCTGAACAGCGCCGCGTGCGATGCCCAGGTCGGTGCCGATGCGGCGCCGCATGCCTGCGGTGCCAACGCCATCGCCCTGTTCACGGCGGCCGCGCTGCTGCGCAATGCCGACGTGACCGGCGGCCTGGCGGCGTACGAGGGAACCGATGCGCAATGGAACGCCATGGAGCAGCTGGTGCGACAGCCGGGACGTGCGTTTATCGGCGAAGCGGACGATCCGCTGTACCTGTTCAACGTCAACCGCCCGATCAACCAGCAGAAGGCCAACATCGACGGTTTCGAGCTGGGCAGCCAGTACTTCTTCGGCGACAGCGGCTTCGGCATCCAGGCGAACTACACCAAGGTCAATGGTGACGTCGGGATCGACGATGGCGCCGCTCCAGGCGTCGAGCAGTTCGCGCTGACCGGCCTGAGCGACACCGCCAATGCCGTGTTCATGTACGAGAAGTACGGCTGGACTGCGCGACTGGCCTGGAACTGGCGTGATGAGTACCTGACCGCCGCCAACCAGGGTGCCTCGACCAACCCGTTTTACGTCGAGGAATACCAGCAGTGGGATCTGAGCGTGACCAAGCAGTTGGACGACAACTGGGCGGTCGGGCTGGAAGCGATCAACCTGACGGGCGAAGACGTCCGCTGGCGCTCGCGCAACGAGCTCCAGATGGTGCGTCTGCTCGACCAGAGCCCGCGCTACATGGCAGCAATCCGCTACACCTTCTGACGCCGAACCTCTCCAAGGCCCGGATGGTGTGAAGGATGGGGCCGCTGCGCGCGCAGCGGCCCTTTTTTATGGCATTTATGGCCATCCCATGCCTCGATTTCCGTGCGCGGGACGGGCATGATGAGCATCAACCGCGGCCTGCACGGCGCACTCCCGATCCAATCCGCGGGCGCGCCGGGCACCGGCCGTGACCGCTGCCGGAACCGACATGGCGCGATACGAACTGCTCGACAACGTGGCCCACAAGGACCTGCGCGTGGTCACCCGCTTCGGCGTGGGGCTGGGCGATCCTGCGGGCCTGGTACCCGCCTTTCCGACCGAGTTCGCAGAGCTGCAGCGTGAGTACCCCATCTTCCTGCGGCGGGAAGAGGGAGACAAAGGGTTCCACGCCGTCGCCCTGCTGGGCTTCGACGGCGGCGAGAACCTGTACCTGGACGGCGAGCGCTGGAACGCCGGCTACCTGCCGGGCGCGATCGCGCGCGGCCCGTTCCTGATCGGCTTCCAGGAGCAGATGCAGGGCGGGGAACTGCGGCGCGAGCCGGTGATCCACGTCGACCTCGATCACCCGCGCGTCTCGCGCGACGGCCAGGGCGTGGCCGTATTCCTGCCAAAGGGCGGACACAGTCCGTATCTGGACCACGTGACCACCGTGCTCAAGGGCATCCACGACGGTACCGAGGCGGGCCGCGCGATGTACGCGTCGCTGGACGCGCTCGGGCTGATCGAACCGGTGGAGCTGGACCTGCGTTTCGACGATGCGAACGGCGCGCGACTCACCGGCCTGTACGGCATCGATCGCGAGCGCCTCGCCGGGCTCGACGCTGAATCGCTGCACGGACTGCACCGGACAGGCCTGCTCGAAGGCGTGTATCTGATGCTGTCCTCGCTCTACAACATGCGTCGCCTGATCGCGGAAAAGCAGCGCCGGTTGCGCGCGCAGGCCGAGACGGAACAGGCCGGCTGACCACGATGGCCACATCGCCCGCACCGGTGCGCGAACTCGACGGCTGCCGTCCGGACGCGTTGCCGCTGCAGGCGCTGCTCGAGGGCGGCGAACCGGTCGTGCTGAAGGGGATCGCCGCGGGCTGGAGCCTGGTCGAGGCCGGACGCGAATCGCCGCAGGCCGCGATGGCGCATCTGCGCGCACACGACAACGGCCGCCCGCTGCCCTATTCCTGGGGACCGCCGGAGACGGCGGGGCGGCCCTTCTACAGCGCCGATTTCACCACGCTCAACACGCAGGCCCTGCGCGGCACCCTGGACACGGTGCTGGACGAAATCGCCGCGCACCTGGACGATCCGCATCCGCCGACCCATTACATCGCCTCGGTGCCGGTCGACAGCGTGCTTCCGGGCCTGCGCACCCGCAACGATCTCGATTTCGCCGCGCACGGCGTCGACGCCCCGCCGGCGATCTGGATCGGCAACCGCATCACCGCGTCGTGCCACTACGATGCGCCGGACAACATCGCCTGCTGCGCCGTCGGCCGGCGCCGGTTCACCCTGTTTCCGCCGGAGCAGATCCACAACCTGTATCCCGGGCCGCTGGATCCGACTCCGGGCGGGCAGGCGGTGAGCGTCGTCGACTTCGCCGCGCCGGGCTTCGAGCGCTACCCGCGCTTCCGCGAGGCGCTCGAACACGCCCTCAGCGCGGTGCTCGAACCCGGGGATGCGATCTTCATCCCCAGCATGTGGTGGCACCACGTGCAAGGCCTGGAGCCGTTCAACGTGCTGGTCAACTACTGGTGGAGCAGCATGCCGGCGTGGATTCCCACCCCGATGCATGCGCTCTACCACGCGCTGTGGTCGATCCGCGACCGGCCCGAGCGCGAGAAGCAGGCCTGGCGCGAGGTGTTCGACCATTACGTGTTCGGTCCCGCGGAACGTGCGGGCGAGCACCTCCCGGAGCCGGCGCGCAAGGCGCTGGCGCCGATCGACGAGAACATGGCGCGCCAGCTGCGCGCCTGGCTGATCGCCAGGCTCAACCGCTGACCGACGTGCCGGGGAGGGCACATGGGGGCACCGAGGGTCCGCAGGGTGGTCATCGCCGGGGGCGGCACCGCCGGCTGGCTGACCGCCGCCGTGCTGTCGCACCAGTTCCGCGACCTGCTGGAGATCACCCTGGTCGAGTCCGAGCAGATCGGCACGATCGGGGTCGGCGAATCCACCATCCCGCCGATCCGACGCCTGCACCAGCTGCTGCAGATCGACGAGCGCGAATTCATGCGCGCGACCTCGGCCAGCTTCAAGCTGTCGATCTCGTTCGAGGACTGGCTGCGCCCGGGCCGGCAGTTCTTCCATCCCTTCGGGTTCACCGGGATGGGGACCTGGGCCTGCGAGTTCCACCAGTTCTGGCTGGCCGCGCAGAGCCGGGGCCTGCAGGCCCCGCTGGCCGACTTCTGCCTGGAAGCGGTGGCCTCGCGCGAGCGACGGTTCCTGATCGGCGGACAGCCCGACGCCGGTGCCGGTGAATGGTCGACGCGCGCCCCGCGCACGCCCGGTCCGCCCGGCCGGGCCGAGCTCACCTACGCCTACCATCTGGACGCCGGGCTGTACGCGCGGTTCCTGCGCCGTGTCGCCGAAGGCTACGGGCTGCGACGGATCGAGGGCCGGATCGCCGAGGTGGTGCTCGACCCGGAGTCGGGGTTCGTCGAATCGCTGCGGCTCGACGATGGCCGCAGCGTCGACGGCGACCTGTTCATCGACTGCAGCGGCTTCCGCGGGCTGCTGATCGAGCAGGCCCTGCAGACCGGCTACGAGGACTGGACCCGTTGGCTTCCCTGCGATCGCGCGGTGGCGCTGCAGACGCGCCTCGAGGGCCCCGCCGTGCCATACACGCGTGCGATCGCGCACGAGGCCGGCTGGCGCTGGCAGATCCCGCTGCAGCACCGGATCGGCAACGGCTGGGTGTATTCGAGCCGGCACATGTCCGACGACGAGGCGCGCCGGCGCCTGCTGCGCGAGGCGAGTGGAACTCCGATCCGCGATCCGGTGGTCGTGCCGTTCACCACCGGCCGGCGGCGCCTGGCGTGGAACCGCAACGTAGTGGCGATCGGGCTGTCGAGCGGCTTCGTCGAGCCGCTGGAGTCGACCAGCATCCACATGGTGGCGTCCGCCGCGGTACGCCTGGTGCAGATGTTCCCGATGGAGGGCATCGCAGCGGAGATGGTGGCGCGCTACAACGCCATCAGCCGCCACGAGATGGAGGACGTGCGCGACTTCATCATCCTGCACTACCACGCCAATGCGCGCGACGAGCCGCTGTGGCGTGAATGCCGGGAGATGGCGGTGCCGGACTCGCTGGCCGAGCGCATCGCGCTGTTCCGTGAGCGCGCCTATGTCTGGCAGGACGAGGACGACCTGTTCCGGCCCGATTCCTGGCTGCACGTGATGCTGGGACAGGGGATCGTGCCGCGCCAGTTCCATCCGCTGGCGCTGGCGCTGCCGGAAGCCGAGATGCGGCGTCTGTTCGATGCGGTGCGTCAGCCGATCCGTGCCGCGGTGCAGGCGATGCCGCCGCATTCGGAATTCGTCCGGCACTATTGTCCGGCCGATGCGTCGGTGTGGGCGGCGACCGGGCCGGCAGCGAAGACTGGCGCATGATGGGTGGCCTCCGCGACGACGCGGCGGCGCGACACACGACTGGGAGAGAGCATGTTGGACGAGGTGAAGCGCGGGATCCGGAAGGTGGTCATCGCCGGCGGCGGCACGGCGGGCTGGGTGGCGGCGTGCGCGCTGACCCACCAGTTCCGCGACCTGCTGGAGGTGACCCTGGTGGAATCCGAGCAGATCGGCACGGTGGGCGTGGGCGAATCGACGATCCCCACCATCCGCACCTTCCACCGCCTGCTCGGGATCGACGAGCGCGAGTTCATGAGCTCGGTCGCCGCGAGCTTCAAGCTCTCGATCTCGTTCGAGAACTGGCTGCGCCCCGGACAGCGCTATTTCCACCCCTTCGGACTGACCGGCCTCGGCAGCTGGGCCTGCGAATTCCACCACTTCTGGCTCGACAGCCTGCGCCGCGGCATGCACTCGGAACTGGGCGACTTCTGCCTGGAAACCGTGGCGTCCCGCGTGGACCGTTTCTCGCTGCCCGGTCACCAGGTGGGCGGCGCGCAGCAGTGGTCGACGCGCTGGGGCAAGCAGGCGATGTCGCCGGAGCGGCTCGAGGTCAACTATGCCTACCACTTCGACGCCGGGCTGTACGCGGCCTACATGCGCGAGCGCGCCGAGCGCCAGGGCCTGGTGCGCGTCGAGGGCAAGATCCGGCAGGTACGCCGGCATCCGGACACCGGCTATGTCGAGGCGCTGGTGCTCGAGGACGGTACCGTGCTGGAAGGCGACCTGTTCATCGATTGCACCGGTGGCCGCGCGGTGCTCAGCGAACAGGCGCTGGGCACCGGCTACGAGGACTGGAACCACTGGCTGCCGAGCAACCGCGCCGTGGCGCTGCAGACCGAGGCCGACGGCCCGGCGGTGCCCTACACCCGCGCCATCGCGCACGAGGCCGGCTGGCACTGGAAGATCGCGCTGCAGCACCGGATCGGCTGCGGCATCGTGTTCTCGGACGCGTACATGTCCGACGACGAGGCGACCGCGAAGCTGCTGGCGGAAAACCCGGCCAGACCGCTGCGCGATCCGTGGATCATCCCGTTCCGCACCGGCCGCCGGCGCAAGGCCTGGAACAAGAACGTGGTCGCGCTGGGCCTGGCCAGCGGCTTCATCGAGCCGCTGGAATCGACCAGCATCCACCTCACCCTCAGCGGGGTGGCGCGGCTGTTGAAGCTGTTTCCGGCCGATGGCATCGACGAGTCGATGGTGCAGCGCTACAACGACATCAGCCGCGCCGAGATGGAGCACGTGCGCGACTTCATCATCCTGCACTACCACCTCAACCAGCGCGACGAGCCGATGTGGCAGCAGGTCCGTCACATGGAGCTGCCGGCAGACCTCGCGCACCGCATCCGGATGTTCCGCGACCGCGCGCATGCGTCGCAGGGCGAGGACGAGCTGTTCCGGCTCGATTCCTGGACCCACTGCATGCTCGGCCAGGGCGTGGTGCCGAAGGCGCACCATCCGCTGACCCGCGCACTGCCCGACGACGCGATGCAGCGCCTGTTCGACGGGATCCGCCAGCCGATCGAACGCGCGGTCGCGGCCATGCCGAGCCACCAGCAGTTCCTGGACAGCTACTGCAAGGCGCCGCCCTCGGCCTGGGAACTCATGTACGAGCGCGCGCGCGCCCACGCCAGGGTGACCGGCAAGGTCGCGGGCGTCGGCGGCGGCCTGACGACATGACCGCGCGATGCTGATCCAGCCGCATCCAGGGCTGCGGCTGCAGGTACGCCGCATCGGCAACGAAGGCGCGCCGCTGCTGGTGATCGACCAGGCCGTGGCTGATCCTGACCGGCTGGTGCGCAAGGCCGCGCGCGGCCACTTCACGCCGCAGGGCACGTTGTTCCCGGGGCTGCGCATCCGGGCCCCACTGTCGTACGAAGCGTTTCTGGAGCAGTTGCTGCGTCCGCTGCTGGCACCGCACTTCGGGCTGCCCGCGGGCGGCCGCTTCGCCTTCCCGATGTGCCACTACTCGCTGGTGACCCTGCCGCCGGATCGGCTCGCGTTCCTGCAGCGCGTGCCGCACGTCGATTCGGTGCAGGGCAATGGCCTGGCGACGATGCACTACCTGTTTCGCGGCGACTGGGGCGGCACCGCGTTCTACCGCCACCGTGCGACCGGCTTCGAATCGGTGGACGAGTCGCGCCAGGCGGGCTATTTCGCCACCCTGGAACAGGAAAGCCGGCGCGAGCAGGTGGCCGACGGCTACATCCGCGGCGACTCGCCCCTGTTCGAACGCATCGACGCGGCCGACGGCGTGTTCAACCGGCTGGTCGTCTACCGGCGCAACTCGCTGCATTCGGGCGATATCGACAACGCCCGCATCCCGCCTGCCGATGCACTGGCGGGGCGGCTGTCGATCAACAGCTTCATCGACATCCTGGCCTGAACGCCGCGCCGTGGCGCGTCGCGGAGGGCGCGACGCCCGGTCGCGTAAAATGCGGCGATGGATGTTTCCCACCTGATCGACGGGCTCAACCCGGCCCAGCGCGAGGCCGTGTCCGCGCCCCCGGGCCATTACCTGGTGCTCGCGGGCGCCGGCAGCGGCAAGACCCGCGTCCTCACCCACCGCATCGCCTGGCTGAACGAGGTGGTCGGGGTGCCGGTACACGGCATCTTCGCCGTCACCTTCACCAACAAGGCCGCGGGCGAGATGCGCCATCGCGCCGACGCGCTGTTGCGACACGGCTCGCGTGGACTGTGGATCGGCACCTTCCACGGCCTCGCACACCGGCTGCTGCGCCTGCACTGGCAGGACGCGAAGCTGCCGGAAGGCTTCCAGATCCTCGACAGCGACGACCAGCTGCGCCTGGTCAAGCGCGTCGTGCAACAGCTCGAGTTCGACGAGGCGCGCTTCCCGCCGCGGCAGATCGCGTGGTGGATCAATGCGCAGAAGGATGAGGGCCGCCGCCCCCAGCATATCCAGTCGGCCGGCGACGAGTGGTCGCAGGTGATGCTCAAGAGTTATGCGCTCTACCAGGAGCGTTGCGACCGCGCCGGGCTGGTGGATTTCGCCGAGATCCTGCTGCGCGCGCACGAGCTGCTGCGCGACACGCCCGCGCTGCTGGCCCACTATCGCCAGCGCTTCGGGCAACTGCTGGTCGACGAGTTCCAGGACACCAACGGCGTGCAGTACGGCTTCGTGCGCCTGCTTGCGGGCGACACCGGCCAGGTCTTCGTGGTCGGCGACGACGACCAGTCGATCTACGGCTGGCGCGGCGCCAAGGTCGAGAACATGCAGCGCTTCCTGCGCGACTATCCGGGCGCGCACACCATCCGGCTGGAGCAGAACTACCGCTCGAGCGCGAACATCCTCGGCGCGGCCAACGCGGTGATCGCGCACAACCCCGAGCGCCTGGGCAAGCAGCTGTGGACCGACAGCGGCGAAGGCGAGCCGATCGACCTGTACGCGGCCTACAACGAGATCGACGAGGCGCGTTTCGTGGTCGAGCGCATCGCGCAGTGGGTGCACGGCGGCGGCAGCCACGGCGACTGCGCGGTGCTCTACCGCAGCAACGCCCAGTCGCGCGCGTTCGAAGAGGCGCTGCTCGCCGAACAGGTGCCCTACCGCGTCTACGGCGGCGTGCGCTTCTTCGAGCGCGCCGAGATCAAGGACACCCTGGCCTACCTGCGGCTGGTGGCCAACCGCGCCGACGACGCCGCATTCGAGCGTGCGGTCAACACGCCCACGCGCGGCATCGGCGAACGCACGCTGGACGAGGTGCGGCGCCACGCGCGTACCGATGGCGTGTCGCTGTGGGAGGCCTCGCTGCGGGTGCAGCAGGGGGGCGCGCTCGCCGCGCGCGCGCGCAACGCGCTGGCCGGTTTCCACCAGCTGCTCGATGCGCTCGCCGGCGAGGTGGCCGAACTTGCGCTCAAGGACAAGATCGACCACGTGCTGCTGCGCTCCGGTCTGCGACTGCACTACACCAACGAGTCCAAGGGCGCGGCGGATTCGCGCGTGGACAACCTGGACGAGCTGGTGTCGGTCGCCTCGCGCTTCGTCAAGGGCGACGAAGACGAGGCCGCCCAGCTGTCCGAACTGGTCGCCTTCCTCGCCTACGCCGCGCTCGAGGCCGGCGAGGGCCAGGCCCAGGCCGGCGAGGACGGGGTGCAGCTGATGAGCCTGCACAGCGCCAAGGGCCTGGAGTTCCCGCTGGTGTTCCTGGCCGGCATGGAGGAAGGCCTGTTCCCGAACGCGCGCTCGATCGAGGAGAGCGGGCGGCTCGAGGAGGAGCGGCGCCTGGCCTACGTCGGCATCACCCGCGCGCGGCAGAAACTGGTGCTCAGCTACGCCGAATCCCGGCGCCTGCACGGCCAGGACATGTACGGGGTGCCGTCGCGCTTCCTGCGCGAGATCCCCGCGACCCTGCTCAGCGAGGTGCGGCCGCGGGTGCAGGTCTCGCGCCCGGCCTACAGTCCGCAGCCGCGACGCGACTGGGGCCACGCATCGCTGGACCAGTCGCCGGGGCTCAAGCTCGGCCAGAACGTGGTCCACGCGAAATTCGGCAGTGGCGTGGTCACCGATCTCGAAGGCAGCGGCGCGCACGCGCGGGTGCAGGTGAACTTCGAGGACGGCGGTTCGAAATGGCTGGTGCTGGCCTACGCCAATCTGCAGGTGGCCTGAGTCGGGGATCGACGCGTCCGGCAGGCGACCCCCTGCATCGCTGACGGGGGCCATCGTGGGCCCTGCCTCGCGCGCCAATGCTGCAGGTGCGATGGGCGCCCGGACGTAGCGATATGCGGCCGACCGCCGGGTCGAAGCTCAGTCGCGGATCCTGAATCCAGGCGATTCGTCCAGCGTGCCGTCGCTGCGCAGCACCGCGTAACGCTGGCCATCCCGGTCGAAGACCACCGGGACCGGATCCTGGAACATCGGCCTGCGGACGAATTTCAGGGTCCAGCGGAAGTGTTCCAGCGTCTCCAGTGCCTTGAGCTGGGCCGGCGTCAGGCCGTCGCGCAGGGCGGACTGGTCGGCCGGAGCCTCGCGGCGCCGCTCGCGTCCGGACATGGCGCGACCTCGCAGTGCGTTCATCGTTTCGAGCATGCCAACGGCCGGGGCCAGGTCGCGTGAAGGCCTGGTCCTGCGGAAGGCGCGTGCCGCAGGCCACATGCAGCATCCATGCAATGTGCGCAGGCTGGATCATCGGATGCGGAGATGGAACGCACTGGACCGCGTCGTTCCCGCGCCCGGCACGCCGGGGTGCCCGCGCATCGTGCACCATGCACGGCACCGCAGACGCGAACGCGAGAGGAGGACAGCATGCAGCTGGGCATGATCGGACTGGGCCGCATGGGCGCGAACATGGCGCAGCGGCTGCACCAGGGCGGCCATCGGGTGGTGGGCTTCGATCCGGCCCCGGAGGCGCGCGAACGCCTGGTCGCCGCGGGCATGGAGGCGGCGGAGTCGCTGGAGGCGCTGGTGGCCGCACTGGAACCGCCGCGCGTGGCCTGGATCATGGTGCCGGCCGGCGCGCCGGTGGACGCCACCATCGCCGCGCTGCAGCCACTGCTGGCGCCGGGCGACACCATCATCGATGGCGGCAATTCCTTCTACCGCGACAGCCAGCGGCGTGAACGCGGGTTGCGCGACAGCGGGATCGCCTATCTCGATGTCGGCACCAGCGGCGGCGTGTGGGGCCTGGCCGAAGGCTACAGCCTGATGGTCGGCGGCGAGGCCGCGGTCGCGGAGCGGCTGTCGCCGCTGTTCGCCGCACTGGCGCCGGCCGCGGACCGCGGCTGGGGCCACGTCGGGCCCAGCGGCGCCGGGCATTTCGCCAAGATGATCCACAACGGCATCGAGTACGGAATGATGCAGGCCTATGCAGAAGGCTTCGCGATCCTGGAGCGGCGCGACGACCTCGTGCCCGACATCGCCGCCCTGGCCGAACTGTGGCGCCACGGCAGCGTGGTGCGCTCGTGGCTGCTCGACCTGACCGCGCAGGCGCTGGCGGGCAATCCGCAGCTCGAGGGCATCGCGCCCTACGTGCCGGATTCGGGCGAGGGACGCTGGACGGTGGCCGAGGCGATCGAGCTGGACGTGGCCGCGCCGGTGATCACCCAGTCGCTGATCGAGCGCCTGCGCTCGCGCGAGGGCAATGCCTATGCCGACCGGCTGCTGTCGGCCATGCGCGACGCGTTCGGGGGACACGGCGTGAAGCCCGACCGCCCGCCGGGCTGACGGATCGACACCGGCGATTGAGCAGGATCAAGGCGCCGCGTTCGCAGCGGTGGCCTGATGGACGCCCGACCAGATCGAGGCGTGCGCCATGTACAGGCATCTGCTGATCGCGACCGATGGCTCCGAGCTCGCCGGCAAGGGGCTCGACGCGGGCCTGGCCCTCGCCGCCGCCCTGCAGGCCCGGGCGACGGTGGTGACCGCGTCCGAACCCTGGCAGGACCCGCTGCCGGGCGACCCGTCCGGCCTGGCGCTGGCGTTCGAGCTGCGCGAGGAACAGCGCCGCAAGCGCGCGCTGGACGCCGAACGGATCCTCGCCGACGTGCGGCAGCGCGGGGCGGCGGCCGGCGTGGAGGTCGAGGCCGTCCACGTGCCCGACCGGCTGCCCGACGAAGCCATCCTCGAGACGACGACAGCGTGCGGCGCGGACCTGGTGGTCATGGCGTCGCACGGGCATCGCGGGCTGCGCCGGCTGCTGCTGGGAAGCCAGACGCAGTCCGTGGTCAGCCGCAGCCAGGTGCCGGTGCTGGTCGTGCGTTGAGCCGGCGCGCGCCGGCCACGCGGCTCAGCCCGCCGTGTCCGCGAGCGCAATGCTGCGGGCGGACGCGGCGCTGGCTACGCCCGCGTCCAGCACCTGCATCACCGCCAGCGCCTGAGCTGGCGTGACCGGCGCCTCTCCCTGGCCGAGGATCGCGTCGCGCATCGCCGCGTAGCAGGCGCGGTAGTCGCCGCGCGGGCCGTCGATCGCCTGCGTCACGGGCCCATCCGCGCCCATCGTGGTGAGTTCGCCGGGGCGCCGGTCGAGCCCCCAGTCCGGACTGCCGGGACGCGTGCCCGCGCGCAGCGCGTCTTCCTGCGGGTCGAGGCCGTGCTTGACGTAACTGCCGCCGGTGCCGTGCGCGGCGAAGCGCAATGTGTTCGCGGCCACCAGCGCACCGGCATGCAGCACCACGCGCAGGCGCGGATAGCGCAGCACCACGTGGAACCAGTCGTCGACCACGGCGTCCGCGCGCTGCGTGGCGAGGTCGGCCTGGATCGACAGCGGCGTGCCGAACAGCTGCAGCGCCTGGTCCACCAGGTGCGGGCCGAGGTCGAACCACAGTCCGGCGCCGGGCCCGGCGCGTTCGCGCCAGCGGTCCGGGACCTGTGGCCGGAAGCGGTCGAAGTGCGAATGCAGTTCCGCCATCTCGCCCAGGGTGCCGCTCTCCACCAGTGCGCGCAGGGCGAGGAAATCGGTATCCCAGCGCCGGTTCTGGAACACGCTGGCCAGGCGGCCGGCGCTTCGCGCCACGTCGAGCACGCCACGCGCCTCTGCGAGCGACGTGGTGAACGGCTTGTCCACCAGGACGTGGCGACCGGCCCGGAGGGCGGCGATCGCCAGCGACGCATGCACCGCGTTGGGCGCGGCGATGACCACCAGGTCGATTGCGCCGTCGGCGAAGGCGTGCGTCGGGTCGGCGACCACGCGCGCATCGGGCCAGTCGGAGTGCACCTTCGCCGCGTCGCGCGAGACCACGGTGTGCAGGCGGAGCCCCGGGGTGGTCGCGATCAGCGGCGCGTGGAAGACCCGGCCGACGAAGCCGTAGCCGACCAGGGCGACATTCAGCACCTGGCCCATCGCCGTCGCGCGTCGTCGATCCGTTCCGGCGTGCGCCCCCTCACCAGCCGAACAGCTTGAAGTAGGTCTGAGGCGCGTCGTCGCCTTCCCGGGTGGACAGCACCCGGCCGTCGCGCACGTAGAGGTGGTAGGCCGGGCCGCGCGACGGCGTCACCTGCACGACGCGCAGTTCACCATTGACGCGGTATTCGGTGATCACGTCGCCGTTGGCCTCGGTGCGGGTCGCTTCCTCGGCGCCGGGCGGGATGTCGACCGTGGCGGGTCCGGAGGTGGCGCAGGCGCCGAGCACGAGTGCGGACAGGACGATCGGCAGCAGGCGGGCACGGGGACGCATGGCGGAGCTCCGGCAGGGGTGAAGGCCATTATGCGCCGCACGCATCAAGGCGACGCGAGGGATGCGGGGCGAAGGCCTGGAACCGACAGGTCGCCGGCGTGTCGCGCCGTTCGCCACGCCCGCGCCTTCCCGGCCCGTGCGACCCGGCACGCGTAGAATCGGGCCATGCCAAGACTCGTACTGATCGACGGTTCGTCGTACCTGTTCCGCGCGTTCCACGCGCTGCCGCCGCTGACCAATGCCGACGGCGAGCCCACCGGTGCGCTGTTCGGCGTGGTCAACATGCTGCGCGCGACGCTGAAGGAGGGGCCGGACTTCGCGGCCTTCGTGGTCGACGCCAGCGGCCCGACGTTCCGCGAGGCGCTGTATCCGGCGTACAAGGCCAACCGTCCTCCCATGCCCGACGAGCTGCGCGCGCAGGTCGAGCCGATGTGCCGGATCGTCGAAGCGCTGGGCTTCACCATCCTGCGCGTGCCGGGCGTGGAGGCCGACGACGTGATCGGCACGCTCGCGCTGCAGGGCGCGGACCAGGGGATCGACGTCACCATCTCCACCAGCGACAAGGATTTCGCCCAGCTGGTGCGGTTGCAGTCGCCCGGCCGCGGCCTGGTGGAGCTGGTCAACACCATGACCGGCAGCCGGATCGACGGCGACGACGCGGTGATCGCCAAGTTCGGCGTGCGCGCCGACCAGATCGTCGACATGCTCGCGCTGATGGGCGACAGCGTCGACAACATCCCTGGCGTGCCCAAATGCGGGCCCAAGACCGCGGCCAAGTGGCTGTCCGAGTACGGGAGCCTCGACGGCGTGATCGCGAACGCCGCCGCCATCAAGGGCAAGATCGGCGAGAACCTGCGCGAGGCGCTGCCGCAGCTGCCGCTGAGCCGCCAGCTGGCGACCATCCGTACGGACGTCGGGCTCGACGTCGCCCCTGACGGCCTGCGGCTGCGCCCGCGCCACGTCGACGAGCTGCGGGTGCTGTACGCGCGCTACGGCTTCAACCAGGCGCTGAAGGAACTCGACGGCGCCGCCGCGGCGGACGCGGTGGAGAAGGAACCCGGCAGGGCCCGCGGCAGCGGCCGCATCACCGCGCCCGCCCCGCACGATGCGCCGCCGCCCGACCCGGCGCTGGCGGCGCCCGGCCGCTACGAGGCGGTCCTCACGCCCGCGCAGCTGGACGACTGGCTGGCGCGGCTGGCCGCGGCGGACGGGTTCGCGCTCGACACCGAGACCGATTCGCTCGATCCGATGCGCGCCAACCTGGTCGGGATCAGCGTCGCGGTCGAGCCCGGCCACGCGGCCTACGTGCCGCTCGGCCACGATTATCCCGGCGCGCCTGCCCAGCTCGACCGCACCACGGTGCTCGACGCGCTGCGCCCGCTGCTGGAAGACCCCGACCGGCGCAAGCTCGGCCAGCACGGCAAGTACGACCTGCACGTGCTGCGCCGCCACGGCGTCGAGCTGCGCGGCTACGCCGACGACACCATGCTGGAAAGCTTCGTGCTGAATTCGAGCCAGCGCCACGACATGGACTCGCTGGCGCAGCGCCTGCTTGGCTACGAGACGATCCGCTACGAGGCGGTGGCCGGCAAGGGCAGCAAGCAGATTCCGTTCTCGCACGTCGCCATCGACGACGCCACGCGCTACGCGGCCGAGGACGCCGACATCACCCTGCGCCTGCACCGCGTGCTGGCGCCGCAGCTCGCCGCCGAGCCCGCGCTCGAAGGCGTTTACCGCACGATCGAGATGCCGCTGGTGCCGGTGCTCGAACGGGTCGAGGCCAACGGGGTGAAGGTCGACGCGGACGAACTGCGCCGGCAGACCGCCGACCTCTCGCGGCGCATGCTCGCCGCGCAGCAGAAGGCGACCGAACTGGCCGGGCGCACGTTCAACCTCGACTCGCCCAAGCAGCTGTGCGCGCTGCTGTTCGAGGAACTGAAGCTGCCGGCGCTGGTGAAGACGCCCAAGGGCCAGCCCAGCACCAACGAGGAGGCGCTCGAGGCGATCGCCGACCAGCACGAACTGCCGCGCGTGATCCTCGAATACCGCGGCCTGGCCAAGCTGCGCAGCACCTACACCGAGAAGCTCCCGGAGATGATCAACCCGGTCACCGGGCGCGTGCATACCAGCTACCACCAGGCCGGCGCGGCGACCGGCCGCCTGGCCTCGAGCGATCCGAACCTGCAGAACATCCCGATCCGCACCGAGGACGGGCGACGGATCCGCAAGGCCTTCGTCGCGCCGGAAGGGCGGCGCCTGGTGGCCTGCGACTATTCGCAGATCGAACTGCGGATCATGGCCCACCTGTCGGAGGACGCCGGCCTGCTCGGCGCGTTCGCCGCCGGCGCCGACATCCACCGCGCCACCGCCGCCGAGGTGTTCGGCCGTGCGCTCGACCAGGTGACGGCGAACGAACGCCGGGCCGCCAAGGCGATCAACTTCGGCCTGATGTACGGCATGAGTGCGTTCGGGCTGGCGCGCAACCTGGGCATCGGCCGCGGCGAGGCGCAGGACTACATCGCCACCTACTTTTCGCGCTATCCCGGCGTGCGCGATTACATGGAGCGCACCCGGCAGCAGGCGCGCGACCAGGGCTTCGTCGAGACCGTCTTCGGCCGCCGCCTGTACCTGGACTACATCCAGCGCGGCAACCAGGCCCAGCGCGCCGGCGCCGAGCGCGCTGCGATCAACGCACCGATGCAGGGCACCGCCGCGGACATCATCAAGCGAGCGATGATCGACATCGACCGCTGGCTGGCCGGCCAGGGTGGCGCGGCGCTGATGACCCTGCAGGTGCACGACGAACTGGTGTTCGAGTCCGATGCGGGGTTCGTGGACACGCTGCTGCGCGAGGTGCCGGCGCGAATGGCGGCGGCGGCGGAACTGCGTGTTCCACTGGTGGTGGATTCGGGCACCGGAACCAACTGGGACGAGGCGCATTGAGCGTGGCGGCCGCCGCGGGCCAGGCCCACTGGGAGCGCTCACATGGCTCCCGCCCTGAACGCGGCCGCAGTCCGCATGACCTCTGGCAGGGTATGTAACTGCATGTAACTCCCCGGAATCCGGTGGTGAATCGACGCGAGGTAAACGCGGGCTGAATTCTTCCGTCTCCGGAGCATTATCTTCACGAACTCTCAATGTTCGTGGTGGTCATATAGCTCGCGACAGATGCAAGGTCTGTCGCTGATCTCCTCCCATCCCCTGGAGCAGAGATCCGGAACGCAAGACTTCTCCCCGAGTCCCGTTCCCCGAGCCCCGCCGGCCCCCCCTGCCTGCGGGGCTTTTTATTGCCCGGCATCCGGGCCTTCGTCGGCGGCGTCGCCGTGGAGCGCCCATCCGCCGCGACGCCGCCGGCACGGCGGCCTAGAATTCGCGTCGCGTGCGCAAGATCATCCACATCGACATGGACGCGTTCTACGCCTCGGTGGAGCAGCGCGACGATCCGTCGCTGCGCGGGCGACCGGTGGTCGTGGCCTGGCGCGGCGCGCGCTCGGTGGTGTGCGCGGCCTCCTACGAGGCGCGGCGCTACGGCGTGCGCTCGGCGATGCCGGCGCTGCGTGCCGAACGCCTGTGCCCGGACGCGGTGTTCGTGCCGCCCGACTTTCCGCGCTACAAGGCGGTGTCGCGCCAGGTCCGGGCGATCTTCCTGGAACACACCGACCTGGTCGAACCGCTGTCGCTGGACGAGGCCTATCTCGACGTCACCGCGCCGAGGATCGAATCGGCGAGCGCCACCGCGACCGCGCAGGCGATCCGCGCCCGGATCCGCGAACAGACCCGGCTCACCGCATCGGCCGGGATCGCGCCGAACAAGTTCATCGCCAAGATCGCGTCGGACTGGAACAAGCCCGACGGGCTGTTCGTGGTCAAACCGGCCCAGGTGGAGGCCTTCCTGCTGCCGCTGCCGGTCGGGCGGCTTCCGGGGGTGGGCAAGGTGATGCAGGGCAAGCTGGCCGAACTCGGCGTGCAGACCGTCGGCGAGCTGCGTGGTCTCGCGCGCGAGGAACTGCAGCTGCGCTTCGGCAGCTTCGGCGCATCGCTGTACCGGCGCGCGCGCGGCATCGACGAGCGGCCGGTCCAGCCCGACCAGCCGGTGCAGTCGATCTCGGCCGAGGACACGTTCGAACGCGACCTGCCCCTTGCCGAGCTGGCGCCGCATGTCCGGCGGATCGCGGAAAAGGCGTGGAACGCGACCCGCAAGACCGATCGGATCGGTCGCACCGTGGTGCTGAAGCTCAAGACCGCGCAGTTCCGCATCCTCACCCGCAGCCTGACGCCCGATGCTCCCCCGGCCGGGTGCGAGCCGTTCACCTCCATCGCGCTCGCGCTGCTCGAGCGCGTGGACCTGCCGGCCGACACCCGCTACCGCCTGGTCGGCGTGGGCCTGTCCAATTTCCGCGACGCGGAAGATGCCGCGCCGCAGCCGGAGCTGTTTCCTGCCGACGCCGTCATGTCATGAGCGTCCCCGGTGGCGCTGGCGACACGGGTACCACGAGCATGCAACCTGTGGCTGGGGCCGGAAGGCCGGGTGTCGCCATCGCGAGCGTGCATCACGGCGCCGGCCGCTAGACTGCAGGCCCGTTCCTGGAGCCAGCCCGATGTCCGCAGTCCCGCGCGCGATGCTGTTCGACCTCGACGGCACCCTGGTCGACAGCGCCCACGGCATTGCCTGGGCGGTGAACCAGACCCTGGCCGAACTCGGGCACCCGGCCGCGGACGAGCCGCTGGTGCGCACCTGGATCGGCGAGGGCGCCCGCTTCCTGCTGCACCGCGCGCTGCGCCACGCCGGCGCCGACCTGCCCGATGGCGAGGGCTTCGATCGCGTGTTCGCGCTGCTGATGCGGCACTACGCGACGTCGCTGCCGCGCCAGGCGCGCGCCTATCCCGGCGCGGATGCCGCGTTGCGCGGGCTGCGCGAACGCGGGATCGCGGTGGCGCTGTGCACCAACAAGCCGCAGCGCTTCATCGATCCACTGCTCGACGCGCTCGACTGGCGCGCGCTGTTCGACGGCATCGTCGGCGGCGACACGCTGCCCGAATGCAAGCCTTCGGCGCTGCCGCTGCTGCACCTGGCGCGGGCCTTCGACGTGCCGGTCGAGGCCTGCCTGCTGGTGGGCGATTCCCATACCGATGCCGCCGCGGCGCGCGCGGCCGGCATGCCGCTGGTGCTGGTGGACTACGGCTACCATCGCGACTTCGACCTGCAGGGCGCGGGTGCGGTGGCGGTCACCGGCGACCTGCGCTCGCTGCTGCAGCTGACGGCTCCCGACGCAATCGCGCACGCGGTGCCTACCGGCGGCGTCTAGCCGGCGCAGGACGGCGAGGGCGCAGAGCGCCTCCGGGACGATGTCGCCGAAGTCATGGGGTGTTGCGCCATCACACGCTCCTGCAAGCAGCCTTCGGGACGACGCTGCGATCGTGGGATGTTGCGGCCCCCAAAACCCCACCCCGGGTGCGCTTCGCTTACCCGGGCTACGCACTTGCTGCCGCGCCGGTCGCAGCCGTCTTCGCGGCGGCGTCCGCTCCCGCCAGCGGCCGACGCGTCTCGGGATAACGCGTCCGGCGCCGCCGTCTTGCGCGGTCAGCACTCGGGGCGGGTGGCTGCCAACACGCGACGGCGCGGCAGCGCTAGGCTCGGATCGGGCCAACGAGGAGCTGCAGATGAGCGGGATCCGACAGGGGGCGGCGGCCGCGCTGTGGCAGGCGGTGATCCGCGAGGCGCTGGCCACGCGTGGCGCGGTGCTCGACGAATCGCAGGAGAGCTACCTGGTGTTCGTGCTGTTGCGCCACCAGCGCGACGCGCACCTGCTGGCGCGCATCCAGGCGCTGGAGTGGCTCGATGCCCAAGGTCAGGTCGGCAGCGTCCGCGCGGATGCGCTGCGGGACGTGGGCGACCGCTGCCTGCTGGTGGCGGGATTGTTCCCGGCGCTCGCGCACCGGCGCCGGGTCGGGGTGGACTACTTCGTGGACCTCGGCCGCGGCGCCTACCAGGGCGTGGCCGATGCCGGGCGCGATGCCTATGCCGAGCTGTTCGCGCGCCTGGCCGGCACCTATCACGAGCTGGTGGCGACCCTGCAGGCGGTGCGTGGCCAGGTTCCGGTGTCGGTGCCGGTCGCGAACCTGCGGGCCCTGCACTGACGCGGCCGGATCGGGTGGCCGCGCAGCCCCGGGCTGGCGGCCTGGCCCGATCCTCCTGCGCCGCCGTCAGCGTGTCGGGCGCCAGCGCAGGGCGACGTGGTACTCGCGTCCCGGCTGGTAGTACCAGGCGACGGTCTCGTACTCGCGGTCGAACACGTTGCTGGCGCGCGCGAGCAGGGTCCAGTCGCGGTGCAGCGCATATTCCAGCCGCAGGTCGGTGGTGGCGTAGCCGCCCAGGCGCACCGCGTTCGCCGGATCGTCGTAGCGGCTGCCGGCGGCCTGCACGGTGATGCCGGCGCGCAGCGGGCCGAAGGCGCGATCCAGGTCCAGCCGTCCCGTGCTGCGCGCGCGTCGCGCGAGGAGATTTCCGTCGTTGGCGCCGCCGCTGCGGTCGCGCGGATCGGTGTGGCTGAGTTCCAGCGCGACGTCGACGCCGGCCAGGGTGGCGCCGAAGCCGAATTCGGCGCCGCGGATGCGCGCCTGGTCGATGTTGCTGCCCACGCCGCGGTAGTCCGGCGGCGGGTAGACGAACACGATCAGGTCGTCCACCCGGCTCTCGTACACGTCGAACGACCAGTGGTGACTCTGCGCGATCCGCGACAGGCCGATGTTGAGGCTGGTCGACTCCTCCGGCCGCAGGTCGGGGCTTTCCGAACCGGGGTAGTACAGGTCGTTGAACGTCGGGGCCTTGAAGCCGGTGCCGAGCGACGCGGTCAGGCGCACGCCGCTGTCGAACGCCAGGCCCCAGCCCAGCGCGCCCGTGACATGGCTGCCGAACTGTTCGTTGTCGTCGTGGCGCACGCTGGCCTGGAACCGCTGCGCGACGGCCTGGCCGCCGTAGGCGAGGAACACGCCGGTGTTCTCGCGCTCGTCGACCGCGTACGCGGTGGCGCTGTCGACGCGGTCGTTGCTGTGGTCGACGCCTGCGCTGAGCAGGTGGCCCTCGGCCAGCTGCAGGTCGGCCTGCGCCGAGGCGCTGTCGCGCCGGGTCTGGAAATCGCTGCGCGGCAGGGTGTCGAGGAAGTCGTCGGAGCGGTCGACGTTGCGCGCCAGCGCGAAGGTCAATGCCAGCGGCCCATCCTCGGGTGCGTGCCGCAGCCGCGCGCCGGTGACCTGCTGGCGGGTGCGCGAACGGTTGGTGTACGACCCGTCGAACTCGTTCTCCGCATCTGCCTGCAGGAACTGGCCGTCCAGCACCAGCGCCTCGCCGAAGCGGTAGCCGCCGCGCAGGTTGATCGAGGTATTGCGGTAACCGTCGTCGTCGGGCTCGTCGGTGAAGCAGCCCTGGAACAGTGCCCCGGAGCCGCGGCAGGCGTTGAAGCCGTCGGTGCGATCAACGGCGCCATGGGCGCCGATCCAGCCGCGCTCGCCGCGATGGTCGAAGCCGGCGCTGGCCTCGCGCGCATCGTGGCTGCCGCCGCCGACGCTCGCGTAGGGCGAAAAGCCCGGTTCCCGGCCACCGCGGGTGAACACCTGGATCACGCCGCCGATCGCCTCGGAGCCGTACAGGCTCGAGCGCGGGCCGCGGATGATCTCGATGCGCTCGATCTGCGCCAGCGGCAGGTCCTGGATCGCCGCCATGCCGGCGGTCGCGGAGTTCATCTTCACTCCGTCCACCAGCACCAGCACGTGGTCGGATTCGGTGCCGCGCAGGAACAGGCTGCTGAGCTTGCCACGGCCGCCGGTGTTGCCGACGTCGATGCCGGCGCGTCCGCGCAGCAGTTCGATCAGGTCGCGCGCCTGGCTGCGCTCGATCTCGGTGCGTTCGATGACCTGGGCCGGCACCAGGCTGTCGGCCAGGCGCAGTTCGCTGCGCGTGGCGGTGACGAGCACGGTGTCGAGATCGGTGGCGGCGGCATCGGCGCGCGCCGGGGTGGGCAGTGCGAACGCAGGCAGGAGCAGGGCGGCGGCGATCGCCGCGGGCAGGGAACGGTGCATGCAAAGGTCTCCAGGGCGCGCACACCCGCGTACGCGCCGATTCGGGTCGGGTCGCGAGGAGAGAGGGCCGCGGAAACGGGATGCAGGCATCCGGCATCGCCGCCGCGATGCCCTCCGCATCGCAACCAGTGGACTCCGTGGCCGGTCTCCGGACTCGCGCGCGAGGCAGTGGATGCCTCGGCCGTCGCGCCTTCCCATGCCTTCGGCACAGTGGCGGATGCGGCGACCTGACGCGCTTACCGTTGCGGGGGCAGTGCCGGACTGGCCGCGTCGCATGCTGCGACGCCGGCGTCACCGGCTTCCCGTTTCAGCCCTTGGGCGAATGCCTGCGGGCCACCTCGAAGCGCGGGCATTGTACGGCAGGCACCCGCATCCGGGTGGGGCGCTTCGCGCGAAACGCCGAGGGCGGCATCCGCCCAGCGGAATCATGGAAGTGGAATCTTGGAAGCGGGCCTCACGCGGAAGCGGCCGCGGCGTTGGGCAGGCCGACGCGTCGAATACGGCCGGCGGACGGTCGCCACCGGGTCGACGCTGCAGTTGCGCGCAGGCCGGCGTGTGTGTCGACGCGTTGCTGGGCCGGTGGGGCCGGTGGGCGATGCCCGTCGACCGGTGCGCGCGATCAGTCCCGCTCGCCGCCGCCCGAGGGCTCGTCGAGGAAGCCGAAAGCCGGCGCGTCCGATTCTTCCTGGTGGTGGGTGGTGGTCACCGGCGCCGCTGCCGGGCGGCCGCGCGGTGGCGGCAGGTCGGCCGTGGCCGCTTCCACCGCGGCCACCAGTTCGGCGCGCCGGGCCTCGGGCACCTCCTGCCAGTGGCAGTCCTGGAGCGCGCCTTCCAGTGCGTAGAGCATGTTCAGGCTCGGCTTGAAGCCGGCGCGCTTGACCCGCATGAACGCGTCTACCGGCCCCGCCGCCACCAGGTCGGCCTCCGTGCGCAGCCCCACCTGGCGCAGCCAGGCGGCGGACTTGGGACCGATGTTGCGCAGTTTCAGCGGTGCATTCATGGCAGCGACTCGACATAGATGCGGGCGAGGGTTTCCAGCCCGTCCTGGTCGATAACGTCAAAACGGGCCGGATCCGGGCTGTCGAGGTCGAACACGCCCACCAGTTCGCCGCGGCGCACCAGCGGCACCACCAGCTCCGAGCGCGAGGCAGCGTCGCAGGCGATGTGGCCGGGGAAGGCGTGCACGTCGTCCACGCGCTGGGTCTGGCGCGTGCGCGCGGCCGCGCCGCACACGCCCCTGTCGAGGGGAATCCGCACGCAGGCCGGCAGGCCCTGGAACGGGCCGACCACCAGTTCGGTGCCATCGAAGAAATAGAAGCCCACCCAGTTCAGCCGCGGCAGCGCGTGATGGACGAGCGCCGAGAGGTTGGCGGCATTGGCGATCCGGTCGGGTTCGCCGTGCAGGAGCGCGCGCGCCTGGTCCGCGAGCTGGGCGTACTGCTGCGGCCTGTCGCCGCTTAGACTGGAGGCGGTGAACATCGGACCAGTGTAGCAGCGGGTCCGCGCGCGACCGGGAGCGTGTGGTGAAGCAGTGGCATCGGGACACGGCGGAGGCGCGGCAGGGCCACGCAGGCAGTTCGGCGTCGCCAGCGGCGGGGCATCGCCCGCGAGGCGCGCGGGTCCGCTGGCCGCACCCGTGCGCGCACGCCGGGGTGGAGTCCGCGAGCCGGCCGCGGCTCGGCACGCCCCGTGCCGCACGCGGGCGCAGCGGCGCAACGGCCGTCGGCGACGCCCGATGACCCGTGCCTGGTTCGTCACCGGCACCGATACCGGCGTCGGCAAGACCGTCGCCTCGGTGGCGCTGCTGCACGCGCTGCGTTCGCGCGGCCTGCGCGCGGTCGGGATGAAGCCGGTGGCAAGCGGCTGCGAATGGACCGACGGCGGCTGGCGCAACGAAGATGCGCTGGCGCTGATTGCGGCCAGCGATCCGGCGCCGGCCTACCACGACGCCAATCCCTATGCGCTCGAGCACGCCACCGCGCCGCAGCTCGCCGCGCGCGACGCGGGCGTGGCGGTCGCATTGCCGGTGCTGCAGTCCGCATATGCGCGGCTCGCGTCCACGGCGCAGGCGATGGTGGTGGAAGGCGCCGGCGGGTGGCTCGCGCCGATGGGCGACGGGCTCGACCAGTCCGAATTCGCCCGCGCGATCGGCGCCGACGTGGTGCTGGTGGTCGGACTGCGCCTCGGGTGCCTGAGCCATGCCCGGCTGAGCGCGCGTGCCATCGAAGCGGACGGGTGTCGCCTGGCGGGCTGGATCGGCAATACGGTCGATCCGGACTTCGATCGGCCCGACGATTACCTGGGGTTGCTGCGCGGGGCGCTGCCCGCGCCGTGCCTCGGCTTGTTGCCGCACCTGCCGCGGAAAGGCTCGCCGGCCGGTGGCGCGTGGGCGGCGGCGCGGCTCGACCTCGCGGCGCTGCTGGACTGATTTGCGGCTGCGGTCGGCCTTGTGCCGCTGTGTTCGGGGATTGCGCGACGGGTCGTCTTGATGCGCCAGCGTCCACGGGGAATCGCCCGCGAGTGGCGAGCGCGACCCGGATGCGCTGCGCTTATCCGGGTTACGGGTTACGGGTTACGGGTTACGGGTTACGGGGGGCTTTCGCGGGTGATCGTGTAGCCGGGTGTCGCGCGCGGATGCGCCGCGAGGGGCGCATCCGCGGCGTGGCCTCAGCCGCGTTGCGGCGCCGGCGGCGGCAGCGGGGCGTCGCCGCCGTGGGCAGGTGATGGCCCGCTTGCGTGGTCGGCATCGTGCGCATGCTCGTGCGCCAGGTACAGGTAGAACGCCGGCAGCACGAACAACGTGAACAGCGTGCCGATGGTCATGCCCGAGGCGATCACCATGCCCATCGAGAAGCGCGAGGCCGCGCCGGGACCGCTGGCGATCAGCAGCGGGATCATCGCGAATACCAGCGCCGCGGTGGTCATCAGCACCGGGCGCAGGCGGATCGCGGTGGCTTCCTCGATCGCCTCGCGCTTGCTCAGGCCCTGTTCGATCTGCAGCTTGTTGGCGAACTCGACGATCAGGATGCCGTGCTTGGAGATCACGCCCACCAGCGTCACCAGTCCGACCTGGGTGTAGATGTTGATGCTCATGCCGGGGAACGCCTCGATCCCGGAGAAACCGAGGATGCCGCTGACGATCGCCAGCACGTTGAGCGTCAGCAGCGCGCCGCAGATCGCCATGGGCACCGTGAGCAGCATGATCGTCGCATCGCGGAAGCTCTCGAACTGCGCCGACAGCACCAGGAAGATGATCACCAGCGCCAGCGCCAGGGTCAGCAGCATCGCCGAGCCCTCCTGCTTGAACTGGCGCGACTCGCCGGCGTAGTCGACGCTGTAGCCCTGCGGCAGCACCTCGGCGGCCGCCTGGTCGAGGATCTCCAGCGCCTCGCCCTTGCTCACGCCCGGGCGCGGCATGAAGGTGATCGACACCGCATTGAGCTGCTGGAAGCGCTTGAGCGACTGCGGCTGCGCGCTCTCCTTCAGCGTCACCAGGGTCGACAGCGGGATCAGTTCGCCGTCGCGGGTGCGGGTGTAGTAGTTCTCCAGGTCGCTGGCGTTGAGCCGGTCGCTGCGCTGGACCTGCGGGATCACCAGGTACGAACGGTTCTGCATCGCGAAGCGGTTGGTGTAGCCGCCCGAGAGCATCGACGCCATGTCCGCGGCCAGGGTGCGCATGTCGATGCCCAGCGTGGCCGCCTTGTCGCGGTCGATCTCGACCTCGATCCTCGGCTTGTCGATCTTCAGGTCCTTGTCCAGGAAGATGAAGCGCTTGCTGTCCATCGCCCGCTGCAGGATCCCGTCGGCCAGTTCGCTCAGCTGCGACAGCTCGCCCACGCCGCCGATGATGAACTCGCCGCCGCCGTCGCCGCCGGCGCTGGGCAGCGAGGGCGGCACCAGGGCGAAGGTGTTCAGGCCGCTGACCTGGCTGATCTGCGGCTGCAGCGCCTGGTCGAGCACCTGCTTGGTCGAGCGGTCGCGCTCGCTCCAGGGCTTGAGCACGAACCCGGCCATCGCCATCGGGCTGGCGCCGCCGCCGCTGCCACCGAAGCCGCCGTTGAACAGGAAGTAGTCCTGCACCTCGGGCACGCCCTTGGCGATCTGGGTGACCTCCTCGGTGTAGCGCTCGACGTAGTCCAGCGTCGCGGCCGGATCGGCCTGGGCGATGGAGAAGATGAAACCCTCGTCCTCCAGCGGCGCCTGCTCCTTGGGCGCGGTCATGTACAGGAACACGCACGAGACCAGCACGATCGCGCCGAACAGCGCGATGATCGACTTGGTCTCCAGCGCACCGTGCAGGCGGCGCTGGTAGCCGTGGCGCAGCTTGTCGAATCGGGTGTCCAGCCAGGATTCGAGCCGGCCCTTGCCGCCCTCGGTGTGCGGCTTGAGGATCTTGGCGCTCATCATCGGCGACAGCGTCAGCGCGATCACGCCCGACAGCAGCACGCTGCCGGCCAGGGTGAAGGCGAACTCGGTGAACAGCACCCCGGTCAGGCCGCCCTGGAAGCCGATCGGCAGGTACACCGCGACCAGCGTGGTGGTCATCGCCACCACCGGCCAGGCCAGCTCGCGCGCGCCCTTGATCGCCGCATCGTAGGGCGACATGCCCTCCTCGATGTGGCGGTGGATGTTCTCCAGCACGATGATCGCGTCGTCGACCACGATCCCGATCGCCAGCACCATCGCCAGCAACGTCAGCAGGTTGATGGTGAAGCCCATCAGCAGCATCAGGAACAGCACGCCCACCAGCGACAGCGGCACCGTCACTGCCGGGATCAGCACGCTGCGCAGGCTGCCCAGGAACAGGAAGATCACCACGATCACGATGATCACCGCCTCGATGATCGTGGTCACCACCTCGTTGATCGCGTCCTGGATCGCCTCGGTGCTGTCGTAGGGAATGGTGGCGATGATGCCCTCGGGCAGCTGCGGCACGATCTCCGCGTCCCACAGCTCGCGCACGTCGCGGATCACGTCGAGTGAGTTGGCGTCGGGCGCGACGAAGATGCCCATGAACGTGGCCGCCTCGCCGTTGATGCGCACCGAGGTGCCGTAGTTCTCCGAGCCCAGCACCACGTCGGCGACGTCACCCAGGCGCACGATCGCGCCGCCTTCCTCGCGCACCACCAGCTGGCGGAACTCGTCGGCGTTGCGCAGGTCGGTGCGCGCGGTCATGTCGATCGCGACCATCTGGCCCTTGGTCGAGCCGACCGCCGCCAGCACGTTGTTCGACGACAGCGCGTTGGACACGTCGCTGGCCGTGACCTGCAGCGCGGCCATGCGCTCGGGCTTGAGCCACACACGCATCGCGAAGGTGCCGGCACCGAGGATGTCCGCGCGCTGCACGCCGGCCACGGTCACGAGCTTGGGCTGCACCACGCGGGTGAGGTAGTCGGTGATCTGGTTGTTGTTGAGCGTCTCGCTGGCGAAGGACACGTACATCGCCGCGATCTGCTGGCCCTGCTGCAGGTCGATCACCGGATCCTCGGACTCCGGCGGCAGCTGGCCGCGCATCTTGTTGACCTTGGCCGCGATCTGGGTGAGCGCCTCGTTCGGGTCCTGGTCCAGGCGGATGTAGGCCTGGATCGTGCTCACGCCGGCCGAGCTGGTCGACGCCAGGTAGTCGATGCCCTCGGCGCTGGCGATCTCGCGTTCCAGCGGCGTGGTGATGAAGCCCTGGATCAGGTCCGCATCGGCGCCGTAGTACACGGTGGTGACGTTGATCACCGCGTTGCGCAGCTCCGGGTACTGGCGCACGTTGAGCTCGGAGAACGCGCGCAACCCGAAGATCAGGATGAACAGGCTGACGACCATCGCCAGCACCGGCTTGTTGATGAAGATGTCGGTGAATTTCATCGCGCTTCCCGTGTCCTCCCCCCGGGGCCGGGGGCGAGGAGAATCCCGCTAGCGCGGCAGGGCCGCGCGGGTATCCCGGACGGCCGGCGCGCTGCGCCGGACACGACGGGTTCGAAGTGGGTCCGGCGTGGCCTCAACGGTTTTCCGCTTCGGGCCTGGCGTCCGAGCTCGGCTGCACCTTGTTGTTGATCGTCACCTCGGCGCCGTTGCGCAGCTTCAGCAGGCCGCTGGTCGCGACCCGCTCGCCGGGCTTCAGGCCGTCGGTCACCGCGATCAGGTCGCCGCGCGTGGCGCCGGTGGTGATGAAGCGCTGGGTGACGACGAGCTTGTCGCCGGTCAGCGGCTGGCCCTGCATGTCGGTCTCGCCCTCGGCGCGCTTGGTGCTGGAGATCACGAACACCGCATTGCCGTAGGGGTTGAAGCTCACCGCGGTCTGCGGGATCACCACCACCTCGCGCTCGCCGCCGAGGTCGAAGTCCACGCGTGCGAACGCGCCCGGGCGCAGCAGGCCGTCGGGATTGTCCAGCGTCGCCTGCGCGGTGAAGTTGCGCGTGTTCGGGTCGACCCCCGGCTCGATCGCCGTGACCGTGCCCTCGAACACCTGGCCGGGCAGCCCCTCCAGCGTCGCCCGGATCGGCGTGCCGGGTTCCAGCTCGTCCATCTGCTGCTCGGGCAGGGTGAAGTCGAGGTAGATCGGATCGAGTTGCTGCAGGCTGACGATCGGTGTCCCGGGCGAGACGAACTGGCCGAGGTTGACCTTGCGGATGCCCAGCTCGCCGGAGAACGGCGCGCGGATCGTCTTCTGCGCGATCAGCGCGCGCTGCGCATCGGCCTGCGCCTGCGCGCTGGCCGACGCCGCCACGCGCTGCTGCATCTCGTCGAGCGAGACCAGCTGGTCCCGGCCCAGCTGCTGCCAGCGGTCGGCCTGCACCTTGGCCAGGCGGGCCGACGTCTCGAGCGAATTCAGCGTCGCCGCTTCGTTGTCGGTGTTCAGGCGCACCAGCACTTCGCCGGCGCGCACCGGCTGCCCGGCCTCGAACTCGATGCTGCGCACCACGCCGCCGGCCTCGGTGGTGACGTCGGTGCCGTTCACCGCGACCAGGGTGCCGACCGCCTGCGCGTCGTCGGACCAGCGCTCGGCCCGGGCCTCGGCCGCGCTCACCGCGGACGCCGGCTGCGGCATGTTGTCGAAGAACTTGTTGGTCTGCGCGCCGATGATGGCCTTGACGGCGAACACGCCGCCGAAGATCAGCACGGCGGCGACCAGCATCAGGATCAGGCGCAGCATGAAGCGGGGCTTGCGCTGCTTGGGGGCGGTGGACATGGGCGGAGCCTTCGGGGGAGTCAGCGGTCAGGGACGGACGGGATACGGACAGGGCGCGTCGAACACGTCGCGGCACAGGCGCCCGGTCATGCGGTCGAGCGCGGCGTCGTCGCCGGGATCGAACAGCGGACGCCAGCCGTAGCCGTTGAGCAGGTAATGCAGGTGCTTGAACAGCAGGCGGTAGGGATCTCCGATGCCGGACGGATCCAGCAGGCCCTGCTGCTGGGCGAGAGTATGCATGCCCAGGCACAGGATCCATGGGCCGATCGTCAGGCACTCGTCCGGCAGGGCGAAGCCCGGCGGCAGGTCGCCGTCGCGTCGCGCCTGCGCCGCGATGCCGTCGACCAGCCGCGCCAGCGGCTCGCAGGCTTCGAGCGCGCGCTGGCGGCTGCCCTCGGATGCCGCGCCCCAGACCACGTCGGTCCACACGAACTGCGCCAGGCGGAAATGCTCGGGCTGCTCGCGTAGCACGATCAGGTCGGCCAGCGCGATCGCGACGATGCGTTCGCGGGTCGGGCCGGACCAGCGCGCGGCGCGCTCGAACAGTTCCACCCGGTCCATGCAGTTGCGCGTGGACAGCGCCACCAGCAGGTCCTCCTTGCTGGCGAAGTGCTTGTACAGGGTACCGATCGCGTACTCGCATTCCTCGGCGATCTTCGCCATCTGCAGGTTGAGCAGGCCGTCGCGCTGGATGAGCGCCTGCGCGCAGTCGAGGAAGCGGTCCTCGCGGCGGGCGAACTCGCGTTGCTTGCGATCGACGGTGGACATGGGGAGAAGGTGCGGAGCGGCACTGGAGGAGTCGCCGGCCGCGCATTGTGAACCAGATTCATTCCGTGATCCAGCGTACACCTGCCGCACTCCATTGCCCGTCTGTCCGGATCCGCGGCGCCCCTGACTAACGGCAGGGGGCCGCCGCTCCGCGACACTCTATACTGTCCGGTACAGAAATTCAGCCGCTGCCGGCTCGTCCGGCCCGACAGGGACTGCCCCCATGCGTCGCTTGCCCATCGCCCTTCCCTTCCTGCTCCTGCTGGCCGCCTGTGGCGGGGACGAAGCCCCGCAGGCGCCGCCGCCGCCCGAGGTGGGCGTGATCGAGGCCACCAGCGCCGACATGCCGCTGACCATGGACGTCGGCGGCCGCCTCGGCGCGTTCCGCAGCGCCGACGTGCGCGCGCGGGTGCCCGGCGTGCTGCAGGAACGCGTGTACACCGAGGGCAGCGACGTGCGAGAGGGCGAGGTGCTGTTCCTGATCGATCCCGCACCGCTGCAGGCCGCGCTCGGCACCGCGCAGGCCTCGCTCGCGCAGGCCCAGGCCAACCATGCCAATGCCCGCGCCAACGCCGAGCGCGCGCGCCGGCTGGCGCCGCAGAACTACGTCTCCGCCGCCGATCTCGACAACGCGCTGGCCGCCGAACGCAGCGCCGCGGCCGCGGTCCAGGCCGGACGCGCGGCCGTCGACTCGGCCCGCATCAACCTGGGGTACGCGACCGTGCGCGCGCCGATCAGCGGGCGCGCCGGCCGCCAGCGCGTGACCGAAGGCGCGCTGGTCGGCCAGGGCGAGGCCACCCTGCTGACCACGGTCGACCAGATCGATCCGCTGTACGCGAACTTCTCGCTCGGCGTGGGCGAACTGCAGCGCATCCGCGAAGCGCAGGCGGTGGACGGCGCGCAATCCAGCGTCGAGGTCGTGCTGCCCGACGGCAGCGTGTACGACCACGCCGGCACGCTCGATTTCTCCGGCGACATCGTCGACCCCGCCACCGGCGCGATCTCGATGCGCGCGCGCATCCCCAATCCCGACGGCCGGCTGCTGCCGGGCACCTACGTCAGCCTGCGCGCGCAGCTCGGCGAACTGCAGGACGTGTTCGCCATTCCGCAGGCAGCGGTGCAGCGCGATGCCGCCAGCGCCTACGTGATGGTGGTGGGCGACGACGGCCAGGTCGCGCGTCGCGACGTGACCCTGGAACGCGCCGAGGGCGGCCGCTGGATCGTCAGCGCCGGCCTGCAGGGCGGCGAGCAGGTGATCGTGTCGGGCGTGCAGAAGGTCAAGGCCGACGCGCCGGCGAAGGCGGTGCCGTGGACGCCCGCAGTGGCGCCGGCGAACGGCCAGGCGCCAGCGCAGGCGCCCGCGTCGGGAGGCCAGGCGCCTGCGCCCGCGGCGGACGGCGCCGCACCCGACGCCGCGCCGCCCGCGGACGGTGAAGCCGCGGCCGATCCCGCCAGCGAAGGCTGACCGGCCATGTCACGCTTCTTCATCCACCACCCGGTCTTCGCCTGGGTCATCGCGATCCTGATCTCGCTCAGCGGCGTGATCGCGCTGCTCAACATGGGCGTGGAGTCGTACCCGAACGTCGCGCCGCCGCAGGTGACCGTGGGCGCGAGCTACCCCGGTGCCGATGCGCGCACCGCGGAGCAGGCGGTCACCCAGGTGATCGAGCAGCAGCTCACCGGCATCGACAACCTGCTGTACTTCAGTTCCACCTCGAGTTCCTCCGGCCGGGTGTCGATCACGCTCACCTTCGAGACCGGCACCGACGCCGACATCGCCCAGGTGCAGGTGCAGAACAAGGTGTCGCTGGCCACGCCGCGGCTGCCGACCGAGGTGGTGCAGCAGGGCGTGGTGGTGGCCAAGGCCAACGCCGGCTTCCTGATGGTGGTGGGGCTGCGCTCGAGCGATCCGTCGATGGACCGCAACGCGCTCAACGACCTGATCGCCTCGCGCATCCTCGAGCCGCTGGCGCGCGTGCCTGGGGTTGGCAACACCCAGCATTTCGGCTCCGAGTACGCCATGAACATCTGGCTCGACCCGGTCAAGCTGCAGGGCTTCGGCCTGTCGGCCAGCCAGGTGCTGGCGGCGACGCGCGCGCAGAACGCGCAGTTCGCGGCCGGCTCGGTGGGTGCCGACCCGGCGCCGGAAGGCCAGGGCTTCACCGCGACGGTCGCCGCCGAGGGCCGCTTCAGCACGCCGGAGGAGTTCCGCAACATCATCCTGCGCGCCGATGCCGACGGCGCGATCGTGCGCCTGGGCGACGTGGCGCGGGTGGAGGTCGGCGCCCAGGGCTACGGCTTCGACGCCAAGTTCAACGGCCAGCCCACCGGCGCGGTGGCGGTGATGCTGCAGCCGGGCGCGAATGCGCTGGCGGTGGCCGAGGCGATCACCGCGCGCATGGACGAACTGCAGACCACGTTCCCGGCCGGAGTGGAGTGGTACACGCCGTTCGACAGCACCACCTTCGTGCGGATCTCGATCAACGAGGTGGTCAAGACCCTGATCGAGGCCGTGGTGCTGGTGTTCCTGGTAATGCTGCTGTTCCTGCAGAACCTGCGCGCGACGATCATCCCCACGCTGGTGATCCCGGTCGCGCTGCTGGGCACCTTCCTGGGCCTGAGCCTGATCGGCTACACCATCAACCAGCTGACCATGTTCGCGATGGTGCTGGCGATCGGCATCGTGGTCGACGACGCGATCGTGGTGATCGAGAACGTCGAACGCATCATGTCGGAGGAGCACCTGCCGCCGGTCGAGGCGACCGAGAAGGCGATGGACCAGATCACCGGCGCGGTGGTCGCGATCACGGTGGTGCTCGCCGCGGTGTTCATCCCCAGCGCGCTGCAGGGCGGCGCCTCGGGCGAGATCTACAAGCAGTTCGCGATCACGATCGCGATGGCGATGGCGTTCTCGGCGTTTCTCGCGCTGGGCTTCACGCCGGCGCTGTGCGCCACCTTCCTCAAGCAGCACGCGCCGGCGGGCGGGAAGAAGGAGAACTGGATCGTCCGCAACTTCAACCGCGTCTACGACCGGGTGAGCGGGACCTATGTCGGCCACATCGGCAGTGCGATCCGGCACGCGCCGCGCTGGATGGTGGTGTTCGCCGCGCTGAGCGTGGCGTGCGGCCTGCTGTTCACGCGCCTGCCCGGCAGTTTCGTGCCCGAGGAGGACCAGGGCTACGCGCTGGCGATCGTGCAGTTGCCGCCGGGCTCCACCCTGCAGCGCACCCAGGCGGTGTTCGAGCAGGTGCGCGGGACGCTCGAGGGCATCGACGGCTACGAGGGCATGATGCAGATCGCGGGCTTCAGCTTCGTCGGCCAGGGCGAGAACGTGGGCATGGCGTTCGTCCGGCTCAAGCACTGGGACGAGCGCGACGTCACCGTGCCCGAGTTCATCCAGCAGGCCAATGGCGCGCTGCAGGGCGTGCGCGACGCGTCGATCTTCGTGGTCAACCTGCCGACGATCCAGGGCCTGGGCCAGTTCGGCGGCTTCGACATGTATCTGCAGGACCGCGCCGGACTCGGCCGCGAGGCGCTGGGCCAGGCGCGCGACACCCTGCTCGGGGCCGCGGCCCAGCGGCCGGAGGTGCTCAGCGGCGTGCGTCCGAATACCCTGGCCGATTCCCCGCAGCTGCAGCTCGACGTCGATCGTGCCCAGGCGCAGGCGATGGGGCTGTCGGTCGGCGACGTGTACAACGCCATCCAGCTGATGCTGGCGCCGGTATACGTCAACGACTATTTCGCCAATGGCCGCATCAAGCGCGTGATCATGCGCGCCGACGCGCCCTACCGCACCGGACCGGAGTCGTTCTCGCGCTTCTTCACCCCTTCCATGCAGATGGACCCCGACGGCAACGCGGCCATGATCCCGCTCAGCAACGTGGTGGATTCGGAGTGGGTGATGAACGCGCCGTCGCTGACCCGCTACAACGGCTACTCGGCGGTGAACATCAACGGCGCGCCGACGCCCGGCCGCAGTTCCGGCGAGGCGATGTCGGCCATGGAGGACATCGTGACCGAGGAACTGCCGACCGGCATCGGCTTCGACTGGACCGGCCTGTCCTACCAGGAAATCATCGCCGGCAATACCGCGACCCTGCTGCTGGTGCTCTCGGTGCTGGTGGTGTTCCTGTGCCTGGCCGCGCTGTACGAGAGCTGGTCGATCCCGGTCTCGGTGCTGCTGGTGGTGCCGCTGGGCATCCTCGGGGCGGTGGTGTTCACCATGATGCGCGGCCTGTCGAACGACATCTTCTTCAAGATCGGCCTGGTGACGGTGATCGGCCTGGCGGCGAAGAACGCGATCCTGATCGTGGAATTCGCGGTGCTCGAGCGCGCGGCCGGCAAGACCCTGCGCGATGCGGTGGTCGAAGCGGCGCGGCTGCGCTTCCGTCCGATCCTGATGACCTCGCTGGCCTTCATCATGGGCGTGGTGCCGATGGCGATCTCCACCGGCGCCGGCGCCAACGCACGCCATGCGATCGGCACCGGCGTGATCGGCGGCATGCTGTTCGCGACCTTCCTCGGCCTGCTGCTGATCCCGGTGTTCTTCGTCGCGGTGCGGCGCATGCTCGGCGACAAGATGGACGAGCCGCTGCCGCAGGCGGGCAAGGTCACGACACAAGCGGACAGCTGACGGACGGGGCGCGCGGCGGGATCCGCCGCGCGCTGCTGACGGGTCGGGTGGTCGCGACGCGCAGGCGCAGCGATCGATTCCACCAGCGGGCGCCGGCGTCGCACGGGCGTGGCGTTGGCGCCGTATGCGGCGCGCAGAGTCCGCGGCCTCAGTCGTGGCGCGACAGATGCATGGCGTAGAACGCCGCGCCCAGGTGCGGCGGATGCAGCGGCGCACGCAGCTCGAAGCGCGGGCAGGCCGCATGCAGCGACGCGGTGAACGGCGCCAGCAGCAGGGCGCCGGCGCTGAACGCACCGCCCGAGTACGACACCGGCACCGCCTCGCCGTCCCCGAAGCCCAGTGTGCGCCGCAGCGCGTCGGCGATGCGGGCCAGTTCCTCGCCGGCCACGCGGAAGATGCCGGCCGCGGTCGCGTCGCCCAGCGTCGCGGCCTCGGCCACCAGCGGCGAGAGCTGCGCCAGCGCGCCGCGCGCCAGCGCGTCCTCGCCGTAGACATGCGCGCACAGGTCCAGGTCGTGCCGCAACCCGAGCCGTTCGCGCAGCAGTCCATGCAGCGGACCGCGCGGCAGCCGGCCATCGCTCATGCGCGAGAATGCGTTGAGTCCCTGCACCGCGATCCAGTAGGCCGAGCCTTCGTCGGAGAATGCCTCGCCCCAGCCGCCGCAGCGCGCCGATTCGCCCGCGCGCTGGCCGTAGCCGATCGATCCGGTGCCGGCGACGATGTTGATGCCGTCGCCGCAGTCGAAAGAACCGGCCCAGCCGCAGACCATGTCGTTGTCGCAGCTGTAGCGCTCGTGGCCCAGCAGGTCGCGCGGGATCGCGTCGAGCATCGGGGTGACGCGGCTGTCCTCGCCGTACGCGGGCAGGCCGAAGAAGGCGTGGCGGACCGAGGCCCGCGTTTCGCCGGCGCGCGACAGCGCCGCATCGATGCCCTCCCCCAGCGCCGCACGCACGCCGTCGATCCCGACCTGCGGATGGTAGGTGGTCCCGACCTGGGCCTCTCCGAGTAGCCCGCCATTGGCGTCGACCACGGCGAAACGGGTCTTGGTGCCGCCGCCGTCGACGCCCAGGTAGCAGTCGCCGGCCATCAATCGACCAGCGGGTGGATGCGCACGCCCTGCACGACGCGGTTGACCGTGCCCTGGCGGTTGGGGTTGTCCGGCGACAGGCCGAGCGCGCGCGAGGCGAGGAAGGCGTAGACCTGCGCCACCGCGATGTACGGCCACAGCAGGTCGACGTCGGCCGCGCCCGCCAGGCCGGGCACCGCGAGCGTGTCGCGGGCCGCGGGCGTGCGCGGCCGGGCACTCACCTCGATCACGCGCGCTGCGCAGCCGTCGCGGCGCAGTTCGTCCACCAGGTCGTGGTCGTAGGCGCGCGTCATCGCATCATTGGACACGAACACCACCACCAGCGTGTTGCCGGTGACGAAGGTCTTGGGCCCGTGGCGGAACCCGAGCGGCGAGTCGAAGCAGGTGGCCACCGCGCCGTTGCTCAGTTCGCCGAGCTTGAGGCAGGCCTCGCGCGCCAGGCCCTGGAGCGGTCCGCTGCCCAGGTAGACCACGCGGTCGAAGCCGCGCAGCGCCAGCTCCTGCAGCATCGGCCGCGACTGGGCGATGACCGCTGCGGTGGCATCGGCGATCGGCGCGACGCGCGTGTCGAGCGCGGCGATGCCGCCGAGCGCGGCGAGGGTGGCGTACATCATGCAGCTGAAGCTGGAGGTCATCGCGAAGCTGGCATCGTGGGTTTCCTCCGGCAGGGTCAGCGTCAGCACCTGGCGCGCCGGAATCCGCGCCAGTGCGCCGTCGGCATTGCAGGTCACCACGAGGTGGCGCACGTCGCGCACCAGCGATTCGGCCAGCTGCACCGCGGCCAGGCTCTCGGGGCTGTTGCCGGAGCGGCCGAACGAAACCAGCAGCAACGGCTGGTCGGGATCCAGGTGCAGGCGCGGGCAGCTGACCAGGTCGGTCGTCGGCACCGCGTCCACGCGCGCGGCGAGCTGGCGGTCGAGCACCGCGGCCAGGCATTCGCCGATGTAGGCCGAGGTGCCGGCGCCGGTGAGGATCACCCGGGCCGCGGCGTTGCCGGTCACCGGGGCCAGGAAGGCCTCGATCCGCTCGCGCATCCCCGCCAGCAGGGCGTGGGTGCGTTTGAGCATGCGCGGCTGCTGCACGATCTCGCGCGCGGTCCACAGCGCGCCGGAGGCGTCGAGTTCCGCTTCCGGGATGCCGAGCAGCAGGTCAGTGGTGTTCATGGTGGGGATGGCAGGCACGGTGGTAGTCATCCAGGACGGTGGCGACATGGGCCATGGCGAGGGAACGGGGATCGGCGTCGGCGCGGCCTTCGCGCAATGCGCGCAGCGCATGCGGCAGGTACTGGCCGAGCAGGGCGATCGACGGCGGCTGCGCGCGCAGGTTGTCGAACAGCCGCTCGCGCGCCTGCTCGATCTGCGGATCGGGCCAGTAGTAGCGGATGCGGTCGCTCAGGCTGTATGAGAGGTCGCGCTCGAGCTGCGCGCCGCTGGCGTGGTAGTAGCGCTGCCAGTGGCCCGGCTGCGCGTGCATGCGCGCCACGGCGACGTCGCGCAGGCTGGCGCGGGCCTCCGGCGCCACGGTCTCGCGTTCGATCGCGTCCAGCGCCCACAGTGCCTCGCGCAGGGCGAACGTCAGCCCGGGGCCTACTTTCAGGATCGCGAAGTGGTCGCGCACCAGCGCGGCCAGCGCGTCGGGAGTCTGGTAGTCGGTCGAATGCGCCTCGAACACCATGCCCGGTACGCTCAGCACCGCCTCGCTCAGGGCGCGCGCGGCCTGCGGGCGGTAGTCGATCACGTCGTGGTGGTCGAACTCCACGCCCGGCTGCACCACAGAGGCGATCACGCGCCGCCAGGCGTCGCCGAGGCCCGCATCGGCGAACGCGGCGCGGTGGGCGTCGATCGTGGCCAGCGCGGCCTCGGGGGTGGTGACCGCGAGGCCTTCGATGGCCTCGCTCGCACCGCCGGGCACCGGCACCTCGGTGCCGATCACGTACACCGGCGGCTCGCCACCGGCCGCGGCGTGCGCGGCTTCGGCAGCGCGGCACAGGCGCACCGCGCGCGCGACGATGGTCGCTTCCGGTAGCGGTACGGGATCGCCCTCACAGGCCATCGAGCAGTCGAGGTGGATCTTGCGGAACCCCGCCGCCACGTACGCCGCGACCATCGCCTCGGCCTTGTCCATCGCCGCGTCCGCACCGAGCGCGGTCCACGGGTTCGGGCCCAGGTGGTCGCCGCCGAGTGCGATGCGCGCGCGGTCGAAGCCGACCGCATCGGCGATGCCGTGCACGAAGCGCACGAAATCCACCGGCGTCATGCCGGTGTAGCCGCCGTCCTGGTTGACCTGGTTGCAGGTGGCCTCGAACAGCACCACCGGCGCGTCGACGCGCAGCGCATGCCGCAGCGCGGCCTCGATCACCAGCGGATGGGCCGAGCACACCGAAGCGATGCCGCAGGGCTCGCCGCCGCGGTGGTGTTCGATCAGGTCGAGCATGACGCGCATGGAAGGAGGTTCCGTATCAGGGGCGGGGCGCGGCCGGCGCGCGCTCGGGTTCCATCACCAGCAGCAGCGAGGCCACCAGCGCCAGCGTCAGGCCGGCCATCTTCAGCGGCCCCGGCACCACGCCGGCAAACAGCAGCGCCAGCACGGCGGTCACCAGCGGCGCGCCGGCGTTGGTCAGCGGCGCCACCACGATCGCCTTGCCGTAGCGGAAGGCGTAGACCAGCGTCAGCGCGCCGACCGCGTTGAGGATCTGGATCGCCGCGGTCATCCAGGGCCCATCGAGTCCCATGTTCACCGGCCGGCTGAAGTCGGTCATCGCCCAGGCCACCGGCACCAGCAGCAGCGCGCCGGCCATCATGTAGAAGAAGATGCTCTCGGCGCTCACCGTGTTGTTGGCCAGCTTCATGAAATACGCCTGCACGCCCCAGGCCGCCATGATCAGCAGTGCCAGCGGGAACCAGCCCAGCCCTTCGGCGCCCGGCTGCCCGAACGACAGGTCCAGCATCGGCAGCGCCACCAGTGCCAGCACGATGCCGGCCGCGCCCAGCATCCCGGTGCGTTCGCGCAGCAGCAGCATCGACAGCGCGATGGTGACCACCGGCGACAGCGAGATGATCGGGAAGATGAAGTACGCCGGCCCCGTCGTGAGCGCCTTGAACAGGATCATCTGTCCACCCGCGCCGAGCAGGCCGATCGCCATGCCGAAGGCGATCGCGCGTGGGCTGCGGTCGAGTGCCCAGCCCGTGCGCCACAGCACGAACAGCGCCGGCGGAACCATCGTCAGCGCCCACACGCAGTAGACCAGCGTGTCGGGGAAGCCGCGTTCGGCCGACAGCCCCGCGAGCGCGCCCCACGCGCCCCACAGCGCGACCGTCACCAGCGCATAGACCAGCCACGGGCGGCCGGTGTTCGGCGCGGCGCTCATGCCGCGCCGCCTTCGGGCGTGGCCTGCAGCAGCAGGAAGCCTTCGAAGCGCGCATCCAGCGTGGCCGTGCGCGCGTCCACCACGCCCAGGTCGTGTTCGTCGAACAGGTCGCGCACGCGCCAGCGGCCCGGGCCCAGGCCGCGCAGCTGCAGCGGCCCGTTCCAGTCGTCGGCGTAGAAGGTGTAGTACATCGCGCCGTCCTTCGCGATCGCGTGCGCCTCGGGCCGGTCGAAGCCGATGTCGTACAGCGCGCCGCGGTACTCGCCCTTCGGCAGCATGTGCGCCTTGTACAGGTCCACCCACTTGCGCCACAGCGCTTCCTTCTCCGGCGTGAGCACGAAGCCGCCGGGCGGCAGCGGGCCGGGGTTCGGGCGGTCGGTGTCGCGCGGCCAGGTGAACTTGGTCGAGATCACCGCGCCGATGCCGACGCTGCTGGCGAAATCCCGGCCGCCGGTGCTGAGTTCGACGTGGTCGCCGGCGTAGCTGCTGCCGCGCCCCACCAGCGCCTTGACGGTCTTGCCCTTGTGCCGCACCTGCCAGGACGACAGCGGGTCGGAGGAGGGGAACTGGTCGGTCGCCGGCAGGTTGTGGAACGCGAACGCGGTGCCGCAGGGGCACAGCTCGACCACGGCCTCGGGATTGGCCCCGCGCGCCGCGGCGTGGATCGCGTTCCAGAAGTCCGGCATCTTTTCGCAGGACTCGTTCGGATGCGCGTGCCCGTGCGCGGGGTTGTAGCAGGGCGCGACCGCGTTGAGGTGCTGGCCGTCGAGCTTGAGGCCTTCGAAGCCCCACTCGCCGATCGCCTTCTTCACGAACGCGACGTAGTACGCGATCGTCTTGTCGTAGGCGGGGCACTGGGTCAGCGCGTTCCACCACGTGACGGTCTGGAACGCGCCGTACTGGTCGAGCAGCAGCATGTCCGGATGCTGGTGCAGCACGTCGCTGCCCGGGTCGGCGGCGAGCGGTGCCAGCCACAGGCGCGGTCGCATGCCCTGCGCGCGCACCGCATCGGTAAAGGCGCGCATGTCGGCGTCGCCGCGCGGGAACTTGCGCCGGTCGATCGCCCAGTCGCCCTCGTTGGTCTGCCAGCCGTCGTCCAGCACCGCCCACTCGAACCCGAGCTCGCGCGCCTTGGGCAGGGTGGCCAGCACCTGTTCGGTGCTGAAGTCGCGCTCGTAGCCCCAGGCGCACCAGATCGGCGCGAACGCGGACTCGGGCACCTCGCGGGCGGCGACGCCCTGGTCCTGCAGGAAGCCGCGGTAAAGCTCGAGCGGCGCGTAGAAGTCGCCGGTATGCACGCACAGAAAGGTGCGATCGGTCGTCAGCGTGCCGCCGGCTGGCAGCGCGACCGGCTGTGCGCTTTCGAGCGCGATGCTGGCGCCGCGCACGGTCTTGCGGACCGGCATGTCCAGCAGCTTCGGCACCGGTTCCACATGGCCGACGGCCAGGCCGCCGTCGCGCCGCCACAGATTGGCCACCGGCGTGCCGCCGCCGTAGTCAGACGAATCCATCGCCAGCGTATTGCGCTGGTTGAAGTCCGCGTCCACGGGCTGCACCCAGTCACGCCGGTCGGTGTGGGTGGCGCCGGAAAAGCTCCAGAACCCGCCGGGCGCATCGTCCAGCTCGTGCGCGGCGTTGCGCCAGCCGGCGACCTCGAGCGGCGCGTCGCCGCCATTGCGGTAGGTGGTGGCCAGGATCGCCAGGCCCGGATAGCGGGCGTAGAACGTCGCGTCGACGGTCTTCTCGATGCCGCCGGCGGAACGGCCGCGCAGCACGTGGCGGCGGCCGGCGCCGTGGCGGGGATCGTCCAGCGGTTCGACGCGCTCGTCGAGGAAGGCGAAGTCCTGCAGTTCGCTGCCATCGGCCAGCAGCAGCACTTCACTGGGCTGGAACCCGGTGAGCGCGGTGTCGGCG
The DNA here is from genome assembly GCF_029887935.1 of Luteimonas kalidii. GTDB lineage: Bacteria > Pseudomonadota > Gammaproteobacteria > Xanthomonadales > Xanthomonadaceae > Luteimonas > Luteimonas kalidii. Next base: position 8,493 of record NZ_JARXRO010000012.1, on the reverse strand, counting down.
CGCTCGATCGCCGTGTGCATCCGCGCGTCGAAGCGGATCGACAGGTGGTCGTCGTGCGCCACCGCGCGTGCCGGCCGGGAGGACCCGGCACGCGCGGCGGACACGGAGGGGAGCGCGGCCAGCGCGACGGTGCCTGCGGCCAGCTTGAGGACGGAGCGGCGTCCGATCGGGGTCATGCGACGGTTCCGAAGGAGTGCGGGGGGCATTCTGCGTGACCCTCCCGGGTGATGCAACATTTTTGTTGCGATATGTTGTATATAAGTTTCGTTACATTCCTGTGGAGCCCGCGATGCACGCCCGAACCCTGACCTGCGTCGGCGCCCTGCTGGCGTTCGCGACCGCCTGCGCCCCGGTCGCCACCACGCCCGCCCTGGTTGACGCGCCCGCGCGCGACGCGACCTACACGATGGACGACTTCGCGCGCGTGGCGAAGTTCGATGCCCACGTGCATGCCAACACGACCCAGCGCGCCTTCCTCGACCAGGCCACGGCCGACGGATTCGAGCTGCTGACGATCAATGTCGATTACCCCGTGTTCCCGTCGATCGAGGACCAGCGCACGGCCGCGCTCGCCCTGGCGAAGGCGGACCCGGCGCGCCTGCACTGGGCGGCCACGTTCCCGATGGACGGGTTCCCGGCGCCGCAGTGGCGCAGTTCGGTCGCACAGGCGATCGACGCCGCGGCCGAGGAGGGCGCGCTCGCGGTCAAGATCTGGAAGAACGTCGGCATGATCGAGAAGGACGCGGACGGGCGCCTGGTCATGCTCGACCACCCTGCGCTGTCGCCGGTCGCCGAACAGGTGCGTGCACGCGGGCTGGCCCTGATCGGCCACCAGGGCGAGCCGCACAACTGCTGGCTGCCGCTGGAGCAGATGACCACCGACAACGATCGCGAGTACTTCCGCAACCATCCGCAGTACCACATGTACCTGCACCCGGAGGAGCCCTCGTACGAGGACCACATGGCGGTGCGGGACCGGTTCGTGGCCGCGCACCCGCAGCTGCGCTTCGTCGGCGCGCACATGGCCAGCCTCGAGTACGACGTCGACCGCCTGGGCGCGTTCCTCGACCGCTTCCCGAACGCCAGCGTCGACCTCGCCGCGCGCATGAGCCAGGTGCAATACCAGTCGGTGCGCGACCGCGAGCGCGTGCGCCGCTTCTTCATCCGCTACCAGGACCGGATCGTCTACGGCACCGACCTCACCCAGGGCCCGGACGCGGACCCGGCCGAGTTCGCGCGCACCGCGCACGAGGTCTGGACCTCCGACTGGCGCTACCTCGCCACGGGGGAGTCCCAGCGCGTGGACATGATCGACGCCGACGTGCCTGGCCTGGCGCTGCCGCGCGAGGTGATCGACAGGATCTACTTCGCCAACGCGCGCCGCGTGTTCGTGCGCGACGGTGGCTGAGTCGATGGGGCAGTGCGGCCTATGCCAGCAGCAGTTCGAACCCGAGCTGCAGGCTGGCGGCGCGGATCTCCTCCGGCGCGCCGGTATCGGTGATCAGCGCGTCCAGTTCGCGCACCGCGATGATGCGGTGCAGGCACACGGTGCCGAACTTGGAGCTGTCGGTGATCGCCACCACGTGCCGCGCGGCCTCGACCATCTTGCGGTTGAGCATCGCCTCGGGCTCGTAGTGCGTGGTGATGCCGCGTTCGAGATCGAACCCGTCCACGCCCAGGAACAGGCGGTCCACGTGCAGCGCGTCGAGCGCCTCGACCGTGAGGCCGCCATAGAAGGCCATGTTCTTGCGCCGCAGCTCACCGCCCAGCATCACCAGTCGCAGGTTGGTCTTGGGCGTGAGCGCGCTGAGCACGCCGAAATCGTTGGTGACCACGGTCACCTCGATGTTCGGCAGTGCCTCGGCCAGCTGGATCGCGGTGGTACCCGAATCGATGGCGATGGTGTCGCCGGCCTTGACCAGAGCGGCCGCGCGCTGGCCGATGCGCCGCTTCTCCTCCAGGTGCGCGGTGCGCTTGGCCTCGTAGGGCGGCTCGGCCAGGGTGCCCCCGACCACGTGGCTGTCGATCGCGCCACCGTAGGCCCGCGCCATCACCCCGCGTTCGGCGAGGTAGCGCAGGTCCTTGCGCACGGTCTGCATGCTGACCCCGAACCGGCGGGCCAGCGCGGTCACCTGCACGCTGCCGTGCTGGCGCACGAGTTCGCTGATCTGCAGGCGTCGCTGGCTGGTGTCGCGGGTGGCGGCCATGGGGTCCTTTCCGTGTGCGACCGGAGTATGCGACATTTCGTTAAATTTCGCTATTGATGCTAAACGAAACATGAGATAGGCTCGGTTTCGTTTCGTTAAGCCTTGCCGTCCAACGCCCGAGGAGAGAGCTGCCGTGACATCTGCCCGCCTGCACCGGAAGACGCTTTTCTGCAGTATCGCCCTGGCCCTGCTGCCGTCCGCGGCCTTCGCCCAGCAGGCCGGGGCCGACACCACCGCCGATCCGCAGGTTGGCCAGTCCGCCACCGAGTCGATCGAATCGCTCGACACCGTGATCGTGACCGGCGTGCGCGGCAGCCTGGCGCGCGCCACCGAGCTCAAGCGCGAATCCTCGACCGTGCAGGACTCGATCAGCGCGCTGGAACTGGGCAAGTTCCCGGACGACAACGTGGCCGATTCGCTGAGCCACATCACCGGCGTGTCGATCTCGCGCACCGCCGGCGGCGAAGGCCAGAAGGTGAGCGTGCGCGGCCTGGGGCCGGAGTACACGCTCACCACCTTCAACGGCCGCATCCTCGCCACCGACGGCGCCGGCCGCGACTTCGCCTACGACGTGCTGCCCGCCGACGTGATCAGCGGCGCGGACGTGATCAAGGGCGCACAGGCTTCGCTGACCGAGGGCGCGATCGGTGGCCTGATCAACCTGCGTTCGGCCAGTCCGTTCGACCAGGCCGGCCAGCACGGCGTGGTGCGGCTGGAGGGCGACCGAAACCTGATGTCCGAGCAGAACGGCGGCAAGGTCTCGGCCGCCTACAGCAACACCTTCGCCGACGACACCTTCGGCGTGCTGCTCGGCGTGGTGTACGGGCGTCGCAAGGACCGTACCGACGTGGCCGGCAACGACGGCGGCTGGAGCCGCAACGCCGACCCGACCGACGAGAGCTGGCTGTGGGGCAACACCTGGGGCGGCCACATCGACCCCAACGGCAACGGCGTGCTCGACGAGGAGGAATACGGCCTGATCGGTCCCGGCCAGTTCCGGATCGGCTCGATCCTGGAAGAGAAGAAGCGCAAGGCGTTCTCGGCCAAGCTCGAATGGCGGCCGAGCGACAGCGTCAAGGTGTCCTTCGACGGCCTCAAGACGCGGCTGGATTCGCCCCAGGTCGGCTACCAGCAGTCGTACTACCCGCTGTTCGCGCCCGGTCGCTGGTCGAACATGACGATCGACAACGGCATCGTCACCGACTTCACCATGGACAACCCCGATCCGGAGTTGCGGCTTAACCCCGAACTGCTCAACCAGACCGAGTACCGCGTGGTCGACACCGATCTGTACGGTGTCAACGGCGAGTGGAAGGTCAACGACGATTTCACCGTCACCGCCGACCTGTACCGCTCCACCTCCAGCCGCTACTCCGGCGGCCAGGATTCCTACGTGGTGCTGCGCATGGCGCGGCCGAACGTGGCCCGCATCTGGCTCAACGGCGGGATTCCGAACGTCGACGCGGACTTCGACGACGGGCGCAATTTGATCGACGGCCTGGCCAACGGCGAGTTCGGCCCGAGCGATTTCAACACCCACTACTTCTCGCTGGCCGGCGACAACATCGACGACCGCATCAACGGCGGTTCGGTGGCCGGCGAGCTGTTCGTCGGCGAGCTGGGCATCGACCGGCTGAAGTTCGGCTTCACCCGCACCGACCGCCGCAAGGCGCGCGACCTGGTCAACAATGCGCTCAACGGCGGCGCCGACTACTACTCCAGCGGCAACGCGATCAACGTCGCCGACCTCGGCGGCAGCGTGCTGTCGGACACCTTCAACCTGCCGAACTTCATGAGCGGTGTGTCGTCGGTGTTCCCGCGCTCGTTCCTGGGCTTCGACGTGCCCGGCTACATCGCCGCGCTGCGCGCCTACGACGGCACCCCGCGTCCCGGCGGCGGCACCTACGACTACGCGGCCGCCGCGCCGGTGTGGAACCCGCTGCAGAGCTATCGCGTGAGCGAGAAGACCAACGCCGCCTACATCGAGCTCGACCTGGCCGGCGAGCGCTGGGAAGGCAACGCCGGCCTGCGCCTGGTCAAGACCCAGACCACCGCCCAGGCCTGGGACGCGAAGATCCTGAGCATCGTCGAGTTCGGCGCGTTCAACTATTCCGCGGTGTACGACGAGCCCAGTTCGGTGTACCAGGAGGCCGAGTACACCTACGCCCTGCCGACCGCCAACTTCACCTGGCACTTCACCGACACGCTGCAGCTGCGCCTGGGCGCGGCCAAGACCATGGCGCGTCCGGCGGTGAGCCAGCTGGCGCCCACCAACACCACCGAGAGCGTGTCCTGGGGTGAGTTCACCCAGATCTACGGCGGCAATGCCGAACTCAAGCCCTACACCGCGCGCCAGGGCGACGTCTCGCTGGAGTGGTATTTCTCGGAGAACTCGATCGCCAACTTCGCGGTGTTCCACAAGCGCATCGAGAACCAGATCACCACCAGCTGGGAGCCGGGCCAGGACATCGGCGTGGGGCCGATCGTCGACACCGAGGGCAATCCGGTCACCGACGGGCCGACCCTGTTCAACGTGATGCGCCCGATCAACGGCGACTACGCCAAGGTACGCGGCTTCGAGGCCGGCCTGCAGCATTTCTGGGACAGCGGCTTCGGCTTCCGCGCCCAGTACACCCGCAACTGGTCCAAGAGCTGGGTGGCCGACGAAGAGCGTCCGCTCGAGGGCATCGCGCCGTCGGTGTACTCGCTGGGCGTGATGTACGAGAAGGGCGCGTGGTCGGCCGGCGCCACCGCCGACCACACCGACGGCTTCGTCACCGCGATCAACGTGCTGGGCGGCGGCTACAACGAACAGGCCGATCCGATCACCTGGCTCACCGCGCACGTCTCCTACAACGTCAACGACGACTTCACCGTGTCGCTGGAGGGCAGCAACCTGCTCGACGAGGAGAACACCTACAGCATCAACGGCAATCCGATGCTGTCGCAGGGCTACTATCGCTACGGGCGCGCGCTCACCCTGGGGCTGAGCTACCGCTTCTGACGGCGCTTCGCGGCCGGCCGACCACGGCCGGCCATTTCCCCGGACAAGGAGTCGACGCGATGCGAGGGTGGAAGCGATGTGCGGGCGTGATCCCGCTGGCCCTGGTGCTGGCCTGCGCCGGCGCCTCGCAGGCGGTGTCGCGGGATGCGGAGCGTGAGCGCGTGGAGGATTCACACGCGTATGCGTGGGCCGGGATGATTCCGCAGGCCGCGCACCCTGCCGCCGTACGTTTCGTGGTGGCGCGGCCGCTGGGGCGCGCTGCGTCCGTGAACGACACCCCGGCCGGGCTGGCCGCAGCGCCAGCGCATGTCGCCGCTGCCGATGCGGCTCCCTCACCCGCGACAGCGCAGGCCGTGCCCGGGCGCGCCACCGGTGGCCGCGGCTTCCGCCACCGGCGTGCGAGCTCCGCGTTCGAGCCGGTGCCGCTGCAGTCGCGGATCGATGCCGTGCAACCGATGACCGGCATCGTGCTGTGGAACGACAACGCGGCCGGCCTGGCCGCGCTGGGCCACGACGTGCAGCTGGAGTTCGCCTATCTGCGCTACCGCGACGTGAGCCCGACCTCGGACGTCTTCGACTGGTCCGCCGTCGACACGCGCTTGGCCGCCGCGGCCGCGCGCGGCCACCAGATGATCCTGCGCTTCCACGACACCTACCCCGGGCGCACCGAGATCTCCCTCCCGGTCGACATCGCCGGCGGTCCGGACCACGTCACCGCCTTCCACACCGTCGAGGGCCGCCGGACCTTCATCCCCGACTGGCGCTCGCAGCGGCTGCAGCAGTTCGTGCTCGACTTCTACGCCCGCTTCGCGCAGCGCTACGACCGCGATCCGCGACTGGCCTTCGTCCAGGTCGGGTTCGGCTCCTACGCCGAATACCACCTCTGGGACGGACCGCTGACGCTCGGGCACACGTTCCCGTCCAAGGCGTTCCAGCAGCAGGCGCTCGAACACCTGGGCGCGAATTTCTTGGACACGCTGTGGTCGGTCTCGATCGACGCCGCGAGCGCCGTCTACTCGCCGTTCCCGTCCGTGCCGTCGCTGCGCACCCTGCGCTTCGGCCTGTTCGACGACTCCTTCATGCACGAGCGGCACTCGGAAAGCGACAGCGAGTACAACCGCGCCGCCTGGCGCTTCTTCGGCGACGCACGCCATCACGACGGTCCTGCCGGCGGCGAGTTCAGCTACTACAGCGAGTACGACCAGGCCCACGTGCTCGACCTGCCAAACGGCCCGCACGGCCGCAGCTTCGAATCCTTCGCCGCCCAGTACCGCATCAGCTACATCATCGGCAACGACCAGCCGCGCTACCAGGCCCGCGCCCGCATCCGCCAGGCCGCCATGGCCACCGGTTACGCGTTCCGCATCACCCGGCTCGAGAGCAACGGCGAATGCGTGCGCCTGACCGTGCGCAACGACGGCGTCGCGCCGATCTATTACGACGCCTGGCCGGCTGGGAACGGCCATCGCGCCACCACTTCGCTCAAGGGCCTGCTGCCAGGTGCGGCGCGTGACTTCGAAACCTGCCCGGGCCCGCATGCGCGCGAAGCGCTGCAAGTGGGCATCGAGAGCGACCGCCTGGTGCCGGGTCAGCGGATCCAGTTCGAGGCGGCGTTGCCGTAACGGACTGCCGCACGGCGGATGTTCGGAGCTACCACGCGGGGTCAGTGGGGTCGGAAGCGGAAGTCGGCTGGAACTGCCGCTATGGACCGAGTTGCGCTGAAGGCAGGGATGTGAATTTCGGGTGCTGATTGACCCCGCACCTCTACTGCTCTGGCGGACGCTGGCTTCCCGGTGTCGTGTTCAGGTTGTCCATGTCCGAGTAGATCAGCCACGGCTCGCCCGGCGCACGACGCAGAGTGAGGGTGAACTTGCCTATGTCGTTGGGTGCACTGCCGTAGCGATACGTACCGATGATGTAGCCGATCGTGTCTCCAGTTGCAAAGGCGATTGCGCGCAACTGCAATGGGCCGACGGCCTGCCCCTCGTAGGCTGCCTGGATGGCTGAGCGTCCGCGAACCGGCGGACGATTGCTTTGCAATATGAACCCATCCTCGGCGAACAGCGAGGCGAGGGCAGTTGCATCGCCCGCGCGCCACGCGTGCTCATAGTCGCGAAGCACTCGATCCAGCTCAGCCGGTAAGGCAGCATAAGGAAGCTCTGCCAGCGGGCTCTGCCCACGCAGGGGTGATGCGACCAGCATGAGGCCAAGAACGACGGCCACGAGGATGGAGCGACTCATAGGTTTCAGCGTCCTTGAAGTGACGTGCGGTCCCAACACCTAAGTTAGGCCGACCCGCGCAGTGGGGTGAACCACGTGGCAAGCACTTCATGCCTTGTGGGTCGCGCAGCGAAGCGGGTTGGGCTTGAATGCATCGTCAGGCGGCGCCTGGCGGATCCTTCCGTTCCGGCGTCTCAGTATGAGCAGACGCCAACCATGTGCCACTCTTCTTTACCCATACGGTGGTGTCAAACACGACCATCTCGTTACTTCTGCCACCCATCGTGAAGGACTGCTTTGCCCCGTAAGAGGCGATCGCCACACCTGGAATGGGAAAGATCACCCTCTCATCGAAGAACTCGAAAGACGTGATGCGAGCATCCCCGGCCTGGGCCATTGCCTTGTACGCAGCGGGATCAAAACACCGGATTCCGCGGGCACTCGCCGCAATCGACTGCTCATCCAGGAGTGAAACGGCAGTATCGATGTCCATGTCCATCATGGCCTGCCAGAACTTGCGCTCCAAGGCCATGATCTCATCTCGCGTAGTCATACGGGCACCTTACGCTTGGGACTGGGGGAGAATGTCGCACGCCGAATGTCTTGCCAGCGTCGTCAGCACGGTGTCCCTCCCAGGCCCCCTAATACCTGAACTAACCCGTGCAGCAAGCGGCATCGGGCTGAATGAGCGGTTAGACGCCTGCCGCGCGCCACACGAAGTACGCAATCAATGCTGCAACGAACAACGTAGCAATGCCTACGCCCGTGGCAACCTCCGCCGATACGACGCGAGGCGCGAGCTTGGCAGCTCGCCTCCTGGCCTTGAACCGAGCCTGGAAGTCCCATGGCTCAACCGTATACGTACCGAACGAGAAGATTGGCACAACGACGGCGCCGATCACGTACCCGATGCCGTAGAACACGACTTCGAAGAGCGGTCTCAGTACCAGTTCTGTTAGCAAGCTTCTGTAATGACCCAGTGATTTCCTGCTCAGGTGCTACCTTTTGAAGGAGAGCACGATGAGCCAAGTGATGGACGAAGAGATCAAGCGTTGGACGGCC
>NZ_JARXRO010000011.1 GCF_029887935.1 Luteimonas kalidii | reverse complement strand
TCACTTCAGGATCTTCGCCACCACGCCGGCGCCGACCGTGCGGCCGCCCTCGCGGATCGCGAAACGCAGGCCCTCGTCCATCGCCACCGGGTTGATCAGCGACACCACCATCTTCACGTTGTCGCCCGGCATCACCATCTCGGTGCCCTCCGGCAGCGTCACCGCACCGGTGATGTCGGTCGTGCGGAAGTAGAACTGCGGGCGGTAACCCTTGAAGAACGGGGTATGACGGCCACCCTCGTCCTTCGACAGCACGTACACCTCGGCCTCGAACTCGGTATGCGGCGCGATCGAGCCGGGCTTGCACAGCACCTGGCCGCGCTCCACGTCGTCACGCTTGGTGCCGCGCAGCAGCAGGCCGGCGTTGTCGCCCGCCTGGCCCTGGTCGAGCAGCTTGCGGAACATCTCCACGCCCGTGACCGTGGTCTTCTGGGTCGGACGGATACCGACGATCTCGATTTCCTCGCCCACCTTGATCACGCCGCGCTCGATACGACCGGTCACCACCGTGCCGCGGCCCGAGATCGAGAACACGTCTTCCACCGGCATCAGGAACGGACGGTCGATGTCGCGCTCCGGCTCCGGGATCCAGCTGTCCAGCGCCTCGACCAGCTTGATGATCGCAGGCACGCCGATGTCCGACTGGTCGCCTTCCAGCGCCTTGAGCGCCGAACCGTGGATGATCGGGGTGTCGTCGCCCGGGAACTCGTACTTGCTCAGCAGCTCGCGGACTTCCATCTCCACCAGCTCCAGCAGTTCGGCGTCGTCCACCATGTCCGCCTTGTTCAGGAAGACCACGATGTACGGCACGCCCACCTGACGGGCCAGCAGGATGTGCTCGCGCGTCTGCGGCATCGGGCCGTCCGCGGCCGAGCACACCAGGATCGCACCGTCCATCTGCGCCGCACCCGTGATCATGTTCTTCACGTAGTCCGCGTGGCCCGGGCAGTCCACGTGCGCGTAATGCCGGTTCGGGGACTCGTACTCCACGTGCGCGGTCGAGATCGTGATCCCGCGCGCCTTCTCCTCAGGCGCCGCGTCGATCGCGTCGTAAGCCTTGAACTCGCCGCCGAAACGCTCCGCACCGATCTTCGTCAGCGCCGCCGTCAGCGTCGTCTTGCCGTGGTCCACGTGCCCAATCGTGCCCACGTTCACGTGGGGCTTGGTGCGCTCGAACTTACCCTTTGCCATGACTGTGACTCTCGCTGACGGTTGGTGTGACTGCTGGTGGGACGCCCGGCCGCGCCGGCCGGGCTCTCGCGGGGGCAACCCCGCTGCGGATGGTGCTCACGAATGGAATCGAACCATCGACCTCCTCCTTACCAAGGAGGTGCTCTACCGACTGAGCTACGTGAGCGAATTGTGTTGAAGCCTGTCGCGCGGGTCGGACCGGCAGCAGGGCAATGGAGCGGGAGACGGGGATCGAACCCGCACCATCAGCTTGGAAGGCTGAGGTTCTACCATTGAACTACTCCCGCGCCGCACAAACTCGAGCCTGCTTTGACGGGACTGGTGGAGGGAGGTGGATTCGAACCACCGAAGGCGTAAGCCAGCAGATTTACAGTCTGCCCCCGTTGGCCGCTTGGGTATCCCTCCGGTCGTCGCGCAAACCCGTGAAACAGCCCGTTATTTTGACCACGCGTCGAGGCGCTGTCAACGCGCGCCTGCACGGCGCCCGCTGCGGCCCGCGCGGCCGATCCGGCGACGGCCCGAACGGGGCGGCGCCCGGGCCGGTTCAGACGTTGAAGCGGAAGTGCAGTACGTCGCCTTCCTGCACACGGTACTCCTTGCCCTCCAGGCGCAGGCGTCCTGCCTCGCGCGCGCCGGCCTCGCCGCGGTAGCGGATGAAGTCGTCGTAGGCGATGGTTTCGGCGCGGATGAAGCCTTTCTCGAAATCGGTGTGGATCACCGCGGCCGCCTGCGGCGCGGTGGATCCGGCCTTCACCGTCCAGGCCCGGACTTCCTTCACCCCTGCGGTGAAGTAGGTCTGCAGGCCCAGCAGGCGGTAGGCGGCGCGGATGACCCGGTTCAGACCCGGCTCCTCGAGACCGTAGCTGGACAGCATCTCGTCGCGGTCGGCATCGTCGAGCTGGCTCAGCTCCTCCTCGATCGCGGCCGAGACCGGTACCACCTCCGCCCCCTCCCCCGCCGCCCGGGCGCGCACGGCGTCCAGGTGCGCATTGCCCTCGAAGCCGTCCTCGAGCACGTTGGCGATGTACAGCACCGGCTTCATGGTCAGCAGGAACAGCTCGCGCACCAGCGGCCGCTCGTCCTCGGCCAGCGCGACCGAGCGCGCCGGACGTCCCTGGTCGAGCGCCGCGCGCAGCCTGCCCAGCACCTCGATCCGCGCCTTGGCGTCCTTGTCGCCGCTCCTGGCCACCCGCTCGTAGCGCGCGATCGACTTGTCCACGCTGTCCAGGTCGGCCAGCGCCAGTTCGGTATCGATGGTCTCGATGTCGGCGATCGGGTCGACCCGGTTGGCGACGTGGATCACGTCGGCATGCTCGAAGCAGCGCACCACGTGCGCGATCGCGTCCACCTCGCGGATGTGGGCCAGGAACTTGTTGCCTAGGCCCTCGCCGCTGGCAGCGCCGGCGACCAGGCCGGCGATGTCGACGAACTCGACCGCCGTGGGCACGACCTTCTCGGGCTTGACGATCCCGGCCAGCGCGCCCAGGCGCGGATCCGGCACCGGGACCACGCCCACGTTCGGCTCGATGGTGCAGAACGGGAAATTCGCGGCCGCGATCCCCGCCTTGGTCAGCGCGTTGAAGAGGGTCGACTTGCCGACGTTCGGCAGGCCGACGATGCCGCATTGGATGCCCATGACGATCCGGGAGTGGGAATTCGGGAGTCGGGACTCGGGAGGCGCGCGCCTGCCGAATCCGGACTCCCCAAGCCCCTAGTCCCTGCCCGTGTGCAGCCGTTTCATCGCCTCGTTGAAATCACCGTGGACCGCCAGCGGCAGCACGTCGAGCGCGGCGTCGATGGAACGATCGATCAAGATCGCATCATCGCTGCCCGGCCGACCCAGCACCCAGCCCGTCACCCGGTCCTTGTGCCCGGGATGGCCGATGCCGATCCGGAGGCGATGGAACCGCCCGTGGCCGAGCAGCTTCATGGTGTCGCGCAGGCCGTTCTGGCCGCCGTGCCCGCCGTCGAACTTCAGCCGCGCCGTGCCCGGCGGCAGGTCGAGCTCGTCGTGCGCCAGCAGCGCCTGCTCGGGCTCGATCTTCCAGAAGCGCAGCGCCGCGGTCACGGACTTGCCGCTGAGATTCATGAACGTGGCCGGTTTGAGCAGCCACACCGCGCGTCCCGCCACTTCGGCCTTCGCCGTTTCGCCGAACAGCTTCGACTCCACGCCGAAGCGCACACCGGCCCTGTCGGCGAGCGCGTCGACGAAACGGAACCCGGCGTTGTGCCGGGTCCGCTCGTAGTCCCGGCCCGGGTTGCCCAGGCCGACGATGAGGCGCAGTCCATCCATCGGAGACAGCCCGGGCCGGGGTGGACGGAGCGCCCCCACCGACGGAACGCGCCTGCGCGCGCTGCCGTGGAGGGATCACCCGTCCGCCGTCCCGGGACGACCTTCGCTACGCGAGGATCACTTCTCGTCTTCCTTGCCGACCTTGCTGGCCGGCACGTCGCCGGAATCCTCGTCTTCCGCCGTCTCCTCGGCCTCGACGCGACCATGGCGCGCCACGACCACCGCCACGTCGTGCTCCTTGCCCAGGCGCAGCTCTGGAATCTCGACGCCCGACGGCAGCTTGAGGTCGGACAGGTGCACCGTGGTGCCCAGCTCCAGGTCCGACAGGTCGACCTCGATGTGCTCGGGAAGGTCCTTGGGCAGGCACTCGACCACGACCTCGTTGAGCTCGTGCGTCACCACCACCTCGGCAGCCTTGCCGGCCGGCGACTTGTCCTCGCCGATGAAGTGCAGCGGCACCGCGGTGCGCAGCGTCTCGCCCTCGCTCACGCGCTGGAAGTCCAGGTGCATGATCAGCTGCTTGTACGGGTGACGCTGCATGTCGCGCAGCAGCACCTTCTGGATGTCGCCACCCAGGCTCAGGTCCAGGATCGAGGAATAGAACCACTCGTTCTGGCTGGCCAGCCACACCGGCTCGTGGTCGAGCTGGATGTTGACCGGGTTCAGGTCGCCACCGTAGACGATGGCCGGGATCTTGCCCGCGCGGCGAAGGCGGCGGCTCGCACCCTTCCCTTCGTCCTCGCGGCGCTCGACCTTGATTTCATGTGTCGTTGCCATGTGTGCTTCTCTTCTTTGCGTAGTAGACCGCCTCGCGGCGGTTGGAAACGCTCACCCGCGACCAGGTGAGCGGCGGTGTCAGTCCAGGTAGAGCGAACTGACGGATTCTCCGAAGGCGACCCGGCGGATCGTCTCGGCCAGCATCTCGGCGACGCTGAGCTGGCGGATGCGGCCGCAGGCGCGGGCAGCCTCCGTCAGCGGGATGGTGTCGGTGACCACCAGTTCGTCGAGCTGGGAACGGGTGATGTTGTCGATCGCCGCGCCCGACAGCACCGGGTGGGTGCAGTAGGCGACGACCTTGTTCGCGCCATCGGCCTTGAGCGCGCCGGCGGCGGCGCACAGGGTGCCGGCGGTGTCGACGATGTCGTCGACCAGCACGCAGGTCTTGCCTTCCACGTCGCCGATGATGTTCATCACGGTGGCGACGTTCGCCTTCGGCCGGCGCTTGTCGATGATCGCCAGGTCCGCGTCGTCCAGGCGCTTGGCGATGGCCCGGGCCCGCACCACGCCGCCGACGTCGGGCGAGACCACGATCAGGTTGTCGGTGCCGTGCGCGCGCCAGATGTCGGCCAGCAGCAGCGGAGAGGCGTAGACGTTGTCGACCGGGATGTCGAAGAAGCCCTGGATCTGGTCGGCATGCAGGTCGACCGTCAGCACGCCGTCGGCACCGGCGGCCGAGAACATCTTCGCCACCAGCTTGGCGGTGATCGGCACCCGCGAGGAGCGCATGCGCCGGTCCTGGCGGGCATAGCCGAAGTACGGCACCACCGCGGTCACCGAGGCCGCCGAGGCGCGCTTGAGCGCGTCGATCAGCGCCAGCAGCTCCATCAGGTGCTCGGCCGAGGGCGCGTTGGTCGGCTGGATCACGAACACGTCCTGCCGGCGCACGTTCTCCTCGATCTCCACCTGGGCCTCGCCGTCGGAGAACGTCGACACCAGCGCCTTGCCCGGACGCACCCCCAGCTCGCGACACACCGCCTGCGCCAGCGGCCGGTTCGCGTTGCCGGAGAAGATCAACAGGTTCCGATCTTCCTTCATGGTATGGCTGCCGGAATTGGAGAGGAGGGAATGGGGATCGTGAAGCCGGAGGTGCGGGCGCCGCTGCCCGGTTCCGGAATTCCGATCACCACATGTGTCTGGCAGGGGCGGAAGGATTCGAACCTACGCATGCCGGGATCAAAACCCGGTGCCTTAACCACTTGGCGACGCCCCTGTTGTCGGGCCCGGATGCGTCGCCGGCAATCGTGATCCGGCAGGCGACGGCGCAAGGACGCCCGCTTCCAGCATCACCGATCGTGACCGGCACCCATCAGGATCCATCCGCTTCGAGCGCATCCAGCAGCGGCGAACGCGACGCACCTGCCGCGACCCAGGCCCGCAGGCCGGACGGCAGGTCCGCCAGCGCGACCTCGGCGTCTTCGCGGGTGGCGAATTCGACGAAGCAGCCACTGCCCGACCCGGTCAACCGCGGCGTGCCGATCCGCGCCAGGGCCACGAACGCCGCCTCGACGGCGGGTTCGCGGCGGCGCAGCACCAGCTCGAACGCATTGCCGAGCCCAGTTCCCGAAACGAAGTCGGATATTGTCGCGGGTGGCGCATTTCGCGTCAATTCAGGAGCTTGGAACAGCGCCGCGGTGGCCGCGTGGACCGCCGGATCGACCAGCACGTACCAGGCCGGTGCCAGGTCCACCGGGGTCAGGCGTTCGCCGACTCCCTCGGCCCAGGCGTTGCGGCCATGGACGAAGACCGGGACATCCGCGCCCAGTTCCAACCCCAGCGCCGCAAGGCCTTCGACCCCCAGATCGAGCCCCCAGCGCCGGTCCAGCACCCGCAGCACGGTGGCGGCATCGGACGATCCGCCGCCGAAACCTGCGCCTGCCGGAATCCGTTTTTCGACGGAGATGTCGGCGCCTTGGGCGACGTTGGCTGCCGCCTGGAGCCGCCGCGCGGCGCGGACCAGCAGATCGTCCGCCTCCGCCACGCCTCCGGCGGAAGCGCCGATGCGGCGGATGCGGCCGTCGTCGCGCAGCCGCACATGGACGGTGTCGCCCCAGTCCAGCAGCCGGAACACGGTCTGGAGCTCGTGGTAGCCGTCGTCGCGGCGACGCGCGATGCGCAGGAACAGGTTCAGTTTGGCGGGGGCTGGCCAGGCGCTCCAGCCGTCCGCAGGGTCGAACGACGCCATGGTCAGTCGGCGGCGTGCGGCCGGGCGCGCAACCGGACGGCCAGTGCGGCGTTGTAGGCGCGCGCGTACGCCTCGGCCCGGTGCTTGAGCGCGAGGTGCTCCTCGCCCCGCACGACATCGCCGGTGCCGTCGAGGATCCGCATCGGCACGCCATGGGCCGCACCGCCTTCCGGACCAAACCCAGGCGCGAGGCAGGCGAAGCCGCAGACACCGACCGGCCGCAGGTCGCCCGCCCGGGCGTTCGCGCGCATGTCGGCGGCCGGGTCGTCGAGCGTCAGGGCCTGCAGGCTCGCGGCCAGGCGGGCCTCAGGTGATGCGTTCGCGTCCGGTTCCGGCATTGCGTCCGGAGCCGGCCGCGTGTCGGATGGCGACGGCGCGGTGGTCGCCCCGGGGACCACGGTCCAGCCGTCGACCACCAGCCTGACCCGCGCCTGGTCGCGGCTGGCCTCGATCCGGCGCGGGAGCGACGGCTGGCCGGGGCCAGCCTCGAACCAGTCCCGGTATTCGATCGTCCAGCCCGCCTGTTCCAGGCGTGTCGGCAAGTTGCCGGCGCCGTGCACCACCCGCGCCGGCCCGTACGGCCCGGTCGGGGCGGCGACGCCGCGCACCCAGTCGACCATGGCGCGCACGGGAATCTCCCAACCGGTCGCCCCGAACAGCAGGGCTTCGACATCCGCGCCCTCGCGCGGCCCGCCTTCGACGCCTTCCAGCCGGGCCGACGCCGCGTCGCCGCTCAGGCGCCAGCCCTGCCGGGTGACCGGGGCGGAAAGGGTGAGGTCGTAGCGCTCGCCGCGCTGCACCCAGTCGAGCCGCCCGCTGCCGCCCTGGCGGGCGTTGGAGATCGCGACCCGTCCTTCCAGCGACCAGTCGACGAGCGACCCGCGCTGCGCCTCCGACTCGCGCGCGGCAGCCATGTCGACCGGGACGGGTGGGCGCTGCGGAACGGAGACGCAGCCCCCCAGCAGCAACACGCACGCGACCGCGAGGGCGTGGACGAGGCGACAGCTCATGCGCCGGTATTCTCGAGCGCGCGACGCAGCGAGCGGTTGTCCGGATCGAGCCGGCGCGCGTCGTCGAAGTACCGTTGCGCTTCGTCGCGACGCCCCAGCACCCACAGCACCTCGGCGATGTGCGCGGCGATCTCGGCGTCCTTCTGCAGGGTGTAGGCGCGTCGCAGCTCCACCAGCGCCTCCTCGCTGCGGCCGAGCCGGTAGAGCACCCAGCCGTAGCTGTCGATGATCGCGGCATTGCCCGGCTCGGCCACGCGCGCGCGGTCGATCAGTTCCAGCGCTTCGGCATAGCGGTCGGTGCGGTCGGCCAGGGTGTAGCCGAGCGCGTTGAGCGCGGCGACGTTGTCCGGGTCGGCGACCAGGATCTTGCGCAGGTCGGCCTCGGCGCGCGGGATGTCGTCGCGACGCTCCCACATCAGGGCGCGGGCGTACAGCAGCGAGGGCTCGTCGGGCCAGTCGCCCAGGCCACGCGCATAGGCCTCGCCCTCGGCCTCGAAGTCCTGGTCGCGCGCGCGCAGTTCGCCCTCCACCAGATACGCCGCGCGGCGGGCATCCTCGTTGATCGAGCCGTCCACCTGCAGCCGGTGGAGGGCGGCGTAGGCCTCGTCGCGACGGCCCAGGTCGTGCAGCACATGGGTCGCCTGCAGCCGGGCCTGCAGCCGCGCTTCGCCGCCGGGCACGCTTTCGTACCACTCCAGCGCCTCGGCGTGGCGGTCCAGGAACTCCGCCACCTGGCCCAGCAGCAGGCGGTGACCGGGTTCGGGATTGGTGGCATCGCGGCGCAGCTCGTCGTAGAGGCGCGCCAGCGACGTCTTGTCCTCTGCCTTGGCCAGCAGCGAGGCGCGCAAGGCCTGGATGCGGCGGTCCTGCGGACCCCTGGCGAGCAGCTGCTCGGCCGCGGCCGGGTCGCCGAGGGCATCGTATTCGGCGGCCATCGCCAGTCGCAGTTCCGGCACCCGCGCCGCCGTGTCGGCGGCTTCGCCCAGGGCCGCGCGCGCACCGTCCAGATCGCCAGCTTCGCGCAGCTGCGAGGCACGCAGCAGCGCCACCCGCGGCTCGCCCGGGAAACGCTCCACGATGCGGGCGATCACGCGCCGGGTGAGCTCCTCCTCGTCCAGCCTCTGGGCCAGATCGCCGAAGGCGAGCCAGGCAGGAAGCGTATCGGGTACCGCACCGTCGTCGAACAGGCGACGCATCATCTGCGCCGAGGCCGCCTGTTCGCGTGGACCGGTGGCGATCACCGCCAGCGCGTGGCGCCAGCCGGCGGGATCGGGGTCGGCCATGAGCGCCCGCAACTGCCGCTGCGCGACCCGGGTCCGGCCGGTGCGCAGCGCCAGCGTGGCCTCCGCCGCGCGCATCGCGAGCGATTCCGGCGCGCGCGCCTGCCACAGCGCCAAAGCCTGCTCGGCGGCGCGATCGTCCTGGCCCAGCAGCGCGATCCGGGTGGCGCGTTCGGCCAGCCCGGCGTCCCCGTCGCCGGCAGCGCGCGCGGCGTCCAGGTACCACCCGGCCGCCTCGTCCAGCCGACCGGCCTGGAGGGCGTACTCCCCGGCCAGGGTGGCGCCGAGCACGTCCTCGCGCAGCGGATCGCGCGCCGGCGCGGCCGCCGAATGGAGGGGAACGAGGCAGGCCAGCAGGCCGGCACCCAGCACGATCCGGCGGACGGAGTTCTGAAAAGCGGGCATCGACGTCGGCCGGGCCTTAAAATGAGGGCGTCTGAATTCCGAAAGCTTATCGCAAGCGCCTGAACGGCCACGCCGCCGGGCCCGCCAGCCACGCATGACCCTCTACGCCCTCGGCATCAACCACCAGACCGCCCCGGTCGCGCTGCGCGAGCGCGTGGCCTTCGGCGACGCCGCCGTGCCGGCGGCGCTGGCGCAGCTGCGCGAGTTGCCGGGCGTGCGCGAGGTGGCGCTGCTGTCGACCTGCAACCGCACCGAACTGTACGCGCTGGCCGATGGCGACGGCCGCCGGCTGGCCGACTGGCTGGCCACCCACCCGCGCGACCACGGCGACGACAGCCACGCCGCCTACGACCTGCACGCCTACCTCTATCGCCACGCCGGCGACGCCGCCGTGCGCCACCTGTTCCGGGTCGCCTGCGGCCTGGATTCGCTGGTACTGGGTGAGCCGCAGATCCTCGGCCAGGTCAAGCAGGCCTGGGCCATGGCGCGCAGCGCCGGGACCCTGGGCGGCGAGCTCGACCGCCTGTTCCAGCACGCCTTCGTCACCGCCAAGCGCGCGCGCACCGAAACCCGGATCGGCAGCAGCCCGGTCTCGGTGGCCTCGCTCGCGGTGCGCCTGGCGCAGGAATCGTTCGCACGGCCGGCCGATTCGGTGGTGCTGCTGGTCGGTGCGGGCGAGACCATCGAGCTGACCGCGCGCCACCTCTCGCAGGCACGGGTGAAGCGGCTGCTGGTCGCCAACCGCACCTTCTCGCACGCGCAGGAGCTGGCGGCGCGGTACGGCGCGGTGGCGCTGCCGCTGGACGAACTCGAGCGCCACCTGTTCCTGGCCGACATCGTGTTCTCCGCCACGGCCAGCCAGTCGCCGATCCTCACCCGGCCGCAGATCGCGCACGCGCTGTCGCTGCGCAAGCGGCGGCCGATGCTGCTGATGGACCTGGCGGTGCCGCGCGACATCGCCGCCGACGTCGCCGAGCTCGAAGACGCCTTCGTCTACACCGTCGACGACCTCGACCGCGTGGTCGAGCACAACCGTCGCAGCCGCAGCGAGGCGGCGCAGGATGCCGAGGCGATCATCGACCTGCAGGTGTCCCGCTACGCCGAGGCCCTGGCCTTCGGCGCGCGCAACGCGCCGCTCAAGCGGCTGCGCGCCCACGGCGAGGCGACCCGCGCCGAACTGCTGGCCCGCGCGCGCCAGCAGCTGGCCGGCGGACAGGATCCGCACGCGGTGATCGACCAGCTCGCGCATGCCCTCACCAACCGGCTGCTGCACGCGCCGACCGCCGCCATGCGCGAGGCGGTGTCCAGCGGCAACCTCGACTTCCTGCGCTCGTTCGACGAGCTGCTGCCCCCCGAACCGCGCGACGCCGATGCTGCCGACCCTGCGCCGTAAGCTGGACGCGCTGGCCGAACGCCGCGACGAACTCGAACGCCTGCTCGCCGATCCCGGGGTCGCCGGCGACCAGACGCGCTTCCGCGCCCTGTCGCGCGAGTTCGCACGGCTGGAACCGCTGGCCTCGGCGCTGGCGGACGAGCGTCAGGCGCAGGCGGACCTCGCGGCGGCCGAGGCCATGCGCGGCGATCCGGAACTGCGCGAACTGGCCGAGGAAGAGATCGCCGCGGCCGACGCCCGTCTGGCCGACCTGGATGCGGCGCTGATGGCGCAGCTGGTCCCGCGCGACGCCCGCGACGAGGGCGGCCTGTACCTGGAGATCCGCGCCGGCACCGGCGGCGACGAGGCGGCGATCTTCGCCGGCGACCTGCTGCGCATGTACACGCGCTATGCCGAACGCCAGGGCTGGCGGGTGGAGGTCGAATCGGCCAGCCCGGGCGAGCACGGCGGCTTCAGAGAGGCGATCGCGCGGGTCGAGGGCGAAGGCGCCTACGCGCGGCTGAAGTTCGAGTCGGGCACCCACCGCGTGCAGCGCGTGCCCGAGACCGAATCGCAGGGGCGCATCCATACCTCGGCCGCGACGGTGGCGATCATCCCGGTCGAGGAGGACGGCGAGCCGGTCGAGATCAATCCGGCCGACCTGAAGGTCGACACCTTCCGCTCCTCCGGCGCCGGCGGCCAGCACGTCAACAAGACCGATTCGGCGATCCGCATCACCCACCTGCCCAGCGGCGTCGTGGTGGAGTCGCAGACCGAGCGCAGCCAGCACGCCAACCGCGACAAGGCGATGAAGCGCCTGCGCGCCATGCTCGCCGAGGCCGAGGCCGAACGCCGCACCGCGGCCACCGCCGCCAGCCGCAAGCTGCAGGTCGGCAGCGGCGACCGCAGCCAGCGCATCCGCACCTACAACTATCCGCAGGGCCGCATCACCGACCATCGGGTCGAGGGACTGACCCTGTACGACCTGCCGAACGTGCTCGAGGGCCAGCTCGACGCGCTGGTCGAGCGCCTGTCGCGCGAGCACCAGGCCGACGCGCTGGCGCAACTGACCCGGGACACCTGACCGATGAGCGCCACCATCACCGCCGCGCAGCCGGCCGACCTCGACGCGCTCGCCGCGCTGTTCGACGCCTACCGCCAGTTCTATGGCCAGGCGTCCGATGTTCCCGCCGCGCGAGAATGGCTGCGCAGCCGCCTGCGCTTCGGCGAATCGAAGGTGCTGGTGGCGCGCCAGGGCGCCGCGGCCGTGGGCTTCGCCCAGCTCTATCCGATGTTTTCTTCGGTGCGCATGGCGCGCACCTGGATCCTCAACGACCTGTTCGTGCTGCCCGCCACGCGGCGCCAGGGCGTCGCCCGCGCGCTGCTGGACGCGGCCGCCGCCTTCGCCCGCGCGGACGGCGCTGCGGGCATCCAGCTCGAGACCGGGCGCGACAACGCCGCGGCCCGCGCCACCTACCGCGCCGCCGGCTGGCGCGAGGACGCGACCCAATGGTACTCGCTGTCGCTGGCCTGAGCGCCACTTCCCCATGTCGGGACGCCCGGCGGTGACCGGCGCCGGCGATCCGCGCGCGCAGTCCCGCGCCGCGGTGCAGCGCGAGCCCGGCAATGCCTTCGCCTGGATCCTGCTCGCCGATGCCGAGGTCGAGGCCGGCGACGCGCGGGCCTGCATCGCCGCCGCGCGGCGCGCGCTCCAGCTGGCGCCGGGACATCCGGAGGCGCTGGCGCGGCTGGGGCGCGCGCAGTGGATGCTCGGCCGACATGCCGACGCCGCCGCGAGCCTGCGCGAGGCGGCGCGCCATGCGCCCCGGCATGTCGGCATCGCCGTGTGGCTGGCGCACGTGCTGGAAGACACCGGTGAGGCCGAAGCGGCAAACGAGGCCTACGCCCGCGCGCATGCGCTGATGCCCGACTCTGCCGGGATCGCGGCCTACCTGCTGGCATGGCGCCGCAGGCTGTGCGACTGGCGCGGGCTGGATGCGCTGTCCGCACAGGTACGCGCCGCAGTGGCCGCAGGCGAACCGGCGATCGAGCCCTTCGCCTTCCTGAGCGAAGACGCGTCGCCCGCCGAACAGCTGCGCTGCGCACGCCTGCGTGCCGCGGGGCTCGCACGGGCGGTGCGTCCGCTGCCACCGCCACCATCGCGCGCCCCGGGGCCGCTGCGGCTGGGCTTCATGTCCAACGGATTCGGCGCCCATCCGACCGGACTGCTGACGGTGGCGTTCTTCGAAGCGCTGCGCGCGCAGCCGGACGTCGAGGCGCATCTGTTCGCACTCGCCGACGACGATGGCAGCACGATCGCGCACCGGCTGCGCGCCGTCGCACGCTGGCACGACCTGGCCGGCATGCACCACGCCCGGGCCGCGCAGGGAGTACGCGCCGCGAGCATCGACGTGCTGTTCGACCTGCGCGGCTGGGGCGGCGGCGGCCGGCCTGAGGTGCTGGCGATGCGGCCGGCGCCGGTGCAGGTGAACTGGCTGGCGTACCCCGGCACCAGTGGCGCGCCCTGGATCGACCATGTCGTCGCCGACCGCTTCGTCCTGCCCGAAGCGCTGGCGCCGCATTTCTCCGAACAGGTGGCGTGGCTGCCGCGCTGCTTCCAGCCGTCCGACACCTCGCGCGCCCTGCCCGCGCCGCCCGCGCGTGACGGGTGCGGCCTGCCGGACGATGCCACCGTGCTGTGCTGTTTCAACAACAGCTACAAGCTCAATCCCGCCAGCGTCGCGCGCCTGCTGGCGGTGCTGCGCGGCGCACCCGGGAGCGTGCTGTGGCTACTGTCCGGGCCGGGCGGTTCCGATGCGCGCCTGCGCGACGTGGCCCGGGCCGCGGGCGTCGATCCCGCGCGACTGGTGTTCATGGCCAAGCAGCCGCACCCGGACTACATGGCCCGGCTGCAGCTGGCCGACCTGTTCCTCGACACCCATCCCTACAACGCGCACACCACCGCATCGGATGCGCTGTGGGCCGGATGCCCGGTGCTCACCTGCCCGGGCGATACGTTCGCCTCGCGCGTGGCCGGCAGCCTCAACCACCACCTCGGCCTGCACGAGATGAATGTCGACAGCGACGAGGCGTTCGTCGCGCGCGCCATCGGGCTGGCGCAGGACGCGGACGCGCGAAGCGCCCTGCGCAGGCGCCTGGCCGATGCGCGCGCGCACTCCGGCCTGTTCGACATGGCGGGATTCGCGCGCGACTTCGCGGCGCTGGCGCACGGGCTCGCCGCATCCGCCGCGCCGCGCCCCGGCGCCTGAGCAACCACCCGCTGCCGCCGCCCGGCAGACTGCGGTAGGCTGCGGTCATGACCGCTTCCGACGAGACGATTCCGCTGGCGCTGTGCGTGCTCACGGTGTCCGACTCGCGCACGCTGGCCGAGGACGCATCGGGCGACTACCTGGCCGCCTCGCTCGAGGCCGCGGGCCACCGCCTGCACGAACGCGCCCTGCTGCCCGACGATCGCTACGCCCTGCGCGCGCTGGTGTCGAAGTGGATCGCCGACCCTGCGGTCGACGGCATCCTGGTGACGGGCGGCACCGGGTTCACCGGCCGCGATTCGACGCCCGAGGCGCTGCTGCCGCTGCTGGACAAGCAGATGCCGGGGTTCGGCGAACTGTTCCGCGCGCTGTCGTTCGACGAGATCGGCACCTCGGCGCTGCAGTCGCGCGCATTCGCCGGGCTGGCGAACGCCACCTTCCTGTTCGCCCTGCCCGGCTCGACGTCCGCATGCCGCACCGCATGGGACAGGATCCTTCGCGACCAGCTCGACGCGCGCACGCGGCCGTGCAATCTGGCCACGCTGCGGCCGCGGCTGTCGGAGGCGTCCTGACCGGTCTGCCGCTCCCCCGGGGTGCCGGCGCGCCGTGGCCGGCCTGCGTCGAGGGCCGGCGTTGGCCGCATCGCGGATGCCGCAGGGTGCGGCGGGGACACCTGGTCCACCGCGACGCCGCGGCACGCGGCCGCATGCATGGAGCCCCGCGATGAAGCCCCTCAAGCGCAAGGAATACGAAGCGGCGCTGGCGCCGATGCAGGTCGAGCTGGTCGCCCTGTCCCGCTGGCTGCAGCATGCGGGCAAGCGCCTGCTGGTGATCTTCGAAGGACGCGACACCGCCGGCAAGGGTGGCGCGATCGGTGCCATCGCCGACCAGCTCAACCCGCGCCAGTGCCGGGTGGTGGCGCTGCCCAGGCCCAACGAACGCGAATCTGGCCAGTGGTATTTCCAGCGCTACGTGCCGCACCTGCCGGCCGCGGGCGAGCTCGCCCTGTTCGATCGCAGCTGGTACAACCGCGCCGGGGTGGAGCAGGTCATGGGCTTCGCGACGGCGGCCCAGGTCAAGGCGTTCCTGCGCCAGGCGCCGGTGTTCGAGCGGCAACTGGTGGACGACGGCATCCTGCTGTTCAAGTACTGGCTGTGCTGCGACCAGGCGCGCCAGGAGGAGCGGTTCCAGGAGCGGCTGTGCGATCCGCTCAAGCGCTGGAAGCTGTCGCCGGTCGATGTCGAGGCGCGCGTGCGCTACGACGACTACACCCGCGCGCGCGAGACGATGCTGGCCGCCACCCACACCCGGCATGCGCCCTGGACGCTGGTGGATTTCAACGACCAGAAGCGCGGACGCCTGACCCTGATCCGCGACCTGCTCGACCGCCTGCCCGACACCCACGTACCGCCGCCCGACCTCGACCTGCCGCCGCTGGCCGGCAGGCCGCGCCGCGAGCGCTATGGCGTGCTGCACCCGCTGCCCGCGTTTCGCGCGTGACCGCGGCGCGGATGCTGCTGGCCACGGCGATCGCCGCCAGTGGCGGCGGCGCGGCCGTGGCCCAGGACGACGCGGGCACGTCACGCGACGCGACCGGGACCATGCGCGAACTCGCACCGGTGCGCGTGATCGGCCAGCGCATACGCGAGGATCCGTTCGCCTTCCGTAATCCGGTGAGGGTCGAGGACACCGTGTTCTCGCGCGACTGGGACGAGCCGCCGGGCCTGGAAGAGATCGGGTTGCGTGGTGGGCTGGTGCAGATGGGCATCAACCGGGGGCTGGAGCTGGCAGCCGGAGGCATCCGCCGCCTCCCCGGCTGGCAGGACCAGATCGTCGGCGCGCAGGCACGACCGCCGCCACTGGACGAGGCGCAGCGCGACCGCGCAGTGCGGCTGCATGGCGAAGGTGAATCGCCGCCGGTCACGGAACCGTCGGGCGCCATCCCGCCCCGCTGACCCTTCGCCATCGCAGCCTGCGCGTGGCGACCGCCGGGATGCGGGACCTCGCTCCCCATGCTTCCATCGACACGGCGCCGTGCGGTCGCAGCTCCACACTCTCCGTCAATGCGGACGCGCGCAGCGGATCAGCGGATGTCGAATCCGGGACCCGGGTCGTTCTCGGCATGGACGAAGCGCCCGACACGCTCCACCTGCGCCGTCGGCGGTCCGTCCTCCAGCCATCGGGCCAGCGCATCCAGCGCGTCGGGCCCGCCCTCGGCCACGATCTCGACGCCACCGTCCGCCAGATTGCGCGCGTACCCGCGCAGGCCGAGTACGAGGGCCTGCGCGCGCGTCGCGGCGCGGAAGCCCACGCCCTGGACGCGTCCTTCGACGCGGAACCGCGCGGCGGCCATCAGGCGGCCTCGTCCGCCTCCGGCGCCACGCCCGGCAGCGTGTCGAGCGCGGGTCCGCCGCTGCTTTCGATCGCGGTCTCGATCTCCTTGGCCGTGACCGGGCCGAGGAACTGGCGCGCGACCTTGCCGTCGGGCGCGATCAGATAGGTCATCGGCAGCCCGCGCGGGGTCTCGAAGTCAGCGGGCGGGGCGTACACGTCGATGATCGCGATCGGGTATGCCACCGGATGCTCGTCGAGGAAGGACTGCATCGACGGGACGTCGATCTCCTCGTACGCCAGGCCGACGACGCTGATGTGCTCGCGCATCGTGTGCAGCGCCGACAGCTCGGGCATCTCCTTCAGGCAGGGCGAGCACCACGTCGCCCAGAAATTCACCACCACCCACTTGCCGCGATGGTCGGCGAGGTCGTACTCGCCACCGTCGATGGTGGCCACCTGCAG
This sequence comes from Luteimonas kalidii, assembly GCF_029887935.1. Classification (GTDB taxonomy): domain Bacteria; phylum Pseudomonadota; class Gammaproteobacteria; order Xanthomonadales; family Xanthomonadaceae; genus Luteimonas; species Luteimonas kalidii. The sequence goes on along the minus strand of NZ_JARXRO010000011.1, from coordinate 232,823 downwards.
GCCGGGTTCGTCGGGACGCGCGGCATCCGCGTCGGTCGGCACGGCGTCGGCGGGCGCCGGCGCATCGCCGTCCGCCGGGCCGCTGGCGTTGTCCGGCGCCGGCGCGGTGTCGGCCTCCGGTCCGGTGGCGGGCTGGCAGGCGGCCAGCAGCAGCGCGAGGAGGAGGATGCCGGGGGCCTGCAGCTTCATGCGGTTTCACCTCTGGACGGATAGATGTGGGCGACGTTGCGCTTGAGCAGCGCGCGCAGCGGCAGGCGCAGTTCGTCGAGCGCGGCGATGGCGGCGGCGCCGAGCGCGTCGTCGCGACAGGGCAGCCAGGCCTCCGTGACCGGGACGCGCAGCTGGCAGGCTTCGTACAGGTCGGCCAGCGTCAGCGAATCCAGGTCGCGTGCGAGCAGCCATTCGCCGCTCTCGGCGCGCTTGAGCAGGTCGATCTTCGCCAGCTGCCCGAGGAACTGCTTGAGCTGGCTGTCGGTGAGCATCGGCTCGATCTCGAGCATGTCGTCGGTATGCAGCCCGCGGCCGCGCCGCCGCGCCTCGGCGAAGCGTCCCAGCAGGCGCAGCAGACCGTACAGTTCGTAGCCTTCGGGCAGGCGCATCGCCGCCGGCTGGTAGCGGAACGCGGACACCGCCGAGGCGAACGAGGCCCCGAGCAGGATCGAGATCCAGCCCAGGTAGATCCAGATCATCAGGATCGGCAGCGCCGCCAGCGCGCCGTAGATGCGCTGGTAGGTGGTGAACGTGCCGAGGTAGATGCCGAGCCCCCACTTCACCAGCTCCAGCAGCAGCGTGGCCAGCAGCGCGCCGGCGAACGCATGCCGCAGCGCCACAGAGCGGTGCGGCACCACACGGTACAGCGAGGTGATCACCAGCACCTCGATCAGCACCGGTGCCACGCGCAGCGCCAGCCCGGACAGCAGGCGACCTTCGCTGGTGGCGAACACGGGCAGCGCGAATACCCAGGCGGACATCGCCAGCGACGCCGCCGACAGCAGCGCGCCGAGCGTGAGCACGGTCCAGTACACGAGGAAGCGTCCGAGCTGCGGCCGCGACGAGGGCACCCGCCAGATCTGGTTGAACGTGGTCTCGATGCTGTTGAGCGTGATCAGCAGCGACACGATCAGGCCCACCGCGCCGGCGACGGTGATCGTGGTGGCGTCCCCCACCAGCCGCAGCAGGGTCTCCTTCACCGTGCTGGCCGCGCTCGGCACGAAGTTGGAGAAGATGTACTCGGTCAGCTGCTCGCGCCATTCGCCGAACACGGGAAAGGCCGACAGCACGCCCAGGACCACGATCGCCAGCGGCACCAGCGCGAAGATCGTGGTGTAGGCCAGCGCGGCCGCGGCCTGGAACAGACGGTCGTCGAGGAACCGGCGCGCAAGGAAGCGTGCGAACGTGCCGGCGCGCTCGCGATCGCGGGCGCGGTCCATCCACAGGTTGAACGTCGCCAGCGGCTGCATCGGCGAAGCGTAGCAAAGCGCGCGCGGCAGCCGCCGTGAGGGCGGCGGCAAAGCCTGTCAGAATGGCGCCCCCGCCGGCGGAGACGCGCATGACCGACATCCTGGTGCTCTACTACAGCCGCAACGGCTCGGTGGCGCAGCTGGCGCGTCAGGTGGCGCGCGGGATCGGCGAAGTGCCCGGCATGGCGGCGCGGCTGCGCACCGTGCCGCCGGTGGCGCCGGTGACGCAGGTGGCCGCGCCCCCGGTGCCGGAGTCGGGCGCGCCCTATGTCGAGCGCGCCGACCTGGACGAATGCGCCGGCCTGCTGCTCGGCAGCCCTACCCGCTTCGGCAACATGGCCGCACCCCTGAAGCACTTCCTGGACGGGCTGAGTGCCGAATGGGCCAGCGGCACCCTGGTGGGCAAGCCGGCGGGCGTGTTCACGTCCACCGCATCGATGCACGGCGGCCAGGAATCGACCCTGCTGAGCATGCTGCTGCCGCTCCTGCACCACGGCTGCGTGATCGCCGGCATCCCCTATACCGAGCCGCAGCTGACGAGCACGCGCACCGGCGGAACGCCCTACGGCGCCAGCCATGTCGCCGGCCAGGCCGACGATCCCACGCCGAGCGAGGACGAAGCGGCGCTCGCGCGCGCGCTCGGCCGCCGCATCGCCATGCTCGCCGGACGACTGCGGTGATCGAGGGCGCGGTGCGCCGCAGGCGCCCTGGCCTGGCCGCGGTGCTGGCCGCGCTGGCCGCGCTGTACGCGGCCTGGTTCGCCGGCGACCGCCACATGCTGGCCGCGCTGCTGGTGTTCGTGCTGCCGCTGCTGCTGCTGCTGGCAGGCGTGCTGGCCGGCAGCGGTCGTGCCGCGTTCTGGGCCGGCGTGCTGGGCCTGCTGCTGTTCTGCCACGCGGTGATGACGGCATGGTCGGAGCCGGGCGAGCGCGGCTTCGCGCTGGCCGCGACCGCACTCTCGGTGCTGCTCGTGTTCGCTTCGAGCTGGCCCGGGCTGCGCGCGCGCTTCGGCCGCAGGCGCGCGTGATGTCCCCGCATTCCACGCCGGGCCTGCGGGCCGGCCCACCCGACACCCGACGTGCAGGCGCGCGCAAGGGAGGAGTCCGATGGAAGAACTGCTGATCGTCACCACCGGCGGCACGATCGACAAGATCTATTTCGACGACAAGTCGGACTACCAGATCGGCGATCCGCAGATCGGCCGCATGCTCGGGGAACTGGGGGTGGCCTTCCGCTTCCGCGTGATCCCGATCCTGCGCAAGGATTCGCTGCACCTGGACGACGACGACCGCGAACTCGTGCGGGCCACGATCGCCGCGCAGGAGGCGCGCCACGTGCTGGTCACCCACGGCACCGATTCGATGGTGCAGACCGCGCGGGTGCTGGCCAGCGTCCCCGGTAAGACGATCGTGCTCACCGGCGCGCTGAGCCCGGCGCGCTTCCGGGGTTCGGACGCGGAGTTCAACATCGGCACCGCGGTCGGCGCGGTGCAATCGCTGCCGCCGGGCGTGTACATCGCCATGAACGGCCGCATCTGGGATCCTGCGCGGGTGCGCAAGAACGTCGAGGCCAACCGCTTCGAAGCACTGGACTGACGCGCCGCGCGCTCAGTCCCCGCGCATGCGCATCTCGCGCGGCGGATCGATCCCGAGCCTGCGGTCGACCTCGATCGATTCCACCTGCGGATCGGACGCGAAGGCCTGCATCAGGCGGCGGGCCTCGCTCTTGTCCAGCGGCCGGTCGACGGTGAAGACGTCGCCGCCCACCGCCAGCCGCCGCTGCCAGGACAGCGCAGGCGCCGGATCCAGCACCCGGGCGGCATCGCGCAGCTGCTCCGGCACGTTCGCCGGATCGCGTCCGGCCGCGGTGTCCGAGCGGTAGCGCACGATGAAGCGCTGGTAGGGGCCCTCGCCCGGCAGTTCGACGGACGCGGCGGGGGCGGCGGGGGCGGACGGATCGGGCCCGGTACGGTCGTTCATTCGCGTGTCTCCGGTGGCGGCGGCGCAGCCGGCCAGCAGCAGGCACGTCGGCAGCAGGGTCCACGCCGCGGCCCGGCGCAGAAGAAGGATGGGGAGGTGCGGCATGGCGGCTCCTCGGCGGTCGGCGTGACGCCGCTTCGCTGCGACGCCCTGCATGCTGCACGCGGCTGCGTGGGCGGGCGATGAACGTGCACCGCGCACCCGCGCATGCGCCACATGCGAAAGCGGCCCCGGGATGTCCCCGGGGCCGCGTGCGCCACCTGCGCGCTCCTGCGCAGGCATCGGGTCAGGGCGCGAACCGCCTCAGAAGGTGATGCTCCATTGGTTGAGCGTGCCCGTGTCGGCGCCGGCATTGTCCGACACCCGCAGGGTCCAGGTGCCGTTCTTCGGCTCGCCCGACAGGTCGACGGTGTAGGTCGCGTCGATGTCGTCGGCGCTGCCGCCGGTACGGTTGTGCAGCACGTACTCGCTGCCGTCCGGCGCGACCAGGGTCACGATCAGGTCACCGATCCAGGTGTGGGTGATGTCGACGTACACCTCGGTCTCGGCCGACGCGTTGCCGCTCGCGCCGGACACGGTGATCGGGCTCTCGATGCCGGCGGGGGTGTTGTCCGGGATCGGGAACGGCGTGTCGTTGCCGTAGGTCTCGCTCAGGCCGTGGGTGGCGATCATGCGCACGCCGGCGTAGGCGCTTTCCCCGCGCACCAGCACGTAGTAGGTGCCGGGCTCCGGATCCGCGATCACGATCGACTCGTTGTTGCCCGGGCGCATCGAACGCCAGTCGTACGCGGCCGTGGTCGGCACCTCGTCGAGGCTGACGTACAGCGAGATGTTCCCGCTGCCGGTGTAGCTGCGGAAGGTCAGCGGACCGGTCGCGTTCTCCGGCACCACCAGGCGGTAGAGCGTATCGCTGCCCGCCGCACCCGACAGCCCGGTCACCAGTTCGCCGTTCACCAGATCGGTCGCGTCGGGCGTCGCCGCCACGTCCACGCTGGCCGTGTGCGTGTCGGTGTTGCCGTCGGCGTCGGTCACGGTCAGCGAGACGGTGTAGCTGCCGTCGGCCGCATAGGTGTGGACCGGGTTCTGGTCGGTGGACGTGTTGCCGTCACCGAAGTCCCAGGCCCAGGACAGGGTCGCGGTGTCGTCGTCGGTCGACGTGTCGGTGAAGGTCACCGTGAGCTCTTCCGCCGCCCAGGTGAAGCCTGCGACCGGCAGCGTGGGATCGGTCGGGGTGGAATCCAGGCCGTCGATGAACTCCGCGCCCGTACCCGCGGGATCCAGCCAGTTGCTCAGGCGCGAGGCGTCGGTGCCGCCGCCCGTCCACGACACGAACACGCGGCCGTAGTAATCGCTGTGGTCGTCGCCGCTGGTCGAGCACGAGGCCAGGCCACCGTGCAGCTGCCCGATCACGCGACCGTCGGGGCTGTACAGCGGCGAGCCGGACGACCCGCCCTCGGTGGTGCCGGGCTGGTCCCAGAACACGTGGATGTGGCTGGTGCCCGTGGCGAAGTAACCACTGATCTCCAGCGGATTGGACGAGTGGGTGATGCGCTTCTCGGCCACGCGCGGATGGTGGATGCCGGTCGCGCCCGGGAAGATGGTGTCGCGGCGATCCCAGCCCGACCAGTACAGCTCGAAGTCCGGATCCGCCGCCGCGTCGAGCTCGAGCAGGGTGAAGTCGGAGGTCGCGTAGCTGGCCAGCGGGGTCGCGCCGGTCTGGTTCTGCGCCAGGCTGCCGTCGCCGTTGGCGCCGCTCTCGGCGCTGCCGGGGGTGCGGCAGGTCGAGTTCTGGTAGTTCCAGTACACCACGATGCTGGCCGCCGCATCGGCGGTCCCCATGCCGCAATGGTTCGCGGTCAGGAAGTACATCGACTGGTCGGCCGCGGTGTTGTTCACCAGCGAGCCGGTGCAGTAGAAGGTGCCGAACCGCGAGTACGCGCCGACCGAGCGGATCTGGTCGCGCCAGCCGTCCCCGGCCGGGCAGACCACGTCGATGTTGCAGCTGCCCGACACGCCGGCCGGCTGCACCAGGCCGCTGCGGGCGAGCCCGTCGAAGCCGACGTAGTCGTGGTTGACGCTGGTCAGGCGCAGGCGCAACTCGCCCGCGCGCGCCTTGGGCACCACCACCTCGATCACGGCGTGGTCGCCCTGCACCACCGGCGTCCACAGCTTGCCGTGCGGCTTGTTGTCGGCACTGGTGAAACTGCGGATCAGTTCCTGGCTGGCGTTGCGCCCCAGGCCGGCCGGATAGACCAGCATGTGCCCGCCTTCGGGCATGTGGTACTCGCTGAAGCCGAAGTTGAGCGACAGCGCGTCCTTCGACTGCACCCGCAGCCGCCAGACCAGCCGGTCGCCGGCCGCGTCCCAGTCACCGGCCGTCGCCGGGGTGATGTCGACCGCGAGCGGCGCGGCGAAGCGCACCGGGGCATTGGTGAGCTTGGCCGAACGCCTGAGGTCCTCCGCCCGCAGCCGGGCGACATCGACGCCGGGCATGCTGCGCACCTCGACCGTGTGTTCGGCGGGCAGCCTGTCGCTGAAGGCCGCTGGCCGCACGTCGCTGGCCGCGACGTGCGCCGCGGCGGCGGACAGCATGCCCGCGATGATCCAACCGGTGATCCGTTTCATTCCCGTTCGACTCCTCTCGTGATCGGCTTGCGCCATCGAAAAAGCAAAGCGGCACGCCGGTCGCCCGGGTGCCGCCCCTTCCACGTCATCGCCTTGCGGTGTCCAGAGGCCGGTCCATCAGAACGTGATGCTCCAGCTGTTGATGTAGCCGGTGTCGCCGGCGTAGTTGTCGTTGACCCGCAGCCGCCAGGTGCCGTTGCGAGCTTCGCTGGACAGGTTCACCGTGTAGGTCCCGATGATGTTGTCGGCGCTGCCGCCGCTGCGGTTGTGAAGCACGTAGACGCTTCCGTCCGGCGCCACCAGGTCGACCTTCAGGTCGCCGCGGTAGGTGTGGCGGATGTCCACCGCGACCGGGGTGGTGCTGGGCGCGTTACCGCTGCGGCCGGAGACCGGGATCGGGCTTTCGACGGTGGCGTTGTCGGCGATGGCGTAGTCGGCCGTGTTGCTGTAGGTCTGCGTGCCGCCTCCGCCACCTGCCGTGTACGAGCCCGACAGCGTCAGTCCCGAGAATGTCGAGTAGCCGCGCAGCATCACGTGGTACGTGCCGGCCTGCGGCGAGGCGAACGAGCACGACTCCGCGTTGCCCGACCGGTACGGCCGGCAGTCGTAGGCCGAGGTGGTGGGTGCGGACCCGAAGCGCACGTAGAGGTCGGCGTCGCCGCTGCCGCCCGAGGTGGCGATGACCAGGTTGCTCGCACCGGCCGGGACGTTGATGGTCCAGAACTGGGTGCTGCCGGAGCCGCCCGAGACGCCGGTCACCGGCACGCCGTTCTGCAGCACGCTGCCGCCACCGCTGGCGCTCACGGTGACCGACTGCGTGCGGGTGTTGGTCGCTCCGTCGTCGTCGGTCACGGTCAGCGACACGCTGTAGGTGCCGGCCGCGGCGTAGGTCTTGGACGGATTGGCGGCGGTCGACGTGGTGCCGTCGCCGAAGTTCCAGCTGCGCGACGCGATCGAGCCGTCGCTGTCGCTGGAAGTGTCGGTGAACTGCACGGTCAGTCCGCTCGGCGAGGCCGTGAAATTGGCGGTCGGGGGCGCGTTGCCGGTGCCGCCGCCCACCGCGTCGACCGCGGCACGCGCGTTGACGATGCCCGCGCCGATCGGCTGGGACGGCGTCGAGGGAAACGCGCGTGCGGTGCTCTTGAGGGTCGCCTCCACCTGTGCCGGGGTCAGCGGCGTCGATGCCACCGACTGCATCAGCGCCACCACGCCCGCGACATGCGGCGCCGCCATCGAGGTGCCGCTGTAGCTGGCGTAGGTGGGCGAGCCGGGGCCCTGGCTGCCGCTGTTGAGCGTCGAAACGATGCTCGAGCCCGGCGCGGCGATGTCCACCAGCGCGCCGTAGTTGGAGAAGCTCGACCGCGCCCCGGTGCTGGTGTTGGAGCCGACCGCCACGACGTTGTTGCAGTTCGCGGGCGAGAACCCCGAGACGTTCGCGTTGCTGTTGCCGGCGGCGATCACCACGGTGGTGCCGCGGTTGACGGCGCCGTTGATCGCGCTCTGCATCGCGCTGCCGCAGCTGCCGCCGCCGCCGAGGCTGAGGTTGATGACCTCGGCCGGATTGGCGTTGGCGGGCACGCCGCTGACGCTGCCGCCCGACGCCCAGATCACCGCGTCGGCGATGTCCGAGTCGTAACCGCCGCCACGGCCGAGCACGCGCACCGGGACCACTTTGGAGTTGAACGCGGTGCCGGCGACGCCGACGCCGTTGTTGGTGACCGCCGCGACCGTCCCGGCCACATGCGTCCCGTGCCAGCTGGAGGGATCACCGCCGTAGTAGTCGCCCGGATCGCTGGGATCGGAATCGCGGCCGTTGCCGTCGCCGGCGACCGCGGTGTCGATGATGAAGTCGTAGCCCGGCAGCACGTTGGCGTTGAGGTCGGGGTGGCTGGTGATGCCGGTGTCGAGCACCGCGACCACGGTCCCGGCGCCGCTGGTGATGTCCCAGGCCGTGGTGGCGCGGATGCCGCCGGCACCGGTGCCGAAACCGTACTGCTGGCCGAACTGGGGATCGTTGGGGGTGAGCGCGATGCGGTTGATCTTGTCGACCTCGACGTACTCGACGTCCGGGTGGGCCGCCAGCGCCCGCATCAGGGTCTCGGCGTCGACCCGGTCGAGCTTGCGGCTTGCCTTGAGCACGTCGGCCCCAACCGCCATGCGCCGCTGGTGCGCCAGTCCCAGCGCCGTGCCGCGGGGCAACCCGCGCAGGGCCTGCGAGCCGCTCACGACCGCGGCGGCGGCGGCGTCCAGTCCGCGCCTGCGTGCGGCGGCATCGGTGGCGGTCGGCGCATCGGACCGGTACTTGACGATGAACTGGTCGAACGCGGTGTCCGACTGCAACCCGCTCAGCTCGACGCGTCCGGCCATCGCCGGGGAGGCGACGGCAGCGGTCAGGGCGAGCGCGGTGGCGGCCGCGAGGGCATGCAGGCGCATGCGGCGGTGGGACTGGCTGGACATGAAGTGACCCCCGGAAACGAAAGAGCCGCCTGGGGCGGCGATCGGCCGGCCGGCACGGGACCTGAGGGTGACGAAGCGTGGAACATCCCTGTGTCTCGCGTCATTCGACGTGAATGCGAACTGACACAACCGTCCGCAAACTGACGCTACACGACAGCTGAACCGTGCCGCAACGGGCACCTGGGAATCAGTTGCATGTGAAATCGAGACATGCGTCACGATTCCACGATGTCGAGCGCTGTCTGTTGCCCTACAGCATCCCGGTTTCGAGGCGCGCCGCCTCGGACATCATGGTCCGGTTCCACGGCGGGTCGAACACCAGCTCGACGTCGGCCTCGGTGACGGTGGGGATCAGTTCGAGCTTGCTGCGCACGTCCTCCACCAGGACGTCGCCCATGCCGCAGCCGGGGGCGGTCAGGGTCATCTTCACGTCGATCGCCCGCTCGCCCTCGGGCAACGGACGCACCACCGCCTCGTATACCAGCCCGAGGTCGACCACGTTGATCGGGATCTCCGGGTCGAAACAGGTCCGCAGTTGCTTCCACACCAGTTGCTCGACGGCGGCGTCGTCGGCGCCGTCGGGCAGCGCCAGGGGCTCGGGCGGCTCCTTGCCGATCGCGTCGGCGTCCTTGCCGGCGATGCGGAACAGGTTGCCCTCGACGAACACCGTCCAGCTTCCGCCGAGCGCCTGGGTGATGTAGCCGACGCTGCCCGCGGGCAGGGTCACGGCTTCGCCCTGGGGGACCAGGACGGCCTCGCTGTCGCGCTCGAAGCGCACCGGTTCGCTGCTGCGGGAGTACATGCGGGATGGATGGGGGCGAACGCCCGTCGTGCAAGCCGGTCATTGTATCGCCGCGGCCCGGCTATCCTGAGCGGCCTCCCTGCAACGCAGTCTCCCCGCATGCCGCCTCCGCGCCCCGCCTCCTCCGCGTTCGCCCTGGGCTGGCTGCTGCTGGGCAGCCTCGGCGCGGCCGCGGCCTGGGTGCTGGTGGCCATGGCGCTGAACGCGCAGAGCAGCTGGATGGCGCTGGTGGCCGCGGCCGACGCGGCCCTGATCGTGCGCCTGGTGCGGCTGCGTCCGGGCCTGGCGCGCGCCGTCCTCGGGCTGGCGTCGACGCTGCTGGCCGTGGTGGCCGCCAACTGGGGCATCGTCGCCGCCTGGCTCGGCGGCTACATGGGCCTGCTGCCGTGGGAATCGATGCTGAAGCTCGGCGGCGGCTTCGGCTGGCTGCTGGTGCAGCTGTCCAACAGCCCGGCGGACATGGCGTGGATCGCGGTCGCGCTTGTGGCCTCCCTGATGGCCTCGCGCTGACGTCGCCGGCGGGTCAGTGCCCGCCGTCCAGCGCCTTGAGTTCGCTCACCAGCGCATTCGCCATCTCGCTGCCGTCGCCGTAGAGCATGCGCGTGTTGTCGGCGTAGAACAGCGCGTTCTCGATCCCGGCGAACCCCGTGCCCTTGCCGCGCTTGATGACGATGGTGTTCTTCGAATTCACCACGTCCAGGATCGGCATGCCGTAGATCGGACTGGCCGGATCGGTCTTGGCCACCGGGTTGACCACGTCGTTGGCGCCGATCACCAGCGACACGTCGGTGTTGGCGAACTCGGGGTTGATGTCGTCCATGTCGGCGATCAGGTCGTAGGGCACCCCGGCCTCGGCCAGCAGCACGTTCATGTGCCCGGGCATGCGCCCGGCGACCGGGTGGATCGCGAACTTCACCTTCACCCCGCGCTCGATCAGCCGCTGCGTGAGTTCCCAGATCTTGTGCTGCGCCTGCGCCACCGCCATGCCGTAACCCGGAACGATCACCACCCGTTCGGCGAAAGCCATCATCGCGGCGACGTCGGCCGCCTCGATCGGCTTCTGCGTGCCGCTGATCTCGGCCGCCTCGGCGCCGCCGCCACCGAAGTTCGAGAACAGCACGCTCCTGATCGAGCGGTTCATCGCCTTCGCCATCAGCCGCGTCAGCAGGATGCCCGCCGCACCGACCATCATGCCGGCGATGATCAGGGCCTCGTTGCCCAGCACGTAGCCTTCGAATGCGACCGCCAGGCCGGTGAGCGCGTTGTAGAGCGAGATCACGACCGGCATGTCGGCGCCGCCGATCGGCAGCGTCATCAGCACGCCCAGCGCCAGCGCCACCAGGAAGAACGCGACGATCCAGTGCGCGCCCAGCGACCACACGACCAGCCCGCCCAGCACGATCGCAGCCGCGAACACCAGGAAGTTGAACGCCTGCATCCCCGGGAACGCGTAGCGCTTGTCCATGCGCCCGTCGAGCTTGGCCCAGGCGATGATGGAGCCCGACAGCGCCACCGAACCGATCAGGCCGCCCAGCACCGCCAGCACCAGCGGCACCTGGCCGCTCGCCTGGCCGGCACCGGACCAGCGCAGCAGCTCGACGCCGCCGATCGCCGCGGCGGACCCTCCGCCGAGGCCGTTGTAGAGCGCGACCATCTGCGGCATGTCGGTGATCGCCACGCGCTTGCCGGAAATCCACGCGATCGCCGTACCGATCGCGGTGGCGGCCAGGATCAGCGGGATGTTGTGCAGGTCGGGCAGGAAGAACGTGGCGATCGTGGCGATCACCATGCCCAGCCCGGCCCAGCGGATGCCGCTGCGCGCGGTCTTCGGCGAGGCCATGCGCTGCAGGCCCAGCAGGAACAGCGTGGCCGCGACCAGGTAGCTGGTCTTGACCAGCAGGTCCAGGATCCCCGCGCCACTCACGCCTTGGGCTCCACGTGCCTGGTCGGCGCCGGCTTGGAGGACTTGAACATCTCCAGCATCCGCTCGGTCACCACGTAGCCGCCGGCCGCATTGCCCGCGCCCATCAGCACCGCGACGAAGCCGATCGCCTTCTCCAGCGTGGTGTCGGCATGCCCCAGCACCACCATAGCGCCGATCAGCACGATGCCGTGGATGAAGTTGCTGCCCGACATCAGCGGCGTGTGCAGGATCACCGGCACCCGCGAAATGATCACGTGCCCGGCGATCGCCGCCAGCATGAAGATGTACAAGGCCACGAACCCGTCGATCATCCCCCACTCCCGGCTGCGCTGCGGATGCCCGGCATCATAACCGGCGCTGAACCGCGCTGTCGGCGGTCAACCCGCGGCGCCGGCACGCGTTCCCGACCCGGACCTGCGGAGTTTCGAGTGCAACCAGACGGATGGACGGCGGATTCGACATGAGGGACGGCGGCCCCGCTCCATCGCTGCGCGTGCGAGCGGGTACGCTGGCGCCCGTGGACATTCCCGCCTCCCCCGCTCCGGCCGCCGCGTCGCCGACGACGCTGGAGCAATTCCTGTCCGGCGTGTCGGCGCGCGCATTCCGCTTCGCCGAACTGGGCCTGCGCCATCGCGAGGACGCGCTCGACGCGGTGCAGGATGCGATGGCCAGGATGCTCGGCTACCGCGACCGCCCCGCGGCCGAATGGACGCCGCTGTTCTGGTCGGTGCTGCGCAGCCGGATCATCGACGTGCAGCGCAGGCGCACCTTCCGGCTGACCTGGCTGAGCGATGTGCGCGATCCGGACGGCGGCGAGATCGACTGGGCCGACGAGGCCACGCCCGATCCCGCGCGCGCGCACGACGGCCGCGAGGCCTGGGGGAAGCTGGCGCAGGCGCTGCGCGGCCTCCCGGCACGCCAGCGCGAGGCCTTCACCCTGCGGGTGCTCGAGGAACTGGACGTCGAGTCGACCGCGAAGATCATGGGCTGCAGCGAGGGATCGGTGAAAACCCACCTGTTCCGCGCGCGCGACGCCCTGCAGAAACAACTGGAGGACTTCCGATGACCCCCGAAGACCGCGGCCACGCCCGCTTCGACCAGGCGATGCGCGCCGCGCACGCCGACGCCGTGGCGCACGTGTCCGCCGCGACGCTCGCGCAGCTGCATCGTCGCCGCCATGCGGCGCTGGAAGCGGCGCCCGCCAGGTCCGCGCGCTGGCGGCTGCCGGCGGCGGCATTCGCATCGCTGCTGGTGGTGGCGGCCGGACTCGGCATCGGGCTGCGCCCGTTCGACGACCCGTCGGCGCCGCAGGCCGCGCCGCCGGTGGCGTCGACGACCGGCCCCGGCATCGAGGGGGTCCTGGACGACCTCGACCAGGACCCCGATTTCTACGTCTGGCTCGCCTCGGGCGACGCCGACCTGCTCGCGATGGAGTGACCCATGACGCTGCGAACCCGCCTGATCGTCCTGTGCCTGGCGCTCGCGCCGCTCGCCGCGTTCGCGCAATCGAACGCGCCCGAAGCGCTGCCGGCGTGGGACCAGCTCACGCCGCAGCAGCGCGACCTGCTGCTCGCGCCGGTGCGGGAGCGCTGGAACAACAGCCCGCCCGCCAGACGCCAGCACATGCTCGACCACGCGCAGCGCTGGCAGGCCATGACGCCCGAGCAGCGCAAGCACGCCCGCCACGGCATGAAGCGCTGGCGCGACATGCCGCCGGAGAAGCGGGCGCAGGCACGCGCCCTGTTCGAACACCTGCAGACGCTGCCCGAGTCCGAGCGCAAGGCGATGGTGCAGCGCTGGAAAACGATGGACGCGGCCGAACGAAAGGCCTGGGTCGAGGCGCATCCGCCGAGCGAGCGCTCTGGAGAACGCTAGCCGATTGACCATCCCGCCGGTCGATGCACCCCGCCCGGCAATCCGCCGTCGATGGCGGCATCGCATCGGGAGGCGCTGCGGAACAACGCAAGATGCTGCGCGCCATCCATTCCACGCGCGGCGCGCGCCACGCCATTGCGGCCCACGCGCTCCGGGGCGCCGATCAGCCGGCGGCCCGCTCCGGCCACACGGTTTTCGACAGCAGCTCGTCGTCCCAGTCGAACGCGAGCGTGCCCTCGCGCAGCAGCAGAGAGACGAAGTTGTAGAGGTTGCGGGCGAACATCTCGCTCGCGTGCAGCGCACCCTGGCTGGCGAGATCGAGCGGCCCGGCCACGACCACGCCATTGTCGGTCTCGATGGTCTGTCCGCGCTGCGTGAGTTCGCAGTTGCCGCCGGTCTCGGCAGCCAGGTCGACCACCACGCTGCCCGGCTTCATGCCCGCCACCATCGCCGCGCTGACGATCTTCGGCGCCGGCCGCCCCGGCACCGCCGCGGTGCAGACGATCACGTCGATCCCCTTCAGATGCTCGGCGAGGCGCTGCTGCTGCAGCGCGCGTTCCTCGTCGCTGAGCTGGCGCGCATAGCCGCCCTCGCCCGCGGCGCTGACGCCGAGGTCTAGGAACCTGCCCCCCAGCGATTCGATCTGTTCGCGCGTTTCCGGCCGCACGTCGAAGCACTCCACCTGCGCGCCCAGGCGACGCGCCGTCGCCACCGCCTGGAGGCCGGCCACGCCCGCGCCGACGATCAGCACTTTCGACGGCCGGATCGTGCCGGCGGCGGTGGTGAGCATCGGGAAGAAGCGCGGCGCCAGCTGCGCGGCGATCAGCACCGCCTTGTATCCGGCCATGCCCGCCTGCGAACTGAGGATGTCCATCGCCTGCGCACGGGTGGTGCGCGGCAGGCGCTCGAGCGGAAACGCGACGATCCCGCGTTCGCGGATCGCGGCCCCGCGCGCCTCGTCGGCCTGCGGTTGCAGCGCGCCGACCAGCACCGCTCCCGGCTTCATCGCGGCGATCGCAGCCACCGACGGCGCCTGCACGCACAAGGCCACGTCGGCATCGGCGAGCGGGTCGCCGTCGACCAGTTCGGCGCCCGCGTCAGCGTACGCCTCGTCGGTGAACCGCGCGAACCGGCCCAGCCCGCGCTCGACCCGCACCCGGGCGCCGGCCGCCACCAGCTTCTTCGCCGTTTCCGGCGTCAGCGCCACGCGTCGCTCGCCAGCCGCACTCTCGCGCGCCACTCCGATGGTCACCGCCATGCATCCGCTCCCCGCGACAGTCGGCGCCATCCTAGCGAATCGGCCCCGGGCGTGCGACGCGCCCTCAGACGCCTGCCTCGCCCGCGTCCACGGCGGCGGCGATCATCGTCAATGCATGGTCGACCGGATCACCGGCGACCAGTCGACGCCACTCGCCGGTGCCCACGGAACTGCCCAGCGCCGCCGCGTCGAGCACGGCCTGCCGCGCACCCTGCGCGTCGACCAGCAGCGCAGTCCCGCTCAGCGGGCTCAGCCACGCCAGCGTCAGCGCCTGCGATGCGCCGTCGTCGAGCGTGCGCGCGAACCGGTCGCCGACGGCGAAATCCCCGACCCGCGACGCCTGCGACTCGTGTGCGTCATGCGAAGCGGGCGCGGCCGCCAGCGGGGCCGGGGATTCCGATCCGATCGGCGCGTCGGGGTCGGCGTATTCGGCCACCAGCCTGGACAATTCCAGCGTGGCGGCATCGTCGTGCAGGCCGCTGATCGCCAGGCATTCGCGCAGGGCCGGCTCGAGTTGCAGCAACCGGCCCGCGATCGCGTGTCCGTCGGATTCCGCGTCCAGCGCGACGAGCGCATCGCCGAGCGCGAGCGCATCGCGGTAGCGTGCCGAATCGCTGCCATCGCGCAGCCACACCTGCACCAGCCACTGGCGCCAGTGGCGCGACAGGAACTCCGCCAGCGTCACCGGCAGCTGCGCCACGGCGCGCACCTGTGCCAGCCGCTGGTCCGCGGCGGCGCGCGCGGCTTCCAGGCGCTCGCGTCCCTGCATCGACTGCCACAGACGCGTCGCCACCGCGTCCGCACGACGCCGATGCGGATCCGCCTCCGCCTCGATCTGCAGGGCCAACGCCTGCGCTTTCGCCGGGCTGGCGCTCTGGTCGAGTATCAGCGCCGCGGCCGCCTCGTCGCCGATCCGCTGCAGCGCGCGCTCGACCTGGCCGCGTCCGGGATTGCCGTCCCACAGGCGCACGATCGAGGCCAGCACACGCAGCACCGGGTGGCGGGGCGGATCGAACATGCCCGGATTCTCCAGCGCGACACGCAGGAGCGGCAGGGCGAGGCGCCGCAGCGCGCGCACCTGGTCCTCCGACAGCGCCGCGTGTGCGACGAGCGTGTCGACCAGCCGGCCGACCACTTCGATCGACGCCTCCTGCCAGGGGGTACGCGTCGCGCTGCCGAGGCCGATGCCGATGCCCACGCCGATGCGGTCGAGCCCGGCGCGCAGGCGCGCCGAGGTGGGCTGCGCGCCGTCCGGCGAAGCGTCCAGCCCCGCACCACGCTCGGATTGCAGCAGCGACAGCAGCGACTCCATTTCCTCGTCGCGGATGCGGCGCGGGGCCCCCTCCGCCGGATCCTTGCGGCGTCCGGCGAGGCGGCTGCGCAACCGGTCCGGTGCCGCGGCCGCCTGGCCCGGGGTTCCCGGGCCGGCGCGCGCGTTCGCAGCCGGCGGCAGGCCGGTCAGGAACGCGCCCTCGTGGCCGGACGAGAGCTCGCAGCCCGCGTCCGCGAGATAGCCGTTGCACCACTGGTAGACCGCGGCCAGGCGATCGGACGCCAGTTTCGCGAAGTGCCGCAGCACCAGCGCATGCACGCGCACGCTGGAGTCCAGTGCGGTGAACGCCCGCAGGAAGGTCTCGGCCACGGCACGCGGGGCGAACGGATTGCGCGGATGCGATTCGCCGCCCATGCGTGCGGCGAGCGTGTACAGGCGGCGGTCGACCAGGTCGACGATGTTCCGGAATCGATGCTCGAGCGCGTCGATGACGGGCGCTCCGACCAGCTGGGCGCGCAGGTCGTCCTCCGCCATCAGCGTGAGCGGACCCCCGCCGATGGCCTTCATCCGCGGCCAGCCCTCGAGCAGGATGTCGATCTGCTGTTGCCACCGCTCTTCGTACACCAGCACTTCCCGCAGCAGCAGCGAGACGTCGGCGCGATCCTCGACCAACGGCGGCGACGGCGGATTGGCCTCGGCCCGGGCGTCGAGATCCTGCAGCGCAGCCGCGAGCGCGTCGCGCATCCACGGCATCACGCGCGCGACCACGCCCGCGCGCAGCCCGCCCAGCACCTCGGCAGGCGACTGCGTGCCCGTCGCGCCCTGACCTGCGTTCACCCCGCCCCCGCTCGTCTGACAGAGGCAATAGGATAGAGCCGGGCCCGGGCCGGTCCCCAACGCATCGTTCACGAATCCCGCTGCCGCCAGACCGGGGACAGGCCGGGGCCAGGCCGGGACCGGGCGGAATCAGGACGCCGCGCGGACCGCGCTGTCGGAATTGCCTTCGGCGGTGGCGTTGATCCGCTGCCAGAGCTGCTTCATTGCCTCATCGAACGGGGCGTCGACCGAGCGCACCTGGGCCCGTCCCTCGGCGACCATCAAGGCCAGTTCCTCCGGCGACACCACCATCTTGCGCACGCCACGCCGGTTCACGATCAGGAAGCGGCCGGTGAGCGGGCTGATCCAGGCGATCCGTCCGGCGCTCTCGTGGCCCTCCTCGTCGACCAGCCGCAGGCCCTGTCCCACGCGCAGGCGCCGCATGCGGGCGGCGATCGCGGGATCGAACGCGATCTGGGCGCTGCCGCCCGCCACGCGCAGCACGCCGTCGTCGGTGCCCTCGCCGCCTTCGGCGACGTCATCGTGCTGCTGCGGCTGGTGCACGGTGCGGGGGGTGTCGGGCAGTGCCAGGGCCGAGATGATCCGCGCCATCGCATCGCGCGCAGCGGTGGCTTCCATGCCGCAGCTGGCATAGCACTCGCCCAGCGGCACCTGCAGCGCCAGCAACTGCCGGGCGACCACCGCGCCGCGCACCTCGGCGGCATCGGCGTCGACCTGGACCATGGCATCGCCCAGGTTGATCGCGGCGAGGTGGCGCTGCGAATCGGCGCCGTCGCGCAGCCAGGTCTGGGTGAGGTAGTGGCGCCAGTGGCGGTCCAGGAAGTGGGCGACGGCCGCCGTCATCGACCGCCCCGAGAGGCGCGAGCCGACAAGATCCGCAGCGCTGCGCCGCGCCTGCTGCAGCCGCTCGCGGCCGTGGATGGCCTCGGCCGCGCGCTTCTCCGTCAGTTCGGCGCGGCGGCGCTGCTGGTCCAGGTGGTCGCGCAGTTCGGCCGCGGCCAGCTCGAAGATCGCCTGGTCGTCGCCGAACTCGCCGACCACCCGATCCACCGCGTGGCCGGCCTGGTTGAGGGTTTCCTGGTCCTGCGGGGTCTTGCCCTCGTTGCCGTCGCAGGCCTCGGTCACCGCGTCGAGCAGGCGGCGCGCGGGATGGCTGCGGCGGTTGAACAGGGAGTCGTCGGTCAGCGCGACCTTGAGATAGGGCACCACCAGCTTGCCGTAGAGCTGGCGCGCGTCGCCGACCAGGTCGTTGGCGTCGAACAGCGACTGGAACAGGATGCCGACCAGGTCGATCGCATCCTCCTCGTCGCCGCTGAAGTGGGTATGGGCCGGATCGAACCCGATCTGGCGCACGCCGCTGAGCAGGGCGTGGCGGATGACGTCCGCCAGCGGACGCCCGTCCTCGCCCGCCAGCACCTTCTCGAAGGGTTCCGGGTCGTCGCCCTGCAGCAGGGAGGCCAGATTTAGCAGTTCGGCCGTGTCCAGCACGTGGCCGCCGGTCGGCAGCTCCTCGCCGGCGAGCCCGCCGCGGGCCGGATCCAGCGACGCGGCGACCGGGTCGTCCGGCGCGCGTGCCCGCCAGGCACGCAGCTGGTCGCGCACCAGGTCGCGGTAGCGCAGCGGGCGGCCGGTGGCCAGCGCCTCGGCCAGCACCTGCTCGCGCACGCGCCCGGTCGCCGCCGCCTCGCCGCCGCGCGCGGAACCGGCCTCGGCGCCCGTGGCACCCCCACCGGCACCGCCGCCGGCGCCCCCGTCGCCCTGACGCGGCGCCGCGCCTTCGGCGGAGCCTCCGAGATGCGGGACGGTGCTGCCGTCGGGCACCCATTCGCCGTCCGCTGCGCCGTCCTGTGGTGCCGGCGCACGGCCGCGGGAAGGGCGGCCGGACTCGCGCGCCGGGGATCCGGAGAACGAGGCGGCATCGAGGATCGCGTTGGCCTTCTCGTACAGCTCGCCCAGCACCTTCGGCAGGCGCTTGTCGAACTGCTGGAACACCATGGCCCGCAGGCCCGCCGTCAGATCGTCGGGACCGAACAGGGCGACGAACGCGGTCACCGGAACCTCGGGGCGCAGCGGGCTCTGCCGCCGCCGGGACACGCCCAGCGCCTCGGACAGCTGGCGCAGGCGTTCGTCGAGCTGGGCCAGCGGGTGCAGGAACTGGTGGTCGAGCAGTTCGGTGATCTGCTGCCCGGCGAGGTGGATCTCGAGCTCCGACTCGGACATCAGCGTCAGCGAGCGCTCGCGCTGGGGCGAGTCCGAAGCCTGTTCCCAGCGCGCGAATTCCTTCTCGATCGACTCGCGGAAGCGCGTGGCGAGTTCCAGCGCGCGATGGCTGAGCGCCATGACCGCGACCCGGTCTTCCTGCACCGCCACGTAGTCGTGGCCCGCCAGTGCGGCCAGCCGGACCTGCTCCTCGATCCCGCTCCAGAATCCGGACAGGACCCCGCCCAGCTCGGTCACCGCCTCGTGGCGGAGCGATTCGAGCACGCGCGCGGGCGCGTGCAGGGAACCTGCGCGGCCCGGCGCAAATGCTGTCGGAACGGCACGGAGGGACATTTTGGGGGGACAATGTGCAAGGTCGAAGCGCCTCGCCATCATTCAGCTTAACGGGTCCACGCGTCTGTGACTGCATCCGCAAATACATCCGGCCCCACGCCGATCCCGCTCGACTTTCGTCGCTCGGTGCCTGCCCGCCAGCTCGGCGAGCCCGGCCCCGACGAGGCCATGCTCCTGCGGCTGCTGCGCTCGGCGGTCCGGGTGCCCGACCACGGCAAGCGGGTCCCGTTCCGCTTCGTGCGCATTGCCGGGGAGGCGCGCGCGCGCCTGGGCGAGGCGCTGGCGGCCATCACCCTGCGCCGCGATCCCGCTGCGGGCGAGGCCGTGCTCGACAAGGACCGCCAGCGCTTCTCCCATGCCCCGGTGGTGGTGGCGGTGGTGGCGGTGCTGGATCCGGCGGACACGCAGATTCCCGACCAGGAACGGCTGCTGACCGCCGGCTGCGCCTGTTTCGCCCTGCTGCAGGCCGCGCAGTCGTTCGGGTTCGGTGCCTGCTGGCTGACCGGATGGCCGGCCTACGACGAGGATGTCCGCGCACTGCTGGGCCTGACCGCGCACGACACCATCGCCGGCTTCATCCATATCGGCACGCCGGTGCTGGAGGCGCCCGAGCGCGAGCGCCCGGACCCGCGCGCCCTGCTGTCCGACCTCGTGCTGTGAGCGCGGTGCCGGGGGCCGCGATCGCGCCGCTGTACCTGGTCGACGCCAGCCTGTACGTGTTCCGCGCCTGGCACTCGATGCCGGATGAATTCCGCGACGCCGACGGCCGTCCGACCAACGCCGTGCACGGGTTCGCGCGCTTCCTGCTCGAACTGGTCGAGCGCGAGCGTCCGCGCCATATCGTGGTGGCGTTCGACGAGGCCCTGGACAGCTGCTTCCGCAACGCGCTGTACCCGGCCTACAAGGCCAACCGGCCGCCGGCGCCGGAGGAACTGCGGCGCCAGTTCGCGCACTGCAGGGCGCTGGCGGCGGCGCTGGGGCTGAACGTGCTGGCGCACGGCGAGTACGAGGCCGACGACCTGATCGGCAGCGCCCTGCACCAGGCGCGTACGCATGGCCACCGTGGCGTGATCGTCTCGGCCGACAAGGACCTGTCGCAGCTGCTCGACGGCCACGACGAACAGTGGGACTTCGCCCGCGGCCAGCGTTGGGGCGCGGCCGGCGTGCGCGCCCGGCACGGCGTGGACGCGCACCAGATCGCCGACTACCTCGCGCTGTGCGGCGACGCGATCGACAACATCCCCGGCGTGCCCGGCATCGGCGCCAAGACCGCGGCGGTGCTGCTGGCCCACTTCGGCAGCCTGGATGCCCTGCTCGCCCGGGTCGACGAGGTCGGCTTCCTGCGTTTCCGCGGCGCGGCCCAGGCGGCGGCGCGCCTGCGGCTGCATCGTGCGCAGGCGCTCCTGTGCCGGCAGCTGACCACCATCTGTTGCGACGCACCGCTCGGTCCGGCGGCACCGTCGTTCGCCCGCGGCATCGTGGACGCCGCGGCGCTGGCGGGCCTGTGCGAACAGTTGCGCTTCGGCCCGCTGACCCGGCGCCGGATGTATGCCGCGGCCGGACTGGAATACGCCCCGCCGACGTAGCCGCGCCGCGTCGTAGTCGATGCCGCGACCGCCGCGGTGCATGGCGATGGCGAACCATGCGCACCGGATGTCGCTGTCCGGGTCGCGTCCCGGGGTTACCATCCGCGCATGAACACGCCCCCCGAAGACGCGGAACTGCTGTACGAAGGCGAATGGCTGCGGCTGGTCAGGCGCGGCCGGTGGGAATCGTGCGAGCGCACCCATGGCCGCGACGGACTGGCGGTGCTGGTGATCGCGGTGACGCCGGACGACGAGGTGCTGTTCGTCGACCAGTACCGGGTGCCGCTGGGCGCGCGCACGATCGAGATGCCGGCCGGGCTGGTCGGCGACGACGACAGCAGCGACACGCTCGAAGCCGCGGCACGGCGCGAACTGATCGAGGAGACCGGCTGGGCGGCCGGGCGCGTGGACGTGCTGCTGGTCGGGCCGACCTCGTCGGGCATGAGCAACGAACGCATCGCCTTCGCCCGCGCACTCGAACTGGAGCGCGTCGGCGAAGGTGGCGGGGTCGGCGACGAGGACATCGTCGTCCATGCCGTCCCGCGCGCGCAGGCGCCGGCATGGCTGATGCAGAAGTACCGCGAGGGCTACGAGCTCGACCTCAAGCTCTGGGCCGGCCTGTGGATGATCGACCACGAACCCGACGGCTCCCCGCGCGCATGAGCAGGCCGACCGCGACCGCCTCCCTGCTCTCGCCCGACGATCCGCCCGCGTTCACCGTGCTGCACCCCGACGGCCGCTCGCCGTGGCTGCTGGTCGCCGACCACGCCGGCCAGGCCGTGCCCGCGGCGCTGGCACGCCTGGGCCTGCCGCAGGCCGAACTCGACCGCCACATCGGCTGGGATATCGGCATCGCCGGGGTCACGTCGCGGCTGGCGGAGCGGCTCGACGCGTGCGCCATCCTCCAGACCTACTCGCGGCTGGTGATCGACTGCAACCGGCCGCTCGAGGCGCCCGGGTCGATCGCCGCGGTGAGCGACGGCACCGTCGTCCCTGGCAACCAGACGCTCGATGCCGGCCAGCGCGCGCAACGGGTAGATGCGATCTTCGCGCCCTACCACGCACGCATCACGGACGAACTGGACCGGCGCGCGGCGCAGTCCCGGCCCACGATCCTGGTGGCGATGCACAGCTTCACCCCGGCGATGGATGGGACTGCCCGGCCGTGGCATGCCGGGGTGCTGTACCAGCGCGACACGCGCCTGGCGCATGCGCTGCTGGCGGCGCTTCGGGCCGAAGGCGACCTGGTGGTGGGTGACAACGAGCCGTATTCGGTGAGCGACGCCACCGACTATGCGATCCCCGTGCACGGCGAGCGCCGCGGCCTGGCGCACGTCGAACTGGAAATCCGCCAGGACCTGATCGCCGAAGCGGCAGGCCAGGCCGCCTGGGCCGACCGCCTGGCGCGCCTGTTCGCGCATCTGCAGCCGGAGTTCGTCACGGCCCCTTGAACGCGTTGCCGTTAGTCTGTCCCGCCGCGTCAGGACTTTCCGGCCATGCTGATCCGCCTGGGCCATGCGATCACCTTCGGCCTGCCGCAACCGACGCCGATGGTGCTCACGCTCGACCTCCACGACTCGCGTCGCAGCGACATCGTCGTCGCCGCGCCGTCGCGCGCCACGCCCGACGTGCCGATGCACCGCTACCGCGACGCGTACGGCAACACCTGCGCACGGCTGGTCGCACCGGCGGGTACGCTCACCGTGCGCGCCGACGCGGTGGTGCGCGACATCGGCCTGCCCGACGCCGTGGTGCCGGATGCGCGAGAGGTGCCGGTCGAGCACCTGCCGGACGAGGTGCTGCTGTTCCTGCTCGGCAGCCGCTACTGCGAGACCGACCGGCTCTCGCAGATGGCCTGGGACCTGTTCGGATCGACGCCGCCGGGATGGGCCCGGGTGCAGGCGATCTGCGACTACGTGCACCGGCGGATCGAATTCGGCTACCCGCACGCCGATGCCACCCGCACCGCTTCCCAGGCGCTGGAAGCGGGACGCGGCGTGTGCCGCGACTTCGCCCACTCGGCGGTCGCGCTGTGCCGCTGCATGAACATCCCGGCGCGCTACTGCACCGGCTACCTGGGCGACATCGGCATCCCGCCGGTGGACGCGCCGATGGATTTCTCGGCCTGGTTCGAGGCCTACCTCGGCGGACGCTGGTACACCTTCGATGCGCGCCACAACACCCCGCGCATCGGCCGGGTGCTGATCGCGCGCGGCCGCGACGCCTCGGACGTGGCGATCAGCAATACCTTCGGTGCCAACCAGCTGCTCGGCTTCGACGTCTGGACCGACGAGACCGACGACCCGAGCCTGTCGCCGCGGCCGGCCTCGCCACCGCCGCTCGCACTGGCGATCTGAGGCGCGCGTCGCGCCTCAGGCGAAGCCGTCTGTCGCGCGCACCAGCGCGTCGACGTTCTCCGGTTCGAACGCCGAGTGCCCCGATGCCGGCGTGATCACCAATTCCGCCTTCGGCCACACCTGGTGCAGGTCCCAGGCGTTCTGTACCGGGCAGACCACGTCGTAGCGCCCGTGAACGATCACCCCGGGGATGCCGGCGATGCGATAGGCGTCGCGCAGCAGCTGGTCGTCGACCTCGAAGAAGCCCTTGTTGACGAAGTAGTGGTTCTCGATCCGGGCGAAGGCCAGCGCGAAGCGCGCGTCCTCGTGACCGCTGACGAAGTCGGGATCGACGTGCAGAAACGAGGTCGCGCCCTCCCACACGCTCCATGCCCGGGCCGCGGCCAGGCGCGTGGCTTCGTCGTCGGAAATCAGCCGGCGGTGGAACGCGGCCACCAGGTCGCCGCGCTCGTCCTCCGGGATCGCGGCGATGTAGTGCTCCCACGCGTCCGGGAACAGGCGCGAGGCACCTTCCTGGTAGAACCAGCGCAGTTCCCACTGGCGCAGCATGAAGATGCCGCGCAGCACCAGCGCGGTCACGCGCAGCGGATGCGACTGCGCGTAGGCCAGCGCCAGGGTCGAGCCCCAGGACCCGCCGAACACCTGCCAGCGGTCGATGCCCAGGTGTTCGCGCAGCAGCTCAATGTCGGCCACCAGATGCCAGGTGGTGTTGTCGACCAGGTCGGCGTGCGGCGTGGAGCGGCCGGCGCCGCGCTGGTCGAACAGGACGATGCGGTACTTCGCCGGATCGTGGAAACGACGCATCCTGGCGTTGCAGCCGCCGCCGGGCCCGCCGTGCAGCAGCACCACCGGCTTGCCCTTCGGGTTGCCGCACTGCTCGTAATACAGCGCGTGGCGATCGTCGACCTGCAGCGTGCCGCTGTCGTACGGCTCGATCTGTGGATACAGCGTGCGCATGGCTCGCCCCCTGCAATGGATGTCGCGACAGTCTAACGACTGCGTCGCGCGGCCTCAGGCAGGCAGCCGCCCGAGGCCGACACGGTCGCGCCCCTCGAGGTCGCGGTGGGTGGCGACGTCGACCAGGCCCGCCTCGCGCAGCAGCGCGCCGACCGGCTCGCCCTGGTCGTGGCCGTGTTCGAGCAGCAGCCAGCCGCCCGGTTGCAGGTGCGCCGGCGCATCGCGGACGATCGCACGGATCGCGTCGAGCCCGTCGCGGCCGGAGGACAGCGCCATCGCCGGCTCGTGGCGCAGATCGCCGCGGGCCAGGTGCGGATCGCCTTCGGCGATGTAAGGCGGGTTGCTCGCCACCAGATCGAAGCGCAGGTCCGGCAATGCGGCGAACCAGTCGCCGAGGTGGAACGCGACGTTCTCCAGTCCCGCCTCGCTGGCATTGCGCCGCGCGACCTCGAGTGCGCCGGGGCTGGCATCCACCGCGTCCACCCGGGCCTGGGGGCGTTCCTGCGCCAGCGCCAGCGCGATCGCCCCGCTGCCGGTGCCGAGGTCGGCCACGCGCAATGCCCGGACGGCCGGCAGGCGGGCCAGCGCGAGTTCCACCAGCAGCTCGGTCTCGGGTCGGGGGATCAGGGTGTCCGGCGTGACGGCGAGATCGAGCGTCCAGAAGCCGCGACGGCCGCACAGGTAGGCCACGGGCTCTCCGGCTTCGCGACGCGCGACCAGCGACAGGAAGCGATCGCGATCGCACTCCTGGAGCGGGTCGTCGGCATGGGCGAACAGCCAGCTGCGGTCGCGTCCGAGCGCATGGGCCAGCAGCGCCTGCGCATCGGCCAGGTCGATCCGGGCGCGCGCGTCGGCCAGCAGTCGGCGGGCGGTGATCGGTTCGGATGTCGGCATCGGAGCATCGTAGGGCGGGCCAGCGGTGCTTGTCCTCCCGCGACCTATCCGCGGCCCGGCAAGGGTGAGCCCCATCGCATTGCCGACCCCAGACAAAATGAAGGCGGCCGAAGCCGCCTTCAAAGATTCCGTACCACGTGTGGGAGGGAGGAAACGGATACGGAACTCGGCTGGACACCGCGCCAGGCGCACTGTCCGAAACCCTGCGCTGCCCCGGCTCCGCGGCCTTGCGACCGTCGCACCGGACTGCAGCGCATGGGTCGACTATGCTGCAGCGCAAAAATGTTTGCAAGCACATCCGGGCATCGAAAATCGCTGTCTTGTCCCGAAATCGATTGTTTGTATCTATCTATAAGATAATTTTCTTTGATTTTACATATTGATAGAAGGCTTCTATCATTTCCCCAGTCGATCAGGCAGCCGCCAGATCGAAGCAGGTTTCCTTCCACCCACCCCCGAAAGAGGTCCCAATGTCCCTCATCAATACCCAGGTGCAGCCCTTCAAGGCCACCGCGTTCCAGAACGGCGAGTTCGTCGAAGTCTCCGACGCCAGCCTCAAGGGCAAGTGGTCGGTCCTGGTGTTCATGCCGGCCGCCTTCACCTTCAACTGCCCGACCGAGGTCGAGGACGCCGCCGACCACTACGCCGAGTTCCAGAAGCTGGGCGCCGAGGTCTACATCGTCACCACCGACACCCACTTCTCCCACAAGGTGTGGCACGAAACCTCCGCGGCGGTGGGCAAGGCCCAGTTCCCGCTGGTCGGGGATCCGACCCACCAGCTGACCCGCGCGTTCGGCGTGCACATCGATGCCGAGGGCCTGGCCCTGCGCGGCACCTTCGTGATCAACCCCGAGGGCGTGATCAAGACCGTCGAGATCCACGACAACGCCATCGCCCGCGACATCAAGGAGACCCTGCGCAAGCTCAAGGCCGCGCAGTACGTCGCCGCGCACCCGAACGAGGTCTGCCCGGCCAAGTGGCAGGAGGGCGAGAAGACCCTGAAGCCGTCGCTCGACCTGGTCGGCAAGATCTGATCCATGACTGCATCCCGCCCCCGTGCCGCCACGTGCGGCGCGGGAGCGGACCGGAGTCGATGCGGCCCCCGCCACCCGGGCCGCCCTCCCTCCCCGGCGCATCCGGCCAGCCAAGGTCCGCGTCGGCTCCGTTCCGCTTCCGCCGCCCCTCCCCCAGGAGCCGCTCCATGCTCGACCACGACCTCAAGGCCCAGCTCAAGGGCTATCTCGAACGTCTGCAGCGTCCGGTCGCGATCGTCGCGTCCGTGGACGAGGGCGCGAAGTCGCGCGAACTGCTCGAACTGCTCGAGGACATCCGCCAGCAGTCCGACAAGGTGACCGTCGAGGTGCGCCGCGACGACGGCGAACGTACGCCCTCGTTCGCGCTGACCTCGCCCGGCCCCGACATCCACCTGCGTTTCGCCGGCCTGCCCATGGGGCACGAGTTCACCTCGCTGGTGCTGGCGCTGCTGCAGGTCGGCGGCCATCCGTCCAAGGCCGCGCCCGTGCTGCTGGAGCAGGTGCGCGCGCTCGAGGGCGAGTACCGCTTCGAGACCTACTACTCGCTCAGCTGCCAGAACTGCCCCGACGTGGTCCAGGCGCTCAACCTGGCCGCAGTGCTGAACCCGAACATCTCGCACGTGGCCATCGACGGGGCGCTGTTCCAGGACGAAGTGTCCGAGCGCGAGGTGATGTCGGTCCCATCGATCTTCCTCAACGGCGAACTGTTCGACCAGGGCCGCATGAGCCTGGAGCAGATCGTCGCCCGGCTCGACACCGGCGCCGCGAGTCGCGAGGCCGAGGCGATCGCGCGCAAGGACCCGTTCGACGTGCTGGTGGTGGGCGGCGGCCCGGCGGGCGCGGCGGCGGCGATCTACGCCGCGCGCAAGGGCATCCGCACCGGCGTGGCGGCCGAGCGCTTCGGCGGCCAGGTGCTGGACACGATGGCGATCGAGAACTTCATCTCCGTCCCGCATACGGAAGGCCCCAGGCTTGCCGCCCAGCTGGAGCAGCACGTGCACGACTACGACGTGGACGTGATGAACCTGCAGCGCGCCACCGCGCTGGTGCCGGCCGACGCCGACGGCCTGGTCGAGGTGAAGCTCGAGAACGGCGCCAGCCTGAAGTCGAAGGCCGTGGTGCTGTCCACCGGCGCGCGCTGGCGGCAGATGGGCGTGCCCGGCGAGGACCAGTACCGCAACCGGGGCGTGGCCTATTGCCCGCACTGCGACGGCCCGCTGTTCAAGGGCAAGCGGGTGGCTGTGGTCGGCGGCGGCAACTCCGGCGTGGAGGCCGCGATCGACCTGGCCGGCATCGTCGCCCACGTCACCCTGATCGAGTTCGACGCCCGCCTGCGCGCGGACGAAGTGCTGCAGCGCAAGCTGCGCAGCCTGGAGAACGTGCGCATCATCACCAGCGCGCAGACCACCGAGGTGCTGGGCGACGGCGGCAAGGTCACCGGCCTGGTGTACCGCGACCGCGTCGGCGGCGATGCGCACCGGCTGGCGCTGGAGGGGGTGTTCGTGCAGATCGGACTGCTGCCCAATACGGAGTGGCTCGAGGGGACGGTGGCGCTGTCACCGCGCGGCGAGATCGTGGTCGACGACCGCGGCCAGACCAGCGTGCCGGGCGTGTTCGCGGCCGGCGACTGCACCACGGTGCCGTACAAGCAGATCGTGATCGCGATGGGCGAGGGCTCCAAGGCGGCGCTGGCCGCATTCGACCACCTGATCCGCGCGTCCGCCCCGGCCCCGGCGCTCGAGGCCCACGCGGCCTGATGCCATGAATCTCCGCGACCTCCGGTACCTGATCGCGGTCGCGGACCATCGGCACTTCGGACGCGCGGCGGCGGCGAGCTTCGTCAGCCAGCCCACGCTGTCCACCCAGCTGCGCAAGCTCGAGGACGAGCTTGGCGTGGCCCTGGTGGAACGCGCGCCGCGCAAGGTGATGCTGACGCCGATCGGCGTGGAGATCGTCGAGCGGGCGCGGCGCGTGGTGGCGGAAGTGGAGCAGATGAAGGAAGCCGCGCGCCGCAGCCAGCGGCCGGAAGCCGGCACCGTGCGGCTCGGCATCTTCCCCACCCTGGGGCCGTACCTGCTGCCCCACGTGATCCCGGCCATCCGCGAACGCTTCCCCGACCTGCAGCTGCTGCTGGTGGAGGAGAAAAGCGACGAACTGCTCGCGCGCCTGCGCGACGGACGCCTGGACGCGGCGATCCTGGCCCTTCCGGTGCACGACGAACAGCTGCACCACGAATACCTGTTCGAGGAACCGTTCCTGCTCGCGGTGCCGGAACGCCACCGGCTGGCCGGCCGCCGCGCGCTCGGCGTGGAGGAACTGGCCAACGAGCACCTGCTGCTGCTCGAGGACGGGCATTGCCTGCGGCGGCAGACGCTCGACGTGTGCCAGCTCGCGGGCGCGCACGAAACCTCCGAATTCCGCGCCACCAGCCTGGAAACGCTGCGGCAGATGGTGGCCGCCAACGTCGGCATCACCCTGTTGCCCGCGCTCGCGGTGCAACCGCCGGTCGCGCATCCGCCGAGCATCCGCCTGCTCGCCTTCAGCGATTCGCGGCCCAGCCGCGAGATCGCGATGTTCTGGCGGCGCAGTTCGGCGATGTCGGGCTTCCTCACGCAACTGGCCGAGACCTTCCGCGCCCTGCCGGCCGGGCTGCTCGGCGGCGTGCCCGATGCGCCCGCGGCGGTCGCCGACATGCCCCCGCCCGACATGCTCTGAACGGCGCCTGCCGCCCCACTTGATGCGCCGCCCACGCGGCGCTACGGTAGCCCTCACCACAGCGGGCGACGCGTTGGACGCGCCGTCCGTTTTTCTTTGCGCGCGCGACAGGCGCCGCCCAGTCCGGAGTTCCGACGCCATGACCACCCAGCCCGCCAGCGGCCTGCCCCCTTCGATCCGCGTGTCGCGCCGCGACGCCGCGCGCCTGGATGCCCTGCTCGAATCGCCGCAGTGGCAGCACGACCCCGCCGCCGACGCCCTGCTCACCGAGCTCGCGCGCGCCGAGGTCGTCGACGACGCCGACATGCCGGCCGACGTGGTGGGCATGCACGCGCAGGTCGAGTGCGTCGACGAGCATTCGGGCGAACGCCACGAACTCACCCTGGTCTTCCCGCAGGAAGCCGATGCCGGTGCGGGCAGGATCTCGGTGCTGGCCCCGGTCGGCAGCGCACTGCTCGGGCTTTCGGTCGGCCAGTCGATCGACTGGGCCACCCCGCAGGGGCGCGCGCTGCGCCTGCGCGTCACCGGCGTCCAGCCCGCGGCCTGACCGATGGCGCTGCGCAGGGTGGCGCTGGCCGGGCTGCTGCTCGGTGCGATCGGCTGGTGGTTCTCGCCGTACTCGCCGCGCCAGCCGAGCGCACCTGCGGCCGCACCCGGCACCACCCTCAGCTGCCCGCCCCCGGCGGGCAGCGATCCCGCCGACGGACCGCTGCAGACGGAGCTTCCGCGCTCGCTGGCGCCGTTCCGGCTCGAGGCCGGCACGCTGACCCCGCTGGCGGGCTTCCGCATCGATGCGCGCGTGCTCTCGCGGGAGGACTACAGCGTCGGTCGCGAGGCGGCGTTTTCCCCCACGGACCTGGCGCTGGGCTGGGACCGGATGCGCGAGGATGCGGTCCTGGACCGGCTGCAGATCCGGCAGTCCGCGCGCTGGTACCACTATCGCTGGTCGGGCGAACCGCCGCTGCCGCTGGAGGATCTCATCCGCAGCAGCGCGAACATGCACATCATCCCGGCCGATGCGGCCGCC
Source organism: Luteimonas kalidii (assembly GCF_029887935.1). Lineage (GTDB taxonomy): Bacteria > Pseudomonadota > Gammaproteobacteria > Xanthomonadales > Xanthomonadaceae > Luteimonas > Luteimonas kalidii. The sequence goes on along the minus strand of NZ_JARXRO010000011.1, from coordinate 203,210 downwards.
GCGCAGTCGCTGCGCCGGGTGCGGCGTGACGACCGCGTGCGCATCCGTGGCTGGCTGGTGCAGGCCGAGACGGGCAACGGCTGGCGGTGGCGCAGCTCGCTCAGCCGCGACGACCGTGGCAACGGCGCCTGCGAACTGGTGTACGCCTGCTCGATCGAGGTGCTGCGGTAGCGCGACGCCGGCTGCGCGGACCGCGACGCTGCGGTCAGGCCAGCCCTACCGGGCAGCTGACGCCCGTCCCGCCGAGGCCGCAATACCCGGCCGGATGCTTCGACAGGTACTGCTGGTGCTCGTTCTCGGCGTAATGGAACGTCGGCGCCGGATGCACGAGCTCGGTGGTGATGGCGCCGTGGCCGGCCTCGCGCAGGCTCGCCTGGTAGGCGTCGCGGCTGCGCGACGCGAGCGCGTGCTGTTCGGGCGTGTCGCTGTAGATCGCCGAACGGTACTGGGTGCCGGCGTCGTTGCCCTGGCGCATGCCCTGGGTCGGGTCGTGGCCCTCCCAGAAGGTCTGCAGCAGGGTCTCGAACGGCAGCTTCGCCGGGTCGTAGACCACCAGCACCACCTCCGCGTGCCCGGTCTGACCCGAGCACACCTCGCGATAGGTCGGGTTCGGGGTCTGGCCCCCGGCATAGCCGACCGCCGTGGTGACCACGCCCGGCAGCGACCAGAAGGCGCGCTCCGCGCCCCAGAAGCAGCCCATGCCGAACTGCACCCGCGCCAGGCCCTCGAATCCGTCCTTCAGCGGCGTGCCGAGCACATGGTGCCGGTTGTGCAGCGGCAGCGGCTGCGCGCGTCCGGGCAAGGCTTCGCCGGGCGCCGGCAGGCGCTGCTTCCAGGCTCCGATTCCGATCATGGGACGTCTCCTGCGTGGGGCAACCGATGTGTGGCCGGATCGCCCGACTTCAACCGGCGCCGGCGTCAGCGGAACACCGCGGGCGCCACCTGCACGCAGTTGCGGCCGGCGGCCTTGGCCGAATACAGCGCGCGATCGGCACGCGCGAGGGTCGCCTCCGGCGTGTCCTCGCGCTCCAGGCGCGTGGCGACACCCACGCTCACGGTCAGGTGAAGCACCTGCCCGCTGCAGTCGGGTCGAAGGTCATCGACCGCCATGCGCAGCTGCTCGGCGACCACGCGCGCGGCGGCGCCGTTGCGTCCGGGCAGGATCACGATGAATTCCTCACCGCCATAGCGGCCGAACAGGTCGCCTTCCTGCAGTGCCCCGCGCAGGGCGAGGGCCACCTCGCGCAGGGCGGCGTCGCCGCAGGCATGGCCGTGGCGGTCGTTGATCGACTTGAAGTGGTCCAGGTCGAGGAACAGCACCGAGACCGGCTGGCCGGAGCGCGCGCCCTCGGAGAAGCTGCGCGTCAGCCACTGGTCGATGGTGCGCCGGTTGAAGCTGCCGGTGAGCGCGTCGAGTTCCGCCGACTGCCTCAGCTGTACCGCCGCCATGGCCTGCTCGACCTGCTGCAGCGTCTGGCGCGCGAACTCGCCCGCCAGCGACAGTTCCTCGGTGGTGAATCCATCCGTCCCGCGCCGCTGCAGCAGCAGCGCTCCCCACGCAGGCGCGCGGATCTGCAGCGGCACGACCGCCTCGATGGCGAGGATCGACGGCGCGCCGGCCTCGGTGACCGGCTGCTGGAGCGGGATGCCGTTCGCCGCCTGTCGCTTGAGCGCCAGCTGGCGACGTCCCAGCTGCGCGCGCACCGCGTCGGTGCCGGCCACCGGCTCGACCACCAGCGCGTCCTGGCCGTGGTAGCCCTGGGTGACCACGACGCAGTGCTCGACCGGCAGCAGCGGCATCAGCCGTTCGATCAGGAGCCGGAACGCGGCCCACGGAATGTCGCCCGGCGGCAGCGTGCGCAGACGCGAATGCAGTTCGGACGACAGGCCCGAACGCGCCGCTTCGCGCTGCATCCGGCGCTCGGTGTCCGCGCGCGCCAGCTGCTCGCGGTCGCGCTGCTGACGGTACTCGCCGATCCGTCCCACCAGCCCGACGGCGAGGATCGCCACCCCGACCACGATCGCCAGCTGATAGCCGTAGCGCAGCAGCGCGCCATCGAGCAGGTGGCTGCGGCTGGACAGTTCCAGCAGCGCCACCCCCGCCAGGGTCAGCACCCCGAGCGCCGCCAGCGGCAGCGCCATCAGCGTGCGCCGTCGCGCCGCATCGCCCAGCAGTGCCAGGCCGAGCAGCAGCGCGATGCCGAACAACACCCCCTGCACCTGCGCCAGCATCCGCGCCACCTGCGGCAGGTTGAGCAGGCACACCGCCACCAGCGCCACCAGCGCCAGCGACGCGCCGTCCACCAGCCGCTTCCAGCGCGTACGTCCCTGGGCCAGGCCGGCGTACTGCAGCAGCATCTGCAGCCAGGCCGCGCACAGCAGCAGCAGCAGCGCGATCACACCCTGCGTGCGCCAGAACGCGAACGCGCGCAGCCCCGGCAGCTGGTACAGGTGTCCGTTGACCGCGGACAGCGCCAGCAGGGCGACGCCGGTGAATGCGAACAGGGCGAGGAACATGCGGTCCCGGGCGGCCGAGAACAGCGCCAGCGCCAGCAGCCCGATCGTGAACAGGCTGGCGTAGATCATCGCGCTGGCGGCGATGCCGTACTGCTCCAGGCGCATGGCCTGGGCCTCGCCGATCAGTTCCGGCTGCAGCGCCCGCCGCTGCGCGCCGACGGTATGCAGCTCGAGTTCCACCGGCCCCGCCCAGTCGGCCGGCAGCGCGAACAGATAGCTGCTGGGCAGCACCCCGGTGGCGGCATCCGGGTGGAAGAAGCCTAGCGTCCGGCTGCGCCAGCCCTCGCGCTGCAGCCAGACCGCATCCACCGCCTCGCGCTCCAGACGCAGCACCCAGCGCGAACCGGGCACCCGCGGCGGAAGATCGAATTGCAGCCGGGCGCCCCTGTACGTGCCGTCGACCGGCGCATCGGAGGGACGCTGCGCATCCGCCAGGGGCTCCATCCGTACCCGGACGCCCGAGGGATCGGGCAGCCCGCCTGCGACGGCCGCCGCGAACAGCCCGAGCATCAGCACCAGGCAGATCGCGATCAGGCCCTCGTGGCGCCCGCCACCGAAGCTGCGCGCCACGCCGCTCAGGACCCACCTCCCGGCCGGCCGGGGCGCGCGGCCACGCCCCGCCGGACCCGGCGGGAACAGGGCTGCTGCGGCGGCTCGACCGTGGAACCGGCGATGTATGGGCCCGTGGGCATCTGGCGTCTCCTGCGCCTATTGAAAGCAACTTTCGTGCCGACCTGAAGCAGGGTCTGCGTCACATTATCTGCGATACCGCGTGCACGGATCAGCAGGGCCGGGCCCCCGCGCTGCCTCGGCTACACTGTGTTTTTGCCCTCACCCGCGCCCCATGACCCCATCCGATCCGGCCACCGGCGTCCGTCCGGCCCTCCCGGACGCCGCCCCCGGCGGCGCCCCGCGCCAGGACTTCATCCGCCAGATCGTCCGCGACGACCTGGCGAGCGGGAAGCACGCGGCCATCCGCACCCGCTTCCCGCCCGAACCCAACGGCTACCTCCATATCGGCCACGCCAAGGCGATCTGTCTGGATTTCGGCGTGGCCGAGGAATTCGGCGGCCTGTGCAACCTGCGCTTCGACGACACCAACCCGGCCAGGGAAGACCCGGCCTTCGTGCAGGCGATCCAGGAGGACGTGCGCTGGCTGGGCTTCGACTGGGCCGAGCTGCGCCACGCCTCGGACTACTTCGAGGTGTACGCGCTGGCGGCGGAGAAGCTGATCCGCCAGGGGGACGCCTTCGTCTGCGACCTGACGCCCGAGCAGATCCGCGAGTACCGCGGCAACCTGACCGAACCGGGTCGCGATTCGCCCTTCCGCGGCAGATCGGTGGAGGAGAACCTCGACCTGTTCAGGCGCATGCGCGCGGGCGAGTTCCCCGACGGCGCCCGCACCCTGCGGGCGAAGATCGACATGGCCAGCGGCAACATCAACCTGCGCGACCCGGCCCTGTACCGGATCAAGCACATGCCGCATCCGATCGCGGGCGCCGGCTGGTGCATCTATCCGATGTACGACTTCGCGCATGCCCTGGGCGACGCGATCGAGGGGATCACGCACTCGCTGTGCACGCTTGAGTTCGAGGACCACCGGCCGCTGTACGACTGGTGCGTCGACAAGGTGGATCTCGCCGGCTCGCCCGACCTGCTCGCGCCGCTGTCCGCGAAGGGACTGCCGAACGTCGCCGCCAAGCCGCGCCAGATCGAGTTCTCGCGGCTCAACATCAACTTCACGGTGATGAGCAAGCGCAAGCTGGTGGCGCTGGTGGGCGAGGGTTTGGTCGACGGCTGGGACGATCCGCGCATGTACACCCTGCAGGGCCTGCGCCGGCGCGGCTACACGCCCGCGGCGCTGCGCCTGTTCGTGGACCGTGTCGGCATCAGCAAGCAGAACTCGGTGATCGACTTCTCGGTGCTGGAAGGCGCGCTGCGCGACGAACTCGACGCGCACGCGCCGCGACGCATGGCGGTGGTCGATCCGCTGAAGCTGGTCCTGGCCAACCTGCCGGAGGACCACGTCGAGACGCTGGCCTTCGCCAACCATCCCAAGGACGAGGCGCTGGGCACGCGCGAGGTGCCGTTCTCGCGCGAGCTGTGGATCGAGCGCGATGACTTCGCCGAAGTGCCGCCCAAGGGCTGGAAGCGGCTGGTGCCGGGCGGCGAAGTGCGCCTGCGCGGCGCCGGGATCGCGCGCGTGGACGAGGTGGTGAAGGACGCGGACGGCACCGTGGTGGAACTGCGCGGCTGGCTCGATCCGGAATCGCGGCCGGGGATGGAGGGGGCCAACCGCAAGGTCAAGGGCACGCTCCACTGGGTGAGCGCGGCGCATGCGGTGGCGGCCGAGATCCGCCTGTACGACCGCCTGTTCTCCGTTGCCGACCCCGACGACGAGGCCGGAGGCAGGACCTATCGCGACCACCTCAATCCCGACTCGAAGCGCAGCGTGCGCGGCTTCGTCGAACCCGCGGCCGCCGACGCGGCGCCGGAGCAGTCGTACCAGTTCGAGCGGCTGGGCTATTTCGTCGCCGACCGCCACGACCATCGTCCCGACGCACCGGTGTTCAACCGCAGCGTCTCGCTGCGCGACACCTGGGCGGCGAAGGCCTGAGCGTGCAGATGCGACTGCGCGCTCGCCTGTCCGTCCTGTCGCTGCTGCTCGCGGTCGTGGCCTGCGCGCCCCATGCGCCCGCTGCAGCGCCTGCGCCGGACAGCGCTCCGCCTGCCGCTGCACCGGTCGCACCGGAGCATGCCACCGCGCCCGACACCACCTGCCGCGTCGCCGACGACTGCGAGGTGAAGAACGTCGGCAACTGCTGCGGTTACTTCCCCGCCTGCGTGAACAGGGATGCGACCGTGGATCCGGATGCGGTGCGCGCCGAATGCGAACGCAGCGGCATGGCGTCGGTGTGCGGCTGGAAGGAGATCCAGGCCTGCGATTGCGTGCAGGGCCAGTGCCGCGCCGTGGACGGCCCGATCCGGGTGGATCGCTGATGCTGACGGCCCAGGTCCTGCTGACCCTGCCCGAATGGGCGCACGGCGTGGTCGACCCGGCGCAGGCATACCCGGGCGACGAGGCCAAGGTGGCGCTCGCCATCGAGCTGTCGCGGCTGAACATCGAGGCCTGCAGCGGCGGGCCGTTCGGCGCGGTGGTGTTCGACGCCGCCGACGACCGGATCGTGTCGATCGGCGTCAACCGCGTGCTGCCGCAACACTGCTCGGTGGCGCACGCCGAGACCATGGCCTACATGCTGGCGCAGCAGCGGCTCGGCCGCGCGCGCCTGAACCGCGACCTGGACGACAACGTCGTCGGCCGCTACGTGCTGGCGACCTCGGCGCAACCGTGCTGCCAGTGCTATGGCGCCACGGTGTGGGCCGGCATCGACCGGCTGCTGATCGGGGCCCGCTCCGAGGATGTCGAAGCGCTCACCGAGTTCGACGAAGGTCCGCTGCCCGCCGACTGGATCGGCGAGCTCGCCCGGCGCGGGATCGAGGTGGTGCGCGACCTGCATCGCGACGCCGCACGCGACGTGCTGCGCCAGTACGGGCAATCCGGTGCCCGCAGCTACTGAGCGCGGCCGGTGAACGGCCTGCTGTGCTACTGCCGCGCCGGGTTCGAACCCGACCTGGCCGCCGAACTCGGTGATCGCGCCGCGGAAGCGGGGCTGCACGGCCATGCGCGCACCGCGCGCGGCGACGGCTACGTGCTGTTCGTCGGCGACGAGGCGCTGTCCACGCACCTGCCCTGGCGCACGCTGGTGTTCGCCCGGCAGTCGCTGCGGCTGCTGGCCGAACTGCGCGGGCTGGATCCGCGCGACCGCATCGCGCCGATCCTCGCCGCGCTCGATGCCGCGCGCCCGGTCACAGCGCCGGTGTACGGCACGGTGTGGGTCGAACACCCGGATTCGGACGCCGGCAAGCCGCTCTCGGGCCTGGCCCGCAGCTTCGGCAACGCGTTGCGACCGGCGCTGCGCAAGCGCGGCCTGCTGGCCGTCGCCGACGACCCCCAGGCGACGCGCCTGCACGTGTGCTTCGTCGCCGGCGACCACGCCTTCCTCGCCGAGGCCGATCCCGCCGCCAGCGCGCCCTGGCCGCTGGGCGTACCGCGGTTGAAGCTGCATCACGACGCGCCCTCGCGTTCGGCGCTCAAGCTCGAGGAGGCCGTGCTGAGCCTGCTCGACGGTGGCCAGCGCCGCGACGGGCTGCGCCCCGGAATGACGGCGGCCGACCTGGGCGCCGCACCCGGCGGCTGGACCTGGGTCCTGGCGCGGCACGGCCTGGTCGTGACCGCGATCGACAACGGTCCGCTGCGCCAGCACGTACTCGACACCGGACGCGTCGAGCACCTGCGCGCGGACGGCTTCCGCTGGCAGCCGCCGCGGCCGCTGGACTGGATGGTGTGCGACATGGTCGAGCAGCCGGCGCGGGTCGCGCGGCGCATGGGCGACTGGCTGCGCGAGGGCTGGTGCCGGCAGACAATCTTCAACCTCAAGCTGCCGATGAAGAAGCGCTGGCTGGAGACGCAGCGCAGCCTGGAGGCCTTCGCCGAGGCCGCGACGGTGCCGCTGGCGGTGCGCGCCCGCCAGCTGTACCACGATCGAGAGGAAATCACCGTCCACGCCCGGCGCACCGGCGACGACTGAACGCACGCGCGCCGCACATCTGGCGGCAGGCCGGCTTGACGGCCGTTTCATCGCGCAGGGACCAGCATCGCGGCGTCACCACGTCCGGAGCGCCCCATGCCTGTCCCCACCGCCCTGCGTTTCCTCTCCGCCGCCGCCCTGGTCGCGGCCAGTGCCGTCGCAACGGCGCAGTCGACGCCCGTGCGCCCCGACGCCACGCCGGTGACGCAGGACACCGCGACACCGGCGGCGGATCCGGCCACCGCCACGGTCCGGATCGACGTCGAGGACGACGTCACCCTGAACACGCGCGTGGTGGATCCGGCGCTGGTGCGCGCCAGCCGCGCCTTCGATGCCATGGACGTCGACGGGGACGGCACGCTCGACGCCGCCGAAACGGCGCACGCGCCCGCGCTCAGCGCGGACTTCGTCTCGATCGACGCCGACGGCAACGGCCGCATCGACCGCGACGAATACACCGCACGGCTGCGTCGCTAGCCGGCCACCGCCTCGCTGGCGCCCCCGCGCGGGGGCCGTCGTGCGCACGGTCACCCGCCGTGCGCGAGACGCCGCCTACAATCGCCCGTCCTCCATTCCCGGATCCCCCATGGCCTCCAGCCTGCTGGTCCTGCTCGACGACATCGCCACCATCCTCGACGACGTGGCCGCGATGACCAAGGTGGCGGCCAGGAAGACCGCCGGCGTGCTCGGCGACGACCTGGCGCTCAATGCCGAGCAGGTCAGCGGCGTGCGCGCCGCACGCGAACTGCCGGTGGTGTGGGCGGTGGCGAAGGGCTCGATGGTCAACAAGGCGATCCTGGTGCCGGCGGCGCTGGCGATCAGCACGTTCCTGCCCTGGTTGGTCACGCCGCTGATGATGGCCGGCGGCCTGTTCCTCTGCTACGAGGGGGTCGAGAAACTGCTGCACAAATTCCTGCACAAGGGCGAGGCGGAGGCCCACCACAGGGCGCACGTGCAGGCGCTGTCGCGCTCGGACACGGAACTGCTGGCGCAGGAGAAGGACAAGATCAAGGGGGCGATCCGCACCGACTTCATCCTCTCCGCGGAGATCATCGTGATCTCGCTGGGAACCGTCGCGGGCAAGCCGTTCACGGTCCAGCTCGGCGTGCTGGTCGGCATCGCGGCACTGATGACCGTGGGCGTGTACGGACTGGTCGCCGGCATCGTGAAGCTGGACGACTTCGGCCTGTACCTGAGCCGCGCCGCGAGCGCCGCCACGCGCGCGATCGGCAACGGCATCCTGCGCGCGGCGCCGTGGCTGATGAAGGGCCTGGCGATCGCGGGCACCGCGGCGATGTTCCTCGTCGGCGGCGGCATCCTGGTCCACGGCTTCCACGCCCTGGCCGAATGGGTCGAGGACGCGGCGGTGGACGCGGCCGCCGTGCCCGGCGTCGGCGCCGTGCTCGGCGCACTCACGCCGATGCTGATCAACGCGGTGGTCGGCATCATCGCCGGCGCGATCACGGTCGGCGTGGTGATGGGCGTGCAGCGCCTGCGCGGCGCGCGCGCGAAACCCGAACAGGCCTGAGCCGTCAGCCGCCCGCGGCGCGGCGCCAGAACAGGTCGACCAGCGGCGGCACCCGGCCCGCCAGGCCCAGCAGGTGGCCGCGCAGCAGCGTGGCCGCCAGCGCGTCGTTCGAGAACAGTCGGTTGAGTCCCTCGAACGCATGCGCGGCCAGCGCATTGTCGCTGCGTCGCGCCCGCGCCCAGCGCGCGAGCCGGTGCGGCGCGTCCCAGTCCACCCGGCGCCGGCGTGCGCCGGCGACCGCCTGGCGCAGTGCCGACACGTCCCGCAGGCCGAGGTTGACGCCCTGCCCTGCCAGCGGGTGCACTGCGTGCGCGGCGTCGCCGATCACCAGCACCCGGCCCAGGTGCTGGGTGTCGCTGAGCTGCCGCCGCAGGGGGAATGCGACGCGCGGACCGAGCGGACGGATCTCGCCCAGGCGCGCATCGAACGCGGTGGTGATGGCGCGGCCGAACGCGTCCTCGTCCAGTGCCAGCACGCGCCCGGCTTCGTCATCCGGAAGCGTCCACACGATCGAGCAGCTGCCGTCGACCCAGGGCAGCAGCGCCAGCGGCCCGGTGGGCAGGAAGCGCTGCCACGCCGTCGCCTCGTGCGGGCGCTGCGTGCGGACGTAGCCCACCACGCCCTGCTGGGCGTAATCGTGCCCCTCGGCGGCGATGCCCGCCATCTGCCGCAGCGGTGAAGACGCGCCGTCGGCCGCGATGGCGATGCGTGCGGCGACCGAGGTGCCGTCTTCCAGACGCAGTGTCACGGCGCTGTCGGAGGCCTCGAGCCCCGCCACCCGCGCCGGACACGAGACCCGCACGCCCGCGCGCTCCAGCGCACGCCACAGCGCCTCGACCAGCAGCCCGTGCTCGACGATCCAGCCCAGCTCCGGCCGCGCCAGCGCGTCGGCGTCGAACACGATCGGGTCGCCACCGCCGGCATCCCAGACCTGCATCCGCCGATAGGGTTGCGCGCGCGCATCGCGCACCGGCGCCCAGGCGTCGAGCGCGTCGAGCAGCTCGACGTTGTCCGGCGCGATCGCATACGCGCGCAGGTCCGCCTGGTCCGCAGACCAGGGTGCGGGACGCGTGGCCTCGAGCAGGCGCACGTCCTGGCCCTCGCGCGCCAGCGCCAGGGCACAGGCGGCGCCCACCACGCCGCCGCCGACGACCACCACGTCGTGCGGCTCGCGACGCCTCATGCGCGCTGCGCCCGGCACAGCGCGGGCACGTCGCCGCGGTACCCCATCGCGCCGCCGGCCAGCAGCGCCTGCAGCGACGGCACCCGGTCCAGCGCGACCATCCCGGCGCTGCGCAGCGGGCGCAGCAGCGGCACGCGGCTGGCGCTCAGCCGCGCCAGGGCGTCGGAGAACGCGAGCGTGCGCGTGCGGTCCTCGTGCCGGCGCGCGGCGTAGCCGGCGAGCAGCGCCTCGGCACCAGGATCGTCGGCGCCCGCGACCACCTCGGCCAGGGTCAGCGCATCGCGCAGGCCCAGGTTGAACCCCTGCGCGCCCACCGGGTGCAGGGTCTGCGCGGCGTTGCCCACCAGCACCGCGCGCGCGGCCGTGGTGCGCCGGGCGACCGTCCGCACTGCGGGATAGACACTGCGTTCGCCCACCTCGAGCAGCCGCCCCGCCCGCCAGCCGAAGGCGTCCTGCACCCGCTGCAGGAACGCCGCGTCCGGCAGCCCGGCGACGGCATCGGCGTGGTCCGCATCCACGCCGTGCACCAGGCCCCACGCCCCGTCGCCGCGCGGCAGCAGCGCGGTGGGTCCATGGTCGCCCAGGCGTTCGAACGCGGTGCCATCAGGCGCCTGGGACGCCCGCAGCCGCGCGACGAACAGCCGCTGCCCGTAGTCGTGGTGTTCGGCCTCGATACCGAGCGCGGCGCGCAGGCCGCTGCCGGTGCCGTCGGCGGCGACCACCAGGCGCGCGGCGACGACGTGCTCGCCGGTCCCGTCGTCGATGCACAGCCGTCGCATGCCCGGTTCCGACTCCGCCAGGCTGACGAAGCGCGCGCGCAGCCGGCGCACCTGCGTCGCCGCGGTCAGCGCCTCGTCCAGCGCCTGGCCGAAATCGCGTGCCACCACCACCTGCCCGAACGCGTTGCGGCCGTAGTCGCGCGCATCGAGCAGCACGCGTCCGAAGTCCCCACTGCGGCTGGCGTGGATGCGGCGGATCGCCCCGGTGGGCGTGCGCAGCCGCTGCATCACGCCGAGCGCGGACAACGCATTGACCGTGGCCTCGGCGAAGCTGAGGTTGCGCTGGTCGAACACCGGCGGCAGCGCGGACGACGTGGCCTCGAGCAGGGTCGCGGGTACGCCGGCCCGATCCAGCGCCAGCGCCAGGCTGGCGCCGACCAGCCCACCCCCCACGATCAGGATCCCGTGTTCGCGTTCCATGGCGCCATGATAGCGGCCGGCTCGCGGCGCGCTGCGGCGGCGTCGGCTAGAATGCGCGCTGTCCCGCCTGTTCCGCCGGAGTCCGATCCGCATGAGCACCGCCGCCAGCCGCGCCGCGATCCTCACCCTGCTCGCCGCCGTGATGGCCGCCACGCGCCTGCATCATTTCGGCGCGGTGCCGGATGCATCCTGGGCGGTGTTCTTCGTCGGCGGCTTCTACCTGTCGCGCTGGACGCGCTGGGCATTCCCGCTGCTGATGGCACTGGCGGTGCTGGTGGACTGGATCGTGATCCGTGGCCAGGGCATCGATTTCTGGAGTCACTACTGCGTCTCGCCCGGCTACTGGGCGCTGGTGCCCGCACACCTGGCCATGTGGGCCGGCGGCTGGTGGCTGCAGCGCGCCACCGGCGGACGCCTGGCCTGGCGCACGGCGGGCCTGCTGGTGGCGAGCGTCGCCCTGGCGGCGGCGGTCTGCCACCTGTTCGCGCAGGGCGGGTTCTACTGGCTGAGCGACGCGGTGGCCGGGCCCACGCTCGCCGGCTGGTGGAAGAACTACAGCGACTGGCTGCCGGCATACCTGCGCGTGAGCGCGATGTACGTGGGCATCGCGGCCGCCGTGCACGTGGCGGCCGCGCGCCTGTGGCCGGCGCAGACGGCGCTGGCGCGGGACGTCGTTCGCCGCTGACCGGCGCGCCAAGCGACTCCCACCATGGGCAACCGCCTGTCGAAGATCTACACGCGGACCGGCGACGACGGCACCACCGGCCTGGGCGACGGCAGCCGCGTGGCGAAGGATTCAGCGCGGGTCGATGCGTACGGTACCGTCGACGAAGCCAACTCGACCATCGGCCTGCTGCTCGCCGCACCGCTGCCGGAGGACGTGCACGCGCTGCTGACTTCGATCCAGCACCAGCTGTTCGACCTCGGCGGCGAGCTCTGCATCCCGGGCCACGCCGCCATCAGCGACGCCGACATCGACCGGCTCGAGGCGCGCCTGGACCACTACAACGACGCGTTGCCGCCGCTGAAGGACTTCATCCTGCCCGGCGGCGGCGAGGCCGCGGCGCGCTGCCATGTCGCCCGCACCGTGGTACGCCGGGCCGAGCGCGGCACGGTGGCGCTGTCGCGGCAGGAGGCGGTGCGGCCGCAGGCGATCCGCTATCTCAACCGCCTGTCCGACCTGCTGTTCGTGCTCGCGCGCGTGCTGGCGCGGCACGACGGGCAGGGCGAAGTGCTGTGGCGCCACGAGCGCCGCTGACCCATGCCGCGGCTGCTCGGCTACACCCACCCCGCCTGTCTCGACCATGACACCGGCGCCGGCCACCCCGAGTGCGCGGAACGCCTCGGCGCGGTGCTCGAGGCGGTGCACGCGGCGTTCCCCGCGCTGGAATGGATCGAGGCGCCCCGGGCCACCCGGGGCCAGCTGCTGCGCGTCCACGACGAACGCCTGCTGGCGACGGTGCTGAGCCCGCCCCTGGCCGGCACGATGCGGCTGGATCCGGACACCCTGCTCTCGCCCGGCTCCCCCGAGGCGGCGCTGCGTGCGGTCGGTGCCGGGATCGCGGCGACCGAAGCGGTGATGCACGGCGAGACCGACGCCGCCTTCTGCGCCGTGCGGCCGCCGGGCCACCATGCCACCGCCGACGCGGCGATGGGCTTCTGCCTGTTCGACAACATCGCGGTGGCCGCGGCGCATGCGCTGGAGCGGTTCGGGCTGGCACGGGTGGCGATCGCCGATTTCGACGTCCACCACGGCAACGGGACCCAGGCCATCTTCGAGCACGACCCGCGCGTGCTGTACCTGAGCTCGCACCAGGCCGACCTCTACCCATGGTCCGGCGCGGCCAACGAGCGCGGGGCGGGCAACCTGGTCAACCTGCCGCTGCCGGCCGGCAGCGGCGGCGAGGCGTTCCGGCAAGCCTGGCGCGAGCACCTGTTGCCCGCCCTGGACGCCTTCGCGCCGCAACTGGTGCTGGTCTCGGCCGGCTTCGACGGCGACCGGCGCGACCCGCTCGCCCAGCTGGCGCTGGATCCGTCCGACTTCGCCTGGATCACGACCGAGCTGGCGCGGCTGGCCTCGCGCCACGCCTGCGGCCGGATCGTGTCGATGCTCGAGGGCGGCTACGACCTGCAGGCCCTGCGCGAAGGCGCGGTGGCGCACGTGGCCGCGTTGCTCGGCGACGGCGCCCCTGCCCGGACGGCGGGCTGAACCCGCCACCGCGACAGGCGGCCGCAGCATGAACCGCCATGGGCGCCCGCATTGCCGCTGCACGGTGGTTCCGGCAAGCTAGCGGCCTTTCCGCCCCCGGGATTCCGTCGCGTGCGTCCAGCGCTCCGCCTGCTGCCCCTGCCGATCTGCATCGCCCTGTCGCTGGCAGCCCACGCGGACGACGATATTCCGGTCGACTGGTCGCTGTGCCCGGTCGAGGACGCGGTACCACTGTTCCCCGATGCCCAGCCGCCGGTGGGCGACATCGCCGAGCGCGAGAACCTGCCTACCGACATACAGGGCGACCAGACCGTCGGCGTCGACGGCGGGCTGTACAACGTCACCGGCAACGTCACCCTGCGCCGCGGCGACCAGTTCCTGGGCACCGACCGCATCGAGTTCTCCCAGGACACCGGCAGCTATACCGCCACCGGCAACGTGCGCTACCAGGATTCGGGCATGCGCGTGGTCGCCGAGCGACTCGAGGGCGACCAGAACAACGACTCCCACCGCATCGACGAGGTCCGCTACCAGCTCACCGAGCGTCGCGGCAACGGTGGTGCGGAGCGGATCGAGATGCAGGACGCGCGCGGCCGGATGTTCGAGTCGACGTATTCGACCTGCCCCCCGAGCCAGCGCTGGTGGGAACTGCGCGCGCAGCGCATCGACGTCGACACCGACAAGGGCACCGGCGTGGCCCGCAATGCCACCCTGCGCATCGGCAAGGTGCCGGTGCTGTACGTGCCCTACCTCGCGTTTCCGATCGACGACCAGCGGCGCACCGGCCTGCTGTATCCGAGCATCGGCCTGTCCAGCCGCAACGGCTTCGACTGGCGCCAGCCGATCTACTTCAATCTCGCGCCGAACTACGACCTCACGCTGACGCCGCGGTACATGAGCCGGCGCGGGCTGCAGCTGGGCACGGAGTTCCGCTACCTCTACAGCCGCGGCCGCGGCACCCTGGAACTGCAGGCGCTGCCCTCGGACGATCTGACCTGGCGCGAGCGCGACGAGGAGATCATCGAGGTCCCGATCGCCGAGAACCGGCGCGAGGACGACCGCGGTGCGTTCCGCTACGTCGGTCACCACAACATCGACCGCACCTGGCAGGCGCGCGCGAACGTGTACTGGTTCAGCGACCCGCGCTGGATCGAGGACTCGAGCAGCAACGTCGAGGGGCTGTCGGTGTCCTCGCTCACCAGCGCCGTCGGCGTGTACGGGCGCGGCCGCTACTGGAACGCACTGGTCGAGGGCCAGTACCGGCACCTGACCGACTACACGTTCGCCGAATCCCGCCTGCCCTACAACCGCCTGCCGCGCGCCTACGTCAACTGGGAACAGCCGTTCGGCCAGTGGCTGGTCGCGGGCACCGACGCGGAGGTCACGCGCTTCTCGCATCTCGACGACGAAGTCAATCCAGGGGGGAGCCGCCTGTACGTGAAGCCGTGGGTGAGCATGCCGCTGGAAGGGGCGAGCTGGTACGTGCGTCCCACCGTCGCATTCCGGCACGTGCAGTACCGGCTCGACAACGCACTGGCCGAGGATCTGGATCCCGGCAGTCCGGATGATTCGCCCTCGGCAAGCCACGCCATCGGCACGGTCGATGCCGGCCTGTTCTTCGACCGCGACACGCGCTTCCGCGGCGCCGATTACCTGCACACGCTCGAGCCGCGCCTGTTCTACCTCAACTCGCCCTATCGCGAGCAGGGCGACATGCCGCTGTTCGATACCCGGCCGATGACCTTCAGCTGGGGCCAGCTGTTCCGCGACAACCGCTATTCCGGCGCCGACCGCCAGGGCGACGCCAACCAGCTGACGATGGCGCTGACCACGCGCCTGATCCGCGAGTCCGATGGCCGCGAGAAGCTGTCGGCCAGCATCGGTCAGATCCAGTACTTCGACGATGCGCGCGTCACGCTGCGCAACGAGGCGCCCATCGAACGCGGCGAATCGGCATGGGTGGTGGACACGAACTACGCCATCAACGACCGCTGGACCGTGGGCGCCTCGTACCAGTGGAATCCGGCCAGCCGGCGCGAGGACCTGGCGAGCTTCCGCACCCGCTACCTGATCGGCGACGACGGCATCGTCAACCTGTCCTACCGCTACCGCCGCAACGTGCTGAACCAGAGCGACCTGCTCGAACAGGTCGACCTGTCGTTCCTGTATCCGATCAATCCCACCTGGAGCGTGGTCGGCCGCTACTACTACTCGCTGCAGGACAAGCAGGTGCTCGAGGGCATTGCCGGCGTCCAGTGGGAAAGCTGCTGCGTCGCCGCGCGCCTGGTCGCGCGCCGCTACGTGCGCAACACCCGCGGCGACATGAACGATTCGATCCAGCTCGAGATCGAGCTCAAGGGCCTGGGCTCGGCCGGCCCCGACAACAGGAGCCGTCTGCGCCGTGCTATCCTCGGGTATCACCGCGACGACCTCTATCTCGTCCCGCCGTCGGAACTGGGCAGCAGCGCAGACGACGACATTTCCGCAGACGACCCCCTCCCATGAAGACCCGCCTCGCATTCCTGTGCGCCGCCCTGCTGTTCGCAGCCTCCGCCCACGCGCAGCAGACCCAGCCGCTCGAACGCATCGCCGCGGTGGTGGACGAGGACGTGATCCTGCAGAGCGAACTCGACCGCGCCGTCGCCAACATCGTCGCCCAGTACGCCGACCGGCAGAACCAGCTGCCGCCGCGTCCGGTGCTCGAGCGCCAGGTGCTCGAGCGCCTGGTCCTGGTCAAGCTGCAGACCGCGCGTGCGGCGGAAACCGGCGTACGCGTCGGTGACGCCGAAGTCGACAGCGCGATCAACAACATCGCCCAGCAGAACAACCTCTCGCCCGACCAGTTGCGCCAGCAGCTCGCGCGCGACGGGATGTCGATGGACGACTTCCGCAGTTCGCTGCGCGACGAGATCGTGATCCAGCGCATGCGCCAGCGCTTCGCGCAGAGCCGGGTCAGCGTCAGCGATGCCGAGGTGGATGCGGCCATGGCCTCCCAGGCCGGCAGCACCCAGTACAGTCTCGCCCACATTCTGGTGGCGCTGCCCGAGGGCGCGACGCCGGAGCAGATCGCCACGGGCCAGCAGAAGGTCGACGGCATCAAGGCCCTGCTCGACCGCAACGAGATGGATTTCGCCGCCGCCGCAGTGCGCTATTCCGACAGCCCGAACGCACTCGAAGGCGGCAGCCTGGGCTGGCGCAGCCTCGACGAGATTCCTGCAGCGTTCGGCAACGCCATCCGCAGCATGTCCAAGGGTGACGTCATCGGTCCGATCCGCGGCCCGAGCGGGTTCCAGCTGCTGCAGCTGGTGGACACGCGCGACGGCGCGCAGGCCGGTGGCGGCGCCACGGTCACCCAGTTCAATGCCCGCCACATCCTGGTGCGTCCCGCCGAGGGCGCGGGCGGCGACGCCGAGGCCAAGGCGCGGATCGACACCCTGCGCGCCCGGATCGCGGGCGGCGCCGACTTCGAGGAAGTCGCGCGCGAGAGTTCGGACGACACCGTCAGCAAAGCCGAGGGCGGCGCCCTGGGCTGGTTCGCGCAGGACGAGTTCGGCCCCGAGTTCGGCGGCCAGGTCGTGGCGCTGCAGGACGGCCAGGTGTCGGCCCCGTTCAAGACCCAGGCCGGCTGGCATATCGTGCAGCGGGTCGGCGAACGCCAGACCAGCGTGGACGACGAGAATCGTCGCGCGCAGGTGCGCGAGTCGATCGGCCAGCGCAAGCTCGAGGACGAATGGGACCGCTACGTGCGCGAGATGCGCGGCGAAGCCTACGTCGACATCCGCGCAGGCGACGCCGCGCAGCAGCAGCCCGCCACCGGCGGCTGACATGACGGCTCCGCGCCTGGCGCTGGTCCCGGGTGAACCGGCCGGCGTCGGTCCGGAGCTGTGCGTCCGCGCGGCGCAGCGCCCCTGGGACGCGCGGCTGGTGGTCTACGGCGACCCGGCGACGCTGACCGATGCCGCGGCCCGGTTGGGCCTCCCGCTGGAGCTGCTTCCGCCCGGCGCCGTCCATGCGGCGCCCGGGCAACTGCCGCTCGTGTCCGTTGCAAACGCGGTCGCCTGCGAACCTGGAACCCCGGATCCGCGCAACGCCACGGCGGTCATCGAGGCGCTTGCGCGCGCCGCGGACGCCTGCCAGGGCGGCGACTGCGACGGTCTCGTGACCGGCCCGGTGCACAAGGCCACCATCAACCTCGGCGGAATCCCCTACACCGGCACCACCGAGCTGCTGGCGCAGCGCGCCGGCCGCGAGGTGGTGATGATGCTCGCCAACGACGTCGTCCGCGTCGCACTGGCGACGACCCACCTGCCGCTGCGCGACGTGGCCGACGCGATCACTCCGGAACTGCTGGAGCGGGTGCTGCGGATCGTGCGCGCGGCGCTGCGCGCGGACTTCGGGATCGACGCGCCACGGATCGCGGTGCTCGGCCTCAACCCGCATGCCGGCGAGGCCGGCCATCTGGGCCGCGAGGAGCTCGACGTGATCGAGCCGGTGCTCGCGCGCCTGCGGAACGAGGGATTCGAGCTGCCGGGGCCATTGCCGGCGGATACCGCTTTCCTGCCGGGCAAGCTGCGTGGGTTCGACGCCGTGCTCGCCATGTACCACGACCAGGGCCTGCCGGTGCTCAAGTACAGCGGTTTCGAGCAGGCGGTGAACCTGACCCTCGGCCTGCCCTACCCTCGCGTGGCGGTGGACCACGGGACCGCGTTCGACCTGGCGGGCAGCGGCCGCGCCGACCCTTCCAGCCTGTTCGCGGCGATCGAGACCTGTACCGAACTGGCATCGCGCAGGCGCGCAGCATGAGCGCCGGAGCGCGCCGCACCTGGCTGTCCGGATGCGCGAACCACCGCCCCAGACCGTTCCAGGATGGCTGTCGCGATGCGCAATCGCGCACTGTATTGCAGGCGCGTGCGACAGGACTCCGCGCGTTCGCCGTGGCGAACGGTTAGGCTTTCCACTCCGGATCCACGGCCTCCCGCGTCCATGCAGACCATCGACTTGAACGACTTCATGAAGGTCGAACTGCGCGTCGGCCGCGTGCTGTCGGCGCGCGCGTTTCCCGAGGCGCGCAAGCCCGCCTACGTGCTGGAGGTCGATTTCGGCCCGGAGATCGGGATGCGCAGGTCCAGTGCGCAGATCACCGCGCTGTACGGGCCCGAAGAGCTGGTCGGGCGTCTCGTGGTCGGGGTGGTGAATCTCGCGCCCAGGCAGATCGGTCCGGTACGGTCGGAATGCTTGGTCACGGGCTTCCACGACGCGCAGGGCCGGGTCGCGCTGTGCGTGCCCGACCGCGACGTCCCGCCCGGGACGCGACTGCTGTGAGCGGCTTCCACCAGCCCGCCAAGAAATCGCTCGGGCAGCATTTCCTGCACGAACGCGGCGTGGTCGAACGCATCCTGCTGGCGGTCGATCCCAGGCCGGGCGAGCACCTGGTCGAAATCGGTCCCGGTCAGGGCGCGATGACCTTTCCGCTGCTGCGACGCCACGGCAGCCTGACCGCGATCGAATTCGACCGCGACCTGCTGGTCCCGCTCGCGGAGGCCGCGCGCGAGCACGGCACGCTGAAGCTCGTGCACGCCAACGTACTCGACGTCGATTTCACCGCACTCGCCGGCGGCGCGCCGATCCGGCTGGTCGGCAACCTGCCCTACAACCTGTCCTCGCCGATCCTGTTCCATGCCCTGGATCACGCGGCCGTCGTCCGCGACATGCATTTCATGCTGCAGAAGGAAGTGGTGGACCGCATGGCCGCGCCTCCGGGCAGCAAGGTCTACGGACGCCTGAGCGTGATGCTGCAGGCCTGGTGCGAGGTGACCGCACTGTTTTCGGTCGGCCCCGGCGCGTTCCGCCCGCCGCCCAGGGTTGATTCGGCCGTGGTCAGGCTGGTGCCGCGCCCGCCTGCCAGCGTCGGCATTTCCGATCCCGCGCGCTTCGCCGCGCTGGTGCGCGATGCGTTCGGGCAGCGTCGCAAGACCCTGCGCAATGCCCTGTCGAGGCTGTGCGACGAGGCGACCCTGCGTGCCGCGGGAATCGATCCGCAGGCCCGCGCCGAACAGCTGCCGGTGGCGGATTTCGTGCGCCTGTCGAACCAGCCCCCGGCGGACGGATAGTCCTCCGCGGCATGTTGCGTACCGGCCCGGCGCTTGACGCCCTCTCCACATCGCGGCCTGGCCCGGGTGAGGAACGCTGCATCGTTCACGGCCGGGCGCATACACTGCCCGCATGAAAGAGACTGCCGACTACAGCCTTGAAATCCAGATCGCGACGCAGTTCCTGGACGAGGAATCCGCGCCCGACGACGACCGCTACGTGTTCGCCTACACCATCCGCATCCGCAACCTCGGCCGCCTGCCGGCGCAGCTGGTCGGGCGCCACTGGCTGATCACCGACGCCAACGGGCGCATCGAGGAGGTGCACGGCGACGGTGTGGTCGGCGAGCAGCCGCGGCTGGAGCCCGGCGAACAGTTCACCTACACGTCCGGCGCCACCCTGCCGACCGCGGTGGGAACGATGGAGGGGCGCTACGACATGGTCGGCGACGACGGCACGCAGTTCGACGCGCCGATCCCGCCGTTCACCCTCGCCGTGCCGCGCACCCTGCACTGACGGGGCAGTCGAGGCATGGCCGTCTGGGCGATCGGAGACCTGCAGGGCTGCTACGGCCCCACGCGACGCCTGCTGGACAAGCTCCGGTTCGACCCCGCGCGCGACCGGCTCTGGTTCTGCGGCGATCTGGTCAACCGCGGCGGCGAGTCCGTCCAGACGCTGCGCCTGGTCCATTCGCTGCGCGCCAGCGCGGTGACCGTGCTGGGCAACCACGACCTGTCGCTGCTGGCGATCGCGCAGCGCAGCGAGCCGGAGCAGCGCAAGGTCAATCCCGACCTGCAGGGCGTGCTGTTCGCCGAAGACCGCGTCGAGCTGCTGGACTGGCTGCGCACGCAGCCGCTGGTGCACGTGGATCGCGACCTGGGCTGGATGATGGTCCATGCCGGCCTGGCGCCGAAATGGACCACACGGCTCGCCGAGCAGCACGCGCGCGAGGTCGAGCGCAAACTGGCCGGCGACGGCGCGCGCAAGCTGCTCAAGAACATGTACGGCGACCGCCCCGCCTGGTCGCCCCGACTGACCGGCGTGGAGCGCGATCGCGCGATCATCAACGTGTTCACGCGCATGCGCTACTGCTCGCCGCGCGGGCGCATCGCGTTCGAGGAAAAGGGCGCGCCCGGCACCCAGACCCCCGGCCTGTATCCCTGGTACGAAGTCCCCGGACGGGCGGAGCGCGATCTCAGGATCGCCTGCGGCCACTGGTCCACGCTGGGCCTGTTCATCGGCCACGGCGTGCATGCGCTGGATACCGGCGCGGTCTGGGGCGGCAAGCTCACTGCGCTGCGGCTGGACGGCGACGGGCTGGAGGTGGTGCAGGTGCCCGGGCGCGACGTGGGCAGCGGCACGCCCGGCTGAGTGTCCGGCCGCGGGCCTATCGCCCGGGCGCGTCCATCGCATCCTCGCGCAGGAGGTCGATGAACTCGAACGCATGCGCATGTCGCGCATCCGCGGCGTGCGACCGGCGCGCGTGTTCGCGCCACTGTCCGGCAAGGGCCGGGAAGAAGGCGTCGGCGCCTTCGACCACCGTGTCGACCACCGTCGCGTGCAGCACCGACGCACGCGGCAGCGCGAGCGCATAGATCTCCGCGCCTCCGATGACGCACAGCTGGCCGCCCTGCTCCGCTGCCGCGCGCAACGCGTCGTCCAGCGAGGCGACCGCTCGCATCTCCGCGAACGGGGCCCGCCCGCTCCGCGTCATCACCAGGTTCAGTCGCCCCGGCAGCGCGCGTCCGATCGACTCGGCGGTCCTGCGCCCCATCAGCACCGGCTTGCCCATCGTCAGCGCCTTGAAGCGCTTGAGGTCGTCGGGCAGGTGCCATGGCAGTGCATTGTCCTTGCCGATGGCGCGCCGGCGATCGTAGGCGACGATCAGCGAGACGGGCAGCATCGGGCTAGACCGCGACCGGCGCCTTGATCGCCGGATGCGGGTCGTAGCCGACGATCCGGATGTCGTCGTAGGTGAACGCGAACAGGTCGGTCACCTCCGGGTTCAGCTGCAGGATCGGCAGCGGCCGCGGCGCGCGTGCGAGCTGCTCGCGCGCCTGCTCGTAGTGGTTCGAATACAGATGCGCATCGCCCAGCGTGTGCACGAAATCGCCTACCCCGAGCCCGGTCGCCTGCGCCACCATGCGCGTGAGCAGCGCATAGCTGGCGATGTTGAACGGCACGCCCAGGAAGATGTCGCCGCTGCGCTGGTAGAGCTGGCAGCTGAGTTTGCCGTTCACTACGTAGAACTGGAACAGCGAGTGGCAGGGCATCAGCGCCATCTTCGGCAGTTCGGCCACGTTCCAGGCGCTGATCACCAGCCGGCGCGAATCGGGATTGCGCCTGATCTCGTCCACCAGCCACTGCATCTGGTCGATGGTGCGGCCGTCGGCGCCTTCCCAGCTGCGCCACTGCTTGCCGTAGACCGGCCCGAGTTCGCCGTGCTCGTCCGCCCACTCGTCCCAGATGCCGACCTTGTTGGCCTTGAGGTAGGCGATGTTGGTCTCGCCTTTCAGGAACCACAGCAGCTCGTGGATGATCGAGCGCAGGTGCAGCTTCTTGGTGGTGACCAGCGGGAAGCCTTCGCCCAGGTCGAAGCGCATCTGCCAGCCGAACACGCTGCGCGTGCCGGTGCCGGTGCGGTCCGACTTCTCGGCGCCGTGCTCGAGCACGTGCCGCAGCAGCTCCAGGTACTGCTTCATGCCGCACCTGCCGTCGCGGAGGGCTGCAGCGTCGGCGCGCTGCGCGACTTCGCCAGCCAGTACAGCCCCAGCGCGACCAGCGGCAGCGACAGCAGCTGGCCCATGGTCAGCCAGCCGAAGGCGAGGTAGCCGATTTCCGCGTCGGGCACGCGCACGAACTCGACCAGGAAGCGGAACACGCCGTAGAGCAGCGCGAACAGCCCGCTCACCGCGTAGCGCGGCCTCGGACGCGACGAGAACCACCACAGGGCGACGAACATCACCAGCCCCTCCAGGAACGCCTGGTAGAGCTGCGAAGGATGGCGCGCGAACGCGTCCAGGGCGCCGGCCTCGAACTGCGTGCGCAGCTGCTGCGCGCTCCAGCCCGCGAACTGCGGGTCGGTCGGGAACACCACGCCCCAGCCGGCCTGGGTGTACTTGCCCCACAGTTCGGCGCCGATGTAGTTGCCCAGGCGCCCGAAGCCCAACCCGGCCGGCACCAGCGGCGCCACGAAATCCATCACGTCGAAGAAGTGCAGGGACTGGCGGCGCGCCCAGATCCACGCAGCGACCAGCACCCCGAGCAGCCCGCCGTGGAAGCTCATGCCGCCGTCCCATACGCGCACCAGCATCAGCGGGTCGCGCACCAGCTCAGGGAAGGCGTAGAACAGGACGTAGCCCAGGCGCCCGCCCAGCACCACGCCCAGCATGCCGTAGAACAGCAGGTCGCCGAACGCGTTGGCATCCACCCCGGGCAGGCGCCCGGCCGCCACCCGCCGCCGGCCCAGCCACCATGCGGTGGCGAACGCCAGCAGGTACATGATCCCGTACCAGTGGATCGACGGCTGGAAGGTGCGGCCGAACAGTTCGAACGCGGGGAACTGGACCGCGATGGGGTCGATCTGGTGCAGCTGGATCATGAAGCGCGGCGTCCCGGGGCGGTCGAAGGCCTATTGTGCCCGAGGCGCCAGGAGTACGGCAGGCGCCCCGGCCCCGCTCCCGATCCCGGACGCTGCCCGCGCCGCCGGGACACGTGCCTCAGTAGCTTTCGCCGCGCCGGTGCGCGTTGCGCCTGGCCCAGAGGTTCAGCACCTCCACCAGCACCGCGAAGCCCATCGAGCCGTAGATGTAGCCCTTGGGGATGTGCAGGTCGAAACCTTCCAGCAGCAGGTAGGCACCGATCAGCACGATGAAGGTCAGCGCCAGCATCTTGACCGTCGGATTGGCATCGATGAACTGGCCCAGCGGGCGCGCCGCCAGCAGCATGACGCTCACCGCGACCAGAATCGCCGCCACCATCACCGGTACGTACTCGCCGGCCATGCCGACCGCCGCGATCACCGAGTCGAGCGAGAACACGATGTCGATCACCGCGATCTGCGCGATCACGCCGCCGAACGAGACCGCCGCCTTCGCCGCCGGACTGCCGTCCTCGTCCGCCCCGCCGACGAGTTCACGGATCTCAAGCATTCCCTTCACCAGCAGGAACACCCCGCCCAGGATCAGCACCAGGTCGCGCACCGAGATGCCCTGCCCCAGCACCACGAACAGGTCGGCCGTCAGGCTCGCCAGCCATGCCAGGGTGAGCAGCAGCAGGATGCGCGTGATGCACGCGACCGCGATGCCGAACTTGCGCGCGAACTCGCGCTTCTCGGGCGGCAGCTTGCTGACCGCGATCGAGATGAACACCAGGTTGTCGATGCCCAGCACGACCTCGATCGTGCTCAGGGTCAACAGCAGGATCCACACCTGCGGATCGCTCAACATCTCCAGCATCGATTGCGTGTCCTCTTGTCCGTCCGTTACAGCCAGCGCGGGAGCAGCACCAGGCCCCACACCAGCAACACATTCACCATGGTCACGAACACCGCCGCCGAGCCCATGTCCTTGGCCCGGCCGGCCAGTTCGTGGTGCTCGGGCCCATAGCGCTCGATCACCGCCTCGATCGCGGAGTTGAGCAGCTCGACCGCCAGCACCAGCAGGCAGCTTCCCAGCAGCAGCGCGCGTTCCACGCCGCTTCCGCCCAGCCACAGCGCCAGCGGCGCCAGCACGACCAGCAGGTACACCTCGAGCCTGAACGACGACTCGTGCAGCCAGGCCGCGCGCAGGCCCTGCAGCGACCAGACGGTCGCCATCAGGATGCGCGCGGGTCGGCGCGGCAGGTGCCCGGTCTCGTCGGCCATCTCAGCCGAACCGGGACCGCGCACCGGGACCCGCGTCCCCGGCGGCGCCGGGCAGGGACTGCGAGGGGGTCGACGGCATGCGGCGTTCGTGGGCGCGGCAGGCGCCGCAACCGTGCAATTTTGCCACAGGCGCGCCGTCGTCCGCCTGCTGCCCGCGATCCTGCCGCTGAACTCCATGCTTCGGCGCGACCACCGGCGACCGGCGATCCTGCGGCATGCGATCGCGCTGAAACCTTCTGTAGGCGGCAGGCCGCCACGCGTGGCGGCAGATCTCGCCGATCGCGGCTTCGGGACCACGGCGGCCTGGGCGGGCGCTCAGCCCGGCTACCGGCAGCACCCCTGTTCAGGTTCCGCAACAGCAGCGCCGGCGATTCGACGCAGGCCGCGCGCGCCCGAATCACTGGCACCCCGCCCTGCGCCACGCGGACGACGGGAAAACGCCGCTATTGCTGCCGCAACGCCTCGATCGGGTCGAGCTGGCTCGCCTTGCGCGCGGGGTAGTAGCCGAAAAAAAGCCCGGTGGCGATCGAGAAGCCGGCCGCGAGCGCGATCACGCGGCCGTTGAGCTCGACCGGCAACTCGCTGTTGAGTTGCCCCACCAGCAGGGCACCGATCACGCCGACCAGGATGCCCAGCAGCCCCCCGCCCAGCGAGAGCAGCATCGCCTCGGCCAGGAACTGGCGCCGCACGTCCCGGGGGCCCGCGCCGACCGCCATCCGCAATCCGATCTCGCGGATCCGCTCGGTGACCGAGACCAGCATGATGTTCATGATTCCGATGCCGCCCACGATCAGCGAGATCGTCGCCACCGCGCCCAGCAGCCACGACATCAGCCGCGTGGTCGCCGTGCGCGTGGCGACGATCTCGGACATGTTGCGCACGCGGAAATCGTCCTCCGCGCCCGGCGCGATGCGATGCCGCTGGCGCAGCAGCGATTCGATCTCGCCCTGCACGTAGCCCAGGTCGTCGGGACTGGAGACTGCCAGCGAGATGTCCATCACCGCCCCGGGCGGCATCCCCATCGACCCCATCAGCCGGCGTCGTGCGGTTTCCAGCGGCACCATCACCACCTCGTCCTGGTCGCGTCCCCAGTTGCTCTGGCCCTTGGGCGCGAGCGTGCCGGCGACGGTCAGCGGCACCCGGCCGATGCGGATCGTCTCGCCGATGCCGCTGTCCTCGCCGAACAGTTCCCGGCGCACGGTCTCGCCGATCAGTACCGACTTGCCGTCGCCGGCCTCGTCCAGCCCCGCTCCTTCGCTGACGGTCCAGCCATTGATCACCAGGTAGTCCGGGTCCACGCCCTGCCAGCTGCTGTTCCAGTTGCGCTCGGCGTACACCACTTGGCTGGTGCCGCGCAGCGATCCGGAGATGTACTGCACCTCGGGGATCTCGGCGCGGATCGCGTCGACGTCGTCGCGGCTCAGGGTGAAGTAGCTGCTCGCGCTCATGCGCACGCCGCCGGTGCCGCGTGCGACGTTCGAGGAGATGTCCAGGCGTTGCGATCCCAGCCCGGACACCATCTTGTCGATCTCGGCCTGCGTGCCCTGGCCAACCGACACCATCACGATCACCGAGGCGATGCCGATGATCACGCCGAGCGAGGTCAGCGCGCTGCGCATCCAGTTGCCACGCAGCGCGAACAGCGCGGTGCGCAGGACGTCGGCAAAGTTCATCGCGTCGGCGCCTGATGGGCTTCGCCGCCATTCGTGGCGCGCCCGGATCCGCTTGCGGACGGTCCGGCCCGGCCATCCATGGCCGGGCGTTCGCTCGCCGCAGCCGATGCGGACAGGGGATCGGCTGAAAGCGGCTCCTCAGCCTCGTGCAGTTCGCCGTCGCGCATCACGCAGGTTCGGTCGGCGTGCGCAGCCACCTCCACGTCGTGGGTGATCAGCACCACCGTGTGGCCGTCGTCGCGCAGGCGTTTGAACAGGGCCAGGATCTCCTCCCCGGTCTTCGAGTCCAGCGCGCCGGTCGGCTCGTCGGCCAGCAGCAGTGCGGGACGATTGATCAGCGCACGCGCGATCGCCACCCGCTGCTGCTGTCCGCCCGACAGTTCGCTCGGCCGGTGCGAGGCGCGCGCCGCCAGTCCGACCTCGGCCAGTGCCGCCTGCGCCAGTCGGCGCCGCTCCGGCGGCGGCACGCGCGCATAGCCGAGCGGCATCGCCACGTTGTCCTCGGCGCTCATCCGCGGCAGCAGGTTGAAGCCCTGGAAGACGAAGCCGATCCGGTCGCGCCGGAGCGCGGCAAGCTGTTCGCGATCGAGCGTGGCGACGTCGATGCCGCCGCACAGGTACTGGCCGGAGGTGGGTGTGTCGAGGCAGCCGATCAGGTTCATCAGCGTCGACTTGCCGGACCCCGACGGCCCCATGATCGCGACGAACTCGCCGGGCAGGATGCGCAGGTCGACGCCCGCCAGCGCGACCACCTCGGCCTGGGTGCCCTCGGCATAGACCTTGCGCAGGGCGCGCGTCTCGATCACCGGCGTGTCGGCGGCGATGTTCATCGTGGCGCGCGTTCGCCGGTGACGATGACGTCGCCCTCGGTGAGCGTGCCGCGGACCTCGGTGCTGGTGCCGTCGCTGGCGCCGATGCGTACCTGGACCGGCTCGGGTCGACCGTCCACCAGCCGGTAGAGCGTGGCGCGCGTGGCGCCGAGGGTCGTCGCGAGCGCGGCGTCCCAGCGCTGGCGCTGGCCTTCGTCCAGCAGGCGGGTGAAGCCGGCGAACTGTTCCTGCAGGCGCTCGCGCATGCGCTGGCGCAACTGCGCCTGCATGCCGGCGTCGCCACCCCCACCGCCCGGACGCATGGCCATCGCTCCGGGGGGCGGTCCGCCCGCACCCCGCGCGCCGGCCGGCGCGGCGCCGGTCCCCGCGCGGGCGCCGGCACGCTCGCGCTGGGCGGCGAGCGCGGCATCGAACGCGGCGCGCTGCTCCGGGGTCAGGTCGAGTCCGGCGGCCACCTGTTCCAGGTCGGCCAGCAGCGCCCCGCCGCCACGCCCGCCGGACGCCGAAGGTGCCGGCGCCACGTCGCCGCCCACGGGCTTGTAGCGCAGCGCGGCGTTGGAGACCTTGAGCACGTCGGCGCGGTTGCTGACCTCGATCTCGGCATTGACGGTCAGTCCCGGCAGCAGCGTGCCGTCGCCGTTGTCGACGCTCACCACCACCGGATAGGTCACCACGTTGTTGGTCGTGGTCGCGGCCAGCCGCACCTGCGCCACCACGCCGCGGAACTGCCGGTCCGGAAACGCGTCGGCGGTGAACGCGACCGTCTGCCCCTGCCGTACCTGGCCGATGTCGGCCTCGTCCACCGCCAGCTCGATCTTCATCTGCGACAGGTCTTCGGCAATGGTGAACAGCTCGGGCGCCTGCAGGCTCGCAGCCACGGTCTGACCGGGTTCGATGGTGCGCGTCAGCACCACGCCGTCGACCGGCGAGCGGATCACGGTGCGCTCGAGGTTGATCTGCGTGCTCTCGGTGGAGGCGGTCTGCTGCCGGATCTGCGCACGCGTGGACGTGACCTGGGCGCGCGCCTGATCGTACGCGGCGCGGGCGAGGTCGATGTCGGCGCGCGCCACCAGCTGCTGGTCTCCCAGATCGGACTTGCGCCGGTAGTCGAGCTCGGCGTTGCGCAGCGCCGCCTCGGCCTGGCTGAGCGACGCACGCGCGCCGGCGATCTGCGCCGCGCCCTGCTCGATCTGCGCCTCGTAGGTGCGCGGATCGATCCGCGCCAGCACGTCGCCCTGATTGACCTGGCTGTTGAAATCCACCAGCACGTCGGTCACCTGTCCCGAGATCTGGCTGCCCACCGTGACCGTGGAGATCGCGCTGAGCGTGCCGGTGGCCGATATCGCGACCCGGATGTCGCCGCGCTCCACCTGCACCGTGCGCCAGGCCGACTCCGCGGCCTCGCTGCGCGCCCCACGCCACCACGCGGCTCCGGCGACGAGCGCGAGGAGCCCGATCGCCACGACGACGAACATGGCCTTGGAGGGACGACGACGGACAGGAGGCATGGAGGTTCCGGGGACAGGCGGCAACTGCGCTGGCTAACGCGCCGCCCTGGCCCGGGGTTGACGCAGGCGCGAGGACTCCGCGCCGCCGGTCAGGATCCGTTCGCCGGGGTGAAGCGCAGCGTCGCCACGGTGCCCACCTCCGGCTCGCTTTCCAGCACCAGATCCCATCCGAAGCGGCGCGCGAGCCGGTTGGCGATGGTCAGCCCGAAACCCTTGCCCATGGGACTGAACGCATCGGCGCGGTAGAACGGCTCGAAGGCATGGCGCAGGGTCTCGGCGGACATGCCGATTCCGGTGTCGCGGATCACCACCGCGTCGGGCCCGATCGCCACCTCGATCGAGCCGCGCTCGGTGAAGTGGCAGGCATTGCGCAGCAGGTTGCCGAGCACTACGCCGAGCACCGCACGTGGCGCGAACAGGCGCGGCGAGGCGTCTCCGGCCAGTTGCAGTTCGACCGGCTTGCCGGTCAACAGGCCCTGGGCCTTGTCGATCTCCTCGAGCGCCACCTCGCGTACGTCGAACTCCTCGCTCACCGGCGCCACCCCACCCTCGCGCGCGAGGATCAGGAAGGCGTCGATGACCGCCTCCATGTCGCGTCCGGCGCGCTGGATGCGCTCCAGCGAGCGCCGGCCGTGCGGCGGCAATGCGGGATCCGACAGCAGCATGTCGCTGGCGACGCGGATCACGGTCAGCGGCGTGCGCAGCTCGTGGCTGGCATCGCGGGTGAAGTCGCGCTCCCGCTGCACGAATTCGGCCACCCGGCCGGTCAGCCCGTGCAGCGCGCTCGACAGGGCGCGCACTTCGCGGCTCGGGTCCCCGGCGCCGGCCGAGATCGCCAGCGGCGCCGACATCTCGCCCTGCATCGGATCCCAGCGCGCTACCTCTTCGGCCAGGCGGTTGACCGGAAGCACGATGCTGCGCGACTTGCGATACGTCAGCGCCGTGATCGCGAGCGCCGCCAGCAGCCCGAGCAGGATCAGGGCCGCGGCCGAACTCCACATCAGCCGGTCGACCGTGCGCGTCTGCAGCACCAGGTACAGCATTCCGTCCGGCCGCCGTTCGACCAGCACGGCGCGCTGCATCCGGTACATGTAGTTCATGCCGTCGGGCAGCGGACGGAACACCGCGGGAACGCCCGAATCCGGGTCGCCGTTCTCGCGGAAATAGCCCTGGATCGCATTGGTCGCCGGCAACTGGCCCGGGGGGCGCAGCCCGGCCCGGCGCTCCCAGAACGCCTTCGCCTCGACCTCGAGCCGCTGGCTGATCAGCGCATCGCGCGTGATCAGGGTGACGACGCTCACCCCGAACACGACCGCCAGGATCAGCAGCAGGCCCTGGGTGACGAACGCGTAGCGGATCCTGCGCGGCAGCCCCTGCGGCATCGTGCTGCTCCGCAGGCCTCAGGCCGGCGACTGGTCGATGTCCGCGATCCGGTATCCCGCACTCTGCACCGTGTGCAGCAGCGGCTTGTCGAACGGCTTGTCGATGATCTTGCGCAGGTTGTACAGATGGCTGCGCAGGGTGTCGGAATCCGGCAGTCCGTTGCCCCAGATCTCGCGCTCGATCTCCTGCCGGTTCACCACCCGCGGCGATTCGCGCATCAGGATGGTCAGCAGCTTCATCCCGATCGGCGAGAGCTGCAGTTCGGTGCCGCCACGGGTGGCGCGCATGCTGGCCGGGTCGAGCACCAGGTCGGCGACCTTCAGCACTTCCGAACCCACCTGGCGACGCTCGCGACGGATCAGCGCGCGCAGGCGGGCTTCCAGTTCCTGGATCGCGAACGGCTTGGTCAGGTAGTCGTCGGCGCCAGACGACAGCCCGGTCAACTTCTCGTCGAGCGTGTCGCGCGCGGTCAGCATCAGCACCGGGGTCGACTTGCGCGCCTCGGCGCGCAGGCGCTTGCACACTTCCACCCCGTCCAGGCGCGGCAGCATGAGATCCAGCACGATCACGTCGTAGCTGTTCTCCACCGCCAGACGGTAGCCATCGAGGCCGTCGGAGGCATAGTCGACCTCGAATCCGCGACCTTCCAGGTATTCGCCCACCATTTCCGAGATGTTGCGGTTGTCCTCGACGATCAGGACCAGCCCGCCGGTCTCCTGCCCTGCACGCATGTGTGTTCCTCAAAGGGGTCTTCAGCTTTGTGAAGGGTGCCAGCGCCGCTGTACAAGCGCCGTGAAGATCCCCATCGTCCGCTCTTCCGCCCCTGCCGCAGGCCCCTCCATGCCCTTCGACCGCCTCGCGCCGATCCTGCTGCTGATCGGCTCCAACGTGTTCATGACCTTCGCCTGGTACGGGCACCTGAAGTACAAGTCGGCGCCGCTGTTGGCGGTGATCCTGGTCAGCTGGGGGATCGCGTTCTTCGAGTACTGCCTGATGGTGCCCGCCAACCGGATCGGCTCCGCCGTCTATTCGGCGCCGCAGCTCAAGGGCATGCAGGAAGTGATCACCCTGCTGGTGTTCGCCGGCTTCTCGGCCTGGTATCTCGGGCAGCCGCTGAAGTGGAACCACTGGGCCGGCTTCGCGCTGATCGCGGTCGCCGCCTGGCTGATCTTCCTCGAGTGAAGGTGACCGTGGTGCACGCAGCCGCATTCGACCTGTTCGACGTCGGGCGAAGGACGCGCGCATGGGGCGGCCGCCGGCTGCCGAGAGGGCGCGATCTCCCTCGCAGTCGCGGAGGTCGACGCCCCCGACGCGATCGGCGCTAGAACGGGATGCGGCCGGTGACGATGTCCTTGAACATCACCCAGTCGCCGGCGAAGGAATAGAACGGGTGGCGGAAGGTCGCCGGCCGGTTCTTCTCGAAGAAGAAGTGCCCCACCCACGCGAACGCGTAACCGCACAGCAGCGCGGCCAGCAGCCACCATGCGTTGCGCTGCGCGATCGCGAGCGCGACGCATGCGAGCGCCCCGCAGCTGCCGATGAAGTGCAGGCGGCGCGACGTGCGGTGGCCGTGCTCGCCCAGGTAGTAGGGATAGAACTCGCGGAAGCTGGCGAAACGGCGCATGGCGTCCTCCGGCAGGGCGCGGGCGGGATGGCTGGATGATGACCAGCTCGCGCGCGGCGGACAAGCGTCGCACCTTGCGCCCTTCCGGCGCACGGCGGGCCGGCATGCCGGGCCGCCGCGCTAGGTCTCCACCTTGGCGCGGTCCCAGTAGCGGTCCTGCGCCTGGAGCGGCAGATCCTGCAGCTGCACGCCATCGGCCTGCGCCATCGTTTCCATCGCCCGGAATCGGCGTTCGAACTTGTGGTTGGCGCCACGCAGCGCGGCGCCGACGTCGACGCGTGCATGCCGCGCGAGGTTGGCGGCGACGAACAGCAGATCGCCCAGTTCGTCCTGCAGACGCGCACGTGCGGCGGAATCGTCCGGATCGGCCGCGACCGCATCGAACTCGACGCGCACCTCGTCGATCTCCTCGTGCAGCTTGGCGATCACCGGACCCGGTCCCGGCCAGTCGAAGCCGACCCGCGCGGCCCGCGCCTGCAGTTTCACCGCGCGCTGCCATTCGGGCAGGCCGCGCGAGATGCCGGCGAGCGCGGAGGTGTCGGCATCTCCCGCGGACTCGCGCTCGGCACGCTTGATCGCTTCCCACTGGCCCGCTTGCGCATCGGCACCGCCCGCCTCGGCACCGCCGAACACGTGCGGGTGACGGCGGACCATCTTGTCACAGATCGCGTCGACCACGTCGCCGAATGCGAACGCCGCCTGCTCCTCGGCCATGCGCGCATGGAACACCACCTGCAGCAGCAGGTCGCCCAGTTCGTCACGCAGCGCCGTCAGGTCGCCGCGATCGATGGCGTCCGCGACCTCGTAGGCTTCCTCGATGGTGTACGGCGCGATGCTGGAGAAGTCCTGCGCCAGGTCCCAGGGACAGCCGCCATCGGGGGTGCGCAGCCGCGCCATGATCGCGAGCAGGCGCTGGATGTCGCCGGGCGAGGTCGACACGGGATCAGGCGGCCGGCGGCGGAGGGACGGACTGCAGCCACTCCCGCCACGGCTGCGAGGGGTCGCCCAGGGCGATGAAGTCGCCGTTGAGCAG
This sequence comes from Luteimonas kalidii, assembly GCF_029887935.1. GTDB lineage: Bacteria > Pseudomonadota > Gammaproteobacteria > Xanthomonadales > Xanthomonadaceae > Luteimonas > Luteimonas kalidii. The sequence goes on along the minus strand of NZ_JARXRO010000011.1, from coordinate 170,920 downwards.
GGTGTCGCGCTGGTTGTAGCGGAACGGACGCCCGCGCGGGTCGAGCAGTGCCCCGCCGGCGCCCTCCAGGATCGCCTGGCCTGCGGCGGTGTCCCATTCGCTGGTCGGTCCGAAACGCGGATACACGTCCATGCCGCCTTCGGCCAGGAGGCAGAATTTCAGCGACGAGCCCAGGCCCACCGTCTCCACCCCGCCCATGCGCGCCATCAGCGCGTCGGTGCGCGGATCGCGATGCGACCGGCTGGCGGCCACGCGCAGCGGCGCGCCCGCGGGTCGGCGCACGTGCAGCGGATGCTCGCCGCCGCCATCGCGCCGGAACGCGCCATGGCCGGGCGCGCCGTGCCACAGCACGCCGGTGACCGGTGCCTGGATGACGCCGAACACGACCACGCCGTGGTCGACCAGGGCGATGTTGACCGTGAACTCGCCGTTGCGCTTGATGAACTCGCGGGTGCCATCGAGCGGATCGACCACCCACAGCCGGTTCCAGCTGCGGCGCGTGGCGAGCGGCACCATGTGCGCCGACTCTTCGGACAGCACCGGAATGTCCGGGGTGAGCTGCGCCAGGCCGGCGACGATGCCGTGGTGCGCGGCCAGATCGGCTTCGGTCAGCGGGCTGGCGTCGTCCTTGCGGGTGATGTCGAAGTCGCGTTCGTAGACCTCGAGGATGGACGCCGCTGCGTCCTGCGCGATCGCGAGCACGTCCTCGCGCAGGGCCTGGACGGTGGCGTAATCGCTCATGCGCGCTGGCGCTCCTGCTCCAGGTACTGGCGCGCGGCGAACAGCGCGGCGATCGAACGGCCTTCCGAGAAGTCCTCGCGCAACGACAGCTCGCCGATCGCGTCCAGCGGCCAGGGAACGACCTCCAGTTCCTCGGGCTCGTCGCCGGGCAGGCGCTCGGGATACAGGTCGCGCGCGAGCACGACCGTGGTCTCGTGGCTCATGTACACGGGCGCCAGCGACAGCAGGCGGACCACGTCGAGCCGCCGCGCGCCGTAGCCGGCCTCCTCCTTGAGTTCGCGGTCGGCCGCCTGCACCGGCGTCTCGCCCGCATCGATCCGGCCCTTCACCAGGCCCAGTTCGTAGCGATGCAGCCCCGCGGCGTACTCGCGCACCAGCAGCACCGTGTGCTCGTCGAGCAGCGGCACCACCGCCACCGCGCCGTGGCCGCGCCCGCGCAGGCGTTCGAACTGGCGCCGCTCGCCGTTGCTGAACTCCAGGTCCAGACGTTCCATGCGATAGGGGCCGGCGTCATGCTCGGTGATGCCGTGGATGGTGGGCAGGCGGCGCGTCACGGCGCCGCCCCGGACCGGCCACGGGCGATAATGGGGGCATGTCGACTCACGATGACGCCATTCTAGACGACGCCGCACGCTGGCGTTCGCGTGATCTCGCGGTGCTGTGGCACCCCTGCACCCAGATGCGGGAACACCCCGACGTGCTGCCGCTGCTCCCGGTCGCGCGCGCGCAGGGCCCGTGGCTGGTCGGCCACGACGGCGCGCGCACGCTGGACGCGGTGAGCAGCTGGTGGGTGACGCTGCACGGCCATACGGAGCCGCGGATCGCCGAGGCGATCGCGCGCCAGGCGCGCACCCTCGAGCAGGTGATCCTGGCCGGGTGTTCGCACGCGCCGGCGGTGGAGCTGGCCGAGCGCCTGTTGGCGATCGCGCCGCGCGAACCGTCGCGTCCTCCACTGGCGAAGGTGTTCTACGCCGACAATGGCTCGGCCGGGATCGAGGTGGCGCTGAAGATGGCGTTCCACTGGTTCCGCAACCGCGGCGACGAGCCGCGGCGGACGAAGTTCATCGCGCTGCAGAACGGCTACCATGGCGAGACGATCGGCGCGCTGTCGGTGGGCGACATCCCGCTATACCGGCGCATCTATGCGCCATTGCTGATGCAGGCGGTGTTCGCGCCCTCGCCCGACGCCTACCTCGCGCGCCCCGGCCAGAGCGGCGAAGGCTGCGCCGAAGACGCCGCCGACGCGCTCGCCCACCTGCTGGACGAACACGCCGGCGAGATCTGCGCCCTGGTGCTGGAACCGCTGGTCCAGTGCGCCGGCGGCATGCGCATGCACCATCCGGCCTACCTGCGCCGCGTGCGCGAACTGTGCGACGTGCACGGCGTGTTCCTGATCGCGGACGAGATCGCGGTGGGCTTCGGCCGCACCGGCACGATGTTCGCCTGCGAGCAGGCCGGCATCCAGCCCGACCTGCTGTGCCTGTCGAAGGGCCTGACCGGCGGCTTCCTGCCGCTGGCCGCGGTGTTGGCGACCCAGGCGATCTACGACGGTTTCCTCGACGACTCGCGCGAGCGCGCCTTCCTGCATTCCCACAGCTATACCGGCAACCCGCTGGCCTGCGCCGCCGCGCTGGCCTCGCTCGACATCTTCGCCAGCGACGACGTGCTGGTGCGCAACCAGGCCACCGCGGCGCGCATGGCGGAGCTGGCGCGCGGGATCGCCGCGATGCCGGACGTGGCCGACGTGCGCCAGACGGGCATGATCGTGGCGTTCGAGCTCGCGCCGGGCGGCGATCGCCGTGCCGCATTCGAGCCGGCGCGGCGGGTGGGCCTGCGCGCCTATCGCGCCGCGCTGGAACGCGGCGTGCTGCTGCGCCCGCTCGGCGACGTGCTGTACTGGATGCCGCCGTACTGCATCGACGAAAGCCAGCTGGCGCTGCTGGCGGAGACCACGCGCGCGGCGATCGCCGAGGCGGTGGCGTGAGCGCCGCATCGGACCATCGCGTCGCGGCGGCGGCGACTCATGGCCGGAGGGCTCGGCGATGCGGGTGATGCGCGCGCATATCGATCTGCCGCTCGCGGTGGGCACCCGGCTGGCCCTGCCCGAGGCCGCGGCCGCGCACCTGGTGCGCGTGCTGCGCCTGCGCGAGGGCGATGCCTGCGTGCTGTTCAACGGCGACGGCCACGACTACCACGCGCGCATCGTCACGGCCGACAAGCGCCGGACCGTGGTGGAGGTGACGGGCGCGGAAGCCGTGGACAACGAATCGCCGCTGCGCGTCACCCTGGTGCAGGGCATCGCGCGGGGCGAGAAGATGGACCTGATCCTGCAGAAGGCCACCGAGCTGGGCGTGGCGCGGTTCGTCCCGGTCGACGCCGAACGCACCGAAGTGCGTCTCGACGGCCCGCGCCTGGCGCGGCGCATCGAGCACTGGCGCGGCGTGGTGGTGGCCGCCTGCGAGCAGTGCGGACGTGCGCGCGTGCCGGCGCTGGAGGCGCCGCTGCCGATCGCGGTAATCGCGGAGGCCGCCGCGCACGCGCGCCTGCGCCTGACGCTCGATCCGCAGGGGCCGCACATGCTGCCCGACCTCGCCGGGCGCATGCCCGACGACGGCGGCGGCGAGATCGTGCTGGCGATCGGCCCGGAGGGCGGCTGGGCGCCGCGCGACCGCGAACACCTGCGCGCCGCCGGCTTCGAGGGCCTGCGCCTGGGACCACGCATCCTGCGCACCGAAACCGCGGGGCTGGCCGCGATCGCCGCGCTCCAGGCGCTGTACGGGGACCTGCGCGACTGAGGCGCGCGGGCGCCGCGGCGCAGTCAGGCCGCGAGCGCCTGGCGCAGCGCCTGCTCGATGCCGTCGATGTCGGGGATCACGGCCGGCTCGTCGTTGAACCGCACGTGCGCACGCACGCCGGTGGCGCCGTCGTCCGCCGCGTCGGCCGCGGCCAGGCGGTCGCGCGAGACCGTCACCAGCCGCGGAAAGCCCTTGGTCAGCAGCGCGAAGTACGGCATCGTCGCCTGGCCGCCGAGTGCCTTGAGTACGATGACCTTGTGGCCCAGCCCCCCCTGCTCCGCGCCCTGCCCGATCAGCGGCGCGAACGCCACCAGCGGCAGGCGCCAGCCGCGCCAGCGGATCGTGCCGAGCAGCCACGCGGGGGCATCGTCCACCGGGTCCGGCTCGGCGTAGGACAGCACCTCGGAGATGGTGGCATTGGGCAGCAGCAGCGGCGTGGCCTCGGTCTGGATCAGCACCGCGCGGATATCGCTCTGGAGGGCGTTGTTCATGGCTGCAGCATTCCGCTGGGATCGGGATCGGGCGACGCACCCGGCACCGGCCAGCGGGCCAGCAGCCTGGCGGCCAGTGCGGCAGGGGTGCCGTGGTCGGCGCCGGAGGCGATGGCGGCCCGGGCAGCCGCCGGTTCGTAGCAGCCCTCGTCCGGCGTCTGGCCGAGCACCAGGCCGCCGTTCCAGCGCCCGTCGGTGACGGCGGGCACCAGCGCGGCATCGGCGCCGCTGAGGAACAGCACGGCGCTGTCGTCGGCCGGCAGCGCGTCGGGATCGAGCGATGCGGAGGCATCGAACTTCCAGCCGGATCCCGCGCGCAGGCCGAGGCCCGGCGGAACGAAGTAGATGCTGCCCGGCTGCGCCACCTGGCCGGCTTCGGCCACGCTGACCGGCGCCGAGGTGGCGCGGGTCATCTGCTTGACCAGGCGATCGTAGCGCCCGCCCTCCAGCGGCAGCCGGATCAGGATCGGCTTGGTGAACCCTTCGGGAAGCGCGGCCAGCAGCTGGCGCACGGCATCCGGTCCGCCCAGCCCGGCCTCGATCAGCACCACGCCGCGTACCGGGCCATGCCCATAGCTGTCCGGATCGGCCAGCGACAGGCGGCCACCGAGCGCGTCGATGTCGAACGCAGGGGCGCGCTTCGCGTGATCGCCCGCCGGCGCCGGCGCGGGATCGGCACCGTCGTCCAGCAGGCTCAGCCCGGAAAAATCGATGCGCGCCGCAGGTGCGTCCCTCTCGCGCGTCGACGTCCCGTCCGCCGGCCGCGGGGCGACGTCGCCCGACTCCGCAGCGTCGTCCGACGCGCCGGCCTCGGACTGGCGCATCTGGGCGGCGAGGAACTCCTCGATGCCGTCGGGCGTTTCGGCATCCTCCCCGGCGCGCATGAAGCGCTCCGGATCGAACGCGAGTTCGTCGAGCGGACCGGCGTCGCCCGCCTCGATTCCGGCGACGGCGTCGTCGGAAAGGGTGAACGACATCGATTCCAGCGACGACTCTTCCGGCAACGACGTGCCATCGTCCACCAGCCCGAACCGGGAGGCGACCCCGTCGTCCAGCCCGAACGCCAGTGTCGTCAGGTCCAGGTCACCATCGTCGACCGCGGCCTCCGGCGCCACCGGAGGCACGCGCTCGACGGACGCATGTGCGAGCGTCCACGCCGGCGAATCGCCACCGTCGTCAATCGGAAGCTCGGCCTCCGGCGCCGCGCCCATGTCTCCTGCCGCGTCCGCGAGCCCCGTCATGCCCTCGAGTCCGCCGTCGCGCGGCACCTCGTCGGCATGCTGCTGCGCCTGGTCGGTGAACTCGACGATCGCCTGTTCGAAATCCACCGCCGGCCGTGGCGCCTGCAGCGGGCCGGGCGTGGGGTGCAGGGCGTCGTCGGCCTCGGCGCCCGCGGGCAGCACATCGTGGTGGCGGTGCAGCTTCGCCGAGAGGTGGCGCAGCCAGCGCGCCGCGTCCCAGCCGGTGCGCTGGGCGGCCTGGTCGGCCTCCTCGAAGATCACCATGTAGTCCGGGTCGGCGAGCACGTCGGCGTAACGGTCGATCGCGTCCTCGATCGCGGGATCGAGCGCCACCAGGATCGCCTGCGGCGTGGCATGGCGCACGTCCTCCGGGTCGGCCTGCAGCGGGTCGGCCACCAGCACCACCTCCGCGCCGGCCTCGCGCAGCGCACCGCTGATCCGCTCGCAGGCCTCGCCGGCGCGCGCCAGCAGGGCGACGCGCGGCGTGGCCTCAGTCGCGGCCATGCGGCACCTTCAGCAGTTCGTTGACGTTGCGCATCAGCTCGGGCTCCTGGTAGGGCTTGCCGAGATAGCGATCCACGCCGAGGTCGAACGCGCGCTGACGGTGCTTCTCGCCGGTCCGCGAGGTGATCATCATGATCAGCACGTCGCGCAGGCGTGGATCGGCCTTCATGTGCTTGGCCAGCTCGTAGCCGTCCATGCGCGGCATCTCGATGTCGAGCAGCATCAGGTCGGGCACGCGTTCGTCCATCCGCTCCAGCGCGTCGAGGCCGTCCTTCGCGGTGATGACCTCGAAGTTGTGGCGCTCGAGCACGCGGCCGGTGACCTTGCGCATCGTGACCGAATCGTCGACCACCATGACCAGCGGCACCGGGCGCTGTTCGACCGGCACGACCGGGCCGGTGTCGCGCGGCAGCACGGCGTGGCGGCGAGCGAGCGGCGCGACGTCGAGGATCACCACGACGCTGCCGTCGCCCATGATCGTGGCGCCGAAGATGCCAGGGATCGAGGCGACCTGCGGGCCCACCGGCTTCACCACGATCTCGCGGCTGCCGATGATCTCGTCCACCGCGACCGCGGCGCGCAGTTCGCCCGAGCGCACCAGCAACAGCGGCATCTGCAGGTGGCCGTCGGCGCGCGCCGGCGCCTGGCCGACCAGCAGTCCGAGGTCGTGCAGGCCGTAGTCCTCGCCGCCGTAGGCGTAGAGCGCCTCGGCATCGCCCAGGCGACCGCGCTCGATCCGGCCGACGCCACGCACCGAGGCGATCGGCACGGCGAACTGGGTCTCGCCGATGCGCACGAACACCGCCTGGGTGACCGCGAGCGTCTGCGGCAGGCGCAGGGTGAACGTGGTGCCCTGTTCGCGCCGCGTGGCGATGTCGAGCGAGCCGCCGAGCTGGCGCACCTCGCTGGCGACCACGTCCATGCCGACGCCGCGGCCCGCGAGGCGGCTGACCTCGTCTGCGGTGGAGAAGCCGGGCTCGAAGATCAGCGCGTCCAGGTCGCCGTCGCTGAGCACGGCGCCGTCGCGGATCAGTCCACGTTCCTGGGCGCGGCGACGGATCGCGCCGCGGTCGAGCCCGGAGCCGTCGTCGCCGACCTCCAGCACCACTTCCGACCCTTCGCGGCGTACCGCGATGCGGACCGTGCCTTCGTCCGGCTTCTTCGCCTTGCGCCTGCGTTCGGGCGACTCGATCCCGTGCGCGACCGCGTTGCGCAGCATGTGCTCCAGCGGCGCGGTCATGCGTTCGAGCACGTTGCGGTCGAGTTCGCCCTGGCTGCCGTCGAGCCGCAGCTGGACCTGCTTTCCGGTTTCCTGCGCAGCCTGGCGCAGCACCCGGCGCAGGCGCGGCACCAGCGCGTCGAACGGCACCATGCGCGTGCGCATGAGGCCTTCCTGCAGCTCGGAGCTCACGCGCGACTGCTGCAGCAGCAGGGTCTCGTACTGGCGGGTCAGGTCGTCCAGCGTCTGCTGCAGGCTGGTCATGTCCGCCGCGGACTCGCCGAGGCCGCGCGAAAGCTGCTGCAGGGTCGAGAACCGGTCGAGTTCCAGCGGGTCGAAGCTGACGTCGCCGGCGTCGCCCTCGCGCTGGTAGCGCGCGATGATCTGGGCCTCGGTTTCGATGTCGAGGCGGCGCAGCTGGTCGCGCAGGCGCGCGTTGGTCTGCTCCATCTCGTTCATCGCGGCGCGGAACGCGCCCAGCTGCTGCTCCAGGCGGGCGCGGTAGATCGCCACCTCGCCGGCGTAGTTCACCAGCCGGTCGAGCAGATCGGCGCGGATGCGCACCTGCTCCTGCGGAGCCCGGATGGTGGTGTCGTCGTCCGCGCCAAGATCGGTGATGGGTCCCGACAGCGGAGCGAGTTCCACCTTGGGCTCGACCGGTTCGGCATCGGCCGCAGCGTCGTCCTCGACCAGCAGCGGGCGGCCGCGGGCGAGCGCGTTGAATGCGTCGATCAGCGCATCGGGCATGGCGATGGCGCGCCGATCGCCGATCCGAGTGATCATCGCATGCAGGCGGTCGAAGCCACCTTCGAGCAGACCGATGCCGATGCGGTCGAGTTCGCAGCGCTGTTCCACCACCGCCTCGAGCAGCGATTCCATCGCGTGGCCGAGTTCACCGACGGTGAACACGCCGGCCATGCGCGCGCCGCCCTTGATGGTGTGCAGGTCGCGCTGCAGGCCGATCAGCGGCTCGCGCGCGTCGGGGGACTGCCGCAGCTGGGCAAGCAGGCCGTCGGAGTGGTCGAGCAGGTCGCCGGCTTCCTCGACGAAGATGTCCACCAGTTCTTCGTCCAGGCGCGCGACATCGAGCGCCTCGTCCGGATCTTCCTTGGACAGCACGCGCGCGAGCAGCGCCGCGACGGCGGTATCCACCGGCACGCCGGCGTCGTCTTCATCGGACACCTCCGCGGCGGCAGCCTCGTCGTCCGCCACCTGCGCGGCGTGCGCTGCCTGGCGTTCGGCTTCGAGACGCTCGGCTTCGAGGCGCTCGGTTTCGAGACTTTCGGCTTCGAGGCGTTCGGCTTCGAGGCGTTCGGTTTCGAGACGTTCGGTTTCGAGACGTTCGGTTTCGAGACGTTCGGCTTCGAGACGTTCGGCTTCGAGGCGTTCGGCTTCCAGAAATTCGGCCTCGAGACGCATGGTCTCGAGGTATTCCGTTTCGAGGCGGTCTGCCTCGACAGGCTCGGCGTCAGGAGCCTCGGGAGTGCCGCCGTCCGTTCCGGAGACTTGCGCTTCGGGCCGTTGAGCATCGACACGTTCGGCTTCGAGGCGCTCGGCTTCAAGACGCTCGGCTTCGAGACGTTCGGCTTCGAGGCGCTCGGCTTCGAGACGCTCGGCTTCGAGACGTTCAGCTTCGAGACGTTCGGCCTCGAGGCGCTCGGCTTCGAGACGCTCGGCTTCGAGACGTTCAGCTTCGAGACGTTCGGCCTCGAGGCGCTCGGCTTCGAGACGCTCCGCTTCGAGACGCTCCGCTTCGAGACGTTCGGCTTCGAGGCGCTCGGCTTCGAGGCGCTCGGCTTCGAGGCGCTCGGCTTCGAGGCGCTCGGCTTCGAGGCGCTCGGCTTCGAGACGCTCGGCTTCGAGACGTTCGGCTTCGAGGCGCTCGGCTTCGAGGCGTTCGGCTTCGAGGCGTTCGGCTCCGAGACGTTCGGCTTCGAGGCGCTCGGCTTCGACGCGCTCGGCTTCGAGGCGCTCGTCCTCCTCCTGCCCGACGCCGGCCGGGGCGGACTCCATCGCGTCCACCAGCGGCGCATCCACCAGGCCGGCATACGCGGTGAGGTCCTCGGTGGTCAGATCGATGGCGTCCGGCGGCTGTGGCGTATCCGGCATCGCCCCCGCTTCTTCCAGGCCCTGTGCATCGACCAGCGCCGCCAGGCCGCTCGCGGCTTCGGGCAGGCTGTCGCGCAGCGCGACGAGGCGCGCCGCCAGCGCGTCCTGCAGCAACAGTGCGGGTGCGGGTTGTTTCAGGGTCTCGACGGTCTCGCGCACCGCCGCGGACAGGTCGGCCAGCGCGTCGACGCCGTCCGGCGTCGCGGTGGCATGCGAGGCGAGCAGGCGCCGGGCGTAATGTTCCGCCGGCGACAGCACGCTGTTGATGACCGGCACTTCCGTCATCGCGAAGGCACCGTTCATGGTGTGCAGCGCGCGCAGCAGCGGGTCGCTGCCGGCGGCGTCGCCGTCGCGCGCGCGCGCGACCCAGGCATCGACCGTCTGCAGGTGGCCATTGACCTCGGCGTCGAGGATCTCCAGCAGCAGCGCGTCGATCTTGGCCGGCACCGCGGCCAGCGGCTCGCCCGCGTCGGCGAGTCCGACCGCCAGGGGCTCGATCCCGACCTCGTCCACGGCCGGCGGGCTCACCGGCTCGACCGCCGTCGCATCGACGGCCTCCGGCACGTGCGCGGAGGCATCCATCGCGACCGCAGCGGCCGTCTCCGGCGGCATCCCCTCGTCGCCACCGGCGATGCGTTCGGCGGCCGCCTGCATCGGTTCCAGATCGGTGGTCAGGCTGCGTTCGCCGCGCAGCGCCGACTGCAGTTCCGGCAAGGTGTAGAACGCACGGTCGACCATCGCGATGACCGCCTCGCTCGGCGGGCGCGACCCGTCGAGCACGCGGTTGAGCATGTTCTCGATCTTCCAGCTGAACTCGCCCAGCATGCGCGCGCCCACCAGGCGCCCGCTGCCCTTGAGGGTATGGAACACGCGCCGGATCGGACGCAGGCGCTCCATGTCCTCGGGCCTGGCGCGCCACAGCGGCAGCAGGCCGTCGAGGTTGTCGATCTCCTCGGCGAATTCCTCCAGGAAGACTTCGCGGATCTCCTCGTCGATTTCCTCGCCGACGGTTTCGAATCCTCCGACGACCGGCTCCGAGGCACGCGCGGGCGCCGCGGCCTGTGCGGCGGGAGCCACGGATCGGGCATTCGTCCCGCCCGCCGTGTCCGGCAGGTCGATGGCCGGTGCGGACACCACGGGCGCCGCGACCTCCGCCACCGGCGCGGGCTTCTCGGGCGCCTGCGGCAGCGGCCAGTAGCCGAGCGACTCGAGGCTGTTGCGCGCGATGTCGAGGATCTCGTCGCGGTTGCCGCGCTGCTCGCGCAGGGCCTCGAGGTAGTACTCCAGGCTGGCCAGCGCGTCGGCCAGGGTGTCGAGCTGGCGGCCGTTGGGCACGCGCTGGCGCCCGATCAGCTCGGTCTCGGTGTAGCGGCTGACCGCGACCAGGTAATCGGCGGGCAGCGGCAGTTCCATCATCCGCAGCGCGCCGGACACCTCGTCCAGCAGCCGCGGCACTTCCGAGAGCTGCTCGTGCTGCCAGCTGGTCTCGACGAACGCGACCAACGCCTGGCGCGCCTGCACGAAGTTGGCGATCGCCTCGCGCACGATGGTGTCGACCACCTGCCGCGTCTCGCCGGCGAACAGTTCGTTCTCGGCGCTGGCGCCGGTGTCAGATGCGCCGAGCCGCGCCACCTGGTCGTCGAGCGTGGCGTCGACGTAGAGCAGCGCGCCGGCGACGTCGAGCAGCGCGTCCTCGTCCGCCGCGACGGTGCCGTCGAGGATCTGCAGCATCGCGTCGCGCTGTTGCTGCACCACCTTGCGCGCGACCCCGAGGCCGAGCATGCCGAGCGTATCGGCGACCCGGCCCAGCGTCTCGGCGTGCGGCTGCAGCGAGGACAGGTCGTCCGAACCGGTGCGCAGGTGCAGGTCGAGCGCGTCCTTGACGTGCAGCAGGTCGTCCTTCACCGCAGCGGACACGGTGTCCAGCAGCGCACGGTTGCGGCCACTGATGCTGCCGCGCGCGTGCTCCAGTTCGGACGCCGTCGGCAGCGCCGCATCGAGTTCGAAGACCTGCTTGAGTTCGTGCAGCGCCGGGTGGCTGGCGTCGTCGTGGTGGGCGACGTGGTAGAGCAGTTGCCGGGTGGGCTCCTGCGCGGCTTCGCCACGGACTTCGGCGAACCCGTCGTTGTCGAGCAGGCCGCGGCGGGCCTCGCGCTCGACCCCGGCGAACACCTTGCGCAGCCCGGCCGAGGCCGGCAGCGCGCCGTCGGCGAGGGCGCGGGACACGTTCGAGGCGACCCACAGCATCCGTCGCACGGGTACCTGACGTACATGCGGCAGCAGCGCATCGACCGCGGCCGGCAGCGGCGTCAGTGTCTCGGGCGTAGCGGCGTCCTGCCAGGCCGCGAGCGCGCGCTGCAGCGCTTCGAGCAGCGGCTGGACGTCGTCGTTGGACGCCGCCGCGCCCATGCCGCCGGCAATCGCACCCGGCAGCGGCCGTTCCAGGTCGGGCGAGAACAGCACGCTCTCGCTGAGGCCGCTCTCGCCGCGCGTGGCGCGCAGCTCGTTGAGCAGCGGCAGCAGCACGATCGGGATGTCGCGGTGCCCGCTCTGCAGGCGTTCGAGGTAATCGGGCAGCAGCACGATCCCGCGCAGCAGCGCCGCGCACGCGCCGTCGCGGTCGTCGACGCTGCCGGCATGCAGCGCCTGGGCGACGTGCTCCATCTCCTCGGCCACCATCGCCGGGGCGTACAGTTCGACCATGCGCAGCGTGCCCTGCACCTGGTGCAGGTAGCCCGCGCACAGCCGCATGCGTCCGACGTCCGCCGGATCCTCGACGTAATCCTCGAGCTCGGCCTTGGCCAGGCGCAGGGTCTCGTCCAGCTCGGGCTTGATCCAGCCGAGCGCGGTGTGCTCGAGGGCTTCGCGCAGTGCAGTCATCGCCGTCCCCCGTGGGTGCCGGCGTGGCTGCGCCTGCGACCGGTCGTCGTCGCGTTCATCCGGTGCACTCGTCCCGCGCTCAGGCCGGCAGCTTGAAGTCGGCGACCGAACGTCGCAGGTTGGCGGCCAGCTGCGCGAGGTTTCCGATCGACTCGGCGGTCTGGTTCGCACCTTGCGAGGTCTGCGCGGTGATCGACTGGATCGTGTTCATGGTCTCGGTGATGTTGGTCGCCGCCGCGGACTGCTGCTTGGCGGCGGTGGAGATCCCGAGAATCAGGCCGGCGAGGTTGCTCGACACGTTTTCGATCTCGCCCAGCGCGGTGCCGGCGTCCTCGGCCAGTCGCGCACCCGCGACCACTTCCGAGGTCGTCTGCTCCATCGAGCTGACCGCCTCGTTGGTGTCGCTCTGGATGGTCTGCACCAGCGCCTCGATGCGCTTGGTCGCGTTCGAGGCGCGTTCGGCCAGTCGCTGCACTTCGTCGGCCACCACCGCGAACCCGCGGCCCGCCTCGCCAGCCGATGCTGCCTGGATGGCCGCGTTCAGCGCCAGGATGTTGGTCTGCTCGGAGATGTCGTTGATCAGTTCCACGATCGAGCCGATTTCCTGCGAGCTCTCGCCCAGGCGCTTGATGCGCTTGGAGGTTTCCTGGATCTGGTCGCGGATCGAGTCCATGCCGGCGATCGTCTCGCGCACCACGCCCGCGCCCTTGGTCGCGATCTGCACGGAGCGCTGGGCCACGTCGGCCGACTCGGCGGAGTTCTTCGAGACCTGGTCGATGCTCGAGGCGATCTCGTTGATGCGGCTGGAGGCGGAGTTGATCTCCTGCGCCTGGTGCTCCGCGGCCTCGGCCAGGTGCATGGCGGTGGCCTGCGTCTCCTGCGCGCTGGAGGCCACCTGCGCCGAGGTGTCGTTGATCGTGCCGACCAGGTCGCGAAGGTTCTCCACCGCGAAGTTGATCGAGTCGGCGATCGCGCCGGTCATGTCCTCGGTCACCGTCGCCTTCACCGTCAGGTCGTTCTCGGCCAGCGCGCCGATCTCGTCCAGCAGGCGCATGATCGCCTCCTGGTTGCGGTTGTTGAGCTCCATGGTGTCTTCGTAGCGCTTGCGCTGGGCGCGGTTGAGCGACCAGAGCAGGCCGGCCAGCGAGACCAGCGCCAGCAGGCCGGAGATGATGCTGATCCAGACGTTGCCGGCGACACTGGTGTCGCGCAGCGAACCGAAGGCGGTGAAGGCCGCGAACAGGTCCTGGCTGTCGGACAGCAACTCGTCCGAGCCGGTGGTCAGCGCCGCGGAGGCGGCCTGGGCCTGGAACAGCGCCGGGGCGCTGGCGATGATCGCGTCCAGGTCCTTCTTCATCTCGGTCCAGCGGGCGCCGGCCTGGGTCAGCGCGGCGACCGCGCCGCCGTTCGACAGCGGCTGCACGTTCATCGCCTCGTCGCCGCCGCGCAGGCCTTCGAGCACCTGTTCGAACACGCCCACGTCGCGCGCCAGCGCGTCGCCGGCGATCGACGCACCCGCGCCACCGGCCTGGATCTCCGCGACGCGACGCGCCATGTTGCCCGCCAGCACGTTCTGGCGCAGGGCAATGTAGACCTGTGAGGCCGGCGAGCCGCTGGACGACATCGCGCGCACGAGCTCGTCCAGCTGCGCCTGCAGCTGCGGCACGGCCTGGTTGAACCGGGTGGCGTTGGCGGCGAACCCGCTCACCGCCTGTTCGCTCGCCGCCACCTGCTCGGCGCTCGCGGCGAGCGGAGCCCAGGTCTGGGTCACCGTCTCGATCGGGCCGGCCACGCCGGTGGTCTGGCCGAAGTTGGCGTTGAGCTGTTCGACGTCGCCGTCGATCTGCGCCTTGGTGTCCTTGAACGCGGCGAACGCGGCGGCGTCGCCCGCGACCGCCTCCCGGCCCTGGTTGGCCAGGCGCTGCGAGTTCACCTGCAGGCTCGAGGCCGCGGTGCTCGCGCCGCCCAGCCTCGCCGCCTTCCAGCCGGCGTAGCCGGTGTTGGCGCCGAAGATCACGAGCGTGGCGACCAGCGCCGCGATCCAGAAGTTGCTCCCCAGGCCGCGGCTCTTGCCGGCGATCGTATCGACTACTGTGCTCATGGTCCTACCCCTGCCCCTGCGCTGTCTTGCTGGACGCGGCCATCAGGCCGCGGCTTGTCTGAATTCCGGTGTCCGTGCCAGCCGGCTCAGGCTGAACACGCCCCAGGTCTGGTCGGCGAGCCGGTAGGCGCGCTCGACGAAATGGGTGTAGCGCCCTTCCGCCAGCGCGCCGGCGTCCGCCTGCTGCTCGTCGAGGAAGCTGCGCTGCCCGAACAGCTCGTCGATGGTGACGGCGACGTCGCCATCGGGCTGGCGCACGATCAGCACGCGCTGGGTCTCGTGCAGCACGGTGCGCTCGCCCTCGAGGAACTGCTTGAGGTCGACGATCGGCAGCAGGCTGCCGCGGACGTTCCCCACGCCCAGCATCCACGCCTGCGCACCCGGCACCGGCGTGACCGGCGGCATCGGCACGATTTCCAGCACCTCGTCGAAGGCCGAGGCCAGGCGGTGCGCGCCGACGCGGTAGCCGATGCCGCGCCACAGCCCAGGCGCGTCGAACTGCTCCGGCAGGCCCGCGACATGCGCGAGGCTGCGCTGCTCGAAATCGAGCAGCATCGCGAACGGGTCGCGATGCTGGTTCATCCGGCGGCCTCGAGCAGCCGGTCGATCTCGCCCATCAGCACCTCTTCCCGCGGCGGCTTGACCAGGTAGCCCTTGGCGCCCTGGCGCATGCCCCAGGCCTGGTCGGTCTCCATGCCCTTGGTGCTCACGATCAGCACCGGGATGTGCTTGGTCTCGGCGTCGCGGCCGAGCGCACGCGTGGCCTGGAAGCCGTTCATGCCCGGAAGCACGACGTCCATCAGCACCAGGCCGGGCTGTTCGCGCCTGCACACCTCGATGCCGTCCTCGGCGCTGGTGGACGCCAGCACCTCGTGGCCGTGGCGCTCGAGCAGCTGGGTGAGCACCGCCGTGTCGGTCGGTGAGTCCTCGATGATCAGGATACGGGCCACGGCGACTCCCCTTTACGCCTTGACGTGGGTACGGATCGCGTCGAGGAGTTCCTCGCGCGTGAATGGCTTGGTGACGTACTGCTCGGAGCCGACGATGCGGCCGCGCGCCTTGTCGAACAGGCCGTCCTTGGAGGACAGCATGATCACCGGCGTCGACTTGAACAGCTGGTTGTTCTTGATCAGCGCGCAGGTCTGGTAGCCGTCCAGACGCGGCATCATGATGTCGACGAAGATGATCTGCGGCTTGTGGTCGGCGATCTTGGCCAGGGCCTCGAAGCCGTCGACCGCGGTCACCACGTCGGCGCCCTCGCGCTTGAGCAGGGTCTCGGCGGTGCGGCGGATGGTCTTCGAGTCGTCGATGACCATCACCCGCAGGCCATCGAGACTGGCGGCGCGGCTGTCGTCTTGCGTCATTTTCTTCGTTTCCCCCGGCGCGCGATGCAGGTCCGATGAACGCATCGCCGCGATCGCCGTATATTCCAGCCTCGTGCCGCACTGTCAAGCATCCATGAAGAAGTTTGCGCAAGTCGCCGCAGCCACGGGCGAAAGCGGCGCGGAACGCCTGCTAACATTTGTCAGAAAGTGCCACTGGTGGGTCACATGTCCCTGAACGTCGTGGTGGTGATGGATCCGATCGAGTCGATCCGGATCGCCAAGGATTCGACCTTCGCGATGCTGCTGGAAGCGCAGCGGCGCGGCCATGCGCTGCATTACGTGCTGCCTGGCGGACTTGGCATGGATCATGGGCGGGCGCAGGCGAGGCTGGCGCCGCTGCGCGTGCGGGACGATTCTGCCGGCTGGTTCGAACTGGGACCAGCGTCACAACGTGCGCTGGGACCCGGCGACCTGGTGCTGATGCGCAAGGATCCACCGGTGGATGCGGACTACGTCCACGACACGCTGATCCTGGACGCTGCCCGGCGCCAGGGCGCGCGCGTGGTCAACGATCCGCAGGGCCTGCGCGACATGAACGAGAAGCTGGCGGCGCTGGAATTCCCCCAGTGCTGCCCGCCGACCGTGGTCGCGCGCGACGCCGCCACCCTCAAGGCCTTCGTGCAGGTGCACGGCGAGGCCGTGCTCAAGCCGCTCGACGGCATGGGCGGGCGCTCGATCTTCCGCGTCCGCGCCGGCGAACCCAACCTCAACGTCATCCTGGAGACGCTCACCGCCGGCGGCCGCCACCTGGCGATGGCCCAGCGCTACCTGCCGGAGATCGTGGACGGCGACAAGCGCATCCTGCTGATCGACGGGGAACCGGTGGATTACTGCCTGGCGCGGATCCCCCAGGGGGACGAGTTCCGCGGCAACCTGGCGGCCGGCGGCCGCGGCGAGGGCCGCCCGCTGACCGAGCGCGACCGCTGGATCGCCGCCCAGGTCGGGCCGGAGGTGAAGCGCCGCGGGATGCGCTTCGTCGGCCTGGACGTGATCGGCGACTGGCTCACCGAGGTCAACGTCACCAGCCCGACCTGCATCCGCGAGCTGGACGCACAGTTCGGCATCAACATCGCCGGCCTGCTGTTCGATGCGCTGGAAGCGGATCCGGGCCCGGCCTGACCGCATGTCGACCCTTGCCCTGCCCCCCGCGCCGCCGCGCATCGGAGAACGCGAGCGCCTGAGCGCGACGATGGTGCTGTCGCTGCTGCTGCACGGCATGCTGGTGCTCGGCGTGGGCTTCGCGCTGGACGACGCCGCGCCGCTGGCGCCAACGCTCGACGTCATCCTCACCGAAACCACCAGCCCGCTGACCCGGGCGCAGGCGGACTTCCTGGCCCAGGCCAGCAACCAGGGCGGCGGCGAGCACGAGCGCAGCACGCGCCCGCGCGACGACCAGGCCGGGCGCGCGGCGCAGGCCGAGTCGGGCGTGGCGCCGATCGAACTGCGCGCGCAGTCGCCGACCGCGCAGCCGCCGCCGCAGGCGCGCGTGGTCGCCAGCCAGCGCGGCGAGGACGTGCTGCCCGCCGCGGATGTGCGTCCGCAGGCTGACGACAGCGCCCTGCCCCGCGGCGAACAGAAGATCGAACGCGACCTGGCGATGGCCCGGCTGGCGGCCGAGATCCACCTGCGCTCGGAGCGCTACGCCAAGCGGCCCAAGCGCAAGTTCGTGTCCGCCAGCACCCAGGAATGGGCCTATGCCGGCTACCTGCGCGACTGGGTGGACCGGGTCCAGCGCGTGGGCAACCTCAACTACCCCGACGAGGCGCGGCGCCGCCAGCTGTCGGGCGAGCTGGTGATCAGCGTGGCGATCCGCCGCGACGGTTCGGTGGAACGCGCCGACATCATCCGCTCCAGCGGCATCCGCCTGCTCGACGATGCCGCGCTGCGCATCGCGCGCCTGGCCGAGCCCTATCCGCCGCTGCCGGTGACCGAGGAGGAAATCGACATCCTGCACGTCACCCGCACCTGGCAGTTCCTCCCGGGCGGGGAACTGGTCGACGACTGACGCCGCCCGCCGGCAGATGGCTTCCGGCAGGCGGTGCAGCAGCAACGATCCCGCACACGGCTTGCGCGCGTGCGCACCGCGTGGCTGCCGCTACAGGCGCCGCCACACCGGGCCTTCGCCGCGACGCCAGTACACGCCCAGCGCCTTGCCGTAGAACGCCTGGCTGGGGACCAGGCCGAACCAGCGCCCGTCCGCGCTGCGCCCGCGGTGGTCGCCCAGCACCAGCACCATGTCGTCGGGGATGGTGAGCGGCGCGATGTCCGGACCACCGCCGTCGGCGAGATCGAGCCGTACGAGCCGGTCGCCGATCCGTTCGGTGTCGCCGACCGTCCCGGGATGGAGCGTTCGCCCGTCGATGCGCAGGCGTCCGTCCACCAGCGCCACCGTCTGGCCGCCGACCGCCACCACGCGCTTGATCAGCCGGGTGCCGTCGGCCGGCGAGCGGAACACCACGACGTCGCCGGGCGCCGGGCGCCCGTTGCCCAGCAGTTCGATTCCGGTGAAGGGCACCCGGAGGCCATAGGCGCGCATGTCCACGAGCACGCGGTCGCCGGGCTGCAGGGTCGGCTCCATCGAGCCGGTGGGCACCTGGTAGTGGTTGGCCAGCGACGAGCGCGCGACCACCAGCAGCGCGATCATCAGCAGCAAGGGCGGCAGTTCGCGCCGCCAGCCGGTGCGCGCCGCGCGCCCGGGATCGCGAGTCCGTGTCGTCGCTGTCGCCATGTCCGCCTCCGGTCGAAGTCTGCGCTTGACCATGCGCCGGGGCGGATGGTTCCTTCAGCCGCGAGCGGCGCGCGCCGCCTGTTGCTGCACCAGGGTCAGGGCGACCTGGTCGCGCAGGTAGGCCGGCTGCAGGCGCTCGGGGGCGATCGCCTCGCCGCGCGCGAAGGCGCGCGCGCCCAGCCGCGCGACATCGGCCGCGCGCGGCAATGCGCCGGCATCGACCGACGCCAGTACGGCGCCCAAGCGTCCGCGCAGGGCGCCCTGGGCCGCATCGAACCCGGTGCCGACGCCCGCCCAGCCATTCCCTTCGGCAACCTCTGCCAGGTCGGGAGCCACGACCACTTCCGCGCCCACCGCCTGCAGTTCGTCGTCGTGCCGCAGGAACCGGCCCAGGTAGACCTCGCCCATGCGCGCATCGATCGCGGCGACCACGCGGCCGCCATCCGCGCGCATCGCGAGCGCGGCCAGGGTCGAAATCGCCAGCACCGGCCGGTCCAGCGCCAGCGCGATGCCCTGCGCCAGCGCGACCGCGAGCCGGACGCCGGTGAAGGCCCCGGGGCCCCGCCCCACCGCCACCGCGTCGAGCTGCGATTTCGCCACCCCGGCCTGGGCCAGCAGCTCGCCGGCCCAGGGCAGCGCCAGTTCGGCGTGACGCCTGGGCGCGATCTCGAAGCGTTCGAGCACCTCACCGTCCACCAGCACGGCGACGGAACAGGCTTCGGTGGCGGTCTCGAAGGCGAGCAGTTTCATCCGGCCATGGTAACGGGCCGCGCGGCGCCGGTCGCGAGCGGTTGGCGTGGCGGATGGGCCTGCGCGCTAGGGCGCGAACGTGGCGGCGTCGGGCGCCGCGGGTGCGTGGGCGAAGAACGCGTCCACGTCGGCGGGGTCGCGGGTACTGGCGAACGGCGGCAGCGAATCGAGGAACACGTGGCCATAGGACTTCTGCGTCAGGCGCGGGTCGCACAGCACCAGCACGCCGCGGTCGGTCTCGGTGCGGATCAGGCGGCCTACGCCCTGCTTGAGCGCGATCACCGCCTGCGGCAGCTGTTCGTCGCGGAACGGATTGCCGCCGGCGCGGCGGATCGCCTCGAGCCGCGCCTCGAACACCGGATCGTCGGGGGCGGCGAATGGCAGCTTGTCCAGCACCACCACGCTCAGCGCCTCGCCGGCCACGTCCACGCCCTCGCGGAAGCTGGCGGCCCCCAGCAGCACGCCGTTGCCCGACTCGCGGAAGCGCTGCAGCAATACGTGGCGCGGCGCTTCGCCCTGCACGAACAGCGGCCACTCGCCCTCCTCGCGCAGCAGTTCGGCGGCCTCGCGCAGCGCGCGGTGGGACGCGAACAGCACGAACGCGCGTCCGCCGGACGCCTGCAGCACCGGGCGCACCGCGTCGATCACGGCCCAGGTGTAGTCGCGGTCGGCCGGCTGCGGCATGCGCGTGGGCAGGTAGCACAGCGCCTGCCGCGGCCAGTCGAACGGGCTCGGCACCAGCAGCGTGGTCGGCGCGTCGAGCCCGAGCCGGGTGGCGATGTGGCCGAAGCCGTCGTCCACGGCGAGCGTGGCCGAGGTGAACACCCAGGCCGCGCGCGACTGTTCGCGGTGCTGGCGCAGCGGACCGGAGACATCCAGCGGCGTGCGCTGCAGGCGGAAGCCGCGCGGCGAGAGTTCGTACCAGCGTACGTCGTCGTCGGGACCGCCGGAGTTCGCGCGGAGGTCGTCCTCCGACCCCGGGATTCCTTCGGCATCCGCAGTCGGCATCGACTCCTGCCCCGGTCCCGCCCAGCGCGCCAGTCGCCCGACCATCTCCTTGGCCCGCGCATGGCAGGCATCGAAGCCGGGCGAGGATTCGCGCAGCGGTGCGAGCGCGTCGCGCAACGCCGCCACCGCGTCGCCGAGCCCGCGCAGACCGTCGGCGAACGCCGGCGCCTGCAGCGCGCGGTCGCGGGTGCCGCGCGTGGCCAGCCCCTCCATCGTGGCCCGCAGGCCGCGGGTGGCCAGTTCCAGGTCGCGCGCCGGCCCCTGCACCACCGCCAGCGCGCCCGGCACGTCCTTCGTCTCGCCGAGCGCGTCGCGCGCCAGTTCCACCAGCGGACGCGCCGAGAGGTTCTCGCCGAAGAACTGCGCCGCCAGCTCCGGCAACTGGTGGGCCTCGTCGACCACGAACGCCTGCGCGCCGGGCAGGATCTCGCCGAAGCCTTCCTGCTTGAGCGCGAGATCCGCTAGCAGCAGGTGGTGGTTGACCACCACCAGGTCGGCCGATTGCGCACGCTGGCGCGCCTGCACCACGAAGCACTCGCCCCACATCGGGCATTCGCTGCCCAGGCAGTTGTCGGCGGTCGAAGTGACCATCGGCAGCAGCGGGGAATCGTCCGCGAGCGCCTCGACCTCGGCCAGGTCCCCCATCTTCGTACGCCCGCTCCAGGCGACGATGCGCTGGAACTGCGCGATCTGCTCGCGCGAGGTGAAGCGTGGCTCGCCCTTGGCGCGCTCGAGCCGGTAGCGGCACAGGTAGTTGGCGCGGCCCTTGAGCAGCGCGGTCTTGAGCCCGGTGCCGAGCGCGTCGCGCACGCGCGGCAGGTCGCGGTGGTAGAGCTGGTCCTGCAGCGCGCGGGTGCCGGTGGAGACGATCGCCTTCAGGCCCGACAGCAGCAGCGGCACCAGGTAGGCGAAGGTCTTGCCGGTGCCGGTGCCGGCCTCGGCCAGCAGCGTGTCGCGGGCGACCAGCGCGTCGGCCACCGCGCCGGCCAGGCGCTGCTGGGCATGGCGCGCGGCGAACGCGGGAATGCGCTGCGCGAGCAGGCCCCCCTCGGCCAGGGCCTCGACGCTGCGCGCGGCGAGCGTGTCGTGTTCGACGCGGTCGGTTGCCGGCATCTCAGAACCGGTCGGGGCCCGCGACCCGGCAGCCTTCGACCTGGCGCGCGGCCGAGCCGGCGCCGTCGGCGTCGCCAGTCGCCAGGCGCACCTGCTGGATCGTCGCCCAGTGGCGGCGGCACAGCGGACCGACCTGGGGGCCGAGCGCGAACGCGCGCTCGGCCAGCGTGCCGGCGCGATCGAAGTCGCGCTGCAGCAGCGCGGTTTCGGCGCGCTCCTGCAGCAGCGCCGGATCGTCGGCGACGATCGCCAGCGCGCGGTCGAGCGCATCGGCGGCGGCGGCGTAGTCGCTTCGCGTACGTGCGGCCTGGGCCTGCTCGCGCAGGTCCTCGACCATCGGATCGCGCAGCGGTTGTACGGCCAGTTCACCCTCGCCGCTGCCGGCAGCCGCATCAATCGCGGCCACCATCTGCTCCGGCGTCGCGGTGGTCAGCGGCGCCACCGGCTCGGGTTCGGGCACGCTGGCGCAACCGGCCAGGACGAGGGCGGCGATGGACAGCAGGGTGGCTCGGAACATCGGAGGCATGGCTTACTCGACAGGGGCGGGTGCCGGAGACTCCGGCGCGGGCGGCGCAGGAGCCGGCGAAGACGGCGGAGACGGCGCGGGCGGGGCGGGTGGCGGGGCAGCGGCCGGATCGGGCTGTGGCTCGCGGCGACCGAAACCGAACCAGTCGCGCCAGCCGCGCGAACGCGAGTCGCTCGCGTCCCCGCCCTCCGCGGCCGGCGTACCCTCCGGGACCGCGTAGGGATCGGGCGCCATGAACGAGGCGCACGACGCGTACGGCGGTGCGAACCCGGCGACGAACGCGAAGCGCCGGGCACCGGGGCATTCGGCATCGGTGGCGTTGGACTGCAGCACCCACTGCCAGTCCAGGCCTTCGTTGCCCACGCGCAGCGGCGCGCTCGGCAGGCGCGAGAAGATCCCGGACCAGACCCGCATGGCGCCGGTGGCGCCGTACAGCCCGGTCTGCTCGTTCTGGTCGTTGCCGACCCAGGCCACGGCGAGGTGGTCGCCGGTCCAGCCGGCGAACCAGCTGTCGCGGCCGTCGTTGCTGGTGCCGGTCTTGCCGGCCGCATTGAGCCGTCCCAGGCCATCGTTGACCAGTTGCCGGCCGGTGCCCGAACTCACCGCGTGCTGCAGCGCCAGGGTCACCAGGCGCGCCGCGATCGCGTCGCCTTCGGTGGCCGGGGCCGGATCGTTGTCGTAGCGCTTGAGCACCCGCCCTTCCGGATCGAGCACGCCGCGCACCGCGTGCAGCGGCTGGATCTCGCCCCCGGATGCGAGGAACTGGTACAGCTGCGCCATCGCGTACGGGCTCTGGTCGACCGAGCCGAGGATCAGCGAGGGATTGGCGGCCGCCTCGAACCCCGCCAGCGTGCGCACCAGGTCGGCCAGGCGCGCGGGCTCGACCTGCATGCCGACGCGCACCGTGGCCTGGTTGTACGACTGCGCCAGCGCATCGATCGCGCGCACGCTGCCGTGGCTGCGGCCGTCGGAGTTGCCCGGCGACCAGCGGCGCCCGTTCTGCAGCGTGATGGTCACCGGCGAGTCGTCCACCCAGGTGGCGAGCGACCAGTTGCGCGGACTGGCCAGCGCCAGCAGGTAGACGAAGGGCTTGAGCAGCGAGCCCACCGGCCGCTGCGCCTCCACCGCGCGATTGAAGCCGTGCACGGTCGGCCGGCGGCTGCCGACCACCGCCACCACCTCGCCGTCGTGCACGTCGGTCAGCACCAGCCCGGCTTCCAGCGGCGGACGCTTGCCGGTCTGCAGCGATTCGATCGTGCGCGTCACCGAGGCTTCCGCGTATGCCTGCGCCGAGGGCGACATGCCGGTCATCACGCTCAGGCCGGCGCCCTGCAGCGCGTCTTCGGGATAGTCGCGCGCCAGCTGCCGGCGCACCAGGTCGACGTAGGCCGGGAAGCGGTTGGCGGCGACGCTGCCGGGCGAACTGGTCACGCCCAGCGGCGCGTCGACGGCGCGGTCGTGCGCGGCCTGGTCGATCAGCCCGGTCTGGAGCATGTTCGCCAGCACGAAGTCGCGGCGCTCCTCGGCGCGCTCGGGATGGCGGCGCGGATCGTAGTACGAAGGCCCGCGCACCATGCCCACCAGCAGCGCGACGTGCTCGGTGTCCAGGTCTTCCAGCCGCCGCCCGAACCAGAACTCGGCGCCCGCGGCCAGGCCGTGGATCGCCTGCGCGCCGCGCTGGCCGAGGTAGACCTGGTTGAGGTAGGCCTCGAGGATGGTGCTCTTGTCGTAGCGCGCCTCCATCAGCAGCGCGTACAGGATCTCGTTGAACTTGCGGCTCCAGGTCTGCTCGCGTCCGATGCCGAGCAAACCGCTGCGCGCGAGCTGCTGGGTCAGGGTGCTGGCGCCCTGGCGCTTCTCGCCCGAACGCAGGTTCACCCAGGCCGCGCGCGCCATGCCGCCCAGGTCGATGCCGTGGTGGTGGGCGAAGTCGCGGTCCTCGACCGCCTGCAGGGTGTCGGTCACCAGCGGCGGCACGTCTTCCACCCGCACAAGCCGCCGCTCCTCCTGCTTCTGGCCGTAGAGCGTGGCGATGCGCGCCGCGTCCAGGCGCGCGGCCTTGATCGCGCGGTCGCCGGCGAGGTCCTTGAGCGTGCGCACGCGGCCACCGGACACGGTGGCCTGGATCCGGCTCGGGCCGACCGCGCCGTCGACGTCGCGGAAGCCTCGGCTGGCGATCGTCCAGCGCCCGTCCTCGCGCAGGTACGTGCCGGCGCGCACGCCGTCGCCTTCGCGATAGGCCGCCGCGTCGAGTTCGGTCTTGAGTGTCTGCGCGTCCATCGCCAGCCCCGGCGCCAGGCGCAGCGGACGGGCATACACGCGCGTGGGCACCTGCCAGCGCAGTTCG
This sequence comes from Luteimonas kalidii, assembly GCF_029887935.1. Lineage (GTDB taxonomy): Bacteria > Pseudomonadota > Gammaproteobacteria > Xanthomonadales > Xanthomonadaceae > Luteimonas > Luteimonas kalidii. Next base: position 146,982 of record NZ_JARXRO010000011.1, on the reverse strand, counting down.
CCGAAGCGCTCGCTGATCTGGGTGTTGAGGTAGATCGCGTACGGGACCAGGAAGCCGAGTCCGAGGCCCACCGCCGCCAGGGCCCAGGTCACCAGCCGGCGGCGCCAGTCGCTGCGGCCGGGCCCGGCGCGGGTGTTCTCGTCGCGGTCGTCTTCGTCGTACTCGATGCGGGCCATGGGCTCCTCGGGCCTGCCCCTGCGGGCGGCCGGGGATGCGAGAATGGGGCCCGCGAAGTCTAGCGCAGCGCCCGTTCCGGCCCGCCGCGCGGGATGACCATCCGTTCAGGCTGTCTGGAGCCGATTCCGCCCCGTGCGTGTCCCCGTGTCGTACCACCTGCGCCGCCTCGGGTCGCGCCTGCACCGGATGCGGATCGCACTGGCCGTGCGCGGATGGACGGGCCTGCTGCGGCGCGTGCTGGGCGTGCCGGCGGCGTCCGGCGCCACCTCCCCTCAGGGATCGGCGCCGCTCGCGTTCGAGCCGTTGGCGCCAGCGCCCTCGCGCGACGGAAAGCCCCTGCGCTGGCTGTTGATCGACGTCTCCACGCCGCGGCCGGACCGGGACTCGGGCTCGCTGCGCAGCGTCAACCTGATGCGCCTGCTGCGCGCGGACGGCCATGCGGTCGATTTCCTGCCCGACGACCGCATCGCCGCGGGCCACTATGCGGACCTGCTGCGCGGGCTCGGCGTGACCGTGCACGACGGCGGCGACCGTGCCGCCTATCCACGCTGGTTCGATCGCCATCTCGCCGGCTACGACGTGCTGGTGGTCAGCCGCTACCACCTGGCGGAGTTCCTGCTGCCGCTCGCGCGCCTGGCCGCGCCTGCGACGCGCGTGGTGCTGGACACGGTCGACCTGCACCACGTGCGCGAACGACGCGAAGCCGAGGTGCGCGGCGACGATCGTCTGCGGCGACTGTCTTTGGCGACGCGCGCGCGCGAACTGGCCACGATCGCCGCGGCCGACGTGGCCTGGGTGGTGAGTGCGGCCGAGCGCGACCTGCTCGCGCGCGAACTGCCCGATGCGCGCGTGGCGCTGCTGCCGAACATCGTCGAACCGGTCGCCGATCCCGCAGGGCCCGCCTCGCGCGAGGGCCTGCTGTTCGTCGGCGGTGCGCGCCATCCACCGAACGTGGACGCGATCGAGTGGCTGGTCTCGGAGATCTTCCCGCGCGTGCGCGAACGCCTGCCCGGGTGCACGCTGCATCTGGTCGGCGACGGCCTCTCCCGGCTGCAGGCGTTGCGCGCGCCCGGCCCCGGCGTGGTGGTGCACGACCACGTCCCCGACCTCGCCCCCCTGCTCGCGCACTGCCGCGTCGGGCTGGCGCCGCTGCGCTACGGGGCCGGGGTCAAGGGCAAGGTGAACCAGTACATGGCCCACGGCCTGGCAGTCGTGGCGACTCCCGGCGCCGCGGAGGGCGCGTTCCTCCAGCACGAGCGCGACGTGCTGCTGGCAGACGACGCCCCGGGCCTGGCCGCGGCCGCGGTGCGGGCCTGCACCGACGCCGCGCTCTGGCAGCGCCTGGTCGACCACGGCCTGCACAACACCCGCCACCACTTCTCCTTCGGCACGGCGCGGCGCGCGCTCGCCGACACGCTGGAACTGCTCCGCTGATGCGTATCCTGCTGATCGCCTACGAATTCCCGCCCAGCCCCTCGCCGCAGTCGTTGCGGTGGACCTATCTGGTCCGCGAACTCGACCGCCTCGGACACGAGGTGCACGTGCTGACCGTCGACCTGGGCGGCGAGACCCCGGGCCTGCCTTTGCTGCCCGACAGCGTGCACGTGCATCGCACCTTCCCCGGACTGCTGCGCGGCGCGCTGGCGTTCCATCGCGACTACCGCATGCGCCACCCGCGCCCTCCCCGCATCGCGCCGCAAGCCGACACACCCGCGGAGCGGGAGGCGGTGGTCGCGCCGGCGGCCGCAGGCAGTGCACCCGTCGCGCTGCGCCCACCGCGCAACTGGAAGCAGCGCGTGTCCGAAGCGGTGCAGGCGGTGGCGGGCCAGCTGCGGTTCCCCGACATCCGTGGCGAATGGCGCGGCTACGGTCGGCGACGCCTGCGTACGCTGATGGCCAGCGTGCGGCCGGATGTCGTGATCAGTTCGCACGAGCCTGCGACCACGCTCGAACTCGGCCTGGCGGTGCGCGGTTCCGGCGTGCCGTGGATCGCCGACCTGGGCGATCCGGTGCTCGCGCCCTACACCCCGCGCCGCTGGCGCGCGCGCTCATGGCGGCTGGAAAGCGCGGTGTTCCGCCATGCCGCGCATGTCACCGTGACCAATGCGCGCGCGCTCGAACAGATGCGCGAGCGCCACGGCGGCGACACGCCGATGACCGTGCTGACGCAGGGCTTCGACCTGGCGCCGTCGGCGCACGACGCCCCAGACGACGTGTTCGATCCGTCCCGGCTGGAACTGCTCTACACCGGCAGCCTGTACGCGTTCCGCCGCATCGACGCCCTGCTCGCGGCCCTGCGCGCCGATCCGCGCATCCGCCTGAGCATCGCCGCCGTCACCGTGCCCGAGGCGATCCTGGCCGCGGCGCGCGCGGCGCCGCAGCAGTTGCGCCTGCTCGGCTTCCTGCCGCACCGGCAGGCGCTGGCGCTGCAGCGCCGGGCCGACGTGCTGGTCAACGTCGCCAATGACGACGGCGCGCAGATCCCGGGCAAGTTCTACGAGTACCTCGGCGCGGGCCGTCCGGTGCTGCACCTGGCGCACGACACCGACCTGGTCGCGGCACGGATCGAGGCGCTGCACCGGGGCTGGGTCTGCGGCAACGACGAGGCGGCGATCGCGGCGCGCCTGCGCGACCTGCTGCAGGCCAGGCTGGAGGGGCGGCTAGATCACGGGCTGTCGCTCGACACCGGGCAGGTGCGTGAACACAGCTGGCAGCAGCTGGCGATCACGCTCCAGGACGTGCTCCGGGACGTGGCGGGTGGCGTCAGGCCGCGGCCCGCGGATCCCGCGTCCGGCTGAGGCCAGCGCCTGCATGCCTAGCGCTATCCGCGCGAGGCGACGCGCAGGCGGCGCTGGAACTCCTCGATCCCGGGCGCACGTGGATCGATCGCACGCGCGGACGCCAGCGCCGCCGAGGCCGCATCCAGCTGGCCCGCGCCCAGGCGCTCATCGCCGATCGCGAGCCAGCGCTGTGCGAGCCGGCGCCGGTCGCCCGTCATCGCGCTGGCGCTCTCTCCGAGCGCCTCGCGCGCGTCGAGGCAGCGGCGCGCACGCGCGAGGTCGTTGGCGCTCAGCTGGCGTTCGAAGCAGGCGCGCGCCGAAGGCAGCAGGCGTGCCACCGCCCGCTGCACGTTCGCGTCGCGCGGCGCGATGGCCTGTGCGGCACGCAGGCGGTCGTAGGCACTGTCGCCGGGCGGCGTGAGCAGGTCTCCGCGCGCCTCGGCCTCGGCCGCCTGGCGCAGCAGGCCGGGCACGCGGTCGGCACGGTCGGGGCGGGCACTGCTCGCCTGCAGCTGGGCGTGCCGCTGGCGGGCCCGCTCCAGCGCGGACTGCGCGGACGCGACCGCGGCCGCATCCGGCGCAAGTGCGCGCGCACGGGCCAGGATCGCATCGGCCTCGGCGAAGCGGAAGTCCGCGCCCTGCCGCTGCGCCTGCCTCGCCAGCGCGGCGGCGGCCTGCTGCAGGCCGTCGCGGGCGCCGGCATCGTCGGGATCGAACTGCTGCAGGCGCCGCCAGGTGGCGACCGCGGCATCGATCCGTCCACCGGCGAGATCGACCGCGGCCCGGCGGCGCAGCGCATCGAGCTCCTCGGTGAGGCGGGCCTCCGTGTCGGGAAGGTCGACGTGGCCGGGATCGTAGCCACGCGCAGCGGCGATGCCGGTGGCAGCAGCCTGCAGGTCGCCCTGGCGCAGGTCGGTGCGCGCCTGCTGGAGGAGGGCCGCGAGCGCATCGTCGCGGCCGCGCAAGGCATCGGCGCGGCCGGGATCGAGCGCCAGCACCCGTGCGTAGAGCGGCAACGCCGCACTGTCGTCTCCATGCAGGCGGCCGGCGGCGCGCGCGGATTCGGCCTGTAAGACCAGGCCGTCCAGGCCGGCGAGCGTGGCTTCGCGTCCGCGCAACCGACCGGCGACGGCATCGGCGCGCTCGCGCGGGATCGACAGCTCCCGCGCCAGTCGCAGGTGCGCATGGGCGTCGGCGAACCGTCCAGCGTCGACCGACGCCGACGCCTGCGCGAGCGCGGCGTCGGCGACCCGGGCCAGCCCGGCGCGTGGCGCAAGCTGGTCGGGATCGATCGCGCGCGCGGCCTCGTACAGTTCGCGCGCGCCGCTGCCGTCCGGCGCGGACAGGTGCCCGTGCGCGAGCGCAGCGGCGGCATCGTCCGTCAGTGCGTGCACGCGGGCTTCGGGCCACATGCGTTCGGCGAGCGGATCGCGCAGCAGGGCGGCGGTGGCCGCCAGCGCCGCCGCCACGGCCAGCGCGATGATCCAGCGCTGCGGGCGCGTCGCCGGCCGGACGGGTGGCCGTTCGCCCGGTGGTCCCGCGCGTGCGTCCAGCCGCAGCCCGCGCAGGTCGCCGACCACGGGTTCCCGTCGGCCGCGCGGCCGCACGCTGCTTTCCACCGAAGTGCGCTCCCGGTCCACCGGTGCAGCTTACGGATCGCGGCTGAATGCACCGGTGAAACGTCGGATCCGGACGCGCACCCGGGTACCGGTCGCTCCCGATGCGGAATGGCCGGGACCGCGGCGCGACCTCACTCGCGCCGCGCGTGCTCCACGCCTGCCAGGCCGTCGATCCGCGCCAGCAGCCGCGACAGCTGGTCGTAACCGTCGACCCGCAGCTGCAGGTGCAGTCGCACCCGGCCGTGGGGCCCGGCATCGCTGCGCACCGCGAGCACGTGCGCGTCCTCCTGCGCGATCAGGGTGGTCACGTCCTTGAGCAGGTGCTTGCGATCGATCGCGTCGACCACCGCGGTGGCTTCGTGCAGGCCGCCCTGGCGGCCCCAGTCCACCGGCAGCACGCGCTGCGGCTGGGCCGCGGCCAGGCGCAGGAACGCGCCGCAGTCGGCGCGGTGCACGCTGACCCCCCGGCTGCGGGTGAGATAGCCGGCGATCGTCTCGCCCGGCAGCGGATGGCAGCAGCGCGCGATCTGCACCAGCAGGTTGCCCACCCCGACCACGGTCACGCCAGGCCCCGCCGACTTCGGCGCACGCCGGGGCTGGCGCGGCACCATCGTGGTCGATGCCGGCGCCTCTTCGGGCCGGGCCTGCGCGCGCTCGTGCTCCTGCAGCGCGCGCCCCACCTGGTGCGGACCGACGTCGCCAAGCGCCACCAGCACCAGCAGTTCGTCGACCGCGGCGACGTTGAACTTCGCCAGCACCGGCTGCAGTTCGGCCTGCAGCAGGCCCATGCGCCGCAATTCGCGGTCGAGCATCTCGCGGCCGGCCTGCAGGTTGCGTTCGCGGTCGAGCCGGTGGAACCAGGTGCGCACCTTTTCCCGCGCGCGCGGGCTGGCGAGGAACCCGTTGGCGGCGACCAGCCAGTCGCGGCGCGGCTCGGGTTCCTTGGCGGTGAGGATCTCGACCCGGTCGCCGCTGTGCAGCCTGTGGTCGAGCGGCACGATGCGTCCGTCGACCTTCGCCCCGCGGCAGCGGTGCCCGACCATCGTGTGCACGTGGTAGGCGAAATCCAGGGGGGTCGCGCCGCGCGGCAGGTCGACCACCTCGCCGGCCGGAGTCAGCACGTAGATGCGGTCCTCGACCAGCTCGGTGTCGAATCCGCCGGCGAGCGCCGCATCGCCCTCGCCCTCGCCGTGCGATTCCAGCAGCCGCCGCATCCACTCGATCTTGCGCTCCAGCGCCGCGTTGCCGGTCGCCGAACGCTGACTCGCGCCCCGCCCCGCGTAGGCATCCTCCTTGTAGCGCCAGTGCGCGGCCACGCCCAGTTCGGCCTGCTCGTGCATCTCGCGGGTGCGGATCTGCACCTCGAGCGTCTTGCCCTCCGGTCCCATCACCGCCGTGTGCAGCGAACGGTAGTCGTTGTGCTTGGGCCGGGCGATGTAGTCGTCGAACTCGCCCGGCACCGGCGCCCACAGCGCGTGCACCACACCGAGCGCGGCATAGCAGGCGGGAATGTCGTCGACCAGCACGCGCACCGCGCGCAGGTCGTAGAGCTCGCCGATCGGCACGTCCTTCTTCCGCATCTTCTTCCAGATGCTGTAGATGTGCTTGGGCCGGCCGGCGATGTCGGCCTGCAGCCCCTGCGCGCGCAGGGCGCGATCCAGCTCGCGCGTGACCTGGCCGATGTAGCGCTCGCGGCCGGCGCGCTTGTCGTCGAGCAGCGCGGCGATGCGCCGGTAGGTATCCGGTTCGAGGTGGCGGAAGGCGAGGTCTTCCAGCTCCCACTTCAGCTGCCAGATGCCCAGGCGGTTGGCCAGCGGCGCGTGGATGTCGCGCGTCAGCCGGGCGAGCGCGCGGCGCTCGTCCTCCGGCAGCGAGGCCGCCTGGCGCATCCGCGCCAGCTGGCGCGCCAGCAGGATCGGCACCACCCTCAGATCCCGCACGATCGCCAGCAGCAGCCGCCGCAGGCCTTCGGTGTTGCCCGCGGCGGGACGCTCGGCATGCAGGGTCCAGACCTGGCTGGCCGCGCGCTGGCCTTCGAGCAGCACGGCGACTGCGGCGTGCTTCGGCGGAAGTGCCGGCTCGACGCGTTCGGCCAGGGCGGGCAGTTCGAACAGCAGCGCGGCGGCGAGCGAATCGCCGTCGGCGCCGAGCAGCGCAAGCGAGTCGAGCGTGTCGCCGAGGACCGAAGGCGCCGGAATGGACGATGCCGGGTCCGCCTCCGCCGCGGCCCGCCGCAGCGCCTCGCGCAGCGCGGGCGCGATCGCGGTGGCCGCGGGCGTGGCGAGCCAGTGGTCGAGGCCGTGGGGGGCGGCAGCGGGCACGCACGTCATCCGCGTGGAAGAAGTCCTACACTAGCCGTGTCGCGCCACGAGGAACAACCATGCACCTGCTTCGCCCCCTGCTGCTTGCCGTCCTGCTCGCCCTGCCTGCACTGGCCTCCGCGCAGCAGGCACCACCGATCGAACAGGCCATGAGCGCCGACGAGTTCCGCGCCGCCGGCCTGGACAAGCTGAGTCCGGAGGAGCTGGCGCGCCTGAACACCTGGCTCGACCGCAGCGTGCAGCAACGCACCACCGCCGCGGTCGCCGCGGCGACCGAGCAGGCGCGCGAGGAAGGGCGTCGCGAGGTGGTGGAGAAGAACCGTGGCTTCTTCCACTTCAATTCCGACGAGCCGATCGTCGCCGCCATCGACGGCGAGTTCACCGGCTTCGGCAACCGCAGGCGCTATCGGCTTGACAACGGCCAGGTGTGGGAACAGACCGACGCGGCTTCGCTTGCCGGTGTCCGGGTGAGCAATCCGAAGGTCCGCATCCGCCCCGGCCTGCTCGGCGTGTGGTGGATGAAGATCGACGGCTACAACACCCAGGCCAAGGTGCAGCGCGTCGAGTGAGTCCACGACGGCACGCGACGGTCCGAAGCGTCCACCGCCTGGCGCCTGCGGCCCGCGACGCCGGTGCCGTCCACCCAGGCAGCGGGCCGGTCTTCCCGCTACCCGTCGCGTAAGGCGACGATCCGGGACATCAGCTTCTTCGCCGTCGGCGCGCCGCGGGCGACGAGTTCCTGGGCGAAGACCGATACGCGCACTTCCTCCAGGTCCCAGCGCAGGGCTTCGCGCGCGGACGCGTCGCCGAGGCCTGCGGCCTCCACCTCCGCCAGCGCATCCACGAGCGGCTTCAGGTCTAGCATGCGCTGCTGGTCGCGCAGCGGGTCGCGCTGGGCACGTTCGGCGCGCACCGAGAGCGCCTTCAGGTAGCGGGGATACGCCTCGAGCGCCGCCGAAGGCACATCGCGCAGGAACCCCGGATGCGCCAGCGCCGCGAGCTGCGCCTGCATGTCGTCGAGGTTCGCGCGCGCCCAGCCGACCAGCCGTGATTCCAGTTTCGCGCGCACCTCTGCCACCAGCGCGAGGATCGCCTCGGCTTGCCCGAGCCGCTGCATGGCCTCTCCGAACAGCGCGCGGCCGGCGGCGTCGCGCCGCTGCGCGAACGCGTCCGCATCGCGTATCCCGCCCAGGCCGTCGGCCAGCAGCGCGGACAGTGCACCGTCGACCAGGTCCGCGCGCAGGCGATCGCCGCCGCCGGGCGCGCGCGCCACCGCGCCGGCGGATTCGATCGCCGCGTACAGTAGCGCGGTCTTCGGCGCGACCGGCAGCTGCCGCCGCGCCTGCTTCACCCGCTCCAGCATGGCGATGACGAGCAACCGGCGCACGCCGCCCGGATGCAGCCGGCGCGCCTGCGCGGGATCGGCATGCACCGCGAGCGAGGCACTGTCGCCGTCGTCCTGCAGCGCGGGGTACGCGGGCACGCCACCGGCGCCGGGCACCGACTCCGGAATCGGCGCCGCCGGGAACTCCCGCAACCCGGACTGCGCCAGCCCTTCGGCCGCACGCGCCGAAAACGCCTGCGCCGCGCGCGCGCCGAACGTGGCGCGCAGTTGGTCGAGGTCGCGCGATTCGGCCAGCACCTGTCCGTCACCACGACCGCGCACGTCCACCAGGCGCAGGTTGGCGCGCAGGTGAGGCTCCAGCGCCGCCTCATCGAAGTCCGATGCCGTGACCTCCACCCCGGTCATGCGGCGCAGGAAGCGCGCCAGGGTCGCGGCGAACGCGTCCGGTTCGCCGGCCCCGTGGGCCTGCGCGAACGCGGCGGCGAAGTCCGGTGCCGGCACGAAGTTGCGTCGCAGCGCCTTGGGCAACCCGCGGATCAGCGCGGTCGCCTTGTCGGCGACGAAGCCGGGCGCCAGCCACGACAGGCGCACCGGATCGAGCGCATTGAGCAGGTGCAGCGGCACCGACACGGTCATGCCGTCGTCCACCGCGCCCGGCTCGAAGCGGTAGCGCACCGCCAGGCGCGCCTCGCCCAGCGCGATGAAGGCGGGAAAGCGCACCGCGTCCGCGCCCTCGCCCATCAGCAGCTCGTCGCGCGTCCACTCCAGCGCGCGCTTCGCGTCCGTCGGCGCCTTCGCGTACCAGGCGTCGAGCGAGCGCGCGTCGACGATCTCCGAGGGCAGGCGTCCTGCGTACCACTGCCGCATCCAGTCCTCGTCCACCACCAGTCCGGCGCGGCGCTGCTTCGCCTCTTCCTCGCGCGCGGCCTCGAGTGCGGCCAGGTTGCGCGCCAGGAACGGACTGCGCAGGTTGATCTCGCCCGCCACCAGGCCATCGCGCAGGAACAGGTCGCGCGCCTCGCCCGGATACAGGCGGCCGTAGTCCACCGGCTTCTTCGGCGCCAGCACCAGGCCGAACAGGCTGACCTGCTCGCTGCCCAGGACCCGTCCCTGCGCGCGCGACCAGCGTGGGTCGTGGTGACGGCGGGCCACCAGGTGCGGCAGTTCCGCGATCGCCCACTCGGGCTCCACCGCGGCATTGGTGATCGCCCACACTTTCTCGGTGTCGAGCAGCGTCGCCGACAGCACCCACGGCGGCGGCTTGCGCGCCAGGGTCGAGCCGGGGAACAGCTGGAAGCGGCGGCCGCGCGGGCCCTCGTACACGCCGCGCTCGCCCAGGTGCCCGAGCTGGGCGGGCAGGCCCGCGATCAGCGCGCGGTGCAGCGCGACGTAGGTGCGTGGCGGCAAGCTGGCGGTGGAGGCGCCCGGCAGGTCGGAGGCGGCTCCGGACGCGGGGTGGACGGCGGCTTTTCCGCGACGGTCCCCGCCCGCCGGTGCGTTCCGGGGAAGTGTCGACTCTTGCCCCGCGACGTCCTGCGCACGGGCTTCCCGGCCGCGTCCGTGCCCCGCATCGGGCCAGAGGTCCTCGCACTGCAGCTTGAGCTGGCGGTGCAGTTCGCGCCATTCGCGCATGCGCAGGAAGCCGAGGAAGTGCCGTTCGCACCACTTGCGCAACTGCGACTGGGTCATGTCCTCGTGCGCCACGCGATACGCCTCCCACAACCTCAGGATGCCGGCGAATTCGGACTTCGGGTCGGCGAACAGCGCGTGCGCATTGTCTGCCGCAGCGCGCTGGTCGGGCGGACGCTCGCGCGGATCCTGGATGCCGAGGAAGGCGGCGATCGCCAGCATCTCGTGCAGGCAGCCGTGGCCCTGCGCCGCGACCAGCATCCTCGCCAGCTTCACGTCGACCGGCAGCCGGGCCATGGTGCGGCCGACCTCGGTGAGGGCGCGGCGGGCATCGATCGCGCCGAGTTCGACCAGCTGCTGCCACCCGTCGGCGATCGCACGCGGATCGGGCGGCTCGACGAACGGGAACTCGGCGATGACATCCGCACCCGGCGCCGCGTCGCGCGTCCGGCCGCCACGCCTCCTACGCCCACCAGGTTCCCCGGTCTCGCCCAATCCAAGCGACAGCATGCGCAGGATCACGCCCGCCAGCGCAGCACGCCGGATCTCCGGATCGGTATAGGCCGGCCGCGCCAGGAAGTCGGCTTCCGAATACAGGCGGATGCAGGTGCCCGGGGCGACCCGCCCGCAGCGGCCCTTGCGCTGCTCGGCGCTGGCCTGGGACACCGGTTCGATGTGCAGCCGGTCGAGCTTCTGCCGTGGGCTGTAGCGCTTGACCCGGGCCAGCCCCGGGTCGACCACGTAGTGGATGCGCGGCACGGTCAGCGAGGTCTCGGCGACATTGGTGGCGAGCACGATGCGCCGCTGCGGGCCGGGGTTGAACACCCGGTCCTGTTCCCTCGCCGACAGCCGCGCGTACAGCGGCACCACCTCGGTATGCCGGTACTTGCGCCGCTCCAGCGCCTGGTGGGCGTCGCGGATCTCGCGCTCGCCGGGCAGGAACACCAGCACATCGCCGGTGCCGCGCTCGCGCATGATCTCGTCGCAGGCAGCGACGATGCCGTCGAGCACGGACACCGGTCCCGCCTCCTCCTGGCTGCGCGCGCGGGAGGCCGCACCGTCGCCGCGTCCGGGCGTCGCGTCCGCGCCGGGCGCCGATGCATCACCCTCCAGCGGCCGGTAGCGCACTTCGACCGGGTAGCCGCGCCCCTCGACGTCCACCACCGGCGCGTCGCCGAAGTGCTGCGAGAAGCGCGCGGTGTCGATCGTGGCCGAGGTGACGATCAGCCTGAGGTCGGGCCGCCGCGGCAGCAGCCGCTTGAGGTACCCGAGCAGGAAATCGATGTTGAGGCTGCGCTCGTGCGCCTCGTCGATGATGATGGTGTCGTAGCGCGAGAGCCAGCGGTCGCTGGCGATCTCGGCCAGCAGGATGCCGTCGGTCATGAACTTGACCGCGGTCCGTTCGCCCACGGCGTCGTTGAACCGGACCTGGAACCCGACCAGCCCGCCCATCGGCACCGACAGTTCCTCGGCCACGCGCCGCGCCACCGCGCGCGCGGCGATCCGGCGCGGCTGGGTGCAGCCGATCATCCCGGCCACGCCCCGCCCCGCCTGCAGGCACAGCTTCGGCAGCTGGGTGGTCTTGCCCGAACCCGTCTCGCCGGCCACGACCACCACCTGGTGGGCGCGCAACAGGTCGACGATGCGGTCGGCATGCGCGGCGATCGGCAGTTCGGGCGCCACCGCCACGGCGGGAATGCGCGCGGCGGCCGACTCGCGTCCCTGCACGGAGGCCTGCAGTGCTGCGGCGAACGCCTCCTGCGCACCCGGCCGCGCCGGATCGGCCTTCCAGCGCGTCCACAGGCCCAGCAGCCGGCCGCGGTCGCGGGTGAGCGCGCCGTCGATCGCCCGTCGCGCCTGCATTAACGCTGCCGTCGCGGTGGCCTGCCTAGACTCCATTCGCGCCCTCGCAGCGGCGAAGGCGGTTCGCATTCCGGTTCAACATCGGCGTATTGTCGCCAAATTCCCACACCCCGAGGCCATCATGTCCAAGAGCAAGCCCGCCAAGTCCGCCCGCCCCGCGAAGGCGGCGCGATCGAAGGATGCCAAACCCGCCCAGACCATCACGCCGACGGCCTCGCCCGCCGCAGGCGCGGGCCCTGCGATCGACATCGGCATCTCCGACAAGGATCGGCGCCAGATCGCGAAGGAACTGTCCAAGTTCCTGGCCGACGCCTACACCCTGTACCTGAAGACCCACAATTTCCACTGGAACGTGACCGGGCCGATGTTCAACGCCCTGCACAACATGTTCGAGGCGCAGTACACCGAGCAGTGGAACGCGCTCGACGATGTGGCCGAGCGGATCCGCGCGCTGGGCTACAACGCACCCGGCTCGTACGCCGAATTCATGCAGCTCACGTCCATCCGCGAGGAACCCGGCGCCACCGAGGCCCCGGACTGGCGCGAGATGGTGCGGCAGCTGGTGGTCGGCAACGAGGCGGTGTGCCGCAGCGCGCGCAAGGCCATCGACGTGGCCGACGACGGCGACGACGAGCCGACCGAGGACCTGCTGATCCAGCGCCTGCAGACCCACGAGAAGTACGCCTGGATGCTGCGCTCGCTGCTGCAGTGACCCGTGGCGCGGCAGGAGCCCGCCACCAGGCGGGGTTCCTGCCGCTCTGCATGCGGCGTGATCCGACCGCGCCCCGCGGTCTTTTCCGACCGCCGCGCCTGACCATGCCGGTATCCTGTCCGGCATGACGTCCCAGCCAGAATCCCTGCTCGAACGCGTGTTCGGGCATCGCGCGTTCCGCGGCGAACAGGGCGAGATCGTGCGCCATGTGACCGCGGGCCACGATGCCCTCGTGCTGATGCCCACCGGCGGCGGCAAGTCGCTGTGCTACCAGCTTCCGGCCCTGCTGCGCGAGGGCACGGCGATCATCGTCTCGCCCCTGATCGCGCTGATGCAGGACCAGGTCGACGCGCTGTGCCAGCTCGGCGTGCGCGCGGCGTGCCTGAATTCCACCCTCGACGCGGCCCAGGCGCAGTCGGTCGAACGCCAGCTGCTGGACGGCACCCTGGACCTGCTCTACGTCGCCCCCGAGCGGCTGCTGACGCCGCGATTCCTGTCCCTGATGGAACGCGCGCGGCTGGCCTTGTTCGCGATCGACGAGGCCCACTGCGTGTCGCAGTGGGGCCATGATTTCCGTCCCGAGTACCGCGAACTGACCGTGCTGCACGAGCGCTGGCCGCAGGTGCCGCGCATCGCCCTGACCGCCACCGCCGATCCGCCCACCCAGCGCGAGATCGCCGAACGGCTGCAGCTGCAGGACGCGCGCCGCTTCGTCACTTCGTTCGACCGCCCCAACATCCGCTACACCGTGGTCCAGAAGGACAACGCCAAGCGCCAGTTGCTCGACTTCGTGCAGGGCCATCGCGGCCAGGCGGGCATCGTCTACTGCCTGTCGCGGCGCAAGGTGGAGGAGACCGCGGAGTACCTGGCCGGCCACGGCGTGGATGCGGTGCCCTACCACGCCGGCATGGACGCGCAGCTGCGCGCGGCCAACCAGCGCCGGTTCCTGCGCGGCGAAGGGGTGGTGGTGGTGGCGACGATCGCCTTCGGCATGGGCATCGACAAGCCGGACGTGCGCTTCGTGGCGCACGTCGACCTGCCCAAGTCGATCGAAGGCTACTACCAGGAAACCGGCCGCGCCGGCCGCGACGGCGAGCCCTCGGACGCCTGGATGTGCTACGGCCTGGGCGACCTCGTGCTGCTGCGGCAGATGGTCGAGCAATCCGAGTCCGGCCCCGACCGCAAGCGCCTGGAGCACCGCAAGCTCGATGCCCTGGTCGGCTACTGCGAATCGATGCGCTGCCGCCGGCAGGTGCTGCTCGGCAACTTCGGCGATACCTATCCTGACGCCTGCGGCAACTGCGACAACTGCCTCTCGCCGCCCGAGGCCTGGGACGCCACCGAGGCCGCGCGCATGGCGCTGAGCTGCGTGTACCGCACCGGCCAGCGCTTCGGCGCCGCGCACCTGATCGACGTGCTGCGCGGCAGCGACAGCGAGCGCGTGCGCCAGTTCGGACACGACCGGCTCAGCGTGCACGGCGTCGGCACCGGCCTGGACGCCCGCACCTGGCGCGGCGTGTTCCGGCAGCTGGTGGCGCACGGGCTGCTGGAAGTGGATGCAGAAGGTCATGGCGGACTGCACCTGTCCGAATCCAGCCGCGCGGTCCTCAAGGGCGAACAGCCGGTGATGCTGCGGCGCGTGGCGGCCCAACGCGACCGCGCTGCGCGCAGCAGGACGGCATCCGCGGTCGACGAGCTCGATCCCGCCGACCAGCCGGTGTTCGAAGCGCTGCGCGAACTGCGCACGCGCCTGGCGCGCGAACAGAACGTGCCGCCCTACGTGATCTTCCACGACAGCACGCTCAGGCAGATCGCCTCGCGACGCCCGGCCGACGAAGGCGAGCTCGCCGGAATCGCCGGCATCGGCGGCGGCAAGCTTGCGCGGTACGGCGCCCTGGTGCTGGACGCGGTGGCGGGCGCGGACTGACGCGCTGACGCGCTGGTGCACCACGCGTAGCACAGTGCCGCAGCGTTGGTGCTCGGCGCGCCGCCGCACCTGCCCGACGCGGCCGTAACCGGCCCCGCGACATCGTGCGGGGATCGCGGCTGGCCACGCGACTGCTAAGGGCCGTCCACATCCCCGGCCCGGGCCAGCGTGGCCCTTGCCGGCCGACAGGGCGGGTGCGGCGCATGCCCTATAATCTTCGGACTGCAGGGGCCGTTAGCTCAGTCGGTAGAGCATCGGACTTTTAATCCGCTGGTCGATGGTTCGAATCCATCACGGCCCACCAGCATCATTCGGGCACCGCTCCGGCACTGCGGTGCGGCCCTCATCCCGCGAACACGTGTTCGTAGACGATCGCCGCGCCGACCAGGATCAGGATCACGCCGCCGGCAATCTCAGCGCGCCGGCCGATGAGCGCGCCCAGCGCGCGTCCGGCCATGACGCCGGCGGTGACCATGGTGAAGGTGCACAGTCCGATCACCAGCGAGACCAGCAGGATGTTCACCTCGATGAAGGCCAGGCCCACGCCCACGGCCATGGCATCGATGCTGGTGGCGAGGCCCGCCAGCGCAATCGCCCACAGTCCTGTGCGCGGAGCGCCTGCGGCGGCCTCCCCCTGGTGCAGCGCCTTCCAGATCATGTGCAGCCCGAGCGCCGAGAGCAGGGCGAACGCGATCCAGTGGTCCCAGTGCTCGATGTAGCGCTCGGCGAACGAGCCCAGTGCCCAGCCGACGATCGGCATGATCGCCTCGACCACGCCGAACACGAGCCCGGTGCGCACCGCATCGTGCCAGCGCGGTCGGAGCATGGCAGCACCCTTGCCGACCGCTGCCGCGAAGGCGTCGGTGGACATGGCCAGGCCGAGCAAGAGGATGGACAGCGGATGCATGCAGCGCCCTGTCGGCCGGGCAGATGGGCGCACAACGGGCGACGCACGCGCCGGCCGACATGGCGTGCATCGCTCGCTGGTCTCGCCAACCGTCAGGTCGCACCCGCCATGGCCGATTCGGGCCAAGCATGTTGACGGGCGGGCGCCCGGAATCACCGGACGCAGGCTACTCCCCAAGGAGATTGCCCGGGTCGTGACGACCCGAGCGCGCAATTATAGCGGCATCGCATGAATACGCCGGATCGCCCGCAGCTCGGCGGCGACTGGACCGCTCACCGCGAGACACTGGTGCGCCTCGGGAATTCCGTGCTCCTGCGCAGCGGCAGCCACAGCCTGCCGCAGGTCCTCGCGGGCAACCGCCCCGATCAGGCCGCGTATCGGGTCGGATCCTCGACGCCGGCGGCGACGAATCCCTCGGCACGCAGGCGGCAGGCGTCGCAATGCCCGCACGCGCGCCCCTCCGCGTCGGCGCGATAGCACGACACCGTGGCGGCGAAGTCCACGCCCAGGCGCAGCCCTTCGCGCACGATCTCCGCCTTGCCCATGTGCAGCAGCGGCGCATGCAGCCGCAGACCCGCGCCTTCCACACCGGCCCTGGTCGCCACATTGGCCAGGCGTTCGAATGCCTCGATGAATTCGGGTCGGCAGTCGGGATAGCCCGAGTAGTCGACCGCGTTGACGCCGCAGAACAGGTCGTTCGCGCCCAGCACCTCGGCCCAACCGAGCGCGAGCGAGAGCATGATGGTGTTGCGCGCCGGAACATAGGTGACCGGGATCCCGGGGCCGCCCGCGTCCGGCACCTCGATGTCGTCGGTGAGCGCCGATCCCCCGAATGCGCGCAGGTCCACATGCACGGTCTTGTGCTCGACGGCGCCTTCCAGCGCGGCAACGCGCGTGGCGGCATCGAGTTCGGAGGTGTGGCGCTGGCCGTAGCGCACGCTCAACGCGTGCGCGGCGAATCCCTGCTCGCGGGCGATGGCCAGCACGACCGCGGAATCCATGCCGCCGGAGAGGAGGACGACTGCTTTTTTCATCGTGGTCGGTAAGCGGAGATCTGTGGAGGGAAGTTGCAAACGGCTGGCAGGCGCCAGGCGGAGACGGGATGCTCAGCGCCGGAAAGACGGGGCCGTTGGCGCCGCGATCCGCAGGTCGCAGGCCGACTCACCCATCACCTGCCACGCATCGCACTCCCGCGCTCATCGTCCCGGCTCGTCGTTCCACAGCAGCTTGTGCAGCTGCAGCTGGAACTTCACCGGTAGCCGGTCTGCCACGATCCAGTCCGCCAGGTCGGTCGCCGACAGTTCGCCCTTGCTCGGCGAGAACAGCACGTCGCAACGCGCGTGCAGCGCGTGCTCGTGCAGCACCTGTCGCGCCCACTCGTAGTCCGCGCGGCTGCAGACGACGAACTTCACCTGGTCGTGCGGGGTGAGCAGCGGCAGGTTCTCCCAGCGGTTGCGCGCCACCTCGCCCGAGCCGGGCGTCTTGATGTCGAGCACGCGCGAGACGCGCGGGTCGACCTCGCCGATATCGATCGCGCCCGAAGTTTCCAGCGAGACCACGTGGCCGGCGTCGCACAGCCGCCGCAGCAGCTGGATGCAGCGCTTCTGCGCCAGCGGCTCGCCGCCGGTCACGCACACGTGGCGGACCCCGTGCCGCGCGACTTCCGCCACGATCGCCTCGATGTCCCACCACTGCCCGCCGTGGAAGGCGTAGGCGGTGTCGCAGTAGGTGCAGCGCAGGGGACATCCGGTCAGGCGCACGAACACCGATGGCCAGCCCGCGTCGCGGGCCTCGCCCTGCAGCGAGCAGAAGATCTCGGTGATGCGGAGCCGGTCCGCCGTCGATGCGGCGGCCGCATCGGGCGCTGCGGCATCCACGGTCAGCGCGTGGCGCGCGCCAGCTGGATCGCGTGCAGTCGATCCTCGGCCGTGCGCGCCGCGTCCGTGCCGGGGAACTGGTTCGCCACCTGGGCCAGGGTAGCCTCCGCGCCGTCGAGGTCGCGCAAGCCGTACTGCGACAGGCCGATCTTCAGCAGCGCGCCCGGCGCCTTGTCGTGCGTCGGATAGCGGGCCACCAGGGCCTGGAACTGGTCCCGGGCCAGCTCGTAGTTCTGGGTCACGTAGTAGCTCTCGCCGAGCCAGTAGCGCGCGTTGGGCGCGTACACGCCCTCGGGATGCATCTGCAGGAAGGTCTGGAACAGCTCCGCCGAGCGGGCATAGTCGCCGGACTTGAGCGCATCGAACGCGGTGTCGTAGGCGCTGCGTTCGTCGGCGCTGTTGGCCAGCAGGCCCGGGTCGCCGTGCACCGTGGGCGGCGTTTCGCCAGCCGCCGCGGCGGCTGGCCCGGTGGGCGCGGGCGCGGCAGACGTGGCGCCAGCCGGATCCGGCAGCGCCGTCCCGCCTCCCTCCAGCCGGTTGAGCCGGCCGTCCAGGTCCAGGTACTGGCTGCGGTTGGTGGAACGCAGCTGCTCGTTCTGCTGCTGCAGTTCCTCGATCTGGGAGCGGAGCGCCTGCACCTCGGAGCGCAATGCGGTCAGCTGGTTGAGCAGGTCGACGTTGCCCTGGTTGTCGGCGGCACGCAGCTCGAGCGCGGCCACGCGGTCGGCCAGGCTGGCCCGCTGGGCGAACGCGGGCGCGGCGGCCACGAGGGCCGCCGCGAACGCGATTGGAACAATGAAAGCGCGCATCAGTGTCGCTTACTTCGCCGTGTAGACGATCTCGACGCGACGGTTGCGGGCCCAGCAATCCTCACCGGAATCGGTGCAGGTCGGACGCTCCTCGCCGTAGCTGACCACGGTCAGCTGCGCGCCGGAACCGCCGTTGGCCTGCAGGGCCGACGACACGGCATTGCCGCGGCGTTCGCCCAGGCCGAGGTTGTACTCGCGGCTGCCGCGCTCGTCGGCGTTGCCTTCCAGGGTGATGCGCGAGGACGGACGGTCACGCAGGTACTTCGCGTGGCAGGCCATCGCGGCCTGGAACTCCGGGCGCAGCGCGTCCTGGTCCAGGTCGAAGTACACGGTGCGCTGGCGCAGGCAGGCATCGGTGTCGAGGTCGGAAGGGCCGTACGCGCCCGGGGTGACCGGGGCGGTATCGGTCACCGGACCGGTGGAGGGTTCGGCGGGCGGTGCTTCCTTGACCTTCTTGGAGCAGGCAGCAGCAGCGGCGACGCACATCACGGCGATCAGGAGGGCCTTGCCGAGCACGGCGGGCTTGTTGGCGTTCATTTCTCGTCGATCCTCAGGGCTTGTTGCGGATGTTCAGGTTGATGGGGCGGATGTGCAGAACATGTCAGCGCTGGGAGCGGTACGGACCCCAGGCCGGCTCGCGTACGTCCCCGTCCGCAAGGACGAGGCGTTGACGTACGCGGCCATCGGCCGAGACAGCATACAGGACGCCCCGGCGCCCTTCACGCGCCGCGTAGAGCAGCATGCTGGCGTTGGGGGCGAAGCTGGGGGACTCGTCGAGCGAGCCAGGGGACAGGGTCGACCAGCGGGGCGATCCCATGCTGCGGTCCATCACCGCGACCCGGTAGGTGTTGCCCGAACCCTGGGCCACGGCGATCTTCTGACCGTCCCAGGAAATGCTCGGATCGGCGTTGTAGCTGCCCTCGAAGGTCACGCGGCTGGCGCCGCCGCCCGAGGCCGACACCTGGTACACCTGCGGCCGGCCGCCGCGGTCGGAGGTGAAGTACAGGCTGTTGCCGTCCGGGCTCCACACCGGCGCGGTGTCGATGCCGAACTGGTTGGTGATCTGGGTCAGCGCCTTGCTGCCCAGGTCCATCACGTAGATCTCGGGGTTGCCGCTGCGCGAAAGCGTCAGCGCCAGGCGCGAGCCGTCGGGCGAGAACGCCGGGCCGCTGTTGATGCCGCGGAAGCTGGACACCAGTTCGCGCCCGCCGGTGGTGATGTCCTGGATGTAGATCGAGGAATTGCCGCGCTCGAAGCTCACGTAGGCCAGCTTGCGGCCGTCCGGGCTCCAGGCCGGCGAGAGCAGCGGCTCGTTGGAACGCACCACGGTCTGCGGGTTGTAGCCGTCCGCATCGGCGACCATCAGCGCGTAGCGGCTGCCCTGCCCCACGCCGGTGGCGGTGACATAGGCGATGCGGGTCCAGAACGCGCCGCGCACGCCCAGGATCTTCTCGTAGATCGCGTCGGCCATCTGGTGGGCGACGTCGCGCATGGCGTTCGAGCGCGCGGTCATCGCCAGCCCCAGCAGGCGCTGTTGCTTGGCCACGTCGAACAGTTCGTACTCGACCCGGTAGCTGCCTTCGGCGGCATCCACAACCCGGCCGACGACCAGGAAGTCCTGCCGCAGCGCGCGCCAGGCCGGATAGTCGACCTCGCCTCCGCTGGTGGGACGGCTGGCCATGTCGCCTTCGGGCAAGGTCCGGAACTGGCCGGAGCGCTCGAGGTCGGCGCGCACCACGGCAGCCACGTCGGTGGTCGGGGCGGTCGCCGACCCCTGATAGGGCATCGGCACGACGGCGATCGGCAGCGCGGAGGCGTTGCCGCCGATGATGTCGATCTCGAGACCCTGTTGCTGGGCCGCCGCGGCGAACGGCAGCAACAGCGCGAGCACGGCGAGCAGGCAACGCTTGGTGAAGCTCATCGGAAGGTTCCTGGCAGGGTTGGACAAGGCGGGCGACAGCTTGGCGGCGAATCGGTGCACGAAGATGAACGGGGGCGGACTCCAGCAGCCGTGTGCCTGTCGTGTCCCCGTCCCGGCAGAGGCGTGCGGCGGGGCGTTGCACCGAGGCTGGCACACCATTTCCCGCGTGCGGGCCGGCGCACCCCGGGCGAGGCGGACGGCAGCGAAGACCCTTGTGCAGCTTGAGGCGGCGGCACCGCTGCCGCGCATCCGGGTGAACATATCCGCCCCGACGTGAAGACTGCGCGGCTGGCTCGCGGCGGCGCGCACGATCGGCCGGTCGCACCCCTTCTCACTTCGCCCTCCGGGGCACGCGCTGGCACTCGGGCTGCGTGCCAGCGCGCGGCTGGCCTGCTGCGCAGACCCGCCCGCGACTCAGCGGTCCTGCGCGGCGAAGTTGAGGATCAGCGTACGCTGGAAGACCGATTCGAAGCCGGCGTAGGGAAGCGGCTGCGCCTTGAGCACCGCGGCTTCGACCGACCGCCGGCCGAGTTCGTCGTAGGGGCAGGAGGGATCGACACGGGCCTCGACCACCTCGCCGCCGGGAATCTGCCGGATCACGATCCGGCAGCGTTGCCCGATCGGCACCGTGTCCGGGCGCGTCCAGTTGCGCAGGATCGCCTCCTGGAGTGCGGCGGCGTAGCGAGCGGCCAGTCCGGTATCGACGCCCTGGTTGCCTGGCGGCGGCGGCGTCGACGAGGCCTGCGCGGCCTGTTGCGAGGCCTGCCGCGCCTCGCGATCGGCGATCTGCTGGATCCGCTGCCGCGCCAGCCGCTGCTCGCGCTCGAGCTGCTCGCGCTCGGCGCGGATCTTCTCGAGCTGCTGCTGCGCCAGGCGCCGCTTCTGCTCGGCTTCCTCCTGGCGCTTGCGTTCGGTCAGGTCGATCTGTTCCTGGCGCCGCTTCTCTTCCTGTTCCCGGTCCACCCGCGCGCGCTCGGCTTCGGCGTCGCGTCGCACCTCTTCCTGGTCGACCGGCGAGGGTTCCGGGACGCGCGCCTGCGGCGTGGGCTGCGGTTCGACCGGGGCGTCTTCCGGCACCGGCTCCGGGATCTGCTGCGGCGGAGGTGGCGCGATCTCGTCCAGCGCGGGCTCAGGCACGGGCTCGACGACGGGCTCGGGCAGCGGCTCGGGTTCGATCGACAATGCGCGCTCCACCGCCTGCCGGTCGGTGCTCGACACGTCCAGCACCGCTTCCATCGACGGCGCGCCGGCCACGCTGATGCGGTCCGGATCCCAGCTCAGCAGCGGCGACAGCAGCAGGATCACCACGACAAGCACGTGCACGACCACGGCCCAGGCGATCGCCCGGCCGAGGCCTTCGTCCTGCGCGGGCGCAGGACGCGGGAAGGCGTCAGCGTGCATCACCGCCCGCGTTGGTCATCAGGCTCACGTTGGAGACGTTGGCCTGGCGTAGCACGTCCATCGCGTCGAGCACGTTCTGGTAGGGCGCATCGCCTTGGGCGGCGACCATCACCCGGAAGTCGCTGCCCTGCTGGCTGCGGATCGGTGCCAGCAACGCGCCCATCTGGTCGGCGTCCACGATCCGCGGGCGGGCATCGCCCGGCAATTGCAGCCCGAGGGTGCCGTCGGGATAGGCGATCACGATCACCGGATCCTCCCGGTCCTGGGTGGAACGCGCCTGCGACGACGGCAGCTTGACGTCGACACTCAGCGTGAGCAGCGGCGCGGTGACCATGAAGATGATCAGCAGCACCAGCATCACGTCGATGTACGGCACGACGTTGATCTCGGACTTGAGCTTGCGCCGCTTGCGGTGGATGAGGTTCCCGGCCATGGCGAACCCCGGTCAGTCCAGCGAACTCTGGCGCTGGAGGATGGTGCTGAACTCCTCGGCGAAGCTCTCGTAGCGCACCGCCAGGCGTTCGACGCGGGTGGTGAAGCGGTTGTAGGCCCAGACCGCGGGAATCGCGACGAACAGGCCGATCGCGGTGGCGAACAGCGCCTCGGAGATGCCCGGCGCGACCGCGGCGATGCCGGTCTGCTCGCCGCTGTTGAGCATGTCGTGCATGGTCACCATGATGCCGAACACGGTGCCGACCAGGCCCACGTAGGGTGCGGTCGAACCGATGTTCGCCAGCAGCTCCAGGTTGCGCTCGAGCAGGTCCACCTCGCGCGTGTAGCTCACCCGCATCGCGCGCTGCGCGCCCTCCAGCTGGGCACGGGCGTCGAAGCCGCGCTTTTCGCGCAGGCGCGCGAACTCGCGGAAACCGGCCTCGAAGATCGCCTCCAGCCCGCTGACGCGGCGGTTGCGGTCGGTCGCCGACGAGTAGAGCTTGCCGAGGTCGGCCCCGGACCAGAACCGGCTCTCGAAGTCGTCGGCCTCGCGGTTGGCGAGCTTGAACACGCGCGCCTTGCGGAAGATGATCACCCAGCTGACCAGCGACCCCACCAGCAGCAGCAGCACGATCAGCTGCACCGGCAGGCTGGCCTTGAGCATCAGGTCGATGTAGTTGATGCCCGAATGCGCGGCCACGGCCGCGGCGTCGGCGCCCTCGGCGAGCGTGGTCGTGGTCGCGGCGGCCTCTTCCGGCAAGGGCTCGATCTGGGTGGCCTGCAGCAGCGTCGCGAGGGGGATCATGCGGGTTCGGCTCCGGGTTCGACGAGTCGGTTCAATTGCTGGTACAGCGGTTCGGGGATGGCGCGCGGGCGAAACGTGCCCGCCTCCAGCGCCGCGCAGCGCACGTCCGCATCCAGCAGGCACTCGTCCCCGCGCAGGATCGACTGCGCGAACACGACGCTGGCATGCCGGCAGCGACGCAGCGACACCGTCACCTGCAGTGCATCGTCCAGCCGCGCGGGTTTGCGGAAATCGATCCGCATCGCCCGCACCGCGAACACCAGCCCGTGCGACAGGCGCAGCGCGTCCTGGCCATAGCCGAGCGCGCGAACCCATTCGGTGCGCGCGCGCTCGAGGAACGCGACGTACTGCGCGTGGTAGACCACACCACCGGCGTCGGTATCTTCCCAGTAGACCCTTGTCGGAAGGCTGAACGGACGGCCGCCCTCGTCCGCTGGCGCGGCAACGCCGCTCAAGCGTGACGCTCCGCAGTGGTCCCGGTGGGAATGTCACGCGCCGTCCGCATCAGAACAGCTGCTCAGGTTCGACGGGCGCGCCGGAATCGCGGCGTGGCTGCAGGCCCAGGTGGCGCCAGGCCTTGACCGTGGCCATGCGCCCGCGCGCGGTGCGCACCAGGAAGCCCTGCTGGATCAGGTAGGGTTCGATCACGTCCTCGAGCGTGCCGCGCTCCTCGCTCAGCGCCGCCGCCAGCGAGTCCACGCCCACGGGGCCACCGTCGAAGTTCTCGATGATCAGGTTGAGCAGGCGGCGGTCGAGCTCGTCGAACCCCTCGGGATCGACCTTGAGCATCTTCATCGCCGCATCGGCGACGCCATGGTCGATGCGCCCGCCCGCCCGCACCTGGGCGTAATCGCGCACGCGGCGCAGCAGCCGGTTGGCGATGCGCGGCGTGCCGCGCGAACGGCGGGCGATTTCGACCGCGCCTTCCTCCGCGCAGTCCACGCCCAGGATGCGTGCGGCCCGGCGCACGATCCGCGCCAGTTCCTCGGCGCTGTAGAACTCCAGCCGCTGGACGATTCCGAAGCGATCGCGCAGCGGCGCGGTCAGCAGGCCGGCGCGGGTGGTGGCGCCGATGAGGGTGAAGGGCGGCAGGTCGATCTTGATCGAACGCGCGGCAGGACCCTCGCCGATCATGATGTCGAGCTGGAAATCCTCCATCGCCGGGTACAGCACTTCCTCGACCACGGGCGAGAGGCGGTGGATCTCGTCGATGAACAGCACGTCGTGCGGCTGCAGGTTGGTCAGCAGCGCGGCCAGGTCGCCGGCCTTCTCGATCACCGGCCCGGAGGTGACGCGCAGGCTCACGCCCAGTTCGTTGGCGATCACGTGGCTGAGCGTGGTCTTGCCAAGGCCGGGTGGGCCGAAGATCAGGACGTGGTCCAGCGCCTCGCCGCGATGCTTCGCGGCCTCGATGTACAGGCCCATCTGCTCGCGCACCGGCTGCTGGCCGAGGTATTCGTCCAGCCGCCGGGGCCGGATGCTGGCCTCGATGGCGTCGTCCTCGCGGGTCGCGTCGGCGCCGATGATGCGGGGGTCTTCCATCGCACTATGGTCGCATGGCGCACGCGACCGCGCACCGCTGGCCCTGCCTCCGTGCGGGGCGGCGGACCGGCCTCCATGACCCTTCCCCTGTCCCTCCGGGCCTGGCTGCGCGTCCGGCCGGGCCATTCCCCCGTCGTGTGGTCCAGTGCGTCAGGCCGGCGCGAATGCGGTGGCAGCCAGGGCGAACGAATGCCGCCGGGCGGCGTGGTCGAAGATGTTGGCCGTGAGCATGAGCTCGTCGGGTCGATGTGTGGCCACGAAGGCGGCGATGCCCTCGCGCACGTCCTGCGCATCGCCGACCACGGCGCAGGCCAGGGCCTGCGCCACCATCGCTTTCTCCTGCGGGGTCCAGAACGCCTCGATGTCGTCGATCGGGGGCGGGATCAGCCCCGGCGTGCCGCGGCGCAGGCGGACGAAACTCTGCTGCTGGGTGGTGAACAGCCGCTGCGCCTCGGCGCGGGTGTCGGCGGCCACCACGTTCAAGGCCAGCATCGCGTGCGGCTGGCGCAGGTGCTTCGAGGGGCGGAAGTCGCGATGGTAGAGCGCCAGCGCCTCGGTCATCGCCGCGGGTGCGAAGTGCGAGGCGAACGCGTACGGCAGCCCGAGCGAGGCCGCCAGCTGCGCGCCGAACAGGCTCGATCCGAGGATCCACACGGGCACGTCGAGCCCCGCGCCCGGCACCGCCTGCACCGGCTGGCCCGGCTGCGCGGGTTCGAAATAGCGCAGCAGCTCCATCACGTCGGACGGGAACGCATCCGCGCCGGCGTAGTAACGGCGTAGCGCGCGCGTGGTGGGCTGGTCGGTGCCCGGAGCCCGCCCCAGCCCGAGGTCGATGCGCCCCGGATACAGCGAGGCCAGGGTGCCGAACTGTTCGGCCACCTGCAGCGGCGCGTGGTTGGGCAGCATCACCCCGCCGGCGCCGACGCGGATGGTCGATGTGCCGCCTGCGATGTGGCCGATCAGCACCGCGGTCGCCGCGCTGGCGATGCCGGGCATGTTGTGGTGTTCGGCCAGCCAGTAGCGCGAATAGCCCAGCGCTTCGGCATGCCGGGCGAGGTCGAGCGAGTTGGCGAAGGACTCGGCGGGGGTGCTGCCCTCGGTGACCGGGGCCAGATCGAGGACGGCGCAGGGAATGCGGGGGGCTTGGGTCGGCATCCATCCGAGGTGGGGGCGCTGCCCGGGATTTCCAGCGCCGGTCCCGGGTGAGGGGGCCGCGCCCGCTCGCCGAGGCGCCTATCCCGAGGCGACGACGCGGTTGCGGCCCCCGGCCTTGGCCAGGTACAGGCGCCGGTCGGCCTCGGCGAGCAGCCGGTGCAGTTCCTCGCCACCGCCGGCCGCGCGGACCCCGATGCTGACGGTCACGCGCACCTCGCCCGCCGGCGTGGACACGCTGAGTTCCTCGATACGCCGGCGCAGCCCGTCGAAGTAATCGTCCAGCGCCTCGCCAGCCAGGTCGGGCACCAGCAGGCAGAACTCCTCGCCGCCGAAACGCGCGACGTGATCCTCGGGACGCGCGTGGGACGACAGCGCGGTGGCGACGGCGCGCAGGGCGTGGTCGCCGGCCTCGTGGCCCCAGCCGTCGTTGATGCGCTTGAAGTGGTCGATGTCCAGGATCGCCATCGCCAGCGACCGCCGCGCCGTGCGCATCTGCGGCACCAGGCGTTCGGCGTGCTCGAGGAAGTGGCGCCGGTTCGGCAGACCGGTGAGAAAGTCGCGCGTGGCCAGGTCCTGCAGGGTGCCGATCAGCTCGAGCTGGTCGACGTTCTGCGACACCCGGCAGAAGAACTCTTCGCGCGAATAGGGCTTGCGCAGGAAATCGTTGGCGCCGCTCTTGAGGAACCGTGCGACGAGATCCGGGTCCTCGCGGCCCGACACGCCGATCACCGCCACCCGGTCGCGCGCACGCAGCGCGCGCAGGCGACGCGTGAGTTCGACGCCCTGCATGCCGGGCATCTCCTGGTCGACCATCGCCAGGCGGATGGTCGGGTCGCGCTCGAGCACGCGCAGCGCCGCCTCGCCGTCCGCGGCCTGGACCACGCGATAGCCGTAGGTTTCCAGCAGCGCGGCCGCGTGCATGCGCGCCGCGGCGGAATCGTCCACCACCAGGGCGGAGATGCGGCGGTTGCGCTCGAGCCGCTTCACCAGCCAGACGATGTAGTCCAGGCTGCCGGGCGTGTTCTTGAGCACGAAGTCGATCACCCGCCGCCGCAGCATGCGTTCGCGCAGGTCCTCGTCGTAGACGCCCGTGACCACCACGGTCGACAGCCCGCGCTCGAGGAAGCAGTTGACCACCTCGTCGCGGTCGCCGTCGGCCAGCACCAGCCCGGTCAGCGCCAGGAACCAGTCGTCATGCCGGGCGAGCAGCGCGCGCGCCTCGGCCAGCGTGGACGCGACCATGACCGGCAGTTCGAGCTTGTGCTCGATCGCCTCCGCCACGGCCCGCACATACGCGCGCGAGTTCTCCACCAGCAGCACGCGCTGCGGCAGGGGCGAACTCGGGACGATCGGCTGGAGCAGGGTCATGCGCTGCGCCTGTGGGCACTCGCAGGACATAGCGGCCGGGCGGACGGGAACTTGAGGCGGATGCACGGCCCCGGGGCCGACTGCGCCGGGGCCCGCGCGCCCGGGACCCATCGCACCCGCGGCCGCAGGACCGCAGGGGTCAGATCTCGACCTGCGCCCCGAGCTCGACCAGGCGGTTGCCGGGGATCCGGAAGAACTGGTTCGCCGGCGCGGCGTTGCGGTGCATCAGCGCGAACAGCTTGTCTCGCCACACCGGCATGCCGCGATGGGCGCCGGCCACGATGGTCTCGCGGCTGACGAAGTAGGTGGTCTGCATCGGGTCGAACGCGATCCCGCCCTGGTCGCACGAACGCATCAGCGCCAGCGGCACGTCGGGCGTTTCCATGAACCCGAAGCGGATGGTCACGCGGTGGAAGTCGTCCCCGATCGGCTCCATCTTCAGGCGCCGGTCTTTCGCCGCGTAGGGGACGGTCAGGGTCTCGACGGTCAGGAACACGTTGCGCTCGTGCAGCACCTTGTTGTGCTTGAGGTTGTGCAGGAGCGCGTGCGGGACCACGCCCTTGTCGCTGGTCATGAACACCGCGGTCCCCTCCACCCGCACCGGGGGCGCCAGCATCAGGCCCGGGATGAAGGCGTCCAGGCGGATGCCCTCCTTCTGGATCTCGTCGCGCAGGATCTCGCGCCCGCGCCGCCAGGTGCGCAGCAGGGTGAACAGCACGATCCCCAGCACCACCGGGAACCACGCCCCCTGCAGCACCTTGGCGCCGTTGGCGATCACGAACGCGATGTCGATCACCAGGAACAGCGCGCACAGCGGCAGCACCCAGCGCCGCCAGTTGGGCCACAGCGCGCGCGCCACGATCGCCAGCAGCAGGGTGTCGATCAGCATCGTCGCCGACACCGAGATGCCGTACGCGGCCGCCAGCGCGGACGAGGTGCCGAACGACAGCACCAGCGCGATCACGATCACCATCATCGTCCAGTTGATGGCGGGGATGTAGATCTGGCCGATGGTGTCGCTGGAGGTGTGGCGGATGCGCATGCGCGGGATGTAGCCCAGCTGCATCGCCTGGCGCGCGACCGAATAGCCGCCGGTGATCACCGCCTGCGAGGCGATCACCGTCGCCATGGTCGCCAGCACCAGCATCGGCCATCGCGCCCATTCGGGCACGCCGACGTAGAACGGATTGCGGATCGCCGCCGGATCCTCGAGCACCAGCGCGCCCTGCCCCAGGTAGTTGAGCATCAGCGAGGGCAGCACGAAGAAATACCACGCGTAGCGCACCGGCCTGGCGCCGAAATGGCCCATGTCGGTGTAGATCGCCTCTCCGCCGGTGACCGCCAGCACCACCGCGCCGAGGATGAAGATCCCGCCCCAGGTGTGGTCGACGAAGAAGTGCGCCGCCCAGTACGGGTTGATCGCGTGCAGCACTTCCGGCTCGTGCAGGATGTTGGTCACCCCCAGCACCGCCAGCACCGCGAACCACAGCACGGTGATCGGGCCGAACACCTTGCCCACTCGCGCGGTGCCGTAGCGCTGGGTGGCGAACAGCGCCACCAGCACCGCGAGGGTGATCGGTACGATCCATGGATGCAGCCCGGGCGAGATCACCTCGAGTCCCTCGACCGCGGACAGCACCGAGATCGCCGGCGTGATCACCCCGTCGCCGAAGAACAGCGACGCGCCGAAGATGCCGAGGATGCCGACCACGTAGGCGGTACGCGAATCCTTCGGAAAACAGCGCTGGGCCAGCGCCATCAGCGCCATGATGCCGCCCTCGCCGTCGTTGTCGGCGCGCATGATGATGGTCACGTACTTGAGCGTGACCACGATCGTCAGCGCCCAGAAGATCATCGACAGCAGGCCCAGCACGGTGTCGTGCTGCGCGGTCAGTCCGTAATGCGGCGAGAACGCCTCGCGGATCGTGTACAGCGGACTGGTGCCGATGTCGCCGAACACCACGCCGATGGCGCCGACGATCAGTCCGGCCAGACCGACGCGGCCGTGGCCATGTCCGGAGCCGTGCGACGGCGTGCCGGGCCCGTTCGTCGGCTGGGAGGGAGTCTGCGACATGTCGTGGTGGCGTGCGGCGACAGTGGGGGCTGTCAGCGAAGCGCGGACTGTAACGCTTTCCGGATGATCGTTTCAGCGCGGTCGCCGTCCGAGGCGGCCGCCTTGGCCATCTTCTGGGCCTCGGCGGGCTTGTAGCCGAGCTGCTGCAGGGCGATGGTGGCCTCCGACAGCGGGTCGGCCGGCAGCGGGCCGCCGGGGCCGCCGACCGGACCGATCGCCAGGTCCGCGGCGCGGTCGCGCAGCTCGACCACGATCCGCTCGGCGGTCTTCTTGCCGATCCCCGGAATCCGGGTCAGGGCGGTCACGTCGCCCGACTGCACCAGCAGCGCGAACTGGTTGACCGACGCGCCCGACAGCACCGCCAGCGCGATCTTCGCGCCGATCCCGGTCACCTTCTGCACGTCGCGGAACAGCCGGCGCTCGGCCTCGCTGAGGAAGCCGTACAGCGAGACGCTGTCCTCCTTCTGCGCGTAGTGCGTGAACAGCGACACTTCGCGCCCCACTTCGGGCAGATCGTAGAAGGTGCTCATCGGCGCCTCGAGCTCGTAGCCGACGCCGTGGACGTCGACCACCAGCCACGGCGGCTGCTTGTGCACCAGCACGCCCTTGAGCCGCCCGATCATGCGCGTACCTGGAGGGCCTGCATCGGCAGCGCCATGGCACCACCCCGGTCGTTGTTGGCAGCAGGACGCGCTCCCGGCGCCGGATCGGACATGGCG
Organism: Luteimonas kalidii; assembly: GCF_029887935.1. GTDB lineage: Bacteria > Pseudomonadota > Gammaproteobacteria > Xanthomonadales > Xanthomonadaceae > Luteimonas > Luteimonas kalidii. The sequence goes on along the minus strand of NZ_JARXRO010000011.1, from coordinate 117,599 downwards.
CCCTGCACCTGGCCTCGCGCATGCCGCCCACCGGCGATCGCGGGCGAACCGGCTGTGGCGAGACCCGAAGAGAAAAGACCGCTCACTTCCGGCTCCAGGCCTGCTGGGCACTCACGCCCAGCCGCTTCGCCGTGGCGCGCACGTGGGCATGGGTGATCGCGATCGCCAGCGCGTCCGCGGCATCGGCCTGCAGCTTGCCGTGCAGGTTGAGCATGATCCCGACCATATGCTGGATCTGCGCCTTCTCCGCCCCGCCCTTGCCGACCAGGGCCAGCTTCACTTCCTTGGCCGCGTACTCGTGCACCGGCAGGTCGCGCAGGACCACGGCGCTGATCGCAGCGCCGCGCGCCTGGCCGAGCTTGAGCGCCGAGTCGGGATTGCGCGCCATGAACACGCGCTCGATCGCCACCTCGTGCGGTCGCCACTGTTCGATCACGTCCGACAGTCCGACCAGCAGCCGCTTGAGCCGCGAGGCGAAGTCGCCCTCGCCCAGCAGGACCAGCGCGGTATTGAACACGTGCGTCGAGCGCCCCGCCTCGTCGACGTCGATGATGCCCACGCCGGTGCGCTGCGATCCCGGATCGATGCCGAGGATGCGGATCATGCGCGCGCGCGTGGGCCAGGGCGGATGCGGCGGCGCGCCCGCGTGCCGGCTGCGTCGAGCGGCCATCCGGCGCCGGAAGACCGCAGCCCCGTCCTCACCCGTACGCCTCGTCGCCCAGTTCGGCGTTCGAGTACACGCTCTGCACGTCGTCCATGTCCTCGAGCCAGCGCAGCAGCTTGACCACCTGCTGCGCGGTCTCGCCATCCACGGCGATGTCGTTGTCGGCGCGCATGGTGACTTCGGCGATGTCCGGCGTGGCGCCGGCAGCCACCATCGCGTCGCGCACGGCGGAAAAGGCCTCCGGCGCCGCGATCACGTCGATCGCGCCATCCTCCGGATACACCACCACGTCCTCGGCGCCGGCCTCGATCGCCGCTTCGGTCACCTTGTCCTCGTCCGCACCGGCGGGAAACGACAGCACGCCCAGCTTGCGGAACATGAAGGCCACCGAGCCCTCGGTGCCCAGGTTGCCGCCGAACTTGCCGAAGGCGTGGCGCACGTCGGCCACGGTGCGCACGCGGTTGTCGGTCAGGCAGTCGACGATCACCGCCACGCCGCCGGGCGCGTAGCCTTCGTAGCGGATCTCCTCGTATTCCACGCCTTCCAGTTCGCCCGTGGCCTTCTTGATCGCCCGCTCGATCACGTCCTTGGACATGTTGAGCGACAGGCCCTTGTCGATCGCCGCGCGCAGGCGCGGGTTGCCGGCCGGATCGCCGCCGCCCGCGCGCGCGGCCACGCCGATCTCGCGGATGATCTTGGTGAAGATCTTGCCGCGCTGCGCGTCGACGGCATTCTTGCGTGCTTCGATGGAAGGACCGCGTCCCATGCTCGATACGATTGGTGGCGAAGCAGCGGATTATACGTTTTGCGGGACATCGCCATGGTCGAAGTGGCCGGTGCGCAGGAACACCGCCGCCTGGTGGGCCGCCTCGGGCGAGAGCACCAGGCCGGTGTGGCTACAGCGGACCAGGCAGTGGTCGCAGACGCCGGGCAGGCGCGTCTCGGCGATCGCCACGGTACCGTCGGACTCGCGGTCGACCGCCGCCAGCACCCGGCCCAGGCCGCGCGGCACGCAGCCGGCCACCACCCCCACCTCGGCCGCGCCGTCCCAGCGCTCGAAGCCCTGCGACAGCAGGTCCGCGCTGCGCCCGAGGATCGGTGAGGACCAGCGCCGCGCCTGCAGCGCCCGCGCCGTCCCGCTGCCGCACAGCGGCGAACCGAGGCAGACCACGCGCCGCACCGGCAGGTCCGGGTCGAGCCGCAGCGCTTCCAGCGCCACCAGGCCGCCGAGGCTGTGGCCGACGATGTCGGTCTCCGACCCGCCGCGCAGGCGCTCGACCAGCGCCTGCGCCGCCGCGGCCGCGCCACCGCGGATGCTGTCGTAGGCCCAGATGCGCGGGCTGAAGCCTGCCGCGCGCAGCTTCGCGGCCAGCGGCGACAGCCACACGCCCGCATTCCAGATGCCGTGGATCAGCAGGACCGGACGCGGCGAGGGTTCAGCGGCGGGTTCGGTGGCGATGGCGGTCGCGGGTCGACGGAGCATGCGCGCCATTGCAGCGCCGCCACGAGAGGAAACGCAAGCCCGCGAGCGGCTGGCGCTTCGTCGTCATGGGCCTCAGGCGCGGGTCCGCCCGTTGCGGCCGTCGCGACGCGGACCGGCGCGGGCGCCCCGGGGCGGTCCGGGCGCGCGGACCTACCCGGCCGGTCGGCGCAGGATGAACTCCAGATCGCGGGTCGCGCCGACCGGGAACACGTACTCGCCGACGCGGGCGAAGCCGTAACGGCCGTAGAAGCGCTGCGCGCCGTGGTTCTCCGACCACACCCCGACCCACAGCGTGCGCGGGCCATCGCGCAGCAGCCAGGCCATCGCGGCGTCCATCAGCCGCCCGCCCAGGCCGCCGGACTGGTGTCCGCGCAGCAGGTACAGGCGCTTGATCTCGCCGTCGCCGGCAGCCACGTCCGGATGCGGCAGCCCGCAGGGTCCGGCGGCGATATGGCCGATCGCCAGCCCGTCGCGCTCGGCCAGCCACACTGCGTAATCCGGATGGGACAGGATCACGCGCTGCTTGTCGACCGCGTAGGCGTCCGCCAGGAAAGCCTCGAGGTCGGCGGACGGGTACAGGTGGCCGAAGGCCTCGGTGAAGGTGCGCGCGGCGAGCGTCGACAGGGTGGCGGCATCCTCGGCCGTCGCGCGGCGGAGCGTCGTCTGAGCGCTGGATGCAGCGTCGGGGACATGTCCGGCCATCGAAGTGTCTCCGGCGTGGAGGCCCCCTGGAGCCAGGGGGCGCGGCGCATGCCGCGGGGAAGGTGGAGGACCGGGTCGGGACCCGCGATCCGGTCAGCGCAATCGCGGGGAACTCATTGCGCGGCTGATGGGGCCGGCACCCGGACCTGGATGTGCACTTCCGCCAGCTGCGCATCCGGGATCGGCGAGGGTGCGCCGGTCATCAGGCACTGCGCGCTGGTGGTCTTGGGGAAGGCGATCACGTCGCGGATGGAGTCGGTCCCGGCCATCAGCGCGGCGATGCGGTCGATGCCGAAGGCGATGCCGCCGTGCGGCGGTGCGCCGTAGCGGAGCGCATCGAGCAGGAAGCCGAACTTGAGGTCCGCCTCCTCCCTGCCGATACCCAGCAACTCGAAAACCGCGCTCTGCATGCTCGAACGGTGGATGCGGATCGAGCCGCCGCCGATCTCGTTGCCGTTGAGGACCATGTCGTAGCCGCGCGACACGGCCGTGGCCGCGTTCGCACGCAGGTCGGCCTCGTCGTCGACCGCCGGCGCGGTGAAGGGGTGATGGAGCGCCACGTAACGCTGCGCCTCGTCGTCCCATTCGAACATCGGGAAATCGGTGACCCACAGCGGCGCCCAGCCGTCCCTGACCAGGCCGAAGTCCCTGCCCGCCTTGAGCCGCACCGCGCCCATGAAATCGCTCACGGTGGCATATTTGCCGGCGCCGAAGAACACGAGGTCGCCATTGCCGGCGCCGACGTGCGCCACCAGCGCGGCGAACGCGGCCTCGTCGAAGAACTTCTGGATCGGCGAGGACACCTCGCCGGTCTCGGAGATCTTGATGTAGGCCAGGCCCTTGGCGCCGTACTTGCCGGCATGCGCGGCGTACTCGTCGATCTGCTTGCGCGAGAGCGACGCACCGCCCGGAATGCGCAGCGCGCAGACGCGGCCGCCGGCCTCGCTGGCGGGGCCGGTGAACACGGCGAACCCGCTGTCCTTGACGAGATCCGCGACGTCGACCAGCTCCAGGTCGATGCGCAGGTCGGGCTTGTCCGAGCCGTAGCGGCGAATCGCCTCGGCATAGGTCATGCGCGGGAATGCGGCATCCAGTTCGACCCCGGCCACCTCGCGGAACACGTCGCGGATCATCGCCTCGACGGTGTCCTGCACGTCGCGCTCGGACACCCACGCGAACTCCATGTCGAGCTGGGTGAATTCCAGCTGGCGGTCGGCACGCAGGGCCTCGTCGCGGAAGCAGCGCGCGATCTGGTAGTAGCGGTCGAAGCCCGCCATCATCAGGATCTGCTTGAACAACTGCGGTGACTGCGGCAGGGCGTAGAACTCGCCCGGATGCATCCGCGCCGGCACCAGGAAGTCGCGCGCCCCCTCGGGCGTGGCCTTGGTCAGGATCGGCGTCTCGATGTCCTGGAAGCCGCGCGCATCCAGCCAGTGGCGCAGCGCGCTCACCAGCTTCGTGCGCGTGCGCATGCGGCGCTGCATTTCGGGGTGACGCAGGTCGAGGTAGCGGTAGGTCAGCCGCGTTTCCTCGCCCGGGTTCTCGTGGTGGTGGAACGGCAGCGGATCGGCCTTGTTCAGCACCTCGATGCGTTCAGCCACCACTTCCACCTGACCGGTGCGGATCTTCGCGTTGACCGACTGCCGCCGGCGCACGGTGCCGGTGATGCGCAGGCAGTCCTCGTAGCCCACCTTCTCGGCCGCGGCCACCACCTCGGCGTTGCCGGCCGCGTCCGACGGCTCGGCCACGATCTGGACGATGCCCTCGTGGTCGCGCAGGTCGATGAAACACACGCCGCCCAGGTTGCGGGCGACGTCGGCCCAGCCGCACAGGGTCACGGGCTGGCCGATCAGCGACTCGTCGATCAGGCCGCAGAAATGGGTACGCATGGAACGACGACTCCGGGAATGGAAGGCCGGCCCGGGGCCGGCGAACCCGCAAGTTTAGACGCTTTGGCCGCGCATGGCCCTGCCGCGCGGCGCAGCCCGGGTCCGGTCGTGGGCCGCGCAGGCCGCCTTGCGTCGACACCCGGTTCAGCAATATGACAGCACGGTGTCAATACGGTCGCCGTTCGCGGGGCCGCCGACCGGACCCCGATCCCCGGAGCGAGACCCGCGCCGCATGCCGATCTTCCTGCTGTCGCTGCTGCTGTTGCTGGGCTACCTGATGGTGGCCGCCGAACGCCTCGTGTGGACCAAGGCCGCGCTGGTGTCGGGCCTGCTGGTCTGCCTGAGCGGCTGGTGGCTGGTGGACCGCCTGAGCGGCAACGGCATCGACGCCGCCACCCTGTACCACCTGCAGGCCGGCCTGCAGGGCGCCGGCGTGGCCGAGTTCGCCGCGGACCTGTGGATGTTCGCCGGTCTGCTCGTGCTTTCGCTGTCGCCCCTGCTGCTGGCCGGGCCGCTGCGCGGGCGGCTGCGGCACCTGCGTGGCCGGCACCCCGCCGGCGCGGTCACCGCCGGCTTCGCCGTGGTGTTCGTGGCCGCGGTGGTGGCCAGCCCCCTGTACGCCGACGCGCGCCGCCTGCAGCGGCAGCTCGCCCCCGTCGACGCAGGGCCCGTGGCCGCAGAGTACGTGGTGCCGGCCGGCCCCATCGCGCGGCCGAAGAACATCGTCTGGATCTACGGCGAGAGCCTGGAGCGCACCTACCTCGACCCGGCGGTGTTCCCGGACCTGATGCCGAACCTGTCGCGGCTGGTGCGCCAGGGGCTGGATTTCCGCGGGATCGCCTCGCCCGAGGGCACGGGCTGGACCATTGCCGGGATCGTCGGCTCGATGTGCGGGGTGCCGCTGACCACCGCCCGCGGTGACGAGAACAGCCTCGGCCGCATGCGCGCGTTCCTGCCCGGCGCGCACTGCCTGCCGGACTACCTGAAGACCCAGGGCTACCGCAACGTGTTCCTGGGCGGCGCCGATGCCGCGTTCGCGGCCAAGGGCAACTTCCTGCAGCACCACGGCTTCGACGAAGTGCGCGACCAGGCCCACTATCGCTCGGCCGGCGTGGCGCGCGAGCACTTCTCCAGCTGGGGCGTGCACGACGACGTGCTGCTCGACGATGCATTCGAGACCTTCATGTCGCTCTCCGCCAGCGGCGCGCCGTTCATGCTCAGTGCGCTGACGATGGACACCCACCATCCGGCAGGCCACCTGCCGGTCGCCTGCCGCGACGTGCGCTACCGCAGCGCGCACGGCGAGATCGGGCTGCTCAACGCGCTCAAGTGCAGCGACCGGCTGGTATCGCGGCTGGTGGAACGGATCCGCACCAGCCCGTACGCCGCCGATACGCTGATCGTGCTGGCCTCGGACCACCTGGCGATGCCCAACCATCTCAGCCATGTACTGAAGGACATGACGCGCGAGAACCTGCTGGTGTTCCTGGCACCCGGGGTGAAGCCGCGGCAGATGAACGTGCCCGGCTCGGTGCTCGACAGCGGCGCGACGCTGCTTTCGCTGCTCGATCCCTCGCAGGGGGCGGTCGGGTTCGGGCGCTCGCTGCTGGCACCGGCGCACGATGGCGCCACCCGCGCCGCGCTGGCGGGACCAGAGGGCGACTTCGCGCCCTACCTCGCGTATGCCCGCAGCCTGTGGACCGGCGGCGACGTGCGCACGCTGCGGGTCGAGGACGGCCAGCTGCGGATCGGCCTGCAGCACGTCAAGCCGCCGGTGATGATCGAGTACGACGCCGAGTGGGGCCTGGGCGCGATCACCATGGAGGACGCGCCGCGCCAGTTCGGGATCGACGACCCGGCCAACGTGCGCGCCTATGTCGACCGCTGCACCGCGTTCGACGGCGGCGCCCTGCGCGGCGAGTGGTGCGCGCTGCTGGTCGATGCCGGCAACAACATGAAGCTGTTCGCGGGCGACGACCTCGAGCGCGGCGTGCGCGTCGATGCGTCGCTGGACGCGGCGGTCGGCCCGCGCCCGCGTCCGCGGCGTGCGGTGTGGCTGGGCGCCGAGTCGGCGGTGGTGGCGGGCGAATACCAGCTGCGCCTGCACCCGCGCCAGTGGCCGAGCCATGCCTTCTGGCTGGAGGCGATCGCGTCGGACGGCCGGGTGGTGGCGTGCGAGTGGATCGATCCCGAGGGGCGCGATCCGGATCGCCCGATCCGGCTGCGGGTCGGCGTGGACGAGCGCATCGAGGACCTCGAGATCCGGGCCTGGCTGGACTGGGCCGAATTCATGGAAGTCGACAGCATGGCGATGGTGCGCACCGGGGCCGGATCACGCACCTGAGGGCACTGGCCGGTTTGCTCCACGCGCCGGTCCACGACTGGACGACCACCGTTCGAGGCGCCGAGGCCATCGGCGACGGAACGCCCCCTTTCGTTCGTCCCCCTCGCCGAAGTCCAGCACGCGTCGTACGACATCTCGACGGACGAAGAGAGCTGTCCTTGCCGCACCACGAGTTGGGGACGATGTCGGCCGCGAGTGCGTGATCGGCGACGTCCGTGCGTGTGGCTCACGCCACAGCGTAGCCCGTCATCCGCATGCCCAGCCGGCGAACGCCCGTTGCGACTCCGCAGTGGAGCGCACCCGCGAACGCGGGTCCGCCCGACGGACGATCGGCGGGATCAGGCGTCCGCCGCCTTGGCGGGCGCAGGGCCGGGGGTGGCCGCAGGCTTGTCCGTCCCCGCGGCGGGCTTGGCGGCGTCGGGCTTCTTGGCGTCACCCTCGGGCTTGGCGGCGCCCTCGCCGCCTTCGGCCAGGTTGCGCTTGCGGTCGCCGTCCTTCTTGAAGTCGGTCTCGTACCAGCCACCGCCGGCCAGCCGGAACGCGGGCGCGGTCAGCGCGCGGCGGATGGCGGCCGCACCGCAGGCCGGGCACTGCTCGGGATCGGGATCGGACAGCTTCTGCAGGCGGTCGAAGGCGTGGCCGCACTGCTCGCAGCGGAAGGCGTAGATGGGCATGGGATGCGACGGAAGTCTGTTGCGAGCGCGCAGTCTGGGGCCAGCGCGCGCGAAATCAAGTCCCTGGCGGCGCGGGACGGGATCAGGTTCGGCGACGGCCCGGCGTCGCGCATGCACGTGGCGTCGGCCATAAGGACCACACCGCGACGGCAAGCGCGACCGGAACGGATGCGTAGCCCGGATAAGCGAAGCGCATCCGGGTGAAACATGCGGCTTTCATCGCCTTTACCCGCGCGTCGGTCCCGGATGCGCTTCGCTTATCCGGGCTACGGGCTTGGGGTACGGGCGGGTGAACGCGGGCGCGGTCGGGTTCAAGGCCGTGCCTGGCCCGTGACCGGAACGTCGGCGGCGCGCGCTGGATGCGGCCGCAGGCCGCGCGTCCACACGCCGCGGCGGGCGAGGGCGCGAGCGATCAGTTGCCTGGCGAAGCGGCCACCGGCTCACCGCTGCCCCAGGGCGGGGGGGGGAGGTCCACGGGCGTGGCGAGGTCGAACTCCACCCGGAACAGGCGGCCGCCTGGGCGCGAGAGTTCGTAGAGGAAGCGCTTGCCCGGCTCGATCTCCATCGCCCAGGTGTTGGTGACCGAGGCCTCGAGGCCTTCGCGCCCGAACAGCGCGACCGACTCGGCATCGACCGGGAATTCCTGCCGCGTCGCGGTGCCCGGCGACGTGCTCTCGCCACCGTACATCGTCACCGCATCCGGACTGCCGTCGGCGTGGCGGTGGTCGTGCTTCAGCCGCAGGCCGGGGCCGACGCGCGTCAGCACCCAGGTACGCGAATGGTCGTCGCCGACGTGGAAGGGCACCCGCAGCTCGCGCGTGGGCGCATCGCAGCCGCGCACGTGCATCACCAGGCGCTGGCCCTCGAAGGCGTCGGGGGTGGCCGGACGCGGCTCGTTGGCGACGATGCGTCCGGCGAACGCCTGCCCGCAGTGGCGGGCGAGCGCGGCCATGAACGCGTCCGCGGGCACGTCGGCGGCGGTGAAGCCTTCGGCCGCGGCGTCGGCCTGGGCGGCGGCATTGGCCCCGCGATCGCCGCTGTCGTTGATGCGGATGCAGGCGCTCAGCGAGAACGCGAGCGTGGCGAGGACGAACAGGCGTGGAAGACGGGTCATGCGCGCACCGTAACCGCGGCGGCGCGCGCGCGGCAACCGCCAAGCGTCATGCTCTGGTCCCGGTGCGCGACCGCAGCGACGCGCCGCGGTGCGTGCGCCGGGACCTCAGCCGTACAGCGCGAGCAGCTCGGACTCCGCCTCCTCGAGCTGCGCCTGCAGCCGGGCCTGGCGCTGGCCCAGGGCGGCGGCTTTCGCGCCGTCGGCATAGGTGTCCGGATCGGCCAGCGCGGATGCGACCTCCGCCAGCGCGTCTTCGAGTTCCGCCACCCGCGCCTCGGCCTTGCCCAGCCGGTGCGGATTGACGCGGGCGGCCGGCTTCGCTGGCGCGGGCGGCGCCTCCACCGCCTTCGGCATCGCAGGCGCGCGCGCCTGTTCGTTCGAGGGGCGCGAACGCAGCCAGGCCGCGTACTCGTCCAGGTCGCCGTCGAAGGGCTTGACCACGCCGTCGGACACGCGCCAGAAACTGTCGCTGACCAGCCCGATCAGGTGGCGGTCGTGCGAGACCAGCACGATCGCGCCGTCGAAATCGCTCAGCGCCTCGGCCAGCGCCTCGCGCATGTCGAGGTCGAGGTGGTTGGTGGGCTCGTCGAGCAGCAGCACGTTCGGCTGCTTCCAGGCGATCAGCGCCAGCGCCAGGCGCGCGCGCTCGCCGCCGGAGAAGCCGTCGATGCTCTCGAACGCGCGATCGCCGGGGAAATACCATTTGCCGAGGAAGTCGCGGAAGGCCTGGGTGGGCGAATCCGGCGAGAGTTCGCGCAGGTGGTCGATCGGCGAGGTGCCGGCGACCAGCGATTCCACCGTGTGCTGGGCGAAATAGCCGATGCGCAGGTCCGGGTGGGCGTAGCGCTCGCCCTCCAGCAGCGGCAGCTCGCCCACCAGGGTCTTGACCAGGGTCGACTTGCCGGCGCCGTTGGGACCGAGCAGGCCGATGCGGTCCCCGGCCTCCAGGCCGAAGCCGACGTTGGAGAGGATGCGGACCATGCCGCCTCCTGTGCCCGCGCCATTGCCCCCATCCGCCCCGCGGGTACCGTCCCCCGAACGCGGTGAAAGGACATACCCGCACTCGCCGTCGTTGATCCGCAGCAGCGCGTGCGGCAGCTTCGCCGGCTGCGGGAATTCGATCCGGAACTCGCGCTCGGCGCGCACCGCCTCGGTCCCGGCCAGCTTGGCCAGGCGCTTCATCCGGCTCTGGGCCTGGCGCGCCTTGCTGGCCTTGGCCTTGAAGCGGTCGATGAACTTCTGCAGGTGGGCGCGCTCGGCCTGCTCCTTCTCGTGCGCGATCTGCTGCTGGCGCAGGTGCTCGGCGCGCTGGCGCTCGAACGCGGTGTAGTCGCCGACGTAGAGCTTCGCCTTGCCGTCGTTGAGGTGCAGGGTGTGGGTGCATACGCCGTCGAGGAACTCGCGGTCATGCGAGATCAGCAACAGCGTGCCCGGGTATTTCAGCAGCCACTGCTCCAGCCACAGCACCGCGTCGAGGTCGAGGTGGTTGGTCGGCTCGTCGAGCAGCAGCAGGTCGCTGGGCATCATCAGCGCGCGCGCCAGGTTCAGGCGCACGCGCCAACCGCCCGAGAACGAACTCACCGGCCGGCGATGGGTCTCGGCCGGGAAGCCTAGCCCGTGCAGCAGCTTGCCGGCGCGCGCCTCCGCGTCGTAACCGTTGAGCTCGGCCAGGCGCTGGTGCGCCGCGGCCACCGCTTCCCAGTCCTCGCGCGCGTTCGCGTCGGCCTCTGCGCGGATCACCGCCGCCAGCTCGACGTCGCCGCCGAGCACGAACTCGATCGCAGCGTCGGGCAGCGAGGGCGTTTCCTGGGCCACGCTGGCGATGCGTACCCGGCCGGGCACGTCGACGTCGCCGCGGTCGGGCTCGACCTCGCCGCGGATGGTGGCGAACAGGCTGGACTTGCCGGTGCCGTTGCGCCCGACCACGCCCACACGCCAGCCGGCGTGCATCGCCAGGTCGACGTCGGACAGCAGCAGGCGCTCACCGCGGCGCAGCGCGAAATTTCGGAAGGCGATCATGGGGCGCGGATTCTACCGGACCACCGGCAGCGTCCCCGCCGACACGCGCGTCATGCCCATCGCGCACACGCACATGCCGTTCAGGCCTTTGCCGGGTTGTTACAAACGTGTTAAACCTCAGGCCGACCCATCCCTTTTCCCCCGAAGGAGCGCGTCAATGTCCCGCCATCCCCTGTTCCTGGCGCTGCTCGCCGCGTCGAGCGCCGCCGTTCCCGCCTTCGCCCAGCAGGCGTCCACCGAGACCGCCCGCACCCTCGACACCCTGATCGTCACCGGCACCCGCACCGCCGACCGGACGGTCGCCGAATCGCAGTCGCCGATCGACATCATCACCCCCGAAGCCCTGCAGGCCACCGGCACCACCGAACTGGCCACGGCGCTCTCGCGCACGGTGCCCTCGCTCAATTTCCCGCGGCCGGCGATCACCGACGGCACCGATGCGGTGCGCCCGGCGCAGCTGCGTGGCCTCGCGCCGGACCAGGTGCTGGTGCTGGTCAACGGTAAGCGCCGCCACACCACCGCGCTGATCAACCTCAACGGCAGCCAGGGGCGCGGCTCCTCGCCGGTCGACCTCAACGCGATTCCGGTCTCGTCGATCCAGCGGGTCGAGGTGCTGCGCGACGGCGCCGCCGCGCAATACGGCTCCGACGCGATCGCCGGCGTGATCAACGTGGTGCTCAAGGGCAGCCGCGAGGGCGGCAGCGTGCTCGGCCGCTACGGCCGGATGAGCGCCGGCGACGGCGCGCAGTGGAACCTCGGCGCGGATACCGGCATCGCCCTGGGCGAAAGCGGCTTCCTGCACCTGGCCGCGCAGGGCGGCGACCAGGACAACACCAACCGCGCCAAGCCCTACAACGGCGTGGTCGAGCAGCGCTACGGCGATCCAGAGATCGAGTCCGGCGCCTTCTCCTACAACACCGAGTACAGCCCGGCCGAGGGCATCACGTTCTACTCGTTCGGCAGCTACAGCGAGCGCGACGTGCTGTCCAACGGCTACTTCCGCTGGCGCGGCGACAACCGCAACAACGTCGCGATCTATCCCGACGGCTTCCTGCCGCAGATCCACAACGTCAGCGAGGACCGGGCGTTCGTCGCCGGACTGCGCGGGTTCACCGCCGGCGGCTGGAACATCGACCTGAGCTACAACCATGGCCTGAACCACCTCACCTTCGACATCGAGAACACCCACAACCGCAGCCTCGGCGACAGCTCGCCCACCCAGTTCTATGCCGGCGCACTCGAGACCACGCAGAACGTGCTCAACCTCGACGTCAACCGCGCATTCGACGTGGGCTGGCTGGCCTACCCGCTGAACGTGGCGTTCGGTGCCGAGTGGCGCGGCGAGAAGTTCAACCTCTCGCCCGGCGAGCCGGGGTCGTACGCCGACACCGGGCTGATGATCCCCGAGCGCGACGCCAACGGTGAACTCACCGGCGAGATGATCCGCGCTGCCGGCGGCTCCCAGGTCTTCGCCGGCTTCAAGCCGGTGGATGCCGGCTACTTCAACCGCGAAAGCTACTCGGTCTACCTCGACCTGGAAGCGGACGTCACCGACCGGTTCTCGATCGGGTTGGCGGCGCGCGGCGAGGACTACAGCGACTTCGGCAGTACCTCGACCGGCAAGCTGTCGGCACGCTACGCCTTCACCGACGCCATCGCCCTGCGCGCCACCGCCTCGACCGGGTTCCGCGCCCCGTCGCTGCAGCAGCAGTATTTCCAGTCGACCGCGACCAACTTCATCGACGGCGTGCCGTTCGACATCGTCACGTTCCGGGTGACCAACCCGGCGGCGATCGCGCTCGGCGCCGAACCGCTGCGTCCCGAGGAGTCGACCAACCTCGGCCTGGGCCTGGTCATGCAGCCGATCGACAACCTCTACGTCACGGTCGATGCCTACCGGATCGACATCGACGACCGGGTGTACCTCTCGGAGAACCTCACCGGCCCGGTGGGCGACTACCTCGCCGCGGAGTACGGGATCTTCGGCGTCCAGGGCGGCCGCTACTTCACCAATGCGCTCGACACCCGCACCCGCGGCATCGACATCGTCGGCAGCTACCGCTGGGAATTCGACGCCAGCAACCTTGCCGCCACCGCCGGCTACAACCGCAACAAGACCACGATCTCGCGGATCGCACCCAACCCGGCGGCGCTGGAGGAAGTGGCCGACGAGTACGGCGTGGTGCTCAACCGCATCGGCCGGGTGGAGCAGGGACGCGTCACCGACGGCACGCCGCGCGACCGGTTCTTCCTCAACGGCATCTGGACCCTGGGGAACTTCTCGGTCGACGCGACCACCACGCGCTGGGGCGAGTTCACCAACTTCGGCACCGCGACCGACGGCAGCGGCGACCAGACCTACGGCGCGGAATGGACGCTCGATCTCGCGTTCAACTACCGCGTGCAGGACTGGACGTTCACGCTGGGCGGCGACAACGTGTTCGACGCCTATCCCGACCAGAGCCTCGCCGGCGCGGGCGGACGCGCCTACCTGCCCTACAGCACCCAGTCGCCGTTCGGCTTCAACGGCGCCTTCGTGTACGGCAAGGTCGGCTATCGCTGGTAGGCACGGCTCCCGGAGGCCATGCCGCGACGTCCCGGCATGGCCCGGGACATCGCGTTGCGGCTAACGGCGTCCGCACCCGCGCGACTCAGATCCGTGCCCTTGGCGGCCATGTCGCACGAGTGCGGCAGGTCCGCAGCAGGTCCAACGCGCGAGCGGCGGAACCGGAACGACGTCGCGCGATGCGCTCGCCTGCATTGCCCGTCGGCGACGCATCGGCCACACTGCATCTCCATCGCGCACCCTCGCCGCGTCCTCGATGCACCATGACACCGACCTGATCAACATCGTCGCAGTCGGCCTCGCCGTGGCATTCGTGCTCGGCGCGCTGGCCAACCGGCTGCGCATGTCTCCGCTGGTCGGTTACCTGGTCGCCGGCGTCATCGTCGGACCGTTCACGCCCGGATTCGTCGCCGACCAGGACCTGGCCAACCAGCTGGCCGAACTCGGCGTGATGCTGCTGATGTTCGGCGTCGGCCTGCACTTCTCGCTCAAGGACCTGCTCGAGGTCAAGGCGATCGCGATCCCGGGCGCGGTGGCGCAGATCGCCGTGGCGACCCTGCTGGGCTGGCTGCTGGCCTGGGGCATGGGCTGGTCGCCGATCAACGGCTTCGTGTTCGGACTGGCGCTGTCGGTGGCCAGCACCGTGGTGCTGCTGCGGGCGATGGAGGAACGGCGCCTGCTCGACACCCGTCGCGGCCGCATTGCGGTCGGCTGGCTGATCGTCGAGGACCTGGCGATGGTGCTGGCGCTGGTGCTGCTGCCGGCACTGGCGGAGGTGATCGCCGAGAGCGAGACCCTGGCCGACGGCGGCACCCTGCGCAGCATGGCCGGCACGATCGCCTTCGCGCTGGCCAAGACGCTGGTGCAGGTGGCGCTGTTCGTCGCGGTGATGCTGGTGGTCGGGCGCCGGGTGATCCCGTGGACGCTGGAGAAGATCGCGGGCACCGGTTCGCGCGAGCTGTTCACGCTGTCGGTGCTGGCGATCGCGCTGGGCGTGGCGTTCGGTTCGGCGGTGCTGTTCGGGGTCTCGTTCGCGCTGGGCGCGTTCTTCGCCGGGATGCTGCTCAACGAGTCCGAGCTCAGCCAGAAGGCCGCCAACGACTCGCTGCCGCTGCGCGATGCGTTCGCGGTGCTGTTCTTCGTCTCGGTGGGGATGCTGTTCGACCCGATGATCCTGGTCGAGCACCCTTGGCAGGTGCTGGCGACGTTCCTGATCATCGTGGTCGGCAAGTCGCTGGCGGCGTACGCGATCGTGCGCCTGTTCGGCCATCCCAAGGGCACGGCGCTGACGATCTCGGTCAGCCTGGCGCAGATCGGCGAGTTCTCCTTCATCCTCGCCAGCCTGGGCGTGGCGCTGAACCTGCTGCCGGCGACCGGCCGCGACCTGATCCTGGCCGGCGCATTGCTGTCGATCGTGGTCAATCCGCTGCTGTTCGGGTGGCTGTCCCGGCGCGAGGCACGCATCGACGCGGAAGCCGCCCACCAGGCCGCCGCGGATCACCCGCCCGAGCCGCCGCCGGTGCCGGAACACGTGCGCGACCACGCCATCCTGGTCGGCTACGGTCGCGTCGGCAGCCAGCTCGCCGAACTGTTGCAGCAGCGCGGCGTGCCGCTGGTGGTGATCGAGGACGACGGCGAGCTGGTCGCACGCGCGCGCGCGCGCGGGCTGTACGCGGTGCGGGGCAACGCCGCCTCCGAGCCGGTGATGCTGGAGGCCGCGCCGGAGCGGGCGAAGATGGCGATCTTCGCGATCCCGCAGGCGCTCGAGGCCGGCGAGACCATCGAGCGGATGAAGACGCTCAACCCGACGATCACGGTGCTGGCGAGGGCGCACAGCGATGCCGAGGTGAAACATCTGCTGGAGCACGGCGCCGACGGCGCGGTGCTGGCCGAACGCGAGCTGGCGTTCTCGCTGGCCGAGATGGTGATGTCCACGCCGCCCTACCGTCCCGCGCGCAAGGGCGCCGACGACGACCGCGCGCCACCGAGCGATCCTGCGCCCGCGGCGGCCTGACCGGGACGGTGTGCACCCGGGGCATTCGCCGGCGCGTCCCTCGCGCTGCGGCATGCAGCCGCCGCGGCTCGCAGCGGGCCCTGGGTGCGCTTCGCCATGCTGCGTGTTCGTGCGCGCCCAGGCGTTTCCTCCAGTGTCCGGGAAGACGCCCTCGCGTATCCGGTCATCGCGCTCACGCGCGCGACCGGCACCGCGGCGGCACCCACGCGCCTCGGCGCCGCTTGCGGAGCCGCGTGAATCAGGCCTGCGCCAGCGCCTGCTCCAGGTCCGCCACCAGCGACCGCACCAAGGCGGTGTTCGTCGAGTCGGTCATCGGAGGGCTCGCGCGGTCGTCGGAGGGCCGGGGCCGAGACGATAGCCCACGCCGCCGCGCCGCGGACGCATGGTTTCAGCGCCAACGGTTGTGCGGCGCACGAATGGTCGGGTCGCCCACCCGCCGGTGCGCCAGCGCGATGTCGGCGAACCGATCGACGACGTGTCGGGTCCCGGCGCCAAACGGGTCCACGTCTCCCCGGATGCGCTCCGCCTATCCGGGCTACGGCGGTGGCGTAGCCCGGATAAGGTCGAAGACCGCACCCGGGGTCGGGATACGTCGCGATCGCCCCGGATGCGCTTCGCTTATCCGGGCTACGCAGCATGATGTAGCCCGGATAAGCGGAGCGCATCCGGGCGAGGTGTGCCGGATCTCAGCCGGCGACGAACACCACGCGTCCGCCTTCGGCATCGACCCGCACCGTGTCGCCGTTGCCGAACTCGCCGGAGAGGATCTTCTGCGCCAGCGGGTTCTCCAGCTGCTGCTGGATCGCGCGCTTGAGCGGCCGCGCGCCGTAGACGGGGTCGAAGCCGACGTTGCCCAGCAGGTCGAACGCCTTGTCGGAGACCTCGATGCGGATGCCGCGCTCGCCCAGGCGCTTTTCCAGCCCGCGCAGCTGGATCCGCGCGATCGCCTTGATCTGGGCCTTGTCCAGCGGATGGAACACGACGATGTCGTCCAGCCGGTTGATGAACTCGGGCCGGAAGTGCGCCTGCACCACGCCCATCACCGCGGCCTTCATCTGGGTGTAGCTCTCGGGCGTGTCGCCCGACAGCTCCTGGATCATCTGGCTGCCGAGGTTGGACGTCATCACGATCACCGTGTTGCGGAAATCGACCGTGCGCCCCTGCCCGTCGGTGAGGCGACCGTCGTCGAGCACCTGCAGCAGGATGTTGAACACGTCCGGATGCGCCTTCTCGACCTCGTCGAGCAGGATCACGCTGTAGGGCCGGCGACGCACCGCCTCGGTCAGGTAGCCGCCCTCCTCGTAGCCGACGTAGCCCGGGGGCGCGCCCACCAGGCGCGAGACGGCGTGCTTCTCCATGAATTCGCTCATGTCGATGCGCACCATCGCGTCGCTGCTGTCGAACAGGAACTCGGCCAACGCCTTGCACAGTTCGGTCTTGCCCACGCCGGTCGGGCCCAGGAACAGGAACGAGCCGCTCGGCCGGTCGGGATCGGACAGTCCCGCGCGTGAGCGGCGCACGGCATCGGACACGACCTTGATCGCTTCCTCCTGCCCCACCACGCGCCCGTGCAGCGCGTCTTCCATCTTCAGCAGCTTCTCGCGCTCGCCCTCGAGCATCTTGCTCACCGGAATTCCGGTCCAGCGCGCGACGACTTCGGCGATCTCCTCGGCGGTCACGCGATCTTGCAGCAGCCTGAAGTCCTTGGTCTCGGCCTCCTGTGCGGCGGCGAGCTGCTTTTCCAGCGCCGGCAGCGTGCCGTACTGGATCTCGCTCATCTTCGCGTAGTCCTGCCGGCGCTGCGCGGCTTCGAGTTCGAGCTTGGCGGCCTCGATCTGCTCCTTGACCCGCGTCGCGCCCTGCACCATGGCCTTCTCGGCCTTCCAGATCTCCTCCAGGTCGTTGTACTCGCGCTCCAGCGTGGCGATCTCGCTTTCGAGGTCAGCCAGGCGCTGCTTCGACTCGGCGTCCTTCTCCTTCTTCAGCGCCTCGCGCTGGATCTTGAGCTGGATCAGGCGACGTTCCTTGCGGTCGAGTTCCTCCGGCTTGGAGTCGATCTCCATGCGGATGCGCGAGGCCGCCTCGTCCATCAGGTCGATGGCCTTGTCCGGCAGCTGGCGGTCGGCGATGTAGCGATGCGAAAGCGTGGCCGCGGCGACGATGGCCGGATCGGTGATCTCCACGCCGTGGTGCACCGCGTAGCGCTCCTTGAGGCCACGCAGGATCGCGATCGTGTCCTCCACGCTCGGCTCGCCGACGAACACCTTCTGGAAGCGGCGTTCCAGCGCGGCGTCCTTCTCCACGTACTTGCGGTATTCGTCGAGCGTGGTCGCGCCGATGCAGTGCAGCTCGCCGCGGGCGAGTGCGGGCTTGAGCATGTTGCCCGCATCCATCGCACCTTCGGCCTTGCCGGCGCCGACCATGGTGTGCAGCTCGTCGATGAACAGGATGATCTGGCCCTCGTTCTTGGCCAGGTCGTTGAGCACCGCCTTGAGCCGCTCCTCGAACTCACCGCGGTACTTGGCGCCCGCGATCAGCGCGCCCATGTCGAGCGAGAGCACGCGCTTGCCGCGCAGCCCTTCGGGCACCTCACCATTGACGATGCGCTGCGCCAGGCCCTCGACGATCGCGGTCTTGCCCACGCCGGGCTCTCCGATCAGCACCGGATTGTTCTTGGTCCGGCGCTGCAGCACCTGCACGGTGCGGCGGATTTCCTCGTCGCGGCCGATCACAGGATCGAGCTTGCCACTCTCGGCGCGCGCGGTCAGGTCGATGGTGTACTTCTCCAGCGCCTCGCGCGCTTCTTCGGCGTTGGCGTCCTTGACGCTCTCGCCGCCGCGCACGGCTTCGATCGCGGCCTCGAGCTTCTGCTTGGTAGCGCCGGCGGCCTTGAGCGCCTGGCCGGCGGGACCGTTGTCGTCGAGCGCCGCGAGCAGGAACAGTTCGCTGGCGATGAACGCGTCGCCGCGCTGCTGGGCCAGCTTGTCGGTGACGTTGAGCAGGCGCATCAGGTCGTTGCCGACCGAGAGCTGACCGGCCTGTCCGGTCACCTTCGGCAGTGCCTCCAGCGTCTCGCCCAGTCGCTCGCGCAGCACCGGCACGTTGACCCCGGCCTGCGACAGCAGCGGACGCGTGCCGCCGCCCTGCTGGTCGAGCAACGCCACCAGCAGGTGCACGGGTTCGATCATGTTGTGGTCGCGGCCGACGGCCAGCGACTGCGCGTCCTGCAGGGCCGCGGTGAAGCGCGACGTCAGCTTGTCCATGCGCATGGGAGGTACCTCGGGAAGTGCGGGCCGACCGGCCCGGCGATGTGTCCCACATGCGGGTGGATCACGCGGATGCAAGGCTTGCGCAGGGGCGATCGCGCTGGAGCCGCCCTCCCCGGCTCGAAGCCGTGGACGCGGCGATCAGCCCGGCCACCGCACGCCGCGCGGACCGGCGACGTCGGCACCCTGGCCTGGGCCCAAGGCCGACAGACGGCGGCTCAGTCGACGATGAACCTGTGCCGGTGCGCGGCGTCCGGCACCCGGCAGGCCGTGCGACGACCGAACAGCCGGTAGCGGTGGCGGGCCACGCTGCGGTAGAGCCGGTCGCGCAGCGGGCGCGGCAGCAGCCGGCCCATGGCCGCGACCCGCCACGGTGCGCCCAGGCCGGACAGCACCCGCGCGATCGCGTCGGTATCGGTGTGCGCGCCCTGCGCGTCGAGCAGCAGGAACGAGGCCGGGTCATCCGGATCCAGCCCATGCGCGGCCAGCAGGCGCCGGCCTGCGGGACTCTGCATCGCGGCGAAGCGGTAGCGCTGGCGCCGGTCGCGCGCGAGCAGGAAATCGACCCAGCCGTTGCACAGCGCGCAGACGCCATCGAAGACGATGATCCCGCCGTCCGCGGCCCCGGCGGAGGCCGGCGACGCCTCACCGGTCCCGCGCGGATCCGGCCCGGCGGAACCGCTCATGCGGGTTCGAGCCAGCCCGCGTAGCGGATGATGCGCCCCGCCAGCGGCAGCGTGGCCTCGACTTCGAACCGGTAGCGGTCGTCCTGCTCGTACTCGCGGCAGCGCACGCCGTCGAACAGCGCGGCCGGCAGCGGCAGCAGTCCGAACAGCCGCGCCGTCGCCACCGTCCACCAGATCGCGCCCTCGTTCGCGTGCAGGGCGAAACCGAACCGCACCGGCCCGAGCCGCTCGCGCAGCAGGCCATCGCGCAGCGAGACGGTCGAGGTCATGCGCGCGCCGCCGAAATCGCGACGCCAGGTTTCGCGGTGCGGCGCGCAGTCGAAGTCGACCACCGTCGCCACGTCTTCGCCGGCGGCCGGCAGGCCGGCGGCCCATGCGCACAGCCGCGCCAGCGGATTGCCGCCGCGCTCGATCGTCGCGCGGCCGGCGTAGCGGAAGCGCCCGCTGCCGGCGTGCAGCCTGCGCAGGCTGTCGGGCAGGCGGAAGAACGCGGCGCCGAGCGCCTGCTGGAACACGGTGGGCGACATGCAGGTGATCGGCAGAGCGGGACGGACAGGATAGCCGTTGCCGCACGCCCTGCCGCCACGACATGGCGGCGAACCTGCGCTCAGGGCAACGCGGCGCGCGCCGCTACGAGGGATGACTGGCGGGATCCGGACGCGGCCGCTGCAGCGACAGCGCCCCCAGCAGCAGCGCCAGCGCCGCATAGGCTCCCGTGAACTGCCAGGCGATCACCGCGCGCAGGCCGTCCAGCATCCACGGCAGGTACACCCCGCCGCGCGGATCGACCGAGTGGATCACGCCGAACAGCGTGAGCGCCGCGCACAGCAGCAGCACGCCGGCCGCCGCGCGCAGGCGTCCCTCGATCATCGCCACCAGCATCGTCGCCCACAGCATGGCGGTGATGATGAAGCCATTGCCCAAGGTGACCAGGGCGGCGAGTTCCGGCAGCCCGTGCGCACCGGTGTCGGCATACAGCGCGGCGAACCGCTCCGGCGCGATCCAGGCCGGGTTCCCCAGCTTGATCGCCAGCAGGTACGCCAGCGAAGGCAGGAAGGCCAGCGCCACCGCCGGCGCATGCCGCTCGGGCGTGGCGCGGAACGCCTGCACGGTGATGCCGATGCCGACATAGACGATGATCGGCGCGAGCACCGCCAGCGGCAGCCACTGCACCAGGCCCGCCACCAGGCCGAGCATGCCGCCGATGCCCACGAACAGGCCGGTCAACAGGGTGTAGCCGCTGCGCGCGCCCATCTGCTTGTAGGCCGGCTGGCCGATGTAGGGCGTGGTCTGCGCCACGCCACCGCACACGCCGGCCACGAGCGTGGACAGCGCCTCGACCAGCAGCACGTCGCGCGTCCGGTAATCGTCGCCGGCCGCGCGCGCGCTTTCGCTGACGTTGATCCCGCCCACCACCATCAGCAGGCCGAACGGCAGCAGCAGCGGCAGGTAGGGCACGGTGGCCTGCAGGCCTTCGACGAACCCCAGGCCGGGCAGCGGCAGCTGCGGCGACAGACGCACCGGCTCCGGCACCGCGAAGCCGGGGACGCCGAGCCCTGTCAGGCCGAGCCCGTAGTACAGCGCGGTGCCGACCAGGAACGCGAGCAGCACCCCCGGGATCCGCAGCGGCAGCGCGCCACGCGCCACCAGCACGTACAGCAGCAGGCCGAAGGTCACCAGCCCGACCACCGGATTGCGCAGCAGTTCGAGCAGCGGCAGGAACCCGAGCAGCGTCAGTGCGGCGCCGCCGATCGAACCCAGCAGCGCAGCGCGCGGCAGCACGCGCGTGATCCAGTCGCCGGCGAAGGACAGTACCGTCTTCAGCGCGCCCATCACCACCAGCGAGGCCATGCCCAGCTGCCAGGTGGCGATGGCGGCGGCCTGCTCGTCCAGGCCGTCGGTCTTGAATGCGACGAACGCCGGGCCGAGCACCAGCAGTGCCATGCCGATGCTGGTCGGCGCGTCCAGGCCCAGCGGCATCGCGGTGACATCGTCGCGGCCGGTGCGCTGCGCCAGGCGACGCGCCATCCAGGTATAGGCCAGGTTGCCCAGCAACACGCCCAGCGCCGTGCCCGGGAACATGCGGGTGAACACGACCTCGGCCGGGACGCCGTACAGCCCGACCAGCGCCATGGCGATGAAGCCGAGGATCGACAGGTTGTCGACCACCAGTCCGAAGAAGCCGTTGATGTCGCCGGGGACGAACCAGCGCGGGCGGCCATGGGCCAGCGGTCGGGTCATGCGGGAGGGCTTCCTGGACAAGTGCCAGCGGTCGATGCAGCGCCCGCCGGAGGTTGGAATTCAGACAATGTTGCGGCTCGTCGCCTGCCCGGACGATGCGTGGGCAGACGAACGCTGCGGCTTTCGCCTGCCCGGCGGCCCCGCCACGCGTTCCACCTCCGCCCGCGCCGCCTCTTCGGCGCGGGGCGTGGCGTCGATGGCGCAGGCAGTGCCCGGATCCGCGGTCGTGCCACCGCGGTCCGCCAGTCGCGAAGGCCGATCAGGTTCAGAACCGCGCGGTGAACTCCACCCCCAGCGTGCGCGGCTCGTTGATGAAGCCGGTCAGGTTGTTGAAGTCGATGCCGCCGACGATACGCTCCTGGTCGGTGATGTTGCGCCCGTAGGCCGCCACCTCGTAGTCGCCGTCGTTCCAGAGGTAGCCTGCGCGCAGGCCGCCCTCGAGCAGCGACTTGCCGGTGAACTCGACCGACTCGTACAGGAAGAAGTTGACCTCGCTGCGGTACACCCAGTCGGTGAACACGAACAATTCGCCGCTGCCCACCGGCACGCCCCAGCGCGCGGTCAGGTTGTGGGTCCACTTCGGGGCCTGGGGCAGCGTGTTGCCGTCGATCGCCGCCAGCGCGCCCACGCGCGGGTCGGTCACGGTGCACGCCGCGCACACCGCCACGGCCAGGTCGTCGTCCTCGATCTCCGTATCGTTGTAGCCGCTGCCCAGCGTCACCAGCACCGAATCGCCCAGCCACGCCTCGAGGTCGAACTCGACGCCGCGCCCGGTCGATCTCTCGGCATTGAGCAGGATGTTGGCGTTGGCGGCGCCGCCCACCGCGGTGAGCTGCTGGTCGTCCACCTCGTAGTAGAAGACGCCGGCGTTGAGCCGCGCGCGCCGGTCGAACAGGTCGGCCTTGACGCCGAACTCCGCCGCGGTCGACGTCTCCGGCCCGGCCACGGACTTGCCGTTGAACGCGCCCGCGCTCTGGATGCTGCTGCCGCGGAAGCCGGTGGCGACGCGCCCGTACAGGTTCACGTCCTCGTTGAGCTCGAATGTCGCCGACAGGTCCCAGTTGAGCTTCTTGTCCTCGGGCGAGGCCGACAGGTCGCCGTCCGGCTCCAGCGCGGCGAGCTGTTCCAGCGTGCACTTGCCGGCCAGCACGCAGGCCGCGAAGCCGGTGTTCCAGTATTCCTCGACCGTCAGCTGCTTCTCGTCCACGGTGTAGCGCAGGCCCGCACGCAGTTCGAGCGCGTCGGTCGCCTGCCAGGTCAGCGCGCCGAACACCGCCCAGGCGTCGTTGGTCTGGCGGATGCGCTGGTAGCCGTCCTGCGCGCTGCCCGCGAGCGAGTCGTAGCTGACGCTGTCGACCCGGTAGTCCTCCTTGAACCAGAACACGCCCGCCTGCCAGTCCAGCGCGCCGCCGTAGCCGGATTCGATGCGCAGTTCCTGGCTCCACTGCGAGTGGTCGGGAATGCCGTCCGCGGTCTCGGAAGCGAACGGGATCACGCCGGGGCCGGAGTCGGGCAGGAACACCGCCCCGTAGCCGCCGTCGATGTCGCCGCGGTTGAAGGTCTCCAGCGATTCGTAACCGGTGATCGAATGCAGGGTGTAGTCGCCCAGGTCCCAGCGCAGGCGCGCGCTCGCACCCTGGCTGTCGAGCTCGGAGGAGTTCAGGCCGTCCTGGGTCACCACGTCGCGGTCGAAACCGGCGACGAAGTCGTTGGTGCCCGGCTCGATGATGTTGGCGCGGAACAGGCGCGCGCTGCCGTTGAGGTGGCGCGCGTGCACGTTCAGCAGCGCCTCGAAGCCGTCGCCTTCGTACAGCAGCTGCGCGCGCGCCGCCGACTCGTCGTAGCCCTCGAAGCCGTCGCTGGGGCCGGGGTAGTCGTTGCGCACCCAGTCGTCGCGGCGCTGGTAGAGGGTCGACACGCGGGCCGACCAGCGCTCGCCGAGCGAACCGCCCACCGCGCCCTCGAAGTTCCACATGTCGTCGCTGCCGTAGCCCAGTTGCGCGTAGCCGCCGAATTCCTGCGACGGCCGCACCGAATCGAACTTGACCACGCCGGCCGGGGTGTTGCGCCCGAACAGCGAGCCCTGCGGCCCGCGCAGCACCTCGATGCGTTCGAGGTCGAACACCGGGAAGCCCTTCAGGATCGGGTTCTCCTGGACCACGTCGTCGTACACCAGCGACACCGGCTGCGAGGTGTTGAGCCGGAAATCGGTATTGCCGTAGCCGCGGATGTAGAAGCGCGGGAAGGCGCGGCCGAACGACGATTCGATGTTGAGGCTGGGCACCCGGCCCGACAGGAAGCGCACGTCGGTGCCGCCGGATCCGAGCACGTCGAGCGTCTCGCCCGAGAGCACGCTGATCGAGACCGGCACGTCCTGGATGTTCTCGACCCGGCGCTGCGCGGTGACCTCGAGCGCATCGAGGGTGACCGCATCGGCGGGTTCGGGCGGCGGGGCGTCCTGAGCCTGCACGGCGATGGGCAGTGACAGCGCGAGCGCCAGCGCGGACAGGCGCGGGGCTGGGGACCGGCGAGGCGGAGCCTGGGTCATCGGAGGGTCCTGGCGTGGGGGTGGGAGGAGCGCTGTCAGATTAATGTAAAAAACGCGTTGGCCGACAGGTTCGCGGCCTTCCGGATCAGGCCCGGGGTCTGCCCCCAGCCGCCGCATGTACCGGAGACGCGCCAACGTCCGCGATCCGGCGCCCGCGACTGCCAGCCTGCGGGCGTTCGGCCGGTTCGAGCGCACCGGCCCGGGCGCGAGCCGCCCTGTGCGCTCGACTCGGCGCATCGACCGGCTCCCCTGCCTGCCGGCGTCGTGTCAGGCCGCCGCCGACCCCGGCGGTGGCTCGATCCAGGCCACGGTCGCGAGCCTCCCGCTACGTCCGTCGCGGCGATGGGAGAAGAAGCGATCCGGCCCGGACAGCGTGCACAGGTCGCCGCCGTGGATGTCGGCCGCGCGCATGCCGGCGGCGACGAGCCGGCGTCGTGCGAGCGCGGGGAGATCGGCAAGCCAGTGCCCCTCGCGGGTGGGCACGAACGCGGCGGCGGCACCGGGATCGTGCGCGACGAAGGCCGCGTACACGTCGCGCCCCACCTCATAGCGTGCCGGTCCCGCGCAGGGGCCGATCCAGGCGACCAGGTCGACCGGCGCGCTGCGCATGGCGGCCAGCGTCGCCTCCAGCATTCCGCGCGACAGGCCCGGCCAGCCGGCGTGCGCGGCGGCGAGCTCACGGCCGTCCCTCGCCGCGAAGACCACCGGCAGGCAGTCGGCGGTCAGGATCGCGAGCACCACACCGGGCGTCGACGTGACCGCGGCGTCGGCTTCGGGTTCGTCCCCATCCATCGCGGCGGACGGCTCGCCGGTCGGCGCGCGCATCGTGGCCGCGGCGCCCGGTTCCGGTCCGGGTGGCATTCGGTCCGCAAGCCCCGGTGGCGCCGCTGCGGGCGATTCGACCCGCAGCACCCGCGTCCCGTGCACCTGCTTCAGCCAGTGCGGCCAGGCGGGCAGCGCGAAGCGGGACAGCAGCTCGGCGCGGTTGCGCGCGACTACCGCCGGGTCGTCGCCCTGCGGGCCGCGGAAATTGCCCAGATTGAAGCTGTCGAACGGCGCCCGCGAATGGCCGGCGCCATGGCGCACCGTGGTGAACGCATGCACGTTCGCCGGCAGCGCCGCGGATGCGTCGATGCGCGCGCTCACCGGCGCGCGCGCTCCGCCTCGACATGTTCGCGCGCGTCCTCGCGCAGCGCGTCCATCAGCGCCAGCAGGTCGTCCGGCACCGGCGCGTCGCAGCGCACGGGTTCGCCGCTGGCCGGGTGGGCGAATTCCAGCGTCTCCGCATGCAGGGCCTGGCGCCGGAACCCGCGCAGCGCGGCGACCAGCGTCTCCGACGCGCCCTTGGGCAGCTTCAGCGGCCCGCCGTAGAGCGGATCGCCCACGATCGCGTGCCGGATGTGCGCCATGTGCACGCGGATCTGGTGGGTGCGCCCGGTCTCCAGCCGGCATTCGAGCGCGGTGTGCGCGCGGAAGCGCTCGCGCAGCCGGTAGTGGGTGACGGCGTCGCGCCCGTCCTCGCGCACGGCCATGCGCACGCGCTCGCGCGGGTGGCGATCGATCGGCGCGTCCACGGTGCCGCCCGAGACCAGCGCACCGGTGACCACGGCCAGGTACTGGCGGTGCACGCCGCGCGCGGACAGCTGCGCCACCAGCGCGGTCTGCGCCTGCAGCGTGCGCGCCACCACCATCACCCCGGAGGTGTCCTTGTCCAGCCGATGCACCACGCCCGCGCGCGGCAGCGACGCCAGCGACGGGTCGCGGTGCAGCAGCGCGTTGACCAGGGTACCGTCGGCGTTGCCGGCGCCCGGATGCACCACCAGGCCGGCCGGCTTGTCGATCACGAACACGTCCGGGTCCTCGTACAGCACCCGCAGCGGGATGTCCTGGGGCAGCGCCCGGGTCTCGACTTCCAGGCGCGCGGACAGCCGGACGTGCTCGCCGCCGCGCACGGGATCGCGCGGGCGCACGGGCCTGCCGTCGAGCAGGGCGTCGCCGTCGCGGATCCAGCCGGCCAGGCGCGAGCGCGAGAATTCGGGGAACAGTTCGGCCAGCACCGCGTCGAACCGGCGTCCGGCGGCGGACTCGGGTACGCGGGCCTCGCGTGGTTCGATGGCGTCGTCGGGGGATCGGGACATGGAGGGCTGGGGTTCAGGCGCTGCGCCCGGGCGGCCGGGGCGGGCTGGTATTATCCGCGCTTCGTGCCCTGCCTGCCCCGGTGCCCATGTCCGTCCGCCTGTCTCCGCTCCGCCGCGCGATCCTGCTGTTGCTGGTGATCGTCCTGACGACCTCCGGCTGCGCGCGGATCAAGGGCGTGTTCAAGGACGAGGACGAGAACGAGGGGGTCCCGGTCGAGGAGCTCTACGACAAGGGCCAGGGGCAGATGCGCAACGGCAACTGGAGCGGCGCGACCGTCACCTACCGCCGCCTGCTGGCCCAGTACCCGTACGGGCCCTACACCGAGCAGGCGCTGATGGAGACCGCGTTCGCCCAGTTCAAGATGGGCGACAACGAGGAGGCAATCTCGACCATCGACCGCTTCCTGCGCACCTACCCCACGCACAAGAACACGCCCTACATGTACTACCTGCGCGGGCTGGTGAACTCCAACCGCGACACCGTGTTCCTGCAGCGGGTGTGGAAGCTCGACGCCAGCCGCCGCGACCTGGCCACGCCCAACCAGGCCTTCTCCGATTTCAACACCCTGCTCGAGCGCTACCCGAGCAGCCGCTATGCCGACGATGCGCGCCAGCGCATGGTCGCGCTGCGCAACATGTTCGCCCGCCACGAGATCGAGACCGCGCTGTACTACCTGCGCCGCGACGCCTGGATCGCTGCCGCCGAACGCGCGACCTACCTGCTGGAGACCTATCCGCAGAGCGAGTTCCAGAACGATGCGGTCGCGGTGCTGGTGGCGGCCTATACCGAACTGGGCAACGAGACCCTGGCCGCCGACGCCCGTCGCGTGCTGGAACAGAACGAGCCCGGACACCCCTACCTGGCGGGCGACTGGCCGAACTATCCGTGGAACGTGCGCAAGCTCAACCCGTTCGCGGGGGAGCGCTCGGCGATCGAAAACGACGCGCGCGACTGACCGCGCGCCGCACGCAGGCCTGACCAGACGCCGCCTCCGGGCGGCGTCTGCGCATCCGGTGGCCCCGAAACGCCAGCGCTGCCGCACCCGTCGCGCCGTCTGCCGCCGCACATCCGCCCGTAGCCCGGACAAGCGAAGCGCATTCAGCCCCACTCGTCCCGGCCAGCCCGTAGCCCGGATAAGCGAAGCGCATCCGGGGCTGCTGCCCCCGGCACCGCATCCTCAGCGCGGAGCGGCCCCCTCCCAGTCGAACCCCGTCAGCCGCGCCAGCCGCTCCGGCGTGAGTACCTCGACGTGGTGCCTGTCGTCGATGATCCAGGTCGGGTATCCGCTCACGCGCGCGCTGATGCATTCGAACGCCACCCCGCCGGCGCGACCTTCCGGCGAGCACTCCACGTAGGGCAGCCGAGGGGCGGCGGCGCCGAACAGACGCTTCTGTTCCGTGCAGTTCGGACACCACGAGGCGCCGTAGAAGCGTGCGTCGACCTGCCCCAGATGTTCGGCCAGCGCGCGCAATCGCGGATCCTCGCGCCGCTCCAGCAGGCCCATCGCCGAGAGCTGCAAGGCCGCGACCAGCCCCAGCGCGACCAGCCCGCTGCCCAGCCACCACGTGGCCCACGGCATGCCCGGCGCGCTGTCGGGGCGCCCCAGGTGCACGAGCAGGAAGATCGCGAGCATCAGCCCCAGCGACACCAGGCACCACGCGCACACCGCCTGCACCGCCACCAGGCCGGCGACGGTCAGGTACACGCTGAGCGCCAGGCCGAGGAAGGACAGCCGCGACAGACGGCGCCAGCGCGCCAGCCGCGGCGCCGGACGCCACGCCACCCACGCGATGGCCGCATACAGCAGCGCGCCCCAGGCCGCGATCGGCAGGCCGAGGAAGCGCGACCAGCGGCTGGCCTGCACCAGGTCGCAGCCGGAGCCTTCGGTGCAGAACGCAGGTCCCCCGCTGGACGCGGTCCACGCCAGGTAGACCGTCAGCAGCAGGCCCACGATCGCCAGCGCACGCAGCGCGATGTCCGTGCGGCCCGCCTTCGCGATCGCCGGCGGCGAGGCGGAAACCGGTGCAGCACGCGAATCCGACGCCCTGCCCTGCACGCCGCGACGACGACCACCTGCACCTTTCCTGCCCATGCCGTTTCCCCGCGCTGCAAACAGGTCCGCATTATGCCGTCGCGCGCGCAGGCCACGCTGCAATCGACGTCGATCGTCGCGTTAGCGCCGACCGGCGCGCAGCCGCGCCGATCAGGCCGGATAGCGGTTGCTGATCGGGTAGCGCCGCTCGCGGCCGAAAGCGCGGCGCGAGATCTTCGGGCCGGTGGCGGCCTGGTGGCGCTTCCACTCGCTGGTGCGCACCAGGCGCAGCACGCGGTCGACGGTGGCGGCGTCGAAACCCGCGCCCACGATGTCGTCGCGCGACTGCTCCAGGTCCACGTAGCGGCGCAGGATCGCATCGAGCACGTCGTAGGGCGGCAGCGAATCCTGGTCGACCTGGTTCTCGCGCAGCTCGGCCGACGGCGCGCGCGCGATCACGCCCGGCGGGATCACCGGTGCGCCGCCCACCGTGTTGCGCCACTTCGCCAGGCCGTAGACCTCGGTCTTGTAGAGGTCCTTGATCGGCGCGTAGCCGCCGCACATGTCGCCGTAGATCGTCGCGTAGCCCACCGCGTACTCGCTCTTGTTGCCGGTGGTCAGCAACAGGCCGCCGAACTTGTTCGACAGCGCCATCAGCAGCGCGCCGCGCGCGCGCGACTGCAGGTTCTCCTCGGTGGTGTCCGGCGCGTGGCCCTCGAACGTCGCGCCCAGGGTCTCGAGGAACCCGTTGAACGGCGCCTCGATCGGCAGCGTCAGCAGGCGCACGCCGACCGCGTCGCACTGCTCCTGCGCCAGGTCGTTGGACAGCCCGGCGGTGTAGCGCGATGGCATGCGCACCGCGGTGACGTTGTCCGCGCCCAGCGCATCGACCGCCAGCGCCAGCACGATCGACGAGTCGATGCCGCCCGACAGCCCAAGCCAGGTCTTCGAGAAGCCGTTCTTGCCGCAGTAGTCGCGGATCCCGCGCACGATCGCGCGCCACGCAAGCGCGTCCATGCTCTCGTCGCCGTCGTCCTGCCAGACCACCGGCGAGAACCTGCGCGCGGCGACGTCGTAGTCCACCACCAGCCACTGGTCGGTGAAGGCGGACGCGGCCGGATGCACGGTGCCGTCCGCATCGGCCACCACGGAAGAACCGTCGAACACCAGCGCGTCCTGGCCGCCGACCACGTTGACGTAGGCCAGCGCCGTGCCGCTTTCCTTCGCGCGCTCGGACAGCAGGGCGTCGCGCTGGGCATGCTTGCCGCGCTCGTAGGGCGAGGCGTTGGGCACCAGCACCAGCTGCGCGCCGGACCGGGCGGTGTCGGCCAGGGGCTCGGCGAACCACAGGTCCTCGCACACCAGCACGCCCACCGGCACGCCCTTCACCTCGACCACGCAGCTGCCGCCGTCCGGATCGACATGGAAGTAGCGGCGCTCGTCGAACACGTTGTAGTTGGGCAGTTCGCGCTTGCGATAGGTCGCCTCGACCCTGCCTGCACGCAGCACGCTGGCGGAGTTGTACAGGATGCTGCCCGCCGACTCGGGCCAGCCGACCACCGCCACGATGCCGGTCGCCGCCTTCGCCACCTCGCGCAGCGCCGCCTCGCAATCCTCGAGGAACGAGGGCCGCATCAGCAGGTCCTCGGGCGGGTAGCCGCTGATCGCCAGTTCCGGGAACAGCACGATGTCGGCGCCGTATTCGTCGCGCGCCTCGGCGATCATCGCCACCATGCGGTCGGTGTTGCCGCGCACGTCGCCGACGGGGAAGTCGAACTGGGCCAGGGCGATGCGGAGGGTGTCGGTCATGTCAGATTCCCGAGATCAGCAGGTCCAGCGCGGCCAGGATCGTCGCCCGCTCGCCCGACAGGTCGGCCTCGGCCGCGCCCAGGTCGGCGACCTCGGTCGCGGCCAGCAGCGGGACCACCAGCACGTGGGGCTTGCCGTTGACTTCGATCACCGGCGCCAGGGAGGAGATGACCGGCGCACGACGGCGCGCGTTCATCGGCACCATGGGCACCACCACCCGGGTGCCCGTCTCCTCGATCAGGTCGCTCTGCACGTTGAGCAGCAGCGGATACACCGCGCGCGTGCCTTCGTCGCGATTGCGGTAGGCGGTGAACTGGT
Source organism: Luteimonas kalidii (assembly GCF_029887935.1). Classification (GTDB taxonomy): domain Bacteria; phylum Pseudomonadota; class Gammaproteobacteria; order Xanthomonadales; family Xanthomonadaceae; genus Luteimonas; species Luteimonas kalidii. The sequence continues at coordinate 87,091 of NZ_JARXRO010000011.1, read as the reverse complement.
GCATCAGCGCTTGCGGAACATCGGGCTGAACACGCCATGCTCCGCCACCCAGGCGTTGTAGCCCTCGATGGCCTCGCGGTTGTCCTCCAGCCAGCGCTGTCGCTTGCGGGCGCGCACCTCCTGCTCCAGCGCCCGTTCCAGCGTGGCCGACAGGTTGATGTCCAGCGCCTTGGCCGCGTCCAGCAGTCCCTGATTGATGCTGACGTTGGTCGCGCGCTTGCCGTAGCCGGCGTAGTCTTCGCGAATGCGCATGGCGTGCCTCCATGGGATGCGCATCCATCATGCGCATCGTGGCCACGGGGCGTCAAGCGCGGGCCGCCGATCGCCGACACTCCCGCCGGACGCGCCACGCACAAACAGCAAGGCCGCCCGGAGGCGGCCTTCCATCGGGAACCGGACGCGCGTCCTCAGCCGGCCAGTCGCTTGGCGATCGCCGCGCCCAGGTCGCCGGGGGACTTCACCGTGGTCACGCCCGCCTTCTCCAGCGCAGCGAACTTGCCCTCGGCCGTGCCCGCGCCGCCACTCGCGATCGCGCCGGCGTGGCCCATGCGCTTGCCCTTCGGGGCCGAGGCGCCGGCGATGAACCCGACCACCGGCTTGGTCACGAACTCGGCGATGTACTCGGCCGCTTCCTCTTCCGCGCTGCCGCCGATCTCGCCGACCAGGATGATGCCCTCGGTCTGCGGATCGTCCTGGAACAGCTTCAGCGCATCGATGAAGTTGGTGCCGTTGATCGGGTCGCCGCCGATGCCGATGCAGGTCGACTGGCCCAGGCCCGCGTCGGTGGTCTGCTTGACCGCCTCGTAGGTCAGCGTGCCGCTGCGCGAGACGATGCCGACCTTGCCGGGCTTGTGGATGTGGCCGGGCATGATGCCGATCTTGCACTCGCCGGGCGTGATCACCCCCGGGCAGTTGGGGCCGATCAGCACGACGTCGTCGTAGCCCTTGAGCGCGTTCTTGACCCGCAGCATGTCCAGCACCGGGATGCCCTCGGTGATGCACACGATCACCTTGATGCCGGCGTCGGCCGCTTCCAGGATCGCGTCGGCCGCGAACGGCGGCGGCACGTAGATCACGGATGCGTCGGCGCCGGTTTCGGAGACCGCGTCGCGCACGGTGTTGAAGACCGGCAGGCCGAGGTGCTCGCTGCCGCCCTTGCCGGGGGTCACGCCGCCGACGACCTTGGTGCCGTAGTCGAGCATCTGCTCGGCGTGGAAGGTGCCCTGCTGGCCGGTGAAGCCCTGCACGATCACCTTGGTGTTCTTGTTGACCAAAACGGACATTGGATTTTCCTGGATTCCTGTTTGAAGCCCCTCCCCCGCTTGCGGGGGAAGGTCGGGATGGGGGTGCGTTGCGTCGTAGCCCCCATCCGCCCTTCGGGCACCTGCCCCCGCGAAGCGGGGGCAGGACTCAAAAAATGTGTCAGGCCGCCTGCTTGACGGCGGCGACGGCCTTCTTCGCGCCGTCGTTGATGTCGTCGGCGGGGGTGATCGCCAGCCCGCTCTCGCGCAGCAGCTTCTTGCCCTCCTCGACGTTGGTGCCTTCCAGGCGCACGATCACCGGCACCTTGACGTCGACTTCCTTGACCGCGGCGATGATGCCCTCGGCGATCATGTCGCAGCGCACGATGCCGCCGAAGATGTTGACGAAGATCGCCTTCACGTCCTCGTCGGAGAGGATCAGCTTGAACGCCTCGGTCACGCGCTCCTTGTTGGCGCCGCCGCCGACGTCGAGGAAGTTGGCCGGTTCGCCGCCCTCGAGCTTGATCACGTCCATCGTCGCCATGGCCAGGCCCGCGCCGTTGACCATGCAGCCGATGTTGCCGTCCATGGTCACGTAGTTGAGGTCGTGCTGGCTGGCCTTGACCTCGGTCTCGTCTTCCTGGCGGATGTCGCGCATCGCGACCAGGTCGGCGTGGCGGAAGCTGGCGTTGTCGTCGGAGTTGACCTTGCCGTCGAGCACGGCGAGGTTGCCGTCCTTGAGCACCGCCAGCGGATTGAGTTCCACCAGCGCCAGGTCCTTGTCGTTGAACAGCCGGTACAGACCCAGCATGATCTTCGTCAGCTGGCCCACCTGCTTGGCGTTGAGGCCGAGCGCGAAGCCCATGTCGCGGCACTGGTAGGGCTGCAGGCCCTGCACGTAGCTGACGTTGAGGGTCTGGATCGCGTCCGGGTTCTCCTCGGCGGTCTTCTCGATCTCCACGCCGCCCTCGGACGAGGCGATGAAGGTGATCGACTGGGTGGCGCGGTCGACCAGCACCGACAGGTACAGCTCCTGCGCGATGTCGGTGGCCTGGGTCACCAGCACGCTGTCGATCGGCAGCGCGACGCCGGCCGACTGGTAGGTCTCCATCTGCGTGCCGAGCATGCCCTTGGCGTACTCGCGCACCTCGTCGAGGCTGCGGGCGAGCTTGACGCCGCCGGCCTTGCCGCGGCCGCCCGCGTGGATCTGGGCCTTGACGACCCAAAAGTCGCCGCCGATGGCCTTCGCGGCGTCCACCGCCTCATCCGGCGAGCGCGCGACGCGCCCGGCCGGCACCGCGATGCCGTAGTCGGCGAACAACTGCTTGGCCTGGTATTCGTGGAAGTTCATGTGGGGTCCGTGCTGGGGAGGATCGCGTCGCGGCCCGGACCCGGAGGCCAGCTGGCGGCACGCGGCCGCATATTCTCGCCGATGCGCCGCCCGCGGGCAAAGCCGGGCCTCCGGGCCCGCCCCGCCGCCGGTCCATGCCTATACTCCGGGCCCGAGTTCCCGCCGCGCATCCCCTTGGCCGCATCCGCCGCAGCCCAACCCGACCACACCCAGTCGCTGCGCCGCGAGCTGTACCTGTTCGCGCTCTACCGCCTGCTCGAATCGGCCCTGCTGGCGCTGATCGTCTTCAGTCCGGCCGGCTCGCTGATCGGCGAGATGCACCTGCCGCAGCTGGCGCAGACGGTCTCGACCACCTTCGTGGTGCTGTCGCTGGTGCTGGTGGCCCACGCCCGCCACCTGATGCAGGCCGGCGGGCGGCTGCGCGGCGGGTTCTTCCCGCACGTGGTCGTGGGCCTGGGCGTGGACCTGGCGGTGGTATTCCTGGCCACCCACGCGATGCCCGGGGTCGGGCCCGGCATCGCGCTGATGTTCGTGTTCAACCTGGCGGCCGGGTCGCTGTTCCTGTCGCTGCCCTGGAGCCTGGCCTTCGCCGGCGGCGCCACCGCTGCGATCGTGGCCGAGCATCTGTGGGACCGGATGGAGGGGCTGTCCGAGCGTCCGCTGGCCGAGGTGCTGATGTTCGCCGTGGCGTATTTCGCGGTCGCGGCGCTGATGCACCACCTCGGCCGGCAGATGCGCGCCGCCCAGCGCCTGGCCGACGAGCGCGGCGCCGAGGCGGCGAACCTGGCCGAGATCAACGAGCTGGTGATCCGGCGCATGCGCACCGGCGTGGTGCTGGTGGACGGCGGCGGCCGCATCCGCATGGCGAACGAGGCGGCCCAGCTGCTGCTGCGCGACGACGAGGTCGACCACGACCACGGCATGCACGGCAAGCCGGTGGCGCAGGTGGCGCCCGAACTGGCGATGCGCCTGGCGCAGTGGCTGCAGGACGGCCAGCAGGACGACTCCCCGATGGCCTGCGGCCCCGACCAGGCCGAAGTGCTGCCGCGGTTCGCGCGGCTGCTGGCCACCAGCGACGCGACCCTGGTGTTCCTCGACGACACGTCGATGCTCTCGCGCCGCGCCGAATCGCTCACCCTGGCGGCGATGGGGCGGTTCTCGGCCAGCCTCGCGCACGAGATCCGCAACCCGCTGGCGGCGATCAGCTACGCCACCCAGCTGCTCGAGGAATCGCACGACCTCAACGCCAGCGACCGGCGCCTGCTGCAGATCGTCCACCAGCAGTGCCTGCGCACCAACGGCATCGTCGAAAGCGTGCTCGGCCTGGCCCGGCGCGAGCGCGCCAAGCCAGAACGCATCGACCTGGTGACCTTCTCCCGGCACTTCATCGAGGACTACCGGATGATCGTGCCGGAGGACAACGCGCAGCTGCGCCAGACCGGCGAATGCGTGAAGCTGCCGGTGATGTTCGACCCGCGCCACCTGCAGCAGATCGTCACCGCGCTGGTGAACAACGCCGTGCGCTACGGCCACCTGCCCGGCGAGACCCCGCGCATCTCCCTGCACCTGGAGGACGAGGACCGCGTGCCCCGCATCAGCGTGCTCGACCGCGGCCCCGGCATCCCCGACGCGGTGGCGGCGCAGCTGTTCCGCCCGTTCTTCACCACCTCCGAGAACGGCACCGGCCTGGGCCTGTACATCGCCCACGAACTGGCCCGCGCCAACGAAGCCGAGCTCGAATACGTCGCCGTCCCCGGCGGCGGCGCCTGCTTCCGCCTCACCCTCCCCCCGCAGCACGCCCTGCTGCAGCGCTGAGGCAACCCGCCGGCTGCCTTCCACCCCAGGGCCGGGCTTTCCCGTGTCCCGCTCGACAGAACCTCTGTCGATGAAAGAGAAAGGTGTGCGAAAGACGAACGAGGGGCGAGCCCAGCGTCCCCTCTCCCGTTTGACGGGACCTCGGTCCCCTTCATGGGCGGAAGGTGCCCGAGGGGCGGATGAGGCGCGCCGAAGGCGCGGGACACGAGCACCGCAACCCGGCTCTTCCGGCTGTTCAACCTCCAGACCCGCCCCACGCCGCCGTTACCGGATGTGGACACCGGCAGCCACCAGCCACCAACCACCACTCCAACACCCTCGTCACCCGCGTCAAAAACTGTCAATATTGGTCACCTTGCGACCGTCGCCCCCTTGTCCATGAACGAAGCCCGCAGCGCCCTGATCGTCGATGACGAGCACGACATCCGCGAACTGCTGGTGCTGACCCTGGGGCGGATGGGCCTGCGGACCGACACTGCCCCCAACCTGCACGCCGCCCGGCAGATGCTCGGCACGGTCTCCTACGACCTGTGCCTGACCGACATGCGCCTGCCCGACGGCTCCGGCCTGGAGCTGGTGAGCGAGATCTCCACCCGCTTCCCAACGACACCGGTGGCCGTGATCACCGCCTACGGCAACGTCGAGGCCGCCGTGGAAGCGCTCAAGGCCGGCGCCTTCGACTTCGTCAGCAAGCCGGTCGACATCAACGTGCTGCGCGGCCTGGTGCGCCAGGCGCTGGACCTCAACACCCGCCGCCTGGCCCAGCCCGAGGAGGCCGGCCGCCTGCTCGGCGCCTCGCCGGCGATGGTCAGCCTGCGCCAGACCATCGGCAAGGTCGCGCGCAGCCAGGCCCCGGTGCACATCAACGGCGAGTCGGGCACCGGCAAGGAGCTGGTGGCGCGCACCATCCACGCCCAGGGCTCGCGCGCCGGCGGGCCGTTCATCCCGGTCAACTGCGGCGCGATTCCGTCCGAACTGATGGAAAGCGAGTTCTTCGGCCACAAGAAGGGCAGCTTCACCGGCGCCACCAGCGACAAGGCCGGCCTGTTCCAGGCCGCCGACGGCGGCACCCTGTTCCTGGACGAGGTGGCCGAACTGCCGCTGCCGATGCAGGTCAAGCTGCTGCGCGCGATCCAGGAAAAGAGCGTGCGCGCGGTGGGCTCGCAGAACGAAGTGCAGGTGGACGTGCGCATCCTCTCGGCCACCCACAAGGACCTGGCCCAGCTGGTCGCCGACGGCACCTTCCGCCACGACCTCTTCTACCGCATCAACGTCATCGGCCTGCACGTGCCCTCGCTGCGCGAGCGCGCCGGCGACCTGCCGCTGCTGTCCGACGCCATCCTCGACCGCCTCGCCCGCGCGATGAAGCGCCAGCCGCCGACGCTCGCCGGCGACGCCGTCGCCGCGCTCGAGGCCTACCGCTTCCCCGGCAACGTGCGCGAGCTGGAGAACATCCTCGAACGCGCGCTGGCGCTGGCCGACGGCCACACCATCCACGCCGACGACCTGCAGCTGCCCGCGCCCGCCGGCATGCAGCCTCCGCGACCCGGTGCGCAGGCGCCGGCCCCGGCCGGACACACCCTGCCCACCGGCGCACCGCCGCCGCCCGGCGCGGACCCGCGCACCACCAGCCCCTTTGACACCGCCAGCAGCGCCCTGCCCTCGTACATCGAGGAGATCGAGCGCACCGCCATCCAGCAGGCGCTGCAGGAAAACCGTTACAACAAGACCAAGACCGCGGCGGCGCTGGGCATCACCTTCCGGGCGCTGCGGTACAAGCTGAAGAAGCTCGGGATCGACTGAGGCGTCGCGGTCGGGCTAGGGCGCCCGTTCCGTTCGCACCGCCCGGCGCGCATGAAGTCCGGCCGACTCCCGCGTCAATTCCACGTCACCCGATCCGGCGGCCGACCGCCGAACCGCCGTCGCCACCGTGCCCCCGCGCGCATCGCCGGCATGATCGACATCACGTTTAGAACCTCACCGATCCAGACCCCTGCGCACAAGGTCACTTCGCGTCACTTTGTGACGCAACGCGTCGCGTGAACCCGTTCCCAGATTCACGCTGAATGAATCTGAAATCGTGACAGGTTCCCGCATTCCAATCCCCCACCCACACCGTTGCCGGATTGGCACGCATCCTGCGTCAATCCCTCCGCACGTGCGCTGTTGCACGGCTGCCCACAGGACACGGCAACAGCCGGAACGATGGGGCACGTGAAAGTCGACTTGTCCAACGTCCAACCTCTAGGGGATACACCATGAAGAAGATGCAGAAGGGCTTCACGCTCATCGAGCTGATGATCGTCGTCGCGATCATCGCCATCCTGGCCGCCATCGCGCTGCCGGCGTACAACAACTACCGCATCCGTTCGGCCGAAGGCGCCTGCCAGGCCGAGGCGAAGGCCTACATGAACTCTGCCGTGGCTGCGCTGCAGTCCGAAATGAATGTCGAGGCTCCGCCTGCCGTTTCGTGCGAGACCCCGACGGCCGCCCTGGCTACCATTACCGGTACCACGGTCTTCGCCCCCCGGGATCCGGGTGGTACGGGTACCGCAGGTAGCGGCGACACGACGTGCAACAACGATTCTGCGACCTGCAGCCTGGATCCGTCGATCTAACGCGACCGATACTCAGCGCTGTGCCGGAAGACCCCTCTCGAGGGGTCTTCTCTTTTTTGCGAACCGTCGCTCAATGTGCCCAAGTTTCATGATGCGACGGAAGCGCGACCATCATCCCACTTCGGCCGTGACCCTCACGACCCCTTGCACGTTTGGCGTGTGTCTTGCTTCCTTGTTTGCTGGGGTGGCGCATCACGGGGGAATGACATGGCTCGCAGGCAGGAAGGCTTCACATTGATCGAGTTGATGATCGTGGTCGCGATCATCGCCATGCTGGCCGCGATCGCGTTGCCGGCCTACAACGCCTATCGGGTCCGGTCGGCGGAAGGGGCCTGCCAGGCCGAGATGAAAAGCTACGCCAACTTCGCGCTCGCCACTCTGCACATGCAGGCCACGCCGGCAGCGCCGCCTCGCCAGGCCTGTCGACTCGCCGACACGGCGCTCGACATGACCACGACCATCACGGGCACCCCCAAGGCCCCCGGCACCCGGATCACCAGTTGCGATATGACAACGGGCAACTGCTCGCTCATCTGACGGGCGCAGACGCGCCGCTGCCGCTGTAACTGCGCGCGGCGGCCAGATCGTCCAAACTGGCCGCTTCGTCCCTGCGCATAGGCCCAACATGACGCTCTCGCAGCGTGGTTTCCTGGTGCTGTCGCTACTCTGCGCGGCCTTGGTTAGCGCGATCTTCGCTCTTGGTCTACCTGGCGAATTCCTCCTCGACGACAGCTTCAACATCGTCGATAACTCCGGCATCCGGCTGCGGTCCCTTGCGCCGGGCGCCATCATGGATGCCGCCTTCAGCATGCAGTCCGGAGGCGTATCCCGCACCCTGCCGACGTTGACGTTCGCGCTGGACTATTTGCGGGGGAACGGCCTCGACCCTGCGACGTTCAAGACCACGAACATCGCCATCCACGCACTGACCACGCTGGTGCTGGCCGGCTTCCTGCAGACCCTTCTGCGCACCACCGGAGCGAACGAGGTTCGCGCGCGTTGGGGAGCGCTCGCGCTGGCAATTGCTTGGGCGCTGCATCCGCTCCAGGTGTCTTCCGTGCTGTATGTCGTCCAGCGGATGCAAACACTGGCGACCCTGTTCGTCGTGCTTGCGATGTGGGCCTACTTCCGGGCCCGGCTGGCCCAGGCCGAGGGGCGTCCGGGCCGCATGGGTCTGATCCTCACCGGACTGCTGTGGGCGATCTCCTTGGGCTGCAAGGAAGATGCGGTGATGTTGCCGGCCTACCTGCTTGCACTGGAGTTGACCGTGCTGCGCTTCCGTGCGGCGGATCCGGCGGTTGCCCGTGCCATGTCGCGTGGTTTCCTGGTCATGACGCTTGCCGGCGCCGCCTTGTACCTGTTCCTCGTCTTGCCATACTTCTGGTCCTGGGAAGCGTTCCCGGGGCGCGATTTCACCAGTATCGAGCGCGTATTGACCCAGGGTCGGGTTCTGTGTCTCTACCTGTGGCAGATGCTGGTACCTCTGCCGGCACACATGTCGTTCCACTACGACTGGATTGAGCCCTCACGTGGACTGCTGACGCCCTGGACCACGCTACCTGCGCTGTTGCTTCTAGCGGCGCTCCTGACCGCGGCCCTTCGCCTTCGGCATCGGCGGCCGCTGTTTGCCCTGGGCATCCTCCTTTTCTTCGCCGGTCACTTCGTCACCAGCAATGTGCTTGGGCTCGAGCTTGTATTCGAGCATCGCAACCACTTCCCGCTGATCGGCATCGTGCTGGCGATTGGCGACCTGGTGGCTGTGATCTCGCGCCGCCTGAAACTCCGTGCAGCGGTCACTGTGCCCCTGTGCACGCTGCTCCTTGCGGCCCTGGCGATCGCCACCGCGATGCGCGCGCACGCGTGGAGTGACGGACTCGGGTTGGCGAAGATGCACGTGCGCATCGCCCCTGAATCCGGGCGCGCCTGGCAGACGCTTTGCGTGGCGCATTTCGAACGCGGCGGCGGTGCCGAGGTCAGCAATCCTTACCTGGACAAGGCCATCGACGCCTGCCGCAGGGGCGCCGACGTCACGCCACGTTCGGTGGCCAACCTGACCAATGTAATCGCGTTCAAGGGGATCCAGGGTTCACTCAGTCAGGCAGACTGGGACGAATACCTGGCGCGCATCGAAGTGGCCACGATGACGCCGGAGAACACGACGCGAATCTGGGTCATTCTCGACCAAGTCCGCAACGGCGTGACCATGGATATCACCCAGGTGGTCGCGGCCATCGACGCCTTCCACGACCGTAAGCCATTCCCCCCCATCGAATCCGCCGCGCTCGGCTACTTCATCCTGGGGCATAGCAACCAGCCGGACCGGGCTTACCGCTACTTCGAGAACGCCGTGCGCACCACCAGGGATCCCCGCTTCGCCACCGGCATCATCCGCGACTTGCGCCACGAGGGCTACCAACAAATGGCCGACAGGCTGCAGGCCGTGACGCAATCATCCCCTCCAGCGCGTTGACTGTGGGATTCTCATTCACGATCCGCGCCGGCACAGTGCGGCGCCCATTGCGAACCGTGCCCATGCCAAGCTCCCAGGTCAGATTTCTCATTGCCAGCCTGCTGGTCGCCGTAATCGTGGGCCTGCTCTTCGTGCCAGGCCTGCCCGGCCAGTTCTTCTTCGATGACATCCCCAACATCGTCAACAACACGGCCATCCGGCTGACGCGTCTGGATGCGGAGGGCGTGGCCAACCTGCTGGCCACGCAGCAGGCTTCGGGCCTTACACGGACCTTGCCGGCCCTGTCCTTCGCCTTGGACTATTGGCGCGGAGGCGGCGCGGATCCGATGGTGTTCCGGATCACCAGTATCGGCATCCACGCTCTGACCACCTTCGTTCTGGCGTGGTTCTTCCGCAGCGTGCTGCTGGCCGCCGGCGTCGCTGAGGGGAGGGTGCGGTGGCTGGCGCCCGCTCTTGCGCTCGCCTGGGCGGTGCATCCGCTGCAGGTTTCCTCGGTGTTGTACGTGGTGCAGCGTTTCCAGACGATGGGCACATTTTTCCTGGTACTTGCGTTGTGGGCGTACCTCGACGCTCGGCAGAGGCAGGTCCGGGGCGAGTCCGGAAGAATGGGGCTGCTGCTGACAGCCCTGCTGTGGGTCTTGGCGCTGGGCTGCAAGGAGGATTCGGCGCTGCTGCCCGCGTACGCGCTCGCGCTGGAACTGACAGTGCTGCGTTTCGCTGCGGCCGACCCGCGCCTGGTCCAGAGCCTGCGGCGAAGTTACTTGCTTGGAACGGTGGCAGCGTCCGCGGTCTTCCTGTTTCTCGTGCTGCCGCACTACTGGCAGTGGGAGGCGTATCCAGGACGCGACTTCTCCAGCATTGAACGCCTGCTGACGCAGCCCCGCGTCCTGTGCATGTACCTGTGGCAGATCCTGCTGCCGCTGCCCCGCCACATGCCGTTCTTCTACGACTGGGTGGAGCCTTCGCGCAGCCTGCTGCAGCCCTGGACCACGCTACCTGCGATCGCGCTGGTACTCGGCCTGTTGGGGCTGGCGTGGATGCTGCGCAAGCGGTTGCCGTTGTTCGCGCTCGGCGTGTTCCTCTTCTTTTCCAGCCATGCCATCGCCAGCAACGTGGTCGGCCTGGAATTGGTATTCGAGCATCGCAACCACTTCGGCCTCATCGGGATCGTGCTGGCGCTAGGCAGCCTGCTGGAGCGCCTCGGCCCCGCACGGGTTGCGCGTATCCTGCCGGGGACGGCCTGCGCGGTCGCACTGCTGGCCATGGCCGGAGCGACCGTGGCGCGCGCCCAGTCCTGGCGCAGCACTGCCAGCATTGCCGAAGCCGCAACGCTGGCTGCGCCTGCGTCGGGCCGGGCGTGGGTGGAGTTATGTGCCAGCCACTTCAGGGCCGGCGGCGGTGCCACGCCGGCTAACACAAGGCTCGACGAGGCGATCGATGCCTGCACGCGTGGCGCCGAACAAGCGCCCGGCTCGCTCAACAGCCTCACGCTGTTGATGGTGCTCAAGTCCTTGCGTGGAGACGCCCGCAGCGACGACTGGCAGCGCTTGCAGTCACGGATGCGGACGGTGCGCATGACCCACGACAACGTGCGCGTCTTCACGATCCTGCTCGCCCACTGGCGCCTGGGAGTCGCGCTGGACCGGGAACCGCTGATCGACACGCTCGATATCCTGCTGCACAGAGCGACGTTTGGCCCGCAGAACCTCGCAAACCTCGGCTATTTCGTCATGCACGACCTGTCGGCGCCGGATCGCGCCATGCCCTACCTGCTGCGGACGATTGAAGTGGCGCCAGCGAATGATCCAATCGGCTTCGAAATCGCCGCCGCACTCCGGGCGCGGGGCAGGCCGGACCTCGCCGGTCGGGTGGAGGCCGCGGCTGGGGAAGGGCTGATGCATGCGCAGTGAGGGCTGCGCTCCGGATGCCGCGTGAGGTGGGAAGCCTCCTTGGGTGTTGGGTATAGTGTTTGCTCCCGAAACGCCCGGGGACGCAGTCGCGTCGGCTCCAGCACCCCTCCGTGGACAGCTCCTCCCAGAGATGAACCAAGCCCGGACACAACCGAGCATGCGGATCCTGTTCACGAGTACCTCCTACCCGTCTGACACCGAGGACTGGAAAGGGCTCTTCATCCTTCGAATGCTCGATGCCTTGGCGCAGCGGGACGAACTCAGCCTGGCCGCGTGGTGCCCTCCCGGCCCACTGCCCAAGGGTGTGGAGAACGCCCTGCGAGCGGACGACGACGACTGGCTGCGCGCGCTTGCTGCGAAGGGGGGCATCGCCCACCTGCTCCGGAAACGTCCTGCCAAGGGACTGTTGGCCGCTGCAAGGCTTGTCTCCCGGATCCGGCGCGCCTGTCTCGCGGAACGACCCCATCTGTATCACGTGAATTGGCTGCAGTGTGCACTCGGGCTGCCATCCGACGGCACCCCGGCGCTGGTGACGGTGCTGGGAACCGATATGCAGATCCTGCAGATGCCGCTCGTGCGTGCGATGCTGCTGCGCCGGTTCCGCGGGAGGAAGGTCGCGATCTGTCCCAACGCGGAGTGGATGGTGCCGGGACTTGAACGAGCCTTCGGTCAGAGAGCCCGGGTGAGCTGCGTACCCTTTGGCATCGATGAGTCCTGGTACAGGGTTGTCCGACGGCTAAATCCGGACGAACCTGCACGATGGCTCTGCGTCACCCGTCTGACCGCCGGAAAGATCGGCCACCTGTTCGACTGGGCAGCACCGTTCTTCCAGGGCGCCAGTCGTGAGCTGCACCTGATCGGGCCGCGCCAGGATGCGTCGCTCGACGTACCGGCTTGGGTGCGCTGGCATGACGCGATGACACCGACCCAGTTGCGCGAGAACTGCTTTCCAGGCGCGGCCGGCCTCGTGTCGCTCAGCACCCATCCCGAAGGTCGCCCGCAAGTGATGCTCGAGGCGATGGCCGCAGGCCTGCCTATTCTCGCGTCCTCCGGGCAGGCGCACACGGATCTGGTCCAGCATCGCCGCGCGGGCTGGATCTGCGGCGAACGCGAATCCTTCGGCGAAGGGCTTGGTTTCATCGAGGACCCAGAGAACAACCAAGCGCTCGGCAGGCACGCACGTGAAGAAGCGCGGCGGTGTTTCGGGGACTGGAACGATTGCGCCGCACGCTATGCCAGCCTCTACGAGGCGCTGGCTCCATGAGACCGCAACGCGGGCGCACGGCTGCGCTGGTGCTGGGAGCCGGCGGGTTCATCGGAAAACACCTGGTCGATGCGCTCGATGCCGACGGCACACCGGTGATCGCTGCTACTCGGACACCGCTGGTGGTGCCGCACGATCGGATTCGCAATGTCGTCGACTCCTTCGTCGGCGCGGACGCGTTCGACGCACTGCTCGGGGATTGCAAGGTGGTGGTCCACGCTGCCGCGCACAGCACACCCGGAAGCAGCATGACGAAACCCCAGCTTGACGGCGACCTCCGCACGACAATGGCTCTGCTGGAGGCGCTGCAGGCACATCCGGAATGCCGGCTCGTGTTCCTCTCGTCCGCGGGTACGATCTACGGCGACCGTGCGCAGCCGGCGCGAGAGGACGACCCCTTGCGCCCTCGCTCCTACCACGGCGCGGGCAAGGCCGCGGCCGAACACTTCATCGAAGCGTGGGCCGCGCAGCACGATGCCACCGCGGTCGTCCTGCGCCCGAGCAACGTCTACGGACAAGGACAGCTGGCGCGAAACGGCTTTGCAATCGTACCCACCGCGATGCGCTGCGCGCGCGATGGCTTGGAGCTCCAAGTCTATGGCGATGGGCTGCAGGTGCGCGACTACCTGCATGTCCACGATCTGACCCGCCTCTGCCAGACAGCCGTGCACACACCGCTTTCGGCCGGAACCCATGTCTTCAACGCATCCAGCGGGGTGCCAACAGCGCTGAACACCCTGCTGGACATGATCGGATCGATAGTCGGCCTCCCGCTGCGCCGCCGCCACGTCGACGCCAGACGCGCCGACGTCCGCAGCGCGCTCGTGGATCCAACAGCAGCGGCCGCCAGCCTCGGATGGCGAGCGTCCACGCCGCTCCAGCAAGGACTTGAGGCGACCTGGGACTGGGTGAGGACGCGGCAATGAGTGCGAACGCCAACCCTCGAATCTCGGTATGCATCGCCAACTACAATGGTGAGTACCTGTTGGTCGACTGCATCGACTCTGTACTGGCGCAGGGCGTGTCTACGCTCACCGAGATCATCGTCCATGACGATGCCTCGACGGACGGATCGCTCGCCCTGCTTCGTGAGCGCTACCCGGAGGTCAGGGTCATTCCGAGCAGCGAGAACGTCGGCTTCTGCATCGCAAATAATCGGATGGTCGAAGCGGCGCGGGGCGAATTCGTGCTCCTGCTCAACAATGATGCTGCATTAATGCCGGACGCGCTGTGCGCCCTGCTCGACGATGCCGCGCATCGCGGAGACGGTGCGATCCTCACGCTTCCCCAGTACGACTGGATGACCGGTGTGCTGGTGGACCGAGGATGCCTGCTGGACCCCTTTCACGTCCCCGTCCCCAACCTGGATCCTGAGCGCGAGGACGTGGCCTACGTGATCGGCGCATGTCTATGGATACCGCGGGAATGCTGGTCGCGACTGGGAGGATTCCCGGACTGGTTCGGCTCCATCGCGGAGGACATGTACCTGTGCTGCGCCGCGCGGCTCCAGGGCACGCCGGTGCGCTGCCTGAACCGCAACGGGTATCGCCACCGGCAAGGCGCCAGCTTCGGCGGGAACCGCGCGGATGCGCAGGGCCTGCATACGCGCTATCGGCGACGCTACCTGAGTGAACGCAATCGGCTTTCTGTCCTCGCAATCACCATGCCGTCAATGTTTGCATGGCCGTGGTTGCTCATATGTTCGATCGCTCTTTCGGCTGAGGGCGCCCTCTTGACGCTAGCAAAGACCAGCCTGCGCCCCTGGCGGGAGATCTACGCTCCTTCACTGCGAGACACCTGGCATGAACGCTCCTTGCTGAAAGCACAGAGGCGCCGACTACAGGCAATGCGGTGCGCCAGCCTACGCACCTACCTATACGCTTTCACGTGGATGCCAAGAAAACTTCAACTATTGGTCAGGCATGGTTTTCCGCAAGTCACCTGACGCAAAACTTCCAGACATTCGTGCACGGTCGTCCCGGACCGGACTACAAAATATGGGCCAAGCATCAGTAGCGTACGCGGTGCCTCCCCTGTGAGACAGCGCGCCCCATTCCGTTGGACCGTGAAGAAGCTGCACGGCCAACGGCACCTTCGATCGGACGACGATACGGCTCAGCTTGGTTTCCGGAACAGGAAGAACGGCTCCCTCGGATTCACCCCGGCTAACGAGTGGTCCACGCCAGATAACAGTCCAGCGTGCGTCCCGGTCTCCGGGCGCAAGCCCGAACTCGAGATGCGCTCGACAATATCCCTGCCGAATAACCTGACGTGGTCTTCCTGTCCGTAGGCATGCAAACGTGCCATGTCGTCGACGACCCCATGGTCACACCAGGTCTTGTGGAGCACCGGGCTATACGGCGTCTGCAGGATCGCCCACCCACCCTTTGCCAGTACCCGGCTGATCTCCTGTACGGCCTTTGCGTCGTCATCCACGTGCTCCAGCACGTGGTTTGCCATGACCAGGTCGAACGATTCATCCGAGAAGGGCATGGCTGCGATGTCTACCTTACGGACTTCTGGGGAAGTCGGGTAAAGGTCGCATTGCACGTAAGAAACAGGCGACCGCGCCGCGATCAGGCGTGCAAGTCGTCTCTCAGGCGCGAAGTGCAGGATGCGCATTCCACCAAGATCTGTTAACAGGCCTGTCGTCTGCATGTACAGCAGCAAGTGTCGCTCCCGGTCGTGGGCGCCGCAACGTGGACATTCGTGGTGGTCCACGTCGCTGCCGACGACGTCGAGTGCTTGCATGAGGGGCGCCACCCCCTTGGAACCCGACCGATATGGCATGAAACGCCAGACACGATGGCCGCAAATCACGCAACAGCGCCGTCCACCGGGGATCCATCCGGCAACGAGGTAAGAAATGATCTTTGTGATCCGCATGGCGATGCCTTGCTCGTTTCAGCGCCGATAGAGCACGTTGCGGTGATCTCGGCCGCGTAGCTGGCCGACGAGCATCTTGCCCATCATCCGCATGATGTTTGCCACTACCAAGGCAGTTGTCCGCCCAGTCCTATAAGGAGAGGCTGCGTATACGCGAGCGCCCCATGTACGAAGGAGCTCTGGATCACGCGTACGTACTGATCGAAAGAAGACCCGTCGCAGGAAATCGGTGATGCCGTGCGCGTAGTCGTCATCAGTAACAAGGTCGCGCGGTACACTTTGTATCGCCCGCCAGTACAGTTCACGCACGTGAGCGTTCGCAGACAAGATCATCGAGCCTTGCGAGTTCAACCGATAGGCCGTCAGCGGCTCCCCAATATGCCCCAGCCGGCCACGCTGCGCTTGCCACAGATGCACCTGATAGTCGATCTGCTCGATAGACGATGCCCAACCCGGCCGGTCCATCGCCCTGAAAAGTACAGAACTGTTGTTAAGAAAGTTACCCCTCCGCAGCAATCTAGCAAGATCTATCTGCTCATCTCCGACATCATTGAATACCCCACACCTCATACCTGACGCATCTACGGTGATTGCATTGGTATAGACCGCATCGCATTCGGGATGATTCGCAAAGAACTCAAGCTGTCTCGACAGCTTTCCAGGCAGCCAGAAGTCGTCACCGTCGACTCGTGCGATGAAGTCTCCCTGAGCACGGCCCAGCAAATCACTAATATTCGCGATTGCGCCCATGTTTCGAGCGCGCCGAAGGTGAAGCAGGCGTGATCCATTCTCAGCTGCAAGCTTCTCTAGGACCTCGCTTGTTCCATCGGTGGACGCATCGTCACCCACCATGACCTGCACATCCGCGACAACCTCCTGTTCCAGGATGCTGCGCAGACACCTCTCGATTAGTCCAACTTGATTATAAGTCGCCACACAGACGCTGATCACCGGACGCGTCATGGACTCTTTCCTTCCTGCCCGGAATTACGGTCACCAAGGAGTGTCCTCAGGAACTCGAGCAAATCTTGCCAAGCTTGCATTCTGAGCGAGGCCGCCAACCCGACATAGGCCACACTCATCGCCAGTAATCCAGTAGTGAGCTTGGCTGGAGCGCTAGGCACCAGATTCGATGCTAGCCAAGCTAATCCACCCGATGCCAAGCTGAGCAGAACAATAGGCGCCAACTCAATCAACTGTTCGCGTGTGCCACAGCCGAGCAGAGTTCGCGAGTACCACGTATTGATCACCACGCATAAGAGACTCGAAAGCAATACCGCCCATGCTATCGCCAGCACCCCGAAATGGCTCGCAACCAGGATCAGGGGAATTGAAACAAGCGCCTTGACAATCTCCAGTCTCAGCACAATCTCGGAACGGCCTCCCGCGCTGATTGCCGCCAAGTTCAGGATGTGCAGTGGCCAGAATGCCGCCGCTAAAGCTAGTACTGACAGCATAGGGGCCGAAGGCAACCAAGCTGGGCCATACAGAACGGTAATCAGCGGGTTAGCCATCGCGGCGATAGCAGCCATGCTCGGCAGGAATACGAACATGGAAAGACGCAAGGAAAGCCTCAAGGCACGCGCCAGCTTTACGGGCTGCGTAGCAACAACAGAAAAAATCGGTAAGCCGACGCGGTTGAGCAGGCTGCTCATAAACTGCGCTGGTGCCTGCTGGGTTTCCTGCGCCATCGTATAGAGGCCGAGGGCTCTGGCGTCGAACAGACGGCCGATCAGTAGCGACTGGAGCCGAACTGAGAACACATTGAGTAGGTTTGCCAACAACAGGAATCCACCGAAACGGAACAATCCGGCGAACGCCCTCCGCTCGAAGCGGCCGCGTGGGCGCCACCCGGACAACATCCACAACAAAACTGCACGCAGTGCAGCTCCGCAGATGATCTGCCAGGCCAGGCTCCAGACCCCGTGCCCCCGCCAAGCCAGCCAAAGCGCCAGCGCGCCCGAGCCCAGTGAGGCGATCAACTCCGCCGTGGAGCGGGTACGGAAATCCAGTCGCTTGCTCAACAGCGCATTGGGGACTGCGGCAAGCGCTCCAAGCGGCAGAACCCACAACAACAGATGAAGCAGGGGCACCAGAACCGGTTGCGAGTAGAACTGCGCGATCGACGGCGCGAGCACCCACAACAATGCCGCGAGTGCGCAACCCGCAGCGAGGTTCACGAAAAATACACTTGTTTCGTCGTCGGCGCTGGTGTCCTGCTTCTGTACCAATGCGCTACCTAGGCCACCCTCGACAAGTAGCGCAGCAGACGTGGTGAAGACCAACAGCATAGCCAGCAGTCCGAAATCGACCGGCCGCAAAAGGCGAGCCAACACCACCATGATGACGAACTGCACGCCGTAGCGCGCCGCAATCTCCAAGACACTCCACCATGCTGCGTTGGCGGCGCGATGCGCAAATGACGCAGGGTCGCTCTGTTTTGCGATCATCGTGGAGCAGCATAGGTCAAAAGAATCAAAGTATCTTGACGCGCCCCTAGAGATACGCGCGTCTCCCGCGGCTGAAAAAGAGGCTTCACGGTTTGCTTAGCGCAGGCACGCCGGCGACCGTTGCTCCGGCTTCGACATCTCGGATCACGCACGCCCCGGCCGCGATGACGGCTCCGTCACCGATGACAAGTGGAGTTCCAGACTTCCCGTTTATAATGTTTGCGCCTGTACCTATTAGTACGCCTTCCCCTACATGCACGTGTCCGGATATATGCACGCCCGGTGACAGGGTGGCAAAATCGCCAAGCATAACATCGTGACTAAGTGTGCAACCGATATTTATATGTACGTGTCGACCAATACGCACGTTAGTGGTAATGATAGCGCCGGCACAAACAATCGATCCAATGCCAATATCGACCAGATTTGATCGAGCTACTGCGGGGTGCACCAATGTCACAGCGGTGAGTTTTCGGGCCTCGCATTCCGCGACTAGG
Organism: Luteimonas kalidii; assembly: GCF_029887935.1. GTDB lineage: Bacteria > Pseudomonadota > Gammaproteobacteria > Xanthomonadales > Xanthomonadaceae > Luteimonas > Luteimonas kalidii. The sequence continues at coordinate 68,589 of NZ_JARXRO010000011.1, read as the reverse complement.
CGGCGGCGCGTAACGATATCGCCGACCGCGACTATGTAGTGCGAACGATCCCTAGAAAGTGAATCGAATGCAATGACAGGGACTCCATTGACCGTGTTGGTGTCGAGATAGCGCGACTCCACTACGAACATCAAACCTATCTGTTCACCGTGAACATCTCGTGCGAGCCAGGCGACCTCGCGCCCGGAGCCACCGGCTCCGACGATTAGTAGTTTCTGCAGAGGCGCGCCTTCTATCATTGAGTGCGAAGCATTCGAATGGCCGAGGCGACCAACTCGATGTCGTCCGATGAGATTGCGGAACCATTCGGCAATACCAGGACACTACCTGCCAGCCTATCGGTTTGGGGCAACAGCAGGCCTGCGTGAGGATACAGATCCCGGTAAGGCTTCATGCGATGGCAGCCTGGCCAGAAATACTTGCGTGCCAGGATATTCTCCGCTTGTAGTCCGGCGACGATCTGGTCGCGGCTCTTCGGGTAGTCATCATGCACCTCAATCACGACGTACTGGTAGTTGGGATCATTGCATTCGTCATAACCGAGAAGGCTTATCCCATCTATCCCGTTAAGACCTAAGGCATAGGCACGATGATTCCTGCGATTCGCCTCAACGAAATCTGGCATAGCGTCGAGGTTAACCAATCCCATGGCCGCGTTGATCTCCGGCATCTTGCCGTTCGTTCCTGGATGGATGACGTCGTCGTAACCGACGAAGCCGAAATTGCGCATCAGGCGCATGGCCTCGGCCAGCTCATCATCGTCAGTGACTACAGCTCCACCCTCAAAGGTGTTAAACACTTTCGTCGCGTGGAAACTGAGCACTTCGCACCGCCCGAAACCGCCGACCTTGCGGCTTCCAAGGCTACAATCGAAAGCATGCGCTGCATCGAACATCAGCTGCAACCCGTGTTCGTCAGCAAGGTCTTGCAATTGGTCGACCGGTCCAGGCCGGCCCCACAGATGCACTCCAATGATGCCAGTGGTCCGCGGCGTGATCATGCGCCGCACGGCATCGGGATCTAGGTTATGCGTTGTCGGGTCGATATCCGCAAAAACCGGTGTAATCGCCTGCCAATGAAGTGCGTGGGCAGTGGCAATGAAAGTGTAGGAAGGCACAATGACCTCGCCTTCCAACCCCAAGGCACGGATGGCGATCTCGAGAGCGACGGTGCCGTTGCACATCGCGACGCAGTTCCGCACGCCTAGCCGCTTTCCGATTCGCTGCTCAAGCTCCTGTACGAGCGGTCCATTATTGGTTAGCCAGCGTCGATCATAGATCTCGGTTGCCAGCCGCATGAAAGCGTCCCGCTCGCCCATATTGGGCCGCCCAACATGCAGGGGCTCCGCAAATGCTGGCGGTGCTCCATTGATCGCGAGGTCAGCTTTGCTGCGAATCTGCTTCATGAGGCGGAATCCGGCGCGACAATCAGTTCGTTCGACGGTAGGTCAGACTGGTAATCTGCTCCGAGATCAACCCAATCAGGAACACGATGACCGATGCGCTCATTAAAAGTGCGCTCATGTTGGTGAAGCGGCCTTCCGTTGTAAGCGTCCAGGCGTACCAGCCTAGCCCCAGCAAAAAGAACGTCGCCGCAGTGGGTGCGAATAGTTTGAGCGGTGAGTACAGGGTGGCGATGCGAAAGATGATCAGCAGGAAGCGGATGCCGTCGCGCAGCGGGCGTAGGTGGCTCCTGCCGATGCGCTTGGCAACCGGGATCGGAATGTAGGCCACCGGATAGGCGTTGCGAAAAAACGCCATCGTGCTGGTGGTGGGATAGCTGAAGCCATTCGGTAATAGGTACAGGAACTCCCGGAAGCGCTCGGCGCGGACTGCACGGAACCCCGAGGTCAGGTCCCTCACCGCGAAGCCAGTCATCCGGCTGGCCAGCCAGTTGTAGAAAGCATTGGCCGCACCTCGATGCGCCCCTGCCTGCCCCGCCCAATCGCGAGAGCCGACCACCATGTCATAGCCTTCGGCCAGCTTGGACAACAGCGCTTCGATACAGCCCGGATCATGCTGCCCATCGGCATCCATGAACACCAGGACATCACCGGTGGCTGCCCGTGCACCACGCTTGATCGCCGCGCCGTTGCCCATCGGGTACGGGCTCGTCAGAACCCTGGCGCCGAACTCGGCGGCCACGGCAGCGGTGTCGTCGCTGGAGCCATCGTCCACCACGATCAGCTCGGCGTCGGGCTGGGCCGCCCGCAGGCGCGGGAGGGTCTGGCGCAGGCCTTCGGCCTCGTTCTTGGCAGGCAGGATGACGGAAACTTGCATGGGCTCCCCTTCTGGCCGTGAAAGGGTAGCCGAAACCGTGGCGCCCGTCGGCCACTTGCCGGCGGGACCGTGGCGCCGGTCGCTATGGCACACGAAATGCTTGCGGTACAGTCGCCCTACCTGAGGAGGTCCCCCATGAACGCTGTCGCCACCCCCAACCTCGTCGGCATCACCGGCATTGCACGCCGCCTGGTCATGGACGGGGCGCTGGACGAGGCGGCCGCCCGCGAGGCGCTGGACAAGGCCACGACCGAGCGCAAGCAGGTGGCGGCCTACCTGCGCGAGCACAAGCTGGTCAGTTCCGCCCAGATGGCGGCGGCGAACTCGATCGAGTTCGGCATGCCGGTGTTCGACCCCTCGGCCATGGACGCCTCGTTCAGCGCGGTGAAGCTGGTCAGCGAGGACCTGCTCAACAAGCACCACATCCTGCCGCTGTACAAGCGCGGGGCCAAGCTGTTCGTGGCCACCTCCGACCCGACCAACAGCCATGCCCTGGACGAGATCAAGTTCCACACCAACCTGGTGGTCGAGCCGATCCTGGTGGACGAGGACACCATCCGGCGCACGCTCGAGCTGTGGATGCAGGCATCGGATGCCTTCGGCGATGCGCTGGACGATTCGGACGGCCTTGAGAACCTCGACGTCGAGGCCGGGAGCGAGGACGAATCCCGCGACACCGGCGCCGAGGGCAAGGACGACGCGCCGATCGTCAAGTTCGTCAACAAGGTGCTGATCGACGCCATCAAGCGCGGCGCGTCCGACATCCACTTCGAGCCCTACGAAACCGACTACCGCGTGCGCCTGCGCGTGGACGGCATCCTCAAGCAGTCGGCGAAGATGCCGGTCAAGCTCAATTCGCGCATCACCGCGCGCCTGAAGGTGATGGCGCAGCTGGACATCGCCGAGAAGCGGATCCCGCAGGACGGCCGCATCAAGCTCAACCTGAGCAAGACCAAGCAGATCGACTTCCGCGTCAGTACCCTGCCCACCCTGTTCGGCGAGAAGGTGGTGCTGCGTATCCTCGACGCCAGCGCGGCCAAGCTGGGCATCGACAAGCTGGGCTACGAGCCCGACCAGCAGAAGCTGTTCGAGGAGGCGATCCACAAGCCGTACGGCATGGTGCTGGTCACCGGCCCCACCGGCTCGGGCAAGACGGTCTCGCTGTACACGGCGCTGGGCATGCTCAACGACGAGATCCGCAACATCTCCACGGTCGAGGACCCGGTCGAAATCCGCCTGCCCGGCGTGAACCAGGTGCAGCAGAACGAGCGCCGTGGCATGACCTTCGCCGCCGCGTTGCGCAGCTTCCTGCGCCAGGATCCCGATATCATCATGGTCGGCGAGATCCGCGACCTGGAAACCGCCGAGATCGCGATCAAGGCTGCCCAGACCGGCCACATGGTGCTCTCCACCCTGCACACCAACGACGGCCCCCAGACCATCTCGCGCCTGATGAACATGGGCATCGCGCCCTACAACATCACCAGCTCGGTGACGCTCGTGATCGCCCAGCGCCTGGCGCGGCGGCTGTGCGAAAAATGCAAGAAACCGGTGCAGATCCCGGACAACGCGCTGCTGGCCGAGGGCTACACAGAGAAGGAGATCAACGAGGGCTTCACCGTGTTCGAGGCCGCCGGCTGCGACGACTGCACCAACGGCTACAAGGGCCGGACCGGCATCTACCAGGTCATGCCGATGACCGACGAGATCGCCACCATCATCCTGGAGGGCGGCAACGCCCTGCAGATCGCCGAGGCTGCCCAGCGCTCGGGCGTGCGCGACCTGCGCCAGTCGGCCCTGCTCAAGGTGAAGAAGGGGATGACCAGCCTGGCGGAGATCAACCGGGTGACCAAGGACTGATCCGATCCGGGGCCGGACGGGGACTGACGCACGGCGGGTGATTCCCCTGGCGCGGGCCCCGCCTGGACGCGGTTCGACCGGCTGGGGAGCGCACTCCAAACCCTGCGCGCCGTCACAGAGTTGAATTTCACTTCCCTTCCTAAGCAGTTACCATGCAAGGGAATTCGCCCGGCCGGGGAGGCCGGGCACACCCAGGGGATATTGCGATGGCCGTGACCCGTTCCGCCGCCAAGACCGCCGCCCGTGGCACCGCCAAGCCGGTGCGCGAAGGCGTGACCATGCCGATGTTCGTCTGGGAGGGCACCGACAAGCGCGGCAAGAAGATGAAGGGCGAGCAGCAGGCGCGCAACGCGAACCTGCTGCGTGCCGAACTGCGCAGGCAGGGCATCCAGCCGGGCGTGGTCAAGCCCAAGCCCAAGCCACTCTTCGGTGGCGCCGGCAAGAACGTCACCGCCAAGGACATCGCGGTCTTCAGCCGCCAGCTGGCGACGATGATGAAGTCCGGCGTGCCGATCGTGATGGCGCTGGAGATCATCGGCAACGGGCAGAAGAACCCGAAGATGAAGAAGATGGTCGACGACCTGCGCATCGAGCTGGAGTCGGGCTCGTCGATCTACGAGGCGATGAGCAAGTACCCGGTCCAGTTCGACGAGCTGTACCGCAACCTGGTGCGCGCGGGCGAGTCCTCGGGTGCGCTGGAAACGGTGCTCGACACCATCGCCACGTACAAGGAGAACATCGAGTCGATCAAGGGCAAGATCAAGAAGGCGATGTTCTACCCCATCGCGATCATCGGCGTGGCGATCCTGGTGTGCGCCGTGCTGATGATCTTCGTGGTGCCCATCTTCAAGGAACAGTTCGCGAGCTTTGGCACGGAACTCCCGGCGTTCACCGCGCTGGTGTTCGGGTTCTCCGAAATCCTGGTGAAATGGTGGTGGGCGTTCCTGATCGTCGCGGTGGCCGCTTTCGCCACCTTCATGTACATGTACAAGCGGTCTACGAAACTGCAGCACACGGTCGACCGGTTGATGCTCAAGATCCCGGTGATCGGCCAGGTGCTGCGGAGCTCGGCGATCGCCCGCTTCGCCCGTACCCTCGCGGTGACGTTCAAGGCCGGCGTGCCGCTGGTGGAAGCGATGGACAGCGTGGCCGGTGCGACCGGCAACCGGGTCTACACCGACGCCGTGCTGCAGATGCGCGACGACGTGTCGGTGGGCTATCCGCTCAACATGGCGATGAAGCAGGTCGGCGTGTTCCCGCATATGGTGGTGCAGATGACCGCCATCGGCGAGGAGGCCGGCGCGCTCGACACCATGCTGTTCAAGGTCGCCGAGTTCTACGAGGAAGAGGTGAGCAACGCGGTCGACGCCATCTCGAGCCTGATCGAACCATTCGTGATGGTGATCATCGGCACGATGGTGGGCGCGATCGTGATCGCGATGTACCTGCCGATCTTCAAGATCGCGATGACCGTGATGGGCTGACGCCGGATGGCGTATCTCGACCAGAACCCCGGGCTCGGCTATCCGCTGGTGGCCGGGCTCGGCCTCCTCGTGGGCAGCTTCCTCAACGTGGTGATCCTGCGCCTGCCGCGGCGCATGGAGTGGGAGTGGAACCGCGACGCGCGCGAGGTGCTGGGCGAACCCGAGCTCTACGACCCGCCGCCGCCGGGCATCGTGGTCGAGCGCTCGCACTGCCCGCACTGCGGCCACCAGCTGTCGTGGTACGAGAACATCCCGGTGTTCAGCTGGCTGGCGCTGCGCGGCAAGTGCCGCAATTGCAAGGCGCCGATCTCGATCCAGTATCCGCTGGTCGAACTGCTGACCGCGATGCTGTGCGTGCTGTGCGTGTGGCGCTTCGGCTTCGGCTGGCAGGGCTTCGGCGCCTGCCTGCTGACCTGCGTGCTGGTGGCCCTGTCCGGCATCGACCTGCGCACGCAGCTGCTGCCCGATTCGTTGACGTTGCCGCTGATGTGGCTGGGGCTGATCGCGGCGCTGGACAACCTCTACATGCCGGCCAAGCCGGCGCTGCTGGGGGCGATCGCGGGCTACGTGAGCCTGTGGTCGGTGTGGTGGGTGTTCAAGCAGGTCACCGGCAAGGAAGGCATGGGCCACGGCGACTTCAAGCTGCTGGCCGCGCTCGGCGCCTGGGTGGGCTTGGCGGGCGTGCTGCCGATCATCCTGCTCTCCTCGGTGGTCGGCGCGCTGATCGGGTCGATCTGGCTGGCAGTGAAGGGCCGCGACCGGGCCACCCCGATCCCGTTCGGCCCCTATCTGGCCATCGCCGGCTGGATCGTCTTCATGTGGGGCGACCAGCTGATCGGCATGTATCGCGGCTACGCGGGCATCTGACCCGCGCTGCGGCGCCCCCTCCGGGTCTTGGGATGCCGCGCCTTACCTTCTTCGCCTGGGGACGCTTTCCCTTTTCCCGTTTAAGGGACGCTTTCCGCTCTCCCGCTTGGCGGGGGAAGGTGGCCCGAAGCGCGGGATGAGGGAGCAGGACGCGCGACGCGGGCTGGCCCAATCAGCGGTCCCGACTGGGCGGACGCCAGCGCCGCGGGCACAATCGGCGGATGGCCGATTACGTGGTGGGACTGACCGGAGGGGTGGCCTCCGGCAAGAGCGAGGTGACGCGGCGCTTCGAGGCGCTGGGGATCACCGTGGCCGACGCGGACCTGGCCGCGCGCGATGCGGTGGCGATCGGCAGCGAAGGCCTGGCCGAGGTGGTGGCGGCCTTCGGTAGCGAAGCGCTGGCCGCGGATGGCTCGCTCGACCGCCCCGCCATGCGCCGGCGCGTGTTCGCCGACGACGCGGCGCGGCTGCGGCTGGAGGCGATCGTGCATCCGCGCGTGCGCGCGCTGCTGCAGGCGACCTGCGCGGCGGCGCCCGGGCCCTACGCCGTTGCCGCCATTCCGCTGCTGGCCGAAGTGCTGCCGGCAGCACCAATGGCCGCGATACCCTCCCCTGCGGCGGCGACCCAGCCTCCGCCTGCGACCATGGCCATGTCCGGGCCGGCCCCGGCGCATTCCTTCGGCGCCGGGGCGGGCGCTGTCGCCGACGCCCCTGCTGCTGTGCGCGACGGCGGGGCGCACGCCGTAACCGGCACCGGGCGTGATGCCTATCCCTGGCTGCGACGGGTGCTGGTGATCGATGTACCGGTGGCGGTGCAGCGCGCGCGCCTGCTCGCCCGAGACGGCATCGACGCAGCGCTCGCTGAGCGGATGATCGCGGCCCAGGCCAGCCGCGTGCAGCGGTTGGCGATCGCCGACGACGTGCTGGTCAACGACGGTCCGCTGGACGCGCTCGACGCCCACGTGGCCGCGCTGGATGCGCGCTACCGGGCGCTGGCGGCAGCGGCCGCGCCGGGCTGACCGGCGGGACCGTCTCCCCACAATCCACGGATCGCGGCCACGCCCTGGGCGCCGTGGCTGCGCGCGGTGGCGATGTCGTCGACGCCCAGCCCGCCGATCGCATACAGCGGCAGCGAGACGTGCTCGCGCAGTGCCTCGAACCGCGCCCAGCCGATGCCCGGCTGGCCCGGATGGCTGGGCGTGGCCTGCACCGGCCCGACCAGGGCGAAATCGCAGCCGAGCGCCTCGGCCAGCGCCAGTTCGTCCGCATCGTGGCAGGACGCGGACAACAGCTGGCCCGCGGGCACGGGCCGGCTCCCGCACCCGCGCAGCTGCGCCGCGGGCAGGTGCAGGCCGACGCCGGCCTCTTGCGCGAGCGCCGCGTCGCCATTGACCAGCAGTTGCGCGCCGACCGCCCCACAGGACTGGAGCGCGGCGGCAAGCAGGCGACGGCGCCGGTGGTCGTCCACGCCGTGCAGGCGGAACTGCACCCGCCGCACCCCGGCGGCGAGCGCACCGGCGAGCGCGTCGAGCCAGGGACCATCGTCTTCGCCGGGCGACGGCGTGACCAGGCAGCGGTCGGGCTGCATCAGCGCCGCGACCACCGGGCGGTCGGGCGCGGGCATGTCGTAGCGCGCCAGTCGCCCGGGCTGTACCCAGGCCAGCGCCTGACCCTCGCAACCCTTCGGCGTGCCGCGCCATGCGCGCACGTGGCGCACGTCCAGGTGCAGGCGCCGGCTCGGCGTGAGATGCGGCACCACCATCAGCGGCGCGCCGATGTCGACCTCGATTCCGAGCTCCTCGCGCAGCTCGCGCACCAGCGCGCCGTCCGGTGTCTCCCCGGGATCGACCTTGCCGCCGGGGAACTCCCACAGTCCGGCCAGTTCCCGACCCGGCGCGCGGCGCGCCAGCAGGATCCGCCCGCGCGCATCGGTGATGACGCCGGCCACGACGTGCACGGAAGGCCGCGACTGCGGTACGTCGCCACCTGCATCGGCAGTGGACGGCGGGATCATCGCGCGGGCACCGCACAGCCTGGGCGTGCAGCGTGATCGTGCAGGGCCGTGGACGGCAGACGTCCCGAACGATCGCGGGCGGGCGGACCGCTGCCCCCCCGGCCAGGCGGCGGAGCCCCGAAAGACCCGCGCATCACCGCTTGAAACCTGGGCCCGGCGCAGGCGGCCGGGCGAACCGCCTGGTCAGGCCAGCTGTCCATGGCAGTGCTTGTACTTCTTGCCGCTGCCGCAGGGGCACGGGTCGTTGCGGCCGATCTTGGCGCCGTCGCGCACGATCGGGGCCTGTCCGCCCTGCTGGTAGTCGGGCTGCGCCGCTTCCTCGTCGGCGCCAAAGCCGCCGGCGCTCTCGTGCTGGAACTGGGCCTGGCGCAGGCGCGCCTCGACCTGCGCCCGCTCCTGCGCCTCGATCGCGGCCACCTCGTCCTCGCTGCGCACGCGCACGCGCGCCAGCAGGGTCACCACCTCGCGCTTGACCTTGTCCAGCATCTCGCTGAACAGCTCGAACGCTTCCTTCTTGTACTCCTGCTTGGGCTGCTTCTGCGCGTAGCCGCGCAGATGGATGCCCTGGCGCAGGTAGTCCATGCGGCCGAGGTGCTGCTTCCAGTTGTCGTCGAGCACGTTGAGCATGATGTGCTTCTCGAGCGCGCGCATCGTCTCGGGGCCGACCTGGGATTCCTTCTCCGAGAACACCCGGTCGAGCGCCTCGCGCACGTGGTCCTGGATGCCTTCGGCGTCGAGCTCCTTGCGCTCGGCGGCCATGCGCTGCAGCTCCAGGCGCAGGCCGAACTCCTGCTCCAGCGTCGCCTCCAGGCCCGGCAGGTCCCACTGGTCGTCGATGGATTCGCGCGGCACGTGGCGCTCGACCACGTCGGCCACCACGTCGCCGCGGATGCCGTCGATGTTCTCCTGCACGCTCTCGGCCTCGAGCAGCTCGTCGCGCTGGCCGTAGATCACCTTGCGCTGGTCGTTGTTGACGTCGTCGAAGTCGAGCAGGTTCTTGCGGATGTCGAAGTTGTGGGCCTCGACCTTGCGCTGCGCGTTCGCGATCTGCTTCGACACCAGCGGCGACTCGATGATGTCGTCTTCCTTGAGCCCCATGCGCGCCATCACCCGCTGCACCCAGTCGGCGGCGAAGATCCGCATCAGGTTGTCTTCGAGCGAGAGGTAGAAGCGGCTCGAACCCGGGTCGCCCTGGCGGCCGGAACGGCCGCGCAGCTGGTTGTCGATGCGGCGCGACTCGTGGCGCTCGGTGCCCAGGATGTGCAGGCCGCCCAGGGCGACCACCTCGTCGTGGCGCTTCTGCCACTCCTCGCTCACGCGCGCCTTCTCGGCCTCGGTCGCGCCCTCGCCCAGCGCGTGCAGCTCGGCCTCGAGCGAACCGCCGAGCACGATGTCGGTACCGCGGCCGGCCATGTTGGTGGCGATGGTGACCGCCTTGGGACGGCCGGCGTTGGCGACGATGTGCGCCTCGCGCTCGTGCTGCTTGGCGTTGAGCACCTCGTGCGGGATCTTGTCCTCGCGCAGGAACTTCGACAGCAGTTCGGACACCTCGATCGAGGTGGTGCCCACCAGCACCGGCTGGCCGCGCTCGAAGCAGTCCTTGATCTCGGCGGCCACCGCGCGGTACTTGCCGTTGCGGTTGAGGAACACCGCGTCGGGGTGGTCGATGCGGATCATCGGCCGGTGGGTCGGAATCACCACCACTTCCAGCCCGTAGATGCTGTTGAACTCGAACGCCTCGGTGTCCGCGGTGCCGGTCATGCCCGAGAGCTTGCCGTACATGCGGAACAGGTTCTGGAAGGTGATGCTGGCCAGCGTCTGGTTCTCGCGCTGCACCGGCACGCCTTCCTTGGCCTCGACCGCCTGGTGCAGGCCGTCGGACCAGCGCCGGCCCACGAGCGTGCGGCCGGTGAACTCGTCGACGATCACCACCTCGCCGTCGCGCACGATGTAGTCGACGTCGCGCTGGTAGATCGCGTGCGCACGCATCGCGGCGTTGAGGTGGTGCACCACGTGGATGTTGTGCGGGGCGTACAGGTCGTCGCCGGCCTCCAGGATGCCGGCCTTGTGCAGCAGTTCCTCGGCGTGTTCCTGCCCGGCCTCGGACAGGTGCACCTGCTTGCCCTTCTCGTCGACCCAGAAATCGCCCACGCCGTCCTCGACTTCCTGGCGCTTCAGCGAGGGCACGATGCGGTTGACCTTGATGTACAGCTCGGGCGATTCGTCGGCCGGGCCGGAGATGATCAGCGGCGTGCGCGCCTCGTCGATCAGGATCGAGTCCACCTCGTCGACGATGGCGTAGTTCAGGCCGCGCTGGTAGCGGTCGGCCTTGGACATGGCCATGTTGTCGCGCAGGTAGTCGAAGCCGAATTCGTTGTTGGTCCCGTAGGTGATGTCGGCGCCGTAGGCGGCATGCTTGTCGGAATGCGGCATGCCCGGGTAGACCACGCCCACGCTCAGGCCCAGCCAGTTGTAGAGCCTGCCCATCTGGGCGGCGTCGCGGCGCGCGAGGTAGTCGTTCACCGTCACCACGTGCACGCCCTTGCCCTCGAGCGCGTTGAGGTAGCAAGGCAGGGTCGCGACCAGGGTCTTGCCCTCGCCGGTGCGCATCTCGGCGATCTTGCCCATGTGCAGGACCATGCCGCCGACCAGCTGCACGTCGTAGGGGCGCAGTCCCAGCACCCGCACGCTGGCCTCGCGACACACGGCGAACGCCTCGGGCAGCACCTTGTCGAGCGACTCGCCGTTGGCGACGCGCTCGCGCAATTCTGGGGTCTTGGCCTGGAGTTCGGCGTCGGACAGGGCCTGCATCTGCGGCTCGAGGGCGTTGATCTTCTTGACCACGCCGCCGAGTTGCTTGACGAGGCGGTCGTTGCGGCTGCCGAAGACGCTGGTGAGCAGGCGATTGAGCATGGATGTACCGGAATGTGGGCGGGACCGGGGCGCGCGCAGCGCGCTCTGCCGGCAAATGAAAAAGGGCGCAGTGGCGCCCTTTTCGATGGCAACGCGCATTGTACCGTGGTGGCGCCCGGGGGCGTTTGCAAGGGGGCGCCGGACGGTCCTAGAGCGGCCTGGATGACGAACGCGTCGCCACGCGAGACACCGGCGAACCACCGCTTCTGCTTCAAAACAAGCTGGATCGAGCAGCGGTACCAGCGCTGTCCGCGCGTGAGCCCGGCCTCCCCCATGGAAGGAGCGCAGGTCCGGGGGATCCTCACGAAACCTCCGACGTCGACCACGGAGCGGATGCGGTGCCCTCGCGGGCATGCTCCTCCCCCTACGGCTGTGCCCTCAGGCGCGTTGCCGGTGAAGGGTCCGCCGCAACAACCGACTGCCGGAAGCCCGACAGCCGGACGCCTCGCAGCCTCAGCCCCGCTTCGCGCCCACTTCGCCGAGGAACTTGCGCGGGTTGTGCACGCGCCCGTTCTCCCAGACCTCGAAATGCACGTGCGCACCGGTCGAACGCCCGGTGGAGCCGGCCTTGGCGATCTGCTGTCCCACGCGCACCAGGTCGCCGACCTTCACGCTGTTGCGGGAGTTGTGCGCGTAGCGGGTGACGAAGCCGTTGCCGTGGTCGACCTCGACCACATTGCCGTAGCCGCTGCGCACGCCGGAGAAGCTGACCACGCCGTCGGCGACCGTCATCACCGGATCGCCGGTGTTGGCGTCGAAATCGATGCCCTTGTGGAACTGGCTGCCGCCGCCGAACGGATCGGCGCGGCCGCCGTAGCCGGAGGTGATGTAGCTGCTGGCCACCGGCGAGCGCGAAGGCACGGCGTTGCGCTCGAGTTCCTGGTCGAACAGCAGGGCCTCGAGCACCGAGAGCTGGCGCCCGGCATGCCCGAACTGGGCGTCGACGTCGTCGAGGCCGTCGACCAGCTGCCGCGCCGCCATGTCCTGGCTGGACTCGGCGCCGCCGAGGGCGACCGGCTTGTCGAAATCGAACTCGCCGTCGCCCAGTTTCGCGATCCGGGTCAGGCGGTCGCCCAGCGCATTGAGGCGGTTGGCCTGCGCCTGCAGCTCACCCAGGCGCGCGGCCAGTGCGTTGACCTCGCGCTGCGCCTCGCGGCGGGTGGCGTCGAGCGTCTGTGCCTGGCCCGAGACCTGCTGCTGCAGCCGGTTCACGGTGGCCGCGTTCAGCGCGCCACCAAGGACGATGCCGGACCCGGCGAGGACGATGGCGGCGGCGAGTGGCTTTTGGACCAGTCGCGCCTGCAGGCGTTGGCCGAGCGCGCGAAGCGTCGACAGGGTCTGCACGGAGATTGTGTGTAAAGTCATGTGCCTGATGTCTGATTCCTATCCACGGCGGTCCAGTTCGCCAAAGGTGCCACCTGCTGCGGATCGCTCCGCGACCATGCAGACGGCGCTCGATGCACTGCTGTCCGGTACCGCCGGAGATCCGGTGCGCCACGCCCTCGGGCTCGATGCACTGGACCGTCAACTGCGCCCCCTCCTGCCTCCGGCGCTGGCGCCGCATGTGCGGCTGGCCAACGTGGTCGACGGCAGGCTGGTGTTCCTCGTCGATTCCCCCCTCTGGCATGCCAGGTTGCGCCTGGCCGCCAGTGAACTGCTCGACGCCGCCCGCTCCATCGGGCTGCAAGTGCGCGAGGTCACCATCAAGGCGACCAAGGAACCGTTCCTGTCCCCGACCACGCGTCGCGCTCCGGTGCCGACGACGGCGCGGGGCACGGGCCGGTCCGCCGCGACGGACGATGCGTTCCGCGCTGCGCTGGCGGCCCTGGATGGGCCTGCGCCTGGCGAAACGCCGGGCGACTGAGCCGCCCCGGCCTCCGCGTGGACGGTTCCCGGCATCCTGGCCGGCCCACGCGGACAGCGCATCCTATCGGCCAGGACCATGTGAAACGTTAATGGTCCGCTCTGCAAAAGCCTAAATTTCGTTAGAAAAACGTTATATCCGCGCATTCACCGCGTGAAATGTGACATGTGCCCGCATTCGCGTCCGAGCCTGAGAACAGCCTGAACTTCGCGATATGTGCCATGGCGGGCATGGCTCCGCCAGGCAGGGTTCACACGCAGGACGCGCTCGTCCTGCCGGTCGTTCGACCGGCCCACGGTGAGGCGCGAGGGATCAGGCGGGACCCGGTCCAGGTGCGGGCCAGTGGCATCAGGCCGTCAACGGCGCGCCGTAGGCGACCGGCGCGGGCGCGGCCTTCGGGAACGTGACTTCTTCCCATGCGGTGCGATCGGCCAGCAGCGCGCGCACCAGCTTGTTGTTGAGCGCATGACCGGACTTGTAGCCCTCGAACGCGCCGAGGATGGGATGCCCGGCGAGGTAGAGATCGCCCACCGCGTCGAGGATCTTGTGGCGCACGAACTCGTCGGCGTAGCGCAGGCCGTCGTCGTTGAGCACGCGGAACTCGTCGAGCACGATCGCGTTGTCCATCGAGCCGCCGAGGCCGAGGTTGCGCTCGCGCATGTACTCCAGATCGCGCATGAAGCCGAACGTGCGGGCGCGGCTGACCTCGCGGATGTAGGCGTCGGTGGAGAACTCGATCTGCGCGCGCGACTGCGACTTCGGGATCGCGGGATGATCGAAATCGACCGTGAAGCCGAGGCGGTAGCCGTCGTGCGGCTCGAAGCGCGCGATCTTGTCGCCCTCGCGCACCTCGACCGGCCGGGTGATGCGGATGAAGCGCTTGGGCGCGTCCTGCTCGACGATCCCCGCCGACTGCAGCAGGAACACGAAGGGGCCCGACGAGCCATCCATGATCGGCACTTCGGCCGCAGAGAGCTCAACGTAAAGGTTGTCGATGCCCAGGCCGGCCAGTGCCGACATCAGGTGTTCGACCGTCTGCACCTTGGCACCATCGCAGGTCAGCCCCGTGCACAGGGTGGTCTCGCTCACCAGTTCGCCGGCGGCCGGAATCTCGACCACCGGGTCGAGATCGACGCGGCGGAACACGATGCCGGTGTCGGGCGTGGCCGGGCGCAGGGTGAGGAACACCTTCTCGCCACTGTGCAGGCCGACGCCGGTGGCGCGGATCACGTTCTTGATGGTGCGTTGCTGCGACATCGGGTCACGGCCTGTGGAGGGCGGGGCTCCCGGAATTGGGGGCAACGACGCAGATTATCATCCTGCGCCCTGAACTGAACGAAAGCAGGACCGTGCGACGCCGCGCCCGAAAAAATCCGCCGCGCCGGTCCGGCCGCGGCGGTGGAATCGGACAAGGGTTGGCTTGCTGGCTGCATGCAGGCGGAGCTCGGCGATTCGCATGCGGCGCGGTGACGCGCGACGGGACGGTTCCCTGCGCGCATTCATTGCCCCCATCCGCCTTCGCCACCTTCCCCGCGAGCGGAGAACGAAATGCGGAGAGACGCAGGGTTCCGTATACGGCTCCGGTGTCCCCTCCGCCTTCGGCGCCTTCCCCCGCGAGCGGGGGAAGGACAGGCAGGAGGCACAGGACAGGTGACCGGCCGACAGGGCTGAGATCAGTCCGCCTGGCGACGCAGGAACGCGGGGATGTCGAGGTAGTTGCTGTCCCCGAAATCGGCCACCTGCGGCGCCGCAGCCGGTTCGCTCGCGGCACTGCTGCGACCGCGCAGACCCGCGGCGATGCTGCTGCCCGGGTTGAAGGCCTCGGTGGTGTCCTCGACGAACATGCCGGTGGTGCCGTCGCGCTTGCCGGTGTTGATCAGCTGCACGTGCGGGCGGCGCGCCACGGCGTCGGTCTGGCCGAGGTCCGAATGACGACCGCTGTGGCGCACGGCCGCGCGGTTGAGGCCGGTGGCCACCACGGTCACGCGGACGTCGTCGGCCATGTCCGGATCGAGCACGGTGCCGATGACGATGGTCGCGTCCTCGCTGGCGAAGTTCTCCACGGTGCGGCCGACTTCGTCGAACTCGCTCATGGTGAAGTCCGGGCCGGCGGTGATGTTGACCAGGATGCCGTTGGCGCCGGCCAGGTTGACGTCGTCGAGCAGCGGGTTCTGGATCGCCGCTTCGGCCGCGGCCTGCGCGCGGTCGTCGCCGCGGGCGTGGCCGGTGCCCATCATCGCCAGGCCCATCTCGGACATGACGGTGCGCACGTCTGCGAAGTCGACGTTGATCAGGCCCGGGCGCACGATCAGGTCGGCGATGCCCTGCACCGCGCCGAGCAGCACGTCGTTGGCGGCGCGGAAGGCCTGGATCATGGTCGCGTTGCGGCCGAGCACGGTGATCAGCTTCTCGTTCGGGATCGTGATCAGCGAGTCGCAGTGCGCCGACAGGTCCTCGATGCCCTTGAGCGCGACCTGCATGCGGCGGCGGCCTTCGAACGGGAACGGCTTGGTCACCACGGCCACGGTCAGGATGCCCATCTCCTTGGCCAGCTGCGCGACCACAGGCGCCGCGCCGGTGCCGGTCCCGCCGCCCATGCCGGCGGTGATGAACACCATGTCGGCGCCCTGCAGCGCGTCCATGATGATCTCGCGATCCTCGAGCGCGGCCTGGCGCCCGACTTCCGGGTTGGCGCCGGCGCCCAGGCCCTTGGTGACGTTGGTGCCGAGCTGCAGCTGCAGCTTGGCGCCGCAGTTCTTGATCGCCTGCGAGTCGGTGTTGGCGGTGATGAACTCCACGCCGTCGACGCTGCTGCCGACCATGTGCGCGACCGCGTTGCCGCCGCCACCGCCGACGCCGATCACCTTGATCACGGCGTTGGGAGCCATCTTTTCCACGAGTTCGAAATGTGCCATGTCCTTGTCCTCTCTAGTTATTGATTGTCGTGTCGTGCCGGGGTGCCGCAAACCGCTGGGAAAATCACACGTCGCCTTCGTCGTCGTCTCGTCCTGTCGCCGCGCGCGTGGCCGGTCCGGGTGCGCATCAGAATTCGCCCCGGAACCAGTTGCCCACCTTCTTGAGCAGGCTGCCCGCCTTGCCGGCCGGCAGGGACGGACGCCGCGGATGTTCGATCTGGCTGCCCATCAGCAGCAGGCCCACACCGGTGGCGTGGACCGGGTTGTTCACCACCTCGCCCAGGCCGGTGACGTGCTGCGGGATGCCCACGCGCACCGGCATCTGCAGCATTTCCTCGGCCAGTTCGACCACGCCTTCCATCTTCGCGGCGCCGCCGGTGAGGACCATGCCGGCGCGCACGTGCTGCTCGAAGCCCGAGCGGCGCAGTTCGGCCTGCACCATCTCGAAGATCTCCTCGTAGCGCGCCTGCACCGCCTGCGCCAGCGACTGGCGCGGCAGGCGCCGCGGCGGACGGTCGCCGACGCTCGGCACCTGGATCGATTCCTCGGAGGTAGCCAGCTGCGCCAGCGCGCAGGCGTAGCGCACCTTGATCTGCTCGGCCTCGGGCGTGGGCGTGCGCAGCATGTGCGCGATGTCCTCGGTGACCTTGTCGCCGGCGATCGGCAGCGAGGCGGTGTGGCAGATCGCGCCGTGCACGAACACCGCCAGGTCCGTGGTGCCCGCGCCCATGTCCACCAGCACCACGCCCAGTTCGCGCTCGTCGCCGGTCAGCACCGCGGTGCTCGAGGCCAGCGACGAGAGCACCAGGTCGTCGATCGACAGACCGCAGCGCTGCACGCACTTGCTGATGTTGGCCGCGGCCGACTGCGCGCACACGACGAGGTGCGCCTGCACTTCCA
The DNA here is from genome assembly GCF_029887935.1 of Luteimonas kalidii. Classification (GTDB taxonomy): domain Bacteria; phylum Pseudomonadota; class Gammaproteobacteria; order Xanthomonadales; family Xanthomonadaceae; genus Luteimonas; species Luteimonas kalidii. The sequence goes on along the minus strand of NZ_JARXRO010000011.1, from coordinate 51,493 downwards.
GGCGCACGCCGGTCATGCCGACCGGGTTGCGGATGCCTTCCTGCGAGTCGTCGAGCACGTACTCGCGCGGGATCGCGTGCAGGATCTTCTGGTCGGCCGGGATCGCCACCGCCTTGGCCGCGTCCAGCACGCGGTCCAGGTCGGCCCAGGTCACCTCGCCGTCGCGGATCGGCACGATGCCGTTGGAGTTGCGGCACTGCACGTGGTTGCCGGAGATCGATGCGTAGACGCTGCGGATCTCACAGCCGGCCATCAGCTCGGCCTCCTCCACCGCGCGCTGGATCGACTGCACGGTGGATTCGATGTCGACCACCACGCCGCGCTTGAGCCCGCGCGATTCGTGCGAGCCGATGCCGATCACCTCGATCGGGTTGCCGGGCGAATATTCGCCGACCAGCGCCACCACTTTCGAGGTGCCGATGTCGAGGCCGACGATGAGGGCCTTGTCGCCTTTGCGGTTCATGTGTTGGAGCCGGAAACGGGGGATCGGGGGGCGCGGTTCGCGTGCGGGCGCGGGCCGATGGCCTCGCGGCGCGTGGCCGATGCGAGCCGCGCGGTCGTTGTGCCGGGGACGACGGCCGCGTCGGCGGCATCGCCATCGGCATCCGGTGTCGCCCACTCCAGCGCGAAGCCGTTGGTGTAGCGCAGGTCCGCGCGGCGCAGCGGCTGCGGCGCGCGCGTCAGCAGCTGAGGGAGCACGCGGGCGAAGCGCTGCAGGCGCAGCCGCGCTTCCTGGCTGCCGACCGTCACCTCGACGCCGTTGTCGAGCGTGAGAGACCAGCTGTCGCGGCGGTCCAGCGCGAGCTTCGCGACGGCGAACCCGCCGGGGACGAACAGTTCGCGCGCTTCGTTGTAGAGCGCCACCACGTCCGGCACGCGGGCATCGGGACCCTGCAGCTCCGGCAGGCCGGCAGGCACGTCGATGCCGGCGACGGGGAACAGGCGGCCCTGCTCGGACAGCAGACGTTCGCTGCCCCAGCGGGCGAACGGACGGTGCTCGACGATGCGCACTTCCAGCACGTCCGGCCACAGCTTGCGCACTTCGGCATGTTCGACCCAGGGCAGGCGCGCGACGGCGGCCTGGGCGTGGTCGAGCCTCACGGCGAAGAAGCCGGACGAGGCGTGCGGCAGCAGCACTTCGCGCAGGCGCTCGGGATCGACGCGCTCCAGGCCGTCGGTCACGCGCAGCGTGCGCAACGGCCAGCGCTCGGCGCCGATCCAGCCGTTGACCAGCGCCACCACCGGCAGCGCGACCAGCGCGATCGCCAGCGCCCAGGCGACGACCTGGAGGGTGCGGCGGATCATGCGGCGCCTCCCGTCGACGCGGCATCGGCGGGGACCGTCTGTTCAAGCACGCGCCAGCACAGGTCGGCGTAGTCGATGCCGACCTGCGCGGCGGCCTTCGGCACCAGCGAGTGGCTGGTCATGCCGGGCGCGGTGTTCACTTCGAGCAGCAGCAGTTCGCCGCTGGCGCGATCGCGCATCAGATCGACGCGGCCCCAGCCGCTGCAGCCCGCCGCGCGGAACGCCGCCAACGCGATCTCGCCGATGCGCGCCTCCTCGTCGCCCTCCAGGCCGGGGCACAGGTAGCGGGTGTCGTCGGACACGTACTTGGCGTGGTAGTCGTACCACTCGCCCTTCGGCACGATGCGGATCGAGGGCAGCGCCAGGTCGCCGAGGATCCCGACGGTCAACTCGTCGCCGACCACCAGCGGCTCGACCAGCATCTCGCCGCCGTACTCGCGCGCGACGCGCACCGCGTCCTCGATGCCGTTCGCGTCGGCCACCCGGGCGACGCCGACGCTCGATCCTTCGCAGGAAGGCTTCACGAACACCGGCAGGCCGATGTCCGCGATCGCCGCGCGCACGTCGCGGTCGGGCGGCAGCCGCAGGAAGCGCGGCGTCGGCAGGCCTTCGGCGATCCATACCTGCTTGGTGCGCACCTTGTCCATCGTCAGCGCGCTGCCGAGCACGCCGGGACCGGTGTACGGCACGCCGAGCGCCTCGAGCAGGCCCTGCACCACGCCGTCCTCGCCGCCGCCGCGGTTGCCGTGCAGGATGTTGAACACGCGGTCGACGCCGCCGGCGCGGATGGCGTCGACCAGCGCGGGAATGCCGTCGACCGGCTGCGCGTCCACGCCGCGCGAGCGCAGCGCATCGAGCACGCCCTGCCCCGACTGCAGCGACACCTCGCGCTCGGCGCTGGTGCCGCCCATCAGCACGGCCACCTGTCCGAACACCGCAGGATCGGTGAATCGCGGGGCGGGAACGACGAAGCTCATCGCGCCGCCTCCGGGAAGCCGTCGCGTGCCAGCTGCTGGGCGGCGTGGCCGATGTCGCCCGCGCCCATCATCAGCAGCAGGTCGCCGTCCTGCAGGACGTCCGGCAGCACGTCGCGCAGTTCCTGCGCGCTGCCGACCACCACCGGATCGATGCGCCCGCGCGCACGGATCGCGCGCGCCAGCGCCTTGGCATCGGCGCCGGCAATCGGCGCCTCGCCGGCCGGATACACCTCGGTCAGCACCAGCGCGTCCACGTCCGACAGCACGGCCGCGAAATCATCGAACTGGTCGCGGGTGCGCGAGTAGCGGTGCGGCTGGAATGCCACCACGAGGCGCCGGTCCGGCCAGCCGCCACGCGCGGCATCGAACACTGCCGCAAGTTCCTTCGGGTGATGGCCGTAGTCGTCCACCAGTTGCACCTGTGCCCCCTGCGCGGTGCGCAGCGAGGCGAGCAGGTTGAAGCGCCGGCCGATGCCTTCGAACGATTCCAGCGCCGAGGCGATGGCACCCGGCTCCACGCCCAGCTGCCAGCCGATGGCGGCGGCGGCGAGCGCGTTGAGCACGTTGTGGCGGCCGGGCAGCGCCAGCGTCACCGGCGTGCGCGAGCCGTCGGGGAGGCACAGGGTGAAGCGCATCGCGGCACCGTGCTGGGTCACTTCCTCGGCGCGCACGTCGGCGGTCTCGCGCAGGCCGTAGGTCATCGCGTGGCGCGGCATGTCCTGCGCAAGCTTCGCCACTTCGGGATCGTCGATGCACAGCACCGCCAGGCCGTAGAACGGCAGCCGGTGCAGGAACTCGGAGAACGCGGCCTGGACCCGGGCGAAATCACCGCCGTAGTTCTCCAGATGATCGGCATCGATGTTGGTGACCACCGCGATCAGCGGATTCAGGCGCAGGAAGCTGCCGTCGCTCTCGTCGGCCTCGGCCACCAGCCAGTCGCCGCTGCCAAGCCGTGCATTCGCCCCGGCGGCGAGCAGCTGGCCGCCGATGACGAAGGTCGGATCGAGGCCGCCCTCGCCCAGCACGCTCGCGGTCAGCGAGGTGGTGGTGGTCTTGCCGTGGGTGCCGGCCACCGCGATGCCGCGGCGGAAGCGCATCAGCTCGGCCAGCATCTCGGCACGCGGCACGATCGGGATGCGCTGCGAGCGCGCTTCCATCAGCTCGGGGTTGTCGTGACGGATCGCACTGGAGACTACGACGCAGTCGGTGCCCAGCACGTTCGCCGCCGAATGCCCGCGGTGCACGGTGGCGCCGAGCCCGGCCAGGCGGCGCGTGGTGGCGCTGTCGGCGGTGTCGGATCCGGACACCTTGTAGCCGAGCGTGCACAGCACCTCGGCGATGCCGCTCATGCCGGCGCCGCCGATGCCGACGAAGTGCACGCGCGAGAACGAGCGGGCGATGCCCTCCTTGGTCATCTCGCGCGCGGCGAGCAGGCGCCGGATCATGCGTTCCTCCCGAGGCTGCCCAGGGTCGGCTCGATCCGCGGGCGCAGTCGGCTGGTCCCGAGCGCACCGGCGACCGCGGCCGGCAGCGGTTGCGTGGTCGGGGGCGGCGCGGATTCGCCGGGACCCGGCCTGGCGCCTTCGCCACGCAGGCGCGCGACCTGGCGCTGCGCGCGATCGAGCTCGAACGAGACCCGCAGCAGCAGGCCGATCGCCACGCAGGTCATCATCACGCTCGAACCGCCGGACGAGATCAGCGGCAGGGTCAGGCCCTTGGTCGGCAGCAGGCCGAGATTGACGCCCATCGACACCAGGCTCTGCAGTCCGATCATCAGCGCCACACCGAAGGCGACGTAGCCGGCGAAGTGCCGCCGCATCTCCACGCAGCGGTAGCCGATCCACAGCGCACGGCCCACCAGCGCGGCGAACAGCGCGACCACGCACACCAGGCCGATGAAGCCCAGTTCCTCGCCGATCACCGAGAAGATGAAGTCGGTATGCGCCTCGGGCAGGTAGGACAGCTTCTGGATCGACGCCCCCAGGCCGACGCCGGTGAGCTCGCCGCGTCCGATCGCCATCAGCGCGTTGCTGAGCTGGTAGCCGGCGCCGAGCTGGTCTTCCCAGGGATTCCAGAACGAGGTGATGCGGCGCAGGCGGTAGGGCTCGATCACCGCCACCGCGACCAGCGCCGGGAGCAGCAGCAGCACCGGCAGCATCATCCGCTTCAGGTGGCCGCCGCCGAGCACGAGCATGCCGGCGGTGACCGCGAGCAGCATCGTGGCCGAACCGAAGTCCGGCTGCGCCAGCAGCAGGATCACCAGCAGCGTCGCCACGCCGATCGGCTTGAGCATCGCGCCCCAGGTGGCGTTGACGTCGTCGCGGAAGCGCACCAGGTAGCTCGCCAGCCACACCAGGTAGAGGATCTTGACCGCCTCGACCATCTGGAAGTTCGAAACGCCGAGGTTCACCCAGCGCCGCGCGCCGTTGACGGTGTGGCCCAGCCCGGGCACGAACACCATCAGCAGCATCAGCACGCACGCGCCGAGCAGCGCCTGCGGGTAGCGCTCCACCAGCTTCAGGTCCGTGCGCATCACCACCGCGCACAGGCCGATGCCCACGGCCAGGAACACCACGTGCCGCACCAGGAAGTAGAACGGGCCCTGGCCGAGGTTCTCGGCCACGGCGATCGAACTCGACGCCACCATCACCACGCCGAACGCCGCGATCGCGAGCGCGATGGCGACCAGCCAGCCGTCGTAGCGGCCGTCGATCGCGTCCAGCCGGGTGGCCTGGCGGCCACCTTCGAACGCGCGGGAGTCGGCGGTCACGGCCATCAGCGCACCTTCAACGTGGCGAGCCCGACCAGCACCAGGATCACCGAGATGATCCAGAAGCGCACGATCACGCGGGGCTCGGGCCAGCCCTTGAGCTCGAAGTGGTGGTGGATGGGCGCCATCCGGAACACGCGCTTGCCGGTGAGCTTGAAGCTGGCGACCTGGATCATCACCGACAGCGTCTCGATCACGAAGATGCCGCCCATGATCACCAGCACCAGCTCCTGGCGCACGATCACGGCCATGGTGCCGAGCACCGCGCCCAGCGCCAGCGCGCCGATGTCGCCCATGAACACCATCGCCGGGTAGGTGTTGAACCACAGGAAGCCCAGCCCGGCGCCGGCGATCGCGGCGCAGATGATGATCAGCTCGCCCGCGCCCGGCACCGGCGGGATCTGCAGGTAGCGCGAGAACTCGGCGTGGCCGGAGGCGTAGGCGAACACGGCAATGCCGCCGGCGACCAGCACGGTCGGCATGATCGCGAGCCCGTCGAGGCCATCGGTGAGGTTGACCGCGTTGGAGAAGCCGACGATCCAGAAGTACGCGATGGCGACGAACGCGATCCCGCCCAGCGGCAGCGCGATCGACTTGAACAGCGGCACGTAGAAGTTGGTCGCCGCGGGGACGTCGGCATAGAGATACAGGTACAGCCCGGCGGCGAGGCCGAAGATCGACTGCAGCAGGTACTTCCAGCGCGACTTCAGCCCGTTCGGGTCGCGCCGCACGATCTTGATCCAGTCGTCGTACCAGCCGATCGCGCCGAAGGCGAGCATCACCAGCAGCACCACCCAGACGTACTTGTTGCGCAGGTCGCCCCACAGCAGCACCGAGGCGGTGATGGTGAACAGGATCAGCGCGCCGCCCATCGTCGGCGTGCCGGCCTTGGAGAAGTGCGACTGCGGCCCGTCCTGGCGGATCGGCTGTCCGCCCTTGTACTGGGCGAGCTTGCGGATCACCGCCGGACCCCACCACAGCGACAGCAACAGCGCGGTGAGCGCGGCGAGGATGCCGCGGAAGGTCAGGTAGCCGAACAGCCCGAACAGGCCCTCGACCTGCTGCAGCCAGCGGGTGAGTTCAAGCAGCATCCGATGTCCCCTGTTCCGGCAGCAGTGCGGCGACCACGCGGTCCATCGCGCTGCCTCGCGAGCCCTTCACCAGCAGGCGTACGCCCGCATGCAGGTCGACGCGCAGCGCGTCCACCAGCGCGCCGTGACTGTCGAAGTGGCGAGCGCCCTCGCCGTAGGCCTCGACCGCGGCGGCGCTCAGCGGCCCCACCGCGTACAGGCGCGTGAGGCCGGCGCGGCTCGCCCGACGACCCGCCTCGGCATGCAGCGCGACCGCGTCGTCGCCCAGTTCGCGCATGTCGCCCATCACCAGCCAGCGCTCGCCGCCGGTGGCGGCGAGGGTGTCGATCGCGGCGCTGAGCGAACCCGGGTTGGCGTTGTAGCTGTCGTCGATCAGCACCGCACCGTTGGCCAGGCGATGGCGCACCAGGCGGCCCTTGACCGGCTCTGCCGTCGACAGCGCCTCGGCAATGGTCGCCAGCGGCACGTCGAGCGCGAGCGCGATGGCAGCTGCGGCCAGCGCGTTGGAGATGTTGTGGCGTCCGGGCAGCGGCAGCGCGACCGTGGCGCTGCCGGCCGGCGTGACCAGGGTGAAGTGCGAGCCCTCCTCGTCCAGCCGGATGTCGCGGGCGGTCACGTCCGCGCTGGCCTCGAGGCCGAAGCGCAGCAGACGGCGCCCGTGCGCGCGCTCGGCGAAGTACGGCGCAAACGCGTCGTCGGCGTTGATCACCGCCACCCCGTCGTGCGGCAGCGCGTCGTAGATCGCGGCCTTGGTGTCGGCGATCCCGAGCAGGCTCTGCATGCGCTCCAGGTGCGCGGGGGCGATGTTGTTGACAAGCGACACGTCCGGGCGCGCGATGGACGTCAGGTAGGCGATGTCGTTGTGCTTGCCGGCACCCATCTCGTAGATCGCCACGTCCGCGTCGTCCGGCGCGTCGATCACCGCGAGCGGCAGGCCGATCTCGTTGTTGCGGTTGCCGGGGTTGGCGTAGGCCTTCATCGCGCGCGCCGCGATCGCGAGCGTGAGCTGCTTGACGCTGGTCTTGCCGTTGCTGCCGGTGATGCCGACCACCCTGCCGCGGCGCGCGTGCTGCAGGGCCGCGGCCAGCGACGCCAGCGCGCGTTCGGTATCGGCCACCACCACCAGCGGCAGCGGCGCGTCCACCTCGCGCGAGACCAGCGCGGCGCGCGCGCCCTGGCGGGCGGCCGCGGCGACGTGATCGTGGCCGTCGAAGTTGGGGCCCTTGAGCGCGATGAACAGCGCCGCGCGGCCATCGCGCGCGTCGAGCGTGCGGGTGTCGGTCTCGACCGCGTCGATCAGCATGTCGTCGACCTGACCGGCCGCATGCAGACGGCCGTTGGTCCACTGGGCGATGCGCGACAGCGGCAACGGGTTCATGCGTCCACCCCTGCTGCGCCGGCGTCACGGCCCTGCAGCGCCTCGCGCGCGACCACGCTGTCGTCGAACGGATGCTTCACGCCCGCCACGTCCTGGTAGGCCTCGTGGCCCTTGCCCGCGACCAGCACGATGTCGCCGGCCCGGGCGCGACCGATGGCGCCGGCGATCGCGGCGCGCCGGTCACGCTCCACCCGCACCTGCGCCGGCTGTTCGAACCCGGCCATGATCCCGGCCACGATCGCGTCCCCGTCCTCGCCGCGCGGATTGTCGTCGGTCACCACCACCTCGTCGGCCAGGCGCTCGGCGATCGCGGCCATCAGCGGCCGCTTGCCGGCGTCGCGCTCGCCGCCGCAGCCGAACACGCAGACCAGGCGCCCCCGCAGGTGGCCGCGCAGCGACTGCAGCGCCTGTTCCAGCGGGTCGGGCTTGTGCGAGTAGTCGATCACGACCAGCGGCCGGTCGCCGCCACCGAGCCGGTTCATGCGTCCGGGGATCGGCGCCAGTCGCCCGAGGACGCCGGCGATGGCGTCGGGCGTGTGGCCGAGCGCGTGCAGCACGCCCGCCACGACCAGCAGGTTGTCGACGTTGAAGCGCCCCAGCAGCGGCGAGGCCACGCGGCGCGTGGCGCCGCCCAGGTGCAGGTCGAACACGATGCCATCCGCATCGAGGGTCACGCCGGTGGCACGCACCTGCGCATCGTCGGCGCCGCGCGCGCTGGTGCCGATCGCGTGCAGCGCGCGCGGCAGCGTGGCGAACAGCCGGCGGCCGTAGGCGTCGTCCAGGTTGACCACCGCCGCGCGCAGGCCAGGCGTGGCGAACAGCTTCGCCTTCGCAGCGCCGTAGGTCTCCATGTCGCCGTGGTAGTCGAGATGGTCGCGGCTGAGATTGGTGAACACGCCGACCGCGAAATGCACCTGGTCCACGCGGCCCTGGTCGAGCGCGTGCGAGCTCACTTCCATCGCCACCGCCTGGGCGCCGGCGTCCTGCAGCTCGGCCAGCAATGCGTGCGTCTGCAGTACCAGCGGCGTGGTGAAGCCGGTGGCGCGCGCCTGCCCGTACAGCCCGGCGCCCAGCGTGCCGATGGTGCCGCTGCGCATGCCGCACAGCTCCAGCGCCTGCGCCAGCAGCTGCACGGTGGAGGTCTTGCCGCTGGTGCCGGTGACGCCGATGGTGGTCATGCGTGCCGAGGGCCGGCCGTGGAACGTGTCCGCCATCGCGCCCATCCGCGCGCGCAGGCCGGGCACGGCGATCGCATCGGCGGGCGGCGCGGCCACGTCGGCCGGCACCGGCGGTTCGAACAGGATCGCGCTGGCACCGGCGGCTGCAGCCTGGGCGGTGAAGTGGAGGCCGTGGGTACCGAAGCCGCCGATCGCCACGAACGCGTCGCCCGCGCGCACGTCGCGGCTGTCCAGCACCAGGCCGGACACGGCCAGGCCGTCCGGGACGCCGGCCACGTCGGGCAGCAGCTGCGAGAGCGGCATCGACCGACTCACTGCACCGCCCTCGCGGCGGCGCCGGACACCGTGGCGCGCGGCGCGGCGGAGGCCTGCGCCTTCGCCCGCTTCGCTTCCTCGGCGGCCTGCGCGGCCAGCCAGGTCTCGATGTCGTCGGGCGGCACGTCCATCAGCCGCAGTGCGCCTTCCATCACCCGCGCGAACAGCGGCGCGGACACGTAGCCGCCGCCGTAGGTCGACCCGCCCGCGGACGGGTCGGGATCGTTGACCACCACCGTGACCGCGAAGCGCGGACGCTCCACCGGCACCAGACCGGCGAAGTAGGCGATGTAGCGGCGCGAATAGCCGCCACCCGCCGACTTGCGCGCCGTGCCCGTCTTGCCGGCGACGTGGTAGCCCAGGATCGCCGCGCGCGTGGCGGTGCCGCCGGGCTCGGTGACGGTCTGCATCATCCGCATGACCTCGGCGGCGACGCGCGGGTCGAGCACCTGCTGCGACTCGCCGCTGTGGCCACCCTTGACGAAGGTCGGCGTCACCGCGCGGCCGCCGTTGCCGAGGGTGGCGTAGGCGCGCGCGATCTGCAGCGGCGTGACCGAGATGCCGTAGCCGTACGACAGCGTCTGCTTGGTGGTGCCAAACCAGCTGTCGGGCGTCGGGAAAATGCCGGCGGCTTCGCCCGGGAACCCGCTGCCGGTGCTGGCGCCGTAGCCGAAGCGGCGCAGGAACGCGTCGAACTCGCGGTCGGGCAGCAGCTTGACGATCTTCGACACGCCGACGTTCGAGCTCTTGGTGATGATGCCTGTGGTGTCGAGCACGCCGTAGTTCTTGAAGTCGCTGGTGCGGTAGCGGCCGTTGGCGATCCAGCCCGGGCTGGTGTTGAACTGCGTGGCCGGCGTGATCACGCCGGCCTCGAGCGCGGCCGCGACCGTCAGCGGCTTCATCGTCGAACCGGGCTCGAGCAGGTCGGTGACGGCGCGGTTGCGGTAGGCGTCGCGGTTCTCGCCGCTGACTTTGTTGTTGTTGTACGAAGGCAGGTTGGCCATCGCCAGCACTTCGCCGGTGGCCACGTCCAGGATCACTACCGAGCCGCTGGCCGCGCCGGTCTCGAGCAGGGTGCGCTTGAGTTCGCGATAGGCCAGGAACTGGATCCGGCGGTCGATGCTCAGCACCAGGTCATTGCCGGGCTCGGACGGTCGGATCAGATCCACGTGCTCGACGATGCGCCCGTGGCGGTCGCGGATCACCTTCTGCGCGCCGGGCGTGCCGCTGAGCCACTCGTCGAACGCCAGCTCCACGCCCTCCTGGCCCTGGTCGTCGACGTTGGTGAAGCCGAGCACGTGCGCGACCGCCTCGCCCTGCGGGTAGAAGCGGCGGAACTCGCGCTGCGAGAACACGCCGGGAATGCGCAGCGCGAGGATCTTCTGCGCGACCGCCGGGTTGATCCGGCGATGGCGCGGCACGTACATGAACTCCTTGCCCTTGCGCTGTGAGACGTAGCGCGACAGGTAGTCCACGGGAAGATCGGTCGCCTCGGCCAAGCGCGCGACTGCGGCGGGGTTGTTGGCCAGTTCCTGCGGATTCGCCCACAGCGACTCCACCGGCGAAGACACCGCCAGCGGCTCGCCGTTGCGGTCAGTGATCATGCCGCGCGAGGTCGGGATCGGCACTTCGCGCAGGAAGCGTGCGTCCGCCTTTTTCTGATAGAAGGCGTTGTCGACCAGCTGCAGGTCGACCGCGCGCACCACCAGCGCTACCGCGCACAACGCGAGCGCGCCGCCGACCAGCATCAGCCGGCCGCGCAGGTTGAACTGCGCGCGGGGCCGCGGCTTCTTGGCCGATCCGCCGGCGGTGCGCACGAACCTCATGGCCGCACCACCACGATCTCGCCCGGACCCGGGAACTTCATCCCGAGGCGGGTGCGCGCGACCTGGTCGATGCGGTTGCTCTCCGACCAGGTCGCCTGTTCGAGCTGCAGCCGGCCGAACTCGATGTTGAGCTCGTCGCGCGCGTGCTCCAGGCGCGTGAGCTGCACGTACAGCTCGCGGTGCTGGTGGCGCGCGTGCACCACCGCGATCGCCGAGATCACGCCCGCGATCACCAGCACGATCACCGCGACGCGGGTCATGGGCGCGCCTCCGCTGCCGGCAGCTTCTCGGCCACGCGCAGCACCGCGCTGCGCGCGCGCGGATTGGCGGCCAGTTCGTCGGAGCTCGCCTTGCCGGCATCGCCGATCGCGCGCAGGCTCGGCACGAAGCCGGTCGCTTCCGGCAGCCGGCGGTTGCCGGGCGGCGCCTTGGCGTGTGCGGCGATGAAGCGCTTGGCGATCCGGTCCTCGAGCGAATGGAAGCTGATCACCGCCAGCCGGCCGCCGGGCCGGAGCGCGTCGTGCGCGGCGGCCAGGCCGCGCTCGAGATCGTCGAGCTCGCGGTTGACGTGGATGCGGATGGCCTGGAACGAGCGCGTGGCCGGGTGGATGTCGTGGCGTCCGCGCGGCACCACCGACGCGATCAGCTCGGCCAGTTCGGTGGTGCGGGTCAGCGGCGCGGTGGCGCGACGGGCGACGATGGCGCGCGCGATGCGGCGGCTCATGCGTTCCTCGCCGTAGGTCCACAACACGTCCGCGATCTCGCGCTCGTCGGCGCGCGCCAGCCACTGCGCCGCGCTCTCGCCGCTGTCGGGGTCCATGCGCATGTCCAGCGGACCGTCCTTGCCGAAGCTGAAGCCGCGCGCGGCGACATCGAGCTGCGGCGAGGACACGCCGAGGTCGAGCAGCACGCCGTCGAGGCCGTCGGCGACCGCGTCCCAGGCGCCGAGGTCGCCGAAGCTGCCGCGGCGGATCGCGACGCGAGCGTCGCCACGGAACTCGCGTTCCGCCACCGCGATCGCTTCGGGATCCTTGTCCATCAGCAGCAGCCGGCCTCCTGCGCCCAACCGTTGCAGCACGCCGCGCGCATGACCGCCGCGCCCGAACGTGCCATCCAGATACGTTCCGTCCTCGACCACGCGCAGCCCTTCCATGACCTGCTCGAACATCACCGGAAGGTGCGCGGACCGGACTTCCGCGCCCCTTTCCGTCACAACTGCAGTTCGACCAGGTCGTCGCCCAGATCGGCATCGCCCAGCGTCTGCCTGATCTGCGCGAGATGCGCCTGCTCGCTCCAGAGTTCGAACTTCTCGCCCATGCCCACCAGCACGGCCTTCTTCTCGATGCCGACGGCGTTGCGGTGGCTTGCGGGGATGCCGATGCGCCCGTTCGCGTCGGGCTCGACGAAGGTCGCAGCGCCGACCAGCTTCAGCTGCAGCTGGCGGTTGACCGAGCGCGTGCGCGGCAGCGCGTTGACCTGGTCGCGTACCCGCTCCCAGACCGGCTGCGGGTAGAGGTAGAGGCTGCCGGACTCGAACGGGTTGTAGGTGACCACCAGACGGTTCGCGCCCGCATCGGCCACAAGGTCCCGGTAGCTGGTCGGGATCGCCAGCCGGCCCTTGTCGTCGATCGTGATGGCGGTCTCGCCCTGGAACACCACAGCCTGCCCGGAGGTGCCCGTCTTCGGCGGGCTTCAGTTGCGGAAAACCACGAAAATCCCGGTTTCCCCACGAAGCGCCACCTTATGACCCGGTCGAAAGGATGTCAACAGCTTTGCTGTGCAAATTTCATTAATCGGCTCAATGACTTGCGTGATAGTTCACAGACTTGTTCAAGCCTTATCCACAAGCTGCTGATTCGTCTCAAATTTTGAGATTACGCCACCAGACACCCATTCATGGAGTCGACCGCCGGGCCCCAGAGGCCGTGACTTTTTCGATCTCGCCGCACATCATTCAACCAGTCGGTTGATTGTTGGCGCGGTCCTGTGGATAGTCAATGGCATGGACGACCCCGCGCTGCCTCTGGACGTCCTGCCCCTCGACGGGGTGTTCCACGCCCTATCCGATCCGACCCGCCGGGCGATGCTGCAGGCCCTGGCCAGCGGCCCGCACACCGTGGGGGCGCTCGCGGCCCCGTTCGAGATCTCGCTGGCCGCCGCGTCCAAGCACGTGCGCGCGCTCGAGCGAGCCGGCCTGCTGGCGCGCCAGGTGCAGGGACGCACGCATCGCTGCACACTCCAGGCTACCGGCCTGGCGCAGGCCTTGGCCTGGCTGAAGGCCTGCGCCGTGGCCGTGCCGCCCCCCGCGCCGGCCCCGATGCCGGCCCGCCCTGCAGGAGGACCGCCCATGGCGCTCACGCACGACCCCGTGGCCCGCGCCACCATGCTCATCCGCCGGCCGCCGGCCGAGGTCTTCGCCGCCTTCGTCGATCCCGCGGTCACCACGCGCTTCTGGTTCAGCCGCGCCAGCGGTCCGCTGGCACCGGGCGCGACGGTGACCTGGCACTGGGACGATTACGGCGCCTCGGGCGAGGTGCGCGTGGTCGCGCTGGAGCCGGGCGAGCGGATCGCGATCGAATGGCCCACGCCGGTCGAATGGCGCTTCACGCCCCATGGCGACGACGCGACCTTCGTCGCCATCACCGCCTCGGGCTTCACCGGCAGCGACGACGAGAAGGTGGCGCAGGCGCTCGATTCGACCGAAGGCTTCAACCTGGTCGTGGCGGCATGCAAGGCCTGGCTCGAGCACGGGATCGACCTGCGCCTGGTGGCGGACAAGGCGCCCGACGCGCACGTGGGCGCAGCCCCTCCGGCCTGAGGCCGGTATGCGGCCGCGGCAAGCGGACGCTTGCTGCGGTGCCCCTCGTCCGATCCGACGCGCGGAGCGCTCGTCGCGGCCCCCGCTGGCGGTGTCGATCACAGGGCATCCGGCACGGCCGCCGCCGCGCCCCGTCGCCGCGGGGCGGCGCGGCATGCGTTGGAAAAGATGGCGGAGCCGGCCTGTAAGCCGGGTTCTGTCGTGGACAGTCATTCCTCTAGGCGCATCGTCACCGATACGCTCGAGCGACCTACCCGGAGACACCGCGGGCCACGGCATCGTCTCCCTATTTGGTCTTGCTCCCGGTGGGGTTTGCCGTACCGGCCTGTTGCCAGGCTCGCGGTGCGCTCTTACCGCACCATTTCACCCTTGCCACGCCTCCTGCCTCCCGCCTCGCGGCGGGTGTGGGAACACTTGGCCGGACATTCGTCCGGCAAGCGCCCCACAACGGCAGGAGCGTTCGGCGGTATCTTTCTGTTGCACTTTCCGTCGGCTCGCGCCGCCCAGGGGTTACCTGGCACCGTGCCCTGTGGAGCCCGGACTTTCCTCGGCATCCGCGAGGGATGACGCGACTGTCCAGCCGACTCCGCCACGGGCATTGTCTCACGCCCCGCGCCGGGGACCGGATCCGGGCGAAGTCTCAGCCGCCCTGCCCGCCGTACAGGGTCTTGCGCGGCGCTCCGGTGATCTCGGCCGCCAGCTTCGCCGCGGTCGATGGCGGCAGCTGCGCGGCCAGCAGCGCATAGACGCGCCGCCCCTCGGCCAGCCGCGCGCCTTCGTCGTCGCCCGCGCCTTCCACCAGCACCACGAACTCGCCGCGGCGCTGGTCCGGGTCGGCCTCCACCCGGTCGCGCAACGCCGCCAGCGGCCCGTCGAGCACAGTTTCGAACAGCTTGGTCAGTTCGCGCGCCACCACCGCGCGGCGTTCGTCGCCGAAGGCCTGCGCGGCGTCGCCGAGCATGTCGTCGATCCGGTGCGAGGCCTCGAAGAACACCAGGGTGCGCGGCTCGCCGGCGAGCGCCGCCAGTCGTTCGCGGCGGGCCGCGGCCTTCGCCGGCAGGAAGCCTTCGAACGCGAAGCGGTCGCTCGGCACCCCGGCCACGCTCAGCGCCGCGATCAGCGCACTGGGCCCGGGCACCGGGCTGACCCGGATCCCCGCCTCGCGCGCCGCGCGCACCAGCCGGAAGCCCGGATCGCTCACCAGCGGCGTGCCGGCGTCGCTGACCAGCGCCAGCGAATCGCCGGCCTGCAGGCGCGCCACCAGCCGCTGCGCCATGGCGTCCTCGTTGTGCTCGTGCAACGCGAGCAACGGGGTCGCGATCCCGACCTGCGCGAACAGCTGCCGGGTATGGCGCGTGTCCTCGGCACAGACCGCCGCGACCTCGCGCAGCACCTGCTGCGCACGCGGCGAGAGATCGCCCAGGTTGCCGATCGGCGTGGCGACCACGTGCAGCACGCCTGCGGTGCGCATCGGGGGTACGGCGGCTGGCATCGTCTCTCCACGGCTGGAACGGTAGAATCCGTCCATTCTCCACCGCGGAGCCGGCGATGCGGCAAATGTCGAAAGGGATCCTGTGTGCGGCCATGCTGGCCACGCTGGCCGGCTGTGCCTCGGTGCAGGTCAGCGGTCCGGTGCAGCAGCCCGATGCGGCGCCGCAGCCGGTGGTCAACACCCACTGGCGCTTCGATCCCGCACGCGCGCCCGCCGATCGCGACGGCTACCGACCGCCGCGCAAGCTGGCGGTGCTGCTGCCGATGACCGGCCAGCTCGCCACCGCCGCCGGCCCCGTGCGCGACGGCCTGCTCGCCGGCTACTACGGCGAGCGCCGCGAGAAACCCGAGCTCGCGTTCTACGACACCGCCGGCACCCCGGGCGGCACGATTGCCGCGCGCGACCGCGCGATCGCCGAGGGCGCCGACCAGATCGTCGGGCCGCTGGGGCGCGACGGCGTGTCGGCGCTGTTCAACGGGCCGCAGTCGGTACCCGTGCTGGCGCTCAACCGCGGCAACGTGGCGCCGCCGGAGAACGCGGGCGACTTCTCGCTCGCGCCCGAGGACGAAGGCACCGCGGGTGCGGCGTACGCGCTCGCCCGCAACGCGCGCCGCGTGCTGGTGCTGAGCAACGGCGACGACCACGCGCAGCGCAGCGTGCAGGCGTTTCGCAGCGCGCTGGAGGCCGGCGGCGGCGCGATCGTGGGCACCCTGGCCATCGTCGGCGACACGCCCGGCGACCAGTCGGCCGCGCTGCGCGGCGCGGCGACGCGCGAAGGCGGCGTGGACGCGGTGTTGGTCGCGCTGCGCGGCAGCGAGGCGCGCGTCGTGGTGCCGCAGCTGTTCATCGCCGGCCTGGGCGACCGCCTGCGCATCGGCACCTCGCAGCTGCTGTCCGGCACCGGCGACGCATCCGAAGACCGGGCGCTGGACGGCATCGCCTTCGTCAGCGAAACCTGGACCACCGGCGGCCTGCCGGGGCTGCCCTCGCCGGCCTCGCTCGGCGCCGAACTCCCCACCGCGCGCGGGCCGGCGGCGCGCCTGTTCGCCTTCGGCCACGACGCCTGGCTGCTCAGCGCCTACCTGCAGCACCTGGCCGAGCAGCCCGACGCCGGCATCGCCGGCGCCACCGGGCGGCTGTCGCTGGGTCCGGACGGGCGCGTGGTGCGCACCCCCGCGTGGGCCACCTTCAGCAACGGCCTGGTGGTGCCGCTGTCCGGTCCCGGCACCGGCGGCTGAAGTGCGGGCTCGCGGCGCCGAGGTCGAAGCGGCCGCATGCGAACACCTGCGCCGCGCGGGCCTGCGGCCGCTGGCCGCCAATGCCAACGCGCGCGTCGGTGAGCTCGACCTGGTGATGCTCGACGGCGAGACGGTCGTGTTCGTCGAAGTGCGGTTCCGCAGCAGTTCGCGTTTCGGCGACGGCGCCGCGTCGATCGACGCACGCAAGCGCCGTCGCCTGGTGCTGGCGGCGCGCCAGTTCCTCGCCACCCATCGCGCCCACCGCGACGCGCCGTGCCGGTTCGACGTGGTAGACGCCAGCGGCGATCCCGCCGCGCCGACGCTGCGCTGGCTGCGCGACGCCTTCCGCGCCGACGACTGCTGACCGCCTGCGCCGCCCATGACGATCGCCGACGACTACGACCGCATCGACGAAGCCAGCCTGCGCGACGCGGGCGGTCTGAAGTGGAGTGCGTTTCCCGACTGCATCGGCGCGTTCGTCGCCGAGATGGATTTCGGCCTCGCCGAGCCGGTGGCGTCCGCACTGCACGATGCGATCGCGCACGGGCGCAGCGGATACCCCACGCCCGCGCTGACGCGCGAGCTCGCCCGTGCCTGCGCCGACTGGCAGCAGGCGCGCTACGGCTGGGCGGTGGAGCCCTCGCGGATCCACGCCGTCGGCGACGTGCTCGGCGGCCTGGAGATCATGCTCGAGCACTTCCTGCCGCCGGGCGCGCCGGTGGTGCTGCCGACACCCGCGTACATGCCCTTCCGCCCGCTGCTGGAGCTGCACGGTCACCCGGTCATCGACGCACCGCATCGGTGGCGCGATGGCCGCTGGGAGATGGACCTCGATGCCATCGACGCCGCACTGGGCGACGGCGCGCGGCTGGTGCTGCTGTGCAACCCGCACAACCCGCTGGGCCGCGTGTTCGACCTTGACGAGCTGCAGGCGCTGTCGACGGTGGTCGAACGCCACGGCGCGCGCGTGTTTTCCGACGAGATCCACGCGCCCCTCGTGTTCGATGGTGCCCGTCACGTGCCCTACGCCAGCGTGTCCGAGGCGGCAACGCGACACGCGGTGGTCGCGGTGTCGGCCTCCAAGGGCTGGAACCTGGCCGGACTCAAGTGCGCGCAGCTGGTGTTCGGCGAGGCCGACCTGCCGCACTGGCGCGCGATTACGCTGATCGCGGGACACGGCGTGTCGGGACTGGGCATGATCGCCACCCTCGCGGCCTGGCGCGATGGCGGTCCGTGGCTCGACCGGGTGCTCGGTTATCTGGACGGCAACCGCGCGCTTGTAGCTGAGTGGATGGCGCAGCATCGGCCGCACGCGGTGTTCGCGCCGCCGCAGGGCACGTACCTGGCGTGGATCGATTGCCGCGACCTGGCGCTACCGCCCGGCACGACGGCGGGCGCGTTCTTCCGCCGGCAGGCGCGCGTCGCACTGACCGACGGGCCCGACTGCGGCGCGGCCGGCGCAGGATTCGTGCGCCTGAACTTCGCGATGCCGCGCCCGCTGCTGCGCGAGACGCTGTCGCGGATGGCGCACGCGCTCGACGAACTGCGCAGCACATAGCCCGGACAGCGCGTAGCCCGGATAAGCGAAGCGCATCCGGGGCAAACGTACAGTTCAAGTGAGNNNGCACGTTATCCCGCGGCCCCGGATGCGCTTCGCTTATCCGGGCTACGAGGCGGGATGGCGGGTCAGAAGTGTCTGAACCCTTGCATGGCCGGGGCCCAGGGTGCGCCGTCGGGCCGCTGCGCGCCTACGCCGGCCGAGGTGTCGATCATGCCGATTCGCGTGGCGGCGGTGTCCCCGGTGGCGGCCAGCACGGCGGCGACCGCATCGCGATGCGCTGCCGGTGCGGTGAAGCACAGTTCGTAGTCGTCGCCGCCGGTCGCCTGCCAGGGCCAGCGCAGCTCGGGCCTGAACCGCGACAGCGCCGGCGAGGCGGGCAGCCGGTCGAGTTCGATGCACGCGCCGACGCCACTGGCGGCGCAGATGTGGCCGAGGTCGGCCAGCAATCCGTCGGAGACGTCGATGCAGGCGCTGGCCAGGCCCGCCAGCGCACGCCCGGCCGCGAGCCGCGGCTGTGGACGGTCCAGCCGCACGCGCAGCGCGCGATCGACCGCCGCGCCGGCCTGCAGCGCGGCGAGCGCCGCGGCGGCATCGCCCGGCGTGCCGGTGACCCAGACGTCGTCTCCGGGCGTGGCGCCGGCACGACGCAGAGCGCGACCCGGCTGCACCAGCCCGTGCGCCGTCACGCAGACCGACAGCGGCCCGCGCGTGGTGTCGCCGCCCACCAGCGCCACGCCATGCAGCGCCGACAGTTCCAGAAAGCCATCGAGGAACCCGTCGACGAAGCCGGCGTCGCCGCCCGGCAGCGAGAGCGACAGCGTGCACCAGGCCGGTTCGGCGCCCATCGCCGCAAGATCGGACAGGTTCACCGCCAGCGCCTTCCAGCCGATGTCGGCCGGCGCCGTGTTCGCGGGAAAGTGCACGCCGGCGTTGAGCGTGTCCATCGCCACCACCAGCTGGCGCCCGGGCGGCACCTGCAGCAGCGCCGCATCGTCGCCGATGCCCAGGACCACGTCGTCGCGCGTGGATGCACGGTCGCGGATGCGGGCGATCAGGTCGAATTCCATGCGGGCGGTCCTCGCGTGCGGTCCTCGGAACGGGTCGACAACGCCGGTACACCACATGGACGCGCCTGGCCGATACACGGGCCGTCGCGCGCCGGCGCGACGGCGTCAGGCGCGCGCGGCCTGCACTTCCGGTGCGCGCCACTGCGCGGCGGCGCGGTCGAGCACGCCGTTGACGTAGGTATGGCCGTGCTCGGAGCCGAAGCGCTTGACGGTCTTCAGCGCCTCGTCGATGACGACGCGGTAGGGCACGTCCAGCCGGTGCTGGAGTTCGTAGGCGGCGATGCGCAACATCGCGCGCTCGATCGGATCGACCTCCTCCACCGGACGGTCGAGGAACGGCTGCAGGGCGGCATCCAGCGCCTTGCGGTGGCTGCCGACGCCGCGCACCAGGTCCTCGAAGTACGCCAGGTCCGCGACCTCGTTCGCCTGCTCGTGGGCGAACTGCGCAATCGCGTTGCTCGCGTCCACGCCCGAGAGCTGCATCGCGTACACCGCCTGCAGCGCGCGACGGCGCGAGCGCGTGCGCGCGACCGGATCGACGCCGTCGCGGCGAGGCGCGCGGGTCACGGCAGCGTCTCCAGCAGGTGCGCCATCTCGATCGCGACCAGCGCGCACTCTTCGCCCTTGTTGCCGTGGCTGCCGCCGGCGCGGCGTTCGGCGTCCTCGTGCACGTCGACCGCGAGCACGCCGTTGGCCACCGGCACGCCATGGTCCAGCGCGACCCGCATCAGGCCGTCGCTGCA
Source organism: Luteimonas kalidii (assembly GCF_029887935.1). Classification (GTDB taxonomy): domain Bacteria; phylum Pseudomonadota; class Gammaproteobacteria; order Xanthomonadales; family Xanthomonadaceae; genus Luteimonas; species Luteimonas kalidii. The sequence goes on along the minus strand of NZ_JARXRO010000011.1, from coordinate 31,734 downwards.
GCCGTCGGCCACCTGCTCGAAATGGCGCGTGTCGCCGCGCACCACGCAGCCCAGGGCGACGATCGCGCGATGCGCGCCGCGTTCGGCCAGGCGCCGCGCCGCCAGCGGCAGTTCCCAGGCGCCGGGCACGCGGACGACGTCGATCGCGTCCTCGGCCACGCCGTGGTCGGCGAAGGCCTTGCGCGCGCCGGCGACCAGCGCGTCGGTGATGCGCGGGTTCCAGCGGCTGGCGATGATCGCGAAGCGCGCCCCGTCGGTGGCGCGCAGATCGCCTTCGTAGTGGCTCATGCCTGGGGGATCCGGAGGGAGGAACGGGATTCTAACGCGGCCGGCGATTCCGCCCGCAGGTCGGGGCGCGCAGCGGACACGGGACGACGGATTCCGGCTCCCTACCCCGCCGGGCCGCAGCCTACGGCGCCAGGTACTCCACGATCTCCAGCCCGAATCCGGCCAGCCCCACCTGCCGGCGCGGCGTGCCCAGCACGCGCAGCCGGCCGAAGCCGAGGTCGTGCAGGATCTGCGCGCCGGCCCCGTTGCGGCGCCATTCGCCCACCACCGCGCCGCGCGCCTGTGCGGGCACCGCCGGCGCGGCATGGGTCTCGCGGATGCGGTCAAGCAGCGCCTGCGCGTCCTGGTGGTCGTCCAGCAGCACCAGTGCGCCGGCGTCCTCGGCCGCCAGCCGCGCCAGCACGTCGCCGGTCGCGGGGCCGAAATCGGCGCGCCGCCAGTGCAGCGCGTCGGCCAGCGGATTCATCGGCTGCACCCGCACCAGGCTGGCGCGTGCGGCGTCCGGCGTGCCGCGCACCAGGGCCAGGTGCAGCGCGTCGGCCAGGCGGTCGCGATAGGTGACCAGCTGGAACGGGCCGTGCGCGGTATCGATGACGCGCGCGTCGACGCGTTCGACCGTCTGTTCGTTGTCCAGCCGGTAGCGGATCAGGTCCTCGATCGAACCGATCTTCAGCCCGTGCGTACGCGCGAACACTTCCAGTTCCGGACGCCGGGCCATGCTGCCGTCCGGGTTGAGGATCTCGACCAGCACGCCGGCCGGCGCCAGTCCGGCCAGCCGCGCGAGGTCGGCGGCCGCCTCGGTGTGGCCGCTGCGCGCGAGCACGCCGCCGGGCTCGGCCATCAGCGGGAAGATGTGTCCGGGTTGCGACAGGTCCGCCGGGGTCGCATCGGCGCGCACCGCGGTGCGGATGGTGTGCGCGCGGTCGTGCGCCGAGATGCCGGTGGTCACGCCCTCGGCCGCCTCGATGCTGACGGTGAAGTTGGTGCGGTGGCGCGAGGTGTTGGACTGCACCATCGGCGGCAGCCCGAGCTGGGCGCAGCGTTCGCGCGTGAGCGACAGGCACACCAGGCCGCGCGCATGGGTGACCATGAAGTTGATGTCCGACGGGCGCACCTGCCCGGCGGCCATGATCAGGTCGCCCTCGTTCTCGCGGTCCTCGTCGTCGACGATCACCACCATCCGACCCTCGCGGATCTCCTCCAGCAGTTCGGGAACCGGCGCGAAGGCCATCTCAGCGACCCTCCACGGGACCGGTGCCCGGCGCCACGCCCGCCGCGAGCAGCCGCTCGACGTAGCGCGCCACCACGTCGACCTCCAGGTTCACGGCCTCGCCGACCGCAGTCGCCCCGAACGCGGTGTGCGCCAGCGTGTGCGGCACCAGCGCGACCTCGAACCCGTCGGCGTGCACCGCGTTCACGGTCAGGCTCACCCCATCGACGCAGATCGATCCCTTCGGCGCGATGTACTTCATCAGCGCGCCCGGCGCGGTGAACCGCCAGCGTTGCGCGCGCGCATCGTCCGCGACCGCGGCCACCGTGCCCACGCCGTCGACATGGCCGCTGACCAGATGCCCGCCGAGGCGATCGGTCGGCCGCATCGCGCGTTCCAGGTTCAGCGCACGTCCCGGCGCGAGCGCACCCAGGGTGGTGAGCGCGAGCGTCTCGTTGGAGGCATCGGCCTCGAAGTAGGTGGCGTCGAAGGCGACCACGGTCAGGCACGTGCCGTTGACCGCGATGCTCTCGCCCAGGGCGACGCCGTCGAACGGCAGGCTGCCGACCGCGATCCGCAGCCGTGCGTCGCCGCCGCGTGCCTCGCGCGATGCGAGCGTGCCGACGCCTTCGATCAATCCGGTGAACATGGTCCGTTTCCCGCAGCAATGGCGAGAAACGCCCGCGGGAGCGAGCGAACGCACGGCCAAAGGCCGCGCGACGCGTCTTCTTTCATCCGGACTGTGACCGTCGGCTCCGGCATTCGACCGGATCTGCTGACCCCGCGCGGCTGGGCCGCTTGGGCGCTCGCGGGCTCGCGCACGCGCACCGCGAGGGTGGCGCCCGCCTACCGCCGGTGGGGAATCTCACCCCGCCCCGAAGACGTTTCTGGTGGTGGTGGCCGCTGGCGGCCGGTGCGGCATTCTAGCGCAGCGGTCCGCCGTTCCGGTCGCCGACGCCGGACGCAGCGTTGCGGAAGCCGTGCAGGATCGCGTCGATCACGGCGGTGGTGCGCGCGGCGGTGACGCCGGTGGAGGGGCAGTCGCCCTCGCCGCGCAGCGCGGCCATGACGGTCTCCAGCAGAGGCTGCTGGATGTGGAGCGGATGCGCGATCTCGAAGCGCTCCCGGCCGGCGTCGCTCTCCAGTTCCACCGGCACCTCGTCGAAGCTGGCGAAACGCAGCCGCCCGCGATCGCCCGTGATCTCGACCAGGTCGCGGCGGGCGTCGCTGCAGAAGTTCCAGTCGCCGGTGCCCTGCGCGCCGTTGGCGAAGGTCAGTGCCGCCTCCACCGTGTCCTCGGCCGGATAGGCGCCGGACACGGACCTGGCGCTGCCCGACACCTGCGTCACCGGTCCGAACAGGAAATCCAGCAGGTCCAGGGTGTGGCTGCCCAGGTCGACGAACAGGCCGCCGCCGGCGATCTCCGGGCGCACCCGCCAGGGCAGCGCGCCGCCGCTCGCATAGCGCGGATCGAGCGTGCGGTGCAGGACGATGCGCACCTCGCGCGGCATGCCGATCGCGCCGGCCTCCAGCAGCGCACGCACCTTCAGGAAGCGCGGCAGTGCGCGCCGGTAGAACGCCACGAACAGCGGCTGGCCGGCCGCGTGGCCGGCCGCGAGCATCGCCTCGCACTCGGCCGAATCGCGCGCCATGGGCTTTTCCACGTACACCGGCTTGCCGGCCTGCAGCGCCCGGATCGCAAGCGTCGCGTGGCTCGAGGGCGGCGTGGCGACGTAGACCGCATCAACGCCGGGATCGGCGATCAGCGCGTCGGCATCGTCGTACCAGCGCGGCACGCCGTGGCGGCGCGCGTAGTCCTCGGCCTTGCGCCCGTCGCGACGCATCACCGCCACCAGCGCCGATCCCGTTGCCTGCTGCAGCGCCGGCCCGCTCTTGACCTCGGTGACGTCGCCGCAGCCGAGGATGCCCCAGCGCACGGTCATGGCGCCCGCCGCGCATGCACGAACAGCGGCCACTGCACGCGGCGCAACGTGGCCGGCGCGCCCCAGGCGCGCGCGATCGCGTCGGCGTGGGCAGCGACCGGATCGCGCCCCGTCGCCTCGCGGCAGCGCCGGGTCGCGGAATAACTGGAGAAGTACGCCAGCAGGCGCGCCAGCGGCCAGTCGGCGGAGAGCGTGCCTTGCGGCGCATCGATCGCCGGGAACGGCCAGGCGTAGCCGGCGTAGGCGGCATCGACATCGGCGCGCTCCGGCGGCCAGTACGGGCGGATGTCCGCCGCGAATCCATCCACGGCCTCGCGCAGCCCCTCGTCCATCACGATGTCCTGGTAGCCCCAGGCCACCAGCACGCCGCCCGGACGCAGCACGCGCGCGCATTCGGCGAAGTACGCGTCGCGGTCGAACCAGTGCAGCGCCTGCGCGACGCAGGCCACGTCGGCGCTGGCATCGGGCAGCGCGGTGCATTCGGCCGGCTCGATCGCGAAGACCGCGTTCGCCGGCGCCTGCGCGTGGGCAATCTGGCCGGCGCTGGGATCGGCGGCATGCACGCGCGCGAAGCGCTTCGCCAGTCCGCGGGTCGCCTGCCCGCTGCCGCATCCGGCCTCCCAGGCCAGCGACTGCGCCGGCGCCACGGAGGCGATCCAGTCGAACAGGGCGTCGGGATAGTCCGGGCGTGCGCCGGCGTAGGCGTCGGCGACCCCGGAAAAGTGGTCCTTGAACGTCGGCAGCATCATCGGCGCACCACAGCCGGACGAATTCCGCACGCGCGCTGCGGGCATCCCGCGATCACGGGGCCGCGACCGGCTCCGCGCACGGCCGCAGGTGCAGCCGCAGGTCGTCCCCGACCCGCACGGTCTCCACGAGTTCCATCCGCAGGCACTGCGCCATGCGGGTGAAGTCCAGCCCGCCGAACAGCGGGCGCGCACCGTCGCCCAGCAGCACCGGCGCCACGTACAGCAGCAGGTCGTCCACCAGCCCGGCCTTGAGCAACGCGCCGGCGAGCGTCGCGCCGGTCTCCACGTGCACCTCGTTGATCTCGCGCTGCGCCAGCAGGGCCAGGACCGCATCGAGATCGAACACGCCGCCCTTCACCGGTGCGGGCGCCCGGTCGGCCCTCAGCTCGCGCGGCACCTTGGCGTCGGGCGCATGCAGGTAAAGCGTCGGCGCGTCGCCCTCGCGCACCTTGCCCCGCGCGACGGTCGCCAGGCCCGGGTCGAGCACCACCCGCAGCGGCGGCACGAACTCGCGCGGGGTGTCGAAACGCACCGTCAGCGACGGATCGTCGGCCAGCACGGTGCCGGCACCGGTGAGGATCGCGCCGGCGCGCGCCCGCCAGTGCATGACGTCGGCGCGCGCGGCCTGGCCGGTGATCCACTTCGAATCGCCATCGGCCATGGCCGTGCGCCCGTCCAGGCTGCAGGCCAGTTTCACCCGCACCCATGGGCGGCCACGCTCGATCCGCGACAGGAAGCCCACGTTCAACGCCCGCGCCTGGGCTTCCATCAACCCCGCCCCGACCTCGATTCCGGCCGCGCGCAGGCGGTCGAATCCGGCGCCGTCGACCTGCGGGAACGGATCGCGCATCGCCGCCACCACGCGCGAGACGCCGGCCGCCACCAGGGCGTCGGCGCAGGGCCCGGTGCGGCCGGTATGGGCGCAGGGTTCCAGGGTCACGTATGCGGTCGCGCCCTTCGCCCGCGCGCCCGCGGCGTCCAGCGCGAGCACCTCCGCGTGGGGCTCGCCCTGGCGGCAGTGCCAGCCTTCCCCCACGATCTCCTCGCCGCGTGCGATCACGCAGCCGACCATCGGATTGGGCCGCGTGGTGTAGGCACCGAGCAGCGCCAGCCGCAGGGCCCGCGCCATCATCGCGTGGTCGGTGGCGGAGAACGCGCTCATCGGCGCCGGCTGCGGACCGTCAACGCTTCTTGCCCTTGTCCGCGGGCTTGCCGAACGGCACCACCTCGCCACCGAGCAGCGGCAACTGTCCCTCGCCCGGGAGCTCGCGCTCGAGCCGGTCGAGCTCCTCGCGGAAATCGGTGATGTCCTCGAACGAGCGGTACACCGAGGCGAAGCGCACGAAACCGACGTGGTCGAGCTTGCGCAGCTCGGCGATCACGAACTCGCCGATGCGGCGCGACGACACCTCGCGCTCTGTGGTCATGCGCAACTGGTGCACCACGGCGCGCACGGCGGTCTCGATCTGTTCTTCCGACACCGGCCGCTTGTGCAGCGCGCGATCCATGCTGATCCGCAGCTTGCGCGCGTCGAACGGCTCGCGCCGGCCGTCGCCCTTGATGATCACGGGCAGCTTGAGCTCGATCGTCTCCAGCGTGCTGAACCGCTCGCCGCAGGCCTCGCACTCGCGCCGGCGCCGGATCGTCGCGCCGTCCTCGGACGCGCGCGAGTCGATGACCTTGGTGTCCTGGTGCTGGCAGAAAGGGCAATGCATGCGCGTGGCGGGGGCTCAGCCCCCGGCTCCGGAAGACGCTGCGACAGCGACAGGGCGGCTCACGACAGGCCTAGCCGTAGACGGGGAACTGCTGGCACTGGGCCGTCACCGCCTCGCGCACGCGCGCCAGCACGGCCTCGTCTTCCGGCGCGTCGAGCACGTCGCAGATCCAGTGCGCCAGCTGCGCGCAATCGGCCTCGCCATAGCCTCGGGTGGTGACCGCCGGGGTGCCGATGCGCAGGCCCGAGGTCACGAACGGCTTCTGCGGGTCGTTGGGCACCGCGTTCTTGTTGACGGTGATGTGCGCCTTGCCCAGCGCTTCCTCGGCCGCCTTGCCGGTGATCGGCTTGCCGATCATGTCCACCAGCATCAGGTGGTTCTCGGTGCCGCCGGAGACGATCCTGTAGCCGCGCTCGACGATCACCTTCGCCATCGCCTGCGCGTTCCTGACCACCTGCTGCTGATAGGCCTTGAACTCCGGCTCCAGCGCTTCCTTGAACGCGACCGCCTTGGCCGCGATCACGTGCATCAGCGGGCCGCCCTGGATGCCGGGAAAGACGATCGACTGCAGCTTCTTGGCCAGATCGTCGAACCGGTCGCCCGCACCCTTGCGGCTGGCCACGATGATCCCGCCACGCGGGCCGCGCAGGGTCTTGTGGGTGGTGGACGTGACCACGTGCGCGTGCGGCACCGGCGTGGGATACACGCCCGCCGCGACCAGGCCGGCCACGTGCGCCATGTCCACGAACAGCAGCGCGCCGACCTCGTCGGCGATGGCGCGGAAGCGCGCCCAGTCGATCTTCTGCGAATAGGCGCTGAAGCCGGCCACGACCATCTTCGGCCGGTGCTCCACCGCGAGCCGCTCGACCTCGTCGTAGTCGATCAGGCCCTGGTCGTCGACCCCGTACTGCACCGCGTTGAACAGCTTGCCCGAGGCGTTGACCTTGGCCCCGTGGGTGAGGTGGCCCCCGTGCGCCAGCGACATGCCGAGGATGGTGTCGCCCGGCTGCAGCAGGGCGAAATACACCGCCTGGTTGGCCTGGGAGCCCGAATGCGGCTGGACGTTGGCGTAATCGGCATCGAACAGCTGCTTGAGCCGATCGATGGCGAGCTGCTCGGCCACGTCCACATACTCGCAACCGCCGTAGTAGCGCTTGCCCGGGTAGCCCTCGGCGTACTTGTTGGTCAGCTGGCTGCCCTGGGCCTCCATCACCCGCGGGCTGCAGTAGTTCTCCGACGCGATCAGCTCGACGTGGTCCTCCTGGCGGCGCGTCTCCGACGCGATCGCCGCGGCGAGTTCGGGGTCGTAGCCTTCGATACGGGCATCGCGCGGGAACATCGGCACTCCGGGGCGTGGGGACCGGTCGATTGTACCGTCCGGACCCGCCGCGGCGGGCGCCGGGCCAAGCCCGGACACGGAAAAGGCGCGCCGGGTGGCACGCCTTTCCGTGGAACCCGCGGGATGACCGGTCCTAGCGCAGGATCAGGTCCGCGATCAGACCGGTGGCGATGGCGACCAGCAGGTAGTCGCCGTAGTCGTCGCGCATCCAGCGGTAGCCGCGCGGCGGGTGGCGCAGGCCGTAGCCGCGGTAATCGTTCACCACGTAGATCGGGCGCTGGTAGTGGTGGATGTAGCCGCCCCGGGCCCAGCGCGGCGGTCCGGCGTAACGCGGCGCCGGGTGGTAGTGGCGGACGACGGGCCGGTGGTGGACCACCCGCACCGGGGGACGGTAGTGGGCGTAGTCGCGCCGGTCGTGGCGGCGGTCGTGGCGATAGCCTCGGCGATCGTCGCGCCGGACCTGGCGGTGGTCGCGCCGGTCGTCCCGCCGGTGCTCGCGGTGATCCCGCCGGTGCTCGCGGCGGTCGTGGTCGCGGTGGCCATGGCCGCGCCGGTCGTTGTCGGCCATCGCCGGTGCAGCGACGGTCGCCAGTGCCAGGGCCAGTGCGGTGCCCCAGGTGAGCTTCAGGTTCATGTGGTCGGTCTCCAGGTCCGCGCCCTCCGCTCCCGGACGGCGTGGGACCGACTATCGGCCGGGCGCGCTGAATCGGACCTCCCTGCAAACGTTTGCAACGCGTCGGCGCTCACGCCTGTTTAACGCCTGCTCAGGCCGGCCCGACCTGCGCGAACCGCTATAATCCGTCTATCCCGAGCCACCTCCCGCCGGTCCGCGCGCCAAGCGCGGGTCTCGGCCGCGCGCAATCCGGAGTCCGCATGTCGTCGCAGTACATCTACACCATGAACCGCGTGTCCAAGGTCGTTCCGCCGAAGCGGCAGATCATCAAGGACATCTCGCTCTCGTTCTACCCCGGCGCCAAGATCGGCCTGCTGGGCCTGAACGGCGCCGGCAAGTCCACGGTGCTCAAGATCATGGCCGGCGTGGACACCGACTTCGAGGGCGAGGCCCGGCCGCAGCCCGGCACGAAGGTCGGCTACCTGGAGCAGGAGCCGCAGCTCGATCCCGAGATGACCGTGCGCGAGGCGGTCGAGGAAGGCGTGGGCGAGGTGCTGCAGGCGCAGGCGCGGCTGGACGAGGTCTACGCCGCCTACGCCGAGGAAGGCGCCGACTTCGACGCGCTGGCCAAGGAGCAGGAGCGGCTGGAGGCGATCCTCGCCGCCGGCGACGCGCATACCCTGGAAAACCAGCTGGAAGTCGCGGCCGACGCGCTGCGCCTGCCGCCGTGGGACGCGGTGATCGGCAAGCTCTCCGGCGGCGAGAAGCGCCGCGTCGCGCTGTGCCGCCTGCTGCTGCAGAAGCCGGACATGCTGCTGCTCGACGAGCCCACCAACCACCTCGACGCCGAGTCGGTGGAATGGCTGGAGCAGTTCCTGGCCCGCTACACCGGCACCGTGGTGGCCGTCACCCACGACCGCTACTTCCTCGACAACGCCGCCGAATGGATCCTCGAACTCGACCGCGGCCGCGGCATCCCGTGGAAGGGCAACTACACCCAGTGGCTGACGCAGAAGGACGAGCGGCTGAAGCAGGAAGACAACCAGGAGAAGGCGCGCCAGAAGGCGATCCAGAAGGAACTGGAATGGTCGCGGCAGAACGCCAAGGGCGGCCGCTCCAAGGGCAAGGCGCGCCTGTCGCGCCTGGAAGAGCTGCAGTCGGTCGACTACCAGCGCCGCAACGAGACCAACGAGATCTTCATCCCGCCGGGCGAGCGCCTGGGCAACTCGGTGATCGAGTTCAGGAACGTCAGCAAGCGCTTCGGCGAACGGCTGCTGATCGACGATCTGTCGATGATCGTGCCGCCGGGCGCCATCGTCGGCATCATCGGCCCCAACGGCGCCGGCAAGTCGACCCTGTTCAAGATGATCACCGGGCAGGAGAAGCCGGACTCGGGCCAGATCCTGATGGGCCCGACCGTGAAGCTGGCCTACGTCGACCAGAGCCGCGACGCGCTGGAAGGCGACAAGACCGTGTTCGAGGAAGTGTCCGGCGGCCTGGACATCCTCGACATCAACGGCGTGGAGATCCAGTCGCGCGCCTACATCGGACGCTTCAACTTCAAGGGCCAGGACCAGCAGAAGCGCGTGGCCGCGCTGTCGGGCGGCGAGCGCGGCCGCCTGCACATGGCCAAGACCCTGCTGCAGGGCGGCAACGTGCTGCTGCTCGACGAACCGTCCAACGACCTCGACATCGAGACCCTGCGCGCGCTCGAGGATGCGCTGCTCGAGTTCCCCGGCAACACCTTCGTGATCTCGCACGACCGCTGGTTCCTGGACCGGATCGCCACCCACATCCTGTCGTTCGAAGGCGACTCGCACGTGGAGTTCTTCCAGGGCAACTACCGCGAGTACGAGGAAGACAAGAAGCGGCGCATGGGCGACGATGCCGGTCCGAAGCGGCTGCGCTTCAAGGCGTTGAAGTGACGATGCGACCGGCAGCCGGCGCTTGACCGCGCACGCGGCCGCGATCCAATAAACCGTCCCACCGCCGCACCGCGATACCTGCACGCCACGAGGCCACGCCGATGACCATCGAACACGCCAGCGAACTCGAAGGGCTGCGCCGCGCCGGATCCCTGGTCGCGGCGATCCTGGCCGGGATGCGCGCGGCGGCCGTGCCCGGCGTGCGGACGCGCGAACTCGACGCGCTGGGCGCGGACTGGCTCCGCGCGGCGGGCGCGCGGTCGGCGCCGCAGCTGACCTACGACTTCCCGGGCGCGACCTGCATCAGCGTCGGCCGGATCTTCGCGCACGGCATCCCCGACGACACCGTGCTGCGCGAGGGCGACCTGGTCAACATCGACGTGTCGGCCGAACTCGACGGCTATTTCGCCGACACCGGTGCGAGCTTCGTGGTCGGCGCCGCATCGCCCCCGCAGCAGCGCCTGCTCGCGGCGACGCTGGAGGCGCGCGATGCCGCGATCGCGCAGCTGCGCGCCGGCGAGCGCATCAACGGCATCGGGCGAACGATCGAGTCGGTCGCCGCGCGCCGCGGCCTGCGGGTGATCCGCAACCTCGGCAGCCACGGCGTGGGCCGCGCGCTGCACGAAGCGCCCGGCCAGATTCCGGGCCACTACGATCCACGCGACGGGCGCCGCCTGCACGAGGGCATGGTGATCACCGTGGAGCCGTTCCTGGCCAGCCACGCCACCCTGGCCGAGGAGGCAGACGACGGCTGGTCGCTGTATTGCCGCCGCGGCTTCGCCGCCCAGTTCGAGCACACGGTGGTGGTCACGTCCGGCGAGCCGGTCGTGGTCACCTGACGTCGGAGGCACGCCATGGACTTCGTCCGCAAACTACGCGATCGCTGGCAGCAGGCCGACACCCTGCTCTGCGTGGGCCTCGACCCGGACCCGGCGCGCTTCCCCGAATCGCTGGGCGCCGCCGGCGAAGACGTCGCGGACAGTCTGTTCGCGTTCTGCCGCGCCATCGCCGACGCCACCGCCGGGTACGCCTGCGCGTTCAAGCCCCAGATCGCCTATTTCGCCGCGCACAATGGCGGCGAGGCCGCGCTGCAGCGGCTGATCGCGCATCTCAATGGCGCACATCCCGATATTCCCGTGATCCTCGACGCCAAGCGCGGGGACATCGGCAGCACCGCCGCGCAGTACGCGGTCGAGGCGTTCGACCGCTTCGGTGCCGACGCGGTCACCCTCAACCCCTACATGGGGCGCGACTCCGCCGCGCCGTTCCTGCAGCGCAACGACCGCGGCTGCATCTTCCTGTGCCACACCTCCAACCCCGGCGCCCGCGATTTCCAGGAGCTGCGGGTCGATGGCGAGCCGCTGTACCAGCGCGTCGCGCGCACGATCGCGGGAGAGTGGAATGGCGGCGGCAACTGCGCGCTGGTCGTCGGAGCGACCTTCCCGGAAGAACTGAAGGTGATCCGCGGGATCGTCGGCGACATGCCGCTGCTGATTCCCGGCGTCGGTGCGCAGGGCGGCGACGTCGAGGCGGTGGTGCGCAACGGCGCGACGGCCGACGGCACCGGGCTGATGATCAATTCCTCGCGCGGAATCCTCTACGCCTCGTCCGGCGAGGGCTACGCGGAAGCAGCGGCGGACGCGGCGAAGTCGCTGCGCGACGGGATCAACCGCTTCCGCTGACCGCCGGATCCGGCGACGGCACCTCGAACACCTGCCGCAGGTAGGCGAGATACCCGGGGTCGTCGCACATCGTCTTGCCGGGCGTGTCGCTGAGCTTGGCCACGGGTTGGCCGTTGCAGCGGACCATCTTCATCACGATGCTCACCGGCGCCGGCCCCAGGTCGTTGGTGAGGTTGGTGCCGACACCGAACGACATCAGGCAGCGACCGCGGAAATGCGCGTACAGGCGCATCACCTCGTCGATGTCGAGGCCGTCGCTGAAGACCAGCACCTTGCCGCGCGGATCGACCCTGTGCGCCGCCAGGTGGGCGATCATCCGCTCGCCCCACGCCACCGGATCGCCGGAGTCGTGGCGCATGCCGTCGAACAGCTTGCAGAAGTACATGTCGAAGTCGCGCAGGAACGCGTCCAGCCCGATCACGTCGGTCAGCGCGATGCCCAGGTCGCCGCGGTACTCGCGCGCCCAGCCCTCGAACGCGGCCACCTGCGAATCGCGCAGCCGCGGCCCGAGCGCCTGCCAGGCCTGCAGCCATTCGTGCGCCATCGTGCCCTGCGCCACCAGGCCGTGCCGGCGCGCGAGGTCGACGTTGCTGGTGCCGGCGAACTTCTCGCCCAGGCCGGCGACCAGGCGCGGGATCAACGCGTCGTGCCAGGCGCGCGACCAGCGCCGGCGGGTGCCGAAGTCGGTGATGCGGCAGTCCTCGAAGCCGACCGCGTCGTTGATCCGGTCGAGCTTGGCCTGCAGCCGGCGCAGCCCTTCCGCCTCGTCCGGCGCGCCGACGGTGTCGCGGAAGTGCACCTCGTTGACGATCGCCAGCAGCGGCACCTCGAACAGGATCGTGTGCAGCCACGGGCCCTTCACTTCCAGTTCGATCGCGCCGGGCTCGCTGTCCGAGGCGCGCAGCGACACGTACTTGCGCTGCAGCCGGAACAGGGCGAGGAAATCGACGAAGTCGGGCTTGAAGAAGCGCAGCCCGCGCAGGTAGGCGAATTCGTCGTCGGAGAGCCGCAGGGTGCAGAGCGCGTCGATCTCGGCCGCGATCGCGTCGACATGGTGCGCCAGGTCGATGCCCGGCGTACGGCAGCGGAAGCGGTATTCCGCATGCGCGCCGGGATGCTGGTGCAGCACGGCCTGCATCATCGTGAACTTGTACAGGTCGGTGTCGAGCAGGGACCGGATCACGGGCATCGATGGCTCCTTTCCAGCGCCGACCCGTCGGCGCGAGGTCATTGTGTCATCGCGCGCAACGTGCGGCACTGCGCATGCCCTCCGCCGCTACGTGCGTGCGCGGTGCCTGCGTACGGGCACCTGGATCCGGCATTCCGCGCATCCCCGTGGTCAAGCGGACTTCAGCTTGCGTGCGACCGCCAGCGGAAACCGCAGCCAGATCGCGCACCAGACCATGGCGCGCGCCGGCCACGCCAGCCGTGCGGATTCGAACTTGCGGAAATAGCGCCACAGGCCGCGGTGCTTGTGCCATTCCACGAACACGGGCCGCGAGCGGCTTGACACGCCGCGCAGGTGCAGCACGCGCACGTCGTTGGCGGCCGCCACCACCGCGCCTGCCGCGCGCGCGCGCCGGCACAGGTCGAGGTCCTCGGCATGCAGGCGGTACGCCTCGTCGAATCCACCGATGCGCTCGAACAGGCCGCGCGGCATCAGCATCAGCGCGCCGGATACGGCGTCGACCGGCTGCAGCGCCTGTCCGTCTTGCGGCGCCACGCCCAGCTCACGCGCGCCGCGTTCGCGCAGCATCGCCGCGAACGCCGGGTCGCGACGCCGGGCGGCACCGTCGCGGCGGCCCTCCTCGTCGACCAGGTCCGCGCCGAGCAGGCAGTCGCCGTCGATCGCCGCGGCATGCGCGCGCAGTCGCGAGAGCGCGTCGGGTTCGAGCAGGCAGTCGGGATTGACGAACGCCAGCCACGGCGCGTCGCTGGCGCGCGCGCCCTGGTTGCAGGCCACCGAGAAACCGGGATTGTCCGGATTGCCGATGAAGCGCACCCGCGGATCGACCGAAGCCTGGCGCTGCACGGCCTCGAGCGTGCCGTCGGTCGACCCGTTGTCCACCACCCGGATCTGGGCGACGCCCTCCGCTGCACGCAAGCGCGCCAGGCAGGCGTCGATCGTGTCGATGCTCTGGTAGCTCACCACCACCGCGGCGATCCCGGACGGCGACGGCATCAGGCGCCATCCTCCTGCGCCGCCACACCGGCAGAAGGCAGTCGCGGTCCGCTGCCATCGCGTTCACCGTCGTCGCCGGCCCTGTCGGGAAACAGGTCCCGCTGCCGCTGCGGGCCGTCAGCGGCTTCGTACAGCTGCATGAGCCGCTCGCGCTGGTCGCGCAGCGGGTCCTGCATCAGGATGGTGGCCAGGCGCGCATGCCAGGTCGGCCACCGCGCCGCGAGCGCGTCCATGTCGCCCTCGGCCGCACCCCCTTCGCTGCCACGCGCGACGAACGCGGTCTCGCACAGCACATTGCGCCAGCCCAGGCCCGCCAGGCGCAGCGACAGGTCGATCAGCGCGGCGTACCAGGACCCGTAGCTCTGGACGTCGAGTCCGCCGGCCTTGCGCCGCGCGCTGCCGCGCAGGATCACCGCATGCGCCACCGCGGCCGGCAGTTCCGGATGCAGCGGCGGCATCGCCGCGCACGCGCGCGCCAGCCGCGCGGGATCGTCGGGCATCGGCGCGATCTCGCCGATCCGTGGCCAGGCCGCGACCTCGCCGGCGTTGCACCAGGGGGTCGCGCTCGCGATCGCGGCATCGCGCGCGAAGCACGCTGCCAGTTGCGTCGCCCAGCCCGGCGCAGAAACCGCATCGGCCGCCAGCACGATCACGTCGGCATCGCCGCAGGCGGCCAGCATCTGGTCCACGTGCGCCACTTCGCCCACGCGGCGGTCGCGCCGGGTGTAGTCCGCCTGCAGCCGTGTCGTCGCCAGCCAGCGTTCGATGATCGCCAGGCCGCGCGGCCCGGCCTGGGCATCGTCGGCCAGCCACACGCGGGTACCGGCCGGCATGCCCGCATCGAGCGCGGCCAGGCAGGCGTCGAGCGCATCGTCGTCGGTGCCCACAGGCAACAGGACGACCGGCAGTTCAGCCATTGCGATGTCCTGCTGCCGTCTCGACCGCCATCGGGCGCATGCACGCGAGCTCAGTCGTTCGCGCGGTGCAGCGGCTCCATGGCGCGGAACCGGCGGCTGTATTCGTCGGTCAGCGTGCGGGCTTCGTTGACGTCACGGATGATGGTCGGCGTGAGCAGGATGATCACCTCCGTGCGCGCGGTGCTCGACGTCTGCCTTCCGAACAGACCGCCCAGCACGGGAATGCGGCTCAGGCCCGGGAATCCCGCCGAACCGCGGCCGACCTGATCCCGGATAAGTCCGGCGAGCATGACCGTATCGCCGCTACGCACCGCGGCTTCGGTCTTCATCTTGCGCGTATCGATGCGGACGTTGCCGTTCTCGTCGGCAGTGGCCTGATCCCCCGGCGTGCTGACTTCCTGGACGATGTCGAGGAACACCATGCCGTCGCTGGTCACGCGCGGACGCACATTGAGGATCGTGCCGGTTTCCAGGTACTGCACCGAGGTGAAGCTGTTGTCGCTGCCGAGGATCGGATTGACGCTGACGGTGGAGATCGGAATCCGGCTGCCGACGTTGAGCGTGGCTTCGGCGTTGTTGCGGGTCATGATCGAGGGCGACTGCAGCACCCGCAGGTCGGTGACCTCGTCGAGCGCGCTGATGATGGCCGCGGCATTGCGACCCAGGAACGTCCAGGACAGCCCGCTGCCCACACTTCCCGTCGTCGAGCCCGTGACATTGCCTGCGATGGCGCTCCACGTCGTACGCCCCTCCGCCGATGGCAGCCCGGCGTCCGTCACCGCGCGCTCGAAGAACCAGTTCACGCCATAGCGCAGGTCGCCCTCCAGCACGACCTCGGCGATCTGCGCCTCGATGTGCACCTGCAGCGGCATCACGTCCAGCCGCTCCACCACTTCCCGGATCGACTTCCACGCCGACGGCGTGGTGCGCACCAGCAGCGCATTGGTTTCGTCGAGCGCGGAGACGCCCACGCGATCGCCCTCGACCTCCAGCGTCACGCCGCTGGCTCCGCCACGATCAGGGTTCAGGGAGAGCGATCCTCCGCCGCCGAGGCCGCCGCCGCTGCCGCCGCCGCCCGCGTCGTCGAACGACCCCATGTCCCCCATCGAATCGCCGCCGCCGACCTTGCCGTCGTCGCCGAACGGGCCGCCACCGCTGCCGATCGTGGCGGGGCTCAGGCCCGGCATCAGCGAGCCGCCGGTGTCGTTGCCGCCGCCGCGGCCGCTGCTGCCGCCGAAGACCTCGGACAGGCGCTGGGCGAGGTCGCGCGCCTTGATGTACTTGAGTTCGTACGAATACAGCCGCGCGCCGGCGCCGGCGCTGTCGATGCGCTCCAGCCAGTCCTGGATGTCGTCGAGGTAGTCGGGCTGCGGCGTGATCACCAGCACCGCGTTCGCGCCTTCCAGCGGCATGAAGCGGAACATGCCCGCGACCGGCGACTTGCTCTGCTCGCCGAACACCTTCTCCAGGTCCGCCACCACGCGCGTGGCCTTGCCGGTCTGCAGCGGGAACACGCCCACCGACATGCCCGACAGCCAGTCGACGTCGAAGATCTCGATCGTGCGCAGGTAGTTCTCCAGTTCCACCCGCGAACCGGAGACGGTGATCGTGTTGCGGCCGTTGTCGACCGCGACGATCGCGTTGGGCCGTGCGTAGGGCTTGAGCACCTTCTCCATCTCGGTGGCGGAGATGAAGCGCAGCGGCACCACCCGCACCTCGAAGCCGCGCGCGGCCATCGCGCCGCCGGTACGCGGGGCGACGTTGCCCGACGGCAGCGCGGTATCGCCCGGCACGATCTGGTACATGCCGCCGCTGTAGACCATGCGCGCGTTGTTGTCGGCCAGGGCGCGCTCGAGCAGCATGTAGGCCTGCGCCGGGCTCACCGTGCGCGGCGTGGCCAGGGTGACCGTGCCCTGCACGCCCGGGGCGATGGTGTAGTTCTGGCCGAGCATGTCGCCCAGGATCGCCTTGACCACTGCGTGCAGCGGCTCACCCTCGAAATTGAACGAAGCCTCGCCGCTGCTGCCGCCGAGGTTGGGCGGCGGCGCGGCCGCGGCCCCCTGGTTGATCACCTGGCCGGTGCCGCGGCGGATCTGGGCGCGCGGGCCCTCGTCGTCTTCCAGCGGCTCGGCCTGGATGGCGTCCCCGGCGGCGGTGCCGGCCGGCACCGGAGGCCGCTGCTGGCCACGCGAGAGCGTGGGTGGCGGCATCGACGCGCAGGCGGCCAGCACGATGGACAGGAAGGCGGCGAGCGCGGAACGGCTGGAGGTTCGGAAGGTCATCGGCTCAGTCTATTGGGTCTGGTTGGCGCGCTGGTTCGAGCGCGTCGCATCTTCCTGCCGCAGGCGCGCACGGCGCTCCTCGATCCGGCGCCGGATCATCTCCACCTGCTCCTGCGCCGCCTGCTGCTGCGCCGCGCTGTCGACCGCGGCATCGGCTTCGGGCCCGGTCGCATCGGCGGACTCGCTCGATGCGTCGCCCTGAGGGCGGGGCGCCTGCGCTCCGCCGGTGGCGCGCGCGCCGGCATCCCGGCGGGGGTCGGCCACGGCCGCCGGGCCGGAATCGGCGCCGGCGACGCTCGCCTCGGGCGCGGACATCGGCGTCGGCGCCTGTCCTCCGACGCCGTCGAACACCCGCAGTTCCAGCGCCTGCTCGCCCTCGGGGCCGGCGAACACAGCCCGCCGCGCCTCCACCGACTGCAGCACCCAGCCCGGTGCGGCGTCGGGCGCGCTGCCCTGGCGCACGCGGACCGGATCGCCCCCTTCGGTGGGCTGCAGGATCACCAGCTGCAGGTCCGGCGTGCGCATCACGCTGGTGAGCACGTAGTCGAAACCGTTGCCGGTGTCGCCCGCCTCGGCCATCGGATCGATCACGAAGGGCTGCGGGCGCCGGTTGTCGGTGAACAGCGGGCGCCCGGCGATGTCGCCGTACCGGGCCAGCGGATCGAGGCGCTCGGGCGCCGCCGGCGCCGGCGTCGGCAGCGGCGACTGCAGCGAGGGATCGTCGTCGAGCCGATCGATGCTGCCGCCCATGCCGAACATCGCCAGCACCCAGGCGCACAGCGCCCAGCCGGCGATCGCGGCATACAGCCAGGTACGCGCGCCTGCGTCCTCAGCGCGCACCCGGCGCTCCCGCTGCTGGCGCCGGCTGCAGATAGCCGTAGAGGTCGAAGCTCACGTCCACCCCGCCGCCGCTGCCCTGATTGCCGCTGAACTGGTAGCGCTGGGCGAGGATGTTGAGGTTGTCGACGAACAGCCGCGGCGATCCACTTTCCAGCGAATGCAGCACCGCCGCGAGTTCGGGATTGCCGCAGGT
Source organism: Luteimonas kalidii (assembly GCF_029887935.1). Classification (GTDB taxonomy): domain Bacteria; phylum Pseudomonadota; class Gammaproteobacteria; order Xanthomonadales; family Xanthomonadaceae; genus Luteimonas; species Luteimonas kalidii. Next base: position 13,856 of record NZ_JARXRO010000011.1, on the reverse strand, counting down.
CAGGCGCACCTGCACGGTGGCGCGCGGGAAGCGTTCCTGGCGCGCGTCGTTCATCGGCTGGCGGTTGGTGATCGCGCAGCTGCGGTTGCCCGGACTGGCCTGCAGCACCGCCTGTTCCAGCCGCTGCACGAGGGCCGACGTGGCCAGCTGCACGTTGGCCTCGGCCATGAAGCCCGGTGCGCTGCCGGCCGCGGCACGCGCGGCCTCGAGCCGTTCGGCCACCTGCGGGGCCTGGGCGAGTTCCATGCGCGCGCGCAGGTCGCGTTCGCGCAGGGCGTCGATGCGCGCGTTGGTGTCCAGCAGCGGCGCCGTCCACCACGGGTGCACCAGCACCAGGTAGGCGAGCGCGAGCACGCCGGCGAGGATCGCCAGCGCCAGCCAGCGGTCGCGGCTAGAGATTTCCGGCTGCATCGGCCGCCTCCGCGTTCGGGGCCGCAGGCGCGTTGCCGGCGGGCGCGGTGACCAGGGTGGCGGTCAGGGTGAAGCGGTCCATGCGCGTGCGCGGATCGGGCTGCAGCGCGCCGGCCAGCGCCGGCGCGGTCCACAGCGGCGAGCCCTGCAGACGCCCGACCAGGGCCGAGGCCTCGCTGCTCAGTCCGATCAGCAGCACCCGGTCGCCCTCGATCGACAGCTTTTCCAGGTAGGTGTCGTCGGGCAGGCGCCGCGCGAGTTCGTCCATCACCTCGACCATGGTCGGCGTACCCGCGCGCGCGGCCTGCAGGAAAGCGCCGCCCTCGACCAGGTCCAGCAGCCGGCGCTTCTCCAGCGACGCGCCACGCGCCTGGCGCACGGCCTCATCGACCTGCTCCGCGAACACCCCGGCCGCCGCCTCGCGGTTGGCCAGCATCTGCCACATGGCGGCGGACAGGGCCGCGGCCGCGACCAGCAGCAGCACGGCGTTGCGCCGGCGCCAGGGGTCCTCGCGCCGGTGCCGGCGCGCATCGCCCATCAGGTTGACCCCGAGCGGCTGCCCGGCGGCATCGGCCGCATCCACGCCGACCACGGTGGAGGCCAGCGGGCCGAGGCCGCCCAGGGCCGCGTCGAGGGTCGCCTTCGGCACCACTACCAGCTCCACCTCGAGCTGGTCGTCGCCGCGGCGGGCCAGCACCCGCGCGTCGTAGCTGACGTCGGCGGCGGTGAAGGGCGTCTGGCGGTCGATCTCGAAGCCGAGCACCTCGCGCAACCGTTCGCCGGCCGCGGCCGGCAGCGTGAGCCGGCGACGCAGAATCGTGGCAGCCGGCAGCACCAGCCAGCGCGGCACGTCGGCCACGCGCGGGGCGAGCAGCGTGGACAGCGGATCGCGACCGTCGTCGGCCAGCGCCGCCACCGGGATGCCGGCCAGCGGGCGGACGTCGTCGCCTCGCCACAGCGCCAGCTGCAGCTCGGCGCCCGCGCGCCGCAGCAGCAGGCGTCGCGGGGTGAGTTCGAACAGGTCGCGCACGCGCGCCGGCAGGCAACTGGCCAGCGCGCCGGTCCACCACGCCAGAAAGCCGCGCACGCGCGGGCGCAGGCTCCCTTCGACACGGCGAAATCCGCCGCGCAGGCCGGTCGCGGCCGGTGCGGATTGTTCGACGACGGCCCTCATCGCGGCGACGCGCCTTCCTCCCATCTCAAGACGGTGAACGCCGACCCGGGCAAGCCACTGGGCCCGAGCCGGACCACGGCGCGCAGGACGGATTCGCGCCCGTCCCTGAGCCGCGCACGGCTGTCGATACTATACGTGCCGCTGCCGGCACCCACGAACGACGGATCGCCCGGCTGCGGTGGACGTTCACGCTGGGCCAGCACCGGCTCGGCGTCGATCCCCATCGCCGCCAGCACCTCGGCGGTCGCGAACCGCGTATCCGGGATCGGCAGGCCGCTGTGGATGGTCAGGTGCGGCGCCAGCGCCGCGTACAGGGCCGGCGTCATGCCCAGCACCTGCTCGACCTCGCCCACGGTCTCGAACGGCGCGTCCTTCGCGCCCCAGGGCAGGCCGGCGGCGGCGTACTGCGGGTCTTCGGCGCCGCCCATGGGCTGGGTGAGGTCGTCGGCATCGCGCCAGTCGACGACCGCCGCGGCTACCGCATCGGCCTGCTCCGGTTCCGCCCCGGTCACGCGCATCAGTGCCGACAGGGTGGCGGCCTCGACGGCGTTGAGGTCGAGCTTGCCCGACTCGTCGATGATCCGCACCTCCACCTGCGCGCCGGCGAACGCCCAGGAATAGGTGCGGCCATCCGGCAGCCACTGCAGGCGCGGGTCGGGGTGGGACACGCGGGTGGCGGCGTACTCCACGCCGGCGCGCGCGGCCTGGGTGGCGACCAGCGAGCTGCCGAGCGTACGGCCCTGCATGTATTCGGTCTGCGCGGTCATCGCGAATGCGCCGATCAGCGCCGCCAGCAGCGCCACCAGCCACAGCACCAGGATCAGCGCGGCCCCGCGCGTGCGCCCGTTCGCAGCGTTCACGGCACCATGCCTCCCATCTGCTGCGGCAGGCTCACCACCAGCGGCGGCCAGACGCCACCGCTGCGGCTGGACAGTTCCAGCGAGACCTGCAGCGGCAGCGCATCGACCTGCTCCCAGCGGTCGGTCCATTCGCCGAGCTGGCCATCCTCGCCCAGGCCGCGGTAGCGGAAGCGCGCCTGCGCCAGATCGGGCACCAGAGGTTCCGGCGGACGCGCGTCGCGCGCCTCGATCGTGCCGCCGGCCACGGCCATCGTGAACGCGACCGCGAGCATCGGGCCGCCCTCGCCGTCGAGCACCGCGATATCGTGCAGGTGCGGCCCGCCGCGGCCCAGGTAGTTCGGCAGGTCGGCCACGAAGCGGACGCGGTCGGGATCGCCGATGAAGCGCACCATGCGGCCGCTGTCCTCTTCGATCGCGAACGCGATCGGGGTGGCCGACGCCAGCCGGCGACGCAGGAAGCCTTCGACCGCGCGCATGCGCTCGGTGCGCTCGGCCAGCCGTTCGCCGCGGTCGACGGTGGCCGTGGCCGCGCGCAGGGTCGCAAATCCGAGCGCCAGCCCGGCGGCCAGCAGGGTGGTCGCCAGCAGGATCTCGATCAGCGTGAATCCGCGCTGCCGTGCACGTATCCGCTGCGCACCAATGATGCCGTCGCCACGGCTGACACCAGGGAATGGCCCGCGCACACCGCACTTCGGCTGCCGTGTACTCGCCCCCCGCACGCCAATGACGCCGTCGCCACGGCTGACACCAGCGACTGGCCCGCGCGTAGAACTGTCCAACTGCCGCGCACTCGACCGCGCCACACTTGGGATGTCATCGCCACGGCTGGCATCGGCGATCGACTTCCGCGCATCGCGCGTCGGCCGGTCGCGCATGCGCTCGGAGCCAGCGCGCCCGTGGCCACGCGTCCCGCTCGCGGACAGTCGCGGACTCACGACAGCGCCGCTGCCGCACGCGCCTGCATCGGCGAACGCGCCTCCTCCACGCTGGCCGCGCCACCACCGCCTCACCCCGACACCCCCGATGGATCGGGCTGCACCAGTCGCAGCGATTCGAGCTGCATGCGCTCGCGCGGTGTGCCGTCGCCCCACTGCACCTGCAGCAGCAGGTGCAGCAGCTGCGGCGCGAACGGATCGACCGGCTGCCCAGGCGGACGGGCGCGATCCACGTAGGGCTCCACGTCGAGCCGCCAGCGGTAGCGGCCGTCTTCGAACGTGCCGTCCCGCGTGCCGGGCACGAGCACTTCGCCCACGCCCACCTCGTCCAGCAGCGACTGCGCATGCAGCGCCGCGCGCGCACTGTCGGCCGACCACCGCACCTGGCGCACGCCGCCCGACAGCGTGCCCAGCAGCAGCGTGAGCGCCAGCCCCAGCACCGCGAATGCAACGATGATCTCCAGCAGGGTGTATCCCCGCTGCGCACCATGCATGTGCGGGCCATGCCGGCGGTTCACCGCGCCACCTCGCCACGCCGCAACGTCACCTCGCCGGTCAACCAGGCGACGTCGACATTCCACGCCGCGTCGCGCAGGCTCAACTGCACGCGTCCGCCGGTGGACGCGCCGTCGCCGAAGAACACGATCGCGCCCACACCAGCCGTGGGCTGCACTTCGCGCGCGCCGGTGAACGTCACGTCGACTTCGCCCGGCAGTTCGCCCGCCCGTCCGTCCGCGCCCTGCCACGTCCGCGCCGCGGGATCGACCAGAACCTGTTGCGGCACGCCGGTGGCGATCGCATGGGCGCGCGCGAACCGCAGCTGCGCCGCCATGTCCTTCGCACCCGAGCGCAACGCCATGCGATCGAATCCGCCGGTCAGCACGCCCGCGGCCAGCAGGCCGGTGGCGGCGATCAACGCCATTACCAGCAGCATTTCAAGCAGCGAGAAGCCGCGCTGCCCGGTCATGCAGGATCCAGGCGCAGACGCCTGCACTCCGCGGTGGCCGCCCGCAACGCCCGGTCGCAGGAGGCCGATGCGGATGCCGGGGCGCGGGCGGGCGCGCATGTGGCGAACGCGTCCGCGGGGCCGCTAGTCGTTGCGCAGGTCGGCGTCGACGCTGTCGCCGCCGGGCTTGCGATCGGCGCCGTAGCTGACGATGTCGAACGGCTTGCCGTCGCCAGGGGCGCGATATTCGAACGCGGTATTCCACGGATCGCGCAGCTCGGACTCCTTGGCATACGGACCGAGCCAGCCGACCGCACCGCCCGGCTGCACCACCAGCTGGTCGAGCGTGGCGGGCAGCGAACCGGTATCCATCTCGAACTGGTGCACCTTCTCGGCCAGCGTCTGCACCTGCGCCTCGGCCAGCCGCACGCGCGCGCGGTCGCCGCCGCCCAGGATGCGCGTGGCCGCGAACGCGACGATGCCGCCGATCAGCACCACCACCAGGATGATCTCGATCAGACTGAATCCGCGCTGCCGTGCGCTCACCGCCTTGCCTGCATTGAGGCCGGCGCCGCGCCGCGCGGTTCCCACCAACGTCGCGCCAACGATGCCGTCGCCACGGCCGACTCCGATCACTCGCCCGCCGACCGCATTTCCGCATTGCCGTCCACGGGTCGAGGCCCCACCAGGGAGGCGCACGCGGCTCTCGGCAGGCCGCTCCTTGGATTCGCCAACGACTACGCCCGCATGCCCAACACCCGTCCCGAGCCCGCACCCCTTGCGATCCTGTCGCGGACACCGCGCGGCGGCACCAGCCGACGACACAATGGCCCCACCCCGCACCTGCCACTTCCGATTCCGCATCTGCCTGTCCTCCAATCCTGGGTCGCGGCCCGCATCATCGCCCGCCGCGCATGAATCCATCTTCCGGTCGCGTCACCCGATCACGTTGGTCAGGTCGTAGATCGGTACCAGTACCGCCAGGATCACGACCATGACCACCAGCGCCAGCAGCATCGTGATCGCCGGCACCAGTGCCGCCAGCAGGCGGTCGAGCGCCTGGCCGGTCTCCTGCTCGAAGGTGTCGGCGGTCTTGAGCAGCATGGTATCCAGCGCACCTGATTCCTCGCCCACCTGCACCATCTGCAGCGCCAGGCGTGGGAAACGCTTGCCGCGCGCCAGCGCGGCCGACAGCCCGACGCCGTTCTTCACCTCTTCCGCAGCTGCTTCGACATCGGCGGCGAGCACCCGGTTCCCGACCACGGTGCGGCCGATCCCCAGCGCGGCCATCAGCGGCACGCCGTTGCGCAGCAGGGTACCCAGGGTCCGCGCCAGGCGCGCGGTCTCCAGGCGCGCCGCCATCGTGCCCACCAGCTTGCGCCGCAGCAGCCAGCCGTCGAACCGGGTGCGGAACACGGGGTCGCGCAGGCGCCGGTCGAGCCACCACAGCGCCAGCCCCGGCACTACCAGCAGCACGATCCACCAGTCGCGCACGAACAGGCCCAGCGCCAGCACGATCTTGGTGAACAGCGGCAGCGGCGCGTCGAGGCTTTCGTACATCGCCGCGAACTGCGGCACCACGTAGCCGAGCAGGAACATCAGCGACAGCGTGACCATCACCACCAGGATCGCCGGGTAGATCAGGGCGTTGATCACCCGGCCGCGCAGCAGCCGGCTGCGCTCGAGGTAGTCGGCCAGGCGCTGCAGGGTCTCCTCCAGGCTGCCGCCCGCCTCGCCGGCGCGCACCATGTTGATGTACAGGCGCGAGAACGTGCCGTGCTGGCGCTCGAGCGCGGTCGACAGCGCGGTCCCGCTGCGCACCGCGTCGCGCACCTCCACGATGGTGCGCCGGGCGGCCGGCTCCTCCGGAAGCTCCAGCAGGATGGTGAGCGCACGGTCGAGCGGCTGCCCGGCGCCGAGCAGGGTCGCCAGCTGCTGGGTGAACTGCACCAGACGCTGGCCGGCGAACGGCTTGGCCTGGAACAGCGTGCGCCAGGTTGCCGCGCCGCCACCCTCGCTGGCCAGGCGCGCTTCCACGGGCAGGTGTCCGAGTTCCTGCAGGCGCAGCGCGACCTCGCTGTCGCTGGCCGCTTCCATCTGGCCATCGAGCGTCTCGCCGCGCGCGTTGAGCGCCTTGTAGCGGTAGAGGGGCATGACTCGGCTCAGTCGCTCCCGCGCCGATCGTCATGCGCGCAGCCGCTGGCATCACGAGCGGAAGCCTGACCGGACCGGATCGCGCTCATGCCTCTTCCGTCACCCGCAGGACTTCCTCGATCGTGGTCACGCCGGCCAGGGCCTTGGCGATGCCGTCCTCGTACATGGTGCGCATGCCGTGCTGGCGCGCGAGCTGTTCGAGCTCGCCCATGCCGGCGTGGCGCATCACCGCGCGACGCAACTCGTCGTTCATCACCAGGAATTCGAGGATCGTGGTGCGCCCGAGGTAGCCGGTCGGCGCGATCGCCGAGCCGCGCGGCCGGTACAGGAAGATCTCCCCGTGCGGCTGAAGGCGGCGCAGGCCGAACTTCTCGATCTCCTCCGGGGAGGCCGGGTATTTCTCGGCATGGGTCGGCTCCAGCCGCCGCACCAGGCGCTGGGCGAGGATGCCGTTCACGGTGGAGGTCAGCAGGTAATCCTCGACGCCCATGTCGAGCATGCGGGTGATGCCGCCGGCAGCGTTGTTGGTGTGCAGCGTGCTGAGCACGAGGTGGCCGGTGAGCGCGGACTGGATCGCGATGCGAGCGGTCTCCAGGTCGCGCATCTCGCCGATCATGATGATGTCCGGGTCCTGGCGCACGATGCTGCGCAGCGCATGGGCGAAGTCGAGCCCGATCTGCGGCTTGGCCTGGATCTGGTTGATGCCCTCGATCTGGTATTCGACCGGGTCCTCGACCGTGATGATCTTCACGTCCGGCGTGTTGAGCTTGCTCAGCGCCGTGTACAGCGTGGTGGTCTTGCCCGAGCCGGTCGGGCCGGTGACCAGCAGGATGCCGTGCGGCTGCTCCAGCACTTTCTGGAACTGCGGCAGGAAGGCATCGGTGAAGCCGAGCCGGTGGAAATCGAACACCACCGTCTCGCGGTCGAGCAGGCGCATCACCACGCTCTCCCCGTGCGCGGTGGGCACCGTGCTCACGCGCAGGTCGAGCTCCTTGCCCTGCACCCGCAGCATGATGCGGCCGTCCTGCGGCAGGCGTCGCTCGGCGATGTTGAGCTTGGCCATGATCTTGATGCGGCTGATCACCGCCGCGGTCAGGTTCGCCGGCGGGCTCTCGCCGTCCTCGAGCACGCCGTCGATGCGGTAGCGCACCTTGAGCCGGTTCTCGAACGGTTCGATGTGGATGTCGGACGCGCGCAGTTCCACCGCGCGCTGGATCACCAGGTTCACCAGCCGGATCACCGGCGCCTCGGAGGCGAGGTCGCGCAGGTGTTCGACGTCGTCCATGTCGCCGCCGCCCTCGCCGTCGGCGGTCTCGATGATCGCGCCCATCGCGCTGCGGCCCTGGCCGTGCCAGCGCTCGACCAGGTCGTCGATCTCCGAGCGCAGGCCGACCACCGGCTGCACCTCGCAGCCCGTCGCCAGGCGCACGGCATCGAGCGCGTAATCGTCATGCGGATCGGCCATCAGCAGCGCCAGCCGGCCGCGGCTCTCGCCGATCGGGCACAGGTGGAACTGCTTGAGGAAGCGCGCACTCAGCGGCTGCGCGTCGGGTAGCAGCTCGGGCGGCTCGGCCGGCAGATCCTTGGTCGCGACCAGGCGCAGCCCGAGCGCACGCGCGCAGGCCTCGGCGTGGTCGCGTTCGGACACCAGGCCGAGCCGGGACAGCAGCTGCAGGATCGCGCCGCCGGTTTCCTCCTGCAGGCGTCGCGCCCGGACGAGGTCCACGTCCTTGAGCTGCTGCCGGGCGAGCAGTTCGGCGAGGATGCGGTCTTCCGCCGTCTGGGCCTCGGGCTCGCTGGCGACCGGGTCGGGAATCGCGTTCACGCAGGGACTTCCGTCGGGGGCCCCGACTTTACCAGCTTGGCCGGCGGCGCTGGCCCGACGCCGGCGGGCGGGCGCGGAAAACCGTTCCGCCGCACCACGACATTCATCACGTATGCAGGCGCGGCGCGCCATCCGCCGTGATCTCCGTTCGCTGCACCGCCCGCACGCCGGCCAAGAAAAAAGCCCCGGCCGATGGCCGGGGCTTCGTTCACGCCGATGCCGCTCAGTTGTGGCGGGCGATCATGCGCACGTTGCTGTAGGCACGGGTGGCGACGAGCTTGACGTAGTACGTGCCCGCCTCCGGCGCGTTGATGCGCACCGTCTCGTTGTTGCCGGGACGCGCGGAGCGATAGTCGTACGCGTCAGCCGTCGGCTCCTCGTCGAGGCTGACCAGCACGGTGACGTCGCCGCTGCCGCCCTGCGTGGTGATGCTCAGCGGGCCCGACGCGCCTGCCGGCACCTCGATGCTGTACAGGGTTTCGCTGCCGGCGGTGCCCGACAGGCGGGTGACCGGCACGCCGTTGACGACCGGGGTCGCATCCGGCGCGCAATCGACTTCGCACGGCGGTTCGATCGCCTTGGCCACCGCGGCGGCGGCATTGACGATACCCGGACCGATCGGCTGAGAGGCGGACGGGGCCACCGTGAACGGCGTGGCCGTGTCCTGCAGGATGTCGAGCACTTCGGCCGGCGTCAGCAGCGGCAGCTCGGCATCCAGCCGGGCGCCCTGCATCAGGGCGATCACGCCCGCCACGTGCGGCGCGGCCTGCGAGGTGCCGGCCGACCCGCCGTAGCCACCATTGGAGCCGTCCGGCGCGATCTCGTCGGCAGGCATCGGGGTGGTGTCGCTGGGATTGACCGCCTGCCAGATGAAGCCGTCGTAGATCTGCGTGCCGCCGCTGCCGTCGTTGGCGTAGACGCCGCCGCCCGGCGCGGCGATCTCGATTCCGTCGCCGTAATTGGAGTAGTACGCGCGGCGGCTGGTCACGCCGTTGGAGGCCACCGTGACCACGCCCGGGCAGTTGCCGGGGGAATAGCCTGAGGTGTTGGCGTTCTGGTTGCCGGCGGCCACCACGACCACCGCGCCCAGCGCATTGGCCTGCGCGATGGCGTCGGCCTCGTACGCGGAGCACTCGCCCGCGCCGCCGAGGCTGAGGTTGATCACGTGCGCCGGGTTCTCGTTCATCGGCACGCCTTCCACTTCGCCACCGGCCGCCCAGACGATGGCGTCGGAGATGTCGGTGTCGTAGCCGCCGCAGTGGCCGAGCACGCGCACCGGCAGCACGTTGGCGTTGTAGGCCACGCCGGTCATGCCGACGCTGTTGTCGGTGGCCTGCGCGCCGGCGGTGCCGGCCACGTGGGTGCCGTGCCAGGAGCTGTAGCGCTGCTGGCAGGTCTCCGCGCCCGGATAGCCGATGGTCCAGTCGCCCAGGTCCCAGCCGCCGGGGACGCGGTCGTCGGTGTCGCGGCCGGAGACGAAGGCGTCGGAGATGAAGTCGTAGCCGGCATCGGCCAGCGAGGTGTCGACGTCGGGGTGCGCGCTGATGCCGGTGTCGAGCACGGCGATGGTGACGCCGTTGCCGTCGGCCAGGTCCCACGCCGCCGACACGTTCGCGCCGCCGCGGTTGGGGCCGCCATCGAAGGTCGCGCCGCCGTCGGGGGCACGCATGTGCCACTGGTATTCCTCGAACAGCGGATCGTTCGGCACGTAGGCCGGCTGCACGCCGGGCATGCGCACGGCCTGGCGCGCGATCTGGCGCAGGCGATCGGGACGCACCGAGACCACGTTCGGATCGGCCTTGAGCTGGCGCAGCAGGGCGTCGGCCTCGACCCGGTCGAGGCTGCGCGAAACCTTGATCAGGTGCTGCCCGGTGGCGAGCTTGCGCAGGTGGGTGGCGCTGGCGGCACGGGTCTTGGCCAGGCCCGAGCGCGACAGGGCGCGGGTCACGTTCGCGGCGGCCGCGCTGCGGTCGGTCTTCTCGCGCGCGCCATCGCGGTATTCCACGACGAAGCGATGGAACAGCTGCTGGTCGCCGAGCGACGCCGACAGCGCGGTGGTGTCGGTGGCGAACTTGGCCTTCTTGCCGGCGGTGGCGCCGGTGGCGCCGATGGCCGCGATCACGGCAACTGCAAGGGTGCAGGGGAGGATGTTGCGCTTGCTCATGGAATGCCCTCTCTGGCTACATGGGTCGACTCGCACATGGACGGCACGTTCAACGAAACGAGCGCACCGCGAAAACCGTCTGCTGCAATGGATCTGTGGTTCTAGCCGGTTCCCGCGGGAGACGGATGCGCATGCGCGCGCCGCGGGGACCGTGTTTCGTGTCGCACAGGGCAGGCACGCGCGGTGCCTGCCCCGTGCGCTGGATCACCAGCCGAAGCCGGCGCCGACGCCCACCGACTTCTCGTCGCCGCTGAACGCACCGCCCACGGTGATCGTGGCCCGGTCGCTGAGCGCGCGCTGGTAGCCCAGCGACAGCGCGCTCTCGCCACCCTGGAAGCCGAGACCGACGCCGACCCGGTTCTGGGTGCGGATGCCGGCCGCGCTGGTCGCCATGTTCAGCATCGCCGCGCCCATCGCGCCCTGGCGGTCGATGCGGCGGTCCTGGTCGGTGAATCGCCGCTCGAGCTCGCCCTGGTAGGCCGAGAAGCTGTCGGACCAGGCGTCGAACCGCTGGTCGGTGTAGGCGTTGGCGGTATTCACCGCCTCCGTGGCGGTGGATTCCAGCTGGGCGACGTTGACCGCGTCGGTGGCCTGGGTCCCGGCCGCGACATTGGTCACCTGGCGCTCGTTGCCCGCGCTGCCCACCGACACGGTGTTGGCGCGGTCGGCGACCGAGCCCTGGCCGAGCGCGACCGATCCTTCCGCGCTGGCGACGGCACCGTCGCCGATCGCGGTGGCGGTCGGCTGGGTCGCGGACGCACCCGCACCTACCGCGGTGGCGGTGGCCGGGGTCTCGACCACCGGCCCGTTCGCGCCTCCGCTCGCCACGCTGCCGGCACCGGAAGTCGCATTACCACCGGCGTTGCCGCCATCGCCGAGGCGACGCCCACTCGCCGCCGTGGAAGCGGTCGAGGCCGTGGCCGACGAACCCTCAAGGGCCGTGAGGCGTCCATCGATCAGGCTGATCTGCGCATCCACCGCACCGAAGGCATCGCCGACGCTGAAGTAGGTGCTGCCCTGGATCATGAACGCCGGCGCCGAGAGCGTGCCGAACGCGGTGACCTCGCTGCCGCCGCCGATGACCTGGGCGGCGCTGTCGAGCGCGTCGTACATCTGCCCACCGGTGACCGCGTCCGTGCTGCCGAGCGCGACCTGGCCGTTGGCGACGTTGGTGATCTGGCGTTCGCTGCCTTCGCTGCCCACCGACACGCTGTCGGCACGGTCCGCGATCGAGCCCTGGCCCAGCGCGACGCTGTTGTCGGCCTCCGCCAGCGCGCCTTCGCCGACCGCCACCGCGCCGGCCGAGAGTGCCGCACTGCCCGTCCCCACCGCCACCGCGCCGGCCTGGTCGGCCACCGCGTTGAAACCGACTGCCGTGCTGCCGTCGGCAAGGGCGAACGCACCGCTGCCGTAGGCGGACGCGCCCTCACCTTCGGCCGTGGCCGATTCGCCCGACGCGGTCGCGTAGTCACCGTCGACATACGCAGCGTTGTCGCTGTCGGCTCCGCCCGACGCGGCGAAGTAGCGCGTGTCCCCGGTGGCCGCTTCCAACTGGCCGACCGTGGCCGCGTCGCTGGCCGCCACGCCATCGCTGACGTTGACGATGCGGCGCGTGGCCGGATGCGTGCCGCCGGTTCCGTTGCCCACCGACACCACGTTGGCCTCCGTCGCCCGCGCACCCGCGCCCAGCGCGACGCTGCTGGCACCGTTGGCCCAGGCATTGAGGCCGACCGCGGTCGCATTCACGCCTGCGCCGTAGACATACGAATCGCGACCGATCGCAGTGCCGCCGGCGGCCGTCGCCCAGGCCAGCTGGCCCACGGACGTGGCGTTGTCGGCCGACGACCGGGACGAGCCGCCAATGGCGGTGGTATTGAGCCCGCTCGCGCTGGCGCTGGTGCCGAGGGCCGCGCTGGCGTTGCCGCTGGCGGTCGCGGTGTTCCCGACCGCCGTGGCGTTGAGGCCGCTGGCCGTGGACGAGATGCCGACCGCGGTCGTACGGGTATTGCTTGCCGCGGCGTCATAGCCGAGCGCGGTCGAGAACTCGCCGGTGGCCTCGGCAAAGCCGCCCAGGCTCGTGGTCGCGGTGCCGGACGCCACGCTGCTGTAGCCGATCGCGCTGGCCTGCAGTCCGTCGGCAGTGGCCGCCGCGCCGGTCGCGGTGCTGAACGCACCGTTGGCCTGCGCACCGGCGCCGTACGCGCTCGCGCCCACTTCCGATGCGGTCGTGGTCTGGTCCAGCAGCACCTCGCCCGTGTCCGGGTCCTCGTAGTACAGGCTGCCGCCCACTGCCGTGGCGCCATCGGCCACCGCGGTCGCGTTGTAGCCCGACGCCGTCGCGTTCTGGCCTTCGGCATACGCGCCGCTGCCGTAGGCCGAGGCGCCGTCGCCATAGGCGTTCGCCGCTTCGCCCGAGGCGGTGGCGTACGCGCCTTCCGCGTACGCACCCACGTCGTCGCTCGGATCGGCATCGTTGCCGGTCGCCTGGAAGTAGCGGTTGCTTGCCGTCGCCTCCTCCAGCTGCCCCAGGTTCACCGCGTCGGTCGTTTCCGTCGCCGCGGCCACGTTGGTGATCTGGCGCTCCTCACCCGCCGCGCCCACCGACACCGTGTTGTCGCGGTCGGCTTCCGAACCGGCGCCCAGCGCCACGCTGTTGCCCGCGCTCGCCCAGCTGCCCGCGCCCAGCGCGGTGCTGTCTTCGCCCTCGGCCGTGCTGAAGTTGCCCAGCGCGGTGGCGTTGGTGCCCGTCGCCCATGCACCCGCACCCACCGCCGTCGCGTAATCGCCCGAGGCTTCGGTCGGGAAGAACCCGCCCAGCGAGCTGCCGCCCACCGCCACGCTCTCCGCGCCCGTCGCCAGGGCCGCCTGGCCCACCGCCAGGCTGTCGTCGCCCGAGGCCACGCTGTCGGCGCCCAGCGCCGTGGCGTTGAACCCCGATGCCGCGCTCCAGCTGCCCACCGAGGTGCTGTTGAACCCCGACGCCTCCGCACGGCCGCCCACCGCCGTGGCGTAGTCGTCCGAGGCCGAGGCCAGGGCGCCGAACGCCGAGGACTCGCTGCCCGAGGCCACGCTCTCGGCACCGGCCGCCGTGGCCAGCTCGCCCGTGGCTTCGGCGAACGCGCCGACCGCGGTCGCTTCCACGCCGCTCGCCGTCGACAGCGCGCCCGTGGCCGTGGCGCCTTCGCCGCTGGCCACCGCCGCTGCGCCCGAGGCGGTCGAGGCGAAGCCTTCGGCCAGGCTCTCGCTGCCGACCGCCGTCGCGTACTCGGCCAGTGCCGCGCTGCTCGCGCCCACCGCCAGCGCGCTGGCCTGGTCGGACACCGCGTTGAAGCCCACCGCCGTGCTGGTCTCGGCCAGCGCGAACGCGCCGCTGCCGTAGGCCGAGGC
>NZ_JARXRO010000010.1:290-138992 GCF_029887935.1 Luteimonas kalidii | reverse complement strand
TGGCGCTACCGTAATTCCGCTCGCAATCTCCCGCGCGTCGAGCACCGGGAGCACCAGCATTCGCAGTTCCAAACGCGCGCGCCGCGCGCGACGCGTCCAAACCGGATCCGACTCCCTGCGATCCGCGATTCGCGGCAGCGTGCCCTTCGTCAGCCGGCGAGATGGAAGTGCGCGATGATCAACGAGCCGATCACGATCACGTTGCTGATCATCACCCCGCCGCGACCCCAGGTCAGGCGGTAGGCCAGCAGGCGCTGGCGCGCGCCGACGGGATCGCGGCGCGCATCGCGCGCAAGCATCGGGTTCATGTGCCGCGGCAGCATCACCAGCAGCTGCCAGTTCATCGCCAGCAGCGCCACCGCGATCGCGACGAAGGTGTGGCGCTCGTCGCCGAACACCAGGTGAGTGGCGATGATCGCCGCGATCAGCACCAGCGACAGCACGATGTAGCGGCGCGAGAAGCGCAGCAGCGTGTCGCGCTCGTCGGCGGTGTCGGCGTAGTCGAGGATGACGCCACGTGCGAACCAGGCCGCGACCAGGCCACCGAGCAACCCGCCCGAGGCCGCGCCCGCGAAGCCCAGCGCGAAGCGCGCGAACAGGCCGCCGGCAATCGACTTGGTGGCGATGCCCAGGCCCGCGGCCGCGGCCGGCTTGCTGAAGCCCAGCGCCGCGGTCACGCCGACCGCGAACGCGGCCGAGGGCGCGCTGCTGCGCGCGAACTCGCCGAAGCGCGAGAGCAGGTCGTCGCGCACGCTCTGGCGGGCGCGCGACAGGCGCTTGCGCACGGCGGCGTCGGACAGGCCCAGCAGCATCGCCACCTGCTTCGAACTCTGGCCCTCGCGGTAGTACAGCAGCAGCGCCTCACGGCTCTCCGCGGGCAACTCGGAGATCAGGTCGGCGGCGACGGCGTCGCGCTCGGCATCCAGCGCCTGCTCCAGGGGGCAGCCGTCGGGATCGGCGGCGTGCTGGATCGCGAGCTCCGCCGCCTCGCCGTCGAGCATCCGGTTGCGGCGCCCGCGCAGGTGGTCGTGGGCGAGGTTGCGGGTGATCTGGCGCAGCCAGGGCAGGAAGCTGGAGGCATTCTTGAGCCGCGGCAGGTGGTGCCAGGCCGAGAGGAAGGCCTCCTGCGCGATGTCCTCGCTGGTGGGCACGTCGCGGGTGATCGCCAGCGCGACCGCGGTGACCACGTTCTGGCTGGCGACCACGATGCGGCCGTAGGCGTCGCGGTCGCCGCGCACGGCGGCGGGCAGTTCGCGCTTGATCAGCAGGTCGATGGCGTCGTTGGACATGCGGTGGCCTGCGTGGGAAGTCGGGACGTGACGCGCGCGGCGGGGCGGATGTGACCGGTCAGGGCGCCGGCAGCACCCGCCAGGTGTCCTCGTCGCGCTGCACCTCGAGTTCGCGCACCTGCGGTGCGCCGTCGCCGCGGATGGCGGACACGGAGACCGTGCCGGTGCCCGAGCCGTCGGTCCGGTAGTCGGAGACGGCCACGCGCAGCGCATCGCCGTCCGCCGGGCACGCGGATGCCGGCAACGGTTCGACGCCCGTATCGCGCGCGGCGGCGAGCACCGCCTCGCCGGGATCCTCGCCATCCACCGACAGGCACAGGGCGGCGCCTGGCGCGGCATCGCGCTCGCGCGCGGCCAGGGTCGCGGCCAGCGCGGGCGGAACGGGGATGCGGTGCGCGGTGCCGGTATCGGTGACCACCGGCAGCAGCGAGGGATCCAGCACCACCGGTGCGGCAGGCGCCGCCGCCGGAGCCGGCAGGTCCCAGCCCGGGTTGCGGAACTGGTTGAGCCACAACGCAAGCGCGATCACCGCCGCCACCAGCAGGATCAGGCGCAGCCGGGCGCGGCGCGTCGGGGAGTCGGCGCTCAGGCGCGCGGCGTGGCCGACGTTGGGCAGGAAGTTGCCCGGATTGGCGGCGGTGGCCTCCAGCAGGCCTGCCTCGCGCAGCAGCTGTCGCGCGCGGGGCTGGTCGTCCGAGCGCACCACCCAGACCGCCGCACGCGGACCGGCGTCGGGCTGCTCGCGATAGCTGAAGCTGCCGCGGATGCTGCTGCGGAAGGTGCGTCCGTTCTCGATCCGCACCTCGATGCCTTCGGCCTCCAGCAGCCGGGCGACGGCTTCGGCGTTCTCGGGGCGGGCGCTGCTGAAGACCTGGCGCATCGCGGCTCAGTCCTTCGCCGGCACGGTGCCGGCCGCGCGTGCATCGGCGACCACGCGGATCATGCCTTCCTGCACGGTGCTGGCGACCAGGCGCCCGTCGCGGCTGAACACCTGGCCGCGGGCGAGCCCACGCGCGCCCTGCGCGCTGGGGCTGTCGATCGCGTACAGCAGCCACTCGTCGGCGCGGAACGGGCGGTGGAACCACAGGCCGTGGTCCAGCGAAGCCATCTGCACGTCGGGCTGGTAGTAGCTGATCCCGTGCGGGTAGGTGGCGGTGCCGAGCAGGTGGAAGTCCGAGGCGTAGGCCAGCAGCGCGCGGTGCAGCTCGGGGGCATCGCCCACGCGCTCGCCGAGCCGGAACCAGACGTGGTTGAACGGCGGCTGCTTGGCCGGCCGCAGGTCGTTGCGCGGATGCACGTGGCGGAATTCGAACGGCCCGGCGCGATCGAGCCAGCGCTGCACCTTGGTCGGCAGCGTGGCCAGCACCTCGGGCGGGATCGGATCGGCGGGCGCGATATCGTCGGGGTCGGGCACCTGCGGCATCGGCGGCTGGTGCTCGACGCCGCGTTCGGCCTCCTGGAACGAGGCCGCGCAGAAGAAGATCACCTTGCCGTGCTGGATCGCCGTGACCCGGCGTACCGAGAAGCTGCCGCCGTCGCGGGTGCGGTCGACGTCGTAGACGATCGGGTGCTCGATATCGCCGGCGCGCAGGAAGTAGGCGTGCAGCGAATGCGCCGCGCGCGGTTCGGGCATCGTCGCCTGCGCCGCGGACAGCGCCTGGCCCAGCACCTGGCCACCGAACACGTACTTGGTGCCGATGTCGCGGCTCTGGCCGCGGAACAGGTTGTCCTCGAGCCGTTCCAGCGACAGCAGTTCGATCAGTTCGGAGACGGGCGGGGACATGGCGCGGGCTGCGGGAACGTGCGGGGAATTATACGGGCGCGCGCGAGGCAGCCGGGCGCCGCGCGGTTGGCGGTCGTGGCGGTCGCGAGGCGGCTCAGGGCAGGCGCGCGAGCGAGGCGGCGGCGAGCACGCGTGGCCACGGGAACCGCGGGCCCGGATCGCGCTTGCGCGGCACCTGTTGCGCCGGATCGTCCGCGGCCGCGACCCGTTCGGTGTCCAGGTCCTCGTGGCCGGCGATGTGGCGCAACGCGGGCAGCGCGTCCTGCAGGTGCGCCAGCAGCGCGAGCAGCGCGTCGACCTGGGCCTCGGGATAGGGCTCGTCCATCGCCTGGTGGGCCGCGTCCAGCCAACGCGGGTAGCGTCCGCGGTTGACCAGTTCGATCCCGACCGAGCGCGGGTTCCAGCCGCGCACATGGTGGGCGATGCGCGTGGCCGGGACGTACTCGACGATGCGGCCGTCGCGGTCGATGTACCAGTGTCCGCTGTTGCCGGTGCCGCTGGCGGGATAGCGCACCTGCTCACCGTAGGCGCGCGCGGTGGCGAGGTCCGGCAGTTCGGTGCAGTGGATGACGACCAGGTCCACCGCATCGATCGGGCGTGCATCGAGCCGCGCGACATAGGGCAGGTGGTCGACGTGAATCGGTGCGTCACCGGGCGGTCGCGGCATGCGGCGATGCTAGCATTGCGCGATGAAACTGCCGCCGCCCGGAAGCGACCTGCACCGGCTCATGACCCGCTTCCCGCGCGCCGGACAGGTCCGCTGGATCGGCCTGCGCCCGGCGCGCGACGTGCCGATGCGTGAGGTGGAAACCGCGCAGGCGTCGGCCGGTGGCGGTCTGGCGGGCGACCGCTATGGCGGCGGCAGCGGCAAGCGCGGCATCACCCTGATCCAGGCCGAGCACCTGCCGGCGATCGCCGCGCTGGCCGGGCATGCGCAGGTCGCGCCGGCCACGTTGCGCCGCAACCTGGTGGTGTCCGGCATCCCGGTCATCGCGCTCAAGGGCGTGCGCTTCCGCGTCGGCGAGGCGCTGCTCGAGGGCACCGACAGCTGCGACCCCTGTTCGCGCATGGAGACCGCGCTCGGCCCGGGCGGCTACAACGCGCTGCGGGGCATGGGTGGACTGTGCGCGCGCGTACTCGAAGGCGGCGTCGTGCGCGTGGGCGACGCGGTGCAGTGGGTGGACGCGTGAGCGCGCGCGGGCACTGCATCCTCTCGCACGGGTTCGAGAGCGGACCGGCGGCGACCAAGGTGGCCGCGCTCGCCGAGATCGCGCAGCAGGTGGGCTGGAGCGAAGAGCGTCCCGACTACACCGACCTGGATGCGCGCACCGACATCAGTTCACTGGGTGACGTGCACGCGCGCGTGGAACGGCTGCATGCGCTGGCCTTGCGGGCGGCCGACCGCGGCCCGCTGGTGCTCGCGGGCTCGAGCCTGGGGGCGTGGATCTCCGGGCAGGTGTCGCTGCGGGTGCCGGTGCGCGGGCTGTTCCTGATGGCGCCGCCCACGCGCATGGGCGATGCGCCGCCACTGCAGGCGGCGGACGTGCCGGTGTCGATCGTGCACGGCTGGCACGACGAGCTGATCCAGGCGATGGCGGTGGTGGAGTGGGCCCGCGCGCGCAGCGCCACCCTGCTGCTGGTCGACGACGAACACCGTCTGGCGGACCACGTCGACGCCTCGGCGCAGGCGTTCGGGCGTCTGCTCGACAGCCTCGGCCGATGAGGTTCTTCGCCTCCTGCGCGAAGGGGCTGGAATACCTGCTGGCCGACGAGCTGGCCGCACTGGGTTGCGCGCGGGCCACCGCGGCCGTGGCGGGGGTCAACGTCGAGGGCGAACCGCTGGATGCGCAGCGTGCGGTGCTGTGGTCGCGCCTGGCGAGCCGTGTGCTGTGGCCGCTGGCAGAATTCGACTGTCCGGACGCGCAGGCCCTCTACGACGGTGCCCGTACCGTGCCCTGGCCCGAACACCTGGATGCGGGCATGACCTTGGCGGTCGACGCGCACGTGTCCGGCGAGGCCATCACCCATGCGCGCTATGCCGCGCTGCGGGTCAAGGACGCGGTGGTCGACGCCCTGCGTGAACACGGCGGCGCGCGACCGGATGTCGACGTGGAGGCCCCCGACCTGCGCCTGAATCTGGTGGTCCGCAAGGGACGCGCGATCGTGTCGGTCGATCTCGGCGGTGGTCCGCTGCATCGCCGCGGCTGGCGTCGTACCCAGGGCGAGGCGCCGCTCAAGGAGACCCTGGCGGCCGCGGTGCTGGCGCGGGGCGGTTGGCCGGCGCGGTATGCGCAGGGTGGTGCGCTGTTCGACCCCATGTGCGGCAGCGGCACCCTGCTGATCGAGGGCGCGCTGATGGCGGCGGATGTCGCCCCGGGCCTGCTGCGCCATGGCGACGTGCTGCCCAGCCGCTGGCATGGCTTCGATCGCGCAGGCTGGCAATCGCTGGTCGACGACGCGATGGCGCGCGAGCGTACCGGTCGCGCGGGGCTGCGTGCGGTATTCGCCGGCAGCGACGCCGATCCGCGTGCGATCGCCGCCGCGCGCGAGAACGCCACCGCCGCCGGCCTGCGCGACGCGATCGCCTGGGACGTGTGCCCCGTCGAGCGCCTGCAGCAGCTGCCGGCGCGGCTCGCCCCGGTGGGCCGGGCGGACGCGGAGACGCAGGCGGCCGGCGAGGGCGCCCAAGCGGAGGTCGCCGCGGCGCACGAGCCTGCGCCCGCGCCGGGCCTGGTGGTCTGCAATCCGCCCTACGACGCCCGGCTCGCGGCGGACGCCGCGCTGTACCGGGCGCTCGGCGATGCGCTCAGGCGCACCGTGCCGGACTGGCGCGCGAGCCTGCTGTGTGGCGACCGCGAACTCGGTTTCGCCACCGGCCTGCGCGCGCGCAGGCACTACCAGGTCTTCAACGGCGCGCTGGAATGCACGCTGCTGGTGTGCGACCCGATCCAGCCGGCGGCCCGCGAACCGGCCGCGCCACGCGAACTGTCGGACGGTGCGCGCATGGTCGCCAACCGCCTGCGCAAGACGCTGCGTGCGTCGAAGGCGTGGCGCGCACGCGAGGGCGTGGACTGCTTCCGTGCCTACGATGCCGACCTGCCCGAATACGCCGCCGCGATCGACGTCTACACCGCTGCGGTGACCGGCGAGCGCTGGCTGCACGTGCAGGAATACGCCGCGCCCGCCGAGATTCCCGAAGCGGTGACGCGTCGCCGCTTCGGCGAACTGCTGGCCGGCGCCGCGGACGCGCTGGAGGTGCCGCGCGAGCGGACCGCGATCAAGACCCGCGCCCGCGGCAAGGGCGGCAGCAAGTACGGACACCTGGCCCACCGCGGCGAGTTTCTCACCGTGCGCGAAGGCGAGGCACGCCTGCGCGTGAACCTGTTCGACTATCTCGACACCGGCCTGTTCCTCGACCATCGCCCGCTGCGTCTGCGGATCGCGCGCGAGGCGCAGGGCGGGCGCTTCCTCAACCTGTTCTGCTACACCGGCGCCGCGACCGTGCATGCGGCCGTCGGCGGCGCGGCGCAGACCACCAGCGTCGACCTGTCGGCGACCTACCTCGAATGGCTGGCCGACAACCTGCGCGAGAACGCGATCGGCGGCACCCGCCATCGCATCGCGCAGGCCGATGCCCTGGCCTGGCTGCGCGCGGACCGCGGCGAGTACGACCTGGTGTTCTGCGACCCGCCCACGTTCTCCAACTCCGCCCGCGCCGACGACTTCGACGTGCAGCGCGCGCACGTGGAACTGCTGTCGCTCGCGGTGGCCCGGCTGGCGCCCGACGGTGTGCTGTACTTCTCCAACAACTACCGCCGGTTCCGGCTCGATGCCGCCGCGGTGGCCACCTTCGCCGAGGTCGAGGACATCAGCCCGGCCACGCTGCCGCCCGACTTCGCGCGCAACCCGCGTATCCATCGCACCTGGCGCCTGCGGCGCAGGATGGCCTGAGCGCCGCACAGGCGTACCTGGCTGGCAAGTAGCGTTCCGCCAATGCCACTGTGGCCGCGTCTGCCCGGGCGCATATTGAGGGTCTGTCCAACGAAGGGGTGCCCCATGAACGCCACCACGCCGGTCCGCTACGCCCGCATCGCCCGCAAGGTCCGCGGTACGCCCGCCTCCGATGGCGCGGGCGTGCGCCTGACCCGGGTGATCGGCGGCGGCGAACTGCCCGACCTCGATCCGTTCCTGCTGCTCGACGAGTTCGGCACCGACCGGCCCGAGGATTACCTGGCCGGCTTTCCCAGCCATCCGCACCGCGGCTTCGAGACCGTGACCTACATGCTCGACGGCCGCATGCGGCACAAGGACAACCACGGCAATGAAGGGCTGCTGGTGCCCGGCAGCGTGCAGTGGATGACTGCCGGCCGCGGCCTGGTGCACTCGGAAATGCCCGAGCAGGAAGCCGGCCGCATGCGCGGTTTCCAGCTGTGGGTGAACCTGCCGGCCAGGGACAAGATGGTCGAGCCGCGCTACCAGGAGTTCGCGCCCGACCGGCTGCCCGTGGTGGAACCGGCGCAAGGCGTGTCGGTGAAGATCGTCGCGGGCGAGGTCGACGGCGTGCGCGGCCCGATCGCGCAGCCGGCCACCGATCCGGTCTACCTCGACGTCACCCTGGCGCCGGGTGCGGTCTGGTCGTACGCGCTGCCCGAAGGCCACAACGCGTTCGCGTACGCGTTCGAGGGTGCAGCCTCGCTCGGCGACGGCGAGGATGCGCGCGATCTCGCGTCGCAGGAGATGGCGGTGCTCGGCGGTGGCGAGTGGCTGGCGCTGCGCGCGGGCGACGCCGGCGCGCGGTTGCTGGTGGTGGCGGGACGTCCGCTGCGCGAACCGGTCGCACGCCACGGGCCGTTCGTGATGAACACGCGCCAGGAACTGATGCAGGCCTTCGTCGATTTCCAGGAAGGCCGCTTCTGATCCACGTTCCGGTGGCACGCACCGGCCGGGCAACCCGGCCGGTGGGGCGCCGTGCTGCGATCGTCAGCCGTTGCCGACGAGGTCCGGGCGGTCGTGGCCCAGCCACTTGTAGAAGACGCCACCGATCAGGCCGCCCAGGATCGGGGCCAGCCAGAACAGCCACAGTTGCGCCACATGGGCTCCGCCGGCCAGCATCGCGACGCCGGTGGAACGCGCCGGGTTCACCGACGTGTTGGTCACCGGGATGCTGATCAGGTGGATCAGCGTCAGGGCGAGCCCGATGGCGATCGGCGCGAATCCCACCGGCGCACGTGCATGCGTGGCGCCCATGATCACCACCAGGAAGAACGCGGTCAGTACCACTTCGCACAGGAACGCCGAAGCCATCGAGTAGCCGCCCGGTGACAGCTCGCCGTAGCCGTTGGTCGCGAATGCACCGGCGCTGCCGCCGTCGATCGCGAAACCTGCGGCGCCGCTGGCGATCTGGAACAGGACCAGGGCCGCCGCGGCACCCCCCAGCGTCTGCGCGACGAGATAGGGCAGCAGTCCGCTCGCCGGAAAGCGCCCGCCGGCCCACAGGCCGACGCTCACCGCCGGGTTGAAATGGCCGCCGGAAATGTGGCCCAGCGCGTAGGCGCCAGTCAGCACGGTGAGGCCGAACGCCAGCGCGACGCCGACGAATCCGATGCCCAGCGGATTGCCATCGCCGCCGAAGTTGGCCGCGAGCACTGCGCTGCCGCAACCTCCCAGGACGAGCCAGAACGTGCCGACGAATTCGGCGCAGAGTTTCCGCATCATGAGGTGGCCCCAAGGGCGGGTGACAGGTCCCGCCACGAAGCCGACCGTAGGACGCTCCCCGGTCCCGCCGCACCACGGATCGTGCAATCAAGGGCGCGCTGGCGCAGGCGACCGACAAACGGCAGGGGAAGTGCTGCGGCGCAGCAAGCATTGCGGGTTGGACAAACGCGTCGTTTCGGTATAGTGGCCGCGAAACGGAATTCATCCCCCTTGCAGGATCGATGAATTACCCACGAAGTTGTTGCGGTGCAGCACTTCCCCCATGCAGGGCTGTGACCTCGTGGTCCCTTCGCTACATGGAGAGACTTCAATGAAGCCGATGTACCTGCTGCTGGCCGGCCTGCTGTGGTCGGGCCACGCGACCGCGCAATCGTCCGCCGCCGAGAACTGCCCGGAACTGCCGCCCGGCGCCGACCTGGCCTGGGACGTGGTGAACGGTCCCGACTTCGTGTTCTGCAAGGCCATCCGCGCCGCCGACGGCACCCAGGCGTTCTCGGTGATGCTGGGCAGCGACTCGCCGTTCCGGGCCGACCGCAACCTGCGCGAGGAAGACGCCGAGATCGATGGCCACGACGTGCGCTGGTACCGCGCCGACGTCGCCACGCGCCAGAACGTCCTGGTGCGCGAGACGCTGGTGGAACTGGGGCGGCGCAGCCAGGCGCACATCGTCGTGCGGGCCGATTCGGAGGACCTGCTGGCGCAGAACCGGCAGCTCGCCGAGCGGCTGCGGTTCCGCGACAACGCGGTCGGCGGCGACTGAGGGCGTCCGCGCGTCGCGGACGCGCGGACGCTGAAAGCGTCCGATGCTGCGAACCCGGCGCGGCCGGGTCAGTTGCTGCCCATGCGTGTATCGGAGAAGCGCAGGCCCCCGGCCTGGCGCAGGCTTTCGGCCAGCTGCTGCTCGTCGTCCACGCGCACCATGATGTGCGCGGTCAGGTCGTCGTCGAGTTCGACCAGGGTCTCGCGCACGAGCGCGTTCTGGACCGCCAGGTCACCGCGGTACCAGCGCACCTCGTGGCCGTCGATCACCGCCTCGTGCTCGCGCAGCTTGAAGCGCTCGCGGAACGGCGACTCCGCCCGCAGCATCACCGAGAAGGCCTGGTGGCCGTCGGCGCGCATCGCCTTGCAGAACAGGAAATCGTCGCCTGCGGCCGTCTCCCAGACCAATCCGCTGCCTGCCGGCAGTTCCGGACAGCGGCCGGACGACTGCGCGAAGGCAGATGTCGACAGGCACAGGGTGGCGGCAGCGAGCCAATGCTTCATGGTCATGACGGATCCCCCGGATTCGCCCCGACAGTGCCACGTCACGCCTCATGATGCAATGCACAAAACTTGAAGCGCGTCATCTTTCCGGCAGGGGGATGAACTCCGTTTCGTCCGCAATCGTGCCGAACCGCCCCGCTTCCCAGTCCCGCTTGGCCTGTTCGATGCGCTCCTTCGACGAGGACACGAAGTTCCACCACAGGTGCCGTGGACCGTCGAGCGGCTCGCCGCCGAACAGCAGTGCCCGCACCGGGGTCTTCGCCCGCAGCACCGCGGGCGCACCAGGCACCGGGAGCACCAGGTGGCGCGCAGGCAGGTCGTGGCCGTCGAGCTGCGCCTCGCCTTCGAGGATGTAGAGCGCGCGCTCGGGATGGCTGGCCTCGACCCGCATTTCCGCGTCGGGATCGAGGTCGATCGCGACGTTGAGCGTGTCGCTGAACACGCCCACCGGGGACTGCTCTCCGTACGCCCGTCCGGCGATCACGCGCAGGTTCGCGCCGCGATGGCGCAGGTGCGGCAGGGTGGCCGCGGGATGGTGGTGGAACGCGGGCGCCGCTTCCTCGTGCGCCTTCGGCAGCGCCACCCAGGTCTGCATGCCGTGCAGCGGCTGGCCGCCGCCGCGCAGTTCGCCGGGCGTGCGTTCGGAGTGGGAAATGCCGCGGCCGGCGGTCATCCAGTTCACGTCGCCCGGGTTGATGTCCTGCAGCGACCCCAGCGAATCGCGATGGCGGATGCTGCCCGACCACAGGAAGGTGACGGTCGCCAGGCCGATGTGGGGGTGCGGGCGCACGTCGATGCCGGCGCCGGGGTCGAAGACCGCCGGACCCATGTGGTCGACGAAGACGAAGGGGCCGACGCTGCGCGCCTGCAGCGTCGGCACGGCGCGACGGACGATCATCTTGCCGATGTCGTGCTCGCGCGGGGCGATGATCGTGGTCATGCGCAGATCCTGGCGGGGCCTGGCGGGCAGCATCGCATGCGCCTGCGCGCAGCGGCCGCGGCAGCCGGCAACGCACCGTTCCGCCGCCGGTCCCGGTCCAGCGCAACGGAGCCGTCGGGTCGCCACACTCCGCATCTGCGGGACGCGGGCCCTTGTACCGGGCGGGCAGGGCGCCGCCGATCTCTGCAGCGCATCGACCAGGGTCACCGGACGTCGGACGCGGCCCCGCCATCCCAGGCGTCCGCCGGCCGGCGCGGCCTACGGTGCCGAGGCGGTTGCCCGGTAGCGCGACACTTCGAGCACCGCGCCCTCCGGACCGATGCGGACCACACTGACGCGGTCGTACTCGGTGTCCGGCATCGGTCCGGCCTCGCATTCGCACAGCGCGGCGACGATGTCCGGCACGGTGTTGCTGTGGCCGGCCACCAGGATGGTCCCGGCCGGATGCGCAGCGCGGAGCTGCGCGGCGAAGGCAGAGGCGGGCAGGCGGGCGTCGTAGGTGCGCGGCGTCAGGCCCTGTCGAGCCGCTACCGACGCCACGGTGGCGCGGGTGCGCCGGAAGTCGGTGGTGTACACCGCCGTGAGCGGCGTGTCCGCCAGCAGTGCCGCGAGGGCTTCGGCACGTGCCTGGCCGCGTGCGTCGAGGCCGGGGTCATCGGGCGGCTGGGCCAGCTTCTCGGCATGGCGGACGACGATGAAGGTCGGACCCTGGCTGGCGGCGACGTCGCCGCGCGCACCCGCGCACGCAGCGAGGACCAGGGCGAGCAGGACAGGCAATCCCGAGCGGAGGCGCGGCGTCATTCCGTCATTGTGCGCGAACACGGGACGCGACGGGCAGCGCCTGACCATCGGGGCGGGTCGCTGATTACGTGCGGCCCGGGCACGCGCCAAAGATGTCCAGCGCGAAAGATGTCCAGCGCAGCCGGCGGCGCGGTCGTGGCGATGCGGCGCGCGCACGGACGATCGGGGTGGCGGCGCGCGGGCGGGTTCGGGCTGCGTTCGCCGTCTCTGGGCGTCAGTCCTTCTTCGCGTGCCACCTGTCGTCGTCGCCCTTCTCGTATTTCTCCTTCACCGCCGCCCAGGCCACGCGGTGCGCGGTTTCCTCCCGGCCCGCATCGCCGCGGCGGTCGTCGGGATCCTTGTACTGGTCCCAGGCGCTGTTGAAGGCTTCCTTGTAGATCTCCTGCGCGTGCGTTGGCACGTTGTCGCGGACGGAGTCGGGCAGGTCGCTGATGCGGTCGTAGGGCATCTGAGTGCTCCGGTCGGGCCTGCGACCCTAGCGCCGGACGCGTCACCACGCGGTGACACGGGCGTGAACGCGTTGAATACGCGGGTGTGGGTGTCACTCGCGACTTCGCACTTGGCGGGCACGGCAGCCGCTAGATGGCGACGGAACGGCGCGGCGGCGCACCCGACACCGCGCGCTCGAGAACCCGAGCGCGCGGCCCGTTCTGTCGCGTCAGGCGCTGCGCACTGCGGCCGGCGCGCTCAGCGTTTCCGATCGTCACCACGCTGTGCGCCGGAAGGCGCCAGCGCGATCAGCAGGCCGCGCGCGGCCTTCTGGCGGGTCTCGAAATCGGGCAGGTCCAGGGTGATGCGCAGCTTGTCCGGGCCGTCCATGCGGTAGTGCGCGGGCTGGCCCTGGATGAGCCGGATCACGGCCATGGGGTCGACCGCCGGCTGCTCCACGAACTGCAGCCGGCCGCCGCTCGCGCCCAGGTCGAGCTTGCGGATGCCCAGCGCGGTGGCATCCAGCCGCAGCTCGGCGATCGCGAACAGGTGCTTGGCCGCCGGCGGCAGCAGGCCGAAGCGGTCGATCATCTCCACCTGCAGCTCGCGCAGTTCCCCCGCGTCGCGCGCCGAGCTGACGCGCTTGTACAGCGTCAGCCGGGTGTGCACGTCGGGCAGGTAGTCCTCCGGGATCAGCGCGGGTACGTGCAGTTCCACATCCGCCCCGCGGTGCAGCGGCTCGTCCGCGTCGGGCAGCTTGCCCTGGCGGATCGAGCGCACCGCGCGCTCGAGCAGTTCGGTGTACAGGCTGAAGCCGACCTCGGCCATCTGCCCGCTCTGGTCCTCGCCGAGCAGTTCGCCGGCGCCGCGGATCTCCAGGTCGTGCGTCGCCAAGGTGAAGCCGGCGCCGAGCTCGTCCATCGAGGCGATCGCGTCCAGCCGCTTCTGCGCATCGCCGGTGATCGAGCGCGCGTCCGGCACCACGAGGTAGGCGTAGGCGCGGTGGTGCGAACGGCCGACGCGCCCGCGCAACTGGTGCAGCTGGGCCAGGCCGAAGCGGTCGGCGCGATTGATGATGATGGTGTTGGCGTTGGGGATGTCGATGCCCGACTCGATGATCGTCGAGCACAGCAGCACGTTGAAGCGCTGCTTGTGGAAGTCGAGCATCACCTTTTCCAGCTCGCGCTCGGGCATCTGGCCGTGGGCGATGCCGATGCGCGCGTCCGGCACCAGTTCCTGCAGCTGGCGCTGCATGCGGCCGATGCTCTCGACGTCGTTGTGCAGGAAGTACACCTGGCCGCCGCGCGCGAGTTCGCGCTGGAAGGCCTCGCGCAGCATGGCGTCGTCCCAGGCGTGGACGAAGGTCTGCACCGCCAGCCGGTGCGCGGGCGGGGTGGCGATGATCGACAGGTCGCGCAGGCCGGCCATGGCCATGTTGAGCGTGCGCGGAATCGGCGTGGCGGTGAGGGTAAGCAGGTGCACGTTGGCGCGCAGCGCCTTGAGCGCCTCCTTCTGGCGCACGCCGAAGCGCTGCTCCTCGTCGACGATCACCAGGCCCAGGTCCTTGAACTTCACGTCCTGCTGCAGCAGCCGGTGGGTACCGACGATCACGTCCAGCGAGCCGTCGGCGATCCTGCCGATCTCGGCCTTGATCTCCTTGGTCGACTTGAAGCGCGACAGCACCTCGACCCGGATCGGCCAGTCGGCGAAGCGGTCGCGGAAGTTGCGGTAGTGCTGCTCGGCCAGCAGCGTGGTCGGCACGAGCACGGCGACCTGGCGTCCCGCCGCGGCGGCGACGAACGCCGCGCGTACCGCCACTTCGGTCTTGCCGAAGCCGACGTCGCCGCAGACCACGCGGTCCATCGGCTGGCTGGAGCCGAGGTCGCGGATCACCGCCTCGATCGCGGCATGCTGGTCGGGCGTTTCCTCGAACGGGAATGCGGCCGCGAACGGTTCGTACATCGCGCGGTCGAGCGGCAGGGCCAGGCCGGCGCGGGCCTGGCGCTTGGCCTGGATCTCGAGCAGTTCCGCGGCCACGTCGCGCACCTTCTCCTGCGCCTTGCGCTTGGCCTTGGTCCACTGCTCGCCGCCCAGCGAATGCAGTGGCGCGGTCTCGGGCGAGGCGCCGGAGTAGCGGCTGACCAGGTGCAGCTGCGCCACCGGCACGTACAGGCGGTCGCCCTTGGCGTATTCGATGTCCAGGTACTCGCCGGCCTGGCCGCCGGCCTCCAGCGTGACCAGGCCGCGGTAGCGCCCGACGCCGTGGTCCTCGTGCACGATCGGCGCGCCTTCGCTGAGCTCGCCCAGGTCGCGGATGATGGCTTCGGGCTCGCGCCCTGCGCGCTTGCGCCGCCGCGGCTGCGCGGCGCGTTCGGGGAACAGCTGGCGCTCGGTGAGCACCGTGATCCGCGGCGCATCCAGCGCGAACCCGTCGTCGAGCGGGGCCACCGCGATGGCGAAGGTGGCCGCGTGACCGGGGGCCGCCGCTGCGGCGCCGTCATCGCCCAGGAAGGTGGCGAAATCCGGCAGCACCACCGGCGTCAGCGCGGCGGCATCGAGCATCTCCAGCAGCGCCTCGCGGCGGCCGGCCGAATCGGCGGCGACCAGTACGCGGCCGCCGTAGCCGCCGAGGAAGGTCTTCAGCGCCTGGCCGGGTTCGCTGTCGCGCAATGCGAGCGGCAGCGTCGGCGCGGGCTGTTCGCCCAGCGCGCGCGCCTGCTCGTGGCGTGCATGGGCAGCGCCGCAGACCTCGATGCGCGCGCCGGCGTTCAGCCGTTCACGCAGCGCCTCGGGTGACAGCCACAGTTCGCCCGGCGGGAGGATCGGCCGTTCGATGTCGTGGCGCAGCTGCTCGTAGCGCTCGCCGGCCTGGCGGAAAAAATGGTCGGCCGCCTCCAGCGCGCCGTCGTCGACCAGGGGCAGGGTGTCGGAGGCGAGGTAGTCGAACAGGGTCGCGGTGGTGGCGAAGAACAGCGGCAGGTAGTACTCGATGCCGGCCGGTACGATCCCGGACTTGAGGTCCTGCATCAGCGCGCTGCGGCGGGTGTCGACGTCGAAGCGGTCGCGCAGCGCGTCCAGCGCCCCGGCCAGCGCGTCGTCGTGGGTGGGCACTTCGCGGCCGGGCAGCATCTGCACCGCGTCGACCCGGTCGAGCGAGCGCTGGGTCTCGGGATCGAAGGCGCGGATCGATTCGATGCTGTCGTCGAACAGCTCCACGCGGTAGGGCTGGCTGGCGCCCATCGGATACACGTCGAGCAGGCCGCCGCGCACCGCGAAATCGCCCGGGTCGAACACCTGAGGCACGTTGCGGTAGCCGGCGCCCTCCAGACGGCGTTTCTCGGCATCGAGGTCGAGCACCTGGCCCACGCGCACGTCGAACGCGCTGCCGACCACGTGGCGCAGCGGGGCCAGCCGCTGCAGCAGGGTCTGCACCGGCACGATCACCACGGCCGGTCCGGTCAGCGCGGGCAGCCGCAGCAGGGTGGCCAGGCGCTGGGAGACGATGTCCGGATGCGGGCTGAAGCGGTCCCAGGGCAGGGTTTCCCAGTCCGGGAACGCGACCACGGGCAGCCGCGCGTCCCCGCCTGTCAGCGTGTGCAGGTCCGCTTCGAGCTGGTGCGCGGCGTGGTTGTCGCGCGCGACCAGCAGCAGCGGGGCGCCATGCGCGCGCGCCGCCTGCGCGGCGTGCCAGGCCAGTGCACTGCGGCTGGCGGGGGCGCGCCACCAGGCGCGGGGCTGGCCGGGCCGCGGCAGCGGCGGGGCGGAAGGAGCTTGGGGCATGGGGGAGTCGCGTTCCGGAAAAAGCACGACGGCGCCGGCAACCTGCGTCGCCCGCGTGCGGATCGCCGATTTTACCGTGCGCCTGCGGGTGCTGCCGTCACGCCGACCGCCGCCGGATCACGCGTCGGGCGCACGCAGCCACTGCACGCGGTGGCCACCGCCGCGGGTGGCGAGCGTCGACTGCAGCGCCGGCAGCAGGCCTTCGAGCAGGCGCTCGAACCGCCAGGGCGCATTGCACAGCAGCAGGCCGCTGCCGTTCATGCGCAGCGCCGACTCCTCGGGCCGCACCATCAGTTCCGCGCACAGCACGGATTTCGCCGGCAGGTGCGCGGCGCGGCGCAGGAACGGCTGCACGGTGGCGCGCTGCTTGATCGGGTACCACAGCACGAACATGCCCTGCGGCCAGCGGCCCAGCCCTTCGCGCAGCGCGGCCAGCGCGGGATCGAATTCCGCGCGCTGCGCTTCGTAGGGCGGATCGACCAGCACCAGGCCCCGCCCGATCCGGACGCCTTCGGACCTCGGCGGCAGCAGTGCGCCGATCGCGGCATAGCCGTCGCGCTGGTGCACGCCGACGCGCGGATCGGCGCCGAGCTGGCGCCGCAGCGCGTCGGCTTCGTCCACCTGCAGCTCGCAGCAGGCGATCCGGTCCTGCGTACGCAGCGCATGCGCCAGCAGCCACGGCGAGCCGGGGTAGGCGGCATCGCCGTGGGCGGCGCGACAGACGCCGATCGCCTCGCGATAGCGCGCCAGCGCCGCCGGCACGCTGGCGCGGCGCATCAGGGCCTCGACTCCCTCGGCGGCCTCGCCGGTGCGCCGCGCTTCGCCCTCGTCCAGCCGGTACAGGCCACGGCCGGCGTGGGTGTCGAGCGCGAAGCACGGCGACGGCTTGGCCACCAGTGTATCGCACAGCGCCAGCAGCACGGCGTGCTTGAACACGTCGGCGTGGTTGCCGGCGTGGAAGGCGTGGCGGTAGTTCATCGGTCGGGCACGCGGTGGGGCGCGGAGGAGGCGGGCAGGATGGGGGGCGGGCGTGCAAATGTCATCCCCGCATCACCGGCCACCGGCGCGCGCTGCGTCCGCAGCGCCGAACCAGTACGCTTGCCGCGCCCGCTCCGTGCGGGTCCCGCCGCTTCCGTATCCCGCCATGTCCCGCATCCTCCTGGTCGAAGACGAACGTGCCATCGCCGACACCGTGGTGTACGCGCTGCGCGAGGAAGGTCACTCGGCTGTCCACTGCCTGACCGCCGGCGATGCACTGCGAGCGGCAGGGGACGAGGCGTTCGATCTGGCGATCCTCGACGTCGGCCTGCCGGACCTGGGCGGCTTCGCGCTGTGCCAGCGGCTGCGCGAGGGACGCGACCTGCCGGTGATCTTCCTCACCGCGCGCCAGGAGGAGGCCGACCGCATCCGCGGGTTCGAGCTGGGCGCCGACGACTACGTGCCCAAGCCGTTCTCGCCGCGCGAACTGGTGGCGCGGGTGCGTGCGGTGCTGCGTCGCGCCGGCGCAGGCGCAGACGCGCGAGCCGGCCACGCCGCCGGCTTCGAGCACGATCCCGGGGGCATGCGCATCCGCTTCCGCGGCCGGCTGCTGGAGCTGACCCGCTACGAATACGGCCTGCTGGCCGCGCTGCTGGCGCGGCCCGGCGCGGTGCTGTCGCGCGCGCAGCTGATGGACCGGGTCTGGGGCGATGCGCTGGACACGGGCGACCGCACCATCGACACCCACGTCAAGACCGTGCGCGCGAAGCTGCATGCACTCGCGCCCGACGCCGACCCGATCCGCACCCATCGCGGGCTCGGGTACTCGATCGACGCGGACTGACCCGATGCGGATCGGACTGCGCATCCTGCTCGGCTACTTCGTGATCGTCGCGCTGGCCGGCTTCCTGCTCCTGCGCGTGTTCGTGCAGGAGGTCAAGCCCGGTGTGCGCCAGGCGATGGAGGACACCCTGGCCGACACCGCCAACGTGCTGGCCGAACTGGCGGCCGACGACCTGCTCGCCGGCCGCATCGCCGACGGACGCTTCGCCGCGCGCATCGCCAACCTGCGCCAGCGTGACCTGGACGCGCGGATCTGGGACTTCGACAAGGATGCGGTGAGCTACCGCATCACCGTTACCGATGCCGCGGGCATCGTGGTCTTCGATTCGGCGGGCCGGGACGTGGGCCGCGACCATTCGCGCTGGAACGACGTGTACCTGACCCTGGGCGGCCGTTACGGCGCACGCTCGACCCGCAGCGATCCGGACGACGACAGCTCGTCGGTGATGTACGTGGCCGCCCCGGTGCGCGACGGCGAGCGCATCGTCGGCGTGCTCACGGTGTCCAAGCCCAACCGCACGATCGAACCGTTCATCCAGCGCAGCGAGCGCATCGTGCGCAACTGGGGCCTGGTGCTGCTGGGGACGGCGCTGGCGATCGGGCTGCTGGCGTCCTGGTGGCTGTCGCGCCAGCTCGGCGGGCTGCAGCGCTACGCGCGCGCCGTCACCGAGGGCGAACGCGCCGTGCCGCCGCGCTCGGCCGGCGAGTTCCGCGAGCTCGGCCAGGCGCTGGAGACGATGCGTGACCGGCTCGAGGGCAAGCAGTACGTCGAGCAGTACGTGCACGGGTTGACCCATGAACTCAAATCGCCGCTGACGGCGATCCGGGGCGCGGCCGAACTGCTCGAACGCCCGCTGCCGGAAGCCGACCGGATGCGCTTCGCCGCCACCGTGCGCGAACAGGCCGAACGCCTGGCCCGCACCACCGACAAGCTGCTGGCGCTGGCGGCGGTGGAACATCGCCAGCGGATCGAGCAGCCCGAGGCGATCGATGTGCCGGCGCTGCTCGACGAGGTGGCCGCCGACGCTGCGATACGCGCGGCCGAGGCCGGCGTGCGGATCGAGCAGCGCGTCGAGGGCGCGCCGCCGCTGCTGCGCGGCGACCCCTTCCTGCTGCGGCAGATGCTCGGCAACCTGCTCGACAACGCGGTCGACTTCTCGCCGGAGGGCGGGGCGGTCGGCCTCGCGGTGGTGGTCGAGGAGGAGCGGCTCCGGTTCGAAGTGATCGACCAGGGCCCCGGCATCCCGGACTACGCCACCGGGCGTGTGTTCGAGCGCTTCTACTCGCTGTCGCGACCGCGCACCGGGGCGCGCAGCAGCGGGCTTGGACTGGGCTTCGTGCGCGAGGTGGCGGCGCTGCATGGGGGCGAGGCCACCTTGCGCAACCGGCCGGAAGGCGGCGCCGTCGCCGTGGTGACGTTGCCGGTCCCGTAGGCCCGACGCGAGCACTTCACGTTCGCCTCACCGTCGCGCCATCGTCGCCTCGCAGGCGCGCGCCACGCTGCGCACCGACAACCCACGAGGAGCGGTGCGATGCGGCTTTGGCTGAAGATCCTGATGGTGCTGGGCATGACCCTGGCGATCCTGGTGCCGCTGGTGCTGGTGCGCGGCGTGATCCACGACCGCCAGCTCCATCGCGCGCAGGCGGTGCAGAGCATCGCGCGCAGCGAGGCGGCGGCGCAGGGGATCGCCGGGCCGGTGCTGGTGGTGCCCTGGACCGAGGTGGTCGAGGTGGAGGAGAAGGGCGCGCGCGGCGAGGTGGTGCGACGGGTGCGGCGCGACGGCGAGAGCGGGCAGTGGCTGTTCTTCCCCGGCTCGCAGGCGCTCGACGGCACCCTGCGCCCGTACACGCGTCGACTGGGACTGCACGAGGTGCGCATGTATGCGCTGGAGGGACGGCTGTCGGCCACGTTCGACGCGCGTATCCCGCGCGACGCGGACCCGGCGCTGCCGCGCCGCATCGGCCAGCCATGGCTGGCCTGGGGCCTGGCCGACGTGCGCGGCCTGCGCGGCGCGCCGCGGCTGCAGGTCGACGGCGCCGGCACGCCGCTGCTGCAGGGACTCGGGCACCGCGACGCGCCCGGTGTGCACGTGCGCCTGGCCGTGCCCGCGGCCGGCGCGCGCCTGGCGCTGACGACGCAGCTGGAGTTCGAACTGGCCGGCGCGGAATCGCTGGCGATCGCGCCGCTCGCCCAGCAGACGCGGGTCACGCTGGCATCGGCCTGGCCGCACCCGCGCTTCAATGGCGCCTTCCTGCCCACCCGGCACGAGATCGATGCCGACGGCTTTCGCGCGACCTGGCAGGTGTCGTCGCTGGCGACCAATGCCCAGGCGCAGTACCGCGGCGGCGCGTCGCTGTCGTCCGCGTCGGTCGCGCAGCTGGGCGATGGCCTCGACGGCGGCCTGGACGCGATCGCGGTCTCGCTGGTGGATCCGGTGGACGGCTACGCCCAGGCCGACCGCGCCACCAAGTACGGGCTGCTGTTCGTGCTGCTGACCTTCGTCGGCTTCTTCATGCTGGAGCTGGTGAAGCAGCTGCGCATCCATCCGATCCAGTACGGCCTGGCGGGGCTGGCACTGGCGATCTTCTTCCTGCTGCTGGTCAGCCTGTCCGAACACATCCCCTTCGGCTGGGCCTACCTGGCGGCCGCGACCGCGTGCATCGGCCTGCTCGGGTTCTATCTTTCGCACGTGTTGCGCAGCCGCGCGCGCGGCGCCGGCTTCGCGCTGATGCTGGCGACGCTCTACGGCGCCCTGTACGGCCTGCTGGTGTCGGAAGACAACGCGCTGGTGCTCGGCTCGGGTCTGCTGTTCCTGATCCTGGCCGCGATCATGGTGGTGACCCGCCGGGTGGACTGGTACCAGCTGTCGACGGGCGGCCCGCCACGCCTGCCCTGACCCGGATGCGGCCGGGCACGCATGGTACCCGGCCGCCCGGGTCACGGGGAGCGCGGCGGCCCCTCCAGTCGCCGCGCGACGGTTCGCCATGCCGGGCACTGCCGTGGAGCGCCGTTCCGCTGCACGGCATCGCTCGACCCCGGTGCGACTCGAGCGTTGCGTCAGGAGCGTGGCGTTGACCCCTCATCGCGTGCACCCGTGCGCTGCCGGCGGCATCATGGAACCTTCCCGCACAGCGCCCCCAAGATGCCGCATTCACCCCCGTTGCCCGCGCACGCCTGGCGGATCGAGACCGCGAGCGGACCGGAGGCGTCCCGGCATCTCGAGCACATCGCCGCGTTGCGCATGGCGGTGTTCCGCGAGTGGCCCTACCTCTACCAGGGCGACGCGGCCTACGAACGCGACTACCTCGCGGCGTACGCCGCGTCGCCGCGCAGCGTGTTCGTGCTGGCGCTGGCGGGAGACGAGATGGTCGGGGCGGCCACCGGGATCCCGCTCGCGGACGAGGCGGCGGCGTTCCGCGTGCCGTTCGAGGCGCAGGGGACAGATCCGGCGCAGGTGTTCTACTTCGGCGAGTCCGTCCTGCTGCCGCAGTGGCGCGGCCACGGCATCGGCCACGCCTTCTTCGACGGCCGGGAGGCGCATGCGCGCACGCTCGGCGGCTTCGCCTGGACCGCGTTCGCGGCGGTGGAGCGCGACCCCGATGATCCGCGCCGTCCGGCCCACCCGCGCAGCCACGCCTCGTTCTGGCGCGGTCGCGGCTACGCGCCCCGTCCCGGTCTGGCGATGGAGCTGGAGTGGACGGAACCCGGCCGCGGTCCGTGCATGCACGCGCTGCAGGTGTGGATGCGCGCGCTGGAGCCGGCATGAGGATCGCAGTCGCGCACTACGCGGTGGGCCAGCCTGCGGAGTTCGGGGCGTTCGCCGCACGTCAGCGGCGGATCCTGATCGAGGCCGCGTCGAATGGCGCGCGCATCGCGGTGCTGCCCGAATACCTGTCGCTGGAGCTGGCGGCGACGTTCGAACCCTCCGTCGCAGCCGACCTGCACGCCTCCCTCGCCGCGGTCCAGCAGCACAGGGCGGCATGGATCGACCTGTTTTCCGGCCTCGCGCGCGAGACCGGCCTGCTGGTGGCGGCGGGCAGCTTCCTGCTCGACGTCGGCGGCGCCCGCGCCCGCTACCGCAACCGCTGCGACCTCTTCCTGCCCGGCGGCGGGCAGGCCTGGCAGGACAAGCTGCAGCTGACCGGGTTCGAGCGCGGCGCCGGCGTGATCGAACCCGGCGGCGCACTGAAGGTGTTCGAGTTCGAAGGCCTGCGCCTGGGAGTCGCGGTCTGCTACGACATCGAGTTCCCGCTGCCGGTGCGCGCGCAGTGCGAGGCTGGTGCACGCCTGCTGCTGGTCCCCAGCTGCACCGATACCGCGGCCGGCGCCACCCGGGTGCGGGTGGGCTGCCTGGCACGCGCGCTGGAGAACCGCTGTTTCGTGGCGCAGGCGGTGACCGCCGGCGAGGCGCCGTGGAGCGCGGCGCTGGACGTCAATACCGGGGAGGCGGCCGTGTTCGCGCCGATGGACACGGGGTTTCCGGCCGATGGCGTGCTGGCCTGCGAGCACAGCGGCGCGCAGGCCGGCGCGGGCTGGGTGTTCGCGGATATCGATGTCGCGGCGCTGGAGGTGAGCCGCGCCACGGCCCAGGTCGCCAACGACCGCGACTGGCCCGGACAGTGCGTGCCCGCGCTGTCGACGGCACGGGTGGAACGGCTCGGGTAAGCGACGCAGCCACCCCCCGTGTCGTGGTGATGCCTGGAGACACCGCGGCCGGGGCATCGCACCCGGGATGTCAGGATGCGAGCAGCGGCAGCCCGATCCAGAGGGACAGGCCCGCGAGTCCACCACCGATCGCGGTCGCCGCGAGCACGTCGCTGGGGTAGTGCAGGCCGAGTACCACGCGCGAGATGCCGACGCTCGCGGTGAACGGCAGCAGCAGCCAGGCCAGCGCCGGATAGTGCGCCGACGCGACCACGGTGAACGCGACCGCATGCAGCGTGTGCCCGGACGGAAAGCTGAACTCGTCCAGCGGCGCGATCCAGGCGCGGATGCGTCCGTCGGCCGCGAACGGCCGCGGCCGGCGCGTCCAGCGCTTGAGCCCCTTGTACAGGCTCAGGGCGACCACGCCGGTGACCGCCAGGTGCAGGCTGGCGAGCAGTCCCTCGCGGCCGTCGACCAGCACCATGGCGGCCATCAGGGTGTACCAGAACACGCCATCGCCGAGCCGGCTGATCGCGGCGAAATAGCGCCGGATCGACAGCCGGGAGCCTGCGCGGTTGGCGCGCAGGCACCAGCCCGAATCGCTCTGGGACCACCAGCTAGGCTGCGGCGCGGTGGACATGTGCGGACTCCGGTTCGTGCAGGTTCGACAGCAGATCGTCGAAGTCGGCGGCCACGCGTGTCGGCGAGAGCCCCAGCACCGCCTGGCGCGCGGCTGCGCCCATGGCGCGCATCGCGTCGGCATCGCTGCCGATGCGCGCGACCGCGTCCACGAACGCGTCGCCGTCGCCGGGCACGATGGCCGCTCCATGCTCGCCATCGCGCAGGTGTTCGCGCGCCGCGCCGTAGTCGTAGGCCACCACCGGGACGCCGCTGGCCATCGCTTCCAGGGTGACGTTGCCGAAGGTTTCGCTCAGGCTCGGGAAGGCGAACAGGTCGGCGCACGCGAACAGCCGCGCCAGCGCCTCGCCACGACGCACGCCGGTGAACACGAAGTCGGGATTCTCACGCTGCAGCGACGCGCGCATCGGCCCTTCGCCGACCCACACGTAGCGTGCATCCGGCCGCTGCGCCTGCAGGGCGCGGAAGGCGCGTACCGCCAGTGCCAGGTTCTTCTCCGCCGCGATCCGGCCGACGTGGATCACCAGCGGCGCGTCCGTGGCGACCCCGATCGATGCCCGCAGCGCGGCGTCGCGGCGCACCGGGTCGAACAGACCGGTGTCCACTGCACGCCGCAGCAGACGCACGTGCGCGAAGCCGCGCGCGCGCAGGAAGATGTCGAGTTCCCGGGTCGGCACCAGGGTGGCGTGGGCCCGATTGTGGAAATGACGCATCCAGCGCAGCGCCACCGGCTCAAGCCAGGGCATGCGGTAGTCGCGCATGTAGGTGTCGAAGCGGGTATGGAAGCCCGTGGCCACCGGAATGCCGGCGCGGCGCGCGGCGCGCAGGGCGGACCAGCCCAGCGGACCCTCGGTGGCGACGTAGACCGCATCCGGACGCGCGTCGCGCCAGGTCCGTGCCAGCGTTGCGGTGGCAGGCAACCCGGCACGCAGTCCCGGGTAGCGTGGTAGCGCGATCCCGCGCACGAGCAGTTCATCGGCCTCGGGCGGTGTCGCCCCGTCCTGCCGCGGCCGCACGATCGACACTGCATGGCCGCGTTCGCGCAGCCCGGTCTCGAGCGACCTGACGGTCAGCGCGACGCCGTTGACCTCGGGGGGGTAGGTCTCGGTGACGATGGCGTAATGCATGCGGCCTCCGCGTTCGGGCCATGCTGCAACGCGGGCATGAAGGGCCGGTGGCAGGCGCGTGACCGCGCGATGACGGCGGGGCCGCGCCGCGGCGGCGTGGGGCCGACGGACAGCGGTCTCAGTCGGCGCTGATGGCCAGCTGTACGCCGAGCGTGGCGATGTCGGCCGGTTCGCCCTCGAGGTCGGCGCGCAGCAGGGGCCGGTTCTCCAGCCAGCGCCGGGCCAGGCGCAACGTCATCCGGTTGTCCTCGACCTCCAGGTCCAGGCGCGGGATCGGATCGGCATCGCGCGCGCGGTGCAGCAGCGCCGAGACGCGCAGCAGCGCCGCGGTGCGCCGGGCCGCGCCGAGCAGGCGGTCGGGCAGGGCGTCGAAGGCGGACTTCGGGATCCGCCGCCGGTGGGTACGCACCAGTGCCGCCAGGAACTGCTGCTCCTGGCGCGAGAAGCCGGCGATGTCGGAATGCTCGATCACGTAGGCCCCGTGCACCTGGTACTGGCTGTGCGCAATCGCCAGGCCGAGTTCATGCAGCCGCGCGGCCCAGGCCAGCATCAGCAGGTCGTCCGGTTCGAGCTTCCACGCCGGCGCGGCCTGCTCGTAAAGGCGGATGGCGGTCGCCTCCACGCGCGAGGCCTGGTCCACGTCGATGCCGTAGCGCAGGGTGAGCGCGTCGATCGACGCCTCGCGTGGATCGTGTTCGCTGCCCCGTCCGAGCATGTCGTACAGCACGCCCTCGCGCATCGCCGCCTTGCTCACTGCCATGCGCGCGAGCCCGAGCGCATCGAATGCGGCTTCCAGGACCAGCACGCCGCCGGCGATGATCGGGCGGCGGTCGTCGGACAGGCCGGGCAGGTCGATGGCCTCGATGCTGCCGGCCTGCAGCAGCCGGTCGCGGACCTGGGGCAGCGCCTCGGCAGTGACCGCTCCCTTGGTGAGCTTCATCGCCGCGCAGATCTCGCCGATCGCCTTGCAGGTGCCGGAGGCGCCGATCGCCTCGTTCCAGCCCAGGGTGCGATAGGCGTTGGCGAACTGCTGGAACTCCGCACCGACCTCGATCACCGCCTCGCGCCACTTCCTGCGCGACAGCTTGCCGTTGCCGAAGAACCGTCGCGTGGTGGCGATGCAGCCCACCTGCAGGCTTTCGCGCTCGATGGCCTGGAAGCCGCGGCCGATGATGCATTCGGTGGAACCACCGCCGATGTCGACCACCAGCCGCAGGCTGTCGGGC
This sequence comes from Luteimonas kalidii, assembly GCF_029887935.1. Lineage (GTDB taxonomy): Bacteria > Pseudomonadota > Gammaproteobacteria > Xanthomonadales > Xanthomonadaceae > Luteimonas > Luteimonas kalidii. The sequence continues at coordinate 113,534 of NZ_JARXRO010000010.1, read as the reverse complement.
TTGGGCGGTTGGGCGTGGGCGACGCCGAGGTAGATCAGGCGCGCTTCCTCGCGGCCCGAGATCACCTCGATGCCGTGTCCGAGCGCGGTCTCGGCCGGCACCAGGAACGACTGCGGCGCGGCCAGCAGGCGCACGGTGTTGGTGGCGAGCGCGCGCACGCGCTGCGGCGGGATGTCGCGGATGCGCTGGCCGAACCGCGCCAGGCAGGTCAGCGCGCGCTGGCGCACGTCCAGCGACAGGCCGCCCTTGACGTCCAGTCCCTCGGCCAGGCGCACCGTCTCGCGCAGCCGGTCGACGATGCGCAGCTGGCCCAGCGTGTAGCTGGCGACCACCATGTGGAAGCTGTTGGAACCCAGGTCGATCGCGGCCAGCATGTCCCCGTCGCGCAGCGGCGAGGTCAGGGATCCCGCACGGGCGAGCGCATCCATCATCCGCAGAGTTTCGCCAGCAGGGAGGCTTGCGCCGAGTGCGGCATGGTGTCGCCGTCGGGCGCCAGCTTGCGGTAAACCCCGTCCTCGTGCAATTCCCAGGCGTTGAGGTTGTCGGCGAGGTAGTTGTCCAGCGCCTCCTCGCGTACGCGGGCGGCGATCTCGGGGTCCAGCACCGGGAAGCAGGTCTCCACCCGGCGCAGCAGGTTGCGCTCCAGCCAGTCGGCGCTGGAGCAGAACAGCTCGGGCTGGCCGTCGTTGCCGAACCAGTACACGCGGTGATGCTCGAGGAAGCGGCCGATGATCGACCGCACCCGGATGTTCTCCGATACGCCGGGCACGCCGGGACGCAACGAACACGCGCCGCGCACGATCAGGTCGATCGACACGCCGGCCTGCGAGGCCGCGTACAGCGCGCGCATCACCTGCGGTTCGTTGAGCGCGTTCATCTTGGCGATGATCCGCGCGGGTCGGCCTGCGAGCGCGTGCCGGGTCTCGCGTTCGATCCGCGCCAGGATCCCGGTGTGCAGCGTGAACGGCGACTGCAGCAGGCGCGTGAGCGAGATCGCCGGCGCCAGCCCGGAGAGCTGCTGGAAGATCAGGTGCACGTCGTTGCCGATGTCCGGATCGGCGCTGATCAGGCCGAAGTCGGTGTACACGCGTGCGGTGCCGGAATGGTAGTTGCCGGTGCCCAGGTGCACGTAGCGCCGCAGCTTGCGGCCCTCGCGCCGCACCACCAGCAGCATCTTGGCGTGGGTCTTGTAGCCGACCACCCCGTAGACGACCTGCACGCCGGCCTCCTGCAGCCGGTCGGCCAGTCCGAGGTTGGCTTCCTCGTCGAAGCGCGCACGCAGCTCCACCACCACGGTCACGTCCTTGCCGTTGCGCGCCGCCTGCACCAGGTGCTCGACGATCGGCGAGTCCTTGCCGGTGCGGTACAGCGTCTGCTTGATCGCGAGCACGTTCGGGTCTTCGGCCGCCTGCTTGATCAGTTCCAGCACCGGCGCGAACGCGTCGAACGGGTGGTGCAGCAGCACGTCGCCCTCGGCCACCAGCTCGAAGATCGCGTCGACGTTCTTGGGCACCCGCGGCTGGAACGCGGCGAACTTCAGGTCCGGCCGCTGCACCAGGTCGTAGACCTGGATCACGCGGTTGAGATTGACCGGCCCGTCGATGCGGTAGACCGCGTTTTCAGGCAGCTCGAAGTTCTGCAGCAGGGTGCGCACGATCGGCTTGGGGCAGCTGGCCGCGATCTCCAGCCGCATCGCGCGCAGGTAGCCGCGTCCCTGCAGTTCGTCGCGCAGCGCCAGGGCGAGGTTCTCGACCTCGTCCTCGTCCACGATCAGTTCGGAGTTGCGCGTGACCCGGAACTGGTAGGCGCCCTTGACCTCCATGCCCGGGAACAGTTCGTGCACGAACTCCGACAGCACCGAGGACAGGAACACGAAGTCGTACTCGCCGCCCGAGATCCGTTCGGGCAGCTGGATGATGCGCGGCAGCGAACGCGGCGCGCGCACGATCGCCAGGTTGCCGACCCGCCCGAACGCATCGCGCCCTTTCAGCACGACCACGATGTTGAGCGACTTGTTGAGGATCTTCGGGAACGGATGCGCGGGATCCAGGCCCAGCGGCGAGAGCACCGGCATGATCTCGTCGCGGAAATAGGCGCGCAGCCAGCGGGTCTGGCGCGCGGTCCACTGCGCGCGGCCCAGCACGCGCACGCCGTTGGTGGTCAGCGCCGGCCGCAGCACCTCGTTCCAGCACCGGTACTGCGCATCCACCAGTTCCGCCGCGCGGTCGTGGATGCGGCGCAGCACCGTGGCCGGCGCCAGCCCGTCGGGCGGCGCGGGCACGGTGCCGAAGTCCTGCGCATGGCGCACGGTGGCGGCGCGGATCTCGAAGAACTCGTCGAGATTGGTGCAGGAGATGCACAGGTAGCGCAGCCGCTCCAGCAGCGGGACCGAGTCGTCCTGCGCCTGCGCCAGGACGCGGAAGTTGAAGTCGAGCTGCGAGAGTTCGCGATTGAAGTAGAGCGCAGGGTCACGCAACGGATCCGCATCGTCGGCTTCGGCCGCGGCCGCGAGCGGACGCGCCGGGCGCGCGCCCCGGCCGCGGGTCGTGGCGGGGGTGTCCGCACCATCGGCGGGTCGGTTCACGGCATTGCTCCGGACGTGGTTGGGTCGCGCGCTTCGATCCGCTCGGCGCCGAAATGGCAGGAAAACAGGCTGCCGCGCCCCACTTCGCTGGCGATCTCCAGCCGCGCGTGGTGCAGGTTCAGCACGTGCTTGACGATGGCGAGCCCCAGGCCGGTACCGCCGGACTCGCGCGAACGGCTGGTGGACACGCGGTAGAAGCGCTCGGTGAGCCGTGGCAGGTGGGCGGCCGGGATCCCGAAGCCGCTGTCGCGCACCGACAGGACGAGTCCGTCGTCGTCGCGCGCCAGGCGGATGGCGATGGTGCCGCCGGCGGGGGTGTAGCGCACCGCGTTGCTGACCAGGTTGGAGAAGGCGCTGTGAAGTTCCTTGGTGGAACCACGCAGGTCGACGCCCGCCGCGTCCTCGACCGTGACCACGTGCCGGCCCTGGCTCAGGGCCTCGGCCTCGCGTCGCAGGGTCGAGAGCATCGATCCCATCGCCACCGTCTCGCTGTCGATGCCTTCCTGGGCCTCGAGCCGCGACAGGGTCAGCAGGTCCTCCACCAGTTGGGTCATGCGCTGTGACTGCAGCTGCATCTCCGAGAGCATCGGCGCCCACTCGGGGTGTTCCTGCGGATCGAGCATGTCCAGGTAGCCGTGCACCACGGTCAGCGGCGTACGCAGTTCGTGCGAGACGTTGGCCACGAAGTCGCGGCGCACCTGCTCGAGCCGCATCATCTTGGTGACGTCGCGCGCGACCACCAGCCACAGGTCTTCGGAATACGGGATCAGCCGCAGGTTCAGACGGATATCGGACGAAGTCGGCGACGGCGCATCGAGCAGAGGCTCGGCATTGCGCCCGGCCGCGAGCCAGTGCGAGATCTGCAGCGTGCGCAGGCGCTCGCCCAGTGGTTGTCCGATATCGCCCGGGTAGCGCAGGCCGAGCAGGCCGGTGGCGGCGGCGTTGAACCACTGCACGCGCTGGGTGTTGCGTTCGACCACGATCACCGCGTCGGGCAGGGCGGCGGCGACCGCGCGATACGCGCGCAGCATCGCCACCAGGCGCCGCTTGCGCGCGCGCATGTTCTCCTGGTTCGCCCGCAACTGGCGTTCGAGCTCGTTCCAGACGCCTTCGCCGCTGGCGATCGGCTGCCGCTGGCGCGACGTCAGGCGCGCGAGCACCCGGCGCAGTCGCCAGTAGTGCCAGGCCACCACGCCCAGCGCCGCAAGCGCCAGCGCCAGCCAGACCTGGCCCAGCACCAGTCCCGTGAACAGCGCCGCCGCCAGCACCAGCACGAGCTGGCCCAGGGTGCGGGTCCACGCGGATCGGGATCGGGGGGGCATGGCGTGAAGTCGGGCGATCGGGATGGCCGGTTGCGAAAACGAAGGCGGGGCGATTCGATGATATCCGCTCGCGGCGCGGGGCCGCTGCGGACCCCGCGGGCGGCAACGCGTGGCGCGATGCGTCAGACCGACGCGGAGAAGCGGTATCCCGATCCGCGCACGGTCTGCACCATGCCGTCGAGACCGGCGGGCTCGAGCGTCTTGCGCAGGCGCCGGATGTGGACGTCGACGGTGCGCTCCTCCACGTACACGCTGCCGCCCCAGACGTGGTCGAGCAGCTGGGTGCGGCTGTAGACGCGCTCGGGGTGGGTCATGAAGAAGTGCAGCAGGCGGTATTCGGTCGGCCCGATGCTGACCGGCTCGTCGCCGGCGAAGACCCGGTGCGCGGCGCCGTCGATGCGCAGCCTGCCGACGCTGACGCTGCCGTCCTCGTCGTCCTCGCGCGAGCGCCGCATCACGGCGCGGATCCGTGCCAGCAGTTCGCGCGCGGAGAACGGCTTGACCACGTAATCGTCGACCCCGGCTTCCAGCCCGCCGACGCGGTCGTTCTCCTCGCCGCGGGCGGTGAGCATGATGATCGGCACCTCGCGCGTCAGCGTTTCCTTGCGCCAGCGCCGCGCCAGCTCCAGCCCGCTGGTGCCGGGCAGCATCCAGTCGAGCAGGATCAGGTCGGGGACCCGGTCGGCGATCGAGGACTGCGCCTCGCGCGCGTCCCCCGCGTGGGCCGGCTCGAAGTCGCCCTTGCGCAGGGCGAAGGCCACCATTTCGCGGATCGCGGGTTCGTCGTCGACGATCAGGATGCGCTTCTGCACGTTTCGTCCTGCGGTGCCGGCCACATCGGCCGCTTCCGGCATTAGACGACAGTTTTATGACCGGTTTGTGACTCCGGTCCGGGCGGACTCCGTGGCCCCTGATTCGCCGGTCAGCGCCGGCGGTGCAGGTCCGGGTCGCGGATGCCCTGGCGCCGCAGTTCCAGCACCACGGGCGTGATCTGCGCGATGCGCGCGTCGATCCGCGCCCGCGCGTAGTAGTCCAGGTCCTCGCGCTTCTTCAGCGTGTTGAGCTGGACCAGCGCCTGTTCCTCGCGCCCGCTCAGGTAGGCGGCCTCGGCCCAGGCCTCGCCCGCGCGCGCCGGGTCGCCGGCGATCTCGCTGGCGCGGGCGAAGGTGCGCTGGAAGGCGGGATCACCGCTGCTGGAGGCGAGCAGGGGTCGCAGCACTTCCTGCGCGCGGCGGCCTGCCTCGGGCGTGTTGCGCGCCACCAGGACATCGGCATAGGACAGGGCAACGGCCGGATGGCGCGGCATGCGGACCAGCAAGGCTTCGAAGCGGCGGTCGGCGTCCGCGGGACGGCCGGCATGGGCCTGCGCCTCGGCCAGTCCGATTTCTAGCCAGACATCGCCCGGGTTGCGGGACAGCAATTCCGCCAGCGCGGTGGCCGCCGGCTCGCCGCGGCCGGCCCGCACCTGCGCGACCGCCAGTCCGTAGCGCTGGGCGTCGTCGAGCGGTGCCGCGGTGGCCATGCGCTCGTATTCGCGGATCGCGGCGTCGGCCGTGTTGGCGCTGAGCACGCGCAGGCGCTCGCGCGCCCAGCCGAATTCACGCCGCTCGCCCGCGTCGAGCCCGCCGCCCAGGCTCAGCCCGGCGGGCAGAAGGGGGTTGTCGCCCGCGCCCAAGCCGTCGGGCACCACCACGCCGTCGATGGAGATGCGCTCGGTGCGCCGCGCCCCGGGCGTGGACACCGTGCCGGTGACCGACGCGCCAGCCAGTCGCTCGGCGCGATCCTTGGCCTCGCTGATGCGGGTGGTGGTGACGGGGTGGGTCCGCAGATAGTCGGGCAGGCGTTCGCGTTCGCCGCCCTGGTTGGTGCGAGAGGCCGATTGCATGCGCTCGAACATGCTGGCCATGGCCACCGGTTCGTAGCCGCTGCGCGCCAGGGTGCGGATGCCGATGCGATCGGCCTCCGACTCGTTGGAGCGGGTGTAGTTGATCTGGCGCTGGGCCATCAGCCCCTGGGCGCTGGCGACGGCGGCCATCGCCGCATCGTCTGAGGAATTGCCGCCGGCGCTCTGCGCGACCGCGATCGCGCCCAGCATCGCCAGCAGGATCGGGATGCTGTCGCGCTGCGCGCGCTCCACGCTGCGCAGCACATGGGCCTGGGTCACGTGCGCCACCTCGTGCCCCAGCACCGCCGCCACTTCGTCCTCGGTCTCGGCGGCGAGCACCAGGCCGGCGTTCATGCCGATGTATCCGCCCAGGGTGGCGAAGGCGTTGATGTTGCGGTCCTTCATCATGAAGAACGTGAAGCGCTGCTCGGGATCGTCGCTGGCGGCGCCGAGGCGGTTGCCGGTGGCCTGCAGCCAGCCGTCGACCAGCGGGTCCTCGAGCACGTAGCCGTAATGGCGCAGCTGCGCCAGCATCATGCGGCCGTACTCGGACTGCTGTGCCGGGCCGAGCACGCTGCCCGCGGACGAACCGATGTCCGGCAGGCGCGTGTCCTGCGCCGGGGCACGCACGCTGGCGACGAGCAGCACCAGCAGGGCCGTGACCAGCAACGGGGCGTGACGGGCGATGCGCAGGGGCATGGGCGGCTCGGGCAGGCAGTCGGTCAAGCATGCAGGGAGGTCCGGGCATGCGAGTGAATCCGATGTTAATCGGCCGCAGCGTATCGTCCATGGAGGTGGAAAAGCGTAACGGCGGCAGCCACCATTCGACCCACGTTCGCATTCGAGGTTCCCGACATGGACCAGCAACCCGCGCCGGGCGCCGCGCAGCCGCCCATCACCGTGTACACCAGCGCGATCTGCGGCTATTGCGTGGCCGCCAAGACCTTCCTGCGCAGCCGCGGGCTGACGTGGGACGAGGTGCGGATCGACCTCGACCCCGCCGAACGCGAGCGCATGGTCGCACGCACGCGGCGCAGCACCGTGCCGCAGATCTTCGTCGGCGACGTGCATGTGGGCGGATACGACGACATGATGGCCCTGCACCGCGCGGGCGGCTTCGAGGCCCTGCTGCAGCCGGCCCCGACCGGGACGGACGGCTAGGCCGCGTCATGGAATCCGATGCCATGGAACACGACGAAGCCGATCGCGTGCGCGCGTTCACAGAGTTCCGCCAGCGCATGAACACGCGCATCCTGGCCGAGCCCAACCAGGTCGTGCGGCGCTTCTTCGCGCTCGATACCCAAACCTACCAGGCCGGTGCGCTGGACGTGAAGACCAAGGAGCTGCTCGGCCTGGTCGCCTCCCTGGTGCTGCGCTGCGACGACTGCATCAGCTACCACGTGGCCCAGTGCCGCGAGGCAGGTGTGAGCCGCGAGCAGTTCTTCGAGACGTTCTCGGTCGGTCTGGTGGTCGGCGGCAGCATCGTGATTCCGCACCTGCGGCGTGCGGTGGACTTCCTCGACCGGCTCGAGCAGGGCGAAGGCGACGCGCCGCCGCCGCACGATCACGCCGGCGGCTGACGATCCGCGCCTGGCCGCCGGGCCGTGCCGGGACTGGGGCGCGGGGTCCGTTTCGGGCATAATTTCAGATTGAACTATTTCAACGCCGCGCGCTTTGCGCGGCGTCTTTCCGCACGGAATCCCCTACATGACGCAGACAATCACGGTCATCCGCGGCGACGGTATCGGCCCGGAGATCATGGACGCCACCCTGTACGTGCTCGACGCGATGGGCCTCGGCCTGGCCTACGAAGAAGCCGATGCCGGTCTGGTGGCGCTGGAGAAGCATGGCGAACTGCTGCCGCAGGCGACCATGGACTCCATCCGCCGCACCCGCATCGCGCTCAAGAGCCCGCTGACCACGCCGGTGGGCGAGGGCTTTTCGTCGATCAACGTCGAGCTGCGCAAGCGCTTCGACCTGTACGCCAACGTGCGCCCGGCGAAGTCGTTCCCGAACACGAAATCCCGTTTCCCGAGCGGGGTCGACCTGATCACGGTGCGCGAGAACACCGAGGGCGCCTACATCGGCGAGGGCCAGACGATCACCGAGGACGGCGAGACCGCGACCCTGCTGCAGAAGGTCACCCGCAAGGGCTCCGAGCGCATCGTCCGCTACGCCTTCGACCTGGCGCGCAACACCGGCCGGAAGAAGGTCACGGTGGTGCACAAGGCCAACATCCTCAAGACCACTTCGGGCCTGTTCCTGAAGGTGGCGCGCGAGGTGGCGGCGCAGTACCCCGAGATCGAGTGCAACGAGATGATCGTCGACAACACCTGCATGCAGCTGGTAATGCGGCCGGAGCAGTTCGACATCATCGTCACCACCAACCTGTTCGGCGACATCATCTCCGACCTGTGCGCGGGCCTGGTCGGCGGCCTGGGCCTCGCGCCCGGCGCGAACATCGGCAAGGACGCGGCGATCTTCGAGGCCGTGCACGGCACCGCGCCGGACATCGCAGGGCAGGGCAAGGCCAACCCGTGCGCGCTGCTCCTCGGCGCGGCGCAGATGCTCGACCACATCGGCAAGCCGGACGATGCCGCGCGCCTGCGCAAGGCGATCATCGCCACGCTCGAGGCGCAGGACTCCCTGACCCCCGACCTGGGCGGCAGCGGCAACACGATGTCGTTCGCGAAGGCGATCGCCGGCAGGACCTGATCCCCGGCGGCGGCCGGATGGACGGATGGGGCGCTTCGGCGCCCCATCTGCGTTGCAGGAAGCGCGCAGCCGTCCGAGGCGCCGCGCAAGCGACGCCCGGCATGGCCACCGCCCTTGCCGCGTCGCCCGCATCCGCAGTAGCCAGGGCGGACCGTCGGCGCATCATTCCCGTCCGGACTGGCGTCATGCCGCCGATGCGCATGACGCGCGGGGTGCGACATCGCACAATCGCCGCCTTCCTTCCGCGGGCATCCCGATGGACGAACGCTCCGGCGCCCTGGCGCTGACGCCCCTGCTGCTGTTCCTGGTGCTGTTCTTCGGCGCGGGCCTGTACTTCACCGGCCAGGGCGACGCCATGGGCTTCTACCAGCTGCGCGCGCCGGTCGCGATCCTGCCGGCCCTGGCGCTGGCCGCGCTCATCGCCTGGCGGCGCAGGCTCGGCGCGCTCGACACCCTGCTGCGCGGCATGGGCGACCCGGGCATCGTGCTGATGTGCCTGATCTTCCTGCTGGCAGGCGCGTTCGCACAGGTGTCGCGTGCGATCGGCGCGGTCGACGCCGTGGTCGCCCTGGGCGTGAACACGCTGCCTCCAGCGCTGCTGCTGCCGGGCCTGTTCGCGGTGGCTGGTGCGGTGTCGCTCGCCATCGGTACCTCGATGGGTACGATCGCGGCCGTGGTGCCGATCGCGGCGGGCGTGGCCGACGCCGCCGGGCTCGACCGCGTCCTGGTGGTGGGCGCGGTGGTGGGCGGCGCGATGTTCGGCGACAACCTGTCGGTCATCTCCGACACCACCATCGCCGCCACCCGCACCCAGGGCGCGCAGATGCGCGACAAGTTCCGCGAGAATTTCCGCATCGCGCTGCCCGCGGCACTGGCGACGATGGTGCTGCTGGGCGTGGCCGGCGAGCCGGCGCCGGTCGAGTCGACTGAATCGACGCCGGCCTGGCTCGCGCTGCCCTACCTGCTGGTGCTGGGCCTGGCGCTGGCAGGACTGGACGTGCTGCTGGTGCTGTCGGTCGGCATCGTCGTGGCCGGGGCGTTCGGCTTCGTCCTGGCGCCAGCATATGGTCCCGCGGGTCTGGTCGCCGACATCTGGGCCGGGTTCGAGGGCATGACCGAGATCCTGCTGCTGTCGCTGCTGGTCGGCGGGCTCGGTGCGCTGATGAAGGTCGCGGGCGGGCTCGACTGGCTGTCGCGGATGATCGCGCGTTTCGCACGCGGCCACCGCGGGCGGCGCACGGGCGAATTCAGCATCGCCGCGCTGGCGGGCACGGCCGATGTGTTCACCGCCAACAACACGGTCGCGATCCTAGTCGGCGGCAGCGTGGCGCGCGACATCGCGCAGCGCCACGGCATCAGCCCGCGCCGCGCGGCGAGCGTGCTCGACATCTTCGCCTGCGTGCCGCAGGGCCTGCTGCCCTACGGCGCGCAGCTGCTGCTGGCGGCGTCGCTGGCGAGCGTCTCGCCGTTCGCCCTGGCGGGCAGCGTCTGGTACTGCTGGCTGCTGGCGCTGGCCGCGATCGTGTTCATCGCCTGGCCACGCGCGCCGCGCGCCACGGCGGCGCCGGCGACCGACCCGCCCTGAAACACGGAAGGGCGCCAGCGGCGCCCTTCCCGAACCACGCGAATGACCCGACCCCGCTCAGTTGCGCGACTGCAGCTTCGCCAGCAGGCGCAGGAACTCGATATACAGCCACACCAGGGTCACCATCAGGCCGAAAGCGCCGTACCACTCCATGTACTTCGGCGCGCCCTGCTCGACGCCGCTCTCGATGAAGTCGAAATCGAGCACCAGATTCAGCGCCGCGATCACGATCACGAACAGGCTGAAGCCGATGCCGACGATGCCGCTTTCATGGATCAGCGGGATCTGGATGTTGAAGAAGCCCAGCACGATGGTCGCCAGGTAGACCAGCGCGATGCCGCCGGTGGCCGCGACCACGCCGAGCTTGAAGTTCTCGGTGGCCTTGACCAGGCCCGTGCGGTAGGCGAACAGCAGCGCGAACAGGGTGCCGAAGGTCAGCATCACCGCCTGCATGACGATGCCTTCATAGAAATGGTTGTACAGCGCGGAGATGGCGCCGAGGAAGAAACCCTCCACCAGCGCATACAGCGGCGCGGTGACCGGCGACCACTCCTTCTTGAACGCCGTGACCAGGGCCAGCACCAGGCCGCCGATCGCGCCGCCCCACACGTACACCGAGAAGCCGGGCGCCGGCGTGCCGTCCGGGCCCAGGGCCTGGGTCCAGGCGAACGCGGAGGTCATCACGGTCAACAGCAGCAGGAACCCGGTCTTGTTGACCGTGCCGTTGAGCGTCATCGCCTGGCCGTCGCGCGAGACGACGGCGCCGCTGCCGAGGTCGAGGAAGGTGGATTCTTTGAGGACCGGGTTGCCGCTGCGCATGGGTGCCTGCACCTGGAAGTTGGAGCCGGACTGAAGGATACACCGCGTGAATGCTCCGGCGCGCCGGACGGCGGGCGGTGGCGCGCGTTGACACCGATCGACCCCCTCCGGACAATGGCCCACCCCGCCGGACCCCAGGGCCGGCGCGGGTTCGGATCGACCGCTCGTCACCGGCCGGGGTATAGCGCAGTCTGGTAGCGCGCCTGCTTTGGGAGCAGGATGTCGGGGGTTCGAATCCCTCTACCCCGACCATCGTGTCCCGTCCGGGACGGCTATCATGCGCGCAGGCGCCCGTAGCTCAACCGGATAGAGCACCGGCCTTCTAAGCCGGTGGTTGCAGGTTCGAGTCCTGCCGGGCGCGCCAGCCGTTTCGCGCGGTCGGCATGCGGGGCAGGGGTCCGGACTCGGGTATCCTGTGCAGTTCCTGTGGTGGCTGTAGCTCAGTTGGTTAGAGTCCTGGATTGTGATTCCAGATGTCGGGGGTTCGAGTCCCCTCAGCCACCCCATTCCATCCCTCCGGCCGGTTCCCTCGGGTGCTTGCCGGAACGCGTACGTTTGTTACAATGTGCGCCCGTTTTGCGGGCCGTTAGCTCAGTTGGTAGAGCAGTTGACTCTTAATCAATAGGTCCAAGGTTCGAATCCTTGACGGCCCACCAGTTCGACGAGACGCCCGGCTTCGGCCGGGCGTTCTCGTTTCGGGCCAGCCGTCACCGGATTCGAACCTCCGGTTCGCCTGCTGCGCAGGTCCGGCCACGCGCAGCGCGCGTGGCGTTCGCCCGGGTGCGAACCGCTGGTTCGCAGGCGGCCCGGGCTCACCCTTGACGGCCCACCAGTTCGACGGGACGCCCGGCTTCGGCCGGGCGGTCTCGTTTCGGGGCCAGCCGTCGCCGGATTCGAACCTCTGGTTCGCCTGCTGCGCAGCTCCGGCCACGCGCAGCGCGCGTGGCGTTCGCCCGGGCGCGAACCGCTGGTTCGCAGGCGGCCCGGGCTCACCCTTGACGGTCCACCAGTTCGACGGGACGCCCGGCTTCGGCCGGGCGTTCTCGTTTCGGGGCCAGCCGTCGCCGGATTCGAACCTCTGGTTCGCCTGCTGCGCAGCTCCGGCCACGCGCAGCGCGCGTGGCGTTCGCCCGGGCGCGAACCGCTGGTTCGCAGGCGGCCCGGGCTCACCCTTGACGGCCACCAGTTCGACGAGACGCCCGGCTTCGGCCGGGCGTTTTCGATTGCGCGTGCCCGCAGGCACGGCCGCGTTGCCGCGTCCCGGCGCTAAGATTGCGGCGCGCGAAAGTGGCGGAATTGGTAGACGCCCTGGATTTAGGTTCCAGTGCCGCAAGGCGTGGGGGTTCGAGTCCCCCCTTTCGCACCAACCCTCCCAATCAGTTCAGGGGCGTGACCAACTCGCGAGCGTTGGCGAGTGCAGGACGTCCGGCCCCTCCCGTACCGGGAGCCTGCCGGCCCGAGCGAGCCGCCCGCGCGCTGGCCAATGCACCACCTTTTGCTTGGCGTTCGCCAGCCGCGGCCCTGCCTCGCTGCCCCGCCTGTCGGTGTTCAGGCGCGCGGCCCCGGGGGCAGCGCACAGGCGAGGCCGCGCGCAGGCGGAGGCCGGGGCGGCGCGGCGGGCATCGGCGACCGGCGGCGCGTGAACGGACGACACAAGCTGGCTTGCAGCCCACCCTGACATCGGCCGGTCGATGACGGCAGCGAGGCGGCTGGTCGCGATGACGCTCGTTGCCGTTCCCCGGCCCACCTTCGCCTCAGGCCCGGCGGCGCGCCTTGGGCAGCAACCGGGTGCAGCAGCCTCAACGACTGCCCATCGGAAGGCTCTGCGTGGTTCCGGACGCCGCCTTGGCGCCGGCCAGAGTCCGGATGACGGTCCCCCGGGCGACGCCGCAGACCCCTTCCGGCTCCGCGCTCTGGTGCCGCGCCCGCGATTCGGCCAAAATATCCCGTTCCGCCGGCCGCGCCCGGCCTGCGGTCGCAGGCCATGGGACGCGCCCGGCCCACCATCCGGAATCACAAGCCGCGGCCCGCGCCGGGCGGCAGGAGTCGAAGTCAAATGCAAGTGTCGGTCGAATCCCTTGGCAGCCTCGAGCGCCGCCTGACGTTCCGCCTGCCCTCGGAACGGCTCGAAACCCAGGTCGGCGGACGCCTGCGCGAGATCGCGCGCACGGCCCGCATCAAGGGGTTCCGCCCCGGCAAGGTACCGACGAAGGTGATCGAGCAACGCTACGGCCAGCAGGTGCGCGCCGAGGTGCTCGACGGCCTGCTGCGCGAGGGTTTCGACGAGGCCGTGCGCAGCAACGAGCTGCGCCTGGCCGGACAGCCCAGGATCGAGCCGAGCGAGCAGAAGGACGAGGGCGAACTGGCCTATGTGGCCACCTTCGAGGTGGTGCCGGACTTCGGCGAGATCGACGTCTCCAGCCTCAGCGTGGTGCGCCATGCCTCCGAGGTGACCGAGGAGGACATCGACCGCATGATCGAGAACCTGCGCCAGCAGCGGCGCAGCTGGAGCGCGGTCACGCGGCCTGCGCAGGCCGGCGATGCGGTGGACGTGGAGACCTGGTCGCAGATCGGGGACCAGCGCCTGCCTGCCGAGGGCGTCGAGCGCGGCGCGACCGTGATCGGCTCGGGTGGGATGTTCAAGGACATCGAGGATGCGCTGGTCGGCATCGAGGCAGGTGGCGAGACTACGGTCGAGGTCACGTTCCCCGCGGACTGGCGGGTGGCGGCCCTGGCGGGCAAGACGGCGCAGGTGCACCTGAAGGCCGAGCAGGTCTCGGAGCAGCAGCTGCCGGAGGTCGATGCCGCGTTCATCCGCAGCTTCGGCGTCAAGAGCGGGGAGATGGACCAGTTCCGCGCCGATATCCGCACCAACCTCGAGCGCGAGCTCAAGGGCGCGTTGATGAACCGCCTGCGGCGCGAGGTCGGCGAGCAGCTGGTGGCCGTCTATTCGCACGTCGAGCTTCCGCCGAAGCTGGTCGAGGCCGAGGCGCGCGGGATGCTGTCGCAGCAGGTCGAGCAGGCCCGTCGCGCCGGCCGCAACCCGGGCGAGGTCCCGGCCGACGCGCACCTGAATTTCATGGACGCGGCGCGCAAGCGCGTGCTGGTCGGGCTGCTCGTGGGCGAGGTCGCCCGGCGCAACGAGCTGCGCCTGGACCCCAAGCGCCTGAACGAGCACCTGCGGCTGATCGCCTCGACGTACGAGGAACCGCAGCAGGTCATTGACTTGTACCGCAACGACCCCCAGCTGATGTCTGGCCTGCAGAACCGGGTGATGGAGGAGCAGGTGATCGACTGGATCGCCGAACGCGCCCAGCATACCGAGCAGCAGCTCAGCTTCCAGGAAGCCATCGCCCCGTAGGCGGGTCCCGGCCCGCGCCGGGAACCACCCGCCCGGCAAGGCGTCCAACCCGCGTCACGAGAGCAGGAACCACGACCCCATGAGCAGCTACGACACCAAGGCCCTCAATCTCGTCCCGATGGTGGTCGAACAGACCAGCCGCGGCGAGCGCGCCTACGACATCTACTCGCGGCTGCTGAAGGAGCGGGTGATCTTCCTGGTCGGGCCGATCGACGACTACATGGCCAACGTCATCGTCGCGCAGCTGCTGTTCCTCGAGGCCGAGAACCCCGAGAAGGACATCAACCTTTACGTCAACTCGCCCGGCGGCATCGTCACCGCCGGCATGGCGATCTACGACACGATGCAGTTCATCAAGCCCGACGTGAGCACGATCTGCGTCGGCCAGGCCGCCAGCATGGGCGCGCTGTTGCTCGCCTCCGGCGCGGCCGGCAAGCGCTATGCGCTGCCGAATTCGCGGGTGATGATCCACCAGCCCTTGGGTGGCTTCCAGGGTCAGGCGACCGACATCGACATCCACGCCCGCGAGATCCTGTCGATGAAGCAGCGGCTCAACGAGATCCTGGCCCGCCACACCGGCCAGTCGATCGAGACCATCGCCACCGACACCGAACGCGACAACTTCAAGAGCGCCGAGGCCGCCCGCGAATACGGGTTGGTCGACCAGGTGCTGGAGCGGCGTCCGGAAGAGTCCATCCAGCCGGCCTAAGCAGTTGATTAAAAAAGGAAATGGCGTTCCGGTGGGGCAGGGTTTGCGCCGCCGGGCGCTGTGCTATTCTCGAACCGTGACCGCAGCAGCAAGACAGATCCAGGCATGAGCGAAGACCGTCAAGGCCGTTCCGGCGACAGCAGCAAGATCCTCTATTGCTCGTTCTGCGGGAAGAGCCAGCACGAGGTCCGCAAGCTGATTGCGGGCCCGAGCGTGTACATCTGCGACGAGTGCGTCGAGCTGTGCAACGACATCATCCGCGAGGAGCTCGAGGAGAAGGCGCAGTCCGCGCGCAGCTCGCTGCCCAAGCCGCGCGAAATCCTCGAGGTGCTGGACCAGTACGTCATCGGCCAGAACCGCGCCAAGCGCACGCTCGCCGTGGCGGTCTACAACCACTACAAGCGCATCGAGAGCCGCAGCAAGAACGATGACGTCGAGCTGGCGAAGTCGAACATCCTGCTGGTCGGCCCGACCGGTTCGGGCAAGACACTGCTGGCCGAGACGCTGGCGCGCCTGCTCAACGTGCCGTTCACGATCGCCGACGCCACCACGCTGACCGAAGCCGGCTACGTGGGCGAGGACGTCGAGAACATCATCCAGAAGCTCCTGCAGAAGTGCGACTACGACGTCGAGAAGGCGCAGCAGGGCATCGTCTACATCGACGAGATCGACAAGATCTCGCGCAAGAGCGAGAACCCTTCGATCACCCGCGACGTGTCCGGCGAAGGCGTGCAGCAGGCGCTGCTCAAGCTGATCGAGGGCACCACCGCGAGCGTGCCGCCGCAGGGCGGGCGCAAGCATCCGCAGCAGGAATTCCTGCAGGTGGAGACGCGCAACATCCTGTTCATCGTCGGCGGCGCCTTCGCCGGGCTGGACAAGATCATCCAGCAGCGCAGCACCGACTCCAGCGGCATCGGTTTCGGCGCCAAGCTCAAGAGTTCCGAGCGCAAGACCGAAACCGGCAAGGTGCTGGCCCAGGTCGAGCCCGAGGACCTGATCAAGTTCGGACTGATTCCCGAGTTCGTCGGCCGCCTGCCGGTGGTCGCCACGCTCGAGGAACTGGACGAAGCGGCGTTGATCAAGATCCTGACCGAACCGAAGAACGCGATCAGCAAGCAGTTCCGCAAGCTGTTCGAGATGGAAGGCGTCGAACTCGAGTTCCGCCCGGACGCGCTGAGCGCGATCGCCAAGAAGGCGATCAAGCGCAAGACCGGCGCGCGCGGTTTGCGCACGATCGTGGAATCGGTCCTGCTCGATACGATGTACGAGCTGCCCTCGCTCGAGAACGTGAGCAAGGTGGTGGTGGACGAGTCGGTGATCGAGCACAAGTCCGATCCGTACCTCATCTACCAGACCCCGGCGCCCGCGCCCAAGGTCGCCTCCGCCGAGTGATCACGGCGCCCGTCCGGGCGCCGGTGGCACCTCCGTCTGAACCTCGTCCCGCTGCCGTCCGGCGGCGGAAAGCTGCGTTCGTGGCCCGGCGCTTGCATCGTCCGGCGCGGGGCCCCATAACGGACCCATCCGGCACGCACCCTGTGGTGCGGCGCCCACCCGCTGCCCTGGACCCCTGCAATGACCCGACCCCGTAGCGAATCGCTCGAACTGCCCGTCCTGCCGCTGCGCGACGTGGTGGTGTTCCCGCACATGGTGATCCCGCTGTTCGTCGGCCGGGACAAGTCGATCCGCGCGCTCGACATCGCGATGGAAGCGGACAAGCGCATCCTGCTGGTGGCGCAGAAGTCCGCCGAGACCGACGACCCCGAGGGCGACGACCTGTACACGATCGGGACGCTGGCGCATGTCCTGCAACTGCTGAAGCTGCCGGACGGCACGATCAAGGTGCTGGTGGAAGGCGTTTCCCGCGTGACCGTGTCCCAGGTGCGCGAGGTCGATGGCACGCTCGCCGGCGTCGGCCACGTGGTCGAGCCGGTCGAGAGCCGCGAGCCGCGCGAGACCGAGGCGATCGCGCGCTCGCTGGTGTCGTTGTTCGAGCAGTACGTCAAGACCAACCGCAAGCTGCCGCCGGAGCTGATGCAGACGCTGTCGGGCATCGACGAGCCCGGCCGGCTGGCGGACATCGTGTCCGCGCACCTCGCGGTGCGCCTGGGCGAGAAGCAGCGCCTGCTCGAGACCGTGGACACGGCGGATCGACTGGAGTTGCTGGTCGGCCTGGTCGACGGCGAGATCGACGTGCAACAGATGGAGAAGCGCATCCGCGGCCGGGTCAAGTCGCAGATGGAGAAGTCGCAGCGTGAGTACTACCTCAACGAGCAGATGAAGGCGATCCAGAAGGAGCTGGGCGAGATCGACGACGCGCCCAACGACCTCGAGGAGCTCGCGCGCCGCATCGCCGAAGCCGGAATGCCGAAAGCGGTCGAGACCAAGGCGAAGAACGAGTTCAACAAGCTCAAGCAGATGTCGCCGATGTCGGCCGAGGCCGCCGTGGTGCGCAACTACCTCGACTGGCTGCTGGGCGTGCCGTGGAAGAAGCGCAGCAAGGTGCGCAAGGACCTCAAGGCCGCGCAGGACACGCTCGACGCCGACCATTACGGCCTGGAGAAGGTCAAGGAGCGCATCCTTGAATATCTGGCGGTGCAGACGCGGGTCAAGCAGATGAAGGGCCCGATCCTGTGCCTGGTCGGCCCGCCGGGTGTGGGCAAGACGTCGCTCGGGCAGTCGATCGCCAAGGCCACCAACCGCAAGTTCGTGCGCATGAGCCTGGGCGGCGTGCGCGACGAGGCCGAGATCCGCGGCCACCGCCGCACGTACGTCGGTTCGATGCCGGGCCGCATCGTGCAGAACCTCAACAAGACCGGCACGAAGAACCCGCTGTTCGTGCTCGACGAAATCGACAAGATGTCGATGGACTTCCGCGGCGATCCGTCCTCGGCGCTGCTCGAGGTGCTGGACCCGGAGCAGAACAATGCATTCAACGACCATTACCTCGAGGTCGACCTCGACCTGTCCGAGGTGATGTTCGTCGCCACCTCCAACTCGCTCAACATTCCCGGCCCGCTGCTCGACCGCATGGAGGTGATCCGCATCCCCGGCTACACCGAGGAGGAGAAGATCAGCATCGCCACGCGCTACCTGGTGCCCAAGCAGATCAAGGCCAACGGGCTGCGCGACGCGGAACTGGCGATCGCGTCCGACGCGATCCAGGACATCGTGCGCTACTACACGCGCGAGTCGGGCGTGCGCAACCTCGAGCGCGAGATCGCGAAGATCTGCCGCAAGGTGGTCAAGCAGATCGCGCTGGCCGGCCCGCCCAAGGGCAAGGCCAAGCCGAAGACGGTCAAGGTCGGCTCCGACAACCTCGACGCCTACCTGGGCGTGCGCCGTTTCGATTTCGGCCGCGCCGAGCAGGACAACGAGATCGGCATGGTCACCGGCCTGGCATGGACCGAGGTAGGCGGCGACCTGCTGCAGATCGAATCCACCCTGGTGCCGGGCAAGGGCAACCTGATCCTGACCGGCCAGCTCGGCGACGTGATGAAGGAATCCGCGTCGGCCGCGCTGTCGGTGGTGCGCGCGCGCACCGAGCGCCTCGGCATCGACGTGGACTTCCTGCAGAAGCAGGACGTGCACGTGCACGTGCCCGATGGCGCCACGCCCAAGGACGGACCGAGCGCCGGCATCGCGATGACCACCGCGCTCGTGTCGACGCTGACCAAGGTCCCGGTGCGCGCCGAGGTGGCGATGACCGGCGAGATCACCCTGCGCGGCAAGGTGACGGCGATCGGCGGTCTGAAGGAGAAGCTGCTTGCCGCGCTGCGCGGCGGCATCACCACCGTCATCATTCCGGAAGAGAACCGCAAGGACCTGGCCGACATTCCTGCCAACGTCACCGACCACATCGAAATCGTGCCGGTGAAGTGGATCGACGAGGTGCTCGACCTCGCGCTCGAGCGTCCGCTGACGGGAACCGGCACGCGTCCCGCCGCGGCACCGCGCGCGACACGCGGCGCCGTGGTGAGGCGCCGGAAGGACAAGGCGCCGGCCGGTTCCGACGTCAAGCACTGATCCGGCTTCACGGAAATATCACGAAACGCAATCCCGATCGGCCGGACGCGTCCGGTTACCGCGTGTTTCAGCGTTTCGAGGTCGTATTCGGCGTCCGCTCCGCGTAAAATGCCGCGGATTCGTGCATTCATCCTCAGGCCGGACGGCGTCGCGGGATTCCCCGTGAACAGGTCCGGTCTCCCAGCAAGCGGGCCGCGCGTCCGCACACGGAGTGTCCAAATGCCAGTGAACAAGAGTGAATTGATCGACCAGGTCGCCGACAAGGCGGGGCTGTCCAAGGCCGACGCAGGCCGCGCGCTCGACGCGATGATCGACGCCGTGACCGCCGCCCTCAAGCGCGGCGATGCCGTCAACCTGGTCGGCTTCGGTTCCTTCTCGGTCAAGGCGCGCGCTGCGCGGACCGGCCTGAATCCGCGCACCAAGGAGCCCCTGCAGATCCCGGCGTCCAACAACCCGGTGTTCAAGGCTGGCAAGGCGCTGAAGGATGCTGTAAACTGACCGGCTCCTGAGTTCCCTTACGGGTGCTTAGCTCAGCGGTAGAGCGTCTCCTTTACACGGAGAGGGTCGGGGGTTCGAAACCCTCAGCACCCACCATCAGGGGGGCGCTGGAACCGCACACAGGTTTCAAGGCGCGGAGCGGTAGTTCAGCTGGTTAGAATGCTGGCCTGTCACGCCGGAGGTCGCGGGTTCGAGTCCCGTCCGCTCCGCCATTGGATAACGGAAGGCCCTGCAGCGATGCGGGGCCTTTTCGTGTGTGTCGTCGTTGTCCCTGCCGATCGATGCGGGTGCAGGATCCGGGTGTCGCGCGTCGGGCCTGGGGACGCGCGGTATACGCGCAGCGGGCGCGCGGGCATTGCGCCCGCGCCGGTCCGGCGCCATGCGGTTAAACTGTACGGCTACGTCCCACAGCCGCCTCGCCCATGCTGCAGACCCTGCGAGAAAAGATGTCCGGCTGGATCGCGATCGTCATCGTCGCGCTCCTCGCCATTCCGTTCGCCTTCTTCGGCATGGAGCAGTATCTGTTCCAGAGCGGATCCAACTACGCGGCCAAGGTCGAGGTACAGCCGTCCTGGTGGCGTTCCGCACCGGACTGGTGGCTGGTGCGCAAGTTCGCCTGGGAGTCCGTGGAGGTCACGCCGGAGGAATTCCGCGAGGCGTTCGAGAACGAGCGCCAGCGGCGCCGCCAGGTGGAAGGCGAGCAGTTCGACGCGCGCGCGTTCGAATCGCCCGAAGCCAAGCGCGAGGTGCTCGAGGCACTGGTGGACCGCCGGGTCATGCAGCTGGCGGCGCAGCGCGACGGCATGGTGGTCGGCGATACCCGCGTGCGCGAGGCGATCAACGGCATTCCGGCCTTCCAGGTCGATGGCGAATTCGACCAGCAGCGCTACCTGCTGACGCTGCAGTCGCAGGGCTACACGCCGCAGGGATTCCAGGAAATGGTGCGCGACGACCTGCAGGCCTCGCTGCTCGCCGGCCAGGTCGCGCGCTCGGCGTTCACCACGCCCAGCGAGACCGAACGCATGATGCGACTGCTCGGCGAGCGGCGCGACGTATCGTTCGTGGTGCTGCCGGCGCCGACGCCGGATACGGGGGCGGTCAGCGCGCAGGACATCCAGGCCTGGTACGACGCGCACCGCGGCGAGTATCGCGCGCCGGAGCGGGTGACGCTGGAATACGTCGAGATCGACGCCAGTGCGCTGCCGGCGGTCCCCGCGCCCGACGAGGCCACCCTGCGCCAGCGTTACGAGCAGGAGAAGGCCCGCTTCGTGGAACCCGAACAGCGGCTGGTGTCGCACATCCTGGTGCCGCTCGAGGAAGGCGCCGACGAGGCCGCGCAGTCGCAGGCGCGCGAGAAGGCCGCCGCGCTGGCCGCGCAGGCGCGCGAGGCGGGCGCGGACTTCGCCGCGCTGGCCCGCGCCAACCCGGGCGATCCGGGTTCGGCTGCGAACGGCGGCGACCTCGGCTGGATCCGGCAGGACGGCAGCATGGTCGAGCCGTTCGAGGAAGCGGTCTTCGCCGCCGAGACAGGCAGCATTTCCGACCCCGTGCGCAGCCCGTTCGGCTGGCATGTGATCCAGGTGCGCGAGGTGCGCAGCGGCCAGCAGGTGCCGTTCGAAGAGGTACGCGAGACCCTGGCGACGGAAGCCGCGCAGGCCGAGCGCGAGCGCGCGTTCAACGATCTGGTGGGCGCCTTCGTCGACCAGGTCTACCGCAACCCCACCGAACTGGCGGCGGCGGCCGCGCAGGCCAGGCTGGAGGTCCGCACCGCCGGGCCGATCGCGCGCGGCGAAGGCGAAGGCGTGGTGGCGCTGCCGGCCGTGCAGCGCGCCGCATTCTCCGAGAGCCTGATCCAGGACGGCACGGTCAGCGACCCGATCGAGATCGACCCGGACCGTAGCGTCGTGATCCGCGTGACCCGGCACGAGCCGGCGCGTGCGCTGAGCGTCGGCGAGGCGCGCGAACAGGTGGTCGCCGCGGTCCGTGCCGACCGCGCGCGCAAGGCCGTGGAAGCCGATGCCGATGCGATGGTCGGGAAGATCGCCGGAGGCGAGACGCTGCAGGCGCTGGCCGACGCGCGCTCGCTGCAGGTGCGCGACGTGCAGGGCGTGCCGCGTGGGGCCCCGGTACCCGATGCGACGGCTGCGGAAGCGTATTTCGAGGCGCCGGTTCCGGCCGAAGGCGAGGTGTCGCCCGGCAAGGTGGCGCTGGACGACGGCAGCGTGGCGGTGTTCGCGGTGCAGAAGGTCACACCGGGCGACGCGTCGGAAGCCGAGGAGGCCGAGCGCGACATGTTCCGCCAGCAGATGGCGGCGCTGACCGGTCGCGAGGACGCGGACACGCTGCTGCGTGCGCTGCGCCAGCAGATGAAGGTGACGGTGCTGGAGTCGAACCTGTAGGTCATCGTCGGGCACGATCCGGCAACGAAGAAAAAGCCCGGCCATGGCCGGGCTTTTTTGTTTGCGCTGGAACTGGGCCGGAAGCCGCGACGCGGGCGGCACACCGCGCCGGCCTGCAGGCGCACCGCGTGCGCCTGCCACCACGCCGGACTACTCGCCCTCGTCGAGCCCGGTCATGCCGAGGATGTTGTAGCCGCCGTCCACGTAGGTGACTTCGCCGGTGATGCCCGAGGCGAGGTCCGAGCACAGGAAGGCGGCCGCGTTGCCGACGTCCTCGATCGTCACGGTGCGACGGATCGGCGCGTTGGCCTCGACATGGCCCAGGATCTTGCGGAAGCCGCCGATGCCGGCCGCGGCCAGGGTCTTGATCGGCCCCGCGGAGATCGCGTTGACGCGGATGCCCTCCGGCCCGAGGTTCAGTGCCAGGTAGCGCACGCTGGCTTCGAGCGCCGCCTTGGCCACGCCCATCACGTTGTAGCTCTGCAGCGCACGCTCGGCGCCGAGGTAGCTCAGGGTCAGGATCGCGCCCTGGCGGCCCTGCATCATCGGTCGCGCGCCCCTGGCCAGCGCCGAAAGCGAATAGGCCGAGATGTCGTGGGCCATGGCGAAGTTCTCGCGCGTCAGCCCGTCGAGGAAACCGCCGGCGATCGCCTCGCGCGGGGCGTAGGCGATGGCGTGGATCAGGATGTCGAAGCCGTCGGGCCAATGCTGGCCGAGCCCGGCGAACAGGGCGTCGATCTGGGCGTCGTCGGTGACGTCGAGCGGGAACGAAGGCCCGCCACCGAGCTTCGCGGCCACCTCCTCCACGCGCGATTTCAGCTTCTCGTTCTGGTAGCTGAAGGCGAGTTCGGCGCCCTCGCGGTGCATGGCCTCGGCGATGCCGTTGGCGATCGAACGCTGGCTGGCGATGCCGGTGATGAGTGCGCGCTTGCCTTGCAGGAAACCCATGGAGAACTCGCGATGTGGACCGGGCGCTATTCTGCCACGGTGCTCGCGGCCGCTCCGGGCGCGGGGCCGACCGGGT
This sequence comes from Luteimonas kalidii, assembly GCF_029887935.1. Taxonomy (GTDB): domain Bacteria; phylum Pseudomonadota; class Gammaproteobacteria; order Xanthomonadales; family Xanthomonadaceae; genus Luteimonas; species Luteimonas kalidii. The sequence continues at coordinate 90,610 of NZ_JARXRO010000010.1, read as the reverse complement.
CGATCTGCAGCACCATGCCCGGCCGCAGGACGCCGCGCGCGTCCAGGCCGTTGCGCCCGAGCAGTTCGGCCAGCTCCACGCCGTAGCGTCCGGCGATGCGCCAGGCGGATTCGCCGCGGGCCACGACATGGGTGCGTGGTGCCGGTTCGAGGTGGGCGGAGGCATCGGCCATGGCGTCGGACAGATCGTCGGCGGCCAGCGCGCGCGCGGGTGCCTGCGCAGGCGCCGCCGCGGGGGCGGCCGGATGCGCGGCGAGCAGGGCCTGGGCCTGCCTGGCCGGCAGCAGCACGCGTGCGCGATCGCTACCGGCGCGCGCGATGCGGCCGTCGGCGTATACCGGATTGAGCCGCCGCAGCTGGGTGGCGTCCGCGCCGTGTCGCCGCGCGATGCCGTCGAGGGAGGCCAGCTGCACCGGGACCTCGGCCGCGGTCAGCACCGGCACGGGGCGGTCGAGCGCCTGCAGCCAGGCGTCGCGATCCCCGGATTCGGTCAGCAGGCAGGACAGTGCATGCAGCTTGCGCACGTACGACAGGGTGATCGCGGGCATCGGCAGGCTGGCGGGATCGGCGTCGGCCGGTCGCTGGCCGGCGCGGCGCAAGGCCCCCAGCAGCCGGTATTCGCCGGCGTTGTACGCCATCACCGCCAGTCTCCAGTCGCCGGCGAACATGCCGTGCAGGGTCTTGAGGTAGCGCACCGCGGCCTCGGTGGAGTCCACTGGCGACAGCCGGCCGTCGTAGCCGGGGCGCACCGCGACCTTGTGGTTGCGCGCGGTGAGCGAGATGAACTGCCACAGCCCGGCCGGGCCCTGGGCGGAACGGGCGCCGGGCCGGTATCCGCTTTCCACGAACGGGATGAGCGCGAACTCGGTCGGCAGGTGGGCCTCGCGCAGGCGATCGACCACGTAGCCGAACAGGGGCAGCACGTCGCTGCCGGGCGCCGCCAGCTGTGCCGGCGCATTGGCGAAATGGTGTCGCCACCGGTCGCTGGCGCCCGGTTCGCAGACCGGATCGGCGAGGCCTTCGCGGAAGCTGCGGTAGACCTCGAGGCCGCTGCGCATGCCTGCGGGCGCGGGGCGTGCCGCGGCCAGGTCCTGTGCGGCGTCCGGAACCGGGGTGCCAGCGGCCGCATCGGGCGCTGCGTCCGGGAGCCGTCCGCCGTCTGCCGGCGGCGTGGGTGCGGCATCGGCCACGCCTGCAGTCGGGGCAGTCTCCGCGTCAACCATGGATCCGGTCGCGGGTGGCGCCGGGGCCGCGTCGTGGCCCGCCATGGCCGGTCCCGCCAGCGCACACAGCAGCGCCAGCCCGGCCATCACCGACCGCGCCCTCATGCGCGGAAGCCGTCCTTCCAGCGCCGCAATTCGGCGAAGGCCTCGACCCGGTCGCTGGCGGCGGCCGGTGCGCGCGCGGCCACGGATGCGCGCACGGCAGGCGCGTCGATCCGCAGGAACGGGTTGCAGGCGCGCTCCTCGCCCAAAGTGGAGGGCAGGGTGGGGTGTCCTTGGTCGCGCATCGTGGTGGCCTGTGCCTGGCGGCGTCGCAGCGCCGCGTTGTCGGGGTCGACCACGCGCGCGAAGGCGGCGTTGGCCAGCGTGTACTCGTGCCCGCAGCAGACCAGGGTCGTATCGGGCAGGGCGGCCAGCCGGTCGAGGGAACCCAGCATGTCGCGGGGCGTACCTTCGAACAGGCGACCACAGCCAAGGCTGAACAGGGTATCGCCGGAGAACAAGAGGCCATGGCCGTGGAATGCGATGTGGCTCACGGTATGCCCCGGCGTCGCCAGGACTTCGAAGCGCCAGCGGCCCGCGTCCACATGGTCGCCTCCCCCGATCCGACGATCGGCGTGGCCGATCCTCGGATCCGCGGGGGCATGCACCGGGACCCCCGGCCAATGCGCGAGCAGCGCGGGCACGCCGCCGATGTGGTCGTCGTGATGGTGGGTCAGCAGGATCGCCCGGGGCGGCGGGCGATCACCGAGGGCCGCCATCACGGGCTCTGCGTCGCCGGGATCGATCAGCAGCCAGTCGCCGTCTCCGTCCCCCAGCGACCAGATGTAGTTGTCGGACAGGGCAGGGATCGGTGTCGGCTGCATCGGGGTCGGGTCCGGGGAGCCTATAGAATGGTGACCATGCCCGCTCCGCTCCCGGCCCGTCAAACCGGCCCCGACCTGCACGCCTGGTTCCAGTCCGATTCCGGTCGGGCGGTCCTGGACAGCGAACGGGAGGCCGTCACCCACGCCCTGGCCGACCGGCCCGGCCTGCCCTGGCTGTGGTGCGGGCCGGTCGAACGGGCGGTCCCGGATGGTGCCGGACGCGGGCTGTGCCTGCATCCCGACGGGATCGGACAGTGGTCCGGACCCGTGTCCTGCGGGTTGCCCCTGCCGCTGCCCAGCGAAGCCTTCGGTGCGGTGGTCCTGCAGCACGTGGCACGGCCATCCGGCCCCTGTGGCGCCGAACTGCTGGACGAGGCCGCGCGCCTGCTGGTGAACGGCGGCCGCCTGTGGCTGTTCGTGCTCAACCCGCTGGCGCCCTACCGCTGGCGCTGGCGGGGCAGCGGCGTCAGCGCGTCCGAACCGCTGGCCTGGCGCAGGCGCCTGCGCCAGGCGGGGCTGGCGCCCGAGCCGGTGTCGCAGGGCCTCGGCCCGACCTGGAAGGTGCACACCGCGCCCTCGCCCCAGCAGGGCGCCGGGCTGCGGGCGGCCTACCTGCTGCGCGCCGAGAAGCGCGCGTTCCCGCTCACGCCGGTGCGGCAACGACGCGCGCTGCCCCTGCCGACCGGTGCCGCGGCGGCATGAGCGAGGTCGGGATCCACACCGACGGCGCCTGCCTCGGCAACCCCGGCCCCGGGGGCTGGGCCGCGCTGCTGCGCTATGGCGACAAGGAACGCGAGGTGGTTGGCGGCGAGCCGCTGACGACCAACAACCGCATGGAGCTGATGGCCGCGATCGCCGCGCTGGAAACCCTCAGCCGGCCCTGCGAAGTGATCCTGTACACCGACTCCCAGTACGTGCGCCAGGGCATCACCCAGTGGATGCCGAACTGGGTGCGACGCAACTGGCGCACCGCCGGCGGCGACCCGGTGAAGAACCGCGACCTGTGGGAGCGCCTGCACGCGGCCTGTACCCGCCATGCCATCGACTGGCGCTGGGTGAAGGGCCACTCGGGCGATCCCGACAACGAACGCGTCGACGTGCTGGCGCGCGACGAGGCCGTGCGCCAGCGCGCCGCCGCCGTCGTGGCGACGCCCGCACCGTCCCTGCGCCACGGCTGACGCCGTCCCGCGGCGCGCGCGGTGCGCGCCGGCCTGCCTGATTCCGGAACCCGACCATGCGCCACATCATCCTCGACACCGAAACCACCGGCCTTGAATGGCGCAAGGGCAACCGCGTGGTGGAGATCGGCTGCATCGAGCTGGTCGAGCGCCGACCGACCGGGCGCACCTTCCACCACTACCTCAATCCCGAACGCGAGTTCGAGCCCGGGGCGCAGGAAGTGACCGGCCTGACCCTGGAGTTCCTGGCCGACAAGCCGAGATTCGGCGAGGTGGCGGACGAGTTCCTCGCCTTCGTCGACGGCGCGGAACTCGTGATCCACAACGCCGCGTTCGACATGGGCTTCCTGGAACACGAACTGTCGCTGCTGGGCGAGCGCTACGGCCGGCTGCGCGATCGCGTGACCGTGCTCGATTCGCTGGAGCTCGCGCGGCAGCGCTATCCGGGACAACGCAATTCGCTCGATGCCCTGTGCCGGCGACTGGGCGTGGACAATTCGCACCGCCAGCTGCACGGCGCGCTGCTCGACGCGCAGCTTCTGGCGGAGGCGTGGCTGGCGCTGACGGCGGGGCAGGGGGAGATCGGGTTCACCGCGCCCGAGCGCGGCGCCGCGTCCCGCGGACAGGTCGTGGTACCGGTGGCGCCTTCGGGACCGCGCCCGGTCCTGGTCGTGCCCGACGAAGATCGTGCCTTGCACCTGGCGCGGGTCGAGGCGATCCGGGGCAAGGCCGGGCGCAGCCTCTGGGACCTGGTGGACGTCGCGGACGAAGGGACGATCGCGGCCACGGCCTGATCGCCCGTGTGCCGGGAACGGCCGGTCGAACCCGCCGTCAGGCGGGTCAGTGGCTGCGGACCAGCACCACCGTGACGTTGTCCGAACCGCCACCATCCAGCGCGGCGGCGACCAGGCCGTCGACGCATTCCTGCGCGCTGCATTCGGTGTGCGCGAGCACCCGCGAGATGCCGCCGTCGTCGACCTCCTCGGTCAGCCCGTCGCTGCACAGCAGCAGCTGCGACCCCGGGGCCAGCTCGCCCGACAGGGTCTCGACGTTGAGCGACTGCGGCTCGGTCACGCCCAGCGCCTGCGTGACCACGTTGCGATGCGGATGGCTGCGCGCCTGGTCGAGGCTGATCGCGCCCTGGGCGATCAGCTCCTGGACGTAGCTGTGGTCGTGGGAGAGCTGGGCGAGCTTCCCCTCACGCCACAGGTACGCGCGGCTGTCGCCCACCCACGCCACCTCGAAGCGGTTGCCGACCACGCGCGCGGCGACCACGGTGGTGCCCATCGGCAGGGCGTCGTTGCGCTGGCGCGAGGCGCGGATGATCTCCTCGTCCGCGATCCGGATCGCCTGCTGCAGCGGCGTGCCCTGGCGGGTCTCGCGCACGATCGTCTCGCGCGCGAGCGCACTGGCGACCTCGCCGTATTCATGCCCGCCCATGCCGTCGGCCACCAGCCACAGCCCCAGCTCGCTGTCGCCGTAATAGGTGTCTTCGTTCAGCTCGCGGCGCAGACCGACGTGGGTCAGATGTCCGAATTCGATCATGCGTAACCCGACGGCTGCGGGCGGACTCGTGGTTCTTGCGTCAGGTAACGCGGAAACACGGAGGGGCAGGTCAGGCGGGGGCACGTGTCGGGGGCGGCGGCCGGCGCATGGCGGGGTGCCGATACGCTAGCAGGGCGGCGGTGAACGCGACATGCCCATGCGCCGGCCGTCCGCCTCAGGGCTGCAACACCAGGGTGTGTCGCGCGGCCCCGGGCAGGAACGGCGACGCGCGGCCTTGGACCCAGTCGTCGTGGCCGGCGCCCCAGAACGGCGAGAGCGGATGTCCGCTCTGGCCGCCTGGCATGTGCAGGATGCCGTCGCCCTCGTGACCGGGCGAGACGACCATGCGTTCGGAGGCTCCGAACGACGGGCCCTGCACCCGCGGCATCATCGCATCCCCCGGCAGGCGGTCGGCGGGCATGCACAGCAGGCGTTTGCCCAGCGGAACGGCGCCGGCGAGCGGGTGGCAGATCGCCGCCGTGTTGCGCTCACCCCAGGTGCGCGCGCGCAACGGACCGCTGGCCGAGAGCTCGTCGTCGACCTCGCGCGCCGCGTCGGCGAACAGCGCCGGCCAGCTGTCGAAGCCGCGCGGCAGCAGGTGTGCGGGACGCTGCTGCACGAGCGGCCAGGCCACGCCCTCGAACTGGGGCAGGTCGGGGAGGATGAAGTCCGCGCCCAGGGCCGCGCGCGCCGGCGCGGTCAGCCCGTCCAGCAGGCGCGCATGCACCGCCTGCCGCCAGGCGCGCACGATGCGGTAGCCGGCCGAATCGACGCTGGCGCGACCGGTCCAGTCGGCGGTCGCCGTGGCGAGGTTGCGCAGTGGGGGTGGGGCGTCGTCCGCCGCGGCGAGCGCCACCAGCAGGTCGCGCCAACGCGTCATCAGCAGGGCGCGGTCGTCGAGCTGGAGCGCCAGCAGGTCCGCCTCGGTGAAGCGGCGCCCCGACTGCAGCGCATCGCGGATCTGCCGTTGACGCGCGCCGAGTGCGTAGCCGCCGTCGCCGATGCGCGACAGCGTCTCGCCGGACACCACGCGGGCGTTGGCGGTCCAGAGGCGGTCCGCATCCGGGGAGCGGACGACCGGCGCGGCGTCGGTGACGTTGGCCCAGGGGGCGCAGGACGGCGCGATGGTTCCGCGCGCGCGGGCTCCCGACGGCGGCTCCGCATCGGTAGAGGTCCGCGTGCCGGGCGCGGGCATGTCGGTGTCGTTCATCCGCGCAGGCAGTCGCCGCCGGCAATCGCCGCTGCGGGCAGGCACGGGGCCGAGCAGTCGCCAGGCGATGTCCCCGTCGGCATCGCCCACCACCAGGTTCTGGGTGGGGATCGCGGCGCGATCGGCCTGCGCCAGCACGTCGTCGACCGAGGCGGCGTACGCGAACTGCATCAGGCCCAGGTCGAGCGACCGCGGCAGGTGCGCCGTCCAGCGCAGCGACAGCACCTGGCCGTCGGGCCGGTCGTGCAGCACCGGACCCCAGGACGTCTCGCGCACTTCGAAGGGCACGGAGTCGGCACCGGCGACGGCGATCGCTTCCGCGTGCACCGTGACCGGACTGCACCCGGCGCCGGCCCCGGCGGCGGTGCAGGGGCGTTCGAGCGCCCAGTCGAGCGTGTCGGCGTAGCTGTTGGTGTAGCCCCAGGCGACGTGGCCATTGCTGCCGGCGACGATCGCGGGCAGTCCGGGCAGGGTGAGCCCCTGCACGTCGACGCGTCCGCCGGGTGCGCGCGCGTCGGGCCAGCGCAGGCGGGCGCGGAACCAGAGGTTGGGCGCCCGCAGGCCGAGGTGCATGTCGTCGGCGACGATCGCGCGGCCGTCGGCGGTCAGCGCGCCCGAGACGGCGAAGTTGTTGCTGCCCGGGCGCAGGTCGCTCCTGGCCGGCGAGGACGGGGCGGCGGCGAACGGTCCGTTGCCGGCTTCGGCCTGCGTCGCTGCGAGGGGCGGAGCTGTGACGTTGCTCGATGGCTGCAGGCGGGTTGCGAACGCATCGTCCCGCGACGCGTCGCCGGCACGTGCCGCGCCGTCCCGGGCCTGGGGTGCCGGCAGCCGGCGCAGGTCGACCTCGTCGGCGCCCGGCAACACGGCATCGCCGAACGGTTCGCCGGTCAGGGGCGCGTCCCAGTCGCTGCCCGGATGCGCGAGCAGCGCGTACAGCGGCTCGGGCAGGTGCGGCTCCAGGGTCCACATCGCCAGTTCGCGCGCGTTGGTCGCGTCCTGCAGGTCGAAGTACATCGCGTAGCCGGCCAGGGCCGTGTCGGCGGGTCGCCAGGGCTGCGGCCGCTGGCGCAGCAGCAGGTAGGGCCAGGGACGCACGCGCAGCGCCGACAGGCCGGCGTTGACGCCTTCGGCGTAGGCGTCCAGCAGGGGCCGCTGGCCGCCGGCGATCGCGTCCAGCCGCGCGTCCACGCGTGCGCGCATCCGGTGCACGCGATGGTGGCGGTCGACATCCAGCGCCATCGGCCCGAACAGGGCCGACAGTTCGCCGGCGGCCGTGCGCCGCAGCAGGTCCATCTCGAAATAGCGTTCCTGCGCGTGCACGTAGCCCAGGGCGCGCATTGCGTCGCGTTCGCTGGCCGCCTCGATGGTGACCACGCCCAGCGCGTCGCGACGGATCTGGGCCGGTGCCGAGAGCCCGGCGAGCGCGGCCTCCCCGTCCAGCCGCGGCAGGCTGCCGCGCAGCAGTCCCCACGCCGCCAGCGCCAGCAGGACCACGCACGCCAACCCCGCTATCACCGATCGCAGCAGACGCCTGGACCACTTGCGCACGAACACTCCCCCAATGAACGCCGGAAACAGACCCGCAGGCCCCGCAGCACGGATCCGACGCGCGGGGGGAATGGGGCTGCGACTGACACTGATTCCGATTAGAACATCGGCGGCGGCGTTCGGGCACGATGGGCGCCTCCCCGCACCCGCCGAACGCCATGAAAGGCCATCCCGAAGTCGTCGACTACCTCAACATGCTGCTGCGCGGCGAACTGGCCGCACGCGACCAGTACTTCCTGCATTCGCGCCGCTACGAGGACCTCGGCCTGCACACCCTGTACGCGCGCATCCACCACGAGATGGAGGAGGAGACCCAGCATGCCGACGCGCTGCTGCGACGCATCCTGTTCCTGGAGGGGACGCCGGACATGCGCCCCGACGCGTTCGAGCCGGGCGCGACGGTCGAGGAGATGCTGCGCAAGGACCTGGACCTCGAATACAAGGTGCGCGAGAACCTGGCCCAGGGCGTCGCGCTGTGCGAGCGTCACGGCGACTACGTGACCCGCAAGGTGCTGGTGACCCAGCTGTCGGACACCGAGGAAGACCATACCTACTGGCTGGAGCAGCAGTTGCGGCTGATCACGATGGTGGGCCTGGAAAACTACCTGCAGTCGCGCATGGGCGAGGACGCGCCGCACGGCTGACGCCGGGGGACCGCCGCGGCGCAACGGAACGGAACGGGTCGAATTCCTCTCGGCGCAGGCAGGTGCCGACATGCCGGCCGCACGCCACCGGCGCGCCACGCGGGCTACCCCGCGCGATCGAGTCGGTAGACGGCCGTGGACAGCGCCGACACGCCTTCGGCCTGGAACGAGGGTTCGTGGGCCAGGATGTCGCGACGCTCGAGCAGCGCGACCGACCACTGCGTTCCGACGAACCGCGCCTGCACCTCGGACTCCCCGACCGAGAACGGCGGTCCGGCCTTCTCGTGCTGGGGATACTCGAGGGTCACCAGCAGCCCCCTGCAGTGTGCCGGCAGGCGCGACCAGGTGGTCGCGGCGTAGGTGGCCCGCATCGACGCGGGCAGCGCGATCAGTGCGGCGCGGTCGTAGACACCGGCACAGTCGGCAAGCAGCGCCGCGGGAACGGCGAAGGCATCGCCGGCCAGCAGTTCCCAGGGACCGGCAATGTAGTGGGTGCCGGCCGCGCTGGTATGGATCCGGGGCGCGAGCCCGCGTTCGTCGAAGAACTGCGTGATCGCCAGATCCGACAGTTCGATGCCCAGCACGCGATGGCTCTGTTCGGCCAGCCAGACCATGTCCAGCGACTTGCCGCACAGCGGCACGCACACGCGGCTGTCCGGAGGCAGGCCAAGCGAGTGCCAGTGGCTCGTCAGCAGGGGCAGCGGCGCATCGCGGTGGAAGCCGATGCGCTGGCTGCGCCAGCGTTCGTGCCAAACGACTCTTTCATCACGCCTCCTGCAGGTACGGTCTCGCAGCCGCGACTTGCGACGTCGCCGACCGCGCCGCCGCGCGCCCGGTGGTCAGGCCGGCGCGCCCGTCACTCGACATGCAGTGCGTCCACCTTCTGCCGCGCCGCCGCGAGACCCGCTTGCGACGTCGCCGACCGCGCCGCCGCGCGCCCGGGGGTCAGGCCGGCGCGCCGGTCACTCGACATGCAGCGCGTCCACCTTCTGCCGCGCCGCCGCGCGCCGGTGGTCAGGCCGGCGCGCCCGTCACTCGACATGCAGTGCGTCCACCTTCTGCCACCCGCGCGGCAACAACCCCCCGCGACTCGCGCGCGCGCCGACGTAATCGCCCAGGTCCTTGAACGACAGGCTCATCGTGCGCGCACCGGACTTCACCACCAGGGTGCCGCCCGGCGGTACCACGGCTACGGAAACCACCCGTTCGGTGCCGCGCCGCGCCTTGGGAATCTCGATGATCTTGTTGCCCTTGCCGCGGTCGAGTTCGGGCAGTTCGCTGACAGGGAACGCCAGCAGGTGACCGGCGCTGGTGACCGCGACGATGCGGTCGGCGCCGACGTCGCCGACCGCCACGGGCTGCAGGACCTTCGCGCCCTCCGACAGGGTCAGCATGGCCTTTCCGGCCTTGTTGCGCCCGGTGAGGTTCTCGAAGCGGGTGAGGAAGCCGTAGCCGTGCGAAGACGCGAGCACGAAGCGTTCGTCATTGCCGCCGCTGGCCAGGGCGACGAAACCCGCCCCGGCTGCAGGCGAGAAGCGGCCGGTCAACGGTTCGCCATTGCCGCGCGCCGACGGAAGCGAATGCGCCAGCGAGGAATAGCTGCGCCCGCCGCTGTCCAGGAACGCCACCTGTTGCGTGGTCCGGCCCTTCACCGCGCCCAGCAGCGCATCGCCGTCGCGGTACGACAGCGCGGCGGCGTCCACGTCGTGGCCCTTGGCCGCGCGTACCCAGCCTTTCTGGCTCAGCACGATGGTCACCGGCTCGCTCGCCACCAGGTCGGTTTCGCCCAGCGCCTGCGCGGCCTCGCGCGAGACCAGCGGCGAGCGGCGTGCATCGCCGAACTTCTTCGCGTCGGCCAGCAGTTCGTCCTTGATCAGCTTCTTCAGCTTCGCCTTGCTGCCGAGGGTGGCGATCAGCTGCTCGCGCTCGGCCGCCAGTTCGTCCTGCTCGCCGCGGATGCGCATCTCCTCCAGTCGCGCGAGCTGGCGCAGCCGCGTTTCCAGGATGTAGTCGGCCTGTTCCTCGGACAGCGCGAAGCGTGCGATCAGCGCCGGCCGGGGCGCGTCCTCGGTGCGGATGATGCGAATCACTTCGTCGAGGTTGAGGAACGCGACCAGCAGGCCTTCGAGCAGGTGCAGGCGGCGTTCGACCTTCTCCAGGCGATGGTTGAGCCGCCGGGTCACGGTATCGGCGCGGAACGCCAGCCACTCCGACAGCAGCATGCGCAGGTTCTTCACCTGCGGCCGCCCGTCGAGGCCGATCACGTTGAGGTTGACCCGATAGCTGCGCTCCAGGTCGGTGGTCGCGAACAGGTGGCCCATCAGCTGTTCGGCATCGACCCGATTCGAACGCGGGATCAGCGCGATGCGCACCGGGTTGGCGTGGTCGGACTCGTCGCGGATGTCCTCCAGCCAGGGCAGCTTTTTCGCCCGCATCTGCGCGGCGATCTGCTCGATCACCTTCGAGGGCGAGACCTGGTAGGGCAGGGCGGTGACGATGATGTTCTGGCCTTCGCGGGTGAAGGTGGCACGGGCGCGCACGCTGCCGATGCCGGTTTCGTACATCGCGCGCAGGTCGGCGGCGGGGGTGATGATCTCGGCGGTGGTCGGGTAGTCCGGGCCGCGCACGTGTTCGCACAGGTCGGCCACGGTGGCGTCGGGATCATCCAGCAGGCGCAGGCACGCGCTCACCACTTCGCCCAGGTTGTGCGGCGGCACGTCGGTGGCCATGCCGACCGCGATCCCGGTGGTGCCGTTGAGCAGCAGGTGCGGCAGCCGCGCCGGCAGCCAGCTGGGTTCCTCCAGGGTGCCGTCGAAGTTGGCGGTCCAGTCCGCCGTGCCCTGCCCCAGTTCGCCCAGCAGCACCTCCGCGATCGGGGTCAGGCGCGATTCGGTGTAGCGCATCGCGGCGAACGACTTGGGATCGTCGCTGGAGCCGAAGTTGCCCTGTCCGTCGATCAGCGGGTAGCGGTACGAGAACGGCTGCGCCATCAGCACCATCGCCTCGTAGCAGGCACTGTCGCCGTGGGGATGGAACTTGCCGATCACGTCGCCGACGGTGCGGGCGGACTTCTTCGGCTTGGCGGCCGCATTGAGTCCGAGCTCGCTCATCGCGTAGATGATCCGGCGCTGCACCGGCTTGAGGCCGTCGCCGATGAAGGGCAGGGCGCGGTCGAGCACCACGTACATCGAGTAGTCGAGATAGGCGCGCTCGGCATACTCGCGCAGCGGGATCTGCTCGAAACCGTGGAAGGTGGTGCGGACGGGCTCGGTCATCGGGTCTGGGAGCTGGAAAAGGAGTGAATTCTACCGCCGCCGCAGTCTCCGGCCGGCGGTCTCGCCGGCTGCGACGCGCGCGCGCCAGCATCGCGCGCCTGTCCCGCACCACCGCCGACCGCATGTACATGCCCCTGCCAGCGCGCCGCACCGAAGCCGCGCACTACGTCTATCCCGAGCACCTGCGGCCGCAGATCGCCAGCCTGCCGCGCGCACCCGGCGTCTACGTGTTCCATGGCGAGGACGCGCGGGTACCGCTGTACATCGGCAAGAGCGTGGACATCCGCCATCGGGTGATGGATCACCTGCGCACGCCGCAGGAGGCACGTCTGCTGCGAGCGGCCCGCTGGATCGGGCACACACGCACGGCTGGCGACCTGGGCGCGCAGCTGCTCGAGGCGCAGCAGATCAAGCTGTGCCAGCCGATCCACAACAAGCGCCTCCGGCGCCGGCGGCAGCTGTGTTCGATCCGGCTGCTGTGCGGGCGCCCGGAGGTGGTGCACTCGCACGAGCTCCCGTTCGCCTCCACCGGCAGGCTGTACGGGCTGTTCTCCAGCCGGGTGGCGGCGCTGCAGGCACTGCGGGCGATCGCCGACGAGCACCGGCTGTGCTACGGCCTGGTGGGGATCGAGCGTCTGGCGGCCGGGCGCGCCTGCTTCCGCGCGGGGATCGGCCGCTGCGCCGGCGCCTGCTGCGGTGGCGAGTCGCGCGCCGACCACGAAGGCCGGCTGGAGGCGGCCCTGGAGGCCTTGCAACTGGCAGCCTGGCCGTACGCCGGCGCGGTCGGGATCGTCGAGGAAGGTCCCGATCTCACCCAGATCCACGTCGTGAACGAGTGGCATTACCTCGGCAGCGGCACGACCCGCGCCCAGGCCAGGCGTCTGGTGGCCCCGGTGGCGGGGTTCGACAACGACGGCTACCGGATTCTCGCCGGGCCGCTGATGGCGGGGCGGTACGGGGTCGTCCTGCTTTGAAGGAGGATGCAGCCGGCAGCGAGGTCCCGGGCTGGCAGTCGTCTTCGACCTCCCCCCGCGCCGCGGGGCGTTTCGGAACGTTTGTACGGCCGTCCCATGGGGCAGAGGCGGCGCACACCGCGGGTCCCGGCACGGACCGATCGCGCCGCAGCGGGCCCCCGAACGCGCCGGCAATCTGCGTGGATCAGGGATGTAACGCGCCGTGAAACCGAAATAAAATGTTAACGCTAACTTCCCGGGTCGTCTTGGGCGGGGATGTTGCGCAGTGCAGCAAGGCTTTTCGGGCCCGGATGTGTAGAGTTCATGCGCGCCGCGACGCCGGATCGTAGGCGTCGGGGAGCATTCGGGCAGGTTCGTCGCGGGCGTCGCACACGCTTTTTTGGTAGCGCTAACTTTATTTCGGGGATCGTTGATGGGCCTGTTCGTTGGACTGGATGTGGGCACCCAGAGCGTCAAGCTGGTGGCCTACGATCCCGATGCGCGCCAGATCGTGGCATCGGCCGGCCAGCCGCTGGACCTGGCCTCGGGCGACGACGGCAGCCGCGAGCAGCGCGCCGACTGGTGGGTGGACGCGGTGCGTGCCTGCTTCGCGCGGATCGAGCCGTCGGTGCGCGCGCGCATCGTGGCGATCGGCGTGTCCGGCCAGCAGCATGGCTTCGTGCCGCTCGACCGCAGCGGCAGCGTGCTGGCCCCGGCCAAGCTGTGGAACGACACCAGCACCAGCGACGAATGCGACGAGATCATGGACGCGGTGGGCGGCGCGCGCCGCGCCATCGAGCTGGCGGGCAACCCGATCCTGGCCGGCTACACCGCCTCCAAGCTGCCGTGGACGCGCAAGCACCGCTCGCAGGCCTATGCGCGGCTGGCCACGATCCTGCTGCCGCACGATTACATCAACTACTGGCTGACCGGCGAGCTGTGGATGGAGCACGGCGACGCCTCCGGCACCGGTTGGCTGGACGTGCGCAACCGCCGCTGGTCGTCGGAGATGCTGGCCGCGACCGATCCCGACCGCGACCTGGGCGCCTGCCTGCCGCCGCTGGTGGAGGCGGGTACCCTGGTGGCGATCAAGGCGTCGCTGGCCGACGAGCTCGGCCTGCCGCACGGCGTGCAGGTGGCGGCCGGCGGCGGCGACAACATGATGGCGGCGATCGGCACCGGCAACGTGGTTCCGGGCGTGCTGAGCATGAGCCTGGGCACCTCGGGCACGCTGTTCACCTATGCCGACCGGCCGGTCGTCGATGACACCGGGCGCTGGGCCGCGTTCTGCGATTCCACCGGCGGCTGGCTGCCGCTGATCTGCACCATGAACTGCACTGTCGCCACCGAGGCGGTCGGTCGTCTGTGCGGGTTCTCGACGAAGGAAGGCGACACGCTGCTGGCCGGTACCCGCCCGGGCGCCGAAGGCCTGCTGATGCTCCCCTTCCTCAACGGCGAGCGCACGCCCGACCTGCCGCACGGCCGCGGCAACCTGTTCGGCATGACCGCGAACAACCTCACCCCGGCCAACCTCTACCGTTCGGCGATGGAAGGCGCGATGTACAGCCTGCGCAACGGCTACGATGCGCTGGTCGACGCCGGCCTGCGCTTCGAGGCGATCCGCCTCACCGGCGGCGGCAGCCAGAGTGCCGTGTGGCGGCAGATGACCGCGGACATGTTCGGCCTGTCGGTGGACGTGCCCGAGCAGGCCGAGGGTGCGGCGTTCGGCGCCGCGCTGCAGGCGCTGTGGGCGGTGCAGCGCGCCGCCGACGGCGAGGCCGACCTCAACGCGCTCGCCGCCGCGCACGTGCAGCTGGATCCGCGCCTGGCCGCGCATCCGCATGCCGAAGCGACCGGCGCCTACGACGCCCAGTACCAGCGTTTCCTCTCCCACCTCGACGCGATCCGGCCGCTGTACGCGGATTGACCGCGCCTTTCCTCCACGACTCCACGGACACACCGCAATGAGCAAGGCATTCATCGGCGCGAAGGAATACTTCCCCGGCATCGGCAAGATCCCGTACGAAGGCGCCGCCTCGGACAATCCCCTGGCGTTCAAGGTCTACGACGCCGGGAAGAAGATCGGCGGCAAGACCATGCGCGAGCACCTGCGCTTCGCGGTCTGCTACTGGCACACCTTCTGCAACGCCGGCGCCGACCCGTTCGGCCCGGGCACGCGCCGTTTCCCGTGGGACGGCGGCGACGCGCTCGCCGCGGCCGAGGCCAAGGCCGATGCCGCGTTCGAGTTCTTCACCAAGCTCGACGTGCCGTACTACTGCTTCCACGACGTCGACCTGGCGCCCGACGCCGACGACATCGGCACCTACGAGAAGAACCTCAAGCACATGGTGGCGCTCGCCAAGGAGCGCCAGCAGGCCACCGGCATGAAGTTGCTGTGGGGTACGGCCAACCTGTTCTCGCATCCGCGCTACATGAACGGCGCGTCGACCAACCCGGATTTCGCGGTGGTCTCGCGCGCCGCGGTCCAGGTCAAGGCGGTGCTCGACGCGGTGGTGGAACTGGGCGGCGAGCACTACGTGTTCTGGGGCGGCCGCGAAGGCTATGCCTCGCTGCACAACACCGACATGAAGCGCGAGCTGGCGCATTTCGCGCGCTTCCTCACCGCCTCGCGCGACTACGCGCGCAGCATCGGCTTCCAGGGCAAGTTCTTCATCGAGCCCAAGCCGATGGAGCCGATGAAGCACCAGTACGACTTCGACTCGGCCACGGTCGCCGGCTTCCTCAAGGAACACGGCCTGGACAAGGACTTCATGCTCAACATCGAGGCCAACCACGCCACGCTGTCGGGCCATACCTTCGAGCACGACCTGCAGGTCGCGGCCGACCACGGCCTGCTCGGCAGCATCGACGCCAACCGCGGCAACGCGCAGAACGGCTGGGACACCGACCAGTTCCCGACCGACCTGTACGACGCGGTCGGCGCGATGCTGGTGGTGCTGCGCCAGGGCGGCCTGGTAGGCGGCCTGAACTTCGACGCCAAGCCGCGTCGCGAGTCGACCGACATGGAGGACCTGTTCATCGCCCACATCGGCGGCATGGACGCGTTCGCGCGCGGCCTGGAAGTGGCGCACGCGCTGCTCGAGGACTCGCCGTGGGAGCAGTGGCGCAAGCAGCGCTACGCCAGCTTCGACGGTGGCGACGGCAAGGCGTTCGCGGAAGGCCGGCTGGGCCTGGCCGAACTCGCGTCGCTGGCCGCCAAGGCCGGCGAGCCGCCGCAGACCAGCGGCAAGCAGGAGCGCTACGAGAACCTGCTCAACCAGTACCTGCTGCGCTGAGTGGCGTTGCGCGCGCCGGTCGCCATGGGAGCACCATCGTCCCTCCGCGCCGACCGGCCGCGCGATTCCCGGGGGTGCCCGGCGCGCTCAGCGCGCCGGCGGCGCGACCGAATCGCGCTGGACCAGCTGGTGGGCGATCACGTGGTCCACCAGCGTGCGCGGGCCGTCCTTGCGGCGGATGCCGCGCACCAGGATGTCGATCGCCGAATCGCCCATCATCGCCACCGGCTGGCGGATGGTGGTGAGTTCCGGCCAGACCGTGGTGGCCGCGTAGGTATCGTCGAACCCGACCACCGACAGGTCGCGCGGCACGTCGAGGTGGCGCCGGTGCGCCACCGAGACCACGGCCGCGGCCATGTCGTCGTTGCTGGCGAAGATCGCCGTGGGCGGGTTGGGATGGGCGAGCAGTTTCTCCGCCGCTTCCAGTCCCGAGCGGTAGGTGAAGAAGCCGGCCTCGACCAGGGTCTCGTCGAACGGGATCCCGGCCTCGGACAGCGCCACCTGGAAGCCCTCGAGCCGGCGCACGCTGGCGGTCTGGTTGGGATGGCCCTTGATGTGGCCGATGCGGCGGTGCCCGGCGGCGATCAGGTGCTGGGTGACTTCCTTGCCGGCCTGGAAATCGTCGATGCGCACCCGCGAGATGTACTGGTTGGGGTGCGCGGAGGCGATCGCCACCACCGGCACGCCGGCGTCGACGAACTCGGCGATCACGCCCTTCGACTCGCACAGCGGCGGCGGCAGGATCACGCCGGTGATGCGGTTGGCCAGGGTGCGCGCGGCCTGGCGCTGGGCGTTGGCGCCGAGGTTGTCCCAGGAATCGATCACCAGCTGCGCGGCGATGCGGCTGGCACCGCGCAGCGCACCGACCAGCAACTCGCGCAGGTAGGCGCTGCTGGGGTTGGTGTAGATCAGCGCGACTCGCGGCTCATGCGCGGTGGCCAGCGCGCTGGCGGCCAGGTTGGGGGTGTAGCCGAGTTCGCGCACCGCGCGCATGACCCGTTCGCGGGTGGTGTCGCGCACCTTGCCCTGGTCGTTGACCACGCGCGAGACCGTCATCGGCGAGACCTTGGCGAGCGCCGCGACCTCGTCGAGCGTCACCGCCATTCCCTTGCGGCGCGCGGCTTTCCTCGGCTTCTGCAATGGTGTTTCCCCCTGCCGCGCCGCGGCCGTCTGTGGTTCGGGCCGGCATGCGCGGCGCGGTATGCATCGACGGACGCGGCGTCCATCGCGACACGACCAGACATGAGGGCTGATTGAATGGTACACACAACGGTCAACGCCGGGCAGGATTCCGCCCCGCATACACCGGGACGGGCCGGCCGCTGGCTGCGCCGCCTCGCCTGCGCATTGCTGGCCCTGGTGGCGGTGCCGCTGGCTCATGCCGAGGACGGCTACGACCTGTGGCTGCGCTACCGCCCGGTCGAAGACGCCGCCGCGCAGGCCTATCGCGCGCAGTTGGGCCAGCTGGTGGCACCGTCGTCCACCGCGATCCAGCGCGCCACCCGGGACGAACTCGTGCGCGCACTGGGCGGCCTGCTCGGCGGTGCGCCCGCGCTGGCCGATGCCCCGACCGGGGCCGGCGCGCTGCTCGTCGGCACGCCGGCATCGCTGCCGTCGATCGGCCGGATCGGCCTGGACCTGGAGAGCCTGGGCGAGGAGGGCTACCTGATCCGCAGCGTGTCTGTCGACGGGCGCGCCGCCACGGTGGTCGCCGCCAACAGTGACACCGGTGCGCTCTATGGCGCCTTCCACCTGCTGCGGCTGGTGCAGACCCGGCATCCGATTGATGCGCTCGACCTGCGCGAGGTGCCGAAGGTCAAGCTGCGCGTGCTCAACCACTGGGACGATCTCAATCGCCACGTCGAGCGCGGCTATTCCGGGCAGTCGATCTGGGACTGGCACCGGCTGCCCGACTGGCTGGATCCGCGCTACACCGACTACGCCCGTGCCAATGCCTCGATCGGCATCAACGGCACCGTGCTCAACAACGTCAACGCCAACGCGCAGATCCTGACCGCGCCCTACCTCGACAAGGTGGCCGCGCTCGCGGGCGTGATGCGGCCATACGGCATCCGCGTGTACGTGAGCGCGCGCTTCAGCGCGCCGATGGAGATCGGCGGACTGGACACCGCCGATCCGCTCGATCCGGCCGTGCGCCGCTGGTGGCAGGCCAAGGCCGACGAGATCTACGCGAAGGTGCCGGATTTCGGCGGCTTCCTGGTCAAGGCCAACTCGGAAGGGCAGCCCGGTCCGCAGGATTTCGGCCGCAGCCATGCCGACGGCGCCAACATGCTGGCCGAGGTGCTCGCGCCGCACGGCGGCATCGTGATGTGGCGCGCGTTCGTCTACTCGGACGAGGAACCCGACGACCGCCACAAGCAGGCGTATACCGAATTCGTGCCGCACGACGGCGAGTTCCGCGACAACGTGCTGGTGCAGGTGAAGAACGGCGCGATCGACTTCCAGCCGCGCGAACCGTTCCACCCGCTGTTCGGCGCGATGCCGAAGACGCCGCTGATGATGGAATTCCAGATCACCAAGGAATACCTGGGCTTCGCCACCCATCTGGTGTACCTCGGCCCGATGTACGAGGAAGTGCTGCGCGCGGACACGCATGCCAGGGGCCCGGGCTCGACCGTCGCGAAGGTGGTCGACGGTTCGCTCGAGGGCCATGCGCTCAGCGGCATCGCCGGTGTCGCCAACATCGGCAGCGACCGCAACTGGAGCGGCTCGCATTTCGACCAGGCCAACTGGTACGTGTTCGGCCGCATGGCCTGGGATCCGTCGGTCGATGCCCGCACCGTCGCGCAGGAGTGGACGCGCATGACCTTCACCAGCGATCCGGCATTCGTCGAGCCGGTGGTGGAGATGATGATGGCCTCGCACCAGGCGGCGGTGGACTACATGACGCCGCTGGGCCTGCACCACCTGATGGGGCGCGGCCACCATTACGGCCCGGCGCCCTGGGTCGAGGGCGGCCCGCGTGCGGACTGGACCTCGGTGTACTTCCACCGCGCGACGAAGGAGGGCATCGGCTTCGACCGCACCACCTCCGGCAGCGACGCGGTGTCGCAGTACGCGCCGCCGGTGGCCGAAGTGTTCAACGATCCCGCGCGCGTGCCGGAAGAGTTCCTGCTGTGGTTCCACCATCGCCCGTGGACCAGCCGTGTCGCCTCGGGCCGCACCCTGTGGGACGAGCTCGTGCACCGCTATTCGCGCGGCGTCGGCCAGGTCGCGCGGATGCGCGGTACCTGGGACGGGCTGGACTCCCACGTCGATCCCGAGCGCCACTACCAGGTCGAGCGCTTCCTCGCGATCCAGGAGCAGGAAGCACAATGGTGGCGCGATGCCAGCATCGCCTACTTCCAGACCTTCTCCGGCCTGCCGCTGCCCGAGGGCGAGGCGCCGCCGGCGCAGTCGCTCGAGTACTACAAGTCGCTCGAATTCCCGAACGCGCCGGGGGACACGCAGTGAGTCGCGCCAGACTCCGTACCCGCGCCACGCGCACGCTGCTGGCCGGTGTCGCGTTCGCGCTGGCGGCGGTGGCCGCGCCCGCGACCGCCGCCGACCCGACGGCGTCGCTGCTGCACCCGATGTTCGACGACCACGCCGTGCTCCAGCGCGACCAGCCGGTGCGCGTGTACGGCGTGGCGCCCGCGGGCCAGACGGTGCGGGTGGAGTTCGCGGGCAAGCGTGCACGCGCACGCGCCAGCGACGACGGCCGGTGGGAAGCGCAACTGCCGGCATTCGAGGCCGGCGGGCCGCACACGCTGGTGGTCACGGCCGGCGATCGCAGCCAGCGCGTGTCGGATGTGCTGGTCGGCGACGTGTGGCTGTGCTCGGGCCAGTCGAACATGGAGCTGCAGGTCTGGCGCGCCCTCGACGCCCGGGCCGAGATGGCGGGTGCGGGCAACGACCGCATCCGCATGTTCACCGTGCCGCAGGTGTCCGACGTGGTGCCGAAGGCCGCCTTCTCCGAAACGGTGGAATGGCAGCCGGTGAAGCCCGAGACCGTGCGCGAATTCTCGGCCGCCTGCTACTTCTTCGCGCGCGAACTGCAGAAGCAGGTCGACGTGCCGATGGGCCTGATCGACGCCTCCTGGGGCGGTTCGCGGATCCAGGCCTGGACCAGCGGCGAGGCGCTGCGCACGCTCGGTGACTACGACGCCGAGCTCGACGTGCTGGGGCGCTACGCCGACGATGCCGTGGCTGCCGTCGGCGAGTGGGGCACACTGTGGCAGGACTGGTGGTCGGCGCGCGGCGGCATCGATGCGGACGACCGACCCTGGGCCGCGGACGAGGCGAGCGGCGCGTGGCGCGCCGCACCGGAGCAACTCGGGGCCTGGGAACGCTGGGGCGAGTCGGAACTGGCCGAGTTCAACGGCATGGTCTGGTACCGCACCACGGTCGAACTCGATGCCGCACAGGCTGCACAGGGCGCCACCCTGGTGCTGGGGCCGGCCGACGAGATCGACATGACCTGGGTCAACGGCCGCGGCGTGGGCAGCACCTACGGTGCGGGCGCGGGCCGCGAGTACGCGCTGCCCGCCGGCCTGCTGCGCGCGGGCGGGAACACCATCGTGGTGAACGTGCTCGACACCTACCGCGACGGCGGCCTGGCCGGTCCGGCGTCCGCGCACCTGCTGCGCCTGGCCGACGGCAGCGAGGTGCCGCTCGACGGCGGCTGGCGCTACCGCGTGGTGCCGCCGGAACTGGGCACCCCGCCACGCGCGCCCTGGCAGAGCGCGGCCGGGCTGTCGACGCTGTACAACGGCATGATCGCGCCGATCGGCCGCTACGGGCTGCGCGGCGCACTGTGGTACCAGGGCGAGTCGAATACCTTCGAGCACGACCGCTACGCACAACTGCTGCGCGCGCTGCGCAGCGACTGGCGCAACAGGTTCGGTGCAGACCTGCCGCTCCTGGTGGTGCAGCTGGCGAACTACGGCGCCGCGCCCACGGCCCCCACCGACAGCGACTGGGCCGCCCTGCGCGAGGCGCAGCGTGCGGTGGCGGCCGAGGATCGCAACACGGGCCTGGCCGTCACCATCGACATCGGCGACCGCTACGACATCCATCCGACCAACAAGCAGGAACTCGGGCGTCGTCTGGCGCGCGTCGCCAGGCACGTGGTGTACGGCGAATCGCTGCCGCCGTCCGGGCCGGTGCCGGCTTCGACCTCGCGCAACGGCGACGCCGTGTTGGTGCGGTTCGACGACGTCAGCGACGGCCTGCTGGCCTACGGCGCCGCAGGCCCGATCGGGTTCGAGCTGTGTGGCGCCGATGCCGGCAGCTGCCGCTATGCACAGGCGGAACTGGCGGGCGATCGCGTCACCCTGCGCGCATCCGGCGCGGGCGATGCCACGCGCGTGCGCTACTGCTGGGCCGACAGCCCGGTCTGCACCCTGTTCGACGGCGCCGGCCTGCCGGCCGGGCCGTTCGAGCTCCCCGTGACCCCATGATCGAAGACGACCACGCCCGATGAGCACCACCGCCTCCACCGACACCACGACCCACGGTTCGCGCAACGATCGCGAGATCGTCGACGCGAAAGTCATCGTCACCTGCCCCGGCCGCAACTTCGTCACCCTCAAGCTCACCACCCGCTCGGGCGTGTACGGGCTGGGCGACGCGACGCTCAACGGCCGCGAACTCGCGGTCGCCTCGTACCTGCAGGACCACGTGGTGCCGAACCTGATCGGCCGCGATGCCGGCCGGATCGAGGACACCTGGCAGTTCCTCTACCGTGGCGCGTACTGGCGGCGCGGGCCGGTGACGATGAGCGCGATCGCGGCGGTCGACGTCGCGCTGTGGGACATCCTCGGCAAGATGGCGGGCATGCCGGTCTACCAGCTGCTGGGCGGCCGTTCGCGCGAGGGCGCGCTGGTGTACGGCCACGCCAACGGTCGCGACATCGCCGAGGCCAGCGATGCGGTCGGCAAGTTCATCGAGCAGGGGTTCCTGGCCGTGCGCGCGCAGTGCGGCGTGCCGGGCATCAAGAAGGCCTACGGGATCTCCAACGCCAAGGGCTACGAGCCGGCCGAGAGCGAACTGCCGCTGGAGACCACGTGGAATACCCCGCGCTACCTGGACACCGTGCCGAAGCTGTTCGAACAGCTGCGCGCCGACCACGGCAGCGAAGTCGAACTGCTGCACGACGTGCACCACCGGCTCAGCCCGATCGAGGCCGCGCGCCTGGCGAAATCGCTCGAACCCTACCGCCTGTTCTGGCTGGAGGACGCGACGCCGGCCGAGAACCAGAAGAGCTTCGAGCTGATCCGCCAGCACTCGGTCACCGCGCTGGCGGTGGGCGAGGTGTTCAACTCGATCTGGGATTGCAAGCACCTGATCGAGCACCAGCTGATCGACTACATCCGGACCACGATCGTGCATGGCGGCGGCATCACCCACCTGCGCCGGCTGGCCGACTTCGCCGCGCTGCACCAGGTGCGCACCGGCTTCCACGGTGCCACCGACCTGTCCCCGGTGACCATGGGCGCGGCGCTGCATTTCGACACCTGGGTGCCGAACTTCGGCATCCAGGAATACATGTTCCACACCGACGAGACCGATGCGGTGTTCCCGCACGACTACGTGCTGCGCGACGGGCGCCTGCACGTGGGCGACACCCCGGGCATCGGCGTGGACATCGACGAGGCGCTGGCGGCGAAGTATCCGTACGCGCCGAAGCAGCTGCCCATCGCGCGCCTGGAAGACGGCGCGATGTGGGACTGGTGAGACAACCGAGGGGAATGCAGATGATCGACCGCACCACGCGCCACCGCCGCCGGACGACCTCCACGCGCCTGATCGCCGCTGGCGTCGCCGCGCTGCTGCTGGCGGGTTGCCAGCGCGAACCGGACGAAGCCGAGGCGCCGGCCTCGGCAGCCGACGCCGCCCCGTCCGCCACGACGGCGTACTTCGACTGGTTCGCGTACACCGGGCGCGACGCCGCGTTCGAGGCGCCGGTGCCGGAGGGCAGCTTCCGCAACCCGGTGCTGTCGGGCTTCTACTCCGATCCCAGCGTGACCGCCGCCAACGGCAAGTTCTACCTGGTGTCTTCCACCTTCACCTTCTTCCCCGGGATCCCGGTGATGGAGAGCGAGGACCTGGTGCACTGGAAGCAGGTGGGCAACGCGATCCACCGCCCGGAGCAGCTGGACTTCGACGGTCTGGGCGTGTCGCGCGGCGTGTTCGCCCCGGCCATCGAGTTCCACGACGGCACCTTCTACGTCGTCAACACCTCGGTGGATGCGGGCGGTAATTTCATCGTCACCGCGACCGATCCGGCCGGCCCGTGGTCGGATCCTGCATGGTTGCCGGGCATCGGCGGCATCGATCCCTCGCTGTTCTTCGACGACGACGGCAAGGTCTACATCCTCAACAACGACGAACCCGAGGTGCCGGTCCGCTACGACGGTCATCGCGCGATCTGGCTGCAGGAGATCGACATCGCGACGAAAAAGCCGTTCGGCCCGCGCAAGGTGCTGATCGACGGCGGCGTGAAGCCCGAGGACAACCCGATCTGGATCGAAGGCCCGCACATCTACAAGGTCGACGGCTGGTACTACCTCAACAACGCCGAGGGCGGCACTGGACCGCAGCATTCGCAGGTGATCCTGCGCAGCCGCGACGTCTGGGGCCCGTACGAGCCGTACGAACACAATCCGATCCTGACCCAGCGCGACCTCGACCCCAACCGCCCGCTCCCGGTCACCAACGCCGGCCACGCGGATCTCGTGCAGGGTCCGGACGGCAGCTGGTGGGCGACCTTCCTGGCCAGCCGCAACTACGGCGTGGACCACTACAACACCGGCCGCGAGGCGTTCCTGCTGCCGGTCACGTGGAAGGACGGCTGGCCGGTGATACTGCCGCGCGGCGAAGAGATCCCGTACGTGCTTCCGGGCCCGTCCTTCATGAAATCACCCGCCGACCAGGCGCCGATGACCAGCAACTTCACCTGGCGCGACGAGTTCGACACGGTGGAACTGGGCAAGGGCTGGATGACGCCGCGCGTGCCGAAGACCCAGTGGTACGACGGCAGCTCGCGGCCGGGCTGGCTGGCGATCCATCCGCTGCGCGAGCGTCTGGACACCAAGGTCAACCCGTCCTTCTACGCGCGTCGCCAGCAGCACCAGGTGTTCGAGGCGAGCACGGCGATGGAGGTCCCCGCCGAGGGCGTCGCTGCGGGCCTGGCCGCGTTCCAGGGCGACACGCACTGGTACTTCCTCGGCGTGCGTCGCGCGGGTGAGGGCGTCGAGGTGTTCCTCGAGAAGAAGGCAGGCGAGGGCGAAGCGGAGATCGTCGCCCGCGACTCGGCGGCCGCCGCCACGCAACTGACGCTGCATATCGAGGGCAACGAAGGACGCTACGGGTTCGGGTTCGATGCAGGCGACGGCGCCGGCGTGCAGTGGCTGACGCAGGACGCCGACGGCACGATCCTGAGCACGGATATCGCCGGCGGATTCGTCGGCGCCACCATCGGACCGTACGCGCGTGACGAGCGCGCGCCATGACACGCCACGGGAGGAACGGGGACATGCAGGCATTCGATCGACAGGCTGGGACCACGCGACAGGCGCGCCGGCGCACGCATCCGCGCGCGCTGGTGCACGGCTGCGCGCTCGCGCTGCTGGCGGCGCTGCCCGGCTTCGGCGCGTCCGCCGCCGACGGCGACCAGCCCTGGCTGGATACCTCGCAACCGTTCGAGGCTCGCGCCGCCGCCCTGGTGTCGCAGATGACGCTGGAAGAAAAAGCCGCGCAGATGCAGAACGATTCGCCGGCGATCGAGCGGCTCGGCCTGCCTGCGTACGACTGGTGGAACGAGGCGCTGCACGGTGTCGCGCGCGCGGGCGGGGCGACCGTGTTTCCGCAGGCGATCGGCATGGCGGCGACCTTCGACGTTCCGCTGATGGACCGGATCTCGAAGACCATCAGCGACGAGGCCCGCGCCAAGCACCACGAGTTCCTGCGCCAGGGCCAGCACGGCCGCTACCAGGGGCTCACGTTCTGGTCGCCGAACATCAACATCTTCCGCGACCCGCGCTGGGGCCGGGGACAGGAAACCTACGGCGAGGATCCGTTCCTCACCGCGCGCATGGGCGTGTCGTTCGTGCGCGGCCTCCAGGGCGTGGCGCCCGACGGCAGTCCGCTGCCCGAATCGCAGGGCGGCAAGTACCGCAAGCTCGACGCCACCGCCAAGCACTTCGCGGTGCACAGCGGCCCCGAAGCCGATCGCCACACCTTCGACGTGCATCCCTCGCGCCGCGACCTGTGGGAGACCTACCTGCCGGCGTTCGAGGCGCTGGTGACCGAAGGCCGGGTGCAGGCGGTGATGGGCGCCTACAACCGCGTCTACGGCGAATCGGCCAGCGGCAGCAAGCTGCTGCTGCGCGACATCCTGCGCGACCAGTGGGGCTTCGAGGGCTACGTGATGTCCGACTGCTGGGCGATCGTGGACATCTGGAAGAACCACAAGATCGTCGCCACGCCGGAGGAGGCCGCGGCGCTGGCGGTCAAGAACGGCACCGAACTCAACTGCGGCGAGACCTATGCGAAGCACCTGCCGGTCGCGGTGCGCAAGGGGCTGATCACCGAGGCGGAACTCGACGATGCGCTCACCCGGCTGATGACCACGCGCATGGCGCTGGGCATGTTCGACCCGCCGGCGCAGGTGCCGTGGGCGCAGACGCCGATCTCGGTGAACCAGGCGCCTGCGCACGATGCGCTCGCGCGCGAGGTGGCACAGGAATCGATCGTGCTGCTGAAGAACGACGGCGTGCTGCCGCTGTCGAAGGACATCAGGCGGCTTGCGGTGGTGGGGCCCACGGCCGACGACACCATGGCCCTGCTCGGCAACTACTACGGCACGCCGGCCGACCCGGTGACGATCCTGCGCGGCATCCGCGAAGCCCTGCCCGACACGGAAGTCGTGTACGCGCGCGGCGCCGACCTAGTGGAAGGGCGCGAGGATCCGGCCGCCACGCCGCTGATCGAACCGCAGTACCTGCGGCCCGCGGCGGGCGCGACCGAACGCGGCCTGCGCGGCGAGTACTTCACCAACAAGACGCTGTCCGGCGAGCCCGTGCTGGTGCGCGTGGATGCGCAGATCGGCTTCCGCTGGGACCGCGGCTCGCCGACCGACAACCTGATGGCGCGCGGCGAAGCCGGCCCGGACAACGCGGTGCCGAACGAGAACTTCAGCATCCGCTGGAGCGGACAGCTGCTGCCGCCGGTGAGCGGCCGCTACCGGATCGAGGCCGGCGCCAACGACGGCTTCCGCCTGTACATCGACGGCAAGCGCGTGCTCGACCACTGGGAGGACGCCGAACGCCTGCGTGCGGACAGCGTCGAGCTCGACCTCGAAGGTGGCCGCGCCTACGACATCCGGCTCGAGTACTACGAGGCCGAGCGCGACGCCAGCGTGCGCCTGGCCTGGGACCTGCCCGGCGCGAAGCCGACCTTCGACGAAGCGGTCGAGGCGGCGCGCAGTGCCGATGCGGTCGTGTTCGTCGGCGGCCTGACCGGCGACGTGGAAGGCGAGGAGATGACGGTCAACTTCCCGGGCTTCGCCGGTGGGGACCGCACCGACATTCGGCTGCCGGCCACGCAGCAGAAGCTGCTCGAAGCCCTGCACGCCACCGGCAAGCCCGTGGTCGTGGTGCTGACCACCGGTTCGGCGCTGGGCATCGACTGGGCCAAGGAGCACGTGCCGGCGATCCTGGTGGCCTGGTATCCGGGCCAGCGCGGCGGCAATGCGGTGGCCGACGTGCTGTTCGGCGACGTCAGCCCGGCCGGCCGCCTGCCGGTCACGTTCTACAAGGCCGACGAGAAGATGCCGGCCTTCGACGACTACGACATGGCGAACCGCACCTACCGCTACTTCGAGGGCGAGGCGCTGTATCCGTTCGGCCACGGCCTGTCGTACACGACGTTCGAGTACACCGACCTGCAGCTCGATCGCGACCGCGCAGGCGTGGACGACGCGATCACCGCGACCGTCACCGTGCGCAACAGCGGGCAGCGCGCCAGCGACGAGGTGGTGCAGCTCTACCTGCGGCCGCTGGCGCCGGCGCGCGAACGCGCGGTGCGCGAGCTGCGCGGTTTCCAACGCGTGCACCTGGCGCCGGGCGAGTCGCGCGAGGTGAGCTTCACGTTCACGCCGGCGCGCGACCTGCGTCACTACGACGAGGACGGCGGCGCGTACGCGGTCGATCCGGGGCGCTATGCCGCGGAACTCGGTGCATCGAGCGGTGACCTGCGCATCGGTAGCCAGTTCGAGGTGGAGGCGCGTTGAGCCGGCTGGCGGACACGCGGCACGAGGCGCGCGCGGCCACCGGGCTGCCGCGCCTGTCCGACGCGACGCTCGGCACGCTGCCGGTGCAGGTGCAGCGTCCGGCCTACGACCGCGGCGCGACCTGCATCGGTGTCGTCCACTTCGGCCCCGGTGCCTTCCATCGCGCGCACCAGGCGGTGTACCTCGACGAACTGCTGGCCACCGAACCCGACTGGGCGATCTGCGCCGTCTCGCTGCACAGCGCCGGGGTGCGCGATGCGCTGCAGCCTCAGGACGGGCTGTATACGCTGGCGCTGCTGGACGAGCCGCCGCGCCTGCGCGTGATCGGCGCGATCCGCGAGGTGCTGTGCGCGCCGCAGCAGCGCGACGCGGTGATGGCGCGACTGGTGGATCCCGCGGTGCGCCTGGTGACGCTCACGATCACCG
Organism: Luteimonas kalidii; assembly: GCF_029887935.1. Classification (GTDB taxonomy): domain Bacteria; phylum Pseudomonadota; class Gammaproteobacteria; order Xanthomonadales; family Xanthomonadaceae; genus Luteimonas; species Luteimonas kalidii. The sequence continues at coordinate 63,151 of NZ_JARXRO010000010.1, read as the reverse complement.
AGAAGGGCTATTGCCTGTCGCCCGACGGCGTCGACGCCGCGCATCCGGACATCGCGCACGACCTCTCCGCGCCCGACGCACCGGTCAGCGCGATCGGCTGGCTGGTCGCCGGCCTGCGCGCGCGTCGCGCGGCGGGCCTCGCGCCATACACGATGCTCAGCTGCGACAACCTGGCCGACAACGGCCTGCGCCTGCGCCGCGCGGTGCTCGACTTCGCGCGCCGGCTCGATCCCGGGCTGGCCGGCTGGATCGACGTAGAGGCTTCCTTCCCGCGCTCGATGGTCGACAGCATCACCCCGGCCAGCGACGACGCGCTGCGCGCGCGTGTGTCCGACGAACTGGGGGTCGAGGACGTCTGGCCGGTGCAGCGCGAGCCGTACACGCAGTGGGTGGTGGAAGACGACTTCCGCGCCGGGCGTCCCGCGTTCGAACGCGCTGGCGTGGTCATGAGCGGCGAGATCGCCGGCTTCGATCGCGCCAAGCTGCGGCTGCTCAACGCACCGCACTCCGCACTGGCCTACCTCGGGAGCCTGATGGGACTGGGGACCGTGGCGGAGGCGATGGGTGACCCAACGCTGGCCGGCTTCGTCGAAAGGATGATGCGCGCGGACATCACGCCGACCCTGGCGTTGCCCGAGGGTCTCGACGCGGATGCCTACATCGACGCGATCCTCGAACGCTTCCGCAATCCCGCGATCGTGCACCGGCTCTCACAGATCGCCTGGGACGGTTCGCAGAAGGTTCCCGTGCGCCTGCTCGGCACGATCGCCGATGCGCTCGCCGCCGACCGGCCGGTCGACCGGCTGTGCCTGCCCGTCGCGGGTTGGCTGCGCTTCGTGGTGCGCCAGGCGCAGGCGGGCGAGGCGCTGGTCGATCCGATGGCGGAGGCGCTGGAGGGGCTCGGCCGAGACGCGACCGGCGACACCGATCGCGACATCGCCGACTTCCTTTCGCTGGACGCGGTCTTCGCGCCCCTGGCGTCGGATCCGCGCTTCGTCGACGCGCTGCAACGCGCCTACGCCGCGCTCGGCGAGGGCGACCGCGCGGCGGTGGCATCAGCGCTCACCGCCGCGTCGGGACCTCAGTCTTGAAACCCGAGCCCGGCCACCTTCAGCGGCACCCGCGCCAGGAACTTGTGCGAGGTCATGTACAGCGTCTTCCCGTCGTCGCCGAAGGCGCAGTTGGCGATCGCGCTGCCGGTCTCGATCCGGCCCAGGCGCTTGCCTTCGGCATCCATCACCAGCACACCTCCGGGGCCGGTGGCGAACACCAGGCCTTCGGTCGACACCGCCAGGCCATCCGGCAGGCCGTGCACGCCTTCGCCCATCAGGTCGGTGGCGTCGCCGAATACGCGGCTCTCGACCACGTTGCCGGCCGCATCGAGCGTGTAGGCCATCCAGATCGGCCGCGTGTCGTCGGAGTTGGCCACGTACAGGGTGTTGCCGTCGGGCGAGAACGCAAGTCCGTTGGGCCGGTTCAGCGAATCGTCGACCAGGTGCACGACGCCGTCGGCATCGATCCGGTAGATACCGTTGACCGGCTGTTCCTTCAGCGGCGAGTCGTCGCCGTCGGTGAACCCGTACGGCGGATCGGTGAAGAACACGCTGCCGTCGCCGCGCGCGACCACGTCGTTCGGGCTGCTGAAGCGCTTGCCGTCGAAGCGCTCGGCGAGCGTGGTGCGGCTCTTGTCGCCGGGGGTGAGGCGAGCGACCAGGCGGTTGCCCGAGTCGGCCAGCAGCACCGTGCCGGCGGCTTCGGTGTACAGGCCATTGGCGCCCGCCTCGCGGACGGCGTCGATCGGCGGGCCGGCATAGCCCGACGGATCGAGGAACACGCTCAGACCGTCCGCCTCGGACCAGCGGAACATGCGGTTCTCGGGCGGGTCGTTGAACAGCAGGTAGCCGTCCTTCACCCAGGTGGGACCTTCGGACCAGGTGAACTCGTCGCCGGTGAGCTTCTCGATGCGTGCGGCCGGATCGACCACCTCGGCGAAGGCGGGATCGAACGTGGTCAGCTGGCCGACGGTCTCGAACGTGGGCATCGGTGCGGTCTCCGTGTCGGCGGTCTCGGTCGTCGCATCAGCCGCAGGCGCGGCGTCGGCGGCAGTGTCGTCGGCGGCGGGCGTGCAGGCGGCGAGGGCGGTCACGAGCGCGGCACTGAGCAGGGTGGGAAGCAGTCGCATCGGCGGGTCCTGTATGGAAGTGGGGGCGGGCAGGCGCTGCGCGTGTCGCAGGCCGCACGCCGGGCTGCGCGTCGTCGCGCGGCGCGGATCGCCGCACGCAGCGTCGCGACCCGTGGCGCGATCATAGCCCCAAGCCCGCTGCACGCGATTGGCGGATCCGGTTGCAGACGCAACCGCCGCGCTTCAGGACGGGCGCAGTCGCGCCTGCGCGCATCGCCTCATCCATTCCGTGCGACGCCGTGCGCGTCGCGCGCCTGCGCCGGCCCGGCGCACCGTCCACGCCTCTCTCCGGAAGATCCGACATGCACAGCCTGCTGACCCGCCACGCCACCACCGACGGCCCGCGCTGGGCGCTCGATGGCCGCTACCTGCCCGCCGATTTCAGCCTCTCGCAGTGGCTGGGGCTGCCCGCCGGCGAAGCGCGCGACAGCCTCGCGCGGCTGCCGCGCGAGGGCGATGCCGATGCACCGCTGCTGGCGCCGGTGGAGGACGCGCAGGAAGTCTGGGCCAGCGGCGTGACCTACCTCAGCAGCCGGATGGCGCGCGAGGCCGAATCGCAGAGCCGCGACGTGTACCAGAAGGTGTACGACGCCGAGCGGCCCGAGCTGTTCTTCAAGGCCACCGGCTGGCGCGTCGCCGGCCACGGCGCGCCGATCCGTGTGCGCGCCGACAGCGCGTGGGACGTGCCGGAACCCGAGCTCGTCCTGGTGCTCACGTCCGCGGGCGAGATCGTCGGCTACAGCACCGGCAACGACGTGTCCTCGCGCAGCATCGAGGGCGAGAACCCGCTGTACCTGCCGCAGGCCAAGGTCTACGATGGCGGCTGCGCGATCGGCCCGGGCATCCGCCTGTGCGATGCGGCGCAGATGCGCGACCTCGCCGTGTCGCTGGAAATCCGGCGCAACGGCTCGCCGGCCTTCGCCGGCACCACCCGTACCTCGCAGATCAAGCGCAGCCTGGAGGAACTCGCCGGCTGGCTCCTGCGCGAACTGCGCCAACCCCGTGGCGCCTTCCTCTTCACCGGCACCGGCATCGTGCCCGGCGAGGATTTCACCCTGCGTTCCGGCGATGTCGTGCGCATCGACATCGACGGACTGATCCTGGAGAACCCCGTCCAATGACCACCCCCATGCTGCAACCGATCCTGCTCGACGGCGCCTGGCGCCAGGCCGAGGCGCCTTCCGACCGCTTCCATGCCTTCAATCCCTCCAGCCGCGCGACGATCGACGAACACGCCTATCCCGTGTCCGGCTGGGCCGATCTCGATGCGCTGCTCGCGGCCGGCCACGCCGCGGCCGCGACGATGTCGCAGTTGCCCGGCGAGACGCTCGCCGGCTTCCTCGAAGGCTATGCGGAGGCGATCGAGGCGCGCGCCGATGCGCTGGTGGAAGCCGCGCACCGCGAGACCGGGCTGCCGGCCGAACCGCGACTGCGCAACGTCGAACTGCCGCGTACCACCGGCCAGCTGCGACAGGCCGCGCGCGCCGCCCGCGACGGCAGCTGGCGCCGCGCCACCATCGACACCGCTGCCGGCATCCGTTCGATCCATGCGCCGCTCGGCGGCCCGGTGGTGGTGTTCGGGCCGAACAACTTCCCCTATGCCTTCAACGGCATCGCCGGGGGCGATTTCGCCGCCGCGATCGCCGCCGGCAATCCGGTGATCGCCAAGGCCCATCCCGCGCATCCGCGCACCTCGGTGCTGCTGGCCGAAGCCGCGCTCGAGGCCGCGCAGGCCGCGGGCATGCCGTCGGGCGCGGTGCAGATGTTCTTCCGCACCGATGGCGAGCTGGGCCTGCGCCTGGTGTCCGATCCGCGCGTGGGCGCGGTGGCGTTCACCGGCGGTCGCCCGGGCGGAATGAAGCTCAAGGCCGCGGCCGACGCGGTGGGCAAGCCGATCTACCTGGAGATGTCGAGCGTCAATCCGGTGTTCGTGCTGCCCGGCGCGCTGCGCGAGCGCGGCGAGGCGCTCGCCACCGAGCTGCACGGTTCCTGCGCGATGGGCGCGGGCCAGTTCTGCACCAAGCCGGGCGTCACCGTGCTGCAGGCCGGCGACGAGGCCGAGCGTTTCGTCGAACAGCTGCAGCGCCTCACCGCCGAGGCCAAGCCCGGCGTGCTGCTCTCGCCGCATGCGCCGCGCGACATCGCCTCCACCGTGGCGGCGCTGCAGTCGGCCGGCGCCGAACTGCTGGCCGGCGGTGCGATCGCCGAGGACGCGGAGGGCTTCGCGTTCCAGCCGACCGTGCTGCGGGTGTCGGGCGAACGCTTCCTTGCCGATCCGGGCGCGCTGCAGTCCGAGGCCTTCGGCCACGTCAACCTGGTGGTGGTGGCCGATTCGCCCACGCAGGTGCTGGACGTCGCGAAGGCGATGGAAGGCAACCTCACCGGCACCATCTGCAGCGACACGGGCGGCAGCGACGACGCCGCCTATGATGCGCTGGCGCCGATCCTGCGCACCCGCGTGGGCCGCCTGCTCAACGACAAGATGCCCACGGGCGTGGCGGTGAGCGCGGCGATGAACCATGGCGGCCCGTTCCCGGCCACCGGCCACCCGGGCTTCACCGCGGTGGGCATCCCCGCCTCGCTGATCCGCTTCTCCGCGCTGCACAGCTACGACAACGTGCGCGCGCATCGCCTGCCGCTGCCGCTGCAGGACCGCAACCCGACCGGCACGCTGCCGCGCCTGGTCGACGGCGAATGGACGACGCGTGACGTGTAGCGCGCCTGTCGCTGGGGAGATGCGTCGCATACTGCGATCTGCTTCTCCCCCTCTCCCGCTTTCGGGGGAGGGACGGGGTGGCGGCACGGTGTGTCGCGTGCCCTTGCACTCCCGATCCATTGCCCACGATGCGGCAAGGAGCGCGCCATGACGTCTCCCGATTTCGACCTCGACACCCTGCTGGGCGACGGCGCCACACTCGCGCAGTCACGCACCTCCGGCGAAGGCCCGGCCGGCAGCCTGCCGATCGACGCCGACACCCTGCGCGATTCGCCCAGCGGCCACCTGTTCGGCATGACCCAGAACGCGGGCATGGGTTGGCGCGCGTCGGAAGTGGCGCGTGACCCGTACCTGATCGTCAGCACCCAGGGCGGCCTGCGCGCGGAGGACGGGCGGCCGGTCGCGCTCGGCCTGCACACGGGTCACTGGGAGATCGACCGCATGGTGCGCGCCGCGGCCGAAGCCTTCGCCGCGCACGAGGGACTGCCGTTCTCGGTGATGTGTTCCGATCCCTGCGACGGTCGCACCCAGGGCACCACCGGCATGTTCGACAGCCTGCCGTACCGCAACGACGCGGCGGTGGTGATGCGGCGGCTGATCCGCTCGCTGCCCACGCGCCGCGGCGTGCTGGGCGTGGCCACCTGCGACAAGGGCCTGCCGGCGACGATGCTGGCGCTGGCCGGCTGCGCCGACCTGCCCGGCGTGATCGTGCCCGGAGGCGTCACCCTGCCTGCGCGCGGCGCCGAGGACACCGCGATCGTGCAGACCATCGGCGCGCGCTTCTCGCACGGGCTGATCGACCTGGAACACGCCGCCGCCATGGGCTGCCGCGCCTGCGGTTCGGTCGGCGGCGGCTGCCAGTTCCTCGGCACCGCGGCCACCTCGCAGGTGATCGCCGAGGCGCTCGGCATCGCGCTGCCGCACAGTGCACTGGCGCCATCCGGCGAACCGGTGTGGCTCGACATCGCACGTCGCTCGGCGCTGGCGCTGGTGCAGCTGGCGCGGCAGGGCACCGCGCTCTCGGCGATCCTGACCCGCGCGGCGGTGGACAACGCCGTGATGGTGCACGCGGCCTTCGGCGGTTCCACCAACCTGCTGCTGCACGTGCCGGCGATCGCGCACGCGGCGGGCGTCGAACGCCCGACCGTCGACGACTGGATCCGCGCCAACCGCGCCACCCCGCGCCTGGTCGATGCGCTGCCCAACGGTCCGCGCCACCATCCCACGGTGCAGGTGTTCATGGCCGGCGGCGTGCCGGAGGTGATGCTGCACCTGCGCGCGATGGGCCTGCTGCACCTGGACGTGCCCACGGTCACCGGACGTTCGCTCGGTGACAACCTCGACTGGTGGGAACGCAGCGATGCGCGCCGGATCGCGCGCGAGCGGCTGCGCGAACTCGACGGCGTGGATCCCGCGCACGTGATCATGGGGCCCGATGCCGCGCGCGCGGCGGGGATGTCGAGCGCACTGGTGTTCCCGCGCGGCAACCTCGCGCCCGACGGCTCGGTGATCAAGGCCACCGCGATCGATCCCTCGGTGGTCGACGACGACGAGGTCTATCGCCACACCGGCCCCGCGCGCGTGTTCGCCAGCGAGCGCGACGCGATCCGCGCGATCAAGTCCAAGGGCGACGACGCGGTGCGCGCGGGCGACATCATCGTGCTGGCCGGCTGCGGCCCGGCGGGCACCGGCATGGAGGAGACCTACCAGCTCACCTCCGCGCTCAAGCACCTGCCCTGGGGCAAGCACGTGGCGGTGATCACCGATGCGCGCTTCTCCGGCGTGTCGACCGGCGCCTGCATCGGCCATGTCGGCCCGGAGGCGCTGGCCGGTGGGCCGATCGGCCGGCTGCGCGACCACGACGTGGTGCGGATCGAGATCGACCGCGTGCGGCTCGAGGGCCGGCTCGATTTCATCGGCGAAGATCCCGACGCGCCGCTCGAACCGGCCGCTGCCGCCGCCGTGCTGGCGTCGCGCGAAGTCCATCCCGCGATCGCCGCACATCCGCGCCTGCCCGCCGACACCCGCCTGTGGGCTGCGCTGCAGGACGCCAGCGGCGGCACCTGGGGCGGCTGCGTCTACGACGTGGACGCCATCCTCGAAACATTGCGCGCCGGGCGCGAGGTGCTGCGTGCGACGCGCGGACCGCAGGATGCCGGCAATCCTTGATACCAGTCGCCGGGGAGGGCGCACCGCATGACCATGTTCCTGATCATCGCCGCGGCGATCGCGCTGCAGATCTTCCTCACCGCGCGCAAGCTCAGCCCGTTCCTGTCGCTGCTGATCGTGGCGATCCCGATGGGCCTGCTGCTCGGCATGTCGCCACAGGACCTGCTCAAGACCATCGATGCCGGCGTCGGTAGCACGCTCGCGGGCCTGGCACTGGTGATCGTGCTCGGCGCGATCCTGGGCAAGGTGCTGGAAGAGAGCGGCGCGGCGGAAAAGATCGCCACCACCCTGATCGCGCGTTTCGGCGAGCAGAACATCCAGTGGGCGCTGCTGCTCACCGGCTTCCTGGTCGGCATCCCGTTGTACTTCAACGCCGGCTTCATCATCCTGGTGCCGCTGATCTTCTCGCTGGCGCGCAAGACCGGGCTGCCGATCCTGTACCTCGCCATCCCCACCGTGGCCTCGCTCAGCACCACCCACTGCTTCCTGCCGCCGCACCCGGGACCGGTGGTGCTGGTGAACGCGTTCGGCGCCGACATGGGCCTGACCCTGGTCTACGGCATCGCGATGGCGATCCCGGCGGTGATCATCGCCGGGCCGATCCTGGGCAGGCGCCTGCAGGTGATCAATCCGCCGATGCTGGACCTGTTCACGTCCAGCACGCAGCACAAGGAACTGCCGGGAGCCTGGAGCTCGTTCCTGATCGCGCTCTCGCCGGTGATCCTGATCAGCGTGTCGGTGCTGGCCGATGCGCTGCTGCCGGAAGGCCTCCTACGTACCGGGCTGCTGTTCCTCGGTAATCCCACCGTGGCGCTGCTACTCGCCACGCTGGTCGCGTTCTGGTGGCTCGGTTATCGCCGCGGCGTGGGCTTGGAGACGCAGACGAAGTGGCTCAATGCCGCCATCGCCAGCATCGCCGTGATCCTGCTGATCATCACCGCCGGCGGCGTGTTCAAGCAGGTGCTGGTGGACAGCGGCGTGGGCGCGCAGATCGCCGCGCTGAGCGAAAGCTGGCAGATGCCGCCGCTGATCTTCGCGTGGCTGGCCACGGCCATCCTGCGGGTGATGATCGGCTCGGCCACGGTGGCGGTGATCACCGCCGCCGGCGTCGTCGGCCCGCTGATCGCCACCACCGGCGCCTCGCCGGAACTGATGGTGCTGGCGGTGGGCGCGGGCAGCGTGTTCGGCTCGCACGTCAACGACTCGGCGTTCTGGATGTTCAAGGAATTCTTCAACCTGTCCATGAAGCAGACCTTCGCGTCGTGGACCGTGATGGAGACGACGATCTCGATCGTCGGGCTGGCGGGGGTGCTGCTGCTGGAGCTGGTGGTCTGATACGGATCCCGCGTTCGCCTTGATCGATCAGGGCGACGGGGCCGGTCGCCACGATTTCCCGAGGACGCGAATCGACTGCACGGTGATGCGCGACATCGCCGGCACGCAGACCCGCGCGGTGCCTGCAGCGCTGCCGTCGCGGGTGAGTCGCATTCGGCGTGTCGCGCCCAGGTAGCGTCATGCTGGGGTGCCGGAAGTCTCCTGCACCTACGCAACTGTCGGCCCCGTAGCGCCGCCCGCAGACTGGCCTCGGACAAACGGGGAAGCGGAAGCATGGGCAGGGGACAAGGCGGGGATCGATCCGCGGCGCAGATGCCGTGGCAGGCGTGGCTGGCAGGCGGCATGTTCCTGCTCTATGGCATCGCGGCCGCGTTCGATCACGGCATGAGCCTCGCCGTGGGCGAGGCGTACTACCGTTCGGCCGGCATGACGGACGGGCAGGTCGCCTACTTCTCGGCGGTGCCCGCGTGGGCGATCGTCGGCTGGACGCTGTCGGTCTGGGGCGGCCTGGCCGCGGCGGCTGCGTTGCTGCTGAAGCGCCGCCAGGCGTGGATCCTGTTCGTGGTGTCGCTGGTGGGCGGCCTGCTCTACGTCCTGCACGTGCTGGTGCTCACGCCCGGCCGGGAGGCCATGGGGGTGCTGTGGGCGATGCCGCTGGTGCTGGCGGGGCTCACCCTGGCGATGGCCGTGTATAGCCGACGCCTCGCGCGTCGTGGTGTGCTGCGCTAGCCGCATCGCCGTCGCTGCGCAGGTGCTGAATGCGGCCTCCTGAGAGCCGCTCTTGTTTGACAATCATTCTCATTATCTTTCAAACTTGCCCCCTGCAGATCAGGGGGTTCCGATGCCGTTCCAATGCGTTCCTGCCCGTTCCACGTCCACTACGTTCCGCCTCAGCCGGCTTGCGGCCGCGATCGTGCTCGCCATGCCTGCGGGGGCCTTCGCCCAGGCCGCGACGGTTGAAGAGCCAGCGGCGGTCGCCCTCGACCAGGTGGTCGTCGTCGGCGCCATGACCGACGAGGTGCTCGACCGCGAGGACATCGAGCTCACCCAAGCCAACGATCTGGCCGACCTGTTCCGCGCCATCCCGTCGGTGCAGGTGGGCGGGGGCGTGGGCCTGGCGCAGAAGATCTACGTGCGCGGGCTGGAGGATTCGCTGCTCAACGTCACCGTCGACGGCGCGCCGCAGCGCGGCACCCTGTTCCACCACGTGGGCCGGGTTTCGATCGAGCCGGAGTTGCTGGAAACGGTCGACGTGCAGGCCGGCCCGGGCGAGGCGACCTCGGGCTTCGGCGCGATCGGCGGCGCGATCCGCTTCCGCACCCGCAACCCGGTGGACCTGCTGCAGCCCGGCCGCGATGCCGGTGCGCTGCTCAAGGCCGGCTGGTTCAGCAACGCCGGCCACAAGGCCAGCGCCACCGCGTTCGGGCGGTTGTCGGGCGACATCGGCATCCTCGCCTCGTTCGTGCGCGTGGACCGCGACGACTACGAGGACGGCGACGGCACCACCCTGCGCGGCACCGGCGCCGACCAGCGCCTGGGCTTCGTCAAGATCGGCGGCGAGTTCGGCGACGGCCATCGGCTCGCCGCCAGCTACGAGGTGCGCCGCGAGGAGGGCGACTTCGGCGCGCGTCCCAACTGGCCGGTGCTGGAAGGCGAGCCGCTGTTCCCGGTGGAAGGCGAACGTCGCACCGCGGTGCTGAACTACGGCGTGGCCGTCAGCGACGCCTTCGAACTCGAGGCGACGGGCTACCGCACCGAATCGAGCTTCGTGCAGGACCGCTACGATCGCTGGGGCCGCTACGGCGCCGACATCGACACCTGGGGCTTCGACCTGCGCGGCCGCTGGCGTGCCGGCCCCCATCGCATCACCGCCGGTATCGAGCACCGCGACGACAGCGTGTCCAGCCAGTACCTCGCCGATGCCGCCACCTGGCAACCCTGGGCCTGGGATCCGGCGATCGGACGGTTCGAGGAGCAGGGCCGCCTGCTCGGCGTCTACGTGCAGGACCACTGGCAGGTGAGCGAACCGCTGCTGCTGAGCTTCGGCGCGCGCTACGACGATTACGACCTCGACCTCACCACCTACGGTGGCGGCACCGGGAGCGACGGCGTGAGCCTCAACGCCGGCGGCAGCTACCGGCTGACGCCGGAGCTCACCCTCAACGTGGGCTATGCCGAGGCGTTCCGCGGCAAGGAGATCGGCGATGCGTTCACGCTCGAGCAGCGCCCCGGCCGCCTCACCCTGTCGCCGACCCTGCAGCCGGAACAGGTGGACAACACCGAACTCGGCCTGGCCTGGGCGCGCGACGGCATCAGCGCTTCGGCCGTGGTCTATCGCATGACCATCGACGACGTGGTGCTCGACCAGCTCTACAGCGGCCCGCCGCCGCAGGGCGGGGTGTACTACGAGAACGTCGGCACGTTCCGCTCCGAGGGCGTGGAACTGCGTGCGGGCATCATCCGCGGCGCGTTCTCGGCCGATGCCTACTACAACCGCTACGACTCTAGGCTCAATGATCGCCGGATCGAAGGCTACGAACACATCGCGCTCGGCAACTCCATGGGCGACAACTGGAACCTGATGCTCGGCTACCGTCCGGACGACCGCTTCGGCCTGCAGCTGGGCGTGACCCACGTGGAAGACCTGGACGATGTCGAGGTGCTGTTCCGCGACGTCGAGCTGGGCTACCTGCCCGATACCCAGTTCGTCGACAAGCCCGGCTACACCGTGGTCGACCTGTTCGCGCGCTGGCAGCCGCTGGCGACCGACCGCTTCGAACTGTTCGCCGGCGTCTACAACCTGTTCGACCGCAGCTACCGCGCGCACGCCAGCGTGGCCGACTACACCGCCATCCCGGATTACGAACTCGTCGCCGGGCTCAACGAGCCCGGGCGCAACTTCCGGCTTGGCGCGACCCTGCGGTTCTGAGCCTCGCGTGGTCGCACGGGCACCCGGTGGCTGGCGCGTGCGCACGCGCCTGGCGTTGCTGGCCTGGCATCGCTGGTTCGGGCTGGGCGCTTCGCTGTGGCTGCTGCTGCTCGCACTGACCGGCAGCGCGATCACCTTTTACGACGAGATCGACACCTGGCTCAATCCTGACCTGCGTACGACCGGCGAGGTCGTCGCCACGTCGGACGCGCCGGCACCGCTCGAACTTGCGATCGCGCGCGCGCAGGAGGCGCTGCCGGGTTTCGAGCCGTGGATCGTCGAGTTCCCGCACGCACCGGGACGCACGCTGTGGATGCTGGGGCACGAAGACAGCGGCGGCGTCGAACGCGACTTCCAGTTGTTCTCGCACCCGGACGACGGTCGCGTGCTGGGCTGGCGCGAACAGGGCCGGTTCGCGCTCGATCGCCGCCACGTGATGGACGTGCTCTACGGCCTGCACGTCGACCTGATGCTCGGCCCGGTGGTCACCTGGCTGTTCGGCCTGGTGTCGCTGCTGTGGCTGCTCGACCATCTGGCGGCGGCGTGGCTGTCGCTGCCGCGCCTGGCCGCATGGCGCGATGCGTTCCGCCTCGCCGGGCCTCCCGGCAGCGGCCGTCGTCGCCACGACCGCCACCGTGCGCCCGGCATGTGGCTGCTGGTGCTGACCTTCGTGATGTCGCTCACCGGCGTGACCCTGGCCTGGCCAGAGGCAAGTCGCGACGCAGTGGGCGTGCTGTCGCCGGTGTCCGGACGCTTGGACTGGACCATGCCGCCCGCACCCGACACTCCGCGCACGATCGACATCGACCAGGCCATCGCGCGCGTGCAAGCGCAACAGCCCGACGCACGCATCCACAGCGTGCGCATCCTGCCGCGCGTGGGCGCGTACGCCGTGCGCACGTTCGACCCGCGCGACGTCGACCAGCAGGGCCGCCTGTGGACCTACGTGGCCATGGACGACGGCCGCCTCCGCGGCCAACGTCACGATCGCGGCGAAAGTGCAGGCGATGCCTTGTTCGTCTGGCAGTACGCCCTGCACTCGGGCCAAGCGTTCGGGCTGCCGGGCAGGGTTGCGGTGTTCGTGTCGGGCGTTGGTACTGCGTTGGTGTGCGTGACCGGCGTGTGGCTGTGGTGGCGTCGGCGGCGAGCGGTTCGGGGAACTGGGGGCGGGCGCGCGTTTCGATCCACCACAGGCTAGGGCAGAGACGAGCAACGCGATCGGAGGTGAGGTCGCCTCTTCCCGCCCGCCCAGCAATGTCGGCCCTTTCCCGGTGGAGATACGCCGGCCGAGATCCGAAGCGTGCGCCGATCGGGAGCAAGAATGGGCATGAGCCGACTCAATTCCGGCGAAACAACCCATCCTTGCCGAAGGTGCCGCCTGCTGGATACGCCGGCGAGATTGTCGGCGTATCACGCTACACCGTCTGGTCGCAGCATATTCCGCCGATCGCGATGACATGCGATCAGCCTCGCGAGGCTGCAAGTGCTTGATCAGCAGAGCGAAGCCGATTGACGGAGCCTTGGGGCGAGAGCAAAGTGCGGGCTTATGCCCCAAGGTGGGGTCTATTCGTGGTTAGACGTGTGATGGATCGCGAAACCTCGCCATGCAAGTTCTGTAGGCCGATCAACCTCGTCTGCTTCTGGGGTGAGATGCCCGTTCGATCTTGGAAGCGCCCTGCGCTGCTCGCCGCTTCCTCCCTGATTGTTCTCCTTTTTGCCGTGCTGGCTTGGTACGCGAAACCAAGTCAGGATGTTGGCGAGCACATCGCTGTGATCTTAGGCGTCGGCGTGGGTTCCATCGGCGCTGTGGTTGCTGTCTTCGCGTGCAACAAGTGCGTTGCCAGACTCTTCGGCAGCGTCTAACCATTCATTCAAGCCCGATGCCGCTTCGCGGCACGGCTTAACTCAGGTGTTAGCGGGCAGCAGCAAGGTCGTCGCATTCGCATGGAACGAACAAGCATCAGCGGATACGTCGCCGGGGCGGAACATCTCATCCCTGCGTTTGAAGCTATTTCAGCGCCTGACGTTTTTGCTCACGTACTAGACTTCTTGCCCAAGCATCCATCGCGGATCGTTGAGATTGGCGCAGGTACAGGCCGCGATGCCGCTTGGCTTGCTTCGCAGGGCCATAGCTTGACTGCGGTTGAGCCAGTGGAGAAATTCCGTAAAGCCGGCATGCTTCTGCACCCCTCTCCGTTAATTCATTGGGTTGACGACCGTCTGCCATTGTTAACTCGCATGCTTAAGAAAGGTGAGAGGTTCGACCTCGTGTTGCTTGTTGCCGTTTGGCAGCATCTCACGCCCGAGGAGCGCGTAGTTGCTATGACGAATTTGTCTAAACTTCTTTCACCATGCGGTCGGATCATCATGTCAGTGCGTCACGGACTAGGCTTGCCAGACCGAGAGTGCTTCCCCGCGCCCACGTCGGAAGCAGTCGCTCTCGCTTGCCAAGGCAACTTGAAAATTCTCGCCAGACGGTCAGCTGAGTCGGTGCAGGAAAAGAATCGGGCAGCGGGAGTCACTTGGACATGGCTGGTGTTGGCACATTCATAAGAAGAATTAGTTTTCGAAGAGTGCCGGCTAACAATTCATTTAAGCCGCGCCGCTTCGCGGCGCGGCTCAATCTAGGTGTTAGACCGCTGATGCGCGTCGCGCAAGCACAATGATATCGAAGCTTCCCCGTTGGGTATGGGCCGGCGCATGGGCGCTCGCCTTCATCGCGGGCATGGTCAATGTGGTTGGGTTGCTCGGCTTCAAGCATGAGGCCATCACCCACCTCACCGGCAACACGTCCCTTCTGGCGGGGGCATTGGCGACCTTGAATCTGTCGGCAGTGCTTCATTTTGCATTGCTGATCGGATCGTTCGTAGCAGGTGCCGTGATCAGTGGATTCGTCATCCAGGACACTGCGTTGCGGCTCGGCCGCAGGTACGGCGCTGCCTTGCTTCTGGTATCACTATTGCTCTTCGTCTCGGTTCCTCTCCTTGGATACGAAAGCGCCTACGGGATGTATACCGCTGCCTGCGCGATTGGCCTTCAGAACGCAATGGTGAGTACCTACAGCGGAACCGTCGTTCGCACTTCGCACGTATCCGGCATGTTCACGGATCTCGGCATCTTCCTCGGTCACGCGCTGCGTGGCCTCCCGGTGGATGCGCGACGTCTGCGGCTCTGCTTCCTCGTCATCTCCGGATTCCTGTGCGGTGGTGTCGCGGGCACGTTCGCCTTCCAGGCGTTCGCGTACTCCGCCCTCCTGTTTCCTGCCAGTCTTACCGCCGTCGTGTCCATCGCGTACGGGCTGTATCGGATCCGCAAGGACCGTACAGAGCCAGTGCGTGGCGACGCGGTATAGCAACTCGGCTATTGGTGCCCAGGGACTTTCATGGTGCAACTGGTAATCCGCACAGGCTGCATCGCTACGGTTGGCCTCGTGCTCAGCTGGCTCTTGCTGGCGGGCGGCTCACCGCTCGCCGACTGGCTCGCTGGCCAACCGCTCGCCACGAATGTCGCGTCGGCCATCAATCTTCCCGCCGTGCTTTTCGCGCTTACTGGCCTTCCAGCGGGTGGATCGCCGTCAGCGGGTGCCGTGGCGCTGGCCGCCGCGCTCCAGTGGCTTGTGTACGGTTTCGCGATCGCTTGGCTGTGGCGAGTACTGTGGCCCGACCGCTCGATCGGGACGATGGCATCTCGCCCTGCGACCGGGCGAAAGATGCGAAGGCGACGAGCACCAGGAGGAGAAGGCTCGTGAAACCGGGCACCGATCCCCTGAAACGCTTCCGGCAGGCGCAGGCGGATGTCTATCCAGCTGCCTTGCGTGAGTTGCGGGCCGGGCGAAAACGCACGCACTGGATCTGGTTCGTGTTTCCGCAGCTCAGGGGGCTGGGGCGCAGCGCCACTTCGGAGGCCTACGGGATTGCAGACTTGGCCGAGGCCCGTGCCTACATGGCCGACCCTGTTCTGGGCCCTCGGCTGCGGGAGGCTGCGCAGGCCATGCTGTCGCACCGCACCCTGGCCGCAAGTGACGTGCTCGGCGAACTCGATGCCTTGAAGTTCAGGTCCTGCCTGACGCTGTTCGCACTGGCCGATCCGGACGAACCCGTCTTCGCCGCGGCCCTGGAGCGCTTCTTTGCCGGCGAGCGGGATCCGCGCACACTCGAACTGCTGCGGGTTCACGGCGACGCGTAGCGGGGCGCTAGTTTGAGCGTGCCTTCTGCACGTGCCTGCCACTGGCAGGATCGACGTCCACCGCCGACCGGACCCCGCCATGGCCAAGTACCTGATCTCCTTCCCCAGCGTGGCGATGCGCGTCCCCGACGGCGAGTGGGACGCGGTGGTCCGCGATTCGCACGCTGTGATCGATGAGGCCAGGCGCGCCGGAGTGTACGTGTTCGGCGGCGGCATCGACGAGCAGGTGGCGCCGGTGCGGGTGTCGGCCGATGGCGCCGTGGCCGAGGGCGGGTATCCGTCGGGGCCGCGGCTGCACGGGGGATTCACCGTGCTGGAATTGCCCACGCGCGAGGATGGGGTCGACTGGGCGGCGCGGATGCGATCAGGAATTGCGGGTGTTCCAGTTCGATCCGCAGTCCTGAACGACGCGGCGGCCGGCCGCGGCCGGATCGGGGCGTACGCACGCCGCCAGCGTGTGACGCACGGGACTTGATGGCGGGCCCCTCGCCACGTAGAACGTCCGCTGCGATCCATCATCCTGCGAGGCGCGCGGTGCGCTCCGCGACCGGGAGGCCCATGCCGTCCGACACGAACATCAGGCGCTGCGTGGCCGGTGACGAAGCGGCGCTGGCGCTGGTCGGGCAGGCGACGTTCCTGCAGACCTTCGCCGGCGTGCTGGCCGGCGACGCCATCGTGGCCCACTGCGCGGACGCGCACGCCCCGGCGCGCTACCGGGCGTGGCTGGCCGATCCGGCCTGTGCGCTGTGGCTGGTCGAAGCCGAACCGGGCCGCGCGCCGGTGGGCTACATGGTCGTATCGCCCGCGGACCTGCCGCTGCCCGATGCCACGCCCGGCGATCTCGAGATCAAGCGCATCTACCTGCTGGACCGCTGGCGCGGCGGCGGGCTCGGCGGTCACCTGGTCTCGCTGGCGAAAGCGCATGCGGCCGACTGCGGCGCGCGGCGCCTGCTGCTGGGCGTCTATGCGCACAACGCCGCCGCGATCGGCTTCTACCAGCGCGCCGGCTTCCAGGCCCTGGGCACGCGCCGGTTCAGCGTGGGCGGCCAGGACTACGACGACACCATCATGGGCGTTGCGATCGCATCCTCCGCCCTCACACCGTGACGCCATTCCCCACGTGAAGAGTCGACCCCGCCGATGAGCCCCGCGCCGATCAACCTCGCCCAGAAGCTGTCCACCTTCCACGAGCACTACCAGCCGCGCACCGTGGGCCAGTTCAACGGCCACGACCTGATGGTGGTGAAGGCGAAAGGCCCCTTCAACTGGCACCGGCACGACGAAACCGACGATTTCTTCCTGGTGCTGAGCGGCCGGCTGCGCATCCTGCTGCGCGACGGCGAGGTCGCACTCGGACCGGGGGACCTGTACGTGGTGCCCAAGGGCGTCGAGCACTGCCCGGTGGCGGACGAAGAGGCGCACATCCTGCTGATCGAACCGCAGGGCACGCCGAACACGGGCGACCCCGCGACCGCGGCCGCACGGGTCCTGATCTAGCCGGCGCGGAGTCCGATCGGCACGCCCGGTATCGCGACGCGGTGGCGCGCCAGGCCCGCGATTCGTCGCGGGCTAGGCGTTGGCCTGATCCTCGAACTGCTTCAGCGTGCGTGCGGCGTCGTCGAACGCATTCCAGGCCTGCTTCGCCAGGCCACCACCCGTGCTGCAGCGGCGCACGCCGAGCGCGGCGAATTCGGCGATGCGTGCGTCGAACGCGCCGAGCACCACGTTCACCGGCTTCGGCGCCACCGCGGCGACGAGTTCGGAGACCGCGCCGGCGTCGAGCAGGAACGGCACGAACAGGCAGTCGGCACCCGCATCGGCGTACGCCACCGCGCGTGCGATGCTGTCAGCGACCGGCATGCCGGGCACGCGGAAGTTCTCGTTGCGGCCGACCAGCATCACCGTCGGGTCGATGGCGTCGATCGCCTCGCGCGCCGCCTGCAGCCGCTCCACCGCCAGCGCGGTGTCGTACATGGCGCTGCCGGACCAGTCCTCGATCGAGAGCGCCGCCACGCCGGTGTCCACCGCGCGCGCGACGTTGCGGGCGACCGCGTCGGGCGCGTCGGCGAAGCCGTTCTCGAAATCGGCGTTGACCGGCACCGGCACCGCGTCGACCAGCTGCCGCAGGTGGTCGAGGACCTCGTCCAACGTCATCTCGCCATCCTGCTTGCCCGCTGCCCACGCCGCCCCCGAACTGGTGGAGGCGATCGCCGAAAACCCGTGCGCGACCAGCCGCACGGCGCTGCCGCGATCCCAGGCGTTGGGCAGCAGGAAGAACCCGGAGGCGTGCATGCGGCGAAACGTCGCGCGATTGGCGGTCACGGTGCTCATGGCGTCTCCCGGGTGGCGATGCGCGCGCGAACCACGCGCGCGGGCTCGGCACCGATCATAGCGGTGTCCGCCGACGCGAACCGGCCTGAGGCCGGAACCGTGCGTCCTGCGTGCGCGGGCGTTGCCGGTGGAAGCGGTGGGCGGCCGCGGGAGCGGCGGTCGCCCGAACGCCGGTCAACGCCCGGACGGCACCGCGAGCACCGCATCGAACGCCGGCTTGGGCTGGCCGTCGCGGTCGAACAGCAGGGTGTAGTTGGTGCGGTCGGGGATCGGGTAACCGTTCTTCCACGACATGCCGTCCTCCACGCCCCATACGGCCACCCGGTGCAGCTTGTCGCGGCGGCCGTGGAAGATGCGGAACAGTTCCGCATAGCGGTCGGCGAGCTGGCGCTGCACGGCATCGGGCAGCCCGTCGCGGTAGGGGTCGAGGAAGGTCTTGAACTCCGGCAGCTGGAACTGCGGGTGCATCATGCCCTGGCCGATGATCTGGCCTTCCTTCGTCAGCGGCAGCACATCGACGTCGAGTTCGGTGACCATCACCTTCACCCCGAGCGCGGCGTACGCGTCGATCGCCGCCTCGATGTGCGCGGTGGACGGATAGTTCAGCCCCCAATGGCCCTGGATGCCGATGCCGTCGATGCGGATGCCGGCGTCCTGCAGCATCTTCACCATGCGCACGATGCCGTCGCGCTTCTCCGGGCGCCAGGCGTTGAAGTCGTTGTAGTAGAGCGCCGCGTCGGGTGCGGCTTCGCTGGCGAAGCGGAAGGCGTCGCGCACCAGCGCGTCGCCGTCGCCGCCGTAGGCACGGACCCACGTCGTGTCCCGGTACTGGCCGTCCTCGCCGATCTGTTCGTTGACCACGTCCCACGCATCCAGGCGCCCGGCGTAGCGGCCGGCGACGGTGTGGATGTAGGTGCGCATGCGTTCGCGCATCGTGGCCGGGTCGGCGGGCGTACCGTCGTCGCCTGCGAAGAACCAGGCCGGGGTCTGGTTGTGCCAGACCAGGGTGTGGCCGACCATGAACAGGTCGTGGCGTTCGCCGAACTCGACGAAGGCATCGGCGGCGGAGAAGTCCCAGGTGTCGGGCTCTGGGTGCAGGACTTCCGCCTTCATCACGTTCTCGGCGGTGATCGCGTTGAAGTGACGCGTCGCCAGGGCCTGCGCGCGCGCGTCGCGGCCGGAGACCATGTCGGCGTTCATCGCGGTGCCGATCAGGAACGCGTCGGCATAGGCGTCCTTGAGCGTCGTCGGCGACGCGGCGGAGGCGGTCGCGGCGGCACCGGTCAGCAGGATGGCGGCGAGAGCGTGGACGACGTGGCGCATGCGCATCGGGAGTCTCCGGAGATCGTGTATGGAACGGGGCGTCATTCGCAGGTGTCGCGTGGCGTCCCGGCGGCCCAGCCGATCGCGCCGTCGATCATCTGCAGGTGCGGCGGATCCCGGCAGGTCTTGGCCTCGTGGCCGGGCGCCGAGTGGGACAGGTGGCCGCGAGACATGCAGCGCGTCCAGGCGAAGGGATAGTCGCCCATCCGGTGGGCGGCGGCCTGGGGTTCGTGGCTCGGCTCGTTCCATCACGGAGCGCCGACGTGGAGGCGCAGTTCCGCCGGCGCCAGACCCTCGGAGCGTACGCGCACGGTGGCGGTGCCCGATTCCCCGGCGCGGCCGCGGACGATCGCCAGCGCCAGTCCGCTGAAGGCCTTGCGCGCAGGCGAGGGGAAGGCGGTGAGGTCGCGCGGATCGCCGTTGTCTGTGGCGACGAGTTCGACCGGGCCTTCGACCTCGAACTGCACGAGGTTTTCGGCATTCCGGATCGCGCGGCCCTGCGCGTCGAGCACGCGCAGGGTCACGAAGGACAGGTCGCGGCCGTCGTTGCCGATGCGGTCGCGATCGGCCTCGAGCGCAAGCCGTGCCGGCGCGCCGGTCGTCTCCACCCGGGCCTCCGCCCACGGGGCGCCATCGCGCCAGGTCCGCACGCGCACCTCACCGGGCTGATAGACCACCTCGTCCCAGCGCAGGCGGTACTCGGACTGGCCCTTGCGCTTGCGCCCCTGCGAGACGCCGTTGACGAACAGCTCGCCTTCGTCGCCGCTGGTGAACACGTGCACCGGCGTCACCTCGCCCTCGCGGCCCGGCCAGTTCCAGTGCGGCAGGATGTGGGCCATGGGCAGATCCGGGCGCCAGCGCGACTGGTAGAGGTAGTAGCGGTCCTTCGGGAAGCCGGCGAGATCGACGATGCCGGTGTAGGAACTGCGCGCGGAATAGTAGGGCGTGGGCTCGCCGAGGTAGTCGAAGCCGTTCCAGACGAATTCGCCGGCCACGTAGGGATTGCGGTCGAGCGTGGCGAACACGCGGTCGGCGCTGGAGCCGAAGTCGACGGCGTGCAGTTCGTAGGCGCTGACGTGCTGGCGGGCGGCATCACCGCCGCCGTTGTCGTCGCGGATCGGCGCACTGTTGCGCGGGGTCACCGGGAACAGGTAGACGCCGCGACTGCTGGCCGCCGAGGCGGTCTCGCTGCCCATGAGCACCTTGTCCGGGAACGCGGCGCGGAACGCCGGGTACGAGGGCGGCGTGCGGATGCGTTCGGTCCCCTCGAACTCCGGTTCCTGGCGGATGCCTTCGCCCTGGTAGTTGAGGTTGACCACGTCGAACGCGGCGGGGAAGGGCATGTCGGCCTTGGCCCAGTTCATCGACGCGGTGGTGGGGCGGGTGGGATCCTCCTCGCGCACGATCCGCACCAGCCGCCGGCCGATCGCCGCGCCGGCCTCGCCGTCGTACTGCTCGCCGACCTCGTTGCCCACGCTCCACAGGATCACGGAAGGATGGTTGCGGTCGCGGCGCAGCATCGCGCGCAGGTCGGCTTCGTGCCAGTCGGGGAAGATCAGATGGAAATCGAGCGGCGTCTTCTTCTTCTCCCAGGAGTCGAACACCTCGTCGACGACCAGAAAGCCCATGCGGTCGGTGAGTTCGAGCAGCTGGGGGTCGGGCGGGTTGTGCGCCATGCGGATCGCGTTGACGCCCATGCCGCGCAGGATCTCGAGCTGCCGCTGCGCGGCGCGGACGTTGAACGCGGCGCCGAGCGCGCCCAGGTCGTGGTGCTGGTTCACGCCGCGCAGGGGCAGGTGCTCGCCGTTGACCACCACGCCGCGGTCGGGGTCGAATTCGAGGCGACGGATGCCGAAACGCGTTTCGACACGATCCACCACTTCGCCATCGCGCAGGAGGGTGGTGACGGCGACATAGCGGTGCGGCTGCTGGTTCGGGGGCGGCCCCCACAGCCGGGGCCGGTCGATCCGCGTGCCGGAGGTGACGGCCGTGGTGCCGCCGGCGACCACGTCGACGCCGAGGGCGGGAATGCGGGCAACGGGTTCCGCCTGCGGCTTGCCTTCCTCGCCGAGCACGTGCAGCGCGGTCTCCACCTGCACCCGCACGGGGGCATCGGTGGTGTTGTCGATCTCCACCCGGACGTGCACGTTCGCGGAGGCCTCCGAGACCTCGGGCGTGGTCACCGTGGTGCCCCACTGTGCGACATGCACCGGTGCGGTCGTGGTGAGCCACACGTCGCGGTACAGCCCGCCGCCCGGATACCAGCGTGCGGATTCGGGCGGATTGTCGAGCCGGATCGCGAGCTGGTTCACTCCGCCGAAGGCCACGTACGGCGTCAGGTCCACGCGCCAGCTGTTGTAGCCGTACGGCCATCCGCCCACGAGCGCGCCGTTGAGCCACACGCTCGCGTACGACATCGCGCCATCGACATCGAGGTACACGCGTCGTCCCGCATGCGTCGCCGGGATGTCGAGGGTGCGCCGGTACCAGCCGATGCCCCAGCTCGGCAGCCGGCCCATGCCACCGTACGGGCCTTCGGCGATGAACGGCCCGGCGATCGCCCAGTCGTGCGGCAGGGTCACCGGCGTCCAACCGCTGTCGTCGAAGCCGGCATCGAGGAACGGGACGTCGCCGATGGACGGCTCCGCGCGCGGGCGCACGTGTCGCGCCGCGGGATCGCGGATGAAGCGGTTCGCGGTCGGCAGGATCCAGGGCTTGAGCACGGGGCGGTCGGCAGCAATGCGCACCGCCTCGTCGGGACGCGCGTCGGCGACCTTGCCGTCGGCGCTGCGGACGACCTCGGGCCGCACGTCGTAATCGAGTCGGCCGTCGATGCCGGGCGGGTCGCCCGGGTGGAAGCGCCAGCCGGCATCGAGGCGGATGCGGTCGCGCGGCGAGACCTCGGCGGCGGAAGCGGAGACCGACGACGCGATGCCCCACATCAGCATCCCCGCCAGGGCGACCACGCGCCTCCAGCTGGCCCCACCGATGCGGGAACCGGATCCCCCAGCGGTCGCGATGCTCGTGAGGGGAACGCGGGCCAACGCGTGCGCGCGGGTCGCCGTAGCTGCGCGATCCGCGCTTCGCGCCTTCGCGCTCACAGCCGGTAGGCCTGCTTCGGCAGGCGGTAGGCGAGGTCGATCGCGACCTCCGCCGCATCGTCCTCATCGATGCGATGCTCCGCGACCAGCTTCGCCAACACCGCGCAGTCGATGCGGCGGGCGACGTCGTGCCGCGCCGGGATCGACAGGAACGCGCGCGTGTCGTCGTTGAATCCGACCGTGTTGTAGAAGCCCGCGGTGCCCAGGGTCTGCTCGCGGAAACGCCACATTCCCTCCGGCGAGTCGTGGAACCACCAGGCGGGGCCGAGGAACAGGCACGGCCAGTGGCCGGCCAGCGGCGCGAGCTCGCGCGCGTAACTGCTCTCGTCGAGCGTGAACACGATCAGGCGGAAGCCCGCTTCGTTTCCGAAGCGGTCGAGCAGCGGCTTGAGCGCATGCACGTAGTCGGTGCGCATGGGAATGTCGGCGCCCTTGTCGCGCCCGTAGCGCTCGAACAGGAAGCGATTGTGGTTGCGGAAACTGCCGGGATGGATCTGCATCACCAGGCCGTCGTCCAGGCTCATCGCCGCCATCTCGGTCAGCATCTGGGCGCGGAACAGCTCCGCGTCCTCAGGCGTGGCCTTCCCGGTGACGATGCGCGTGAACAGCGCGCGTGCCTGCGCCGGCGCGAGATCGGCGGTCGCACAGCTGGGGTGCCCGTGGTCGGTGGAAGTCGCGCCCATCGCGGCGAAGTACGCGCGCCGCTGCTGGTGGGCGCGCAGGTAGCCATCCCAGTCGTAGACGTTCTCGCCGGTGATCTCGCCGAAGCGCTCCAGCGCGGGCCGGAACTGTTCGTGCTCGGGATCGATCACCGGGTCGGGACGATACGCGGTGACCACGCGGCCGCCCCAGCCGCTGTCGCGGATCGCCTGGTGGTGGGCCAGCGGATCGAGTGGCGACTCGGTGGTGGCGATGACCTCGATGTTGAAACGCTCGAACAGCGCGCGCGGGCGGAACGCGGCGGTCTGCAGCGCATCGGTGATCGCGTCGTAATGGTGGTCGGCGGTGCCCGCGTCCAGGCGAACGCCCAGGCCGAAGACCTCGGCGAACACGTGGTCGAGCCACAGCGACGAGGGCGTGCCGCGGAACAGGTGCACGTTGCGCGCGAACACGCGCCAGGCCTCGCGCGGGTCGACTTCGGCACGCGAGCCATCGGCGCGCGGGATGCCCAGCGCGTCCAGGCCGATGCCCTGGCTGTAGAGCATGCGGAACACATAGTGGTCCGGGACCAGCAGCAGTTCGGTGGCATTGGCGAACGCCGCGTCGTCCGCCCACCACTGCGGGTCGGTGTGGCCGTGCGGGCTGACGATCGGTAGCCCGCATACCTGCGCGTACAGCCGCCGCGCGATCGCGCGCTGGGTCGGATCGGACGGGAACAGGCGGTCTTCGTGCAGGTGCAGGGGCTTGGCGGCGGTGTTCATGTGGCAGGACGTGTTCCGTTGTCGTTGGTGCGGGTCGCGCGGGCATCCTCGCGCGCGGAGCGGGGCAGCGGGGCTGGCGGCATCAGCGGGTGGTGCTCCCGACCGGGCCGAGCGTCCCGCGCGGACGCGGGTCGGTGACGACCTCGATCCGCTGGAACACGAGCCCCGGGTCGACGGGCCAGAGCCTGAGGATGTTGGCGCCGGCCGATGCCGCGTGGTGCGAGCGGGCGACATGCGAATAATCGATCACCGCGCGTTCCCAGGCCTGGAAATCGCGATCGCCGGGCGTCGGGTCCAGCCGCATCGTGACCACCTGCGGAGGTTCGTCGCCGATCGAGACCGCGTAGCGCAGGCCGCCGCGGTTGCGGATGTCCAGGGTCGGCGCCAGCACCACGCGCACCTCGACCTCGCCGGACGCATCGAGCACCAGCGGATACTCCAGCCGCGCGCCTTCGCCACCAGGCTCCAGGGCGCCGCCGACGGCCGGCCAGACGGTCATGCCCGACCCCGTGCGCCCCAGGTTGGGGATCTCCTGCCACTGCCCGCGGGGCGGCGGCACCGCACGGGTGTGCTGCGCCGCTTCGACCGCGACCACGCCGTCGCCCTCCACGAAGCCGCGCGCGCCGCGATGCGAGGGCGGCTTGCGCACCGGCACCTGCACGTAGACCTCGGTGCGATCGCTGCCGCGGATGGCCACGACCGCCTCGTGCTCACCTTCCGGCAGCTTCGACCAGTCGACCGACAGCGACAGCGGCTGGATGTCGTCGACCTTGCCCTGCGCCGGTGCCACCTTCAACCAGGGTTGCGACGATCTCGCGCTGAATTCCACGGCTTCGCGCCCGCCGTTGAAGACCACCACCGCGCGCGAAGGCGCGCCTGCCGGATCGAGAGCCGCCAGCCGCGGCGAGCTGGCCGGCCGCGGCCAGCGGCGCGGATCGCCTTCGATCGCGACCCCGGTGACGCCACGCGCGGGCACGTCGACCCGCGCCAGCGGCGGCAGGATGTTGCGCTCGGGCTGCTGCCAGTGGGTGTAGCCGATGCGCACCTGCGACATCATGTGCACCCACTTGCCGTCGGCGACGTCGTGTTCGTACGCGCGCTGCAGTTCGGCATCGCGCTCGAACCGTCGCAGCGCCTCGTCCGCCCAGCGGTTGGCGGACGCACGGCCCTGGGCCGCGTACAGGCGGTTGCGGGCCACCGCGATGTAAAGGTGATTGAGGTTGGCGCTGGCCAGCACCGGGTACTCGACCAGCTGCACCCACGCGTCGCGGTGGCTGTCCGGGATGCGCCTGGCGAGTGCGAGCGTGCGTTGTTCCAGCGCATCCCATTCGCCGATCACGCGCTCGGCCTCGCCATCGTGCAGCAGGCTCCAGGTGTCGGCGTCGAGCAGTTCCGGCTTGCGGCGCGCGTTGTACTGCGTGTAACGGGTCACGATGTCGCCGATCTCGCGCGCATGTCCGGCGCCGAACTGTTCGGCCGCCCACGCCATCGGGTAACCGCTGATCCAGTCGAGATCCGCCGCATCCGGATTCCAGGCCTGGTCCAGGAAGGCGCTGATGGGCAGCTCCATCGGCTTGATGTCGCCCACGTTGACGACCCACACGCGCTCCACGCCATGTGCCCACGCCAGTCGCATCTGCTCCCACGCGCGCTCGACCTGGGTGGTGTTGAGCCACTTGTAGTTGCGCGGACCGCCGACGTAGTCGAAGTGGTAGTACACGCCGTAGCCGCCGGGGCGCGTCGCGGCCGGGTCGGGCAGGCGACGGATGTTGCCCCAGTTGTCGTCGGCGAACAGCAGGGTCACGTCGTCGGGCACGCGCATCCCGGCGTCGTAGTAGTCCTGCACTTCCTTGTACAGCGCCCAGACCTGCGGCGTGTTCTCCACCGGTTTGCCGGTCACGTCGCCGATGATCCGGCGCTGGTCGGCGACGATGCGTTCGAGCAGGGCGGTGGCGGTACCCTCGGTCATCGCCTCGTCGCCGTCGCCACGCATGCCCAGCGTCACCACGGCCTCGCGGCCCTGCAGGCGTTCGATGCCGCCGCGCCAGAACCGCTGCAGCGTCTCGGCATTGCGGGTGTAGTCCCACGGACCCTTGCCGTAGCGCGACCACTCGTCGTGCGCCCGCATCATCGGCTCGTGGTGGCTGGTCGCGATCACCACCCCGTATTCGTCGGCCAGTTCGGCGTTGCGCGGGTCGTCGTCGTAGAACGCGCGCGGCTGCCACATCGCCGGCCACAGGTAGTTGGCCTTGTGGCGCAGGATCAGCTGGAACACGCGCTCGTAGAAGCGGTGGTTGGTGCCGCCGAAGGTCGCGCGCGACCAGCCGCCGAGCGCGGGCTCCTCGTCGTTGATGAAGATGCCGCGGTACTTCACCTTCGGCGCATCGACGAAGCGGCCCGGCGCGGCGTGCAGCGAGGTGCGGCGCGGTGGCGGCACGTCCGCCCACCAGGTCCAGGGCGAGACCCCGATGCGGCGCGACAGCTCGTACAGGCCGAACGCAGTGCCGCGGCGGTCCGCGCCGACCACGACGAGCGCGCGCGCGATGCCGGGCTCGGGCGCCTCGACCACCTGCAGCAGGTAGCCTTCCCACACGCCCTCGACGCCTGAGACGTCGATACCGCGCTCGCGCACGATGCGGTCGATGCGCGCGCTGTGGCCCAGGGTGCCGGCGATGATCGCGGTGCGCGGCGCACCGGCGGCCGGGGCGCCGCCGGACACTGCCTGCAGGTCCTCGCGCAGCGCGTCGGCGGCGCGGCGCACGGCAGCGAAGTCGCCGGCATCGACCAGCACGGCCACCGGAACTCCGCCTTCGATCAGCGCCAGGCTGCCGCTGCCGCGCGCCTCGCACACGGCCGCGGGCGCGCGGCAGTCGGATGCGCCGGACGCGACCCCGGGAACCGCAACGAGCACCCAGGAGAGTGCGGCGATCAGGAAGAATGGCGAGGCTCTCATCGAGCAGGTTGTCCTCATGGCGGAGGGAGGGCGTGGGGCGATCGTTCGTGCGACGCAGACGGGCGCGGCACGTGGACCGCGATCAGGTCCTTGCGGTGCCTGCGGTGTCCAGCCGCACCGGTTCCAGTCGCGGCGCCAGCACGTGGATGAGCAACAGCGCGGCCAGGTAGGCGAAGCCGGCCATCAGGAACATCGCCGCATAGCTGCCGGTGTACTGCCGCAGCCAGCCGGCGCCGAGGTTCATGAAGAAGCCGCCCATCGCCCCGGCGAATCCACCGATGCCGACCACCGACGCGACCGCGGAGCGGGGGAACATGTCGGACGTCAGCGTGAACAGGTTCGCGGAGAAGCCCTGGTGCGAAGCCGCGGCCAGGCCGATCAGCCAGACCGCGACCCATTGGCCTTCGACGTGGGGCGCGAACACCACGGGCAGGATGCACAGCGCGCAGATCAGCATCGCCGTCTTGCGCGCGCGGTTCGCGCTCCAGCCGCGCTTCATCAGGAACGAGCTGAACCAGCCGCCGCCGACCGAGCCGACGTCGGCCAGCAGGAACACCGTCACCATCGGCAGTCCGATCGTGCGCAGGTCCACGCCGAAGCGGTCGGCCATGAACATCGGGAACCAGAACAGGTAGAACCACCACACCGAATCGCTGAGGAACTTGCCGCCGGTAAAGGCCCAGGTCTGCCGGAAGCGCAGCAGCTGCGACCACGACACCTTGCCCGGCGGATCGGGCGGATCGCTCTCGATCAGCGCCAGTTCGCCGGGCGATACCTTCGGATGTTCGGCCGGGCGACGGTAGACGGGCAACCAGAATGCCAGCCACACCAGACCCGCCAGTCCGGTGACCACGAACGCCGTGCGCCAGCCCCAGGTCAGCGCCAGCCAGGGCACCACGAGAGGTGCGACGATCGCGCCGATGTTGGATCCCGCGTTGAAGACACCGGTGGCAAACGCCCGCTCGCGTTTGGGAAACCATTCCGCGACGGTCTTGACCGCGGCCGGAAAATTGCCCGATTCGCCGAGTCCGAGCGCGAAGCGCGCCACGCTGAAACCGACCACCGACCTGGCGAACGCGTGTGCGGCGGCGGCCAGCGACCAGACGGTCAGGTACACGCTGTAGCCCACGCGCGTACCGACGCGATCGATGAACCAGCCGGCGAACAGGAAGCCGATGGCATAGGCGAGGGTGAACGAGGCGCTGATCACGCCATAGTGCTGCTCGCTCCATCCGAACTCGTCCACCAGCGTCGGTGCGAGCACGCCGAGTACCGCACGGTCCACGTAGTTGATGGTGGTGGCGAAGAACAGCAGGGCGCAGATGACCCAGCGGTACCGGCTGATACCGGCGGTCGCCGGCATCGGGGAAGCGGTTGCGTCGCTCATGCGTGGCGCATCCGCGCCGCAGCGGCATGGGCGCCCGTCGGGCCAATGCGTGCAGATGACATCGATGCTCTCCCCGGCGTTACGTGATAGCGCTATCAGTAACACATTCGCCATCGCGTGAGCCACAGGTGCACATGCAACCTGCCGCTGTCATTGGGCAGACGACAACGCTGTCGTTACGTACCGCGTTTTTCTGCGTTTTCTCACATCGCCGATGCATGTTGCGACGCAGCGTGTAGTGGCTGACTTGATAGCGCTACCATCCGGCCGCCACTCCCGCAGGGCGTGTCGTGCAAGCGTCCCTTCGGGGGCACGAGGCATCACAGTCCACCGGTGTCACGACGCGAACACAGGCGTCGGCCACCATCAGCGGGAGGGGAGTTGCGTGCAAGTCCGAATCGCAAGAACAGCGTTGTCCCACGCCCTGGGCCTGGCCCTGGTCGGAATCGCCGGCGCGGCCATCGCGCAGGATCCTACGCCGGCGCCGGAAACACCGCCGCCGGCTCCCGTCGCGCAGGATGCGGTCGACCTCGACCAGGTCGTGGTGACCGGCTACCGGCAGAGCCTCCAGTTCTCCACCGACGCCAAGCGCCAGGCGACCGGTTTCACCGACTCGATCTTCTCCGAGGACATCGGCAAGTTCCCGGATACCAACATCGCCGAATCGCTGGCGCGCATCCCAGGCATCCAGATCGACCGTGACGTCAACGGCGAAGGCCTCAACGTCGGTATCCGCGGCCTGCCGCAGAGCTTCACCAAGACGCTCATCAACGGCGGCGAAGCGGCGACCGCGTCGATCGGCCTCAACCGCGGCAACCAGAACCGCGAGGTCGACCTCAACCTGTTCCCGACCGAATTCTTCAACAAGCTCACCGTCTACAAGTCGCCGCAGGCGAGCCTGCCCGAGGGCGGCATCTCCGGCGTGGTCGACATGCGCAGCATGCGTCCGTTCGACCTGCCCGGGCGCCACTTCAACTACTCGGGCCAGCTCGACTACAACACCATCGGCGAGAAGTTCAATCCGCGCGGCTCCGCGCTGTTCACCTGGACCAACGACGAGGGCACCTTCGGCGCACTGGTCGGGGCGTCGGTGGTGCGCAGCCGTATCTCGGTGCGCGGCTGGGAGTCGGTCGGCTGGATGAACCCCGGCCTGAACTACCAGCAGTGCGGAATCGCTGCGCCCGATGGCGTCGACCCGCTCACCAACCGCCCCGTCGAATGCAACCCGGGTGGCGGCGGCAGCCTGCAGATGCCCAACACCGTGCCCGACAACGCTTCGACCATCGGGGCAGGGATGACACCGGGAGACACGATCGACGCGCAGTGGCTCATGGAGCAGAACCCGGGCCTGTCCATCGGGCAGATCACCGAGGCGCTGTTCCCGCGTCTGGCGCGCCCGGTGGACATGTCCGGCGACCGCGAGCGCGACGCCGTGGTGGCCTCGCTGGAGTGGCGCCCGAACGACCGGATGCACTTCTACCTCGACAGCCTGTACTCGCGCGCCAACTACGAGAACGACCGCATCGACGTGAACCTGGTCGGCCGCACCTTCGGCCCGTCGGGCTTCCTGCCGACCAACATGCAGCTCGACGAGAACAACGTGGTCACCAGCGCCACGCTGGTGAATGCCCAGTTCATCCTCGAGGCGCGTCCGTACCGCGACGAAGTGCAGTACTGGAACCTCAACCCGGGCGCCACCTTCTGGTTCGGCGAGAACGAGGACGTGAAGCTGGACGTGCAGGCGAACTGGAGCCGCAGCTGGTTCTTCCGCGAGTCGCCGACGATCATGCCCGCCTCGCCGATCACCACGGTCGACTACACCAACAACGGCACGCCGGCCTTCGCCGCGGGCGGACTCGACCTCAACGACCCCAACGCCGGCTGGAACTGGGCGGGTGGCCGCGTCAACCTCAACAACGAAAAACGCGTCACCGAGGCCGGCCGCCTGCGTGCGGACCTGCAGTTCGGCGACGACGTGCAGAACATCAAGGTCGGCGTGTCCCACGACCGCTCCCGCCGCACGATCACCGGCTTCGACAACAGCCCGGCATGGCAGGAGTACGTGTTCGCTAACGTGCCTCCGGGTGAGCTGCCGAACTTCCTGCGGCCCGGTCCGGCCGGCTTCATCACCGTCGACTTCGACGCGTTCAAGGACGCCACCGACTACGCACGCTTCTTCGACGAGGCGCCGGAATCCGGCAGCTCGCAGTCGGTGGGTGCGGCCTCGGGCGGATTCGACGAGAAGAGCCTTGCCGCGTACATCGAGTTCAACGGCGAAACCGAGATCTGGAACCGCAACCTGCGCGTCAACGGTGGTGTGCGCTACGTCGACACCGACCAGGACATCACCGGACCGGTGACGCTGGGCGGGGTGCGCGAATGGCAGACGCTGAGCAGTGCGTACGATGAATGGCTGCCGTCGTTCAACGCCGCGTGGGACGTGGCCGACAACTGGGTCGTGCGCCTGTCCAGCTCGCGCACGATGACCCGGCCCAATCCGCGCTCGATGCTGCCGGCGACCACGTTCTCCGATCCGTCGGCCGAGATCGCCGACCAGGGCAATCCGAACCTCGCGCCATACCTGTCGACCAACTTCGACCTGGGCCTGGAGTGGTACACGGGTGACGAAGGCCTGGTTGCACTGACGATGTTCAACAAGCGGGTTTCGGGCTACACCTACCAGGGCATCAACGTGCGTCCGTTCCGCGATCTGGGAATTCCGATCGATTCGCTGACCGAGAACCAGCTGGCGGCCCTGAACGCGAACGGTGGGCTCGACGCGCCGATCAACGTGCGCCAGCAGGTCAATGCCGACGCCACACTCGACATCCAGGGCTGGGAGCTGATCTGGGTGCAGCCGCTGGACATGGTGTTCGACGGGCTCGGGTTCATGGCCAACTACACCGACATCGATCTCGAGCCGACGGGGCAGGAAGCCGCCCAACTGGCCGGCAACCTGTTCGGCATCGCCCCGGTGATGTGGAACGCCACCGCCTACTGGGAGAACGACCTGGCTTCGGTGCGCCTGTCCTACAACTTCGTCGAAGGATCGGCGCAGCGTGCGGTGGGCAACAACGAGGGCGGCATCAACTACGGCCAGTACTTCGGCGAGGACCGGGGGCAGTTCGACCTGTCGGCGAGCTACACCCTGGCGTCGCTGCCCTCCGAGCCGCAGCTCACCTTCAACGTGCTCAACATCACCAACGAGGAAACGCGCAACTACATCACCTACCCGAACGTTCCCGGCGAGATCTACCAGCCCGGCCGGACGTTCCTGGTCGGTATCCGCGGCACCTTCTGATCCGTTTCGCGAAGACGCTTTACTCCCCACGACCCACCCGGCGCCGCGAGGCGCCGGGGGGTCGTGACTTTTTTCGACGGGAGTGGTCCGGCGAGCCGGTGAACATGCGATCCTTCAAGACACGGCCGCCGGAAGGCGGCCGTGTTGCAGGGGATACCGGCGCATGCGCACCGCACCGGTTTCAATCGTTACGAACACGCACGACACACGGATCATTCCTATCGCCATGAGCATTGCCCAGAGCACCCGCGCGGACAGGTTGTCGGTCACCGAGAAGGTCGGCTACAGCCTCGGCGACCTGGCGGCCAACCTCATCTTCCAGACGTTGATGACGTTCCTGGCCTTCTTCTACACCGACATCTACCGCATCCCCGCCGGGACCGCGGCCACGATCATCTTCGTGGTCGGCCTGCTCGGCGCCTTCGTGTTCACGCCGCTGGTGGCGGTGATGGCCGACCGCACCAACACCCGCTGGGGCAAGTTCCGGCCCTGGATCCTGTGGACGGCGGTGCCGTTCGGCGTGCTGGCGTTGCTGGCCTTCAGCACGCCCGACCTCGGGCCGCAGGGCAAGGTCTTCTACGCCGCGGCGACCTACACGCTGCTGGTGCTGGTGTATGCGGCCAACAACCTGCCGTACTCGGCGCTGAGCGGCGTGCTCACCGGCAGCATGTCCGATCGCAACAGCCTGTCGGCCTACCGGTTCGTGGCGGTGATGATCGCGCAGCTGGTGGTGCAGGCGCTGCTGCTGCCGCTGGTGCTGATCCTGGGCGACGGCGACCGTGTGCAGGGCTTCCACAACACCATGCTGCTGTTCGCGGTGGTGGGCACGATCTTCCTGTTCATCACCTTCTTCACCACGCGCGAACGGGTGCTGGCACCGCCGGAGCAGAAGTCCGACCTGCGCCAGGACATCGCCGACCTGGCGGGCAACCGGCCCTGGCTGGTGATGCTGCTGCTGACGATCCTGGTGTTCATCACCCTGGCGCTGAAGGGCGGCACCTACGTCTACTACTTCGAGTACTACCTCAGCGAACCGGCGCTGGCCACGTTCCTGGACGACATCGGCTTCAACGGCTTCATCGCCGGGCTCAACACGCTGCTCACCGGCATGGGGCTGACCGCGTTCCAGTGGCCCGAGGATGCGCCGACTTCCGCGTTCAGCCTGTTCAATGCCGGCGGCATCCTGTGCATGATCGTCGGCATCGGTTTCTCCAAGCCCCTGGCCGACCGCTTCGGCAAGCGCAACGTGTTCGGCGTGTTCCTGTTCGTCTCCACGTTGTTCCTGCTCGCGTTCTACTTCTTCCCGCCCGACGCGATCGGCCTGGTGTTCCTGTCGCAGATCCTGCACGGCTTCTTCTACGGCATCACCATCCCGCTGCTGTGGGCGATGGTGGCCGACGTCGCCGACTACTCGGAATGGAAGAACCACCGACGTGCCACCGCGATCATCTTCTCGGCCATCCTGTGCGGGCTGAAGGTGGGTCTCGCGGTAGGCGGCGCGCTCGTCGCCGCGATCCTGGCCCGCTACGACTACGTGGCCGGCGCAGAGCTGCAGTCGCCCGCCACCGTCGACGGCATCCGCTTCTCGATGAGCGTGTACTGCTCGCTGCCGTTCCTGCTCGGCGTGGGGCTGATGTTCTTCTACCGGATCGACAAGTCGATGGAGTCGCGCATCGAGCGCGAACTCGCCGATCGCCGCGCCGGCCAGCGCGCCTGACCCGAGGAGGCCCGACATGGCAGACCAGGACTACACCCCGCAACAGCTCGAGGCGCTGAAGGCGAAGGCGCTGTCGCAGCCGCTCGTCACCCACATCTACACCGCCGATCCGTCGGCGCACGTGTTCGAGGGCCGGATCTACATCTATCCCTCGCACGACATCGAGGCCGGCGCCGCGTTCGACGACGATGGCGGCCACTTCCAGATGCGCGACTACCACGTACTGCGGCAGGACGCGCCGACCTCGGCCGCCACCGACTGCGGCGTTGCCCTGAGCGTGGACGACGTGCCCTGGGCGGAACGCCAGATGTGGGCGCCCGACGCGGCGACGAAGGACGGACGCTACTACCTGTATTTCCCGGCCAAGCGGCCCGACGGCATCTTCCAGATCGGGGTCGCGGTCGGCGACCGGCCGCAAGGCCCGTTCACGCCCGAGCCCGAGCCGATCGCCGGCAGCTATTCGATCGATCCGGCGGTGTTCGCCGACGACGATGGTGCGCACTACATCTACTTCGGCGGCATCTGGGGCGGTCAGCTGCAGAAGTACCGCGACAACCGCTACGACGCCACGCACGAGGAACCTGTGGGCGATGCCCCCGCGCTCGGTCCACGCGTGGCGCGGCTGACGGACGACATGCGGCAGTTCGCCGAAGCGCCGCGCGAGGTGTCGATCCTGGACGAGGCGGGCCAACCGCTCCGTGCCGACGACCACGACCGCCGCTATTTCGAGGCGCCGTGGATCCATCGCCATGCGGGTCGCTATTACCTCTCGTATTCGACCGGCAACACGCACTACCTGTGCTACGCCACCAGCGACGATCCGTATGGGCCGTTCACCTACCGTGGCCGGATCCTGGAGCCGGTGGTGGGCTGGACCACTCACCAGTCGATCGTCGAGTTCGATGGCCGCTGGTGGCTGTACTACCACGACTCGATCCTGTCCGGTGGCGTGACCCACCTGCGCTCGGCCAAGGTGGTGGAGATCGAACACGACGCGCAGGGGCGCATCCGGACCCTGCATCCCTATGGCGGCTGACGCCGCGGACGGAGGCATCGATCCGGGGCCCACGTCGCCGCTGGCACCGGGGCCGCTGCTCACGCTGGCCACCGGTGCCATCGAGCTCGATATCGCCGCCGCCGCGGGTGGTCGCATCGCACAGATCCGATGCGACGGCGTGGACCAGCTGCTGGCCCACGGCGCGCACGGCGCCACCACCGCGATCGCCTGGGGCTGCTACCCGATGGTGCCGTGGTGCGGCCGCATCCGGCATGGGCGCTTCGAATTCGAAGGCCTGGCCCGGCAGTTGCCGGTGAACCTGGGCCCGCATGCGATCCATGGGGTGGGCTTCCTGATGCCTTGGCAGGTGACCGGGCAGGACGCGCAGCACGTCGCGCTCGAGCTGGGACTGCCGCGTGACCATCGCTGGCCATTCGGCGGCATCGCGCGACAGCGCTTCGACATCTCGGGTCGCCAACTCCGGCTGACGCTGTCGGTGATCGCGGAGGACCAGGCGATGCCCGCCGCGCTCGGCTGGCACCCGTGGTTCCTCAAGCCGGACCGCCTCGAGTTCGTGCCGGAGGCCATGTACCCGCGCGATCAGGAAGGCATCGCCGTCCTGCCACCAGGCCCGGTGCGCCCGGGGCCGTGGGACGACTGCTTCGTGAACCGGCGCGAGGTGGTGCTGCATCGTGGCGGCCAGCGGCTGCGCGTGTGGTCCGGATGCAGCGACTGGGTCGTTTACGACGGAACGGAATTCGCCACCTGCGTGGAGGCCCAGACCGCGCCGCCGGATGCGTTCAACCTGCAGCCCGGCCAGATGTTGCGCCCGGGCGAAACGCTGACTGCTCAATGCCTGATGGCGTGGGACTGAACGTCCCGGGTCGATGATGCCGGCCACAGGACGCGCATCGCGGGCATCGTCGCATCGGGTCGCACGACCCGGGACGCGGCGGCCGTAGGCTTGCACGGCGCTTCACCGCAGCCCGTGCCCGCCTGCCACATGCCTGCCTGCCATCTCTACATCCTGCCGCTGCTCCACGAAGACATCGCCAAGGTCGGCATCTCGGTCGATCCGCTGGCGCGTGTGCGCGCGTTCTCCAGGCGCTATTACGAATCCTTCGATCTCGATCGCAGCCTGCTGCTGGCGTTCGACAGCGTTGCGGAGGCGCGCCGGCGCGAGACGGCCCTGCATCGCGCGCTGCGCGTCTGGCGCGCACCCGCCCCGCTGACCGTTCCCGCGCTTGCGGGCGGCGGCACCGAGTGGTATCGCGGCGCGTGGCCGCAGCTGCAGGCCGAAGCGGCAGCCGGGGCGGCGGCAGGACACCAGGCATGGCTGCCCGCCGACGACTGGTGGCGGGCCAGGTTGCAGGCCGAGGAGCCGCGCCTGTACGAGTGGGCGGAGGCCTGCCTGCGCGATGTGCCGGATGACGCGCCGCTGCCGCAGACACACTGGTCGCGGGTCGTGGACGTACTCGATGCCTGGCCCGCGCTCGGGCTCGGGGTGGCGCATGCGCTACCGGAGGCAATGGTTACGCGCTACAGCACGCATCGCACCGCCTGGCATCTGCCGCTGGGGGGATGAGCCGGGGGTCGATGCATATGCGCCACTAGCGGCGGTCGGGTGGTGCGGGCCGGCTTGCACGCTCAATCGAGCGGAACGCTGGCCCCGGGCGCGCCTGTTTCACCACCTGCGTGCGGCGTGGATGGCGGGTGGCGGCGCAACCAGCCCTGACGCACGCCGCCCCTCAATTGCCGGGGGGCGGCGTTCCGTCCAGCCTCACCAGTTGCCAGCGGCCCCACTCGTCTTCGACATCGTCGCCCGTCGTGGTGTTGGCGCCGCGGTCGCCAGCGTAGCGGTAGAGCGGCCGACCCGCGTACGTCACGTGATTGCGGCCGTCCCGACCCTGCAGGGTGGCGACCGCGGAAGCGTCCACGCCCTGGGCACCGACCGGTTGCGCGGTGTCGCTGGTGACCGGCGGCCAGACCTGCTCGCAGGCGGTATCGCACGCGCCGCCGTCCGTGTTCCCCTCCAGGGTATAGAGCGCCGCGCCGCTGGAATCGGCCAGGTAGGGCGGATCCCCTTCGCGGACCAGCATCGGCTGGGCGGGTGCGGCTTGCGTTTCCGGGGCGGCCGGCGCTGCCGGTGCGGGCGCGGTGGCCGCGGGCGCTTCGTTGTCGGGCGGCGCATCGGGCGGGGTGGCGTCGTAGCCGCACGCGCCGAGCAGGGCGAGGGCCAGGGTGGACACGGCAAGCCTTGGGGTCATCGCGGATCTCCTTCGAAGGATCCCGCCCGATGCTGCGCCGCCGGTCGTGACCGGTGGGTCAAGGCATCCGGTGCCGGCGCGATCCCGGTTCCGAGGAGCGCGAGCGTCGACGCAAGGTCCAGCCGGGAGCACCCGGCACCGTGGCCGCGGCGACGGATGGCGGACATGAAAAACCCCGCACCAGGCGGGGTCTTGTCTGCGACCGGACCCGAGGGGTCCGAGGTCGCGATCTGGTGCCCAGGAGAGGACTCGAACCTCCACGGTTTTACCCGCTAGTACC
Source organism: Luteimonas kalidii (assembly GCF_029887935.1). Classification (GTDB taxonomy): domain Bacteria; phylum Pseudomonadota; class Gammaproteobacteria; order Xanthomonadales; family Xanthomonadaceae; genus Luteimonas; species Luteimonas kalidii. The sequence continues at coordinate 26,557 of NZ_JARXRO010000010.1, read as the reverse complement.
TGAAACTAGTGCGTCTACCAATTCCGCCACCTGGGCAGGTGGCCGCGTATGTTGCGGTGCGTCTGCGCCAAAGTCAACGCGTCCGTGCACGGGCCGCCGACCGGCCGCGTGTACCATGCCGCGGATGACGAAAACTCCACGCAAGCGCGGCAGCGGCCGCGGCACGGGACGGGGCGGTACGCCCGCGTCCGGAAAAGGTCCGCAGGGCGGACGGGGCGGCGACAGCCGCCGCAAGACGGCGTCCACGCCGGGCTGGATGCCGGAGGTTGCGGCCACCGCGAAATCCGCCGGCGGCGCAAGGCGCAGGGAGCGCGGATCGGGCGGAAGCGGCTTCCAGGACCCGCATGCGCAGCGCGAGGCGGAGCGCTACGAGCGACCGATCGCCAGCCGCGAGGCGATCCTGCACCTGCTTTCGGCGGCCGACGGCCCGCTCACCGCCGAGATGCTGGCCGAACAGCTCGACCTCGCAGCCCCCGATCGCGCCGACGCGCTGGGCAAGCGTCTCGGCGCGATGGTGCGCGACGGCCAGTTGCTGCAGAACCGCCGCGGCGGCTACGTCCCGGCCGAGCAGCTCGACCTGATCTCCGGCACGGTGATCGCCAACCCGGACGGCTTCGGCTTCCTGCGCCCCGATCGCGGCGTCGGCGACGACCTGTTCCTGCCGCCGGCACAGATGCGCAAGGTGATGCATGGCGACCGCGCCATGGCCAGCGTCACCGGCCTGGACCGGCGCGGCCGCCGCGAGGGCGCGATCGTCGAAGTGCTCGAGCGCCGGCTCAACCGGCTGATCGGGCGCTTCACGGTGGAGTCGGGCATCAGCTACGTCGTGCCCGACGACCGCCGCATCCAGCGCAACATCCAGGTCCCGTCCGACGCGCGACTGGAGGCGCAGCACGGGCAGCTGGTGGTGTGCGAGATCACCACCCCGGCCGATGAGCGCAGGCCGCCGATCGGCAAGGTGCTGGCGGTGCTCGGCGATGCGCTGACCCCGTCACTGGTGGTCGAGGCGGCGATCCACGGCCACGAACTGCCGCACGAATTTCCGCCCGAGGTGCTGGCCGAGGCCTCGGCGGTGCCGCTGGAGGTCGATGCCGCCACCGCCGCCGGCCGTGTCGACCTGCGCGCGCTGCCGCTGGTGACCATCGACGGCGAGGATGCGAAGGACTTCGACGACGCGGTGTACTGCGAGCCCAACGGCCGCGGCTTCCGGCTGGTGGTCGCGATCGCCGACGTCTCCAGCTACGTGCGTCCGGGCACGCCGCTCGACGACGAGGCGCAGCTGCGCGCGACCAGCGTGTACTTCCCCGGCTTCGTGGTGCCGATGCTGCCCGAGACGCTGTCCAACGGGATCTGCTCGCTCAAACCAAAGGTCGACCGCCTGTGCTTCGTTTGCGACATGCAGGTCGACCGCGACGGAGAGGTGGTGGAGTCCGAGTTCTACCAGGCGGTGATGAACTCGCACGCTCGCCTGACCTACACCCAGGTGTGGAAGGCGGTGGGCGAGGGCGACGGGGAGGCGCGCGCGCAGGTGGGCGCGCTGATGCCGCAGGTCGAACGTCTGCACCAGCTGTACCACGCGCTCGCGAAGGCACGCGCGCGGCGCGGCGCGATCGAGTTCGAATCGTCCGAGGTGCGGTTCGTGCTCGACAACCGCGGCGAGGTCACCCAGGCCGGCATGCTGGTGCGCAACGACGCGCACAAGCTGATCGAGGAATGCATGATCGCGGCCAACGTCGAGGCGGCGAAGTACCTGCTCGCCGCGGGCATTCCGGCGCCGTACCGGATCCACGACAAACCGCCGGAATCCAAGTACGCCGACCTGCTGGAATTCCTCAAGGAGTTCGCGCTGCGCATGCCCGGCTGGGCCCGGCTGCAGCCCAAGGATTTCGCCAACCTGCTCAAGAAGGTGCGCGAGCGGCCCGACGCCACCCTGCTCGAGTCGGTGATCCTGCGCAGCCAGAGCCAGGCGGTGTACTCGCCGGAGAATATCGGCCACTTCGGCCTGGCGCTGCAGGCGTACGCGCATTTTACCTCCCCGATCCGGCGCTATCCAGACCTGCTGGTGCACCGTGCGATCAAGCACGTGCTGGCGCGCGGCAAGCGCGAGAACTTCCACACCCCGCGCGAGATGGCATCGCTGGCGCTGCAGTGTTCCGAGCGCGAGCGCCGCGCCGACGAGGCCGAACGCGAAGTCGACGAGCGTTACCGCGCGGCATGGATGGAGCAGCACGTGGGCGGCGAGTTCGAGGGCACCATCAGCGGCGTGACCAGCTTCGGGCTGTTCATCGAGCTCGACCAGTCCAAGGTCAACGGACTGGTGCACGTGACCCAGCTGCCCAACGACTACTACCACTTCGATCCGGTGCGCAAGACGCTCACCGGCGAGCGCACCGCGCGCGAGTTCCGGCTTGGCGACCGCGCGCGGATCGTGGTGCTCAAGGCCAGCCTGGAGGAGCGCAAGATCGATTTCCGCCTGGCCGAATCGCGCGATGCCAAGGCGCCGCCGCCGCGCGGGCAGCCGGCGAAGCGCAAGAAGCAGAAGTACTGACCTGGCGAGGTCCGCCCGTGGCTCCGAGGGGCGGCACGGGGCGGGGCCAGCGTCGCGCCTGGATGTCCGCGCCCAGGTCGTGACGCGCTGCCGCCATGTCCTGTCGCCGGACTGGATTCCTGCCGGTCCGGCGACGACAATCCCCGCCCGGCCGCCTGCGCCGGCCCCACCTTCGAATTCGCGAACCAGAACGCATGTCCAGACAGAACCAGTGGATCGTCGGCATCAACGCGGTCGCCTCGGCGGTCGAGCACGACGCCGATCACGTGCGCGAGGTGCTGGTGGAGGCGGGCGCGAAGAACCCGCGCCTGGCCGAGATCGAACAGCTCGCGCGCCGCCGCGACATCGACGTGCGCCGGGTCGCGCAGCAGGCGCTCGACGGCGTGGCCGGCGCGACCCGCCACCAGGGCGTGGCGGCCCGTTATGCCGCCGCGACCACGCTCGACGAGGGCGACCTGCCGGGCCTGGTGGAACAGGCGCAGGGCCGCGCGCTGTTGCTCGTGCTCGACGGCGTGCAGGACCCGCACAACCTCGGCGCCTGCCTGCGCAGCGCCGCGGCTGCCGGGGCGACCGCGGTGGTGATTCCCAAGGACAAGGCGGTGCAGGTCAACGCCACCGTGCGCAAGACCTCGGCCGGTGCGGCGGACCGCGTGGCGGTGGTGCGCGTGACCAACCTCTCGCGCACGCTGTCGGAGCTGCAGAAGCTCGGGGTGTGGATCTACGGCCTGGTGGGCGGCGCCGATGCCTCGCTGTACGCACTCGACCTGACCGGCAACGTAGCGCTGGTGCTCGGCGGCGAGGCGGACGGCCTGCGCCGGCTGACCCGCGAGCACTGCGACCAGCTGGTGTCGATTCCGATGCCGGGCGTGGAAACTTCGCCGGGCGTGGAGAGTCTCAACGTGTCGGTGGCCGCCGGCGTGACGCTGTTCGAGGCGGTACGCCAGCGCGGCTGAGCAAGGCGAGGAGGCCGGGCATGCTGACATCGCTGCTGTGGCAGGACTGGCTGGGGCTGGCGGGCGCGTGCCTGCTGCTGCTGGCGCTGTTCCTGCATTCGTTCGCGCCGCGCCTGGACGGCGGCCGCGGGCGGGCGCTGCTCGGATTGCTCGGGTCGGCGGCGCTGCTGCCGTCGGCCTGGCTTGCGTTCCGGGCGCCGCTGTTCTTCCTGCTGGTGGGCTGGGTGCTGCTGTGCAGCTACCGGCTCGTGCGCGCGCCCGGTCCGCGCGGAGGGTGACCGCCGACACCGGGTTGCGCGCGGGTCATCCCGCCGCGCGGCCCGCGTGCGACGATGGCGCCACCGGGGACGACCCCGCGGCGCGACGACGGCGCTTTTCTGTTTCGGGGACGACCCCATCGATCGATGGAGGTCATCCATGTCGTGGATCATCCTGGTGCTCGCCGGCCTGTTCGAAGTCGGCTGGGCGGTGGGCCTGAAATACACCGACGGTTTCACCCGGCCGTGGCCGACGCTCGGCACGGTGGCCGCGATGGCGGTCAGCCTGTGGCTGCTCGGCGTGGCGATGAAGACGCTGCCGCTGGGGACGGCCTACGCGATCTGGGTCGGCGTGGGCGCGGTAGGCACGGCCATCCTCGGCATCGTGCTGCTGGGCGAGCCGGCCAACCCGGGCCGGCTGGTCAGCCTTGGGTTGATCGTTGCCGGCATCATCGGACTCAAGCTCGCGACGCCCGGCTGAGTCCAGCCGCCGGGCTGGCCCGGCGGCTGGTTCGATCAGTCGCCGGTGTCGCCGCGATGATCGCGCTTGCCCTGGTTGATGCGGTCGCGGGTGCTGATGCTGCCCTGGTTGGCGGGCAGGCGGACCTCGGCAGCGTGCAGGCGCTTTGCGCGCCGAGCCGCGGCGTCGGACTGGAATCCGGGCTCGCCGGCATCGGTCGGGCCGGCAGGCAGGTCCTGCCACGGCTTGGGCTCGGCATCGTGCGCCTGCTTGGCTTCGAGCAGCGCGCGGGTCTGCTCCAGCGCCTGCTCGGGCGTGATGCGACGCTTGCGCGAGGCCTTCCTGCCGGCCGTCGATCCGCCCCCGGACCTCGTGCGCCCGGACGCTGCGGGCTTCGTGGCGCGGGCAGCGCCGGTCGTCGTCCGGGTAGCCCGCTTGCTCGCGGAACCTTTACCCGCCGCGCTCGCCTTCTTCGGCGCAGCGGTCTTCGCAGCCTGCTTCCTCGTAACCGGCTTCTTCGTAACCGTCTTCTTCGCGCCAGTCCTCTTCGCGCCAGTCTTCTTCGCGCCAGTCTTCGCAGCAGTCTTCTTCGCGGAAGCCGTCTTCCTGCCCGCCGCCTTGGCGGCCGATGCGCGCCCGCTGGCCCTGCCGGACGCGGAGGCACGGGTCGCAGACTTGCCCTTGGCCTGCTTCGCGGCGGCCCTGGCATCGTCGCGCTCCGCACGCTGCACGTCCTTGAGCTGCTGTTCGAAGCGCTTGAGGATGTCGGCCATCAGCTCGGCCTTGTCCTTGCTGCGCTGGTTCGCCTCGCCGCTGCCGCCTCGCTTGCTGCCGGTGCGGGCCCGCGAGGCCAGCTTGTGCTTCTGCACCAGGTCGCGCGCCCGGTCGCGCGCGGTGCGTGCGCGCTTGACCCGCGACGTCAGTGCCCGGGAATCGAGCTTGCGCAGACCGTTCGCGCGGCTGTCGTCGTAGAGCGCCATTTCGGCCTGGTTGAGCAGGCGGCTCGCCTTCGCGCGTGTGATCGGCATCGCGACATCTCCGTTCGAGGGATGCCGGCAGTCAAGCACAGAGGATGTTCACAGCGGGTCTAGGCGCGACCGCGCGAGGCGCCGCGATCAGGCGCGCGGTGGCCACGCGTTGACGATGTTGCAGAACAGCTTCGCCGTCTGCTCGGCGTCGTACAGCGCCGAATGCGCGTCCTCGCTGCTCCACGCGAACCCCGCGGCCTGCACGGCGCGCGCCAGCACGGTCTGGCCGTAGGCCACGCCGGCCAGGGTCACGGTGTCGAATACGCTGAAGGGGTGGAAGGGATTGCGCTTGTGCCCGCTGCGCGCGACCGCGGCGTTGACGAAGTTGAGGTCGAAGTGCGCGTTGTGGCCGACCAGGATGGCGCGCTGGCAGCCGTGCTTCTTCACCGCCGCGCGGACGGTGGCGAACACGTGGTCGAGCGCCTCGCGCTCCGGCTTGGCGAAGCGGAACGGGTGGTCGAGGTCGATCCCGGTCACTTCCAGCGACTGCGGGTCGATCTGGGTCCCCGGCGCGGGCACCACATGCGCGCTCGCGGGGGTGTCGAGGATCAGCGCGCCATCGGCGTCGACGTCGATCGGGACCACCGCGATCTCGAGCAGCGCGTGGCGGTTCCAGTCGAAGCCGCCGGTTTCCACGTCCACCACCACCGGCAGGTACCCGCGGAAGCGTTTGGCGAGAGGGCTGGCGGCGGGGCTGGGGGCGACGGCGGGATCCATCGCGGAAGACTAGCAGAGGCGCATTTCGCGCAGGATCCGGCCCGCGATCGTCGCACCGTGCGACATGGGGCGGTATCGCGACCGCCAACGCGAACGGCGCCCCGCGGAGCGGCGTCGCGCCCGTTCTCAGCCGGGGCGCACGCCCAGCAGCGTGCCTTCGGCATGCAGCCGCTCGAGCATGGCGCGGCCCTCGGCGAGCAGCGCGTCGGGGCCGAGCCCGGCCTCCTGCGCCAGTGTGCACAGGCAGCCATGCCCGGTCGCGGTTCCGCCGTGCAGCAGTTCGAGCAGACGGAACACCAGCGGCGAGAGCTCGGCGAAGCGGACCTCGCCGCCGCCGTCGCGGCGCACCAGCAGCAGGGTGGGCGCCTCGGGCGCGGTCTGCGGCAGGTGGCCGGGCCCGATCCGGTGGACCGGCCAGCGGTAGGCCAGTGCCCAGGCCTGGGGCGACACCACCGGAACCCCCTCAAGCAGCGCCACCCCGCGCCGGGGATCGCCCTCGAGCGGGTCGACCGGCCCGGCCTCGGCGTCGGAGATCTGCAGCGCCAGCTCCACCCATTCGTAGTGCGCCAGTTCCGCCTGCCACGGTGGAAGCCCCGGATCGGCGTCGATGCGCGCCTCCAGCCAGCGCACGAACTCGCGGCCGATCTCGGTGAACAGCGGGGTGCGGCAGCGGTGGCCGGCGTAGAACGCGCGTACCAGCGCGTGCCAGTCCCCATCGGGGAGGGTGCGGCGGATCACCGGGAAGTTGCCGGCCAGCAGGCTCTGCAGGTTGTTGTAGAGCAGGTCGCGATAGATCGCCAGGCGCCGGTCCTCGATGCCGGCTGGCGCCGGCCCGGTCGCCGGATCGCGCAGGTGGCGCGACAGCGCGAACTGCTGCTCGCGCAGCGACGCTCGCGAGGTGGACTCAGCCATGCGCCTGGCGCGCCGGATCGCCGGCCTGCTGCAGGCGGCGGATGCCGTCGACCTCGCCCAGCAGCTGTTCGAACGGGGGGAAATTGAAGTCGCGCTCGAGCAGCGTCGGGCGCACGCCGTGCACGCGATAGGCCTCGGCCAGCAGGTCCCACACCGAGTCGCGCACCGCGGCGCCGTGGGTGTCGACCTTCAGGTCCGCGGCCTCGTCGTGGTGTCCGGCGACGTGGTAGCAGGCGATGCGTTCCGAGGGCATGCGGCGCAGGAACGCCATCGCGTCGTAACGGTGGTTGGTCGCGTTGACGTGGATGTTGTTCACGTCCAGCAGCAGGCCGCAGTCGGCGCGCTCGAGCACCGCGTTGACGAACGTCGCCTCGTCCAGCGTGGCGTGGCCGGCGGCCGGCAGCGCGGCGTAGTAGCTGACGTTCTCGATCGCGATGCGCCGGCCGAGCAGGTCCTGGACGCGCCGGATGCGCGCCGACACATGCTCGACCGCTTCCTCGGTGAACGGCAGCGGCAGCAGGTCGTACAGGTGGCCGTCGTCGCTGCACCAGCTCAGGTGTTCGCTGTACAGCGGAACGCGGTGGTGGTCGAGGAAGCGGCCGACGCGGGCGATGAAGGTCTCGTCCAGCGGCGCGGCGCCACCCAGCGACAGCGACAGGCCGTGGCAGGTGACCGGATGGCGTTCGGCCAAGGCGTCGAAGGCGGCGCCAAGACGCCCGCCGACGCCGATCCAGTTCTCGGGCGCGCATTCGAGGAAATCGAAGGTACCCCGGTCGGCCGCCTGCAGCGCGGACAGCAGTCCGCGCCGCAGGCCGAGGCCCGCGCTCGCCTCCGGCAACGGCGGGGCGGGGCGCATGGCGGGGTGGGGCGGTCAGCGCGTCAGGCGGCGCCGCCGCACTTGCCCTCGCCGCACTTGCCTTCCATGTCGGTCTTGCGCGCGGCCGAATGCGCATCGTGTTCGGCCTGGTCGATGAAGCCGTCGGCGTTGGCGTCGATGCCGGCGAACTTGTCGGCCTTGTCGGGGTGGGCGGCGTCGAACTCGGCGCGCGAGATGCGGCCGTCCTTGTCGGTGTCGGCCTTCTCCATCCCGCACTTGCCTTCGCCACACTTGCCTTCGGACTTGGCCTTGTCGCCGCCGCACTGGCCTTCGTGCGCCTTGGCCTCGGCGGTGGCGGCGTCCTGCGCGCCGAGCAGGTAGCCCTGCGCGAGCGGGGTGACGGCGAATGCCGATCCGGACAGCAGCAGGCCGCCGGCGAGCGCGGTTCCGATGGCGACGGCGGCGGGTTTGTGGCTGGACTGGGTCATGACGGATTCCTTCGGGTGGCGGATCGCTCCGCGAACGGATGAAGACGGGGCGGGATCGTGGGCTGCGGCACGCGACACGCACCGGGGTGCCGGTGGCGGCGGGGAGCGTGACGCGGCCGGACGCCGCCGGCCACAGTGTGGCCAGCGCGACATTAAGGGCTGGTCGAGGTCCACGCGGCGCTGCGCGCGATGCGCAGCGGCCCGTGTTCAGGCTGAAGTCAGATCGCCGTCATGACGCGGCGCACCATCAGTGCGCGGCGCCGGGCAGCGCGAGTGGACGGCGCGGGATCAGGTGGCCACGCTGGTGGCGTCGCGCTTCTCGCGTGGCGGCAGGGCGTCGTCGCCGTGCACCAGGAACCAGATGTTCTCGGCGATGTTGGTCGCGTGGTCGCCGACCCGTTCCAGGTTCTTTGCCATGAACAGCAGGTGGGTGCAGGGCGTGATCACGCGCGCATCCTCCATCATGTAGGTCAGCAGTTCACGGAACAGGCCGGTGTACAGCGTATCGACCTCGGCGTCCTGCGCGCGCACCCGCTGCGCGGCCTGGGCGTCGTTGTTCGCGTAGGCGGCCAGCACGTCGCGGATCTGCCGCACCACCAGCTGCCCGAGCGCATTGAGCCCGCGCGTATGCGGCAGCGGCGGCGAGGCGTTGAGCGCGGTGGACCGCTTGGCGACGTTCGCGGCGTAGTCGCCGATGCGTTCGATGTCGGACGCGATGCGCAGCGCGGCAAGGATCTCGCGCAGGTCCCGCGCCAGCGGCCCGCGCAGCGCCAGCTTCATCACGTCCTGGCTGACTTCGTGCTCGAGCGCGTCGATCGCCTCGTCGTTCTCGATGATGCGGGCGGCGGCCTTGTCGTCGCGTCGCTCCACCACGTCCAGCGCGGCCTCCAGCTGCGATGCCGCCATCTCGCCCATGCGCATGATCTCGCCGATCAGCCGCTGGCGCTCCTCGTCGTAGCTCTTGACGATGTGGTCGTGGGGTTGGGTGGTCATGGCGATGGCGATTCCAGTGGTGGGCGCTGTGGACGCTGCCGTCCGTGGCGCAGCAGCGTGGGCTTCGGATCAGCCTGCCCGGACATCCGTGCCCGGGCGTTCGGCAGGCCGCGCGGCAGTCCCGCGCAGGCGGCCTGCCTCACCCGAAGCGGCCGGTGATGTAGTCCTCGGTCTGCTGCTTCGAGGGGTTGGAGAAAATGGTCTCGGTGGTGTCGTGCTCGATCAGGTCGCCCAGGTACATGAAGGCGGTGAAGTCGGACACGCGCGCGGCCTGCTGCATGTTGTGGGTGACGATGACGATGGTGTAGTCGAGCTTGAGCTCTTCGATCAACTGCTCGATGCGGCTGGTGGAGATCGGGTCCAGCGCCGAGGTCGGCTCGTCCAGGAGCAGCACGTCGGGCTTCAGCGCCACCGCGCGCGCGATGCACAGCCGCTGCTGTTGCCCGCCCGACAGGCCGAGCGCGCTCTGGCCCAGCTTGTCCTTGACTTCGTCCCACAGCGCGCCCTGGCGCAGCGCGTGCTCGACGCGCTGGTCGAGCTGCTTCTTCGACAGGTTCTCGTGGTGGCGGATGGCGTAGGCGATGTTCTCGTAGATCGTCATCGGGAACGGCACGGGCTTCTGGAACACCATGCCGACCTTGCTGCGCAACCGGTTCATCGGGTACTTCGGCGCGAGGATGTTCTCGCCATCCAGCAGCACTTCGCCGCTGGCGTCCTGCTTCGGATACAGCGCATAGATCCGGTTGAACACCCGGAGCAGGGTGGACTTGCCGCAGCCGGAAGGTCCGATCAGCGCGGTCACGCGCTTCTCCGGGATCTCCAGGCTGATGTTCTTCAGCGCATGGAACGTGCCGTAGTGGAACTGCAGGTTCCGGGCGGCGATCTTGACCGGCGCCGGCGGCAGCGCGCCGCGTTCGGCCGTGGCGGTGCTGATGCGCTGCGTGCGGGCGGCGGGGGCGGCGTCGTTCATCACGGAATGGTCCATCGAAAGGTCAGTCATGGGCAATCTTGTTGCGCAGCACGATGTAGCGCGCCACCAGGCTGACAAGCAGCACGAACATGGTCAGCACGAAGGCGCCTGCCCAGGCCAGCGAATGCCAGTTCTCGTACGGACTCATCGCGTACTGGAAGATCACCACCGGCACGTTGGCCATCGGCGAGAACACGTTGGTGGTCCAGTACTGGTTGTTGAGTGCGGTGAACAGCAACGGCGCGGTCTCGCCGGAGATGCGCGCCAACGCCAGCAGGATGCCGGTGACGATGCCGGGCATCGCCGAGCGGTAGAGCACCTGGACGATCACCTTCCATTGCGGCACCCCGAGCGAGAGTGCCGCCTCGCGCATCTGGGCGGGCACCAGCTGCAGCATCTCGTCGGTGGTCCGGACCACGACCGGCAGCACGATGAAGGCCAGCGCGATCGCGCCCGCCAGGGCCGAGAAGTGCCCCATCTGCGCGACCACCAGCGTGTACACGAACAGGCCCAGCACGATGGACGGCGCCGACAGCAGGATGTCGTTGACGAAGCGCACCGATTCGCCCACCCAGCTGGCGCGCGAGTACTCGGCCAGGAACGTGCCCGCGAGCACCCCGATGGGTGCGCCGATGGCGATGCCGAGCAGGCTCATCACCGCGCTGCCGAAGAAGGCATTGAGCAGGCCGCCGCCTTCCGCTCCCGGCGGCGGAGTCATCTCGGTGAACAGCGCCAGGTTCAGTGCACCGATCCCCTTGGTCAGCGTGGTCCACATGATCCACACCAGCCAGAACAGGCCGAACACCGCGGCGGCCACCGCCAGTGCCTGGACGATCAGGTTCTTGGCCCGGCGACGCCGGTACAGCGAGGCGCTCATCAGTTGCCCTCCCGCTTCTTGAGCTGGCGGAGCATGAGGCGCGCGATGGTCAGGACCACGAACGTGACCATGAACAGCACGAAGCCGAGCGCGATCAGCGAAGACAGGTACATCGGCGAGTCGGCTTCGGCGAATTCGTTGGCGATGGTGGCCGCGATCGAGTTGCCGGGTTCGAGCAGGGACACCGTCAGGCGGTGCGCGTTGCCCAGCACGAAGGTCACGGCCATGGTTTCGCCCAGCGCCCGTCCCAGGCCCAGGAAAATGCCGCCGATCACCGCCGAGCGCGTGTAGGGCAGCACCACGTCCCAGACCACTTCGGTCTTGGTGGCGCCCAGTGCGTATGCCGACTCCTTCAGCTGCCCCGGTACGGTCAGGAAGACCTCGCGCATCACCGAGGAGATGAAGGGGATCACCATGATCGCCAGGACCAGTCCCGCGGTCCCCATGCCCAGTCCCAAGGGCGGGCCGGAAAACACCGCGCCGATGCCGGGCATCTCGCCGAGGTGGTCGTTGACCCACGGATACACGTGTTCGGCCAGGTAGGGCACCAGCACGAACAGGCCCCACATGCCGTAGATGATCGACGGAATGCCGGCGAGCAGTTCGATCGCCGCGCCGATCGGCGTGCGCAGCCACTTGGGCGCGATTTCGGTGAGGAACATGGCGATGCCGAAGCTGATCGGCACCGCGATCACCATCGCGATCAGGGCCGTCACCAGGGTGCCGTAGATCGGCACCAGGGCGCCGAAGTCCTGGAGCACCGGGTTCCAGGCGTCGCGCCAGAAGAAGGACAGGCCGAACTTCCCGAACGCTTCGCGTCCGCCCCACAGCATCGACAGCGCCGCCGCGACCAGTGACACCAGGACCAGTACGCCGGCGGCCGAGACCAGCCAGCGGAAGGCGCGGTCCGCGCGCTGGTCGGCGGCGTCGCGTCGTGTATCGCTCACGGGGAGGGTGCTGGCGTTCATCGTGTCTGGCAGGCCGGTGCGGAGGGAGGCCGGTCATCCGGTGGCCCCGGGTGCCTGCGCGAAGCGGGCGCCCGGGACCGCCGGTCGGGTCCGGTCAGAGCTGGAATTCGGCTTCCCAGTAGGCTTCGACCTGCTGCACGAGGTCCGGCGGCAGCGGCACGAAGTGCAGTTCATCGGCCTGCGGCTGGCCGTTCTCCAGCGCCCAGGTGAAGAAGTCGATGGCGTCCTGCGAGCGCTTGGGATCCTTGGGCTGCTTGTACATCAGGATGAAGTTGGTCGCCGCCACCGGCCACGCGTCCGCACCGGGCGCGTTGGTGATGATCAGGCTGAAGTCCGTGGCGTTGGTCCAGTCGGCGCTCGCCGCCGCTGCCTGGAAGCTCTCGGCGCTGGGGCGCACCCAGTTGCCCGCCGCGTTCTGCATCGACGCGTACGACATGCCGTTCTGGGTGGCGTAGGCCAGCTCGACGTAGCCGATCGAGCCCTTGATCTGCTTCACGTACGCGGCCACGCCTTCGTTGCCCTTGCCGCCGACGCCGGTCGGCCAGCTCACGGACGTGCCTTCGCCCACCTGCGACTGCCATTCCGGGCTCACCTTGGACAGGTAGTTGACCCAGTTGAAGGTGGTGCCCGAACCGTCCGAGCGGTGCACGACCGTGATCTTGCCGTCGGGCAGCTGCACGCCCGGGTTGAGCGCGGCGATCGCCGGATCGTTCCAGCGCGCGACCTTGCCCAGGTAGATGTCGGCGATCAGCGGGCCGGTCAGGCGCAGTTCGCCGGGTTCCATGCCGTCGATGTTCACCACCGGGACCACGCCGCCGATGGCCGACGGAAACTGCCCGAGCCCGGCCTGCGCCAGCTCTTCGCTCGTCAGCGGCTTGTCGCTGGAACCGAAGTCGACGGTGCCGGCCTTGATCTGCGCGATCCCGCCACCGGAACCGATCGACTGGTAGTTGATCCGCGCACCGGTGGCCTTGTTGTAGTCGTCGGACCACTTCGACAGCAATGGATAGATGAAGGTGGCGCCGGCGCCGGTGATCTCGGCGCTGATGCGGTCGCCGGCGGCCGGCTGCGCGGCGGCGCCCGGCAGGGGCGCCTGGCCGGCCTGGTCTGCGGTCGCGGAGCCGCCGTCGCCGGAGCAGCCGCTGGCGAACAGCGCGGCCGACAGGGCGAGGAGGGTCAAGCGGGCGAAGCGGGTGTTCATGTGCGAGCTCCTGGAGCAGGCCAGGGCAACGCCTGGCGGGATGGCCACATGAAATGATGTTTTTGTTACAGGCGTATGACTGCAGACGTCCCGACCGCTTCCCGACGGCCGCCTTCCGGGCCGCAGGCGCAAAAAAAGCGGGCCCGGAGGCCCGCGCAATGGGAGGTGCCATCTGGAGGAGAGGTGTTCCGATCGACCGGAAGTGCAGGCTGGAAAGCCGGGGAGAGGGACCAGCTGGCATCCGGGTGCCGCTTCCGTGGGCACATTGGAACGCGCCGCGATGACAGGGGCATTCAGGCCGGATGACGCTCGCGTGACACGTGCCGGAAGCGCTGGGAGGCGTGGGCTGTGGTCGGCCGGGCGCGATCCGGGGGCGCTGCGCGCGAATCCCGGCGGGGGGCGGATGCGATGAACTGTCATATGACAGCACTGTCATCAAAATGACACGTCGTTGACCCATTCTGCGCGGCGCCGGCCCATGCCGTGCCGCGCCACCGCATGGCCCGACGCGGCCGGCTTCGCCCTCGCGCCTCCACCAACCGGGAATGTCCCCCATGCGCCATTCGCTCCCCGCCGCCGCGCTGGCCTCCGCCCTCGCGATCGCCAGTGCCCCTGCGTCCGCCCAGTCCGCGCAGGCGCAGGAAATCGCCGAGCTCAAGGCCCAGATCGCCGCGCTCGCGGCCAAGGTCCAGGAACTCGAGACCCGGACCGACGCCCAGTCCGACATCAACATCGCCACCCGGGAAAACCTGGACCGGATGGCGACCACCCAGCCGGTGGTCGACACCAGGGGCGGGATCAAGGTGACCTCCGCCGACAAGACCTTCGAGGCCTCGCTCGGCGGGCGCATCCACTTCGACGCCTACGCCTTCGACCGCGACCAGGCCGACACCACCGGCACCACCGAGTTCCGCCGCGCGCGCCTGACCCTGCAGGGCAAGGCCTACGGCTGGGACTACAAGCTCGAGCAGGACTTCGCCGCGGGCAGCAACCTCGACGGCCTGCGCGATGCCTACATCGCCAGGTCCGCGCTGGGCGGCAAGTTCACCGTCGGCCACTTCAAGCCGTACCGCTCGATGGAGGAGCTCACCAGCTCCAACGACCTGCTGATGATGGAGCGTCCCTTCGCCTCGGCCACCGGCCTGTTCGGTGGTCGCCAGTTCCAGCAGGGCGTGGGCTACCTGCGTGCGGGCGCGAACTACACCGCGGGCTTCAGCGCGTTCAACCTGCGCGGCGCCAGCGGCGCGCGCAACGAGGGCGCGGGCTACGCCGGGCGCGTCACGTTCGCGCCGATCAACACCGCCGACAGCACGCTGCACTTCGGTGGCTGGATCAGCCAGGAGAACGCGAACAAGGGTTCGGCCGACCTGGTGGCGTCGGTCAACTACGCCGGCCGTCGCGGGCCGTCGCAGACGATCGCGACCGTGAGCGGCGCCAGCGGCGACGAGGTCACCGCCTATGGCGTGGAAGCGGCCGGCGCCTTCGGTCCGCTGTTCTTCCAGGGCGAGTACGCGAACGCCGCGTTCGGGCAACCGGTCGGTCCCGACCAGGACGTCTCCACCTGGTACCTGCAGGGCAGCTGGCACCTCAATGGCGGCCACAAGCCGTACAAGGCCGGCACCGGCGTGTTCGGTTCGGCGCCGGTCGCGGGCGCGGGACTGTGGGAACTCACCGCGCGCTACGACTCGATCGAGAACCGGGACGTCGCCGATCTGGACGTGACCAGCTGGCTGCTGGGCGTCAACTACTACGTCAACCCGGCGCTGCGCTTCATGTTCAACTACACGCGCGGCGACAACGGCTTCAACGGCGACGAGACCGGGCAGTACGCGCTGCGGACCCAGTTCGCGTTCTGAGCGGAGCAGTTCTTGGCCCGCGCGCGGCGGAGCGTCCTGTTGCCGTCCGTGCGCGGCGCGCTCAGTCGGCGAGCGTGCCGGCGTCGACCCGGCTGAACCCGCCCGGCGCCTGCTGGAACCCGGCGGCCAGCAGCGACATGCGCAGTGCGGGATCGTCGCTGCGGGCGAGGGTCTCGATCCGGTAGCCGCCGTCGCCGTCGATCTCCAGCCGCGCCTCGAACTGGAGCGGACCGCCCGCCTGTTCGGGCGCAAGCGCCAGCACGCCCCGGCGGCCTTCGCATGCGGGCGTGCCGGAGAGAATCATGGGCGTCACTGCGTCGTCGGCGAGCGCGAGCTCGAGCCTCACCCGGCCGCCGGCCTCGCGGCAGCCGCCGTCGTCGAACAGCAGGCCTGCCTCCTCCAGCGAGGCGCGCAGCGACAGTCCGGACGGCGCCGGCAGTGGCACCACGCCGCTGGCGCCATCGAGGCCGCGCAGGTGCCCGGTATGCAACCGCAGCGACACGTCCGGGCCCTGCATCCACACCTGGCGGTGCCCCGCCAGCAGCGGCAGCGGCGACAGGCCCAGGCGCACGTCGCCCAGCGGCGTGGCCTGCCAGTGCAGCTGTCGCAGGTGGCCGCGCCAGACCGGGCCCTCGACCCGCGTCGCCGACAGCGCCGCCGGCAGCGACAGCCGCGGCAGCACCAGCTGGAGCGGCGCGAACGCCAGCGTGCCGGACACCAGCGCGGCGGCGAACCACAGGACGAGCCGGCGGCGGCTCATGGCGCGCGTCCGCCGAAGCCGACGTCCGCGCGCAGCCGGCCCTCCGCGGGTTCGACCCGCAGCGAGGAGGGCGCCAGGCCATCGTCGGCGAGCGTTCCCAGCCAGGCGAACAGCGCCGGCGAGGCCACGCGTTCGAACTCGAGCACGAAGGCGCCGTCGGCCGCGCTGCGCTGGCGGCTCGGCGCGAGACCTGCCGCACGCGCGCTGTCGAGCACATGCCGCTGCAGTGCCTCGCCTTCGAGCATCGCGACCCGCGCGGCGCCGTTGCGATTCACCGAGAGCGCGGCGACCTCGGCCTCGGCGGTTCGCGAGGCCGAGACCGCCTGGTCGTAGCGCGCGCCGGCCCCGTCGCGCAGGGCGCGCAGCGGCCACAACAGGCCGTACCACCACGCGAAGCCGGCGACCAGCACGGCCATCAGCGCCAGCATGACGCGCTCGCGCGGCACGCGGGCGCGCCACCAGTCGGTCGATCGGGTGGGCGGGGTCATGCGTCGGGCTCCAGGGACACCGCGGTGCGCAGGCCGCCGTCGGCGTCGCGGCTGCCGCCTTCGACCAGTCGCCAGCCCTCGGCGGCCAACGCGCCGCGCAGCGCGTCCAGGTCGTCGGCGCCGGGGTGCGCGATGGTCGCGCGCAGGCGGTCGCCGCGCTGGTACTCGAGGTCGACCAGACGCACCCCGGGCCGTGCGGCCACGGCGGAGAACAGCGCGCCGGTGGCCGCGGCGAAGGCACGCGGTTCGCGTGCGGCCTGCAGTTGCGCATCGAGCGTGTCCACACCGCCCGACGGGGCGGTGCCGGGGACGGGCAGTGCATCCCGGACCACGGCGGAGACGCGCGCCTCCAGCGAGCGCGCCGCCAGCGTCAGCTGCAGCGCCTGCGCGGCGACCAGCAGCAGCGGCGAGATCGCCAGCGCGGCGGTCAGCCAGGCCAGCCGCCTGCGGCCGGCGGGTCGCGTGCGTTTCCATGCCGGGACGAATTCGCCCTGCAGCAGGTCGATGTCCGGGCGCAGCGCGCGCGCTGCGAAGCGGACGAGGTCGCCATCGAGCACCACCCGCTCGCGTTCCCCGAGGACCTGCGCGGCCAGCGCCGGCTCGGCGGCGAAGGCCATCGCGTCGGCGCGCACCAGCCAGCGGTCGCCGGCATCGAGCACATGCGCCGCACCGGAGGCATCGGGCACGGGCAGCAGCAGTTGCTCGGGGACCGCGGCGTCGATCGCCAGGCCGAAGGCGGCGGCACGATCGAGCCATCCCCGCATCAGCGCCGCCTCGACCGCGGCGACGGTCCGCAGGGGCCCGGCCTGCGCGGAGTCGAGCGCCACGTGCAGTGCGTCCGCGCGCGCCAGTCGGGCGGCGAGCAGCGCGCGCGCCGCGGCTCGTGCCTGCGCCGCGCTGTGGGCGGGAAGATCGAGCCGGTCGATGCGCACCGCGGTCCCGGGCACCACCAGCACGGTCGACGCAGCGGCCGGCGCGACCGGTGCCGGCGTGCCGGGCTGCAGCTGCGCACGTGCGAGCACGCGCCCGTCACCATCGACGTCGAGCAGGGTGGCGGCGGACGCGGGGTCCGCAGGCAGGAACAGGATGCGATGGTTCATTCGTCAGGGGTCCATCGCCGCGCGACAAGCCGCACGGGGCCAGCGGTGTCGGCATCCAGCAGCGCGCTCAGCACCACTTCGGCGCCGTCGTACTCGACTTCGGTGCGCAGGGCGAAATAGCGGGTGCGCAGGCGCAGCTGCTGCAGCACGTGGTCGGGAAGCGGGACGGCGATCGCCTGCGCGAACGCGGGGACGTCGCGCCAGCCGCCGGGCGGACGCGCGGCGATCACGCGGCGTGCGCCGGCAGGGTCGAGCGTGTTGTCGCTGAGCATCGCCAGCAGGGGCGCATCGTCCGGCCCCAGGGTGTTGGGGTTGAGCGGCGACAGCGCGCTGTCGGGCTGCGCGCAGACATGCGGGCGCAGGCGCGCGTAACCCGCCGCGTCGTAGCCGGCGATCGCGCGCAGCTCGCTCACCTCCGCCAGCAGCGCGCCGGAGGTGCGGTAGCCCGGGCCGCGGTGGGCATAGGCGGCGTCTTCGCCCCCCGCCGGGGACGGCGACTGGTCGCTGTCGATCCAGTCGACCAGGGCGTCGGCCATCGCCCCGGCCTGCACCGGCGAGTACCCGAGCGCCTGCATCAATGCGAGGTACTGGCGCACGCCGGCCTCGCGCCGCGCCCATTGGCCCACGGCGCCTTCGACCACGCTGTTGAGGTTGAAGCAGGCGCTGGCATCGTCCAGGCGGATGCGCATCGTGCCGCCGTCGATGGGGAACACGAACGGGCGGCCGTTCCAGCCGCCCTCGAGCGTGGTGCGTCCGTCGCCGCGGTCGAGCTGATGGATGCGCGCGCGCGCGAGTTCCTCGCTTCCCAGCGCGTACCACTGCGCCTGCGCCATCGCCTGGGCGTTGCCGGTGCGGCGCAGGCCGAAGCGGATGTCGTCCAGCACCGCCGTCAGCAGCACGCTCATCACCGCGACCAGCAACAGCACCGTGAGCAGCGCGGCGCCGGCGTGTGGCGCACCCGTCGCGTGCGCCGGCCTTCGGGCGCATTCGCGCCTGGTGCGGGCCGCGCGGGCACGCGCACGATCGCCGCGACTCATGGCGCGGACACCGGCAGCAGGAAACGCTGGCGCACGCGGCCGATCGCGTCCAGGTCCAGTTCCAGTTCCACCGCCGCCGGCAACGCCGTGGCCCCGCCGTGCCAGCCGTCGTTCCACGCCTCACGCTCGAGGTAGGCCACGCGTGCACGGGTGATGCCGTCGAGCAGCACCCGCGCAGGCGCCGGGGCGGCGCCGTCGACCGCGGCGCGTGCGCTGCGTTCCAGGCGGCCGTCGACGATGCGGTATTCGACGTACTCGAGCGAGGCGCGCGCGGCGGCCTCGGGGTTCTCGCGCCCGCGGCGCACGAACGCGAACAGCGGACCCGATTCGCCGGGACGGCCGCCGACGAAGGCGTCGCGGGTGTTGCTGCCGTCGGCGCGTCGCACCAGGCGTACGGCGGCCTGGGACAGATCGGCGCGGAGCAGGGCGCGCGCGCGCTGGAACTCGCCCAGCCGGTCCATGCGTTCGCGCAGGATCTGCTGGCTTTCGACCGCATGGCCCATTACCGCGACACCGGCGGCGGCGATCAGGCCGAACAGCGCCAGCGCGACCATCACCTCGAGCAGGGTGAAGCCGCGGCCGGCGGCGCGAGGCGCCGGATACCGCCGCGGCTTGCGCATGCGATTCCAGGCGCGGCTCATCGCGGCAGGCTCCGGAACAGCGCCACCTCGGCCGCCACGCGCGATTCGCCGGGTGGCGAGACCCGGATGTCCACGCGCAGAAGGGCCGGATCGGCGGTCGGCGTGATGGAACGCGTCCACTGCCAGTCGCGGCCACCCGCGTGCTCGCGGCCGCCGGCATCGGCGGACAGTGCGCGCACGTCGAGGGTGGCGGCGTCGACCGCGAGGGTGTCGGCGACCACCGCGGCCAGCACGCGTTCCTCGATCGCCACCGCGGTGCGCGTGCTCTCGCCGGCCAGGTTCAGCAGCCCGAGCACCGCGAGCGCGAACACCGCCAGCGCCACCAGCATCTCGATCAGCGAGAAGCCGGCCTCGGCGCGGCCACGGCGGCGCTGCCCGCCGCCGCATGGCGCATGCACGTCAACGCGCCGGGCCATCGATCACCACCGTTCCGTCGGCATCGACCGCCACGCGCGCGCGCCGCCCTTCGCGCACCAGGACCAGGGCGCCGGGCTCGGTCGCCCCCGTGGGGTCGAACCGGAACGCCTGCCGCGCTTCGCCCGGCGGCAGCCGCGGCTGCGTGCCCGCGTCCCAGTCGACCGGCGCGAAGGCACGGCCGTCGAGCGGCTGCCAGCCATCGAAGCGGCGACGCGAGAACCCGTAGCCGCGCGTGGTCACGGCAACTTCCACCGTACGCATGCCGAGGATCGCCTCGTCGCGCGCATGCGCCAGGCGCGCGGCGAACGTCTCCGCTTCGCCGGCCAGCACGTCGTCGTCCGTGGGCAACGTCAGCGCCACGGTCGCTCCCGCCAGGCCGATGACGGCCAGCGTCACCATCAGCTCGACCAGGGTGAAACCGCGTGCGCGCCGCATGGCTGTGAGTCAGCGCCAGTTGCCGATGTCGGCGCTGTCGCCGTCGCCACCATCCGCCCCGTCGGCGCCGAACGAGTACACGTCGAAGCCGCCGCTGCGGCCCGGCTGGCGATACTGGTAGGCGTTGCCCCACGGATCCTCCGGCAGGCGGCGGATGTAGCCGCCCTTGCGGTAACGCTCCGGGCGCGCCAGCCCCGACGGCGCACTGAGCAGCGCGTCCAGGCCCTGGGCACTGGTGGGATAGGCGAGGTTGTCCAGGCGATAGGTTTCCAGCGCCTGCTCCAGCACCGAGATGTCGGCGCGCGCCTTCTCGGTCATGGCCCGGTCCTGGCTGGGCATGACGTTGATCATCACCACCGTGGACAGCAGGCCGATGATGACGATCGCGACCATCAGTTCGACCAGGGTGAAGCCGGCGGAGCGGCGCGGATGGAACGGACGGGTGTTGCGGCTGTGCATGGGGCCTCCGGTCAGCCGGCCACGAGGGCGTTGAACTGCAGGATCGGCAGCAGGATCGCGAGCACGATCACCGCCACCATCGCGCCCAGCACGATGATGATCAGGGGTTCGAGCAGGCTCATCGCCGCCGTGGTGAAGGTGTTGAACTCGCGTTCGAGGTAATCGGCCGCGCGATCGAGCATCGGCGCCAGGCGGCCGCTGTCCTCGCCGCTGGTGGCCATGTACAGCAGGGTCGGGGGGAACACCGCCGCGCGCTTCATCGCGCTTGACAGGCTGCCGCCCTCGCGGATCACCTCGACCATCGCCTCGGTGGCCTCGCGCAGGACCGTGTTGCCGACGGTGCGCGCGGTGATCGCCAGGCCTTCGATCAGCGGCAGGCCGCTGTCGGACATGGTCGCCAGGGTGCGCGCCATGCGCGCGGCGTGCACGTCGCGCAGCAGCCGGCCGAGCAGCGGCAGGCGCAGCAGCGCGGCATCGGCGCGGCGGCGGATCGGCGGCCGGCGCAGCAGGCGGGTGGCGGCGTACACGGCGAGCGCCAGCAGCGCCAGCAGCGGCAGCCACCAGGTGGACAGCACCTCGGATACGCCGATGACGATGCGCGTGAGCAGCGGCAGCTGCCGGCCCATCGACTCGAACTGCTCCACCACCTTCGGCACCACGAACACCATCAGCGCGATCACCACCCCGACCGCGGTGACCGCGAGCGCAGCCGGATACACCAGCGCGGAGACCAGCTTGCCGCGCACCTGCTGGTCGCGCTCGTGAAGATCCGCAAGGCGCTCGAGGATCGCCGGCAGGGCGCCGGTGCCTTCACCGGCGGCGACCATGGCGCGGTACAGCGGGGGGAAGGCGCGCGGCTCGCGCGCCATCGCATCCGACAGGCGGAAGCCTTCGACCACGCGGGCATGGATCGCCATCACCACCCGCCGCACCGGTGCGCGCTCGGACTGGCTGCCGATGGTGCGCAGCGCTTCCTCCAGCGGTGCCACCGCCACCAGCGTGGCGAGCTGGCGCGTCAGCAGGGTCAGGTCCCTGGCGCCGAAGCGGCCGCGCCGCGGCGTGGCCTGCTCCGCATGCGTGCCGGCCGGCTGCAGCCGCACGGTCAGCAGCTTGCGGCCCTCGAGCAGCCGCCGCGCCTGCATCGCGTCGCCCGCCTCGACCACGCCCTCGCGGCCGTGGCCCTGGACGTCGAGCGCGGAGTACTCAAACGCCGGCATGGTCCTGCGGCTCCTGGCGGGTCACGCGCATGGCTTCCTCCAGCGTGGTGTCGCCGCGCAGCACGGCGGCGCGGGCGGCGTCGTCGAGGCGCCCTGCGCGTGCGAACGCAGACGCCGCGAGCGCATCCTCGTCGGCGCCGCCGCCGATCAGCTGGCGCATGCGCTCGTCGACTTCCAGCGCTTCGTGGATGCCCAGGCGTCCGGCGTAGCCGGTGTGGCTGCACTGCGGGCAGCCGGTCGCGCGGTACAGCGTGGCGCCAGCGGCATCGTCGCCGAGCAGCGCCGCCGCGGCCGCATCGGCCGCGATCGGCTGGCGGCAGGCGGTGCACAGCCGGCGCAGCAGCCGCTGCGCCAGCACCAGGCGCAGGCTGGAGGCGAGCAGGAAGGGTTCGATGCCCATGTCGCGCAGGCGCGTCACCGCGCCGGGCGCGTCGTTGGTGTGCACGGTCGAGAGCACCAGGTGGCCGGTGAGGCTGGCCTGGACCGCGATCTGCGCGGTCTCGGGGTCGCGTACTTCGCCGACCATCACCACGTCCGGATCCTGGCGCAGGATGGCGCGCAGGCCGGCGGCGAAGCTCATGCCGACGCGTGCGTTGACCTGGGTCTGGCCGACGCCATCGATGGCGTACTCCACCGGGTCCTCGACCGTGAGGATGTTGCGGCGGCCGTCGTTGAGCGCGGCCAGCGCGGAATACAGCGTCGTGGTCTTGCCGGCGCCTGTGGGGCCGGTGACCAGCACGATGCCGTTGGGCACGCGCAGCGCGCGGCGCAGCGCCTCGAGCACCGCGGGCTGCATGCCCAGGCCCTCCAGCGTCAGCGTGCGCTGGTCCTTGTCGAGGATGCGCATGACCACGCGCTCTCCGCCGCGCGCAGGCAGCGTGGACACGCGCACGTCGAGTGCCTTGCTGCCCATGGTCAGGCCGATGCGGCCGTCCTGCGGCAGCCGCTTCTCGGCGATGTCCAGGCGCGCCATCACCTTCACGCGCGAGACCAGCAGCGGCGCGATGCGCCCGGGCAGGCGCAGCGCCTCGCGCATCACGCCGTCGACGCGCATGCGCACCACCAGCGCCGATTCGAACGGTTCGATGTGGACGTCGGAGGCGCCGATGCGCGTGGCCTCGGCGATCAGGCCGTTGATCAGGCGGATCACCGGCGCGTCGTCGCGGGCATCGAGCAGGTCGGCGGTGGCGGGGAGGTCGCCGGCGAGCGCATCGAGGTCGCCCGGCAGGGCGAGTTCGCCGGCGCCGCCGGCCAGCGCGGCGTCGGCGTAGAGTTCGGACAGCCGGCGGTCGAAACTGGCGCGCGGCAGCACCTCGACATCGAGTTCGACGCCGAGACTGCGGCGCGCCTCCAGCAGCGCGACGGGATCCGCGTCCTCGCGCAGGCCGACGCGTGCACGATCGCCCAGCGCCAGCAGCACCACGCCCTGGTGCTTGGCGAACGCGTAGGCGAACGCGGGCAGGGGCTCGCTCATCGCGTGTCGTCGGCGCCGACGGCTGCCGGGTAGGTGGGCGCGGGGACCGGCGCTGTCGTGGGCGCCGTCGTGGGCGCCGGAGGAGGCATCGCCGGCGGCGTGGTCCGCAGGTAGTCGCGGACCAGTTCGTCCAGCGCGTTCTCGCGCTCGCCCACCACCGGCAGCTGGCTGCGCATGTAGCCGTAGCGGTTCGCGCTCATCGCCTGCGCATCCGCGGTGCTGCGCACGATGGTCGGGCGGATGAAGACCATCAGGTTGGTCTTGTCGCGCGAGCGCGAGCGGTGTCGGAACAGCTGGCCCACGATCGGGATGTCGCCCAGCAGCGGCACCTTCGACACCGTGTTGCGGTCGGCCTGGTCGAGCAGGCCGCCGAGGGCGACGATCTCGCCGTCGTCGACCAGTACCCGGGTCTCGACCTCGCGCTTGTTGAGCACCAGTTCGGAGAAGTCCTCGCTTACCGGCCCGGCGATCGACGAAACCTCCTGGCGCAGGGTGAGGGTGATGCCGCCTCCGGCGTTGATCTGAGGCGTGACCTCGAGCTGGATGCCGACGTCCTGGCGCTGGATCGTGCGGAACGGGTTGGAGTTGCTGTCGCCCAGCACCTCGCCGGTGGTGGTGGGCACTTCCTGGCCGACCAGGATCCGCGCCTCCTCGTTGTCCAGGGTCAGGATCGACGGCGTGGACAGCAGGTTGGACGCGGTATCGCTGTTCACCGCGTCGATGATCAGGCCGAAGGTGGCGTTGTCGTTGCTGCCGGCGATGCCTGCGAGCGCGCCGTTGATGCCCAGCAGCGACTGGATGGCGGCGCGGCGGGCGAGTTCGAGCGCGCCGTCGTCGTCGTCGTCATCATCGTCGCCGTCGCGGCGGCGTTGCTCGGCGTACCAGCCGCCGGCCAGCGGCATGATGCCCGGGCTGGCTCCCGGGTACTGGGTGGCGAGGAAGGGGATGTTGCTCCCGTCCTTGCCGGCGATCAGCAGCTGCGCGCCGAGGCGGCGGGCGGCGTTGTCGGAAATCTCGACCACGATCGCTTCCACCAGCACCTGCTCGCGCCGCGTGTCGAGCTGGGTGATCACGTCCACCAGCAGGCGCTGGGTCTCGGGATCGGCGTTGATGATCAGCGAATTCGAACCCGGGTACCGGACGATGGTGGGGCGCTTGCCCGGCACGGCGGTGATCAGCTGGGCGGCCGCTGCGTCGGGGTTGGCCGCGCTCGCCGCGACCGTGCCCGCGCCGTCCTCGCCATCCGGCGACTGCCCGACCAGCTGCTGCAGCACGGGCAGCAGCTGTTCCGCGCTGGCGTGCTGCAGCCGCACCACGCGCACGCCGCCGGTGCGCTCGGCGCGGCGGTCGAGTTCGAGGATGGTCTGCACCACCCGCTGCACCGCGGACGGTGCGCCGCGGACCACGATCGAGTTGCTGCCCTCCACCGGCTGGATCGAGAGCTGGCCGCCGCGGGCCTCGCCGCCGCCGAACAGCTGGTTGACCGTGGCGGCCACCTCGCGTGCCGAACTGTTGCGCAGCGTCACCGTGTCGATACCGGCGGTGTCGCTGTCGATCTGCGCGACCAGGCCGCGGATGCGGCGGATGTTGTCGGCGTAGTCGGCGATCAGCAGGGCATTGCCCTGCGGCGTGGGCACGACCACGCCGCCGCGACCCACCAGCGGCTTGAGCGTCTCGGCGGCGATGCGCGCGTCCACGCTCGACAGCGGCAGCACCTGGGTGGTGAACGCCGAGCCGCCCACGCCGCTGCCGGGCAGCTGCGCGGCAGCGGTGTCGGGCACCACGCGATAGGCGCCCGGGCCGGCGGACACGGCCACCAGGCCGTTCGCGCGCAGCACCGCCAGCAGCACGCCCAGCAGTTCGGCCTCGTCCATCGCCACGTCGCGGGTGATGTTGACGCTGCCCTGCACCGCGGGATCGATGATGAAGGTGGTGCCGGTGGCGCGCGCGACGTCCTGGATGAAGGCGCGGATGTCCGCGTCCTGTGCGGTGACACCGGAGCTGGCCTGCGCGAACGCGGCGGGTGCGGGCGGGAGCGCCAGCGCGCACACGAGCGCGGCGGCGAGGAATCGCTGGTTCACGGTGTGGGTGCCTGCAGGGTCGCGGTGCGGACCTGGCCGTCGCGCCGGTAGGTGAGGGTGATGGTGGCGGCACCGGCGAGGCTGTCGCCGAGTTCGGCGTAGCGCTCGGGCGTGAGCGCCTGGCCGTTGACCGACAGCAGCACGTCGCCGGCCTGCAGTCCGGCCTGGCGCAGGACCGCGCCGTCGCCGCGGGGAATCACGGTGTAGCCGGCCTCGCCGCCGCCAGCGTCGATCGAACGCAGCCCGGCTTCGGCCAGCAGTTGCGTGGGATCGATCGTGGGTGACGCGGCGTCGGCGCCAGTCGCCGTTCGTGCTGCCGGTGTCTGCGTCGCGATCGGCTTTGCCGCCGCGGGCGGACGGTTGGCCGGGATCGCTACCGGGAACCGCAGTTCCGTTCTGCGGCCTGACGATTCGAGGATCGCGTGGTCCGCGTGCACGGCGGCCAGCACCGCGCCCGGCGCGATCTCGTCACCGACCGCGTACGACCGCTGCGTGCCGGCGCGATCTGCCACGATGGCGCTGCCGCCCGCGGCGCCGCCGCGCGTTGCATACAGCCGCAGGCCGGAGGTGTCCGCAGTGGCGCCGGGCGCTGCACCCGGATGGAAGGCGTCGATGGCCAGGCGGTCGGGTCGCGGCGCCATCGTGTCGGTGGCGGCCCCGGGGATCGAACCCAGTGGCGCGGGCGGCAGCAGCAGCCAGCCCAGGCGCGCGCACTGGAGCGCCAGGAGCACGACGACGCCCGCTTCCGCCATGCGGATCAGTGCATCGGTGCCACCGAGCCTGGACAGCAGCGCTTGCGGATCGCGAAAGGTCGGGAATGCGGGCACGGGTCGACGGTCATGGCGCGTGGTCGGCGCCGTCGCGACAGGATGCGAAGGTTTTGTGACAAGGGAGTTTCAGCTGACACATTTGTGTCGGTCTGGCGCGACAGGATCGTCGCGGTGCCGGGATGGCCGGCTGCTGATCCGTCGACCTGTCGCGACTTGATCGTTACGAACGTCGTGCAGAAACCCGTGGAAACGCCATCGGTGGAGGTGTCACTTCGGAGAGACGCCACGCCCCGTCGCCGGAGGATCGCTCTTCCCTCGGTCAGGGCCGCTACGCGGTCGGCCC
>NZ_JARXRO010000010.1:0-276 GCF_029887935.1 Luteimonas kalidii | reverse complement strand
GCACGGATGCGCGGCATGCCGCGCGAGCAATCCGTGCTCACCCTGCCCTGACTCGGGCGCGCGCCATCCCTGGCGCGCTTGCCGCGACCCTCCGCCGCCGAGGCGTGGCTCGTCGGTCGTCGAGGTTCGGCTTTCGTCAGCGTGGGACCCGATTGATCGAGCCGGGTGCTCGCACCGCAGCCTTCCGGCTGGCGGATATCCCGTGGTTCCCCAAGCCGGGCGAAATGCTGTCCGAAGTCCCGCAAGCGGAAGCCGCTTGCCGCGGTGCCCCGGGCC
>NZ_JARXRO010000009.1:172819-259837 GCF_029887935.1 Luteimonas kalidii | reverse complement strand
CGTCAGGGACGCGCAGGGTCGGATGGCAGGCCGCCCGGCCAACGCCCCGGGTGCGGCGTTGCCTTACCCGGGCTACGGCGCTGTGTGTCGCGGCGCCGGTCGGCTGGAGTCGGCTCAGCCCGCCATCGCCCCCGGACGCGCCAGCCATGCTGCAATCACCAGCGCGCAGAACACGCCAGCGTTGATCCGCGGCGGCACGTAGGGCGAGAACAGGAACGCGATCGCGAGCCAGCCCAGCCCGGCCAGCAGCGCGAGCGCCAGCGGCGGCGTGGTCGCCAGCAGCGGCAGCGCGCGCGCCGCGACCATCAGCCCGAGCGCGCCGACCGCGACCTGACCCAGCGAGTACGCCGAGTGCAGGCCGTAGTACAGCAGCGTGGTCTGCGCACCGGGTGGATGCACGCCACGCACATGGTGCGAGACCACGTCGATCGCGAAATGCGCGATGCCGGTGAGCGTGAGCCAGCCGAAGGCGGTGTACACGAGCCACTTGTGCATGGACGTGCTCCGGTGCGGTCAGGCGTGCGTGACGTGGCGCAGGCGGGCGAACGGGGCGACGCCGCGCGCATCGGCGCCCTCGCGGGCCTCGTCGGCGACGCGCAGGCCGGTCAGCCGTTCCGACACTACCCACAGCCGCAGCGCGTGGCCCAGGTCCAGCGCGCGATCCGGCACGCGGGCCATGCTCGGCGCGCCGCGGGTCTCGCCGAAATAAGCGGGCCCGTAATACGCGCCGCCTTCGGCCTGCGGCGCGGTGGCCGCGAACAGCGTCGGCCAGGCGCCGTTGGCCGCGGGCTGGAACAGGAACCACAGCCAGCGCCGCGCGCGACCGGCCGCGCTGTCGGGGCCGGCGCCGTTGAGCAGCAGGTCGGTGCGCGAGATGCCGGGATGCGCGGCGATGCTGCGCAGGTTCCAGCCGAAGGCCTCGCTGCGGCGCTGCAGCTCCATCGCGAACACCAGGCAGGCGAGCTTGGACTGCGCATACGCGGCCATCGGCTGGTAGTCGCGTTCGCTCTGCAGGTCGTCGAAGTCGAAGCGGCCCTGGCGCGCGGCCACGCTCGACAGCGTCACCACGCGTGCGTCGGTGCTTCGCCGCAGCAGCGGAAGCAGCTGCGCGGTGAGCGCGAAGTGGCCGATGTGGTTGGTGCCGAACTGCAGCTCGAAGCCGTCCGCGGTGGTCCGGCGCTCGGGCGGGGTCATGACGCCGGCGTTGTTGACCAGCAGGTCGACGCTGTCGAGCGAGGCGCGCAGGCGCGCCGCGCAGGCCGCGACCGAGTCGAGGCGGGCGAGGTCGAGCGGGACGTAGTCGACGTCCGCGCCGGGCACGGCGTCGCGGATGCGGCGGGTGGCGTCTGCGCCCTTGCCCGCGTCGCGGCCGGCGACGGCGACGGTGGCACCGGCCTGTGCCAGCGCCAGCGCGGTCTCGAAGCCGAGGCCGCCGGTGCCGGTGACCACGGCGGTACGGCCGCGTTGCGAGGGAATGTCGTGTGGGGTCCAGCGGTCCATGGCGATGCTCCTGGGGGAAAGGTGAGGTCGCGCTCAGCGCGCGCCGGTGGGGAAGCGGGTGCCGGTCAGCTGCTCGGTGACCGCCCACAGGCGCGCGGCGACCTCGGCGTCCTGCGCCGCGGGCGGCACGGTGGCCAGGCCGAGCGGGCCGTTGACCTCCTGCGGACCGGTGGGGCCGTAGTACGCGCCGCCGACGGCCTCGGGCGCGGTCGCGGCGAACAGGGTCGGGATCGCGCCCTGCGCGGCGGTCTGGTAGTGCTCGCGCCGGCTGGCCCACTGCTGGCCCTGTTCGCTGTCCAGACCCGGCCCGCGCGCGACCAGTTCGGTCACCGCCACGCCCGGATGCGCGGCCAGGCTCTGCAGGCCCCAGCCGGCGGCGTCGCTGCGACGCTGCAGTTCGCGCGCGAACATCAGGCAGGCGAGCTTGGACTGCGCATAGGTCACCATCGGCTGGTAGCCGTTCTCGGCCTGCAGGTCGTCGAAGTCGATCCGCCCACGCAGCGCGGCGATGCTCGACAGCGTCACCACACGTGGGGCCTCGCTCCGCTGCAGCAGCGGCAGCAGTTCGGCGGTGAGCACGAAATGGCCGGCGTAGTTGATCGCGAACTGCGACTCCAGCCCGTCGGGCGAGCTGCCGCGCTCGGGCGGGGCCATGATCGCGGCGTTGTTGATCAGGCCGTCGACGCGCGGCAGCGATGCGCGCAGGCGTTCGCCCAGCGCACGCACCGTGGCCAGGTCGCCCAGGTCGACGGACTCGAACTGCACCTGCGCGTCCGGGTCTTCGGCGCGGATCTTCGCGATCGATTCGGCGCCGCGCTCGGGATTGCGGGCGACGATCACCACACGCGCGCCGGCGCCCGCCAGCGCCTTGGCGTCCTCGAAGCCCATGCCGCTGGTGCCGCCGGTGACGACGAAGATGCGACCGGCCTGCGACGGCATGTCGGCCGTCGACCAGTCGGGCTTTGGCGCGGCCTGTGCGCGGGCCGTGGTACTGGCGAACGCGGCCACGGCCACCAGGCTCAGTGCGGCCAGGCGCTGGCGCCACGCGGCGCCCGCATTGCGTGGCGCGCGCATGGCGAGGCGCTGATGCGCGGCGGAGAACGCGGGCGCGTGGCGCGCGAGGGTGGAGCGGGGGAAGGTCGGGGTCTGCATGTCGATGTCCTCGGGAACGGTGGGGAGGGGGCGCGGCGGGGCGCGTCAGGGATCGAGATGGAACTGGAGGAACGGCGCGATCCGGTCGATCGCCGGGTCGATGTAGTCGTCGCGGTGGTAGAGGTCGTAGTGGCCCGCGCCGGGGATCACCACCAGCGCCTTGTCCGGCCCGCGCGCGAGGCCGTACAGCGCCTGCCCGGTCTCGTACTGGCAGGTGCTGCCCTGGCGGCCGCCGACGATCACCATCAGCGGCTGCACCAGCAGGTCGGGCACCAGGTGGAAGGCGTCGAAACCGAGCATCGGCCCGACGCTGCGCAGCAGCAGCCGGTTGCTCGCGTTCGGGTGGCGGTGCGGCGATTCGCGGTAGAAGCGGATCGCCTCCAGCAGGTCGCGGTCGGTGATGCTTTCGCTGCCGGCGGCCTCGAGGCTGTCGGGGATCCAGCGCTCGCGCCGCTCGGCCGCGCCGCGTGCGGCGGCGGTGCGCGCGCGGCCCACCTCGGCCAGGCGCGCGTGCAGGCGGTCGCCGCGCAGCATCCGCCGGAACGCGCGGCCGACGTCGGTGCCGGCCACGGTCGCCACCGCCTTGAAGCGGTGCTCGGTCAGCGCCGCATTGACCGCGTACCCGCCGCCGGCGCAGACGCCGAGCACGGCGATGCGCGCCTCGTCGACGAACGGCAGCGTCACCAGGTGGTCGACCGCGCAGCGCAGGTCCTCGACCCGCATCGCCGGATCTTCCAGATCGCGCGGCTCGCCGCCGCTGCCGCCCTGGTGCGACGGATCGAACGTGATCGCGACGAAGCCGCGCGCGGCGAGCTTGCGCGCGTAGATGGCGCCGACCTGTTCCTTGACGCTGCTGCCGGGCGTGGAGAGAACGACCGCCGGCCAGCTGCGGTCCTGGTCGAAGTCCGGCGGCAGGTGCAGCTGCGCGGCGATGGCGGTCCCGCCGTTGCGGAAGCTGGCCTCGCGCATGTGGGTGGTCGCGGCGGCCATGTCAGAACCGCCGCCCGAAGCCGACGAACAGCCGGCCGCTGCGGTCGCTGTCGGGCTCCAGCAACGGGCTGGCGCGCAGTTCGGCGGGCAGGTGGGCGGCCTCGGCCGATGCGACCAGCTGCCAGGCCTCGCCCACCGGATGCATCCAGCTCACGCCGATGCGGTGCACGATCGCCGAGCCCGGCGCGTAGGCGGTCACGCCGCGTGCCACCTCCTCGTCGAGCGTGCCGTAGTAGTAGCCGGCGAGGTCGTCGGAGAGCAGGCTGCTGCCCAGGTTGGCGGTGAGCGCCGAGCGACCGATCAGCCAGGTGTAGCGGTAGTCGAGCGCGACTTCAAAGCCGTCGCTGGCATCGGTGACGTCGTGCACGGCCTGCAGCGACAGCGCGCCCCAGCCGCCGCCGTAGGTCGCGCGGACGCCGGCGTCGAGGCTGTCGTCGCGATCCTCGAGCAGCGTGGCGTCGACGCCGTTGGCCGCCAGTTCGCCGCGGCCGAGGTCGTCGATGTCGAAGCCGTCCAGGCGCAGCGAGACGATTGCGTCCAGCACGAACCCGCCCGACTGCACCAGGTGCACGCCGGCGGCGTCGCCGTGCACGAAGGCGCGCTGCCCTTCGTAGTCGAGCAGCGGCACCGGCCGCAGCCTTGAGCCCTCACCCGCATACGGGCTGTCGATGACGACGGCGCCGAGGCCCAGCGTCCATTCGCCGCGCGTGGACGGATCGGCGACGGGTGGCGCGGACTGGGCGGCCGCGGCCGCGGACAGGGCGAGGAGGACGAGGCCGGCGCTGCCGGCGATCGCGTGTCGGAACAGTGTCATGGGGAGTCCTGCAGTGGGGCCGCGGCGCCGCGCGTGCGGCGATGGGAGGCGGCGGGTGGGGGAAGCGGGGGAGCGGCGGCCGGAGCCGCGTGCCGCGCATGCGCGCGTCCGAGCCACAGGCCGAGCGCGGTCCAGGCGAAGGCCAGCGGCACGACCACGCCGACCAGCCCGCCGAGCGCGAAGCCCAGGCGCCCGAGCAGGCCTTCGACCTGCGCGCCCAGCACGTCGCCGCCGCGGTAGACGAAGGTGTCGATGGCGGCCTTGGCCTTGTAGGTGTCCTCGCGGTCGAGCACGGTGAACAGCGCCTCGCGCGCCGGCCGGGTGATGCCGCGCTGCATCGCGCGGTTGCCGGCCTCCAGCACGATCAGCACGACGAACGAGCCGTACGCCGCCAGTCCGACGAAGCCGACCGCGGTCGCGACCGGCAGCAGCGCCAGCGCGATGCCCAGGCCGAAGCGCTGGATCAGCCGGCCGGTCAGCGTGACCTGCAGCGCCAGCACCGCGATCTGGGTCCACATGTCGATGTTGCCGAGCACCGCGGCGCGCGCATCGGTATCGCCGGCCACCTCGGCGACCATCTGCAGCCGGGTGAAGTAGATGAAGGTCGCCATGACCGTCATCAGCAGCACGTAGCCGGCGATACCGGCGAGATAGGGCGAGCGGACAACCGCACGCAGCCCGGCCCAGGCGCTGCCGCCCACCGGTGCGTCGCGTTCGCTCGTCGAGGCGGCCTTGCGGTCGGGCAGCAGCCGCAGCAGCCACCACGCCAGCATCAGCGCCGCGAGCAGGAAGCCGCTGGCCACCAGCAGCAGCGCGGGCGTGCCCACTGCTTCGGCCAGGCGCGAGGTGAGCCACGGTCCGAAGATCGCGCCCAGGGTGCCGCCGACCGAGATCGGCGCGAACAGGCGCTTGCCCTGGTCGGCGTCGAAGCGTTCGGCCAGCAGCGCCCAGAACACCATGGTCGCGAACAGGTTGAACACGCTGAACCAGACGTAGAACGCCTGTCCGCTGCGCTCGCCGATCGCGCCGGGTGCGAACTGCAGCAGCGCCCAGAACGTGGCCAGCCCGATCGCGAAGAACCCGTAGGTCGCGCCCAGCAGCGGGAACCGGCGCAGCCGCGCGGCCAGCCACGCGAACACCGGATTGACCGCCAGCGTGACCACCGCGGTGCCGACGAACAGCCACCGCACCTGGTCCATGCCCTGCGCCATGCCCAGCGCGTCGCGCACCGGGCGCAGCAGCATCAGCGCGGTCAGCACGCAGAAGAAGAACAACGCCGCGACGGCCACGGCGGCCGCTTCGTCGCGGCGGATGTTCGCCAGCGACTGCAGCAGGCCG
Organism: Luteimonas kalidii; assembly: GCF_029887935.1. Classification (GTDB taxonomy): domain Bacteria; phylum Pseudomonadota; class Gammaproteobacteria; order Xanthomonadales; family Xanthomonadaceae; genus Luteimonas; species Luteimonas kalidii. Next base: position 254,043 of record NZ_JARXRO010000009.1, on the reverse strand, counting down.
GTGCGCGCTGGCGATGACGGCGACGTCGCCATGTCAGTGCGACGCCCCGCGACGCACGGGATCCGATGCGGCGACTGCGGCGTGCGTGCATCGCGGGGTCGTGGCCGGATCGGTGGACGGATTCATCGTTGCGCTCCTCGATGCGTCAGTCGGCGGATGCGACCGTGGCGATGGAGTGCATGCTCGGCGCGGGCGATTAATTCGGGTTTAAGCGACACGCGGTTCGCACCCGCGGTCTTAAAACCGTTTTAATAGGCGCACCGCATGATTCCCGGCACCGCCTGCGCACAGCCCCCGATGGATGAGATCCTGCTGGTCGAAGACGACCATATGCTCGGGCGCGCGCTCACCGCGGCGCTGGCCCAGGAGGGCTGGCGCGTGGTGCATTGCGAGGACGCGAACGCCGCGCGTGCGGTGCTGATCGACCACGCCTTCGTCGCCGTGCTGCTCGACCTCGGCCTGCCGCAGGGCTCCGGGCTGGACGTGCTCGCCGCCATGCGCGCGCGCTACGACCCCACGCCGGTGATCGTTATCACCGCGCGCGACCAGCTCAGCGACCGCGTGCGCGGGCTTGATGCGGGCGCCGACGACTACATCGTCAAGCCGTTCCAGCGCGACGAGATGCTGGCGCGGCTGCGCGCGGTGCTGCGCCGCAGCCGCGGCGCGGTCACGCCGCTGCTGCACTGGCGCGACGTCGAGATCGACCCCGCCGCACGCGTGGTCACCCGCGCCGGCGAACGCGTCGCGCTGAGCGCGAACGAGCTGCGAATCCTGCTCACCCTGTTCGAGGCCCGCGGCCGCGTGCTCGGCCGCGAGCAGCTGCAGGCGCGGCTGTACGGCAGCGACGGCGGCGTGGGCAGCAACACGGTGGCCGTGTACGTGCACCAGCTGCGCCGCAAGCTGGGCGACGCGGTGGTGCTGACCGAGCACGGCCACGGCTACCGCGCGGGAGACGAAGCGTGATCCGCGCGCCACGGTCCCTGCGCACGCGGCTGCTGGCCGCGCTGGCGATCGTGCTGTTCACCGGCTGGGCCGGCTGGTTCGCGCTGCAGTACGTGCAGATGTCCAAGCGCCAGGTCGGCGACCTCGACGGCATGATCCGCAACGTCGCCGAGCAGATCCTGCAGTCGCTGCCCGAAGACATCACCGGTGCCGCGCAGCAGCCGCGACGTTTCGAGCTCGATCTCGAGGAGAAGACGGCGCTCGGCAAGTTCGACCTGCTCGCGTTCCAGGCCTGGGATCTGGATGCGCGCCGGCGGCTGGTGTCGTCGCGCTCGGCGCCCGCGCAGGCGATGGTGGACGATTTCGAGGACGGCTTCACCTCGCAGTCGATCGACGGCGTGCCGTGGCGCGTGTACTCGGTGCGCGACCTGCGCGGCGCCGTGCAGGTGCAGGTGGGTATTCCCGAGGCGGCGGTGCACCTCGAGATGCGCCGCTGGTTCCACACCAGCCTGGGCACCGCGCTGGCCCTGCTGCTGACGCTCGGCCTCGCGGTGTGGCTGGTGATCGAATGGTCGCTGCGGCCGGTGGCGCGGCTCGGCGAGGCGCTCAACACGCGCGCACCGCTGGATTTCGCCTCGCTGCCCGACGCCGGCCTGCCGAGCGAGGTCGTGCCGCTGGTGCAGGGCTTCAACCGGCTGCTCGAACGGCTGGCGCAGGCGCTGCAGCACGAGCGCGAGTTCCTCGGCGAGGCCGCGCACGAGCTGCGCACGCCGCTGGCCGCGCTGCTGGCGCAGGCGCAGGTGCTGCAGCACGCCGGCGACCGCGACGAGGCGCGTACCGCGCTGGCCGAACTGATCTCCGGCATCGAGCGCACCGCGCGGCTGGCGCAGCAGCTGCTGGACGCGGCGCGGGTGGAAGCCGGCGGCGGGGCGCGCGAGACGGACCTGGACCTGGCGCTGGTCGCCGGCATGGTCGCCGACGAGTTCGCGCAGGTCGCCACCCGCGAGGGCCGCGCACTGGAGCTCGACCTGCGCCACGCGCCGGTACGCGGCGACATCGACGACCTCGGCATCCTGGTGCGCAACCTGCTCGACAACGCGTTGCGTCATGGAGGGCCCGGTGCGCGCGTGCGCCTCACCACCGCGGTGGCGGTGGAAGAAGGAACGCGGATCGCCCTGCTGGCGGTGGCGGACGACGGCCCCGGCATCCCCGACGCGGACCGTGAGCGCGTGTTCGAACGCTTCTATCGCGGCGGCAACGGCCACCGCACGTCGGGCATCGGCATGGGCTTGTCGCTGGTGCAGCGCGTGGTCGCCGCGCATGGCGGCCAGGTGCGCTGCGTCGCCGGCATCGACGGGCGCGGCTGCGGCGTCGAGGTGCGGCTGCCGGTGCGCGCCGGGAGTTGAGGCGATCGGACTTCCGTATGCGCGCTGCAACGAGTTGACGGGGCGCGCACGCGATGGTGGGCAAGGTATCCCCGATGCCGAACCAGGTGGAGCCATGAAACGTTACATCGGCGCCGATGGCGACTCCGGCGTCGCCGCCTACGAGGCCGGACCCGGCTGGATCCTCGTGCGCTTCCACCACGGCGGCACCTACCGCTACGACGACACCCATCCCGGTCCCCTGCACGTGATGGAGATGCAGCGCCTCGCCGACGCCGGCGACGGCCTCAACACCTACATCAACCAGCACGTGCGCGACGACTACGCACAACGCATCGCGTAGCCCGGATAAGCCCGCAGGGCGCATCCGGGACGCGTCGCCCTGTCCGCGTCCGTCTCGCTTACTCCATCAACGCATCCAGCGCCCAGGTATCGAGGAACGCCACCACCCGCACGATCCTGCCGCCCTCGAGTTCCATGTGCCAGGCGTAGTGGTTGGTGTACGCGCTGCCGTCGTGCGCGCGGGCGGTGCCGCGCCAGACCACCACCACCGCGTCGCCCTGCGCCACCACGTGCTGCACCTCGGGCACGATCGGCGTGGCCAGGCGCGCGAGGATCGGGGCCACCGCGCGGTCCAGGAAGTCCTGCTTCGAGGTGTAGACGCCCGACACCGGGCTGCCGCCGGCCACCGTCCACTGCGCATCGTCGGCCAGCAGGTCGAACACGCTGCCGGTGCCGGCGCGCCAGGCGTCGAAGGCGGCGCGGATCGTTGCCTCGTTCTCCGCGGTGCGGGTGGTGGTGTCGCCTGGCGATGGTGCAACGGTGTTTGACGACGCAACGGTCGACGTTGTTCCGATGCGCTCAACCGGCTCCGCGTGGACTGAGGAGGCGAATGTGGACACCAGCAACGCGCCTGCCAGCAGCCATGCGCGCTGCACGCGCCCCCGTCCGCCTTCGGCACCTGTCCGGCCCGGTGCACCGCACCGGGCGTCCGGNNGACCTGCGCGGCAGTGCCGCGCAGGCAGGTCGCCCTCACCCCTCGTCAACGGGGTAAGGGAGAAGCCGAGTGTCGCGGCCTCGCCCCGCGCGCGCGCGGGCAAGGAACCATCGAAGACCGCTTCGCGGTGCAGCCCCCTCCCACGTTCACGGGTGATAGTTGGGGTGGGGGCCCGCCCGCCGCCACTCATGCCGGGCTCCTCACGTGGCGCACCACGATGTCGGTGGTGTCCACGTCCGCCGGCTGCGCGATCGCGTGCGCGATGGCGTTCGCGATCGCTTCGGGCTTCAGCGCGATCTGGCGGAACTCGTCGATCGCCTTCGCCGTCTCGGCGTGGGTGATGGTGCTGGCGAGTTCCGATTCCACCGCGCCCGGGTACACGCAGGTCACGCGCACGATGTCGCTTTCCATGCGCAGGCCTTCGGAGATCGCGCGCACCGCGTACTTGGTGGCGCAGTACACCGCCGCCGTCTTCATCACGAACAGGCCGGCGATCGAGGACACGTTCACCACGTGACCGCTGCCCTGGCGCTCCATCACCGGCAGCACCGCGGCGATGCCGTGCAGCACGCCGCGGATGTTCACGTCGATCATCGTGTCCCACTCGTCGGTCTTGAGCGCCGAGATCGGCGCCAGCGGCATCACGCCGGCGTTGTTCACCAGCACGTCGATGCGGCCGTAGCGCGCCAGCGCCACGTCGGCAAACGCCTGCACGTCATCGCGCGAGGTCACGTCCAGCGCACGCGCGAATGCCTTGCCGCCGTTTGCGTTGATCCCGGCGGCCAGTGCCTGCAGCCGGTCGGCGCGGCGCGCGCCCAGCACCACGGTGGCGCCGCGTTCGGCCAGCACGCGCGCCGTGGTCTCGCCGATGCCGCTGCTGGCGCCGGTGATCAGTACAACCTTGTCCTGTAGATCTTTCATCGTCGGTTCTCCTTCTTGTGTCGAGGAAGTCAGTGGCGGCGCGCGCACTGCGCGTCGCGCGGTGTATCGGCGTCGGCGCCGGTATCAGGTGTGGACCGGTGCCGCACCCTCCTGCCCGAGCGGCGCTCAGTCGGCGAGCACGCGATGGGCGTGCACCGATGGAAACGAGGGGTGAGCGCTCAGCGCGCGGTGCGAGGCGTCCCGGCGCCGGCGTCGCGTGGCGCGCCGGTGTCGGCATCGGGCGCCACCCGCCGCAGCACCATCCCGCCGTGGTGCAGCACGTCGGCCTCGACGAACACGCCGTCGGCGGTGAATCCGGTGTCGTCCACGTAGTCGATCCGGTTGCCGCTCACCGTGTAGCGGCCCTGGTAGGCGCTCTCGCGGGTGCCGCGCGCCTCGTCGTAGCGGCCGTTGGGCAGCAGTTCGTGGCGCACGTGCCGGTCCTCGGTGACCCACATGCCCACGTAGGGGTGCGGGGCCGAAGCGGGTTCGGCCGCGGAGGGTTCGGCGGCGCCCAACGCCCCGGCCAGCAGGGCCGAGACCACGGCGGCGGGGGTCTGGAAGTGCGGGGTGTTCGACATGGGGCTGTCTCCGTGGGGCGTGGAACACACCGTAGACAGCCACGACCGTCGAGAGAACCCGCCAAACGCTGGATGCATTGGTTAGACTCGCTAACCAATGGGCCCCGATCTCAACCTGCTGCGCATGTTCCTGGCCGTCGCCGAGACCGCCAGCTTCCGCGCCGCGGCCGATGCCCTGGGCGTCACCCGCTCGGCCGTCAGCCAAAGCATCCGCCGGCTCGAGGACGGCCTCGGCGTGGCCCTGGTGCAGCGCTCCACCCGCAGCGTGCGGCTGACCGAGGCCGGCGAGCGCCTGCACCGGCAGGTGGCCGGGCCGCTGCGCACCGTGGCCGGCGCACTGGAGGAAGCGGTGGACGACGGCCCGCCGCGTGGCCTTCTGCGGGTGCACGTGTCGTCGATCGCCGAGCGCTTCCTGTCCGGCCCGCTGGTGGCCGGCTTCGCGCAGGCGCATCCCGGCATCGTGCTCGACGTGACCGTCAGCGACGACCCGATCGACATCGTCGCCGCCGGCTTCGACGCCGGCGTGCGCCTGGGCGAGGTGATCGAACAGGACATGGTGGCCGTGCCGCTCACCGGCCCGCAGCGGCAGGTGGCCGTGGCCGCGCCCGCCTACGTCGAAGCGCACGGCATGCCCAAGCACCCGCGCGACCTCGTCCACCATCGCTGCATCGGCTGGCGCCCCGCGCCGGGCGTCGCGCCGTACCGATGGGAATTCAGCGAAGACGGCCGCGAGTACGACGTGGCCGTGGACCCGCAGGTCACCACCAACGACCTGCGCGTGATGCTGACCACCGCGCTGTCCGGCGGCGGCATCACCTTCGCCTTGGAGGAGAACGTGCGGCCGTGGGTGCAGTCGGGCCAGCTGCTGCCGATGCTGCAGGACTACCAGGCCCCGTTCGCCGGCTTCTTCCTGTACTTCCCCAGCCGCCACAACCAGCCGCGCAAGCTGCGCGCGCTGGTCAAACACGTGCGCAGCTTCCGCGAGCAGGAGTGACGGCAGACGGGAATTTGCCGTCTACGAAGGGATTCGCCGCTCAGGAAATGTCTGCCGCAGAATTTTCCTGAGAAAGCCGCCCCCGCCCGCTGCGCCTCATCGCGTCTGCGCACGCGCCGCGCGCACCCGCGCCTGCCGCTGCTGCTCGGCCACGCTCGCCCAGAACGCGAACCCGTGCAGCGAGGCGAAGCACAGCGCCAGCAGCGTCCAGGCCAGGTCGAGGTTGAGGTACACGTTCGCCGCCCGGTTGAGCCCGGCCCATTCCGACCGCCGCATTAGCCACGAGCCCTCGCCCAGCAGGCCATGCACCGCCTGCGCCACCGACGGCGAGCCCCAGCCGCCGCCCCGCACCAGCCCCACGACGCCCAGCCCCAGGCACGCGAAGAACGCCAGCGCCAGCGCGCCGCCCAGCCACGGCAGCACCGCGCCCATCCAGCGCGTGCGCGGCCACAGCTGCAGCGCGCCCAGTCCCCAGGCCAGCGCGAGCAGCAGCAAGGCGAACAGCAGGGACATCGGGACGCGGGCTCCATGGAACGCAGGCCCGACAGCATGGCGAGGCAGGGCGTGAGGCGGCATGAACGGCCGCGAGGCGCGAGCGAATCCGCGCATCACGCCCCCAAACAATTGCTGGTGCCCGAAAAGGGCATTATCCTGCCCGATATGGGCAACGGGCAAAAGGCAGGCATCAGCGAGGCGGCAGCGTTGTACGCCAGCGCCAGCTTGGCCGAAGCCCTGTTCACAGCCACCCAGCGCCGCGTGCTCGCCTGCCTGTTCGGCCAGGCGAGCCGCTCGTACAGCGTGAGCGAACTCATCCACACCACTGGGGCCGGCAGCGGCGCCGTGCAGCGCGAACTGGCGCGTCTGGCCGGCAGCGGCCTGCTCACGGTCGAGCGCGTCGGCAACCAGAAGCGCTACCGCGCCAACCCCGATTCACCGATCCACGACGAATTGGTGGCCATCACGCGCAAAACATTCGGCCTGGCCGAACCCCTGCGCGAAGCGCTGGCGCCGCTGCGCCCGCAGATCCGGGGCGCATTCGTCTACGGCTCGGTCGCCAAAGGCAGCGGTTCGGCCGGCAGCGACATCGACCTGCTGCTGGTCTCGGACGCGCTCACCTACGCCGATGCCATGGCCGCCTTGCACCCGCTGTCCGCGCAGCTGCGCCGCAGCGTCAACCCCACGCTCTACACCTGCGCCGACCTGCGCGAGCGCATCGAATCCGGCAACAGCTTCGTCACCCGCATGCTCGACCAGCCGCGCCTCTGGCTGATCGGAGGCGAGCATGACCTCGCCGCTTGAAAACCTCGCCGGCAGCGGCAAGTCGTTGTCCTTCGAGACGCCGGACGCGGCCGAGATCGCCGGCCTGCTGCGTTCCGGCCGCGCGCGCCTCGCCGACGCAGGCAACGCCGCCCTCTCGCTCGAAAGCCGTTTCGACCTGGCCTAGAAGCGCCGCCCATGCGCTGTGCCTGGCCGCCCTGCGCCCGCACGGCTATCGCGCGCAACATCGCTACATCGTGTTCCAGATGCTGCCGCACACGCTGGGACTGGGACTGGGACTGGGACTGGGACTGGGACTGGGACTGGGACCGGCGGTCTGGCGCGTCTTGGCCAAGGCCCACGACCAGCGCAACCTAGCCGAGGACGAGGGGCCACGTGGACATCGAACAGCGCCTGGTCGTCGACGTGAACGCGGCGTGCCAAGCCGTCGCCGCCCGGCTCGACGCGGCGCCCCACCCGCAGCCCTGAGCCTCAACGCCCCGGGTGGCCAGCCTGGCGCCGCTCCGCTGTACTTCCGCCCGGCCCGCCCGCGCGCTATGGTCGCCGCCACGCCTGACTGCCCACGCTGCGGCGTGGCGATGGTGGAGCGCACCAACCGATTCACCGCGGCGACGTTCTGGAGTTGTGCCAGCTTTCCCGTCTGTCGTCGGGCGTGTTGCCCACGTCGCAGCATGTCCATTCATCGCAGCCGTCAAGCGAATGGGAGCTGTGATGAAGACGCTGGCCATGCTGCTGGTCTTGGGCTTCGCAGGGTAAGGCAGGTACAGCCGCTTCCGTGCAAGCAGCGAACTTGCAGCGACGCCGATCGCTGCGACGGCATCATCTTGACTCGATCCGAGTATTCTCCACCTGCGCCTGCCGCCTTATCAGCTTTCGATGCCCACGGGGACATGCCTTCAGATCCCTTTCAGAACCGCCAGCCCGGCTCTCACTTCCTCGGGTCATCGGCGGCTCGCTCCCCCAGCACGCTGTCAACGGGTACCTCCCGCAGCTTGGGGGCCAAGTGCCGGCTTAATGCGGGCGCGAGGGTTCTCGCGAAAGTCGCCGTCATGTGGTGGGCATCACGCCAAGCGACAACATTTCCTACAATTGGGCTGCAGAACTCGCGATTACAGATTGCGTCTGACAGATCAATAAGCTTCACACTCGGATGGGCTTCTACCGCCAGGACCAGAGGATCAATCCTTCCAAATGCACGGCTTCTCTCGACCCGGCAATCCTCGGGAGACGATGTAGAACTCAGGCAGTCCGGCACCTGCACCGAGAATGAGGGAGTGTCCTTCAAAGCTACAACGTCGATTCCGATCTCCTCGAGTGACGCCCATACTCTGGTGAATGATGCTGCAAGCATTGCGCCACTCTGTTCCCGTGAGCCTGCGATCTTCGACAAAGAGGACTTAGAGTGAGCGAACAGCACAACGTCTGGCCTCTCGCGCCGCAACCACTCGATCACCTCCAACGACCAAGCCATGCAAGACCGATACTGTTCAAGGTCGTGATGGATCTCTAGATCGGTCACCGCACACGCCGATTTGGTGATCGCAACCAATCTGGCATCCGAATGCTCTGCGACGACTTGCAGCGCGGGAACCCAGTGAACGGCGTGGCTGTCGCCAACAATGACTAAGCGTGGGCCCTTCCTGTCCTGCCCATAAACGCATTCTTTCACCTCGTCTCTGAGAAGGCTCGCGATACAGCCGTCAGAGTATGGATCACCCTTGTCATCCTTCGCTAACAACGGATGAGGCCGCGGATCCGAGGCCTGAACGGTAAAGCCGTCTGTTAATGCCAGTGCCCCAGGATAGTTGCCCGCTTGCACCATTTTCGGAGGTCGCGATTTCTCATGCCTTTCGACTTGGTACTTGATAGACAGCCAGCAGAAAAGAGACAGCGCAATACATGCGGCAGCTAGCGCTACCGGCCTCCAGCGCCCACTAAGCACGTCCGGCCGGCGAAAAAAATCTTCAATAAGCTGCTTCGACTGATGTGCCAGCGCGAACGATACTCCTGCCACCACCACGCCATCGACCAAACCTAATGTTCGACCTACCATGGCCTGATAGAAGACAATCACTGGCCAGTGCCACAGGTATAGCGAATACGACAGATCGCCGATGTACTGCATCGGCCTGTTGGTCAACAGCCTCGACGACGACAAGATGCCATTCTGGCATCCCGCCGCAATCAACAGCGTGGCTCCCAATGTCGGCAAGAGTGCCGTGTAACCAGGAAAGGCGGTGTTCTCGTTGAAGGTAAAGGCGGCGGCTCCGATCATTGCCAGTCCCAGCCAGCCCAGAGCCACCCTGAGGCCTATCGTACCCCTCTCCCAGAAAGTGAAAACGGCGAGCGCTCCCCCTAGTGCTAGCTCCCATGCGCGGGTCGTCGTAGCAAAGTACGCTAACCCGGGAGACTTCGGAGTCAGGTATACCGAATAACAAAGCGAGGCAGCACCGATTACTACGATTATGGTGCGAAAAGTGACGCGAACAGTCGCTCTACTGCGGCGTAGCAGCGTGCCGAAAAGCAGAAAAAGAAGTGGCCATACGATGTAGTACTGTTCCTCGACGGACAAGGACCAGTAGTGCTGTAGAGGACTCGGTGCATTCTCGGCGGCGAGATAGTCGATGGCTTGTGCAGCAAGCCACCAGTTTTCAACGTACAGAGCGCTTGCGGCTATTTCGTTGGCGGCATCGTTCCACTGCGTCATCGGCAACAGTGAGATGCAGATCGCAACCGTCAAAAGAACGAGCGTCGCAGCTGGAAGGAGGCGCTTGATGCGTTTGGCGTAGAAGCCGAGGATGTCGATGCTGCCATGCTTCTCGGCCTGCCTGAGCAGGATACCAGTAATCAGAAATCCCGAGATTACGAAAAATACATCGACGCCAACGTATCCCCCTGGAAGCGCAGAGGGCCAGATGTGGAAAATAAGCACAGCCAGTACGGCAATCGCCCGGAGGCCTTGGATCTCCGGGCGGTAGTGGCTCACCTTCTTCTCAGGCTGGTAGCCAGCCAGATCTCTATTATTCATTCATTGCCTGCGTTAAATCTACCGAGAACCTGATCTCTCGCCTCTCCAGTCGCAGTTCGGCGTGGCGAGATCCCACCAGCATACTCATACGTTGATCCATTCCGCTCGAATGTTTCCCGAATTTGTTTCGTCAGAAGTTTCGTGACGGGCGGCTTAGCGCCGTGCTGGAACCGGATGATCGATCCGCGCACCATTAATGGACGTAACCGCCGACAGAACTGATTCCGACAATCTCTTCTTTCCATGCTGCATAGACCGGTTTGTCGGACAGGCAGATGGCTCGGCAGCCATACATGTCGGCTCGAACCAAAAACCAGTTACATCTGCAGCTCCCCAGATAATCTTTTGGCGTAGAGGCTAATTCAAACTGTTCGTTGTGCTCGCCATATATAGATTCTCCCCGACCGTCGGCACAGATTTTCGGCCAACGCCGAGACACGACAGCACCGTAAACTTCAGGCGTACGCGAGGATCCCCACCAAGGCAATTAGTACCGGCCAGCTGTGTCTGATCTACCCAAGGAAGAAGCCAAGGCAGGTCACCTTGAGTTTAACAGTTCAGTCAAGTCCATGAACTCTATCCCTTGACAGAGATGCTCCATCACCGTGTCCGTTGGGCTCACGCCGCCGCCGGCCGCACCTCGATCCCCAGCGCCGGCGCGATCATGCGCTTCGCCTCGTCCTCGCTCGACAGCGTCTTCCAGCCTGCGCGCGTCGGCCGGCCTCCCAGGTCCAAAGCTTGTGGCCGTTGATGCAGAGCTGCTTGTGCGTGGTCCCAAGCAGGGCGTCGGTCCGTGCGCGCGCAAGGAACGTCGCATCGGTCGGACCCTCGACGCCCCAGTCGATGCGCAGGTTGAAGCGCGCGGCTCGAGGCAGTCGATGGGCGCGCCCGGCTCGGCCTCCTCGATGTGGAAGCGGGATTTCCGGTCGATCACGTCATTCATGCGTCACACCGCGTCGACGTCACCGGCGTCGCCGCCGTCGCGCGCTTCCTGGAAAGCGTCGAACTGTTGCAGCGCCGCGTCCTCGTCGCCCGGGCTAATGACCAGGAGCAGTTGCCATACAGACGAAGGGGATGGGGGGAGTTGAGCCGACCTCGCGGATGGCGCGCTCCTGCATGCACAATGCATAGCCCCCGCACGATCAGGACGTGCCATGGACGTTGAAACTCTCCTCCGCGCAGCCCTTCGAGAAGCGGGCTACGGACCCGATGCCATCGGGTCGGCATTGCCGCGGATCATGCGCATCCTGCAGGCGGAGGATGTGCGCATCGAAGCCGGCCGCACGCTCTCGCGCAAGGAGCGCGAGTACGTGCGCGTGCAACTCGAGATGGGCGTCGACGTGTCGGAGATTGTGGCCGGCCTCAAGCGCTGAGCGTGTTGCCCGTCAGCCACCAGGCGTCACCTTCCGCGGTATGGCTCGCAGCCGATCCCATCGTTGTCGCGGTCCAGATGCGGCCCGTAACCCGGGTCCCCGCGATACACCGGCGCCGCGCCGGCCGCGCGGGCCTCGGTGCAGTTCGCAAAGGCGCGGCCCGCAGGCGCTTGCCCTGACGGGGCTGCCCGCGCAGGCGCGAAGGTGGCGGGCGCCACGTTCTGCCGCCGCGGCGCACTGGCGGCGGCGGGCCGGTGGCAGTGGTAATCGCCCGTCTTGCGGTTGGTGTGGCAGCCCTCGGCATTGAGGCCGCCACCATGCGCCCAGGCGGCGCCGGAACCGAGCAGCGCGATCAGCAGGGCCGCGGATGGCGCCGCGGCGCGCCCGTTACGGAATCTGGACACGTGCGCACGCATCGCAGCGCTTCGCCGGATCGACCTCGTAGGGCGCGGTCGGAATCGCCGGAGTCGCCATGGAGACCGGCTGCACCACGGGAACAGCGGTAGGCGCCGTCTGCGCGACGGCAGCCACGGGCTGCACGGCAGCCACCTGGTCGCCGCCGGGCGGGACATGGATCGCGATGCCGCTGCCCACCTTGACGAAAGTCGCGGCGCTGAAGCCCGATCCCCAGATGTGGCCGCCAGACGCGAACGCGTTGCCGAAGCCGACGCTGCCCGAATACTGGTCCTCCACACCCTGCAGCAGGATGCCGTTCGCGCCCAGGGCCGCGGCTTCGTCCCGAAGACGCTCGACCACCTTGTTGGTCTTCTGCTGCGAGGTGATCGCGAACGATGCGTTGTTGTTCGACTTCAGGACCGCGACGTTCTCGTAGACGGCCGGCGGCTGCAGGTACAGGCGCACTTCGCTGGGCGAGATGGCGGGGCGCTGCTGGCCGACCAGGATGTGCGAGCTGGTGCAACCGGACAGCGCGAGTAGCGCCAGCACGGCGATGGTGATGGACTTCATGGATCCTCCCCGGGATTCCGTTCCGCTGGCGAAGCCAGCGCCCCAGGTAACCAGCACGACTCGTGCCAGCCCGTTCAGGAACCGGGCGCACGTCGCCTGTAGGGCAAACTGCCCTGCGGGGGCACTAATGGTCGCGGCTGGGGGGAATGAAGGTTGCATCAGCCGAGTCGCGACATGTGTTGCAAGTGCGGGTTCGATGTGGGGCTTGTATGGGAGCCCCGACGATGACGCTCCGGTGGAGGAACCTGTCCGCTTTCTCCGGAACGAGCGATCGGAATAGACGCCACCGCGCAGCTTGAGCGACTCACGACAACTGATCCGGGCACTGCAAGCGTGTTCGCGCTGAACTCGGCACAGTCCGTTGGTCTATGACATCCGACACGTTCGCTAGAATGTTCGGCTTCGTCATCCTGTCCACCGCATTGTTCGAATGCAGTGAACCGCCTGAGAATCCGGAGCGCCAGCCTTGATCCATTCGTTGCTTTTCATCCGCCTCGTCTGCCTGTGCTGCCTCGCCTTCCTGAGCGGAGGCGCCTTCGCGCAATCTCCCGCGGTTCCGCCGAAGGACACGACCGCGTTCGTCCGCGTCAACGTGCTGCCGATGGATCGCGAACGCGTCCTGCGCGACCAGGTGGTGCTTGTCGAGGACGGGCACATCGCGGCGATCGGCCGCGCGCTGGCGGTGCCCGAAGGCGCGCGCATCGTCGATGGCGAAGGCAGCGCGTGGCTGCTGCCGGGACTGGCCGACATGCATAACCATGTCGACGGACTCCAGGATCTCGACCTGCAGCTCGCGCTCGGCATCACCACTACGCTGCACATGGGAGAGGCGCGCAACAGTTTCGTCGGCCGGACGCGCGCGGCGATCGCGAACGGCGAGCGGGCCGGGCCGAGGGCGTTCGTGGCGCTGGCGGTCGACGGTTCGCCGCGCTACGGCCATCTGGTGGTCGCGGACGTCGACGATGCCCGCGCCGCGGTGCGTGTCGCACGCAGCAACGGCTACGACTTCATCAAGGTCTACAACAACCTGCCTGCCGATGCATTCTCCGCCCTGCTCCAGGAGGCGCGCGTGCACGGCATTCCCGTGGTCGGGCACGGCGTCGCGGACGTCGGCCTGGAGCGCCAGCTGGAGTCCGGACAGGCGCTGGTGGCGCATGCGGAGGAGTTCTTCTATACGTTCTTCCCGCAGCCTGCCGGGGATGATCCGAACGCCGCACCGGACGACCGCGAGATCGAAGCGGCGATCGGGCTGCTGCGCCGGCACGGCACCGCCGTCGTGGCGGATCTCGTGACCTACGAGACCATCGCGCGCCAGTGGGGGCGACCGGACGTGGTGGATGCCTTCCTGCGGGCGCCGGAATCGCGCTATCTGCATCCGGCATTGCGCGTGTCGTGGCCGCTGCAGGGGTACGCGAGGCGCAGCGGCAGTCTCCAGGCGCGCGCGGGTTTCCTGCGGCGTTTCGTCAAGGCGATGGACGAAGCGGGCGTGCCGCTGCTGTCGGGCACCGATGCGCCGGATATCCCGGGACTGGTGCCCGGATTCGCGCTGCATCGCAACCTCGCCGCGCTGGTCGAGGCTGGGCTGAGCCCGCACGCCGCGCTGGCGACGGCCACGCGCGTTCCCGGCGACTTCATCCGCCGCACCAGGCCGGGGCTTCCAGCGTTCGGTGTCGTGGCCGAAGGCGCACGCGCCGATCTGCTGCTGGTGGCGGATGATCCGCTTGCGGACCTGTCGACGCTGGCATCCCCGATGGGGGTGATGGCGGATGGGCGCTGGTATCCGCGAGCCGATCTGGAGGCGCGCCGGGACAAGATCCGTGCTGCGTACGCGCAGGCGGCATCGACGGCACTCGATGCCTCGGCGGCGGATCGCTGAGGGGGAGGCTGTTTCCGGCCCCGATGTTCGACGACGGACGGGATCGATCCACGCGACGGGCGCCGCGGCGACGTCAGGCGTCCGCCGGCCGCACCTCGATCCCCAGCGCGGGGGCGATCGCGCGCATCGCCTCGTCGTCGCTCGACAGCGTCATCCAGCCGGCGCGCGCGTCGGTACCGGTCTCCCAGGTCCACAGCGTGTAGCCGTCGAGGCGCAGCTGCTCGTGCGCGGTCTCGAGCAGGGCGTCGATCGACACGCGCGCGAGGAAGGCCGCGTCGGTCGGATCCTCCACGCCCCAGTCGATGCGCAGGTTGAAGCGCGCGGCCAGCTCGACGAGGCAGTCGATCAGGGCGCCGGGCTCGCTCTCCTCGATGTGGAAGCCGGACTTCCAGTCGATCACGTCCTTCAGCAGCCACACCACGTCGACGTCCCCGGCATCGCCGCCGTCGAGCGCCTCCTGGAACGCGCCGAACTGCTGCAGCGCCGCGTCCTCGTCGCCGGGGTTGATGACCAGCAGCAGCTGCCACACCCAGGCCTCGTCGTTGGCATCGTCGTCGAGACCGGCGCGCTCGGGCTCGCCCGCGTAGTTGTCGTCGGGATCGAATTCTTCATCGGGCAGGGTCATGGCGTGCAGGTCCGCTGGGGTCTGGGATCGAAGGCCTGCCGGATCGGGCAGGCATGGGGTTGCGGCGCGCCCATGCTAAAGCGTCCGCCGCACGGACTCACCTCATGTGCGACGCACGCGTGTTCGATCTCGCTGGCCAGTCCGGGACGATCACCGCGCAGCGGATCATCCTGGATGCCGAGGCGTTCTTCCGCCCGCCCGAACAACGGATGGACCTGGGCACGGGGCAGTGGCTGGCGCAGCCGGTGAGTTGACCGGCAGAGGCCTGCCCACCCTGCGGCAGGCTGGAGACCGGGCGGTCCGACGGGAATGCGACCGCGACGCCCTGACGGACCGCCGGCGTTGTTATGCTGGCCGGCATCCGGCGATGGGGATCGCCCGGACGCACTCGGGGACATGTGGCATGCGAAGTGGGGGAATGCGCGTCGTGCTGCGCGCGGGCCTGGTGGTGTCCTGTCTGTTGGCGGGCTCTTACGCCGCCGCGCGAGAGGGCTCGCGGCTCGAGCAGGAGGTGGCCCATGTCGATAGCGCCACGGAAGCGGCCTACGTCGAGGTGCTGGCGCGCTACGCGCAGGCGACGGAGCCGGGTGCGGACGATGCGTCGCTGATCGTCGAGCGCTGCGAGTTCATCGAACGCTACTCCGATCCGGAAGCCGGGCGGTTCCTCGCCAGGAGCGAAGCCGATGCCGAAGCGTGCGAAGACAGCCTGGATGCGCTTGGGGACGCGCCCGAGGTCCTGGTCCATCGCTTCGAGCGCACCTGGGACGAGGACGCGCGGGAATCCGGAGAAGCCCTGCTGGCGCGTTCGGACACGTGGCCGATGCCGTTGCGGCGGCGGATGACCGCGGCTCTGGCCGAGCGTTACCGCTACGCGGACGACAAGCAGGGCCGGAGGGACGATCTGCTCGTCGCCGCTGCCGAGCTTGGCCACGGCGAACACGTCGGGCCGGCGGTGAAGGCGATGGTCGAGACCGGGGAGTATAGGCGTGCGACCGTCCTGCTCGAACGCGCCGGGCCTGCGACGGACGACTGGATCGCCTCGGAACGGGTGCGTGCGGCGCTGGCGATGCCGGACCGTGCAGTGTCGCTGCGCGAACTGCAACGCCACACGGCGGATGGTCGCGAGATCGTTCCCGCGTTGGCGGCGCTGGTCTACCTGCGCGCGGGCGACACGCAATCCGCCAAGGCCGCCATCGACGCGGCGAACGGTTTCGAGAACGAGGAACTGCGCGAGGCCAGGTTCAAGGTCGCGCTGGCCCGCGGGGACTTCGCCGCGGCCGCCGATGCCGTGCACATGAACGACATGGAACATCTCGCGCAGAATACCGGCCGGTTTCTCGCCTTGGTCCGGGTCTCGCCCGCGAGCGTGCTGCTGCCCGGCCTGTGGCTGTCGCTGGCGATCCTGTCTGCCTACCTGATCTTCTACCTGCTGTTACCCGGTCTGCTCCTGGTGCCGGTGCACTATCGGGGACTGGTTCGGCGCTGCGCCGGGCGTCCGCCGTCGCCGCTGTTCGAGCCGGTGGGGCTGCGTCACGCCTGGTTGGCGGCCATCGCATTCATGCTGGTACCGATGGTCGTGCTGGCCGTCATCGACCCCGAGGGCTTCGGCCCGGTGTTCGCGGAGGGCACCAATCCCGATCCTGCCCGACTGCTGCAATGGGTATCGATCTCGAATGCCGTCTCCCTCCTGTTGTTCGTTCCGATGTTCGCGACGTTGGCCCGGCTTGGGTGCTTCCATCCCGGAGCGCTGGCGACGGCGTGGTGGCGGATTCTCGTGGCGATCGCCGCGACGCTGGCGGTGGGCACCGCGCTGGCCGTCCTGCACCACGCGACCGGCGCGGACACCGTCACGCAGCAGGTCGAGATGGTGCAGCAGCTCGTCGACAGTGGCGACACGCCCTGGAAGGGCTCCTTCGCGCTGCTGGTGATCGCGGCTCTGGTGCCGATCTGGGAGGAATTCGCGTTCCGGGGCATGATCCTCGGTGGCATCGCACGACATATCGGTTTCGGCTGGGCCAACTTCCTGCAGGCGCTCGCGTTCGCCGCATGCCACATGGACTGGCCGCGCTTTCCCTACTACCTCGTCATGGGCCTCATGGCGGGCTGGCTGGTGAGATCAACCGGCAGCCTGGCCCCGGCCATTGCGATGCATATGGCGATCAACGCGCTGGCCTTCGCCCTGCAGCGCAGCTGATGACCACGTGGCGGCCTCGAACCGACATTGACATCGCACGAATCATTCACCAACATGGGTGAATGTTGAAACACGACGCCCGCGACAACGTGCTGATCGCCTTCGCCGATCCCACCCGGCGCGCGATCCTGGAGCGGCTCTCGCGCGGGGAGGCGCGGGTGACCGAGGTGGCGGCGCCGTTCGCGATCTCGCTCAATTCGGTGTCCAAGCACATCCGCATCCTGGAGCGGGCGCGGCTGGTGCGGCGCCGGCGGGTCGGCCGCGAGCACGTGCTGCGCATCAATCCGAAACCCATCGAGGACGCGGCGGCGTGGATGCGCACGCGCACCGAGCAATGGAGCGGCCGGCTGGAACGGCTGGCGCACCTCCTCGATGCCACCACCCCCGACTGAAGGAGTCCGCATGACCACGCCCATCCTGATCCGCGTGACCCACCGCTACGCGCATCCGCCCGAGCGCGTGTTCGATGCCTGGCTCGACCCCGCGACGACGGCGCGCTTCATGTTCTCCACCGACACCGGCACCCTGGTGCGCTGCGAGATCGACCCGCGCGTGGGCGGCCGTTTCGTGATGACCGACCGGCGCCCCGACGGCGATGTCGAGCACTGCGGGCGCTATCTCGAGATCGACCGCCCGCACCGGCTGGTGTTCACCTTCGGCATCCCCGCGGTGTCGCCGGACGAGGACCGCATCACCCTGGAGTTCCGCGCCGTCGACGGCGGCTGCGAGGTCACGCTCACCGACGAGATGGATCCGGCCTGGCGCGAGTACGAGGACAGCAGCCGCAAGGCCTGGGCGAAGATGCTGGCATCGCTGGAACAGACGCTGGACTGACGGATCCGGGGCCTGGCGCGATCAGACGCGTAGCCCGGATAAGGCCGCAGGCCGCATCCGGGGAGGCGGAGACATCGGAGCACGATCGAAGCACGATCGAAGGTCGCGTCGTTCTGCGGGCGGCGGCGCTCCGCTCTGCCGGAGCGGTGGCGCTCTTTGTGTGGCGTGGCAGCGGCACCCGGGTGCGCTTCGCTTACCCGGGCTACGGAACGGGCGCGCCTGGCCGGAACCCGAAGTCGCCGCATCCGGCAGGTGCGCCGTAAGGGTCCGCCTGTCGGTTCGTCGGCGCTTTTCGCGTTCAAGACGCCAGCACCCCGCACCTCGCGTGCCGTCCTGTTCCGGAGATCCCCGATGACGCACCTCCGCCCGCTGCGGCCCCTGTGGCTGCTTGCCCTGCTGGCCCCCTGCCTGTCCGTCGCCCAGCCGCCCGTGGCGAAGGTCGCGCCGGTGGTCGACGACTACTACGGCACGCAGGTCACCGACCCCTATCGCTGGATGGAGAGCGGCAAGGATCCGGACTGGCTGCCGTGGCTGAAGGCGCAGGGCGCGCATACGCAGTCGGTGTTCGCGGCGCTGCCGGGGCGGGCCTCGCTGCTGGCCGACGTGGCCGCGCGCTCGGGCGAACTGAGCAGCGTGGGCCGCAGCGAACTGGCAGGCGGCCGTGTGTTCCACGAGATCCGCGCCGCCGGCGAGCAGGACACCAAGCTGATGGTGCGCGAGGCCGACGGCAGCGTGCGCGTGCTGCTCGATCCCAGCCAGCTGCAGGGCGACGGCGAACAGGTACTCGACACCTGGTCGGCCGCACCCGACGGCATGCATGTGCTGGTGGCATTGTCGAAGCGCGGCACCGAGCATTCCACCCTGCGGGTGCTGGAGGTGGCCGGCGCGACCCTGCTGCCCGCGGCGATCCCGCATGCGATGGCGCTGGGCTGGACCGCGGACGGCCGCGCCTTCAGCTATCTCAAGTTCGTGGGCGAGCCGGGCACGCCCGGGTACTTCGTCGGCAACGAGCCGCGCCTGCACCGGCTGGGCGCGGACGCTACCGACGTGGTGCTGGCGCGCCGCGGCGAGGGCGGCATCGAGGCCGCGCCCACCCAGTTCCTGCCGGTGCTGTTCGATCCGGGCAGCGATACCGCGCTGGCGTTCGTGCGCGACGGCCGCAGCGAGATGGCCATGTACCGCGCCGATGCCGACGCGGCGATGACCGGCCAGGCGGAGTGGACCCGCTTCGCCGGATTCGATGACGTGGTGGTGGATGCCGTGCTGCACGGCGACCGCATGTTCCTACTCTCGAAGCGTGGCGCGTCCGGCGGCCGCGTGCTGGAGACCTCGGCTAGCGCGCCGGACCTGGCGCAGGCGCGCGCGCTGTCGCTGCCGGGAGATCCGGTGATCGAGTCGATCCTGCCCACCCGTGGCGGGCTGCTGGTGCGCACGCTGGAAGGCGCGGTGTCGGGCCTGTGGCGGATTGCCGAAGGGCAGGCGCCCGCGCGCATCGCCCTGCCGTTCGAAGGCCAGGTGTCGTGGCTGCGCGGCGACACGCAAGCAGGCCACGTGCTGGTGGCGATGACCGGCTGGTTCACGCCGCTCACCGTCTACCGCCTGGACCTGGACAGTGGGCGCATGGAAGACCTGTCCCTGGTGCCGGCGCCGCCGTTCGACACCGCGGGCTACGCCGCACGCCGCAGCGTGGCCACCGCGCGCGACGGCGTGCAGGTGCCCTACACGCTGGTCATGAAGAAAGTCGCCTCGCCCGATGCCGGCACGCCGGTACTGCTCGAGGCCTACGGCTCGTACGGCTATCCCGCCTCGCCGCGCTTCAACGCGCGCATGCTCGCCTTCCTCGATCGCGGCGGCGTGTACGCGGTGGCCAACGTGCGCGGCGGCGGCGAGTTCGGCCGCGACTGGCACTACGCTGGCAAGGCGGCGACAAAGGCCAACACCTGGCGCGATGCGATCGACGTGGCGGAGAAGCTGGTCGCCGATCGCATCGGATCATCCGCCACGATGACCCTGCTCGGCACCTCGGCCGGCGGCGTGATGCTGGGCGGCGCGATCAACGAACGGCCCGACCTGTTCAGCGGCGCGATCGCCAACGTCGGCTTCATGAATCCGATCCGCTACGTGTCCGAGCAGAACTACGCCGACATCGAGGAGTGGGGCGGGCCGATCGCCGATGCGCAGACGTTCCGCACCATGTTCGATCTCGATCCCTACCAGCACATCCGCGAAGGCGTGGACTATCCGGCGACGCTGGTGGTGAGCGGCCTCAACGATCCGCGCGCGGCCACCTTCCACAGCGCCAAGTACGCCGCACGCCTGGCCGCCGCCACCGCGAGCGACGAACCGGTCTTGCTGCGCATCGATTTCGAGGCCGGTCACGGCATGGGATCCAGCCGCAGCCAGCTCGACGAGGTGTGGACCGACATCTACGCGTTCGCGCTGTGGCAGGGCGGCCGGACCGAATTCCAGCCGCCTCCGGTTCGGGCGCCGTAGCGCGACGCGCGGCCTGCGAGGCTGGTGTGCCGCAGGCTGACGCAATCCCCGGATGCGGCCTGCGGCCTTATCCGGGCTACGCCGTGCGACGCCGTTGCGCGCATGGGCCGAACCGGCGTCGCGCCGGAATGCCCTCGGCGGCGGATCGCGGCGTGCCACCGAGGAGATCGTGCGGTTCGCGCACGTCGACCCTGGAACCCGGCGCGTCGGCGGACGCCGGTCAAGTCGTCAGTCGTCGACCGGCAGCGGCGCCCGCGGATCCACCAGCCCGGCCTCGCGCAGCTCGCGCCAGAAATCCGCGGGCACGGTTTCGGTGAGCGCGGCGCGGTCCTCGGCGATCCGGTCGGGCCGGCTGGCGCCGGGGATCACCGCTGCCACCGCCGGGTTGGCCAGCGCGAACTGCAGCCCGGCCGCCTTCATGCTGACGCCGTAGCGGTCGGCGATCGCCTTGATCCGCGCCACCTTGCCCAGGATGTGCGGCGGCGCGGGCGCGTATTCGAAGTTCGGGCCGCCCACCAGCACGCCGGAGCTGTAGGGGCCGCCCACCACGATGCCGAGCCCGCGTTCGGCCACTTTCGGCATCACCCGCTGCAGGGCGAGGTCGTGGTCGAGCAGGGTGTAGCGGCCGGCGAGCAGGAAGCCGTCGGGGCGCGGTTCGTCCAGGTCGAGCAGCAGTTCGATCGCCTCCACCTTGTTCACGCCCAGGCCCCAGGCCTGGATCACGCCTTCGTCGCGCAGCCGGTCGAGCGCGCGGAAGGCGCCGGTGCGGGCGCGTTCGAACTGGCCGATCCATTCGTCGCCGTAGAAATCCTGGGCCACGTCGTGCACCCAGGCGATCTCGATGCGGTCGGTGTGCAGGCGCTTGAGGCTGTCGTCGATCGAACGCAGGGTGGCGTCGTGCGAGTAGTCGTTGACCACGCGGTTGGGCCGGCCGTGTTCGAACAGGCCGCCCTTCTCGCCCTGGTCGCGCACGCCTTCTTCCGTCTCGTCCAGCACCAGCCGGCCAACCTTGGTGCTGATGACGTACTCGTCGCGCGGGCGCGCGGCCAGCATCTCGCCCAGGCGCAGTTCGGCCAGGCCGGCGCCGTAGAGGGGCGCGGTGTCGAAGTAGCGGATGCCGTCGTTCCAGGCGGCGTCGACCGTGGCGCGTGCTTCGTCTTCGGGAATGTCGCGGAACATGTTGCCCAGCGGCGCGGTACCGAAACCGATGCGCTGCGGCAGTAGGGTCTTGAGGGACATGGGGGGATCCTCGGACAGGGAGTGGAAAGAGGCGCTGGCACGCGCGCGATGCCGCCACGATGCCGCAACCGGCCTTCAGGCGATGTCATCGCGGGGCGGCGGGCTCCCTGACGGATCGCCTCAGGCGAACTCGCGCGCCGCCCAGTCGATGAAGGCGCGCAGCCGCGGCGACGGCAGGCGCGTGGGCGTATAGACGTGTCGACGGCGCCCTGCGCCAGCGTTCCATCGATTGTTCAGGAAACGCGAAGGGAGGAAGCGATCAACCGGATCCGTCAATGCGCTCGTCACCTGCCTCACCCGAGAGAAAACGCCGCAGCCAGTGCCGCCACCATGTGCGGTGCGGGCCGCCACGGACGACCCTGCCGGGCACGCGCAGTTCGACCTGGGTACCGGCGACGGCGCCGCGCCGGAACTCGAGCGTGGCGCCGATCCGCGTGGCGCGCTCGCGCATTCCAGACAGGCCCCAGTGGCCGGGTCGGAAGCCGACGGCGAGGATCTCCGGGTCCATGCCGCAGCCATCGTCGCGGATACAGAGCCGCAGTCCCTCGCCATGGCAGAGCTCGACATCGATCTGCCGCGCGCCCGCGTGGTGGAACGCATTGACGATCGCTTCGCGGGCGATGCCGAAGACCTCGTCGCGCACCAGCGGGTCGAGCGCTCTCGATTTCCCCTCGACGACGATGCGGAATGCTGGCATCGCATCGCCTCCGAGCCCGGCGCCAACCTCGGCGAGTGCGTGCGCGAGGTCGTCCACCGGCACGGCGGTGGCGCGCAGGCCCTGCACGCGGTCGCGGCCCTCCACCAGTACCTCGTCGGCCCGCTCGAGCGCGCGTTCCATGGCCAAGCGGGCCGGTTCGTGCGCCGGGAACCGTTCCATCGCCGACTGCACGCGCAGGATCAGGCCCTGGATGCCCTGCAGCAGCGTGTCGTGCAGTTCACGCGCGATCCGCTCGCGTTCCAGGTGTCGCTCTTCCAGGCGCGCCTGCAGGCGCGTCTCCATCACCCGCAGCCGGTACCGGTACAGCAGCCACAGCAGTCCGGCGCCCACGGCCATGCACAGCGCTATGAACCAGGCGGTCCGGTAGAACGGCGGCGGGATGCTGAAGTCGAGCGTGGCGCCTTCCTCGTTCCAGACGCCGTCCTCGTTGGCGGCGAGCACGTGGAACCGGTACTGCCCGGGACCCAGGTTGGTATAGACCGCCTCGCGGCGGGTGCCGGCGTCCTGCCAGTCTTCCTCGACGCCTTCGAGCCGGTAGCGGAACTTCACCCGTTCGGGAATCGACAGGCTCAAGGCGGTGTAGGCGATGCGCAGCTGGTGGGCGTCGACCGGGAGTTGCAGTGCCGGTCCGGGCGGCAGATGGCGGCCGTCCACGTCCACTGCGCGCAGCCGCACCGGTGGCGGAAGCGGGTTGCCGTGCAGGCGAGTCGGATCGATCCAGGCCAGGCCGTTGTCGGTGGCGAACCACAGCCGTCCGTCGCTGGCCTCCACTGCGGTGAAGCTCGGGCGATTCATCTGTGGCGCGCCGGGCAGGCCGTCCAGAAAGTCGAAACGGCGGTACTGCACGGCATGAGCGGGATCTGCGAGCAAGCGCCCGATCTCCGCGGCGGGAATGCGGACGACGCCTTGCGCCTCATTGAGCCACAGGTCTCCGGATGTGCTTTCCACCAGGCCGGAAATACTGCCGATCGGCTCGCTGCCGGCGGCAAGGACCGGATGGAAGCGCCCGCCGCGGAACAAGGCCAGCCCAAGCTCACCGCCGAACCACAGGTGTGGCCCTCGTCCGCCGATCACGGTCACACGGCCGATGCGCGGGCCAGTTCCGGGCGGGTAGGTGTATGCGTCCCTCCCCTCGATACGATGCAGGTGGTCGGGCGTCGTGCCCATCCAGACCCGACCCTGCGCGTCGTTGAATGCGGTGGTGGGCGCGCCGGCGGGAAAGTGGTCCGCCGGGGCGCCTCGCCAACGCCCGTCGCGGAAATGCACGAATCCGTGGCCAACGATGTCTACCCACAGTCCGCCGTCGCCATCGCCGTGCAGCGTGCGCGGTGCCCAGTCGCCCGGACGCACATCGCCGGGCGGATCCGACAGCGTCAGGCGATCCTCGTCCTGGCGCCATATGCCACTGTAGGATCCCCACCAGATCACCCCATGGCCGTCGCGGTGGGCGCTCAGGATGTTGCCGACTCCGGGTTGCGGGGTCAGGGCGTCGCCGCGAACGCGCAGCAGCGGAGTGGCTGAAGCACTGGCGGCCCAGATTTCCCCATCATCGCCAGCCATCAGGGTGAAGGTGCCATACCCGGCGGGGACAGCTACTGGCACGACGCCGCCGTGGCGGAAACGGTCGATGCCCTTGTCGGTCCCGAACCAGAGATTTCCCTCGCGATCCTCAAACGCGACGATCATCTGGTCCGAGGTCAGGCCGTCAGCCTGCGTGAACGCCTCTACCCTGGCGGCGGCCCCCGGCGCCTCGGGATGCCTCACCCGGTGCAGGCCACGGCCAAGTGTCGTGATCCACAGCCCGCCGTCACGGTCGAACACGATCGACTGCGAGCCCAGCCTGATCTCGTCGTCCTCGGCGAGGGGGGCGTCGTCCGCGAGCGCGAGTGGCCGCACCGAACGCGGTGTTTCTGCGATCCAGTGGCGACCGTCGCTGGCCTGGGCGATCTGAACCGCATAGTTGACGCGCTCGCCCGTGTCGCGAAAGATGCGCTCACCGCGCGGCAGGAACAGCAGCTTCTCGACGCTCGAGGCCCACAACGTGCCCGCGCGGTCGACGCCAAGCACCCGGGCACG
Organism: Luteimonas kalidii; assembly: GCF_029887935.1. GTDB lineage: Bacteria > Pseudomonadota > Gammaproteobacteria > Xanthomonadales > Xanthomonadaceae > Luteimonas > Luteimonas kalidii. The sequence continues at coordinate 229,523 of NZ_JARXRO010000009.1, read as the reverse complement.
TACGCCCTCCGGAAAGCCCTGCGCCGCACCCACGACTCGCCAGCGATCGCCCTCGCGCAGCGCCAGGCCCGCATTCGTGCCGGCCCAGAGGGTGCCGTGGTGGTCGCGCGCGAAGTCGAGCACCATGTCAGGGGGCAGCTGCTCCTCGCGAGTGTAGACCTGCAACACGTCGTCCTGGAGCAGCGCGAGCGCGCCGGTGCGAAAGCCGATCCACAGTCCGCCTTCGGGTGTCGCCAGCAAGGACACGACATAGGGCGACGGCAACGGCGTTCCGTCCGCCGGCACATAGCGTTCGAACGTGACGCCGTCGAAGCGGAACAGTCCGGTCGCCGCACCGATCCAGAGGTAGCCGTCGGCGGTCTGTGCCAGCGCCCAGACCTGGCTCGGCGCGCCATCGCGCGCGCGCCAGGCGGTGTGGTGCAACTGGTGGAGGCTGCGCTCGCGGTCGAGCGCATGCGTTTTCGCGGCGGGCAGTGCCAACGCGCAGGCGACCACCCACTGAAGGGTGACGCGGACCCACATGGTCGACAGACGACTCATCGCTGCCATCTCGCCCTTCGCCATCGACGGCGCCATGCACGAGGGATCGAGGTCCCCACCATCGTGCGAGGCTGGTCCGAACAGGATGCCTGCCAGGCCACTGGCGACTGACGTGCAGCGTCGGCCCGACCGCCCGTCCCGGGGCGTGCGATGACTTTACCCCATGTTCCCGCAAGGTGCGTCTGATGGCCGGCTGTCGCTTCGCACCGGCACGCCGGAAGAGGAACCGCTTGCCCGCGCATGTTCGATCGCGGTGGCCGCGGCCGAGGCCGACCATGGTCGCGGGAAGATCGAGGCGACGCGTCCGTGCCACAACGGGGATGGGCGGGCATGCCTCGCGGGCATCGGCAACGTCGCGGGGGCAACGTGTCGGCAGATGTCATTCCGTCGCGATTCTGTCGCGTCGCTAAACGCGTCCGGCGGCGGCGGTTGACCTTGCCGTCGCGTCAGACCCGATCTTTCCGCGCGGCGGGTCCCGCCCACACGCCATTTCGGCGTGAACCCTTCGCACATCCGGAAAACAACAAGAATGCGCAACAAGATTCTCGCAACCGCCCTCGCGTCCCTGCTCGCACCCGGCCTGGCCACCGCAGCCGAGCAATATGCCGACGACCTGTTGTACCTGCGCGTGGGCGCCGGCGCATCCGAAGTCGACTCGCAGTCCGATACCGGGACCGAGACGGCCTACTCGCTCGGCACCGGCTGGCGATTCGCGAAGCACTACAGTCTCGACCTCAACTACGACCGCCTCGGCAGCTGGGACCAGGCCGTCCCGGGCCTCGGCGGCCCGCTCGACGCGAAGTCGCGGACGTTCTCGCTCGGCCTTGGCGGCACGCTCGATTTCGGTCGCAGCGGATTCTTCGGCCAGGCCCGTGTCGGTGTCCACAGATGGCAGAACGAGTACGAGAACCTGGAGGCATCGTTCAAGGAAATGGGAACCGATCCGTTCTACTCGCTGGGCGTCGGCTACGATTTCGGCAAGAAGGCCGGCGTCATCCTCAGCTACGAACGCTTCATCGTGGACGGCGACAACCTGGGCGACGTGGATCGCCTGATGCTCGGTTTCGAGGTTCGCTAGGGCGAACGCGAACCGTCGGCGGATCGAGGCGGAGTTCTCGATCCGCGCACCGGCCGAATGCCGGTTGCCCGATGGCCGACGGCGCGGCGACCACATGGTGGCCCGCGTCGTCGCCCAGCAGCAGCGCAAGCAGCCTGCATCCGGCCTCCTCGTGCCCGGCGTCTCCCAGCATCGATTCGAGGGTCTCGCGCCTTTCCCGCATCCGGGTCTCGCAACGACGGAGTTCGGAGATCCGCTCTCCAAGCATCCTCGTGACGTCGGACCGCATCTGCGGGCCCATGCGCCAGAACCCCAGCAACCTGCGGATCGACTCGAGATCGAAGCCGAGTTGGCGCGCCCGATGCACGAACGTGAGCGTGCGCAGGTCCTGCTCGCTGAAGCGGCGATAGCCACCGGCGCCGCGCTGCGCGGGGCCGATGAGGCCCGAGGCTTCGTAGAGTCGGATCGCTCGCGCGGTCAGGCCGGTGCGACGGGAGGCTTCGCCGATGTGCATCGAGGAGCGGGGCATTGGGGAACTTCTGTTCTTCAGGGACGCATTTGCGTGGCCGCGCACGGCCGGGCGCGCGATCGCCCCGATCCATGCCGGCGCTGGAGGCCAAAGACATCCGGAGTGCGGACGATTGCCCGGGAGCGCGACCTGCGAAAGATGCGACCGCTGCGAATCCAGCGATCGCTGCGTTGCGCAGGACGTTTCGCCGACCTCGACAGCACCGGGATGCGAAGCGAGTCCGGCCGCAGGCAGACGTCTGCGGCCGGACGGCGAATCGGACCGCTCAGTTCCTGAGGAAGTCCAGCAGGTCCCGGTTGAGCCGGTCCTTGTGCGTGTCGGTGATGCCGTGCGGCCCGCCTTCGTAGACGATGACCTTGGCCTGCTTGACGTGGCGCGGCACCAGCCGGGCCGACATCGCCGGTGGCACGATCTGGTCGTCGCCGCCGTGGACCACCAGGGTCGGCACGTCGAACTTCGCAAGGTCTTCGCGGAAGTCGGTGGCCGAGAACGCCGCGATGGAATCGAAGGTGTTCTTGTGCCCGGCCTGCATGCCCTGCACCCAGAACGACTGGATCAGCGCCTGGTTGGGCGTCGCGCCGGGGCGGTTGTAGCCGAAGAACGGGCCCGAGGCGATGTCGAGGTAGAGCTGCGAGCGGTTCTCGAGCGACCCTTTGCGCAGGCCGTCGAAGTTCCCGATCGGCAGGCCGTCGGGGTTGCCGGCGGTCTTGAGCATCATCGGCGGCACCGCGCCCACCAGCACCGCCTTCTTCACCCGCCCGGTGCCGTGGCGGCCGATGTAGCGCGCGACTTCGCCGCCGCCGGTGGAGAAACCGACCAGGGTGACGTCGCGCAGGTCGAGCGCATTGATCACCGCGGCCAGGTCGTCGGCGTAGTGGTCCATGTCGTTGCCGTCCCAGGGCTGGCTGGAGCGGCCGTGGCCGCGACGGTCGTGCGCGACTACGCGATACCCCTGGTCGGCGAGGAACAGCATCTGCGATTCCCAGCTGTCCGAGTTCAGCGGCCAGCCGTGGCTGAAGGTGACGACCGGGCCCTCCTTGGGGCCCCAGTCCTTGTAGTAGAGGCGGACGTTGTCGTGGGTGACGATGTAATTGCCCTGGACGACGGCGGTGGCGGCCTGCGCGGCGGCGGCCGGTTGCGCGGCCTGTGCGGCGACGCCGGCCTGCAGGGCGAGGGCCAGCATGCTGGCAGCGAAGGTGCGGGTGATGGTGTTCATGGCGTGGTCTCCGGATGGGTGCGTGGATCGCGGGAATGGCCGATCAGTCGGCGATGGCCAGCGTCACGTCGATGTTTCCGCGCGTGGCGTTGGAGTAGGGACAGGTGGCGTGCGCCTCTTCCACCAGCGCGGACAACAGCTCGCGGTCGATGCCGGGGGCGGCGATGGTCAGCGCGGCCTCGAGGCCGAAGCCGGCGGCCGCCGGACCGATGCCGACCTTGCCGCTGACCGTCGTGGTCGACGGCAGCGCGACCTTGCGCTTGCCGGCCACGTACTTCAGTGCGCCGAGGAAGCAGGCCGAGTAGCCGGCGGCGAACAGCTGCTCGGGATTGGTGCCCGGGCCGCCCGGGCCACCCAGCTCCCGTGGGGTGGACAGGGCGACGTCGAGGACGCGGTCGGAGGACTGGGCGCGCCCGTCGCGACCGCCGGTGGCGGTGGCCGTGGCTGCGTAGAGGATCTTCTCGAGGGACATGGCGGTGGTTCCTGTGGATTGGGTGGGCCGGGCGGCGTGTCCGGTGAGGCGTACTCTGCGTGTCGGGCCCGTACGATTGGTGCTGTCCAGTCCTGAAAAGTTGACCAGGCTTCCGTCTGCGACCCCTTCTTCCATCGCCAGGCGCCTGGCCGCTCCGGAGCCTGTCCCGCGGGCCTCAGACCAGCCCGACCGGCAGGTTCGGCGTCGACACCACGCGATCGCCGACGACCCCGCCGTCCACGAACCGGACAGCGGCCTCGATGACCTGCGGCGCGTCGAGGATGCGGCGATGGCCCAGGCCCTGCGTGCTCAACAACCGCGCGCCGGGCCAGCAACGCGCGTACTGCTCGCCCTCGCCCCAGGGCACTTCCTCATCGGTGCAGTCGTGGATGACCAGCGCCGGCGTGGACAGGGCCGGCGCGTAGCGATGCGGTTGCAGGCCGAGCGGGTCGATGCCGGTCCGGTCGTGGAACTGCTGCAGCAACGGCTGCACCAGGCGGCCGGACAGGCCGATCAGGCGGGCGAACCGCTGCTTGGCCGCGCGCAGGTCGGCCGGTGGCGCGACCAGCACCACCCGTTGCGCGCGGAGCCCCCGCGAAAGGGCCAAGGCGACCGCGGCGGCGCCAAGCGAGTGGCCGATGACGGCCGCCAGTGCGGGGCGCGCGTCGTCGTGTCGAACGCCCGTGCCGGCAAGGTGGCGTTCCACGGCCGACACCGCGTCCACGAATCCCGCCAGGTCGTTGCGACGGCCGCTGCTGCGGCCGTGCCCGCGGTGGTCGAACGCGACCACGGCATACCCTGCCGCCCGCAGTGCCGGCAGCCAGGACATGAAGCGCTGCCCGAAACTGGACCAGCCGTGGACCAGCAGCACCGTCGGCTCGCGATCCGGATCTCCCCATCGATACAGCGCCAGCCGTTCGCCCTGCCAGGGCAGGAAGCGCAGTCCGGGCGGCGGCGCATGGGCCTGGGCCCGTGTCCGCGACGAGGCGGCCGGCGTGTCGAACAGCCGGTGCGCGCGGCGCACGGTCGCGGTCGGAAGCAGCCAGCTGCCGACCGCGAAGCCGGACCGCAGCAGCCGCCAGCGAATGCCCGCGTGCACGCTGGCCTGGACGCTGCGTGCGCGATGCGACGTCACGAGGCATCCCCGTGCGGTCGCCGGTCGTCAGAAGCGGTAGGCATCACCGTCCTCCGGCACCAGCGTCCAAGTCGCATCCAGGCCCTGCGAGCGGATGTAACGATGCAGGTCGTCGCGCGATTGCGTGGCGTGGTTCACCGCCTCCAGGTGCACGGCGACGATGGCCGCGTCGGGCGCCGCGCGTCGCGCGCGCGCCAGGTCGTCGCGCCCCATGATGATCGATCCATCGAGGCCCGCGATGCGGGCGTCGCCGGCGTTGAGCACGATCACGTCCGGCCGGTGCCGCGCGATCGCCGCCTCCACCTCGGGGTGCCAGGTGGTGTCACCCGCGACATAGACGCTCTTGTAGCCGTCGCGCTGGAACACCACGCCGGAGACCTTCCCGAGCGCTTCGCCCGCAGCCTGGATGTGCGTGTCGGTGCCGTGCTGGCCCCCGGTCCTGTACAGGCGCGTGCCCCGGAACACCGTGTCGTCGAACACGCGCACGTCGGTGAAGCCATCCGCCCGCACGCTGCGGGCGTCCGCCTCGTCCTGGACGAACACGGGGATCGACTTCGGCAGCCGCTCCCGCGCCACCGTGTCCCAATGGTCCGGGTGCAGGTGGGTGAGCACCACGGCATCCGCTTCCATGGCCTGCTCCAGCGACATCGGCAAACCCACGCGCGGGTAGCGCAGGTGGGCATCGTGCGTGCCCGCGATGCCCGGATAGGCCTCCGCCTCGGCGAGCATGGGATCGACCAGGAACACGGTGCCCGCGTACTCGATCCTCACGGTGGCACTGCGCACCAGCTGCAGGCCTACTCCGGTGGCCGCGTTGCCGGAAGCCGTCGCGGGCTGCGCAGCGGGCACCGTGCCGACGACGAGCGGGATCAGCGCGAAGACCGCGGCACAGGCGGTAACCGACGCGGCCGCCGTGGCATGGAGCAGCTGCCATCGAACGCGACTGGCCACGGCATCAATCTCCCTTCGCCTTCGACGCCGCCGATCGCGCGGCCTGATCGATCACGTCGGCCACGACCTGCGGCCGGGTCACGTAAACGGCGTGGCTCGCGGAGACCGGCGTGATCTCGGCCCCGATCCGACGCGCCATGTGCTGCAGCATCGCCTGGTCGAAGGCCTTGTCCTCGGTGGCGATCACCGCCCAGCTCGGCCGGCTGCGCCAGGCCGCGTGCTGCAGGCGGGTGGCGAACACCGCCATGTCGATCGGCACCTGCGAGGCCGCCAGGAACGCGACATCGGCATCGCTGGCATCGTGGGCGAAGCCGGCCTTGAACTTCGCCAGGCTCAGGTAGCCGAACCCGTCGGCCTGGGTCTCGATCACGAACTCCGGCGTGGCGGCGAAACCGGCGTACTGCTCGGCGGTGCTTTCGCCGGCATCGGGCGCCAGCGCGGACACGTAGACCAGGCCGACGACTTTGTCGTGCACGCCGGCTTCGGTGATCACGGTGCCGCCCCAGGAATGGCCGACGAGGATGGCCGGTCCGTCCTGGCGGTCGAGCGCGCGTCGGGTGGCGGCGACGTCGTCGGCCAGCGAGGTGAGCGGATTCTGGACGATGGTCACGCGGTAGCCGCGGTCGACCAGCAGGTCGTGCACGGCGCGCCATCCGGATCCGTCGGCGAAGGCGCCGTGCACCAGCACGACGTTGCGCGCGGCGTCCGCCGGCAGGCGTGCGGTGGGTGTGGCGGCACCGGCGGTGCCGGAGGCGGCGATGGCCAGCGTGGCCACGAGCAGTGACGGGAGTGCGATGTGCATGGGCTTCTCCTCGGGTGGGCGGATGGAGCGGCTCAGATGCGATGGGCCGCCTGGATGATCCCGGCCGCGCGTTCGCCGATGACCACGCACGGCGCCATGGTGTTGCCGCTGGGAACGTTGGGCATGATCGAAGCGTCGGCGATGCGCAGTCGGTCGATGCCGTGCACGCGCAGCCGGCCGTCGACCACCGACAGCGGGTCACGGCCCATCCGGGCGGTGCAGGCCTGGTGCCAGAAGGTGATCGCCGCGTTGCGCAGGTAGTGGTCCATGTCGGGCCCGGACAGGGCGCCGGGCATCGCCTCGCGTTTCAACAGCCGGCCGAAGGCCGGTGCGTGCGCGATCTCCCTGGCGATCTCCACGGTGGCGTGCGCGGCGCGGACGTCGTCCGGATGGGACAGCGTGTTGGCCTGGATCCGGACCGGGTCGTCCGGACCCGCGCCGGTCAGGTGCAGCGAGCCCCGGCTCTTGGGGTGGGACAGTCCCGCGAACACCATCCAGCCGTGTTCCGGTACGCCCATGTGCGAGGTTTCGGGCGTGGCCAGCGGGAACTCGAGCTGGCAGTGGAAGACGTCCGGCGCCGCCAGCGACGGATCCGTCTTCCAGTAGAGCGTGGCTTCCGAACCGCCGTGGCCCACTTCGACCGGCGCGCTGGATTCGAAGAGGCAGCCGAACGCCACGTGGTCCTGGTGGTTGTGTCCCACCCCCGGCAGGTGCCGGCGCACATGGATGCCGTGCGCGCGCAACTCGTCCTCCGGGCCGATGCCGGACTGCATCAGCACTCTGGGCGTGTTGATCGCGCCCAGCGACAGCACCACCTCGCGCTCGGCCATGAAGGCTTCGCGACGACCGCCGACGATGGCCTCCACGCCGACCACCGCGTTGCCTTCGAACAGCAGGCGGCTCACCTGCGCGTGCAGCAGCACGGTGAGGTTCGGCTGGTGGCGCCGCGGCCACACGTAGGCACGGAAGATCGAGGAGCGGCGACCGTCCTTGACGATCAGCTCGGTCAGCGCGGCACCGCCGCGGCCTTCCATCATCTCGCCATTGGGACTGTCGAAGATCGGCATGCCGATCGATGCCGCGGCCTCGACCATGGCGGTCGCCACCGGCTGCGGGTCGCGCGCGGTCTCGACGTGGACGGGCCCGCCGCTGCCGCGCCGTTCCGGGTCCGGCCGCCCCTGCCAGTCCTCGATGCGCCGGTACACCTCCAGCACCGAGCGATAGCTCCAGCCGTCGTCGCCCGACTCCTCGGCGAACTGGTCCCAGTCCGCCTGGTGGCCGCGCGACCACACCATCACGTTGATGCCGGAGCTGCCTCCGGCCACTTTTCCCATGTTGAGCGGAATCGCGCGGTTGTTCAGATGCGGGTTCGCTTCGGCCACGAACTGCCAGTCACGCTCGGAGCCGAGATTGAGCGGCCACTGCGCAGGCGTGAGCACTTCCGGTACGTCGTCGCCGCCACCGGCTTCGATCAGCAGCACGCGGACCTCGGGGTTCTCCGCCAGGCGACCGGCGAGCGCACTGCCGGCCGGCCCGGCGCCGCAGACGATGAAGTCGTAGTGGCGCTGCAGATGCGGTGTGTCGCCGGGAGAAAGCACGGGAGTGGAGATGATCGGCATGCGGGGGTCCGGTACGGATGGATGTGGAAGGCGTGCGTCCCTGCGCTCGCAGGTCGCAAGCGTCGACGTCGCGGCCGGCCGTGCAAGGCGCCGCGCTGGCGACGCGGCGCTGTCCAGCCGTGCGCCACGCACGCGCGTGCAACGGTGCGGTCAGGACGAGCGCACGAAGGCGAGCAGGTCCGCGTTGATCACGTCGGCGTTGATCGTGCACATGCCGTGGCCGAAGCCTTCGTAGACCTTGAGCGTGCCGTGGCGCAGCAGCTCCACCGCCAGCAACGCGGAATCCTCGATCGGAACGATCTGGTCGTCGTCGCCGTGCATGACCAGGGTGGGAACGTCGATCGCCTTCAGATCCTCGGTGAAGTCGGTTTCCGAGAACGCCCTGATGCAGTCGTACAACGGCTTGATGCCGCCCATCATTCCCTGTCGCCACCAGTTATCGGCGACACCCGGCAGCACCTCGGCGTCCGGCCGGTTGAATCCGTAGAACGGTCCTTCCGGCAGTTCCCGGAAGAACCCGGTGCGCCGGGTGAGGAGTGCAGTGCGGAACCCGTCGAACACCTCCAGCGGCAATCCGCCGGGATTCGCTTCCGTCTTCAGCATGATCGGAGGAACGGCGCCGATCAGCACCGCCTTCGCGACGCGGCCGCCGCTGCCGTAGCGCGCGACATAACGCGCGACCTCGCCGCCTCCGGTCGAGTGGCCGATGTGGACCGCGTCCTTCAGTTCCAGGTGGGCGGCGAGTGCCGCGACATCCGCGGCGTAGGTGTCCATCTCGTTGCCGTCCATGGTCTGGCTGGAACGTCCGTGCCCGCGCCGGTCGTGCGCGATGACGCGGTAGCCCTTGTCCAGGAAGAACATCAGCTGTGCGTCCCAGTCGTCGCTGGTCAACGGCCAGCCGTGATGGAACACGATCGGCTGCCCGGTGCCCCAGTCCTTGTAGAAGATTTCGGTGCCGTCTTCGACCTTGATCGTGCCCATGGCGCCTGCTCCTGTCGTGGTGGACCCGCGTGCGCATTGAAGCGGAAGCGGGACGGTGCGGAGTTCGAGCCGGTCCGGCTGTCGAACCCGTCGCGCTTGAAGCGGTGACGAACGTAGCGCGGATGCCGAACCGACCTGTCCGTCTCCGGATGATGCAAGTCGGCGATGCCTGCCTTGCCTGGGAATTCTGTGGAAAACGGCAGGCAAGCGGTATTCGATATTCATCGTACGAACGGCACGCCGGATGACGTATCGCGCACTACTCCGAACGGGTAATCGCGCGGGCTGTCCACAGGGCAATGCCGGTCGCGCCGCCCGCGGTTAGATTTCGCTTCGCTCCCGGTTCGGCCTGATGGTCCGCAAGGGCCGCCACCGGACCCATGCCGGCATGCGGATGACCGATTCGCGTACATGCAGCCGCGTGGAATGCAGGCGGCGCGCGAATGCCATGCCGCAACACGGCCGCACTTCCCTTTCCTGCCCCCAGAGATCACCAATGCATCAGCCATTGACCTTTACAAGCGCGGAACTCGATGCGAACGCCCACGACATCTTCCGTCGCTATCGACCGGTCACGCCGCTGCTCATGCGCGACGATGGCATCTATGTCGCCATCCGGGCCGGGGACGTGCAGCGTCTGTTCACCGATCCGCGAACGCGGCAGATGGAAACCGAAATCGCGCAGGTCAGGGGCGTGACCGATGGACCGCTGCTGGAGTTCCTGCAGCACACGATGGTCCTGAGCAATGGCATGGCGCATCGACAGCGACGCCTGCCGCTCGTGCAGGCGTTCGCGTCGCGCTTCATCCACGAGTTGCGACCGCACGTGCGCGCGATCGCGGAAGGCCTCATCGATGCGTGTCAGGGGGCTGGATCGATGGATTTCATCCAGGACTTCGCGAGCTGGCTGCCCGCGCATGTCATCTGCCGCATCCTGGGGATCCCGGACAGCGACATTCCCGGCTTCACCCGGAGCGTGTACAGCCTGTCGCGTGCTTTCAGTTCCACCTTCGCCCGCGGCGAAGTGCCGGCCATGCAGCAGGCGGCCGGCGAGCTCAAGGCCTATGTCGAAAGCCTGGTCGCGGAACGGCGCCGGCATCCGCGCGAGGACTTCATCAGCGCGTTCGTCGCGGCCTGCGACGCGTCCGGCACGCTGTCCCACGCCGAAGAGGTGGCGCAGTTGATGACCATCCTGCTGGCCGGCAGCGACACCACGCGCAGCGCACTGGCGATCCAGACGTCGCTGCTGCTGCAGCACCCGGAACAATGGCGCGCCGTCTGCCGCGATCCCGGCCTCGTGCCGGGCGCGGTGCTCGAATGCCTGCGCTACGAACCCGCGGTGGCCTCCGTGCCGCGCGTCACCCTGGAGGACATCGTGCTCGATGGCACGGTGCTGCCGGGTGGAAGGATCCTGTCCCTGTCGACGCTGTCGGCGCTGCGCGATCCCGCGCTCTACGCCGATCCCGATCGCCTCGACATCAGGCGCGCCGATCCGCCACGACGCCATCCCGTGTTCGGCGGCGGCGTACACCGCTGCCTGGGCGAGGCGCTGGCGAAGGTCGAGCTCGAGGAAGCCCTGGCGGCGCTGGCGCGACGGCTGCCGCACCTGGCGCTGGACGGCGATCCGGTGAGGGTCGAGGGCGGATTCGGGATCCGCACGGTGCGTGGCCTGCGCGTCAGGTGGGATCGCACCCGGACATAGACGTACGACTTCAGTCCGGGACGGCCCCCTCTTGAATCTCCCGGAGGCGAGGCGGTTACTCCAAAAGGGTAACCGGGCGCCTCGTCCACGGAGTATTGTCGGCGGCTGGGGCGATCGTTAACTTGGGCGCGTCACGTTTCGGACGCCTCGCCATGAACCAGCATTCCCCGCTGCTGTTCGTCCTGGTCGACGCGCGCCGTTGGCAGGAGTCCGCCGGACTTTCCGCGATCGATGCCGACGCCGGGATTGCCGTCGGGAACCCGGGACCGGAGTTCGTGGCTATGGGCGGCGGCGACAATCCACCCTGCGTGCTGGTGCGAGCCGCCGACCTGGAGGGCATCGAAGAACGATTCGGCGAGTGGATGCTGGCGACTGCAACCCGGTTCGCGGACGCGCAGGAGCGTTACGGGGGCCTGACACCGCGCGAGCGCCAGGCGCTTCCGCTCATCACCGATGGCCTGCTCAACAAGCAGGCTGCATCGGCGATGGGCATCAGCGAAGCGACGCTGCAGATCCACCGCAGGCGCATCATGGAAAAGATGGGTGCGCGCTCGTTCGCCGAACTGGTGCGCATTGCCGACGTGCTGGGCGTGTCGGCCGTCGGCGCACGCAGCCCACACGCACACGGGCCGACGCGGACGGGTGTAGCGCACCGCCGCACACCAAGCGTCGGTGACGGTGCGGCGTGATCCGTTTCGTGACGATCGCGGAGCACGTGCTACGCCTTGCGATGGTTCCGGTGCTCCTGCTGTCCTGCCTTGCGCCTGCATTCGCGCTGCCGCCCGATATCCCGCTCTCCCAGCTGCACCGGACCCAATGGACAATCCAGAACGGCGCGCCGAGCGGGATCATCCAACTGGTCCAGACCGACAGTGGATACATCTGGCTGGCGGCGAGCGGCCATCTGTTCCGCTTCGATGGTGTCGAATTCGAACGTATCCACCAGATCGGTGGATCGCCGCTGCCTTCTGCCCGGGTGCACCGGATGTGGGCGCGGCCGCAAGGCGGGCTATGGGTCAGCTACCAGTTCGGAGGCGCGACATTCATCGACGAAGATTCAACTCTCCGGAACTACTCCACGAGCGATGGACTTCCGCCCAATTCGGTAACGGCTTTCGCCGAAGGCGCCGATGGCCGCATGTGGGCCGGGACGACGCGAGGACTCTTCTGGCTGGAGGGTGGGCGCTGGAGGCCTGCGGACGATGGCTGGAACATCCCTCAGGTGCCCGTGGTCGACATGGTGCTGGATCCTGCAGGAACGCTATGGGTCCTTGCACCGGATTCACTCTACTTCCAGCGCAGCGGTGAGCGTAGGTTCGAGTTGGCGCTCCGGGAGCCAATGGATGCCTACTTCGTCCCGGCGCCGGATGGCCGCCTTTGGCTTGCGCGGACCGCGCACGGGCTGGCGGAACTGCGGGTTCCCGAGCCGGGCGGCAAGATGGTGCTCGAATGGCGGCCCGACGGGTCCGACAGCGGAGAGCCGGTGTCCTCGATCCTGGTTGACCGGGAGTCGAGCCTGTGGGTTTCCAATTGGAGCCGCGTCACGCGTGTTCCGCATTGGGGGGAGGGGGTCGGAGCGCGCCCCGGCACCGGACAGGCCGAAGACCATGCCGATCAGACCCGTTTGGTTGGCGAGTACTCGGGCATGTTGATGCAGGATCGCGAAGGCAATGTCTGGGCAACTTCCAGCGGAGGATTGACCAGATTTCGCGCGTCCGCGTTCGTGAGCATCGCGGTGGAGCGCACGGCATCCGGTAGCACGGCGCTCGCGGCCGCCGATGACGGATCGGTCTGGGTCAGCGACTACGAAGGCACGTTGCACCGACTGCAGAATGGAAAAACGCGTGAGACGCTGCAATCGCCACACGAGCCTTACGGCGTTCTGCATCTGGATCATGCCGGCACTCTATGGGTGGGTGGACCCAACGGTTCGATCTACCACCGACAGGGTGATCGATGGATCCAGTGGCAGCGAGCGGACACCGGTGGGGGTGATAGCGTCCAGGCCATGGCCAGCCAGGGCGATGGCACGCTATGGGTTTCCATCGTCCGGGTGGGCGTCTACCGCGTCGTCGGCAATCTCTGGACATTGTGGGGCGGGCTGGCCGACTTGCCGCGCGAGCCGGCGACGGCGATGGCGATGGATGCAGCCGGGCGCCTGTGGCTTGGCTACGTCGACAGCCGGATCGCGGTTGTCGACCAGGGCCGCGTGACCGTGTACGACGCTGCCGACGGTCTGAAGATCGGTGCCATACAAGTGCTTGCGGTGCGCGGCCGCCACACCTGGATAGGCGGTGAGAATGGACTGGCTCGATTCGACGGCCGACGTTTCCACAACGTCCTCGGCGCCGCGCCGCTTGCGTTCGGTAGCGTCAACGGCATTGTCGAGAGATCCCAGGGAGACGTCTGGCTGAACACGAGCGAGGGCGCGGTACACATTCCCTCGGCTGAGGCGCGGAAGGTTGCCGGGAACCCCGTACACCCGGTGGAGTTCCGGCTATTCGACCACCTCGACGGCATGCCGGGCGCGTTCGCGTCGCTCCGCCCGTGGCCGACCGCTGTCGAAAGTACCGACGGACGCCTGTGGTTCTCGACCAACGACGGCGTGGTATCGCTTGCGGCGCGAACTCCACCGCGTAACACCGTCGTTCCAGACGTCTACCTAAAGTCCATCACGGTGGATGGCCACCGCACGGACCTCGAGAGCCCGAGGACCTCCATCCTGCGGCTTCCCACTACTCCGCTTGTCATACAGATCGCATACACGGCGCCGAGCTTCACGATTCCGGAACGGGTGCAATTCCGGTACCGCCTTGAAGGTTCGGAGATGGGCTGGGAGGATGTGGGCACGCGGCGGGAGGCCTTTTTCACCGGCCTTCCACCAGGCAGGTATCGCTTCCATGTGATCGCAGCGAACGACTCGGGCCTCTGGAACGAAGCTGGGGCCGTCCTTGATTTCGTCGTTCCGCCCACCTTCCTCCAGTCGCGCACGTTCCTGGCGCTGTGCGTTGCCGCAGCAGGCGCAGCGCTCTGGCTACTGTTCGTGCTTCGCATGCGGCAGGTCAGGACCAAGCTGCAATGGCGGAGCGAGGCGCGCCTGCTCGAGCGCGAGCGCATCGCGCGCGACCTGCATGACACGTTCCTGCAGGGCGTCCAGGGCCTGATGCTGAGGTTCCAGTCCGCTGCCGAGCGCATTCCGCAAGGCGAGCCGGCCAGGGAGCTGATGGAGGATGCGCTGGATCGTGCCGATCGCGTGCTGGCCGATGGTCGCGACAAGGTGTCCGAGTTACGCGCCACGGTCAGCCTCAACCTGCCGGAGGCGCTGGCCATGGTCGGCAACGAGCTGTCGCGCGACTACGCAGTGGGCTTCCGCGCGCATGTCGAGGGCGACATCCGCACGCTGGAGCCACTGGTGCAGGAAGAGGCCTACCGCATCGGCGCGGAGGCACTGACCAACGCATTCCGGCACGCAGGGGCCACGCGCATCGCGGTGACCACGGTGTTCGGACGGCGCCAGCTGGAGGTCCGGGTGAGCGACGACGGCTGCGGGTTCGACCTGTCCAGCGTCCGCAAGGGACGCTGGGGCCTGAAAGGCATGCGCGAGCGCGCAGGGAAAATCCGTGGAAAGATCCACCTGTCGAGCAAGCCCGGTGCAGGCACCACGGTCGACCTGCATGTCCCGGCCAGGGTCGCCTATCGCAACGCCGGTGACAGGCGCCGGGGCTGGCGCAGGATTCTCGGCAGCCTGGACGGGGAGCACCGGAAATGACGCAGCCTGACGAGACGCCGCGCACCATCAGGGTCATGGCGGTCGACGACCATCCGCTGCTGCTGGACGGCATCAAGGCAGCATTGAGCGAACAGCCGGACATGGAGCTGGTCGCGGAGGCGATGAACGGCCGCGAAGCCGTCGACCTGTTCGGTGTCCATCGTCCGGACGTGACCCTGATGGACCTGCAGATGCCCGGCATGGGCGGGCTGGACGCGCTGCGTGAGATCCTGGGCGATTGGCCCGATGCGCGCATCGTGGTGCTGACCACGTATCGTGGCGACGCACAGGCCTTGAGCGCGCTCAAGAGCGGCGCCCGGGGTTTCATGCTCAAGGGCATGATGCGCAAGGAACTGCGCGACACCATCCGCGCCGTGCATGCCGGCCGGCGCGTCGTGCCCGCGGAGATCGCGATGGAACTCGCGCAACATGCCGGCGAGGACTGCCTGTCGCCGCGCGAGGTGGAGGTGCTGAAGGAACTCGCGCGCGGCAACGCGAACCGCGAGATCGCCGAGAGCCTGAAGGTCACCGAAGGCACGGTCAAGGCGCACATGAAGAGCATCTTCGCCAAGCTGGGCGCGAAGGATCGGACCCACGCGGTCCTGCTGGCACTCAAGCGCGGGATCCTCGAGGTGTGAGGCGGGCGGGGTCGGAGGCCCGGGTCGATTCCCGTGGGCGACCGACGCAACCTTCCGTCCCGCAGGAACCCGTGACTCCGCAGGTCGCGTGCCGCTTGCCATGAGCCCAGGCACGGAATCGTGGTGCGCCCGGCTTCGTACACCGTCTCCCGCCGCGACCGTCACACGATTTCCTGCCGCGGGCTTCGACCGCCTCAGGCCAACTCGCGCGCCGCCCAGTCGATGAACGCGCGCAGCCGCGGCGAGGGCAGGCGTGTGCGGGTATAGACGATGTTGACCGGGCTGGGCTTGGGCGGACAGGCCTCCAGCAACGCGACCAGCTGGCCCGAGGCGAAGTACGTATCGAGGTGGTAGCGCGGCGCCTGGATGAGGCCGAACCCGGCGAACGCTGCGCCCACGTACGAATCCGCGCCGCTCACCCGCACCCGCGTGGGCAGTGCGACTTCGCGCACGCGTCCTTCATGCTGGAATTCCAGTGGCAACAGGCCGCCGGTGGAGGTGGACTGGAAGCCCACCATCAGGTGTCCCGCCTGCAGCGCGTCGATGCTGTCGGGCGTGCCGTGGCGCGCGCAATAGTCCGGGGATGCGGCGGTCGCTTCCGCGAGTGCGGTGAGCCGTCGCGCGGCGAGGTCGCTGTCGCGCAGTTCGCCTACACGGATCGCGCAGTCCACGCCTTCGCGCACCAGGTCGACGTAGCGGTCGCCCTCGCTCACGTCCAGTTCGATCTCCGGGAAGCGCGACAGGAAGTCGGGCAGCCGCGGGAACAGGAAGTGGCGCGCCAGCGTGCCGTGCACCTCGATGCGCAGCGGGCCGCCGGGCGGCGAGTCGCGGAAGGCGCCTTCCGCATCCTCCACGTCGGCGATCAGTCGCAGGCAGCGGCCGTAGAACGCCTCGCCCTCGAGCGTGGGCGTGACCTGGCGCGTGGTCCGCTGCAGCAGGCGCACGCCCACGCGCGCCTCCAGCGCCTTGATCGCATCGGTGACCGTGGTCCGCGGCAGCCCGAGGTCGTCCGCCGCGCGGGTGAAGCTGCGGCGCTCCACGATCCGCGCGAACACGCGCATGGCGTCGATGCGATCCATTGTCCGGTAATCCGAATAGTGTTGCCGGAATATAGGGGATTATCCGGTTACCGTGAATGACTAGGGTGATCGCACCCCACCCGCACCTCCGTAAGCACGCTGTAAGTCGGCCCTGCCGACGATTGCGATCACCGCCGCCGGCAGCCTCCCCCGCACAGCTGCCTCCCGCTCGCTCGCAAGACAGCCGCCCGGAGCCGAACGTCCCGTTCTCGCCGGGGCCGGTCCGGCGGCTTGAGCCCTCCTCCCCCAAGGACCCCCCCATGGACAACACCTCCAAGCCTCCCCGCCCGGTCGCACTCGTCACCGGCAGCTCGCGCGGCATCGGCGCCGCGATCGCGCAGCGCCTGGCCGCCGATGGCCACGCCGTGGTCGTGAACTACGCCGGTCGCCGGGACGATGCCGAACGCGTCGTCGAGCGCATCGCCGACGCCGGTGGCGATGCCATCGCCCTGCAGGCCGACGTAGCCGATCCCGGCGCCGTGC
The DNA here is from genome assembly GCF_029887935.1 of Luteimonas kalidii. Lineage (GTDB taxonomy): Bacteria > Pseudomonadota > Gammaproteobacteria > Xanthomonadales > Xanthomonadaceae > Luteimonas > Luteimonas kalidii. The sequence goes on along the minus strand of NZ_JARXRO010000009.1, from coordinate 212,550 downwards.
GGCGCCTGTTCGACGCCACCGAGGCGCGCTTCGGCGGCATCGACGTGCTGGTCAACAACGCCGGCGTGATGCGCCTCGCGCCCATCGCCGACACCGACGACGACAGCTTCGACCGCATGGTCGCGATCAACCTCAAGGGCAGCTTCAACGCCCTGCGCGAGGCGATGAAGCGCCTCCGCGACGGCGGCCGCATCGTCAACCTCTCCACCAGCGTGATCGGCGTGAAGCTCGAGACCTACGGCGCCTACGCCGCGACCAAGGCCGCGGTGGAAACGCTCACCGCGATCGCGTCGAAGGAACTGCGCGGCCGTTCGATCACGGTCAACGCGGTCGCGCCGGGCCCGACCGGCACCGACCTGTTCCTCGACGGCAAGTCGCCCGAGCTGATCGAGCGCATGGCGAAGATGAACCCGCTCGAGCGCCTCGGCACGCCCGACGACATCGCGTCCGTCGTGTCCTTCCTCGCCAGCGCGCAGGGCAGCTGGATCAACGGCCAGGTCGTGCGCGCCAACGGCGGCATGGTCTGACAGGGGAGACAATGACATGAGCAGGATCATCCTGGTCACCGGCGCCTCGTCCGGATTCGGCGCCCTCACCGCGCGCCGCCTGGCCGCCGCGGGCCACACCGTCTACGCGAGCATGCGCGAGATCGACGGTCGCAATGCGCCGCAGGCCGCCGCGGCCGCGCGCCATGCGCAGGAACTGCGCGTCGACCTGCGCACGGTCGAACTCGACGTGCTGTCGCAGGACTCCGCGGACGCCGCCGTGCAGCGCATCCTCGACGAGGCCGGGCGCCTCGACGTGCTGGTGCACAACGCCGGGCACATGGTGTTCGGCCCCACCGAGGCGTTCACGCCGGAACAGTTCGTCGAACTCTACGAAGTCAACGTGGTCGGCACCCAGCGGGTCAACCGCGCGGCCCTGCCGCACCTGCGCGCGCAGCGCAACGGCCTGCTGGTGTGGGTGGGATCGAGCAGCACGCGCGGCGGCACGCCGCCGTACCTCGCGCCGTACTTCGCCGCCAAGGCGGCGATGGATTCGGTGGCCGTGTCGTATTCGACCGAGCTCTCGCGCTGGGGCATCGAGACCAGCATCGTGCTGCCGGGTGCGTATACACAGGGCACCAACCACTTCGCGCACGCGGGCACGCCCGCCGATGCAGACCGTGCCCGCGAGTACGACGAAGGACCGTACGCGGGACTGCCCAACCAGATCCTCGAGCGGCTGAAGGCGCTGGAGCCGGCCGATGCCGATGTCGCCGACGTCGCCGATGCGATCGCCCGCGTGGTCGACCTGCCGCATGGCAGGCGCCCGTTCCGCGTGCACGTCGATCCGAGCGAGGACGGCGCCGAAGCGGTCAACGCCGTGGGCGACCGCGTGCGTCGCGAGATGTACCGCAACCTCGGGCTGGAAAGCCTGCTCCGGCCCGCCGACCCCGCGTGACCGCCGCGAAGCGCGCGGCATGCCAGTCGATCGCCAGCCGCTTCGATCGCGTCGCGAACCCCTTGCTTCCCCCCAGCCAGGACAACACCCATGAGCCCTCCCCAAGCCTCCCACCGCGTGTTCTTCCTCACCACCCTCATCGCCGCCGCCGTCGCGTCGGTGGCCGCCGCGCTGAGCCTCTTGATCGGATTGCCGGTCTGGGCGATGTTCGTCGGCTGGATCGCGTTCTACACCCGCGGCCTCAGTACCCGCAGCACGTTCGAGAACCTGGGCTGCGTGGGCCTGGGCCTGGCGATTGGCCTGCTGGCCTCGCTCGCCGTGCCGCGCGTGGCGGCGATGACCGGGCCCGCCATCGCGCTGCCGCTGGTGGTGTTCGTGGTCGCGTTCCAGGTGGTGAGCCTGCGTGGCCTGCCGGCGATGAACAACCTGCTGGCCTACTTCCTCGGCCTGGTGACGTGGTTCGCCGCGCACCTCGAGCCGACCATCGCGAGCTTCGGGCATCTGTTCGCCGCGACCGCGATCGGATCGGCCGCCGGATGGATCGCGCATCGCCTGCCGGCGCTCACCGCGCAGACCGCGAAGCCGGCCTGAGGACGGCCGGCTGCACCCCACCACCACGGCTTGCGCGCGCTATGGGCAAGGGGCATCCGGGGCGCAACGCAGTCACGTGTTGCGCCGAGTCCCCGGATGCGGCCGATGGCCTTAACCGGGCTACGTCCGCTACACCCGCCACGCGGGCAGGGCGCTGTGTTGCGCGATCGCCTCGGCGGACACGCCGCCCCGCACCGGCACCAGAGGAGAAGACATCCATGCGCACCCTCCCAGCCGCACCAACCCTCGCCGTCGGACTGTTGTTCGCCGCCGCACTGTCCAGCCTTCCCGCCGCCGCACACACCTCCACCCGGCGCGTGCCGCGCGAGGAGATCGACGCCATCGTCACCTCGCGCGATTGAGTCGCCGGGCCGTCGTGCGGACCCGTCGCACCGGCTCGCCCCACCCGTTTCAGATCACAACCGGAGAACACGAAATGCGACACCATGCCTTGCCGAAACACCGTCTTTCCGCGATTTCGCCAGGATTTCTCGCCTTGCTGTGCATCGGCCTTGCAGGCTGCGTTTCCCCCGCCGAGCGACGGCAGGTAAACCTGCAGCAGGATGCGGGCACCTGCTCGGATTTCGGCGCGGAATACGGCTCGCCTGCCTACAGCGAGTGCATGCTTACGCAGCAGCGCCGACGGGACGTGCAGCAACGCGAGTCCCTCGAGCAGACCCGGCTGACGACCGAGATCGCCCGCGACGCCCAGATCATGGCCGATCGTGCGCGCAAGCAGCGCTGCGATCGCGATCCGGACCGGCGCGAGTGCAAGCGATGAACGCCCTGTGCGGTCGCGTCGACGCCGGCACGTCGCACCGTTTCGGACCCTGCAATCCTCGCCAACGCGTCCCGCGCTGGAAACAGGGGCCACGGTAACGGCCAACGGCACAGCCAACCCCTGATTCCGGGCTGGCATGGACAAGCCCTGGAGGCCGACCGGTTCGTCCCTTGCACCATCGTTCCAGCGTTGCCGCGCACTTTCGCACCTGCTCGCCGAACGACTGCGGCGCTTTCCCCCTTGTTCCATCCAACCTCCCTGGAGACCCCCATGACCACCATCACCCTGATCACCGGCGGCAGCCGCGGCCTCGGCCGCAGCACCGCGCTGGCCGTCGCCCGCAACGGCGGCGATGTCGTCGTCACCTATCGCAGCCAGGCCGAGGAGGCCGCGGCCGTGGTGGCCGAGATCGAAGCGCTGGGCCGTCGCGCCGTCGCGCTGCCGCTCGACACCGGCGAGGTCGCCACGTTCGAAGCCTTCGCAGGCAAGCTAGACGACGCGCTGCGCGACACCTGGCAACGCGACCGTTTCGACCACCTGGTCAACAACGCCGGCCATGGCCACATGGCGCCGTTCGACGAGACCACGGAAGAACAGTTCGACCGCCTGATCGACGTGCACGTCAAGGGCGTGTTCTTCCTGACCCAGGCGCTGCTGCCGCGGCTGGCCGACGACGGCCGCATCGTCAACCTGTCCAGCGGGCTGACCCGCTTCGCCTATCCCGGCTACGCGGCGTACGCGACGGCCAAGGGTGCGGTCGAGGTGTTCACGCGCTACCTGGCCAAGGAGCTCGGCGCGCGCGGCATCGCGGTGAACACCGTCGCGCCGGGCGCGATCGCGACCGATTTCGGCGGCGGCGTGGTGCGCGACAATGCCGAGGTCAACGCGCAGATCGCCGACGCCACCGCGCTGGGCCGCGCGGGCGTGCCCGACGACATCGGCCCGATGATCGCGTCGCTGCTGGGCGAGTCGAACCGCTGGGTCAACGCGCAGCGGATCGAAGTGTCGGGCGGACAGGGAATCTGAGGCTCGCGGGTGGTGCGCATCCCCGGGTCGCCGGTTGCGGCGGCGGGGATGCGCGCTCGCGACGCGTAGCCCGGATAAGGCCGAAGGCCGCATCCGGGATCACGGGGGCGGGGTCGATGCGAGGTCGCGGTTCCCCGGGTGCGCTTCGCTTACCCGGGCTACGGGTGGATCGGGCATCGCTTCATGGCGTAGCCCGGATAAGGCCGAAGGCCGCATCCGGGATCACGGGGCGGGGTGGATGCGAGGTGGCGGTTCCCCGGGTGCGCTGCGCTTACCCGGGCTACGGGTGGATCGGGCATCGCTTCATGGCGTAGACCGGATAAGGCCGAAGGCCGCATCCGGGATCACGGGGGCGGGGTGGATGCGAGGTGGCGATGCCCCGGGTGCGCTTCGCTTACCCGGGCTACGGGTGGATCGGGCATCGCTTCATGGCGCAGGACGTCGATCAGGAAGTCGAGTACCCGCGCGCCGCTTCCCGTCCCGACCAGGTCGGCCGCCGTCCTGCCGTCGAGCGCCGCGAGGGGGTCTTCGCGGTACCACCGACGTGCCTCGGATCGATCGGCGCACACCCGCGTCGCCGCCGACAGCACGCGGCGTTCGAACTCCTCGCGGCTCATTACGCATGCACCTGCGCTTCGGGGATCGAGACCACGAACCGGGCCCCACCACCGTCGGCGACCTCGGCCGTCACCGTCCACTGGTGCGCGAGGCAGATCTCGCTCACGATCGCCAGGCCAAGTCCGGCGCCGCTGGTGGTGGTGGAGGCCCGCCAGAAGCGTTCGAACAGATGCGCGCGATCGCCGGCCGCGATCCCCGTGCCCTGGTCGGCCACGGCAAAACCCGCAGGTGAGACCTCGAGGGTCACGCGGTTGCCCTTCGGCGTATGGCCGATCGCGTTCTCGAGCAGGTTCTTGAGCAGCACGAAGACCGCGCCGGCATCCGCATCCACCCGGGCTTCGCGCCCGTGGCGCTCGATCTGCAGGACCACGCCGCCCTTCTCCGCCACGCGCTTCATGTAGTCGCCCGCCTCCTGCGCGAGCGACCACAGCGACAGGCGCGCGAACCGGTAGTTGCGGTCCTCGCTGACCTCGGCCAGGTGCAGCAGCTGGTGGACCTGCCGGCCCATCAGCTCGGTGTCGTGCAGCATGGCGGCGCGGTCCATGCCCTCGCCCAGCTCGATCTCCGCGCGCAACAGGGTCAGCGGCGTCTTCAGCTCGTGCGCGGCGGTCGCCAGGAAATCCTGCTGCACGCGCAGGCCGTGTTCGAGCCTCTGCAACGCGAGGTTCAGCGCATCGATCAGCGGAATCATCTCCGACGGCATGCCCTCGGTGCGCAGCCGCGCCGACACCGTGCGCGGATTGATCCGCGCGGCCAGTTCCGAGGCCTGCTGCAGCGGCCCAACGGCGCGGCGGATCGTGAGGTAGATGACGATCGTGAAGACGCCCAGCGCGCCGAGCGCGGCCACGATCGCCGAATCGCGATAGAGGCTGCGCGCATGTTCGGCCAGGCGCTGTTCCATGCGGTGGCTGCGCGCGACCTGGATGACGTAGCCGCCGTCGTCGCCGGACACACGCCGCTCGGCCACCTGCAGCACCACCGGCGGGCCATCGCCCTGCAGTTCCACCCGGTCGCCGCCGGGCGGCATCCGTTCGAGCGCCTCGAGCGCGGGTCCCGGCGGGCTGTCGACGACGACCCGGCCGGTCGCATCCAGCACGCGGAAGGCGGTGTCGCGCCGCAGCGCGTCGTAGTCGCCGGCGAACCAGGTCCCGCCGATCTGCTGCGGGTCGAACTGGCCGGCGAGGATTTCCCGCTCGATGACCGTCAGGTCGTCGCGGTTTTCCTTGTGCACCTCGTAGTCGGTGCCGCGCAGATGCTCGAACGCGGCGAAGATCGCCATCGCCACAACACCCGCGGCGAGCATGCCGAGCAGCGCGGACAGCAGCAGCCGTCCGACCAGGCTAGGAGGCCGCATCGCGACGTCCCAGCGCGTAGCCATGCCCGCGGGTGTTGACCATTACCATGTCGGAGCCGATCGCGGCCAGTTTCCGCCGCAGGCGGTGCATGGCGACATCGAGCGCGTTGGGCGTCACCGCTTCACTGAGCCCCCAGGCCGCCTGCTCGAGGCTGCTGCGTCGCACGGTGCGTCCCTCGGCCTGCATCAGGCACACCACGATCTGCAGTTCCGCGGGCGACAGCGTCACCACTTCGTCGCCGCAGCACAGGCATCCGGCCTGTGGCACCACGCGCAGGTCCCCGAGGACGATCTCGCTGGGCTGCAGCGATGGCGCGCGGCGGAGCAGCGCGCGCACCCGCGCCACCAGCTCTTCCATCGCGAACGGCTTGGGCAGGTAGTCGTCGGCCCCGGCCTCGAGGCCATCGACGCGATCGCGCAGCGCATCGCGCGCGGTCAGCACCAGGCACGGGATCGCCCGCCCTGCCGCCCGCAGCCGCCGCACGAGGTCGAGGCCGTCGCCACCGGGCAGGCCGCGGTCGACGATCAACGCGCCGTAGTCGTGTTCGTTGAGCGGCCGCCATGCCGATTCCGCGGTCCCGAACACGTCGGACGGGATGCCTGCCGACAGCAGCCCGCGCGCGATCAGGCCGGCGATGCGTGCGTGGTCCTCGACGATGGCGACTCGATTCATCGCATTATCCGCTCAGAAACCGCGCGCCACGGCGATGAAGGCATGCGCCACCCCGCTCGTATCGCGTTCCAGCAAGGGGCTGTCGGTGAGTTCGTCCGGCAGGTGCTGGTACTGCAAACGGCCGATCATCCGCCACTTGCCGACCAGCGGACGCTGGAACACGACGCTCGCAGCCGGCACGAGGGCGGAGTCGGCCTGGTAGGCAGCGCCGCTGAAGGTTTCGGTCGACCGCACGCCGTAGTAGTAATCGGCCAGGTCCTCCGAGAGCCATCTCACGCCGATGCCGGGAATGATCGTCGTCCTGCCGATGCTCAGGCGATGAGTGTAGTCCAGGGCCAGTTCGTACCCGTCGCTGGTCCCGGTGACGTCGGCGACCGCACGCAGCGCCAGCGTGTTGCGTCCGAAGCGCCAGCCTGCGGCGAGTCCGGCATCCGCGCCGTCGTCGCGATCGACCAGTCGATCGATGTCCACGCCGTTGGCTGCCAGCTCGGCGCGGCCCAGGTCGTCCCGGTCCACGCCGTCGAGGCGCCCGGACACGATGGCGTCGAGCGCGAAGCGATCGGTCCTCAGCAGGTTGACGCCCAGCGTGTCGGCGCGCCAGAAGAACCGCTCGCCTTCATAGGTCACGTAGGGCAGCGGCCGCGTCCGCGTGCCTTCGCCGGCGTAGGGGCTGTCCACCACCGAGACGCCCAGCCCCAGGATCCATCGATCGTCTTCGCTGGTTTCGGCGATGGCGGGCCTTGCGCCGGTGGGCGTCTGCGCGCACACCGCGGCGGGCAGGAGCAGGGCGAGCGACAGTACTGTTCGGAACATGGGCGGGAACCTGTGGGGGAGGGCCCACCATGCTCGCCGCCGCGACTTACGCGGGACTTACGGGACCCCGCGGCCAGCCCTGCATGCCCTGCCCGAGCAGCCACGGACCGCCCGAGATCGCGACCGCGTTGGCGCTGAAATCGAACCAGCCCGACGTCGCCAGCCCTGCCACCACCAGGATGGCGACCACCGCGAATCCGATGCCCGCCTGCACCACGACGCCGAGCGGCAGCCAAGCGGGCCTGCCGAGCCGCCACAGCACCTGTGCGCGCACGATCGGGTGCCGCCGGATGTACACCAGCGCGAGCACGGTCGGCGACCACATCACGCAGAGGAACCCCGCCATCGCCGCAGGGTTGTCGGATCCGAACACCGCGATCGCGGCGATCTGCAGCGCCCGGCTCACGCCCAGCGCCAGCAGCACGTATGCACGATCGCGCGAGGCTTCATGAGCGTGGCGCTCGCGAAGCCGGTTTCGCGCCGGCCTCGCCGGTCATGCGGATTCTCCGCGCGGCGGTGGGTCGTCAGCGCCCGCGGCATGCCCGGCGGCGCGACGCAGCACCATGCCGCCATGGTGGAGGCTGTCGTCGATGAGCTCGCCGAAGGCGAAGAACCCGCTGTCGTCGAGGTATTCGATGCGCGCGCCGCGCAGTGCGTAGCGGCCGCGATACACGCCCGTCCGACTGCCGCGCGCCTCCTCGTAGCGGCCATCGGCGCACAGCACGAGGCGGACGAAACCGTCGTCGTTGGTCCAGGTGCCGACCACGCTGCCGGCGGCGATGGCGTCGTCGGCAGCGGTCGGCCCGGTGGAGGATCGCCGGTCCGGCAGGTGACCGCTTGCGTGGTGGTCCGTCGGCCTGCCGGCGGCGCTGGTGATCGGCGTGCTGCGCATCATGTCGGTGACTCGTGGGGGATGGCGGGTCGGTCGCTGCAGTCTTGGCGTCGCAGCCTTACGGGCCTCTTACGGATCGACGGCCATCTCCGGCACGCAGCCATGGCACTGCGCCCTCAGGCGTTGAAGCCGGCATCCACCGTGACCACCGATCCGGTCATGAACTGCGCGGCGGGACTGGCGAGGAAGGTCACCGCGGCGGCGATGTCGGCGGGCTGGCCGTAGCGGCCGAGCGCGGTCAGTCGGGTGTTGGGTTCCGCCCACTCGCCATCCGCCGGATTCTGGTCGGTATCGATCGGACCGGGCTGGATCAGGTTGACGGTGATGTCCTGCGGACCCAGTTCGCGCGCCAACCCGCGGTTGAAGGCCAGCAGTGCCGACTTCGACATCGAATAGATCGTCAGGCCCGGGTACGGCACGCGTTCGCCCAGGCACGAGCCGATGGTGATGATGCGGCCGCCCCGCGGCAGGTGCGGGATCGCGGCCTGCGCCGCCAGCACCGCCGCGCGCGCGTTGACGTCGAGCACGTCCTGGATCACGGACAGCTCCATCTCGACCAGTGGACCCGAGCGCGAGATGCCGACGTTGTTGACCAGGATGTCGAGGCCGCCGAGTCCCGCCACCGTGTCCGCGACCGAGCGCCGGATCGCGGCAGGGTCGCCGCTGTCGGCCTGGATCGACAGCGCGCGCCTGCCAGCCTGTTCGATCCCGCGCACCACGTCCGCGGCCCTGTCGGCCGATCGCAGCCAGGTGATGGCGACATCGGCGCCGCGAGCCGCGAGCGCCAGCGCGATGCCGGCGCCGATGCCGCGCGAGGCACCCGTCACCAGGGCGCGCTTGCCGAGCAGGTCGCGCGCGGCATCGGCGGGCCCGGTCGATCGGCTCGTCGATGGCGTCGCGGCCAGCGCCGGCACGGCCATGGCGGCCATGCCGGTGACCGCGCCCAGCATCACATTGCGTCGGCTGAGTCCTTGCAGGGAATCGGTGTGCATGTCGTTCTCCTTGGTGGGTGGCCGTCAAGGGCCGGTGTGGCAGGCGGACCTGCTGTTCGGTTTCGGGTTGGCCTACGTTGCGCGGACGCTGGATCGCGAGTCGGGGGGTGCGTCCGGACGCTGCGTCGAGGCATGGGTCGTGCAGCGCGTGTACAAGACCGGGACTGTCGAAGACGCCAGTGGATGTCGCGCGGGACGTGCTCGGACCTCGCCACCGGCGACGATGGCGTTTCGTGGTTCCTGCATGCCTGCGTGCGTCCGTCCGCCTCCGGCGAGCATCCACTCTCGTCGAGCAAGGCTTACGGGCGACTTTCCGCGCCCCTGGCCTCCGAGGCTCCTGCGGCGCCGGTCGAATGTCCCCGTTTCCCGGTTGCATGTCGTTCTCCGCTGATCGTGATCGTCGGTGCCCCGGTTGGCAGGTGAGCCCGTTCGGATCCGGGTGCGCCGAAGTCGCGCTGTCGCTGGCCGGAGTCGGCGGCGCGCTCGACCGCGGCGACCAGGCGGTGGTTGTGCAGCGCGTGGGCGAAGCCGGGCGTGTCGAAGCTGCCGGCGCGCAGGTCGCGCGCCAGGCTGGCGTAGACCTCGCCGACGTTGATGGCGGCGCCGTTCCAGAACGCCGCGGCGGTGGGGCCGACGCCTGAGGCGACCGGTGCGTCCGGCGCGGCGAAGTCCACGCCCGCCGACAACGACAGGTCGCCCACCTGCACGCCAGCGAGGTGGCTGCCGGTCAGCTTCAGCACCCCCTTCGAGCCGCGCACCTCCATCACGAAATGCGGATCGGACTCGACGCCGGCGAGCACCTGCACCGACATCGACGCACCCAGCGCAGTCCGTGCGACCAGGTCGACGTGGTCGGCGATCTCGCGCACCGAGGTGCCGCCGGTATCGACCAGTGCTACCTCCGGCCACAGCCGTTCGGTCCGCGCATCGAGCTCGGTGATGTCGCCGAGCACCGCCTCGACCACGTCCAGCACGTGGGCGGTGGTGATGGTCAGGAAGCTGGCGCCGGAGGCGGCCTTGTTGAAGTAGTCGTAGGCGGCGGGCGAGGTCGGCCCGTAGCCGAAGGTGGTCGCGCGCACGTTGGCCGACATCACCCTGCCGAGCCTGCCCGACGCGACGAGCTCTGCGGCGCGGCGCACCGACGGATTCATGCGTCCCTGCAAACCGATCGCGGTATGCAGGCCTCGCGCGGCCGACGCCATTTCGGCGGTCTGCTCCAGCGTGGCGCCGAGCGGCGATTCGCTGTACACGGCCTTGCCGGCGCGCAGCGCGGCGAGCACCAGTTCGCGATGCGCGGGGACTTTCACCGCGACGGTGACGATGTCGATGCCGTCGTCTTCGATGAGTCGATAGGGATCGGCGTACCAGCGCGAAGCGCCGAACGCTTCGGCCGCGGCGCTGGCGCTTTGCGCGCTTCGCGTGGCGACCGCGGCGAGGGCGAGCCCCGGTTGCGTCCGGATCGCGGGGACGTGGGACGCCCCGGCCCAGCTTGCCCTGGTATCGGCGCCGATGATGCCGACGCGTAGTGGTTGGGTGGACACGTGGATTGCTCCGGTTCGGTGGGGGGGAGGGATGGCGCGGAGCCGGGCGACGGAAACGCCCTCGACATCGCTGCTGCGATTCGTTTCAGGCGCGGCGGCCGTCCGACTGCGCCAGCAGCCAGCCCGGGTACTCGGCGGGCAACCGGCTGGCGGCATCGAGTTGCCCGAGTTCGTCGTCGTCCAGCCGCAGCTGCGTGGCGCGCACGTTGTCGGTCAGCTGTTCGACGCGCTTGGCGCCGAGCAGCACCGTGGTCACCACCGGCTGGTGCAGCAGCCAGGCGATGGCGACCTGGCCCGGCGTGGCCTCGTGGCGCTGCGCCACGGTGCGCAGCACGTCGATCAGGGGTTCGCCGCGCACGCGATCGATGGGCGGGAAATCGAGCTCCTCGAGCCTGCCGCCGGCGGCGTCGCCGCCGGAATATTTTCCGGTCAGGTAGCCACCGGCCAGCGGGCTCCAGACCATCAGCCCGACGCGCTCGGATGCCAGCATCGGCACCAGCTCGCGTTCCGCGTCGCGGCCGACCAGCGAGTAGTACGCCTGCAGCGAGACGATCGGCGCCAGGTTTCGGGCGCGACCGATCCCGAGCGCCTTCATCACCTGCTAGGCGGCCCAGTTCGACAGGCCGAGGTAACGCACGTCGCCGGCGCGCACCAGCGCGTCGAGCGCGTCGAGGGTCTCCTCGATCGGCGTGGCCGGGTCGAAGGCGTGGACCTGGTACAGGTCGATGTGCTGCAGGCCGAGCCGTTGCAGGCTGGCATGGCACTGCGCCAGCACGTGGCGCCGCGAACCGCCGCGCCGGTTCGGCCCTTCGCCCATCGCCGCGGCGACCTTGGTGGCGACCACCACGTCGTCCCGCGGCACCCCGAGGTTGTGCAGCGCGCGGCCGAGCATGGTCTCGCTGCGGCCGTCGGCATACACGTTCGCGGTGTCGAAGAAGTTGATGCCCGCATCCAGCGCCGAGCGCACCAGGGCGTCGGCCTCGTCCTGTCCGAGCTGGCCGACCTGGCCCCAGATCCCGTCGCTGCCGCCGAAGGTCATCGCGCCGAAACAGAGTTCGGAGACGAACAGTCCGCTGTTGCCCAGGGGGTGCATGCGCTTGGCGTTTCTCCAGGAAGCCTTTGTGGATGTCGCGACGTGCGGTTGGCGCCGGGAATCCCGGCAGCGCCTGCCGCCATCACCACGCCATCCACGCTACGCCGCAGATTGAGCTGGAGTAAGGCCTTAATCGGCACATGAGTGATAAGCGGAGGTTTACAATCTGGCGATGGATCCCGCCCTGCTGCCGTCGCTCGCCTGGTTCGCGCATGTCGCCCGCCATGGCAGCTTCACCCGCGCCGCGGAGGAGATGGGCGTGTCGCGCGCAGCGTTGTCGCAGAGCCTCAAGTCGCTGGAACGCCAGCTGGGCGTGCGCCTGCTGTACCGCACGACCCGGCACATGTCGCTGACCGAAGCGGGGCAGGCGCTGTTCGACACGCTGCGGCCGTCGCTGGCGGGCATCGAGCAGGCGGTGCAGGCGCTGGGAGAAGCGCAGGATGTGCCGTCTGGCCTCGTCCGCGTGAATACCTCGCGCCTGGCCGCGCGGGCGCTGATCGAGCCGCACCTGGCCGAGTTCCGCGACCGCCATCCGAAGGTCGCGCTGGAACTGGTGATGTCCGATTCGCTGTCGAACATCATCGCCGAGGGCTGCGATGCCGGCATCCGCCTCGGGCAGAGCCTCGCCGAACACATGGTGGCGGTGCCGATCAGTCCGGCATTGTCGATGGCGGTGGTCGGTGCGCCCGCGTATCTCGCGCGCCACGGCGTGCCGAAGGCGCCCGCGGACCTCGCCGCGCACGACTGCATCAACTACCGGTTCGCCGGCACCGGCGCGCTGCACGACTGGGAGTTCACCGCGCCGGGCCGCAAGGGCGGGCACTTCACCCAGGCGGTGACCGGGCGACTGGTCACCAACGACGACCAGTGCATGGTCCGCGCGGCGGCGCAGGGGCTCGGGCTGATGCAGATCGTCGATGTCGCGGTGCAGGCGGAGCTGGCCGACGGTCGCCTGGTCCGCGTGCTGCGCGACTGGACGCATCCGCTGTCGGCGTTCTACCTCTACGCGCCCTCGCGCGAGCAGATGCCGCGCAAGGTGCGCGCGCTGATCGACTTCCTGGTGGAGAGACGCGAGGCGATCTCACTCGTCTAGCGCGCATGCGACCGGTCGTCCTGGCGATGGCGCATCGCGTTCACGTTGTTCAGCCGGCCCGCAGGCCCGGCGCAATGCGGCATGCAGTGCGGACTGCGTGGCTTGGTAAGGGCGCGTGAGGCGGATGCAGGCGCTTGCGCACACGGCGCGAAGCCCGGCTGTGGTGTTCTCGGATCGCACCGCGCCATCCCGGCCGGTGGCCGACCGCCCATCCATCGCCTCCGGGTCATCCGCTGCGCCCGGGAGGGAGACTTGAATGAAGACCATCCACACCCTGGCCTCGACCACGCTCGCCGCCGCCATGGCGGCCGGCGCCGCGTTCGCGCAGCAGCCCACCACCACGCCGCCGACGGGACGGCCCGAGACGCAGCCGAACCCGGCCCTGACCCAGCCCACGCGACCGCTGACGCAGCCCGCGCGCCCGGTGGATCCGCCCACCCGCCCCGTGGTGCAGCCGACGCGCCCGGTGGATCGGCCCACGCGCCCGCTCGACCAGCCCGCGCGGCCGCTGTTGCAGCCCGCCCAGCCGCAGGTGCAGCCCAGCCGAGCCCCGGAGCAGCGTGGCCAGCCGCCCGGCATGGCCGTGCGCGACTACGGCAACGACCGGATGCCGGACTATGCGGAACTCAACGCGCGTGGCGACGGCAGCGTGACCCGCAACGACCTGTCGGCGCATTCGCAGCTGCTGGAACGCTTCGACGACATCGACACCGCTCCCGACGGCACGATCACCCGCGCCGAATACGAAGCCTGGAAGGCGAAGACGAGGAGCCGCGACATGGCGCGTCCGCAGGACCAGGACTGATCCTGCACCCGCGTCATCCCGTCCGCGAGGACGAGACGCGCGCGGGAGGACCGACACGCGCGGGACCGGCGGACACTCAGCGGTAGGCGCCCGGCCCGCGCCAGACGACCTCGCCCTGGCGGTACACCTGCTGCACGCTGATCACCTCGCGTGCGTCGCCGATCGCGTCGAGTTCGGGCGAATCGGGCGGCAGCTGGCGACAAGGTCCCGACTCGCGCTTGAGCGCGGTTTCCAGCGGACAGACCATCAGGTTGCGGGTGCCCGGTAGCGGGATGAACAGCTCGGTCATGCCCTGCGCCTGCCATTCGCGCAGGCGGCGCTCGCTGCGGGTGTCGTACACCACCTGGTAGCCGGCGACCTCCAGGCTCGGCTCGGATGTGGACGCGGTGCCCCGGCTGCGGCCGCTGTCGATCGCGGACGTACGCGCGGGGCCGGCATTGACCGGCGCGGATTCCTGCACCGCCATGCCGGGCGGCTGGCCCCAGGTGTGGCCACGACGCCGGCTGGCGGGCGGCGGCGCGGCTGCGGGGCTCGGTGCGCTCTGCCGCGGCGCGGTACGCGGAATACGCGGCGGCACGCGCGCGTCGGATGCGCTGTCCGCGGTGGGCGGCACCGGGTCCTCGGCGATCGGTACCGGCGTGGTCTGCACGCGCGAGGCCGCGGGCGCCGCCTCGGACGGCGCGCTCGAAGGCGGCGTGTCGCTGGGCGCGGGACTGGGGACGGGCGTGCCGTCGCCGATGTACTCGACCTGCACCGGACTGCCGCCGGCCGGATCGCCTTCGGGCGAGGTCATGGTGATCGGCGGCGCCAGCAGCGCGACCAGCACGCACAGCACGTGCAGCAGGGCGCTGCCCAGCGCGGCGAGCCAGGGCTGCAGGCGTTCGATCCGGCGATCGGCGTCGGCCCCGGTGCGGGGCGGCGCCGGACTCATGCCGCCGGAGGGCCGGCGGGCGGGCGGGACGTCATGGGAACGGAGTGGACGGCGTGGGGTGCCGCATCGTAACGCGTCGCGGCGCGCCGGCGTGGCGGCCGAGGATGCACGGGCGTTTCGATGCGGGCCGTCGGCGGCTGTATCGCAGCGGCGACGGGCCGGCCGGTCCCGGCAGCGTGGACCGCAGCGGGGTGCCCGACGCTAGCGGGGCCGTTCGGCCTCCGCGTCGCGGCGCGCGTCGTCGCGGTCGCGGCGTGCGTCGTCGACGGTCCGGTCGCGCGCCTGGCGTCCGCGGGCGAAGGCGGCGTCGCGTTCCGCGCGGGCCGGCTCGACGATGCGTGCGCGCCGTGCACGCGCCTGGTCGATGGCGTACCGGCGCTGTCCGGGCGTGGCGCGTCCGGCATTGGCGTCGTCCGAGGCCGCGGCGACGATCGCGTTGAACTCGCGCGAGGCCTTGTCCACCAGGCAGTTGAAGCGTGCCGAATGCGTGTCGACGGTGCGGTTGAACGCGTTCGACGCCGTGCCGATGCGGCAGTTGAAGCGCGCGTTCAACGCAGCCAGGCGCTGCTGGAACACGCGCAGCAGGGCGTCGCGGTCGCGCGCGGCCAGGTACTCGCCACCGCCGGCGCTCGCCACCTCGCGCAGCTGCCGTTCGGCGGCGGCATCGACGTCGAAGCCGATCACGTTCACCACCACGCCGATGTCCGACGTGCGCAGCGCGCGCGCCGCGGCGGCCGGGTCGCCGTCACAGGTCTCGATGCCGTCGGACACGAGATAGACCACGTTGCCCTCCGCAGTCGCACCACCCTGACCGAAATCACGCGCGGCGGCCTGCAGCGAGCCGGCGATCGGCGTGAACCCGCTCGGCCGGAACGCGCGCACGGCGGCTTCGAACGCGGCGGGATCGCGTGGTGCGAACGGCAGCACCAGATCGCTGGCGCGGCAGGATCCGGGCTTGTCCTGCTCGCGGTTGCCGCCGCGGTGCCCGTACACGCGCAGCGCCACCTGCACGTCGCCTTCCAGCCGCGACGCGAAGGCGAGCAGGGCGTCCTGCGCGATCGCCAGCTTGGGCCGGCCGTCGAGCCGCCCGGCCATCGAACCCGAGGCATCGAGCATCAGCAGGATGCGCCGCGGCGCGGGGGCGGCGCCGGGCAGGTCGACATCCGGGCAGGCCCCCGCCTGCGGCGAATCGGCCTGCGGACACAGGCCGATGTCCTCGCCATGCTCGGCCACCAGCGCCGCGTAGTAGGCCTGCAGCGATCCATCGCGCGCGCCCACGGTCGCGCGTGCGCGGCTCGCCGCCGCATCGGTGTCGCCGCCTGCGACGTCCGGCTCCCGCGTGCACGCGACGGTCGCCAGCACCAGCAGCAAGGCAGTCGCGATGCGGACAGGCAGGGCCATGGCGGGATGCGTCCTCATGGGCATCCCGCAGTCTGCGGTACGGCGGGACAGGGTGGCGTCAACGCCTCCACCGCCGCGAATGCGCGGGCGACGGCCATGCATCGCGGCGCGTCGGGTCGCTCGACCGCCGGGCGGTGCGGGTCCGGTCGAGACGGCGCGCCGCACGCCGGCCAGCGTGCACCACGCGATGTTCCGCGGGCGGCTACTCGCCCAGGCGGAAGTCGGAGACCGCGCGATCGACCAGCGCGACATCCTCGAACACCGTCGCATTGCCTTCGCCCAGCGGCGACTGCGAGCTCAGCCCGAGCCACAGCCGGTCGGGATACGCGTTGCGGTACAGGCGCACGAGTTGCCACTGCCGGCGGTCGGGCGAGTAGTAGAAACCGATCGTCGTCGCGTCGGAGGAGATCTTCATGTAGACCGCGTCACCGGTCACGACGTCGTGGTTGTTGTCGTCCGAGGTGCCTTCCGTGCGCACGGTGACCATCCGGGTGAGCCGGCGTTCGTCGCGCTCGAGCGCCATCTTCAGCCACGAGGTCCCGCTGGCCCACACGTACAGCGTGCCGGCGTCGTAGGTCTCGTGCAATGTCGGCCGCACGCGCGCGGTGAAGGTGAAGGGGCGGGTGTTGTCGATCTCCGTCAGCAGCATCGGCGCGGTGAGCGTGACCTGCTGTCCGTCAGGATGCCGGAAATTGTCGCGCCGCGCCGGACTGCGCAGTTCCAGCCGGCCGGCCTCGAGCGTATGCAACTCCTGTGCACCGTTCGCCGCGCGCGTGAAGCGGAGGCCGTCCTGGTCGATATCGACGGATGCGGTGTCGACCCCGTCCGCGGCCATCGCGCTCATGGCGAGGAACACGGCGACCAGCGTGGATGCGAGGCGTGCGTGCATGGCAGTGTCCTGGCGTGGGTCGCGTCGCGCCCCCGTCCGGAGGCGCGCAGGCGCAGCCTAGCAGGCCGGCACGGGCGCCGTGGCCGGTACATCACGAGCGCGGGTCAGAAGATCAGCATCAGCAGGCCGATCACGACGGCGAGGCCGATCAGGAAGATGACGAAGGCGCTCTTGCCCAGGAACTTGATCATTGCGGACACCATATGTGGGTACGCAAACCACCATACCCGCAGCGCCGCCCACGCATCGTGAAGCAAGGCGCAGCGGCATCGCTTTCTTGCAGCGACGCGCTCGACCCGGGCAGTGCTGTAGGTCGGTTACGGGACGACGTCGCCATGATTGGAGACGTTGCGTCCTCTACCCCGGGTGCGCTTCGCTTACCCGGGCTACGTGGCGGTCGCGTGTAGCCCGGATAAGGCCGCAGGCCGCATCCGGGAAGAACGTCGCCATGATGGTGAGGGTGATGCGTGGGGTGCCCAAACCCCGGGTGCGCTTCGCTTACCCGGGCTACGCAAGGGACGAGGGACCGGCACGAGAAAGGAGGCGACCGAAGCCGCCTCCCTGGACACGCGGACCAGACGAGGAGTCCGCGTGGTACTGCCCGGCGCGGTGCCGCCTGGCACCGACAAGGACACCGCATGAACGCGTTACGGCATCAGCACCGTGTCGATCACGTGGATCACGCCATTGCTGCCGCGCAGATCCGCGGTGGTGACGGTGGAGGTGTTGCCCTTGGCGTCGGTGAGCGTGACGGTGCCGCCGTCGGCGCGGGCGGTCAGCGTGCCGCCCTGCACGGTCGTCAGCGTGGCGCTGCCGCCGCCGGCCTCGATCTGCTGCGTCAGCGCGGCGGCGTCGACGTTGCCCGACACCACGTGGTAGGTCAGCACGCCGCTGAGGTCGTCCTTCGCCGCCGGCTCGAGCAGGCCGTCGACGGTGCCCGCGGGCAGCTTGTCGAATGCGGCGTTGGTCGGCGCGAACACGGTGAACGGTCCGGCGCCCTTGAGCGTGTCGACCAGGCCGGCCGCCTGTACGGCAGTGACCAGGGTGCTGTGATCCGGTGAACCGGAGGCGAGATCGACGATGTCGCCGCTGGCCGCAGCATCCATCGCCGGCGCCTGCGCGGAATAGTCGGTCGGGGCGGTGGCCGCGTCGGTAGCGGCGGCGTCATCGGTCATTGGCGCGGTCTGGGCGTCGGCCGCAGCGGTGTCGGTGGTGGCGGTGTCGTTCTGGCAGGCGCTGAGCGCGACGGCGCCCATCAGGGCAAGGGTGAGGACGTGAAGCTTCATGGGGACGGTTCCTTCTGGACACTGGAAAGAGGGAGGCGGCGCTTGCGCGGCTACCCGTAGATGGCGCGGTGCAGGATCGTTCCAGTGCTGCCGCGACTGGTGCGACACGACACCGCGTAGTGGTGGGCCGGAACGCGGCGCGCGATCGATATCGATCGACGCGTCGCGGCGAACAAAACCGGGATCGAAGCGACATGTCCGGTGAAGGACAGGACCACTCCGACCCCGGTGCACCAACCGCGTGCGAAGGTCCCGGGCAGGGGGCCGCGCGGTACGCGGTCCGGCCCGTGAACGCAGGCGTCAGGCGCGCAGCGGAATCAACGGTGGGCCTGGGCGCGTACTTCGCCGGCGCTGCCGGCGCGCATCAGCGGCACGATCTGCCACAGGGCCGACAGGCCGACCAGCACGTACACGACGCGGGCGAGCGGCGCGTCCTGGCCGCCGAAGATCGTGGCGACGAGGTCGAACTGGAAGGCGCCGACCAGGCCCCAGTTGATGCCGCCGACGATGATGAGTGCGAGGGTGATGATGTTGAGGGCTTTCATGGAATGTCTCCTGGGTGCGGGGAGTAGGTGTGGGGTGCGCGTGTGCCGGCCGATCAGCCGTCCGGCATCAGGACCTTGTCGATCACATGGATCACGCCGTTGCTGGCGGCCACGTCCGCGGTGACGACGTTGGCGCCATCGACCGTTACGCCACTGCCGGCGGTGGCGATGTCGACGCTGCCGCCCTGCACCGTGGTCGCTTCGTCCAGCGTGACGACGGTGGACGCCGGATAGCGGCCCGGGACGACGTGGTAGGTGAGGATGGCGACCAGCTGGTCCTTGTTCTCGGGCTTGAGCAGGTTCTCCACCGTGCCCGCGGGCAGCGCCGCGAACGCCTCGTCGGTGGGCGCGAACACCGTAAACGGACCGGCGCCCTTGAGCGTGTCGACCAGGCCGGCGGCCTGGAGCGCGGCGGCGAGGGTAGTGAACTGCCCGGCGGCCACGGCGGTGTCGACGATATCGGCCTGCGCCTGGGGAGCGGCGGCCTCGGTGGCCGCCGGCTGGGCGGCAAGCGCGAGCGGCGCGGACAGGCCGAGCGCCAGCGCGGCGACCAGGCGACGCAGGCCAGGGGACGTATGGAATGACTTGGACATGGGTGACTCCGGATTTAGGGTGCGGCGCCAGTCTCTGCCGGCCCCTGTTATGCTGTCGTCCAATCAGTCCTTGTACGTAGGTTGTACATTCCCTGACATGTTCCCGGTCAAGGCCGCCGCCGAACTCAGCGGGCTCACTCCCGAAACCCTGCGCGCCTGGGAGCGCCGGCACGGCGCCGTGGTGCCGCATCGCGACGAACAGGGGCGGCGGCTGTACGACCCGGCGATGGTCGACCGCCTCACCCGCCTGCACCGGCTGACCGATCGCGGCCACCCGATCCGCGACCTCGCCGGTCTCGACGACGCGGCGCTCGATCGAATGCTCGAGGAACGCCGTCATGCCGGCTATGGCGGTGTGGACGTGCTGCCCGAGCGCATGCTCGATGCGATCGCCGACTACCGGGTGGACGTGTTCGACCGCGAGCTCTCGGTGGCGATCGCAACCCTGCCTACCTCGGTACTGGTGGCGCGGGTGGTGATGCCGCTGTTGCGCGAGGTGGGCGTGCGCTGGGCCGACGGCCGGCTGGCGATCGCGCAGGAGCGCCTGGTCAGCAGCCTGCTGCGCACGCGCCTGCTGTCGGTGCTCAACCAGCATCCGCGCGAACAGCGGCCGCGGGTGCTGTTCGCCACCCTGCCGGGCGAACCGCACGAACTGGGCCTGCTGGGCGCGGCGCTGTACGCGCACGATGCGGGGGCGCCGGTGCTGTATCTGGGCACCGAACTGCCCGCCGTGGAACTGGCGCGCGTGTCGGAGCGCCTCGGCGCTGCGGCGGTGGCGCTCAGTTCGATCGATCCGGGGCATGCGCCCGCTGCGCTGGCGCAGCTGCGCCTGCTCGACGACGCGCTCGCGTCGGGCGTCCCGGTCTGGCTGGGCGGCGCCAACGCGCGCTACCTGGCCGAAGCGCTGGCGATCGAGCGCGTCCAGGCCATCACCGATCCAGCCGCCCTGGCGCGCCTGATCCAGCGCCGCTTCGCGACCGTGCGCGCGCGCCCGACTGCCACGTTCCAGTCCTGAAGTGTCGCGAGGCGGGTGTTCCGCGTCGGCCAGCCAGCAGGCGCGACGCGAGGGCGGAATGCGTGGCGCCTTGCTCGCACATGCGCGGGCACGGCGCATCGGTCGCGTGATGGAGGCGCGTGATGCGGCGCAGCCGACCAGCGCGCGTCGACTGTCTGCATGACCCACGAGACGTCGCGCCCGGCGGCCGCATCAGCCTCGACATCCCGGATTCAAAACGTTCACGCCAACGCGGCAAAGCTGAGGCTGGATTCAGTCCCGCCTGCGGACTGCACGCGGCATTGATCGCCGATGGCCGATAGTGGGGATCACATCTCGAGGAGCCACACGATGAGTACCGAAAAGAAGATCCAGCACAGCCTCAACGACCTGATCGAAATCGCGCGCGACGGCGGCGAGTTCTACACCGAGGCGGCCGGCAAGGTGAAGGATCCGGAGCTCGCTGCGCTGTTCAACCAGATGGCGGGCCACAAGCGCGAGATCGTCACCGCCCTGAGCGCCGACGTGGCCGCGACCGGTGGCAATCCGGCCGACCACGGCACCATGGTGGGTTCGATGCAGCAGATGTACGGCAAGATGCGCGCCGCGCTGGGCGACACGAACTACGGCTACGTCGCCGAGCTCGAGGAATCGGAAGACCGTCTGCTCAAGGCGTTCAAGGAAACGGTGTCGGACGACGACACGCCTGCCGAGGCGCGCATCTCCGCCGAGCGCCTGCTGCCGCGGGTGGTCCAGTGCCACGACATCATGCGCAACCGCAAGCACGCGATGAAGGCGGCGAGCTGATCGGATGAAGCCGGCAAGCTGACCGAAGATGCCGATGCGTGACTGATCAAAGCCCCGGTGCGAACCGGGGCTTTCTTGCGTCCTGGCCTCTTCCCGCGCGCGGATGCTATGCGGCGATCCGCGATCCCGCGATCCGGACTATGGATCGGTCCGGCCCAGGGCGACGTCGAGCGCGCGATCCTCTGCATCCAGCGCCGCGATGGCGTCCGCACGTTCGTCGACGAACCGGTCGGCCACGCCGCGCTGGACGGCCGCGGAATTGCTGCTGAAATGCGCCAGCTCGCCGTTGGCATCGACCCGCCCGCGCTCGTCGTAGACCGCGTCGATCACCGCGCGATCGAAACCCGCATCCCAGTCCTGCACGCCCGCCGCGCGCACCTCGCGCACCGCGTCGGCAATGATGTTGCTGCGCGGGCCATGCTGTACCGCAGTCGACCAGGCCACGTTCTGCAGCGCGCGCGAATGCTGCGCCAGGTCCACGCCCGCGGTGGCGATGCCGCCATCCACGCCGGCCACCGTGGTGCGTTGCTCCACGCGCGCGGCCTGCGGGTCGTAGTGCGTGCGTTCGATGTAGTCGTGCTGCGCCTGCTGGAAGGCGGCGGGTTCGCGCGCGGCCACGTCGCGCCAGGCCTGGGTGAAGGCCGGCGTGCCGGCGCGCAGTCCCGCGAAGTCGGCGGCCCACTGCGCCCCTTCCGTGGCGAGGAATTCCTGCGGCCGCCCGGCCGCGGTCGACAGCTGGTAGCTGCCGTAGGACACCCCGCCGATGTCGCCGCGGCCGGTCGACACGGTCCCCGGTCCGCGGTTCCCGGTTTCGTACTGCGCCGACAGCGACCCGATCTCCGGCTTGTCGACCGGCGGCGCGACGCTGATGGTCTGCCCGGGCTGCACCGTCTCGGGGTTGGCGATGTCGTTGGCGATGGCGAGCTCGCGCACGGTGGTGCCGAACGCCGTCGCCACGTCCTGCA
Source organism: Luteimonas kalidii (assembly GCF_029887935.1). GTDB lineage: Bacteria > Pseudomonadota > Gammaproteobacteria > Xanthomonadales > Xanthomonadaceae > Luteimonas > Luteimonas kalidii. The sequence goes on along the minus strand of NZ_JARXRO010000009.1, from coordinate 190,424 downwards.
GCGTCTGCCCCGGCTGCATCGAATAGCACACCGGACCGGACAGGCCGATCGGCGTGCCGCTCGCGATCGCGTCGGCGACCGCGCGCTGCGCGGCGGGATTGTCGAACGCGGTCGCGTCGAGGGCATCGAAGGCCCGCGAGGTGGCACCGGCCGACGTGGCCTGCGTATGGCCCTGCACGTCGGATGCGGAATCGCGACTGCCCGTACCGCCGACGCCGTTGCTGCTGTCCATGGCTCGTGTTCCGCACGCGTGGACGGACAGCAATAGCGCAGCGCGCGGCCACTCACATCCTCGGGGCGACCCCAGTGCGCGTGCGCTCAGTCACGGTTCCAGCAGGCGGCCGGCAGCGGCGGGCAGTCCAGGAACAGCGACGGTGTCGCGGTGCGCCGGTAGCTGCCGGCCATCACGGTCGCCATCGCGCAGTGTGCGAATGCCCCCTGCAGACGGGCGGTGTCCCCCTGCAGCTGCAGTTCGACGCGTGGGCCGTCCACCAGGTCGCCGGCCTCGAGCCCGCCCAGGTCGCTGTCGAACGGCTGCAGCGCGGCATCGATGCGATCGCCCGCCAGCGGCCCCTCCGCCACCGCCCGGCAATCCGCGCCCACGCCGGCGCCGTCGCGCGGATCGCCGCCGCCGTGCACCTCGATGCGGTACTCGCCGGGCCGTCCGGGCAGCGCCACAACGCGCAGCTCCGAGACCAGCGGCGCCGCCATGGCGTAGACGCCTTCGGGCGACGGCGCAGGCGCCGATGCAGGCGATGGCGTCTGTGCGGGGGCGGACGCCTGTGGGGACTCGGACGGATCCAGCGCGCGTCCGGAGTCCGCCGGCGCGACCGCCTGCGTACGCGCTTCGCAGGCGGCCAGCAGCAGGACGAGCACGCAGGACGCCCCGATCAGGGGGGCGGCGAATGCGGCGCGTGTGCAGGAACCGGTCAGGGCCATGCGAGTCTCCGGAGCGTGGATCCGGCAACGATAGCGCGCCGCGTTCGCGCAGGCCGTGAGCGGCACGCCATGGCGGCCTGCCAGCCGGGAGTGTCGTGGTCCCGCCTCCGGGGGCATGCATCCCTGCTTCCCGATGCGTGCCCGTAGCGCTCCGCATTCCCGGCGCGAGTCTTCTCGTCCCCGCATCCACGGAAGCGTGGATCTTCGACTTCAGCGCGGGTGTGTTCCTTCCGCCGCTTGCGGGGCATTGCGCCCTTCACGAGTGGAAGGTGCCGGAGGCGGATGGGGGCGCGCCACAGGCGCGCGCATGGTGGGATGCGTCGGATCATCCCGGATGCGGCCTGCGGCCTTATCCGGGCTACGGACCGCACGGCAGTGCCGTGCGAGCGGCCGTTCCTCACCCCGCCAGCAGCCGGTTCATGCGCTGCACGAAGGCGGCCGGATCGACAAGCGGGGCGCCGGCCGCGAGTTCGGCCTGTTCCAGCAGCAGGTGGGCGAGGTCGCCGGCGCGTGCGTCGTCGTGCTCGCCGAGCAGCTTCTGCAGCAGCGGGTGGCGCGGATTCACTTCCAGCACAGGCTTGCTGCCCGGCACGTCCTGGCCGGCCTCGCGCAGCAGGCGCGCCAGGTGCGGCGCCATCTCGTACTCGGCCAGCGCCAGGCAGGCGGGCGAGTCGGTCAGTCGCGCCGACACGCGCACGTCCTCGACCCGCTCGCCGAGCAGCGCCTTGATGCGCTCGATCAGGGGCGCTGCCGCCTGCGCGGCCTCGGCCTGCGTCGCCTTCTCCGCCTCGTCCAGCGGCAGCTCGCCCTTGGCGACGTGGCGCAGCGGCTTGCCGGCGTATTCGCGCAGGTGGCCGAGCATCCACTCGTCGATGCGATCGGACATCAGCAGCACTTCGATGCCGCGGGCGCGGAAGGCCTCCAGCTGCGGACTGCCGGCCGCGGCGCGGTAGCCGTCGGCGGTGACGTACCAGATCGCATCCTGGCCTTCGGCCATGCGGCCGACGTAGTCGTCCAGCGACACCGTCTGCGCCTCGCCTTCGCCCCTGGTGGACGCGAAGCGCAACAGCTTCGCGATCCGCTCGCGATTGCCGGCGTCCTCGACGATGCCTTCCTTGAGCGTGTTGCCGAAGGCCTTGATGAAGGCGGCGAACGTCTCCGGCTCGTCGCGCGAGAGTTTCTCGATCAGGTCCAGCACGCGCTTGACGCAGGCGCCCCTGATGCGCTCGAGCTGGCGGTTGTGCTGCAGCAGTTCGCGGCTGACGTTGAGCGGCAGGTCGTCGGCATCCACCACGCCGCGCACGAAGCGCAGGTAGTGGGGCAGCAGCTCCTCGGCCGCGTCCATGATGAAGACGCGCTTGATGTAGAGCTTGAGCCCCTTGCGCTCGTCGCGCCCGCCCATCATCAGGTCGAACGGCGGCTGCGAAGGCAGGTACAGCAGGGTGGTGAAGCTCTGGCTGCCTTCGACCCGGTTGTGCGACCAGGCCGCGGCGTCGTTGAAGTCGTGGCCGAGCGACTTGTAGAAGTTCTGGTATTCCTCGTCGCTGATCTCGCTCCTGGGCCGGGTCCACAGGGCGGAGGCGTCGTTCGCGGTCTCCCACTCCGGCGCGGCGTCGGCTTCGGCCTCGTCGCCGTCTTCCTGTGCGGGCGCCTCCCTGGGCATCCGGATCGGGAAGGCGACGTGGTCGGAGTACTTGCGCACCAGCGCGCGCAGCTTCCAGCCATCGAGGAACTCGTCCTCGCCCTCCTTCAGGTGCAGCACGACCGTGGTGCCGCGCTGGTCGAGCGTGGCGGGTTCGAGCGTGTACTCGCCGCGGCCGTCGCTCTCCCACTTCACTCCGGTCTCCGGGGCCTCGCCGGCGCGGCGGGTGAGCACGGTGACGCGGTCGGCGACTACGAATGCGGAGTAGAAGCCCACGCCGAACTGGCCGATCAGCCGCGCGTCCGCCTTCTGCTCGCTGCCCAGGGTTTCGAGGAAACGGCGGGTGCCGGAGCTGGCGATGCTGCCGATGTTGGCCACCACTTCGTCGCGGCTCATGCCGATGCCGGTATCGCGGATGGTGATGGTGCGCGCGGCCGTGTCCCAGCTGACGTCGATGTGCAGCTCGGCGTCGCCCGACAGCAGCCCTGGGCTGGCGATGGCCTCGAAGCGCAGCTTGTCGCAGGCGTCGGAGGCGTTGGAGATCAGCTCGCGCAGGAAGATCTCCTTGTGCGAGTACAGCGAATGCGTGACCAGGTGCAGCACCTGGGCGACTTCGGCTTCGAACTTGCGGGTTTCGGTGGCGGTGGCGTCGGTCATGGACCCTTCCCTTGCATGGCCAGGCAGGCCGCGGATATGCGTGCGGCGGCGGCGATTTCAAGCGCGGGTGGACCGGAGGCGGAGGCGGAACCGGCCCGGTTGCCCTCGCCGGGCAGCCGCGGAACGCGTTCCGGAGCGCCGCAGGCCGGTGCTATCGTCCGCGCATGGGCAAGGCCACCGCCGGCATCCGCTTCAAGGCGACGTTGCAGCGTCCGGCGCAGCCGAAAGGCGCGGCGTGGCGGTTCCTGGTGCTGCCCGCCGCGGCCAGCGCGAAGCTGCCCACCCGCAGCATGGTCACCGTCGAGGGCACGTTCGAACGCCAGCCGTTCCAGGCCACGCTGGAGCCGGACGGCGCGGGCAGCCACTGGCTCAAGGTCGACAGGACGCTGTGGGAGGCCGCGGCCGTCGGGGCCGGCGACACGGTCGAGCTGGAGGTCGCGCCGGTCGCGCGCGAGCCCGAGCCGACGGTGCCGGCGGACCTGCGCCGCGCGCTGGCCGCGCATCCGGACGCACTGGCGACGTGGAAGGACATTACCGCGGTCGCACGGCGCGACTGGATCCACTGGATCACCTCGGGCAAGAAGGCCGAGACGCGGGTGAAGCGCATCGCCACCGCTTGCGACAAGCTCGCCTCCGGCATGCGCCGCGCCTGTTGCTTCGACCGCTCGGGCATGTACAGCAAGGGAAGCATGGGCGCGCCGGAGCCGGCGGAGTAGCCGGCGCTTGACGGACGGCGCGCGCGGAGGGATCGTCCGCTGGCGCGCCGGGGCCGCGCGGGGGATGGGGACATGCGCGTTGACTGGAAGCTGCGGCTGGCCATCGGCCTGCTGGTGTCGTGCATGGCGGGCGTGGTGCCCGCGTCGCCCAGGGTGGGCGAGCCGGCACCGGTCGACCTGCTGGGAACCACGCCCGAAGGCGAACAGGTGCGCGTGAGCGCGCACGCCGGCAAGGTGGTGGTGGTGAGTTTCTGGGCGTCGTGGTGCGGCTACTGCCGGCGCCAGTTCGCCCTGCTGGACCACCTGCAGGCCGAGGTCGGTACAGATCGCCTGCGTGTGGTGGTGGTGAACTTCAAGGAAGGCGTCCCCGAGTACCGCAGCGTCCGTCACGCATTGCGCAAGTCGCCGGTGACCTGGACCCACGATCGGGATGGCGGGCTGTCCGAAGCGTTCGGGGTCGCGTCGGTGCCGCACATGTTCGTCTTCGACCAGGCCGGGCGCCTGGCGGCGATCCGGCGCGGTTATTCGGAGGCGTCCGCGGCCGAGACCATCGGCCTGCTCAACGCGCTGCTCGCGACGCCGGCGGCACCCGGCGTGCCCGCGACGGAGCCGGAACCGGAACGGGTGCCCGATCCGTCCGTGGACACGCCCGTGGCCGCGGCACCGGCGCCCGTTCCGTAGCCCGCACCCGGGCGACGCAGCCGCCTGCCGCGCGGCCCGTCACTCCGCCCGGGCCGGCGCGCCGGTGTGCGGCGTGTGGATCAGCGCCGCCAGGTCGAAACCGCGCTGGCGGGCGATCGCGAGGTAGTGATCGCGCGTGGTGGCGTCGAGCGTGGGCGTGCGCGACAGCAGCCACAGGTACTTGCGGTCCGGGCTGCCCACCAGCGACACGCTGTAGTCCGGCGCCAGCGCGAGGATCCAGTAGTCTCCCTTCGTGAACGGAATCCAGCGCAGGCCCTGCGGCAGGAAGCTCACTTCCAGCCGGCTGCCGCTCTCGTCCACCGCGTCCGCTTCGCCGGTCGTCTCTTCGACTTCGCCGTTGCGGCGCATCCGGTTGCGGACCGCCACCTTGCCGTCGTCCTGCAGCGCGTAGTGGGCCGAGATGTCGTAGTGGGCCGAGATGTCGGTGGCGTCTTCGGGTTCGAAGCGCATCGGCAGGCGCGCGATCTCGTACCAGGTGCCCATGTAGCGCGCGAGATCGACGTGGGCGACGGTGGCGGGTGCCTGGTGGTCTGACATGCGGTGGCCCTGGGCGTGTCGCGGATGGACGCGCAGGTATAGGCGCGCACGGGTGAAGTGGCCGTCGCGGTCGCAGCCTTGCGGCTGCAGCGGCGACGGGCGGATCCCGCGCACGCGTCCAGTCCGGCGGCGGCGGCCGCCCTACGCCGTGGCGTAGCGCTCCACCAGCGCGACCGCAGCTTCGCAGCCGTGCTCGCGCTGCATGCGCGCACCGAGCAGGGCGGCGTGCCGACGCGCGCCCTCGCCGCGGGCGAAGTCGATCGCCTCGGACAGGCGCGCTGCGGTGATCGTGCCGCCCCTGAGCGCGTGGCGCATCACCCCGGCCTGGCGCAGGCGCGCGTTCCAGAAGAACTGGTCGCCGGCGAAGGGCACGATCACCGAAGGGATGCCGGCGCGACACGCCGAGTGGGTGGTGCCGGAACCGCCGTGGTGGATCGCCAGCGCGGTGCGCGGCAGCAGCCAGTCGTGCGGCACGTGTCCGACCGGATGGAAGTTGCCGGGCAGCCGCGTGGCATCGATCCCGCTCCAGCCCGGATGGAACAGCGCGCGTCTGCCGCCGACCGCGCCGACCACCGCCTCCACCAGGCGTGCATCGTCGAATCCGGCCATGCTGCCGAAGCCGACGTAGACCGGCGGCTCGCCGGCGTCGAGGAAGGCGAGCAGGTCCGCATCGGGGGTGTAAGTTGCCGCAAGCGGCGGAATCCACTGCCCGCACACGTGGGCGTTGCCGGGCCAGTCGGCCGGAGGCGGCACGAGCGAGGGCGAGATGCCGTAGAGCATCGGATGGTCGGTCCACAGTCGCCTGCGCGGCGGCAGGCCCGCGGCGCGGCGCGCGCGGTTGGTCGCGCCGCGGAACAGCCGCCAGCTGAGCTGGCCGAACAGCCGGTGGCTGGCGGCGTTGAACGCGCGCGGCGGCGCCAGCGGCAGGAACGGCGAGGGAAACGCGGCCGTGGGCGAGATCGGGATCAGCATCGCGCCGATCGCCGGCACGCCCAGCGCCTCGGCCGCCGACAGTCCGGCGAACGCGGCCAGCCCGGACACCACCACCGCGTCGCAGCCACGCCCTGCGTCGATCGCCTGCGCCAGCCAGTCGCCCGTGTGGCGACGCGTGAGCGCCGACAGGTTGCGGGTGATTGCGCGCATCGCGCCCTCGGCGGCAATCGCGCCGCGGATGTCGCCGGCCAGTGCGTCGCAGGGCAGGCCGAGGGCCTGCGCGCTGCCGAGCGCGGAGGCGTCGGCCAGCAGGCGCGCCTCGTGCCCGGCCTGTCGCAGCGCGTGACCGAGCGCGGCCAGCGGGCGGGTATCGCCCTCGGTGCCGTAGGTGAGCAGCAGGATCCTCATCGTTCCCGCGCTACAGCGGCCACACGCGCAGCAGCAGCGGGATCGACACCACCAGCACCACCAGCTGCACCGGCAATCCGAGCCGCCAGTAGTCGCTGAAGCGGAAGCCGCCGGGCCCGAGGATCAGGGTGTTGTTCTGATGCCCGATCGGGGTCAGGAACGCGCACGAGGCGCCGATGGCCACCGCCATCAGGTAGGGATCGGGATCGACCCCGAGCGTGGTGGCGGCCCCCACCGCGATCGGGCACATCACCGCGGCGGTGGCGGCGTTGTTCATCAGGTCCGACAGGGTCATGGTCACCACCATCACCAGCACCAGGCCGAGCACCGGGTGGCCCTGGGCCACCGAGTCGAACAGCCCGCGCGCCAGCAGGTCGGCGGTGCCGGTGGATTCCATTGCGCCGGCCACCGGGATCAGCGCCGCCAGCAGCACGATCACCGGCCAGTCCACCGCCTCGTACACCTCGCGCGGCGGCACCGTGCGCAGCGCCATCGAGGCCACCACGCCGAGCGCGAACGCCACCGCCGCGGGCAGCAGGCCGAACGCGGTGAGTGCGATCGCGGCCGCCAGCACCAGGCTGGCGGTGATCGCCTTGCGCCGGTCGGGCATGCGCAGCGCACGTTCGGCCAGCGGGACCGCGCCGAACTGGGCGGCGAAGCCGGAGATCGCGGCCTGCGTGCCCTGCACCAGCAGCAGGTCGCCTTCCTGGAAGCGCTGCGAACGCAGTCGCCGCCGCGAACGGATGCCGGCGCGCGAGATCGCGAGCACGTTGATGCCGTGGTGGGTGCGCAGGTCGAGTTCGGTCGCCGAGCGGCCCGACAGTCCGGAGCCGGGCAGCACCACGATTTCCTGCAGCACGATCTCCTCATGCGGCGTGCGCCCGGGGTCGCGGGCCCTGGGGCCGTCGTCGTCCCCGGCGCCGTCGTCCTCGTCGTTCGCGTCTTCCGCCGACGCCCTCCGGACGTCGCGCGACCGGTCCGCCTCCGCGTCGCCGCCGCGGCGCTCCCGCAGGCGCGTCGTGGAATCGGTGACGGTGACCGGCGCAGGCGCCCGGCCTTCGTCACGCGCGTGCGCGCCATGGTCCCCGCGCGCGTCACCGGGCGCGTCGCTGTCGGCGTCGTCGGTGTCGTCCCTGTCCTGGGGCGGCGGCACGTCCTCCTCCAGTTTCAGCCCCAGCTCGGAGAGCAGGTTGGACAGCGCCTCGGCATCGGCCTCGATCACCAGCACGTCGCCGGCCCGCACCACACGCGAGGGATGCGGCGCGTGCACCCGGAATTCGGCCTGCACGATGCCCAGCACCTGCGCATCGTGCTGGTCGAGCGAGCGCTCGATCTCGGACAGGGTCCTGCCCACCGCGCGCGCGCCTTCGGGCACGCGCACCTCGGTCAGGTACGCGCCGGGATCGAAGCCCTCGGCCGCCGCCTCGCGCCGCACCGGCACCAGCTTCCAGCCCCCCAGCACGATCAGCAGGACGCCCGCGCCCGCGACCGCCACGCCGACCGGGCTGAAATCGAACATCGCGAACGGCGCCTCGCCGGTCGATGCGCGGTAGCCGGACACGATGAGGTTCGGCGGCGTGCCGATCAGCGTGGTCATGCCGCCCAGGATCGAGCCGAACGCCAGCGGCATCAGCACCTGGCCCGGCGCGAGCTTGCGCTTGCGCGCGATCTGCAGCGCCACCGGCATCAGCAGCGCCAGCGCGCCGACATTGTTCATGAAGCCCGACAGCACCGCCGCCAGCGCGGTGAGCGCGGCGATCGACAGCATCGGACCGGCCTTGGCCGGCAACGCCACGCGCGCCAGCGCATCCACCGCGCCGGACGTCTGCAGGCCGCGACTGAGCACCAGCACGCAGGCCACGGTGATCACCGCCGGATGCCCGAAACCGGCGAACGCCTGTTCCGGTGCCACCACCCCGGCCAGCACACAGGCCATCAGCGCGCCGCCGGCGACCAGGTCGTGGCGCCACCGGCCCCACAGGAAGGCGGCCACGGTGGACGCGAGGATGGCGATGATCAGGATCTGATCGGTCTGCATGCGGAGCCCGCGTCCGGGAGACCCGACAGGGTAGCGGGCGCGTGCGAATGCCTCGTCACGACGGGGCGGCAGACGCGGGGTCGCGGCCGGCGTCGTCCTCGGCCCCGGGGGACATCGTGTCGGCGTGGACGGGCGCCGGTGTCGGGGACGTGCCGGCGGCGGGCGCATCGGCCCCCGGCTCGCGCGAGAGGTCCGCACGCAGTCGCGGCAACGACTGCGGGTGATGCTGCGACAGGTAATCGATCATGCGCTCGCGCACCACGCACCGCAGGTCGAACAGGTCGCCGGAATTGCGGGAACTCACCAGCAGCCGCACCTGCACGGTCTGCTCGGAGGTTTCCGTGACCTGGGCCACGCACACGCGTCCGTCCCAGCGCGGATCCTCCTCGCAGATCCTTTGCAATTGCGCGCGCACCTCGGCCATGGGCGTGCGGTAGTCCAGCCACAGGAACGCGGTGCCGAGCAGCTCGGCGCTGGTGCGGGTCCAGTTCTGGAACGGGTGCTCGATGAACCACTGCAGCGGCACCACCATGCGTCGCTCGTCCCAGATCCGCACCACCACGTAGGTCGCGGTGATCTCCTCGATGCGTCCCCATTCGCCTTCCACGATCACCACGTCGTCGAGCCGGATCGGCTGCGCCAGCGCGATCTGCAGGCCGGCGATCAGGTTGCCGAACACCGGCTTGGCGGCGATGCCCGCGACCAGGCCGATGATGCCGGCCGAGGCCAGCAGGGTGGCGCCGACCTGGCGGATCGCAGGGAAGGTCATCAGCGCCAGCGAGATGCCGATCAGCGCGATCGCGCCCTGGATTACGCGTGCGATGACGCGGGTCTGGGTCTGGACCCGGCGCGCGGCGAGGTTGTCCTCGATGTCGACCGGATGCTCGCGCAGGATCCGCGCCTCGACCGCGCCCACCGCGCGTACCGCCAGCCAGGTCACGCACAGCAGCACGCCGATGCCGAGCCAGTGCCTGGCCTGCGCGATGGCCCCGGCGGACAGCGGCGTGGCCTCCACTGCCAGGATCAGGAACAACAGCGGAAGCGCCAGCGCCGCGGGCACCGCGATCACCTGCACCACCCGCGCGGGCAGCGAATCGCGCGACTTCGCGCGCGCCCGCCGGGCCACGTACAGCAGCGCGTGGCGCACGATCAGGCCGAGCACCAGCGCCACCGCCAGCGGCCAGGCGATCGCGGTCAGCTGTGGCCAGTCCAGGGTGCGCACCCGTATCCGATTCCTCGCGGTGAAGCACGCAGGATGCCAATCCCGACGTGCATGGCATGTCGATCATGTCCCGCACGCACCCATCCCCGTATGGCGCCCGTTCCGCATCGGCGTGTTCCAGGCTTGCGGCGGCGCGGGACGTACCGGGCTACCCGCGGATGCGTTAGCGTGGGCGCGGACACTCTCCCCGGGACCCGCCATGCGCAGTGCCATCCATGCCACCTTCGGCGAACCGGCGGACGTGGTCGCCGCCGGTGACGCGCCCGTGCCCGAGCCCGGCCCAGGTGAGATCCGCGTGCGCATGGCGCTGGCACCGATCCACAACCACGACCTGTGGACCATCCGCGGCCAGTACGGCTGGAAGCCCACCCTGCCGGCGATCGGTGGCAGCGAGGCCTGCGGCACGATCGACGCGCTCGGCGCCGGCGTGGAGGGCCTGGCCGTGGGCCAGCGCGTCAACATCGCGGCCGCGCACGGCACCTGGGCCGAGTACTTCGTCGCGCCGGCCGCGCTGGCGGTGCCGCTGCCAGACGCCGTCGACGATGCGGTCGGCGCGCAGCTCGTGGCGATGCCGCTGAGCGCGCTGATGCTGCTCGACTCGCTCGAACTCGAGTCCGGGCAGTGGATCGTGCAGAACGCGGCCAATGGCGCGGTCGGCAAGGCGCTGGCGATGCTCGCCGCCGCACGCGGCGTGCGCGTGCTCAGCCTGGTCCGGCGCGAAGCGGGCGTGGATGAGCTCGCGGAGGTCGGCGTCGGTGACGCGATCGCCTGCACCGGCGACGACTGGCGCGAGCGCGCCCGGTCGCTGGTCGGCAAGGCGCGTGCGCGCGTCGCGATCGATTCGGTCGGCGGCGCGGCGACCGCCGACCTGGTCGGCCTGCTCGGCGACGGCGGCACCCTGGTGAGCTTCGGCGCGATGGGCGGCGAGCCGATGCACGTGCCGTCGGGCGAGGTGATCTTCCGCGACCTGGTGGTGCGCGGGTTCTGGGGCAGCCGCACCGGCCGCGCACTGCCCGCGGACGTGCGCCGCCGCCTGGTGGGCGAACTGCTGCAGCGCGCAGCCAGCGGCGAACTGCGGCTGCCGGTGGACGCAGTCGTCCCGCTCGACCAGGCGCCGCAGGCGATGGCCGCGAGCCAGCGCCCCGGTCGCGGCGGCAAGGTGCTGCTGCGGCCCTGACGGCGCCGCGAGGTGCTGCGTCACGGCCACCATGCGATCGTCGAACTGGCGGGGGAACTGGCCGGCGATGTCCACCTTGCGCTCGATGCTGCCCGGGATCGCCGGCGCGAGTTCACCCCGGCATTGTTCGAACCCGCGTGCGCGTAGCGCGACTGGCTCGCCGCGTGCGGCTGCCGCTACAGCCGCGCCACGCGGAACCTGCGTCCCTTGATCCTGCCTTCGCGCAATCCCGCGAGGGCCTCTGCCGCCCGCGCGCGTGCGACGGCGACGTAGCTGCGCGTCGCGAATACGTCGATCCGTCCGATGGCGTCCTTGTGCAGGCCGGCCGCGCCGGTCAGCGCCCCGACGATGTCGCCGGGGCGCAGCTTGTCGCTGCGGCCGGCATCGATGCGCAGCGTGGCCATCGCGGCGGCCGGCACGTTCGCGGCCCTGCCCGCAAGCGGCTGCAGCTTCTCCCAGCGCAGCGGCCGGCCCTGGCGTTCCTCGATCGCGGTCGCGCGCGGCAGCTCGCGCGGCGTGCACAGGCTCAGCGCCAGGCCGGGGCGCCCGGCGCGGCCGGTGCGGCCGATGCGGTGCAGGTAGGTGTCGGCGTCGGTGGGCAGCTCGTAGTTGACTACTGCGGAGAGGTCCTCGACGTCGAGCCCGCGCGCGGCGACGTCGCTGGCGACCAGCACGCTGCAGCTGCGGTTGGCGAACCGCACCAGCACTTCGTCGCGGTCGCGCTGCTCCATGTCGCCATGCAGGGCCAGCGCGGAGAAGCCGTAGTGGTCGAGCGAACCGACCACCTCGGCGGTATCGGCGCGGGTGTTGCAGAACACCACCGCCGATTCCGGCCGGTAACGCAACAGCAACGCGGCCAGCAGCGGCGCGCGGCGCGCGGGCTCGACCTCGAAGAACAGCTGCTCGATCGAGGCCGGCTGCGCGCCGCCGTCGATGCTCACTTCCAGCGCATCGCGCAGCATCGCGTTGCCCAGCGCGCGGATCGCGTCGGGGTAGGTGGCCGAGAACAGCAGGCCCTGGCGATCCTTCGGCGTGCGCCTGACGATATCGCGGATCGCGTCCTCGAATCCCATGTCGAGCATCCGGTCGGCCTCGTCGAGCACCAGCGTGCGAACGCCGCCCAGGTGCAGCGCCTGCTTCTTCGCCAGTTCCTGGATCCGCCCGGGGGTGCCGACCACGACCTGCGGCGGATGCACCAGCGAGGCCAGCTGCGGGCCGAGCGGGATGCCGCCGCATAGGATCGATACCTTGAGGTTGGGAATGCCAACGGCCAGCCTGCGCAGCTGCTTGCCGACCTGGTCGGCGAGTTCGCGCGTGGGGCACAGCACCAGCGCCTGCGTGCCCGGGCGCGAATCGTCGAGCCGATGCAGCAGCCCGAGCCCGAACGCGGCGGTCTTGCCGCTGCCGGTCGGCGCCTGGGCGATGAGGTCGCGGCCGTCGAGGATCGCGGGCAGCGCCTGCGCCTGGACCGGCGTCATCGCCGTGTAGCCGAGTGCGTCGACCCCCTGCAGCAGCGCAGGCGACAGCGGAAGTTGCGCGAAGGCGTGCGGCGTGGTCATGCGCGCATGATCGCAGGTCGCGCAGGAAGTCGACGAACGCACGCCCCTTCGGCGGCTGTCCGGATCCCGGCGCCGACGCGCTGCTAGCGGGCAGTCGCGGGCAGTTCCATGCCCGGGGTGAACCAGAACGGGATGAAGTACTCGCGGCGCCGCAACCTGCCCGAGTCCCCGCCCTCGGCATTCCAGAGCAGGCGCAGGTCGTGCCGACCGGGCGCGAGCCCGGACACGTCGAGGTAGCCGACCAGCCCACGCAAGCCCAGGTCGCGCCGTTCCATCGGCACGAACCCGTCGAGCGGGACCGGCTGCCCGTCGAGCGTCGCGGTCCACAAGGTACCCACGCACGTCACCGCCAGGCGCGCGGCGTCGGGGCCACTGGCTGCGTTGCGGCCACGTTCCAGCCCGCGGCAGCGTTCACGCGCCAGCGCGTTGTCACGCTGCGGCTGGTGCGGGATGAACAGCCGCAGATGGGCCTCGCTGATCCGGTCCGATGGAATCATCGGATAGCGCAACAGCACGTCATGCTCCGAACGCAGCGATTCGTAGTGCGCAGTGAGCATGCCGTGCTCGACCGCCTCGCCGGTCACCAAGTCGTAGCGGTCGACCATCGCCAGCCGCAGCGAGCCGGCGATCTGGAGCGAGCCGAAGATGCTGGTGGCCATGATCACCACCATGTACGCCACGATGAAGCCGTTCCCGTGCAGATTGCTCTGCAGGGTGAGCTGCACCGGCATGATGAGCCGCTGCGGCACCAGGACGCCGAGGACCCGCAACAGCGCACGCACGATGCGTTCGAGCACCGGCGAGGCCTGGGCCCGCGCCTGCCGCCGAGCGATCAGCTTCTCGAGCACGACCGGCACCAGTCCGGCGACGATGAACAGCACGTAGCCCGCGAACAGCAGCAGGTTCGTGACTCGCGCGCTGTCGTCGAACAGCGCGCCGATCGCGCCACCGAGCAGGATCGTGGCCACCGCGAGCACACCCACCCACACGATCGCCAGCGCAATCAGGATCGTCATCGCGAACAGGATCGAGGCAGCGCGGTCGACGCGGTCGATCGCCTGCCCCAGATCACCGACCCGGCGCTGGTAGAAGGCCCGCGATACCGGCCCCATGAGCGGTACGCGGTCCCAGCGGATGCCGTCCGGAAACGTGGACTTGAGCCCGATCAGCCCGACCCAGTAGCCGCGGATCGCAAGGTGGACGACGAATGCGGTGCCGAGGGTGTAGCTCAGTCCGGACACCACCAGGAAGCCGAACCAAAGCGCGTACAGGAACACGCCCTCGACGTGCACCGCGTTCGCCGCCCAGGCATCGAACACGCGCCCCGGTACGGTCAGCAGCGCGAACGCGAGCAGGCCGGAGACGATCAGCTCGAGTTCGTCGGTGCGTTCGCGCAGGCGTTCGAACGCGACACGCGTCGCCGGCGCCTGCGCACCGGTGGCTTGCGGAGCATCCTCCTGCATGGATTGCATACGGCGCAGCGTCCCCTGGCGAGCGATCGCCAGTCTATCGGTCGCCGACGCCGGATGCAGGGGCCGGCTCAGCCCGCGGTGACGGTCTCCAGGATCCGCTTGCCGGCGGCGATGTCCTCGGCCTGCGCTGGATCGTTCGCCTCCTCGTGCGCGCCGCCCTCGGCGGTGCAACGCGCCGCCATCAGCGGGCACTGCGCGGCCATGTAGTCGATCTCCAGGTTGAGGCGTTCGAGCAGGAAGTCGACGAACGCGCGCACCTTGGGCGACTGGCCGTGGCCGCGCGGGAACACGGCGTTGAACTCGTATTCGCCGCCGGTCCAGCCGGCCAGCACGCGCTTGACCACGCCGTGTTCCACCATCGGCTTGACCATCACGTCGGCGCCGATCACCAGGCCCTCGCCGCACAGCAGGGCACCCTTGAGCGCGGCCGGATCATTGGCCACCAGGATTGGATTGACCGGGAACTGCTGCGCGCCGTTGCCGTCGTCGAGGGTCCAGGCGTAGCCGTTGCCGTGGCGGTGCTTGGGCATCGCCAGCGTGCGGTGGTGGGGCAGTTCGTCCGGATGCAGCGGCTCGCCGTAGCGCTCGATGTACGCGGCGCCGGCGAACACCTGGGTGCGCAGGCTGCCGAGCCGGCGCGCGACCAGGCTCGAATCGGGCAGCGGCCCGAGGCGCAGCGCGACGTCGATCTCGCCGGCGATCAGGTCCACCGGTTCGTTCGACAGCATCATCTCCACCCGCACCTCCGGATGGCGCATGTGGAACTCGCCCAGCAGCGGCGCGATCTTGTCGATGCCGATCGAGTACGGCGCGGTGAAGCGCAGCCAGCCGCGCGGGCCGGCCTGCAGCTGGCCGACCGCGCTCTCGGCCTCGCTCAGGTCGCGCGCGATGCGCTGCGAGTGTTCGTAATAGACGTTGCCGGCTTCGGTGAGGCCGAGCTTGCGCGTCGTGCGGTGCAGCAGCTGCGCGCCCAGGCGCGACTCGAGCTCCTGCACCTTGCGGCTGACCGTGGTCTTGGGCAGGCGCAGCGACTTCGCCGCACCGACGAAGCTGCCGTGCTCGACCACCTTGACGAAGATCAGGGTGTCGTTGAGATCGTGAGACATGCGTGCCTCCGGGGGAATTGGGGGAAAAGGCGATTGGCCCACCTGCTGGACAATTATTCCCTTGATTGGGGACTAATCAAGTCCTGATTGCAGGCGCAATCTAGGCGCCGTTCCCGCCGATGGAGCGCCACCATGCGCACCGCCCCCCGCCGCCACCTGTCCTATGCCAGCCTCGTGCTGCTGCTGGCCGCCGACGTGCTCGCGCTGGCCGCGCTCGTTCTGAATCAATGGCTTGCCGTCGGGCAGGGATGGGCCTGGCTGCTCGCCGCGGGCCTCACGGCCGCCGCCCTGCCGGGCCTGCTGTGGCTGGTCGACCGGGTGTTCCAGGCCGCGCGCCGGGCCGCCGAGGTCACGATTTCGGGAGGGACTTTCCCATGAACGGGATAATCGATTCCGGAACAATGACGCCCGTCCTGGTCGTGCTGGGCGCGAACGGGGTGGTCGGGCGCGGCGTGGCCGAGGCCGCGGTGGCGGCCGGACGCCCGGTGGTGGCGGTCGGCCTGGATGACGCGGGCCGCGCCGGAATCCGCGAGCGCCACCCCGGCGCCGACCTGATCGCGCTGCCGGCCGCCATCGCCAGCGATGCCGATGCCGCCGCGCTCGCGCGCGAACTGCGGGCGCTTGGCCGCTCCTTCGACGGCGTGGTCGCCAGCCTGGCCGGCAGCCATCCCTGCGGGCGGCTGATGGACGAACCGGCCGACGTGCTGCAGCGCGCGCTGGACCAGGACCTGCTGCCGCACCTGTTCGCCGCACGCCACCTGTTGCCGCTGCTCGGCGATGCTGCCGCCGGCTACGTGCTGGTCGGCGGCCCGGGCAGCCGCTACCCCTGGGCCGGCTACGGCCATTGTTCGATCGCCGCCGCGGCGCTGCGGATGATGGCGCGCGTGCTGCACGACGAGGCCGCACGCCACGGCCAGCGCGTCCAGCTGCTGTCGCTGGACGCGCCGGTCGGCGCGGCCCGTGCCGGCGGCGACGCGCAGACCGAAGCGGACAAGGCGCTCGCGGTGGGCCGCCGCGCGCTGTCGATGCTCGACGCGGCGCGCCGCGGACGGCCGTCGCCGATCGTCGACTACACCGCCACCTTGACCCCCGAGGTCATCGCCGCCGCCCCCCCGCGTGCGCGATCGTCGTCCCCGGGCGCCGCGCGCGGGCGCACCGCCACCCCGGACAGCCTGCTGCCCGCGCGCGACCTGCACGCCGCGCGCGCGCTGCTCGATGCCATCGCCTTCCCCACTTCGCCAGGAAACCTCCATGACGAACATTGCTGATCTCTCCACCGGGCGTGCCGTGCGCACCGTTCGCCTGATCCCCCTGCTGCTCGCCGCCGCGCTCGCGGTGGCCTGCAGCAGCGAAGCCGCCCCCGGCGACGGCGCCCCGCCGCCGCCGGAGGTGAGCGTCGCCGAAGTGGTCGCCAGGCCGGTGACGCAGTGGGACGACTTCACCGGACGCATCAGCGCGGTGGAGACCGTCGAACTGCGCCCGCGCGTGAGCGGCTACGTGCTGCGCGTGGCCTACGACGAGGGCGAGGAAGTCGACAAGGGCGACCTGCTGTTCGAGATCGACCCGCGCCCCTACCGCGCGGCGCTCGACCAGGCCCAGGCCGAGCTCGAGCGCGCGCGCAGCGAGGCCCGCCTGGCCGCCGCGCAGAACACCCGCGCCAAGGCGCTGGTCGAGGCGCGCGCGATCTCGCGCGAGGAGTTCGAGACCCGCAACGCCGCCACCGCCCAGGGTGACGCCGCGGTGCGCGCGGCGCAGGCCGCGGTCGCCGCGGCACGCCTGGACCTGCAGTTCACCCAGGTGCGCTCGCCCATCGACGGCCGCGCCGGCCGCGCGCTGGTCACCACCGGCAACCTCGCCCAGGCCGACGCCACCCTGCTCACCACGGTGGTCTCGCAGGATCCGGTGCACGTGCACTTCGAGGCCGACGAGCAGACCTGGCTGCGCTACAGCCGGCTTGCGCAGCAGGGCGAGCGCGCCACCACCGAGAATCCGGTGCGCGTGGGCCTCGCCGGCGAGGACGGCTACCCGCACGCGGGCAGCGTGGATTTCATCGACAACCAGGTCGATCCCGCCACCGGCACCATCCGCGCCCGCGCGGTGCTGCGCAATCCGCAGCGGCTGTTCACGCCGGGGCTGTTCGCGCGCGTGCAGCTGGAGGGCAGCGCCGAGTTCGATGCGCTGCTGGTGGACGACAAGGCGGTGCTCACCGACCAGGACCGCAAGTACGTCTACGTGCTGGGCGAAGGCGACACCGCGCAGCGGCGCGACGTGCAGCTCGGGCGCGCGGTCGACGGCCTGCGCGTGGTGCAGTCGGGCCTGGAGCCCGGCGACCGCGTGATCGTCAACGGCGTGCAGAAGGTGTTCATGCCGGGCATGCCGGTGGCGCCGAAGGAGGTGGCGATGGAAACGCCCCCGGCCGCGGCGCCGCAGGTGGCGATGTCCACGCCGCCGGCATCGCCCGGTCCGACCGAGTGATCCGCCGCTGACGGGCGGCGGC
>NZ_JARXRO010000009.1:15483-172737 GCF_029887935.1 Luteimonas kalidii | reverse complement strand
CGACGGCCTTCCCGCTCCCTCCCCGACGACGGGAAGGCCGCCGTGCCGGGTTTTTCCTCCGTTTCCCCGCGCCCCGCGCGGACCACGCGGCCGCGCCGCACAGGACACCGCCCCATGGACTTCTCCCGCTTCTTCATCGACCGGCCGATCTTCGCCGCGGTGCTGTCGATCGTGATCTTCGCCGCCGGGCTGATCTCGATCCCGCTGCTGCCGATCGGCGAATACCCCGAGGTCGTGCCGCCCTCGGTGGTGGTGCGCACCGTGTACCCGGGCGCCAACCCGAAGGTGATCTCCGAGACGGTGGCCACGCCGCTGGAGGAGGCGATCACCGGCGTCGAGGACATGATGTACGTCAAGTCGGTCGCCGGCTCCGACGGCGTGCTGCAGCTCACGGTGACGTTCAAGCCCGGCACCGATCCGGACGATGCCACGGTCAAGGTGCAGAACCGCGTGGCGCAGGCGCTCGCGCGCCTGCCCGAGGACGTGCGCCGGCAGGGCGTGACCACGCAGAAGCAGTCGCCGGTATTCCTGATGGTGGTGCACCTGACCTCCGAGGACGGCCGCTACGACTCGCTGTACCTGCGCAACTACATGCGCCTGCACGTGCGCGACGAGCTCTCGCGGATCGGCGGCGTGGGCGATGCGCAGCTGTTCGGCGGCGGCGACTACGCGATGCGGCTGTGGCTGGATCCGGACAAGATCGCCGCGCGCGGCCTGACCGCCGGCGACGTGCTGCGCGCGGTGCGCGAGCAGAACGTGCAGGTCTCGGCCGGCCAGCTCGGTGCGGAGCCGATCGCCAACGGCAGCGACTTCCTGCTGCCGATCAACGCGCGTGGACGGCTGGAGAGCGTCGAGGAATTCGGCGACATCGTGCTCGAGGCCGGCGCCGGCGGCGAGATCGTGCGCCTGCGCGACGTCGCCCGGATCGAGCTGGCCGCCGGCGACTACACCCTGCGCGCGCGGCTGGACGGCAAGAACGCCGCCGCCATCGGCATCTTCCAGGCGCCCGGCGCCA
Source organism: Luteimonas kalidii (assembly GCF_029887935.1). Taxonomy (GTDB): domain Bacteria; phylum Pseudomonadota; class Gammaproteobacteria; order Xanthomonadales; family Xanthomonadaceae; genus Luteimonas; species Luteimonas kalidii. Next base: position 171,722 of record NZ_JARXRO010000009.1, on the reverse strand, counting down.
ATGCGCTGGAGATCCGCGACTCGGTGGTGGCGAAGATGGACGAGCTGCGCCCGTCGCTGCCGCCGGGAGTGGAGATACAGTCGATCTACGACACCACCATCTTCGTGCGCGATTCGATCAAGTCGGTGATCACCACCCTGCTCGAGGCGGTGGCGCTGGTGGTGCTGGTGGTGATCCTGTTCCTGCAGACCTGGCGCGCGTCGATCATCCCGCTGCTGGCGGTGCCGGTGTCGATCGTCGGCACCTTCGCGGTGCTCAACCTGCTCGGCTTCTCGATCAACACCCTGACCCTGTTCGGCCTCGTCCTGGCGATCGGCATCGTGGTGGACGACGCGATCGTGGTGGTGGAGAACGTCGAGCGCCACATCGAGGAGGGCGCGCAGCCGCTCGAGGCCGCGCACCTGGCGATGCGCGAGGTGTCCGGACCGATCATCGCGATCACCCTGGTGCTGTGCGCGGTGTTCGTGCCGATGGCGTTCCTGGACGGCGTGACCGGGCAGTTCTACAAGCAGTTCGCGGTCACCATCGCGGTCGCCACGGCGATCTCGGGCCTCAATTCGCTGACCCTGTCGCCGGCGCTGGCGGCCAAGCTGCTCAGGGCCCACGACGCGCCCAAGGACGCACCGACGCGCCTGATCGACCGCCTGTTCGGCTGGGTGTTCCGCCCGTTCAACCGCTTCTTCAAGCGCAACTCGGAGCGTTACGAGGGCGCGGTGTCGCGCACGCTGGGCCGTCGCGGCGCGGTGTTCGTGGTCTACCTGGTGCTGCTGGCGGGCGCGGGCCTGATGTTCAAGGCGGTGCCGGCGGGCTTCATCCCGGTGCAGGACAAGCTGTACCTGATCGCCGGCGTGAAGATGCCCGAGGGCGCGTCGATCGAGCGCACCGACACCGTGCTGAAGAAGGTGGCCGCGATCGCCAAGGACGTCGACGGCGTCGCCAGCGAGGTCGCGTTCCCCGGCCTGAACCCGCTGCAGTTCACCAACACGCCCAACAACGGCGTAGTGTTCTTCACCCTCGACCCCTTCTCGGAGCGCTCGCGCACCGCGGAGGAGATCACCGCCGAGCTCAACCAGAAGTTCGCCTCGATCCAGGAGGGCTTCACCTTCGCCTTCATGCCGCCGCCGATCCAGGGGCTGGGCAACGGCTCGGGCTGGTCGCTGTTCGTCGAGGACCGCACCCGGCTGGGCTACGGCGCGCTGCAGGATGCGGTGCAGGCGTTCCAGGGCGCGGCGGCGCAGACGGCCGGGATGGGCTTCCCGATCACCAGCTACCAGGCCAACGTGCCGCAGCTCGACGCCGACGTCGACCGGGTCAAGGCCAAGGCGCAGGGGGTGCCGCTGACCGAACTGTTCGAGACCCTGCAGGTGTACCTGGGCTCGGCCTACGTCAACGACTTCAACATGTTCGGCCGCACCTGGCAGGTGATCGCGCAGGCCGACGGCGGCTTCCGCGACGAAGTCACCGACATCGCCAACCTGCGCACCCGCAACGAAGCCGGCGCCATGGTGCCGATCGGATCGATGGTGGACGTGCGCCAGACCTACGGCCCCGACCCGGTGATCCGCTTCAACGGCTACCCGGCGGCCGACCTGCTGGGCGAGGCCGATCCGCGCGTGCTGTCCTCGGGCGAGGCGATGGCGACGGTGACCGAACTGGCCGAGCAGGTGCTGCCGACCGGCATGGGCATCGACTGGAGCGACCTGAGCTACCAGCAGGCCACCCAGGGCGGCGCGGCGATGGTGATCTTCCCGCTCGCGGTGCTGCTCGCGTTCCTGGTGCTGGCGGCGCTGTACGAGAGCTGGACCCTGCCGCTGGCGGTGATCCTGATCGTGCCGATGACGATGCTCGCGGCCCTGTTCGGCGTGTGGCTGAGCGGTGGCGACAACAACGTGTTCGTGCAGGTGGGCCTGGTGGTGCTGATGGGCTTGGCGTGCAAGAACGCGATCCTGATCGTGGAGTTCGCGCGCGAGCTGGAACTGCAGGGCAAGGGCATCGTGGAGGCCGCGCTGGAGGCCTGCCGCCTGCGCTTGCGCCCGATCGTGATGACCTCGGTGGCGTTCATCGCCGGCACCGTGCCGCTGGTGCTGTCGAGCGGCGCCGGCGCCGAGGTGCGCTCGGTCACCGGCATCACCGTGTTCGCAGGCATGCTCGGCGTCACCGCCTTCGGCCTGTTCCTCACCCCGGTGTTCTACGTCGCGCTGCGCAAGCTGGCCAACAAGCCGCTGGTCTCGCACGGCCCGGCGCACTCCACTGCACCCGCGCAGCTCGACGCCTGAATGACACGTCCGGAACCGGCCAGCCGTCGCCCCGGCCGGTTCCCCACACTGATCCCGCGCGGCGCACGTCGCCGCGCGCTTCCCTTCCCGCATCACAGGACACGTCCCCCATGAACGCTTCCCCCCGAATCGCCTTGGTCACCGGCGCCACCCGCGGCATCGGCCTGGAAACCGTGCGCCAGCTGGCAGAGGCCGGCGTCCACACCCTGCTCGCGGGCCGCAACCGCGAACGCGCGGTCGAGGCCGCACTGGAGCTGCAGGCCAGCGGCCTGCCGGTCGAGGCGATCGCACTCGACGTCACCGACGCGGCCAGCATCGCCGCGGCCGTCGCCGACGTCGAACGCCGCCACGGCCGGCTCGACATCCTGGTCAACAACGCCGGAATCGTGGTCGACGCGGCCGACAAGGGCGTGTCCGGGCAGTCGCTCGAGACCTGGCGCGCCACCTTCGACACCAACGTGTTCGGCCTGATCGCGGTGACCCAGGCCTTCCTGCCGCTGCTGCACAAGTCGACGTCGGGCCGGATCGTCAACGTCTCCAGCGCGCTGGGCTCGGTGACGCTGCACTCCGATCCGTCGTCCTTCATCTACGACTTCAAGATCCCCGCCTACAACGTCTCCAAGAGCGCGGTGAACGCCTGGACCGTGCAGCTGGCGTACGAACTCAAGGACAGCGCGATCAAGGTCAACACCATCCACCCCGGCTACGTCCGCACCGAGATGAACCACGTCGACGGCGAACAGCGCGGCGAGCTCGACGTGCCCGACGGCGCGCGCACCAGCGTGCGCCTGGCGCTGATCGACGACGACGGCCCGAACGGCGGCTTCTTCTACCTGGAGGAGGCGCTGCCATGGTGAGCCGTCTCGCGATCACCGTGCTGGCCGCGGCCCTGCTGAGCGCGTGCGCGGTCGGTCCCGACCACGTGCGCCCGCACATGGCCGTGCCCGAGCGCTTCGGCGGTGCGGTCACGGCGCCGGCGGACGCGTCGGCCAGCGCCGCCACGCCGGCGGCGTTCGACGATGCCTTCCTCGACGGCCTGGGCGATGCACAGCTGGCGCAGCTGGTGGACGAGGCCCTGCACGCCAACCACGACCTGCGCATTGCGCTTTCGCGCGTCGACCGCGCCAATGCCCTGCTGCGCAACGCGCGCCTGGACGCACTGCCCACGGTCACCGCGCAGGGCGAGGCCGCCGACGTACGCAGCAGCGCCGACCAGGCGCCGGGCCTGTCGCGCGAACAACGCGACGGCGAACAGTGGAACGCCGGCATCTCCGCTGCGTGGGAACTGGACCTGTTCGGCCGCGTGCGACGCTCGATCGAAGCCGGGCGCGCCGGTGCCGGCGCCAGCACGGCCGACCTGCGCGCGGTGCAGGTCGCCGTCGCCGGCGAGGTGGCGCGCACCTACGTCGAACTGCGCGGCACCCAGGAGCGGTTGCGGGTGGCGCGCGCCAACCGCGACAACCAGCAGCGCACGTTCGACCTGGTGCAGGCGCGGCTGGACGCCGGGGCCGGCACCGAGTTCGACACCGCGCGCGCACGTGCGCAGCTGGAAACCACCGCGGCGCGCATCCCTGCGCTGGACGCGCAGCAGCGCGTGGCCATGCACCGGCTGGCGGTGCTGACCGGACGCGATCCGGCCGCGCTGGTGGCGGCGCTGTCGCCGCAGCAGGCGTTGCCCGCGCTGCCGCCCCGGATCGATCCGGGTGCGCCCGGCGAACTGCTGCGCGCGCGGCCCGACGTCGCCGCCGCCGAAGCGCGCCTGCACGCGGCCACCGCGCGCATCGGCGTCGCCACCGCGGACCTGTTTCCGCGCTTCACCCTGGGCGGGCTGATCGGCAGCCAGGCGATCGACGCCGACGCGCTGTTCGAACGAGACAGCGAGACCCGCATCGTCGCGCTCGGCATCGACTGGTCGTTCCTCGACATCGGCCGCGTGCGCGCGCGCATCGCCGCGGCGAACGCCGAGGCCGAGGGCGAGCTGGCGGGCTACCAGCAGACCGTGCTGCTGGCGCTGGAGGATGCGGAGAACGCGCTGGTGCGCCATGCCCGCGCACGCACCGAGGACGCGCACCTGGAGCGTGCCGCGATCGACGCCGAGCAGGCGGCGCAACTGGCCCGCGCCCGCTTCGAGGCCGGCGCCTCGGCCCTGCTGGACGTGCTCGATGCCGAGCGCGTGCAGCTGCAGGCGCAGGACGCCTTCGCCGACGGCCGCACCCGCAGCGTGTCCAGCGCGGTGGCGCTGTACAAGTCGCTCGCCGGTGGCTGGCCGCAGGTGGTCCCCGAGCGCGAGCGGATCGCCGGGCGGCGTTGAGCGGCGGACCTGTCGCCACGTCGTCGACCGGCACGGGCTTTCCGCCCCCGTCGGGTGGCGCGGGCGGGTAGGGCGCGAGATCCGTCGCGCCGCCTGCGCCGTTTCCGCCCGCGTCATGTCGTGATGCGGGCCGTCGCGGGCCATCGTCCCGGCAGGGCCGCCACCCAACGACCCGTGCTCGGGCCGCGGTACCATGTTCAGCCCGAATCCGCGCCCAGGACCCACTCGTGACCGACTCCGACGACGCCCGCAACGGCGTGCCGCGCGCGCAGGCCGAGGAGGCGGTGCGCACCCTGCTGCGCTGGGCCGGTGAGGACCCGGGGCGCGAAGGCCTGATCGACACGCCCAAGCGCGTGGCCAACGCCTACACCGAGTGGTTCAGCGGCTATGCGCTGGATCCGGACGAGTACCTGCGGCGCACGTTCGAGGAGGTCGCCGGCTACGACGAGATGATCGTGCTGCGCGACATCGAGTTCGAGAGCCACTGCGAGCACCACATGGCGCCGATCATCGGCCGCGTGCACGTGGGCTACCTGCCCGCCGGCAAGGTGGTGGGCATCAGCAAGCTCGCGCGCGTGGTCGAGGCGTATTCGAAGCGCTTCCAGGTGCAGGAAAAGATGACCGCGCAGATCGCCGGCTGCATCCGGCGCGTGCTGGCGCCGCTGGGCGTGGGCGTGGTGGTCGACGGCAGCCACGAGTGCATGACCACGCGCGGGGTGCACAAGCGCGGCGTGAGCATGGTGACCTCGACCATGCTCGGCAGTTTCCGCGAGGACGCGCGCACCCGCGCCGAGTTCCTGCGCTTCATCGAGTCCGGCAACGGCCGGCGCTGAGGGCGGCGGGCGCGTGGCGGCCTGTCCCTGCGGCCGCGGCGGCGCGTACGCCGACTGCTGCGCCCCGCTGCACGCCGGTGCGCCGGCGACGGATGCCGAGGCGCTGATGCGCTCGCGCTACAGCGCCTACGTGCGCGAGGACGCGGACTACCTGCTGGGCAGCTGGCATCCGTCCACGCGTCCGGACGCGCTGTCGTTCGATGCGCCGAAGTCGCAGCGGCCGGTCTGGCTCAAGCTCGACGTGCTGCGCCATCTCGTGACCGGCGCCGACAGCGCCGAGGTCGAGTTCGTCGCCCGCTACCGCATCGGCGGCGGCTCGGTGGTGCGCATGCGCGAACACAGCCGCTTCGTGCGCGAGGACGGGCACTGGTTCTATCTGGACGCGGTGCAGGATTGATCGGATCGGCGGGCGGCCGCGCATGATCGCGCATCGCGTCGCCCGAGCATCGCATAGCCCGGCCAAGGCCGAAGGCCGCCGCCGGGGCGTGGGGTCGGGACATCGGGTGGGATGCGCGCTCGGGTCCCCCCGGGTGCGCTTCGCTTACCCGGGCTACGCGGGAGGCGCCGGAGTGAGGCGACCGTAATCCGTCGCCCGTGCAAGGCCGCAGGCCGCCGCGGGGCGTCTGGTCGGGGCGTCGCGTGTGGTGCGTGTCCGGGTGCCCCGTGCGCTTCGCTTACCCGGGCTACGTGGGAGGCGACGCGGCCGGAATGGTCGGCGAAACGTAGCCCGGCCAAGGCCGAAGGCCGCCGCCGGGGTAGGGCGTCACACGAGATGGAGGTGGAGGACGTTCCCGCGTGCGCTGCGCCGAGCCGGGTGACGCGCCGGCGAATGCGAGGCGCGGAGGTGGCGAATGCCTCCGGCGCGGTCGCTGCGTGTGAATGCGCCGCGAACCGGGGAGTGCATCGCGGCGGACGGCTCGGGACGCGCGGCTATGCTGCGCGCTCGTGTGCGTGCAGGAGCCTTCCATGATCCGACCCCTCGTCCTCGCCCTGGGCTGCGCCCTCCCCATCCTGACGGCAGCGGCGCAGGTGTCTCCTGCACCGCAGGCACAGCCGCAGTCTCGGATGCAGATTCCTGCACCTGCACCTGCACCTGCACCTGCCCCTGCCCCTGCCGCCGCGCCCGATCCGGCGTACGACACCTGCGTCGCCGACCGCCTGCGCCCGCAGGCGGTCGCACGCGGCATCCCGGGCGAGGCGTTCGACCGCTACATGGCCGGCGTCACGCCCGACCGCAGCGTGCTCGACCTGCTCGACGCGCAGCCCGAGTTCACCACGCCGATCTGGGACTACCTCGCCGGCCTGGTCGACGATCAGCGCGTGGAAGACGGCCGCGCCATGCTCGACACGCACCGCGAGCTGCTGGCGACGGTGTCGTCGCGCTACGGCGTCGATCCCGAAACCATCGTCGCGGTGTGGGGCGTGGAAAGCGACTACGGCCGGGTGCACGGCAAGCGGCCGCTGCTGCAGTCGCTGTCGGTGCTGTCGTGCTTCGGTCGCCGGCAGGAGTTCTTCCGCGGCGAATTCCTCGCCACCCTGAAACTGTTGCACGACGGCGACCTGCGCGACCCGGCGATCACGGGGTCGTGGGCCGGCGCGTTCGGCCATACCCAGTTCATGCCGACCACCTACGCGCGGATCGCGGTCGACGGCGACGGCGATGGGCGGCGCGACCTGGTCACCAGCATTCCCGACGCGCTGGCGTCGACGGCGAACTATCTGAAGCAGTCCGGCTGGCAGACCGGACGTCCGTGGGGGTTCGAGGCGAAGCTGCCCGCGGGCTTCGACACCGCGCTGGCCGGGCGCACCAGCCGGCGACCGCTGTCGGACTGGGTCGCGCGCGGCGTGACCCGTGCCGACGGCAGCGCGATCGCGCCGGCCGACACGCGCAGCGCGCTGCTGCTGCCGGCCGGGCGCACCGGGCCGGCGTTCGTGGTGTTCCGCAACTACGACGCGATCTATTCCTACAACGCGGCGGAAAGCTACGCGCTGGCGATCGCCACGCTCGCCGACCGCCTGCGCGGTGGCGCCGGACTGTCCACGCCCTGGCCCACCGACGATCCAGGCCTGTCGCGCGCGCAGCGCAAGGAGCTGCAGACCCTGCTGCTCGCCCGCGGCCACGCCATCGGCGAGGCGGACGGCATGATCGGCACGCTCACGCGGCGCGCGATCGTGTCCGAGCAGCAGCGCCTGGGCCTCACGCCCGCGGACGGTCGCGCCGGCACCAGGATCCTCGAGGCGCTGCGCGCCGGGCGCTAGCGCTGAACGCTGCTCGCGCCCGCGATCCCATCCGCCGGCATTGTCCAACTGCGAAGGGTGCAATCCCCACCGAGCGGTGGCAGAGCGGTGGGTGTCCCGGGAACGTGCGGAGGGATCGCACAGGACGAGTGAGGCCGCATGGGCGGGACGGACCGGCCGATGGCAAGTCGTAGCCCGGATAAGGCCGCAGGCCGCATCCGGGGTCGCCCATCCAACCATCACGCGCGACTGTGCCGTGCACGTTCTCCATTCTGCCTCCTCCCTCCGGAGCGGAGGCACTTCGGGCGCGCGGAAAGAGCCCCTTGGCCGATTGTGCAAGGCGGGCAGACGCTTCGCGCGGCGCGCCGCCTGACCGCACCACCGGTGGCGGCATCCGGCTGGCGGGGCGGGGACCGCTGCCTGATCGCACGTCTGGCAGGCCCATGCGCACCCGTGATACGGCGTGGGGACGGCTCCCCGGGTGCGCTTCGCTTACCCGGGCTACGAGCTTGGGCAGGCCCACAGGTAGGCCCGCGAACTCCGTAGCCCGGATAAGGCCGCAGGCCGCATCCGGGATCCACGAGTCGGCCATCGCACCCGAACCCGGAAGCACCTTGCACCGCTGGCTGGGGTCAGCCCCAGCTGGCAGCGGGCCGGTGCGTGCCTATGCTCGGGACTACATTTGCAGCCAGGGATGCAGCCATGAGCGATGGCAGCGACGGCGCCGGCGGCGTCGGCAGCAGTGGTGGCGGCAATGCCGCCGGCAACGACACCGGCGCGACCAGCGGCGTCGACGGACTCGGCGATGCCGTGTCCGATGCGGTGAGTGGCCTGGCGAGCGCGGTCAGCGACGCGCTCGGGCTGGACGCCAACGGCTTCTCCGATGCGATGTCCGGACTGGCCGGCGCGCTGGGGCTCGACGCGCAGGACCTGCAGGACATCGTCGGCGCGGCAATGATCGGCGCGCTCACCGGCGGGCTGCCGGGCGCGGTCATGGGCGTGGTCAACGGCCTGGTCGGCGGCAGCCTGACCGAGGCCGCTCGCGACACCGTCTCCAGCCAGATGCCGGCCGCGATGCAGCCGCTGGCGAACCTGGCGATCGACGCCTTCGCCAGCCGCGTGCCGGGTGCGAACACCACGGTCGAAAGCGCGCTCTCGAGCTTCGCCACCGGTGCGATCACCGGACGCGCGCCGTCGATCGGCGACCTCGGCGCGGTGGCGCGTTCGCTCACCGACGTGCAGTCGCTGGCCTCAGGCACGATCTCGGGACTCGACCTGTCCAGCCCGCAGGCCGCGGCGACCAGCCTGGAAGGTGCGCTGGGCACCCGGTTCGCCGGCGCCCGCGACATCGCGGCAGGCGTCGCCGACCGCTTCGCGCGCGATGGCGTGGCCTATGCCGATGGCGGACACGACACGTTCGGCAATGCGGTCGAGTCGCTGGCGGTGGACGTGGCCAGGATGTTCGCCGGCCGCTGAGCCGGCGCATCGCGGCGATATGTCGCGCCGTCTCGCGTGCCGTCCGTTCCCGTCCGGGCCGTCGCTCCGGTTTGCGCGGATAATGCGCGCCTTCCCCGATCCGGCGCCCGCGCGTGAGCGAACCCGTCCCGTCCCGCCGCAAGGCCGCGCTGGTCTTCATCTTCCTGGTGGTGCTGATCGACGTGCTGGCCTTCGGGCTGGTGATCCCGGTGCTGCCGCACCTGGTGGAGGAGTTCACCGGCAGCAAGGCGCAGGCGGCACTGTGGATCGGGGTGTTCGGCACCGTGTTCGCGGCGATCCAGTTCCTGTCCTCGCCGATCCAGGGCGCGCTGTCGGATCGCTACGGGCGGCGGCCGGTGATCCTGCTCTCGTGCCTGGGCCTGGGCCTGGACTTCGCGATCATGGCGCTGGCGCCCACGCTGTGGTGGCTGCTGCTGGCGCGGGTATTCTCCGGCGTGTTCTCCGCCAGCTTCACCACCGCCAACGCGTACGTGGCCGACATCATCCCGCCCGAACAGCGTGCGAAGAGCTACGGCATGATCGGGGCCGCGTTCGGCGTGGGCTTCACGATCGGCCCGGTGCTGGGCGGCTGGCTGGGCGAGGTCGACCTGCGGCTGCCTTTCTGGTTCGCCGCCGGCCTGGCGCTGGCGAACTTCTGCTACGGGCTGTTCGTGCTGCCCGAATCGCTGCCGCCGGAGGCGCGCTCGCGGCGCTTCGACTGGACCGCCACGCGCCCGCACGCCGCCATCGTGCTGCTCGCGCGCTATCCGGCGATCATCGGCCTGGCGGCGGTCGTGTTCATCGCCAACCTCGCCCACTACGTGTATCCGAGCGTGTTCGTGCTGTTCGCCGACGTGCGCTTCGGATGGGGGCCGTGGCAGGTGGGCTGGGTGCTGTTCCTTGTCGGCGTGTGCAGCGTGATCGTCAACGTGGCCGTGGTCGGACGCGTGGTGCGCGCGTTCGGCGAGCGCCGGGCGCTGATCCTCGGGCTCTCATGCGGCGTGGTCGGCTTCCTGGTGTACGCGTTCGCGCCGGTCGGCTGGATCTTCCTGCTCGGGCTCCCGGTCAGCGCGCTGTGGGCGATCGCCGCACCCGCCAGCCAGGCGCTGATCACACGCCAGGTCGACAAGGACATGCAGGGCCGCATCCAGGGCGCGCTGATGAGCCTGGTGTCGGTGGCCGGGATCATCGCGCCGATCGCGTTCGCCAGCGTGTTCGGGCTGTTCATCGGCGAACGCGCGCCGGTCGAGTTCCCTGGCGCGCCGTGGCTGCTCGCGGCCGCGCTGCTTGCGGTCGCCGCGGCCATCGCCTGGCGCTACGCGCCGCACCTGCCGGCGCGCGATCCGGTGGTCGGCGCGGGCTGACCGCACGCGTCCGCCGCGGGATGAGGCGGCGCGTGCCCGCAGACGATCGCGCCCGCGCGACGTTGCCATCGCGCGGGCGCGACACGGGCAGGCGCGAGGCCGGATCGCGTACCGTCCGCGACCCGGTGGGGCAGCGGATCAGCCGCAGCCGATCTTCTCGATCATCCCGGCATCGTCGAGGTTGATGTTCATGCGATCCTGGCGGAAGTCCATGGTGGCCGCATCGCCCGGGCGCAGCACCCGCACGCTGGCCGAATTGCTGTCGGCCGTGGCCTTCGTGACCACCGCTTCGGTCGCTTCCTGGCCGACCAGGCCCTGCACCGCATCGGCGTTGCAGACCCGCTGCATGGTGCTGGCGTCGGTCTCGGTGCCGGCGTCCACGGTGTCCACGGCGTCGGGCGGCACGCGGGCATCCGGTGGCGCGGTCGCGGGCGCCGGGGCGGTTGCGGCCGGCGGCGTAGCCTCGGGATCGGGCGCATCCTCGCGCGGCGCGCAGGCGCCGAGCAGCAGCGCCAGCGTGGCCGCGAGCGCAGTCGCGGCCGGCATCCGGGTTCGACGTGTCAGGTGGATCATGGCGGGCCTCCGGGTTCGATGGATTCGTGGTGTGGGGGCCAACATAGCCTCCCGTTCCTGAAGCGTGTCCCGGCCGCGGAACGGGTGCCGGTCGGGTGATGTTCAGCCCACGGCGGCGCGCTTGACCGCCGGCAGGGCCTGCCGCAGCACCGCGTTGAATCCGGTGGCCAGCAGGCCGAAGCCGGCTTCGGTGGGATGGATCTCGTCGTACCAGAAATCGCGATCGTCGATCGCGCCGATGCCGGAGAAGTCGGCGTAGGAGAACAGCGCCGGCCAGGCCGCGCGCGTGGGCGCCAGCACCCGGTCGCGGAAGCCGTCCACCAGCAGCCGCCAGGCGAAGCGCTCGGCCTCGGCCTTGCTACCCAGCACCGGCTGCATCACCGGCCACAGCCACGGCCCGACCGTGCCCATCACCAGCGCGGCCAGGCCGAGGTTCTGCACCGTCAGCGCACCCTGCTTGCCGATCGCATGGCGCGACAGCGGCGCGTAGCCGTGCGCGACCACGCGGAAGTGGCCGCCCACGCCCGCCATCGTCGACAGCAGGGTGTCGTAGCGGGCGCGCAGCCGGTCGAACACGCCGTGCGCGACCACCGCGTCGAAGGCGGCGTCGGCCGACATCCGGCCGCGCCCGGCGAAGACCTGCGCCAGGCGTTCGCCGAGGCAGTCGTTGCCGCCGATGCTCAGGCACAGCAGGTCGAAGCCGCGCGCGGCGAAGCGCTCGGCATGGTTGCGGCAGGCCGCCGGGGCCAACATCTGCGCCGCGGTCAGGCCCGGGCCTCCGAGTCGGATCGACATGCCGTCGATGCGGGCGAAGCTGTTCCAGCACAGGTTCCTGTAGAGCGGGGTGCTGAACCACGAATCGCCCCAGTACGCGATCAGCGGCCGCCGTTCGAGGTAGGCCTGCCATTCGCGCCGCTGCCGCGAGCGCGGCGTGCCGCTGGCGGCCCGCAGCTGGGCCCAGTTGTCGTAGATGCGCTTGATCGCCATCGTCGCGTCTCCTGGCCCCGAGTGTGTCGCCGCACGGACCGGCCCGCCAGTCCCGCGATGCGCTCCGGTGCCCGCCTCGCCAGTCAACGCGTCGCCCGCGGCCGGGCGGCCATGTCCGCGCACCGTGGACGTCCGCGTTGCACTACAGTGGCGACCGGGGGGATCTGCCAACGCACACGGAGGATGCCGTGCGCCTGCAGGATGTATTGCCCGCGCTCCAGGCCCGCTGGGGCGGGCGCCCACAGACCACCCCGGACATCGATGCGGTCAAGGCCGCCGAACTGCGCACCGTGCTCGGACAGGAGCTGCGCGATCCGGGCGCGGTCGAAGCCTGGGGCCTCGCGCTGTCGGGCGGCGGCATCCGCAGCGCCACGTTCGGGCTCGGCGTGCTGCAGGCGCTGGCGCGGCTGGGCCTGCTGGGTTGCTTCCACTACCAGTCGACCGTGTCCGGCGGCGGCTATGCGGGTGCGTTCCTGCAGGGGCTGATCCGGCGGCACGGGTTCGCCCGCGCATTCGCCACCCTGGCGCCGCGCGGCGACCGCACGCCCGCCGACGACGACGGCCCCGGCCAGCGCCCGATCCGCCACCTGCGCGAATACAGCAACTACCTCAGCCCGCGGAAGTCGCCCTTTTCCGGCGACACCCTGGGCATGGTCGGCACCTACGTGCGCAACGTGGTGCTGGTGCAGGTGCAGCTGTGCGCGCTGATCCTGGCGCTGTGCCTGGTCCCGCTGCTGCTGTACGCCGGCGTGGTGGAAGTCACCACGCGCAACCCCACCCTGATGCTGTCGCTGGCAGGCCTGACCGGGATGCTGGCGATCGTGCTGCTGGCCTACGTGAGCACCTATGCCAACCGCCGGCCGCAGGCCGCCGGCGAGCCGGAGCCGCCGCCGTGGCGGGTGGTGGCAGCGGCGCTGGCGACGATCCTCGCGCTGGCGCTGGCCTCGATGCTGGGGGCGCTGGGGCTGGCGCGCTATGAACGGCTACCCGGGCTGTTCGCGACGGCGCTGGGCTGGCTGCCGGCTTCCTGGGCCGAGAGCGGATTCGACCTGGGCATCGTCACCGCGGCCCTGTACCTGACGGTGTGGCACGCCTGGCTGCTGATGGACCCCTGGTATTCGCGCCTGGTGGCGACCGGCGATGCGCCGCCACCCGCGCTGCAGCGGCATCCCTGGCGCTTCGTGCTGGCCACGGTGGGCGCGGCGGCGTTCGCGGGCGTGGCGATCGTCGCGCTGCGCGACTGGCTCTCGGCGTGGCAGGCGGTCGGCAGCCTCTGGCACGTGCTGGCGTTCGGGCCGCCGCTGGTGGTGGCGGCGGTGGTGCTGACCGCGATCGTGCACCTCGGCCTCGCCGGCCCGGCCATGAGCGACCTGCAGCGCGAGATCTGGGCGCGCGTGGGCGGCAAGACCAGCGCGCTGGTGGCGCTGGGCATGACCCTGACGCTGGCGCTGACGATCTACGGCCCCTGGGCGATGCGCTACGGCGCGGGACAGGGCGTGCGCGCGCTGTCGGGCGCGGGCTGGGCGGGCGTGCTGGCGTGGCTGTCGACCACCGGCATCGGCCTGCTGGTCGCGCACGGCAAGCGCGACGGCAGCGGGCGCTCGAAGCGCTCGCGCCTGCTCGACCTGGTGGCACGGGTCGCGCCCTGGGTGTTCCTGCTCGGACTGCTGATCGCGCTCAGCCTCGCCGGCCACATGCTGCTGCAGGCGGCCGGGCCGTGGCTGGAGCGCGTCGCCGGCGGCGCACCGGCGGCGCTTCCGCCCTTCGCCAGCGAGTCGCTGGCCGACTACCTGGCGCGGCTGCACGCGGCGGTGACCGGGCATCCGCGCGCGCTGGTGCTGCTGCTGGCCGGGGCGCTCGCGGTGTGGCTGCTGTTCGGCTGGGCGGTGGACGTCAACGAGTTCAGCCTCAACGCCTTCTACCGCAACCGTCTGGTGCGCTGTTATCTCGGCGCCAGCAACCTGCACCGCAATCCCGAACCGACCACCAACTTCGACGTCCAGGACGACCTGGTACTGGCCGACCTGGTCGAGGTGCAGCGCCACGACGGCGCGCGCCCGCTGTATCCGCTGATCGGCACCGCGCTCAACCTGGTCGCGGCCAAGCAGCTCGACTGGCAGGACCGCAAGGCGGCCTCGTTCTGCCTCAGCCCGGGCTGGTGCGGCTCGCTGCCGCCGGACTCGCGCTTCGGCGAGCCGCCGATCGGCGACCGCATGGCCGCGACCGCGGGCACGGCCTGCCGGGAGGCGTCGTCGACCGCGCCGCGCGACGCGGGCCACGGCGACTCGCTGGCCGGTTCGCTCACGCTCGGCAGCGCGATCGCCATCTCCGGCGCCGCGGTGAACCCGAACATGGGCTACCACAGCTCGCCGGCGGTCACCTTCCTGCTCACCCTGTTCGATGCGCGGCTGGGCTGGTGGCTGCCCAACCCGCGCCATCCCGAGCGTCCGCGCGCCGACGACGCGCCGTTCTTCGGCCGCTGGCTGCTGGCCGAGTTGCTCGGACGCACCCACGCCGGCGGCAAGTTCGTGCACCTGTCCGACGGCGGGCATTTCGAGAACCTGGCCCTGTACGAGCTCGTGCGCCGGCGCTGCCGCTTTATCCTGTGCGTGGATGCCGCGGCCGACGGCGGCCGCGCCTTCGCCGACCTCGGCAACGCGGTGCACAAGTGCCGGGTCGACTTCGGCGCCAACATCGATATCGACGTGGCCGCGCTGGCCGCGGGCGACGGCGGCCTGGCCGGGCGCAGCTGCGCGGTGGGGCACATCACGTATGCCGACGGCAGCGCCGGCACGCTGCTGTACCTCAAGCCGACCCTGACCGGCGAAGAGCCCGCCGACATCGTGCACTACGCGCGCAGCCACGACTGCTTCCCGCACGAACCCACCTCCGACCAGTTCTTCGACGAGGCGCAGTTCGAGAGCTATCGCCGGCTGGGCGAGGACATCGCGCGGCGCGCGCTGGAGCCGGCGCTCGAACGCATCGACGCCGCGCCCGGCTCGCCCGCGCACGACCAGCTGGGCCTCTATGACTCCGCGCTCAAGGACAAGCTGCTGATCGCCCTGCGCCAGCGCTGGGTGGCGCCGCTGCCGCGGCTGGACGATCGCTTCGCGCTGCACGGCGAGGCGCTGACCCGGCTGCTGGGCGAGCTGCGCGACACGCCCGCGCTGGCGGTGCTCGACGCGCAGTTCCACCCGGCGTGGGCGGACCTGGTCGCCGGCGTGCCGGACGCGCCGGGCGCCGCGCCGCCGTCGCCGCTGGAGCTGCGCACGCGGCTGCCCGCGCCGGAGGATTTCCGCGCCTGCTTCTACTTCTGCCAGGAACTGATCCGGCTGATGGAGGCGGTCTACCACGACCTCGGCCTCGAACACGCCTGGTACCATCCGGACAACCGCGGCTGGGTGAACGCGTTCCGGCACTGGAGCTGGGCGCCGATGTTCCGCATCGCCTGGATCGTGGGCGCACCGACCTTCGGCGCGCGCTTCGTCGCGTTCTGCCAGCAGCGGCTCGACCTGCCGCGGCTGGACAACGACGGCGAGGACCGGCGCCGCGTGCTGCGGCTGGAGCGCCATGCGGTCGCGGCGGACGGCGACTGGCAGGGCCTGTGCGATGCGCTGATGGCCGACGGCACGATCAACCACGTCGAACATTCGATCCTGCTGTCCGATCCGCTGACCAGGCATGCGGTGCGCCCCACCCACCTGTACGTCCTGCGCCTGAAATGGTCGGCGGTGCTGGCGCGCACCGCCACCGGCATGCCCGACACCACGCTCGGCGTGGCGGCGATGGCGGAGGGCACGCTGCGCCTGATGCGGGTGCAGGACCACGTCCGCCGGCTGGGCCTGGCGACGGAATTCCTGCGCCTGCTGATCAACCGCGAGGTGCTGGAGGCGGTCGACATCCGCCCGGGCTATTACGGGCTCGGCGGCGTGTGCCGCAACCGGCGCGCGGACCAGGTGCAGGCCTGGCTGGAGCAGGCGCTGGCGCTGGCCCGCAAGCGCCAGCGCGCGCGCAACGACGCCGCCCGCGCCCGGCGCGAAGCGCGGCGCGCCCGGCACATGGGTCCGCCTGCGACCGGCTCCGCATGAACGGCGACGCGACGGCGCCCGCAGCCGTGGCGCGCACGTCCGTGCCATGCGCGGGAGGTGCGGCATCCGGCCTGCGTGCAGCGGGTCGACACGCTGCACGCGCAGCCCCGGTCACGCGCGTCGCCCCGGCCGCGTCGTGGCGTGACCAGTCGCACGTCCGCCCCGGGGTCCTGCCCGCTACGGTGGCCCGACCGCCCAGAAGGAATGTCCGATGCGCCTGACCCTGCTGTTCTGCCTGCTCGTTCCGATCGCCGCCCACGCCCAGCCGCTGCCGTCGAACGCCGAGGTCGCGGCCTTCTCTGCGCGCAGCCTCGAGACGAACTGCGACCCCGGCGCGCCGGGCATGGCGGTCCTGGTGGCGCGCGGGGACGAGGTGCTCTACCGCGGCGCCTGCGGCCGCGCCAGCCTCGAGCTCGGCGTTCCGCTGTCGCCCGACCACGTGTTCCGCATCGGCTCGGTGACCAAGCAGTTTTCCGCCGCCGCGGTGCTGAAGCTGGCCGAGGACGGCAAGCTGTCACTGGACGATCCCCTGTCGAAGTTCGTGCCCGGCTATCCCGGCGGCGACGCGGTCACCGTGGAGATGCTGCTCAACCATACGTCCGGCATCCGCAGCTATACCGACATCGACTCGATCATGTCCGGCGGCGGCATCATGAAGGACCTGAGCACCGCGCAGCTGATCGACACCTTCAAGGACGAGACCCCCGACTTCGCGCCCGGCGAGGGCTGGCACTACAACAACTCCGGCTACGTGCTGGTCGGCGCGGTGATCGAGGCGGCCAGCGGCAAGCCCTGGCATGCGTATCTCGACGAGGTCTTCTTCCAGCCATTGGGCATGGCGCACACCGGTTACGGCAACGAGGCCGATGCGGTGATCCCGGGACACGTCGACGGCTACACCCGCAAGGGCGAACAGTGGGCACGCGCGATGCATCTGAGCATGACCCAGCCGCATGCGGCCGGCGCGCTGGTCTCGACCGTCGATGACCTGCTCAGGTGGAACCGCGCGCTGCACGAAGGCAGGGTGCTCGAGGACGCCGGCTATCGGGCCATGACCACACCGGTCGGCAAGGCCGCCGAGCACGACTACGGCTTCGGCATCTCCACCGGCACCCTGCGCGGCGAGCCGCAGC
Organism: Luteimonas kalidii; assembly: GCF_029887935.1. Classification (GTDB taxonomy): domain Bacteria; phylum Pseudomonadota; class Gammaproteobacteria; order Xanthomonadales; family Xanthomonadaceae; genus Luteimonas; species Luteimonas kalidii. Next base: position 154,443 of record NZ_JARXRO010000009.1, on the reverse strand, counting down.
TGCAGCATGGCGGCGGCATCCACGGTTTCAGCAGCTATCTGCTGTACCTGCCCGGCAGCGACACCACGGTCGCGGTGCTCTACAACGCCGACAGCGGGCGGCCGGACATGCTCGGCACCGGTCGCATCGCCAATCTGCTGGCCGCGCACGCGATCGGCAGGCCGTATCCGGAGAAGACACCGGTCGAGGTCGATGTCGAGGCGCTGGACGATTACGAGGGCGTCTACCGCATCGACGAGGACGCCGCGCGCGTGCTGCGGGTCAAGGATGGCGTGCTGACCTCGCAGCGCACCGGTGGCGTGGCGCACGCACTGATTCCCGTGGCCAGGGATACCTTCCTGTTCGAAGAGGGTTTCTCGCGCATCGTGTTCGAACGCGATACGGCGGGCGCAGTCGCGGCCATGCGCTTCTTCCCGGAGGACGAAGGCGAGGGCGAAGTGGTGCCGCGCAGCGACGAACCGTTGCCGGCGGCGCGGACGGGCCTGCAATTGCCGCGCGAGGCGCTGGAACGCATCGCCGGCGAGTATGCGGTCGGCGGGATGCTGCTGAAGGTCTTCCTCGACGGCGACACGCCGAAGGCGCAGCTCAGCGGGCAACCCGCGTTCGAGATCTTTGCCGAATCGCCTTCGCGGTTCTTCCTGAAGGTGGTCGACGCGACCCTGGTGTTCGCGCCGGACACGGGCACGCCTGCGTCGGTGACGTTGCACCAGGGCGGCCGGGAGACGGTGTTCACGCGGCAGGACTAGCGGCACGCAGCGCGTCCCCCGTGCGCGCCCTGGTCGTGCCGGCCGGCGCGACGCGGCAAGCCTCGCGGCGTGCTCCGCGTCCCAGCTCAGGCCCGCTTGCGGTGTCGCAGCCCGCTCAGCCGTTCCACAGCACGTCCGGTGCGCGCGGGCACTGGCGCACCGGTTCGGGCTCGTCCTCGGTGCTGTCCAGCACCCAGCAGTCGTCCAGGACCGAGCAGTAGCACACGCGCAGCTCCATCCGGCGGCGCTCGCGGTCGAGCGCGTTCCACAACGGGTGCACCGGCTGCGGCTGCGGCACCCGCAGCAGCGCGATCCACTCGTCCGCGCCGACCACGCGGTGCTGGATGCCGCTGCTGAGGAACTGCAGCCGGTCGCGTGCGGCGGCGCCGCCCTCGGCGGCGCAGCAGCGCGACAGCAACGCATCGATGTCGCCGACCGGGACGCCGTCGTGCAGCAGCTGCGCCCAGCGCACGCGCGCCGGTCCGGTGCCGCGGTTGAGCAGGTCGATGGAGATCTGCGGATCGCCTTCGAGCGTGATGTTGCTGGTGCCGGAGATCAGCGAGGGCCACACGCTCGCGGCGAGCATGCGCTCCTGGGTGCGATTGGCGCTGAGCGCGACGAACAGCGAGATCACCGAGATCAGCACCACGCAGCCGCCCATCACCACTTCGTAGAGGCGCAGCGGGCGGCGGCGGCCGGGGCGGGCGATGCGCGGTTCGTCTGCCATGCGCGACTGCTTCCGGTCGGGTTTGCCTCAGGCGGCCTGCACGATGCGCAGCGGGTTGGCCCACTCGCGCAGCAGTTCGGCCTCGCGCGCCTTGGCCGCGTGCAGGTGCGCGTCCTTGACGTGGCCGTAGCCGCGGATCTGCTCCGGGATGCCGGCGATCTCGGCAGCGAGGCCGACGTTGCCGCCGTCGAGTTCGTCCAGCAGGCCGCCCACGGTGCGCTCGTAGTCGTCGATCAGCTGGCGCTCCATTCGCCGCTCGGCGGTGCGGCCGAACGGATCCAGCGCGCCGCCGCGCAGGAACTTCAGCTTCGCCAGCAGTCCGAACGCCCTGAACACCCAGGGGCCGTACTCGCGCTTGACCAGTTCGCCCTTGGCGTTCTTCTTCGCCAGCAGCGGCGGCGCGAGGTGGAAGTGCAGCCGGTAGTCGCCGTCGAACTGCTGCTCCACCCGGCGCAGGAAATCGCCGCTGGTGTACAGCCGGGCGACCTCGTACTCGTCCTTGTAGGCCATCAGCTTGAAGAAGTAGCGCGACACCGCCTCGGACAGGTCGGTCGAACCGGGCGCCTTGGCGTGCTCGGCCTCGCGCACCCGCGCGACGAAATCCGAATAGCGCCTGGCGTATTTCGCGTCCTGGTATTCGGTGAGGAACTCGACCCGGCGCGCGATCAGCTCGTCCAGCGAGCGTGACAGGCGCAGGTCGTCCAGCGGCAGGAACGCGACCGCATCGGTACCGGCGTGTGCGGGCACGTGACGCAGCTCGTCCTCGGCGCGCAGCGGACGCGGCGCGGAGGTCGCGCCCCATTCGGTGCTCTCCCATTCGCCCGGCGGCAGCGACTGCAGCGCGGCGGGCGTGTCCTCGGCGACGGTGGGCGCGTTGCGCACCACGCCGGCGGCCTCGTACACCGCTTCCGGATCGATCGCGGCCAGCCGGCCCCAGGCGAACGCGGTCTTGTTCATCTCCACCGCGGCGCCGTTGAGTTCCACCGCGCGCATCAGCGACTCGAACGACAGCGGCACCAGGCCGCGCTGCCAGGCATAGCCGAGCATGAACAGGTTCGACGCGATCGCATCGCCCATCAGCGCGGTGGCCAGTTCGGTGGCGTCGATCCGCAGCGGCGCATGTCCGCCCAGCGCCTGGGTCACGGCCTGGACGATGTCGGCAGCCGGGAACTGCATGTCCGGCCGGGTTGTGAACGTGCCGGGCATCGCCTCGTACGTGTTGAGCACCACCTGCGAGCGGCCCGCGCGCAGCTTCGACAGCGCCCAGTAGTCGTTGACCACCACCATGTCGCAGCCCAGCACCAGGTCGGCCTCGCCTGCGGCGATGCGCACGGCGTGGATGTCCTCCGGCGTCCTGGCGATGCGGATATGGGTGGTGACGGCGCCGCCCTTCTGCGCCAGGCCGGTCTGGTCGAGCACGGTCGAGCCGCGGCCCTCCAGGTGTCCGGCCATGCCCAGCAGCGCGCCGATGGTCACCACGCCCGTACCGCCGACGCCGGTGATCAGGATGTTCCAGGGCTGCGCCAGGTCGGTGGCGAAGCCCGGCGGCGGCAGGCTGGCCAGGCGGCCGGCGGTGGCGGCCTTGTCGCCCTTGCGCGGCTTGCCGCCGTGCACGGTGACGAAGCTTGGGCAGAAGCCCTCGACGCAGCTGTAGTCCTTGTTGCAGTTGCTCTGGTCGATCTCGCGCTTGCGCCCGAACTCGGTGTCCTTGGGCAGCACCGAGACGCAGAAGCTCTTCTTGCCGCAGTCGCCGCAGCCCTCGCACACCAGGGTGTTGACGAACACGCGCTTGGCCGGATCGGCGATCTTGCCGCGCTTGCGGCGCCGGCGCTTCTCGGTGGCGCAGGTCTGGTCGTAGATCAGCACGCTCGTGCCCTTGACCTCGCGCAGGCGGCGCTGCACCGCGTCGAGCTCGCGCCGGTCCTCGAACTCGGTGCCGGACGGGAAGATCGAGCGGTCGCGCCACTTGCCGATGTCGTCGCTGACCAGGACGATCGTGTACACGCCCTCGCTGCGCACCTGGTGCGCGATCTGCGGCACGCTCAGGGTGCCGTCGACCGGCTGGCCGCCGGTCATCGCCACCGCGTCGTTGTAGAGAATCTTGTAGGTGATGTTGACGCCGGCCGCGACCGACTGCCGGATCGCCAGCGAGCCCGAGTGGAAATAGGTGCCGTCGCCCAGGTTCTGGAACACGTGCGGGGTGTCGGTGAACGCCGCCTGCCCGCACCACGTGACGCCTTCGCCGCCCATCTGGGTGAAGGTGTCGGTGTCGCGGTCCATCCACGTGACCATGTAGTGGCAGCCGATGCCGGCCAGCGCGCGCGAGCCTTCGGGCACGGTCGTGGAGGTGTTGTGCGGGCAACCCGAGCAGTAGTGCGGCACGCGCGGGAACTGCGCGCGCGGCAGCGCCAGTTCGCCTTCCTTCTGCTCCATCCAGCGCAGCACGTCGCGAATGTGCGCGGTGTCGCGGCTGCCTTCGGGGATGAACTGCTGCAGCCGGCGCGCGATCACGCCGGCGATGGTCGCGGGCGTGAGTTCGCCGGTGCTGGGCAGGATCCACTGTCCGGACTCGTCGTACTTGCCGACGATGGACGGACGGTCGCCGTCGAAGTTGTAGAACAGCTCCTTCATCTGGCTCTCGATGAAGGCGTGCTTTTCCTCCACCACCAGGATGTCGCGCAGGCCGCGGGCGAAGGCGCGGATGCCGAGCGGCTCCAGCGGCCAGGTCATGCCGACCTTGTACACGCGGATCCCGAGCTCGCGGCAGCGCTCGGCGTCGAGGCCCAGGTATTCGAGCGCCTGCAGCACGTCGAGGTAGCTCTTGCCGGTGGTGACGATGCCGAAGCGCGCGTCGTCCGCGTCCAGCACCATGCGGTCGATGCGGTTGGCGCGTGCGAACGCCTGCGCGGCCTTGACCGCGTAGCGGTGCAGGCGCATCTCCTGGTCGAGCGGCGGATCCGGCCAGCGGATGTTGAGCCCGCCCGGCGGCAGTTCGAAATCCTCCGGCGTGACGATCTGCAGCGCCAGCGGGTTGACGTCGACCGACGCGGAGGATTCCACCGTCTCGGCGATGGTCTTGAAGCCGACCCAGCGCCCGGTGTAGCGGCTCATCGCCCAGCCCACCAGGCCCATGTCGAGGATGTCCTGGACCCCGGCCGGGTTGAGGATCGGCATCATCGCGCTGGTGAACTCGCCCTCGCTGCCGTGCGGCAACGTGGAACTGCGGCAGGCATGGTCGTCGGCGGCCAGCGCCAGCACCCCGCCATGGCGCGAGGTGCCGGCGGCGTTGCCGTGCTTGAACACGTCGCCGCAGCGGTCAACGCCCGGGCCCTTGCCGTACCACATCGCGTACACGCCATCGACGGTCGCGCCGGGGAACAGGTTGGTCTGCTGCGTGCCCCAGACCATGGTCGCGCCGAGGTCCTCGTTGAGGCCCGGCTGGAACTTCACGTTCGACTCGGCCAGGTACTTCTTCGCCCGCCACAGCTCCAGGTCGAAGCCGCCCAGGGGCGAACCGCGGTAGCCGGAGATGAAGCCGCCGGTGTTCAGCCCGGCCGCCTGGTCGCGCAGCCGCTGCATCAGCGGCAGCCGCACCAGCGCCTGCACGCCCGACAGGTAGATGCGTCCCTCGGTGCGGATGTACTTGTGGTCGAGGGTGTAGTCGGGGTCGGTGACGCCGTGGGTCAGGCCGGTGTGCGCGGAGGCGGGGGAGGACAGTTCGGCGGTGCTGGTCATGGCGGTTCGCTTGGCGGGCGGCGCGGGCGCCGCTGGCTGGACGCCGCAGGGCGCCGCAGATCCCGGGGGGAAATCGTGTCAAGTGTAACAGTGGCCCCGGCGGCGCCGCCCCGTTTGCGCGGCCCCCGGGCGTGGGTATACAACACGCGCAACGGGGCGGAACCGGTGCCGGCCGTCATGCCAACGAGGCCAAGGGGGCCGGATGTCACCCGACGTGCAGCCGAGTGCGCAACGCGATCGCGGGGCCTGGGTCAGGCGCCACCACCAGGCGCTGGTCTCGCTGGCGCGGCGGGTGTGGCAGGACGACTGCACGCTGGACACCGCGTTCGCGTTGATCTGCGAGACGGCGGCCGAGACCCTCGAGGTCGAACGGGTCAACATCTGGCGGCACGATCCGCAGGCGCGGGTGCTGCACTGCCTGCACCAGTACGAGCGCCGCCGGCATCGCCATTCGAGCACCTGCGACGAATCGCTGCGGGTGGACGCGGGCTACAGCGACGCGCTGCACGAAGTGCGGGTCATCGACCTGGATGCGGTCGAGCGCGCCGGCGACGACAACGGGCTGGGGGCCTACCTGCGCCGGCACGGCATCGGGTCGCTGCTGGACGCCCCGGTACGTTCGGCCGGCGAACTGCTCGGGGTGATCTGCCACGAACACGTCGGGCCGCCGCGGGTGTGGTCGCCGGAGGACCAGGCCTTCGCAGGCAGCATCGGCGACTACGTGGCGATGGCCTACGAGATCGATCGCCGGCGCCGGCTCGAGGGGCGCGTGCGCTACCTGGAACTGCACGATCCGCATACCAACCTGCCCAACCGAGACCATCTGCTGGAAGTGGTGCACGCGGCGCTGCGGCCGATGCACGGCGGCGACAACGGCCTGGTCGCGATCCACCTCCATCTCGACGATTCGCCGCACGTAGGCGATGCCGGCCACGAGCTGCTGGTGGAGGCTGCGGACAGGTTGCGTCGCGAACTCGACGGCAGCGCCACCCTCGCGCGCGTTCGCGGCAACGCGTTTGCGGTTCTGCCGCACCGCCACCTGCACGAGACCGAGGCGCTGAACCTGGCCGAGCGCTGCATCGACGTGGTCCAGGCACACCTGGACGCCAGTGGCACCGCCGCCATCGTGACCGCCGGCATCGCATTCTCGCGCGACCTCGCCGCGCCCTCTGCCGACAACCTGCTGCGCAACGCCGAGACCGCGAGCCACAACGCACGCAGTACGCGCCTTGGCCGCTGCGAGGTCTTCAACGCCGAACACCACCGCGGCCTGGTCACCCGGCTGCGGCTGGAGCGCACCCTGCGCGAGGCGTTCGATGCCGGACAGATGCACGTGTATTTCCAGCCCGAGGTGGACCTGGCCAGCGGCGACTGGGTGGCGGCCGAGGCCCTGCTGCGCTGGCGCGACGACGAAGGTCGCTGCCGTCCCGCGGCCGAGTTCATCGACATCATCGAAGGCTGCGGGCTGATCCTGCCGATCGGACGCTGGATGCTGCAGGAAGCCTGCAGACTGGCGCGGCAGTGGCCGCTGCGCGACGGACTGCGGCCGACGCTGCGGGTGAACCTGTCGGCGCGCCAGTTCGCCCAGGCCAGCCTGGTCGACGACGTCACCGCCGCGATCACGGCGAGCGGCCTGCAGCCCGGCCGGCTGTGCCTGGAACTGACGGAAAGCGCATTGCTGCCGGACGTCGAGGTGGCGGCGCAGACGCTCGCGCGGCTGCGCGATCTGGGGGTCTCGGTCGCGCTCGACGACTTCGGCACCGGGTATTCGTCGCTGGCCTACCTCAAGCGCCTGCCGATCGACGTGCTCAAGCTCGACCGCGCCTTCATCGCCGGCCTGCCGGACGATGCGTTCGACCTGGCGATCGTGCAGGCGATCGCCGGCCTCGCGCGCCGGACCGGCGTGGCGGTGGTCGCCGAAGGAGTCGAAACCCGGGCCCAGGCGCAGACCCTGCGCGAGTGCGGTGTGGCGCGCGCGCAGGGCTACCTGTTCGCGCGGCCGATGGACCAGGCGGCGCTGGTGCAGGGGTTCGAACGCGCGGCGTGAGCGATCGGACAGCGTGGGCGACGCACCGGGCGTGGCGCTGCAGCCGGCGATGACGCGACAGCCATGCGCCCGCGGATGAGCCGCGCGGCGTGGACGGGAGGGGCATCGTGCGCCGCTCCCGCCCGTCGGGTGAGGTCGTACGTGGCGCGGGCTACTTGCGAACGTCCGCCGTGTGCGACTCCAGCGCCTCGGCCAGCCCGGGCACGCCGTCGGCGCCGGTGGGCACGGTGATGCTGGAACCCTTGAACTCCTCGCCGATCGGCTGCGCGCGACCGCCCAGGCACTGCGACAGGAAGCCCTCGGCCACCGCATTGAAGGCCTTGTTGTTCTCGGCCCGCGCGAAGCCGTGGCCCTCGTCGGGGAACAGCACGTAGGTGACCGGGATGTTCTTGGCGGTCATCGCATTGACGATCTGGTCGCTCTCGTCCTGCTTGACCCGCGGATCGTTGGCGCCCTGGCCGATCAGCAGAGGCTTCTTGATCGCGTCCACGCGCGAGAGCGGCGAGCGTTCGGTCAACCAGGCCTTGCCTTCTTCCGTTTCCGGATCGCCCATGCGCCGCACCAGCTGCTGGTAGAAGCTGGCCCAGTACGGCGGCACGGTCGAGAGCAGGGTGTTGAGGTTGGCGGGGCCGACGATGTCGACGCCGCAGGCGAAGGTGTCGGGCGTGAACGTCACCCCGACCAGGGTCGCGTAGCCGCCGTAGCTGCCGCCCATGATCGCGACCTTGTCCTGCGTGGTCACGCCCGTTTCGACCGCCCAGTCCACCGCATCGCCGAGGTCGTCGTGCATCTTGCCGGCCCACTCGCCGTCGCCAGCGTTGGTGAAGTCCTTGCCGAAGCCGGTGGAGCCGCGGAAGTTGACGCTCAGCACCGCGTAGCCGCGGTTGGCCAGCCACTGGTCGTAGCTGCTGTAGCCGTAGGCGTCGCGCGCCCACGGACCGCCGTGCACCAGCAGCACCATCGGCACCGGCGCGTCGGCCTTGCCGTCCTTGTCGGCGTCGGCGTGCGGAGGCAGGGTGAGGTAGCTGACCAGCGTCTTGCCGTCGCGCGACTTCAGCTCCAGCGGCCACATCGGCACCAGCGGCTTGCCCTCCAGCGCGGGCCGGCCGGAGAACAGGCGCGTCAATGTGCCGCCGCCCTGGCCGTCGCGGTCGTAGCGGTAGTACTCCACCGGAGACTCGGCGGCGGAATAGGCCACGATCCAGGTGCGGTCGTCGAGCGTGCGCGTGTTGATCGAGGCCTCGCCCGGGCCGATCGCGGCGAGGCGGTCGAGGTCGGCGCGGATCGCCTCGTCGAGCACGGCCCACTCCTCGCGCAGGTAGTTCACCGACACCGCCTGCACCTGGCCGGTGCGCGGGTCGGCCAGGTTGTCGCCGATATCGGCGCGCGCGTCCTCGTGCAGCAGGCGCCTGTCGCCGCCGGCGGTGTCCACGGCGAACAGCGCGGCGGTGTTGCGCTCGCGCGAATCGCGCATGTACAACGTGGAGCCGTCCTTGCTCAGCCCGGCGAAGCCGGTGGTCATGCCGTCCTCGAACGGAATCTCGTCGTAGGTCTCCCAGGTGTCGCCGGCGCGGCGCAGCAGGTCTTCGCCGCCGTCGGGCCGCGCGCGCGAGGCGAAGCGCAGGGTGTAGTCGGCATCGGCGAGGTAGGCGGAGATCTCCTGGTCGTTGCGCTCCACCAGGGTGCGCTCGCCGGTGGCGAGGTCGACCTCGTACAGGTCGTGCCACTTCGGGTCGCGGTCGTTCATGCCGACCAGGATCGTGCCGGGATGCCGATCGCTTACGCCCACGACCTGCGCGGTGGTCTTCTCGAATGGCGTCAGGTCGCGGCTCTGCCCGGTCTTCAGGTCGACGGCGTAGAGGTGGAAGTCCTCGTCGCCGCCGCTGTCGCGCAGGTACAGCAGGGTGTCGGGCTGGTAGGACCAGAAGTAGCTGCGGATACCGCGCGCGGTGTCGCGGGTCACGGCCTTCGCCGCGGACAGGTCGTCGGCCGGCGCGGCCCACACGTTGAGGGTGCCGTCCAGCGGCGCGATCCAGCTCAGGGTCCGGCCGTCGGGGCTGAGCTGCACGTTGGCACGCTCCGGATTGCCGAACAGGGCGTCGCGCGGAATCAGTTCGACCGCATCGAGCGACACGGCGGCGGCCGCCGCGGCGCCTTCGGCCGGCGCGGGATCGGCGGCCTTGCCGCCGCTGCAGGCGGCCAGGGCGAGGGAGATGGCGGAAGCGAGTACGAGACGCGACATGGACGGGTTCCCCGGGGTGGTGTGCCGACGAGGATACGGCCAGAGACGGCGCGGTTGCGCCGCCGTGTCTCCATCGCGGCTTCCGGCGTCCCTTTCAGGCGGCCTGCTGGCCGGCGCCCTGGTCGGCCTGGCGGTAGCCCAGCGCTTCGGTCAGGTGCGCGGTGGTGATGGCGTCGCTGTCGTCGAGGTCGGCGATGGTGCGCGCCACGCGCAGGATGCGGTGCATCGCGCGCGCCGACAGCTGCAGCGCTTCGACCGCGCGTTCCAGCAGCGCCTGGTCGCGCGACGCAAGCCGGCAGTCGGCCATCGTCTGCGCCTGCGACAGGCGTGCGTTGAGTCGTCCGCCGCGCGCGTGCTGGCGCGCGTGCGCCGCGGTCACGCGCGCACGCACGGCCGCGCTCGGCTCCCCGTCGGGGGCATCGGGGCGCAGTTCGGCCGGCGGCAAGCGCGGCACTTCGACATGCAGGTCGATGCGGTCGAGCAGCGGACCGGAGATGCGCGCCCGGTAGCGCGCGATCGCCTCGCCGTGGCAGCGGCAGCGGCCGGAGCTGTCGCCGGCCCAGCCGCAGGGGCAGGGATTCATCGCCGCCACCAGCTGGAAGCGCGCCGGGAACTCGCTCTGGCGCGCCGCGCGCGAGATGGTGACCACGCCCGACTCCAGTGGTTCGCGCAGCACCTCCAGCGCGCGCCGGTCCCATTCGGGCAGCTCGTCGAGAAACAGCACGCCGTTGTGCGCGAGCGAGATCTCGCCCGGACGCGGCTCGGAGCCGCCACCGGCGAGCGCGACCGCGCTGGCGGTGTGGTGCGGTGCGCGGAACGGACGGATCCGCCAGCGTGCGGGATCGAGCCCGCGTCCGCTGACCGAGGCGATCGCGGCGGTTTCCAGCGCGTCGGCTTCATCGGCTTCGGGCAGCAGCCCGGGCAGGCGCGAGGCCAGCAGCGTCTTGCCGCAGCCCGGGGGGCCGACCAGCAGCAGGTGGTGCCCGCCGGCCGCGGCGATCTCCAGCGCGCGCCGCGCCTGCGCCTGGCCGCGCACGTCGCGCAGGTCGGGCCCGTCTTCCGCCTGATGCGGCGGCGCGACCGCGGCCGGCAGCGGCTTGCGTCCGGTCAGCAGCGCGCACACCTCCAGCAGGGTGCGCGCGGTGAAGGCTTCCAGCCCGGCGGCGAGCGCCGCCTCGGCGCCGTTGCCTTCGGCCACCACCAGCCGGCGCCCTGCCTGCGCCGCGGCCAGCGCGGCGGGCAGGACGCCGTCGACCGGGCGCAGCTCGCCGGTCAGGCCGAGCTCGCCGATGAATTCGCAGTCGCCCAGCGCGTCCTGCGGCAACTGGCCGCTGGCGGCGAGGATGCCGAGCGCGATCGGCAGGTCGAAACGGCCGCCGCCCTTGGGCAGGTCGGCCGGGGCGAGGTTGACGGTGATGCGGCGCGCGGGGAATTCGAACTGTGCGCACTGGATCGCCGCGCGCACCCGGTCCTTGGCCTCGCGCACCGCGGCCTCGGGCAGGCCGACGATCGACATCGAGGGCAGGCCGCCGCCCAGGTGCACTTCCACCTTGACCGCGGGCGCACGCACCCCGGCCCTCGCGCGTCCATGCACGAGCGCAAGTCCCATGGCGGTGGGCTCAGTGGGTCGGAGGCGTGGGCGCGTCGCCGGTGGACTGGCGCGCCTCGAGTTCGGCGACCACCGACTGCAGTTGTTCGAGCTTCTCGCGCGTGCGCAGCAGCACCGCGCGCTGCACCTCGAACTCCTCGCGCGTCACCAGGTCCAGCCGCGCCAGCCCGGACTGCAGCACGGACTTGAAGTTTTCCTGCAGTTCCTCGCGGCTCTCGCGCAGGCCGGGCGGCACCAGGCCGCTGAGGCGGCGGGCGAGGTCGTCGATGTGGTTGAGGTCGATCATGCGCGTGCTCCGTCGGGTCTGCGTCCAGCTTGGACCGGCCCGGGTGACGGCGCAGTCGGCGGCGGACGCGGCCGGGGGTAGGAAAAGCCCGACTCCGGCACCGGGTATGCTAGCGCGGTGCCGCCGGCAGGCACGACCGCCCGCAGACAGGAGCCGCGTGATGAAGATGGTGATGGCGATCATCAAGCCGTTCAAACTCGACGACGTGCGCGAGGCGCTGGGCGAAGTCGGGGTGACCGGCGTCACCGTCAGCGAGGTCAAGGGCTTCGGCCGGCAGAAGGGCCATACCGAGCTCTACCGTGGCGCCGAGTACGTGGTCGACTTCCTGCCCAAGGTGAAGCTCGAGGTGGTGGTGGTCGACGACCAGGTCGACGCGGTGACCGAGGCCATCGTCAAGGCCGCCGGCACCGGCAAGATCGGCGACGGCAAGGTGTTCGTCTACGACCTCACGCGCGCGGTGCGCATCCGCACCGGCGAACTGGACGGGGATGCGCTGTAGGACGGTCCGCCGTCGCCCCTGCGGATGAAGCGGCGGCTGCACGCCCGGTCGAAAGACACGTCGCATCGGATGCGCCGCCGCCGCGGCGCCCTCCCGTGCTCACGCGCCGGCCACCGGGTCGTGCGATGCGCGCACTGACGCCCGCCACCCGCGTCGGCCTGTCGATTTCCGTCGCCACCGGTCTGTACGGCATTTCCTTCGGCGCGCTGTCGGTCGCCGCCGGGCTGGATGTCTGGCAGACCATGGTATTGAGCCTGCTGATGTTCACCGGCGGCTCGCAGTTCGCGTTCATCGGCGTGGTCGCCGGTGGCGGCACGGGCCTGTCGGCGTTCTCGGCCGCCAGCCTGCTGGGCGTGCGCAACGCGGTCTATGCGGTGCAGGTCAACCGGATGCTGCGGCCGGCGGGCTGGCGGCGATGGCTCGCCGCGCACGTGACCATCGACGAATCGACCGCGACGGCCGCGGGTCAGGACACCGCGGATGAACAGCGCCGCGGCTTCTGGACCGCGGGACTCGGCGTCTTCGTGCTGTGGAACGTGTTCACCGCGCTGGGTGCGCTGCTCGGCGACGTCGTGGGCGATCCGAAGCGCTGGGGCCTGGACGGCGCTGCGGTCGCGGCGTTCGCGGGCCTGCTGTGGCCGCGCCTGCACGGTCGCGAGCCGGTGGCGATCGCGGTGGTGTGCGCGCTGGCGACGGCGCTGGCCCTGCCGTGGCTGCCGGCCGGGGTGCCGATCCTGGTGGCGGCGGCGGTCGCCGTGGCATGGGCGCTGGCGTCCGTGCGCCGCAGGCCGCCGCGATGAGCGCGACCTGGGCGTGGCTGCTGCTGGCCTGCGGGGTCGCGTTCGCGACCAAGCTGTCGGGCTACCTGGTGCCGGCGCGCTGGCTGGAGGGTCCGCGCGTGCGCGCCGTCAGCGCGGCGGCCACCATCGGCCTGCTGGCGTCGCTGGTGGTGGTGAACACCTTCGCCGACGGGACCCGTCTTGCCATCGATGCGCGGCTGGGCGCACTGCTGGTGGCGCTGGTCGCCTTGCGCCTGCGGGTGCCCTTCCTCGCCGTCGTCGTGCTCGGCGCGGTGGCGGCGGCGACATTGCGGTGGGCCGCCGGCGCCTGAGCGCGCCGGTCGGTCTTTCCTGCGGTCAGCCGTCCAGCGCTTCGGTCACGAACGGCGGCAGCGACTGCGCGCCCTTGTGGATCTCGGCGCTGTAGTACTTCGTGGCGAACGGCCTGGCGTGCGCATCGGCCTCGCGGAAGTCGAAACCCTGGCCCTTGCGCGCCAGGGTGCAGCTCCACCAGCCGGTGGGGTAGCACGGCTGCGGGAAGGGCAGTGTCTGGAACGAGGTGAATCCGGCCTTGCCCATCTCGGCGCGCATCGCCTTGATGAGGTCCAGCAGCACCAGCGGCGATTCCGACTGCTGCACCAGGATGCCGTCGTCCTTCAGCGCGCGGTGGCAGCTTGCGAAGAAGGCCTTGTTGAACAGGCCCTCGGCCGGGCCGACCGGATCGGTGGAGTCGACGATCACGACATCGACGCTGCCCGGCGCGCAGTTGGCCATGTAGGCGATGCCGTCGTCGAACAGGATTTCCGCACGCGGGTCGCCGTTGGATTCGCACAGCTCGGGGAAGTACTTCTCCGCCATGCGCGTGACCTGTTCGTCGATGTCGCACTGCACGGCCTGCTCGACGCCCGGGTGCCGCAGCACCTCGCGCAGCGTACCGCAGTCGCCGCCGCCGATGATCACCACCCGCTTTGGATCGGGGTGGGTGAACAGCGCCGGGTGCGACATCATCTCGTGGTAGAGGAAATTGTCGCGGGTGGTGACCATCATCGCGCCGTCGATCAGCATCACGTTGCCCCAGTCGGTGCTCTCGTAGATCTCGATCTTCTGGAACGGCGACTGCACCTCGTCGAGCTTGCCGCGCACGCGGAAGCCGATCGACGAGCCGGCGGGTTCGAAATTCTCGTACAGCCAGTCGCTGGCGGTCATGGGCGGTCCTAGTGGGGTGGTCGCGGGGGCGGGCGCAGGTCGCTGGCCCGCGCGCGTGACATGGCGTAGGCGCCGTCCGGGCGGCGGCGCGGCGCGCATTGTAGCGAACCGCCCGCGACGGTTCCGCGACGCATCCCCTACGATGTCCACCGCGATCACGCAGGAGTGCCGCATGACCGAACACGAGCAGCGGGCGCGGGTGCTGCGGCTCGAGGCCGAGGCGCGCGACACGCCCTCGCGATACCGGCTGCGGCTGCTGGCCCTGGCGCTGCTCGGCCACGGCGTGGTGGTCGGGCTCCTGCTGCTGGCCCTGGCGCCGTTCGCGCTGGTCGCGGTGCACCTGTTCGTGCGTGGCGCGTCGCTGGCGCCGCAGCACGCCTATGTGCTGGTGCTTCCGGCGGTGGTGGCCGCAGTGGTGATGCGCGCGCTGTGGGTGCGCTTCGAGTCGCCGGACGGGTACCGCCTGGCGCCCGGCGAGGCACCGTTGCTGCAGGCCGAGGTCGAGCGCCTGCGGCAGGCCACGGGTGCGCCGCCGCTGGAAGGCATCGTCATCGACGGCGACTTCAACGCCAAGGCCGCGAGCGTGCCCCGCGTTCTGGGTCTGCTCGGCCATCGCCATACGCTGGTGCTCGGGCTGCCGCTGATGCGCGTGCTCGACCGCGAGGAGCTGGCCGCGGTGATCGCGCACGAGTTCGGCCACTTCGGCGCGCGCGACGGCCGCTTCGCGGCGTGGATCTACCTCTCGCGCGGGACCTGGTACCGGCTGCGCGACGGCATGGCGCAGCATGGATTCGCGTTCGCCTGGCTGCTGGCCCGGTTCTACGCTTGGCTCGCGCCGCGCTTCGACCTCGACAGCCGTGCGCTCACCCGGCGGCACGAATACGCCGCCGACGCGGTGGCGGCGCGTGCGGCCGGGGAAGCGGCCGCCGCGAGTGCGCTGCTGCGCGTGGAGATCGCCTCGCGCCGGCTCGACGCACGCTTCTGGCCGCGGCTGTGGGCACGGGCGCGCAGCCAGCCGCATCCACCGGTCGAACTGCAGGCACCGCTGCTGCGGGCCATGACAGGCGGGCCGGTAGCGGTCGAGCGCCTGCTCGCGGCCGCCGCACGCGCGCAGGATCCGCGCGATACCCACCCCGCGCTGCCGCAACGGATCGAGGCATTGCGCTCGCCGGCACGCCTGCTGTCGCCGGTCGAACCGTCGGCGGCGCTGCTGGGCGGGCTGGAGGACACGCTCGAGCGTCGTCTGGACGCCGCCTGGCGCGACGATATCCGCCCGCACTGGGAGGCGCTGCACGCCGCCGCCGCGCACGACCGCGCGCGCCTGGCCGAGCTCGACGCGATGGGCGCACCGACGCCTGAACAGCTCGCCGAGCATGCGCTGCTGGTCGAACAGGTGCGGATCGACCTGGACCCGCTCCCGCTGTACGAACGCGCCCTGGCCGCGGACCCCGACCGCGTGCTGGCCCTGTTCCGCGCCGGCCTGCTGCAGCTGCGCCGCGGCGAGGTCGCGGGCGGCAGCGCACGCCTGCGGCGGGCGGTGGAACTGGACCGCGGCGCCGCAGGCGCGGCGCTGGAGGAACTGCGCGGGATCGACCTCGACCCGGACCTGGCGCCCGCGACCGCCGCGGCCGTCGACGCCCTGCGCGACGTCTTCGCGCCGCTGTCCGATGCAGGCCCTCACCCGGCCGGCACGGATCCCGCGCCGCTGCTGCCGCACGACCTCGACCCCGAGGCGTTGCACCGCATCGCGCGCCGCCTGGCCTGCGAGCCGCGCGTCGCCCGCGCCTGGGTCGCGCGCCGGCGCACCGCCCTGCGCGAAGCGCCCGCGCAGTACCTCGTCCTGCTCGACTGGCGCGGCTCCGTGGCCGGCGAGGCTGCCGGCCTGGCGCCGCTGCAGCAGGCGCTCGCCCTGCCCGGCGCGACGCTCGAACTGTTCACCGGCGCGGGCCAGCGGCGCCTGGCCTGGCAGGTGCGCGCCGTGTGCGGCGAACCGGTGTATCGGAAGGGTCACTGAGGCCGCACGCCTGCAGGGATGCCGGCCTGCGGTCCCGCTGCTGCGGGACCCGGGCGGCCGCGGCGCGCCCGGGCGGTGCCGTGGCCGGGTGGTCGCAAGGCCTAGAATGTGCGCCTCCCCCGCCCCCGGATGCCCGCCGATGACCGCCTGGTCGACCGAGCACGCCCGCAAGACCTACTCGATCCCGCACTGGTCGGAAGGCTATTACGACGTCGACGCGGACGGCCGCGTGGTCGTGCGTCCGCTCGGTGCGGACGGGCTGGCGGTGCCGCTGCCGGAGATCGTCGACAAGGCGATGGAGCGCGGCGCCAAGCTGCCGCTGCTGGTGCGTTTCCCGGACATCCTCGGCGATCGCCTGCGCCGCCTGCAGGCCGCGTTCGCGCAGGCGCAGGCGGACTGGGACTACACCGGCGGCTACACCGCGGTGTATCCGATCAAGGTCAACCAGCACGCCGGCGTGGCGGGAACGCTGGCCTCGCACCATGGCGAGGGCTTCGGCCTGGAGGCCGGCAGCAAGCCGGAACTGATGGCGGTGCTGGCGCTGTCGCGTCCGGGCGGCCTGATCGTGTGCAACGGCTACAAGGACCGCGAGTACATCCGCCTGGCGCTGATCGGGCGCAAGCTGGGCCTGGGCACCTTCATCGTGGTGGAGAAGCCCTCCGAGCTGCCGATGATCCTGGAAGAGGCGAAGGCGCTGGGGGTGGAGCCCGGCATCGGCGTGCGCATGCGCCTGGCCTCGCTGGGCGCCGGCAAGTGGCAGAACAGCGGCGGCGACAAGGCCAAGTTCGGGCTCTCGCCGCGCCAGGTGCTGGACCTGTGGAAGACCCTGCGCGACGGCGGCATGGCGCACTGCCTGGGCCTGCTGCACTTCCACATGGGCTCGCAGATCTCCAACGTGCGCGACATCGCCAACGGCATGCGCGAGGCGACCCGCTACTTCGTGGAACTGTCGAAGCTGGGCGCGACCATCAGCCACGTCGACGTCGGCGGCGGCCTCGGCATCGACTACGAGGGCACGCGTTCGCGGAGCTTCTGTTCGATCAACTACGGCGTGAACCAGTACGCCTCCACCATCGTCCAGCCGCTGGCCGACGCCTGCACCGAGCACGGCCTGGCGCCGCCGCGCATCGTCACCGAGTGCGGCCGCGCGATGACCGCGCACCACGCGCTGCTGGTGGCCAACGTGGTCGAGGTGGAGCAGGCGCCGGAAGGCCGCGTGCCCGACGCGCACGACGACGAACCGCACGCGATCGCCTACCTGCGCGAGATCCACGGCGACCTCGACCGGCGCCCGCCGGTGGAACTGTTCCAGGAGGCGCAGCATTTCCACGCCGAGGGCCTGTCCGCCTACGCGCTGGGCCAGATCGACCTGGTCGCGCGCGCGCGCATCGACGACCTGTTCTACGCCATCGCGCATGGCGTGCGCGCGCGGCTGAGCTACGGCGAGAAGAGCCACCGGCCGCTGCTCGACGAACTGGCCGAGCGCCTGGTCGACAAGTACTTCGTCAACTTCAGCGTGTTCGAATCGATGCCCGACGTGTGGGCGATCGACCAGGTGTTCCCGATCGTGCCGATCGAGCGCCTGGACGAGGTGCCCGACCGCCGCGGCGTGATCGCCGACATGACCTGCGACTCCGACGGCAAGATCGACACCTACGTCGAGAACGAGGGCCTGGACGCCTCGCTGCCGCTGCATGCCACCCGCCCGGGGGAGCGCTACCGGCTCGGCTTCTTCCTGGTCGGCGCCTACCAGGAGATCCTCGGCGACATCCACAACCTGTTCGGCGACACCGACGCGGTCGAGGTGCGGCTCAACGACGGCGGCTACGCGATCACCCAGCAGCGCCGCGGCGACACCACCGACGTGATGCTCGATTACGTGGGCTACAAACTCGACGACCTGCGCCGGATCTACAAGGCGCGCGTGGGCGGCGCGGACCTGTCCAAGTCCGAGGCCGCACGCCTGAACGAGGCGCTGGAAACCGGGCTCACCGGCTATACCTACCTCGACGACACGCCGCCGGCCTGAGCCGGCGCGATGGCGATGGCCCAGGTCGGCGACTGGATCATCGCGCCGGGGCGTTCGCCTCCTGCGCCAGCGCGACCCGCAGTTCCACGCGCTTGAGCTCGCGCAGCACGCGGTTGGCCTCCACCCGGGTGCCCATCACCGACTTCATCATCGCCGAGTACTGGAACGCCACCAGCGCCACCACGCCCCAGCGCACGGCGGACAACGTGTCGGTTGCCGACCACAGCTGCCAGAACGCGAACGCGAAGCCCGCGAACGCGGCCAGCGCGGTCACGTAGGCGAGCACGCCCACCCAGCCGTCCGGCCCGCGGAACAGGCCCAGCGACTGGCGGATGTAGCCCGGCTCGCCATGGCGGGCGAGCAGTTCGCGATCCTCCGCGGTGAGGGCGCGGGAAATCAGCTCGTCGGTGTCGTTCATGTCGCATCTCCTTCCAGTCGTGCGCGGATGCGTTGCCGCGCGTGCATGAGCCGGGTCTTGACGGTGCCCGGCGGCATCGCGCGACACCGATCGCTCCCGTGGCGTGGGTCCAATGCAGGAAGGTGCCGCAAAGCGGCCGCGCGGTTCACTGCCCGCGGCGCGACGTGGCCGCGAAGGCCGGGCCGGGTTGGAACAACGGGCGTTAGGCCGGCCGCAAGTCCGACACCAGCGTCGGCAGCAGCTCCGACACCGTCGGGTGCACGGGTACCGTGCGCCGCAGCTGGTCGGCGGTCGCGCCCACGCTGATCATGTCGATCAGGCCGTGGATGGCCTCGTCCCCGCCGGTGCCGAGGATGGCGGCGCCGAGCATGCGGCCGCTGCCGGCATCGGCGACCACCTTCATGAAGCCCCGGGTCTCGTCCTTCTCGATCGCGCGGCCCACCCGGCTCATCGGCCGCTTGCTGACCAGCAGGGGCCGGCCGGTCGCGGCGGCTTCGCGCTCGGTCATGCCCACGCGGCCCAGCGGCGGGTCGATGAACAGCGCATACCCCGGCACGCGGTCGCCGACCTTGCGCGACTCGCCGTCGAGCAGGTTGGCCGCCACGATCTCGTAGTCGTTGTAGGCAGTGTGGGTGAAGGCTCCGCGGCCGTTGCAGTCGCCCAGGGCCCAGATGCCGGGCACGCTGGTCTGCAGGCCGTCGTCGACGGTGATGTAGCCCCTGGCGTCGACCGCCACGCCCGCGCGGTCGAGGCCGAGGTCGTCGGTGTTGGGGCGGCGCCCCACGGCGACCAGCACGTGGCTGGCGTCCAGGCGATCGTCGTCGGCTTCCACCTCGATGCCTTCGCCGGACGGCGCGAAGCGCATGGACGAGACCCCGGTGCGGATGGCGATCCCCTCGCTTTCCAGGATCTCGCGCACCGCCGCCGACACGTCCGCATCCTCGCGCCCGACGAGGGCGGGGCCGCGCTCCAGCACCGTCACGTCGGCGCCGAACCGTCGGTGGATCTGCGCGAACTCGAGCCCGATGTAGCTGCCGCCCACGATCACCAGATGCCGCGGCACGCGGTCGAGCCGCAGGATCGAGGTGTTGGTCAGGTAAGGGATGCGGTCGAGTCCGGGCAGGTCCGGCACCAGCGCGCGGCCACCCACGTTGAGGAAGACCTGGTCGGCCGTGATCGCCTCGTCGCCCACGCGCAGCGTGCGCGGTCCCTCGAAGCGGGCGTGGCCATCGAGCAGCGTGCAGCCGGCCATGTCCTGCAGCCAGTTCTCCACGCCGTGGCGGGCGTTGGAAGAGACCGTGTCGGCGCGGCTGCGGACCCTGGCCATGTCGATCCCGACCGCGCCCTCGGTGAGGACGCCGAAGTCCGCGGCCCGACGCGCCAGGTGCGCCACGCGCGCGCTGGCCACCAGGGTCTTGGTCGGCATGCAGCCGGTGTTGACGCAGGTGCCCCCGGGCAGCTTGCGCTCCACCACCGCGACCGATCGGCCCGCCGCCGTGAGGCGCCCGGCGAGCGGCGGCCCGGCCTGGCCTGCGCCGACGATGATGGCGTCGAAATGGCGGCTCATGCCACCGCCCGCAGCAGCAGCCACGCAGCGGCGATGGCGGTCGCGTCCTCGAGCAGCGCGGCGGGCAGGTCGCGGCCGAACGCGGACGCCAGCCGTGCACGCAGCGCGCGGCCGGCCAAGGTGCCACCGATGGCGCCGGCCAAGCCCGCTGCGAGCCCGCCGATCCACGGCGCGCCGGTGCCCAGCGCCAGCAACGCTCCGGCCGCCGCGCCCACGACCAGCCGGGCGCCGAACTGCACCGGCACGGTGCGGCTCGGGGTCGACGGCAGCTTGTCGGCCACCAGTTCCCCCAGCGCCAGCAGGGTGAGGATCCAGGGCGCCCACGCGTTGCCGAGGAGGGCGAGCCAGCTGTCGCCGAAATCGAGCCAGCCCGCGCGCGTCGCCCAGGCGACGGCGGCGAGCGGCAGCATGGCGCGGAGGCCCGACACCATGCCAAGCAACAGGGCAACCAGGAAGATCATCGTGGACTCCTGTGCCCCGGACGGGGCGGACTTGCCGGCTTCGCGACCGGCAGAGCCAGCCTACTCCTTCCCGACGTCGCGGCGCCCGCGCCACCCGACCATCGCCGGCGCAGCTTGCACTCGTGTCGCCCGGGCAAGCGGAGCGCACCCGGGGTGCCCTCTCCACCCCGGACGCGACGATGTCCATCACCCCGGCGCCCGTCTCCGCCCCTGGCCGGGTGACGCATCGTTCGCGAGCCGACCGCTACCCGGCGCCGATCCAGTCGCACCTGGCGCGGCGCCGCGTCCGCCGTTGCGTCGCCTGGGCAAGCGCAGCGCACCCGGGACCCGACCTGCCTCGATCACGGTGGCGTCCGCCAGCCCGGCGCGCTTCTCCGGCTTCGGCCGGGGCACATATCCTCTAGAGAGCGGCTCGCCCCTCACCGCTGCCGGCCCGGTCGCACCCGCCGCGGCGCGGTTTCCGGCAGCCGCAGCAGGACCGGCAGCACGGCCACGCCGACCACGGCGATCATCGCGCCCGGCGCCAGCGCCCAGCCCGTGCGTTCGACCAGGACCTGCGCCAGGAACGGGGTGAGCCCGCCGAACAGCGCGGTCGCGGTGGTGGCGCCGAACGCGAGGCCGCTCAGGCGCCCCTCGCCCGGGAACTGTTCGGCGGTGGCCACCGCACCGACCGCGCTGACGCCGCCGGCCACGCAGGCCAGCAGCAGCGCCCCGGCCAGCGCCGTGTCGGCCGAACCGGCGGCCATCATCGAGAACAGCGTGATCGGCAGCAGCGCACTGCACAGCGCCAGCGCGACCAGCACCGTCCGGCGGCCGGCATGGTCGGAGACCAGCCCGAACAGCGGGGTCACCAGGATCACCACGACCGCGGCCCACGTGGACAGGCCCAGCGACACGCCTTCGGTGAACATGCCGACCGAGGTCAGGAACGCGGGCACGTAGGTGATGCCGACGTAGTAGGTGATCGAACCCAGCGCGGAGATCGCGAAGCCGCGCGCGATTCCCGCACGGTGAAACCGGAGCGCATGCCGCAGCGGACTGGCCGGGATGCTGCCCGCGCGCTTCTGGCGCTCGAACTCCGGCGACTCCTGCATCCGCGCGCGCGCGATCCAGACCGTTCCCGCGAGTGCGGCTCCGACGAAGAACGGGATGCGCCATCCCCAGGCGTCGAGTGCCTGCGCGTCGAGCAGGTTCACGGTGAGCGCCGAGACCGCGACCGCGAGCAGCGCACCGACCTCGGCCGCGGCGGCGGCAAGCGAGGTGACGAGCCCGCGCCGGCCGCTCGGCGCACCTTCGAGCAGGTAGGCGACCACGCCGGTGTATTCGCCGCCGACGGCGAAGCCCATCACGCAGCGCAGCCCGATGATGGCCACGCCGGCGGCGGAGCCGATCTGCGCATGCGTGGGCATCAACGCCATCGCCAGCATCGCGCCGGTCATCACCGCCACCGACAGCAGCATCATCCGCCGTCGCCCCCCGCGGTCGCCCAGATGACCGAAGAACAGCGCGCCCAGCGGCCGCATCAGATACGCCACCGCGAACCCGCCCAGCGTGGCGATCAGCGAGGCCTCGCCGCCGCCGAAGAACACGCGCGACAGCACGGTCGACAGGTACAGGTAGAGCGTGAAGTCGTACCACTCCACGATCGTCGACAGTGCGGCGACGGCCATCGAGCCGCGGGACACGGGGCGGTGGCCGTGTTCCTGCGTGGCCGGGGATGGACGTGGGGCTTCCGCCATCAGCGGGCCGCAGCGCCGGGCGCGCAAGCGGTGGACATGCTGCTCTCCTGGATCCGGGGGAGATCGCGACGCGACGCCGCCATGCTAGCGGAGGCCCGTGCAGGCACCGCGTATACGACGCCGGCCGGGGCGTCGCCGACGCCTGCGCGAAGGCACGGCGGCTCAGCCCGGGTCGCGATGCACCTGGAACCCGGCGAACGACTGCGACACCGGCATGAGTTCCAGCCGGTTGATGTTGAGGTGCGGCGGCAGCGTGGCGACGTAGTGGATCACGCCGGCGATGTCCTCCGCGGTCATCGGCTGCGCGCCGGTGTACAGGGTGTCGGACGCGGCCCGGTCGCCGCCGGTGCGCACCAGGGTGAACTCGGTCTCGGCCATGCCCGGCTCGATCGCGGTCACGCGCACGCCGGTGCCGTGCAGGTCGCTGCGCAGGCCGAGCGAGAACTGGCTGACGAACGCCTTGGTGCCGCCGTAGACGTTGCCGCCGGGATACGGATAGACCCCCGCGATCGAACTGATGTTGATGATCGCGCCACGGCGTTCGATCAGGCTCGGCAGCAGGGCGTGGGTGAGCGCGACCAGGGCGGTGACGTTGGTGTCGATCATCTGCCGCCACTGCGCGAGGTCGGCGCGCTGCGCCGGCGCGGTGCCGAGTGCGAGTCCGGCGTTGTTGACCAGCACGTCGATGCCGCGGAAGGCGTCGGGGATGGCGTCGAGCGCCGCCTGCATGGCGTCGGCGTCGCGGATGTCGAACGCGGCCGCGTGCAGGCGCGTCTCGCCATGGCGCTCGACCAGCTGCTGCAGGCGCTCGGCGCGGCGGCCGGTGGCCACCACGCGCCAGCCATCGGCGAGGAAGCGTTCGACGGCGGCGGCGCCGAATCCGGAGGTGGCGCCGGTGATCAGGATGGTGCGGGACATGGAGGCGATTCTAAGCCGCGCGCCATCCCTGGTTCACCACGGCCCGGCCGCCCAAGCGGATGCGCGCGCAGGCGGTCCACGGTTCGCTGCCCAACCGGGCAAGGCATGCAGCGGGACGGGCGGAAGCCATGGCATGACCAGCCTCGCGCAGGGTGTCGCGGCCCCGGGTCTAGGAGGCCCCCGCGCCGCCCGGTCTGGGCTTGCGCGCGGATCGTGCGCTGCCGGCGTCGGCCTGTGGCGGCGTCACCCGCCTGCGGCCGGTCGACGACTTGCCCCGCGTCCGCGCCTTCGTGGCGCGGTGCTTTTCCAGCATATCCTCGGCCAGCACCACGTCCTCGGACAGGATGCCCGCGGCCTTGGCGATGGCGATCCGCGCCTGGGCGCGGTTCTCGTCGGGATTGGCCTGCAGCAGTTCGCGGATGGCCTCGCGCACCGCGCGTTCGGCGCTGTGCTTGAGGGTCAGGTCGCTGCTCTCGCGGAACAGCGCCAGCAGCACATCGACGACGGGTTTGATCAGGGCGGCTTCGATGGCCATGGCGGTGCCTCTCTCCAGGCCCGGCAGTGTGCCGGGCGGGCATCGCGCGGCCTGCGACCGGCCTGGGACGGACCGCTCAGTTCGCCTTGATCGCCAGCGCGGGAAGCCCGCCGTTGCCGAGCTTCTGCTTGGCCTGGGCCAGTTCGGTGGCGGTGCCGTAGGGGCCCATGCGGACGCGGTACACGGTCTTGCCGTTGGCCGAGCCGGACTCGACCCGCGCGCTGAGGCCGAGCAGGGCGATGCGGGCCTTGAGGGCCTCGGCATCGCCGGAGGCGCTGAACGAGCCGGCCTGGAGGATGTAGCGGGCGCCGTCGGCCGCCGCTGCGGCCGAGGCGGCTGCGGACGGCGCGGTTGCCGCAGGCGTGGTCGCCGGGGTCGTGGGCGCCTGGCTCGCCAGGTCGGCGGCGTCCTGCTCGCGCTGGCGCTGGGCGGCCAGCGTCCGGCGCTGGCGTTCGGCTTCCTCGCGCGCGCTGGCGGCGAGCTCGGCGTCGGTCAGCGCCACCTCCTGCTCCGGCAGCACGGTGTAGAAATCGTAGTCCGGACTGGCCGGCGCGGGTTCCGCGCCGGGACCCACCGTGGCGGCAGGCGCGTCCTCGTCCGGCGGCGGGACGTCGTCGCCGTCGATCGCGCTCACCGCCGGCTGCGCGCCGGCATCGGGCTGCGGCCGGAAGAAACCGTCGGTGCGCTCGGACTTGAGGTACCGGGGCAGCACCAGCACCGCGACCAGTGCGATCACGATCCCGAGAATCATCCACGCCCAGCCCGGCAACCCGTTGCCGCCGTTGCGCGTCGCCTGTGACCTGCCGCGTTTTGCCGCCATGCCTGCTGCCCCTACATCCGTTCGGGCGCGCTCACGCCCAGCAATGCCAGCCCGTTCGCGAGCACCTGGCGCACGGCCAGCGCCAGCGCCAGCCGCGCGTTGCGTGCGTCGGCGTCGTCGACCAGGAACTGGTGGTCGTTGTAATACGTCTGGAACCCCTGCGCCAGTTCGAGCAGGAAGGCGGCGACCAGGTGCGGCTCGAGCTGCTCGCCCGCGGCGGCCACGACTTCGGGCCAGCGCGAGAGATCGATCAGCAGGTCGCGCAGGGACGCGTCGGCCAGGTTCGGTGCCTGGGCCAGGCCGGCCTCGAGGTCGAACGCCAGCCCGCGTTCGGTCAGCTGGCGCATCAGGCCGCAGATGCGCGCGTGCGAGAGCTGCACGTAGTACACCGGGTTGTCGAGCGACTGGCTGCGCGCCAGGTCGATGTCGAAGGTGAGCTGCGAATCCGGCCGGCGCGCGACCAGGAACCAGCGCACCGCATCGCTGCCGGCCTCGTCGATCAGGTCGCGCAGGGTGAGGTAGCTGCCGGCGCGCTTGGACAGCTTCACTTCCTCGCCGCCGCGCATCACCGTCACCATCTGGTGCAGCACGTACTCGGGGTAGTTGGCGGGAATGCCGGCGTCGAGTGCCTGCAGCCCGGCCTTCACCCGCGCCAGCGAGCCGTGGTGGTCCGCGCCCAGCTCGGTGATCGCGCGCACGTAGCCGCGCTGCCACTTCGACAGGTGGTAGGCCACGTCCGGCACGAAATACGTGTACGTGCCGTCGGACTTGCGCATCACGCGGTCCTTGTCGTCGCCGAAGCCGGTGGTCCTCAGCCACAGCGCGCCGCCGTCCTCGTAGGTGTGGCCCTTGGCGACCAGTTCGCGCACGGTCTCGTCCACCTTGCCGTCGGTGTACAGCGACGATTCCAGGAAGTACACGTCGAACGACACGCCGAACGCCGCCAGGTCCTCGTTCTGCTCGCGCCGCAGCCAGGCGACGGCGAACTGGCGGATGGCGTCGAGGTCGTCGGCGTCGTCCCTGCCGGTGACGGTGTGGCCCTCGACCTCGACGCTGTCGCCGCGCAGGTAGGCCTGGGCCACGTCGGCGATGTAGTCGCCGTTGTAGGCCTCGGCCGGCCAGTCGGCGTCGCCGGGCTTCAGGCCCTTCGCGCGGGCCTGGGTGGAGCGCGCGAGGTTCTCGATCTGCACCCCGGCGTCGTTGTAGTAGTACTCGCGGCGCACGTGCCAGCCGTTGGCGGCGAGCACCCGCGCGATGCAGTCGCCGATCACGCCGGCACGACCGTGGCCCACGTGCAGCGGCCCGGTGGGGTTGGCCGACACGTACTCGACGCCCGCCGTGCGGCCGCCGCCGCTGTCGTTGGCGCCGTAGCAGTGCCCGTGCGCGAACACCGTGGCCAGCTGCCGCTGCCAGGCGGCGGGCGTGAGCCGGAAGTTCAGGAAACCCGGCCCGGCGATCTCGACCGCGGCGATGGTGTCGTTGGCCGGCAGCGCGTCCACCAGCATCTGCGCCAGCGCACGCGGGTTCGACTTCGCGGGCTTCGCCAGCAGCATCGCGGCGTTGGTGGAGAAATCGCCGTGCGCGCGGTCCTTCGGCCGCTCGACGACGAAGTCGGGCGTGGCGAAGTCGGCGGGCAGGCTGCCTGCGTCACGCAGGGCGGCGATGGCCGTCTCGACATGCTGTCGGATCTGGCCGCGGAGCTGGGGATTCACGGAAAAGGCGCGTCGGTTCTGCAGGGCGCTAGTGTACGCGAGCGGGACGTGCGGGGTCCGGCCGCGCGTGGCGCGGCGGTGGAATGAACGGCGCCTTGACGCTACACCCAGCCCCGCGCCGCGAGCGATACCGGCGCGCCGTCGCCGACCACGAAGTGGTCCAGCAGGCGCACGTCCACCAGCGCCAGAGACTGCTTAAGCTGCGCGGTCACCGCGCGGTCGGCGGCGCTGGGCTCCGGATTGCCGCTGGGATGGTTGTGTCCGACGATCACCGCCGCCGCGTTGTGCGCCAGCGCGCGGCGCACGACTTCGCGCGGATGCACCTCGGCGCCGTCGATGGTGCCGCGGAACAGTTCCTCGAACGCCAGCGCGCGGTGGCGCGTGTCCATGAACAGGGCCGCGAACACCTCGATCGCCTGCCCGCGCAGGCGCTGGGCGAAATAGCGGCCGGCCGAGGCCGGATCGGTCAGGGCCTCGCCGCGCTCGAGCCCCGCCGCCAGCCAGCGGTTGCACAGCTCCAGCGCCGCCGACAGCTTGCACGCGCGCGCCGGCCCGAGCCCCGGCAGGCGCGCCAGCCCGGCCGGGTCGAGTTCCAGCAGCCGGCGCAGCGGCCCGTGCCGGTCCAGCAGCTGTCGCGCGGTGGCCACCGCGTCCTGCCCGCGCAGCCCCGAGCCGAGGAAGATCGCCAGCAGTTCGGCATCCGACAGCGCGGCCGCGCCCCGGGCCAGCAGTTTCTCGCGGGGACGTTCGTGGCTGGGCCAGTCGCGGATGTGCATGGCGGGGGCGGGAGGCGGACGGGAAAGGCGCTGGCGACCGGCGGGACGTCCCGGCGGAACAGGGGAATTCCCATCGGGGCGTGCCTGTCCCGGCCGCCAGCGTGAAATGGATTGCAGCGCATCGCCGCAGCCGCGGCAGCCGGGCGATCCCCCGCCATCGGGTAAGCTGTCGCCCGGATCCGGGGTAGGAATTTCCTGACGATGGCAGCCGGTCTCGGCCTGCGGGGACAGCGCGTGCTGCTGTGCGTGTGCGGCGGCATCGCCGCGTACAAGGCGGCCGAGCTCGTGCGTCGCCTGGGCGATGCCGGGGCGCAGGTGCAGGTGGCGATGACCGACAACGCCCAACGCTTCGTCGGCGCGCAGACCTTCCAGGCGCTGTCCGGCCGGCCGGTGCGCACCTCGCTCTGGGACGCCGCGGCCGAGGCCGCGATGGGCCACCTCGAACTCGCGCGCTGGGCCGGCCGGGTGGTCATCGCGCCGGCCTCGGCCAACACCATCGCCCGGCTGGCGCACGGGTTCGCCGACGACCTGGTGAGCACCCTGTGCCTGGCCACCACCGCGCCGATCACCCTGTGCCCGGCGATGAACCACCGGATGTGGCTGCACCCGGCCACGCAGGCCAACATCGCCGTGCTGCGCGATCGCGGCGTGGCGGTGGTGGGGCCGGAGGATGGGCCGCTGGCCGAGGGAGAATCCGGCCCCGGGCGGCTGACCGAACCGGCGACGATCGTCGCTGCGCTGGAGGCCGCGTGAGCCACGTGCCCACCGCGGGGCCGTTGGCCGGGAAGCGGGTGCTGGTCAGCGCCGGCCCGACCTACGAAGACATCGACCCGGTGCGCTTCGTCGGCAACCGCAGCAGCGGCAAGATGGGCTTCGCCGTGGCCGCGGCCGCACGCGACGCCGGCGCCGAAGTGGTGCTCGTCGCCGGCCCGGTGCACATGGACACCCCTGCAGGCGTGTCGCGCATCGACGTGCGATCGGCCGCGCAGATGCACGCCGCCGTGCTGGGCGCGCTGCCGGCCGACGTCTACGTCGGCGCGGCGGCGGTGGCCGACTTCACCCCGCGCCGCGTGTCCGAACACAAGATCAAGAAGACCGCCGGCACCGACACCCTGGTGCTGGAGCTGGTGCGGACCCCCGACATCCTCGCCGATGTGTCCGCGCATCCGCAGCGGCCGGCGCTGGTGGTCGGGTTCGCGGCCGAGACCCACGATGTGGCGCGCTATGCGCGCGGCAAGCTCGTAGCCAAGCGCCTGGACCTGATCGCGGCCAACCTGGTCGGCGGCGCCGAGGGTGGCTTCGAGCGCGACGACAACGCCCTGGCCGTGTACTGGGACGGCGGCGAACGACCACTGGGCCCGGCGTCCAAGCACGAGGTCGCCGCGCAGCTGGTGGACCTGATCGCCGGGAGGTTGCCGGCATGATCGCCGCGACCGCCGCGCACGACCTGCAGGTGAAGCTGCTCGACCCGCGGCTGGGGACGCTGTGGCCGCTGCCTGCACATGCCACCGACGGCAGCGCCGGACTGGACCTGCGCGCCGCGCTCGACGGGGCGCTTGCGCTCGCGCCCGGCGATGCCGCACTGGTGCCCTCGGGGATGGCGATCCACATCGCCGATCCCGGGCTGTGCGCGGTGATCCTGCCGCGCTCGGGCCTCGGGCACCGCCACGGCATCGTGCTCGGCAACGGCACCGGCCTGATCGATGCCGACTACCAGGGACCGCTGCTGATCAGCGTCTGGAACCGCGGCCGCGAGACCTACACGATCGAACCCGGCGACCGCATCGCGCAGCTGGTCCTGCTGCCGGTGGTGCGCGCGCAGCTGCAGGTCGTGGATACTTTCACCGACAGTGCGCGCGGCACGGGTGGCTTCGGCCACACCGGCGTGCGCTGACAGGGACGAACCGGAACGAGCATGACGACCAAGACCGAACCCACCAAGGCGCGCGTGTTCGCGCAGCTGCGACCCTGGCTGCCGTGGCTGGCGGCCGCACTTGCCCTGCTGGCCGTGTGGCTGGCCTGGAGCGGCTGGCGCGCGCTGCAGGAGGAGTCGCGCCGCACCGGCGTCACGCTGGCGCGCGACAACGTCGCCGGGATGGTCGCCGGCACGCTGCGCGGGGACGTGAAGCGGCTGCAGGACCTGCTCGCGGGCGCCGAGGTCCAGTCCGCACTGGCGGCCGACGACGCCGCGGCCGCGGCGCGCGCCGTGGCCGCCGGGTGGCCCGAGGCGGAGCAGGTCGAGATCCATGCGGCCGACCTGGACGGGATGTACGCGGCCCTGCCGGGCGGCGGCTTCGGTCCGGTCTCGGTGATGGAGGCCGCGCTGGTGCGCGGCGAGCCCGTGGTCTCGCTGATCCGGGTGGACGACACGCCGCGTCTGGCCATCGCCGCGCCGGTGCAGGCCGACGGGGCGGCCGCGGGGGTGGCGTTCGTCCGTCTGCCCGCCTCGCGCGCGACCGCGGCACTGGAAGGCGTGGACGTGGATCCCGCGACCTACGTCGCGCTGCGCCAGGGCGGATTCACGCTGCTGGAGAAAGGCGACGTGGCGCAGGCCGAAGCCGCCGAGCGCATGGCCGTGCCGGTGTCCGGCACCGACCTGCGGGTCGCGGCGTCGATGCCGCGCACCGGCCGCCCTCCGTTCGGATTGGAAGGCATCCCGCTGTTCGTCGCCGTGATCGTCCTGCTGCTGCTGGCCTATCTGCTGTGGCGGGTGCCGGCGCGGGTGCGCCAGGCGCTGTCGAGCGGCACCGGGACCGACGACGACGCGCCGGAACGGACCCTGGTCGAGGCACTGGCCGAGCCGCCGAACGACGACGCGGAGTCCGCGGCGCCGGTGCCCGCCGTGGTCGCGCGCGAAGCGCCGCGACCGCCGCCGGTCGACATCGACCGCAGCATCTTCCGCGCCTACGACATTCGCGGCATCGTCGGCCAGACGCTCGACGCCGGCGTGGCCGAGCTGATCGGCCAGTCGGTGGGCTCGCTGATGCAGGAGCAGGACCTGCCCGACATCGTGATCGGCCGCGACGGCCGCCTGTCCGGCCCCGATCTCGTCGCCGGGCTGGTCAAGGGCCTGCGCCGCGCCGGGCGCAACGTGATCGACATCGGCCTGGCGCCGACGCCGGTGACCTATTTCGGCGCCTACCACCTGCGCACCGGCTGCTGCATCTCGGTCACCGGCAGCCACAACCCGCCCGACTACAACGGCTTCAAGATCGTGGTCGGCGGCGGCACGCTCTCGGGCGATGCGATCACCGACCTGTACGCGCGCATCGCCGACGGCCGCCTGCACGACGCCCCGGCGCCGGGCGAGGCCAGCGAGCGCGACATTGGCGACGCCTACGTCGAGCGCATCGCCGGCGACATCCAGCTCGCGCGCCCGCTCAAGGTCGTGGTCGACGCCGGCAACGGCGTGGCCGGCGAGATCGGCCCGCGCGTGCTCGAGGCGATCGGCGCCGAGGTGATCCCGCTGTTCTGCGAGATCGACGGCACCTTCCCCAACCACCACCCGGATCCGAGCGAGCCGCACAACCTGGTCGACCTGATCGGTACGGTGAAGCGCTTCGACGCCGACCTGGGCATCGCCTTCGACGGCGACGGCGACCGCCTGGGCGTGGTGACGAAGGACGGCGAGAACATCTATCCCGACCGCCTGCTGATGCTGTTCGCGGCCGACGTGCTCGATCGCAACCCGGGCGCGGTGATCGTGTACGACGTCAAGTGCACCGGGCGCCTGCCCGGGCACATCCTGCGCCATGGCGGCAGCCCGCTGATGTGGAAGACCGGGCACTCGCTGATCAAGGCCAAGATGCGCGAGACCGAGGCCGAGCTGGCCGGCGAGATGAGCGGCCACTTCTTCTTCCAGGAACGCTGGTACGGCTTCGACGACGGCATCTACGCCGCCGCGCGCCTGCTGGAGATCCTGGCGCTGGACCCGGGCGATCCCAGCGAAGCGCTCAACGCGCTGCCGGGCGGGGTGTCGACGCCGGAGATCAAGGTCGAGGTCGCCGACGGCAATCCGCACGCCTTCGTCGAACGCTTCCAGCAGCAGGCGCGGTTCGAGGGCGCGCGCGCTTCGACCATCGACGGCCTGCGGGTGGACTGGAACGACGGCTGGGGCTTGGTGCGCGCATCCAATACGACGCCGGTGCTGGTGCTGCGCTTCGATGCCGACACGCAGGAAGCGCTGGACCGCATCCTGGCCGACTTCCGCGCCCAGATCGCGTTGGTCGATCCGGAGCTGAAGCTGCCGTTCTGAGTCGTACCGGATCGGGTTCTCGAAAAAGGGCGACGCGTTCCGGCGGCGTGGGCCGGCGAGCGTCCGTCTGCGCGACTGCGAAGCATTGGGGACTCGCAGGATCGATGTGCGGATGCCGTTGCAGTGCGTCGGACTGGAGACACGTGACGAGCGGGGCTCGCAGCGAGCAGGCGGCGCCGGGACCGGGTGCCTCCGGTGACGAATGTCCCCCGGCGACGGCCCGCGGCCGTCGCCTCCTCCTTGATTTCGTCCCCGGAGACACCCGCCCCCGGCGTCCCGGGCTGCGTGTGTCGTCCGGTGCAAACAGCGGATGCGTCACCTGTCCGGAAGATCCGTCGGATGACGGCGCTCTGATGATTCGCGCGTGCTGGTACAGGACGATGGCGACCCGTGCGGGAGTGATCGGCGCGAGGTGGTGCTCGGCCTGCGCGGCTGAAGGCGTCTGCCCAGGTCTGACGGGAAGCCTCCCGACAGCCACGCCGGCAACAATCGGGCGCACCACTCAACCCTGGTCACGTGCTCGTTGTTCCGCGGGTGATTGGCATCCTCGGTCCCCGCAGCATCTCTACGACCAACTGTCGCAGGCGCATCTGCAAGCGCGCGGACGGCAGGCATCGGCGATGTCGGCTTCGTGCGCAAGGAGGCGAATCGCCTGAAGAGACGATGGAACCATCCGCCGCGCCGGATAGATGACACGGGATGATGAAGAAGGCGGGCAGAGCCGAAGCGCCTCGCAGCCCGAGTCACGCAAGCCCGGCTTTCCGTTCCTGCCGCAAGCCCATCCCCGGTCCGGCCGGTGGGCCTTTGCGCGAACTCAAGGAGGAGGCGGCCGCGCATGCGGACGCCGGGGGACATTCGCAGCGAAGGCCCGCCGGTCGGACCGGGGTCGCTCAGGTTGCGGGGGATGGAGCCGCGCCGCGACTCCTTATCGCTCTCGGCAACAACTCACCCACCGGACATCCGCCTCGCGCGCACGATCGCCGGAAAGCCAGCGCGCACCGCCGCCGCTACCCGCGGTGAGCAAGGGGACAGCCGCGGCATCAGACCGAACCGATCCAGCCGCGCGGATCGCGGTCGGCGAAATCGAGGATGCCGAACCGCGGCCTACGTTGCCGGACAGGCGCCCTCAGGCCTGCGCGATCTCCACCCGCTTGCCGTCCGCCTTCGCCGAAGCGAAGACGGCATCCAGCACGCGCAGGTCGCGAACCCCTTCCTCGCCGGGCACGCGCGGCGCGCGCTGTTCGAGGATCGCCAGCGCGTCCTGGTCCATCTGCTCGGCCTGCATGCGCGGCTTCTCGCCCAGCTGCGGTTCGAACACGGTGCCGTCGCTGGCGCGGCCGCCGTTGCCGTCGTAGCCCTGGAACGGCGACATCGTGTACCAGCCGCGCTCGCAATCCACCTGCAGCGTGTTGAGGTTGCGGCCGAAGCTGGTCACGCACTCGGCGACGATGTCCTCGGGGAATTCGAGCCGGAAGCGCATCGTCTCGTCGACGCCCTTGAACAGTTCGCGGCGCACCGTCTCGTCCCAGGCCTGGACCGCGACTGGCTCCATGCCGGTCGAGTAGCGCGCCGCGTTCACGCAGTACACGCCCATGTCGTACATCGCCCCGCCGCCGCGCGCCGGATCGAGGCGCCAAGCCTCGTCCGCGCCGTTGCGCCACCCGAACCAGCCCGCGTCCGCGCGCAGCTTGATGATGCGGCCGAACGGACGCTCGGTCGCCATCGCCATGAAGCGGCGGGTGTTGGGCTCGTGCTGCATGCGGTAGCCGACAGTCAGCTGCACCTTGTGGTCGCGGCAGGCCTTGACCATCGCCTCGCCCTCGGCCGCGTCCATCGCCATCGGCTTCTCGCACCACACGTGCTTGCCGGCGGCCGCGGCGATGAGGGCGTGCGCCTTGTGCAGGTGGTTCGGGGTGACGATGTAGACCGCGTCGATGTCCGGGTTGTCGGCGATGCGGTGGAAATCCTCGTACGAGTAGACGTTGCGGTCCGGGACGCCGTACTTGCCCTGCCACTCGGGCAGCTTGTCGGGTGAACCGGTCACCAGGCCGGCGAGGCGGCAGTGTTTCGTCAGCTGCAGCGCCGGGGCGAGCAGCCCCTTGGCGTAGCCGCCCAGTCCCACCAAAGCCACCCCGATCCTGCGGTCCTGGGCCAGCGAGCGCGGGCTCCACGCCGCCGCCGCGCCCGCGAG
This sequence comes from Luteimonas kalidii, assembly GCF_029887935.1. Taxonomy (GTDB): domain Bacteria; phylum Pseudomonadota; class Gammaproteobacteria; order Xanthomonadales; family Xanthomonadaceae; genus Luteimonas; species Luteimonas kalidii. Next base: position 121,132 of record NZ_JARXRO010000009.1, on the reverse strand, counting down.
GGCCATCGATTGCAGCGCCTGGCGGCGCGTCCAGCCACGGTTCCGGTCCCCGGTCATCGCTCGTCCCATCAGTCGGTGTCGGGCCCATGTTAGCGCTCACCCGCGGCACGCGCCGACCGCTGCGACGCGGCGGCGATAATGCGCGCATGCACGACCCGCACCCCAGATCTCGCGTCGCAGTGGTCGGCGGCGGGCCCGCCGGGCTGATGGCCGCCGAACGCCTGCGCGCGGGCGGGGTCGCGGTCGATCTGTACGAGGCCAAGGGTTCGGTGGGGCGCAAGTTCCTGATCGCCGGCAAGGGCGGGCTCAACCTGACCCACTCCGATCCGCGCACGCGGTTCGCCGCCCGCTACCGCGAACGTGCGCACGAGGTCGGCCGATGGCTTGAGCGCTTCGATGCCGACGCGCTGCGCGACTGGGCCCGCGGCCTGGGCGTGGACACCTACGTCGGCAGTTCGGGGCGCGTGTTCCCGCTCGACCGCAAGGCCGCGCCGCTGCTGCGCGGCTGGGTCCGGCGCCTGCGTGCCCAGGGCGTCTCCGTGCACGTCCAGCACCGCTGGACCGGCTGGGCCGCCGACGGCGCGCTGTGCTTCGACACCCCGCATGGCCCGGTGCGGGTGCGGGCGGACGCGGTTGTGCTGGCGCTGGGGGGTGCGAGCTGGCCGCAGCTGGGCAGCGATGGCGCCTGGGTACCGGTGCTGGCGGCGGAAGGGGTGGAGGTCGCGCCCCTGCGACCGGCGAACTGCGGATTCGAGGTCGACTGGTCGCCGCATTTCGCCCAGCGCCATGCCGGCGCGCCGCTCAAGCCGGTGGTGCTGCACTGGGTCGCCGGAGACGGCAGCGCGCAGCAGTTGCAGGGCGAGTGCGTGGTGGCAGGTTACGGGCTGGAAGGGAGCCTGATCTACGCCGTTTCCGCGACGTTGCGTGAACGCATCGAACGCGAAGGCCACGCCGACATTGCCCTGGACCTGGTGCCGGGGCGGGATCCCGCCGCCCTGCGCGCCGCACTTGCGCGGCCACGGGGTGGACGCAGCCTCTCCGAACATCTGCGCCGCGCCGCCGCGGTGCACGGCGTGAAGGCCGGCCTGCTGCGCGAGGTGCTGGGCGCCGACGAGCTGCACGACCCGGATCGGGTGGGTGCCGCACTCACCCGGCTGCCGCTGCGCCTGCGTCGCCCGCGTCCCGTGGCCGAGGCGATCAGCACCGCCGGCGGGGTGCGGCTGGAAGCGCTCGACGACGGACTGATGCTGCGCACCCGGCCGGGCACCTTCGTGGCCGGGGAAATGCTCGACTGGGAAGCGCCCACCGGCGGCTACCTGCTCACCGCCTGCTTCGCGAGCGGACGCGTGGCGGCCGACGGGGTCCTGGACTGGCTGCGCCCAGGCACGAGGGCACCGGGCTGACGCCCACGGGCCGGGGCCATGTGGTGGCGCCCGTTAGCGCTGCTGCGGGCTCTTCAGCTCGTGATAGCGCTCGACCGCGTGTGCGAGTTCCGCATCGAGCGAGGCGCGCTCCTCGATCTGCTGGCGCATGATGGCCTGCTGCCGCAGCAGGTCGCGGTGCTGGGACTGGATGTTGTCGGCCAGGCCCTTGCGCACCGGCTGGCCCTGCAGTTCGAGGTCGTTGGCCTGGCGCAGCAGCGAGACCAGGCTCTGGCGCAGGTTGGTCACGCCCATGCGCGAGGTCTTCAGGCCTTCGTCCACCAGGACGATGCGGTCGTCGAACGCGGCGCGCAGGTCTTCCTCGGTCTCGTAGGATTCGGCCATCGCCCGCTCACGCCGAAGCCGCGCCGCCTCGGCGTTCGCCGCGATCCCGGCCTGGCGCTCGGCGGCCTCGGCCGCCGCCCGTTCCTCGGGCGTCAGCTGTTCATCCAGGCGCGCCAGCGGGCGTCCGCTGCGGGCGCTGAGTTCGGTGCGCGCGGCATTGACCGCGTTCGGCGGCAAGGCGTCGCCACAGACCCGGCGACCGCCCTCGTCCCAGCAGTACAGCTTCTTTTCGGCGCTGGTGTCGGCCGGTCGTTTCTGGGCCGGGGCGCCGGCGCACAGCGCGCTCAGCGCCACGCCTGCCAGCCATGCATGCATCTTCATCGAAACCCGCCCCCTGCGGATCGAATCAGTGGGTGCCATCGACGCCATATTGCCCCCAATAGGCCTGTAAACGCGAGCGCTCGTCCGACAGGGCCGCGCTCCCGTCGGCGAACGCCAGCAGGTCGGCCAGGGTCGCCACCGCGATCACCGGGATGCCCGCTTCCATGGACACCGCCTGCGCGGCCGACTGCGCGGCGCCGTCGGCGGCGATCTCCTGGCGGTCGAGCGCGATCACGATGCCCGCCGGCGCGCCGCCGGCGGCGCGGATGGTCGCCAGCGCCTCGCGGATCGCGGTCCCGGCGGTGATCACGTCGTCCACCACCAGGACCCGGCGTCCGTCCAGCGGCGCGCCGATCAGGGTGCCGCCCTCGCCATGCGCCTTGGCCTCCTTGCGGTTGAACGCCAGCGGCAGGTCGCGGCCGCGGCGCGCGTACTCGCTGGCCAGCGCGGTGGCCAGCGGGATGCCCTTGTAGGCCGGTCCGAACAGCAGGTCGAAACCGATCCCGGCCGCCTCCAGCGCATCGGCGTAGCAGCCGGCGAGCGTCGCCAGCGCCGCGCCCGAATCGAAGTGCCCGGCGTTGAAGAAATACGGACTCACGCGTCCGGACTTGAGCGTGAACTCGCCGAAGCGCAGCGCCTGCGCGCGCAGCGCCAGTTCCAGGAAGCGGGTGCGGTGGTCGGTCATGGCGGGCATTGTCCCATGCGCGTGCGGCCCCGCGCCCCTGGCCCTGGACGCAACGCGCCTCCGCGGACGCGCCGGTATCGGCCATGGGCGGCCCCATGCGGATTCGGCTAGGCTTGCCCGACTCCCACGCCCGCCCCTCCGCATGCGCATCGTCAGCTTCAACGCCAACGGCATCCGTTCCGCCGCCAGCAAGGGATTCTTCGACTGGCTGCCGGCGCAGGACGCCGACATCGTCTGCCTGCAGGAAACCAAGTCGCAGGAAGACCAGCTCGGCGATGCCTGCTTCCGGCCGTATGGCCACTGCCACTACCGCGACGCGATCACCAAGAAGGGCTACAGCGGCGTGGCGATCTACAGCAAGCGCGAACCCGACGAGGTGCGCACGTCGCTGGGCTGGGCCCCGTTCGACGACGAGGGCCGCTACATCGAGGCGCGCTACGGCAACCTGAGCGTGGTCTCGTTCTACATTCCCTCCGGTTCCTCGGGCGAGCTGCGCCAGGGCTTCAAGTTCGAGGTGATGGACTGGCTCAGGCCGATCCTCGACCAGTGGCTGGCCAGCGGCCGCGACTACGTGCTGTGCGGCGACTGGAACATCGTGCGCGCGCGCAACGACATCAAGAACTGGTCGAGCAACCAGAAGAACTCCGGCTGCCTGCCGCCCGAGCGCGCCTGGCTCAACGGCATGATCGCCGACGCCCATGGCGACGGCCTGGTCGAAGCGCCGGACGTCGGCTGGAAGGACAGCTTTCGCGTCGCCAGGCCCGATGCGGTCGAATACACCTGGTGGAGCAACCGCGGCGCGGCGCGCGCCAACAACGTCGGGTGGCGCATCGACTACCAGCTGGTCACGCCCGCGCTGGCGCAGCACATCCGTGGTTGCGCGGTGCACCCGCAGCCGCGCTTCTCCGACCATGCACCCTACGTCGTGGATTACGCCGGGTGAGCAAGCCGGCCAAGCCGTCGATCTGGCGCGCCTTCACCCAGCCGGCGTCGTGGACGATGTTCTTCTTCGGCTTCGCCTCGGGCATGCCGTTCCTGCTGGTCGCCGGCACGCTGGCGTACTGGCTGAAGGAGAACGGCATCGAGCTGCGCAACATCACGCTCATCGCCAGCGCCGGCATGACCTACACGCTCAAGTTCCTGTGGGCGCCGCTGGTCGACCGCTGGCGGCTGCCGCTGCTGGGCCGGCTCGGCCAGCGTCGCGGCTGGCTGCTGCTGGCGCTGGTGGTGGTCACCGCCGGCCTGCTGCTGATGGCCCAGCTCACGCCCGACCGGCTCGCCGCGTTCGTCTGGATCACGCTGATGACCGCGTTCGCCGGCGCCACGCTCGACATCGCGGTCGACGCCTACCGTGTCGAGATCGCGCCCAACGCCTCGCAGGGCGCGCTGGTGGCGACCTATTCGCTGGGTTACCGGATCGCGCTGATCGTCACCGGCGCGCTGGCGCTGGTGCTCGCCGACCACGTCGCCTGGCCGGTGGTGTACCGGGTGATGGCGCTGGTGATGCTGGTGCCGCTGGCGGCGGTGCTGATCGCGCGCGAGCCGGACGTGGTGCGGGTGCGGGCCGAGACCTGGGCGCAGGGCTTGCGCGAAGGCGTGGTCGAACCCTTCGCCGATTTCTTCCGCCGCTTCGGCGGCGCGCTGGCGCTGGCGCTGCTGGCGTTCATCCTGCTGGCGAAGATCTCCGACCAGTCGCTCGGTGGCGGGATCATGGCGCCGTTCTACCTGGACCAGGGGTTCACCAAGACCCAGATCGCGGCGGTGTCGAAGGTCTACGGCATCTGGATCGGGATCGTGGGCGTGTTCCTGGGCGGGATCGCGGTCGCGCGCTGGGGCGTGAAGTGGCCGCTGCTGGCGGGCGTGATCCTGGGCGCGCTGAGCAACCTGCTCTACCTGTGGCTGATCGGCGCCGACGGAGACGTGTGGAAGCTCACCGTGGTGATCTCCGGCGAGAACCTGGCCCAGGGCTTCCAGGGCACCACCCTGGTGGCTTTCCTCTCGGCGCTGGTCAACCAGCGCTTCACCGCCACCCAGTACGCGCTGTTCTCCTCGCTGGTGATGCTGCCGGGCAAGGTGCTGAGTGCGGTCTCCGGCGGGATCGTCGAGCAGACCGGCTACGGGGTGTACTTCGCGATCACCACCGCGGTGGCGGTGCCGGCGGTGGCGCTGTTCTTCTGGTTGAAACCCAGGCTGCATCTGTCGGACGATGGTGCCGCGACATCCGCCGCGGAGCCACCGCCATGATCGACATCGTGCTCAGGGACGCCGACCCGGTGCTGGTGGATCGCATCAAGCGCGTGGCCGAGGCCCGCGGCTGGAGCCTGCCGATGGCGATGCAGTACCTGCTCGAACAGGGACTGCACGTCTACGAAGGCGACGGTTCGGTGCGCCTGGACCTGAGCGAGGCCGATGTGCTGCAGGCGGCGATCGCCGCGCTGGAGCAGGTTCCGAGCGATCCGGGCTATGCGGCGATCGGTCGCGTGACGCCGGCCGCGCGGGACTGACGCGCGTTCCCCATCCGGCGACCGCGTCGCGCAGTGTTCGCGTCACCCGTGCCGCTAGCGGTCGCGAGGCGGACCGCTCGCCTGTCCCAGCGCGAGGATGGCCCCGACGATCAGGATCAGGCCTCCCGCGAGCTGCAGGCCGGTGTTGACGGTATAGAGGCCGGTCGCGAGGACCAGCGCGCCCGCGACGAGCAGGGCGATCGTGGCCGGCTGCACCTGACGGATGTTCATGGGGCGATGCCTCGTGGCCGGGTCATGCATTGCAGAACGCGAAGCACGGCCGCGCGCGGCAATCACGCCGGATAGATGCCGCCCAGGACGCGTGGCCCCGCGGCGCCGGTCACGCTCGGCAGGTTGCCGGGCAGGCCGAGGATCGTCTGCCGCGCCAGCCAGGCGAAGCCCATGGCCTCGACGTGGTCCGGATCGATCCCGTGCGCCGCGGTGGATTCCACGATGGCGCCTGGCAGCGCCGCGGCGAGCGCGCCCATCAGGACCGGGTTGTGCACGCCGCCCCCGCAGGCGATGACGCGGCCGGTGCCGGGCTGGGTCGCCTGCAGGGCGTCGGCCACGGTGCGGGCGGTCAGGACGTTGAGCGTGGCCTGCACGTCGGCGGCGGGTTCGTCTCCACGCAGCCGCGCTTCGACCCAGCCGAGGTGGAAGTGGTCGCGGCCGGTGGACTTGGGCGGCGGCTGGGTGAACCAGGCGTCGTCGAGCAGGCGCTCGAGCAGGTCGTGGTCGACCCGTCCGCGCGCGGCGAAGGCGCCGCACCGGTCGTAGTCCTGCTCGAGGTGGCGCAGGCACCACGCGTCCATCAGCGCGTTGGCCGGCCCGGTGTCGAAGCCGCGGACCTCGCCCCGGGCCGGCAGCAGGGTCAGGTTGGCGATGCCGCCGAGGTTGAGCACCGCGCGATCCTCGTCCGGCGCGTGCAGCAGCGCGGCGTGCAGGCCCGGCAGCAGCGGCGCACCATGGCCGCCGGCGGCGATGTCGCGGCGGCGCAGGTCGGCCACCGTGGCGATGCCGGTGCGCTCGGCGATGGTCGACGGATCGCCGAGCTGCAGGGTGAACGGGTACGGACCCCACGGCCGGTGGCGCAGGGTCTGTCCGTGCGAGCCGATCGCGCGCACGTCAGCGGCCACGGTGCCGCTGTCGGCAAGCGCGAGGTTGGCGGCTTCGGCGAACGCGCGCGCCACGCGCACGTCCAGTTCGGCGATCGCATCCAGCGACAACGAGGCGCCCTGCTGCCCGAGCGCGACCAGCTGCGCGCGCAGCATCGGGTCCCAGGGATAGGTGCGGCCGAACACCAGCCGTGCCTGGCCATCGTCGAAGCGCACCAGGGCGGCGTCGATGCCGTCGGCGCTGGTACCGGAGATCAGGCCGAGGTAGAGGTCGGGCATGGCGCGATTCTACGGTGCGCCTCGCCGGCCGCCCACGCGCACTGCAGGCGTCGTCGTGCAGGGAGGCGGCAGCCGGATGCGGCAGGGCCCGCCGAAGCGGGCCCTGTCCGGAGCACGTGGCCGGCGCGGCCGGCGTGGTTGGCGCTCAGCCGCGCTTGCCGCGCGGCGTGTTGGCGGCGGCGATCCGGCGGTCGCTCTCCGGCGCCTCGGGCACGGTGGCGTAGATGATTTCCTCGACCTCGCGGATGCGCTCCAGCGCCGGCCCCGTCTGGGCGCGGAACTGCGCCAGCGCCGTGCCGTTGAGCGGCTCGGGCGGCGGCATGGTGTGCTGCAGCGGGTTGCGGTGCACGCCGTTGACGCGGAATTCGTAGTGCAGGTGCGGGCCGGTGGACAGGCCGGTGGAGCCGACGAAGCCGATCACGTCGCCCTGCGAGACGCGCTGGCCGCGCTTGAGCTTGGCGGTGCGCGACATGTGCGCGTACAGCGTGGAGTGGCCCTTGCCGTGGTCGAGCACCACGGTGTTGCCGTAGCCGCCGTGCCAGCCGGCCGAGACCACGCGCGCGTCGCCCGCGGCCATGATCGGCGTGCCGCTGCGCGCGGCGTAGTCCACGCCCTTGTGCATGCGCTGGGTGCCCAGCACCGGATGGCGCCGGTTGCCGAAGCGCGAGCTCAGGCGCGCGTACTGGATCGGGCTGCGGATGAAGCTCTTCTTCAGCGGGCGGCCCTCGGCCGAGAAGTACTCGCCCTTGCCGTCGCGCTCGAAGCGGATCGCGGTGAACGGCTTGCCTTTGGCGGTGAACACCGCGGCGGTGACCGGACCGGAGCGGATCAACTCGCCCTCGCGCCAGGTCTGCTCGACCACCACGCTGAAGCGGTCGCCGGAGGTCACGTCGCGGTCGAAGTCGATGTCGTACTTGAACACCTCGTCGGTCAGGGTGTTGATCACCGACGGGCTCAGGCCCAGCTTGCGCGCCGAATGGAACAGTGACTTGCCGACCTTGCCGCTGACCACCGCGGTGCGCACCTCGACCGGACGTTCGATCACCTGCTCGGCGACCTTGTCGCCGGCCAGCGACAGTTCCACCCGCTGGGTGTCGTTGCGGTCGTAGCGGAATGCCACCAGGCGGCCGTCGGCGGCCTGGTCGAAGGCGAGTTCGGCGCCCGGGCGCAGACGGGTCAGCGCCTGGCGGTCGGCCGAGGCGTCGAGCAGGCGGTGCAGGGTGGCGGCGGGGATGCCGCGCGCCTCGAAGATCGCACCGAGGGTCTGCCCGGATTCGACCTCGACCACGTCCCAGCTGCGCTGCTGCTGCGCCGCGCGCGTGGCCTTGGGCAGCGGCGGCAGCGGCAGGGCCAGCGTGGTCAGCGCCGGCCCGTGGTCGGCCACGCGCATGGCGTTGGAAAAGCCCGGCACCAGGCCGATGACCAGCGCACCGAGCGTGGCGAACAGGCTGGCATGCGCCCAGTCGCGCCGGGTCCAGCGGCCATTGAACGGGAAGCGCGCCGCAGCGTCGCCGGGATCGGCGAAATGCTGTTCGTCGGCGGTGTTCTGCGCTGCGGCCCGGAGATTGTGTTCCCGGACGGCCTGGTGATGGGCGACGTCCGGTGACATCTGGGGCGGCTGCGTCATGGCGAAAAATCCGGGAATGGCGTGACGGGCGCGTCAGCGTCGTACCATAAGCACATGAATTGGGAGCGTCAAACCCTTGTTGCCCAAAGGGTTTTACGCGCGCACACTTGTTAACGGTACTTTTACGCTTTCTTATGACAGGCATCACATCCCTGAAGCTGCGTGCCACGCGCCGGGGCCGCCCGTGACCGGCCCCGCGGCCGCGGCCGCCCTGGAGCTGCTCGCGCGTGGCGCCGACGAGATCCTCAAGCGCGAGGAACTGGCCACGCGCCTGGACGAGGGCCGCCCGCTGCGGATCAAGGCCGGGTTCGACCCGACCGCGCCCGACCTGCACCTGGGCCACACCGTGCTGCTGAACAAGATGCGGCAGTTCCAGGACCTCGGCCACCAGGTGGTGTTCCTGATCGGCGACTTCACCGGGATGATCGGCGACCCCTCCGGAAAGAACGCCACCCGCAGGCCGCTCACCCGCGAGGACGTGCTGGAGAACGCGCGTACCTACGAGACCCAGGTGTTCAAGGTGCTCGACCGCGAGCGCACCGAGGTGCGGTTCAACAGCGAGTGGTTCGGCACGATGTCGGCCGCCGACATGATCCGCCTCGCCGGCCAGCACACCGTGGCGCGGATGCTTGAGCGCGACGATTTCGCCAAGCGCTATGCCGCGCAGCAGTCGATCGCGATCCACGAGTTCCTGTACCCGCTGGTGCAGGGCTACGACTCGGTCGCGCTGCGCGCCGACGTCGAGCTCGGCGGCACCGACCAGAAGTTCAACCTGCTGATGGGTCGCGGCCTGCAGGAAGCGCACGGCCAGGCGCCGCAGGTGGTGCTGACCATGCCGCTGCTCGAGGGCCTGGACGGCGTGCACAAGATGAGCAAGTCGCTGGGCAACTACATCGGCATCGCCGAGCCGGCGATCGACATCGTCAACAAGACGATGAAGATCGGCGACGACCTGATGTGGAAGTGGATCGACCTGCTGAGCTTCGGGATCTCGATCGACGAGGCGGCACGCCTCAAGGCCGGGGTCGCCGCGGGGCTCAACCCGCGCGACGTCAAGCTGCGCCTGGCGCGCGAGCTGGCCGCGCGGTTCCACGATGCGAGCGCAGCCGAGACCGCGATCGCCGGCTGGCATGCCGCGGTCACCGGCCAGGGCGATACCTCGCTGCTGCCGCTGCAGGACGTGCCGGTGCCGGCGGCGGGGCTGCGCATCGCCGCGCTGCTCACCGCGGCCGGCATCACCCCGTCCAACTCCGAGGCCAACCGCAAGCTCAGGGAGCGCGCGGTGAAGGTGGACGGCGCGGTGGTCGAAGATCCCGACACCACCTTCGCGCCCGGCTTCGAGGGCGTGCTGCAGGTGGGCAAGCGCAACTTCGCGCGGGTGCGGCTCGTCACCGCGACATGACGCCACGCCCGCCAGGCTGGCGGGCATGGAACCCGGATTCGTACAACAACTCGACGTGGTCGCCAGCATGGCGATCGCGATGCTGCTCGGCGGGCTGATCGGATTCGAGCGGGAACTCAAGCGCAGGCCCGCGGGTTTCCGCACCCACATGCTGGTCGCGGGCGCCTCGGCGCTGCTGGTCGGGGTGGGGCGGCTGACGGTCGAGGCCCAGGCCGATGCGCCGGCCAGCACGATCATGCAGGTCGATCCGCTGCGCCTGGTCGAGGCCGTGATCGCCGGGGTGGCCTTCATCGGCGCCGGCACCATCTTCGGCGAAAGCCGCCGTGGCGGCGAAACCATTTCCGGCATCACCACCGCCGCCTCGCTGCTGACCGTGGCGGTGATCGGCGTGGCCGCGGGCCTGGACTACTACCTGGTCGCCGGGACCGCGACCGCGCTGTCGCTGTTCGTGCTGGTCGCGCTGTCCTGGTGGGAGAAACGCAAGGGACTGCAGGACGCGTCGAAGGATCCGCAGGCCAGCATCGCCGAGACGCCTCGCGGCGAAGATCCGGCCGGCGTCAGGCGACGTTGAGCGCCGCCAGCCCGAGCAGCCCCAGCACGCAGGCGTAGCCGGCGATCCACGCCAGGCTGCGCAGCAGCGGCACGTCGGCCAGGTAGAACACGCCATGCGCGATGCGCAGGGCGATGAACGCGACCGCCAGCAGCGCGATGCGGCCCGGGTCCACGCCCGCCAGTTGCGCCAGCGCCACGCCGGCGGCGAACGGCGCGAACGCTTCGAAGGCGTTGAGGTGCGCGGCGTTGGCGCGCTGGACCCGGTAGTTGCCTTCCTGCTTCGCGAGCCACGCCCGCGGATTGCGGTTGTTGTAGCCGGGCGCGCCGCCCTTGGCGAACGCGATCCACACGTAGGGCAGCAGGGCGGCGATCAGCACGCACCAGTAGGCGGTGGCGAGGGTCATGGCGGGTCTCCGGCAGGAGCGCCAGAGTAGACCAGGATGGCAGGCGCGGGTCGCGCGCAGCCGCGTCGGACACGGACACGGCGCCGCGTGGGCGCCGTGTCCGGAGACCGCATGTCGCGTCGGCCGGCGTTACTCGACCGCCGCCCGCTGCGCGTCGCGCGCGGCCTTGAACGGATTGCCGTCGTACCAGTTCGGCCACTGGTCGCCATCGGCCAGCTCGAGGCCGACCGCGAACAGCAGTTCGAGGTCCTCGACGATGCCGTCGAATTTCCAGCCGTCGTGGATCTCGTCGCCCGGCTGGTGGTAGCGGCTGGCGTACTCGTCGCCCGCCGCCTTGCCGGCGGCCGCGCCGCCTTCGACCAGGTCGCTGCCGCCCTTGGCGTACAGCGCCGGCACGCCGGCCTTGGCGAAGTTGAAGTGGTCGGACCGGAAGTAGTAGCCGCCGGCCGGATTGCCTTCCTCGACCAGCGTGCGCTGCTGCCTGTCGGCATGCGATTTCAGCAGGTCCTCCAGCGCGGAGTTGCCCTTGCCCGTGACCACGACGTCGCGCGAGCGACCGGCGACGCTCATCGCGTCGAGGTTGATCACGCCGACGGTCTTCTCGAGCGGGAACGCCGGCTGCGCGACGTAGAACTTCGAGCCCAGCAGGCCCGATTCCTCGAGCGTCACCGCCAGGAACACCACCGAGCGCTGCGGCGCACCGGACTGCCTGAATCGTTCCGCGATCTCGATGATCCCGGCCACGCCGGTGGCATTGTCGACCGCCCCGTTGTAGATCGTGTCGCCCTCGCCCTCGTGCTTGCCCAGGTGGTCCCAGTGCGCGAGGTAGATCACCGACTCGTCCGCGGCCCGGGTGCCGGGGAGATAGCCGATCACGTTCTGCGAGGACTTCTGCGTGACCGTGCTGGCGAGGTCGAACGAGACCTTCGCCTGCAGCGGCACGGCCTTGAAGCCGCGGCGGTTGGCGGCGGCGTACTGCTCTTTCAGGTCGAGCCCGGATTCGGAGAACAGCTGCTGCGCCACCTCGCCGGTGATCCAGCCCTGCGCCGGCAGGCGCGGCTCGGGATCGTCCTCGGCGCGCAGGTCGAACTGGGCGCCCGACCAGGAGTTCTTCACCACGTCCCAGCCGTACGACGCACCTTCGGTGTCGTGGATGATCAGTGCCGCGGCGGCGCCCTGGCGCGCGGCTTCCTCGAACTTGTACGTCCAGCGCCCGTAGTAGGTCATCCGGTTGCCTTCGAACAGGCCCTCGTCGCCGGCGTGGAAGCCCGGGTCGTTGACCAGGATCACCACGGTCTTGCCCTTGACGTCGACGCCGGCGTAGTCGTTCCAGTCCTGCTCCGGCGCGTTCACGCCGTAGCCGACGAACACCAGCTCGCTGTCGGCCACCGAGACCTGGGTCCTGCCGGTGCGGGTGCCGATCACCATGTCGCTGCCGAAGGCCAGATCGCGCGTGGCGCCGCCGCTCTCCAGCCGCAGCACGGTCGCCTCGTCGGCGGTGGTCTCCACCATCGGCACGGTCTGGAAGAAGGTGCCGTTGTCGCCGCCCGGCTCCAGGCCGATGCGCTCGTACTGGGCCTTGATGTACTCGACCGTCTTCTCCTCGCCGGCCGAGCCCGGCGCGCGGCCTTCGAACTCGTCCGAGGCCAGCGTGGTGACCAGGGCGCGGACGTCGTCGGCGTCGATCTCCGGCTTGAAGGTGTGGGCCTCGGCGGCCGGGGCCTCCGCGGCGGGCGGGGCGGACGCATCGGCGGCCTCGGGCGCGGGCGCGCGGTTGCACGCGGCCAGCAGCAGGCTGCCGCTGCACAGCAGGATCAGGGTTGGACGCATCGGTGGCTCCGGGTCGAACGGTGCGCCGATTCTACGCGCACCGCTACGCCGCGCCGCCGGACGACGGCCGGATCACTCCGCCGGCGCGCGCGCGCCGCTGTACGGGGTCGCCGTGGCGCCGGTGACCGGGCCGGTGCGTGCGCTCTCGTGCACGAACAGCGACACCTCGCGTTCGAACTTCAGCGGACCCTCGACCACCGCGTCGGGGCCGATGATCACGCGCGGCTTGCGCTTGTTGAGCTGCACCGGGAACCAGTTCGAGGTCGGCTTGGTGATGGTGATTCCGCCGCGGACGTGCGAACCGACGCCGACGGTGATGTCGCCGCTGACGGTCTCGATACCGCCGGTCAGGTCGACATCGACCAGGCCGATCGCACCGTTGACCGTGCGGACATCGCCGCCGATGCCGCCGCCGGCGTCGACGAAGATGCTGCCGTTCACCGTCTCGACCGACCTGGCGATGCGCGCGCGCTCGCCGATGCGGATGCTTCCGTTGACGGTCGACAGGCTGTCGGCGGCGATGTCGTCGCCGCCGCGGATGCTGCCGTTCACGGTCTCGGCGTCCTCGACGCTGGCGCCCGATTCGATGGTGACGCTGCCGTTGACCGTGTCCACGTCGCCGTAGGGCCGGCCGGCCTGGGCGACGATGCTGCCGTTGACCTTGCTGATGTCCTGCTGCGCCAGCGCCGGCGCCGCGGACAGCAGCAGGGTGCAGGCGAGCGACAGGGCGATGTAGGGGTGCTGCATGGCGATGACCCTCCCGGGCTGGCGGCGAGCGGTTGCCCATGCAACGGTTCGCCGCGGGATGATGTGGGGAACAGCTTGCACCGGCTTGGCTACAATCGCACCGGTCGAAAGTCACCGGGACTCCCGTCCGTGCCTGCCTCCCCCGCTCCCCGCGCCAACCGTCCCCGCCCCGTGGTCCTGCTGATCCTGGACGGCTGGGGCCATCGCGACGATCCGGCCGACAACGCCATCGCCCTGGCGGACGTGCCGAACTGGCGACGCCTGCTGGCCGGACACCCGACCACGCTGATCCACACCGAAGGCCGCTTCGTCGGCCTGCCGGACGGGCAGATGGGCAATTCCGAGGTCGGGCACATGAACATCGGCGCCGGGCGCGTCGTCTACCAGGACCTGACGCGGATCGATGCCGCGATCGAGGACGGCAGCTTCTTCGACAACGCCGAACTGAACGCCGCCTGCGACGCGGCGCTCGCCAGCGGCGGCACCCTGCACCTGATGGGCCTGCTCTCGCCCGGCGGCGTGCACAGCCACGAGGCGCACATCTTCGCGATGCTCGAGCTCGCCGCCAGGCGCGGCGTGCCGCGGGTGGCGGTGCACGCCTTCCTCGACGGTCGCGACATGCCGCCGCGTTCGGCCGGGCCGAGCCTGCGCGCGCTGCAGGCGAAATGCGATGCGCTCGGCAACGCGCGCATCGCCAGCGTGTCGGGCCGCTACTGGGCGATGGATCGCGACAAGCGCTGGGAGCGCGTGCGCCGGGCCTGGGACGCGGTGGTCGAGGCGCGGGGCGACGCGCCCGATGCGCTGTCGGCACTGGAGGCGGCCTATGCGCGCGGCGAGAACGACGAGTTCGTCGCGCCCACCGCGCTGGCCGGCGCGCAGCCGATCCGCGACGGCGACGCGATCGTGTTCATGAACTTCCGCGCCGACCGTGCGCGCCAGCTCAGTGCCGCGTTCCTCACGCCCGGATTCGACGGCTTCGGCGACGGCGTGCGGCGTCCGGCGCTCGCGCGCTACGTCTGCCTGACCGAATACGACGCCACCCTGCCGGCGCCGGTCGCGTTCGCGCCGGACAACCTGGCCAACACCCTGGGCGAAGTGCTCGGCGCCAACGGGCTGACCCAGCTGCGCATCGCCGAAACCGAGAAGTACGCGCACGTCACCTTCTTCATGAGTGGCGGTCGGGAGGATCCGTATCCCGGCGAGGAGCGGATCCTGGTGCCGAGCCCGAAGGTCGCCACCTACGACCTGCAGCCGGAGATGAGCGCGCCGGAAGTGTGCGCGAGGCTGGTGGAGGCGGTCGAAGCCGAGCGCTTCGACGCGATCATCTGCAATTTCGCCAACCCGGACATGGTCGGCCACACCGGCGTGCTGCCGGCGGCGATCAGGGCGGTGGAGACGGTGGATCGCGCCGTAGGCGAGATCATCGCCGCAGTGCGCGCGAAAGGCGGCGAACTGCTGGTGACCGCCGACCACGGCAACTGCGAAATGATGCGCGACCCCGAGACCGGCGAACCGCACACCTCGCATACCGTCGGCCCGGTGGACCTGGTCTACGTCGGCTCTCGCGACGCCAGCCTGCGTCGCGGCGGCGCGCTGCGCGACCTCGCGCCGACCATCCTCGACCTGCTCGGCGTCGCGCAGCCTGCCGAGATGACCGGCGCCAGCCTGCTGGTCGCCAAGGAATGACCCACGCGGCCCGCGCGCGGCGGGCCCTGGCGGCGGGGCTGCTGGCCGCCGCGTGCATCGCGGCGCCGGCGTGGGCCTGGCAGTCCGGCGGCGAGACCGAGCAGCGCCTGGACCGCGTGCGCAAGGAACTGCGCGACGTCGCCAGCGAACGCCGCCGGCTCGAGGGCCGGCGCGGCGACGCCGCGCGCCAGCTGCGCGCGGCCGACGAGCAGGTGGCAAGCAGCGCGCGCGCGCTGCAACAGACCGAATCCGAACTCGCGCGGCAGCAGGCCGCGCTGGCGGAGCTCGCGAGCACCCGCGATGCACTGCGCACGCGCATGGGCGCCCAGCGCGAGGAATTGCACGCGCTGCTGCGCGCCAGCTACACCGCCGGCGACGCCGCGCCGCTCAAGCTGCTGCTGGCCCAGGACCAGGTGGCCGACGCCAGCCGCGCGCTGACCTACCACCGCTACCTGCAGCGGCAGCGCGCCGAACGTATCGCCGCGTTGCACGAGGAACTGGCCGGGCTCGAGTCGCTCGAACGCGAGATCGCCGATCGCAGCGAGGCGCTCGAGCGCGCGCGCGAGGACCAGCGTGCCCAGGTGGCCGCGCTGGAGCGCGACCGCAGCGAACGCGCGCAGGCCGTGGCGACGCTCGACAAGCGCTACCGCGACCGCAGTGCGCGCGAGCAGGCGCTGGGCCGTGATGCGAAATCGCTGGAGCGCCTGCTGGCGCGCCTGCGCGCCGCCGCGGCGAAGGCCGAGGCCGAACGCAAGGCGGCCGCGGCGCGGGAGGCCCGGCGGCAGGCGTCGCCCGGCGGCGGCAACCCGGCGCGCCGCGCTCCCGCCCAGGTCGCGCGCGCGGCACCGATCCAGGTCGGTGGCCTGGGCTGGCCGCTGTCGGGCGCCCTGCTGGCCGGCTTCGGCGGCCGCATGCCCGATGGCCGCAGCAGCCAGGGCGTGCTGATCGGCGCCGCGGCCGGCTCGCCGGTGCGTGCGGTCGCCGACGGCACGGTGGTGTTCGCCGAATGGATGACCGGCTACGGCATGATCCTGATCGTCGACCACGGCAACGGCGCGATGAGCCTGTACGCGCACTGCGACGCGCTGCTCAAGGACGCCGGCGCCGCGGTCCGCCGCGGCGACGCGGTCGCCACCGTCGGCAACTCCGGCGGCCAGGGCCAGCCGGCGCTGTACTTCGAGCTGCGTCGCAATGGCCAGCCGGTGAATCCCACGGGCTTTCTGCAGAAGCGCTGAGCGGCGCGCCGCGCCGGGCGATCGTGGCGATTCGAACCCGACGGTGAGCAATGAGTGGTGAGCGATGCGCAGGGCCGTCTTCCGACAGGAAAGGCGGGAAGGAGCCTCGCATCGCGTCTGGGGTGGACCGTGTCGCCGGGCCGCCGGCGCATCGCGGCCGCCGGAAGGCGTCGTGGGAGGCCCATGGCGTGGGTGACCGCCTTCGACAGGATGGACGCCCGAGGCAGCCCCGTCCGCGCGCAGCCAGTCCGGCTTCACGAAACTCCCGGACGCGCCCGCATAATCGGGCGAATCCGCGCCCGGCGCGGCCCCGACGTCGTCGTTCCCCCGGAGTCCTGCATGCCCGTCCGCCCGTTGCCGTTGCTTGCCGCCCTGCTGCCGCTGGCGCTGGCGTCCCTGCCCGCGTCCGCCCAGGGGGCGCAGCCGGCGCCGGACACGCAGGCGCCCCGGCCCGCGTCCGGCCAGGGGGCGTCCGAAACGCAGGACCCGCCTGCGTCGACGCCGGCCGACGACACGCGTCCGCAGGACGCCCGCGACCCGGCGGCGCCCGCGCCGCGCACCCCGGAGCCGACCCCGCCGCAGGACGACACGCCGCCCGCCAGCCCGCCGACGCCGGCCCCGGACGACGGCGCCGCGGAACCGTCGCCCGCCCCGCCGGAACTGGCCCCGGCCACCGACGACGCCCGACCGCCCGGCGCCGACATGCCCGAAGATGCCGCGCCGGAGGCCGACGTCCCGGTCCCCGCCAGCGACGACCCCGACGCGACCGAGAGCGCCGCGACCAAGGTCCCGCTGGAGGAAATCCGCCGCTACGTCGGACTGTTCAACGCGATCCGCCAGGGCTACGTGGATCCGGTCGACGACCGCAAGCTGATGAGCGCCGCCATCCGCGGCCTGCTGCTCGACCTCGATCCGCACAGCGCCTACCTGGAGCAGCGCGCGGCCGAGGCCTTCGACGAGGGCACCACCGGCGCCTACGACGGCATCGGGGTCGAGGTGCTGCAACTGCCCGACGGCAAGGTGCGGGTGATCGCCCCGATCGACGACACCCCCGCGGCCAAGGCCGGCATCCGCTCCGGCGACACCATCGTCGCGGTCGACGGCAAGCCGCTGACGCCGGCCGATGCCGAGGGCCACGGACCGCTGCGCGGCGCGCCGGGCACGCGCGCGGTGCTCACCGTGCTGCGCGAGGGCGAGACCGAGCCGCTGGAGATCACCGTCAACCGCGAGACCATCCGCGTCGCCAGCGTGCGCGGCCGGATGCTCGAACCGGGCTACGGCTACGTGCGCATCAGCCAGTTCCAGGTCGAGACCGGCGAGGACTTCACCCGCACCGTCGAGCGGCTCAAGGGCGAGGCCGGCGGCCGGCTCAAGGGCCTGGTGATCGACCTGCGCAGCAATCCCGGCGGCCTGCTGACCTCGGCCGTGCGGGTGGCCGACGACCTGCTCGAGCGCGGTCGCATCGTCAGCACCCGGGGCCGCAACCCGGTCAACGACACCGAGTTCAGCGCCACCGCCGGCGACCTGCTGGCCGGCGCGCCGGTGGTGGTGATCATCGACGCCGGCTCGGCCAGCGCCTCGGAAGTGCTGGCCGGCGCCCTGCACGACAACCGCCGCGCGCGCATCGTCGGCAGCCGCAGCTTCGGCAAGGGCTCGGTGCAGACGGTGATGCCGCTGGGCAACGGCGATGCGGTCAAGCTCACCACCGCGCGCTACTTCACGCCCAGCGGGCGTTCGATCCAGGCCCGCGGCATCGATCCGGACGTGGTGCTGACCCCGGAGACGCGCGAGGCCTCGGCGGCCACGACCGTGCCCGGCTACACCGAGGCGACCCTGCCGGGCCACCTGCGCGGCGACGAGGAAGAAGAAGGCGCGAACGCCGGCGACGTGCTCGAGGGCGACGGGCCGATCACGGCTGCGCTGGCCGAGCTCAAGGCACCCGGCTCGGTCGCTAGCCGGCAGGCCGCTGCGGCGGTGACCCGGCCCGCGCCTGCGGCGGGCGCCGCACCGGAAGCGGGCGCGCCAGACACCCCCGCCGAACCTTCCGAACCCTCCGAACCCGAATCCGCCGAACCCGAGCCGGCCGGACCCGAACCGGCCGAACTAGCGGAGCCGACCGGAGCGACGGAATCGACCGAAGATGCCGGTCCGACCGAAACGACCGAAACGACCGATCCGGCCGACGCCGCCAATCCGGCCGGGCCATCGGAGGCCGGTGACGCGGCGGACCCGGCCGCCAGCCCGGAGCCGGATGCGTCCGTCGGGCCTGCGCAGGCGTCCGAGTCCAAGCAAGCGGCCGAGCCCGTGACGCCATAACGCGGGCCGGGGCCGCGATCGCGCCGCGGCAGCCACCCGCACTGAGATCGGCCCGGCCCGGCGCGCGCATGCAGACGCCATCGACAGACGCCATGGACAGATGTGCCCCACCGCACCCGGGCTATCCCCGATCCAGCCTGATGGGATTCGGTCGGCGGCACGGCATCCCGGCCGTGCGCCGTGCAGCCCCGGCTTTCTACGGCGGACCGGCCAGCCGCAGGCCCAGCCAGACCGCCGCGATGCCCAGGACCACGCTGCCGCCCGCGTAACCGGCAGCCAGCAGCCCGTCGCCGCGGCGCAGCAGGTGCGCGGTCTCCAGGCCGAAGGCCGAGAACGTGGTGAAACCTCCGAGCAGGCCCACGAACAGCAGCAGGCGCAGGTCCGGCGAGAGCCAGCCCGGGTGTCGCTCGGCGAGGCCCGCGAGCAGCCCGGCGACCAGGCAGCCGGCGATGTTCACCGCGAACGTGCCGAGCGGAAACTTCTGCGGCCCGGCCGCGGCCATGGTCCAGCCCGCCAGCAGGTAGCGCGCGATCGAGCCGGCCGCACCACCCAGCCCGACCAGCGCGATCGCCTGCAGCGACATCGCGCTCAGCGCGGCTTGGCCGGCAGCGGGAAGGGCGTGACCACCTTCTCGCCCGAGACCGCGTCGCGGATCGCCGACTGGCCCTTCTTCTCCACTTCCTCCACCCGCACGATCGCCTGCATCGGCAGGTGCAGGGCCCGGGTGCCGCCGAACTCGTCGCGCAGGCGCTCCTCGGTCGGGTCGACCACGAGCCCGTCGTGCACGTCGAACACCAGCTCGGCGACCTCGACGAAGCCCCACAGGCGGCCGCTGTCCACGCGTCGTGCGTACAGTTCGTAGACCTTGCCGTGGTTGAGGAAGGTGACCTTGTAGAGCGTCTTCGACATGGGCGGGGTATAGGCGCGGGCGTGGAAGGGCCGGCGCGAAATGGGTGCGCTCAATAGCCTTTCAAGCGCCGCAGCCGGCGCGCGATCGCACCGCGCGAGGCGATCGCGAACACGATCCCGAACAGGAAGCCGGCCGCGTGCGCGGCCCAGGCCACCGCGCCGAACGCCGGGCCGATGTAGGCGAACACGATCTGCAGCGCCGCCCACACCCCGATCAGCAGCGAGGCCGGTGCGCGCACGAATTCCAGGAACAGCCCCAGCGGCACCACCACCCCCAGCCGCGCCCGCGGGAACAGCGCCAGGTAGGCGCCGATCAGCGCCGAGACCGCGCCGCTGGCGCCGATGATCAGCCGGTCCGGCGCGCCGATCACCAGCACCGCGAACAGGTTGGCCAGCGCGCCGCCCAGGAAGAACAGGGCCAGGAACCGCCAGGGCCCCATCACCCGCTCGGCGGGCAGGCCGAAGATCAGCAGGAACACCAGGTTGCCCAGCAGGTGCGCCCAGTCCGCGTGCAGGAACAGGGCGCTGAGCAGGCGCAGCCACTGTTGCGGATCGCTCCAGGTGTCCCACGGCCCCTCTCCGGGCGCGCCGCCGGCCAGTGCGCCCCATTCCAGCAGCAGGGTGCGCTGGAGCGCGTCCGGGCGCGAGAGCGCCCACAGGAACGCCGCCCACAGCAGCGCGGCCAGCAGCGGCGTCGCCCAGCGCAGCGAGGCCCCGGAGCGGGTGGGAACCGACACGAACATGGCGCGACCTTACACGCTCGCGCGCCGCGGCACGCCTGCGCGTGGCGCATCGCGTGCCGGAGCGCACATCCACCACACGCACCGGTACGGTATAGTGCGCGCCGCGTCGTGGGTCGGGAGGGAGAGTTCCGGCGGCGAAGGCGGGCCGGTGGCCCGCACCTGCACTGCGGCGCGGCACATCCCGTCACCGGAGAGAACCCCCGCAATGCGCAAGTTTCCCCACGTCACCGTCCTGGCGCTCGGCATTGCCGGCGCGATGGCCTTCGCCTCCAATGCCCACGCCGCCGGCTTCCAGCTGAAGGAAAACAGCGTCAAGTCGATGGGCAGTGCCTTCGCCGGCACCGCCGCCAAGACCGGCGATTCCTCGGTCGTCGCCAACAACCCGGCGGTGATGACCCAGTTCGAAGGCAACACCTTCCAGATCGACGTCACCGCGATCGATCTGAGCTACGAATTCGAAGGCACCGCGACCGACGCCTTCGGCCGTCCGATGACCGGCGGCAACGGCGGCGACGCTGGCGACATCACGCCCGTCCCGGCGATGTCCTACATCCGCAAGCTCGACAACGGCCTCGCCTTCGGCGCCATGGTCAGCGCGCCGTTCGGCCTGAAGACCGAATACGAGGACGGCTGGGTCGGCCGCTACTTCGCCCACACCTCCGACGTGCAGATCGTCGACCTGACGCTGTCGGGCGCGCTCGACATCACCGACCGCTTCTCGGTCGGCATCGGCGCGATCGTCTCGCGCGCGGACGTGACGCTGTCGCGTTCGGTCGACTTCGGCACCCAGATCGCGGTCGGCGGTGTTCCGGGCTTCGCGCCGCAGAGCGCCGATGGCTTCATTGAAGTGCAGGGCGACGACAACGGCCTCGGCTGGCTGGTCGGCGCGCACTTCCGCCCGACCGACAATGTCGCGATCGGCGTGAGCTACCGCTCCGAAATCGACTACGAGTTGTCCGGCACTGCTGACTGGACCGTGCCGGGTAGTGCACAGGCCGTGTTTGGCGCGTTGCGCCCCGGGTGGTTCCAGGACGGCGATGTATCGGCCAACCTGACCACGCCGTCGATCCTCTCGCTCGGCGCCACTTGGCAGCTCAACGAGCGCTTCGCGCTGTCGGCGAGCTGGGCCGAAACCGGCTGGTCCTCGCTGCGCGAGGTGCGGATCGACTTCGACAATCCCGATCCGGATGCGGTCGAGCCGTTCGAGTGGGACGACACCAGCTTCGTGTCGATCGGCGCCGAGTACAAGCTCAACGACAGCTGGACGCTGCGTGGCGGCATCGCCGACGACCAGACCCCGACCAGCCTGGTGCACCGCACCCCGCGCCTGCCCGACGACGACCGTCGCTGGTATTCGGTCGGCGCGACCTGGATGGTGAACGAGACGCTCGACGTCAACTTCGGCTTCACCCACATCAAGCCGGACGACCCGAAGGTCGCCATCACATCCAGCGGTTCGCGCATCGCCGGTCCCTACGACGGCAGCGCCAACCTCTACGGCGTGTCGGCGCAGTACCGCTTCTGATCCCGCGTTCCATCGCAATATGAGAAAGCCTCGCTTCGGCGGGGCTTTTTTTTGCCCGATCCTGTCCGGCATCGGCATCGGCATCGGCATCGGCATCGGGGCTGCTGCCTACTGCTCATTTCGACGCGCGGCTTCCCACCGGTGCGATCTGAGGGGCCCCGCCGCGACCGGCAGGTCTCCGCGGCGACGCCCCCGGCATCCGCCTGCAGGCGGATGCCTCCTCCTTGATTTCGCCGCAAAGCCCTGCCGATCGCAGCGTGGCTCGGCTTGCGGAGCACGCGGCGACCGCCTACGCGATCATTGCGGTCATGCCGCGCCACGGCAATGGTGCTGGTCGTTCGGACTTTACCCGCGTGTCCTTGCCTTGCGCAGGGACGCAGATCATCCCTCCCGCCCGGCGCAGCCGCCCTCGGGACGCAGTCAGGGAGGGACCCGGCCCGCGACGGGTTGCGCCCGGAGACCCGGCGGCGACCTTGGTCTTGCCGGTGCGACGACGAACCGGGGACCGTTGTAGCCCGGGTAAGCGCAGCGCACCCGGGATGAATCCTGTCGCGGATGACGTGCGTAGCCGGTACGCGATCATCCGCGGGGCGCAGCCATGCCTGGCGCGTCGCGCACCGCGCACCGCTCACCGCCATACGCCCCGCGTCGGAACAGGTCTTGATCCGCCCGGCCGCGTCCCCCACGCGCACGTACGCTGCTGTGGAAGATTCCGGGCTTCCTGCCATCGCATGCGCGGCAGCCGGCCGGTGCGTGCGCTGCAATCGCTTCAGACCGGTCAGGCGCATGAATCGCGGGGCATCTTTACCCGAACCGCTGCAGCAGGAACGTCCATGCCGGCAGCGTCGCCAGCGAGAGCACGATGCCGTAGCCGACCATGGCCGCGGCCAGGCGCGGCGCGAGTCCATGCGAGATCGCCAGCGCCGCCGCGGTGATCATCGGCGGCATCGCCGATTCCAGCACCGCCACCTGCAGCACGTCGCCCCGCAACCCGACGCCGAGTGCCAGCGCCAGCGAGAGCGCGGGCAGCAGCGCGAGCTTGAGCAGCAGCCCGATGGCCAGCGGCGCGATCTCGTCGCGCGGCAGGCGCAGCTGGATCGTCAGCCCCACCGCCAGCATCACCAGCAGCAACAGCACGCCCGCCAGCCGCTCCAGTGCCGACGCGATCCACGTCGGCGGCTGTTCCGGCATCAGCGTCAGTCCGAACACGAGCGCCCACATCGGCGGGAAGCGCGCGATCCGCAGCGCGATCTCGCGCCGGGTGGGCGGATGTTCCCCGCCGTAACGCGCCAGCACCACCAGCCCCAGCGTGGACAGCATCACGAAGGTGCCGAACTGGTCGTACACCACCGCATACGGCAGCGCCTGCGCGCCCAGCAGCGCCTGCACCATCGGGTAGCCGATGAAGCTGGTGTTGCCGAGCATCGTGCACAGCAGCAGCACGGCGTGTTCGTCGCGGCGCAGCTGCAGCCGGGGCGCCAGGAGCCGCAGCACCAGCCAGGTGGCCGCCGCCAGCGCCCAGGGCACCAGGACCAGACCCAGCAGCGAGAGATCGAAGCGCAGCCGCGGCACGTGGATCAGGATCGCCGCAGGCAGGCACACATACAGCACCACCCGGTTCAGTGTCTCGGCCGCGTTGCCAGGCAGCACGCGCAGCCGCGCGAACACCATGCCGAGGGCCAGCATCGCCAGCATCAGTGCGAAGGCGTCGAAGGCCATCGGGACCGGTCACTCGTCGTGGGAGCCAGCCATCATAGGCAAGTGCTCGCGACGCGCCATTGGCCGTTGGATGCACCAGACGCATGACCCGTAGCCCGGGTAAGCGAAGCGCACCCGGGGTGCCGTCGCGACGTCGTCGCACGAGGGCGCGCCGTCGTTCGGAACGACACGGCCTCGGATCCTGCTCCGATGTCCGCCGCCTCCCCGGATGCGGCCTTCGGCCTTATCCGGGCTACTTGGCGCGACACCCATCCGTAGCCCGGGTAAGCGAAGCGCACCCGGGTGCCGTCGCGGCGGGCGTGCGTTCGCGCGCGGCAGTGATCACCGAACGCGCCAAGCGTCCGGCCCGCCGAAGCACGGCGGGCGTTCGTTCGCGCACGAAGCAATGCTTCGTAAGCGCGCTCACTCACCCAACGTCAGCAGGCTGGCATTGCCGCCGGCGGCGGTGGTGTTGATGGTGACGGTCTTCTCGGTGGCGAAACGCGGCAGGTAGTGCGGGCCACCGGCCTTGGGGCCGGTGCCGGACAGGTTCTGGCCGCCGAAGGGCTGCACCCCGACCACCGCGCCGATCTGGTTGCGGTTGACATAGACGTTGCCGACCCTTGCCCGCTGCACGATGCGCTCCACGGTCTCGTCGATGCGCGAATGGATGCCGAGCGTGAGTCCGTAGCCGGTGGCGTTGATCGCGTCGACCACCGCATCGAGTTCGCTCGCCTTCCAGCGGATCACGTGCAGCGCGGGGCCGAAGTTCTCGCGCGTGAGCTGCGACAGCGACTGCAGCTCCCAGGCGCGCGGCGCGAAGAAGGTGCCGTGCTCGGTGCCTGGGCCCAGCGTCGCTTCGGCGATGGGCTTCGCGGCGCCCTGCATGCGCGTGGCGTGCTCGTCGAGCAGGCACTTCGCGTCGGTGTCGATCACCGGGCCGACGTCGGTCGACAGCAGCGCCGGGTCGCCCACCTGCAGTTCGGCCATGGCGCCGGCGAGCATGCCGATCACCTTGTCGGCGATGTCCTCCTGCACGAACAGCACCCGGGCCGCCGAGCAGCGCTGGCCGGCCGAAGTGAACGCGGACGCCAGCGCGTCCTTGACCAGCTGTTCGGGCAGCGCCGACGAATCGGCGATCAGCGCGTTCTGGCCGCCGGTCTCGGCGATCAGCACGCCGATCGCGGCATCGCGCGCGGCCATGGCGCGGTTGATCGCGCGCGCGGTGTCGGTCGATCCGGTGAAGGCCACGCCCGCCACGCGCGCATCGGCCGTCAGTGCGGCGCCGACCGTCGCGCCGTCGCCAGGCACGAACTGCAGCACCGCCTCCGGCACGCCGGCCTCGTGCAGCAGCTTCACCGCGTGCCAGCCGATCAGGTTGGTCTGTTCGGCGGGCTTGGCGATCACGCTGTTGCCGGCGGCGAGCGCCGCGGCCACCTGCCCGGCGAAGATCGCCAGCGGGAAGTTCCACGGGCTGATGCACACGAACACGCCGCGGCCGCCGAGCTGCAGCGCGTTGGATTCGCCGGTGGGGCCGGGCAGCGGCTGCGGCGCGAACTCGCGTCGCGCCTGCGCGGCGTAATAGCGCAGGAAGTCCACCGCCTCGCGCACTTCGGCCACGCCGTCGGGAATGGTCTTGCCCGCTTCCAGCGTGCACAGCGCGATGAACTGCGGCATGCGCTGCTCCAGCAGGTCGGCCGCGTGCTCGAGGATCGCCGCGCGCGAGGCCGCGGGCGTCGCGTCCCAGGCCGGCTGCGCCTCGACCGCGTTGGCCAGCGCGCGCTGCACGATGGCGGCGTCGGCGGCCTGCCACTGGCCCACCTGGCGACGTCGGTCGGCCGGACTGGTCACCGCGAGCAGCGGGCCGGACGCCTGCGCGCCCGGCACCAGCGGCGCGGCGCGCCAGCCGCCGTCGCCGGCGCTGACCGCCTCTACCTGCGCGGCGAGCGCGCGCAACTGGTCGTCGTTGGCGAGGTTCACGCCCATGGAGTTGTTCCTCTCGAAACCCTGGCTGCGGTACAGGTCGACCGGCGGCGGGATGCGCGGATGGGGGATGGCGTCGAAACCGGCGACGACCTCGACCGGGTCGCGCACCAGGTCGTCGATCGACACGTCCTCGTCGCTGATCCGGTTGACGAAGCTCGAATTCGCGCCGTTTTCAAGCAGGCGGCGCACCAGGTACGGCAGCAGGTCCTCGTGCGAGCCGACCGGGGCGTAGACGCGGCACGGCACGTCGAGGCGGTCCGCGGGGATCACCTCGGCATACAGGTCGTCGCCCATGCCGTGCAGCTTCTGGAATTCGTAGCGCGAACCGCGGCCTGCGCCCGTTCCCGGCGACGGCAGCAACGCGCCCGCCATCCGGTGCACCGCCGCGATCGTCTGCGCGTTGTGGGTGGCGAACATCGGGTAGATCGCGTCGGTGTTCGACAGCAGCCGCGCGGCGTTGGCGAGGTAGCTGACGTCGGTGTTGGGCTTGCGGGTGAACACCGGGTAGCCCGGAAGTCCCTCCACCTGCGCGCGC
Source organism: Luteimonas kalidii (assembly GCF_029887935.1). GTDB lineage: Bacteria > Pseudomonadota > Gammaproteobacteria > Xanthomonadales > Xanthomonadaceae > Luteimonas > Luteimonas kalidii. The sequence goes on along the minus strand of NZ_JARXRO010000009.1, from coordinate 95,267 downwards.
TTGACCTCGCTGTCCCAGTACGCGCCCTTGACCAGGCGCACCGGGATGCGGCGGCCGTGGTGGCGGGCGAGGCCGGCGATCCAGTCGATCACGAATGGCGCGCGCTTCTGGTAGGCCTGCACCACGACGCCGAACCCGTCCCAGCCTTCCAGCAGCGGATCGGCGAACACGCGCTCGATCAGGTCCAGCGACAGTTCCAGCCGGTCGGCTTCCTCGGCGTCGATGGTCAGGCCGATGGCGTGGCCCTTGGCCAGCCGCGCCAGCTTCAGCAGCCGCGGCGCCAGTTCGGCCAGCACGCGGGCGCGCTGGGCGTGTTCGTAGCGCGGGTGCAGCGCCGAGAGCTTGACCGAGATCGACGGCGCGGCGATGGCATCGCCGAACGGGCCGGTGGCGCCGATGGTGTCGATCGCCGCGGCATAGGCCTGCAGGTAGCGATCGGCATCGGCCTGGGTCAGCGCCGCCTCGCCCAGCATGTCGAACGAGTACCGGTAGGCGGCGTTGGCGCCCTTGCGCGAGCGCGCCAGCGCCTCGGCGATGGTCCGGCCCATCACGAACTGGTGGCCCATGATCCGCATCGCCTGGCGCACCGCCAGCCGGATCACCGGCTCGCCGACGCGGCCGACCAGGCGCTTGAACGCGTTGTGCACGTCGCGCCGGGTGTCGTCGGCCAGGTCGACCAGATGCCCGGTCAGCATCAGACCCCAGGTCGAGGCGTTGACCAGCACCGAGTCGGACTGGCCCACGTGCTTCTTCCAGTCCGCCTCGCCGAGCTTGTCGCGGATCAGCTTGTCAGCGGTGTCCTGGTCGGGAATGCGCAGCAGCGCCTCGGCCACGCACATCAGCAGCACGCCTTCCTCGCTGCCCAGGTCGTACTGGCGCATGAAGGCCTCGATCGCGCCCTGGTCGGCGGCGCGGGCGCGCACCCGCTGCACCAGGTCGACGGCGGTGGCTCGGATCGCGGCGCGGTCGGCCTCGTCCCAGCCCGGCGCCGGCTGGCGCGCGACCGCGAGCAGCCCCTGCACGTGCATGGTCTCGTCCAGCGACCAGCCGGCGGTGATCGCCGCGCGCAGCGACGCCTGCCCCGGGGGCGGGCGAGCGGGGGCGCCGGGAAGCGGGGCGGACGCGGGGCTGGATGCGGTCATGGGCGGGCCGGGCAGGAGCCGGCGCGAGGTCCGGCGGGACCGCGGTGCCGTGGCGCACGGCGGCCGGCCATTGTCGCCGCCGCGGCGTGTGCGCGGATTGAACGATTTCCCCGCCTGCGGCGCGGGCGCCGGCACAATCGGCCGCGCAGCGGCCCCTCAGCCCGCGTGCAGGCGCCGGTAGGCGCCCGGCGTCATCCCCACCAGCGCGGTGAAGCGGCGGGTGAACGCGCTCTGGTCGCTGAATCCGCAGGCCTGCGCGATCACGGCGATGGGGTCCGGGCCCTGCAGCCGGTGCATCGCCGCCTGGATCCGGATCCGGGTCAGCAACTGCAGCGGCGTCAGCTGGAACACCTTCTGGAAGGTGCGCTCGAGCTTGGACTCGGAGAACCCCGTGATCGCGCGCAGGTCGGCCACACGCACGTGGCCGGCGTAGTGCTGGTTCATGTGGACGAGGGCCGCGTGCAGGGAGCGGTAGTCGGCCTCCAGGCCCTCGCGCCCGGCCAGGTCGCGGGAGATGCCGACCAGGCCCACCACCTCGCCGCCCACCCGCAGCGGCCGCTTGCTGGTCAGGCACCAGCCCGGCTCCTGGTCGGAGAACAGGTGCTGCTCCAGCAGGTGGTCGATCACCGCCCCGGCCAGCACCTGCTGGTCCTGCAGGCCGTAGTTGGCGGCCAGGCCGCCCGGGTACACGTCGCTGGCGCGGCGGCCGATGATGTCGCGGCGCGAGCGCAGCCCCAGGCGCCGCAGCATGGTCGCGTTGACATGGGTATAGCGGCCCTCGCGGTCCTTGATGAAGAACAGGACCTCGGGGATGGCGTCGAACAGCGCCTCGACCTCGGCGGCGTCCAGGGCGGGCGGTACGGGCTGGCGCATGGTCGGGGCGGACATCCTGCGCGCCGCGGGCGGCGGCGGGCCAAGGGGCGCGGCGGTGCGCGCGACCGGGTCCGTCGACAGGACGGAGGGAGTCCGGATTCTAGCCCCGCCTGAGCCCGCGCGGACGCGGGCGACGGCCGGCGCCGGGTCGCTCGGCTTGCCCCTAAACCCTCGCGGCCGCTACCATTTGGAAGTTTTCGCGTGCCCGTGGTGCGGGTGCGCCATGTTCCGATGCGGTCTGTGCGGCGGCTGGTTGTGCCGGTGCAGCGTCCGCCGTGATGAACTCGTAAGGTTCGCAGGCGGCCTCCAGGCCGCGACCGATGACATTGGGGTCTAGGCAATGATGCAGGCGCGTTTCTCGCGGTGGGGGTTGGCGGTTCTGGCATCGTTGCCGATGGTGGCGCTGGCTGCGGACCCGAAGCCGTGGCAGTTGAACATGGGACGTGGGGTCACCGCCTCGGCCCAGAACGCCTACGAGGCGCACATGCTGGCGCTGTGGATCTGCGTGGCGATCGGCGTGATCGTGTTCGCGGCCATGGGCGTGGCGATGTACAGGTTCCGCCATTCGCGCGGCGCGGTGCCGGACACCACGTTCACCCACAGCACCAAGCTCGAGATCCTCTGGACGGTGGTGCCGATCATCCTGCTGGTGATCATGGCCGTGCCGGCGACCGCCAAGCTGGTGGCGATGTACGACACCCGCGAGTCGGAGATGACCATCAAGGTCACCGGCATCCAGTGGATGTGGAAGTACGAGTACCTGGGCGAGGGCGTGGAGCTGACCAGCCGCCTGGACCGCGAGTCCGACCGCCTGCGCCAGAGCGGCGAGCGTCCCGACGCCGCGGCCAACCCGCACTACCTGCTCGAGGTCGACAACGAACTGGTCGTGCCGACCGACACCAAGATCCGCTTCGTGATCACCGCCGACGACGTGATCCACGCCTGGTGGGTGCCGGCGCTGGGCTGGAAGCAGGACGCGATCCCGGGCCTGATCAACGAGGCCTGGACCGAGATCCTCGAGCCCGGCGTGTACCGCGGCCAGTGCGCCGAACTGTGCGGCAAGGACCACGGCTTCATGCCGATCGTGGTGCGCGCCGTGCCGCGCGCCGAGTTCGACACCTGGCTGGCCGCGCGCAAGGCCGAAGACACCGCGCCGACCGATCCGTCGCAGGTGCCCGAGGGCGGCGACGGCAGCGCGCCGCGTTCGGTCGACCCGGACATGATCGAAGACGTGCAGCAGGGCGAGGAGCCCGCCGCGCCGCAGGCGACCGACGCCGCCGCTCCCGCCGACGCCAGCAGCGCCGGCTGACCGAATTCCAAGGCCCATCGCCCCATGTCTACGCATCCCAATACCGTCGCCGCTCCCCCCGTCGAGCACGTCCACACCGACGAACACGGCCACCGCCAGTCGTTCGTCGAGCGCTGGTTCTTCTCCACGAACCACAAGGACATCGGCACGCTGTACCTGCTGTTCTCGTTCGTGATGTTCATCATCGGCGCGGCGATGAGCGTGATCATCCGCACCGAGCTGGCGGTGCCGGGCCTGCAGCACGTCAGCCCCGAGTTCTTCAACCAGATGACCACCATGCACGCGCTGGTGATGATCTTCGGCGGCGTGATGCCGGCCTTCGTCGGCCTCGCCAACTGGATGGTGCCGCTGCAGATCGGCGCGCCGGACATGGCGCTGCCGCGCATGAACAACTGGTCGTTCTGGATCCTGCCGTTCGCCTTCACCCTGCTGCTGATGACGCTGTTCCTGCCCGGCGGCGGCCCGGCCGGCGGCTGGACCCTGTACCCGCCGCTGTCGCTGCAGGGCGGCTACAACGTGGCGTTCGTGATCTTCGCCATCCACATGATGGGCATCAGCTCGATCATGGGCGCGATCAACGTCATCGCCACCATCCTCAACATGCGCGCCCCGGGCGTGGACCTGCTGAAGATGCCGATCTTCTGCTGGGCGTGGCTGATCACCGCGTTCCTGCTGATCGCGGTGATGCCGGTGCTGGCCGGCGCGGTCACCATGCTGCTGACCGACAAGTTCTTCGCGACCTCGTTCTTCAACGCCGCCGGCGGCGGCGACCCGGTGATGTACCAGCACATCTTCTGGTTCTTCGGGCATCCCGAGGTCTACATCATGATCCTGCCGGCGTTCGGCATCGTGTCGGAGATCATCCCGACCTTCAGCCGCAAGCCGCTGTTCGGCTACCAGGCGATGGTGTACGCGACCGCCTCGATCGCGTTCCTGTCGTTCATCGTGTGGGCGCACCACATGTTCACGGTGGGCATGCCGCTGGGCGGCGAGATCTACTTCATGTTCGCGACCATGCTGATCGCGATCCCCACCGGGGTGAAGGTGTTCAACTGGGTCAGCACGATGTGGCGCGGCTCGATCAGCTTCGAATCGCCGATGCTGTGGTCGATCGCGTTCGTGATCCTGTTCACCATCGGCGGCTTCTCGGGCCTGATGCTCGCGATCGTGCCGGCGGACTTCCAGTACCACGACACCTATTTCGTGGTCGCGCACTTCCACTACGTGCTGGTGACCGGCGCGCTGTTTGCGATCATCGCCGCGGTCTACTACTGGTGGCCGAAGTGGACCGGGCGCATGTACAACGAGGCCTGGGCCAAGTTCCACTTCTGGTGGACGATGGTGTTCGTGAACCTGCTGTTCTTCCCGCAGCACTTCCTCGGCCTGGCCGGCATGCCGCGCCGCATCCCGGACTACAACGTGGTGTTCGCGGACTGGAACCTGATCAGCTCGATCGGCGCGTTCGGCATGTTCGTCACCCCGTTCATGATGTTCTTCGTGCTGTGGCATTCGCTCAGGCACGGCGCGCCGGCCGCGGCGCGGTCGTGGGACAGCGCGCGCGGGCTGGAGTGGACGGTGCCGTCGCCGGCGCCGCACCACACCTTCGGCACCCCGCCGGTCCTGCGCCCGGGCGACCTGGCGCACGACGACGTGGCGCACTGACGGCTCGATGGCGATCGAGATGGCACCGGCCCCGCACAACGACGGCGACGACGCGGCCCTGCGCCGCCGTCGCGCGGTGCGCACCGCCCTGGTGGTCGGCGCGATCGCGGTGGCGATCTACGTCGCCTTCATCGCGTCCGGGGTGATCGGGCGATGAGCGCGGGCGATCCCGGCAAGGGCATCCTCAAGCTGGTGGCGATCTCGCTCGGCGCGTTCGTGTTCACCTTCTCGCTGGTGCCGCTGTACCGGATCGCATGCGAGAAGGTGTTCGGCATCCGCCTGGACAACTCCGCGGCCGACGCCTCGGCGGTCGCCGCGGCGGTGCCCGACGAGCGCTGGGTGACGGTGGAATTCGACGGCACTGTGAATTCGAAGCTGCCCTGGGGCTTCCGTCCCAACGCCACCCGCATGCGCGTGCGCGTGGGCGAGCAGTACGAGGCCACGTACGCGGCGCACAACAACGCCGGCCGCGCGATCGTCGGCAGCGCCACGCCGTCGGTGGCGCCGGCGCGCGCCTCGGGCTACTTCGCCAAGACCGAATGCTTCTGCTTCACCGCGCAGACCCTGCAGGCCGGGGAGACGCGCGACCTGCCGGTGCGCTTCATCGTCGATCCGTCGCTGCCGGCCGACGTGCACACCATCACCCTGTCGTACACCTTCTTCAAGAACGACGTGCTCACCGAACGCCTCGCGGCGGCGGCGCCGTCGTCGACCGTGCCGCATTCGGCACCCTGACCCCACGCAATCCGGACTCGACACCATGGCCCAGACCCACGCCCACCCGAGCGACCCGAACGTGTACTTCGTGCCGCACGGCAGCCGCTGGCCGGTGTACGCCTCGGTCGCGCTGTTCGTGGCGATGCTCGGCTTCGCGACCTGGCTCAACGACGTCAGCTGGGGCAGGGCGACGTTCCTGGTCGGCGTCGCGGCGCTGTCGTTCATCCTGTTCAAGTGGTTCGCCGACGTGGTGCTCGAGTCGGTGTCGGGCTACTACAACAAGCAGGTCGACGTCTCGTTCCGGATGGGGATGGTGTGGTTCATCTTCTCGGAAGTGATGTTCTTCGCCGCGTTCTTCGGCGCGCTGTTCTACGCGCGCCAGTTCGCGCTGCCGTGGCTGGGCGGCGCCGGCGACGGCGTGGCCACCAACTACCTGCTGTGGGAGGGCTACAGCGCGGCCTGGCCGACCGCCGGCCCGGGCGAGGTCGGGGGCAGCTTCCAGACCATCCCGGCCTGGGGCCTGCCGCTGCTCAACACCCTGATCCTGCTGACCTCGGGCGTGACCGTCACCGTCGCCCACCACGCGCTCAAGGCCGGTCACCGTACCCAGCTGCTGGTGTTCCTGGGGCTGACCGTGCTGCTGGGCTGCGTGTTCCTGTTCTTCCAGGTGGAGGAATACGTCCACGCCTACCGCGACCTCAACCTGACCCTGGGCTCGGGCATCTACGGCTCGACGTTCTTCATGCTCACCGGCTTCCACGGCCTGCACGTGACCCTGGGCACGCTGATGCTGGCGATCATCTGGCTGCGCTGCGCCAAGGGCCACTTCACCAAGGAGAACCACTTCGCGTTCGAGGCGGTGGCCTGGTACTGGCACTTCGTCGACGTGGTGTGGCTGGGGCTGTTCCTGTTCGTCTATGTGCTTTGACGGCCGGGCTCCGGACACCGGGCAGCGGACGTCGGGACGGCGGGACCGTCCGGATCTGAAGCAGGAGGGCGCCGGCTTGCCGGCGCTTTCCGTTTCTGTGCGTCGCGCGGCGTCGCCGCTAGCCCGGGTTGCGCCCGACGCCGTGGAACTCGATCCAGCCCATGTGGTTGGCCAGCAGCACCAGCAGGATCAACCCCACCGACAGCGCGATGCGCTTGGTCAGCGCGTTGACCGTGCGCTTGCTCTGGCCCTTGTCGACCAGCATGTAGTACAGGCCGGCGCCCAGGTTCCACAGGATCAGCGCCAGGAAGGCGACGATCACCAGCGTCTTCAGCGAATCGTTCATCACCAACTCCGGGCAGCGCGGCGGGGCCGGCCGGCATTATCGCAGCCGCGCGGGGCGAGGGCGTGAGCAGGCGCGCGACCCTGGTAGCGGGCTGGATGCTCGCGCTGATGGCGATGGCGGCCTTTGCCGCGCTCGGCCGCTGGCAGCTCTCGCGCATGCACGAGAAGCAGGCGCTGCTCGACGCGGTGGCCGCGACGCTCGCCGACCGCAACCCCCGGCCGCTGTCGGCGGCGGCCGATCCGGCGCGAGCGCGCACGTTCGACTGGGCGGCGGGAGAGGGCGAGTTCCTGCCGGCGCCCGCGGTGCTGCTCGACAACCAGCAGCGCGGCGGCCGCGCGGGCGTGCGCGTGTATCGCGCGTTCCGTCCGGTGGGCGCGCCGCCGCTGCTGGTCGAACTGGGCTGGCTGCCGGTGCCGCCGGACCGCAACATGCCGGTGTCGCCGCCGATCATCGGGGTGCAGCGCGTCCAGGGACTGCTCGCGCCGCCGCCCTCGGCCGGCCTGGCCGATGCGGCGCCGGCGTCCACCGCGCACGGCGACCTGCTGGCGATCCGCCTCGATGGCGCCGCGCTGCCGGCCGGACTCGGCCTCGACGCGCTGCCGCCGCGGCTGCTCAAGCTGGATCCGGCGCTGCCGCTGGGGCACGCGCGCGATCTCGACGTGCTGCCCAACACCCTGCCGCCGGACAAGCACCTGGGTTACGCCGTGCAGTGGTTCGGCCTCGCGCTCGCGGTGCTGGTCACCGCCCTCGTCCTCACCTTCCGCCGGTCCCGCCGATGAACGCCCCCACCCCTGCGCCGCAGCGCGCCCGCAACCGCGGCATGCTGGTCCTGATCGTGGTCCTGTTCCTGGGCAGCGCGCTGGTGGCCGGCGCGCTGCGCTTCTCCGGCTGGCGGCCCGAGGGCACGCGCAACCACGGCGAACTGCTCGAGCCGCCGGGCGACCTGCGCGCGGTGGTGCCGCGTCTGCGCGACGGCGGCGACTACCTCTGGCGCCCGGCCGAACGCACCTGGCGCATCGCACTGGCGCCAGACGCGGGCTGTGCGGCGGCCTGCGTGGAACTCTCGCGCCAGCTCGACACCGTCTGGCAACTGTTCGGCCACCGCGCCGACCACGTCCACATCCTGTGGATCGGCACGCCGCCCGCGGGCGTGGTGCGCAACGCCGCCTGGCGCGAACTGGCGCCCGACTCCGCGCTGCTGCAGGCCCTGCCGCGGCGCGAGGACCCGGCCGGCACGCCGGTGTACGTGATCGACCCGAACGGCTTCGTCATCCTGCGCTACCCTCCCGGCTCCGATCCGGGCCACCTGCGCGAAGACGTGGCCCGCCTGCTCAAGCTCAGATGATGTCGACCCCCGTCCCCTCGCGCCCGCTGGTGTACCGGCACTTCCATCGCATCGCCTGGCTGGCGGTGGCGCTCACGTTCGGCGTGATCGTGTTCGGCGCGTTCGTGCGCCTGTCCGACGCCGGGCTGAGCTGCCCCGACTGGCCCACCTGCTACGGCCGCGCCGCCTGGCCGCAGGCGATCGACGAGGCCCGCGACCACGCGGCCAGCGCGATCCGTCCGTTCGAGGACCACAAGGCCTGGCGCGAACAGGTCCACCGCCACCTCGCCGCGACGCTGGGCGTGCTGGTGCTGGTGCTCGCGCTGCTGGCGGCGCGCCGGCGGCGGTTCGGGGTGGCGCTGGTGCTGGTGGCCTCGGCGCTGGTGGCCGGCGCGATCCCGCTGTACATGCGCGGCCAGGTGTTGCCGGCGCTGCTGGTCGCCGGCCTGGGCGAGGCCCTGCTGCTGGCGGCCGCCGTGGCGTGGGCGCGGCGCACGGCCGCCGGCGGCGCGCGCGATCTCGCGCCCGCGGCCGCGCTCACCCTGGCGGTGGTGATCTTCCAGGCGCTGCTGGGCAAGTGGACGGTCACGATGCTGCTCAAGCCGGTGATCGTGATGGGACACCTGCTGGGCGGCATGCTGACGTTCTCGCTGCTGGCATGGATGGCCTGGCGCGCCACCCACCTGCCGATCGTGCTCGCCGATGCGCGCGCACTGCGGCGCTGGCTGGTGGCGGCGGTGGCGGTGCTGGGCGCGCAGATCGCGCTCGGCGGCTGGGTCAGCGCCAACTACGCCGCGCTGGCCTGCGGCGCCGGCGGCTGGACCACCGCGCAGGCGCATTACATCGATTTCCCGAAGTGCGTCGGACAGTGGTGGCCGCCGGCGGATTTCCGCGAAGGCTTCGTGCTCTGGCGCGGCGTGGGCGTGGACTACGAGGGCGGCGTGCTCGACGGCGCCTCGCGCATCGCGATCCAGATGGCGCACCGGCTGTTCGCCGTGGTGGCCGCCGGCGTGCTGCTGGCGCTGTCGTGGCGGCTGCTGCGCACGCCCGGGCTGCGCGGCTGGTCGGTGGCGCTGGCGCTGCTGACGGTGTCGCAGGTGCTGCTGGGCGTGCTCAACGTGAAGCTGTCGCTGCCACTGCCGGTGGCGGTGATGCACAACGGCGGCGCGGCGCTGCTGCTGTTCGTGCTGGTGTCGCTGCTGGCGCGCCTGCGGCGCGCGGGCTGAAGGCGATGCGCGGCCCGCATGCACAGCCGGTCGCACCGGCACGTTCCGGTGCCGACGGGGTGGTTCGCGTTCGCACGCGCGCGACCGACGCGGATCGCCGCGGGGCCGGCGACCGGTCCGGAGCGGTGTGCCGATGAGCGCCGCACGCGCCTTCGACCTGCGCCCGTACTGGGCGCTGACCAAGCCGCGCGTGGTGGCGCTGATCGTGTTCACGGCGCTGGTGGGCATGTTCCTCGCCGTGCCGGGCCTCCCGCCGTGGCGCGAGACCGTGTTCGGGCTGCTCGGCATCTGGCTGGCCGCGGCCTCGGCCGCCGCGATCAACCATCTGATCGACCAGCGCATCGACAAGGTGATGGTGCGTACCGCCGACCGCCCGCTCGCCACCGGGGCGCTGCGGCCGGTCCAGGTGCTGGTGTTCGCGCTGGTGCTCGGCGCGCTGTCGATGGCGCTGCTGGTCGCGCTGGTGAATCCGCTCACCGCCGCGCTCACCTTCGCTTCGCTGATCGGCTACGCGGTGGTCTACACCGGCTTCCTCAAGCGCGCCACGCCGCAGAACATCGTCATCGGCGGCATCGCCGGCGCGGCGCCGCCGCTGCTGGGCTGGGCCGCGGTCACCGACATGCAGGGGCAGTGGGACTGGGCCCATGCGCTGCTGCTGGTGCTGATCATCTTCGTGTGGACGCCGCCGCACTTCTGGGCGCTGGCGATCTTCCGCCGCGAGGACTACGCGCGTGCGCTGGTGCCGATGCTGCCGGTGACCCACGGCGTCGAATACACGCGCTGGCAGATCCTGTTCTACACCGTGCTGCTGTGCGTGGTGACGCTGCTGCCGGTGGCGATCGGCATGAGCGGGCTGTTCTACCTCGGCGGCGCGGTGGTGCTGGGCCTGGTGTTCCTGTGGTACGCGTGGCGCCTGCTCGATCCGCCGGACGAACTGTTCGCGATGAAGGTGTTCAACTATTCGGTCGTGTACCTGATGGCGCTGTTCGCCTTCCTGCTGCTCGACCACTGGCTGCTGCCGTGGATCGATCCTGCGCCGGTGCAGGCGTTCGAACTGCAGCGGGTCGGCTGAGGCGCGCAGGCGTCAGGCCGGTCGCGCGCGCTCCGCCACTTCGTCCAGCGTGCCGGGAGTGATTTCCCACTGCGCCGCGTCGTCGTAGACGAATTCGGCGTGCAGCCTGCCGCCGGCGCGGCGCAGCTGGATCACGCACACGGTCCACGGCGCCTGGCCGTCGACGCGGGTGGCCGCGCGCAGCGCGTCCAGGCGCGCGCCGATGGTGTCGAGCGCCGCCTGTGGCGTGGCCGCGCGCGGCGGTTCGCCGTCGCGATAGCCGAAGCCGGTGATCCGGCGCGCGTCGCCGGCGTAGGACGCGATCAGCGCATAGCCGTCCAGGTCGTGCCCGGCGGTGGCGATGTCGCGCACCAGCAGCTCACCGATGCCGCGCACCAGCGCGTCCTTGTCGGCATCGCTCACGCGCGCATCCCGATCATCGAATCCATGTCCTCGCGTGCGATCCGGTCGAACACCTGGCCTGCCTCGTTGTCGAACACCACCAGCTGCGGATCATAGACCGCGCGCCCGCTGGCCGGGTCGATCACTTCGTAGTCCACGCGCACCTGGTCGGGGCGCTGCGCGTTCTTCGGCCCCAGCGTGACCTGGATGCGCAGGTCCATGCCCGCGCCCAGCCAGTCGGCCCATTCCTGCTCCATCGCCGCGAACACGCGCTGGTTGAAGTGGCTCTGCTGCGGGAACATGTTCACCGGCCCGTGGCCGTTGACGAACCGGTAGGCGATCACGTGGCCGACGTCGTCGCCGCTGCCCTTCATGTCGTTGTCGCTGCGGAAGCGGCTCTGCGCATTGGCTTCGATGCGGTCGGACCCGCGCCCGCCGCTGCCCGGCTCCCAGGTCAGCGTGGCGTCGGCCGACAGCGGGCGGCCGCCGTCGTCGAGCGTCCACACCACCGCGTTAGTCTCGCCGCTGCCGGTCTCGGTCACGGTGCCGGTGATCGCGCGCCCCTCGACGTCCTCGGCGATGCGCACGCTGGCCTCGTGCGGGGTGCCGTCGAGCAGCATGCGGGTGTAGCCGGCGCGGTCGACGCCCGCCGGATCGTCGAGCATCGCGGTATGGCGGACGAAATCCTCGCGTTCGGACGGGGACGAGGCCGGCCCGCCCTCGCGCGGCGCGTCGAACAGCGCCTGGCTGGCGGTCATCACCCGCAGCTCGCCGTCCGCCGTCATCTCCAGCGCCAGGCGCACGTCACCGGTGGCGCCCAGCCCGTTGGCCTCCGCGAGTGCGCGGAAGCTGGCCTCCAGCGGCGTGCCGATGGTGTCGGCGCCCTGCACCTGGATCCGCGTGCGCGGCGGGAGGGTCGCCGGGTCGAAGGGGTTCACCGCCCGCATCTGCACCGGGCTGGCGTGCTCGTTGCGCAGGGTGACGCTGTAGCGCACGTCCACGGACTGCGGCGCGACCCCCGGGGCGGAGACCTCGAGCGTGCCGGTGGCCGTGTAATGGGTGTTCCACTGGTCCGCGCGCTCGTCCTGCAGCCGGACGGAGGCCGGATCCAGCGCGAAGCGGACGTCGCCGGGGTCGGCCGCGAGCAGGCCGGGATCGAACCCCGGGGCGGCCCCGGCGAAGGCGGGCGGGGACGACCATCCGGGCCAGTCGCCGCCTGGGGGCGTGGGCGGCGGGAAGCGGAGCGTCTCGTCCATCATGCGCGGGCCGGGCGTGCGATGCCGTCCGGCATCCTCGGTGAGGCAGGGTACGCAGCCCCGGCCGGGCGCGACATTGGGGAAAACCCGTGGGGCACTGCGCGGCGACGGGTCCGCACACCCGGCGGACGCCGGGACGGCACGGACCCTACTGCCTGTACAACGGCGGACGCCTGCGCTAGCGTTGGAAGCACCCCATGGTGGAAGGAAAAATCGATGAAGCGTTCTGTGTGGACGGCCGTGCTGGCCATTGGTGTCGGACTCAGCGCGTCCGTAGCCTCAGCGGATGAAAGCGTCGATCTTTCGCCGATCGTTGCCCAGCAGCACGAACTCCGTGAGGAACTGCTGGAGTCTCCAGACAGCTTCCCGGGGCTGACGCGATCCGAGCGCGGTGAGCTGCTTGATCGCCAGGCACAGCTATTCTCATTGTTCGAGGGCAAGACGACGGCCGCCGAACTGGGCGAGGAGGAGCGCATCGAGGCCTTCAATTCGCTGGAATGGATCAAGAGCCGGCTGGCCGATTCGCGTGGCGAGCGTCTGGTCTGCAAGCGCGAGCGGATGGTGGGCAGCCAGCGCATCACGCGCGTGTGTCGAACCGAAGCGGAAATGACGGCGGATCGCGAGAGGTCGCGCGAATACCAGGAGCGCGCGGCCCGCTCTCCCGGTCGGGACAACGGTTAAGACTCGAAAGGGCGCAGCGATTCGGGGGTGAGCCGGGACGCGGCACCCCGCGCCCGGCCGGCTTGCGCTGGCTGGCCGGCGCGCTTTGAATCGCAGGAGTGGGGCCGGGCGGGCAGGTAAGGCTGCCGTCCGGCGGTTTGCGCGTGCACCAACCGGCCTGTTCACCCCTCGCCCCTATACTCTCCCGTCCGAACCGCGTTCGGCCGCCGTCCCGCGCGTCGGGCCGCCGCCCGCGCGGCCACCCACCGGATGGATGCGCCCGTGATGCCCGCAGCCCCGTCAATCCCGGGTCAGGCCGACGGCCTGCCGTCGCGCTACCGCACGCTGTGGGGCGGGGTGGACGAGATGCTCGGTGCCGACGGCCAGCTGCGCCCGGTGTGGCAGCGCTTCGTGCACATGCTCGACGGGCTGACCGAGACCGAACTGGCCTCGCGCTTCGCCCGCGCGCACCAGTACATGCGCGATGCCGGCGTGTACTACAGCGCCTACGACGACCGCGGCGGCCCGCGCGAGCGCGAATGGCCGCTGTCCCCGCTGCCGGTGCTGATCGACGCCGCCGAGTGGCGCGCGATCGGCGCCGGACTGGTGCAGCGTGCCGAACTGCTCGAGCGCGTGGTGGCGGACCTGCACGGCCCGCAGCAGCTGGTGGCCGACGGCCTGCTGCCGCCCGAGCTGATCGCCGCCAATCCCGAGTTCCTGCGGCCGATGGTCGGCGTGCCTCCCCGGGGCGGGCACTATCTGCACTTCTGCGCATTCGAACTCGGACGCGGGCCCGACGGCCGCTGGTGGGTGCTGGGCGACCGCACCCAGGCGCCATCGGGCGCGGGCTTCGCGCTGGAGAACCGGGTCGCCACCGTGCGCGCCTTCCCGGACCTGCCCGAGGACATGCACCTGCATCGCCTGGCCGGCTTCTTCCGCCGCTTCCGCGATGCGCTGCTGGACCTGGCCGACGGCCGCATGGGCGCGATCGGCGTGCTCACCCCCGGGCCGAACAACGAGACCTACTACGAACACGCCTGGCTGGCGCGGTATCTCGGCGTGTTGCTGCTCGAGGGCGACGACCTGACCGTACGCGACGGCGCGATGCACGTGCGCACGGTGTCGGGTCTGCAGCCGGTGAGCGTGCTGTGGCGGCGCGTGGACGCGGCCTTCGTCGATCCGCTCGAACTGCGCAGCGATTCGTGGATCGGCACCGCGGGCGCGGTCGGCGCGCTGCGCGCCGGGACCCTGACGATGGCCAATGCGCTCGGTTCGGGCGTGGTCGAAACGCGCGCGATGCAGGCCTTCCTGCCGCGCATCAGCCTGGCCCTCACCGGGCAGGCGCTGCAGTTGCCGGGCATCGCCACCTGGTGGTGCGGGCACGCGCGCGAGCGCGAGATGGTGATCGCCCAGGCCGACCGCATGCTGATCGGCCCGGCGTTCTCCACCCGGCTGCCGTACGAGGATCCGCAGGCCACCCGCCCCGGCGCCCAGCTCGATCCCGACGAACGCGCGCGCATGCTGCGCGAACTGCGCGCCGACGGCGGACGCTGGGTGGCGCAGGAAGCGGTGACCCTGTCGACCACGCCGGTGTACCTGGACGGACGCCTTGAGCCGCGGCCGTTCGTGCTGCGGGCCTTCGTGGCGCGTACGCCCGACGGCTGGGAGGTGATGCCCGGCGGCTTCGCCCGCATCGGCGCCCAGGCCGACACGCGCGCGATCGCGATGCAGCTCGGCGGCCAGGCCGCCGACGTGTGGGTGGTGGGCGAGCGGCCGGTGGTGCAGGACACGCTGCTCGCCGGCGCGCAGCTGCAGCGACGCGAATCGGCGCTGCCCAGCCGCGCCGCGGAGAACCTGCTCTGGCTCGGCCGCTACACCGAGCGCAGCGAGGCGATCGCGCGCGTGCTGCGCGCCTATCACGTGCGCCTCGCCGAGATCGGCGACCATCCCGCGCCGCTGCTCGACGTGTTGGGCGACTACCTCGAGCGCATCGGCGTTGAGGTGGTCGACCCCGTTCCTGCGGGGCTGCTGCGCAGCCTCGATGGCGCCGCCACCAGTGCCGGTCGCATTCGCGACCGGTTTTCGCCCGACGGCTGGGCCGCGCTGCACGACCTGTCCACCACGGCCAGCCGCTTCGCCCAGCGGGTGACGGCCGGCGACGACGCCAGCCGCGCGGTGACCGTGCTGCTGCGCAAGCTCGCCGGGTTTTCCGGCCTGATGTACGAGAACATGTACCGCTCCAGCGGCTGGCGCTTCCTCGAGATCGGTCGTCGCATCGAGCGCGGCATCCAGATCGCCGACCTGCTCGCCCTGCTGTTCCGTGGCGACGCCCCGGCCGGCCTGCAGCAGGCGCTGCTGGAGATCGCCGACAGCGTGATGACCCATCGCAACCGCTACGGCGTGAACGCCGGTCCGCACAGCGTGCTCGACCTGCTGGCGCTCGATGGCGCGAACCCGCGCTCGGTGATGTTCCAGGTCGACAAGCTGCGCGAGGCGTTCGCCCAGCTGCCGGCGGCCGGGGCCACCCACCCGTTGCCCGACTTCGCCCGCCAGGCGATGCGGCTGCACACCGAACTCGCCACCCGCGATGCCGCCGCGCTGGATCCGGCGACGCTCGCCAGCCTGTCCCGCGACATCGCCGGACTCTACAACGGCGTCTCGCGCGCCTACTTCCACTGAGGCCCGCTGCCGTGTCGCGCCCGTCTCCAGGATGTCCCGATGCGCTATGACGTCCGCCTGCGCCTGAGCTACGCCTACCAGCGCCCGGTAGGCGATGCGCGCCACCTGGTGCGGGTGCAGCCGCGCGAACTGCCCGGCATCCAGCACGTGGAGGACGTGCGTCTGCGCATCGATCCCGCGCCATCCGAACGCACCGCGTTCGCCGACTACTTCGGCAATCCCGCGCTCGCGATTTCGCTGCGCCCGCCGCACCAGGCGCTGGACGTGGAGATGCGCGCGCACGTGCGGGTCGAACGCGACGGCCAATCGTCGCTCGACCTGTCACCGGATCCCGCTGGACTGCAGGCCGAACTGTCCGGACTGCGCACGCTCGCGCCGGACGCACCCTGGCACTTCCTGCCCGCGAGCGCACGCGCGCCACTGCTCGCACGGCTGACCGACTACGCCCGCACCAGCGCCCGCAGCGGCAGCAGCGTGTATGCGCTGGTGCAGGATCTCGGCCTGCGCCTGCACGGCGACTTCGCCTACGACCCGGACGCGACCGAAGTCGACACCCCGGCCGGCGAGGCCTTCGACATGCGTGCCGGCGTGTGCCAGGACTTCAGCCACATCATGATCGCCGGGCTGCGCGGGCTCGGCATTCCCGCCGGCTACGTCAGCGGTTTCCTGCGCACGGTGCCGCCGCAGGGCCGCCCCCGGCTGGAGGGCGCCGATGCCACCCACGCCTGGGTGCGCGCGTGGTGCGGCGTGCAGATGGGCTGGCGCGAGTTCGATCCGACCAACGGCATCCCTGCCGGCGACGATCACATCACCATCGCCTACGGGCGCGACTATTCGGACGTGTCGCCGATCGCCGGCGTGCTCAAGACCACCGGCGCCCAGACCGCCACCCAGGCGGTGGACGTCCTGCCGCTGGAGTGAATGCGCGCGGCTGCGTGCATGTCTGGCCCACCACAATCGCGTAGCCCGGGTCAGCGCAGCGCACCCGGGGTGTCGTCCGCACCGACCGAATCCCGGGTGCACTGCGCCTACCCGGGCTACTGGCCGGGAGGATGTGGTGCTCATGCGCGAGTTCATGAACCGCAATCCCGGATGCGCTGCGCTTATCCGGGCTACGGGCCGGATCGTCCGACACGGCTATGCGCGCAGGATCTTCTCCATCGGCTTGCCCTTTGCCAGCTCGTCGACCAGCTTGTCGAGCATGCGGATCCGGCGCATCAGCGGATCTTCCACCGTTTCCACCCGGACCCCGCAGACCACGCCGGTGATCCGCTCGCTCGCGGGATTGAAGGCGGGCGCCTGGGCGAAGAAGCCCTCGAAGTCGGTGTCCTGCGCGATCTGCCACTTCAGTCCCGCTTCGGTGTAGCCCGTGAGCCAGCGGATCACCTGGTCCACCTCCGCCTGCGTGCGGCCCTTGCGTTGCGCCTTCTGCACGTACAGCGGATACACGCTGGAGAACTTCATCGCGAAGATGCGGTGACCGCCCATGCGTCGTGCCTCGTCAGCCCTGGTCGATGGATACGCCTTCCATGTACAGCGGCTCGTTCTCGATCAGGCTCACGTAGGCCTTCACCGGCGCGAGCGTCACGCGCAGCGCGGTCACCGCCTCCGCCGCCCCGGCCGATTCCCACCGCCACAGGTCGAAGTACGCCCCCTCGTCCTCCATCCGGTACAGCCCGCCCTCCAAGAAGCCGACGTCGGCGGCCTTGAGCGCCGCCACCGCCTTGCGGTGCGCCGCGACCAGACGCTTTTCCTGTCGCGGATCGATCTCGAACGCGATGGAACTCACGGCTTCAGGCATGGCATCACTTCCCCGATGGGTCGACGGCGATCATGCCTGCCCGCTAACGCCGCCGTCGGCCGGGGCTCGATCGGCCTGGCGCACGTGCGGCAGCAGGAAGCGCATGAAATCCGCCTTGCCCACCGGCGCGCCGAGCATGCGCAGGATCGCGTAGGCGGTGGTGATGTGAAAATACAAGTTTGGCAGCAGGTAGTCGGTCACGTACAGACGCACCGGCGTCTCGCAGTACAGGCCCGGACCGAGGCCCGTGCGCTTGGTCCCGTCGAGGCGGGTGTCGTCGGCGGCGATCGCCTTCACCAGCGTGCGCGTGGCACGGATGTGGCCGCGCCTCGTCGAGACTGCGCACGTCCGGATCGAGCAGCTGGATCGGCTCTCTCGCGCACCACAGCGCGAAGCCGCGCGGCTGGTTGCAGGCGAAGGCGACCTGTGTGCCGAGCGGGAACATGTCCGGCGCCAGCCGCTCGTCCAGCGCCGCATCGATGTCGGGCAGGTGCGCCTGTCCTACGTCGAGGATGTGGTCCAGCGTGTCCAGGCGCGAGGTGAAGATGCGCTTGAGTTCGGTGATCTCGGTGTCGGCCATGCGGATGCCTGCTGGCGGGAAAAATGCCGGGAACGGAGATGCGTCGCCCGGCAGGCTAACGCCCGGTCTGCGCCTTGCGGTAGGCCACGAGCGCGTTCGCGTGGCCGTGTCCCAGCCCGTGATCCTGCTTCAGGTAGGCGACCTGCGCCATGTGCGGGCGATCGCCCACCGTCCCCAGCAGTGCCAGCCAGTGCGATACCGGCTGACCATAGGTCTTCTCGATCGAAGGAAAGTACGAGGCCGGTCCACCGGTCTTCGCCCGCGTTGCCATGGGACGCTCCAGGTTGAGGGGTGCGTGACGGATAGGGCCGCCAGCGTCCGGGCCGTCATCGTATCCGACGAGCGGGAGGCCGCCGGATCGACGTCGCGGCGCCGGCCGCTGCCCGATCCGGCTTCCCGCGTCAGTTCGACCGCCCGCCGTGGTTCCTCCCGACGTTGGCTGGCCCGGACCGCAATGTGCGAGTGGGGAGCAGCCTCGCGTTCGGGGCGCGCTCATTCGCGATGGGGATGCCGCTGGCGTGCGTTCGTAGCGCCCTGCCAACGGCGTGCAAACGGGCCCGCGACGGCCGAAGGCTGCGCCGGCGCGTTCAGAGGCCGTGAGCGTCCCGGGACGCCGTGGCAGCCGGTCGATCGGGGCCGCCCGGGACAGGGCTGCCGGCGGGAGGCTGATCCCTGGCGTGGCCGGCTCCGGCCGGCCGGCACGTCGCGGCTACGCCGGCAGATGCGAACGGATCAGACCCGCGACTTCGGTCAGTCGCTCGACCGAGGCCTGGACGCGCTCCCGGCGCCGGGCATCCCCGCTGCGATCGTGGGTGATCCCGCGTGCGCGCCCGGCGCCATCGAACGTCGCGAGTTGCGGCGGCCCGATTCCCCAATCGCTTTCCTGCTGGCGGGGCACGACGTGGAAGTGGAAGTGCGGTGTCTCCTGTCCGCTGTAGACCCC
Organism: Luteimonas kalidii; assembly: GCF_029887935.1. Lineage (GTDB taxonomy): Bacteria > Pseudomonadota > Gammaproteobacteria > Xanthomonadales > Xanthomonadaceae > Luteimonas > Luteimonas kalidii. The sequence goes on along the minus strand of NZ_JARXRO010000009.1, from coordinate 76,368 downwards.
GTTGTTCTGGAAGGTGAGGATGCCCAGCGGACGATAGGCTGTGACCAGTGCATCCGCCACCCGCCTGGCCGAGAGCATCACGGCGGCGCATTCGCTGTCGGACAGCTCCAGCAGCGTCGCCACGTGCCGGCGGGTGATGACGCAGCATTGGCCGGTTTCGAACTGCGACGGATTGATCACGGTCAGGGTGTGTTCGCCGCTCTCGATGATCTTCCATCGTTCGTCGCGAATCGCCAGGCACAGGTCGCATGGATCCCTGACGGGTAGTTCGATCATCGCCCTCTCCCGGTCGCTACCATCCCCACCGGTCCAACGCCGGCACCGTGCCTGACCGTCGGGCGTGTCGGTCCGGGCGGAACCCCGGTCCCCGGTCGAACCGCACGGCGGCGCTACCAGTCCAGGTGCCCGGTGAATCTCAGCCAGCACAGCACCGTACCCACGACCCCGGACACGGCCATTGCCGCGAACATCAGGCGGAATACCTCGCCATACGTCCACAGCCTGTGCACGGGGCCAAGCCCCTTGCTCGCTTCGGCCGTGCTGGAGGGCTCGTGCTGGACCAGCCGGAGCGTCGGGTCGGGAAACGCGCCCTCCGCATCGGATAGGGCGCGTTCGGCCCGCTTGATCAGGAAGGAGACTCGCTGATCCAGCTTCCAGAACAGGAACGCGACCAGACCGAGCGTGAGTCCGAGCCCGACGCCCAGCAGGGCGAACCGCTGCGAGCCCTGGAGTGTCGCGGCGATGCCGGCGGCCAGCGCGCCGGAGAACACGAGGAAGAAATTGAAGACCGCGATTCTCTGGTTGGCGTGCAGCTCGAAATACTTCCATGCATGCTCGCGCGATTGCGTCACGGCGGAGTCGTGGGCAGCGTTCATGGCGTCGGTCACCAGGTTTGGACCGGGCCCGGTCGGGGCCGGCTGGAACGGGATCGTCGCGTCATGCGCAAGCGCGCCGACGCCGGGTATTCACGGGGGGTCTCCGGAAGACGCATGCGACGGCATACCGGGCGCCTGACCGGTCTCCCGGACTTTCACTGCCCCAGCAGATGCTGCTGCCAGAACAGCACCGACGCCGCGCCGAAGTAGTCGCCGTTGCTCTTCTTGCGGAAGCCGTGTCCTTCGTCGTTGAACATGAGGAACCAGACCGGATTGCCGTTGGCGCGCACCGCCGCGGCGATCTGCTCGGCTTCGGTGTAGGGCACGCGCGGGTCGTTCCTGCCCTGCGCCACGAACAGGGGCGCGTCGATGCGGCGCGCGTTCTTCAGCGGCGAGATGCGGTCGAATACGGCGCGCATGGCGGGGTCGCGCTCGTCGCCGTACTCGGCCCGGCGCAGGTCGCGGCGGTATTCCTCGGTGTTGGTGAGGAAGGTGGTGAAATCCGAGATGCCGACCACGTCGATGCCCGCGCGGATGCGGTCGCTGTAGTGCATCAGCGAGGCCAGCACCATGTAGCCGCCGTAGCTGCCGCCCATCACGCCCACGCGCGAGGCGTCGAGCTCGGGCTGCTGCGCGATCCAGTCCAGCAGCGCGCCGATGTCCTTGACCGAATCCTCCCGCTTGTCGGCGTTGTCCAGCGTGAGCCAGGTCTTGCCGTAGCCGGACGAGCCGCGCACGTTGGGCACCAGCACGGCCACGCCGAGCTGGTCGAGCAGGAACTGGGTGTTGGCGTTGAACCCCGGTCGCGCCTGCGACTCCGGGCCGCCGTGGATGCTGATCACCACCGGATAGCCGCCCGCCGGTGTCGGCCGCGCGGGCAGGTAGTAGAACGCGGGGATGGTGCGCGGCGCGCCATCCACCGTATCGAAGGTGGGATAACGCACGAGCGTGGGTGCGACGAAGCCCGTGGTATCCAGGCCGCCCACTTCGCTCTTCGTCCAGCGTGCCATCGTGGCGGCACGCAGGTCGATCACGTGCACGTCGCTGGGCGAGGTGGCGGTGTTGAGCGTGACCGCCAGGCGCTGGCCGTCCGGCGAGAATTCGAGCCCGCCGATCAGCCCCACCGGCAGTTCGGGCAGCGCGACCGGCGCATGCGACGGCAGAGCGAGCACGGTGAGACGGTGGATGCCGTCCTCGTTGGTGACGTAGGCAAGGTGGCGGCCATCGCCGGACAGTTCGAACGCGTCGACATCCCACGGCACGGTGCTCAGCTGGACCGGGTCGGCGCCGGGACGGTGGTAGCGCAGGATCTGGAACTCGCTAGGGTTGCCGTCCACCGGCTCGTCGGACACGTAGTACACGCCCGTGCCGTCCGGCGCGTAGCGGAAGTCGCCGAACGCGGCGGTGCCACCGTCGACCGGGAACATGCGCAGCGTGCCGGTGTCCACGTCCACCTCGCCGGGGTGCGACTCGTTGGCGGAGACATACCTGGACACCAGCAGGCGTTCGCCGTCGGGCGAGAAGTCGAGTGCGCTCCAGGTGCCGCCCTCCTGCAGCAGCAGGCGCGACTGGCCGCTGCGCATGTCGCGCAGCCAGAGGTCGCGGTCGGTGCCGTTGCGCGCGGTGCTGCTCCAGGCCATGAGGCGGCCATCGTCGCTGAGCACGGTGCCGCCGTTCTGGTTGCGCCCGCCGTCGGTGAGCAGACGCGTCTCGCGGGTCTGCGTGTCGAACCAGTACAGCTGCGAGAACTCGTCGCCGCCGCGGTCCTTGGCAAACACGAAGCCGTCCTGCGGCGCGCCTGGCGGCGCCACGGCCACGCCGGCGACGGGCTCGGGATGGAACGTGAGCTGTTCGCGCATGCCCAGCGGCTCGCAGACGCGGTGCACCTGGCTGGTCTCGGCGAAGCGCGTGGAGACCAGCAGGCAACCCTCGGCCGTCCAGCCGTCGACCAGGGCGCTGCGGGTGTTCTGGTAGCGGTTGAGGCGCTCGATCAGGTCGGCCGGGATGTCCGGGATCTGCTCGGTGACGCGGTTGCCCTGCTCGATGCGCTCGACGGCGGCGGCCGGGCTGGTGGTGGGCGACTGCGCCAGCGCGGGCAGGGCGAGCGCCAACGCGAGGCTGGACAGCGGCAGGATCAGGCGCATCGGGCGGCTCCAGGCAACAGGGTCCCGACAGCCTAGTGCAGACGACAGCCTAGTGCAGATGTGGCCCGGATGCCGGACGCCCCGCCGCGACTACTCGCGCGGCGTCAGCACCATCAGCACCGTGGCCCCGTCGCTGCCGGTGGGCGGGACGACCATGGCCGCGGCGACGACGTGGCGGCCGTCGCTCCAGGCCTGGCGCGGATACCCACCGGTGCCGGTCGCACCGAGCCCGGGATGGGGCTCCCAGCCCGCGGTGCGCGCCTGCTGGCCGAGCTGGTCGCGCAGCGCGCTCCAGTCGCTGCCGTCGGCGACGCGATAGTAGGTCGGCGACCAGCGACCATCGCCGAGCGTGCGCAGCGCGGCATGCAGGTCGGCGAACGCGAGCGCGACGCGATCGGTGCTGGCGTCGTCGCTGGCGTAGCGCGTGGCGCCGGCGGGAGGATCGAAGGCCGGCACGCTCATGCCGGACTCCGGGGCGCAGCCGGCGGTCGCGAGCGCGGCGCAGAGCACGAGAGCGGGGACGAAACGGACATGCGCATGCATCGGCTGCGTGGACCAGGACGGGACCGGCAGCTTAACGCCCCGCGCGTGCATGACGCATCGCGGGACGCGGGCCGGCTCAGCGGTTGGCTTCGGCCACGGCGGCGAAGGCGGCGTTGTAGCTGTCGTAGCCCGGGCCGTCGTCGTTGATGGCGCCGCTGGCGTCGCGCGGGATGCCCAGCTCGTACAGCGCCTGCTTGAGTTCCTTGTCGCCCTCGGCTACGGCGCTGACGATCGAATCGATGGTCTGCGCGGTGATGCCGTTGCCCACAGACGCGATCACGCCCGCCGCGGGATTGGCCGCGCCGGCGGCGCCGAAGCCGGTACCGAAGACGTTCTTCACCATGTCGGCCTGGGCTTCGCGGTCGCTGGTGACGTTGTTGATGGCGGCGGCGGTGGCACCGGTGAAGTAGCCGAGGTTGCGCGAGACCACCGGGTCCTGGAAGGCGTCGTAGGCGTTGCCGCTGCCGTCGTTGCCCTGCTGCAGGCGGACGATGGTGTCGCGCACGCGGTCTTCCTGCCCGCTGGCGAGCAGGCCGGCGGTGTAGGACACCATCGCCTGGCCGGACGGATCGGCATTGGTGCGCAGCTGGGTCACGATGCCGTTGGGATCGCTGTCGAGCAGGGTGCCGAGCGCGTCGGACACCGCGGCGACGTCGTCGGACTGGCCCACGTAAGGCGTGAACAGCCCGCCGGCGTCCTGGATATCCTGCAGCTGGCCGGCGGCGACCTCGAACACGCGCGCCTTGGTGGCGGCATCGTCGCTGCGCGCGGCGGCGGTGACGATGTCCGCGAGCAGGCCGGGGTCGTAGTCGACCGTGGTGGCGCTGGCGCCATGGCCGCCGGACACGGTGGTCAGGCTGCCGCCTGCGGCACTCTCGAGCACCGACGAGAGCTGGGAATCGTTCAGCGCAGCCACGGCGCGGTCGAACGAGGCGGGATCGTCGGACAGGCTGGCCAGCACCTCACCCACCGCGATCGCCTGCGGATCGGCCTGGGTGGAGCTGGCATAGCCGAGGCCCGCGTCGATCTGGAGCGTGTCGCCACTGTCGGTCTGCGCGGCCATGCGCTCGACGTATTCCACCCGCACCGTGGCCGGCGCGCGCTCGGCGATGGCGCGGCCGAGTTCGGCCACGCTGCCATCGTGGCCCTCGAATGCGGCGGTCACGCGCGCCAGCTGTTCGGCGTCGAGTCCGTCGGCGAGCGAATTGAACAGCGACTGGCGCTCGCTGGCGCTCAGGTCGCCGATCGTGCCGTGGATCTCGTCGGCCCACTTGTCGAGGTCGCCGTCGCCGAGCTGGCCGATGACCTCGTTGCGTTCTTCCGGCGTGAGCGATGCGAGGACCTGGCTGTTCTCGGTCAGATCGCCATGGCTGACATCCCAGTCACGCCAGGATTCGGACAGGTTGTCCTTGATGGTGTTGACGGCATCGCCGACCGGATCCGGCATGGCACATCTCCGTGGCGGCATGCGCCGCATGATCGATGGCGCCATGATCCCCGCCACGGCAAGCGCCAGACAGCTGGGGAGGGCCCTAGGGTGAGCAGGCGGCGCTTGCGAGGCACTGCCTCGCGCCGCCTGCGAACGCCCGGCGCGCTGCGCCGGGCCGGACGTAGTTGAGTTGCGACGAACGACGCTGGCGCTTGCGAGGCACTGCCTCGCGCCGCCTGCGAACGCCCGGCGCGCTGCGCGGGACCGGATGAAATTATCTATGGCGGACGGCAAAAAGGAGAAGCGGGGGCACGGGTTCCGGCTGGGGCGACGCCGGAAGCGGAGCATGCTCCCCGGCTCGGTCAGCCGTCCCTGGCTGACTCGCCGCCGCAGGCCATCCATGGCCTGCTGTCCGCATGCCCCGCGTCCGACGCCGCCTCGGCCATTCGTTCATGCAGCTTCCCGGGCATCTCCCGCGCGAGCACGGTGTCGCGACCAGGATTGGTTGGGCGATGGATCGGGCGGCGCGACCCTGGCGAGGTCGCCACGCAGGCGCTTGAAAAAGCATCGAAGCACTCAGGGTCGGGCCGCAGCGAGCCGCGTCCTGTTGGCCGGGGATCGCGCCAAGCAAGACATGGATGTCTTGCGCCCGAGTCAGGACAGGACGTCATGACCGAGGGAAGAGCGATCCCCGGCCGGCAGGGCGCGGCGTCGGCCCGAAGCCGTTGGTCATGGGCGAAAGCGGCAGCAGACGGCCAGGTGTTGGCGTGGTCGGCGCTCCTCGTCATCCGGTGGCCATGCGAAGAAGCCGCTGGCGGAGAAAGGTGGCCACGCATCGGCGGCCGCTCGTCGAGTGCGCGGCCTCCTGCCGCGGCCCACCGCCGCGCCTGCAGCAACTCCCGCAGGCATCGAGAAAGCCCAGGGGCGCCTGGACAGGCCATGCGGCTGGCCGATGTGGCCGATCAACCCGCAGCCGACAAGGTGCGGATGGCGTCCCTGAGTTCCCGTGCGGTGGTCATGAGCGACGACATCTCGGTACGTTCTTCGAGACTGAGGCCCTGTGTCCCGAGCTGCCGCAGCTTCTCGGCCAGCTCCGCCTGGCGTTGCTCCACGACCTGCAGGTCGAGCTGCTTCACCGCGTTGAGCAGCGATGTCCGCCACACGCCTTCGTCCCCGGGCAGCGACTGGCTGGCCAGCTTCTGCAGCGCGGCGCCGTCCTCGCGACCTTCGAAATGCTCGAGCAGCGCACCGGTGGTGATCTCGGGACGGATGCTGACCAGCGCGATCAGCTCGGTCAGCAGCTCGATCCCGGGCTGGCGCAGGGCGACGAAGCGGTAGGGCGGCGGAAGGTCCAGCGCCAGCGACGGCTGCTGCAGCAGCAGCGCGATCGCGCTGCGCACCAGGCTGCGCCTGGGCGGCGCCAGCGGCTGGCTGCCGCGGCGGCGGATCGGCGCCGATGCCTCGGCGGCCGCCGGGCGCGCGCCGACGCCGGTCAGTTCGGTCAGCCGCTGCTGCATCAGGTCGCCGAAGGCCCCGTCCGGGATCTGCGCCAGCAGCGGCTTCGCGCGCTCGGCCAGCCGCGCCTTGCCGTCGAGCGTCCCCAGCGAAATCCCGTCCGACAGCGTGTCGAAGAAATACCGCGACAGCGGCGTCGCCTGCTGCAGCCGCGCATCGAAGCCCGGCGCGCCTTCGCTGCGCACGATGGTGTCGGGGTCCTCGCCCTCGGGCAGGAACAGGAAGAAGGCCTGGCGGCCGTCGCGCATCCGCGGCAGCACCGATTCGAGCGCCTTCCACGCGGCGCTGCGCCCGGCGCGATCGCCGTCGAAGCAGAAATACACGTCCGGTGCGTTGCGGAACAGCAGCTCGGCGTGGTCGGGCGTGGTCGCGGTGCCCAGCGTCGCCACGGCCTGGGTCACGCCATGTTCGAACAGCGCCACCACGTCCATGTAGCCTTCCACCACCACCAGCCGCTCGAGCTTCTGGTTCGCCTGGCGCACCTGCCACAGGCCGTACAGTTCGCGGCCCTTGTGGAACACCGCGGTCTCGGGCGAGTTGAGGTATTTCGGCGCGGCGTCCGGCTCCAGCACCCGGCCGCCGAAGGCGATCACGCGCCCGCGCCGATCGTGGATCGGGAACATCACCCGGTCGCGGAACTTGTCGTACACGTGGCCGCGGTCGTTCTTCGAGAACAGCCCTGCGCGGTCGAGCAGCTGCATGCGCCGCGGATCGGTGCCCAGCGCATCCTTGAGCGCGGAATAGCCGTCGGGCGCGTAGCCGATCGCGAACTGCGCGCGCACCGCCTCGCCCACGCTGCGGCGGTCGAGGTATCCACGCGCCTTGTCGCTGCCGGCGAGCTGGCGCTGGAAGAACGCGGCGGCCGCGTCGAGCGCCTTGAACACGTCCTGGGTGTCGGGATCGGCATTGCGCTGGCGGGTATCGCGCGGTACTTCCAGCCCGGCCTGGCGCGCGAGTTCGTCCACCGCGTCGAGGAACTCGAGCCGGTCGTAGTTCATCAGGAACGAGATCGCGGTGCCGTGCGCGCCGCAGCCGAAGCAGTGGTAGAACTGCTTGGTCGGCGAGACGGTGAACGACGGCGAGCGCTCGTCGTGGAACGGACACCGCGCCGAATATTCCTTGCCCTGGCGCTTGAGCGGCACCCGCGGGTGGATCACCTCGACGATGTCGGTGCGCGCCAGCAGCTCGTCGATGAAGGCATCGGGGATGCGGGCCATGGTCAGCGTCCCTGCGCGCGGGAGGCCGCGCCGCGCACGCACGCGGCCATCGCGCCGCCCGGGGCGGCGCCGCGGCAGCGGGCAGGTGCGTCGGGGATCCGGGACACCGCGCCATGATCGCATCCCGGCGCCTGCCGGGGCGACGCTCCCGTGGCGCGCTCCCGGCTACGCGTCGGCCGGATCCGGCCGGTCCGCGGCCCGCGCGGCGGACCGGGCCTCGCGCGCCCGCCGTGAGACCCGCTCGTCGATCAGTGCCGTGATCAGCGCGCCGGTGAAGAAGACCATGGCCGCGTAGTACATCCACACCAGCAGGATCACCAGCGTGCCCATCGACCCGTATGCGCTGCCGGGCGCGGCCTGGGCGATGTACAGCCCGATCCCCCAGCGCCCGAGCACGAACAGCAGCGAGGTGATCACTCCGCCCAGCAGCGCCTGCCGCCAGCGCACGCGGCGGTCGGGCAGGTAGTGGTACATCAGGGCGAAGGCCAGCGAATAGATTCCCAGCGCGGCCAGGTTGCCCAGCACCGGGAGCGTGGGCGAGCCGGCGAACACCACCTCCAGCGCCGTGGTCAGCGCCGCCGACACCACCAGCAGGAAGCCCAGCGCGAACACCACCCCGAACGAGAACACGCGCTTGCGCAGCCAGGCCTGCAGCCCGCCGAGGCGCCGGGCGTCGGTCAGGAACACCAGGTTGAGCGTGTTCTGCAGCCGCGCGAACACCGCGGTCGCACCGACGAACAGCAGCAGGGTGCTCCACAGGCCGGCCAGCGAACCCACGTCGGGCTGCTCCTCGGCATTGCGCAGCACCGTGGTCGCCACTTCCTGCGCGCCGCGACCGGCGAGGATGCCCAGCTGCTCCATCAGTTCGGCCTGCGCCGAGGGATAGAGCGAGGCGGTCAGCCACAGCAGCAGCACCAGCAGCGGCGCCAGCGAGAGCAGGGCGAAGAACGAGAGCGACGCGGCCTGGGTGAGCAGGTCGATCTCGATGAAGCGCTGCACCAGCTGCGCGGGCAGGGTGCGCTGCAGGCGGTCCAGGCGCGCCTGGAGCGCGGGGGAGAGTTTCATGCCGCCATCCTCGCGGTCCCGGCGTTGCCGCGGCGTCAGCACGCGGCGGCGGCCGTCAAGGCGCCGCCGGCGGACCCGGGGCCAGCACGGTCTCGCCGAGCGCACGGCCCAGGGCCTGGAAGGCCTGCTCGGCCTGCGCCAGTTCGTCGAAGCGTTCCGCGCAGGCGACCACTACGGTGGCGCCCGCGGTGCCGCGGTCGGGTTCGACGATGCCCACGTTGCACGCACGGCCGAGCTGGGTCCCGGTCTTCTGCGCGAAGTCGGTGCCCGGCGGCAGGCCGGCGGCGATCCGGCGGTCGCCGGTGGTGATCGCGCGCATGTGGCCCAGCAGCAGCGCCGTGCTCTGCGCCGACAGCAGCTCCCCGGCCACCAGACGTTCGAGCAGTCGCGCGAACGCCGGGAGCGTGGCCGCATTCGCGCCGGTGGCGTAGTAGTTCTCGAACGCATCCTGCAGCGACCCGGCCGGCAGTGCATCACGCTCCACGTCCAGCGCGCTCGCCAGCGCCTGCAGCCGTGGCTCGCCGGCCTCGGCGTTGCGCAGCGCGACGATCTGCAGGTTGTCGAGGCTCGCGACGTCCGGATGCAGCGCGCCATAGGCGTCGTAGCGCACCTGCAGGATCGTGGTCAGCGGTCCGAAGTCGCCCACCCATTCGGCCAGGCGCGCGTCGAGGTGGCCTTCGCCGAGGCGCCGGATCAGCATGTCGGTCGCGGTGCTGTCGCTGTCGCGCAGTGATTTCTCCAGCAGCGTGGCGATGCTGAAACGATTGCCGGGGGGCTGGGCCAGCATGTCGCCCGCGCCGTCGACGAAATCGCTGCGCTGCAGCTCGACCTCTTCGTCCAGCGACATGCGGCCGGCATCGACCTCTTCCAGCACGGCAATCGCCACCGGCACCTTGACCGTCGAGGACAGGTACCAGCGGCGTCCGTCGCCCCGGTCCAGCGTGCCGGCGCGATCGCCGAAGCGGGCGACGTAGACGCCGAACTCGCCCGGCATCGCGGCGTCGATCCGCTCCACGGCCGCGTCGAGCGGCGCCACCCAGGCCGGGTCCGGGGCCTGGGAACGGGCGTCGGCCTGGCGTTCGACCGGACCCGGTGGCTCGTCCCGGCAGGCGGCGAGCAGCGCCAGCAGCGCGATCGACGGCAGCGTCGCCGCCCACGGGCGCGCACGGCGCGTCGGAGTGGAATTCATGCGGGATCGGGCGGTGACACCGTCGGACGCGGCGGGGCGTCCATGAATATCCCGGACGCGGTGACGGCCGCGCCAACGTCGCGCAGCGCGCGTTCGGCCGCGGCGGTGCCGGTACCGCGCGCGCAGGCGGCGATCACCACCCGCGCCGGCGCGGCATCGGCACGGGTTGCGGGCACGGTCGCGATGCCGAGGTCGCAGATGCGCCGGTGCTGGGTGCCGGTCTTGTGCGCGAAGCGCGCCTGCGACGGCAGGCCGGCGCGCAGCCGGCGCTGTCCGGTCTGCACCCGTGCCATCAGGTCGAGCAGGGTGGTGGTTTCGCGCAGCGGCAGCGCGTGGCCGTCCGCGAGCGCGGCCAGCATGCGGCCGAAATCGACCAGGCTCGCGCTGTTGACGTGGGTGGCGTAGTAGGCCTCGAACGCGGTGTCCAGATCGTCCACGCGCAGGTCCTCCGGCGGCACCTGCAGCAGTTGCACCAGCTTGCGCACCCGCGCCTGGCCGGCGCCGCTGCGCTTGAGCGCCAGCAGGTCGGTCGAGCGCAGCGTGGCGGCGGCCGGGTGCAGTTCGCCGTAGGCCAGCCGGCGCACGTCGGCCAGGGTGGTGATGCGCACGCCGGCCGCATCGGTGAGTTCGGCAGCGACGGCATTGACCGCGTCGATGCCGACGGCGCGGATCAGCACGTCGCTGGCGGTGTTGTCGCTGTGCACGATCATCTGCTCGAGCAGCCAGGACACGCGCAACCGGCTGCCGGCGCGGAAGCCGTTGGTGGCGCCGGCGCCGTCGACGAAATCGTCCTCGCGCAGCGTGATCCGCGTGTCCAGCGCCAGCTCGCCGCGCGCGACCGCGCGCAGCACCGCGATCGCCACCGGCACCTTCACGCCCGAGGCGAGATACCACGGTTCCTCGGCGCGGTAGGAAAACGACTCGTCGCGATCGAGGTGCCGCACGTACACCCCCAGCTCGCCGGCATAGCGCGCATCGGCCGCGTCCAGCGCCCGTTCCAGCGCCGTCGTCCAGCCCGGGACCTGCAGCCGTTCCTCGTTCGTGTCCTTCGCGCGCGTGGTCGCGCCCGTGGCTCCCGGCAGGGTGCACAGCAGGGCGAGGCAGACGGCGATGGCGGACAGGCGCTGCATCGCGACAGGAGTCTGGCGTGAACACGCGCGACCCGCGCTGAACATCAGTCCGACGTCGCCCCGGCCGGCGGTTCACGCCGGCGGCGCAGGGGCCGCTTCATCGCCTGCCACAGCCAGATCCACAGGGCAGTGAGCGCCACCAGCCCCAGCGACCACCACAGCGCGCGTTCGTACGGCACCGACTGGTACAGCCCCAGGGTGTTGCGCAGCACGATGAAGATCACGCCGATGTGGACGATGAAGGCCATCAGCGCGTCGCTGCCCACCACCGCGATCGGTCGCAGCACGCGCGCCAGCAGCGTGCCGCCCGCGATGCACAGCGCCAGCAGGCACAGCGCACCGCCCACGCTGAACAGCGAGAAGTCCATGCCCGGCGGATGCTTGCCGTCGTTGCGCCCGATCGCCACCAGCGACGCATGCACGTCGTCCACCCGCAGCGCGAACCAGGCCAGCAGCGCCACCCCGGCACAGGCGACGCCGGCCGCGAGCAGCCAGCGGTGCGCGGCGGTCTGGTGGCATCGCAGCAGCAGGCCCCCGACCAGCAGGCCGACCAGCACCAGCGGCAGGCGCGAGAGCTGGCCCCAGGTGTAGTACTCGGGATGCTCGACGAAGATCGCCTGCAGCTGCGGCACGCCGCCGAACGAGGCATGCTCCAGCAGCCACCACGACACCCCGATGACCGGCCAGGGTGTCAGCCAGCGCAGCCACGCCGGCGCCTTCGCCCACAGCGGCAGCAGCCACGGAATCCACAGCAGGGCGATGGCGTAGAAGCCGAGGATCTCGACGAACGAGGGAAACTCGCGATACAGCAGCGCGTCGGTGATCTCGTCCCGGCTGCGGTCCCACAGTTCCACCACCGTCAGCACCTTGTACCAGACCAACACCACCAGCCCGCGCCGGAGCAGCCGGTTGCGCCGCCGCGGCCAGTCGGCCGCCGTGGTCTTCGGCACGAATGCCACCGCCAGCGCGATCCCGAAGACGATGAAGAACAGCGACGAGGAGAACTTGGTGATCGCGTGGACCGGCACCTGTCCCCAGTCCGGGAAGTCGCTGTAGGGCATCAGCCCGTTGGTGCCGTGGGCGACGATCATCAGGCACACCGCCATCCCGCGCGCGAGGTCGACCGCTTCGATCCGACCGCGCAGGGGACTGCCCGCGTGGGCTGCCGCCGCGTCGTTCACCGCGCCGGTTCCGCAGCGTACGGCGTGCGCCACGCGGCGCGGACGGGCGGGACAGGCATCGTGGCGGGCGCTCCTCGGGCGGAGCCTGCATTGCAGCAGCCGCGTCGTGATGGCGCGGTCAGCGCATCGCGTCGGTCAGTCGGCCTGTCCTGCCAGCCGACGCAGCGCCTCGCCGCTCACGCGCTGCACGGTCCAGCCGTCCATGCCGATGGCGCCGAGGCGGCGGTAGAAGCCGATCGCCGGCGCGTTCCAGTCCAGCACCGACCATTCGAAGCGCCCGCAGCCACGTGCAAGCGCGATGCGCGCCAGTTCTGCCATCAGCCGCCTGCCCACGCCATGGCCGCGGAAACGCGGTTGCACGAACAGGTCTTCGAGATAGAGGCCCGGCCTGGCGAGGAAGGTCGAATAGCTGTGGAAGAACAGCGCGAATCCGGCGGTGTCGCCATCGACCTCGGCGATCAGCACCTCGGCGGCGGGGCGCTCTCCGAACAGCGTCGCCTCGAGCGAAGGCGCGTCGGCCTGGCATTCGTGCCCCAGCCGCTCGTATTCGGCCAGGGCGCGGATGAGCGCCAGGATCGCGGGGACGTCGGCGCGGCGCGCAGGCCGGATCGCGACTTCTGATGTGCTGCTCATCGGCGCCATCTCCTACGGGCTGGGATATCGCGGGCCCGCGTTCGTCACGTGGGCGGGCGGCGGTGGCGGTTCCGTCGGCCGCGACACCGTCGGCCGAAGCCGCGGCCTTGGGATCGGGTGACGCGTCAGCCCGCCAGCCGCTGCTTCACCAGCGCCGAAACCTGGCCCATGTCGGCCTGGCCCGCGAGCGTCGGCTTGAGCACGCCCATCAGCCTGCCCATGTCGGCCGGGCCGGTCGCCCCGGTCTGCGCGATGGCGGCATCGATCGCGGCGCGGATCTCCGCCTCGCCGAGCTTGGCCGGCAGGTAGGCCTCGATCACCGCGATCTCGGCGCGCTCGATCGCGGCCAGGTCCTCGCGCGCGGCGGCCTCGTACTGGCTCACCGAATCCCTGCGTTGCTTGACCATCTTCTCCAGCACGGCCAGCACCGCGGCGTCGTCGAGTTCGACCCGCTCGTCCACCTCGCGCTGCTTGATCGCGGCGTTGATCAGGCGGATCACGCCCAGGCGCTCCTTCTGGCCGGACTTCATCGCGGCCTTCATGTCGTCGGTGAGCTGTTGCTTGAGGGCCATGGGCGGCTCCGTGTGTGTGGCGGGGTCAGAACGGGTGGAAAAGCGGTGGTCCAGAAGCGCAAAAAGCCGGCCACGCTCGCGCGTGCCGGCTTCTGCGCGTCGCGCAGCGGCTCAGTACAGGCGCTGGCGCTTGGTGACGTCGCGCGAGGTGCGGCGCGCCTGACGCTTCACGGCCGCGGCCGCCTTGCGCTTGCGCTCCTGGGTCGGCTTCTCGTAGAACTCGCGCTTGCGGGTCTCGGCGAGCACGCCGGCCTTTTCGCAGGTGCGCTTGAAGCGGCGCAGGGCAAACTCGAACGGCTCGTTTTCGCGGACTTTGACGCTGGGCATAGGAATCTCGGTTCTGGGATCATCCGGCGGTCGACACCGGGCTCGTGCGAAGGATCTTTCGCCAAACGCCAGGTCCCCGGACCGGGCGAGCCGCGTATGATAACTGCCTGTTTCCCGCCCATGCAAGCCGCACCGCCCGCCCCATGAAGGTCCTCGGCATCGAATCGAGCTGCGACGAGACCGGCGTGGCCGTCTACGACACGGCCCTGCCGGGCGTGGCCGGGCTGCGCGCGCACGCGGTCTACAGCCAGGTGGCCCTGCACGCTGAGTACGGCGGGGTGGTGCCGGAGCTGGCCAGCCGCGACCACGTGCGCAAGCTGCTGCCCCTGGTGCGCCAGACCTTGGCCGAGGCCGGGATGGGCGTGGGCGACCTCGACGGGGTGGCCTACACCGCCGGCCCCGGCCTGGTGGGCGCCCTGCTGGTGGGCGCCGGGGTGGCGCGCTCGCTGGCCTGGGCGCTGGACCTGCCGGCCATCGGCGTGCACCACATGGAAGGCCACCTGCTGGCGCCGCTGATGGAGGACCCGGATCCGGTCCACGGCACCCCGGAACCGCCGTTCGTGGCCCTGCTGGTCTCCGGCGGGCACACCCAGCTGGTGGCCGTGGACGGCATCGGCCGCTACCGGCTGCTGGGCGAGACCCTGGACGATGCCGCCGGCGAGGCCTTCGACAAGACCGCCAAGCTGATGGGCCTGCCCTATCCCGGCGGACCGCAGCTGGCCGCGCTGGCCGAGCAGGGCACGCCCGGCGCGTACCGCTTCTCGCGGCCGATGACCGACCGGCCCGGGCTGGACTTCAGCTTCAGCGGACTCAAGACCCAGGTGCTGCTGGCCTGGCAGCAGTCCGACCGTTCGCCGCAGACGAAGGCCGACATCGCCCGCGGGTTCGAGGACGCGGTGGTGGAGACGCTCGCGATCAAGTGCGGGCGCGCGCTGGACGCGGCCGGGTGCGACGTGATCGTGGTGTCCGGTGGCGTCGGCGCCAACCGGCGGCTGCGCGCGCGCCTGCAGGAGATGGCGGCCGCGCGCGGCGGCCGCGCCTGTTTCCCGCGTCCGTCGCTGTGCACCGACAACGGCGCCATGATCGCCTTCGCCGGCGCGCTGCGGCTGCAGGCCGGCCAGCACGACGACGCGGCGGTGCACGTCACGCCGCGCTGGGACATGGCGTCGCTGCCGCCGGTCGCGGCATAGGACCCGGCACATGGACAGGGTGTTCATCGAAGGCCTCGAGATCGACGCGCTGATCGGCATCTACGACTGGGAGCGGCGGATCCGGCAGACACTGGTGTTCGACCTGGAAATGGGCTTCGACAACCGCGTACCCGCGGCCAGCGACGACATCGCCGACACGCTCAACTACAAGGCGGTGAGCAAGCGCCTGATCGCATACGTGTCGCAGTCGGAGTTCGGCCTGGTGGAAACCCTGGCCGAGCGCTGCGCGGAGATCGTGCTGTCCGAGTTCGCGGTCTCGCACGTGCGCCTGAAGCTGAGCAAGCCCGGTGCGGTGCGCGGAGCGAAGGCGGTGGGCGTGATCGTGGAACGCGCGCGCGCCGGGTGACGGCATTGCCCGCCGGACGGGCGCACACGCGGCGTTTGTTACGATGGCGCCATGCAATTCGATGATCGGTGGCTCGCGTGGACCGCCCGCGTGCCGTACGGCGAGACCCTGGTGGGCCTGCTGGCCCTGGTGGTCCTCGCACTCCTGGCGAGCTGGCTGACCCACCGCGTGCTGCTGCGGGTGGTGCGACGCCTGGTGCGTGCCTCGCCGATGTCGTGGGACGATGCCCTGATGGCGCGCGGCGTGCTCACGCGCCTCGCCCACGTGGTGCCGGCGCTGGTGCTGTCGGCCGGGATCGGCCTGGTGCCCGACCTGCCGCCGATGGTGGTCGCGGTAGTGCGCAACGTCGCCAACGCGTACATGGTGCTCACGGTCGCGCTGTCGCTGGGCAACCTGTTCAACGCGATCGGCGATCTGTACGCGCACGACGTGGCACGCGCGCAGGCGCGCCCCATCAAGGGCTACCTGCAGGTGGCCAAGCTGCTGGTGTTCCTGCTGGCCGGCGTACTGGTGGTCGCCACCCTGATCGACCGCTCGCCGCTGATCCTGCTCTCCGGCCTGGGCGCGATGACGGCGGTGCTGCTGCTGGTGTTCAAGGACACCATCCTGTCGCTGGTGGCGAGCGTGCAGCTGTCGGGCAACGACATGCTGCGCGTGGGCGACTGGATCGAGATGCCGTCGCTGGGCGCCGACGGCGACGTGATCGACATCGCGCTGAACACGGTCAAGGTCCAGAACTGGGACAAGACCATCACCACCATCCCGACCTATCGCCTGATCAGCGAGTCGTTCAAAAACTGGCGCGGGATGAGCGAAGCCGGCGGGCGCCGGATCAAGCGCGCGCTGCTGATCGACCAGGCCTCGGTCCGGTTCCTGGAGAAGGACGAGCGCGATGCGCTGCGCCGGGTGGCGCTGATCGACGACTACCTCGACACCAAGCGCGCCGAACTCGAAGCCTGGAACGCGCGGCTGGAGGAGGCCGGCAAGGATCCGGTCAACGCACGCCGGGTGACCAACCTCGGTACGTTCCGCGCCTATGCGCTGGCCTACCTGCACGCCCATGAAGGCATCCGCGACGACATGACCCTGCTGGTGCGCCAGCTCGATCCGGGTCCGACCGGGCTGCCGCTGGAGATCTACTGCTTCACCGCGACCACGGCCTGGGCGGAATACGAAGGCATCCAGTCCGACATCTTCGACCACCTGCTGGCGATCCTGCCGCAGTTCGGACTCAAGATCTTCCAGAGCCGCAGCGACGCGCCACTGGACGTGCGCCTGCACCGGGCCGACGCCGACCCGTCGGACGTCACCGCCGGTTGAGCGACGGGCCCCTGGCATGGCGCGGTTGCACGAGCGGCATCCGCGCATCGCGTGACCGCCGGGTCGCCGCTGCATGGCGAGCCCGGACGCGACTCCGGTCCGCGGCCACCGTGGCCGCGATCGCGTCGATGGCGACGGACATGCGCCAGCTCCGCGCCCGCCGCTCCGTCCCGGGTCGAGGCATCCGCACGCGCTCCCAACCGCGCCTCGATGCGCGATCATGGACGCCCGTCCGGAGCGCCCCATGCCCACCGCCCATCTCAGCCTTGGCAGCAACCTCGATCCGGAGCACCACCTGCGCGCGGCGATCGCGGCGCTGCGCGCGCGTTTCGGCGAGGTGCGGGTCTCGTGCGTGTACCGGTTCCCCGCGGTGGGCTACGACGGCCCCGACTTCCTCAACGCCGCCGCCTCGCTCGACACCGACCTCCCGCCCGAGGCGCTCAACGCCTGGCTGCACGCGCTGGAGGATGCCCACGGCCGCGACCGCAGCGGCCCGCGCTACAGCGACCGCACGCTCGACATCGACATCGTGCTCTACGACACCCTGGTCGCCGAGGGCGCGGGCCACCTGCGCCTGCCGCGCGACGAACTGCGCCACGCCTTCGTGCTCAAGCCGCTGGCCGAGATCGCGCCCGATGCGGCGCATCCGCTCGCGGGACGCACGGTGGCCGAGCTGTGGCGCGCGCATCCCGACCACGACCGTCCGTTCGAGGCGGTGGCGCTGGAGCCGGTCGCCACCACCGGCTGAGCCAGGCCGGCCCGGCCGTGGTCCGCAGGGCGCCTGCAGACCGACGCGGCCGAAGCGGGCGGTGGCGGCGTATCGCGGCGCGCGTCCGCGGCGGTCACATCCGGCGCGCCGCCACGGTCGTGGACATGACATCCGTCAATTGCGGGCGCCGGTGCGCCGCGGCACGATGGCGGGCATCCACGGAGGCGACACCATGTTCGACAAGTTCTCGCGCAGTTGGGACCTGGTCAAGGCCAGCGCTTCGGTGCTGCGCTCGGACAAGGAACTGATGCTGTTTCCGGTGATCTCGGGCGCGGTCACCCTGGTGGTGCTGGCGACGTTCCTGCTGCCCGCGTTCGCGCTGCGGATCTTCGCCGACGGCTTCGGCCTGGGCGGCGTGGTGTTCGGCTTCCTGTTCTACTTCGTGCAGTACAGCATCATGATCTTCTTCAACTGCGCGCTGGTGGGCGCGGCGATGATCCGCCTCGACGGCGGCGACCCGACCCTGGCCGACGGCTTCAACGCCGCCAAGGCGCGGATCCCCGCGATCCTGGGCTACGCGGCGATCGCCGCGACCGTGGGCGTGCTGCTGCAGGGGCTGAAGCAGAAGGACAACTTCCTGGTGCGGCTGATGGGCAGCGTGCTCGGCGCCGCGTGGACGCTGGCGACCTTCCTGGTGGTGCCGGTGCTGGTCTCGCGCGACATCGGCCCGATCGATGCGCTCAAGCAGAGCGTGTCCCTGCTCAAGCGCACCTGGGGCGAGAACGCGGTCGGCCAGGTCGGCATCGGCGCGGCGTTCGGCCTGATCACCGGCGCGGTGGCGATCGTCGGCTTCGGGCTTGCGGTGCTCGCCGCGCAGGCCTCGTTCGCGCTGACCATCGTGGTGGGCGCGCTGGCGCTGCTGGCGGTGCTGCTGGTGGGCGTGTACCAGGCCGCGCTGAGCGGGATCTACTCGGCCGCCCTGTACCGCTACGCGGTGTCGCACGAGACGCCCGACGCGTTCCGCGGCGCTGACCTGGAACACGCCTTCCTGCCGAAGGCGTAGGCACGCCGGGAGCGTCGGCTCCGTCCGGCGCCGCGGCGTACTACCGATCGCTGCGCGCCACGCCAGTTGGCGTGCGTCGATCGGCATCTGCACGACATCGCTCGACGGGACGGTCGGCTGCTGACGCCGGTGGCGGGCTGCGGCGGTGGTCCCTCGCTACAGCGGCGTCCTTCCGCCGTCCACGGCCACCGTCGAACCGGTGGTGTAGGTCGCATCGCGCAGCAGCCACAGCGCGGTGGTGGCGATCTCGTCCACCGCGCCGGTGCGGCCGAGCGCGGTGCTGGCGAGGATCCGGGCCTGCAGCGCCTCGTCGCCGGCCTCCTCCGGCCACAGGATCGCGCCCGGCGCCAGCGCGTTGACCCGCACCTCGGGGGCGAGTGCCGCCGCCAGCGCGCGCGTCATCGCCTCCAGCGCGCCCTTGCTGGTGGCGTAGGCGGACAGGTCCGCGCGCGGCTGGCGCGCGTAGACGTCGCTGAGGTTGAGGATCGCGCCGCGCGCGGCGGCCAGGTGGGGCGCCGCCGCCTGCGACAGGAAGAACGGTGCGCGCAGGTTGGCGTCCATCAGGGTGGCCCACTGCGCCGGGGTCACCGTGCCGATCGGCGTGGGGAAGAACGCGGCGGCGTTGTTCACCAGTGCGTCGAGCCGGCCGAAGCGGCCGACCGCCTGCGCCACCAGCTCGGGCAGGCGGTCGAACTCCGCCAGGTCCGCCTGCAGCACCAGGCTGCTGCCCGCGCGCGTGGCCTCGAACGTGGCGGCCAGTGCGTCGGCCTCGACGCGCGATCCGCGGCAGTGCACGACCACCGCATAGCCGGCCGCGTGCAGCTGCCGCGCGATCGCGGCGCCAAGCCGGCGTGCGGCGCCGGTGACCAGCGCAACGGGGATCGGTTCGGGCATGGGTGGCTCCGGATTGCCGGTATCCTGTGCATTGTCGCCGCTGACGCCGCACGATGCCCGAAACCCCGCTCTCCGACGATGCGCGCGCCCACAGCGCGCGGCTGCAGGCGCTGATCCGCGAACAGATCGCCGCCGCGGGCGGGGCGATCCCGTTCTGGCGCTTCATGGAGCTGGCGCTGTACGCGCCGGGGCTGGGCTACTACAGCGCGGGGGCGACCAAGTTCGGCGCCGCCGGCGACTTCGTCACCGCGCCCGAGCTCGGCGCCCTGTTCGCCGAGTGCGTGGCCGAGGCGCTGGCGCCGGCACTGCGCCAGCTCGGCCCCGATGCACGCATGCTGGAGATCGGCGCCGGCAGCGGCCGCTTCGCCGCCGACGCGCTGGCGCATCTCGATGCGCTTGGCGCCGCGCCGGCGCGCTACGCGATCCTCGAACCCAGCGCGGACCTGCGCGACCGCCAGCGCGCGCACCTGGCGCAGGCGCTGCCGCCGGAATTGCATCGTCGCGTGGAATGGCTCGATGGCCCGATGCCGGACGACTGGACCGGCGTGCTGTTCGCCAACGAGGTGGTCGACGCCCTGCCCACGCCGCGGTTCTCGATCCTGGGCGGCGAGGTGTTCGAGGAACACGTGAGCCTCGACGGCGACCGCTTCGTACGCAGCGACCGCCCCGCCGACGCCCTGCTGGCCGCCGCCGTGCGCCATGTCGAATCGCAGCTCGAGGCCCCGTTCGCGGACGGCTACCGTTCCGAACTGCTGCCGCAGCTGCCGTACTGGGTGCAGGCGGTGGCCGGCGGGCTGAGGTCGGGCGCGCTGCTGTTCGTCGACTACGGCCATCCCCGGCGCGAGTACTACGATCCGCGCCGGCAGGGCGGCACCCTGCGCGCGTTCCACCGCCACCAGCTGGTCGAGGACGTGCTGGCGCGCGTGGGGCTGCAGGATCTCACCGCCTCGGTCGAT
The DNA here is from genome assembly GCF_029887935.1 of Luteimonas kalidii. GTDB lineage: Bacteria > Pseudomonadota > Gammaproteobacteria > Xanthomonadales > Xanthomonadaceae > Luteimonas > Luteimonas kalidii. The sequence goes on along the minus strand of NZ_JARXRO010000009.1, from coordinate 56,049 downwards.
TTCACCGCGCTCGCCGAGGCCGGCACCGGCGCCGGCTTCGGGTTCGCCGGCTACTGCACCCAGGCCGGTTTCCTGATCGGCAACGGCCTGGCCGCGCGCGTGGAAGCGCATGAGGCCCGCGCCGCCGACGAAGCCGCGCGCTACGCGCTGCGGCAGCAGGCCAAGATGCTGACCCTGCCGGGTGGCATGGGCGAACGCTTCCAGGTGATGGGGTTCGCGCGCGACGTGGATCTGGAAGCCGCGTTCCTGTTCGGCGACCTGGGATTCCGGCTGTGACCCGGCGCGGCGTCGGACGCTCGCTCAAGCCGCTGCGGCATCCGCGGCTGTGGTGCGCGCTGTGGTGCCTGGCGATCGCGGCCGTGGTGGTGGTGTCGCTGATGCCGCCGCCGCCGATGCCGGATTTCGACGACAGCGACAAGTGGTCGCACTTCCTCGCCTATGCGGTGCTCGCCGCGTGCGCGGTGCAGCTGTTCCGCAACTGGCCGGCGCTGCTGGGCGCGGGGCTGGGGCTGGTACTGCTCGGCATCGGCATCGAATACGCGCAGGACGCGTTCACCACCGACCGCATGCTCGACATGCGCGACGGGCTGGCGAACACGCTGGGGGTGATCGCCGGGCTCGCCACGCGGCTCACGCCGGCACGCGACCTGCTGCTGCGGCTCGACGGGCGGCGCGAGGGCCCGGGCTAGGCGCGAACCCCGCGGGTGTCTCGCGCGGTCGAACGCCTGCCCGATGCGCCGGCGTCGCGCGTCTGCGGCGCCGCCTGCGTGCAGGCGGGCGGACATCGATGGCCGCACGGGCGCCGCGTGCCAACGCGTCTGCCGCCATCCGCAGGCGCGCCTGCGCTCAGCGGGGGACCAGTTCCACCCGGTCCAGGACCCACATCGTCGGACGCGTGTCGCCGGTGGCGATCAGGCACAGGTCGGTGCGCCCGGCGTCGGCGCCCGCGTCGGGCAGCGGCAGGTCGAGTTCGATGAACCCGTCCGCGCCGGGCGCTTCGGGCAGGGGCAAGGAGGCGACCGGCTCGCCCTCGCAGCCGCCGGTGCGCAGCAGCAGTTCGCCATGCGGCGACTGCGCCGGTTCGAACCGGCGTGCCGGCTCGTCGTGCGCGAGCTGGAAGTAGTACGGCAGCCGACCCAGCCGCACCTTCGCCGAGGCGATGCCGTCCAGCTCGGCCCCCGCCCACAGCCAGCACGGGCGGAAGATGGTGACGTTGAAGATCGCGCGCTCGCCGTCGGGCGGCCCGTCGTCCTCCAGCCGCAGCAGCAGCCGGCCGGTGTCCGGGCACGTCGCCATCTGCTCGTCGGTGCGCACGCGCAGGCGCGCGGCATCGAACGCATGGCGCGAGGCCGGCGCCAGCGCGGTGGTGCCGGCGAACGCGGCGGCGCGCACCTCGACCGGCAGCGGCGCCTGCAGCGGCGCCTCGTACAGCGGCGAATCGGCGTCCGGGTCGCTGCCGTCGGTGGTGTAGCGGATCGCGTAGCCGAGCGGATTCTCCAGCGTGACCGTCGACGCATCGCCGTCGCCGGCTTCGACGTCGGCGAGCACCTCGAACGGCGTCTGCGCGTAGGCGATCCCGAACGCGCGGTAGCGCGCCAGCTGCGCCGGCAGGCGCGTGAGGAAGTCGGCGTAGTCCTTGCGCCCGGCCGGCGACCAGGCCGACTCGGCGAGCGCGGCGACGCGCGGGAACAGTGCGTGCTGCATCCGCGGCCAGGTGCGCAGGTGCTCGGTCCACAGGTTCGCCTGTACGCCCAGGATGTGGTTGCGCTGTGCCGGGGTCAGCACGGCCGGCACCGGCTCGAAGTCGTACACGGTCTGCAGGGTGACCTGGGCCGGGCGGCCCGGCGGTTCGTTCGGTGAGCCGGTCTGCAGGTAGTCCAGGTACAGGCTTTCCGCCGGCGTCATCACCACGTCGTGGCCGGCGCGCGCGGCGGCGATGCCGCCCTCGGTGCCGCGCCACGACATCACCGTGGCCTGCGGCGGCAGGCCGCCGTCGAGGATCTCGTCCCAGCCCAGCAGGCGCCGGTCCTTGCCTTCGAGATAGGTTTCCAGGCGCTTGACGAACCAGCTCTGCAGCGCGGTCTCGTCGGCGATGCCGAGCTCGGCCATGCGCGCCTGCACGCGCTCGGACTGCTCCCACTGGTCCTTGACCGCCTCGTCGCCGCCGATGTGGATGTAGGGCGCCGGGAATAGTTCGACAATCTCGTCGAGTACGTCCTCGATGAAGGCGAAGGTCGGCTCGTCGACGTTGAACAGGTACTGGTGCACGCCCCATTCGTTGGACACCGCGGGCGTATCGCCAAGCGAGCCGTACTCGGGATAGGCCGCGACCACCGCCTGCACGTGCCCGGGCATGTCGAACTCGGGCACGACGGTGATGTGGCGCTGCGCCGCGTAGGCGACGATGTCGCGGATCTGGTCCTGGGTGTAGTAGCCGCAGTAGGGCCGCGTCTGTCCGCTCACGGGGTCGGTGCCCGCCTCGCCGGCGGGGATGCGGCAGGCGGCCACGTCCATCAGCTTCGGATACTGCGGGATCTCGATCCGCCAGCCCTGGTCGTCGGTCAGGTGCCAGTGGAAGACGTTGAGCTTGTGCCAGGCCATCGCATCGAGCAGCTGCTTGATCTGCTCGACGGACTGGAAGTGGCGCGCCGAATCGAGCATCAGCCCGCGCCAGCCGAAGCGCGGCGCATCCTCGATCCGGAGCGCGGGAATGCGCACCGCCTCGCCCTGCGCGGAGGACAGCAGCTGCCACAGCGTGACCGCGCCGTAGAACAGGCCGCGTTCGTCGGCCGCGGCCACGCGCACGCCCTGGGGCGCGACCTCGAGCACGTAGGCCTCGGGCGCGTCGGCGGGCAGGGAGGCGTCGATCGCGAAGGTGATCGCGGGGGCCGCGTCGGCGCCTGCCAGCGCCGGCGTGACGCCGTGGGTGGTGGCCACCAGGCCAGCGAACGAGACCGCGACCCGGCGCGCGGCCTCGCCGTCCGCGACCAGGTGGGTGCCGCGGTCGAAGCGGAAGCTGCCCTCGCGCGACTGCAGCGAGGCCGGGGCCGGAATCAGCGCGGGCCGCGCCGTCGCCTCGGCCACCGGCGGCACCGGCGCCGGCTCCGGCTCCCGGCCGCAGGCGGCGAGCAGGGTGCAGCAGGACAGGGTCAGCGCGAGGCGCCACGTGCGTCGGATCGGCTTCATCTCGTCTCCTGGATCACTGTCGGACGATAGCGAAAAAAAAGCGGGCCCGGAGGAATCCAGGCCCGCATGGACAACGGCATCGATCTGGGAGGGGACGCCGTGGTGCCTCAGAACTGCATGCGCAGCGTGGTCAGGAAGCGGCGACCGGACCGGTACACGCCGCGGGTCAGCCGCTCGGTGTCCGCATAGCTGTGGTAGGCCTCGTCGAGCAGGTTCATCGCGTCGAAGTTGAGGCTGACGTTGTCGTTGAAGCGATAGCCCAGCGACAGATCCATCGAGGTGTACGGACGCACCCAGAGGTTGTCGCCGCGATCGACGTTGGTGAAGTACTCCGAACGCCACGACGCGCTCAGGCGGGCACTGAACCGCTCGTTCTCGAAGTAGGGGCTGATGTTGAGCTGGTTCTTCGAGTTGTAGGGCATCGGATCCCCCGAGCTCGACTCCGCATCGGCATAGGTGTAGTTCGCGACCATGCCGAAGCCGCCGCCGATCTGCTGTTGCCAGGCCAGGGCCGCGCCCTGGATCTTGGCCGTGCCGGCATTGTCGGGGCGCGCGACCTGGTAGGTGGTCACTTCGTTCCGGGACTGGTTGAAGTGCTCCTCGGGCGAAGTCGTGGTCAGGATGTAGTTGTCCACGTCCTTGTAGAACACGGACCCGGCCAGGATCGCGTCCTCGCTGAAGTACCACTCCGCGGACACGTCGAAGTTCGTGGATTCGTAGGGATCCAGGTCGGGGTTGCCGCCGCCGCCGGTCAGGGTCTGGTCGCCCAGCCACAGGTAGCTCGACATGTCGCTGTAGTTCGGGCGTGCGATCACCTTGGCCCCGGAGAAGCGCAGCACCACGTCGTTGGCCAGATCGTAGGCGAGGTTCACGTTGGGCAGCACGTTGTTGTAGGTCTTTCCGACCACCGCCGGCGCGTAGCCGTCGGCCGGGCACGGCGGCGGCGCGTCGGTGCGCACGCACTGCCAGCTGTGGCTTTCGGTCTCGGTCTGGACGTAGCGCAGTCCGACGTTGCCGCGCAGCCCGTTCCAGCTGAAATCCGCCTGCACGTAGGCAGCGTTGATGTCCTCGACGATGCGCCATGTGTTGGCTGCGAACGAGGGATCGTTGAACGTGCTCGGCTCGGGCATGGTCTGCCACGGGGCCAGCCAGTCGCCGCCGAGGATGTAGTCGGCCAGGGCCCAGCCATCGATGTAGAAGCGGTCGCCCAGGTCTCCATAGCCGTCGAAGCCCGTGAGGTAGTTGCCGGGCACGGATTGCGGATTGAACATGTCGGCCGTGGCATCGCCGTAGCCTGCCACGGACGCAAGCGAAACACCGCCCATCTGCTGTTCGGTTTCGTGCTCGCGACGCTTGACGCCGAAACGCAGCATGTACACCGGCGAGTCGAGGTTCAGGCCGAAATCGAGCTGACCATACGTTTCCTCGTCCCAGGTCGGCTTGAACACGATGTTGCCACCCCAGCCGGGGTTCCACGAAGGTGGCGGCTGGGTCGGATCGGCGCCCCATCCGCCGTCCATGCGGAATGCCGACGGATCGGTGAACGGGTTGGTGCCGTGGTACGTCAGCATGCCGGGCTGGGATGGCGCGCGGCTGATGTCATAGGAGTAGTTGGCCCAGTTGAGGAACTCGCCGAACACCTGCTGGTCGGTGCCACCCGTGGCCTCGGTGGTGCCGACGTGCGCGGAGGCGAACCAGCGCTCGCCGCTCCACTTCGCCTTGAGGTCGTAGGACTCGGTTTCCACGGTCGACTTTCGGTTCTGCACGTCGAACACCGACAGCGCGTTGCGGAAGGTGCCGCGGGTGATGATGCCGTCCTCGACGGTGACGTCGGTCAGCCGCATCAGGCTGTTCCAGGCATTGCCCATGAATGCGAACATGGACTGGTTGATGTTGTCGTAGCTGGCATCGATCTTCAGTGCATTGAACTCGATGTCGAGCTCGTCGACCGGCTTGAACTGCAGTGCCATCGAATAGCTGTTGCGCTCACGCTGCTGCTCGAAGAACGAGGCGCTGAGCGAGTTCGGCCCCCGTGCGTCGAGGTTGGCTTCGAGCGTGTCCGCACATGCGCCGACGCACGAGGCCGGCAACGTGGGCTGGCTGCCGTCTCCATTGGGGGGCTGCGACCAGTCCGGGGGCAGGTTGTTCACCGAGCCTCCGCCGCCCTGTCCATCGCGGTAGTCGCGCGCCGAGACGCTGCCGTAGGCCTCGATGCCGTCACGGCGGATGGTTTCGTCCAGGCGCTGGGCGGACAGGATCAGGCCGAAGTTCTCCGCCTCGTTCTTCCAGCCGAACATGAGCGAACCCTGCGGTTGGCCGTCCTCGTCGCGATCGTTGTACAGGTAGCCGAGCTGGCCGCCCACCACCATGCTCTCCTCGAGGTCGAGCGGCTTGCGCGTCTCCACGACCACGGTGCCGCCGATCGAACCCTCGTCGATGTGCGCCTCGGGCGACTTGTAGACCGTCACCTTGCCGACGATCTGAGGCGCGAGCAGCGAGTAGTTGAACGTGCGGCTGGGGTGGTCGAGGATGAACCAGTCGGCGGACGCCACCGTCTGCCCGTTGAGCAGCGTGCGATTCAGGGCAGGATCCGTGCCGAGGATGCTGACGCGCTCGCCCTGGCCGAACAGCCGGTCGATGGTGACGCCGGGGATCATGGTCATGGCCTCGGCGATATTGGTCGAAGGGAACTTGCCCACGTCCTCGGCCGTGATCACGTCGACGATCGCGTCGGAGTTGCGCTTGGTGTCCAGCGCCTGCTGCAGGCTGGCGCGGATGCCGGTGACGACCACGCGGTCGAGTTCGCTGGGACTCTCGGCTGCGTCGGTCCCCTGCGTGGCCGCGTCCTGCGCGCTCGCCTGCGCGGCGACCCCGAGGCACGCGGCGATGGCGGCCGACAGCATGGATGTACGGTGCTTCATGACGGTTCTCTCCATTGCGAATGTGTGGCTGTGGACGCCGGCAAGAGACGCGCCGGCGCCGGGGCAGTGCCATCTCCTCGCCGCCAGGGGCCGGCGCGGGGCGTGGCGGGTGGGTCAGCTCAGCAGGCGGGAATCCGTTCGCTCGTTGTCGTTCTGGTCCTGGTCGAGGTACCAACCGGCGGCGCCGATCACGCCCAGTTGCCCGTGCTCGACCAGCGTCACGGGGATGCGGAGCAGTGCCTCGCGCATCGGTCCCTTGTCGAGGAACCGCTGCACGAAGCTGCTGTGTGCGAGGAAGTCGCGGATCTGCGGCAGGATGCCGCCGGCCAGCGCGACGCCGCCGTGGGCGCCGTACAGCAGCGCCATGTCGCCGACCGCGCTGCCGAGCAGGCCGCAGAACAGCTCCAGGGTGTCGCGCGCCAGCGCGTCGGCGCCGGTCTTCGCCGCGGCGGTGATGGCGTCGGGCGTGGAATGGGTGGGGCGGGTGCCGCGCACGCGCGCCAGCGCGTCGTGCAGGCGCACCAGGCCGGGGCCGGACAGCGCGTGTTCGATCGAGACGTGGCGGCGCTCGCGCAGGAACTCGCGCAGCACCGCCATCTCGGCTTCGGTGGACACGGTGAGCGAAGCCTGGCCGGCCTCGGTGGCCAGCACCACCGCGCCGCCGCGCGCCGGGATGCGCACCGCGGCGCCGAGGCCGGTGCCCGGCCCCACCACGAGCGTCGGTCCGGGCGGGGCGCGTTCGGGGCCGGACAGGCGCAGCAGCGAGTGCGCGTCGGCAGACGCGACCGCATGCGCGACCGCCTCGAAATCGTTCACCAGCCGCAGGTCGTCGAAGCCGAGCTGGGCCCGGATCTGGGCGGGGACCACCGGCCAGGGCAGGTTGACCGACAGCAGCGAGCCGTCTTCGAGCGGATGCCCGGCGCAGGCGATCACGCCGCGGCGGACCGGGACCGGCGCCGCGAGCTCGCCGAGGAAGGCCTCGAGGATGGCGGCCAGGCCCGGGAAGTCGGCGCAGGCGAACTTGCGGTAGTGCGCCGGCGCCTCGGGGCTGGCGGTCACCAGGCCGACGCGGACATGGGTGCCGCCGACGTCCGCGGCCAGGAACGGCGCAGCGATCGGGCGGGGTCCGGCGACGGGCAGGGGGCGGGTCATGGCGGCCAAGTGGGCTCCTGCAGGGGCTGCCCACGTGCGGCAGCGATCTCGGTCCAGTGTCGACAGCTCGTGACAACGATGTCAAGCGCGCACCGTCGATGGATTCCAGATCGTCACCAATTCTTCACACCTGCAGGACAATCCCGCCAATCACGGTCGGCCACAACCTCAGATGCTGCGAATGAGCGGGGTTTCGGCCAGGTGTCCTGTCCATGTCCGGACCGTCGATGTTGCAGGACAACACCGTGCCCGTGCCGCATCCCCCGACCCGGCCCGCCGAGGCAACTGGCATCGGCGCGCGAAGTATGACAACGTTAGTCACCCTGTCCGGGGGCAGGACATGCGGTGGCAGGAGCGCAGATGAGCGACCAATCGGCCAACCCGCGCAAGCCGACGATCCGCACCGTGGCCGAACGCGCCGGGGTGTCGCTGAAGACGGTGTCGCGCGTGATCAACAACGAACCGTCGGTGTTGCCGGCCACGCGCGCGCGCGTGCTGCAGACCATCGCCGACCTGGACTACGAGCCCGATCCGTCCGCGCGCAACCTGCGCAGCGCCAGTGCCTACGTGATCGGCCTGGTGTACGACAACCCCAATCCGTACCACATCATCGGCCTGCAGAACGGCGTGCTGTCCGCTTGCCGCGAGACCGGCTTCGGCTTGCAGATCCATCCGTGCGACGCCACCTCGCCGCTTCTGGCGGACGAGCTGGTGGAGCTGGTGAACCGGTCCCGGCTCGCCGGTCTGGTGCTGACGGCGCCGATCTCCGAGCGGCCGGAGCTGATCGAGGCGCTGGAAAAGGCCGGCGTGCGCGCCACCCGCATCATCGCCGCGGCCGAGGATCCGACCGATGGCCATCCCTGCGTGTACGTGGACGACCGCGACGCGGCCTACGAGATCACCGAACACCTGGTCCAGCTGGGCCACCAGCGCATCGGCTTCCTCTGGGGCGGACAGGAGCACCGGTCCAGCTCCGAGCGCTACCTCGGCTACGAGCAGGCGCTGAAGGACTACGGCATCACCCTGGACAAGCACCTGGTGGTGCCCGGCGACTACACCTTCGACGACGGGTTCCGCGGCGCGCGCCGGCTGCTGGCGCTGCGCGACCCGCCGACCGCGATCTTCGGCTCCAACGACGAGATCGCCGCCGGCGTGCTGGCCGCGGCCAAGTCCGCCGGCATGAACGTGCCTTTCGATCTGTCGATCGCGGGGTTCGAGGACAGTCCGTTCTCGCGCCAGTCGTGGCCGGCGCTGACCACCGCCAAGCAGGCCACCGAGGACATCGCCCGCCACGCCGCGCGCATGCTCATCGCCGGCCTGCGACAGGATGCCGCCGCCGTGCACAACCAGGGCTTCGTGCCGCAGCTGGTGGTGCGCGGCTCCACTGCGCCGGTGCGGCCGCGCGTGCCACCCAATGCGAGCGAGGCATGAACGCAGTGATCGATCCCGAGGCGCTGCACGCGCGCGCCGCCACCACCCGCATGTTCCAGGAGGCGGCCGAAGCGCCGTCGGTGGTCGGCGCCCAGTTCGTCGCCAACCGCGACGTGCTGGCCGCGCTCGCGGCCGACCTGCGACGACGTCCGCCGTCCTTCATCGCCACCTGCGCGCGAGGCAGTTCCGACCACGCCGCCACCTACGCCAAGGCGCTGTTCGAGACCCGGCTGGGCGTGGTCACCGCATCGGTCTCGCCGTCGATCGGCTCGGTGTACGGCGTACCCCAGCAGTTGCGCGATGCGCTGTTCATCGCCGTTTCCCAGTCGGGCAGGAGCCCGGACCTGCTGCGCAACGCCGAAGCCGCGCGCGAAGCCGGCGCGCGCGTGGTCGCGCTGGTCAACGTGGCCGACTCGCCGCTCGCCGACCTGGCCGACGTGGTCGTGCCGCTGCATGCCGGACCGGAGCGCAGCGTGGCGGCGACCAAGAGTTATCTGGCATCGCTGTCGGCGCTGCTGCAGCTGGCGGCGCTGTGGAGCGACGACTTCGCCCTGCTCGATGCCCTCGACAAGCTGCCCGACGCGCTGCGGCGCGCCTGGGACTGCGACTGGTCGGCTGCCGGGGAGGGCCTGGTGCCGGCGCGCAACCTGTTCGTGCTGGGCCGGGGCCTTGGCCTGGGCGCGGCTCAGGAGGCCGCCCTCAAGCTCAAGGAAACCTGCGGCCTGCACGCCGAGGCCTACAGCTCGGCCGAAGTGAAGCACGGGCCGATGGCGCTGGTGGGGCCGGGCTTCCCGGTGCTGATCCTGGCCCAGCCCGACCAGACCGAGGCCGGCACGCTGGCGCTGGCCGGCGAGTTCCGGGCACGCGGCGCACAGGTCTGGCTGGCCTCGCGCGAACCCGGTGCCGACCTGCCGGTCGCCGTTGCGCCGCATCCGGCCTGCGCGCCGCTGCTGCTGGTGCAGAGCTTCTACCGGATGGCGAACGCGCTCTCGCTCGCGCGCGGGCTGGACCCGGACACGCCGCCGCATCTGAACAAGGTCACCGAGACGCTCTAGCGATGCCTGCGAACGAAACCGCCCTGATCAACGGCCGCATCGTCGGCGACGACGGCATCCGCGGTGGCGCCGCCGTGCTGCTGGCCGACACCCGGATCGCGGCGATCCTGCCGGCCCACGATCCGCGGGTGGCCGCGGCCACTCCGGTCGACCTCGAAGGCGGCCTGCTGGCACCGGGTTTCATCGACGTGCAGGTCAACGGCGGCGGCGGCGTGCTGCTCAACAACACCCCGACCGTCGAGGGCGTGCGTGCGATCGCGCGCGCGCACCGCCGCTTCGGCACCACCGGGATGCTGCCGACGCTGATCAGCGACCGGATCGGGACGATGCGCGAGGCGATCGACGCGGTGCGCGAGGCGATCGACGCGGGCGTGCCTGGCGTGCTCGGCATCCACCTCGAAGGCCCCTACCTGGCGCCGTCGCGGCGCGGCACCCACGATGCGCGCGTGTTCCGCGTCCCCGATGCCGACGAGGTCGCGCTCGCCACCTCGCTGGGCAACGGCGTCACCCTGATCACCCTGGCGCCAGAACAGGTACCGGCCGCGACGATCCGCACGCTGGTGGCCCGCGGCGCGATCGTGGCCGCTGGACATACGGCCGCCAGCTGGCGCGAAGCACGCGCCGGGCTGGAGGCCGGGATCCGCGGCTTCACCCACCTGTACAACGCGATGTCGCCGCTGCAGGGCCGCGAGCCGGGCGTGGTCGGCGCCGCGCTCGAGGATCCCGGCAGCTGGTGCGGGATCATCGTCGACGGCGTGCACGCGCATCCGGCCAGCCTGCGCGTGGCGCTGGCGGCCAAGCCGCGCGGCAAGCTGCTGCTGGTCACCGACGCGATGCCGATGGTCGGCGCGGACTCGCCCTCGTTCGAGCTCTACGGCGAGACCATCACCGCGGTCGATGGCGTGGTGCGCAACGCGAGCGGCGCCCTGGCCGGTTCGGCGCTGGACATGGCCTCGGCGGTGCGCAACGCGGTGCGCCTGCTCGGGGTGCCGGTCGAAGAGGCGGTGCGCATGGCGTCGCGCTATCCGGCCGAGTTCCTCGGCATCGGCGACCGGGTCGGCCGCATCGCCCCGGGCTACGCGGCGGACCTGGTGTTGCTCGACGACACCCTGGGCGTGCGCGCGACCTGGATCGGCGGCGAACACGAGCGGCACGCGGCTTGAGCGCGCCGGTACGCCGCTTCGCCTCGGTCGATGCCCTGCGCGGGCTCACCGTGGCGGCGATGCTGCTGGTCAACACGCCGGGCGACTGGGGCCACGTCTACGCGCCGCTGCTGCACGCGGACTGGCACGGCTGCACGCCGACCGACCTGGTGTTTCCGTTCTTCCTGTTCGTGGTCGGGGTGTCGATCGCGCTCGGGCCCGTGGCGTTGATGGAGCGGAGTGGCGACCTGCACGCGCTGCAGCGCGGCGTGATCCTGCGCGGCCTGCGCATCGTCGCGCTGGGCCTGCTGCTGCACCTGGTGGCGTGGTGGGCGCTGGACGCCGCGCACTACCGTCCATGGGGCGTCCTGCAGCGGATCGGACTGTGCGTCCTGGTCGCCGCGCCGCTGGCGATGCGCACCTCGCCGCGGGTGCAGTGGGCGGTCGTGCTGGCGATCCTGCTCGGCTACTGGGGGCTGCTGGCGTCGTGGGGCTACGCGCGCTTCGACAACCTCTCCGATCGCGTCGATACCGCATTGTTCGCGCCGCTGCTGTACGTGTACGAGCCCGCGACCGGCCGGGGACACGATCCCGAAGGGCTGCTGTCCACCCTGCCCGCGATCGCGACCGTGCTGCTCGGCGTGCGCGCTGGAGACTGGCTGCGGCGCGGCCGGCTGCAGCGCCTGTTCGCTGCGGGCGTGGCGATGCTGGCGCTCGGTGCGCTGTGGTCGCTGGCGTTGCCGGTGAACAAGGCGCTGTGGACGTCCTCGTACGTGCTGTGGACCGGCGGCTGGGCGGCGCTGGCCCTTGCGGCGATCCACGTCCTGGTCGACCGGCGCGGCTGGCCGGCCGTCGGGCGTGCGTTCGGCGTCAACGCGATCGCCGCCTACGCCGGCTCGGCGCTGATGGTGTACGTGCTGGTGGCGGTCGGCGTGTGGGGCGCGCTGTACCGGTTCGGCTTCGCGTGGCTGGCGCCGCACGTCGGTCCCGAACTTCCGTCGCTGCTGTTCGCGCTGGCGTTCGTGGCGCTGTGGTGGGGCATCGTGCGCGCGATGGATCGTCGGGGCTGGCACCTGAAGATCTGAGGCAGGGCGCAGCTCGCGCGTCGACGCCGCGTCGATTCACCGGCCGATCACGGCCGCTGGCGACACTCCGCGCATGCCCGCCTCCCGATCGCGTTCTTCCCGCCGTGTCCCACGTCGACAGGCATTGACTCCAGCCGAACGCGACGCCATCGAGGCCGGCCTGCGCTACGTGAGCGATGGATCGCCGGGCATCTCGCGCGAGCGTCGCGGCCGCGGCTTCTGCTACCGCGACCCGCAGGGCCAGGCGGTGCGCGATGCAGCTACCCTGGAGCGCATCCGCATGCTCGCGATTCCGCCGGCCTATCGCCAGGTCTGGATCTGCAGCTCGCCGATCGGACACCTGCAGGCGACCGGTCGCGATGCGCGAGGCCGCAAGCAGTACCGCTACCACCCCGACTGGCGTCCGCTGCGGGATGCCAACAAGTTCGATCGTATCGTCGAGTTCGGGCGCGCGCTGCCGAAGCTGCGGCGACGGGTGCGCAGCGATCTCGCACGGCCCGGGCTGCCGCGCGAGAAGGTGCTGGCCGGCGTGGTGGCGATCATGGCCACGACCCTGGTGCGCGTGGGCAACGAGGGCTATGCCCGTGACAACGGGTCGTTCGGACTGACCACGCTGCGCAACCGCCACGCGAAGTTCCTCAAGGGCGCGCTGCGGCTGCAGTTCGTCGGCAAGGGCGGACGCGCGCACGAGGCCGGCATCCAGGACCGGCGCCTGCTGCGGCTGGTGCGGCAGATGCACGAGCTGCCCGGCCAGCGCCTGTTCCAGTATCGCGACGACGACGGCACGCTGGTGCCGGTGGATTCGTCCGACGTCAACGACTACCTGCGCGAGGCCATGGGCGCGTCGTTCACCGCCAAGGACTTCCGCACCTGGGGCGCGACCGAGGCGGCCTTCCGGCAGCTGGCCGCGACCGTGGTCGGGGAAGGCGAGCGCATCACCGTGGTCGGCGTGCGCAAGCAGGTGGTGGAAGCGGTGGCGGCGATGCTCGGCAACACGCCGACGGTCTGCCGCAAGTCGTACGTGGATCCGCGCGTGTTCGACGGCTGGGAGGACGGCCGGCTGCAGCGGGCGGCGAAGAACGTGCGCGGCCCACGGCAGTGGGAAGGCGCGCTGCTGCGGTTCCTGGCGCGTGCGTCGGGAGGGCGGAAGGGCGCGGCGGCCTGAGGCGCGGCTGCGGTGCGGTGTGACGACTCGCCTGGTGCGAGCGCCGCATGGGCATTGCGTACCTGGTGGAGGCGATCTCAGCCACAACGTCCGGCTCGCCATGCGTAGCGATCCCGGGTGCGCTTCGCTTGCCCGGGCTACGGGGTTGGCGGCGCACCGATGGCGTAGCCCGGATAAGGCCGACGGCCGCATCCGGGGCGGACGGCCATCGGGGTGGCCATGTCGATCCTGACGAGAACGGCAAGCACATCCGCCTGCCCGGGTGGCCGCGTGATCAGGATCGCGGTGGCATCGCGCAAGCGTGGATCGTCGTCATGGTGGCGGGGCCGGGCTCTGGTACGGCGCGGTTCCCGGGTGCGCTTCGCTTACCCGGGCTACGGGGCGTGGTGCCGGGGACGTGCCGGTGGGCTAGCGCTCGCCCGCCGGCGCGTGGCGCGCGGCATGGATCGCCGCGATCCGGGCCTTGCGCAGGGCCTCGCCCACCGCAGGACCGTCGAGACCTTCGAGCGCAAGGTCGCGCGCGTTCACCGCGAGTGCGGCGGCGTGCATCCGGCGCAGTGCGTCGGCCTGCGGATACGACGCATCCTCGTGCCCGAGGCGCCCGCGCTTGTCGGCTTCGCACACGGTGGCGAGCCGGTCGATGCGCCCGGGCTTGCGGAACGCGTCGCAGCGCAGCAGCAGTTCGTGAACGGTGCTGTCGCGCAGTTCCGCCAGCCGATGCACGTTGAGGTGTTCGCGGCAGGCGGCGATCGCGAGGTCGCGGTGCTCCTGCGGCACCTTCAACCGCACGCACAGCGCGTTCAGCGGTGCCAGGCCGGCCTGCTCGTGACCGATGTGGCGCGGCCACTGTGCGGGCGGCGTGCGCGCCTTGCCGAGATCGTGGGCGAGCGCAGCGAAGCCGACCACGGTGTCGCCCGGCGCCAGACGCGCGGCCATGTCGCTCACCAGTTCCTGGTGCACGCCGGTGTCGACTTCCGGATGGAATTCCGCGCGCTGCGGGACTCCGTAGAGGGCGTCCACCTCGGGCAGCACCGCAGCGAGCGCACCGGCCTCGCGCAGCGTTCGCAGGAAGGCCGACGGGCGCGGCGCGGCCAGCGCCTTGGACAGTTCCTGCCACACGCGCTCGGGCACCAGGGTGTCGAGTTCGCCGCTGTCGGCCATGCGCCGCATCAGCGCCAGCGTGTCCGGCGCGACGCTGAAGCCCAGTGGCGCGAGCCGCGCCATGAAGCGCGCCGCGCGCAGCACGCGCAGCGGATCCTCGGCGAAGGCCGGGCCGACGTGGCGCAGCACGCGCGCTTCGATGTCGCGCGCGCCGTGGAAGGGATCGACCAGGCTGCCGTCGTCCCGCTGCGCGATCGCATTGATCGTGAAGTCGCGGCGCTGCAGGTCCTGCTCCAGCGTCACCGAGGGGTCGGCGTGCACGACGAAGCCACGGTGGCCGCGCCCGGACTTGCGTTCCGTGCGCGCGAGCGCGTACTCCTCGCCGCTGCCGGGATGCAGGAAGACCGGGAAATCGCGTCCCACCGCACGGTAGCCCGCGGCCAGCATCGACTCCGGGGTCTGGCCCACGACCACGAAGTCGCGGTCGCCCGGCGGCAGCCCGAGCAACCGGTCGCGCACCGCGCCACCGACCAGGTAGGTTTCCATGTGCACATGATGCCCCAGGGCGCCACGCAGCGCGGTCATCGCACGAGGGCGTCACGCCGGTCGCACACGATCTTGTGATACTTGGCGCATGAGCTGCATCGCAACCGGGCGCGTCGCACGCTGCCTCGCCGTGCCGGCGACGCTGTGCATGCCGGTGGCCGCGCTTGCCGCCGGACCGGTGGATACCGTGGACGTGGCGGCGTCGGGTACGCCCGCCGACGTGGCGCTGATGCTCGCCTACCTGTTCGGCGCGATCGTAGTGTCGTTCCTGTGTTCGATCGCCGAATCGGCGCTGCTGAGCATGACCCCGTCCTACGTCGCGGGGCTGCGCGCGAGCCGGCCGGCGCTAGCCGATCGGCTGCAGACGCTGCGGGTGGACCGGATCGACCGCTCGCTGGCGGCGATCCTCACGCTCAATACGATCGCCCACACGGTGGGCGCCGTCGGGTCGGGCGCCAAGGCCACCGTGGTGTTCGGCAGCGCGTGGGTGGGGGTGTTCTCGGCGGTGGCGACGCTGCTGATCCTGTTCCTGTCCGAAATCGTGCCCAAGACCCTTGGCGCCCTGTACTGGCGCCGGCTCGCGCTGCCGGTGGCCTGGTTCATCCGCGCGATGATCGTGCTGCTCTATCCGCTGATCGTGGTCTCGGAACTGCTGACCCGCCTGCTGTCGCGCGGCCACCAGGCCGAAGGCTTCAACCGCCAGGAGTTCCTGGCGATGGCCGGCATGGGGGAAGCCAGCGGCGACCTGGATCCGCGCGAATCGCGCATCCTGCACAACCTGTTTTCCATGAGCACGCTGCGCACCCGTGACGTGATGACCCCGCGCACGGTGGTGGCCGCCCTCGCGGGCGACACGCCCATCGAGGCGGCGCTGGCCGATGCGAAGGCCCTGCCGTTCTCGCGGATTCCCGTATACGCGCGCGACATCGACGACGTGTCCGGCTTCGTGCTGCGCGACGAGTTGCGCCAGGCCGAATCGACGGGACGCGGGGGCGAGACGATCGCCGGACTGGCGCGGCCGTTGCCGACCGTGGCCGACAGCATGCCGCTGGGTGCGCTGCTGGAGTTCCTGCTCGAGCGTCGCCAGCAGATCGCACTGGTGGTGGGCGAGTACGGCGACACGGTCGGCCTGGTGTCGATGGAGGACGTGGTCGAAACGCTGCTCGGCGACGAGATCGTGGACGAGCGCGACCGCGTCACCGACATGCAGCGGCTGGCGCGCGAACGCTGGCAGCGGCGTGCCGCGCGGCACGGCGTGGTCTGGCGGGAAGACGGCCCGTCACCGGCGGACGGGCGCACGCCCGACGGGCAGGTGCCCGACGCGGACCACGGGCCGCGCGGCTAGGCCGGCGCGGGGCAGGCGAAGGCCTTGCGCGGTGTGCCCGTGATGCCGTGCATGCGGTCGCTGACCTTCGTCGCCTTGCCGAACATGCGCCAGTCGTAGATCACGCTGAAGGCGAGGATGCGCGCGACGTACTCGCGCGTCTCCTTGTAGCTGATGGTCTCGATCCACAGGTCCGGTTCGTGCGCGGGGCGCTGCGCGAGCCAGCGCGAGGTGGGCGTGGGCCCGGCGTTGTAGGCGGCGATCGCGACGTACGGCTTGCCGTACATCTGTTCCTTCTCGCGCAGGTAGGCGGTACCGAGGGTGATGTTGGTCTCGGGGTCGTACAGGCGTTCATTGCCGCTCCACGCCATGCCCAGGCGCCGCGCGACCGCCGCGGCGGTGGTGGGCAGCACCTGCATCAGTCCGCGCGCATCGGCCGGCGAACGCGCGCGCGGGTTGAACACGCTTTCGGCGCGGATCTCGGCCGCCACCCAGGCCGGATCCAGGCCGTTGCGACGCGCCTCGCGCTGGATCACGTCGGCGTGGTGGATCGGAAAACGCAGCGTGTACAGGCGGCTCTCGTCCGGCGCCTTGCCCAGGCCGAACACGCCGCGGTCGAACCAGCCGTGCTCCTGCGCCACTTCCACCGCGATCCGGCGCTGGTGGTCGTCGAAGCGCGAGAGCGCATCGTTCCATTCCCGCACCGCCCACACCGCGCGCTCCGCGCGGTACAGCGCGAGTGCGCGCACCAGTGCCGGATCGGCCGCGACCGCGGCCTTCTGGGCCGGGCTCCAGTCGGGCATCCACGGGCACAGCGCATAGGGCTGGTCCAGCCGGTCGGCGGCGAGGAAGCCGTGGAAATCGGGACTGCGCGCCGCGCTCGCGAACACGGTGCGGGCGGCGTCGCGATCGCCGGTGAGTTCCAGCATCCGCGCCTCGAACCACTGCCAGCGCGAATCGGCGCGCTGCGTTGCCGGCATCGCGCGCAGCGCCGTCAGCGCCGCCGGCCAGTCGGAGCGCGCCAACGCGTCGCGCACGCGCCATTCGTGCAGGCGTTCGTCGTAGGCACTGGCGGGCACCAGCCCGAGCAGCCGCGCCGAATCGGGCAGGTAGGAGGCCACCGTCCACAGCGCGGCCTGGTACAGCACGCGGCCGCGTTCGGTCTCGCCGAAATCGAGCGAGCGGGCGATCGCCGGCAGCTGCGCCTCGGCGGCGAGCGGGTCGTCCTTGGCGAACTTCGCCAGCCCGTGCGAGGCGACCAGCCGGCTGCGCGCGGTCTTCGGCCACTGCGCGGCGCGCGGATGCGGCGCCTGTACGTACGCGGCGTAATCGTTGGCCAGCGCCAGCTGGTCGGCCGGCAGGCCACGTGCGGCGGCGCGCATCACGCCGGGGTTCCACCCGGCCGCGGCCAGTTCGAGACGCTCCCAGCGCAGCGCATCGTCGAGGCCGCCGCGCGCCGCGAGTGCGGCGAATACCGGATCGCATTCGTCCGGCAGCGAGGCACCGTTGCGCCATATCGCCTGCGCGTCGCGCGTCCACTGCGCGTCGGCGGCGCCGGTGCGCTGGCGCGCGTCGAGTTCGGCGCAGCGCAGTGCCGGGGTGCGCACGTCGTCGGACCATGCCGCGCGGTAGCCGGCCCAGTCCTGGCGCTTGAGCAGCGCGCGCAGCCAGGCCTCGCGGAACACGCCGGCCACGGGTTCGCCGCGGTAGCGCGCCAGGAAGGCCTGCGCCTGCGCGGCGGGCAGGGTGTCGAGGTTGCGGCGCAGCGCCGCCATCTCGACCCAGCGCGCAGCGGGGTGGCCGGCGGCCAGGGAAGCGGTAGGCAGGCCGCGTTCGGCGGCCTCGAGCGCCGCACGCAGCGCGGCGTCGGTGTGTTGCGCGCGCGCGGGAGCGGCGGACAGCAGCACCGCGGCGAGTACGATGGAGACGATGGACAGGCGTTGACTCGACATGTCCCGACTATAGCGAACGGCCCATGAATTCAGCCCCGGACCATCGACATCCCGATCGCAGGCCACGCGCGTGCGGGGCCCACGCGTGATCGAAGGCTGGTGGGTATTCCCGCTGCTGGGCGTGGCCGCGGGCGTGTTGGCGGGACTGCTCGGCATCGGCGGCGGGCTGGTGCTGATCGGCGCCCTGGTGTGGCTGCTGCCGGCCTACGGCGTGCCGCAGGAGGCGGCGATGCATGCGGCGCTGGCCAGTTCGCTGGCGAGCATCGTGCTGACCGCCGCCTCGTCGGCGCGTGCGCACCATCGCCGCGGTGGCGTGCTGTGGCCGACGGTGGGCTGGATGGTGCCGGGGCTGCTGCTCGGGGGCTGGCTCGGCAGCCTGGTGGCGGTCGCGCTCGCAGGCGAGGTGTTGCGCTGGTGCGTGGCGCTGTACTGCTTCGTGGTGGCGGCGCAGATGGCCTTCGGCGGCCCGCGCGGCGGTGCCGCGACGGGCACGGGAGTGCCCACCGGCTGGCCGCTGACGGTGGCCGGCGGCGGCATCGGCGCGGTGTCCGCGGTGGTCGGCATCGGCGGCGGCAGCATGACCGTGCCGCTGCTGGTCTGGCGCGGAGTGGTGCCGGTGCGCGCGGTCGGCACGTCCTCGGCCTGCGGCATCTTCATCGGGCTCGCGAGTGCGGCGGGCTACGCCGTGCACGCGCCCGCGGGCGCGCTCCCGGCGCATGCGATCGGCTACATCTACCTGCCGGCGGCGATCGGCATCGCGCTGGCGTCGGTGCTGGCCGCGCCGCTGGGCACGCGGCTGGCGCACGCGATCAGCGGTGCGGCGCTCAAGCGCGTGTTCGCCGTGTTCATGGTGCTGGTGGGGATCAGCGTGCTGCTATAAGCAAGGGCCCGGGCCTCCCGCAATCCGTCGCGCAGGCGTCGGACGCCAACCCTCCGCATGGACAAGCGCAGTTGCGTCGCCCGGGTGAATGCAGCACACCCTGGGCCATTCATTCCGTTGTGCGGGCGCCAGCCGTCAGGATCCGGGCGGCTTTTCACGGTGGCGTGTCACCGCGCCCGTCGCCCGGGCCGTCGTCCCGCCTGCCGCCGCGGCGTCCGCGGGTCGATCCGCCTACTCCGTCGTCACCGCCGCCTCGGCACGGCGCAGGAAGTCGCTCACGTACCACGTGCCGTCGCGCCGTTCGAGCTGGACGATGGTGTCGATCGGGGTGCCTCCCAGGGCGTACTGCATGCGCACGCGGGCCAGGTCCCCGGTCTGCGAGAGCAGCTGGACGTCCATCGCGCGCAGGTCGGCGTCGAGGTCGAGGCCGTAGTCCGCCAGCGACTGCTTGCCGGCCGCCAGCACCCGCGACATGCGCTGCAGGCTCGCGGCCATGCCGGCCTCGGCGTAGGCCGCGTCGCTGTCGAGCGCGGCCTCGCGCGCGGCCGCGGCCATGCGCGCGATCACGACGCGCGCCCGCGCCCGGTCGCCGATCGGCGCCTGTCCGGCCCAGGTGCCCAGCGCCTGAACCAGCTGCGGATAGTGTTCGCGCTCTCCGACGCTGAAATCGCCCTGCTGGGTGATGTACTGGACCGTGAACACGGTGAGGAATTCCGCCGCCGAGGCCAGGCTGGCATTGGCGAGCTGGCGGTCGAAGCCCTGCTGCAGGGTCGTTTCCGCGTCGGCTGCCGACAGCGCGGCCATCGCCCGCGGCAGGTGCTGGGCGAACGGCAGCTGGTCGAGCGGCCAGCGGGTACGGCCCTCGCGCCAGGCCTGCTCCAGTTGCGCGTGCAGCTGCGGCGTGACCGCGTCGCGGGCGAAGGCCTCCAGGTCGTTCTCGACCAGGTGCCCGGTCAGGCGGCGAACGGTTTCGCCAGGCGTGAGCGGTTCGGCTGCACGTTCGGCCTCGGCCTCCTGACGCCGTTCACAGCCGGACAGGCCCGCGACGCAGGCCGCCAACAGCAGGCACAGCAGGGCCCGCACCCGTCTCCCCATCGCCCGACCTCTCCCCGAAGGCTCCGCCGCATCTTGGCGACTGTGGCGGCCGCCGGCAACCGCGCGGGCCGGGAACCGTGCCCGGGGTCGCGCGGCGCCCGGCTACAGGTCGCGGACCACCCAGCCCGGCGGCAGGTCGGCGTGGGCGGCGTCGAGCGCGGACTGGGCCACCTCGTCGGGTGGGCGGCCCGCCTGCCAGGCGGCTGCGATCGCCGCCAGCCGCGTGCGCGTGGCGCGGGTGTAGGCGCCCTCGAGCTCGTTCTGGGCGTCGGCGGCCAGCTTCTGCGGATACAGCTGGCGGGCCTCGGGGCTGTGGTTGAGCAGGTCGATCAGCCGGGCCAGCTGGGTGCGGAAGGTGTCCACGCCCAGCGAGGTGCGCTGGGTGCGCTGCAGGTGCCAGACCAGCAGGTATTCCACCGGACCCAGCATCCGGCGCGGCGAAGCGCCGAAGAAGTGGCCCGACAGCGCGCCTGCGGTGAGGCCGGTCACATCGTCGGGCAGCCGGGTCGCACCCCAGGAACTCAGGGCGCCCCCGGGCAGGTCGGCACGCCGCAGGGCGGTGGCGACGGTCTCGGCCAGCAGGCGCTTGGCGTCGTGGTCGTCGCTCTCGGCCACCACCCCCAGCAGGCGCAGGAACATCGGGTACTGGTCCTCGCCCAGGCGCCGGGACAGGCGCTTGAGCACGGCCAGGCGGTATTCGGGGTCGTCGTGCGCGCCGAGGGCCGCGACCAGCCGCCCGGCGGCGTCACGCAACTGTTCGGCGGTGGGCGGGGTGGTGGACATCGGGGCCGGGCGGGAAGATCCACCCATTATCGGCCTGCCGCGATGGCGGCGCTGCGACGGTGGGTGGGTCACCTGGATCGGCGTCCGACCCGAAACGGCGCGACCGGAATCAGAGTGCAGCGAGGATGCCGTCGACCGCCGCGTTCGCGGCCTCGGCATGGTCCAGCCCGGCCAGCCGGGCGCCGAACGCCTCCTGGCGCGGCAGCGCACGCAGCCCGGTGTCGTCCCAGACGGCGCGATTGAGCAGCGATTCGCCCGGATCGACCAGCGCCGGCGGGGCGGCGTCGACCTCCGCAAGCCCGCCATCCGCGCGCAGCAGGTCCTGCTGGCGGGCCTGGTCGAGCGAAACCTGCCCGGCCGGATCGAATCCGGCGGTGTTCAGGCCCGGGGGCGTGGAACCGATGCTGCTCATTGCGGGTGCGGGACTCGGGTGTCGTGGTGGAGCCGTTCGCGGCGGTGGACACACTCTAGCGAGCGTGTCATCCGACTGTCACCTCGGGTCGTCCCTAGGACGGCAGGCGCACCGGGCATGCGTTCATGCGCGCGCTGCCGGTCGGCGTCGACGGGCGCCGCCGGACCGCCATGCTAGCCTCGGCCGGCGCGACCTCCCCCAGCACGGGATACGGCAATGGCCGACAAGGACCAGGGCGCCGACAAGACCGAAAAGCCCACTCCGAAAAAGATCCGCGACGCGCGCAAGGAAGGCAACGTCGCCAAGAGCAAGGAGCTCACCGCGACGGTGCTGCTGCTCGGCTGGATCGCGCTCGGGGGCATGCTGGCCGCGTTCATCTACGGGCGGCTGCAGGCGCTGTTCGACCAGAGCCTGGAGGCGATCGGGCAGCCATTCCACATCGTGCTGCCGCGGCTGGGCCAGCTGGCGTTCGAAACCCTGCTGTGGGTGTGCCTGCCGCTGATGGCGATGACGCTCGCGCTCGGCGTGCTGATCGAGTTCCTGCAGGTCGGGCCGGTCGCGTCGATCAAGAAGGTCACGCCGAACATGGACAAGATGAACCCGGTCGAGGGCATCAAGCGCATGTTCTCGATGGACAACCTGGTCGAGCTGGTGAAGTCGGTGCTCAAGTGCGCCGCGATGATCGGCATCGGCTACATCGTGCTGCGCGGGATGATGGAATGGCTGCTGAAGCTGCCCTACGCCCCGCCGCAGGCGATGGCGGCGGCGTTCTGGCACGGGGTGAAGTGGATCGCGGTGTGGACCATCGCGGTGTTCTTCTTCGTTTCGGCGCTGGACGTGTGGTACCAGAAGTTCTCGTACACCAAGAAGCTGCGCATGAGCCGGCGCGACATCCGCCAGGAGGTCCGCGAGAACGAGGGCGATCCCTACGTGAAGCAGCGCCGCCGCCAGTTGCACCAGGAGTGGGCGCAGCAGAACATGCTCTCCTCCGTGCGCAAGTCGAACGTCGTCGTGACCAATCCCACCCACATCGCCGTCGCGCTGCAGTACGAACCGGGCGAGACCGACCTGCCCGTGGTCGTGGCCAAGGGCGAGGGCGCGTTCGCCGAACTGATCAGGAAGACCGCGCAGGAGGAAGGCATCCCGATCCTGCAGAACGTGCCGCTGGCGCGCGGACTCAACGAGCAGGTCGAACTGGACGACTACATCGGCAGCGATTTCTTCGACGCCGTGGCCGAGGTGCTGCACTGGGCCGAGAACGTGCGTCGCGAACGCGGCGACGACATCGAGACGGTGTACCGGGAACCGGACGCGGAATAGCCGGTGGCTGCGCCGCCGCGTCCCGGCATCACTTCACCCGCTGCTTCTCCAGCTTGCGCGCCAGGGTGCGGCGGTGCATGCCGAGCTGGCGCGCGGCCTCGGAGATGTTGAAGTCGGCCGCGGCCAGGGCTTCGTGGATGTGCTCCCACTCCAGGGTCTTGATCGAGGTCGGGCGCCGGGTGAGCTGCACGTCCTCGTCGCCGTCTTCGCGCGCGAACGCGGCCTCGATGTCGTCGGTGTTCGACGGCTTGGCCAGGTAGTGGCGGGCGCCGAGCTTGATCGCCTCGACCGCGGTGGCGATGCTGGCGTAGCCGGTGAGCACGACGATCAGCATGTCCGGATCGCGCGCGTGCAGCGCCCTGACGCAGGCCAGCCCGGAGCCGCCACCGGCCAGCTTGAGGTCGACCACGGCGTGGCTGGGGGCGAATTCCTCCAGCAGGGCCTCGAGCGTGTCCAGGCCGGATGCGGTGCGCACCTCGTAGCCGCGGCGCTCGAACGAGCGCGACAGCGTGCGCGCGAACGCGGCATCGTCCTCGACGATCAGCAGGCGGCGCGGGTCAGTGTCCATCGTCCTCCTCGCGTTCCAGCGACAGCGCCGGCAGCGGCAGCGTAATCGTGACCACCGCGCCGCCGCCGGGCTCGTTGCCCGCCTCGATGGTACCGCCGAGCGTGCGCGCCACGTTCACGGACAGGAACAGCCCCAGCCCGCGCCCGGGCGCGCCCTTGCTGGACTGGTAGGGCGTGCCCAGGCGTTCGAGCATGCCGGCGCCGAAGCCCGGGCCGTCGTCGCGCACGCGCAGCACCACCGCCTCGCCGCTGCGCGTCGCCTCCAGCGTCACCCGCGAGCGCGAGGCTTCCAGCGCGTTGTCGAGGATGTTCCACAGCATCTGCTGCAGGCCGGCGTCGGCGACGATCGGCACGTCCTGGTCGATCCGGTCGTCGTAGCGGAACCCGCGCACGCTGCGGCTGCGGTTCCATTCGTCCACCAGGTCGTCGAGGAACGCGCGCAGCGTGGTGCCGCGCGGCGCCTCGCCGCGGGTCTCGCCGGCCGAGGCGAGGATGCCCGAGACGATCGCCTTGCAGCGCAGCACCTGCGCCTGCATCTCGCTCACGTCCTGCAGCAGTTCCGGGTCGGAGGTGAAGTGCGGCAGGTGCTGCCAGTCGCCCAGGATCACCGCCAGGGTCGACAGCGGCGTGCCGAGTTCATGCGCGGCGCCGGAGGCCAGCAGCCCCATGCGCACGATGTGCTCCTCTTCCGCCGCGCGCTGGCGCAGCGCCGCGAGGCGCGCGTCGCGCGCGCGGATGATGCGGCCGATGCGGGTGATGAACACCACCAGCAGGGTTGCGATCAGCATGAAGCACAGCAGCAGGCCGAACACGTAGGGATCCGACAGTCCGCCGGTGGGGCTCGCCGGCAGGGTCACCGGTCCCGGGAACAGCGCCAGCCCCACCACGCAGGCGCTGGTCAGCGCCACGATCACCCAGCTCGACCAGGGCTTGAGCAGCACCGCCGCCAGCACCACCTGCAGCAGGTACAGGAACGCGAACGGGTTGGCGATGCCGCCGCTCAGGTACAGCTGCGCGGTCAGCGCGGCGACGTCGGCGAGCAGGCCCAGCAGCAGCGCGGTGTTGGTGACCCGGCCGCGCCCGCGCCAGCGCAGCATCGCCAGCGCGTTGAACGTGGCCAGCGCCGCGAGCACCGCCAGCATCGGCCCCAGCGGCAGCGCGATCCCGAGCCCGGCGTGCACCACGACGATCGTGAGCAGCTGGCCGACCACCGCGATCCAGCGCAGCTGGATCAGCTGACGCATGTTGTTCACCCCGGCGCTGTCGCCGGTCGCGCGCGCGGCGACGCGCGGATCAGCGGCGATCGGGTCGGGCGGCGAGGGCGGCGTGGCTGCGTGCGGCATCGGGGGGGTCGGTGTGCGGAACCCGGCGCCGCAGTCGCGGCCCGGACAGCACGCGCCACGCGGCGAAGGCCAGCATCAGCGCCAGCGCGAACCAGGTCAGCGCGTACTGCAGGTGGTGGTCGCGGAACCGTACCACGGTCATGCCGCCGCGCGGCCAGGGCGCGGCGGCGGGGTCGAACGCGGCGTCGATGAAATACGGCGCCACGGCACCGAGATCGCGCGCTGCCGCGATCGCCTGCACGTCGCGCGAGAACCAGCGGTCCTGCGCCGGCACGTTCGCGCGCAGGATCCGGCCGCGGGGTTCGTCGAGCCGCAGCAGGCCTTCCACCCGCACCTCGCCCGCGGGCACCGGCGTGGCGTCGCGCGCGTCCGCCGGCACGAAGCCGCGGTTCACCAGCACCACGTCGCCGTCCGCGGTGCGCAGGGGCGAGAGGATCCAGGCGCCGGGGCCCATTGCGGTGAGTGCATCGACGCGGGTGTCGCGGCCGGGCAGGAACCGGCCGGTCGCCGACACGCGCAGATACTCCGCGCTGGCGCGGTCGATCCCGCCCCAGGCCGCGCGACCCGGCGCGGCCACTGGTTCGGCATTCACGCGTGCATCGACCCGCGCGATCAGGTCGCGCTTCCACTGCAGCCGCTGCACCTGCCAGGTGCCGAGCACGCAGAACATCGCGAACAGCGCCGCCAGCAGCGCCAGGAAGGCGAACTTCCGGACGCGGCGTGGCGCAGGGGCGGGATGCGGGGTCATGGCGGCGGTGCGGTGTGTCGGTGGCGGGTCGCGTCGGGGCGCGGCGCTCCAGCCGGACCACGTGCCGGGCAGCCCCGGCGCGTGGAGACGGCGAGGGACGACGCTAGAGCATGCGTTCCATGTCGTGCATCGACGGCATCATGTTCGCGTTCATGTGGTGCATCACCCACAGCGTGCCGATCAGCACGATCACCAGCAGCACCGCGGTGAAGATCAGGGCCAGCAGGTTCCAGCCGCCCTCGGACTTCGGGTTCATGTGCAGGAAGTACACCATGTGCACCACCACCTGCACCATCGCGAAGGCCAGGATCACCAGCAGCGTGATCGTCGGCGTCGGCAGCACCTTCGCCATCACCAGCCAGAACGGGATCGCGGTCAGCACCACCGACAGGCCGAAGCCGGTGGCGTACTCCTTCACGCTGACGTGCGGAATGCCGGCCTCGAGGAAGTCGTCGTGCGGATCGTGGGAATGGTCGCTCATCACTGCGTTCCTGTTCAAAGCACGCCCATCAGGTAGACGAAGGTGAAGACGCCGATCCACACGACGTCGAGGAAATGCCAGAACAGCGACAGGCAGGCGATCCGCCGCGTGGTCGTGCGGTTCAAACCCCAGCGGCCGACCTGCACGCACAGCACCACCAGCCACACCACGCCGAACAGCACGTGCAGGCCGTGGGTGCCGACCAGGGCGAAGAACGCAGACAGGTAGGCGCTGCGTTGCGGCCCGGCGCCGAGGTGGATCAGGTGCTGGAATTCGTAGAGCTCGATCCCCAGGAACGCCAGCCCGAGCAGCCCCGTCACCGCCAGCCAGCCGATGGTGGCGCGCGCGTTGCGCCGGAGCATCGCGATCATCGCGAAGCCGTAGGTGATCGACGACAGCAGCAGCACCGCGGTGTTGACCGCGATCAGCTTCAGGTCGAACAGGTCGCGGCCCGACGGCCCCGCGGCATAGCTCTGCGCGAACACCCCGAAGGTGGCGAACAGGCTGCCGAAGATCATCAGGTCGCTGAGCAGATAGATCCAGAAGCCCAGCAGGGTGCCGTTTTCGGGATGGTGGCGGCCGGCGGTGTCCAGGAACACCGGGCTGCCGTCGGCATGGGACAGGGCGATGGACTCAGACATGGACGCTGCCCAGCTGCTGCGTGCGCGCGGCCTCGGTCGCGGCCACGGTCTGCGCGGGGATGTGGTAGTCGCGGTCGCGGTCGAAGCTGTGCCGGATCGCGTACACCACGGTCGCCAGCAGCGACACCGCCGCCAGCCACCAGATGTGCCAGATCAGGGCGAAACCGCAGACCGTGCTCAGCGCCGAGAGGATCACGCCGGCACCGGTGTTGCGCGGCATGTGGATCGGCACGAAGCCGCTCTCCGGGCGCTGGAAGCCGCGCCGCTTCATGTCGGCCCAGGCGTCGTTGTCGTGCACCACCGGGGTGAAGGCGAAGTTGTATTCCGGCGGCGGCGACGAGGTCGACCATTCCAGCGTGCGCCCGTCCCAGGGATCGCCGGTGACGTCGCGCAACTGCTCGCGGCGACGGAAGCTGACCGCGATGCACCACAGGAACGCGGCGATGCCGATCGCCACCAGCACCGCACCCAGCAGCGCGATCTGGAACCAGATCTGCAGCGAGGGATCGTCGAAGTGGCTCATGCGCCGGGTCACGCCCATCAGGCCGAGCACGTACAGCGGCGTGAACGCGAGCCAGTAGCCGGCCAGCCAGAACCAGAACGAGACCTTGCCCCAGAAATCGTCGAGCCGGAAGCCGAACGCCTTCGGGAACCAGTGCGTCATCGCCGCGAACAGCCCGAACACCACCCCGCCGATGATCACGTTGTGGAAGTGCGCCACCAGGAACAGCGAGTTGTGCAGCACGAAGTCCGCCGGCGGCACCGCCAGCAGCACGCCGGTCATGCCGCCCACCACGAAGGTGACCATGAAGCCCATCGTCCACAGCATCGGCACCTCGAAGCGGATGCGGCCGCGGTACATGGTGAACAGCCAGTTGAAGATCTTCGCGCCCGTGGGGATCGAGATGATCATCGTGGTGATGCCGAAGAACGAGTTGACGCTCGCGCCCGAACCCATGGTGAAGAAGTGGTGCAGCCACACCAGGTACGACAGCACCGTGATGCACACCGTGGCGTAGACCATCGAGCTGTAGCCGAACAGGCGCTTGCCGGAGTAGGTCGAGACGATCTCGGAGAACACGCCGAACACCGGCAGGATCAGGATGTAGACCTCCGGGTGGCCCCAGATCCAGATCAGGTTCACGTACAGCATGGCGTTGCCGCCGAGGTCGCTGCCGAAGAAGTTGGTGCCCACGTAGCGGTCGAGCGTCATCAGCGCCAGCACCGCGGTCAGCACCGGGAACGAGACCACGATCAGCACGTTGGTGCACAGCGCGGTCCAGGTGAACACCGGCATCTTCATCAGGCCCATGCCGGGCGCGCGCATCTTGATGATGGTCACCAGCAGGTTCACGCCCGACAGCAATGTGCCGACGCCCGCGATCTGCAGCGCCCAGATGTAGTAGTCCAGCCCCACCCACGGGCTCTGGTTGCCGAGGTTGGACAGCGCCAGCCAGCCGGCGGTGGAGAACTCGCCGAAGAACAGCGACAGCATCACCAGCATCGCGCCGGCGGTGGTCATCCAGAAGCTGAAGTTGTTGAGGAACGGGAACGCCACGTCGCGCGCGCCGATCTGCAGCGGCACGATGTAGTTCATCAGCCCGGTGACCAGCGGCATGGCCACGAAGAAGATCATGATCACGCCGTGGGCGGTGAAGATCTGGTCGTAGTGGTGCGGCGGCAGGTAGCCCGCGCTGTCGCCGAAGGCCATCGCCTGGTGCAGGCGCATCATGATCGCGTCGGCGAAGCCGCGCAGCAGCATCACCAGCCCCAGCACCATGTACATGATGCCGATCTTCTTGTGGTCGATGCTGGTGAACCACTCGTTCCACAGCCAGCCCCACAGCCGGTACTTCGTGATCACGGCCAGCAGCCCCAGGCCGCCGAGGCAGGTGGCGACGAAGGTCGCGGCGATGATCGGGTCGTGCAGCATCGGGATCGCGTCCCAGGCCATGCGGCCGGTCAGCGGGGACGTCTCGACGGTGGAGGGATCGAAAGCCATCTGAAGGGGTGTCCGGAAAAACTGGGGTGTCGCGGGGAGCGGATCAGGGCGCCTGCAGGCCGCCGGCGATGACGGGGCGCGAGGGCGGGACGAGCGCGCGCGCCTCCTCGGCCGTGCACACGCCGGCGCTGACGAACGGACCGGTATCGAGGCGGCCGCGGCGCGGCATCGCCAGCGCGTCGATGCCGTCCAGCCCCAGCCCGCCCATCGCATCAAAGGCCATCATCTGGTCCATGCACAGCCGGTCGGTGTCGACGCAGCGGTTGACCACCGCGTCGAACAGGTCCGGCGCCACGCTGGCGTACAGGCGCGCCGGTTCGCGCGCGCTGGGCGCTTCCAGCGCGAGGTAGCCGGCGCGGTCGAGCGTCGCGCCGCCGGCGCGCGCGGTCTCGATCCACTGCGCGAAGCCCGCGTCGTCGAGCGCGATGAAGTCGAAGCGCATGTGCGAGAAGCCCTCTCCGCTGTAGTGCGAGGAGAAGCCGCGGTAGGTGCCGGGCGCGTTCATCACCGCGTGCAGCGTGGTCTCCATCGCCGGCATGGTGTAGACCATGCCCGCCAGCGCCGGCACGTAGAACGCGTTCATCGTGGTCGACGAGGTGAGCCGGAAGCGGATCGGGCGGTCCACCGGGGCGGCCATCTGGTTGAGCGAGGCCACGCCGTACTCGGGATAGACGAACAGCCACTTCCAGTCCAGCGACACCACCTGCACCTCCAGCGGCTGCACGTCCTCGGGCACCGGGCGCCCGGGCGCGATGCGCTCCAGCGGCCGGTGCGGGTCGAGCAGGTGGGTGCTGATCCAGGTCACCGCGCCGAGCGCGATGATGATCAGCAGCGGCACCGCCCAGATCACCAGTTCCAGCTGGGTGGAGTGGTCCCAGTCCGGGGTGTAGGTGGCCTTGCGGTTGGACGCGCGGTAGCGCCAGGCGAACAGGAAGGTGAGCGCGATCACCGGCACGATCACCAGCAGCATCAGCCCGGTGGCGACCAGGATCAGCCGGCCCTGCTGCGCGGCCACGTCGCCGGGCGGCGACAGCACGACGGTGCCGCAGCCGGACAGCAGCAGGACGGCGAACGGCAGCATCCACCGGGACAGGGCGCGTGGGAAGGCGGGCATGGGGGCTCGAATCGGCATGGCGCTTGATCGGGATCAATGTAGTGAGCGCGCCGGGGCCGGACCATTGGACGTTTTGTCCCATCGCTTCGCGCCTGCGTCGCTGCGACACTGGCGTCGCCGCCACTGACACCGGCGGCCGATTCCGGCATTGCGCCGGTCGTCCCGCCAGAAGAGCCACGCCGACGATGTCCGCCCATCCAGACGCCATCCATTCCGCCCACGACCACGGCACGCGGGCGCACAAGGACATCGCGCCGGGCGAGATCGCGGTCGGCGTGGTGGTGGGCCGCGGCTCGGAATACTTCGACTTCTTCGTCTACGGCATCGCCTCGGCGCTGGTGTTCCCGAAGGTGTTCTTTCCCTTCGCCGAACCGCTGACCGGCACGCTCTACGCGTTCGCGATCTTCGCCCTGGCCTTCGTCGCGCGCCCGCTCGGCACGGTGCTGGGCATGTGGCTGCAGCAGCGCTGGAGCCGCAGCACCAAGCTGACCGTGGCGCTGTTCCTGCTCGGCACCTCGACCGCGGGCATCGCGTTCCTGCCCGGCTATGGCGCGATCGGCGCGGCCGCGATCGTGCTGCTGGCGCTGTTCCGGGTGCTGCAGGGTGTGGCACTGGGCGGCTCGTGGGACGGGCTGCCGTCGCTGCTGGCGCTCAACGCGCCGAAGCAGCGCCGCGGCTGGTACGCGATGCTCGGCCAGCTGGGCGCGCCGGTGGGCTTCATCGTCGCCGCGGCCCTGTTCGCGTTCCTGATCTCCAGCCTCTCGCCCGAGGACTTCCATGCCTGGGGCTGGCGCTATCCGTTCTTCGCCGCGTTCGCGATCAACGTGGTGGCGCTGTTCGCGCGCCTGCGGCTGGTGGTGGCCGACGAATACCAGGACAAGATGGGCGAGCTCGAACTCGAGCCCACGCCGGTACGCGAGCTGTTCCGCGGCCGCGGGCGGCACGTGTTCATCGGCGCGTTCGCGGCGCTGGCCAGCTACGCGATGTTCCACATCGTCACGATCTTCCCGCTGTCGTGGATCGAGCTGTTCACCGACGACTCGGTCAGCGGCTTCCTGCTGCTGCAGGTGTTCGGCGGCGTGCTGGCGGCGGCGGGCATCGTCGCCTCGGGCGTGATCGCCGACCGCGTGGGGCGCGCCCGCACGCTCGGCGGCACCGCGGTGGCGATCGCGATGTACAGTGGCTTCGCGCCGACCCTGCTCGGCGCCGGCGGCCCGGGGCAGGTGGTGTTCGTGCTGCTGGGCTTCGTGCTGCTGGGGTTGTCCTATGGCCAGGCGGCCGGCGCGGTGACCGCGAACTTCGGCAGCCGCTACCGCTACACCGGCGCCGCGCTCACCTCCGACCTGGCCTGGCTGATCGGCGCCGCGTTCGCGCCGCTGGTGGCGCTGGGGCTGTGCGCGGAGTTCGGCCTGCCCTACATCGGCCTGTATCTGCTGTCGGGTGCGATCGGCACGCTGGCGGCGCTGGGCGTGAACCGGGCCCTGCGCCTGAAGAGCTGACGCTCCGCGCGTACCCGACCTTGGTCGCGGTCGCGCGCCCGGAGCCCGCGGCGGGGCTACCATCGCCGGCATGGACAGCCCGCTGGCCGATGTCGAACGCTTCCTCGCGCAGACGCCGCCGTTCGACTGCCTGGAACCGCCGCAGTTGCGGCGCGCTGCAGCGGCGTTCGAAGCGGTCTACCGGCGCAGCGGCACCGAGGTGCTGCGCATCGGCGAAGCCAACGACACCCTGTGGCTGGTCCGCCGCGGCGCGGTCGAGACCCACGACGCCCAGGGCAACCTGATCGGCCGCTACGGCGAGGGCGAGAGCTTCGGCCTGCAGTCGCTGCTCGGTGCGCGCCCGGTGCGCTTCCGCGCGGTGCTGATCGAGGACAGCCTGCTGTGGTGCATGCCGCGCGCGGCCTTCGACGACCTGCGCGCGGCCTCGCGCGCGTTCGACGACTTCTACATCCGCAGCCTGGAACAGCGGCTGGTCGGCGCGCTGCAGGACAGCGCGGCCGGCAGGCAGACCGCGACCCTGTTCCTCACCCCGCTGTCGCAGCTGGCGCGCCGCACGCCGATCTCGGTGCCGCGCGCCACCCCGGTGGCGGAGGCGGCGCGGGTGATGGCCGAGCACGGCGTGTCGTCGCTGCTGGTGGGCGAGGGCCGCGAACTGGAAGGCATCCTCACCGACCGCGACCTGCGCAATCGCGTGCTCGCGCAGGGGCGCGACCCGTCCACGCCGGTGGCCGAGGTGATGACCGCCACGCCGTTGACGCTCGAGGCCGACAGCCCGGTGCTCTCGGGCATCGTCGCCATGGCCGGGCGCGGCATCCACCACCTGCCTCTGGTGCGCGACGGCGCGGTGGTGGGCATGGTCACCACCCGCGACCTGCTCAGCCTGCAGACCCACCACCCGCTCTACCTCGCCGCCCAGATCCAGAAGCAGGACACGCGCGAGGGCGTGGTCGAGGTCTGCCGCCGGGTGCCGAAGCTGTTCGAACTGCTGCTGGCCTCGGGCCTGCGCGCCGAGGAGGTGCCGAAGGTGATGAGCACCATCACCGATGCGGTGACCCGACGCCTGATCCACCTCGCCCAGGCGCGCCTGGGTCCGGCGCCGGCGCCGTGGGCGTGGCTGGCGTTCGGTTCGCAGGCGCGCGAGGAGCAGAGCCTGCGGACCGACCAGGACAACGGCATCGTGCATGCCGACGACGTGCCCGCCGGCGCCGACGCCTGGTTCGCCGCGCTGGCGCGGGAGGTCAGCGACGGGCTCGACGCCTGCGGCTACGTCTACTGTCCGGGCGGGATCATGGCCACCACGCCGGAATGGCGGCAGCCGCTGTCGGGCTGGCTGCGCCACTTCGCGCGCTGGGCCACGCTGCCCGACCCGACCGCGGTGCTGCGGGTGAGCATCTTCTTCGACCTGCGCGGCATCCATGGCGACGCGGGCCTGGTGGCGCGCATCCGCGAGGCGATGGCCGAGTGTGCCGGTGGCCGTGGCCGCGCGGTGTTCCTGAGCGCGCTGGCGCACCAGGCCGCGCACTACGACGTGCCGCTGGGATTCTTCCGCCAGTTCGTCCTGCAGCGCCAGGGCGAGCATCGCGACACCCTCGAGATCAAGGCCGCCGGCCTGCTGCCGCTGACCGACCTGGTGCGCGTGCGCGCCCTGCAGGGCGGCGTGACCGTGGCCTCGACACGCGAACGCATCGCGGCCCTGGTCGCGCGCGGGGCGATGGATCGCGCCGAGGGCGATCGCCTCGACGGCGCCTATCGCCTGCTGTGCGGGTTGCGCGTGCGCCTGCATGCCGACCTCGCGCGCCGCGGCGAGGCGCCGCACAACCACCTCGACGTGCGCCGCATCGGCCATGCCGAGCGCGCCGCGCTGCGCGATGCCTTCCTCGTCATCCGCGAGGCCCAGGACGCGCTGAAACAGGACTTCCCGTGATCGGCTGGCGTGCCTGGCGCGGGGAACATGCGCGCGCGCGCTGCCGGCTGCCGTCGCAGCGCGAGGCGCTGGCGGTGCCGCTGCCCGCGGCCGCGACCGTGTTCGAGGCCTTGCCGGTGCTGGCGCTGGATTTCGAGACCACCGGTCTGGACCCCGCGCGCGACCAGATCCTGTCCGCCGGCTGGGTCCCGATCGACCGCGGCCGCCTGCGCATGGGCGCCGCACGCGAAATCCGCGTACGGCCGCGCGGCACCGAAGGCGTCGGCCAGAGCGCGACCATCCACGGCCTGTTCGACAGCGACCTGGCGCAGGCCAGCGACGAAGCCGCACTGCTCGATGCCCTGCTGCCCGCGCTGGCAGGGCGCGTCATCGCGGCGCATGCGGCCAGCATCGAGCGCGGCTTCCTGCGCGCGCTGCTGCTTCGCCACGGCGGCGTGCCGCTGCCCAATCGCTTCATCGACACGCTGGCGCTGGCTCGGACCCTGCTCGAGGGCGGCGGCGTGCGCATCGACGAACACGGGGGCGCGCTGACCCTGGCCGCGTCGCGCGCGCGGCACGGCCTGGCGCCGCACGCGCAGCACTCGGCGGTGGCCGACGCGCTGGCGTGCGGCGAGCTGCTGCTGGCGCAGGTCGAAGCGCTCGGTGGTGTCGCGCGCGTGCGGCTGCGCGATCTCGACTAGCGCGCCGCCTTCGGTCACAGTCTCCCACTCGCCTGCAGGAGCCCCGCGCGCAATGACCCAGCACCCCGACACCGGCGGCGCCCGCTCCCGCATCACCGGCTTTCTCGACATGGCCCGCGACTACCTCGGCATCGGCGGCCGCGTCCGCCGCGAGCCGGTGCGCGATCCCGAGGCGCTGCGCGGGTTCGTGTCCTCGCGCGCGAGCTTCATCGCCCAGACCACCCTGTACGGCTACATGCGCACGCGCGCCGGCCAGCGCTATCCGGAGCTGTTCGAGCAGGACGGCTTCGTGGAGCTGCTCAACGCCGCCAAGTGGCACATGTGGCTGGCCAGCCTGTCCGACCTGAGCGTCTATGCCGGCGGCCTGCTGGCGCGCGGCGGGATGGCGGAGGAGCGGGTCGGCGCGCTGATGCGTCGCGACCTCGACCGCACCCTGGACGAGACCGGCGTGCCGGCCGAGGCCGACGACGGCTACGCCGAGCACGCCGGGCGCGTCCGCGCGCGCATCGCGCTCACGCCCTGGAGCCAGGTCGGCGACGACGAGGGCTGTTTCCACGAAAGCCCCGCGGCGCTGGTGCGGCATGCGCCGATCGTCGAGACCCTGATGCGGCTGGACGAGGACGTGGTGCGGAACTCGGTGCGCTACCACTGGCAGGAAGTGCGCCGCGACCTGCGTGCGCTGCTGGACGCGGGAGCGGTCGACCGCGCGTTCGCGGACTGAATCCGGCACGCCTGCGCGCACCTCGCAAGCGCGACGCGCACCGCACCGCGGTGCGCCGGATCAGCTACCCAGCAGCTTCGAGGTGAGCCAGTACAGGCCCTGCGCGATCTGGCCTTCCAGCGGGAACGACAGCATCCCCATCACCGAATAGCCCAGCGCCCACGGCAACACGTAGAACCGGGCCATGAAGAAGAACCAGGCCACGTACAGCGGCACCATCGCCGGCACCAGGAAGCCCGGCGTGATCGGCTTGAACAGCTTGAGCAGCGGGTCGGTGACCCGGACGAAGAAGCGGCTGAAGAAGAACCTGCTCTCCTCCGGCAGGAACAGGCGCATGCCGAAGCGTCCGATCAGGGTCCACATCACCATGCCCAGCAGGTAGTCGATCACGACTGCGTACAGCGGTACTCCGGTCACCATGCGTTGTCGCGGCTCCTCGCGCCCCTGGTCTTCGGGGCCATGCTCTCACGAATAAAAGATGCCGGGGGAGTCGCCTCGCCCCGGCATCCGGTTGCATCGCAGGACCGTCAGTGGTGACGCACGAGCGACTCGCCGCGCGGCACGCGCACCTCGTCGACCATGCGCTGGATCTCCTCGTCCGGCGCCGGCGTCAGCAGCGAGACGCTGACCATCGCGATGAAGCTGGCCACCACGCCGACCACACCGAAGCGCAGGTGGTCCAGCCCCAGCCACGGCGTCATGCCGTTGCGCACCGCGAGCAGGTAGCCCCAGCCTGCGATCAGGCCGACCACCATGCCGGCCACGGCGCCGGCACGGTTGGCCCGCTTCCACCACACGCCCAGCACCAGCGGCGCGAACAGGCCCGACATCGCGAAGCAGAAGGCCCAGGCCACCGCGCCGAGGATGCCTTCCAGCCGCATCGACGCCACCGCCGCACCGGCCGCACCGATCACCAGCAGCAGCACGCGGGCGGTCAGCAGGCGCTTCCGGGTCTCGGCCTTCGGGTCGATGATCTTGTAGTACAGGTCATGCGACAGGGTGTTGGCCATGGCCAGCAGCAGGCCATCGGCGGTCGACAGTGCGGCCGCCAGGCCACCCGCGGCCACCAGGCCCGAGATCACGTACGGCAGGCCGGCGAATTCCGGCGTGGCCAGCACGATGATGTCGGGGTTGAGGAAGAACTCGTTCACCTGCAGCAGGCCGTCGCCGTTGGAGTCGCGGATCGCCACCAGCCCGATCTCGCCCCAGTTGCGCACCCAGCTCAGCGCTTCCACGTCGGCGATCGCCTTGCCGAAGATCGAGCTGGCCAGGGTCGGGTCGAACAGCGACAGCTTGCTCAGCGTGGCCAGGGCCGGCGCCGAGAAGTACAGCAGGAAGATGAAGAACAGCGACCAGGCCACCGAGCTGCGCGCGGCCTTGACTGACGGCGTGGTGAAGTAGCGCATCAGGATGTGCGGCAGCGACGCGGTGCCGACCATCATGCAGAACGCCAGGGTCACGAACTGCCACGCGGCCAGTGCGCCGTCCGCAGGCGAGGCGTGCAGGGTGGTCAGGGCCGAGAGGCCGGCCACGGTGTCCACCGGTGCGGTACCGACGCCCAGCAGCGGCTCGAGTTCCTGGATGCGTTCCACCGCCGGGCCGTACTGCAGCTGCGGGAACCAGCCGAAACCCTGCGCGCCCGACATCCACACGATCGGCAGGATGTAGGCCACGATCAGCACGATGTACTGCGCCACCTGGGTCCAGGTCACCGCGCGCATGCCGCCGAGCATCGAGCACACCAGGATGCCGACCAGGCCCAGCCAGCAGGCGAGCTCGAACGGGATCAGGAAGGCGCGTGCCGCGATCGTGCCGGTGGCGGTGATCTGCGCGGTGACGTAGGTGAACGAGGCCACCATCAGCACCACGATCGCGCAGAACCGCGTCAGCTTGCCGCCGTACCGGGTGCCGATGAAGTCAGGCACCGTGTAGCAGCCGAACTTGCGCAGGTACGGCGCCATCAGCGTCGCGACCAGGATGTAGCCGCCGGTCCAGCCGACCACGAAGGCCAGGTACGGATAGCCGGACATGAAGATGCCGCCGGCCATCGCCACGAACGATGCGCCCGACATCCAGTCGGCCGCCGTCGCCATGCCGTTGAACACCGGCGGCACGCTGCGGCCGGCGAGGTAGTACGCGTCCGCTGCCGCGGTCCGCGACAGTACGCCGATGAAGGCGTAGATGCCGATGGTGAAGGCGACGAAGCTCAGGCCGATGGCGCGCGCACTGAGCCCGAACTGCTCCAGTACCGCCATCAGCCCGAAGAACGCAAGGAACCCGCCGGTGTAGATCGCGTAGATCTTCGGCAGGCTTTGGGTGAAGGACTTGCCTTCGAATTGCAGTGCCATGACGTCTCCCCTCGGTTGTCAGACTTCGTCTTCTTCGTGGACGCCGTACTTCACGTCGATGGCGTGCTGCTGCCGGCTGAACAGGAACAGCTGGACCACGAACACGGCCAGCGACCCCTGCGCGGCCATGTAGTAGCCCAGCGGCCAGCCCATGAAGCGGATGCCGTTGATGTCGTGGGCGAACCAGTGGATCAGGAATGCGAAGACGAACCAGACGGCCAGGTGCGTCAGCGTCAGGTTGCGTGTCCTGCGCCAGTGTTCGGTGTCTGCACTCATGGTTGACATGCCTCCGTGGATCTGCGGGAACGAATGCCGGGACGGGTCCTGGAACGGAACCGGCCGGGCCGCCACCGGAGCGGCGGCGACCCGGCCCGGACGCGGCTAGAACGAATACTTGACGGTGGTGTGGATGCGCTTGAGGTCGCCCTTGCGGTCGTCTTCCAGCGCGCGCTCGCCCCAGCTGATCTCGGCGCCGATGTCGAGTTTCGGGAACGGCGAATAGATCAGGTTGGCGTGGAACGACTGCGCGCGCTCGATCGCCGACCAGCTGCCCGGGCCCCAGCCCGCCAGCCCGCGGTCGTTGTCGAACTCGGCCACCGAATACATCAGGTTGCTGCGCAGCTGCGGCGTGAACGCGTGCCGCCAGGCCACGAAGCCGCCGGCGCCGTTCTGCGAATGCAGCTCGCCGTTGGCGTCGAGCACCGCGTCCGCCCCGAGGCCGAACGCCAGGTAGCGGCCGATGCCCGAGCCGTAGTTCGCCATCCAGCGGATGTCGTCGCTGGCGCCGATGTTGAACCGGCCCGACAGGCTGACCGCCGCGCCGCTGGTGCTCTCGTCGCCGGTCTTGAGCTGGCGCAGCAGGCCGGCGACGCTGAAGTGGCCCCAGTCGCCCTTGGTCACGTAGCGCGCGGTGACATCGGGCATCACGTTGCTGCCGCCGGCGTTGTTGCGCGCGGCGGTGTCGACGCTGCTGACGGTGGTGAGCGGGTTTTCCAGCGCGACCGAGAACGGGCCGCTGGTGTAGCGGACCTGCGCCTGGCGCACGAAGGTGGTGCCTTCGGTGACGCCGACGAAATCCACCGCTTCGGGCAGCGCCGCCACGTCCTGGAAGTTCGACCAGGTCTGGCCGGCCAGCCACTTGTTCCAGGTCACGTAGGCGTGCCGGAGGGTGAGGCCGTGGGTGTTGGTGGCCACCTCGTTGCCGAGGTTGGCGCTGCCGCCGCCGAACATGTCGGCCTCGATGTAGCCGCGGAACTTGTCGCCGCCCTCGCTGGTCCAGTCCGCCGCCAGCCAGAAGCGCGAGAACGCGGCGTGGAAGTCGGTGTACGGATCGGTGTCGGGTTCGGCGCCGTTGGCCGCGACCGGGATCGTGGCGGGCACGTAGAACAGGCGCCCGGCCGAGCCTTCCGCGATCGTGCCGTCGCTGGTGTCGGTGGTCATCGCGTCGAGCTTGATGAAGCCGCCGTAGGAGAACACGCTGCCCGGGTTGCCGCCGGTCAGGATCGGCGAGCCCTGGATGCGCGGCTTGCCGTCGCCCGGCGCGCCCTGCGCCACCCGGACCTCGTCGAGCTGGGTCTGGGTCGCGGCGACCGTCGCCTGCGTCTGTTCCACCGTGGCCTGGGTCTGCTGCTGCCCCTGCAGCAGCGCCTGCACCTGTGCCTCGAGCTGGGCGATGCGCGCCTCCAGCTCCCGTTCCTTCGCGGTCTGCCCGAACGCCACCCCCGGCGCGATGAGGGCCAGCGTCAAAGCGGCCGCAAGCGGCCGGATCGGCCTGCGTCTGATCATGAAGTTCCCCTCCCAGAGACTTGTGGGTCACACACTCGCCCAGCGAGGCTGCGCGCCGGGGCGCGCGGTGCCTATTCGTCTTTGGTAGGGGTGGCCTGCGCCTGCGACCAAAGTCCAAGCGCGGTGCTGCGTCGCAACACCGCGGCGATGCGGCACACTGGTGCATGGACGCCGGTCGATGGCTGGCAAGACTGCCTCGGGAGGGCGACATGAGCGACATCTACCCCGTCGATCCGGATTTCGCCGCGCACGCGCGCATCGACCGCGCCGCCTACGCGCGCGACTACCAGGCCTCGGTGCGCGATCCCGACGCGTTCTGGGCACAGGCCGCGCAGCGCCTGGACTGGTTCCGCGCGCCCACCCGGGTGCGCGACGTGAGCTTCGCGCTGGAGGACTTCCGCATCCGCTGGTTCGACGACGGCGAACTCAACGCCAGCGTCAACTGCCTGGACCGGCAGCTCGCCACGCGCGGCGACAAGACCGCGCTGCTGTGGGAGGCCGATGATCCCGGCACCGCGCCGAAGCACGTCAGCTACCGCGAGCTGCACGCGCGCGTGTGCCGACTCGGCAACGCGCTGCGCGCACTGGGCGTGGAGAAGGGCGACCGGGTCACGATCTACCTGCCGATGATCGTCGAGGCCGCGGTGGCGATGCTGGCCTGCGCGCGCATCGGCGCGGTGCATTCGGTGGTGTTCGGCGGATTCGCGCCCAACTCGATCGCCGACCGCGTGTCCGACTGCGCGTCCAAGCTGATCATCACCGCCGACGAAGGCCTGCGCGGCGGGCGCAAGGTGCCGCTGAAGGCGAACGTCGACGCGGCGCTCAAGCTGCCCGGCACCGACACCGTCGAGACCGTCCTGGTGGTGCGCCATACCGACGCCACGGTCGACATGCAGATGCCGCGCGACCGCTGGTACGACGCGGTGGTCGACCCGCAGCCGGCCGAATGCGAACCCGAGCGCATGAACGCCGAGGATCCGCTGTTCATCCTCTACACCTCCGGCAGCACCGGCAAGCCCAAGGGCGTGCTGCACACCACCGGCGGCTACCTGCTGTACGCCAGCTACACCCACGAGGCGGTGTTCGACCTGCGCGAGGACGACGTCTACTGGTGCACCGCCGACGTGGGCTGGGTCACCGGCCACAGCTACATCGTCTACGGCCCGCTGGCCAACGGCGCCACCTCGCTGATGTTCGAGGGCGTGCCGAACTACCCGGACTTCTCGCGCTTCTGGCAGGTGATCGACCGGCACAAGGTCACCATCTTCTATACCGCACCGACCGCGATCCGCGCGCTGATGCGCGAGGGCGAGGGCCCGGTGAAGGCGACCTCGCGCGCGTCGCTGCGCCTGCTCGGCAGTGTCGGCGAGCCGATCAACCCCGAGGCCTGGCGCTGGTATTACGAAGTGGTGGGCGACAGCCGCTGCCCGATCGTGGACACCTGGTGGCAGACCGAGACCGGCGGCATCCTGATCTCGCCGCTGCCCGGCGCGATCGACCTCAAGCCCGGCTCGGCCACGCTGCCGTTCTACGGCGTGCAGCCGGCGCTGGTCGACGCCAACGGCCAGCTGCTCGAGGGCGCGACGGAGGGCAACCTGGTGATCACGGACTCGTGGCCCGGCCAGATGCGCACCGTCTATGGCGACCACCAGCGCTTCATCGACACCTATTTCAAGGCCTATCCGGGGATGTACTTCACCGGCGACGGCTGCCGCCGCGACGAGGACGGCTACTACTGGATCACCGGCCGCGTCGACGACGTGATCAACGTCAGCGGTCACCGCATCGGCACCGCCGAGGTGGAGAGCGCGCTGGTCTCGCATCCGAAGGTGGCCGAAGCCGCCGTGGTCGGCTTCCCGCACGACATCAAGGGCCAGGGCATCTACGCCTACGTCACCCTGGTGGCCGGCGAGGCCGAGAGCGACGCCCTGCTCAAGGAACTGGTCGCGCACGTGCGCAAGGAGATCGGCCCGATCGCGTCGCCGGATTTCCTGCAGTGGGCGCCGGGCCTGCCGAAGACACGCTCGGGCAAGATCATGCGCCGCATCCTGCGCAAGATCGCCGAGAACGCCCCCGACCAGCTCGGCGACACCAGCACCCTGGCCGATCCCTCGGTCGTCGATTCGCTGGTGAAGCATCGCCACGGCGCCTGACCCGGGCGCG
>NZ_JARXRO010000009.1:0-15467 GCF_029887935.1 Luteimonas kalidii | reverse complement strand
CCGACACGTTCCGCAGGAGGCGGGACCCCACCGCATGACCACGATCCTCGTCGCCGACGACCACCCCCTGTTCCGCGAGGCCCTGCGCGGCGCCGTGATCCGCGTGATCCCGGATGCCCGGCTGCACGAAGCCGAGAACGCCGACGGCCTGTACGCCATGGCCGACGCGCACCCGGACGCGGACCTGCTGCTGCTCGACCTCAACATGCCCGGCGCGCAGGGGTTCAGCGCCCTGGTCCACCTGCGCGGGCTGCATCCGCAGCTGCCGGTGGTGATGGTGTCCGCGCGCGAGGAACCGGCGGTGATCCGGCGCGCGCTCGACCACGGCGCGATGGGCTTCATCCCCAAGTCGTCCAATGCCGAGGCGCTGGGCACGGCGCTGCGGCGCGTGCTCGACGGCGACCGCTGGGTGCCCGACATCGCCGCTTCCGCGCCGCGCACAGGCCCGGACGAGCAGGAGGTCGCGGCGCGGGTGCGCGAACTCACGCCGCAGCAGTTCCGCGTGCTGCAGATGCTCGGCTCGGGCAAGCTCAACAAGCAGATCGGCTACGAGCTGGGCGTGTCCGAGGCCACGATCAAGGCGCACATGAGCGCGATCCTGCGCAAGCTCGGCGCCTCCAACCGCACCCAGGCGGTGCTGATGGCCGGCAAGCTGTCGGTGGATCCGGACAAGGTCGTGCCGCCGGACGACACCGACGACTGAACCGGGCGGCCAGGCGCTCAGGCGTCGGCGTCGATCCGCCGGCGCTGCGCGGTGAGGAAGGCGCGCAGCGAGGCCGGCTTCACCGGCTTGGTGAGCACGCGGTAGCCGCGTTCGCGCGCGGCCTGCTTGAGCGCATCGCTGCCGTCGGCCGTCAGCAGGGCGCCGGGAATCGGCTGGCCGGCCGCGGCGCGCAGCGCGTCGAGCGTGTCCAGGCCGTCGAGCCGGTCGTGCAGGTGGTAGTCGACCAGCAGCACGTCGGGTTCCTCCGACAGCCGTGCCAGCGCCTCGTCGACGGTGGTGGCCGGCACCGTGCGCACGCCCCAGCGCGGCAGCAGCGCCTGCATGCCGGCGAGGATGTCGCGGTCGTTGTCCACGCACAGCACGGTCAGCCCGTGCAGGGCCTGGTCGATGTCCACCCGCGGCGCGTCGGCCTGCATCGGCTCGAAGGCCGCGCCCGGCTGCCCGCGCGGCACCACGATCGAGAACATGCTCCCGTATCCGACCCGCGAGCGTGCGTCGAGCGCGTGCCCGAGCAGGCGCGAGATGCGCTGGCAGATCGACAGCCCGAGCCCGAGCCCGCGGCCGTCCCAGTCGAACGGCTGCTCGTAGCGGTGGAACTCGTCGTAGATCTGGCGCATGTGGTGCTCGGGGATGCCTGGCCCGGTGTCCCAGACCTGTAGCGCGACCTCGTCGCCGCGCCGCCGCGCCGCCAGCACCACCCGCCCGCGGGGCGTGTAGCGCAGGGCGTTGGCGATGAAGTTCTGCAGCACCCGGCGCAGCAGGCGGCGGTCGCTGCGCACCGGCAGCGGCGGCGCGTACACCCGCATGCCGATGGTGCGCGCGGCGGCCATCGGCGCGTACTGCGCCGCGAGCTCGCGCAGCAGTGCGCCGGCGTCGAAATCGGTGATCTCGGGCTTGAGCTTGCCCGCGTCCAGCCGCGAGACGTCGAGCAGTCCGTCGAGCAGTTCCTCGGCCGCGCGCAATGCGGCGTCCACGCGCTCGGCCAGGTGCGCCTGCTCCTGCGGCGCGGTGCTCTCGCGCAGGGCCGAGGTGAACAGGCGCGCGGCGTTGAGCGGCTGCAACACGTCGTGGCTGATCGCGGTGAGGAACCGCGAGCGGGTTTCCTGCGCGATCTCCGCCTCGCGCGTGCGCTCGGCGACGCGCTGCTCGAGGTGCTCGTTGATCTCGCGCAGCTCGCGCTCGGCGCGCTTGTAGTCGGTGACGTCGCTGTAGCTGGTGGCGTAGCCGCCGCCGGGCAGCGGCTGGCCGCGCAGCTCCAGCACCTGGCCGCTGCCGCGCACGCGCTCGCTCACGTGCGGCGAGCCCGCGCGCATGTAATCGATGCGCTTGTCGACCTCGGCCTCGATCTCTTCCGGGCCCAGCGGGCCCAGCTCGCCGCGCTGCGCGTTGTAGCGGATCAGGTCGGCCACCGGGCGGCCGACGTAGAGCATGCCGTCGGGATAGCCGAACAGCTGCTGGTAGCGCCGGTTCCAGGCCACCAGGCACATGTCGCTGTCGACCACGCTCACGCCCTGGTCGATGTTCTCCAGCGTGTTGGAGAGGATCTCGCGGTTGAAGCGGAGCTCCTGGCCGGCCTCGTCGAGCACGGCCACCACCTCGCCCACCTCCATGCCCGATCCCTTGAGCACGCTGGTCAGCACCAGCCGCGCCGACGCCGCGCC
The DNA here is from genome assembly GCF_029887935.1 of Luteimonas kalidii. GTDB lineage: Bacteria > Pseudomonadota > Gammaproteobacteria > Xanthomonadales > Xanthomonadaceae > Luteimonas > Luteimonas kalidii. Next base: position 13,082 of record NZ_JARXRO010000009.1, on the reverse strand, counting down.
GACGGCGGCGGCCAGCAGGCGTTCGGTGAACTGCACCCACTTGCGGTCGGCGCGCGCCTGCGGCTGCAGCTCCAGCGCCTGTTCGCGCGCGTACTGGCCGAAGGCGCGCTGCGCGGTGCGCTCGCCGACGATGCGGCTGGCCAGCGTCAGCAGGTCGCCGATGGTGACGTTGCCCTTCCATTCGCCCGCCGCCAGTGCGCTGCGCTCGGCGTAGGGCTCCAGGAACGGGGCCGCGCGCAGGCGTTCGTCCAGCGTCGGCCGCCAGCGCGCGGACACCAGCAGCAGCGCGCCCACGTTCGCCAGCAGCGACCAGAACGTGCCGTGCGTCAGCGGATCCCAGCCCCACAGCCCGAACAGCTGCCGCGGCCGCAGCCAGTGGATGCCGAACGGACCGTCGCGCACCCAGGCGGGGTCGAGCCAGCCGGCGTCGGTGAGCGTCGGCAGCAGCAGCGTGTACACCCAGACCGCGAAGCCGATCAGCAGGCCGACCTCCGCGCCGCGGCGGCTGGCGCCGTGCCAGTACAGCCCGCCGATCAGCGCCGGCGCGAACTGGGCCACGGCCACGAACGCCATCAGGCCGAACGAGGCCAGCGAGGCGTCGCTGCCGCTGGTGCGGTAATAGCCCCAGGCCAGGCCGGCGATACCGACGATCGCCACGCGCCGGATCCACAGCACGGTCGAGGCCACGTCGCCGTCGTGGCTGTCGGCCCAGCCGCGGCGCAGCAGCAGCGGCATCACCAGGTCGTTGCTGACCATGGTCGCCAGTGCCACGCTGGAAACGATCACCATGCCGGTGGCCGCCGAGAATCCGCCCACGTAGGCCAGCAGCGCCAGCGTGCCGCGCTGTTCGGCCAGCGGCAGTGCGAGCACGAAGCTGTCCGGCGCCACGCCCGAGCCCTGTCCGAACAGCGCCATGCCGGCGGCGGCGATCGGCACCACCATCAGGGTCACGATCACCAGGTAGGCGCCGAACAGCCAGCGCGCGCGGCGGATGTCGTCGACGTTGCCGCATTCCACGATGGCCACGTGGAACTGGCGCGGCAGGCAGATGATCGCCACGAACGCGAGCAGCGTCTGCGCCACGAACCCGACCGGCGGCGCGACGTCCATCAGCGAGCGCGTGGCGGCGACGTAGTCGAGCTGGCGTTCGCCCAGCCAGTTCGACGCGAACAGGCCGACCGCGACCAGCGCCACCAGCTTGACCAGCGACTCCAGCGCCACCGCCAGCATCATGCCCGGCCGGTGCTCGGTGGCGTCGACCTGGCGGGTGCCGAACAGGATCGCGAACAGCGCCATCAGCGCGGCCACGTACAGCGCCGGGTCGCCCAGCGCGGGTCCCGAGCGGTCCTGGCCGCCGAGCACCTCCAGGCTGATCGCCACCGCCTTGTACTGCAGCGCCAGGTACGGCACCGCGGCGATCAGCGCGATCGTCGCCACCAGCGCGGCCAGCGGCTGCGAGCGGCCGTAGCGCGAGGCGATGAAGTCGGCGATCGAGACCGTGTTCTGGGTCTGCGCCACCCGCGCCATGCGTTCGAGGATGCGCCAGCCGAACAGCAGCAACAGCAGCGGGCCGAGGTAGATCGGCAGGTAGCCGATGCCCGAGCGCACCGCGGTGCCGACCGCGCCGTAGAACGTCCACGACGAGCAGTACACCGCCAGCGCCAGGCTGTAGACCAGCGGGCGCAGCCAGGGCCGCTGCGGATACAGCGGATAGCGGTCGCCGATCCACGCCACCGCGAACAGCAGCGCGGCGTAGCCGACCGACACCAGCAGCAGGACCCATCCTGGCAGCAAGCCGCGTCCCCCCGGACAAGACCGTGCCGGGGAGTGTACGCAAATCGTCACGGTCGCCACCGCGTGGCATCGGGGACGGGCGGGCCCCCGCGCGCATGCAGGCGACGCGGCGGCGGGCAATGCGCCGCGCGCGGGTGGTCCCCTGCAAGGACCGCGGCCGCATCGGCGTGCATCGCGGCCCGCCCGAGCTTGTCCCGCTACAGCAGCGGATCGGCCAGGCGCGCGATGCCGTCGCGGCTGCGCTGCCAGGCGGGGCGGCGGGCCCAGGTCGCGGCATCGAGGTGGTCGGCGTCGGCCAGGTAGCCGGCTTCGATCGCGCGCATCCGCGCCACCACCTCGCGGCCGTAGCAGAGCATGCCGATCTCGGCATTGAGCGCGAACGAGCGGATGTCGAGGTTGATCGACCCGACCAGGGCGATGTCGTCGTCCACGCTCAGGTGCTTGGCGTGGAGGAAGTGCGGCCGATACAGCGCGATCCGCACCCCCGCCGCCAGCAGCTCGCCGTAGCAGGACGCCTGTGCCCACGCGCTCAGGCGCTGGTTGTTGCTGCGCGAGAGGATCAGCTGCACCTGCACGCCCGACAGCGCGGCGATCCGCAGCGCGCTCAGGGTGGCGTCGTCGGGCACGAAGTAGGGCGTGACCAGCACCAGCCGGTGGCGGGCGAGATGGATCAGCGCGTTGACCGCGTCGCGCGCGTTGGCGAACGGATACGCCGGCCCGCTGGGCAGCAGCTGGGTGGCGATGTCGGCATCGTGCACCGGGAAGGTCGGCGCCACGTCGAGCCGCTCGCCGGTCTCGATGAACCAGTCGCTGGCGAACACGCCCTCCGGGTGCCCGACCACCGGCCCCTGCACCCGCGCCACCAGCTCGCGGTTGGGGAAGCCGGGGATGAACCCGGCATCGGCCAGGTTCTGCGAGCCGATCCATCCGGCACGGTTGTCGATCACCGCGACCTTGCGGTGGTTGCGCAGGTCCATGCGCCCGCTGCGGCGCCAGCGCAGGCCACCGGGCAGCATGTCCTGCACCTGCACCCCGGCCGCGCTCAGCGGTGTGCGGTAGCGGCGCAGGCCGCGCCTGGCGCCGACCGCATCGAGCAGCAGCCGGCACTGCACACCGCGCGCGGTCGCGCGCACCAGCGCCGCTGCCACCGTGTCGCCGACCGCATCGTCGAACATCAGGTAGTACAGCAGGTGCACGCGTTCGCGGGCGCCATCGATGTCGGCGACCAGCCGCCGCAGTGCGCCGTCGTAGTCGTCGACCAGCTCGACCTGGTTGCCGTGGGTGGCCATGAAGTCGCCCAGGCGTTCGACCAGCGGCACCATCTCGGTGTCGGCGCCGCCCGGCGCGGGGATCCAGCGCTGCTCGGCCAGCGGCGCCTGCTCCTCGCGGATCAGCTGCGAGGCCAGCCGCTGGCGCGCGATGCGTTCACGCGACAGCCACGGATGCCCGAGCAGCAGGTACAGCGGCAGGCCCGCCAGCGGCAGGAAGAACACCAGCAGCAGCCACGACCTGGCCGCGCCGGGCGTGGTCCGGTTGGGAATCCAGACCAACGCCGCGATCCGTACCAGCCAGTCGACGACCAGCAGCCACAGGCCCAGGTTGAGATCCGGCACCGTCATCGGCCGATTGTGCCGGCTCGCGCGCGGGTGCGTCAGCGGAAGGCACCATGGCGCCGGATGGACGCAGCCGGGTGAATGCCATGCGCCGCCATGCACCGGGTTCTTGCGCTCTGTCGGCGCTTCCGCCGCCGAAGGCAGTGGGATCACCAGGGCACGGCGTCCGTCCGCAGGCCCGGTTCGCTCCCCGCTTGCTTGCGCACGCGGCAACAAAAAAGCCCGCCTTGCGGCGGGCTTCTGGACCCCCGCCCGACCGGCTGCGCAGTCGCGGGGGTGACGCAATGCCGGCTGCGCTGCGCGCAGGTCAATGCGTCACTTGATCTTGCCTTCCTTGTACATCACGTGCTTGCGGACGACGGGATCGTACTTCTTGATCTCCATCTTGCCGGGGGTGTTCTTCTTGTTCTTGTCCGTGGTGTAGAAGTGGCCGGTGTTGGCCGACGAAATCAGACGGATCTTGTCGCGCTTGGTTGCCATGACGTTCTACTCCTCAGACCTTCTCGCCGCGCTTGCGCAGGTCGGCGAGCACGGCGTCGATGCCGTTCTTGTCGATGGTGCGCAGGGCAGCCGTGGAAACGCGCAGCTTCACCCAGCGGTTCTCGCTGGCGACCCAGAACCGGCGCTCGTGCAGGTTGGGCATGAAGCGGCGGCGGGTTTTGTTCATCGCGTGCGACACGTTGTTGCCGGTCGTCGTACGCTTGCCGGTGACTTGGCAGACTCGGGACATTGCACACCTCGAAAGTGTCATGGTGCCCCCCTTGGCCAGGGAGGCGGCGGCCCCGGCGGGCGCGGGCCTTATGGGCCTGCACCTGCCACGCAATACGGGTGTTCGGGCTCGCCGGACGGTGGCGGCGGGATCGCGTTCCCGGCCGGTCCGTGCCAGGAACACGACGGTCCCGGGCGCAGCGAGCCGGGCATTATGCCCGGGGCAGGTCCTGTGGACAAGTCGTCTCCAGGGTGGCATGCCACAGCCGCGGGCCGATGGTCCTGCTGCCCCGGCATGGCAGGACGTTGGAGCCGGTCCGGGGTCCGCGTCCGTTCCGCGGGGCGGCACCCCCCTGTCCGGGGCGTGGCGACGGTGGCTCGTGTGGCGGGGGAGCAGCGCGCCCCCGCCGCCGCCGCGGGGCTCAGGCCGGCGGCGAAGGCACCGGCAGCCGCACCCGCATCAGCCCCGGCTCGTCCGGGTCCGGTGCGATCTCGAACCCGAGCTGGGCGCACATCGCCAGCATGCCGCGGTTCTGGCGCAGCACCTGGCCCTCGACCTCGCGCAGGCCCAGCCAGGCGGCGACCTCGATCATGATCGTCATCAGCTGCCAGCCCAGGCCCTGGCCCTTGAGGTCGCTGCGCACCAGGATCCCGTACTCGCCGGTGGCGTAGTTGGCGTCGGCGTGCAGGCGCACCGCGCCGAGCATGGCGCCGGCCTCGTCCAGCGCCAGCAGTGCGATCGAGCGTGCGTAGTCCATCTGCGTCAGCCGGGCGATGAATTCGTGGCTGAAGTGCCTCACCGACTGGAAGAAGCGCAGCCGCAGGTCCTCCTCGGTGACGTGGGTGAAGAACTCGCGGAACAGCTCCTCGTCCTCGGGCCGCACCGGACGCACGAACGCCGGCGCGCCGTTGCCGAGCACGATGCGACGCTCCCATTCGCTGGGATACGGGAAGATCGCGAACCGCGGATGGCCGCGCCCGCGATGCAGCGGCTCCACGGGCCCCACCAGGACGCGCGCATCCACCGCCAGTACGCCCCCGGCATCGGCCAGCAGCGGATTGAGGCTCAGCTGCCGGATCCCGGGCACGTCGGCCGCCAGCTGCGCGAGTTTCACCAGCGCCAGCGCGACCTCGTCCTCGTTGGCGGCGGACAGGGTGCGATGCGCCTTGAGCCGGCGCGCCACCCGCGTGCGCGCGATCAGCTCATGCGCCAGGCGCAGGTCGAGCGGCGGCAGCGCCAGGGCGAGGTCGTCGATCACGCGCACCGCGGTGCCGCCACGGCCGAACACGACCACGGGGCCGAACACCGGGTCGTCGGCGATCGCGGCGATGAGTTCGCGCGCATCGGGGCGCGCGGCCACCGCCTGCACGGTCACGCCGCGCACGCGTGCGTCCGGGCGGCGTTCGCCCGCCAGGCGCAGCACGTCGGTGGCGGCATCGCGCACGGCGCGGGCGCTGGCCAGGTTCAGGCGCACGCCGTCGATCGCGGTCTTGTGCGCGACGTCGGGCGAATCGAGCTTCACCGCGACCGTGTGTCCGGCGGCGAGCAGGGGCTCGGCGGCGCGCACCGCGGCCTCGGCATCCGCGGCGGCCAGCGGCGGCTGGTACGCCAGCCCGTATGCGGCGAGCAGGCATGCGGTCGCCTGAGGATCGAGCTGCGCCTCGCCGCGCTCCAGCGCGGCGTCGACCAGCGCCCGCGCGGCGGCGGCATCGACCGCGAAATCCGCCGGCAGGCTGGGCGGCGTTTCCATCAGCGCCTGCTGCGCCTCGCGGTAGCGCACCAGGTGCATGAAGCCGTTCACCGCCTCGGTCTCGGTGGCGTAGCTGGGCACGCCGGCGGCGTGCAGGGTGGCGTGCGCGTCGTCGTCGTCGGCCAGCCACACCGCGAACACCGGCTTGCGCGCCGCCGCGCCGCTGCGCTGGGCAAGCACATCGACCAGCGCCTGCGCGGCGTCGCCCGGCGCGGAGAACGCGGTCGGCACGTTGATCACCAGCAGCGCGTCGACCTCCGGATCCGCGAGCAGCGCGTCGACCGCGGTGGCGTAGCGCGCGCCGTCGGCATCCACCACCAGGTCGACCGGATTGTCGTGCGTCCAGCCGCCGGGCAGCAGCGCGTCGAGCGCATCGGCCGTTGCCGGCGACAGCGTCGCCAGCGTGCCGCCCAGACGCTGCAGCCGCTGCGCCGCGAGCAGGCCCACGCCGCCGCCGTTGCCCAGGATCGCCAGCCGGCGGCCGGGGAAGGTCCGCAGGTTGGCCAGGGTCTCGGCCGCCGCGAACAGTTCGTCCAGGGCCTCGACCTGCAGCAACCCGGCGCGGCGGAAGGCGGCCGCGTGCACCGCTTCGGCCGGCGCCAGCGCGAGCAGGCCGACCTCGGCGATGCGCGCCGGCGGCTGCGGCCGCGCCGCGCGCACCACGACCACCGGCTTGGCGCGCGCCGCCGCACGCGCGGCGGACATGAACTTGCGTGCATTCCCCACATGCTCGACGTAGAGCAGGATCGCGCGGGTATGCCGGTCGGTGGCCAGGTGGTCGAGGAGGTCTGCGAAGTCGACATCGATCGCGTCGCCCAGCGAGACCACTTTCGAGAATCCGATCGAACGCGACACGCCCCATTCCACCAGCGCCGCGGCGATCGCGCTCGATTCCGACACCAGGGCCAGGTCGCCCGGCTGCGGCGCGCGCGCGGCGATGCTGGCATTGAGGCCGCCGTGCGCGGAGAGGATGCCCAGGCAATGCGGACCGAGGATGCGCATCCCGTGCGGGCGCGCGGCGGCCGCGATCGCGGCGTGCAGGGCGTCGCGGTCCGGTTCCGGAGCGGCGGTGAGCAGGACCGCGGCGCCGACGCCGAGCTCCGCGGCCTCGGCCACCAGTTGCGGCACGACCGCCGCCGGCGCGGTGATCACGACCAGGTCGGGCACCCAGGGCAGGTCGCGCAGGCGCTTGACGGTGGCGATCCCGTCGATCTCGCGGTGGCGCGGCGTGACCCATCCGATCCGGCCGGTGTATCCGCCCTGGCGCAGGTTGCGCATCACCGCGCGTCCGGCCGAACGCGCGCGCGGGCTGCCGCCGACCACCGCGACCGCGGCGGGTGCGAACACCGATTCGAGGCGGTAGGTGCTCATGCGGAGATCCGGACGTGGTCGCGGCCATGGTAGCGGCGCAGCGTCGCGGGGGACGCGCGCCCGCCCCGGGCAGAACCGGCGATGCGGCATGCGGCTTGCGCGCGGAGACGGCGAACGGCGCCGCCGGGCATTGCGACGGACCGTCCTGTCCGCCGCCGCCCCGGTCTTCGCGCGTGGCCTCAGGCGCGACGCAGGTGCATGGTCATCGACTGCGGCGCGCCGGCATCGTCGGTCCAGCGCTGCACGACCTCGATGCGGCCGTCGGCCAGGCGCGTCCACGAGAACGCGCTCGGTGCGTCGACGGGCTCGAAGCGCGCGTGGCCATCGTCCAGCGCGCTCGCCCGCCAGCGGAAGCCGTTCCACTGCGAAAGCACCTCGCCATCCACCAGGGTGACGGTGCTCGCATCGACGGGATCGGCGAACGCCGCGCCCGCATGGCGCGTGCAGGTCAGCGTGCCGGGTGCGGTGAACGCGTATTCCTCGTGGAACGGCGCGCCGTCCGGGCCGGCGCCGATCCAGCGCCCTTCGAGGAAGGCCAGGCGATTGAACCGGTCGAGGTCGAACATGCGTGCGTGCCCGCGTGGGTGGAGGGTCAGCGCCGCCGCAGGCGTTCGAGCACGCCGTCGAGCGCGTCCAGCCCGGTGTAGTGGATCACCAGCTTGCCCTTGTTGCCGCGTCCGTTCTGGATCGCGACCTTCGCGCCCAGGGTCTCCGACAGCTCGTTCTCCAGCGTGGCCAGGTCGGGCGAGGCGGTGTGCTTCCCGGCCGGCTTCTTCTTCCCCGCACCGGGGAGCTTGCCGGCGGCGAACTGTGCCGCGCGGTGCTCGACCTCGCGCACCGACCAGCCCTGTTCGGCCGCCTCGCTCGCGAGCTTCGCGGCCAGTTCGGGCGACAGCGTCAGCAGCGCGCGCGCATGACCCATCTCGATCCTGCGCGCCTCGACCAGGGCGCGGATCGCCGGCGGCAGTTCCAGCAGCCGCAGCAGGTTGGACACCGCCGCGCGCGAGCGGCCGACCGCTTCGGCGGCCGCGGCGTGGGTGAGGTCGAACTCGTCGATCAGCCGCTGCAGCGCCTGCGCTTCCTCCAGCGGGTTGAGGTCCTCGCGCTGGATGTTCTCGATCAGCGCCATCGCCACCACGGTGCGGTCGTCGACCTCGCGCACCACGGCCGGGATCTCGGCCAGTCCGGCTTCCTTCGACGCGCGCCAGCGGCGCTCGCCGGCGATGATCTCGTAGGTGCGGTCGGCCAGCGCGCGCACCACGATCGGCTGGATCACGCCCTGCGAGCGGATCGATTCGGCCAGTTCGGTGAGCTTCTCGCTGTCCCAGTGCTTGCGTGGCTGGTACTTGCCGGGGCGCAGCGCATCGACCGGCAGCGTGCGCAGCACGTCCTCGGGCACGGCCTCGAGCTTCGGCGCGTCGGCGGCGGCCTTGGGGCCGAGCAGGGCCTCGAGCCCGCGCCCCAGGCCGCGCTTCTTGGCGGGCGTGGACTTCGCGGTGCTCATGCCGGGGTCTCCGTCACATTCGGTTCCTTCTGGATCGGGCGGGCGGCCTGCTCGCGTTCGCGCTGGCGCCGCACCACTTCGCCGGCCAGGCCCAGGTAGGCGATGCCGCCACGCGAGGCCTTGTCGTAGCCGATGATGCTCTGGCCGTGGCTGGGCGCCTCGGCCAGGCGCACGTTGCGCGGGACGATGGTGCGGAACACCTTGTCGCCGAAATGCTCGACGAGTTCGGCCGACACCGCGTTGGCGAGGTTGTTGCGCACGTCGAACATGGTACGCAGCACGCCCTCGATCTCCAGCGCCGGATTCAGCCGCTGCTTGAGGGCGTCGATGGTCTGCAGCAGCGCGGTCAGGCCTTCGAGCGCGTAGTACTCGCACTGCATCGGCACCAGCACCGAGTCGGCCGCGGTCAACGCGTTGAGCGTCAGCAGCGACAGCGCGGGCGGGCAGTCGACGATGATGTAGTCGTAGCGCGGGCGCAGCGGGTCGAGCGCGCGCTTGAGCCGCTGCTCGCGCGCGTCCTCGTCCATCAGCTCGATCTCGGCCGCGGTCAGGTCCGTGTTGCCGGGCAGCAGGTCGTAGCCTTCCGCCGTCTCCATGATCGCGTCTTCGGCGCGCAGCTCCTCGAGCAGCACGTCGCAGGTGGAGGCGTGCAGGTCGCGCTTGTCGATGCCGCTGCCCATGGTGGCGTTGCCCTGGGCGTCGAGGTCGATCAGCAGCACCCGCTTAGGGATCGCCGCGAGCGCCGCAGCCAGGTTGACCGCGGTGGTGGTCTTGCCGACGCCGCCTTTCTGGTTGGCAATGGCGATGATGCGGGCCATGGGGTCCGGGTGCCTCGGTTGCGGCGGGGGGAACGGCCGCAGAGGGCGGCCCGGACGGGGGATTATGCCGCGCCCGGCCCGGATGTTCCCGCGCCGCCGGCAAAACGACGCCGTCTGCGGCCTGCGCGCCGGCCGTGGCGCAACCCGTGCGGGTCTTCACGGCGCCGCCGGCGCCAGGTCTCAGTCGTCCCGCGCCACCACCACCAGGTGCCGTTCCGCCGCCAGTCCCGGAACCTGCAGCGGGTGCACGGCCTGTACGCGCCAGCCGGCGGGCATGGCCGCGAGCTCCGCATCGGGTCGCACCCCCTTCATCGCCAGCAGGCGGCCGCCGGGGGCGAGCAGGTGCCCGCCGACGGCGATGATCTCGGCCAGCGTGGCCAGGGCGCGCGCGGTGATGGCGTCGAACGCAGCGGGCGCGTCGAGCGCTTCGGCGCGCGATTCGGCCACGCGCGCGTTGCGCAGCGGCAGCTGGCGCACGGCCTCGCGCAGGAAGCGCGCCTTCTTGCCGTTGGATTCGACCAGCGTGACCTCGAGCCCGGGGCAGGCGATCGCCAGCGGGATGCCTGGCAGGCCGGGCCCGGTGCCGAGGTCGGCCAGGCGGGCGATGCCGGCCATGTGCGGCGCCAGGGCCAGCGAATCGAGCAGGTGCAGGGTCACCATCTGGCGCGGATCGCGCACCGCGGTGAGGTTGTACGTCGCGTTCCAGCGCTCGAGCAGGGCCAGGTAGGCCAGCAGCGGGTCGGCCAGCGCGGCCGGCAGCGCGAGCGCGGACAGGCCCGTCTCCAGCGGCGCGCGCAGCGGTTCGGGGGGCGGGGTGGTCATCGCGCCATTGTAGGAGGCGCCCGCGAGGCGCCGCGGACGGATTCAGGGTGTGGGGGGGTCCGCATGGCCCGGGTGCTCCGGGCGCCAGGCCAGGGTGGCCAGGTAGCCCGGCGCCGGGGTGAAGGCGTGCAGGTGCCAGTCCCCGGGCGCGCCCAGCGCGGGATCGCAGGCGTCCAGCCGCCAGTCGTCCCCGACGTGGGCGAACTCCAGCTTCTCCAGGCCGAAGGCGATGCCGCGCCCGTGGGCCTTGAGCACCGCCTCCTTGGCGCACCACAGGCGCACGAACCAGCCCTCGCCCTCGTCGTGCGGCAGCCGGGCTAGCTGCGCCGCCTCGCCGGCGGTGAAGAACCGGCGCGCCAGGGTCATCGCGCCAGGCCTTGGCCGCAGCCACTCGATGTCGGCGCCGACCCGGGCGCCGCGCGCCAGCGCCACCAGCAGGCGTTCGCCGCTGTGGCTCCAGTTCGCGTCCAGGCCCGCGTGTGCACCGCCCAGGTGCGGGCGGCCGTGGACGTCGCGCCACAGCCCGAGCGCGTCTTCGGGCAGCGACAGCTGGTCCGCCAGCCAGCGCCGCGCCAGCGGTTCGGCCGGTTCGCCGCGGCGGTACGGACCCCAGGCGCAGCGCACCGGGCCGAGGTCGAGGCGGTCGTCCACGCTCAGCATGTACAGGGGCGGTTTCGGCCGGAACGGCGGGCCAGCGTAAGCTAGCGGCCGGGCGGCGTGAACTCCGGGGCCGCCGGTCGGGGACGATGTCGGCAGTCATCCAGCACAACGCAGCACCAGCACGCGATCCATCGCCGCTGCCCGCCGGCGACGGTGCGGACGCGTTCGCCTTCGATGCCGGCGGCACCGTCAGCCGTGCGCTGTTCGCCTCGCACGTGCGGGCGCTGGCCGCGCGCCTGCCCGCCGCCGCGTTCGCGGTGAACCTGTGCGAGGACCGCTACCGCTTCCTGGTCGCCTTCTGCGCGGTGGCCGTGCGCGGGCAGGTGAACCTGCTGCCGCCCACGCGCACCCGCGCCGCGATCGACGAGGTGCGCGCGCGCCATCCCGACAGCTACTGCATCGGCGACGGCGATGCCTGCGGCTGCGACGCTCCGCTGGCCGCCCCCGACGCGCATTTCGTCCATCTCGCCCCGGCCCTGCATGGCCTGGAGGGGCCTCCGCTGCAGGTCGACGACGCGGCGGTGGTCGCGATCGGCTTCACCTCCGGCAGTACCGGCACGCCGGTACCCAATGCCAAGACGCTCGGTTCGTTGCGCACCAGCACCGCGCAGAACCTCGCCGCACTGGAGAGCCTGTGGGCGCCTGGTGCGGTGCCGCACGTGGTCGCGACCGTGCCGCCGCAGCACATGTACGGACTGGAGCTGTCGGTGATGCTGCCGCTGCTCTCCGGCGTCGCGGTGCACCGGGGGCGTCCGTTCTTTCCCGACGACATCGCGCGTGCGCTGCACGAGGCCCCCGGCGCGCGCGTGCTGGTCACCACGCCGGTGCACCTGCGCGCGCTGCTGGCCTCGGGCGTGGCGCTGCCGGCGCTGGCCGGGATCGTGACCGCGACCGCACCACTGCCGCAGGCGCTCGCGGCCCAGGCCGAGGCCGCCTACGGCTGCGAGGTGCGCGAGACCTTCGGTTCGACCGAGACCTGCATCATCGCCAGCCGGCGCACCGCGCGCGACGAGGCGTGGACCGCCTTTCCCGGGGTAAGGCTGCAGCCGCGCCCGGACGGCACCCTGGTGACGGCCGCCCAGCTGTCCGCGCCGGTGCTGCTCGCGGACCTGGTGGAACCGGGCAGCGACGGACGTTTCCTGCTGCGCGGCCGCCAGGCCGACCTGCTGGAGATCGCCGGCAAGCGCGCCTCGCTGTCCGACCTCACCCGCCGGCTGCTCGAGGTGCCGGGCGTGCGCGACGGGGTGGTGTTCCAGCTCGATGGCGAACACGCGGGGGTCCGCCGCATCGCGGCGGCCTACGTCAGCGACACCCTGGACGAGCGCGCGATGCGCGATGCGCTGCGGCGCTGCATCGACCCGGTGTTCCTGCCGCGGCCGCTGCGCCGTGTGCCCGCGCTGCCGCGCAACGACACCGGCAAGCTGCCGCGCGCCGCGCTGCTGCGGCTGCTGCAACGCGGCGAAGGCGACCCCGCCCGCTGACGTCGCCGTCACGATTCCGCTGTCAGCATGGCCCCACTCGACACACGGGTGCCGAGCCATCTTCACCTGATCCACCTGACAGGAGACAGCGCATGGGCATCATCATCTGGCTGATCGTCGGCGGCATCGTCGGCTGGCTGGCGAGCATCATCATGAAGCGCGACGCGCAGCAGGGCATCATCCTCAACATCGTGGTCGGCATCATCGGTGCCCTGATCGGCGGCTGGCTGATCGGACCGCTGCTGGGCGCAGGGTCGATCAACGACGGCATCACCGTGATGAGCTTCGTGGTGTCGCTAATCGGCGCCATCATCCTGCTGGCGATCGTGAACCTGTTCCGGCGCGGCAACGTGCGCTGATTGCAGCATCGCTCGAACGGAAGAAGCCCGGCGCACGCCGGGCTTTTTTTTGCGCGTGTGCCGGTCGCTGGCCGTCGTCGATCTGCTCCGGTGGTGATGGGGTCGATGCAAAAAGGCCGGTCGCCCACGCAGGCGCGGTGTCTGATGGCACAGAGCTCGGGCAAGGCCGGTTGCGGGCGCCTCCGGGGGCGAATGTCCCCC
>NZ_JARXRO010000008.1:251-19829 GCF_029887935.1 Luteimonas kalidii | reverse complement strand
CGGGTCACCGACATCATCGCCGACATCTCGGCCGCTTCGCAGGAGCAGTCCTCGGGCATCGAGCAGGTCAACGTGGCGATCACCCAGATGGACGAGGGCACCCAGCAGAACGCCGCGCTCGTCGAGGAGGCCACGGCCGCGGCGCGCAGCATGGAACAGCAGGCCGGGCAGCTGGTGCAGACCGTCTCGGTGTTCCGGGTGCAGGACGGGTCACGCACGCAGCCGCAGGCCGCCGCTGCGCACGCCGGCGCGCAGCCGGGACGTGGAACGCGCCGCCTGTCGGTGGCGCCCACGGCCGACGCGCTCGCCTGATCCGCCTGTTCGCCTCCCCCGCCCCCACGACGGATCGTCATGCCCATGCTCGCCCCACGCGCCGACGGTGCCGACGCACGCCCCTGCAAGCCGGTCGCATCCGCGCCGGCGTCGGGCCCGTCGCCCGGTGACGGCACGCCGGTCCCGGCGGACGGCAACGACCGCGATGGGGGCCATGCGGCGCTGCTCTCGGTGGCCGCCGACCTGCTCGACTGCCCGTGCATCGCGCTGTGGCTGGTCGAGGATGGCGTGCCACGCCTGGTCGCCACCCGCGGGCTGGAGCTGACACCGGTATTCGCGAAGTCGCGGCTCCACGGCCTGGTGGCCGCGGATCGGCCGGTCGCGGTGGTGGCCGATGCGCGCCAGGATCCGGCATTCGGCGACGATGTGCTGGTGACCGGAGCCGAGCTGCGCCACGTCGCGGCCGCGGCGCTGCTGTCGCCCGACGGCACGCTGACCGGCGTCCTCGTGGCCGGCGACGCATGCCGGCGCACCGAACCGGCCGACGCGGTCGCGTCGCGCCTGCGCTCGCTGGCGGCGCTGGCCACGCGTGCCCTGGCCAGTCCGCTGCTCGCGCGCTGTCGCCAGGTCGCCGAGGCCGGTTTCAGCGCGATCGTGGTGGTCGACGGTCGCGGATCGACGATCTTCGCCAACGCTGCGGCGCGCGAACTGCTCGGCGCCGCGGCCACGCCCGGCCAGCCGCTCGAGCACCTGGTGCCGCTGTCGCTCCAGCTCGATCCCGACGCCGTGGCCGACTGGCTGCATGCGCCGGCCTCGGCCGGAAACGACGTGCCGAGCTCGCGCGAGTTGCGCATCCGCGATGCGCTGGGTGAACTGCGCGTGGTCGAGGCGGTGCGCTGCAGCTGGCACGACGGCATCGCCCTGGTGCTGCGCGACATCACCGACCACGGTGCCACCCGGCGCGAACCGCCTTCGGGACGCCGCGACCCGCTGACCGGTCTGCCCAACCGCGACGCCCTGTTCGCCAGCATCGACGCGCTGCGCGGACGTGGCGCACGCCTGGGCGTGGCGCTGCTGGGCCTGGACAACTTCCGCGCCATCAACGAGGCCCTCGGCCACGTGATCGGCGACACCGTGCTGCAGGTGGTGGCGTGCCGATTGATGGCCTGGCTGCCGGCCGACGCGCACCTGGTGCGTTTCGGTGGCGACGAGTTCGCGATCCTGTTCGAGACGCCCGCGACCGCGGACGAGCTCGAACCGCGCCTGCAGGCCCTCCTGCGCGACCTGGCGCGGCCATGCGAGGTCGAACACCAGCGCGTCCACGTCGAGGCCTGCATCGGCCTGGCCTTCGACGAGGCCGAGGCCGTGGCCGCGTACGAGGATTCCGGCAGCAGCGGGCTGCTTGCGCTCGCCGCGCTGGCGCTGCGCCATGCCAAGCGCGCCGGCACCCTGCAGCTGCGCCGGTTCTCGCCGGCGATGCGCGAGGAAGCCGTCGACCGCCGCCATCTCGACCTCGAACTGCGACGCGCGTTCCGCGACGGCGAGTTCGAACTGCACTACCAGCCGCAGATCGACCTCGCCAGCGGGATGGCCTCGGGCGCGGAAGCGCTGCTGCGCTGGCGCCATCCCGAGCGCGGCCTGCTGATGCCGGTCGCCTTCATCGAAGCGCTGGCCCGCAGCGCGATCGCGCCCGCGGTGGGCAACTGGATCCTGCAGCAGGCCTGCCGCGACGCCGCCGGCTGGCCGGTCCTGCACGGACGCCGGCTCAAGGTCGGCGTCAACCTGTTCCCGGCGCAATTCAACGACGACGCGCTGGTGGACAAGGTCGACGCCGCACTGCGCACCAGCGGCCTGCCCGCCGACCAGCTCGAGATCGAGCTGACCGAGACCATCGCACTGCGCGACGACGGCGTGGCCGAGAAGACGCTGCTGCAGCTGCGCAGCCGCGGCATCCGCGTGTCCTACGACGATTTCGGCACCGGCCACGCCTCGCTGTCGATGTTGCACCGGCTGCCGGTGGACCGGGTCAAGATCGACCGTTCCTTCGTCCGCGACCTGGTCGCCAGCCGCGGCGACAAGGCCATCGTGCGTTCGATCACGCTGATCGCGAAGAACTTCGACATGGAGGTGATCGCCGAGGGCGTGGAATCACGCGACCAGGTGCTGCTGCTGCGCGAGTTCGGCTGCCATGAGGTGCAGGGCTTCCTGTACTCGATGGCACTGGCGCCGCGCCTGTTCGAGCGCTGGCTGTCCGACCACGTGCCGCAGGCGGCCACCGCCCCGACGGCAACGGAGACGGCGCCCGCGGACGCGCCCGTCGATCCGGCGGATCCCGCGCAGGCGGCCGCCGCCGCGGCGATGGCCGCCGCGGAGCCGTGTCATGGCTGAGCTGCTGCGCGAGCCGCCGCCTACTGCGACCGGAGAGCGCACGTTCGCGTTCGAGGATCGCGATTTCCGCCGCGTGTGCCGCATGATCTACGAGCGCGCCGGCATCAGCCTGGGCGACCACAAGCGCGACATGGTCTACAGCCGCCTGGTGCGTCGCCTGCGCGCGCTCGGCATCGAACGCTTCAGCGACTACCTCGACCTGGTGGACACCGACGCGGGCGACGAGCCGGAACAGTTCGTCAACGCGCTCACCACCAACCTCACCTCGTTCTTCCGCGAAGCGCACCACTTCCCGCTGCTGGCCACCCAGCTGCGCGCGGCCCACCGCGGCGGCGCGCCGCTGCTGGTGTGGTGCTGCGCGGCGTCCACCGGCGAGGAACCCTATTCGCTCGCGATCACCGGCTGCGAGGCCTTCGACACCCTGACCCCGCCGGTCCGGATCCTGGCCACCGACATCGACACGACCGTGCTGCAGTCCGCGGCGCGCGGGGTGTATGCGCTCGACCGCATCGATGCGCTGGAACTGCCGCGCAAGCGCCGCTTCTTCCAGCGTGGCGCCGGCGCCAACGCCGGCCTGTGCCGAGTGCGCCCGGAACTGCGCGCGCTGGTCGAGTTCCGGCCGCTGAACCTGCTCGACCGCGACTACGGCCTCAAGCGCGGCGCCTACGCCGCGGTGTTCTGCCGCAACGTGATGATCTACTTCGACAAGCCCACCCAGTACGGCGTGCTGCAGCGCATCGCGCCGCTACTGGCCGCCGATGGTCGGCTGTATACCGGGCATTCGGAGAGCTTCAACCACGCCGCCGACCTGGTGGCGCCCTGCGGCCGGACCATCTACCGGTCCGTAGCCGAGGGTGGTGGCGGGTGAGCGCCACCCTGGCCGTACCGTCCACGGGCGGTTACTTCGACTCCGCGCTGCAGACCCAGGCGATCCGCCTGCTGCCGGCCGACTACCTGGTGACCGACCAGCCGATCGCGCTGGTGACGCTGCTGGGGTCGTGCGTGGCCGCGTGCCTGTACGACCCGGCGATGCGACTGGGCGGGATGAACCACTTCATGCTGCCCGGCGGCGGCGACAACGACGCCACCTCCGCGCGCTACGGCGTCAACGCCATGGAGCTGCTGATCAACGACCTGCTCAAGCGCGGCGCCCGGCGCCAGCGCCTGCAGGCCAAGGTGTTCGGCGGCGGCAACGTGCTGAGCGGCTTCCACAGCCATCCCATCGGCACCCGCAACGCGCGCTTCGTGCTCGACTACCTGGACGCGGAGAAGATCCCGGTGCTGGCGCAGGACCTGGGCGACAACCAGGCGCGCAAGGTCGGCTTCTTCGTGCAGACCGGGCGCAGCCTGGTCAAGCGCCTGCCGGCCACCCGCGACGAGGTGGTGGACGCCGAGCGCGCGCTGTACGGGCGCCTGGCGCGCGCGCCGGTCGCCGGCACCGTGGAACTGTTCTGACATGGCGCGCCGCCCCATCCGCGTGCTGGTGGTCGACGACTCGGCGCTGGTCCGGGCGCTGATGTCCGAACTGCTGGGCGACGATCCCGGCATCGAGGTGGTGGGCACCGCGGCCGATCCCTACATCGCACGCGAGAAGATCAAGCAGCTGTCGCCCGACGTGCTCACGCTCGACGTCGAGATGCCGCGCATGGACGGGCTGACCTTCCTGCGCAACCTGATGCGGCTGCGCCCGATGCCGGTGCTGATGGTCTCCTCGCTGACCGAAGCCGGCGCGACGGTGACGCTCGACGCGCTCGCGCTCGGTGCGGTCGATTTCATCGCCAAGCCCAAGATCGACGTCGCCCGCGGCCTGGCCGGCTACGGTCCGATGCTGGTGGAGAAGATCAAGCAGGCCGCCACGGCGCGCGTCGCGCGCACCACGGCGACATCGGCGCCGGCGCCCCCGCTCGAAGGTCCGCTCGGCTACCGCACCACCGAGCGCCTGCTGGCGATCGGGGCCTCCACGGGCGGTACCGAAGCGATCCGCGAGGTGCTCGAGCAGATGCCGGCCGACGCGCCAGCCACGGTCATCGTGCAGCACATCCCGGCTGCGTTCAGCGGCCCGTTCGCAGAGCGCCTGGATCGCCACAGCCGCATGACCGTGATGGAGGCGAGCGACCAGCAGCCGCTGCTCGCCGGCCACGCCTATGTCGCTCCCGGCGGACGCCACCTGCGCGTGGTGCGCAGCGGTGCGCGCTGGGTCTGCCGGCTGGGCGACGACGATCCGGTGCGCCGCCACCGCCCGAGCGTGGACGTGCTGTTCGAATCGGTGGCCGCGCACGCCGGGCGCAACGCCAGCGCCGCGCTGCTCACCGGCATGGGCGACGACGGCGCGGCGGGCCTGCTGGCGCTGCGCCGCGCGGGCGCGCGCACCCTGGCCCAGGACGAGTCCAGCAGCGTGATCTGGGGGATGCCCGGGGCCGCGGTCGCGCTCGGCGCCGCCGACGAGGTCGTGCCTCTGGAACAGGTCGCGCGCCGCCTGCTCGCCACCCCGCGCGAGCGCTAAAGCACGCCGCACCGCTGCCGTTACCAACGGCAGACCACTTCATGTACCCGGCAGGACCGACGATGGATTCGCGTGTATTGCTTCGCCTCGCAGCACCCGTGGCGCTCACCCTCGTGCTGGTCCTCGCGCAGGCGCTGGATCTCGCCCCCGCCGTCCGCTGGGGCGCGCTGGCGGCCATGGCCCTGGCCTGGCTCGGCTTCGCCTGGACCGTGGTCCGGCCCTCGTCGGGCGATACGGCACTGCTGCGCGAACAGAGCCGCGTGCTGGAGGACCTGCGCACCTTCATCGGTGCGGAAGTCCAGGGATCGCGCGACGAGATCGAGCGCACCCGCGAACTGATCCGCGAATCAGTGGCCAAGCTCGGCTCCAGCTTCGACGCGGTCAACCGCAAGTCGCGCCAGCAGAGCGAGGTCGCCTCGCGCATCATCGACCGTCGCAGCGAAGGCGACGGCAGCGGTTCGGACGTGCACCGCTTCGCGCTCCAGGCCAGCCAGCAGATGGAGCAGCTGGTCGAGGCGCTGGAAGCCGTCAGCGGCCAGAGCGGCGCGACCGTGACCCACATCGACGCGATGGCCGAGCACCTGGACGGCATCTTCTCGCTGCTCGAGGACGTCAAGTCGATCGCCGACCAGACCAACCTGCTCGCGCTCAACGCCGCGATCGAGGCCGCGCGCGCCGGCGAGGCCGGCCGCGGCTTCGCGGTGGTGGCCGACGAGGTGCGCAACCTGTCGGAGCGCTCGACCGCGTTCAACGAACAGATCCGCAAGCTGGCGCACAGCTCCAAGGACTCGATCGCCCGCGTGCGCGACACGGTCAGCACGATGGCCTCGCGCGACCTCGACCGCAGCCGCGTGGCCCGCGCCGAGGCCGCCGCGATGCTCGAGCGCGTCGACGGCATCAACCGCAACCTGGGCACCGGCATGCGCGAGATCGCCGAGTGCAGCAAGTCGATCGACGGCTCGGTCGCCGAGGCGGTGCGTTCGCTGCAGTTCGAGGACATCGCCACCCAGGCGCTGGGCGCGGCCAACGTGCACCTCGACCGCCTGGGCGCGATCAACCGAGAGGCGACCGTGCTGCAGGAGCTGCTGCACCGCAGCGGCGGCCAGTCCGGCACGGAACTGCGCCAGGCGCTGGTGCAGATCGGCCAGCGGATCGCGCAGATGCGCGGCGAGTGGGAGCGTCCGCCGCACAAGCCGGTGACCCAGCAGTCGATGGATGCCGGCAGCGTCGAGCTGTTCTGACCCCGGCAATCCGCCCGAGGTTGCGGCCGGGCCGCCCCGGCCGGTAGCGTGGGGCCATGCCCGATCCCGCGACCGCCTCCACGCCCCGGCCCGCCCGGGCCCTGCTCGGCGAGTTCACCCGGCTGCTGCTGCTCGCGGTCGTGCTGCCCGTGCTGGTGCTGTCGGGCGTGCTGCTGTGGCAGGCCTCGGTCTCGGTGCGCGAGCAGAGCGCGACCCGGCTCGCCGCCACTGCAAATGCCGGCGCGCGCGAGCTGGAGGGATTCCTGCAGGTGCACCAGGCGGCGCTGCAGGTGCTGGCCGACCGCCGCGCGACCGAAGGCAACCTGGACGACGTGCAGCGGTGGCAGGCCGACCTGGCGCGCATCAGCCGCCACTATCCGGCCTTCGCCACGATGCTGGTGACCGATGCGCAGGGGCGGGTCCTGGCCAGCACTCCGCCGCTGTCCGCCAGCGGACCCCGCTCGGTCGCCGATCGCGAATACTTCCGGGTGCCCGCGCGGACCGGCCGCAGCCATGTCTCCAACGCGTTCCGTGGCCGCGGCCACGGCCGCGACGTGCTGGTCGCGGTGTCGGTGCCGATCCAGGTCGACGGCCGCTTCGCCGGCGTTCTCGAAGGCTCGATCCTGGTCGACTCGCTGGGCATGCGCCGCGGCGGGCTCGAGGAACACGGCTTCGAAGTGCTGCTGCTCGACCGCGCGCTGACGGTGGTGCAGGCCAGCGCCGGCGTGCCGCAGCGCCCGCTTTATGCCCTTGGAGACGCCAGGGGCGACCGCGACCTGGCGCGCGTGTCGAACGGCGGCGGCATGGGATCGCTGCGCGCGGCACTGCGCGACGGCGAAGACGCGTTCGCCTTCGCCGCCCGCCTGGACAACGGCTGGCGCCTGGTGCTGCTGCAGCCGCACGGCGCGGTCGACGCCGAACTGCGGCGCAATGCGCTTGCGCTGCTGGCGGTGCTGGCACTGTTGCTGACCGGCCTGCTCGCGGTGGTGGTGGCCAAGCTGCGGCGCCTGGGCGACAGCGTGCACCGCCTGCTCGAGCGCATGCAGCAGTTCGCGCTCGACAGCGACCCGGCGCCGATCGCACCCGACGACCTGCCCAGCGAACTGCTGCCGCTGGCCGACACGATGAACGCGCTGGCCGCGCGCGCGCGCGCGTCCTACGACGCGGTCAACCTGAGCCTGCAGGAGCAGAGCCACCTGCGCGAAGAGCTGCAGTCGGTGGCCCAGCGCCTGCTCACCGTGCAGGAGGACGAGCGGCGCGCGCTGTCGCGCGAACTGCACGACGACATCGGCCAGTCGATCACCGCGATCAAGCTCGCGGCCACCTCCCTGACCGACGACTCCCTCGCCACGGACGCCGCGGTGCGTCGCGAGATCCTCGACGAGGTGATCGAGATTGCCGACCAGACCGTGCTGAAGCTGCGCAACCTCTCGCTGCTGCTGCGCCCGCCGCAGCTCGATTCGCTCGGCCTGGAAGCCGCGCTGCGCGGGCAGGTCGCCGTGCTGGCGCGCAACAGCCGGCTCGACATCGGACTGGACGTGGCGCCGGTCGGGCGACGGCTGCCGGCGGAGGTCGAACTGGCCTGCTTCCGCATCGCCCAGGAGGCGCTGACCAACGTCGCCCGCCACGCCGGCGCCACGCGGGCCGAGGTCAGCGTCGCCGTGCAGGACAGCGGCGGCGGACGCAGCCTGGTGCTGCGCGTCACCGACGACGGTCGCGGGATCGACCCGGAGCGCCCGGGCGGGCTGGGGTTGCTGACGATGCGCGAACGGGCCACGCAGCTCGGCGGCAGCCTCTCCATCAGCGCGCGCCGTGCCGGCGGTACTCAGGTCTGCGCCGTGCTGCCGATACCGGGGGACAACGCCTGAGTGCGTGACGGCTGGAACTGTGCGCCGCGTGGAAGAACGCGCAGCGCGCGCTACGGCCACGTGCGGCGGCACGGTATCGTTCCGGGTCCTGGGGAGTCGAAGGGGAATGCAGTGCGGATCGTTGTAGTCGGGGGCGATGTTGCCCACATCGCGGGCGTGGCGTCGGAACTGGCCGAGCACGACCTGGAATGGCGCCTGGACCACGTGTCCTCGGATGCCGACGTCCCGGCCGCCGGGTCGGCCGATGCACCCGACGTGATCGTCTGCGCCTCGCGCGTCGGCGCCAGCGCGGGCCTGCCCGTGCTGGCGGGCCTGTACCGCCGGCATCCCGACGCGATGCGCATCCTGCTGGTGGCACCGGACGGCGACCACGACCTGTTCGATGCGCTCACCAACAGCCACCGCATCCTCAACGAACCGCTGGACTCGCTGGCGCTCATCGACGCGGTCGAGAGCGTGGCGGAACTTCGTACCCTGCTCGACGACCCGGCGCTGAAGTCCGCGATCGAGCGCGTCGGCACGCTGCCGGCCGCGCCGCGCCAGTACCTGGCGCTGACCACCCTGCTGCGCGATCCCGACAGCACCGCGGCGAAGATCGCCGAAGTCGTGTCGCAGGACCCGACCGTCGCCGCGCGCGTGCTGCGGCTGTCGAACTCGGCGTACTACTCGGGCGGCCGCGAGATCACCGACCTGCGCTCGGCGGTGACGCGCCTGGGCCACAACACGCTGCGCCAGCTGGTACTGGCCAGCGAAGTCTTCTCCGCCGGACCCGAAGCCGACGAACTGCGCGAGCGCGCGCTGCGCATCTCGCAGCTGGCCGGCAAGCTGCTGGCCGGCCCCAGTGCCGACCTCGCCACCACCGCCGGCCTGCTGGCCGAGGTCGGCCTGCTGCTGCCGCGGACCGCGATCGACCCGTCCACCACGTCCTACAGCACCACGGGTGCCTACCTGCTGGGGTTGTGGGGCCTGCCGGCGCCGATCGTCGAGGCGGTGGCGTTCCACGACCGCCCCTCGCGCGTGCGCGGCAGCTTCTGGGTCACCGGTGCGGTGCACGTGGCCGCGGCGCTGGTCAACGGCCGCGAACCCGACGAGGCCTACCTGCGCTCGGTCGGCCAGTACGACCGCCTGCCGCGCTGGCGCGAGATGGCCAGGGCCTCCACCGCCACCGACTGATCGCAGGCGCGCGAGCTCACGCGATCCACAGCCGCAGCAGCCACGCCACGGCGCCCACGCTCGCCAGCCCGGCGAGCCAGAGCGCGACGAACCACGCCAGCCGCTTCCACAGTGGTCCCGGAGCGGTCTTGGTCGCCGTGCGCGGCATCAGCGTACGCGGCATCAGTGATACCCCGCGTGGCCGACCTTGCCGCGGAACACCCAGTAGGCCCAGCCGGTGTAGGCCAGGATCACCGGGATCAGCACCACCGCGCCCACCAGCATGAAGCGCAGGCTGGCGTCCGGCGCGGCGGCGGCGTGGATGTCCAGCGCGCGCGGCACGATGTACGGGAACATGCTGATCGCCAGCCCGGCGAAGGTCAGCGCAAACAGCCCCAGCGTGAGCAGGAACGGCGCCAGTTCGCGCCCCCGGCGCAGCGCGCGCCAGAACGCGTAGCCCAGGATCGCGGTCAGCAGCGGCACCTGCGCGGTCAGCAGCACCACCGGATACGTGGTCCAGCGGCGGTGGTAGTCGAACTCCAGGCCGAGCGTGGCCAGGCTCACGCCCACGATGCCCGCCAGCAGCCCCAGCGCCAGCCAGGGTGCGAGCCGGCGCGCATGGGCCTGGGTCCCGCCTTCGGTCTTCCACACCAGCCAGGTCGCCCCGAGCAGCGCGTAGCCGACGACCACGCTGGCGCCGGTGAGCAGCGAGAACGGGGTCAGCCAGTCGAGCCAGCCGCCGGCGTAGGCACGGTCCTCCACCGCGATCCCCTGCAGCAGCGCGCCCAGGGTCACGCCCTGCGCGAACGCGGCCACCAGTGAGCCGCCGGTGAACGCCACGTCCCACCACGGCCGGTGCGCCGGGTCGCGCCAGCGCGCCTCGAACGCCACGCCGCGGAACACCAGTCCCAGCAGCATCGCGATGATCGGTGGATACAGCGCGGTCAGGACCACGCCGTACGCGAGCGGGAACGCGGCCATCAGCCCGCCGCCGCCCAGCACCAGCCAGGTCTCGTTGCCGTCCCATACCGGGGCCACGGAATTGATCGCCTGGTCGCGCTCGCGCCCGGCCGGGAACACCGGGAACAGGATGCCGATGCCCAGGTCGAAGCCGTCCATCACCACGTAGGCGAAGACCGCGAACAGGATCAGCAGTGCCCAGGCGGTGGGCAGGTCGAGGTTCATCGTGCATCTCCCCGCGGCGCGGCGTCGCCGATGCGTTCGGCCGGACCGGGGGTGATTCCGGCGGTGCGGATCGGGCCCTCGTCGCCGTCGGGCGCGGGCTCGTGCGCCTGCACGCCCTTGGCCATCAGCTTGAGGATGTACCAGGCCCCGAAGCCGAACACGATGAAGTACACCACCACGAACGCCACCAGCGAGGCGCCCACCGCCGGCGCGTCCAGCGGCGAGGCGCTCTCGGCCGTCGTCATCAGGTTGTAGACGGTGAACGGCTGGCGCCCGACCTCGGTGGTGACCCAGCCGGCGAGTACCGCGACGAAGCCCGCGGGCGACATCACCAGTGCCGCGCGATGCAGCGCCGGCCAGTCGTAGAGCCGCCTGCGCACGCGCGCCACCAGGCTCCACGCGCCCAGCGCCAGCATCGCCAGTCCGAGCCCCACCATGATCCGGAACGACCAGAACACGATCGGCACCGGCGGATGCAGGGCGGGATCGATGGTGTCGAGCCCGTCGAGCGGCGCGTCGAGGTCGTGCTTGAGGATCAGCGAGGACAGCTTGGGGATTTCGACCGCGTAGTCGACCCGCTGCTCGTCGGTGTTCGGCCAGCCGAACAGGATCAGCGGGGCGCCGTCGGGATGACTGTCGTAATGGCCTTCCATCGCCATCACTTTCGCCGGCTGGTGTTCGAGCGTGTTGAGTCCGTGCAAATCGCCGACCACGACCTGCAGCGGCGCCACCAGCGCGGCCATCCACATCGCCATCGAGAACATCGTGCGCGCGCCGACGATCGAGGGCGGCAGCGCCGGATCCTCGCCGGGCACGTCGGCGGCCGCATCGCTGGCCTGCTCGCGCGCCTGCGCGCGCCGGTGCCGCAGCAGGTGCCAGGCGCCCACCCCGCCTACCGCGAGCGCGGTGGTCAGGTAGGCGCCGATCACCGTGTGCACCAGCCGGTAGGGGAAACTGGGGTTGAAGATGATGGCCCACCAGTCCTCCGGCACGAACTGGCCGACGGCATTGGTCCCGAATCCCGCCGGCGTGTGCATCCAGCTGTTCGCGCTGAGGATCCAGAACGCGGAGATGAAGGTGCCGATCGCGACCATCAGCGTGGCCAGGAAATGCAGCCGCGGCCCGACCCGGTTCATGCCGAACAGCATCACGCCGAGGAAGCCGGCCTCCAGGAAGAACGCGGTCATCACCTCGTAGGCCATCAGTGGGCCGATGACCGGTCCGGCGCGATCGGAGAACACCGCCCAGTTGGTGCCGAACTGGTAGGACATCACGATGCCCGAGACCACCCCCATCGCGAACGCGACCGCGAAGATCTTCACCCAGAACCGGAACAGGTCGAGGTAGACCTGCCGGCCGGTCTTCAGCCACAGCGCCTCGAGCACGGCGAGGTAGCTCGCCAGCCCGATCGAGAACGCCGGGAAGATGAAGTGGAAGCTGACCGTGAACGCGAACTGGATCCGCGCCAGCAGCACGGCGTCAACGTCGGCGAACATGACGACTCCCTGCGCTGCGGAAGGAGAACCGCGGGTGGCACACCGCGATCACCGCACGCGGAACCCGCCGCGCGGATCGCTCCACGGCGGCACGCGTGACGGTTGGCGATGGTCGGTGGCGCATGGCCGGCTTGTCCTCGCTCGGTGCGGGTCGACGCATGCGCGTCTGCGCCGCGCCGCGCTGGACGGGAAGAGACGTCGCGGCTGCCAGGGCGCTGCGCCTGCGTCGACCGTCCTGCGACGATGATACGCCCGGGCATTCGCCATGCATCACGTCATATTGACCCAGGTGAAGCCGACGCACCGGTGCGATGCACGTGGCTGCGGACGCTGCGCACGTCCCGGGCAGGCGCGATGCAGGGCCTCGTCAGGCGGGTGCGGACGCTGCACGCATGCGCCTGCTTCACGCAACCGTGCCTCCCACAGGCGCAGGCTGAGGCGTCCCTCGCGAATCGATGGAAAACCCATGGCCAGATGCGATGTCTGCGGCAACGACACCGGATGCGTCCGCTTCGTGCGATCTGCACGGTCCCGTGCCGCGTCCGATGGTTTTGAAGATGCATTCCGCGCGTCCGTTCCGCAGTGCGACCCGGTCCGGCCGCATGCGAAGGACGGCCTCGCATGAGCACCCGCCGCATCTACAGCGCGCCCGACCTGGCGCGCGCCGAGCAGGCGATCGCCGCCGCGCGCGAGGCCGGTCTGGACGACGAGTGCCTGTCGCTGGTGGCCCGTTCCGACATCGAGGTCGGTGCGGTGCCCGACGAGATGAAGCAGGCCGATACCGACATGCTGCCCGCGGCCGCGCGCGGTGCCGGCTACGGGGCCGCGGCGGGCATGGTCGCCGGCCTGGCGGCGATGACCTTCCCGCCGCTGGGGCTCACGCTGGCAGGCGCCCTGCTCGGCGGCGGCGCGGCCGGCGCGCTGGTCGGGTCCTGGGCGTCGGCACTGGCGGGCGCGTCGATCCAGGAGCCGGAGCGGCGCCGCTACGAGGCGGAGATCGAAGCCGGGCGGGTGCTGGTGGTCGTGGATGCCGACGACGACCGGCAGGCAGGGCTGGTCGCGCCGTTCGACCAGCTCGGACTGGTGCAGCTGGAAGTGGACGGACACGAGACGCCGCACGCCTGACGTAAGCGCGGGTAGGCGCCGGCGGACGCGCCTGCCCGCCAGAATGCCCTCACCGTCCGCACGCACGCAGCCAGATGGCGTCGCGGACGCTGCGCCGTAGCGGCGGACGACTCCACGGCCCGCACACGCTGCGCCTGCCACGCTCGTGCCATGGCGCTCGAGGACTACCGCCGCAAGCGACGCTTCGGGCAGACCCCGGAGCCGGACGACCGCGCGCGCCGCGGCGCACGCGGCAGCCGTCCCATGTTCGTGGTCCAGCTGCATCACGCCAGCCGCCGCCACTACGATTTCCGGCTGCAGGTCGGCGACGTGCTGCGCAGCTGGGCCGTGCCCAAGGGGCCGAGCTTCGATCCCAAGGTCAAGCGTATGGCGGTGGAGGTCGAGGACCATCCGCTGGACTACGCCGCGTTCGAGGGCGAGATCCCCGCCGGGCACTACGGCGCCGGCCACGTCGCCCTGTTCGACCGCGGCACCTGGACCACGGAAGGCGATGTCGCCGCGCAGCTGGCCAAGGGCCACCTGCGCTTCGAGCTGCACGGCACGCGGCTCAAGGGCGGCTGGCACCTGGTGCGATCGGGCAAGCCGGCGCGTCAGCCGCAGTGGCTGCTGTTCAAGCAGAACGACGCTTGGGCCGGGCCGGCCGAGGCCGACGATCTGCTCGAGGGCGTGACCCCGCCGCCCGCGACCGGCCACGCCGCGAACAGGACGTCCGCTGCTCGCGCGAAGCGGGGCGGCGGCGACGCGCGCAAGCCGACGCGCCGACAGGACCCCGCGCCCGCCCGCACGCGCAGCGAGCCAGGAGGTGCGAAGGCGGCGACGCGCGCAGGCACCGGTCGGACGCGACGCACGAGGATCGACTGGCGTGCGGAGGCGGACAAACTGCCGGATGCGCGCAGACTCGCCCTGCCCGAAGACGCCCCCGAGCCCCAGCTCGCGCGGCTCGTCGCACAGCCGCCGGAAGGCGGACAGTGGCTGCACGAACTCAAGTGGGACGGTTATCGCCTGCTGGCGAGCCTGCACGACGGCGTGCCGCGGCTCTGGTCGCGCAATGGACTCGACTGGACCGACCGCGTGCCGGAGGCGCGCGACGCGCTGGCTGCGCTCGGCCCGCGCGAGGCGCTGATGGATGGCGAACTGATCGCCGTGCAGGGCCGCCGCGAGGACTTCAACGCGCTGCAGCAGGTGCTTTCCGGCGAACGCCAGGGCCGGCTGCGGCTGGTGCTGTTCGACCTGCTGCACCTGGACGGCATCGACCTGAGGCGTGCGCCCCTGCTCGCGCGCAAGCAGCTGCTCGAACGCCTGCTGGCGAAGGCGCCCGATGTGCTGGGCTACAGCTCGCATGGTCTCGGCGATGGCGGCGCCGCATTCCAGGCGGCGCTGGATGCGGGCTTCGAGGGCATCATTTCCAAGCGCATCGACGCCGCCTACCATCCCGGGCGCGGCGACGACTGGCGCAAGACCAAGGCCCAGGCCAGCGCCGAATACGCGGTGGTGGGCTATACCCCGCCCAAGGGCAGCCGGCGCGGCATCGGTGCGCTGCTGCTGGCCACGCCGGACGGGACCCACGGCTGGCGGTACGTCGGGCGCGTGGGCAGCGGCTTCAGCGATACGCAGCTGACGGCGCTGGGCGAACGCCTCTCGGGCAAGGGGCGCGACGCGGAGACGGTGTACGTGCCCGAGCACGATACCGACCTGCGCCAGGCGAAGTGGCTGCCGCGCCCCGCGTTCGTGGTGGAGGTGTTCCACCGCGGCACCGGCGGTCGCGGTCTGCTGCGACAGGCGAGCTTCAAGGCCCTGCGGCCCGACAAGCCGGTCTCGTCGCTGGCCGATGCCGGCGGCGACCGCATCGACGACAGCGCGGAGGACGCATCCATGGCGACACGCGACACACGCCGCGCCGGCACGCAGGGCTCGAAGCCGAAGCAGTCCACCAACGCGGGGAAGGCCGCGAAGGCCGCGAAGGCGACGAAGTCCGCAACGGAGGTCCGAAAAGCGAACAAGCGGTCGGCAAGCGCGTCGAAGACCACGGCATCGACCTCCACACGGGCGCGCAAGCAGGCCGGCGGTGCGGACAAGGCGGGCGCTTCCAGCCGTCGCGCTGCCGCCGGGACATCGCGCGCGACGCCAGCGGCGAAACGCGCCCGCGGCGGCACGCGCTCCCCGCCGGCGCTGTCGAGTCCGGAGAAGGTGCTGTTCCCCGACGACGGCATCACCAAGCAGCAGCTGGCCGACTACTACACGGCGGCGATGGACTGGCTGCTGCCCGAGATCGAAGGCCGTCCGCTGTCGCTGGTGCGCTGCCCGGGCGGGCTGCGCGCGCAGTGCTTCTTCCAGAAGCACGCCACCCCGGGCATGGACCTGGTCTCGAAGATCCCGCTGAAGGAATCCGACGGCGGCCGCGAGGACTATCTGTACGTGACCGACGCGGCCAGCGTGCTGGAACTGGTGCAGTTCAACACCCTCGAGTTCCACCCCTGGGGTGCACACGTGGACGATGTGGAGCACTGCGACCGGCTGGTGTTCGACCTCGATCCGGACACATCGATCGGCTGGCCCGACGTGGTCGCCGCGGCGCGGCAACTGCGCGGTTTCCTGTCGCAGGCGGGCCTGGAATCGTTCGTGCGCACCACCGGCGGCAAGGGTCTCCACCTGGTGGTGCCGCTGTCTCCGGCCGAGCCCTGGGAGCGGGCGCGGGCCTTCGCCCAGGCCGTGGCCGAAGCCGCGCGCGAGGCCGATCCGCTGCGCTACGTCGCCACCGCCAGCAAGCAGCGACGCAAGGGGCGGATCTTCATCGACTGGCTACGCAACGGCCGCGGCGCCACCAGCGTGGCCAGCTTCTCGGTGCGCGCACGCGCAGGCGCGCCGGTATGCATGCCGCTGCGCTGGGAGGAACTGGGCCGGGTACGCGCGGGCAACGCCTGGGACATCGGCAACGCACTGGCACGCCTGAAGCGGCTCAAGCGCCACCCCTGGGACGGGATCGACGCGGTGGTGCAGTCACTGCCCGGCTGAGCCTCTGCACGTTCCGACGACACCCGACGCGGCAGGCTGTGCGCCCGCCCCTCCGCGCGAGTGATGGCATGGCACGTCCCATCTGGACCGGCAACCTCAGCTTCGGCCTGCTCAACGTGCCGGTCTCGCTCATGTCCGGCACCCGCAGCAATGACCTGTCCTTCCGCATGCTCGACTCGCGCGACCGCAAGCCGATCCGCTTCGAGCGCGTCAACGCCGACACCGGCGAGGAAGTGCCGTGGAAGGAGATCGTCAAGGCCTTCGAGTACGACAAGGGCAGCTACGTGGTGATCGAGAAATCCGACATCGCCTCGGCCGCGCCCGAATCGCACGAGTCGGTGGAGATCGAGGCCTTCGTCGACCAGGAGGCGATCGACGTGCGCTTCTTCGAGAAGCCCTACGTGCTGGTGCCGGGCAAGAAGGCCGAGAAGGGCTACGTGCTGCTGCGCGAAACGCTGCGCAAGGCGAAGAAGATCGGCGTGGCGCGGGTGGTGATCCGCACCCGCGAATATCTCTCGGCGGTGATGCCGCAGGGCGACGCG
This sequence comes from Luteimonas kalidii, assembly GCF_029887935.1. Taxonomy (GTDB): domain Bacteria; phylum Pseudomonadota; class Gammaproteobacteria; order Xanthomonadales; family Xanthomonadaceae; genus Luteimonas; species Luteimonas kalidii. The sequence goes on along the minus strand of NZ_JARXRO010000008.1, from coordinate 3,044 downwards.
CTGGTGCTGATGCTGATGCGCTATCCGCAGGAGCTGGTCGATCCGGCCGAATACAAGCTGCCCGCGGGCAAGGCCGGCGACTACCGCGTGAGCGCGAAGGAGCTGGAGATGGCGACCCAGCTGGTCGACTCGATGGCGGCGAAGTGGAACCCGGGTGACTACCACGACGAGTTCCGGGAACGCCTGGCCGAGATCATCCGCAAGCGGATCAAGAGCAAGGGCGCGACCACCCAGGTGCTGGACGAGCCGGAGCCCGAGGAGGACGCCGCCACCAACGTGGTCGATTTCGTGTCCCTGCTGCAGAAGAGCCTGAAGGACAACACCCGCACGCCGGCGAAGAAGACCGCGACGAAGAAGTCCGCGCCGCGCAAGGCGTCGAAGAAGAAGAAGACAGCCGCGAAGAAGACCACCAAGCCCGGCACGCGCACCCGCAAGGCCGGCTGATACAGGAGACCCGGATCGGATGGCACGCAGTAAATCCCCCCGCAAAGCACCGGCCCGCAAGGCCGGCAAGTCCCCGGCCAAGGCCGCCACACGCACAGCCACTGCACCTGGCGACGCGAAGGCCGCCCGTCGCACCGCACGCGGCCAGCGCGAACTGCAGGCGGTCATCGACCGCAAGGACGCCCGGCGGAAGGGCAAGGACAAGGGCGACGACGCGCCGATGCAGGCCGGCGCGCGCCGGCAACCCGAGCGCATGCCGGCGCAGCACGTGGCCAAGCCCGGCCACGAAGCCGATCTCGATCTCGCCCCCCGGTTCGAGGCGCCGGATTACCGCGGCAGCGGCAAGCTCGAAGGCATGAAGGCGATCGTCACCGGCTCGGATTCCGGCATCGGCCGCGCGGTCGCGGTACTGTTCGCGCGCGAGGGCGCGGACGTCGCCATCTTCTACCTCGACGAGCACGAAGACGCGAAGGAAACCGCGCGCTGGGTGGAGAAGGAAGGCCGCAAGGCGATGCTCGTGCCCGGCGACGTGCGCGATCCGGCGTTCTGCAACCGCGCGGTCAAGCGGGTGGCGAAGCAGTTCGGCCGGCTCGACGTGCTGGTCAACAATGCCGGCTTCCAGCTGCACGCCGAGCGCCTGGAGGACATCAGCGACGCGCATCTGCAGGAAACCCTGCAGACCAATGTCGCCGGCTACCTGCAGATGGCACGTGCGGCGCTCCCGCACATGGAAGAAGGCGCCTCGATCATCAACTGCGGCTCGGTGACCGGACTGTTCGGCAGCCCGAAGCTGATCGACTACTCGACTACCAAGGGCGCGATCCATGCGTTCACCAAGGCCCTGGCCTCGAACCTGATCCCGCGCGGCATCCGCGTCAACGCGGTCGCGCCGGGCCCGGTGTGGACGCCATTCAATCCCGCCGACAAGCCGGCCGACGAGGTCGGCGAGTTCGGCCAGGACAGCGCGATGGGCCGCGCGGCGCAGCCGGAGGAACTGTCGCCGGCGTTCGTGTTCCTGGCCTCGCCGGTGATGTCGAGCTACGTCAACGGCATCGTGCTTCCGGTGATGGGCGGGCCGAAGGGCTGAGCTGAGTCGGGCGTCCGGCAAGGTCGGTCGCGATCCGTTCGCGGTTGATCGCCGGCGGAAGATTGCGTCCGCGTCGGGTGATCGGGTCGGTCGCTCCCTGTTGAGCCATCCCGGCGAAGGCTTGGGGCGTACGCGACAGTCGCGCTCGACATTCTCCGCTCACACCGGAATGCGCGATGCGCCCGCCGTGCGTGTCGTGGAGCCTCGCAGGCGCGGATCCCGTCCCGCGGCACGTGCGGTCAGGGCGCTCCGGCTTCGCCCGAAGCCGACACGGGCGACCGCCGCCACGTCAGCGCATGCAGGATGCGCAGGTCCTCGGCGTCCAGCGCCTTGGCGTTGTCGCCGCGGAAGCGCATGCGGTAGGAGTGGATCGCGGCTTCGAGGTTGTCGACCGGATAGCCGACCAGGCGCAGCGCCTGCACCGGATCGAAACCGGGCGGTGGCCGCGGTGCGGCGGGATCGGGCCAGGCGCCGTAGCCGGCATCGGCCAGGCGTTTCCATGGAAACAGCGGGCCCGGGTCGATCTTGCGCCCGGGCGCGAGGTCGGAATGGCCGATCACCGCGTCCTTCGGAATCCGGTGTCGGCTGGTCAGGTCGTCGAGCAGCCGCAGCAGCGCGGCGACCTGCGGTTCGCTGAAGGGTTCGATGCCGTCGTTGTCGATCTCGATGCCGATCGAGGCCGAATTGAGTTCGTGGATCGTGCCCCAGCTGCCGGCGCCGGCATGCCAGGCGCGATGTTCGTCGGACACCAGCTGGTAGATCTCGCCGTCGTCCCCCACCAGGTAGTGCGAACTCACCGGGCCGCCGCTGTTGCGCGTGCGCAGGGTGCGCAGGCTCTGTGCGACCGAATCCTGCTCGGTGTAGTGCAGCACGATCACCTGCGCGCGCCGGGTATCGAAATTGTCCGAAGCCACCCAGGTGGCCATCGGGTTGCGTGGCGCGCCGTGCTGGCAGGCGGCGAGTGCGAGCGCGCAGGCGCACAGGATCGCAAGGCGGATTCGTGTCGGCATGCCCGCATTGCATCGCCTGCGCGCAGCGATTGCAAGCGAGTTGCTTCTCTGCGTGGTTCAGGTCGCCCTACGACCTCAGAAGTCGGCTGTGCCCGCAGACGGGAGTTGCAGGCAGAGCGCTGGTTCGCGATTGCGATCGCGCGATGGCGATGCTTCGTCGTTACCGGTGGCCTGTGCAGCGGCGTAGCCGGAAGGCAGGACGCCGTTCGACTGTCCGCTGCGACCTGACGGGCCCCGTGGCGGCCGGGAGCC
>NZ_JARXRO010000008.1:0-215 GCF_029887935.1 Luteimonas kalidii | reverse complement strand
TCCTTGATTTCGCCGCAAAGGCTCCCGACCACCGCGGTGCTCAGGTTCACGGACACTGGCGTAGTTGAAGCACGATGCTGCCTGCTCACTGCAGGCCGCCAGTCGGCTACATATCCACCGCGATCGCTGGCCGCGGTTCCATCTCGGTCGACGCGACGCGCTCGCAACGCCGACGAGGGGCGGGCCGGCGCCCGGGGATCGCGTTGAGCAGGACA
>NZ_JARXRO010000007.1:97747-169030 GCF_029887935.1 Luteimonas kalidii | reverse complement strand
TCTGCGCAGGAATTCGACGATCGCTGGTACATCAGCGGCTCGGCCGGCTTCAATCTCCAGGACAACGATCGCCGCACCAATGACGCCCCGGCGGTTGCGCTGGGTGTGGGCAAGTTCATCAGCCCGGTCTGGTCGGTGGAAGGTGAAGTCAATTACCAGAACCCCAATTTCGATCACAACCAGGATCTGAACTGGAGCCAGTACGGCATCTCGCTGGACCTGCGCCGCCATTTCATCAATGAGGAGCGCAACTGGGCGCCGTACGTGCTGTTCGGTCTGGGCTACCAGCGCTCGGAAGAAGAGTACGACGCGTTCCCGAGCGCGAACTCGCCGGCGGAGCGCGAGGACGGCAATCTGGCGGCCAAGATCGGCGTCGGTCTGCAGGGCGACTTCTCGCGCCGTGTCGCGGTGCGCGCCGAGGTGGCGACCCGGTTCGACTTCGACGACCAGAGCTATGCTGCCGAGAGCGGCGTGGACTCGGGTGGCTACCCGCACCAGCAGGAAGAGAGCTACTTCAGCGACGTGATCGCGTCGGTGGGCGTGATCATCCCGCTGGGTCCGGAGCCGACCGCGCCGGTGGCCCCGCCGCCGCCGCCGCCGCCGACCCCGGCTCCGCCGCCGCCGCCGGCTCCGATCACGATCGACCTGAACGGCGTGAACTTCGACTTCGACCGTTCGACGCTGCGTCCTGACGCGGTGCAGATCCTGAACGAGGCGGTGGAGATCCTGAAGCGCTATCCCGACCTGCGTGTCGAAGTGGCCGGCCATACCGACCTGTGCGGTTCGGACGCCTACAACCAGGGTCTGTCGGAGCGTCGCGCGTCGGCGGTGTACGACTACATGACCAGCAACGGCATCGATGCCGGCCGCCTGATGGGTCCGACCGGTTACGGCGAGAGCCGTCCGCTGGAGCCGACGGCGCAGACGCTGCCGGGCTGCAAGAGCGAGGTCAACCGCCGTACCGAGCTCAACGTCCAGAACTGATCCTCTGAGCGTTGCAGTTGCAGACCAGGAAGCCCGGCCCCGTGCCGGGCTTCCTTTTTTTGTGTCTTTGCGGATGCGCCATGATCACGACGCACGGTCTTGCCAGCGCGAATGGCGCTGTTACACTCCCGCGCAATTCATGAGTGCGGGAGTCGCGGCGATGCGTGGACTGGCGGTGGTGGTGCTTTCGGTGGCGGCGTTGAATGCGCACGCGTCCACGCAGTGCCAGGGTGCGGCCCTGCCGCAACCCCTCGCCGTACAGCCCACCGTGCTCGCGCCCGTGGCCGCTGGCTTCGTGATCGCGAATCCGCAGCTCGGTTCGCAGCGTGGCGTGCTCGCCCCCGATTTCGATGAATCGCAGTCGGTCGACAACGTCCTGTGGCGGCTGCGCGTGGAAGGCTGCCAGAGCGTCGCCGCTGCGGTGCCGGCGACCGGTGCGGTGATCGCGCCGGCGGCAGCCGGCTACGTCAAGAAGACCGAACACGACAACACGCCGTACCGGTTCAACATGACCCAGAACGGCAAGCGCATGACGGCCGACGACTTCGATGCCTGGCTCCAGGCGAACGGCTACAGCGCCGGGCGGCGGGTCGCGCCTCCCGCGCCTCCCGCGGCCGTCGCGCCGGCACCCGAGGTGGCCCCGGAGCAGTAGCCGCGTCGGCGGCTGTCTCCCTGTCGAGAACCGAAGGCCCGTGCCCTGAGCTCGGACCGGGCGGCGAGCGGGGAGGGGTCAGGTCGGAACGACGCCCAGTTCCCGGCCGATGCGCACGAATGCGTCGATCGCCAGGTCAAGTTGCGCGCGCGTGTGCGCGGCCGACATCTGGGTCCGGATACGCGCCTGGCCCTTCGGCACCACCGGGAAGAAGAAGCCGATGGCATACACGCCTTCCTCGAGCAACCGCTCGGCGAAACGTTGTGCCAGCGGGGCCTCGTACAGCATGACCGGGCAGATCGGGTGCGTGCCCGGTCGCAGGTCGAATCCGGCGGCCGTCATCCGCTCGCGGAAATAGGTCGTGTTGCGCGCAAGCGCGTCGCGTAATTCCCCTGCGGCGTCGAGCATCTCGAACGCGCGCGTGCCGGCCGCCACCACGTGCGGCGGCAGCGAGTTCGAGAACAGGTACGGGCGCGAGCGCTGACGCAGCAGCTCGATGACCTCCGCCTTCGCGGTGGTGAAACCTCCCAGTGCGCCGCCCATCGCCTTGCCCAGCGTGCCGGTGATGATGTCGATCCGGTCCAGCACGCCCTTGACCTCGGCCGAACCGCGCCCGGTAGCGCCGAGGAAGCCAGTGGCGTGGCATTCGTCGATGTGCACAAGCGCGTCATATTTCGCGGCCAGCGCGGTGATCTCGTCCAGCGGGGCGATGAAGCCGTCCATCGAGAACACGCCGTCGGTGGTGACCAGGATCGTCTTCGCGCCGTCTGCGCGCGCCTGCTTCAGCTGCGCCTCCAGGTCGGACATGTTGCAGTTGGCGTAGCGGTAGCGCCGGGCCTTGCACAGGCGCACGCCGTCGATAATCGAGGCGTGGTTGAGCGCGTCGCTGATGATCGCGTCGTCCTCGCCCAGCAGCGGTTCGAACAGTCCGCCGTTGGCGTCGAAGCACGCGGCATAAAGGATCGTGTCTTCCTTGCCGAAGAAACCGGAAATGGTCTTCTCTAGCTCCTTGTGCAGATCCTGCGTTCCGCAGATGAAGCGCACCGACGCCATGCCGAAGCCGTGGGTGTCGAGCGCGTCCTTGGCCGCCGCGATGATGTCGGGATGGTCGGCCAGGCCGAGGTAGTTGTTGGCGCAGAAGTTGAGCACCCGTCGGCCGTCCGCCAGCGTGATCTCTGCCGACTGCGGACTGGTGATGATGCGTTCGGACTTGAACAGGCCGGCCTCGCGGATCTCGTCCAGCGTGGCGGCGTAGCGGTCGGTCAGCGACATGTGGACTCCGTGGCGCGGACCAGAGCCCGCGATGCGTGCGAGATGACGGCGGACGGCCGGGCCGTCTCCGCGCTCGTGAACCTCAGTTCCAGGTCAGCACGACCTTGCCGGACTTGCCCGATTCCATCAGGTCGAAGCCCTTCTGGAACTCGTCGGCATGCAGCTGGTGGCTGAGCACCTTGCCGAGCGGGAAGCCGGACAGCACCAGTTGGGTCATCTTGTACCAGGTCTCGTACATGCGACGGCCGTAGATGCCCTGCACGGTGAGGCCCTTAAAGATGATGCGGTCCCAGTCCACGCCCGCGCCCTTGGGCAGGATGCCGAGCAGGGCGACCTTGCCGCCGTGGTACATGGCATCGAGCATGTCGTTGAACGCGCGCGGGTTGCCGCTCATCTCCAGGCCGACGTCGAAGCCGTCCATGTGCAGGTCGGCCATCACCTCCTTGAGCGAGGTGTTGGACACGTTGACCACGCGCGTGGCGCCCATGTCGGCGGCCAGCTTGAGCCGGTAGTCGTTGACGTCGGTGACCACCACGTTGCGCGCGCCGATGTGCTTGCAGATGCCGGCGGCCATCACCCCGATCGGGCCGGCGCCGGTGATCAGCACGTCCTCGCCGACCACGTCGAATTCCAGCGCGCAGTGCGCGGCGTTGCCGTAGGGATCGAAGAACGCGGCCAGTTCGGAGGGAATCTGGTCCGGGATCGGCCACAGGTTCGACGCCGGCATCACGATGTATTCGGCGAACGCACCGTCGCGGTTCACGCCGATGCCCACCGTGTTGGGGCACAGGTGCTGCTTGCCGGCGCGGCAGTTGCGGCAGTGGCCACAGACGATGTGGCCCTCGGCCGACACGCGCTGGCCCACGGTGTAGCCCGATACACCGGGGCCGAGTTCGGCGACGCGACCGACGAACTCGTGGCCGATCACCAGCCCCGGGCGGATGGTGCGCTGGCTCCACTCGTCCCACAGGTAGATGTGCAGATCGGTGCCGCAGATGGCGGTCTTCTCGAGCCGGATCAGGACCTCGTTCGGTCCCGGCACCGGCACCGGCACCTGCTCCATCCAGATGCCCTTTGCGGCTTCGCGCTTGACCAGCGCCTTCATCATTCGGCCCATGGGGAGCGTCGCCTCGAATCGGAATGGACGCGATTATACGCTCCGGGTCGGGGTCACCCGCGCCGCGGGCTGGCACCGGAGCATGACCATCGTCATGGCTGTGCGTCGCCCGGAGTGGCTAGACTGCGGCCATCACGACTGTCCGGATCCGACGCATGTCCAACCGCTCCCGCTTCACCCTTGCCCTGTCCGTGCTGGCGGTCGCCATGGTGTCGCAGGCCCGGGCCGCGGAAGGCATGTGGGTGCCGCAGCAGTTGCCGGAGATCGCCACGCCGCTGAAGAAGGCGGGCCTGCGCCTGGATCCCGCGCAACTCGCCGACCTGACCGGCGACCCGCTGGGCGCGGTGGTCTCGCTCGGTGGTTGCACCGCGAGCTTCGTCTCGCCGCAGGGACTGGTCGTGACCAACCACCATTGCGCGTACGGTGCGATCCAGCTCAATTCGACACCGGAGCGCAACCTGATGCGCGATGGCTTCAATGCCGCCGCACAGGCCGACGAGATCACCGCAGGACCGAACGCCCGCATCTATGCGCTCGACGCGATCACCGACGTCACGGAGCGCGTACATGCGGCGATCGCGGCCAAGTCCGAGCCGCTGGCGCGCACCCAGGCACTCGATGCGATCGAGAAGCAGCTGGTGGCCGAATGCGAAGCGGAGCCGGGATACCACTGCCGCATGTACAGCTTCCTCGGCGGCAACGCGTACCGGTTGTTCCGGAACCTCGAAATCCGCGACGTGCGGCTGGCCTACGCACCTCCGGGCAGCATCGGCAACTACGGCGGCGAGGTCGACAACTGGATGTGGCCTCGGCATACGGGCGATTTCGCGTTCTACCGCGCCTATGTCGGGCGCGACGGCAAGCCGGCCGCGTTCTCGCCGGACAACGTGCCATATCAGCCCCGGCACTGGCTGAAGATCGCCGAGCGTCCGCTGCGCGCGGGCGATTTCGTGATGGTGGCCGGGTACCCGGGCCGCACCAGCCGGTATGCGCTGGCGGGCGAGTTCGAAGACACCGAACAGTGGGCCTATCCCACCGTCGCCCGTCATTACCAGGCGCTGACGGCGCTGGTCGACGCGCGCGGGAAGGCCGATCCCGACATCGAGGTGAAGTACGCCAGCACGGTGCGGGGCTGGGAAAACGTGATGAAGAACTACGAGGGCCAGCTCAGCGGCTTCGCCCGCACCGGCGCGGCGGAACGCAAGCGCGCCGAAGAGGCGGCGGTGCTGGCGTGGCTGGCCTCGCGTGGCGCGGAGGGGGAGGCGGCGATCGAAGCCCACCGCCGACTGGTCGCGCTCGACGCGGCGGAGCGCGCGACGCGCGAACGCGATCTCGTCGTGCGCATGCTGCACAACACCGGTGCCATGTCGGCCGCCATCACCCTGTATCGCCTCGCGATCGAGCGTGAGAAAGCCGACGGCGACCGCGAACAGGGCTACCAGGCGCGCGACCTGCCGACCATCGAGGGCAACCTGCAGCAGATGGAGCGCCGCTACGTGCCCGGCATGGATCGCGAACTGCAGCGGTACTGGCTGGCCGAGTACGTCAAGCTGCCCGCCGCTCAGCGGCTTCCGGCGCTCGACGAGTGGCTGGGCGGCGACGACGCGGCGGCGATCGACGCCGCGCTCGACCGCCTGGAGAAGAGCGCGATCGGCGAGACCCGGACCCGCATGGCCTGGCTGCAGGCCGACCGCAAGGAACTGGAAGGCAACCGCGATCCCGCCCTCCGTTACGCCGTCGCGCTGATGCCCACGCTGCTGGAACTCGAGCGCGAGGGCAAGGCGCGCGCGGGCGAGCGCCTCGCCACGCGCGCCACGTACCTGCAGGCGGTGGCGGACTACCGCCGCAGCCAGGGCGGGCACGTGTACCCGGACGCCAACTCGTCGCTGCGCATCACCTTCGGCAACGTCAAGCCCTATACCAAGCTCGACGGCAGCGAGCAGGCGCCGTTCACCCGCCTGGAAGAGGTGGCGGCGAAAGCCACGGGTGAGGCCCCGTTCGATGCGCCGCAGGCGCTGCTCGACGCGATCGCGCAGAAGCGCCATGGCGGCCTGGCCGACCGCCGCCTGCGCGCCGTTCCGGTCAACTTCCTGTCCGATCTCGACGTCACCGGCGGCAACTCGGGCTCCCCGGTGCTCGACGCGCGCGGCGAGCTGGTCGGCTTGCTGTTCGACATGAACTGGGAGGCGGTGGTCTCGAACTGGGTATTCGACGCCGACATGACCCGCACCATCTCGGTCGATCAGCGCTACATGCGCTGGATCATGCAGGAGGTCTATCCCGCGCCGCAGCTGCTGCGCGAGATGGGCGTGGCACCGCGACGCTGAGGGCGGCGCCAACGTACGGGCCGCTTGGCTTAGACTAGGCGCCGCGCCGCGGGGAGTCGTGGCCGCTTCCTCAACACCCGGACCCGTTGCCGCATGAGAATCCTGCTTGCCCGTCACGGTGAGACGCCGTGGAATGCCGAAGGCCGCTACCAGGGGCAGGAGGACATCCCGCTGTCGCCGGTGGGCGAGAAGCAGGCGAGGCTGCTGGGCGAGCGGCTGCGCGACGTGCGCATCGACAAGGCGGTCAGCTCGCCGCTGACCCGTGCCTACCACACGGCGCAGTACGCGCTGGGCGAGCTGCGCGCGCCCATGCTGACCACCGAGATGGGCTTCATGGAGATCGCGCACGGCAGCTGGGAGGGCCTGCTGGCCAGCGAGATCGCGGAGCGGGACCCCGACCTGCTGCGCGCCTGGCGCGAAGCACCGGATACGGTGCTGATGCCCGGCGGCGGCGAGTCGATCAAGCAGGTATTCCGCCGCGCCTGGGAGGCGCTGGAGTGGTCCGTGGACGGGCTGGGCGGGGACGATACGCTCCTGGTGGTGGCGCACGACGCGGTCAACCGCGTCCTGCTCTGCCACGTGCTGGGCATCCCGCTGTCGCGCCTGTGGACCTACCGCCAGGCGCCGACCACGCTCAACCTGCTCGAGGGCGACGATCTCGCGCATCTGGAAGTGGTGCGCTTGAACGACTGCTCGCACCACACCGCATTCTTCGGTGAGGCGGTGCACCGGGCCCTGTAGGCCCGAGCGCAAACCCGGAGCCGACGAACCCGGGCCGGAGCCGTCGTACAGGTTCCACGCACCGCCACGGCCCGTGCGGGTCGCGTCGTACGCGGCTTGGCAGCCCGCCCCGGCTGCGCAATGCTGCCGCGTCGGCGGTTCGCGCGGTTCGCTGTCGCGAATCCACGGCGCATGCGGCGCGTCTTCGTCGCCCCGATCGATCGAGTCCCGGCCCTCCCGATGTCCAAGACCCTGTCCGACTGGCTTGCCTACATCGAGTGCCAGCATCCGGCCTCCATCGCGATGGGTCTCGAGCGCGTGCGCGACGTCGCGGCGCGCCTGGGCCTGGGACGGCCCGCGGCGCACGTGGTCACGGTCGCGGGCACCAATGGCAAGGGCTCGACCGTCGCCTTCCTGGAGGCGATCGCGCGCGAAGCCGGATTGCGCGTGGGCGCCTACACTTCGCCGCACCTGTTCGCCTACAACGAGCGCGTGCGCATCGATGGCCATGATGCGGGCGATGCCGCGCTGGCCGCTGCCTTTGGCGTGGTGGAGCAGGCGCGCGCGGACACGCCGCTGACCTACTTCGAGTTCGGCACCCTGGCGGCACTGTGGCTGTTCGAACGCGCAGGACTCGACCTCGTGCTGCTCGAAGTCGGGCTCGGGGGCAGGCTGGATGCGACCAACCTGGTCGACGCCGACGTCGCCGTGATCACCACCGTCGATCTCGACCACCAGGCCTGGCTGGGCGACGACCGCGAAACGATCGGCGCGGAGAAAGCGGGCATCGCCCGCGCCTGGAAGCCGCTGGTGCTGGGCGAGGACGACCCCCCGGCCAGCGTGCTGCGCCATGCCTACGCGCTGGGGGCCTCGGCCATCCGCGCCGGCAGCGATTTCTTCTTCGAGCCGGCGGGCGATGGACGCTGGCGCTGGCGCGAGCTGAACGACGCCATGGAGCTTCCGCTGCCGGCACTGGCCGCACCGGTCCAGCTGCGCAATGCGGCCACCGCCATCGCGGCCCTGCGGGCGCTGGGCCTGGACATTCCGGAGTCGACGATCGCACGCGGCATTGCCGGCGCGCGACTGGCAGGGCGGCTGCAGCACGTAGTCCGCGGGGGAGTGGAGGTGTTCGTCGACGTGGGTCACAACCCGCAGGCGGCGCGTGCGCTCGCAGCCTGGCTCGCCCTGCCGGCGCGTGGGCGCACGCTCGCGGTGTACGCGCCGCTGGCCGACAAGGACGTCGTGGGCGTGGTGGCAGCGCTCGGGGGCCCGGTGAACGACTGGTGGATCGCCGGTACCCCCGATGCCGGCGCGCGCGGACTCATGGTCGGGGACCTCGCCGGGCGCCTGCGCGAGGCGGACATCCAGGTGACGGGTCGCGGCGAGGACACGGCTGCCGCGCTCGCTGCGGCGCTCGCCTCCGCGAGCCCCGGCGACCGGCTGCTCGTGTTCGGATCATTCCATGCCGCCGAATGTGCGTTGCGCGCACTGCAGGGCGCGGGTTCAGAAGCGCCCGGTGGCCCGGGCGTATAATTCGCGCGCCCACCGCTCTTGCCGAACCTGATCGGAACCCGATGGAAGCCGGACTCAAACAGCGCCTGATCGGTGCCGCCGTGCTGGTCGCGCTGGCCGTGATCTTCCTGCCGATGCTGGTCAAGGGGCCGGCCCCCGACAGCGGCGTGTCCGACCTGTCGATGCGCGTCCCCGAGGCGCCCGAGGACGGCTACCGCACCGTCGACCTTCCGCTGGTGGTGCCGGCCGATGCGCCCCGTGGCGGCGTGCTTCCGGTCCCCGAGCCACGCGACGGCGAGCCGCTGCCCACGGTCGATACCGCCACCGCCTCGCCCGACGGCAACGCACTGCCGTCATCGAGTGGCGCAGCGGATCCAGATCGTCAGCTGCATGCGTCCGCGCCCGCCGCGCCCGCCGTCGCAGCGCAGACCGATGACGTCCCTTCACCCTCCGGCGCGAACACCACGCCGCTGCCGGCCACCACGGCCGGCGGCGACTATGCGGTCCACTTCGGCGCATTCTCGAATGCCCGGGACGCGCAGCTGATCGTGCGCCAGCTGGCGGGCGCCGGCCTGACCGCCTATGCAGAACCCTTCACCCTCAACGGACGTCGCGCGCAGCGGGTGCGGCTGGGGCCGTACGCCTCGCGCGAGGCAGCCGAGGTGGTCCGGGTGCGCGCAGCGCAGGTGCGCGACGACGTCAGCCCCCGGGTGGTCGCGCTGGATGCCGACGCCGCCACGCCTGCGAACCCGGCGGCGCCCCCCCGGGCCGCGGTGGCTACTGCGGCCACTGCGGCCGTCGAGTCTCCTGCGTCAGCGAGCGCTACCTCGGCGACTGCCGCGACGCCCCCGCCGGCTGCGGCCGACGTCGGGTTCGCGGTCCAGGTCGGCGCCTTCGCCAGTGCGGCCGATGCCACCCGCCTGCGCGACCGCTTGCGCGGCCAGGGACTTGCCGCGTTCACGGACACGGTCGATACCGACAAGGGACGCCTGACCCGGGTCAAGGCCGGCCCGGTGGCCACCCGCGAGGACGCGGAACGGCTCAAGTCGCAGGTGAAGGCCAGGGCCGGCCTCGACGGACTGGTCCGCGCGCATCCTTGACCGGGCGGGCGACCGCCTCCACTTCGCACGTTCGCCTCAGCCACGGGAATCGCCAGTCATGTGCGGCATCATCGGTATCGTCGCCACCACCGAAGTCGCGACCGCGCTGTACGACGGCCTGACCGTGCTGCAGCACCGCGGCCAGGACGCGGCCGGCATCGCCACCGCCAACGGCACCCAGCTGCGCGTGCACAAGGGCAACGGCCTGGTGCGCGACGTGTTCGATGCGAAGACGATGCGCCTGCTGGAAGGCCGCGTCGGCATCGCCCACTGTCGCTATCCCACCGCCGGCAGCGAGGGCAGCGACGAGGCGCAGCCGTTCTACGTCAATTCGCCCTACGGCATCGCGCTGGCGCACAACGGCAACCTGATCAACACCGACACCCTGCGGCGCGAGGTGTTCGAGCAGGACCGGCGCAACATCAACACCCAGTCCGACTCCGAAGTGCTGCTCAACGTGTTCGCGCACGAGCTCGACAAGAGCCGCACGCTCACCCCCGAAGCCGCGTTCCGCGCGATCGAGGGCCTGGGCCGTCGCGCGCGTGGCGGCTATGCGGCCGTGGCGACCGTGCTGGGCCTGGGACTGGTGGCCTTCCGCGATCCGCACGGCATCCGCCCGCTGGTGCTCGGCAAGCGCGAGACCGATGCCGGCAACGAATACGCGATCGCATCCGAATCGGTGGCGCTCGACATCCTCGGCTTCGAGCGCGTGCGCGACATCGCGCCGGGCGAGGGCGTGGTGGTGACGCCGCGCGGCGAGCTGCACACCCGCCAGTGCAGTGAAGCGGCCGGGCACGCGCCGTGCATCTTCGAATACGTCTACTTCGCCCGCCCGGACTCGATGATCGAGAACATCTCGGTGCACAAGGCGCGCATGCGCATGGGCGTGACCCTGGGCGAGAAGATCCTGCGCCTGCGCCCGGACCACGACATCGACACCGTGATCCCGATCCCCGACACCTCGCGCGATGCCGCGCTGGAGATCGCCAACGTGCTCGGGGTGAAGTACCGCGAGGGCTTCATCAAGAACCGTTACGTCGGCCGCACCTTCATCATGCCGGGACAGGGCGAGCGGGTGAAGTCGGTCAAGCGCAAGCTCAATCCGATCACGCTCGAGTTCCGCAACCGGGTGGTGCTGCTGGTCGACGATTCGATCGTGCGCGGTACCACCTCGCAGCAGATCGTGCAGATGGCGCGAGACGCCGGCGCGCGCAAGGTCTACCTCGCGTCCGCCGCGCCTCCGGTGCGGCATCCGAACATCTACGGCATCGACATGCCGACGCCCGAGGAACTCATCGCGCACGGCCGCACGGAAGAAGAGATCGAACGCATGATCGGCTGCGACTGGCTGGTCTACCAGGATCTGTCCGACCTCGAAACCGCGGTCGCAGGGCCGAAGTTCCCGGGCATGAAGTTCGACAGCTCGTGCTTCAGCGGCGAATACGTGACCGGCGTGGAGCCGGGCTATTTCGAGGGCATCAAGCAGCTGCGGTCGGACGACGCCAAGCGCCAGCGCCGGCTCGCGCTCTGACGGCGACGCCGCGATGGCGACGCTGCTGGAGGCCGCCCGCGAATGCCTGGATGCGGACTCGGTCGACGACAAGCTGGCGTTGACGCATGTGCACGCGGCGGCGTTCGTCCGCGGGGCGCTTCCGGTCCCGGGCGACGCGCCGCCCCCCGATGCCATCCGCATGCCGGGCAGGCCGGCGCGGCCGCAGCTGGTGCATCCGCGCGAGCTGCCGCGCCGCGGCCTGGGCAGCACCGCGGGGCGCGCCGCATTCATCCACGCCATCGCCCACATCGAGCTCAATGCCGTCGACCTGGCCTGGGACGCGGTCTACCGTTTCCGCGGCCTGCCGCCCGGGTACTACGCGGACTGGGTGCGGATCGCGGACGACGAAGCGCGTCACTTCGCCCTGCTGCGCGACCGCCTGCGCGCGCTGGGGCACGAGTACGGCGATTTCGATGCCCACAACGGACTGTGGGAAATGTGCGAGAAGACCGCCGACGACGGGCTGGCGCGCATGGCGCTGGTGCCGCGCGTGCTGGAGGCGCGCGGGCTGGACGTGACGCCGGGGATGATCGTCAAGCTGCGCGCGCTCGGCGACCACGAGACGGTGGCGATCCTCGAACTGATCCTGCGCGAGGAGATCGCGCATGTCGCCGCCGGCAGCCGCTGGTTCCGCTGGTACTGCGCACGCCGCGGCGTCGCGCCCGAGCCCACGTTCCGCGCCCTGCTGGCCGAGTACGCGCGCGCGGTGCTGCACGGCCCGTTCAATGTCGAGGCGCGCACGGCGGCCGGCTTCAGCGAAGAAGAACTGGCCGCACTGATGCAGGTGGAAGGAAGCCGCTGACGCCGCGGGGCGGAAGGTCGAACAGTTTCGCCATTCCTGCCCGGCGGGCGTTGCCGCCTGCGGGCGTCGCGCCAACCCGTGCCACCCGACTCAGCGGCCCGGATCGCCCGCCAGGGGCAGAGCCCGCAGGTCGAACCCTTCGGGGGTCGACGCCAGCACCGAGCCCTGCGTGTACCAGTCGCCGAGCACGATGCGGCGGCGGGGACGTCCCGCCACGGTCAGCGCATGGATCGCGGGACGGTGGGTATGGCCGTGGATCAGCGTGTCCACGCCGTAGCGCAGGAACAGGTCTTCGACCGCGGCCGCGGCGACGTCGGTGATCGCCTCCATGGTCCCGGCCTGCGCCAGTTCGCCCTGGCGCGCGGTGCTGGCGGCGCGCGCCTGCGCGGCGAACGCCAGGCGCGCCTCCAGCGGCTGCGACAGGAACCGCGCCTGCCACTCCGGATCGCGCGTCTGCGCGCGGAACGCCTGGTAGGCCTCGTCGTCGGTGCACAGCGCGTCGCCGTGGCTGAGCAGCACGGGCGCGCCGTCGAGCATGATCACGGCCGGATCCGGCAGGATCGAGAAGCCCGCGCGCGCGGCGTAGGCCTGGCGGAGGAGGAAATCGCGGTTGCCGCGCTGGAAATGGACCGCAACGCCGGCCCCGGCGAGCCCGTGCAGCTTCGAGGCGACATACGCTCCGGTCTCCGATGGATCGTCGTCGCCGACCCAGGCCTCGAACAGGTCGCCGAGGATGTAGAGCGCATCGGACGCGCGCGCCTCGCCGTCCAGGAAGGCACCGAACAGGCGGGTGATGTCCGGGCGCGCCGGATCCAGGTGCAGGTCGGAGACGAACAGCGTGGCCATTTGGGCGATTGTAGGGCGGCGTGCGACGGCGGACGCATGGCGATGGTCACTGTCGCCCGCCCCGGCCCGGATCGGCGCCGAACTGCAGGCGCCAGCCTGTCCCTCCCAGCCTGCGCGACGCGGTGCAGGCCGCGGGGATGCCGCCCGGGTACACCCGGTTGCCAGAGCCGGATCCGATCCGCGCCGCGGGGCGCCGCTGCCTCCTGCCGCGGTCGCCGCGACCGATCCCGGTAAAATGTGCGGTTTCCGCTGCCGAACGCCCTCCATGAGTTGCCGTACCCGCTTCGCCCCCAGTCCCACCGGCTACCTCCACATCGGCGGGGCGCGGACCGCGCTGTACTGCTGGCTGGAGGCGCGCCATCGCGGCGGCGAATTCATCCTGCGCATCGAGGACACCGACCGCGAGCGCAGCACCCAGGCGGCGATCGACGCGATCCTCGACGCGATGGCCTGGCTGGGCCTGGACTACGACGAGGGCCCGATCTACCAGACCCACAGGCTCGATCGCTACCGCGAGGCGGCCGAGCGGCTGGTCGCGGAGGGCAAGGCGTACTACGCGTACGAGTCGAAGGAAGAGCTCGAGGCGATGCGCGAGGCGGCGATGGCGCAGGGCGGGAAGCCGCGCTACAACGGCGCATATCGCGATCGCAACGAAGCCAGGCGCGACGATCCCAACCGCGTGATCCGTTTCAGGAATCCGCTCGACGGCGTGGTCGCGTGGGACGACAAGGTCAAGGGCCGCATCGAGATCTCCAACAGCGAGCTCGACGATCTGGTGATCTTCCGCCCCGACGGTTACGCCACCTACAACTTCGCGGTCGTGGTGGACGACATCGACATGCGCATCACCGACGTGGTGCGCGGCGACGACCACGTCAACAACACTCCGCGCCAGATCAACCTGTACCAGGCGCTGGGCGCACCGGTGCCGGCGTTCTCGCACTTGCCGATGATCCTCGACGAGCAGGGCGCCAAGCTGTCCAAGCGCACCGGCGCGGCCGACGTCATGCAGTACCGCGATGCCGGCTACCTGCCGCACGCGCTGCTCAACTACCTGGTGCGGCTGGGCTGGTCGCATGGCGACCAGGAGATCTTCAGCCTCGCCGAGATGCAGCAGCTGTTCGAACTCGCGGACGTCAACGCCAAGGCCGCACGCCTGGATCCGGCCAAGCTCGGCTGGCTCAACCAGCAGTACCTGAAGACCGACGATCCGGCCGACGTGGCCGGCCACCTGGAATGGCACCTGCGCCAGTGCGGCTACGACCTCGCGCAGGGACCGGCGCCTGCGGATATCGTGGTCGCGTTGCGCGACCGCGTACAGACGCTCAAGGACATGGCCGAACGCGCCGCGGTGTGGTTCGGGCCGCTGGAACAGTACGACGAGGCGGCCGTGGCCAAGCACCTCAAGGCCGGTGCCGATGCGCCGCTGCGCGAGGCGCACGGACGCCTGGCGGCGCTGACGGATTGGACCGTGGACGGCATCGGCGAAGCGCTCCATGCCACCGCCGAGGCGCTGGGGCTGGGCATGGGCAAGGTGGCCCAGCCGATGCGGGTGGCGATCACGGGGAGCCAGGTCAGCCCCGACATCTCGCATACCGTCTACCTCGCCGGGCGCGACCAGGCGCTGCGCCGGATCGAGGCCGCGATCGCACGCGTTCCGGCCGGCGGTTGAGAAGCGGCCGCCGCGGCGCCATCATCAACCTCATGGGCAGGCACGACCACGGCTGCATCGATCCGCACCACCACGTGCACGACGCGCAGGCGTTCGTGCGCGCGGTGGAGCGCGCCTGCCAGGCACGCGGCCTGCGCCTGACGCCGATCCGCGCCCGGGTGCTGCGGCTGATCGCCGGGGCCGGCAGGCCGGTCAAGGCCTACGACCTGCTCGACATGGTGCGCTCGGGCGAGGGCGCCGGGGCCGACGCGCCGCCCACGGTCTATCGCGCGCTGGACTTCCTGCTCGCCAACGGCTTCATCCACAAGCTGCAGTCGGTGAACGCCTTCGTGGCCTGCCACCATCCCGACAGTGCGCAGCATTCGGTGCCGTTCCTGATCTGCGACCGCTGCCACAGCGCGGTGGAACTCGAGGATGCCGAAGTGGTGGCCGCGCTCGACGAACGCGCGCGGGCGCTGGGCTTCGTGCCGCAGGCGCAGACGCTGGAAGTGCACGGCCTGTGCGCGGAGTGCGCCGGCAGGGCATAGCCGTCTTTCCGTGCCGGGGCAGTGGCCGGTGGGCGCGGCATCCGGAGGCGCCCGACGCGCCGCCGGCCGCGGGGCTCGCGGCCGACGGCGGGCTTCCGATCAGAAGAACAACCTGACCCCGGCCGAGACGCTGCGGCCCGGCAGCGGCGCCAGGTCGCGCAGGAACGACGTGTGCGGGCGTGCCTCCTCGTCGAGCAGGTTGTTGCCGTCGACGAACAGTTCCAGCGCGCGTCCGGACGCGGTGTCCAGGTGCCAGGCGAGGTTGGCGTTGACCAGGGTGTAACCCGGCTTCTCGTCCTCGTACCGGGCGACCCGGTCCTGGCGCGCATAGCGGATGGCGCCGAGGCCGGCACGCCACTGGTCGCCTTCCCAGCGCAGTTCAGCGCCGGCGCGCCAGGGTGCGAGCCGCGGCAGGTTGCCGGTCTGCGCGATGTCGACGGTGTAGTCGTGGGCGTGGTCGCCGTGCGGCACCGCGAACGACACCTCGCGCGTGCCGTCTCCGTCCAGGCGTCCGCGGACCGCGTCGCCGAAGCCGCGCAGCGTCCAGCGGCCGGTGCCGTTGTCGAGGAAGGTCCAGCGCACGTCGACCTCACCGCCGGTGAAGCGGGCATCCGACTGGCTCCAGACGTGGGCGGGCGTACCGCCGTCCTCGATGCCGGTGTCGGCGAGGTAGACGAAGTCCTGGTAGTCGACCGCATAGACGGCCGCGCCGAACCGCAGCGGACCACGGTGCCAGTGCAGGCCGATCTCGGCGCGGTTGGCGGTTTCCCGGTCGAGGTCGGGATCGCCGAACTCGTAGCTGCGCGTGGCCACGTGCAGGCCGTTCGAGTAGAGCTCCTCGGCGGTGGGCGAGCGCTGCGCGCGGTCGAGGCCGAACGACAGGTGCAGGTCGTCCCCGAAATGCCAGCGCGCCGCCGCGGACAGGCTGGTGGCGTCGAAATCGCGCGACGGGCCGATCGCCTCGGCTTCGTCGACGTCGATGCGGTTGCGGTCGTGGCGGGCGCCGATCTCGAGGTCGACGCTGGCGAATTCGCGCGTGCCGATCCAGAACAGGCCGACGTCGCGCGAACTGGAGCCGGGGACGAATGCCTCGTCGCCGACGGCCACGAAATCGCGTTCCCATGCCTGCAGCCCGAATGCGCCGTCCCAGCCGGCCCAGCCACGATGCACCAGTTCGGCGCGCAGCTCGGTGCTGTCGTTGTCGAACACGGTGCCGACCGCGTCGCCCTCGTACTCGGTGTGGGTGTACTCGGTGCGCGCGAGCTTCACCCGCAGCGTGTCGAACGCGCCGAGTCCGTCCAGGCCGCCGCGCGCCTCGTAGCGGCGCTGGTCCATGACGATGCGGACGCCGTCCTCGCCGTGTTCGTGCTCCTGTTCCTCGTGCTCGTCCTCATCGTGATCATCATCGTCGTGATCATCGTCATCGCCGTGGTCGTGCCCCTCGTCCTCCTCGGCGTGCGAGTGCCCCGGGACGCCGTAGCGGGTATTGAACAGGCTGACGCCGACACCGAGGAAGCCGCGGTCGCCGACCCAGGACACGCCGAGCGCGGCACTGTCGGTGCGCACGAAGCTGTTGGGCAGGGTGCCGTGGGCTTCTTCTTCCTCGTGGCCATGCCCGTCATCGTGGTCATGGTCATCGTCGTCGCCGTGTTCCGCCTCGCGCAGTGCGGCGCTCTCGGCGTAGCCGGGGATGTCGTAGTCGCCGGTCTCGCGATGCAGTGCGTCGAGGTGGAACACCAGGTTGCCCGAGGCGGAGGTGCCGTCGAGCCGCAGCATGCCGGTCCGCTCGTCGTTGCCGCTGCCGGCGCGCAGTTCCGCGCGGCCCTCCAGCGGCGCCTCGGTCGCGCGTTCGGGGATGCGGCCATCGACCACGTTGACCGCGCCGCCGATCGCGCCGCTTCCGTACAGCAGCGTCGACGGGCCCTTCAGCACCTCGATCTGATCGGCGAGGAAGGGTTCGATCGACACCGCATGGTCCACGCTCACGGTCGATACGTCGCCCGATGCCAGCCCGTCGCTGAGTACCTGCACGCGGGCCCCGTCCAGGCCGCGGATGATCGGACGCCCGACGCCGGGGCCGAAGTAGGACGACTGCACGCCGGGCAGGCGGCTGACCGTCTCGCCCAGGGTTGCCGATTTGGCCTCGTCCAGGCGGCTGCCGGCCAGCACCTCCACCGGGCGCGTCAGGTCCTCGGCCGTCTGCGGCAGCGGCGTGGCCCGGACCACGAGTTCGTCCAGATCCCGGATCTCGGTGTGGCGGGGATCGTCCTGGGCCACGGCGGTGGTGGCTGCGAGGGCGAGCAGGAGGGCGGCGGAGAGGCGGCAACGGGCGGGGAGGGCAGCAGGCATGGGGAACGATGCATCCAAAGGTGACGTGATGTTATAGTATTACGATCTCCTCACGCCTCTTGTGTCAACCTCCCGAACGTCATGTCCCCCCGCCAACGCCACCACTGGCTCGACCGCTTCGGCGCCGCCGGCTCGCTCGCCTGCGCAGCGCATTGCGCGCTGTTGCCGCTGCTGATCGCGGCGCTTCCCTCGCTGGGTCTGGCGATGTGGCTCAGCGACGGGCTCGAGTTCGGCTTCGTGCTGTTCGCCAGCCTGCTGGGCGCCTTCAGCCTGCTGTGGGGGTATCGGCGCCACCGTGCGCTGCGCGCGCTCGGTCTGTTGCTCCCGGGCCTGGCGGTGCTCTGGATCGGCGTGCTGTACAGCCCGCTGCACCACTCGGTGGTGCCGCACGCGGTGGCGATGACCCTGGGCGGCACCCTGGTCGGCCTCGGCCATCTGGTGAACCTGCGGCTCAACCACGGCCACGTCCACGACGCCACCTGCGCGCACTGATCGCGCCCCGGTCCGGCGTCGGGCTGCGTGATAGACTGCGCGGCCTCGCGCAATGGCGCGACGGCCCGCGGGCCGACACATCCAGCGAATTCGAAGATCCAGGAGCACGACGATGGGCAAGGGCGACCGCAAGACCGCCAAGGGCAAGCGCTACACCTCCAGCTATGGCAATGCGCGTCCCAAGGCCGTGGCCAAGGCGAGCGGCAGCGCCGCGGCGCCGGTGGCCAAGGTGGCGAAGACCGCCACCAGGGCGCCCGCCAAGAAGGCGGTGAAGAAGGCGACCAAGGCTGACTGAGCCCGCGTCCCGGCAGGAAAGAAAAGCCCCGCATCGCGGGGCTTTTTTCATGTCGCGGCGGCACGGCCGCGCCGTCGTCGCCGGACTATCGGGCGCTGGCCGCGCCGGCTTCCACCTCGCGCCAGACGCGCAGCAGGTTGCCGCCGAGGATCTTGCGGATGGCATCCTCGTCGTAGCCCCGCGACTGCAGCCCGGCGACCAGGTTCGGGAAATCGGCGACCGAGCGCAGCCCGTCCGCCAGGGCGCCGTCGACGCCGTCGAAATCCGAACCGATGCCGACATGGTCGATGCCGAGCAGCCTGACGCCGTAGTCGATCTGGTCGAGCACCGAGGACAGCGGCGTGGACGGGGTCGGGTGGTCCCGCTCCCAGGCGTCCTCGAAGGCGCGGGCGTCCTCGACGGGCTTTCCGGCCGCCGCGAGCTCGGCGTTGCGGCGGTCGAACTCCGCGCGCGCGCGGAACTGGGCCTGGATGTCGGCCGCGGCCTGCGCATTCACGAACGGGGTGCCGAACGGCACCTGGACCACGCCGCCGCGCTCCGCGATGGCCTTGGCCAGCGCGTCGCTGATGTTGCGCTCGAAGCCGGGGGTGAAGTGGCGGAACGCCGAGTGGCTGGCGATCACCGGTACCGTGCTCAGTTCGATCGCCCGCGCGGCGGCGGGGTCGGAGACATGCGACACGTCGACCATGATCCCGAGCCGGTTCATCTCCGCGATCACCTCGCGCCCGAACGGACTGAGCCCGTTCCACTTGCGCTCCACGCCGTAGGACGAATCGCTGATGCGGTTGGCCGCGCTGTGGGCGAGGGTGATGTAGCGCACGCCGCGGTCGAAGAAGGCCTGCACCTGCGCGATGTCGTCGCCCAGCGGCGCGCCGTTCTCCATGCCCAGCGGCAGCAGCACGCGCCCGCCTTCGCGCAGGCGTTCGACGTCGCCGGGGGAGGTGAGGATGGCGAACCTGTCCGGATGGCGGTGGACCAGCGCCTCGACCGAATCGATCTGCGCGTGCGCGGATTGCCGCGCCCGGCCTTCGGCGTCTTCGCGCGCCGAGGTATAGATCGACATGAAGGCGACATCCAGGCCGCCTTCGCGCGCGCGCGGGTAGTCGAACTCCCGGTCCGGCGCGGCCACGCCGAGATCGGCCCAGCTGGAGGAGAGGATGCCGGGCGCGTCGATGTGGGTGTCGACGATGATCGCGTCGCGGGCGAGCGCGCGTGCCTGCGCGGTGGCGGCGTCGTCCGCCTGGACGGCGGTCGCGGCGAGCGTGGTCGCGAGCGCGAGGGCGAGGGTGGCGCGAAGCGGCATGCGGGTTCTCCGGGTCAGCAAAGACGATGGCCGCCGGCGTGGACGGCGCGGGCCAGCGGTCCGCCGAGCCAGTAGCACAACTCGGCGGGGTGGTCGATGTTCCATTGCACGAAATCCGCGCGCAGTCCAGCGCGCAACGCGCCGCGATCGCCGAGGCCGAGCGCGCGCGCCGCATGCACCGTGGTGCCGCGCAACGCTTCTTCCGGCGTCAGGCGGAAATGCGTGCACGCCAGCTGCATCGCGTGGCGCAGCGACAGCAGCGGCGAGGTACCGGGATTGCAGTCGGTGGCGACCGCCATCGGCACCTGGTGCGCGCGGAACGCATGCAGCGGTGGCAGCTGCGTCTCGCGCAGCACGTGGAACGCGCCCGGCAGCAGCACCGCCACCGTGCCGGCGCGCGCCATCGCGCGGACGCCGTCGGCCGACGTGTGTTCGACATGGTCGGCCGACAGGCCGCCGAACTCGGCGACCAGGGCGGCGCCACCGCCGTCGCTGAGCTGGTCGGCATGCAGCTTCACCGGCAGCCCGAGCGCGCGTGCGGCTTCGAACACGCGCCGCGTCTGCGCGAGGCCGAAGCCGATGCGTTCGGCGAACGCGTCCACCGCATCCACCAGCCCCTCGCCGTGCAACTCCACGAGCCAGTCGCATACCCGGGCCAGATAGTCGTCCGCGCGGTTGGCGTACTCCGGCGGCAACGCGTGCGCGCCGAGGAACGTGGTCCGCACGCCGACGCCCAGCGACTGCCCGATCCGGCGTGCGACCCGCAGCATCCGGCGCTCGTCATCCAGGTCCAGGCCGTAACCGGACTTGATCTCCAGCGTCGTGACTCCGTCGGCGAGCAGCGCGCGTGCGCGCGGAAGCGATTGCGCGAACAACGTGTCCTCGTCCGCCGCGCGCGTGGCACGGACCGTGGACAGGATGCCGCCGCCGCTGCGTGCGATCTGCTCGTAGCTCGCGCCCTCGAGGCGCTGCTCGAATTCGGCCGCGCGATGGCCCGCGAACACCAGGTGGGTGTGGCAGTCCACCAGCCCCGGCGTGACCCAGCCGCCGCCGGCATCGATCACCGAATCGGCGATGCGCTCCGGTGCGTCCGGCAGTGCGGCGCGCGGGCCGACGAAGGTGAAGCGACCGTCGCGCCAGCCGATCGCCCCGTCCTCGATCACCCCATAGCCCGCCTCGCAATCGAGCGTGGCCAGCTGCGCGCCGACCAGCACGCCGTCCCAGGCCTCAGTCACCACCGCCCCCGTCGCCACCGTCGCCATGCGAGCCGCGGTCGTGGTCCGCTCCGCTGCCGCCACCACCGCCATCGCCATTGCGCCGACGGCTGCGCCTCGCCCCCGGCGTGCGCAGGCGTTCGCGGGACTTCAGCACCACCACGGCGACCGCGAGCAGCAGGACGCCGGCGACGGCAAGGGATTCGAACATCGGAGCGGCCTGTGATCGTGGGCGCCAGCGCGGTAGCCTAACGCACTCCCGCCGCACTGCGCCCGCCGATGCCCGGATCGCCCGCGTTCCCGATCGAAGACGTCGCCACCGGCTGGCGGCTGCCTGGCATCGCCAACCTGCATTCCCATGCATTCCAGCGCGCGATGGCGGGACTGGCCGAGCGGCAGACGCATCCGGCCGACTCGTTCTGGACCTGGCGCGAGACGATGTACCGCATGGCCGGGCGCTTCGATCCGGACGCGCTGCACGCGGTGGCCTCGCAGCTGTACGTGGAGATGCTCGAGGCCGGCTACACGACGGTGTGCGAGTTCCATTACCTGCACCATTCGCCCGACGGGGCGCCGTACGCGACTCCCACGGCGATGTCGGACGCGCTGATCGCCGCCGCGCGCGACACCGGCATCCGGCTGACGCTGCTGCCGGTGCTGTACATGACCGGCGGCTTCGACGGCCGTGCGCTGGAATCGCGCCAGCAGCGCTTCGGCCACGACGTCGACGGCTACCTGCGCCTGTTCGAGGCGCTGCATGCCCGCCAGGACGAACAGCTGCGCGTGGGTTGCGCGCTGCACAGCCTGCGGGCGGTGCCGGCGGACGCCATGCGGCAGGTGCTCGACGCGCTGCCGACCGCGACGCGCATCCACGTGCACATTGCCGAACAGCGGGCCGAGGTGGACGACTGCCTCGCTGTCCGCGGCGCGCGTCCGGTCGAGTGGTTGCTGGACAGCGCGCCGGTCGACGCTTGCTGGACGCTGGTGCACGCGACCCACCTCGACGATGGCGAGGTCGCCGGCATCGCGCGCAGCGGCGCCACGGTCGCGGTCTGTCCCACCACCGAGGCCAACCTCGGCGACGGCCT
The DNA here is from genome assembly GCF_029887935.1 of Luteimonas kalidii. Classification (GTDB taxonomy): domain Bacteria; phylum Pseudomonadota; class Gammaproteobacteria; order Xanthomonadales; family Xanthomonadaceae; genus Luteimonas; species Luteimonas kalidii. Next base: position 147,206 of record NZ_JARXRO010000007.1, on the reverse strand, counting down.
GTTCCGGCTGCGCAACTACCTGGACGCCGACGGTGCCTGGGGCGTCGGCTCGGACTCGCACGTGTCGGTGTCGCCGGTCGAGGAACTGCGCTGGCTGGAGTACGGACAGCGGCTGGCGTCCGGCCGCCGCAACGTTGCCGTGGGAGCCTCCTGCACGAGCGTCGGCGCGACGCTGCTGCGTGGCGTGCTCGACAGCGCGCCGCGCGCCACCGGCTTCGACGATACCGGCGACGATGCGATCGTGCTCGACGGACAGTCACCGCTCCTGGCAGGCGCCACCACCGCCGATGTCGCCGATCGCTGGATCTTCAGCGGCAACTGCCCCGCGCTGCGCGAGGTGCGTGTCGCAGGCCGGCGCGTGGTGGCCGAGGGCCGCCACCCGGACCGCGAGGCGATCGCGGCGCGCTACGCCGCGGTGCTGCGCGACAAGTTGCTGGCCTGAGCGCGGCCTCCGGCACGCAGCCTCGATCCGGTTCGCGCGCTCGTGTACCGGCAACCGCGGGCGGTCCCTGCCGTCGCAGACCGTGCAAGCCCGCGGAGCGCCCGATGGCCTGCTCCAGAGGCCGGTCTGGTGCAGAGCAGGCTTATCCGAACAGCCGCGCTTCCCGCGGCAGGGCACCCTCAAGTGCGAGCAGGTAGTGCTTGGTGGGCAGGCCTCCGCCGAAACCCGTCAGCGCGCCATCCGCGCCGATGACGCGGTGGCAGGGCAGCACGATCGGCAGCGGATTGCGACCGTTCGCCGCGCCGACCGCGCGCGATGCCGACGGCCTGCCGACGCGCGTGGCCAGCTGCGCGTAGCTGATGGTCTCGCCGTACGGGATCGACGCCAGCGTCGTCCACACCGTGCGCTGGAAATCGGTCCCGCGCGGCGACAAGGGCAGATCGAAGCTGCGGCGTTCGCCGGCGAAGTATTCCTCCAGCTGTGTGCGTGCCCGTTGCAGCATCGCGCTGTCGCCCGGCTGCCAGTCGCCATCGCGGCGCACCGGGTGGCGGTTGTCGCGGAATTCGATCGCGCGCAGCCCGGCGTCGTCCGCGGCGACGAACAGCGGGCCGACGGGGCTGTCGATGAAGGTGGTCAGGACATGCATGCAGGCCTCCGGCGCGACGGGCGCGCGGCTTTGGGGGACGGGGAGGGGCGCGCCGACGCCGTTGACAACGCCGCATCGCGCCACAGCTGGATCACGCCGTAGGCGCGCCACGGCCGCCAGTGCTCGGCGCGCGCGCGGACCTCGGCCGCGGACAGCCGGCCGCCGGCGTCGTCTGCGGCGCCGGGGACGGGCGCGAGCTGCCGTTGCAGCACCAGATCGCCGTCGGGGCATGCGTCCGGGTGGCCGAGCGCGCGCATCGCGATGTACTGCGCGGTCCATGCGCCGATGCCGGGCAGCGCAGTCCAGCGCCGGACGAAGTCGTCCAGCGTGTGCTCGGCGTTGAAGTCGACCCGCCCTTCCACGACGGCCCGCGCGATCGCGCGGATCGTGGCCGCGCGGGCGGTGGTGAGTCCGAGCCCCGACAGATGCGCCTCGGCCAGTCCTTCGGCGCTCGGGAACAGATGGGTCAGGCCTTGCGCCGCGAACGCGTCCGGGAGCGGGGTGCCGAAGCGCTGGCCGAGGCGCGCGGTGAGGGTGCGCGCGGCGGCGACGCTGACCTGCTGCCCGATCACCGCGCGCGTGGCGATCTCGAACCCGTCCCAGCCGCTGGGCAGGCGCAGGCCGGGCCGCCGCCGCACCAGCGTGCGCAGGCGCGCGTCGCGGGACAGCGCGGCGTTGATCGCGACCGGATCGGCATCCAGGTCGAACATGCGCCGCACGCGCTCGACCAGCGGCAGCAGGCGCGATGGCGGGCAGCCATGCACCTCGAGCTTCAGTGCGTGCGCCGGCCCGTTGCGATCGTCGTCGCCGGTCCCGCGCCACGCGGACACGCGCAGCCAGCCCGGGGCATCGGCGTCTCCGAATACGCGCAGGTACGCGCCGGTCCCGACGCGTTCGACACCCGGCAGCGCGCGGCCACGCAGGAACTCGAGCATCGCGTCGAAATCGTAGGGCGGCCGGTAACCCAGGCGCAGGGCGAGCCCCTCATCGCCGGCGTCACGGGGGCGCCGCCGCAACTCGCGGGGCGCCATGCGGTAGGCGGCGCGGAAGGCATCGTTGAAGCGCCGCAGGCTGCCGAATCCGGCGGCCAGCGCGACCTCGGTGATCGGGAGCGGGGTATCCGTGAGCAACTGCTTGGCGAACAGCAGGCGGCGCGTGCCGTGCACGCCGATCGGCGCCGCGCCGAGGCGGTCGACGAACAGCCGCCGCAGTTGCCGCTCGCCCACGTGCACGCGCTCGGCCAGGGCGGACAGCGGCTGTTCGGCGAGCAGGCCCTGGTCGATCAGCTTGAGCGCGCGCGCCACGGTGTCGTCGCCGCGGCGCCAGGTCCCGTCGGCCGGCGAGAGCTCGGGGCGGCAGCGCAGGCAGGGCCTGAATCCGGCGGCCTCGGCGGCCGCGGCGTTCGCGTAGTAGCGCACGTTGCGCGGCTTCGGAGCCGGCGCGGGGCAGGTGGGGCGGCAGTAGATGCCGGTACTGGACACCGCGGTGAAGAACAGCCCGTCGAAGCGCGGGTCGCGGCTCAGGCGCGCCTGTTCGCAGATCGCGGCATCGGGCAGGGAGGTGTTCGACATGGGCGCAGTCTAGCGCCGCCGTCCGGCCGGAACTCGCCGTTTTCGGACATCAATGCGCAGGATGGTCCTTCCGGTCCGCACGCCTGGTGGGCGGGTCGCGCAGCGCCGGCAGGAGGGTGTCTGGATCGCCGTCGTTCGGCACCGGCGGCACACCTACCAGCCGCGCCAGCAGCGGGTAGACATCCACGTTGTCGAACCCGTGCAGGGTGGCACCGCGACGGAACGACGGTCCGTTGGCGATGAAGATGGCGCGCATCTGCGGCGCGTCGGGGTCGAAGCCGTGCGAGCCGCGGGTTCCGGCAGGCCTTCGTGCGGCGTGTTCGCGCGGCAGCGCATCCCAGCCGACGTCCATCTGGCACACGATCGGCGGCACGCGCGGATGCAGGCCGTAATGCCAGCGGGCGGGCATCGCGTCGCGCCGCCAGCACTGGTAGTGCGAGTGACGTCCGAGCAATGCCTGCTCGGCCTCTGCCGTGCGGCCGGCGACCGGTCGGAAGCCCACCACCTGGCCGGACGTCACCATGCTGGCGAGGGCAGGCGTCACCATGTCCTCGACCAGCACGACGTGGCCGTCGACCACCTCCGCCATGCCGTGGTCGGAGACGATCACCAGGTCCACTTCGTCGCGCACGCCGGCCGCCTCGAGGCCGTCGACCAGCCGTCCGATGGCCGCATCGATCATGCGCATCGTCTTGCGCAGCTGCGGCGAATCCGGCCCATGCGCGTGGCCCGCGCTGTCGGGATGCTCGAAGTAGAGCGTCGCGAAGCGGGGACGACGCGCAGCGGGAGCGTCCAGCCATTCGACGACCATATCGACGCGGGTATCGACCGGTCGCGTGTGGTCGAACGCATGCCAGCGCGCCGGACGCACCCCGCGCACCGGCGCTTCGCTGCCCGGCCACGAGAGGGTGGCGGTGGCGAGCCCCGCGCGCTCCGCCGTGACCCAGAGCGGCTCGCCGCCCCACCAGCGCCCGTCGCCGACGGCATCGCGGTCGGCCAGACGGAAACGTCCGAGGTCGTCGTCGTGCATCGTGTTGTGGACGATGCCGTGACGGTCGGGTCGAAGCCCGGTCACGATAGTGTAGTGATTGGGGAACGTCAGCGAGGGGTACGAAGGCCGCATCCATTCGGCGCGTACGCCCGCTCGCGCGAGCCGGTCCAGCCGGGGCGTATCGCCGCGGCCGAGGTAGTCGGGATGTACGCCGTCGAGCGACACCAGCAGGACGCTGCGCACGGCGTCGTGCGGGCTGGGCGGGAAGGATGGCGAAGTGGCGCAGGCTGCGAGCCAGATCAGCGCGACCAGCGCGCCGGCACGGTGCAATCGGATCATCCGCCGATGATACGGGTGGATGTGACAGGCACGGTATCACCGGATCCGGGGGCTCCGGCAGCGCACGCAGCGCGTCAGTCCGGTGCTGCATGCGACTGTGTCAGGCATGCGTGGCGCGGCAGCGGGCGCATCGCGCGCGTGCGAAGCATCGGGGTCCAGGTCGGCCTCGGCCGCAGGGAATCGAGGGTCAGGCGGTCATCGTTCGCGGAAGCGCCGCAGAGTGAGGGCGCGCAGGATCGGTATCGCCCTGGTGGGATGCGTCCGGCATGAAGGCGGGATCTCTGCGTATTCAGCCGCCGCATGCGGTTGGGACAGGTCCGCTGACAGCGGTCTGAACCACGACGGTCCTGCGCGTTGAATCCGGGAGTGCGGGGCGTATCGTAACGGGTGGCCGATTCGGCCGACTGCCACGCAGGTGCTCCCATGAACCTTCGCCGCCTTCATCGTTCCCGTCCTTCCATGCTCGCCGCGCTCATGGTGGCACTGGCTTGCGCCGCCGTTCCGGCCGCTGCCTGGGCGCAGGACGAGGAGCCCGAGGAAGCCGGACGCGCCGTGGTCAAGAAGGACGATCCGGACGACCGCTTCTGCATCCGCGAAACCGGCTCGCGCATCGTCGTCACGCGCAACCGCGGCAAGAGCGCCGACCAGGAATGCGTGAGTGCCGCGGGACGCGTGTATACCCGCGAGGATATCGAGAGCACCGGCTCGGCGGACGTGCGCGACGCGCTGCGCAGGCTGGACCCCTCGATCCGCTGATCGGCTTCGGACGGCGGCGACCAGGCCGGGCTGCCTGGTCCCCGCTCACTGCCAGGTCGCACGGCTGGTCTGGGCCGGATGACATTGATGGGTCGGACTCCGCCGGATCCCGTACGCCTGGCGGAAGGGCAACAGAAGCGCGAACTGCGACGGCATTGACCCTGGGGTCCCGGGTGCGCTTCGCTTACCCGGGCTACGCGCCCGGCGATACGGGCGGCTTCTTCCGCGAGCATCCGGAACGTTCGCGATGACAAGGCCGTAGCCCGGATAAGGCCGCAGGCCGCATCCGGGGCGCGCGATTGTAGGGGCGGCTTCTCGCGTGTATCCGGGACAGTCGCGACGATGGAGCCGTAGGCCGGACAAGGCCGCAGGCCGCAACCCGCAGGCCTCATGATCGCCGAAGCCGTCCGTCGCATCGGCGCGCCGTCGCCGTAGCGCATGAGCGCGGCGCGCCTGTGCAGGCGACCGGTCGAGTCGTCGGGCTGGACCCGACGCACGGCATCGTCCGGCCTGGTGCGGCCGCCGCCTGCCCCGGGCTATCGGCCTGCCGCGTCCGCAACGGGCCTGCCACGCATGCGCACCGCTCCGAACGCCAGCAACGTGGCCAGCGCGAGGCAGAGGATGGCGAACGCATCGCCCCACAGGCGGTAGGGCGTCCGCGTGTCGCGCAGCGGCAGGTCCGCCACCAGGGACACGGGCTCGGCCACGCCGGCCGCGGAGGCTTCCGCCACGACCCGTCCGCGGTCGTCGCTGAGCGTGAGGTCTCCGTTCCGCGCCGTACGCGCCATGGCGAATCCGCCCTCGACGCCGCGCATCACCGCCATGCGCCCATGCATCCAGGCGTCGACGTCGAAGTCCCAGGCCGGCACCAGCAGCAGCTGCACATCGCGCCGGGCGTAGGCCAGGCCGGTCGACGTGAAATCCAGATCCTTGCAGATCGCAACGCCCGTGCGTGGCGATCCGGGCAGGATGGTGCGCACGGTGCCCCGCGTGTAGCGGTCCTCGAACACGGGGATGAAGTGGTGCTTGTAGTAGGGCACCGGCTGCGTGGCGCGGGGTTCGAACAGCAGCGCCGCGTTGTGCAAACGGGCGGGATTGCTGTGGTCCTCGACGCCCATCAGCACGCGTACGCCACGCCGATCCGCCAACGCCTGCAGCGCGGGAATCGAGTGCGTGCGCACCAGCAGCGAGGATTCCGGGGCCACCAGCAGCTGTGCACCGTCGTCGACGAGGCGTTCCATCCGCGCGACGTAGGCGTCGAGCACGCGCTGGCCGTCCGCGGTGTCGAGCTCGGCCTCGTTGCCGCCGCGTGTCCCGATGCTGACCAGGCCGACGCGCAGGTCTTTGACCGGCTCGTCGGCCTGCAGGCGCCATGTGCCGTATCCGAGCGCCACCACCACCAGCGCGGCCGACACCGTCGCGGCGCGCCATCGCGCGTGCCGTGTGCCGGCAGGCAGGGTGACCATGACGATCACCGCCGCGAACAGCCAGACGAGGAAACCGACACCCCACAGCCCGGTCACTGCGGCGACCTGCAGCACGGGCAGCGCCTCCATCTGCGAATAGGCGATATGGCCGTACGTGCCGTGGGGCGAGGTGGCCGCCGCCAGCCACGACAGCCCGGTGGCCGTCAGCGGCAGCGAGAACGTCGCCGCCAGCGGCCGGCCGCCGCGCGCCAGCACACGGAACAGCAGCACGGGCGGCAGCATCAGCAGGGCCGGCGTGAGCACGATCTGCACGCAGGCCGCCAGCGGCAGGCGGATCACCTCGTGCACGTAGGTCCACAGGGTCATGCCACCCAGTCCGAACGCCAGCACCGTGGCCAGCGCCGAGGGAAGGGCGCGCGCGCGTACGACATAGGCCAGCAGGGGCACCGGCGCCAGCCATGCGGCCCACCACAACGGCTGCAGGCCCGCGGCCAGCCACCAGAGCGCGGCCGTGCCTGCCACGGCGATCGGAGCGGCCCAGCGCGGCAGAAGATCAGGCTTTGAGGCCATCGAGCAGTCTCCCCAACGAGTCACGGTAGAACGCCTGGAAGCGGCGTGCGTCGAAGCTGAAGCGGCCGGCGCGATAGAGCGCGACGAGTCCGTGCGAGTGCGCCCACAGCGTCATCGCGATGTCCCAGGCGTCTCCGGTGCGCAGGGCGCCGATGTCCTGCGCTTCCACCACCGCGTCGTGCACCACGTTGAGCGTGGGCGACCGGCGCGCGCGGAAGTCCTCGGGAAACCGGCGCGCGTCCTCGCGGCGCACGGAGAACGCATGGTCGAACAGGTGCGGATGGGCGATCGCGTAGTCGAGGTAGATCATCTGGATCGCGATCAGCTGCGCGATCGGATCGCCTCCGGACTTGCGCGCGGTCCAGTGGTGGGCGATCTCGTTGAAGCTGTCGTCGCTGATGCGCTTGAGCAGCGCATCGCGGTTCGGGAAGTGGCGGTAGATCGCCATCGCGGTGATGCCCACCGCCTCCGCGACCCGTCGCATGCTGACCGCCTCCGGCCCCTCGTCCTCGAACAGGGCGCGGGCAGCCTGGATGATCTGTCGGGCGGTATCGGGTCGAGCCATGTATACAGTGTATACATGGAGTGCGGATTCGCGCAACCGGTGGCGGCCGGAGCGGCTGGAGGGGGCGTTCGCGGTCGGGCGCGGGTGGCCAGCCGCCGGTGCGCGGCGCACACTTTCTCCCTCACCCGAGACGCAGCTGCCGCCCGATGACCGATCTCCGCCACGACGCCTCCCGCACGATCCGCGCTCCGCGCGGCGAGACCCTGAGCTGCCGCAGCTGGCTCACCGAAGCGCCGTACCGGATGCTGCAGAACAACCTCGACCCGGAGGTCGCCGAACGCCCGCAGGATCTGGTGGTCTACGGCGGCATCGGTCGTGCCGCGCGCGACTGGGCCTGTTTCGATGCGATCCTCGCGACGCTGCGCACCCTTGGCGACGACGAAACCCTGCTGGTGCAGTCCGGCAAGCCGGTGGGCGTGTTCCCGACGCATGCCGATGCGCCGCGCGTGCTGATCGCCAACTCCAACCTGGTGCCGCACTGGGCCACTTGGGAGCACTTCGACGAGCTCGATCGCAAGGGCCTGATGATGTACGGCCAGATGACGGCCGGCTCCTGGATCTACATCGGCTCGCAGGGCATCGTGCAGGGCACCTACGAGACGTTCGTGGAGATGGGCCGCCAGCATTACGGCGGCAGCCTGAAGGGACGATGGATCCTGACCGCCGGCTTGGGCGGCATGGGCGGAGCGCAGCCGCTGGCCGCCTCGCTGGCCGGGGCCTGCTCGCTGACCATCGAATGCCGCCAGAGCAGCATCGATTTCCGCCTGCGCACGCGCTACGTGGACGAGCAGGCCGACGACATCGACGACGCGCTCGCGCGCATCGACAGGTACACGAAGGCAGGCGAGGCGAAATCCATCGCCCTGCTGGGCAATGCGGCCGAGATCCTGCCTGAGCTGGTGCGGCGCGGTGTACGGCCCGATTGCGTCACCGACCAGACCAGTGCGCACGACCCGGTGCACGGCTACCTGCCGGTCGGCTGGACCGTCGAACAGTGGCTGGAGCAACAGAAGGCGGATCCGGAGCGTGTGCGCGATGCCGCCAAGCAGTCGATGCGCGTGCACGTCGAGGCGATGCTGGCGTTGCATGCGCGAGGCATCCCGACGGTCGACTACGGCAACAACATCCGGCAGATGGCGAAAGACGAAGGCTGCGCCAATGCCTTCGATTTTCCGGGCTTCGTCCCCGCCTACGTGCGCCCGCTATTCTGCCGCGGCATCGGCCCGTTCCGCTGGGTCGCGCTGAGCGGCGATCCCGAGGACATCTACAGGACCGACGCCAGGGTCAAGGAACTGATTCCCGACGATGCGCACCTGCATCGCTGGCTGGACATGGCGCGCGAGCGCATCAGCTTCCAGGGCCTGCCCGCACGCATCTGCTGGGTCGGCCTGGGCCAGCGCCACAAGCTGGGCCTGGCGTTCAACGAGATGGTGCGTACCGGCGAGTTGAAGGCGCCGGTGGTGATCGGTCGCGACCATCTCGACAGCGGCAGCGTGGCCTCGCCCAATCGCGAGACCGAGGCGATGCGCGACGGCAGCGACGCGGTCAGCGACTGGCCGCTGCTCAACGCCATGCTCAACGTCGCCGGTGGCGCAACCTGGGTGTCGCTGCACCACGGCGGAGGCGTCGGCATGGGCTACAGCCAGCACAGCGGCGTGGTGATCGTGTGCGACGGCACGCCCGAAGCCGACCGCCGGATCGCGCGGGTGCTCTGGAACGATCCGGGCACCGGCGTGATGCGGCATGCGGATGCGGGCTACGACATCGCCGAGGCCTGCGCGCGCGAGAACGGCTTGAACCTGCCGATGCTGTGAGCGCCGCGCCGGAGGCGGGCGCGATGTCCTGCGGTGCTGCTCAGGTATCGCCGCTCTCGCGCGGCGCCGCGCCGGGCACCGCATCGCTGCGGACGTCGTCGGCGAAGGACCGCCCGCTGGCATCCCGGTCGCCGGGTTCCTCGTCCAGTTCCGGATCAAGCAGGTTGCCAGGGTCGTCGACACCGATGTCTTCCAGCGCGGCGCGTGATCTCGGATCCCTGAGAACCGGACCGCCGCGTTCCTGACCGGGTGCGCCGGCGTCGCCGGTACGCGCCTCGTCTTCGGGTGGATCGGGTCGGGTGGGATTGGCCTTGGCCATGGCAGGCTCCTCTCGGGTGAGGGGAAACCCTGGCACGCAGCGCGGCAAGAGCGCGTCAACCGCCGGCACGGCCAGGATGGCTGCGCACGCGCCCACGTCGCAGCCGCCCGCGGCATGCAGGCCGCCAGTCAGGCGCGCGCTATGCTGTGCGCGGGCTCGGCGGGCGAGGGGACGGGGCGGACATGGTGATCGGCACGCGCTGGCTGCAGGCCCTGGCTTTGCTGTTGTGCGTCTGCGGAGTCCGCGCGGACCCCGGGGACATCCTCCAGGTCCACGCCCGCGACGCGATCCGGCTGGACGGAGAGTGGCGGGCGATCGTCGATCCCTACGAGAACGGCTACTACGATTACCGCTACCAGCCCTTCGACCAGCGCGAGGAGCCGCCGGCCGGCGCCTTCTTCACCGATGCCAAGCCGCGCCAGCCGTGGGAGCTGGTCGAATACGACTTCGACCGGTCCCGCACGCTGCAGGTGCCGGGCGACTGGAACACGCAGGACCCGAAGCTGTACTACTACGAAGGCAGCGTGTGGTACCGGCACACCTTCGACGCGCCCGCGCGGCGGGACGACGATCGCGTCTTCGTCCATTTCGGCGCGGTGAACCATCGCGCGGATGTCTATCTCAACGGCCGCAAGCTGGGCGTGCACGAAGGCGGCTTCACGCCGTTTCACTTCGAAGTCACCGGCAGGCTCCGTCCCGGCGGCAATTCACTGGTGCTGAAGGTCGACAACAAGCGCCGCGCCGATGCGGTGCCGACCCTGAACACCGACTGGTGGAACTACGGTGGCATCACGCGCCCGGTGTCGCTGCTGGTGGTGCCGGCAGTGTTCGTGGGCGACTACCGCCTGGCGCTGGACTCGCTCGACGATCGCGAGGTCGCCGCCAGCGTCCAGCTCGACGGCGCGCGCGGCGGAGAGCAGGTCACGCTGGCGTTGCCGGAACTGGGCATCCACGAAACCGTCGCCGCGGACGCGAGCGGCCGCGCGGACTTCCGCTTCCGCGCGCCAGACGCCGAGCTGTGGTCCCCGGAGAACCCGCGGCTGTACCGTGTGGACGTCTCCAGCGGGGACGACCGCCTGGCCGATCGCGTCGGCCTGCGCACGATCGGGACGCGCGGCAAGACACTGCTGCTCAATGGCGCGCCGGTGTTCCTGCGCGGCATTTCGATCCACGAGGAATTCGCGGTCGACGGCGGCGGCCGCGTGCGCGATGCGGCGCAGGCGCGCCAACTGCTGCTGTGGGCGAAGCAACTGGGCTGCAACTTCGTCCGCCTGGCGCACTATCCGCACAGCGAGGACATGGTGCGCCTCGCAGACGAACTCGGGCTGATGGTGTGGTCGGAGATTCCCGTCTACTGGACGATCGACTGGGAGAACGAATCCACCTACCGCAATGCCGAGGCGCAGCTCGAAGCGATGATCCGGCGCGACCGCAGCCGCGCGTCGGTGATCGTGTGGTCGCTGGCCAACGAAACGCCGGTGTCGCCGGCGCGCAACCGCTTCCTCACCCGACTGGCCACGGCTGCGCGCGCTCTGGACGACACCCGCCTGCTGAGCGCGGCGATGGAGAAGCACTACCGCGACGACGACCCCGATGTCGCGGTGGTCGAGGACCCGCTGGCGGAGCTGGTGGACCTGGTCAGCTTCAACCAGTACATCGGCTGGTACGACGGCCGGCCGGAGAAGGCCGACCGCGTGCGCTGGGAGATCCCGTACGACAAGCCCGTGTTCGTCAGCGAGTTCGGCGCTGGGGCGCGCCACGGCCGGCACGGGGCCGCGCACGAGATCTGGAGCGAGGAATACCAGGAAGACCTCTACCGCAGGACGCTGCCGATGCTCGATCGCATCGATGGATTCGTCGGCACGTCGCCGTGGATCCTGGTCGACTTCCGTTCGCCCCGGCGGCAGCTGGCGGGGATCCAGGACGAGTTCAACCGCAAGGGGCTGCTGTCCGAGACCGGCGAACGCAAGAAGGCCTGGTTCGTGCTGCAGGACTACTACCGGCGCAAGGCCAAAGGGACGCACTGAGGCAAGGGGCTGCGCGGGTGCGATCGCGTGTCCACGCCTCGTGCCGGAAGCGGGGCGCCCGCGGTAACACGCGCGGTCGGTCGCCGGGCGGGTCAGCTCCGGCGCCCGACCGCTTCCGCATAGCCGCCGAAGTTGTCGAGGATCGCCTGCCAGCCCTCCCGCTGCATCTCGGCCGGATGCTCGGATTCGGCATCGAAGACGATGCGGACGAGAACGCCTCCGGCCGCCGGTTCGAACTGCACGGCGGCCTCGCGTCCGTCGTCCATGCGGTACTCGACCAGCGTCCCGGGCTGCACGCGGGTGTAGGTGCCCTCGAAGTCGAAACCCATGCTGCCATCCTTCGCCTCCATGCGGGTGGTGAAGCGGCCGCCTTCGCGCAGGTCCACCTCACTGCGCGGCGAATGCCAGTCCTCGCTCGCGGCATTCCAGCGGACGATGTGATCGGGGCTGTTGTACAGCGTCCACGCGGTGGCGGGATCGGTGCGGACCAGGCGTTCGATAGTGATCTTCATGGAGGGCTCCGGAATCGTGAGGCGCGCGGTGCGCCGTCATCATGTGGGCGACGCTCGAACGGGCGCGTGATCGACATCTGCGCCTCGTGACCGATGGGAGTCGCTTGCCGCGCGACAGCCCGCAGCCACGATGTCGATCACCCCGCCCGTGCTTCGTCGCATCGCGAGGGCGGGGAAGCCGCCGCCGCTGCTACCATCCCGCCCGCTTCCGCAAGGCACTGCCCGCATGAGCCGAGACACGAGCACCCCGGAGACGACTGCACCCGACGCCGACCCGGGGACCCCGCGCTCCACCTGGGCCGCGCTGCGCGAGGCGATCCGCGGCACCGGGGCGGACTACACCCGCATTCCGCTGCGCCGCGCCGTCTTCCTGCTCGCGGTGCCGATGGTGCTGGAGCTGGTGCTGGAATCGACCTTCGCGGTGGTGGACATCTTCTTCGTCGCCCGGCTCGGTGCATCCGCGGTCGCGACCGTGGGCCTGACCGAGACCTACCTGTTCCTGCTGTATTCGGTGGCGATGGGCCTGGCGATGGCGGTGACCGCGGTGGTCGCGCGCCGGGTGGGCGAGGGCGGGGGCGAGGAGGCCTCGGTCTCCGCCGCGCAGGCGATCTGGATCGCGCTGCTGGCCTCGGTGCCGTTCGCGGTGGCCGGCATCGTCTGGGCGCAGGACCTGCTGCGGCTGATGGGCGCCGACGCCTGGGTGGTCGAGCACGGCTACCGCTACATGCAGTGGATGCTGGGCGGCAACGCCGTGATCATGCTGCTGTTCGTGATCAACGCGATCTTCCGTGGCGCGGGCGATGCGGCCATCGCGATGCGGGTGCTGTGGGTAGCGAACGGGCTCAACATCGTGCTCGATCCGATCCTGATCTTCGGCCTGGGCCCGATCCCGGCGCTGGGGCTGGAGGGCGCGGCCATCGCCACCAACATCGGCCGCGGCGCGGGCGTGGCGATGCAGCTGTGGATCCTGTTCCGCGGCGGCCGCCACATCCGGGTGACGTTCGCGCAAATCGGCCTGCGCGCGACGGTGGCCTGGACCATCGTGCGCACCTCGCTCGGCGGCATCGGCCAAATGATCGTCGCCATGACCTCCTGGATCTTCCTGATGCGCATCCTCGCCGGACTGGGCAGCGAGGCGGTGGCCGGGGCGACGATCGCGCTGCGGATCCTGATGTTCGCGCTGATGCCGGCCTGGGGCATGTCGAACGCCGCGGCCACGCTGGTGGGGCAGAACCTCGGCGCCGGCCTGGCCGGTCGCGCCGAGGCCGCCGTGTGGCGCACCGGCTGGTACAACATGGTCTATACGGTCGTGGTCTCGGTCGTGTTCTTCCTGTTCCACGACGCACTGATCGGCGTGTTCACCAGCGACCCCCGGGTGGTCGAGGTCGGCGGCGAATGGCTGCGGATCCTGTCGTACTCGTGCTTCGTCTACGGCTGGTGGATGGTGGCCGTGCAGGCGTTCAACGGCGCCGGCGACACCGTCACTCCGACCCGAATCAACGTGGTGTTCTTCTGGCTGATCCAGATCCCGCTGTGCTGGTACCTGGCCGAATCGCTGGACTGGGGGCACTCCGGCGTGTTCTGGGGCGTGTTCGTCTCGGAGACGTCCGTGGGGCTGTTCACCCTGTGGCTGTTCTCGCGCGGCCGCTGGAAGACGGCGATGGTTTGAGGGCTGCGTGGGCGCCGCCGCGGAACGCGGCTAGCGCCGCAGGCAATCGCGGTAGCGTGCATCGACGCGCTCGGCGAACCAGGCGGTGGTGAGTTCGCGGGTGATCTTGGGGCTGTCCAGGCGGATGTCGGGGATGCGCGCGCGCGGAAGCGGGCGTCGGGCCGCGGCCTCTGCGAGACCGAAGACGCGGGTGGACAGGTCGCCGTCGCCGAAGTCGAGCCGGTCGCCGCGTTCGAGCGCGCGGCGGATGGCGCGTTCGTCCAGGCCCAGCTGCGGCGACAGCGTGCGCACGGCACGTTCGGTGCTGCCGGGGCGGTCGAGTGGCGCGCCCGGCACCAGCAGGTCGCCGTCGAGTGCGAGCGCAATGCCCGTGGCTTCCGTCACCGCCGCCTGGAACGCGGCATTGCGGCTGGCGTACCAGCCGGCGTTGTAGTCGGCGAAGCGGTGCACCTTGCGCGTGTAGGGCGTCTCGTAACCGAGCAGGTGGGCGATGCCGAAGTACAGCCCGCCGCGGCGGCTGAAGACCTCGTCGCGGATCGATCCCTGCACGGTGTACGGATACCCCTGGGCACTGGCTGCCGCGAAGCCGATGCTCACCTGCATCGCGCCGCCGGTCTGCACCGGGTTGCGGCCGGAGAACAGGCGCCCGCCCATGGGCACGCGGCCGATCATGTCCTCGTACAGTTCGCTCAGTTCGCGCTCGGTGCGCACGGCTGCCAGCCGCTCGCCGTAGCTGCGTCCGTCTGTCGACGACAACCGCAGCGCGGCGTCCACCAGCAATTGCGGCACATGCAGCGCCGACGCGCGGCGATCGATCTCCGCCCGCGCCACGCGGGGAAGGTTGGCGACGACGGGGTCGGCTACGTAGCCCGATTCCTGCTCGATCACCGCCAGCACGGCGCAGATGTTCTCGACGTTGGGCGCGATGCGCTGGGCCGCGAACGCGACCTGGATGTCGTTCGCCCAGCCGCTGCGATCGTCGACCCTGGCGGGAATGCGGCGCGCGATCTCCGCGCGCGTGTCGGCCGGTGGCGGGCCGGGTGGCGCCGCCGGGCGGGTCGCGCAGCCGGCAAGCGCGGCCAGCAGCAGCCATGCGCCCGCGAGCACGGCTCGCCGCCAGCCCATGTGGTCGCGAAACAACGCACGCCTCACGCGCCACCCCGCGTCTGCACCAGCAGCAGGCCGTAGACCAGCAGCGACAGCGCCACGTAGACGGCATCGACGGCCGCGCGACGCGCCGGCCGGTCGCGGCTGCCGGTCACGTCGATCAGCAGCTGACGCAGCAGGAAGGTGTACAGCACGTAGTAGAGGAACGGCACCACGTGCACCTGCCACGGATAGTCCCCGATGCGGCGGCCGAAACGCTCCAGGATCCAGCCCACCTGGGCATAGATGCCGAGGATCCCGAGCGCGGCGTTGATCAGCATCCAGCGCACCTGATCGCGGCCGAAGATGACGTGATAGAACACCAGGTAGACGCAGATCGCGAGTCCTCCGTGAAGGTACAGGAAGACCAGGTCGGGCCGGTTCGAGCCGTAGGCCATGCCGAAGCCGGACAGTCCGAACATCAGCATGTGCACGCCGAAGAACGGATACACGAACAGTTTCGGGAACCCCTGTGCCGGCGCGCGGGAACGCGCTGCGGCCGGCTTCTCCGGTCCGGACGACCGCCTCATCGCCACGCCGCCGGGCGCCGCCGGTCCATGGTACGGGCACCCGCGCAGCCGCCGTCCCGCGCCCCGGGCCGCGCCATCAGGACGGCTGGCCGGGGAACGCCTGCAGGGCGGGATCGATCCTCGCCCAGGGCGGCGCGGATGCGGTCCAGATCACCATGGTCGGCTGCACGTCGGCCGGGTCGTCGAGCGTGCCGACGCGGATCACCATCAACTCCACGTTCTCCAGCGACTCGCTGAACACCTGCGTCCCGCAATCACCGCAGAACGAACGCCGCATGTGACGCCCGCTGGCGGCGCGGCTGTCCCACTGCCGCAACGCGCCGGCGTGCGACACCGCCGCGCGCGGCACGACGATGTTCACCGCCGCATTGCCGTTCGACCAGTACTGGCAGTCGCGACACCAGCACAGCCGGGTCGCGACCGGTTCGGCCTCCAGCGTGTAACGGACCGCGCCGCAGCGACAGCCTCCGGTCCTGCGCATGCGCGTCTCCCGTCCGGGTCAGGGCGCCATGTTGGCATGGCGCGACGCTGCGCGCAGGAACCGGCTGAGCTATGCGCCCAGTTCGACCACGCTCTCGAAGCCGCCGAAGATCATGCGCTTGCCGTCGAACGGCATCGGCGTGCTGGCCGGATCCATGCGCGGATCTTCCATCATCTTCTTCATGCCGGCGTCGCGCGTGGCCTTGTCGGGCCATTCGACCCACGAGAACGCCACCGTCTCCTCGGGCGTGGCCTGCACCGAGCGGCGGAAGTCGGTGACCTTGCCGTCGGGCACGTCGTCGCCCCAGCCCTCGACGACGCGGGTCGCGCCGAACTCGATGAAGATGGGGTCGAAGGTGCGCGCGTGGTCGATGAACTTCTGGCGGTTGGCGGTGGGAACTGCGATCACGAATCCGTCGATGTAGGGCATGCGGGTCTCCTGTCAGGGGATCTGGACGACGGGGGCCGTCCGGTCGGATGCGTGCCGGATCCCGACCAGGGGCGGAAGGGCGGCGGCACGCGCGTTACGATCCCACGACGAAGCGGACATGCGGGATTCGACAGCGCGGCGGTCGCGTTCACGCATGGCCGCGATCCGCCCGCCGCCGGCCCGCTCCATCGCAGGGCACCCCTTGCGCGCGACGCGCGGGCCCGGCCGGGGTGGGCGCAGCCCGCTCCCGTTCCGTGCATGGGCGCAGGTCCGTGCGGCTTCCCGGGTCCCGGATGCGATGATGCCGGCCGGAGCCGACGTCCGGAGGACCCGTGCAGACCTGGATCGCGTTGTTGCGGGCCGTGAACGTCGGCGGCACCGGCAAGCTGCCGATGGCCGACCTGCGGGCGCTGTGCGAACGGGCCGGCTTCACCGACGTGCGCACCCTGATCGCCAGCGGCAACGTGGTGTTGCGGAGCCCCGGCGACGAACGCCTGGTCAGGTCCCGGCTCGAGGCCGCGTTGCTCGCCTACGCCGGCAAGCCCGTCGGCGTGCTGGTGCGCGCTCCCGCGGAACTGGGCAGGGTGCTGGCCGACAACCCGTTCCAGGACTCGCCGGGGAACCGCGTGCTCGCGATGTTCCTGGATGCACCGCCCCCGGACGACGCGCTGGACGGCTTGCGCCACCGCACGACCGAGCGTCTGGCCCTGGGCACGCGCGAGATCTACATCGATTATCGCGACGCCGACACCATGCGCGGCTCCCGTCTCGCGCTGCCGGTCGGCCGCGAGGGCACCACGCGCAACATGAACACCATCGCCCGGCTGCTGGCGATGGCCGACGGATGACCGCCCGCGCCGGCGCCGCGCACGCGCCCGGTTCATCGCGCGTTCGACTCGGAAAACGCTGCCGACCTACACTGGACCACCCGCCCTCAAGCGGCACCGGCCGATGGTGATCGGACGCTCCGGTGTCCGGAACCCGTCCATGCGCAAGCTGTTGTCCGCCGTCTGCCTCGTGAGCCTGATGCTGGTCGTCGGCTGCCGCGCGCAGCAGGCGGCCGAGGTCGCGACGACCGTGCAGGTGGACAGCCCCGAGGAGGGCGGCGCGGTCAGCACCGCGCCGGTGCAGGTGGCCGAGGACGCCGTACCGGAAGCGGAACCCGAACCGGACCCGGTTCCGGGCGAATCCGAAGATGTCGACTGGTCGCCGCTGGACCTGCCCCCCGGCACCGTGTCGTTGAGCTGCGAGCTGGACTACGCCCGGCAGGGCGATGGCGAGGCGCTGGCGGCGCTGGACCGCGAGACGCTCGCCGCCGCACTCGAGCCCTGCGCCGAGCGCGGTGTGCTGCGGCTGCGCTACGTGGGCAAGATCGACGCCGGGTTCGTGCAGGTCATGCAGCGCGTGACCCGGCTGGCCGAGGAGTACGGCATCGCCAAGCGCGTGCTCGACCTGGATTCGAGCGGCGGCATGGTCGAGGACGCGATCCGTGCCGGCGACCGCATCGCCGAATCGCGCTGGACGGTCTGGGTACGCGAGGGCGCGGTCTGCCACAGCGCCTGCGTGTTCGTGCTCGCCGCCGGCGACGTGCGCATGGTGAGCGGCCGGGTGGGGATCCACAGGATCATCCGCATGAGTTCCACCGCCACCACCCGCGCCGAACTCAACCGCGAACTGCGCGTCGTGTACGACCGCGTGCGCGACTACCTGGAGCGCAACGGCGCGGCCACTGCGGTCGCCGACATGATGATGGCGGTGCCCAACCGCAACCTGCGCCTGCTGGCCGCCAACGAACTCACGCTCTACGGCCTGGACGGCATCAACCCCGCCCAGGACGACCTCGACCGCCTGCGCCTAATGCGCAAGTGCGGCGAGGACTTCGTGGTCCGGCGCGATGCGTTCGCGCGCGCCTTCGACACGCGCTGCAAATCGCCCGGCACCGACCTGGAAGGCCTCAACGCCTGCGGCCTGGAACTGCGCAAGCGCTACGAATTCCCCGACACCACCTGCCCGGCGGAGAGCCCGCTGTCCGAATTCGACTCGCTGCTGGCGGCCGAGACGCCCGAACAGGCGGGCCTGCACGGGGGCGACGCCGAGGCGCGCGAGGAACAGGCGCAGCGCGAACGCGCCGATGCATCGCGCGGCGGCGCCGGGGGCTCCTGACGCTCAGCCGGCGCTGGCCGCCTCGTCCGCCGCGCAGGCGAGGAAGCCGCCCGACTGCCGCGCCCACAGATGGGCGTAGATCCCGCCCGAGGCCACCAGCGCCTCGTGCGTGCCCTGCTCGACGATCGCGCCGCGCTCCATCACGATCAGCCGATCCATCGCCGCGATGGTCGAGAGCCGGTGCGCGATCGCGATCACCGTCTTGCCGGCCATCAGCCGGTACAGGTTCTCCTGGATCGCGGCTTCCACTTCGGAATCGAGCGCCGAGGTGGCCTCGTCCAGCACCAGGATCGGCGCGTTCTTCAGCAGCACCCGCGCGATCGCGATGCGCTGGCGCTGGCCGCCGGACAGCTTGACCCCGCGCTCGCCGACGTGTGCGTCGTAGCCGCGGCGGCCCTGGCTGTCGACCAGATCGAGGATGAAGTCGTGCGCGCGCGCCTGGCGCGCGGCCTCGACCATCTCCGCCTCGCCCGCATCCGGACGTCCGTAGAGGATGTTGTCGCGCACCGAGCGGTGCAGCAGCGAGGTGTCCTGGGTGACCACGCCGACCTGCGCCCGCAGCGTGTCCTGCTGCACGCCGGCGATGTCCTGGCCGTCGACCAGGATGCGGCCGGTTTCGCGGTCGTGGAAGCGCAGCAGCAGGTTGACCAGGGTCGACTTGCCGGCGCCCGAACGCCCGACCACGCCGATCTTCTCGCCCGGCCGCACGTGCAGGTCGAGATGGTCGATCACGCCGCCGGCCTTGCCGTAGTGGAAGCCGACGCCTTCGAAGCGGATGTCGCCGCGCACGCGCTCCAGCGCCGGCGCGCCGGGCGCGTCGTCGACCGTCGGCGGCAGCGAGATCGAGCCGATGCCGTCGTGCACGGTGCCGATGTTCTCGAACAGCGCCGAGAGCTCCCACATGATCCACTGCGACATGCCCAGGATGCGCAGCACCAGCGCCACCGCGACCGCGATCGCGCCCGCGGACACCGCGCCGCCGTGCCACAGCCACAGCCCCAGCGCGACCACCGCGAACAGCAGCGCCATGTTCATCGCGTACAGCAGGCTGTAGACAGTGGTCGCCAGCCGCATCTGCGGGTGCACGGTGGACAGGAAGCCGTCCATCGCCTCGCGCGCATAGGCCTGCTCGCGGCGCGAGTGCGAGAACAGCTTGACCGTGGCGATGTTGGTGTAGCTGTCGACGATGCGGCCGGTCATCGCCGAGCGCGCGTCGGCCTGGGCGCGCGAGATGCGCTCCATGCGCGGCACGAAGTGGCGCATGAGCAGGCCGTAGGCGGCCATCCAGCCCACGAACGGCAGCATCATGCGCCAGTCCGCGCTGCCGGCCACCGCCAGCGTGCCGACGAAGAACACCAGGATGTAGACGCCGATGTCGAGCAGCTTGATCACCGTCTCGCGCACCGCGAGCGAGGTCTGCATCAGCTTGGTGGCGATGCGCCCGGCGAACTCGTCCTGGAAATAGCCCATCGACTGCCGCAGCAGGTACCGGTGCACGTTCCAGCGGACGCGCATCGGAAAGTTGCCGAGCAGGGTCTGGTGCTGCACCAGCGAGTTCAGCACCACCATCAGCGGCAACGCGAACAGCACCAGCATTCCCATCCACAGCAGACGCCCGCCCTCGGCACCCAGGAACGTGGCCGGCGTGGTGGTGCCGAGACGATCGACCAGCGAGCCGACGTAGGCGTACAGCAGCAGTTCGGCGACCGCGATCCCGCCGGTGGTCAGCGCCAGCAGCACCAGCCAGCGCTCGGCGCCGCGGGTGTAATGGCGGCAGAACGCGTACAGGGTCTGCGGCGGTTGCGCCGGCGGGTCCTGCGGGAAGGGATCGAGCCGGGATTCGAACCAGCGGTACATGGAGCGCACGTGGGGCGGGGGAGGGCGGCATTGTCGCCGATCTGCCGCGGGCGACGATGGCGTGGCGGTCTGTCCAGTCACGCCGACAGCACCGCGAGGCGGCCGAGATGGTGCCGCGCCACCATGTCCAGCGCCTGCGGCAGCCGCTGCAGCGGAAGACGCCGCGACACGTGCGGCATCAGCGGCCCGTGCCGGGCGGCCGCATGGAATGCGCGCATCGCGTCGGGCCGGTAGCGCGGACCGAATCCCGCAGCGTGGACGTCGGCGCCGGGCCGTGCCTCCATCTCGAC
This sequence comes from Luteimonas kalidii, assembly GCF_029887935.1. Taxonomy (GTDB): domain Bacteria; phylum Pseudomonadota; class Gammaproteobacteria; order Xanthomonadales; family Xanthomonadaceae; genus Luteimonas; species Luteimonas kalidii. The sequence goes on along the minus strand of NZ_JARXRO010000007.1, from coordinate 126,662 downwards.
ACCATGCGGCCAGACGGCGCGACTTCCGGCGGGCAGCACCGCCAGCAGTCGCGCGGCGGCCTGGCCGCCTGCCGTCAGCAGCGCAAGCACGCCGCGACCGTCGGCGAAGCGGGCCACCTCGCGTTCGAAGCCGCGCCGACGACCGTCGATCGCCGCCTCCGCGCCGAGTCGATCGGCCAGCTGCATACCGTCGGTGCCGGACGCGACCGCGAGGGTACGCAGTCCCAGGTTGGTCGCGAACTGCAGTGCGAAGTGGCCCACGCCGCCGCTGGCGCCGAATACCACCAGTGCGTCGCCGCGTCGCGCCTGAAGGGCCTCGTGCAGGCCCTGCCACGCGAGCGCACCGTCCACCGGCAGCACCGCCGCCTGGTCCATCGACAGGCGCGGCGGCACCGGCCAGCACAGGTCGGCCTCGAACAGCGTGAACTCCGCATGGCAGCCCTGCTTGGGTGTGCGCTGCGGAACCACGCCGTAGACCCGGTCGCCCTCGCGCAACCCGGCGGCGCCCGCGCCCATCGAGACCACCACGCCCGCGCCTTCCGAGCCGCCGACGTGCGGGAACGAAGGCCACCGCGCCGGGCCACGCGCGAACGCCCCGTCGCGTTCCAGCAGATCCCAGCGGCCGACGCCGGCGGCGTGCAGGCGCACCAGCACCTGGCCGGGCCCGGGCGTCGGGATCGGCATCGATCGGACCGATGGCGCCGCACCGGGGCGCGGGAACGCCATGGCGTGCATGCCGACGGCGTCGGGCGAACAGCGTGGGGCGGGATACATGCAGCGTCCGGTGTTGAGTCCAGGTCCGGATCAGGCTAAAACATCAACTAATATCGAGGTCAAGGGTGGTCGCATGGGTGCACGCGCCGGGGGCCGCGGGTCGGAAGTCGCGGGCCGTGAGATGACGATCGGCGAGGTTGCCGCACGCAGCGGCGTGCCCGTGTCCACGCTGCACTTCTACGAGGCGCGCGGCCTGATCCACAGCGGCCGCACCGCGGGCAACCAGCGCCGCTATGCGCGCGACGTGCTGCGCCGGATCGCGGTGATCCGGGTGGCGCAGCGCACCGGGCTGCCGCTGGCGTCGATCCGCGAGGCGCTGTCGTCGCTGCCCGACGGCCGCACGCCCACGGCCGCGGACTGGACCCGGCTCTCGCGCCGCTGGCGCGCCGAACTCGATGCACGCATCGCGCGCCTGACCCACCTGCGCGACGATCTCGACGGCTGTATCGGCTGCGGCTGCCTGTCGCTGAAGCAGTGCCCGCTGCGCAATCCCGGCGACCGCATGGCCGAACTCGGCCCGGGCGCGAATACGCTCGATCGCGACTGAGCCGTGCTCAGCGGCCGCCGACGCCGCCTCCGCCTCCGCCACCACCGGAGAACCCGCCACCCCCACCGCCCGAGGAACTGCCCGGTGGCGTGGACGAAGACGCGATCTGCGAGGTCAGGCTGCTGCCGATCGCCTTGGTGAACCCGCCGATGTCGCCGATCGATCCGGTGCCGTTGCTGCCGTGGTACCACGCCATGGCCGATGTGGCTGCGGCCGTCGCAGCCGCGCCGACGGCGAGCGTGAACTTCCGGGTCCAGGCCTCTTCGACGTCCAGGGCGACGGCGTAGGGCAGGAGCGCTTCGAAGCGACCGGCGTCGAGCGCCGGTTCGGTCTCGTCCGGTGCGCTCAGCCGCTGCAGGTCCTGCTGCTCGGCCACGCCCAGGTACCGGCGCAGGCCCTCGATGTGGTCCAGCACCTGGCGTCCGGCGCGCGTGGGCGCGCGCACCAGGAACGCGAACACGAGCACCGTGGCGGCCATCAGTCCGATCGGGATGAAGGCGAACAGCAGTCCGGCGCCGGTCCCGGCCCCGATGGCGATCGCGCCGCCGGAGAACACGAGGGCGATCAGCAGCGCGATCATCGAACTGCCGCCGTTGTGCCTGAACATCGTGCCCTTGAAGCGCCGGGCGAGCGCGCCCGTGTGCGCGGCGATCGCGGCCTGCAGCACGCTGGCGTTGTCCTTGTCGAGTTCGAGCGTGCCGCCGTCCTTGAACAGGCCGTCCAGCAGGGTGGCCTGCTCGGTGCCGGGCGTGCTCGCCCGGGACGCCGCCACCGGGCGCTCCAGCCGCCAGTGGTCCTTGAGCAGTCCCTTGTCGCGTTCGATCACCAGCGAGCGGCCGACCGCCAGCGCCAGCACGTCGGCCGTGAAGCAGCGCGTGTCGTAGCCCATGTTGCGGATGTAGCGCAGACCGGCCGGGGAGATGCCATCGGGCGGCGTGTAGCGCGCGATCACCGTGCCCGCGGGCGGATCGCGGCCCACCTGGCGCCAGCGCAGCACGCACCAGGCCAGCAGCACCACGAGCCCGAGCAGCGCCACGAGCACCGCGCGGTTGTCGGCCAGCAGCCAGCGCAGACGTTGTGTGCGCGTCGGTTCGGCCACCAGGCCCTTGGGGAACGAGAGCACGATCGTCAGCCCTTCGCCCGGCGCCAGCGGGGCGGTCAGGCGCCAGTGCGCCAGCCCCGGCGCCGGCGTGCTGGCGACGACCGCCTGCCCGCGCGCGCCCTGCGTGCCGGTGAAGCCCTCGGCCGCAAGCTGCGCCACAGGCGCCGGTTCCGGAAGCCGCACGTCCACGCTGCCGCGTTCGATCGGGAACGCGACGCCGGTGCCGATCGCGTTCCAGTACAGCTCGTCGTGGTCGTCGAAGAAGCCGAGCTGGCGCGTGGTCCGGTAGCGCAGGGTGTAGGTGAAGCTGGCGGGCGTGGGCAGCAGGTCGTCGTCGCCGGTGTTGATCACCACGCCGTTGCCGCGGGTCTCGGTGAACCAGGGCTCGGTGCGGCCGTCGCGCAGCACCTCGAGCACCTCGAACCCGACCACGACGCGGTTGCCCGCGCGGCTGCGGTAACGGGTGGGGAAGTCGCGCGTGATGCCGCGCCGGATCTGTCCGCCTTCCGCGCGCACCCGGATGCGCTCGGTGACTTCCAGGCTGCCGTCGGCCTGGACCGCGACGTCGATGTCGTAGGACTCGATGCGTTCCTGCGCCGCCAGCGGCAGCGCGAACGCGAGCAGCGTTGCCAGCAGCAGGACGGGATTGCGCAGGCGGCGGACGATGGTCATGGCAGCTCCACGCGCACGGCGGCGCGCCCGGCGTCGCCGGCTTCGAAGAACTCCTCCGCGCCGAACCCGGTCGCGCGCGCCACCAGCAGGTCGGGCACGCGCTGGGTCGCGTCGTTGTAGTCGCGCACCGCGCCGTTGTAGAAGCGCCGTGCGTATTGAAGGTGTTCCTCCACGTCCACCAGGTCTCGCTGCAGCTGCAGGAAGTTGTCGCTGGCCTTGAGGTCGGGGTAGGCCTCCTGCAGGGCGATCAGGCGGCCGAGCGCCTGTTCCAGGGCGTCCTCGACGCCCGCCAGGCGCGGCCGGCTCGCTTCCGTCATCGCCTGCGCGCGCAGGGCGGTCACCGCTTCCAGCACCGCGCGCTCGTGGCCGGCGTAGGCCTGCACCGCGGACACCAGCGAGGGCACCAGGTCGTGCCGGCGCACCAGTTGCACGTCGATGTCGGCCCAGGCCGTGCGCACCTGGTTGCGCAGCCGCACCAGGCGGTTGAACACGAGGATGCCCCAGACCAGCAGGGCGATCCCCAGCAGCGACAGCGACAGGAGCGGCAGGCTCATCATTCGGTTCCCCGGCGGAGCGGCATGGTCCGTTCAGGACGCAGGCAGGCGGCGCGACGTGACCGACAGGGTAACGGACTCCGGCCCGCCACCTCTTGCCCGGTCGACTGGACGGCGGCGGGCGGGCGGTTACACTCGACCGCCCCGATGCATCGAGACCCGCCGATCATGAACAGACTGCGCCTGTGTTCGACCCTCGCCGCCCTGGTCCTGTGCTCTGCCGCATTCGCGCAACAGCCGGCGCAGCAGCCGCAGGCGCGGCCGGCCGCGCAAGGCGCGCAGGCGCCGGCGCAGCAGCCGGAAATGGAGCAGCTGACAGCCGAACAGCGCGCCGCGCTCGCCAAGCAGGATGCCGAAATGGGCCAGGCCGCGCTGCAGGTGATGCAACTGGTCGATGCCAACCGGATCGGCGAGGTGTGGGACGGTGCCTCGGCGATGATGAAGCAGGCGGTCACGCGCGACGAGTTCGTCAAGCAGGTCACGATCGACCGCAACCGCCTCGGTGCGCCGTCCTCGCGGGCCAATCCGCAGGTGAGCCGCTCGCTGTTCCGGGCCGGCCAGCAGGTGCCCGAGGGGCTGTACATCAACGTGCGTTCGGCGACGACGTTCGCCAACGAACCGCAGCCGGTGCGCGAGCTGGTCTCGTTCCGGCTCGACGAGGACCGCGTCTGGCGCGTGTCGGGCTACAGCCTGCGCTGATCGCGGCCATCCGGCGCGACGGAGTCGTCCGCTCCGGCCTGCAGGATCAACGCGGACCGGGTGCAGGCGCTGAAGCCAGCACTTCGCCGGATTCGAGCGCGAAACGGCCGTCGCTGCCGACCCGGTAGCGCGCGCGGTAGCCGGGACCGGTCTCCGCGGCGCGCCCGGTGTCTTCGCGGATCGAGAACCGGTCGGGCGCGCCGATGTCGTAGTCGCGGCGGTAGTAGATGCCGCGCGCGCCCACCAGCAGCTGGTCGACGAGCGCGCCGCTGGTGCGTTCGGTGCTGAAGAGTACGTCGTGGTGGCGGTCGTCGAACTCGAAGCCGCTGTCCACGCGCAGCAGCCAGACGCTCACCCCCCCGGTGGCGCCCAGGCGGAACAGCTGGACCCGGTCGCGTGGCAGGGACGCCAGCGCAAGGGTGCCGTCTTCCTCGTGGTAGGCGAATACGCGGCCGTAGGCGCGGTCGAACGCGGCCGGGGACTTCAGTGGCCCGTCACCGAACAGCGAGAACACGCAGTCCACCACCTCGGGGCGGGTCGGTACCTGCGTATGCGCCACCGCAAGGCCCTCCTCGAGCGGCAGGCGCAGCGACACCAGGGCGTTGGGCAGGCATTGCAGCGCAGGGTCGGTCTCCGCTGCGGAGGTCGGTTCCGCCACGGGCGGCGACGGCGGGTCGGGCCGGCTGCAGGCGGCGAGCAACGCGACGGAAGCGAGCAGCGACAGGAAGGGCGTACGTCGGCGCGATCCGACGGGGAAGGCAGGGGGCATGCGCTGCAGCGGAACGGCGGGCAGGCGTCGAGCATACCCGCCTGCCGTGTCGCGCGACGGCCGGGGCGTCCTCAGCCGCGCTCGAATTGCGCGATCTCGTCCAGCAGGCGTTGCGCGCGGCGGATGCCGTCGCCACCGTCCGCGACGCAGCGACCATCGTCGTGCGCGCCGGGCGGCGACCCGCGCCGGCGGCGGCTCGACCATGCCGACCAGCCCCAGGTGCCGAGCAGTCCGGCAACGCCCACGGCCAGGCTGATCGCGATCCACCCCGGGGTGCCGGCTGCAGGGTCGACTTCGCCGAGTCCCGCGAATGCCACCACCACCAGCACCCACATGATCCACCAGGGCCAACCGCAGGCGTTCGCGTTGATCACGAACAGCCGCAGCAGCCGCGCCATCCGCCTCTGGATCACCAGCACCGGCGCCGAATAGTCGATGGTCGCGGCGAACGCGATCGTCAGCGCGGCCATCACCGCTGTGACGAGGCCGAACGCATGCACCAGCAGGCCGCTGGCGAGCAGGGCGGGCGCGTCGGTGTTGCGCGTCCAGCAGGCCACCCCGAGCGCGATCAGGCCGACGCCGAGCAGCAGCTGCAGCGCCTGGCCCCACAGCAGCGGACGCAATTGGCCGCGCACGCGGCCCAGTCTGCTGTCGCGCAGCAGTTGCCACTGGATGTCCTGCTGGCGTTCCAGCTGCTCGCCGAGCGAGCGCCAGGCGGACTTGAGTTCGTCGAGTTCCATGGTCGTGTCCATCTGCGTGGGGTCAGCGCATCGAGGGAGGGGTCGCGTAGTCGCGGATGCGTTGCTTGAGGCGGCTGATCCTGGTGGTGACGTTGCTCTCGCCCAGGCCCAGGATCTCGGCGATCTCGCGGGTGGTGCGTTCCTCGAGATAGAGCACCAGCAGCGCGCGGTCGAGCGCGCCGAGGGTGTCCATGAACCGCCACAGCACGTGCAGCCGGTCGTCGCTCCCATGCTCGGCGCCGCGCTCGTCGGCGAGCTCGTGCAGGTGTTCGTCGAGCGGCACCGCATGGCGCGCGCGTCGGCGTTCGCCGCGCAGGAACGAGATGCCGGTGTTCAGCGCGATCCGGTACATCCAGGTGGAGAAGCTGCGCGCGGGATCGAAGCCGGGCCAGGCGCGCCACAGCTGCGCGGCGATCTCCTGGGCGAGGTCGTCGCGGTCCTCGCGGCTGCCGGCATAGCTGTTGGCCACCTTCAGCACGATGCCGCGGTGCCGCTGCAGCAGCGCATCGAACGCGGCGTGCACGGTGTCGATGGTCGGGGTCGCCTGGTCCATCGCCTGTCCGGGGGTGTGCGTGCCTGTCATGCCGGGGTGATACGCGGCACGGGGCGGTTTGTCACACCGCGGCGCCGCACCCGTACCGTGCGGGGTGGGGGCGCCTCACTTGATGCTTCACTCCACGATCCCCTTGGCCTCGGAGGTCCCCAGCACCTCGGGATGGTCGATGCGCCGTTGCGGGTGCAAGAGCGGGTGCGCGAACACCACCGCCAGGATGATCGCCACCCCGGCATAGAACATCGGCGTCAGCTCCCGCTGCTCGGCCAGCAGCAGCATCGCCAGCACGATCGCGTACACCGGCTCCAGGTTCACCGCCATCTGCGCCGAGAACGCGCTCATGTGCCGCAGCGCCACCAGCGACAGCGCGAACGGGAACAGGGTGCAGGCACCGGCGAGCAGCAGCAGCCACAGCGCGTCCCCGGGCGACGGCACGATCAGCAGCGGCCCGGCGAAGGCGGGGAACACGAACGGCATCAGCGGCGCCAGCGCGGTCAGCGCCAGGGTGCCGGCGCCGAGTTCCAGCGCGGTGACGGTGAGCGGATCGGCCCGGTCCACCAGGCGCTTGTTGAGCGATCCGAACACCGCCACGAACAGTGCCGACAGCGCGCCTGCCACGATCCCGGCGCGCATGTCCGCCGACACGCCGCCGACCACCAGCGCCACGCCAGGCAGCACGAGAATGCCGAGCGCGAGGTCGCGGCGCGAGAACCGGCGCCGCGCCAGCTTCGGCTCGATCAGCGCGGTGAACACGGTGGCGAACGCCATGCAGGTGGCGGCGACCGAGGCATTGGCGAGCTTGATCGCGCCGTAGAAGGTCAGCCAGTGCAGCGCCACCAGCACGCCGACGCCGGCATAGGCCAGCCACAGGCGCGGCGGCAGCGCGCGCAGTCCGCGCCACACCCGCGGCACCAGCAGCAGCGCCAGCACCACCAGCCCCATGCGCCACCACACCAGCGGCAGCGCGGGCAGCGTGATCAGCTTGCCGAGGATCGCGGTGAATCCCCACAGCAGCACGCACAGGTGGATCTGCCAGTGGGCCTTGGTGGCGGGCGTCATCGCGGTCGCGGGCGGGTGGGGGCGACAGGATGCCCGTTGCCGCGGCGGCCGTCACGGGCCGCGGCGACCATCGCGACTACGGGTGGCGGCCCGCCCCGGCTGCACGCACGATTCCGCCCCACGCCGCGATGCGTGCACGGCGACGGCCTAGTCCACCGATTGCGCCACCAGCCAGTCGATCACCCGGCGCACCGCGGCGCGCGGCCGGCGATGGGCGGGATACACGATGTGATAGGCGTAGCGGCCTGCCATCGACTCGCCCGGCAGGCGCTGCAGCTGGCCGCTCGACAGCCATGGCGCGACCACCCGTTCGCGCGCCAGGGCCGCGCCTAGGCCGAACGCGGCGGCGCGCAGCATGTCGGTGCTGTCGCTGAACACGAAGCGCTCGTCGAAGCGCGCGCCGTGCACGCCGTTGGCCCGGAACCAGTCGTGCCATCCCTGGTGCGAAAGGTCGGCCACCAGCGGCAGCTGCAGGATGTCGGCGGGCACGCGGACCCGGTCCACGCCGGCCAGGCCGGGCGCCGCGACCGGGAACAGCGCTTCGTCCATCAGCGGCAGCGCGGTCAGGCCCGGCCAGCGGCCGGGCCCATGGCGCACGCCCAGGTCCGGGCCGACATCGTCGAAGCGGGTGAGCGCGATCTCGGTGTCCACCCTCAGCCGGATGTCCGGATGCGCGGCCGCGAACGCCGTCAGGCGCGGGATCAGCCAGGTGTAGGCGAACGAGTGCAGGGTGGTCAGGCGGACGACGTGGGCGTCGTCCCGGCGTCGTCTCAGGTCCTGCATCGCGCCGTCGATGTCGTGGATCGCACCGCCGGCCACGTCGGCCAGGTGCCGTCCTTCCGCAGTCAGCGACACCCCGCGCGCATGGCGCTGGAACAGGGCCACGCCCAGGCGCGATTCGAGCTTGCGCACGTGGTGGCTGACCGCACTCGCGGTCAGGTGGAGCTCCTCGGCGGCATGCGCGAAGTTCTGGTGGCGCGCCGCGGATTCGAACGCGGCCAGGGCGGGAAGCCAGTCGGACCGGAGTGCCATGCGAGCCATGAACCAGATTTGTGCCTTGGCCGAAAAGTATGCGCTTGTGCGGCGACGCGCAACGGGCAGAATTCCGCCGTCCCCTTTCGAGATGTCCGCCATGTCCTGCCAGGAGGCCGCCGCGCTGCCGGTCCGCAACGAGGGAACCGCCGGCTGGCTGACCCCGCTGGAGCTGTGCGTGCTGGGCGCGATCTGGGGCGCTTCGTTCCTGTTCATGCGCGTGGCCGCGAACGACTTCGGCCCGGCGCCGCTGGTGGAGGTGCGGCTGGGGCTCGGGGCGCTGGTGCTGCTGCCCTTCCTCTGGCGCGCACGGGCACGGTTTCCGGCGCGGCTGTGGCCGAAGCTGGCGCTGATCGGCGCGATCAACTCCGCAGTGCCCTTCCTGCTGTTCGCCTGGGCGGCGCAGCGCGCGCCGGCCGGCATCGGCGCGATCGCCAACGCGATGACCGTGCTGTTCACGGCGCTGGTCGGGTTCCTGTTCTTCGGCGAGCGCATCGGCACGCGCCGCTCTGTGGCGCTGGTGGCCGGCTTCGCCGGCGTGGTGGTGCTGGCCAGCGGCAAGGTCGCGGGCATGAGCGTGGGCGCGGCCGCGATCGCAGGCGCCAGCGCATCGCTGCTGTACGGCCTGGGCATCAACCTGGTGCGCCGGCACCTGACGGGCCTGCCGCCCGCGGCGGTGGCGTCGGCCACGCTCGGTGCCGCGGCGCTGCTCACGGCGCCGTTCGCGATCGCCACCTGGCCATCGCAGCCGATCGCACTGTCCGCCTGGCTGTCGGCGGGCATGCTCGGCGTGCTCTGCACGGGGATCGCGTTCGTCATGTACTACCGCCTGATCGGCCGCATCGGCGCCAGCCGCGCCTCGACCGTGACCTACCTGGTGCCGCTGTTCGGCGTCGGCTGGGCGTGGTGGCTGCTCGGCGAGCCGGTGACCTGGACCATGGTACTGGCCGGCGCGCTGATCCTCGGCAGCGTGGCCTTCAGCCAGGCGCGGACGCGATGAGCGGGAAGCGGATCGAGTTCGATTTCACGGTCGAATTCACCAACGGCGGCGGCCTGCAGGGGCAGGGCTTCCGGCTCGATATCGACGGCGACGACATCGACGACGCCGCATTGGCCGGTGACCTCGTGCGCGACCTGCGGCTGCTGATGGCCGGTCCGGTGCGGATCACGCGCAAGACGATCATCGACGAGGCCCACAAGCGCGTGGCGCCGCCTGCTCGCCAACTGCCTGGCATCGTCGAACTCAGCCATGTGGTGTGCGACGGCACCGTGACCTATCCCGGCCTGCCGGCGCCGCGGATCTGCGACTACCTCGGGCGCGAGGCATCGCGCGCGCACTATGCCGAAGGCACGGAGTTCCAGATCGCGCGGATCGACATGGTCGCCAACACTGGGACCTACGTGGACTGCCCGTTCCATCGCTACGCCGACGGCGCCGACCTGGCACAGATGCCTGCCTCCGCGTTCGCCGACCTGGACGCCGTGGTGGTCGACGCCGACCATCGCGACCTGCGTGCCATCGATGCCGAACAGCTGCGCGGGGTCGAGCTGCGCGGCCGGGCGGTGCTCGTGCGGACCGGCTGGGACGTCCACTGGGAATCGCCGGCCTACGCCGACGGCCACCCGTTCCTGACCGAAGCGGCCGCGATCTGGCTGCGCGACTGCGGCGTGGTCCTGGTCGGCATCGATTCGATGAACATCGACGACACCCGCGCCAAGGCGCGCCCCGTGCACTCCATCCTGCTCGGCGCAGGCATCCCGATCGTCGAGCACCTGTGCAACCTGTACGCGCTGCCGCGGGAGGGGTTCCGCTTCACCGCGCTGCCGCCGCGCTTCGCCGGAGTCGGCACCTTCCCGGTGCGCGCGATCGCGACCCTGGGAGACGCCGCTACGGGCTAGCGGATCCGGGACCGTCGACCGCGCGCCGCTGCTGCACACGGCCCAGCCACAGCCCGAGCATCGCCCAGAACAGCGCCAGCGGCACCACCACGGTGACCAGGCCGCCGAGCGCGAGGCCCAGGCGCCCGAGCAGGCCTTCTGTCTGCGCGCCGACCACGTCGCCGGCGCGGTAGACGAAGGTGTCGATGAAGGCCTTGGCCTTGTACTTGTCCTCCCGGCTGACCACGGTGAACAGCGCTTCGCGCGCGGGCCGCGTCAGTCCACGCTGGACCGCCTTGCTCATCGCCTCGAGCGCGATCAGCATCGCGAACGAGCCGTAGACGGCCAGCCCGACGAATCCCAGCGCGGTCGCCACCGGAAGCGCGGCGAGCGCGAAGCCGAGCCCGAAGCGGCGGATGATCTGCCCGGTCAGCGTGAGCTGCAGCAGCAGCACCGCGATCTGGGTCCACATGTCGATGTTGCCAAGCAGGCCGGTGCGCGCGTCGAGGTCGCTCTCCGCCATCGCCACCATCTGCAGCCGGGTGAAATAGATGAAGGTCGCCACCACCGTCATCGCCAGCACGTAGCCGGCGATGCCCAGCAGGTAGGGCGAGGCGAAGACCGCGCGCAGTCCCGCCCACGGACTGCCGCCGATGCGCAGCGCTTCCTCGGATGCCGTGGCCTGCGGTGCGGCGGCGGACGCGTCGCGATCCGGTCGGGTCCACACCAGCCACCACGCGAGCGCGATCGCGATGCTGAGGAAGCCCGCCGCCACCAGCAGCAGCGCCGGCGTGCCCAGCGGTTCCGCCAGCCGCGCGGCCAGCCAGGGGCCGAAGATCGCGCCCAGGGTGCCGCCGACCGCGATCAGCGCGAACAGCCGCTTGCCCTGGTCGCTGGAGAACCGGTCGGCCAGCAATGCCCAGAACACCATGGTCACGAACAGGTTGAACACGCTGAACCAGACGTAGAACACCTGCCCGCTGCGCGTGCCCACCGCGCCCGGGGCGAACATCAGCAGCGACCAGAAGCCGACCAGGCTCAGGGCGAAGAACGCATAGGTGATGGAGATGAAGTGCAGCCGCCGCAGCCGCGCCACCAGCCAGCCGAACACCGGATTCACCGCCAGCGTGACCACGGCGGTCCCGATGAACAGCCAGCGCACGCTGTCGATGCCGCGCTCCATGCCCAGTGCGTCGCGCGCCGGGCGCAGCATCATCAGCGCGGTCAGGATGCAGAAGAAGAACAGTCCGGCGATGAGCACCGGCGCGAGCTCGCCGCGCCGGAGGTTGAACAGGTCGGAGATCGACTCGCGCATCGCCGCCCGGCCTCAGCCGAACATCGCCGCGAGCTCCGCCTGCTGGTCTTCATCGAGCAGGGGCCCGACGCCGCCCTTGAGGTTGTCCGCCTGGCGCTCGGGCTTGCCGGTCGCAGGGATCACCACGGTCACCGCGGGATGGCTGACCACGAACTTCAGGAACATCTGCGCCCAGGACGTCACGCCCACGTCGGCGGCCCAGGCCGGCAGGTCCTTGCCGCGGGTAGCGGCGAACAGCTTGCCGTCGTCGAACGCGCGGTTGATCATCACCGCGATGCCGAGCTCCTGCGCGACCGGGAAGACCGTCTGCGCGGCCTGAGGCGCGTTGACCGAGTAGTTGATCTGGACGAAATCCGGCCTCTCCGCGCGCATCAGGCGCACGGTGTCGGCGTGGCCGCTCTTGAGGTAGTGGGTGATGCCGATGTACTTCGCCACGCCCTGCGCCTTGAGCTCGCGCGCATACGGCATGGCCTCTGCCATGTTGCGCAGGTTGTGCACCTGCAGCAGTTCGACCCGGTCGGTCTGCAGCCGCCGCAGCGAATCGGCCCACTGGGCCTCGAGCGCGGCACGGCTGTCGGCGGCGAGCTTGGTGGCCAGGAAGCAGCGCTCACGCCAGCCTCCCTGTGCGAGCAGGGCGCCCACCACGTCCTCGGCGTTGGAGTAGTTGGGCGAGGTGTCGATCACGCTGCCGCCGCCCTCGAAGAACACCTTCAGCACGTCTTCGAGCGCCGCGAATTCCTGCGAGTCCAGCGGCACCTCGTAGCTGCCCGAGGTGCCGACGCCGATCGCCGGGATCGCCTCGCCGGTGGCGGGGATGGTCCGCGTCAGCAGCGCGCCGCCTGCGGGCACGATGTCGGCGATGGCGCCGGTAGGCTTCTCGCGCGGCTCGGGCGGCGCGCCCTGCGGGCGGTCCTGGCTGCAGGCGGCGAGCGGTGCCAGGGCGAAGCCGGTGGCGGCGAGGCTGGCGGTGGCGATGAAATCGCGGCGGCTGTTCATGCGGGTCTCCCGGAGCGGTGGGGCGAAAAAGCGCAATGCGTCCGCCCGAGGGTGGCGCAAGCCGGCACCGGAATCCAGTGCCGGAATCCACTGCCTGACGCGGCGTTGCGCGCGACCGCGCCGAGGCCATGTCCTTGCAGCGGGTCAGTCGGCCCGTGCGCCGAGCAGGCGCAGCAGGGCCATCGCCGCTGCCGGATTGCGCTCCTTGGCAGCAGCGATGAAGAACACGAACACATCGCGCCCCTCGCGCGGGGACGGTGTCTGCGTCAGGCGCGGCAGGTCCTCCGGCAGCCCACCGCCGGCCCAGGTGCGGGCGCGCGCGGCCCATGCCTCGAGTTCGGGCGCCGGGTAACCGGCGGCGATGCCGGCACGCGCGCGCATCAGCCGCGCATAGACGAAGTCGGCCGTGAGGTCGGCGACGTTGGGATGGGTCTCCGAATCGGTGTACACCAGCGCCAGGCCGTGCGCGCGCGCCAGCCCCACCAGGTCCGCATCGACGGCCCCGGGATCGCGCACGTCGAGCACGTGGCGCAGGCGGCGGCCCGCGGCCTGGCGTGGCAGCAGGCCGACGAACGCGGTGAGCTCGTCGCGTTCGATCCGCGTCCCGGCATCGAACTGCCACACCAGCGGACCGAGGCGGTCGCCCAGCTCGGCGATGCCGCCCACGAAATCCTCGACCTGCGCACCGGTCTTCGCGAGTGCCCGCGACTGCGTGATCCGCTTCGGCGCCTTGGCCGAGAACATGAAGCCCGGCGGCGTTTCTTCGCGCCACTTCGCGTAGGTCGCCGGCTTCTGCGTGCCGTAGTAGGTGCCGTTGATCTCGATCGCCGACAGCTGCCGGCTGGCGTATTCCAGCTCGCGCCGCTGCACCAGTCCACGCGGATAGAAGTTGTCGCGCCAGGGCGCATAGGTCCACCCGCCGATGCCGACGCGGATACCGTCCACCGCGGGCACGCCTTCGGCGGGAATGGCGTCGCGGGTCGTCGCGCTCATGCCGGGGCCTTCCAGGGATCGTAGCTTCCGAACCACCACAGGTGTCCCTCCGGATCGCGGCAGGCATAGCCGCGGCCCCCGTACCCCTGGTCGGCGATGTCCACCACGATCGTTGCGCCGGCCGCCGTCGCCTGGCGGTAATGGGCGTCGACGTCGCGCACGATCACGCAGGGGCTCTGGGTCTCGCGTTCTCCCACTTCCCCGGGCTGCACGATCCGGTCGCTCCACTCCGACTGCACGTGGGCGGAGCCGAGCATGATCATGCCGTTGCCGAACGTCAGCTGCGCATGATGGACGGTGTCGCCATCGGCATAGACGGCGTGCCTGTGAAACCCGAACGCCGCGCACAGCCAGTCGATCGCGGCGGTGGCGTCGCGGTAGCGCAGGCAGGGAATGATGGTGCTGGTGGTGTCGGCGGCCTGGTCCATGGAACTCCTCGTGCGGTGCGGCGACGGTGCCGGCGAACGATCGGTGAACGGTGGCATGGCGCCGGCGCATGCCCCGGGGCACGCGGCCGAGCGTATCAGGCGCCGGTGACAGCGGGCGTCGTCATCGGGCGGCCGCCGCGACCCGGTAAGCTGTGGCCGTGGGGGGACAGGAGCGAAGGCGATGTCCCTGTTCGATCGGTACAAGGCGTGGTGGCGTGGCTGGCGCGGCAGGGCGAAACCGCTGCCGCCGGCGGTGGATCCGGCAGTGGCCGGGGAGGCGGCTCGGGTTGCGGCCGGCGTGCCGCGGCAGGGCGCGGGCGATGCAGCGGGGGTGCCGGAAGCGGCTGCACCGTCGCCGCCGCGCAGGGCGGGCCGTGCGCGAGGCCCGCGACCGATCCGGCTGGCGCTGCAGGGGGGCGGCTCGCACGGTGCGTTCACCTGGGGCGTACTGGAGGGACTGCTGCGGCGCGACGACCTGGCGATCGAGGCGATTTCCGGCGCCAGCGCGGGCGCGCTCAATGCCGCGGTGCTCGCGACCGGCTGGGCGCAGGGAGGACGCGACGGCGCGCTCGGCGCGCTGCAGCGGTTCTGGCAGGACATCGGCAGCGCCGGCGCTGCGCGTCTGCCGTTGCTGCCGGCGCTGCCGTCCGGGGCGATGTTCGATCTGAGCGCCATGCCGGGCTATGAATGGGCCAGCCGCTTCCTGCGCACGCTCAGCCCGTACGACTACAACCCGCTCAACCTCAATCCGCTGCGCGACGTGCTCGTTCGACACGTCGATCCGCTGGCCGTGCGCGAAGGCCCGATCCGCGTGTTCGCCACCGCCACCGCGGTGCGCAGCGGAGAACCGCGGGTGTTCAGCGGCGCCGCGCTCGGCATCGATGCGCTGCTGGCGTCGGCGTGCCTGCCGTTCCTGTTCCAGGCCGTCGAGATCGACGGCGAGCCGTACTGGGATGGCGGCTACAGCGGCAATCCCTCGCTGCATCCCCTGCTCGACGCGGGCGGAGATTGCGACATCGTGGTGGTGCGGATCAACCCGTCCAATCGCGACGGCGTGCCGCGGCGCAGCCTCGAGATCATGGACCGGATCAGCGAGATCACGTTCAACGCCAGCCTGATCGGCGAGCTGCGCATGATCGATCACCTCAACCGGCTGCAGCGACGGATCGCCGGCGAGGGGAACGTCGCGGCGCAGTGCCGCGTGCACGTGGTGGCCGACGACGTGGACCTGGCCACGCTGCCCGCCTCGAGCCGCCTGCACGTGGATCCGGCGTTCGTGGCCCGACTGCGCGCGCTCGGACAGGCGGCGGTGGCGGCGTTCCTGCAGGGACAGGGCGATGCGATCGGGAGACCCGGCAGTGCCGCCGCGGATGCGGCGCGTGCAGTGGAAGGCGAGGCACTCCCCGCGGTCAGTTGAACCAAGCGTGTCAGCAGATGGCTTTCGATGCGCGTCGCGTCCAAGCGCGTGCCGGAGCAGGGTGCGCACTTGGTGCGGCGCGGCCGTCGCGCGTGAAGCAGAACCATCCCAGGGAACCGTGCCGGAAGTCATGCCGCGTGCGTGGGAGCACGCCGGCAGCGCGCGCTATGCTGGCCCGTACCAAGCCGTCCGCTGTCCGGACGTGCGCACGTGGAGCGAAGCGCGATGCAGCGACGTCATTTTCTCGCCCTGGGTGGACTCGGTGCCGGCGGCCTCCTGCTGCCGCCGCTGGGGCGCGCGATCGCGGCCGAGCAGTTGCTCGAGCCGGTCGACCGTGACCGCAACCGGCGCCTGGCCGATGCCGCGCTGCAGGCCGCGACCGGCGCCGGTGCGACCTATTGCGACGTGCGCATCGGGCGCTACCTGCGGCAGTCGCTGCTGACCCGCGAGGATCGGGTGGAGAACGTCGCCAACGAGGAGTCGATCGGCGCCGGCATCCGCGTGATCGTCGACCATGCCTGGGGATTCGCGGCGACCAGCCGGCTGGACGCGGATGCGGTGGCCGCCGCCGCGCGGCAGGCGGTGGCGATCGCACGCGCGAATGCGCGCGTGCAGACGCAGCCGGTGCAGCTGGCGCCCGCGCCTGGCGTGGGCGAGGTGGCGTGGCGCACGCCGCTGGAAAGGAACGGCATGGCGGTGCCGATCCGCGACAAGCTCGACCTGCTGCTGTCGGTGAATGCGGCCGCGCTCGGTGCCGGCGCGAGCTTCGTGGCCTCGCGCATGTTCCTGGTCAACGAGCAGAAGTACTTCGCCTCCACCGACGGCTCCTACATCGACCAGGACGTGCACCGGATCTGGGCGCCGTTCACGGTCACCGCGACCGATCCGGCCAGCGGCCGGTTCCGCACCCGCGACGGGCTGTCCGCGCCGATGGGCCTGGGCTACGAATACCTCGACCCCGATCCCGCGCAGCGTTTCGAACTGCCCGGCGGCGTGGTGGCGTACGGCCGCCGCTACGACATGCGCGCCGATGCGATCGCGGCGGCGCGGCAGGCGCAGGAGAAGCTGAAGGCGCCGTCGGTCAGGCCCGGCAAGTACGACCTGGTCCTCGACCCGAGCAACCTGTTCCTGACCATCCACGAGAACGTCGGCCATCCACTCGAACTCGACCGCGTGCTCGGCTACGAGGCCAACTACGCCGGCACCAGCTTCGCCACGCTCGACAAGCGCGGCAGCTTCCGCTGGGGCAGCGAGCGGGTGAACCTGTATGCCGACAAGACCGAACCCGGCAGCCTGGGCGCGGTGGGCTACGACGACGAAGGCGTCAAGTGCAGGCGCTGGGACCTGGTGAAGGACGGCGTGCTGGTCGACTTCCAGTCGATCCGCGACCAGGCGCACATCCTCGGCAAGCGCGAGTCGGACGGCTGCTGCTACGCCGATTCGTGGTCGAGCGTGCAGTTCCAGCGCATGCCCAACGTCTCGCTGGCGCCGGGCGCGGCCCCGCTGACCGTCGCGGACATGGTGAAGGACGTCGAGAACGGCCTGTACATCCACGGCCGCGGCTCGTACTCGATCGACCAGCAGCGCTACAACGCCCAGTTCGGCGGCCAGCTGATGTACGCCATCCGCAACGGCGAAGTGCAGGAACTGGTGGAGGACGGCGCCTACCAGATCCGCACGCCGGAGTTCTGGAACGCCTGCTCGGCGATCTGCGACGCGCGCGATTTCCGCCTCGGCGGCTCGTTCTTCGACGGCAAGGGGCAGCCTGGGCAGGTGTCGGCGGTCTCGCACGGCGCCGCGACCACGCGCTTCGATGGCCAGGCGGTGATCAACACCGCGCGATCGCTGGGATGAGGCCCCGGTCGCACGCGCGATGCGCCACCCCTGCCGAAAGTCATTTGCGCGCGCGGGCCCGCGGCGTCGAGAATCGGAATACCCGCCGGGCCGGCCTCATGACCGGGCCCGGGCCAGTGCCGCGGCTCCGATGCCGCGCCCACGCGAACTGGAGATAGGCCCTTGCAACGACGCGACTTCCTGGCCCTTGGCGGCCTCGGCATGGGCAGCCTCGCTCTGCCCGCATGGCTGGGCAAGGCGATTGCCGCCGACCAGCTCCTCACCACGCTCGACCTGCCGGTCAAGAAGCAGCTGGCCGACGCCGCGCTGCAGGCCGCGAGCGGCGCCGGCGCCAGCTATTGCGACGTGCGCATCGGCCGCTACCTGCGGCAGTTCGTGATGACGCGCGAGGACAAGGTCCAGAACGTGGTCAATACCGAGTCCACCGGCGTGGGCATCCGCGTGATCGCCGACGGCGCGTGGGGCTTCGCCGCCACCAGCGGGCTGACTACCGAATCGGTGGCCGAGGCGGCGCGCCGTGCGACCGCGATCGCCAAGGCCAACGCCAAGGTGCAGACCGCCCCGGTGCAACTGGCGCCGGCGCCGGGATACGGCGAGGTGGCGTGGAAGACGCCGATCCGGCGCAACGCGATGGAAGTGCCGGTCAAGGACAAGGTCGACCTGCTGCTGTCGGTCAACGCCGCCGCGATCAACGCCGGCGCGAGCTTCGTCAATTCCACCCTGTTCCTGGTCAACGAACAGAAGTACTTCGCATCCACCGATGGTTCCTACATCGACCAGGACGTGCACCGCATCTGGGCGCCGATGACGGTGACCGCGATCGACAAGGCCAGCGGCAAGTTCCGCACCCGCGAGGGCCTGTCGGCGCCGATGGGCCTGGGCTACGAGTACCTGGACGGCGACCGCACCCAGAAGTTCGTCTCGCCCAACGGCGTGGTCAACTACGGCCAATCCTACGACATGCTCGAGGACGCGGTGGCCGCGGCGAAGCAGGCGCAGGAGAAGCTCAAGGCACCGTCGGTCAAGCCCGGCAAGTACGACCTGGTGCTCGATCCCTCGCACACCTGGCTCACGATCCACGAATCGGTCGGCCATCCGCTCGAACTCGACCGCGTGCTGGGCTACGAGGCCAACTACGCCGGCACCAGCTTCGCCACGATGGACAAGCGCGAAGAGCGCTTCCAGTACGGCAGCGACCTGGTCACCCTGTTCGCCGACAAGACCCAGCCCGGCAGCCTCGGCGCGGTCGGCTACGACGACGAGGGCGTCAAGTGCAAGCGCTGGGACCTGGTCAAGGACGGCATCCTGGTCGACTACCAGACCATCCGCGACCAGGCCCACATTGTCGGCAAGGACGAGTCCGACGGCTGCTGCTACGCCGATTCGTGGTCGAGCGTGCAGTTCCAGCGCATGGCCAACGTGTCGCTGGAGGCCGGCAGGCAGAAGCTGTCGGTGGCCGACATGGTCAAGGACGTCGAGAACGGCATCTACATCATCGGCGACGGCTCGTTCTCGATCGACCAGCAGCGCTACAACGCCCAGTTCGGCGGCCAGCTGTTCTACGAGATCAAGGACGGCGCGATCACCGGCATGATCGAGGACGTGGCCTACCAGATCCGCACGCCGGAATTCTGGAACGCCTGCTCGGCGATCTGCGACGAGGGCGACTACCGCCTGGGCGGTTCGTTCTTCGACGGCAAGGGCCAGCCGGGCCAGGTCTCGGCGGTGTCGCACGGTTCGAGCACGGCGCGCTTCAACGGCATCAACGTCATCAACACCGCGCGTTCGCTCGGCTGACCGGCACAGGAGATCCGAATACATGAGCATCTATACCGAAGCCGAAGCCAAGGCGATCCTCGACAAGGTGATCGCCCTGTCCACCGCCGACGAATGCACGGCCACCCTGGGCGGCGGCACCAGCGGCAACATCCGCTTCGCCCTCAACAACGTCTCCACCAGCGGCATCGTCGACGACGTGGAGCTGGGCGTGAGCGTCGCGTTCGGCAAGCGCGTGGGCACCGCGACCATCAACGCCTTCGACGACGCCTCGCTCGAACGCGTGGTGCGCCGCGCCGAGGACCTGGCGAAGCTGGCGCCGGAGAACCCCGAGTTCATGCCGGCGATCGGCAAGCAGTCCTACACCGCGACCAGTACATTCAGCGCCGCCACCGCCGCCATCACTCCCGAGCAGCGTGCGCAGGTGGCGGCCGATTCGATCGCGCCGTGCCGCGAGGCCGGCCTGGTCGCCGCGGGCTTCCTGGAGGACGGGCAGTCGTTCACCGCGATCGCCAACAGCAACGGCAACTTCGCCTACCAGACCTCGACCAGCGCCGACTACACCTGCACCGTGCGCACCGAGGACGGGCGCGGTTCGGGCTGGGTGGGGCGCAACGTCACCGACATCGGCGGCCTGGACGCCTCGCGCGACGTCGGCATCGCGATCCGCAAGGCACGGGAGTCGGTGGATGCCAAGGCGCTGGAGCCGGGCAAGTACACCGTGGTGCTGGAACCGCACGCGGCCGCCGGCCTGATCTCGTTCATGATGTATTTCTTCGACGCGCGCCAGGCCGACGAAGGCCGCAGCTTCCTGTCGAAGAAGGGCGGCGGCAACAAGATCGGCGAGCAGGTCTACGACCCGCAGGTCAACATCTGGGCCGACCCGGGCAACGCCGACGTGCCTGTGCTGCCGTGGGACGACGAGGGCCAGCCGCGCAAGCGCATGCCGGTGATCGAGAACGGCAAGGTCGCCAACATGCTGTACTCGCGCTACTGGGCGCAGCAGCAGGGCCGGGAAGCCGTGGCGATGCCGGGCAACCTGATCATGTCCGGCGGCACCAAGTCGACCGCCGACCTGGTGCGCGAGACCGAGCGCGGCATCCTGGTCACCCGCACCTGGTACATCCGCATGGTCGACCCGCAGACCGTGCTGCTCACCGGCCTGACCCGCGACGGCACGTTCTACATCGAGAACGGGCAGATCCGGTATCCGATCAAGAACTTCCGCTTCAACGAATCGCCGGTGATCATGCTCAACAACATCGACGAACTCGGCAAGCCGGTGCGCGTGAGCGGCGACGAGTCGAACTTCGCGATGATGATCCCGCCGATGCGCCTGCGCGATTTCACCTTCACTTCGCTATCGGACGCGGTCTGACGGCCGTTCCGCAACCGCTCCATGCCCTCTCCCGCGCGGAGAGGGCCGGGTGGCGCAGGCCCCCGCCCGCATTCCGCATGTCCAGCTGCCCCGTCCAACCTGATTGCTCAGACGTTGCCGCCGATGCGCGGCGACGCCGGGTGGTGGCGGCATGAACCGGGCGCAGTTCCTGCGCGCCATGCTCGGTGGCGCGGCCCTGCTGGCGCTGCCGCCGCTGCGCGCGCAGGCCGGGCGCTACGATTTCTGGTTCACCCGCCTGCGCTACGACTCCGGCGACTGGGATGTCGACGCGCGCATGCCGTCGAACCTGGTCACCGCGCTGATCGACTACACCGGCATGCGGGTGGATCCGGAGGAGCACGTGGTGGACCTGGCCGACCCGAAGATGCTGTCGGCGCCGTTCTGCTACCTCTCGGGACACAAGCTGGTCGAGTTCAACCCGGCCGAGCGACGCAATTTCGAGCGCTACGTGCGCAACGGCGGCTTCGTGTTCGTCGACGATTGCAACCACGACATCGACGGACTGTTCGCGAAGTCCTTCGAGGCGCAGATGGCGTCGATCTTCGGTCCGCGCGCTCTGGCGAAGATCCCGAACAGCCACCCGCTCTACAGCGCCTTCTTCCGCTTCCCGGACGGCCCGCCGGCGACCAGCTTCGAGCTCAACGGCTGGGGCGACGACCTGGTCCACGACTACCTGAAGGGCATCGCCATCGATGGCCGCCTGGGCGTGCTTTACAGCAACAAGGACTACGGCTGCGAATGGGACTACGACTGGCGCAACAAGCGCTTCCTAGCCGAAGACAACACGAAGTTCGCGGTGAACATCGTGGTGTACGCGCTGAGCGCATGATCGCGACTTGGCATGCACTGCCCCCGTCGTCTGTCGGTCCATGCTCCGGAACGACGCCACGTCCTGGCGGCCGGGGATCGCTCGCCGGTCGGTCAGGGCATCCTGCCCTGACTCCCGCGCAGGNTCCATGTCCTGCTCCCCGCAATCCCCGGCCGCCAGGACGCGGCTCTATGACGCGGTCGCCTCGATGCTTCGTTCACGCTTCTTTTTCCAGCTTGCTGCCCATCGAAGCCACGGCCTCGTGCGGCCCGCGGCAGTTCCGGGTCGTGGATTGCTCACGCATGGAAACGATGCGGCGCCAAGTCAACCATCGATGGCTGACCGAGCCTGGGAGCAAACTACACTGCAATGGCCATGTGCATTCCGCTCTCGCGGCATCGATCGTGAAGCCGAGAGACCTGAGAGCCGAAGCGTCGTGCCAACAGACCCGATGAGCCGCGCCCTGCCGGCCGGGGGGCGCGTCGAGCAAGACATGGATGTCTTGCGCGCGAGTCAGGGCAGGATGCCCTGACCGAGCGAAGAGCGATCCCCGGCCGGCAGGGCGCGGCGTCCGTCCGAAACCAGGAACAGGCGTCTGGCGGCTTCTTTCATCTGCATAACCACGACTGTCCCATGACCTCACTCACCGAATCCGAGATCCAGTCCCGCGTCGCTCGCCTGGCCGAGCTGCGCGCCGCCATCGCCACCGCCATCGTCGGCCAGCACGCGGTGGTCGAGCAGCTGCTCACCGGCCTGCTCGCCGGCGGCCACTGCCTGCTCGAGGGCGTGCCGGGCCTGGGCAAGACGCTGCTGGTGCGCACGCTCGGGCAGGCGCTGGACCTCACGTTCCGCCGCGTGCAGTTCACGCCGGACCTGATGCCCAGCGACCTGCTCGGCACCGAGCTGCTGGAAGAAGACCACGGCACCGGCCACCGCCATTTCCGGTTCCAGCAGGGGCCGGTGTTCACCAACCTGCTGCTGGCCGACGAGCTCAACCGCACCCCGCCCAAGACCCAGGCCGCGCTGCTCGAGGCGATGCAGGAACACACCGTCAGCTTCGCCGGCGTGACCCACGCGCTGCCGACGCCGTTCTTCGTGCTGGCCACGCAGAACCCGATCGAGCAGGCCGGCACCTATCCGCTGCCCGAAGCGCAGCTCGACCGCTTCCTGCTGCACATCGCGCTCGACTATCCCGGCGAGGACGAGGAGCGCGCGATCATCGCCCAGACCACCTCCAGCCACGTCGCCGAGGTGCCGCGGGTGATGGACGGCGAAGCGGTGCTGGCACTGCAGGCGCTGGCGCGCGAAGTGCACGTGGGCGACGAACTGCTGGCCTGGGTGACGCGCCTGGTGCGCGCCACCCGCCCGGGTGCGGATGCGCCGCAGGCCGTGCGCGAATACGTCAAGTGGGGCGCAGGCCCGCGCGCGGGGCAGTCGCTGGTACTCGCGTCGAAGGCGCGCGCGCTGCTGCACGGGCGCCTGGCCGCGACGCGCGAGGACGTCGCCGCGCTGGCCGCGCCGGTGCTGCGCCATCGCCTGCTGCTGTCGTTCGCCGCCGAGGCCGAAGGCCGGCGCCCGGACGACGTGGTCGCCGCGCTGCTGCGCGACGTGCCGTACCCCGGCGCCTGACCGGCGCCGCGTCCATGGCCTGGGATCCGGTCACGCCGGCGCTGCGCGCGCAGCTGCGCGGGTTGCGCATCGCCTCGCGCCGGACCAGCCCGCTGCGTGGCGGCGGCCAGCATCGCAGCCGCGACAAGGGCGCGGGCCTGGAATTCTCGCAGTACCGCAGCTACGAGCCCGGCGACGAGCCGCGCCGGATCGACTGGAAGCTGTACGCGCGCAGCGACCGCTTCTTCGTGCGCGAGGCCGAGCGCGACAGCCCGCTCGCGGTCTGGCTGGTGATCGACGCCAGCGCCTCGATGGCGCAGGCCGACGAAGCGCGGCCGGACTGGTCGCGCCTGGATGCCGCGCGCACGCTGGCGGCATGCATCGCCGAGGTCGCGCTGCGCCAGGGCGACCGCGTCGGATTGATGGGGCTGCGTGACGATGCGCTCGCACTGGTTCCCGCGGCGGGCGGCTCGCGCCAGCGCGAACGGTTGCTGTTCGGTCTGCAGCGCCTGCAGGCGCAGGGCGGCGTGCCGGACGAGGCGCGTCTGCGTCCGGCGTGGGAACGGATCGGCACCGACGAGCTGGTGGTGGTGCTGGGCGATTTCCTCGACCCCGCCAGCGTGTCGCTGGCCACGCGCCTGGCCAGCGCGCGGCGCGAGGTGCTGGCGATCCAGGTGCTCACGGTGGGCGAGCGCGACTTCGACTTCGAGGGCGGCCGCCGCTTCCGCGACCCCGAGACCGGCGAGGAACTGCCGGCCGATCCGCGCGCGCTGCGGACCGAGTTCCTCGCGCGCTTCGGACAGGCGCAGCGCGCCCTCGCATCGAGGCTGGCCGAGGCCGGCATCCGTCACGCGCGCTTCGTGCTCGACGAATCGCCGCTGCAGCCGCTGCGCGCACTGTTCGCCGATCCGCCGGGGGCCTCCGGCGCATGAACCTGGTACTGCTGCTGCCGGCCGCACTGGCGGCGCTCGCCGCGCTGACGCTGCCGCTGCTGGTGCACCTGGCGCGCCGCCAGCAGCAACGGCCGACCGTGTTCGCGGCGCTGCGCTGGTTGCGCGCGCAGCCGCGCCCGCGCCGCCGGGTGCGCTTCGACGAATGGTGGCTGCTCGCGGTGCGGTTGCTGCTGGTGGCGCTGCTCGCGCTGCTGCTGGCGCGGCCGGCGCTGCTCGGCGTCGAGGATGCGGGCCCGCGCCTGCTGGTGATGCCCGGCGTGGACGAGGCCGCGGTCCGTCAGGCGCGCGCGCAGGCCGACGACGGCGTCGATGCGCGCTGGCTGGCGCCGGGTTTCCCGACGCTCGACACGCCTGCGCCCGCGGGTGCGTCGGCGAGTGCGAGCCTGCTGCGGGAATTCGATGCCGGGTTGCCCGCGGCCGCACCATTGCAGGTGCTGGTCCCCGAGGCACTGGACGGCGCGGACGCGGCGCGGCTGCGGCTCGTGCGCCCAGTGGACTGGCAGGTGGTCGGCGGCGGATCGTTGCAAGACGAGCCCGCGCGCATCGCGCCACCCGTGGTTGCGATCCGGCACGACGCGGCGCATCGCGAGGACGTCCGCTTCCTGCGTGCGGCCGTGCAGGCCTGGCACGAAGGCGAGGTGTCCCTCGACGTGGACGCGTCGGAGGAAGACCCTGCACCCGTCCCTCCGGATACCCATGTGCTGGCGTGGCTGCGCGCGGATCCGCTGCCGGCCGCCATCGTCGACTGGATCGGGCAGGGCGGCCAGGTGCTGCTGTCCGCCGATGCGACTCGCCCAGCAAAAACGTCGACGGCTGCCATCGCCTGGCGTGACGACGCGGGAGCACCGCTGCTGACGGCCTCGTCCCTGGGCGCAGGCCGCGTGCTGCAGTTCGTCCACCCGCTGCAGCCGGCGGCGATGCCGGCCCTGGTCGAACCCGCGTTCGCCGCACGCCTGCGCGAGCTGCTGCAGCCGCCCGTGGCGCCCACGCGGGTGGCGGCGCTCGACTACGCACCCGACACCGGCGCCATCGCCACGCCGGCCCCGGCGCGGGAACTGCACGCGTGGCTGGCGCTGGCGATCGCGCTGCTCGCGCTGCTCGAACGCTGGCTGGCCACCTCGGGCCGCAGGCGGGCGGCGGCATGAGCACGGTCGCGGCCCTGCGGCGGACGATGGTCCAGGCGCGTGTTCGCGTGGCGCTGGACACGCTCGCGGTCGCGTTGCCGCTGGCCCTGGGGGCCGGCGTGCTGGCCTGGCGCCTGGGTGGAGCGGCCTTCGCCGTCGCGGTCGCCGGGCTCGCCGTGCTCGGCGGCGTCGCTGCCATCGCGTGGCGCGGGCGCCGCTTCGATCGCGCCTGGCTGGTGTCGCGGCTGGATGCGACGCGGCGGGACCTGGAGGACAGCACCGGGCTGCTGTTCGCCGAGGCGGCGCAGCTGCGTCCGTTGCAGCGGCTGCAGCGGGCGCGCCTGGTCGAGCGGCTTCGCGCGCGCGTCCTGCCCGACCTGCGCCCGGCCTGGTCGAAGCGGACCCTCCTGCTGGCCTGGTCGTTCGGCGCCGCCGTCGTCGCCCTGGCGTTGCTGTGGCCATCGGCGCGGCCGCCGGCCGCCGACTCCGCGGGACCCGGTGCGCCTCCGGCCGTGCCCGGCGAGCCGCGGCGCATCGAGGCCACGCTCGAGGTCCGGCCGCCGGCGTACACCGGGATCGACGCAAGCCGCTCCGCGTCGCTGGACGCCCGGGCGCCTGCCGGCAGCACGCTGCGCTGGACCCTGCGCTACGCGCCGCAGCCGGAGGCGGTCGACCTCGTGTTCCACGATGGCCGTCGCCTGCCGCTGCAGCGCGACGGCGAGACATGGACCGCGACCGAGCGGCTGCAGGGCTCGACGCTCTACCGCGTCGTGCCGCTCGGCGTGACCGGCGCGGATCGATCGTCCCTGCATCGTCTCGATGCGGTGCCCGACCAGCCGCCGCGCGTACGCGTGCTGGCGCCCGAGCGCAGCCTGACCCTGCTCACCGATCCCGCGGCACCGTGGACGCTGCGCTTCGAAGGACTCGACGACCACGGCGTGGCCGCGCAGGCGCGGCTGCGGATCACGCGCACCGAGGGCACCGGCGAGAACATCCGCTTCCACGATCACGTACGCGTGCTCGCCGGGCGCGGCGCGCGACGTGAGCGCCGCTTCGAGACCCGCCTGCGCCCGGCCGATTTCGGGCTCCAGCGCGGCGAGGACCTGGTTGCGCGGCTGGAGGTGCTCGACAACCGCTCGCCCCAACCCCAGCTCGCCCGCAGCGCCAGCGTGATCCTGCGCTGGCCGCCGGAGCCGGTGCTGGGCGCGGACGGCCTCGACGGCCTCGCGCGCCAGGTGCTGCCGGCGTATTTCCGCAGCCAGCGCCAGATCATCATCGACGCCGAGGCGCTGCTGAAGGAGCGGCCGCGGTTGGAGGCAGAGGAGTTCGAACGCCGCTCCGATGCGATCGGCGTCGACCAGCGCCTGCTGCGGCTGCGCTACGGCCAGTTCCTGGGCGAGGAAAGCGAGGGCGGGCGCGCACTGCCGACCAGCGACCTGCCGACGAGCGATCTGCCCACCAGTGACCTGCCTGCCGCCGGGGGAGCGGGCGCCGCCGACGATCATCCGCACGACGCACGGCACGACGGCGACCATGAAGACGGACATGCCCACGAACCTGCGGACGACCAAGGCGATGCCGCCGGGGCGACGCCCGCGGCGCCACCGCACGACCACGATCATGCGGACGGCCCCGGCGCGGCACCGGCCGCCGGCTTCGGCGATGCCGGCGACGTGCTCGAGACGTTCGGCCACACCCACGACATTCCCGAAGCCGCAACGCTGCTCGATCCGCAGACACGCGAGACGCTGCGCGCCGCGCTGCGCGAGATGTGGCAGTCCGAACTGCACCTGCGCCAGGCCGTCCCGGCCGACGCGCTGCCTTACGCCTACCGCGCGCTGGAGCTGATCAAGCAGGTGCAGCAGGCCGACCGCATCTACCTGCAGCGCGTCGGCTCGCAGCTGCCCCCGATCGATCCGTCGCGCCGGCTCGGCGGCAAACGCGAGGGCATCGCCGACCGTGCACTGCCGCCGCTGCAGGCGATGGACGACGACGCACCGCTGGCCGCCGTCTGGCAGGCGCTCGACCGGGCCGATGCCGATGCCGTGAACACGTCGCTGGACGCGCTGCAGGCCTGGGTCGACGACCACCGCGACCGGCTCGACGACCCGCTGGCCTGGCTGGCGCGGATCGAGGAGGCGCGCCAGGATCCCGGCTGCGACGATTGCCGTGCCGCCCTGCGCGGGCTGCTGTGGAGCGGCATGCCGCGTCCGGCCGGCGGCATCGGCCGCCGCGCGGGGGACGGCACGGTGGAACGTCGCTATCTCGACGCACTGGAGCAGGAGGACGCGCCATGAGCCTGCCCGACAGCGTCGCGCTGATCCTCGCGCTCGCCGTCCTGCTCGCGTGGGTGCGGCTCGTGCGCGCGCACGGCCGCGATCCACGGGCGCCACGCGCCTGGCGGCTGTGGGCGCTGCTGGTGCTGCAGCCGATGCTCGCGGCGGCGCTCTACCTGGCGCTGTTCCCGCCGCGCGAGACGGTCGCACCGTCGGTGTTGACGGTCCTGACCGAAGGCGCGTCGCCGGCGCAGGCTGGCCCGTCCTCCGCGGGCGGCATCACCCTGGCGCTTCCCGAGGCGGGTGCTGTGCGCGACACCACGCGCGTGCCCGACCTCGCCACCGCCCTGCGGCGCCATCCCGGCACGACGCAGCTGCGCGTGCTCGGTGCCGGCCTGGTGCCGCGCGACCGCGATGCCGCGCGCGGCCTGGAGATCGCATTCGAGCCGGCGCCGCTGCCGCGCGGGATCGCGCGCCTGGACGCACCGCGCAAGGTGCCGCGAGGCGCCGCGTTCACGGTGACGGGCCGGGTCGAAGGCGTCCCCGGCGGACGCGCCGAACTGCTGGATCCTGCGGGGCGCCGCGTGGACGCGGTCGCGCTGGATGAGGACGGCGGTTTCGCGCTGCACGCGGTCGCGCTGGAAGCGGGTGCCGCGCGGTTCGCGGTGCGCGTGCGCGATGCCGATGCCGTGCGTGACCCGAGCGTCGATGTCGACGCCGATGTTGAAGCCAATGACGAACCCAAGAACGACGCCAGCACGGACGCCTCCGGGACCGGTGCCGACACCGCCCGCGCCGACGCCGATGCCTTCGAAGCCGTACCCGAAGCCGAAGCCGATCCCGGCGTCATCGAGACCGGCGTCGAGCTCTGGATCGAGGCCCCGGTCGCGCCACGTGTGCTGCTGCTCGCGGGCGCGCCCAATCCCGATACGCGCGCGCTGCGCCGCTGGCTCACCGATGCCGGTGCGCAGGTGCAGGCGCGCATCGCGCTGGGCGGCGGCGTACAGCTGGGGAGCGCGTCGCTGACCGATGCCGCGCTGGATGAACTCGACCTGCTGGTGGTCGATGCGCGTGCCTGGTCCGGACTGGGCGCGGCGGGACGCACGCGGGTGCTGTCGGCGACGCGGCGTGGCCTCGGACTGCTGCTGCGTGCGGACGACGCCATGCCCGTTGGGGTCCTGGGCGGCCTGCGTACGCCGGGCTTCACCATCGCAGGTGGCACCGCCGTGCGTCCATGGCGGATGGCGACGCCGCGCCTGGCCGACGAGGCCGCCCTGCGTGCGCGCCTGGGCAGCGGCAGCCGCGACGCGCCGCCGGACCTCGAACAGGCCGCCGCACCGGCGCCGCCACTGTCGTGGCGCACCTGGCAGGTGACGGGCGCGGACGCCGCGGCGCTGCACGCCGACACCGGCACGGCGCCGGACGCGCCGGCCGGATGGTGGCGTGCGGAGGGGCGTGGACGTATCGGGCTGTGGACGGTCTCGGACAGCTACCTGCTGCCGCTGCACGGACGTTCCGATCTGTATGCCGACCTCTGGAGTCCCGCGGTGGCGACCCTGGCGCGCGCGCGCGCGGACACCGCGCCGGAC
>NZ_JARXRO010000007.1:96030-97717 GCF_029887935.1 Luteimonas kalidii | reverse complement strand
TCGCGTCCGGCGCCCGGACGGGGCAGCGACTGGTCATCTGCGGCTGGCCGGACGGCGCGGAGATCGCGTCGCCGGACGGATCCCGCGTGCGTCCGATCGTCGATCCGGCCACCGGCGCGCGTCGCTGCGCCGGCGTCTGGCCGCGCGTGCCCGGCTGGCACCGGCTGCAGCATGGCGACGCGACCCACGCCTTCCATGTGGCCGAGGGGCACGCCGATCCCGCGCTGCGACGCGCGGAGCTGCGTGAGGCGACCCTGCAGCTGGCCGCGGCGCCTGCCTCCGCATCCGGCGCGCAGGCGGCGTCCGAGGCGCGCGCGACCGTGCCGGGGCCGGCCTGGCCCTGGTTCCTCGCCTGGCTGCTGCTGGCGGGCGTGGCCTGGTGGTTCGAGCGCTCGCGCCTGGGCCTGGCCGCTGCGGTGCCGCAGCGGGACCCGACGTCGGGTCCGGGCTAGACTCGCCCCCGTCTTCAACTGCGCGGAGCCGGGCCGATGACGATCCACCAGGGCAGCTGTCATTGCGGTCGCATCGCCTTCGAACTCGAAGGCGAGGTCGGCGACGTGTTCGACTGCAACTGCTCGATGTGCCGGCGCCGGGGCGGTCTGCTGGCCGCGTTCCCGCGTGCGGCCCTGCGCCTGACCACGCCCGGGGCCGACCTGTCGACCTACCGCTTCAACCGCGAGGCCATCGACCACCACTTCTGCGACCGCTGCGGGATCGCGCCCTTCAGCGAGGGCAAGAGCAAGGACGGCGCGGCGGTGGCCATGGTCAATGTGCGTTGCCTGCCCGATGTCGACCTGGCCGCGCTGAACGTCGTGCATGTCGACGGCGCGAGCTTCTGAGCGCATGGATCCGCGACCCAAGCGTATGAGTCCGGCCTCCTGGCATCCGGGCACCTGGCCGCGGGTCTGGTCCGCGCTCATGCTCGCGCTGCTGGTCGCGGCCTGCAGCCGCCCCGCGTCGCAGGAGGCGGTGGCCTATGGCGCTGCGGCGCCGCCGCCCTCGCCGGATACGGGCGCCGTGGTCGCGGGCCAGGGCGACGCCTCGTTCCTCGCCTACGAGCATGACGCGACCGTGACCTTGCCCGCCGACCGCATCCAGCCGCGGCTGCGCGAGGCGCAGCAGGCCTGCACCCGCGGCACCTTCGGCGACTGCGAGGTACTGACCGTGCGCCAGCAGGGCGGCGACTGGCCGTCGGCCACGCTCGGCGTGCGCATCGTTCCCGCGGGCGTGGAGCCGATGATCGCGCTGGCCAGCGAATCGGCCGAGCTCGGCAGCCGGGGCACCCGCGCGGAAGATCTCGCGGTCGTGGTCCGGGACACGGCCCTGGCGCAGCAGCGGCTGCGCAAGGAGCGCGAGCGCCTGCTGGAGTTCCAGTCGCGCCGCGACCTCACCGTCGCCGACATGATCGCGCTGTCCAGGCAGCTGGCCGAGACCGAAGCCGCGCTGGAAGCGACCGAGCAGGCGGCTGCAGGGCATCGCCGCCGCATCGACACCCAGCTGTTGACGCTGGAGTTCCGGCCGACCGACTCGCAGGCGAGCCGCAACGAGATCCTGATCGCACTGCGCGACTCGGGCGAAACCCTGTCGCAGGGCGTGGCCTGGACCATCCGCGCGCTCGCGTTCCTGCTGCCTGTACTGGCGCTGGTGGCGATCGTGGTCGTGGTCCTGCGGCGCCGGCGCCGGCGCC
>NZ_JARXRO010000007.1:0-96023 GCF_029887935.1 Luteimonas kalidii | reverse complement strand
CGCGCGGGCTGACCCGAGCCGTCCACGCGCGATCGCGCGCGGGGCCCGGCAGGGCGATGGACGTACTCCCGGGAGGATCCGGCTTCCGGGAGGATCCGGCTTCGGGGTTTGGCGCGTCGGGTCCACGCGCTGCACGCCGGGGACGCTGGGGCAGCCCGCAGGCGCCGTTGCGTAACGCCGGTTTGAAGTGGCGCCGCGGATTGACCACACTCGGTCGACCCTTCGACTCCCCTGGAGACGCACATGACCACGCGCCGTGACTGCCTGAAGATCTCGCTCGCCGCCGCCATCGCCGCGGCGTTTCCGCATGGGCGCGCGTTCGCTGCGGACCAGGCGCCGCTGCTCACGCGCGCGATTCCGTCCAGTGGGGAGGCACTGCCGCTGGTGGGACTGGGCAGTTCGGCAACTTTCGCCCAGGTGGCGCGCAGCGAGGATGTCTCGGCGCTGCGTGAGGTGCTGCAGGCACTGGTCGCCGGCGGCGGCTCGGTGTTCGATACCGCGCCCGCGTACGGCGCGTCCGAAGAGGTGGCCGGCACGATCGCGCGCGAGTTGGGAATCACCGAGCGCGTGTTCTGGGCGACCAAGCTCAACGCCGTGCCGCGTGGCGGCGACAAGGCCGATCCGGCGGCGGCGCGCGAACAGCTGGAGACCTCGTTCCGGCGCCTGGGCAAGGAGCGCCTGGACCTGGTGCAGGTGCACAACCTGGCCGACATCGCGACCCAGCTGGGGTTGCTGCAGCAGTACAAGGCGGACGGGCGCATCCGCTACGTGGGCGTCACCTCGACCAGCAAGCCGGCCTATCCGCGCCTGCTGGAGGTGATGCGCAACGAACGGATCGATTTCATCGGCGTCGACTACGCGGTCGACAACCGCGACGTCGAGGAGACCATCCTGCCGCTGGCGCAGGAGCGCAGGATCGGCGTGCTGGTGTACGTGCCCTTCGGCCGCACGCGGCTGTGGAGCCGGATCGGCGACCGCGCGCTGCCCGAATGGGCGGCGGAATTCGATGCCGCCTCGTGGGCGCAGTTCATGATCAAGTACGTCGCCGCGCACCCGGCCGTGACCTGCGTGACCCCGGCCACCAGCAAGGCCCGCAACATGATCGACAACCTGGGTGGCGGGCGCGGCCGCCTGCCCGATGCGGACCAGCGTCGCCGCATGGCCGAGTTCATCGACGCACTGCCGGCCGCGGGCTGACCGGGCTGACCGGCACGTGTTCCGCGATTGCTAGGCCTCGTCTTCCTCGATCTCGACCAGCGCGTCGAGATCGAAGGCCAGCGCCTCCACCGCTTCGCGCACCTTGCGCGCGGTCGACGGGTTGGGCACTTCGACCTCCACCTCGTGCGTGTCGGCGCCGCGCACGTCGTGCAGGCCGGCCGAACTCGAATCCGCATCGTCCAGGTGCGGCATCAGGTCGTCGACTTCCTCGACGTGCTCGATGCCGTCCAGGCTTTGCAGCAGGTTCATGATCGCGCGCACGTGGTCGTCATTGCCGGCGATGCGGAAGCGGAGCAGGGCCATCGGGTCCTCGACTGCGTAGGGGGCAGCCGCAGCCTAGGTCGCGCCCGGCAAACGCGGCGTGAGGACGCCGCTCTGATTGCGTTCACCCGCGGCCGTCTTGCGGAGTGCGTTCGGGGATGGCGATGTTGCACAGGTCGACGTGGCCGGCCGGGCGCTTGTAGAACGTGTCGCGGCGGTTGCGGCGCGATTCGACGTAGGCATCGAAGGTGTCGGTGTCGGTGCGCAGCACTTCGATGCGCTCGCGCCCGGCCTCCGGGACATCGGCGGCGAGGGTGATCGCGCGGATCGGCGTGCGGCGCGCCGGGTCGTCGTATACGCCCAGCGGGCCGGGGCCGCGCGGCAGCGCGCTGAGCAGCTCCATGCCGCGGATCACGCGCCCGACCACGCTCATGTTGCGGTCGAGCTGGCGCGGCGACTGCCCGGTGACGACGTAGAGTTCGGCGCCATTGCTGCTGTCGGCCTCGTTGCCGCGCCCGGCGCCCAGCGCGCCGTAGCAGTGCGCCATCCACGCGCGACCGTCGGCACCGTCGCGCGCGGCCGGAAATCCATTGGCGAAGCCGACCTCCGGCGCCCAGCCGTCGCGGTCGGGCAGGGCGTGGAAGGCCAGTCCGCGCGCGTCGCGCTCGAACTCGGCGGGCAATGCCGTCTTCGCCCGCCCCAGCGGCTTCGCCTTCGTCCCGTCGTCGGCATCGGCATCGCCGAACTGGACCACGAAGTTGTCGTGCGAGCGGTACACGCTGGTGCCGTTCCAGAAGCCGCCACGCGCCAGGGTGCGGATGTTTTCCACGTGGTCCGGAGCGAATGCCGGCGCGAGTTCGATCACCACCCGTCCGGCCTCGAGGTCCAGGTACAGGGTGTCGGCGGGATCGGGCGTGCGCCAGTCGGACGTGGCGGAGGCGTCGAGCACCTCCTGGGTGGTGCGCGGGGCCGCGGTGCCGGCTGGCGGGTCGGCGGCCAGGGCCGGCGCGAGGAGGGTCGCCGCCAGGGCGGCGGTCAGCAGGCTCGATCGGGTCATGCGGCGGTCCGGTGCGGAAACGGACCCCGATTGTGGCGCGTCGCGGCCCCCCGCGACTAATGGCACATCCGCTATAGAGAAGTCCGCACTAGTATCCGGTCCATACGGGAGATCCGACATGGTCGATGGCGAGGCACCGGGCGATCCGCACCTGCGCAAGTTCCAGAAGGAACTCAGCGCCGGCACGGTGGCGCTGGCGCTGCTGGCGGTCCTGGCCGCCTCCGGAGAACCGATGTACGGCTACCAGATCGCCAAGCGGCTGGAGCAGGTCGGCCAGGGCGTGCTGAGCGGCAAGCAGAGCGCGCTGTACCCGGTGCTGCGCAA
This sequence comes from Luteimonas kalidii, assembly GCF_029887935.1. Lineage (GTDB taxonomy): Bacteria > Pseudomonadota > Gammaproteobacteria > Xanthomonadales > Xanthomonadaceae > Luteimonas > Luteimonas kalidii. The sequence continues at coordinate 93,163 of NZ_JARXRO010000007.1, read as the reverse complement.
CCTGCAGGCGGCCGGGCTGCTGGACAGCTTCGTCGAACCGTCCGACGCCGGCCCGCCGCGCCGCTACTACCGCATCACCGACGCCGGGCATGCCGCCCTGCGCGACTGGGCCGCCGCCTGGCGCGCCACCCGTGACTCCGTCGACGCCGTCCTGGAGGGGACCCGCGCATGAACACCCACGCCCTGCCCACCACCATCCCCGCCTACCTTGAACAGCTGCGCCGCTCGCTGGCCGGTGCCGATCCGGCGCTGGTGCAGGACGCGCTGTACGACGCGGAGGAATACCTGCGCTCGGAACTGGCCGAGAATCCGGGCCGCAGCGAGGCCGAGGTGATCGCCGCGGTGGCGTCCAGCTACGGCGCGCCCGACGAGGTGGCGGACATCTACCGCGACACCGAGGTCAAGGTGCAGACCGCGCTGCGCCCGCCCGCGCCGCCGCCGCGGGGGTCCGCGCTGGGGCGCTTCTTCGGCGTGTTCGCCGACCCGCGCGCCTACGCCTCGCTGTTCTACATGCTGCTGTCGCTGGCCACCGGCATCTTCTACTTCACCTGGGTGGTGGCGGGCTTCTCGGTCTCGCTGGGACTGTCGATCACCATCATCGGCATCCCGCTGCTGATCCTGTTCTTCGGCTCGGTGCGCGTGCTGTCGCTGGTGGAAGGGCGGATCGTGGAGGTGATGCTGGGCGAGCGCATGCCGCGGCGGCCGCTGTACACGGTGCGGGGGCGCACGATCTGGCAACGCATCGGCGACATGTTCACGGATGCGCGCACCTGGTCGACGATGCTGTACATGCTGCTGATGCTGCCGCTGGGCGTGACCTACTTCACGATCGCGGTGACGCTGCTGGCGGTCTCGCTGTCGTTCGCGTTGAGCCCCCTGGCGCTGCTGCCGGGCGTACATATGAATGTGTGGATGTTCGGTCTCGACATTCCCGAACAGGCGCCCTGGCTGCTGGCTCTGATGAGCGTCATCGGGGTGGCGCTGCTGTTCGCCACCATGCACATCGCGCGCGGCATCGGGCGCCTGCACGGCCTGCTGGCCAAGCACCTGCTGGTCAAGACCGCGCAGTACGCGTGACGCCGGCGGGCGCCCGCGGCTCGCGCCGCGGTGCGAGCCTCAGCGGCGTGCCGGTCGCCGGGTGGTGGCCTTCGCCGCCTTGCGTGGCGGGGCCTTCTTCGCGGCCGGCTTGGCCGAACGCTTGCGCGCAGGCGCCTTGGCCTCGGTCGCCGCGTTCGCGGCGATGAAGTCGCGCACCTTCGGATAGACCTGCTCGCGCCAGCGGCGGCCGCTGAAGATGCCGTAGTGGCCGGCGCCCTTGACCGTCAGATGGTGTCGGCGGTCTGCATCGATGCCGGTGCACAGGTCCAGCGCGGCGCGGGTCTGGCCGAGGCCCGAGATGTCGTCGAGTTCGCCCTCGATGGTCAGCAGCGCGGTGCCGCGGATCTTCGACGGCTGCACGCGCTCGTCGCCGACGTCCCACAGTCCGCGCGGCAGCAGGTGCTCCTGGAACACGACGCGGATGGTGTCGAGGTAGTACTCGGCCGGCATGTCGAGCACGGCGTTGTACTCGTCGTAGAACCGGCGGTGCGACTCGGCATCGTCGAGATCGCCCTTGAGCAGGTTCTGGTAGAAATCCCAGTGCGACATGAAGTGCCGCTCCGGGTTCATCGCCACGAAGCCGGTGTGCTGCAGGAAGCCCGGGTAGACACGGCGCCCGGCGCCGGGGTAGTTCTGCGGCACGGGGTGGATGACGTTGCTCTCGAACCACCACAGCGGCTTCTGGGTGGCGAGGTTGTTGACCGAGGTCGGAGACTGGCGGGTGTCGATCGGCCCACCCATCATCACCAGCGAACGCGGCACGGCCTCGCCGCGCGCGGCCATCAGCGACACCGCCGCGAGCACCGGGACCGTCGGCTGGCACACGCTCATCACGTGCAGCTCGCTGGCGCCGATGTGGCGGATGAAATCCTCGATGGTGTGGACGTAGTCGTCGAGCGTGAACGTGCCGGCGGACCTGGGCACCATGCGCGCGTCGATCCAGTCGGTGATGTAGACCTTGTGGTCGCGCAGCATGGTGCGCACGGTGTCGCGCAGCAGGGTGGCGTGATGGCCCGAGAGCGGCGCCACGATCAGCACCGACGGCTGCCCGCGCATCTCGCCGATCGTGCCGGCGTCGTCGGTGTAGCGCTTGAAGCGCACCAGGTTGCAGAACGGGGTACCGAGGACGGTCTTCTCGACCACCGGGTACACCTCGCCTTCCCATTCGATCGAATGGATGTCGAAGGCGGGTTTCTCGTAGTCCTTGCCGACGCGGTACAGCAGCTCGTTGGCCGCGGCGATGCGCTCGGCGCCGGGCGTGGAGGACAGCCAGCTGCCGGACGCCGAAAACGCCTTCGCGTTGGCCTCCGCCCAGTAGGTGAGCGGGGCCATCCAGGAGCGGGTGAGTTCGTGGAACTGGTACAGGAGCATCGGCATCACGGTGGGCGGCTGCTGCAACGCAGCATAACGCATCGGTCGGAGGAGGGAGTCAAGGCCGGTTCCGGCGCCGCAACGGCGCACCAAGGGGCGCCGGGGCGCCTTCGCCGGCACTTCCCGATCCGGTAACGGCCGCCGCGCGCCGCGATGGAGTCCGCGACGGGAAACCGCTCCAGTTCCGCCGCCCGGGACCCGGTCTAGCCCGCTCGAACAGGCAGTTCCAGCGCCGCCACGTCTTCGGCCAGCGCTGGCGAGAGCCAGCAGTGCGAGCCCAGCGGGCGCAGCCCCAGCGCTTCGAAGCGACGCCGGTAGAAGCGCGCCGGACGGGCCTGGAAGTCGACGTCGTCGCCGACGGTGCGGTCTTCGCGGGTGAAGCACTCCAGGAACGCGACGCCGCCGCACAGCTCGGCCAGCCCGGGCAGGCCGCGGTCGAGTTCCTTCAGCGGCAGGTAGTGCATCACGTCGCTGCACACCAGCAGGTCGACCGGCGGGCAGGGGCGCAGCGCGGCGAAGTCCGCGAAGCGCGCCAGGTGCAGGTTGCGGCGCGACCCGTAGCGGGCCACCGCGTAGTCGCTGGCGTCGAAACCGAGGTAGCGCAGCGTCGGCCGCAGCCGCAGCAGCGGCGCGCGCCACGCGCCTTCGCCGCAGCCGATGTCGAGCACGCTGCGTACGGGGCGCTCGAGGTGGTACTCGGCCGTGGCCACCGCCAGCGCGACCTTGCGCGCCAGCCGCTGCGCGCCGCCGATGCCGCCGCCGCGGTACCAGGTGTCGAAGTAACGGCGGTCGTAGCGCTTGGCCATCGGCGATCGGGTCGGAAACGGGGTCGCTACAATAGCCTGATGCCGGCCTGCGCCGCGCAGGAGAGCCGCATGCACGCCTACCTGTGGACCAAGTCCGCGCACCTGCTGTTCGTGATGGCGTGGGTCGCGGCGGTGTTCTACCTGCCGCGGATCCTGATCAACCTGGTCGAGGCCGGTCCCGAACGCGCGGTGCAGGAGCGGCTGTGGCTCATGGGACGCCGGCTGTACCGCTTCGGCCACGTGATGTTCGGTTTCGCGGTGGTCGCGGGGCTGGCGCTGTGGCTGCACTTCGGCATCACCGGTGGCTGGCTGCACGCCAAGCTCGCGCTGGTCGCACTGCTGCTGATCCACTTCACCATCGCCGGCCGCTGGCTCAAGGGCAGTGCGCAGGGACGGCCGCTGCCGTCCACGAAGGCGCTGCGCGTGTTCAACGAGGTGCCGGTGTTCGGGTTGCTGGCGGTGATCTGGCTGGTGCTGGCCAAGCCGTTCTGACGCCCGGCTGCAGTGTTCAGTCCGTGGCGCGCGAACGGGTATCGCGGTGCACGTCGTGGGTGGCCACGCCCGCGGCGCGGTCGGGCAGGGTGAAGTAGTCCGGGCGCTGCAGGGTCAGCGCCATCTCGCGCACGCCGCTGTCCCAGTGCTCGCGCAGCGGAATGGTGCCGAAGGCGTAGTCCTTGCTCTCCTGCTCGTGCGGCTTGGCCTGGTAGATCAGGTGGATGATGTTGAACACGCGGTCGTCCAGCCACGGCGACAGCGCCTGTTCCAGGTGCGGCGGCAGGACGCGGTCGGGCAGGTGGTCGATCAGTTCGCGCAACGAGGTGCGCAGGCGCTGCGCCATCTCCACCATCTGGGTGCCGTGGCGCGTGCGGCTGGAGTAACGGATGTCCTTCACCCGCTCGAGCACATCCAGCATCGTTTTCGGCCGGGATCCGCGCGCGCTCCACAGGTCGACCTGGAAGGCCAGCGTGTCCTCGTGCGGACGGCAGCCGAGGATGTACTCGAGCGGCGTATTCGACACCACGCCCCCGTCCCAGTACGGCTCGCCGTCGATCTCCACCGCGGGAAAGGCCGGCGGCAACGCGCCCGAGGCCAGGATATGCTCGACCCGGACCGGTTCGAGCGCGCTGTCGAAGTAGCGGAAGTTGCCGCGGGTGACGTGGGTGGCGCCGACGGTGAGGCGCACGCTGCGATCGCGGTTGATGCGCTCGAAGTCGACGAAGCGCAGCAGGGTCTCGCGCAGCGGTGCGGTGTCGTAGAAGCTGGTGGCCGCATCGCTGCCGTCGCTGAACAGGAACGGCGAGAGCGTGCGTGCGCGGAAGAAGCCGCGCTGGCCCTGCGCCAGGGCGCCCATCGCGCTCAGGTTGCGCGCCCACGACAGCAGGCCGTGGTCGTCGGGCATCGCCGCCAGCGCCGCGCGCACGCCCAGCGCGGGCAGCGCCAGCGGGCCGGCCGGCTCGGACACCACGTCCCAGAACCCGCGCAACCGCTGCACGCGCTCGTCGGGCGCACTGCCGGCGATGATCGCGGCGTTGATCGCGCCGATCGAGATGCCCGCGATCCAGTTCGGCGCGATGCCCGCCGCGTGCAGGCGTTCGTACACCCCGCACTGGTAGCCACCCAGGGCGGCGCCGCCCTGCAGCACCAGGGCGATCGTCGGATAGCGCGCCAGGTCGCGCGCGATCGCAGGAGCCAGTGGCGCGTCGGTCGCGTCGTCCACGGCCGGGGCTACTGCATGAACCAGCCGTGGCTGACGACGATGCTCTGCCCGGTCAGCGCATTGGTCTCGAACGCCGCCAGCGTCAGCGCGACATTGGCGACGTCGTCGACGGTGGTGAACTCGCCGTCCACCGTGTCCTTGAGCATCACGTTGCGGACCACCTCATCCTCGGTGATGCCGAGTTCCTTCGCCTGCTCCGGGATCTGCTTGTCCACCAGCGGCGTGCGCACGAAGCCCGGGCAGATGACGTTGGCGCGCACGCCGTAGGCGGCCGCTTCCCTGGCCACCGTGCGCGCCAGGCCCAGCAGGCCGTGCTTGGCGGTCACGTAGGGCGCCTTCAACTTCGACGCGGTGTGCGAATGCACCGAGCCCATGTAGATGATCGCGCCACCCTCGCCGCGGCGCTCCATGTCGCGCAGGCATTCGCGCGTGGTCAGGAACGCGCCGTCCAGGTGGATGGCGAGCATCTTCTTCCAGTCCGCCAGGCTGAAGTCGGTGAGCTTGTTGACGATCTGGATGCCGGCGTTGGAGACCAGCACGTCGATCCGTCCGTGCTTCGCCACCACCGCGGCGACCCCGTCGACCACCTGGACCTCGTCGGTGACGTCCATCGCCACGGCCATGGCCTCGCCGCCGGCCTCGCGGATCGCGGCGGCCGCGGATTCGGCGGCGTCGAGCTTGAGGTCGGCGATGACCACGCGGCCGCCGGCCTGCGCGTAGACCTCGGCGATGCGCTTGCCGATGCCGCTGGCCGCGCCGGTGACGAGGCAGACCTTGCCGTCGAGTCGGTTCATGGGCGAATTCCGGGAGCAGGGCGCATCAGGATAGTCCGGAACCCGCGGCGGCCGCAGGCGCGGGAGGGTGGCGCGCATCATCGCCCGTACCGCATCGGTCAGGTCGACCGGGGCCGGGCGGAGGCGGCGGCGCCGACGGCAGCGGGACGACGGCCTGGAGCGCCCCGGGCCGAGCGGCAGGCTGACCGCCCGCAGATCGCTGCGCTCAGAACGTCTGCGCGTCGGGCAATTCCACCGGCACGCCGTTGCCGTCGCAGGTACCGGCCGCGCACAGGCGCGCGCGCAGGCGCGGCGTGGCCTGGATGATGACGTGGTGGATCACGTGCTGCTCCAGCGTGCCGCGGAACGCGTCGCTGCCCGGTCCGCGCGCCCAGATGCCGACGTCGTCGCCGCCGTGCGATTCCGACTTCAGCGGCACCAGCGATTCCTGCATGTAGTCCGGATGCGTGGTGTCGACGTCGCGCAGGTCCGGGCGTCCGTGCGCGGGCTCGACGCTGCCGGGCGCGTGCAGGTGGCGCTTGGGACCGGCCGGCTGGCGCGCGCTGGCGCCCGCGTAGCCCGGGCCGTTGGCGTAGACCAGGGTGGTGTAGGGCAGGCCGAGCAGGTCGCGGGCATGGGCCTCGGGGTCGTCGTCCTCGGTCGCGGGTCCGCGTACCTTGCCCAGGATGGGATTGCCGCGGCGCGGATAGCCGACGAAGCCCAGGGTGTGCGAGTGGTCGGCGGTGACCACGATCAGGGTGTCCTCGTCCGAGGTCAGGTCCATCGCCGCCTGCACCGCGCGCGACAGCGCGGCGGTGTCCTCGAGCGCACGGAAGGCGTTGCCTTCGTGGTGGGCGTGGTCGATGCGGCCGGCTTCCACCAGCAGCACGTAGCCGTCGGGATCGCGGGACAGCCGCCCGATCGCGAACCGGGTCATCGCCTCCAGGTCGGGCTCGCCCGCGATGTCGGCGGGACGATCGTGCTCGAAGCGCATGTGGTCGAACTCGAACAGCCCCAGCACCGCCGGTGCGTCGGCGGCGGCCTGCAGTTGCGCGCTGTTCCAGGCGAACGCGCCGCCGGGCGTGCGCTGCAGCCATTCGTCCACCAGGTGGCGGCCGTCCTGGCGCAGACCGACCTTGTCCTCGTGTTCCGGATCGCGCGCGCTCGCCGGCAGAAACTGCCCGCGGCCGCCGCCGAGCAGCACGGTCGGCGCCTTGCCGGGAGCGAAGTCGAGCAACTGCGCGGCGATGTCGCGGCAACCTTCGGCGCGCGCCGCATCGGGGAGGTCGCCGTCGGATTCCCAGTTGCGCTCGGGCACGTGGGCGTAGGTGGAGGCGGGCGTGGCGTGGGTGAGCCGGGTGGTGGTGACGATGCCGGTCGCCATGCCCGCATCGCCGGCCAGCCGCAGCGACGAAAGAAGCGCGCGGCCGCGGCTCCCGGCGCAGTCGTCGCGCCTGCCGGCGGACACGCCGATGGCACCCATGTGCGACTTCACCCCGGTGGCGATCGCGGTCATGGTGCCGGCCGAGTCCGGGGTCTGCGAATCGGTGTTGTAGGTCTTGGCGAAGGCCGTGTGCGGGAAGTGTTCCCACGCCAGCAGGTGTTCTTCGCCGGGGCGGCCCTGGCGCTGCGCGTCGTGGATGCGCGCGGCGGCGACGGTGGTCAGGCTCATGCCGTCGCCGAGGAATACGATGACGTTCTTCGCCCGGCCGGCCATCGCGCCGTTGGCGGCCGCGCGCGCTGCGCCGCTGCGGTACCACCACTGCGGCGTCTCGCCGTCCGGATGGGTGATCTTCGGGACCTCGACCGCGAAGGTGGCGGGTTCCGCGGGCTGCGGCGTGCCCGCGCAGGCGGCGAGCAGCCCGGTGAGCATGGTGGCGAGGATCGGAATAGGGCGGGACGTCGGAGCGGCGAAGGATGGGCGGGGCATTGATGATCCGGTCGAAACGAAGGATGCGTCTGCGCAGTGGCGGGAGCGAACTGTCTGGAGGCCTCGCGGCCGACCTCGAGGGAAGGCGCTGCCTCGCCGATGCACGCATGGCGAGGCGGAGGCGCCGGCGTGATTGTCCGATATCCGGGTGGAGCGGTCAGGCGGGCACGGGGGACGTGGCGCGTGCGGCCGGCAGCATGCACGACCACGGTGTCCTGTCGATGACACCCGCCCGTTCCAGGCGCCGCGTCGCCATCGCGCGCGGCGTCGGCTAAGGTGGCACGTCCGCCGGCAGGCACCCGATCCGCGAGCCGCATGTCCCTGGTCCGCACCTGGCTGAAGATCCCGTTCTGGCAGCGCGTCGCCGCCGGTTTCGTGCTCGGCGCGCTGGCGGGCTGGCTGATGGGGCCCGCGGCGCAGACCTGGTTCGGCCCGCTGGGCACGGTCTATGTCAACCTGATCAAGATGATCGCGATCCCGCTGGTGTTCTTCGCCGTGGTCAGCGCGGTCGGCTCGCTGGCGGGACAGCGCTCGATCGCGGCGCTGGCCGGCCGTACCTTCGTCTGGTTCGCGATCACCGCGGTGCTGGCAGTTGCGGTGGGCCTGGCCTTCGGCTGGCTCTTCCGGCCCGGTCTCGGCGTCGACATGTCCAGCCTGCAGGTGGCGGAGAACTACCGCCAGCGCGAGGTGCCCGGGCCGCTGGACGTGCTGTTCAACATCGTGCCGGAGAACCCGTTCCGGGCGCTGGCCGCGCTGGGCGCCGGCAAGGCTGCCGATGGCCAGAACATCATCGTGCCGAGCAATTTCACCATCCTGCAGGTGATCTTCTTCGCCGGCCTGCTCGGCTTCGCCCTGGTCAGGCTCGGCGAGAAGACCGCCGGGCTGCGTCCGCTGTTCGACCAGGGGCGCGAGCTGATGATCCAGGTCACGCGCTTCGTGCTCGAGGCCACGCCGCTGGGCACCTTCGGCCTGATCGCCGCGCTGGTGGGCAGCTACGGCTTCGGTCAGCTGCTGCCGCTCGGCAAGTTCGTGATCGCACTCTATGCGGCCTGCGCTTTCCACATCATCGTGGTCTACAGCGGCCTTCTGCTCGCGCACGGACTCAATCCGCTGAAATTCTTCCGCGGCGCGGCGCCGGCGATGCAGATCGGCTTCGTGGCCTCGAGCAGCTTCGCCGCGCTGCCGCTCTCGCTCAGTTCGGCCACCCACAACCTTGGGGTGAACAAGGACTACGCCAGCTTCGCCGTGCCGCTGGGTGCGAGCATCAAGATGGACGGCTGCGGCGCGATCTACCCGGCGCTGGGCGCGGTATTCATCGCCCAGTTCATGGGGCTGGAGCTGTCGACCGGCCAGTACTTCATCATCGCGCTGGCTTCGGTGCTGGGCAGTTTCGGCACGGCCGGGGTGCCGGGTACCGCGGTGATCATGGCCACGGTGGTGATCAGCGCCGCGGGCCTCCCGCTGGAAGCGATCGGCATCCTGTACGCGATCGACCGCGTGCTGGACATGATGCGCACGATGACCAACGTCACCGGCCAGGTGCTGGTGCCGGTACTGGTGGCGCGGCAGACCGGGCTGCTGGACCGCGAGGTATACGAGCGCGCGTCCAGCAACGTCGGGGTCGAGGACACCGCGCGCCCATAGCGTGGCCCGGCCTCGCGGGCATGACTTCCGGCCCCCCGAGGCGCGCGCCCGCTGCGGTAGGGTAGGGCGATCGATCGGTCCCTGGAGGGAGCCATGAAGCGGAGTGCTGCCGGCGCCATGCTGGCGATGGTGCTGTGTGCGATGCCGGCGCTGGCCGGCGCAGCCGACGGCTGGGACATCCCGGTCGCGGTGAAGAAGCTCGACAACGGCCTGACCGTGGTCGTGTCCGAGGACCGCAGCGCGCCGGTGGTGGGCGTGAGCGTGGTCTACGGCATCGGCATGCGGCTGGAGCCGCGCAACCGCACCGGCTTCGCGCACCTGTTCGAACACCTGATGTTCGAGGGCTCGGAGAATGCGCCCGAGGGCGTGTTCGACCGCGTCATCACCGGCGGCGGCGGGCGCAACAACGGCTCCACCCGGCCGGATTTCACCAACTACATCGAGATCGCGCCGTCCTCGGCGATCGAGCCGATCCTGTGGCTCGAGGCCGACCGCATGAAGATGCTCGACTTCAACCCGGCCACGCTCAAGAACCAGCAGGACGTGGTGAAGGAGGAGATCCGGGTCAACGTGCAGAACCAGCCCTACGGCGGGTTCATGTGGCTCGACGTGGGCTTCAACGCGTTCCAGAAGTGGGAGAACAACCACGACGGCTACGGCAGCTTCGAAGACCTGGAGAACGCCACGCTCGAGGACGTGCGCGCGTTCCATCGCGACTACTACGGCCCGAACAACGCGGTGCTCGGCCTGGCCGGCGACCTGTCGGCGGAAGAAGGCTTCGCGCTGGCGGAGAAGTACTTCGGCGACATCCCCGCGCGCCCGGTGCCCGAGGGCCCGGACTTCAGCGAAGGCCTGAACACGCAGGAAAAGCGCATCCAGCAGCCGGACAAGCTGGCGCAGGTGCCGGCGATCGCGCTGTCGTGGAAGATGCCCGACCGCGGCAGCGAGGACCAGCCGGCGATGTCGGTGCTCGGCGCGCTGCTCGCCAACGGCGACGCCTCGCGGCTGTACCAGGGACTGGTGAAGGGTCGCGAACTGGCGCTCAACGTCGATTCGCTCTACGGCCTGACCAGCGAGTGGGAATACAACGGGCCCACGCTGTTCACCGTGTTCACGCTGTACAAGCCGACCACCGACGCCGATGCGGTGGTGGCCGCCGTCGACGCCGAGATCGCGACGATCGTCGCCGAAGGCGTGGACGAGGCCACGCTGGCGCGGGTCAAGACCCAGCTGCTGGCCGACTGGTACAACGGGATGGAGTCGTTCATCTCGCGCGCCGACACCCTCGCCAAGCTGCAGCTGCTGTGGGGCGATGCCGAAGTGGCGAACCGGATTCCCGGCTGGATCGAGGCCGTGACCTCGGCCGACGTGCAGCGCGCCGCGCGCACCTACCTCACCGCCGCCAACCGTACCGTGATCGATCGCGTGCCCGAGGCGATCCTCGCCGCGCGCGCCGCCGCCCCGAAGGCCCAGGAGTGACCGCCATGACCAGGACACTGCATGCCCTCGCGCTGGCCGTCGCCGGCCTGGTGTCGATGCCCGTCGCCGCCGGCCCGGGCGGCGACCTGCCCAGGGACCTGCCCGCCTACGGCGCCGACAAGCCGCTGCCGGTGCCGCAGATCGAGAAGAAGACGCTCGCCAACGGACTGGAGGTCTGGGTCGTGCCGCGCGACGGCATTCCGCGCGTGGACTACGTGCTGGCGGTGCGCGATGCCGGTTATGCCGCGGATGCGCCCGATGCCCCCGGCTTCGCCAGCCTGTTCGTGGGCCTGCTCGCGGAGGGGACGGCGCAGCGCGATTCGCGTGCGATCGCGGAGACCGCGCAGTCCTACGGCGGCAGCGTCGGCGCCAGCGCCAGCAACGACGGCGTGCTGGTGTACGCCGATGCGCTGACCAGCCACGCCGCGCCGATGCTGGAGCTGCTGGCCGAGATCGCGCGCACGCCGGCGTTCCCCGACAACGAGGTGAAGCTGGCCCAGGCCAATGCGCTGCAGGCGCTCAAGGCGGCCGAGGCGCAGCCGTCGTTCCGCGCCACCCGCGCGCTGCTGGCCGCGACCTTCGGCGACCATCCCTACGCGCGCACCCAGCAGACCGAAGCCTCGATCACGGGCGTCACACCGGCCGCGCTGCGGCAGGCGCACGGGCTGCGATTCCATCCCGACCGCGCGCTGCTGGTGGTCACCGGACGGGTCGCGCCCGACGAGGCCTTCCGCATGGTCGAGGCCGCGTTCGGCGACTGGCGCGTGCCGGGCGCCGAAGCGCCGGAGACGCCGCCTGCGCCGCGCAGCGTCGAACCCAGCCGGGTGCTGATCCAGCGCGACGGCAGCGTGCAGGCCACGCTGAGGATCGGGCGCCCGGCGATTCCCGCCACCGATCCGGACTACGTGCCGGCGGTGCTGGCCGGCACCGTGCTCGGCGGCGGCTTCAGCAGCCGCGTCAACCAGAACCTGCGCGAGGACAAGGGCTACACGTACGGCGCCAGCGCCGGCTTCGCGCCCTCGCGCGCCGGCGGCCGGGTGCAGGCCGGGGCCGACGTGCGCAACGAGGTCGCCGGCGCCGCGCTGGGCGAGTTCTTCGGCGAATTCGAACGCCTCGCCAGCGAGCCGGTGCCGGATCAGGAGCTCGAAGACACCAAGCGCTACGTCGCCGGCGGCTACCTGATCGGCAACCAGATGCAGGGCGCCGTGGCCGCGACCCTCGCCTCGAACTGGCTGCTGGGCCTGCCGGCGGAATTCCTGGCCAGCTACGTGCCGCGCATCCGCGAGGTCGACGCCGCGCAGGTGCAGGCGATGGCGCGCAAATACTTCGACCCGAAACACCAGTCGATCATCGTCGTCGGCGACGGCGCGGCGGTCGCCGCACAGCTGGAGCCGTTCGGGCCCTTCCGCGCGGGCGAATGACCGTCCCTTTGCGCCCCGGACTCTGCCGCACCCCGACCGGCGACGGCGCATTGACCCCGCCTGTGCTACCCATGTCCTCCACCCCGATCAGGACCTGCCGCCATGCGCCCCATGCTGCTCCGTAGCCTCGCCCTCGCTGCCGCCCTGGCGGCCGTGCCGGTCCTCGCGCACCACGGCTGGGGCGCCTACGACGCCGAACGCGTGATGCGCTTCGACGCCGCACTGGCCGAAGTGCGCATCGCCAACCCGCATGCGCAGGCGGTGGTCGAGCACGAAGGCAGGCGCTGGGACGTGATCCTGGCGCCGGTCTCGCGCATGACCGCGCGCGGGATGGGCGAGGGCGACCTGGCCGAGGGCAGGACCATCACCATCGAGGGCTATCCGCGCAGCGACGGCACTGCCGAACTGCGCGCCGAGCGCATCGTCGTCGACGGCAGGACGATCGAGCTGCGCTGAGCCATGGCGATCGCCGCGGCCGCGGCCGCGTTCGAGACCTCGGCGCTGGGCGAGTGGATCCGGGGCGCGGGCCAGGCTTACGCGGTGGTCAACGTCGCCCACCTGCTGGGCCTGTCGCTGCTGGTGGGGCCGGCGCTGCTCATGGACCTGCGGCTGCTCGGCCTGGGCCGCGCCTTTCCGCTCGCCGAGACCGTGCGCTGCCTCGGCCGCGTGGCGGGCGCCGGGCTGGTGCTGGCCGTGTGCAGCGGCGTGGCGCTGTTCGCGGCCGATGCGGTGGCGCTGTCCACCCATCCGCTGATGCGGCTCAAGCTGGCGCTGGTGCTGCTGGCGCTCGCCAACGTCGCGCTGTTCCATGCCTGGGCGGGCCGCGGACGCGCGGCCTGGGCCGGGGACGTCCCGGCCGCCGCCCGCGCGTGCGCCGCGGTGTCGCTGCTGGCGTGGCCGGCGATCGTCGTCGCCGGACGGATGATCGCCTACCTCTAGTTCGGGGCGGCCGGTTCCCGCCGCGAGGCCCACCACGCGAACGCCGCCGCGGTGAAGAACATCAGCAGGCTGTAGATCGCCGCCGGGATCGACATGGCCGCGTTGCCGAGCACGTTGAGTGCGATGAAGATCGCCAGCGTGCCGTTGTGGATGCCGATCTCCATCGCGATCGCCACCGCCTGCCGCTTCGGCAGCTTCAGCGCCAGCGGTGCCGCGTAGCCGGCGCCCATGCTCGCCAGGTTGAACAGCAGGCAGGCCAGGCCGACCACGGCGAACCACGCCAGCAGCGTGCTCCACGCCTGCGCCACCGCGGCCACGATCAGTAGCGCCAGCACCAGCACCGACAGCAACCGGATCGGCTTCTCCATGCGCCCCGCGAACCCCGGCGCGAAGCGCCGCACCAGCATGCCGATCGCCACCGGCAGCACGATGATCAGCGCCACCTCCACGATCTTGCGCACCGGCGGCGGGACGTACTGTCCGGTGCCCAGGAAATACTCCAGCGCCAGGTTGAGGATCACCGGCAGCGTGACCAGGCACAGCAGGCTGTTGATCGCGGTCAGGGTGATGTTGAGCGCGACGTCGCCGTGCGCGAGGTGGCTGTAGATGTTGGCCGTGGCGCCGCCGGGCGAGGCCGCGAGCAGCATCAGCCCGACCGCGAGCTCCGGCGGCAGGCGGAACAGCAGCGCCAGCGCGAACGCCGCCCACGGCAGCACGCCCGTCTGCAGGAACAGGCCGACCAGCACCGCGCGCGGATAGCGCGCCACGCGCCGGAAATCGTCCAGCGTCAGGCCCAGGCCCAGGCCCAGCATGATCACGCCGAGCGCGAGCGGCAGCAGTACGGTGGTCAGCAGCGAGGCCTGCATGTTCGGCTCCTCCGGATCAGCCGGCGGGGACGACTGCGCCGCGCGGCGTCGCCAGCCGCGCCGCGCACCAGGCCACGGGCAGCGGCAGCAGCACGCCGGCGACGGTCATCCAGGCCGGGTGGGGCAGCAGCAGCGCATTGAGGGCCACGCCGCCGACGATGAGGACGCCCACGGCGAGCGCGGCACCGGTGCGGTGGCGCTGCGACACCCTGGCCGCGACCCAGCCGCCGATGAAGGCCGCGAGCGTCCAGCCGGCCAGCACCCAGAGCTTCTTGCCGATCGACGCAGAGAGGATGAGCCGTGCGAGATCGTCCTCGTTGTCGAGACGGATGCCGGGCGGCAGCGGAAACAGCGACATGCCGAGGTATTCGAGCAGCAGCATCGTCGCCAGCGCGACCACCAGGCCCAGCAGCACGGCGAGCGTCGTGCGGATCATGCGTCCTCCCCGGAGTCCGCGGCACGCGCGGAGCGTGGCGATACTAGCATCGCCCACACATGCGGCCGCCGCGCACGAATGGGTGGCCATGCCGCAGGTCGTGGCGGGATCGCACAGCAGACGGACGAAGGCGGGTGAGTGCTGCACCGGTTCGAGTGCGCGCTGACGGGTCGCGTCTCCGTACCAGGTGCTGGTCGCAGCCCCGGCCGGGAATACGACAGTCCCCAGGCACCGGGAACGTTGCCGCAGCGGCCCGCGGGCGCGCCGGCACCCGAAGCTGGAACGACATGCGGCGCCGCGCAAGGTGCCGCTGAACGCAGAAGGCCGCCCTGCGGCGGCCTTCGTCCGGCATCGACACAGGCTGCGTCAGCTCTCGGTACCCAGGCCCGCGACGCGGCGCGCCTGCAGGAACTTGCCGCTCCAGTAGCCGGTGTCGAGTTCCGACACGGTCACGTCGCGGCCGGTGCGCGGGGCGTGCAGGAAGCGGCCCTCGCCGATGTAGATGCCGACGTGGTCGACGCGCTTGCCGCGGCGGCCGAAGAACACCAGGTCGCCCGGCACCAGCGAAGTGCGCTCGACCTGCTGGCCGTCGCGCGCCATGTCGCGCGACACGCGCGGCAGCTCGATGCCCAGCGCGGTGCGGAACACGTAGCCCACCAGGCCACTGCAGTCGAACCCGGCTTCGGGGCTGGCACCACCCCAGCGGTAGGGCGTGCCGAGCAGCGCGAGGCCGCGCTTGAGCAGCGTCTGGGCGCGGCCCTCCTGCTTCTGCTCGGTGGCCTGCGCGGCCTGCAGCGCGGCTGCGGCGGCCGCGATCTGCTGGTCGACATCGCTGGCGAACATGAGATCGCGCTCGGGCATGCGCAGCGGATCGGCCAGCAGGTTGCGGGTGACCGAAGCGGGAGCGGCGAGGGTGTCGGCGGAATCGGCGGCCAGGCCCGGGCCGGCGAAGGCGGGGGCGGAACCCAGCGCGAGCAGCGCGCCGATCAGCGCGAGTCGCAGGCCCTGTCCGGGCGGGGTGGAGCGGGGTGTCATGTGGCCGGACGGGGCGGGTTTTGTCGTCACGCGGGCTTCACGTCTTCCGGATCAGCGACGGAGTGTGCACGAGTGAAGATGGCGTGATGTTAAATGGAGGTTATACAAACCTGTCCAAGTCTGTGATTCTGCTCACAATTTGATTCAGGTTCGTGTGTCCGATAACGCGAAAGGCCATGCCGCAGGGATGGCGCTGCCCCGCTACCCGGCGGGCGCAAGCGGCGCAGGGCCGGGGCGCTCCGCGTCGGAATCTCCCCCGGGAGCGGCGCCCGGGATCAGCGCAGGACCCGCTTGGCGCCGCTGTAGTGCCTGCGCCAGTAGCTGCCGTCCAGGTGATCGAGGCGGACCGTGCCGCCGGTGCTGGGGGCGTGCACGAACCGGCCTTCGCCGACGTAGATCCCGACGTGGGTGACCTGGGCGCCGCTGCCGAAGAACACCAGGTCGGCGGCCGCCAGCCGGGCCGGCTCGATCTTCGGGCCCTGGAAGGCGGCCAGGTCGCGCGAGGTGCGCGGCAGGCGCAGGTCGAGCATGTCGCGGTAGACGTAGTTCACCAGCCCGCTGCAGTCGAAGCCGCCCTCGGGCGTGTTGCCGCCGTAGCGGTAGGGTGTGCCGACCAGGCTGATCGCGCGCATCAGCACCGCGTTGGCCGAGGCCGGATCGTCCGGGTACACCACCGGCCAGTCGCGCGCAGGTACGGTGGCTGCGGCGCGGGGGGTGGGGCGCACGTCGTCGCGGCCGCAGCCGGCCAGCAGCAGCGCGGCGAGGGCGAGCGCTGCCGCGGTCGATACCCGGCGGCCGATTGGCGTTGCCGCGACGGAGGCCGGATAATGCGCGGCCCCGTCGACCGGGGCGGAGCTGCAGCGGATCGATTCCATGCGCGGCATCCTGCCCCGGCCGCCCCGTCCAGACAAGCCGCGGCCCGCGCCGCGCGAGCGAGCGCCCATGAAGATCGAGAAAGACCGCGTCGTGCGTTTCCACTACACCGTCTCCGAAGCCGGCCAGTCGCCGCTGGAGTCGTCGAAGGAGGGGGGCGAACCGCTGTCGATCCTCGTCGGCCACGGCAACATCATCCCCGGCCTGGAGAAGGCGCTCGACGGCCACGAGGCCGGCGACAGCTTCGGCGTCGACGTGCCCGCGGCCGATGCCTACGGCGAGCGCCGCGACAACCTCACCCAGCGCGTGCCGAAGAAGCATTTCGGCGCGCAGAAGCTGGCGCCCGGCGACCAGGTGGTGCTGAACACCAATTTCGGCCCGCGCGCGGTGACGGTGCAGAAGGTGGGCATGAGCGTGGTCGACGTCGACCTCAACCACCCCATGGCCGGCAAGGACCTGCACTTCGACATCGAGATCGTCGAGGTGCGCGAGGCCAGCCCCGGGGAAGTCGAGCACGGCCACGTGCACGGCGAGGGCGGCCACCACCACTGACCCGGATCGCGGGTCAGGTGAACACGATGGCCGGACCGCGCGCGTGAGCATCGCCGCGCCGCCACCGCTGCCGCCGCGCCTGCCGGCGGCACCCGCCCCGACCGATTCCGCACGGCGCCTGCAGGCGCTGGACGTGGTGCGCGGCTTTGCGCTGCTGGGCATCTTCCTGATGAACATCGAATGGTTCTCGCGGCCGCTGCAGGCCATGGGGACCGGCATCGATCCGGCCGCCGCGGGGCTCGACCGCGCCGCGGCCTGGGCCGTGTACGTGTTCGTGCAGGGCAAGTTCTGGGTGCTGTTCTCGCTGCTGTTCGGCATGGGCTTCGCGCTGATGTCCGCGCGCGGCGGACAGGGGCCGGCGTTCCGTCGCACCTACGTGCGCCGCTGCGTGGCGCTGCTGGGCTTCGGCGTGCTGCACGCCACCCTGCTGTGGAGCGGCGACATCCTGCATGCCTATGCGATCGCGGGACTGATGCTGCTGGCGCTGGACGGCATCGCGGAGCGCGCCTGGCCGTGGCTGGGCGCGGGCCTGTACGCCACGCTCGCGCTGGTGGTCCTGGCCGGTGGCGCGGTGCTGTCGGCGCTGCCGCCCGATGCCGGCGCGACGTTCGCGGCGCTGGCCGACGAAGTCGACGCCGATGCCGCCGCGGCGTCGGCCGCGCTCGCGCACGGCGACTGGTGGCAGGCGACTGCGCAGCGCGCTCGCGACTTCCTCGCCGTCGCCATGCAGGGTCTGATGATGCTGCTGCCGATGGCACTGGGCGTGTTCATGCTCGGCGCCTGGCTGCTGCGCAGCGGGCGCATGGACGACCCGGTCGCGCAGCGCGGCTGGTTCGCGCGGCTGGCGGCGTGGACCCTGCCGACGGGCGCGGTGCTGATGGCGCTGTCGCTGTCGGTGGGCACGCGCTTCGACGGAATGCGCGAGGCCGGACCGATGCTGCTGGCCAACGGTCTGGCGATGCTCGCCAGCCTGCCGCTCGCGCTGGGCTACCTGTCGCTGCTGATGCTGGGGCTGGGGACGCGCGCGCTGGCGCGGCCGCTGTCGTGGCTGGCGCCGGCCGGGCGCATGGCGCTGACCCACTACCTGCTGCAGTCGCTGGTCGCCTCGACCCTGTTCTACGGCTACGGGTTGGGGCTGTGGGGGCAGGTGGGTCGCGCGGGGCAGGTGCTGCTGGTGCTGGTGGTGTTCGCGCTGCAGGTGGCGGCCAGTCACTGGTGGCTGGCGCGCTTCCGCTTCGGGCCGATGGAGTGGCTGTGGCGCTGGCTCAGCTATGGCGCGCGTCCGCCGATGCGCGTGCGCTGAGCGCCGCGGCGAGGGAAGGCGCGGCGTTGGCCGCTACACTCCACACATGGTCGAACGCAGCGACATCCTGATCATCGGTGCCGGCGTGTCCGGACTGGCCAGCGCGCTGTGCCTGCTCGAACGCGGGCGCACGGTACGCGTGATCGACGCCGGGCGCGTCGGCGGCGGCAGTTCGCACGGCAACTGCGGCACGCTCACGCCCAGCCACGCCGGGCCGCTGCACGCGCCGGGCATGGTGGCGCGCGCGCTGCGCTGGATGCTCACGCCCGATGCGCCGTTCTACGTGCGCCCACGGCTCGACCCGTCGCTGTGGCAGTGGATGCTGCGCTTCGCCGGGCGCTGCAACCCGCGCGACTGGAACGCCTCGGCGCGGCCGCGGGCGCAGCTGCTCAACGCCTCGCGCGCGGCATTCCCCGACTGGATCGCCGCGCACGGGCTGGACTGCGAGTTCGCCGAATCCGGCGCCGACTGCGTGTTCCGCGATGAAGCCGCGATGGAGGCCTACGTGCGCCAGCTGCCGGCGCTGGCGGAGCTGGGCATCGCCGCGGAGGTGATCGGGGGCGCCGCCTACCAGGCGCAGGAACCCGCGCTGCGCGACGGCGTCGCCGGCGCGGTGCGCTATCCGGGCGACGCGCAGCTGCGTCCCGACCGCTACGTGGCCGAACTCGCGCGCGTGGTGCGCGCCGCCGGCGGCACGATCGAAGACCAGTGCGAGGCCACCGGCCTGGCGGAAGACGCCGACGGCGTGCGGGTCGAGACCCGCAACGGCGCCCGCCTGGCGCGCGAGGTGGTGCTGGCCACCGGCGCCTGGTCGCCGCTGCTGGCGCGCGCGCTGAAGCTGCGCTGGCTGCGCGACGCGATGCAGCCGGGCAAGGGCTATTCGATCACCTACTCGCGTCCGGGCCTGGTGCCGAAACGGCCGATGACGCTGCACGAGCGCCGCGTCTGCGTCACGGTGTGGGAGGACGGCTTCCGCCTCGGCAGCACGATGGAATTCTCCGGTCACGACACCAGCCTCAACCGCCGCCGCCTCGACGCGCTCGAACGCGGCGCGTCCGAATACCTGCACGAACCGGTCGGCCCGGTGAAGCGCGAGGAGTGGTACGGCTGGCGGCCGCTGTCGTGGGACGACCTGCCGCTGATCGGGCGTGCGCCGGGCTTCGAACGGCTGTGGCTGGCCACCGGCCACGGCATGCTCGGCGTGAGCATGAGCCCGGCGACCGGACGGCTGCTGGCCGAACTGGTGACTGGCGCCGCGCCGCACATCGATCCGACCCCCTATACGCCGGCACGCTTCGCATGAGCAGCAACGAGTCCCTCGATTTCGACCTGGTCGTGCTCGGCGGCGGCAGCGGTGGGCTGGCCGGCGCGTTCCGGGCCGCGGCCCATGGTGCACGGGTGGCGCTGCTGGAACCCGGCGAACTCGGCGGCACCTGCGTCAACGTCGGCTGCGTGCCGAAGAAGGCGATGTGGCTGGCGTCCGAAGTCTCGGCGCACCTGCGGCTGGCCTCGGACCTCGGCTTCGACGTTCCCGAACGCCCGTCGCTGGACTGGCCGGCGCTGGTCGCCAGCCGCCAGCGATACATCCACGGCATCCACGCCAGCTACCTGCGGCGCCTGGACGAGGCCGGAGTGGTGTTGATGCCTGCGCGTGGGCGGATGCTCGACGCGCACACGGTGGAATGCGAGAACGGCACCCGGCTGCAGGCCGCCCATGTGCTGCTCGCCACCGGATCCTCGCCGCGCAGGCCGGACGTGCCGGGCGCGGACCTGGCCGGCGTGTCGGACGATTTCTTCGCGCTGTGCGAGGCGCCGCCGCGCGTGGCGCTGATCGGCGGCGGCTACATCGCGGTCGAACTGGCCGGCGTGCTGCAGGCCCTCGGCAGCCGCGTCGACATCTTCGCGCGCAGCGAACGCCTGCTCGGCCACGCCGATGCCGAACTGGCGCAGCGGCTGCAGGAGAACTACCGCCACCAGGGCATCGGCATGCACTTCGGTTACCGGCTCGCCGCGATCGAGGGCGAGGACGGCGCGCTGCGGCTGCGCGATGCCAATGGCTGCAGCAGCGGCGACTATGCCCAGGTGTTGCTGGCGGTGGGGCGCGCCGCCAGCAGCAGCGGGCTCGGGCTCGAGGCAGCCGCGATCGAGGTGGACGGGGACGGCAACATCGTCGTCGACGCGTTCCAGCGCACGAGCCAGCCGCACGTGCTGGCGGTCGGCGACGTCACCGGCCAGGTGACGCTGACGCCGGTGGCGATCGCCGCCGCGCGCCGGGCGATGGACCGCGTGTTCGGCGGGCAGCCGGAGGCGAAGGTCGACTACGAGAACATCCCGAGCGTGGTGTTCGCGCATCCGCCGCTGGCGTCGGTGGGGCTGACCGAGGCGCAGGCGCGCGAGCGCTTCGGCGACGACGTGCACGTCTACCGCAGCACCTTCCGGCCGATGCTGCAGGCGCTGGCCGACCGTCCCCAGCACAGCCTGTTCAAGCTGGTGTGCAGCGGCGCGGAGCGGCGCGTGGTCGGCCTGCACCTGCTGGGCGAAGGCGCGGACGAGATCCTGCAGGGCTTCGCGGTCGCGCTGAAGAAGGGCATCACCTTGGACGACCTGCACGCGACCATGGCGATCCATCCCACCAGTGCCGAGGAAGTGGTGCTGATGCATTGACGGCGGCGCGGTGGCCGCGCCTGCATCGCGCACATGTGGTGACCGCGCCGTTGCCGGTCAACCGTCGTGGACGACCGGCCGCAGCCGCGTCGCGCATGGTCACCGGGTCCGCGGACGCGACACGCCTTCGGCCGTGTGGGTGATCGGCACGATGCTGCCGTCTTCGCGGTAGTACAGGTGCTCCACCGCCACCGCGCGACGACCGAGCCCGCCGCCCTGGTCGCCGACCGTCAGGCCCCCGTGGTGATAGAAAAAGTACCAGTCGCCCTTGAACTCCACGATCCCGGGATGGATGGTGAAGCTGTTCTGCGCCGGGCCGCTGATCTCGCCGCGATAGGTCCACGGCCCGGTGACGGACGGCGCGGTGGCATAGGAAATCAGCTCGTCCTCGGACACGGACTTGTCCCGCGACGCGTAGGTGAGGTAGTAGAGTTCGCCGCGCTTGTGCAGCCAGGGGCCTTCCTCATACTTGGGCAGCTCGGCCTGCATGATCGGGCCATCGAGCTCGATCATGTCCGGCTTGAGCCGGGCGTAGTAGAAGTTGGCGTTGCCCCACATCAGCCAGGCGCTGCCGTCGTCGTCGATGAATACCGTCGGGTCGATGTCGTCCCAGGTGTGCGGCCCCTGCGGCGTCATGTCGTTGCTGACCAGGGCCGAGCCGCGCGCATCGACGAACGGGCCGAGCGGGCTGTCGGACACGGCGACCCCGATCGCCTTGCCCGGGTGCGTGTCGTCGTGTTCCACCGTGGTGTAGAAGTAGAACTTCCCGTCCTTCTCGATCGCCTCCGAAGCCCAGGCATCCCGGCTGGCCCACTTGAAATCGGTCGGCTTCATGACCGGGCCGTGCGCCGTCCAGGTCGCCATGTCGGTGGTCGAATAGACCAGCCACTCGGTGATGTTGAACATCTGGTCGCCGCGCGCCATGTCGTGCCCGACGTAGAGGTAGAGCGTATCGCCGACCACCAGCGGGGCGGGATCGGCGGTGTGGCGATCGGTGAACAGCGGATTGGTGGCGGCGCGCTGCGGGGTACCGTTCGACGATGCGGACCGGCCAACAGGTTGGGTCGCACAGGCCAGCAGCAGGGCGCAGCAGATCGGCAGCAGCAGGAATCTCATGGCTTGGGTCCAGGGGCAGGAAGTGTGGGGGCGGGGCGGCAGGCGGATCGCGCCTCACCGGCAATGGCGACGACGTTCGATGCCCAGGGCAGGTGCGGGCCTTCGCATCGGGACGCAGGGGCGGAGAATGCGCGCACGCGCTGTGCGCGACCACTCCGGGCATGCGCCGTACAATCCAGGGCATGGAGATCTTCACCCTGCATCGCGGCAGCGCGCCGCTGCTGGTCAGCCTGCCGCATGACGGAACGCATGCGCCGGAGGCGATCGCCGCGCGGCTGACCGACGATGCGCGGCGCGTGCCCGACACCGACTGGCACATCGCGCGCCTGTACGCGTTCGCGCGCGACTTCGGTGCCTCGGTGCTGGTGCCCACGCATTCGCGCTACGTCATCGATCTCAACCGCGGCGAGGACGACGTCTCGCTGTACCCCGGGCAGAACACCACCGGTCTGTGCCCGGTGGTGCGCTTCAGTGGCGACCCGGTCTACCGCGACGGCAAGCAGCCCTCGGAGGACGAGGTGCGCGCGCGGGTGGACACGTACTGGCGGCCGTACCACATCGCGCTGCGCGGGGAGCTCGACCGCCTGCGCGCCGCGCACGGCGCGGTGGTGCTGTGGGAAGGCCATTCGATCCGCGGCGAACTGCCGTTCCTGTTCGACGGCCGGCTGCCCGACCTCAACCTCGGCACCGCCGGTGGCGCCAGCGCCGGCGGGGCGCTGCAGCGGCGCCTGGAAGCGGTGCTGGCGGGACAGGCGCGCTACGACTGGGTGCACAACGGCCGCTTCCGCGGCGGCTACATCACCCGCCACTATGCGGATCCGGCCCGCGGCATCCAGGCCGTGCAGCTGGAGATCAGCCAGCGCACCTACATGGACGAGGACAGCTTCGCGTGGGACGACGCCCGCGCCGCGCAGCTGCAGCCGGTGCTGCATCGCTTGATCGAGGCGGCGCTGGCGGGCGACTGACGCGGGGCCGGATCGCGACCGGTCGCCTCGCGTCGGTCGCGTGGATCGCACCGGCGGCCGGATCGCATCGGGCGACGTGGATGACCTCACCGCCGCATCGGGCCGGCCGGCGGCGCGATGGCCGCGGCTCGAATGGCCCGGCGCGGGCATCGGCGCGGCGCTGACCTGCGGCGCACGTCGCGCATCAGTCGCGCGCCGCTTCGGCACGCAGCAGGCGCACGCCGAACACGCGCGGCGTGCGCTTGCCGTCGCGGGCGACGAAGCGCACGCGGATGCCGTCGCCGCGCGCCTGCGCGGCGAGCGCGGCCGGCAGCGCGATCTCGCGCGGCTGCAGTTCGTCGCGCCCGGAGCCGTCGAATACGATCGTCTCCAGCACCGTTCCCCCGACCTCGACATCCATCGCCGCGCCCCATTCGGCCGGGAACAGGGTCAGCTGCAGTGCCAGCGGCATGCCCGCGGCGACCTCACGCCGCGCGGACAGGCGATAGCCGAACGCGCGCCCGGCATCGCGCCATGGACGGCCGAGCATCTGCCCGGTAGCCGAGTCCTCGCCCGCGTAGCCGTGCTCGACCTCGGGCTGCTGCTCGCCGGGCTGCACTTCGTCCAGCGTGCGCGCGTCGAGCACTTCGCGTGCGCGTTCGGCCGCCTCGGCGGCCGCCACCACGGCTGGGTAGTCGGCCGTGGTGGCCGTACGCCAGTAGGCCATGTAGCGCGCGTCGTGCACGCGCGACAGCGGTTCCAGGCGCAGGTCTCGGTAGTCGCCAGGGCGGATGAGCGCCGAGGCGGTGAACACCAGCGGCTCGCCCGGCACCGGCACGATGCCGGCGGCCAGCGCGTCGCGTTCGCCGACCAGCATCGGCGCGCCGTCGAGCGGCTGGTAGGGCCCGGGCGCGATGTGGCTGCCGCGGCCGTCGTCGGCGATCAGGCCGTCCATATCCCCTTCGCCGGTGCGTGCGGCGAGCATCAGCGGGCCGTGCATCACGGCCACCCAGTCCGAGCCGTCGGGCAGGCCCTCGATGCGGGTGCGCATCGGCAGCGCGATGTCGATGCGGTCGCCGTCGGCCCAGGTGCGCGAAATCACGGCGTACGTGCCCGGCGCGGACGCCAGCGGCCAGCGCTCGCCATTCACCGAGACCTCGAGCGGGCCGTCGAGCCAGTGCGGATGGCGCAGCTGAAGGGTGAACGCCTGCGGCGCGTCCAGCGACAGGTGCAGCGTGCTCGATGCCTGCTCAGGGAACGCGGTCTCCTGGCGCAGGCGCAGGCCGCGCGCGGGCCACGACAGCTCCGAGGGCAGGTACAGGTGCACCGCCAGCGCATCGTCGCCGTGGCCGTAGGCGAACGCACCGTGGCGGCCGTGGTTCTCCATCCCCGTGCCCACGCAGCACCAGAAGCACTGCGTGGGCTGCGAGTACACGCGGTAGTGGCGCGGCCGGATCGGGGTGAAGTACACCAGCCCGCCGTGGCCGGGATGCTGGGTGGACAGGATGTGGTTGTAGAGCACGCGCTCGTAGGTGTCGGCGTCGCGCGCCTGCGGGGCGATCCGGTGCAGCAGCATGGTCAGCCGCAGCATGTTGTAGCTGTTGCAGGTTTCGGGGCCCTCGCGCGAGCCGACCATCGGCCCGAAGTCGTCCACCGGGTTGAAGTGCTCGCGCACGCTGTTGCCGCCGAAGGCGATGCTGCGGCGGTCGACCACCGTCTCCCAGAAGAAGCGCGCGGCCTCGATCCACGCCGGCTCGTCGTCGAGTTCGCCGATGCGGGCGAAGCCGATCACCTTGGGGATCTGGGTGTTGGCGTGCAGGCCGTCGAGCGCATCCTCGCGCCGCAGCAGCGGATCGAGGATCGCGCGGTGGCAGAAGCGCCGCGCCAGCGCGAGATACCTGCGGTCGCCGGTGATGGCATGGACGTCTGCGAGCACCTCGTTCATGCCGCCGTGTTCGGTGTCGAGGATGCGCTGCAGCTGCACGTCGTCGAGGTTGGCCACCAGCGCCTCGCACCAGTCGGCGAAGCGCACGAGCAGCTCGCGCGCCTGTGCGTGGCCGACCATGAGCCAGGTATCGCGCAGGCCGGCGAAGGTCTTGTGCAGGTTGTAGAAGGGCACCCAGGCGCCTTCGAGCGAGAAGGCACCGGCCTCGAACGTGCCCGAGGCGATGTGGTTCCACAGCACGCGCCCGTCCGGCACGCCGCCGAGGTAGCCGTCGCCGTTCGCGCGCTGGCATTCGGCCAGCCCGGCGACCATCGCGTCCAGGCGCGCGCGCATGGCGGCGTCGCCCTGCGCGGCCTGCTGCGCCAGCGCGGTGAGGTAGTGGCCGGCGGTGTGGCCGTCGAGCCCCATCGATTCCCAGTTCGGGTACTTCCCGCCGGGCGCGGGCAGACCGGCCTCGATCCGGAACGGCGCCAGCAGACGGTCGACGTCGAGCGCGGCGAGGTAGCGCAGGTTCAGTGCCTGGGCATGGGCGAAGGGGCCGTCCGTGATCCGGATCGCGGACAGCGGGAAGGGCTGCAGGGCGGGCGCTGCGGCCTGCGTCGCTGCGCGCGCGAGCGCAGGCGCAAGGGGCAGCAGCGCGCCCGCGCCGAGCGCAGCGACGAAGTGGCGGCGGGTCAGCTGCGGGCTGGCGTGGGGATCAGGCATCGGACGTGGGAGCCTTCAAGGGAGGTTCGGGCACAACCGCAGTCGTCCTTTCCTTGTTTGACGGGGGAGGACTGCCGTGTCGCGCGGCGCGAAGGTCCTGATCGTCTTTCCCCCGCAAAGCGGGGAAGGAACAGCATCGTGCAGCGTCGGCAACAAGGGCGCGGGAAGTCGCAGCATCGTGCGGTACCGGAGCGGCGGAAGAACAGGCGGCGTTCCGGCGGAGCCGCAAGATGCCGCCGTCAGTGCGAGTCGCCGGCGACGGTGTCACCGCTGCCGCCGACCAGGAAGTCGAGGTCGGCGCCGAGGTGGGCCTGCTGCACGGTCTCGACGTAGAGTTTGCTCCAGCCGCGCGCCGGTGCCGGCGGCGGCGTCCATTCGGCGCGGCGGCGCGCGAGTTCGGCGTCGGACACATCCAGGTGCAGGCGTCGGCCCGGGACGTCGAGTTCGATGAAATCGCCCTCGCGCACCAGCGCCAGCGGGCCGCCGGCGGCGGCTTCGGGCGAGACGTGCAGCACCACGGTGCCGTAGGCGGTGCCGCTCATGCGCGCGTCGGAGATGCGCACCAGGTCGGTGATGCCACGCCGCAGCAGCTTCGGCGGCAGCGGCATGTTGCCCACCTCGGCCATGCCGGGATAGCCGCGCGGGCCGCAGTGCTTGAGCACCATGATGCTGTGCTCGTCGATCTCGAGCGCCTCGTCGTCGATCCGCGCCTTGAAATCCTTGATGTCCTCGAACACCACCGCGCGCCCGCGATGCTTCAGCAGGTGCGGCGACGCGGCCGACGGCTTCAGCACCGCGCCATCGGGCGCCAGGTTGCCGCGCAGCACGGCGATCCCGGCCTCGGGCCGCAGCGGCTGGTCCAGCGGGCGGATCACGTCGCGGTTCCAGCACGGCGCGTCGGCGATGTTCTCGCCCAGCGTGAGACCGTTCACCGTCAACGCATCGAGGTCGAGGTGCTGCGAGATCTCGCGCAGCACCGCGGGCAGGCCGCCGGCGTAGTAGAAATCCTCCATCAGGTATTCGCCCGACGGCTTCAGGTTGACCAGGCAGGGCAGGCGCGAACCGATCGCGTCCCAGTCGTCCAGCGTCAGCGGCACGCCCAGGCGCCCGGCGATCGCCAGCAGGTGGATCACCGCGTTGGTCGAGCCGCCGATCGCGGCATTGGCGCGGATCGCATTGGCGAAGGCTTTGCGCGTGAGCACCTTCGACATGCGCAGGTCCTCGCGCACCATCTCCACGATGCGCCGGCCACTCAGGTGCGCCAGGCGGAAGCGGCGCGAATCCACCGCCGGGATCGCCGCGTTCTCCGGCAGCGACATGCCCAGCGCCTCGACCATGCTCGCCATCGTCGACGCCGTGCCCATGGTCATGCAGCTGCCCTTGGAACGCTGCATGCAGGCCTCGGCCTCGGTGAACTCGTCCTGCGACAGCGTGCCGGCGCGCACCATCTCGGACATCTCGATCACGCCGGTGCCCGAGCCCACCGGCTTGCCGCGCCAGTTGCCGGAGAGCGACGGCCCGCCCGACACGCCGATCGCCGGCAGGTCCACGCTGGCCGCGCCCATCAGCAGCGACGGCGTGGTCTTGTCGCAGCCCATCAGCAGCACCACGCCGTCGATCGGGTTGGCGCGGATCGATTCCTCCACGTCCATGCTGGCGAGGTTGCGGAACAGCATGGCGGTGGGCCGCATCTGGGTTTCGCCCAGCGACATCACCGGAAATTCCAGCGGGAAGCCGCCGGCCTCGTACACGCCGCGCTTGACGTGCTCGGCCAGCTCGCGGAACGAGGAATTGCAGGGCGTGAGCTCGGACCAGGTATTGCAGATGCCGATCACCGGGCGGCCGTCGAACATCTCGTGCGGCAGGCCCAGGCCCTTGAGCCAGCTGCGGTAGTAGAAGCCCTGCTTGCCGTCGCGGCCGAACCACGCCTGGCTGCGGCGTGGGGGCTTGCTGGGTGCGCTCATGCGGTCGGGAGTCCTGCCCGTGGAAGGGTGGGGCGCCCGTGCCGGGCCGCGCCCCGTGCGGCGATGCTAACGGCAGCGGGGATGCCGGAAAAATAACAATCCGGCCCCGTGCGATATGCGTACCGCTATCGCTCGCCTGCCCGCCCGCGCATCAGGCACGGCGCGGCCCGGTCCGCGCCGCCGGGTACACCTGCGCGGCCACGGCCTTGAGCGTGTCCAGCACCGTGCGCGCCCCGGGCGAGAGCAGCCAGTCGGTGCGGGTGATGAAGCCGAACGAGTCCATCCGGCAGGAAAGGTCGATCGGCACGATGCCGACCATGCCGTGCGCCACGTAGTAGCGGGCCACGTCCACCGGCACCACCGCCAGCTGGTCGCCGTCGTGCAGCAGCCGCGGCAACAGCACCAGGGCGGCGGTGGCGGTGACCTTGCGCGGCGCCTGCAGCCCGGCGTTCTGGAACATCAGCTCGAAGCGGTGGCGCAGCACGCTGCCTTCCGGCGGCACCACCCACGGCAGCTTCGCCAGTTCGGCCAGCGTGGGCTTGCGCCGCTCCAGCAGCGGATGGCCGGGGCGTGCGATGGCGCACACCTCTTCCTCGGCCACCGGCTCGTAGTGCAGGTTGCGCTTGTCGTGGCGCGCGAACAGGCGCCCGACCATCAGGTCCAGCCGGTTCTGCGACAGCTGCTCGAGCAGCACGTCGCTGCTTTCCATCAGCACCGAGATCCGCAGGTCCGGGTGTTCGCGGTCCAGCCGCGCCAACGCCGGCGGCACCAGGGTCATCGCCGGCCCGGCGATCGCGCCGATCGACACCTGCCCGGCGTGCCCGGCCTTGAGCGCCTCGATCTCCGCTCCGGCCTCGCCCAGGCTCGACAGCGCGATGCGCGCGTGGCGGATCATGCTCTCGCCGTACCAGGTGGCGCGCATCCCGCGCGGCAGGCGCTCGAACAGCGGCACGCCGATCAGGTCTTCCAGGTCCTTGAGCAGCTTCGACGCCGCCGGCTGCGACATGGCCAGGGACTCGGCCGCGCGGTGGATGTTGCCGTGTTCCTCGATCGCGATCAGCAGCATCAGCTGCCGGGTCTTCAGGCGCGCACGCACGTACCAGGGCGGATTGGGCACGGACCGGATCCTATATCGGGTTCGATATGGATTATGGCGATCTGCCCATCAGCTGCATATCCCTGCGAGCGACGTTGGGAGGCCCGGTCCTCCGGCAAGCGAGCGGGGAGGGGAGCGGCCCATCCCCTTCTCGTCCCGCGGGGCTCACCCGCACCACTGCCGCTCGCAGGGCTCGCCGTCGTTGTTGCCGTCCATCTTCGTGCTCGGGCAGTTGCGCAGGAAGAACTCGGCCTCCGCGCACGAGGTCATCTGCGAGCAGTGGGTGCGCCCGTCGCACCGGAACGAGCTGGCCGCCGCCGCGGGCGGGGCCACGACCGTGGGGACCGATTCCCAGTCTGGATCCCCTTCCGACACGGCGGAGTCCGCTCGGGTGCCGGATCCCCAGGCGGGATCCCCCGCCGGTGCCCTGGGCTTCGCCCGGGCCTTGGTCTCGGCCGCGTCCACCTCGGCACGCTCGGCCGTGTAGGACGTATACCGATCGAATGCGACCAGGGCGACGACGCCCAGGACGATCAGCGACAGCAGGGTTGTGAGCTTCACGGACCGCTCCTGATTTCCGAAGACACGATAGGCGGACGTGCCGACCCGTCACGACCGGTCACCCCACCCTGTCGGGTGCCACGGCTCCCTTGTGACGCAGGCCTGGACGCCTGCCGGCCCCAAGTGCCCGGACGTGGCGTCCATCCGAAGCCCCGAAATCCATCCGAAGCCCGGAACAAGGACTTCCTTGTGCCAGCCATTGCAGGCGTCAGGGCTTCGCGCGATCCGGGGGAGGGTCGTCCCGGCCCATGATCTTGGGGATCACGCCCACCACCATCAGCGCCATCAGGGTGGTGACGAGGGCCACGATCTCCATGCCCATGCCGGCCGCCATGCCGACGGCCGAGGTCATCCAGATGCCCGCCGCGGTGGTGAGCCCTTCCACGCGCGCGTCCTTGTCCATCTTGATGATCGCGCCCGCGCCCAGGAAACCGATGCCGGACACGATGCCCTGCATCACGCGGGTGATGTCCTCCATCGGCACGCCGGACATGGCCGGCGCCAGCACGAACAGGGCCGATCCGATCGACACCAGGATGTGCGTCTTGAACCCCGCGGAGCGCCCCTTGCGCTCGCGTTCGAACCCGATCATCCCGCCCAGGATGGCCGCGGTGAACACGCGCGCCACGACGATGGTCAGCGTCGCCACGCTCGGGAGCTGGTACTCGCGGGCGAGCGCGCCGCCGATCTCGGCCAGGATGCTCATGCGGCCCCCCGGACATCGACTTGCGCCAGGGCGGCGGGGTGACGTCCGGGATTGCCGCAGGCGCCTGTGCGCTGACGCAATCGCGATCCCACCCGTCCCGGCGACCGGCGTCCTGCATGGAGAAGGCGATGCCCGGACTTCGACGGGTCCTTACCTGGGCCAGAGAACATGTGTACGCCTCCCCAGTCCGGATCTGTCCGGGCTCCGACAGCGCGCAGGATACGCGACCGCATCCACGCGCCGTCGCAACCGCATCCCGGTACGGATCCCGCGCGGGCAGCGCGATGGACCGGCCATGGGATTCGTTTCCCGCCGGCTGCCATACCCGATGCGGGATGGCGCCGCCGTCGCTGCCACCCCTATGCTGCCGCGCTTCTGCCCATGGCCACCGGGAGCAAGACGCGCGTGGAACGGATTCGCCCATTCGGCCAGCTCGACGACGGCCGCGCGGTACACGCCTACCGGTTGGGTGGCGACGACGGCATCTGCGCGGAGGTCCTCGACCTTGGCGGAATCCTCGCCCGGCTGCAGGTGCCTGGCGCGAACGGGCGCGTGGATGCCGTGCTGCGGCTGCCCGATGCGCGGGCCTATCTCGCCGATCCGGCGTACCTCGGCATCCTGGTGGGCCGCTACGGCAACCGCATCGGTGGCGCGCGCTTTTCCCTCGCCGGGCGCGAACACGCGCTCTCGGCCAACGAGGGCCGCAACCACCTGCATGGCGGACACCTGGGCTTCGGGCGTCGGCTGTGGGACGTGGAATCGCACACCGCCGACACGCTGGTGCTGCGGCTGCGCTCGCCCGAGGGCGAGGAGGGGTATCCCGGCAACCTCGATGTGGTCGCCACGTATCGTGTGCACGGCACGCGCCTGGAACTGCTGTTCGAAGCACGCAGCGATGCATCCACGCCGTTCAACCCCACCCACCATCCGTACTTCAACCTGGCCGGCGACGCGAACGTGCCGGCGGCGTCGCAGGTGCTGCAGGTGCCGGTGGCGGGCGTGCTGCCGGTGGCGGACGACCTGATCCCGCTGGGCCGGGTGGAACCGGCGGACGGCACGCCGTTCGATTTCAGAACCGCCGCCACGTTGCGGTCCAAGCTCGGCGCGGACGATCCGCAGCTGCGCGTCGCCGGCGGCTTCGACCACTGCCTGGTGCTCGAACCCGGCCACGCCTGTGCCGCGCAGCTGTACTCGCCGCACAGCGGCGTGGCGATGCGCATCGACTGCGACGCGCCGGCGCTGCAGCTCTACGGCGGCCAGGGCCTGGCGCGCCAGCATCCCGGGCTCGGCGACGGGCTGTGCCTGGAGCCGCAGGACTATCCCGACGCGCCCAACCACCCGGGCTTCCCGCCCGCCGTGCTGCGACCGGGCACGGCCTACCGGCGCCGGATCCTCTACCGCTTCGGCTGTCCGGGGTGCGACTGCGCCTGGGACGACGTGGCCGCGGCACTGGCGCGCGCGTGATCCGGCGCCACGCCCTGCGGCCGCGCACGCAGCGTCGCCATCCCCGGCATCATTCCTGCCTGCGCGCCTGCTTCTGGAGACTGCATCCGTGACCATTTCCCTCGCGATCGTCGGCGTCGGCAAGATCGTGCGCGACCAGCATCTGCCCGCCGTTGCCGGCAATGCCGACTACCGACTCGTGGCGGCCGCCAGCCGCAACGGGCGGGTCGAGGGCATCGAGAACTTCGGCGCCATCGGGGAGATGCTCGCCGCGGTGCCGTCGATCGACGCCGTCTCGCTGTGCATGCCGCCGCAGTATCGCTACGCAGCTGCGGTGGCGGCGCTGGATGCCGGCAAGCACGTGCTCCTGGAGAAGCCGCCGGGGGCCACGCTGTCGGAGGTGGAGGACCTGGCCGCGCGCGCCGCCGAGAAGGGCGTGTCGCTGTTCGCCAGCTGGCACTCGCGTCATGCGCCGGCCGTGGAGGCCGCGCGCGGGTTCCTGGCCGGCACCCGGCTGCGCGCCATGCGGGTGTCGTGGAAGGAGGACGTGCGCCAGTGGCACCCCGGGCAGGCGTGGATCTGGCAGCCCGGCGGGCTGGGCGTGTTCGATCCGGGGATCAATGCGCTGTCGATCGTCACCCGGATACTGCCGCAGCCGGTGTTCGCCACCGGGGCGACGCTGGAGTTTCCCGAGAACCGCGACGCGCCGATCGCGGCCACGATCCGCTTCACCGATGCCGACGGGCTGGACCTGCTGGCCGAGTTCGACTGGCGCCAGACCGGCCCGCAGAGCTGGGACATCGAGGCCGAGACCGACGCCGGGGTGATGCGGCTGTCGGAGGGCGGGGCGAAGCTGTCGGTCGATGGCCGGCTGCTGCACGCGGAACCCGAGCAGGAATATCCGTCGCTGTACCGCCGCTTCGCCGCGCTGATCCGGGACGGGCGCTCGGACGTGGACCTGGCGCCGCTGCGGCACGTGGCCGACGCGTTCATGCTCGGCCGGCGCACGCTGGTGGACGCCTTCCACGACTGAGTGCCGCCATACGAGAACCGGTATCGGGTTCTCGCCGGAATGAATTGGATGCGTATCCGTCAACCCGGCAGAATCGGCGTTCCACCTCCACCGGAACGACGGGCCGCGACGCATGCGACTGATCCAGCTGAAAGACGATGCGGGGCAGGTGCGCGTCGGCGTGGTCGACGCCGAAGGCCAGAGCGTGCGCGTGCTCGAGGGCCACGCCAGCATGTACGCGCTGGCCAGCGCCGCGATCGCGACCGGCACCAGCCTGGCCGAAGCGGCGGCCGAGGTGCCCGGCGGCGCCCACCTGGCGTACGCCGCGCTATTGCGCGACGGCCGGGTGCTGTCGCCGCTGCACCACCCGGACCCCGCGCACTGCCATGTCAGCGGCACCGGCCTGACCCACCTGGGTAGCGCCGCGGCCCGCGACGCGATGCACCAGAAGCTGCAGCAGCAGGCGCAGGAAGGCACGCTCACCGATTCGATGCGCATGTTCCAGTGGGGCGTCGAGGGCGGAATGCCGGCCGCGGGCAGCGCGGGCGCGCAGCCCGAGTGGTTCCACAAGGGCGACGGCAGCCACGTGGTGGCGCCCGGTGCGCCGCTGGAATCGCCGGACTTCGCGCTCGATGGTGGCGAAGAGCCGGAACTGGTCGGCCTGTACCTGATCGGCCCGGACGGCACCCCGCACCGGCTCGGCTTCGCGATCGGCAACGAGTTCTCCGACCACGTCACCGAACGCCAGAACTACCTGTACCTGGCGCATTCGAAACTGCGCACCTGCGCCGTGGGACCTGAGCTGCGCACCGGTGCGCTGCCGCGCGACCTGCGCGGCACCAGCCGCCTGCGCCGCGGCGACGAGGTGGTGTGGGAAAAGCCTTTCCTCACCGGCGAAGCCAACATGTGCCATTCGCTGGAGAACCTCGAGTACCACCACTTCAAGTACGCCGCGCACCGCCGGTCCGGCGACGTGCACCTGCACTTCTTCGGTACCGCGACGCTGAGCTTCGCCGACGGCGTTCGCGCGCAGGACGGCGACGTGTTCGAGATCGAGCTGCCCGGCCTGGGCGCGCCGCTGCGCAACCCGCTGCGCAGCGTGGTCGCCGGGTTCGCGCCCGGCGGGGTCCGCGCGCTCTAGCGCGGCGACGAACGGGAGCCGGACGCAGATGGGCGAACCGCGTTTCAGCAGCTATATCCACGGCCAGTGGGTGGCCGGCGCGGGCGACCACGCGGACGAGAACCCGGCCGACCTGGACGCACCGGTGGGGCACTACGGCATGCTCGACGCCGCCACCACGGCGCAGGCGGTGGACGCGGCCGCGGATGCGCAGCACGCCTGGGGGCTGTCGACCCCGCAGCGCCGCGCCGAGGCGCTGGACGCGGTGGGCACCGAGATCCTCGCGCGCAAGGACGAGCTCGGCCGCCTGCTCGCGCGCGAGGAGGGCAAGACCCTGCCCGAGGCGATCGGCGAGGCCGCGCGCGCGGGCCAGATCTTCAAGTTCTTCGCCGGCGAGGCGCTGCGGATTCCCGGCGAGAAACTGGCCTCGACGCGGCCCGGCGTGGAGGTCGAGATCACCCGCGAGCCGGTCGGCACGGTCGGCATCATCGCGCCCTGGAACTTCCCGCTCGCGATCCCGGCCTGGAAGATCGCCCCGGCGCTGGCCTACGGCAACACGGTGGTGTTCAAGCCGGCCGAGATCGTGCCCGGCTGCGCCTGGGCGCTGGCCGAGATCCTCTCGCGCGCCGGCCTGCCCGAGGGCGTGTTCAACCTGGTGCTGGGCGGCGGGCGCACGGTCGGGCAGGCGATGGTCGAACATCCCCGGCTCGATGCGCTGAGCTTCACCGGCTCGGTGCCGACCGGCCGCGCGCTGCTGGTGCAGGCCGCGGCGCGCGCGCTGAAGGTGCAGCTGGAGATGGGCGGCAAGAACCCGCTGGTGGTGCTGGCCGACGCGGATATGGACATCGCGGTGGATTGCGCCGTCAACGGCGCGTATTTCTCCACCGGGCAGCGCTGCACGGCCTCGAGCCGGCTGATCGTGGAAGCGGCGGTGTACGACGCCTTCACCGAACGCATGCGCGCGCGCCTGGCCGCGCTGCGCGTGGGCGACCCGCTGATACAGGGCGTGGACATCGGCCCGGTCGCCAGCGGCCAGCAGCTCGACACCGACCTGTCCTACATCCAGGCCGGCCACGACGACGGCGCCGAACTGCTGGCCGGCGGCGGGCGCGTGGACGGTGCCGGCAACGGCCACTTCCTGGCGCCGACCCTGTTTGCCGCCACGCCCGGCGACCGCATCGCGCGCGAGGAGATCTTCGGGCCGGTGGCCGCGCTGCTGCGCGCTGACGACTACGGGCACGCGCTGGCGCTGGCCAACGACACCGAGTTCGGCCTGTGCGCCGGCATCTGCACCACGTCGCTGAAGCACGCCACGCATTTCAAGCGCCACGCCCAGGCGGGCATGGTGATGGTCAACCTGCCCACCGCGGGCGTCGACCCGCACGTGCCGTTCGGCGGCCGCAAGGCCTCGAGCTACGGCCCGCGCGAGCAGGGCCGGCACGCGGTCGAGTTCTACACCACGGTCAAGACCGCCTACACGGCGGCGTGAGCGCACGCGCGGCCTTGCCATGGCAGCATGGCGCCCGCGCAGACGACGATTCGAGTATCGGGAGGAAGTGATGCGGAAGATTCTGGGAATGGCGGCGCTGCTGTGCGCCGCGGTGCTGGCCGGGTGCTCCGGCGGCGGCGAGGGTGGCCAGGCGGCTGCCGGCGAAGATGCGATCACCGTCGGCTTCAGCCAGGTCGGCGCGGAGAGCGAATGGCGCACCGCCAACACGCGTTCGGTGAAGGAGGCGCTGGTGGCGCCGGACTTCACCCTGCGCTTCTCCGACGCGCAGCAGAAGCAGGAGAACCAGATCAAGGCGTTGCGCTCGTTCATCGCCCAGGGCGTCGACGTGATCGCGTTCTCCCCGGTGGTCGAGACCGGCTGGGACACGGTGCTGCGCGAGGCCAAGGCCGCCAACATCCCGGTGGTGCTGACCGACCGCGCGGTCAACGTGTCCGATGACGCGCTGTACGCGACCCTGATCGGCTCGGATTTCGTCGAGGAAGGCCGCCGCGCCGCGCGCTGGGTGATCGAGGACAGCCAGGGCAAGGACGGGCCGATCCGCATCGTGGAGCTGCAGGGCACCGTGGGTTCGGCCCCGGCCAACGACCGCATGCGCGGCTTCAAGGAAGTCATCGACGGCGACAGCCGGTTCGAGATCGTGCGTTCGCAGAGCGGCGACTTCACCCGCGCCCGCGGCAAGGAAGTGATGGAAGCCTTCCTCAAGGCCGAGGGCGACGGCATCGACGTGCTGTTCGCGCACAACGACGACATGGCGATCGGCGCGATCCAGGCGATCGAGGAAGCCGGGCGCAAGCCGGGCACCGATATCCGCATCGTCTCGATCGACGGCGTGCGCGGCGCGTTCGAGGCGATGAAGGCCGGCAAGCTCAACGCCACGGTGGAATGCAACCCGCTGCTCGGCCCGCAGCTGGCGGACCTGATCCGCGAGGTGCATGCCGGACGCGAGGTGCCCAAGCGGGTGATGGTGGAAGAGGGCGTGTTCACCCAGGACCAGGCCGACGCCGAACTGCCGAACCGCAAGTACTGAGCCGGCATGAGCGAGCAGGGCGGCAACCCGGACGCGGTGGTGCTGCACGCCGAAGGCCTGCGCAAGCGCTTCGGCGCCACGCGGGCGCTCGACGGTGCAGGCCTGACCCTGCGTGCGGGCGAGATCCACGCCCTGATGGGCCAGAACGGCGCCGGCAAGTCGACCCTGATCAAGCTGCTGACCGGCGTCGAGGCGCCGGACGCGGGCACGGTGACGCTGGACGGCCGCGCGATCGCGCCCGCCGATCCGCTCGATGCGCAGCGGCTGGGCATCAGCACGGTGTACCAGGAAGTGAACCTGTGCCCGAACCTGTCGGTCGCGGAGAACCTGTTCGCCGGCCGCTTCCCGCGCCGGTTCGGACTGGTGCAGTGGGCGCGGGTGCGGGCGCAGGCGCGCGCGCTGCTGGCCGAACTGCAGCTGGACCTGGACGTGGACCGCCCGCTGTCGGGTTATCCGGTCGCGATCCAGCAGATGGTGGCGATCGCGCGCGCGCTGGGCGTGTCGGCGCGGGTGCTGATCCTCGACGAGCCCACCTCCAGTCTCGACGAGGACGAGGTGCGGCAGTTGTTCGCGGTGATGCAGCGCCTGCGCGAGCGCGGCATGGCGATCCTGTTCGTCACCCATTTCCTCGACCAGGTGTACGCGGTGTCCGACCGCATCACCGTATTGCGCAATGGCGCGCTGGTGGGCGAGTACGCGCCCGCCGAACTGCCGCGCGCGGCGCTGGTCAAGGCGATGGTCGGGCGCGAGGTGGCGCTGGCGGGCGGGCGCGATGCGGACACGCGTGTGCCCGACGATGCGCCGGTGGTGCTGGAGGCGCGGGGGCTGGCGCGTCGCGGCGCGCTGCAGCCGGTGGACCTGCAACTGCGCGCGGGCGAGGTCACCGGGCTCGGCGGGCTGCTCGGATCGGGCCGCACCGAGCTTGCGCGGCTGCTGTTCGGGCTCGACCGCGCCGATGCGGGCGAACTGCGCGTGGGCGACCGCGCCGTGCAGTTCCGGCATCCGGCCGAGGCGGTCGCGCGCGGGCTGGCGCTGTGCCCCGAGGAGCGCAAGACCGAGGGCATCGTGGCCGGGCTGTCGGTGCGCGAGAACATCGTGCTGGCGCTGCAGGCGCGGCGCGGCTGGCGCCGCTCGCTGCCGCGCGCGAAGCAGGACGAACTGGCGCGGCGTTACGTCGACCTGCTCGGCATCCGCACCGCCGGCACCGAGGCGCCGGCGGGTTCGCTGTCGGGCGGCAACCAGCAGAAGGTGGTGCTGGCGCGCTGGCTGGCGACCGAACCGTCGCTGCTGATCCTGGACGAACCCACGCGCGGCATCGACATCGCCGCCAAGCAGGAGATCATGGCCGAGGTGGTGCGCCTGGCCCGTACGGGCATGGCGGTGCTCTTCATCTCCGCCGAGATCGAGGAACTCACGCGCCTGGGCGACCGCATCGCGGTGATGCGCGACCGCCACAAGGCGGGCGAGCTGCCGGGCGGTTGCGACGGTGCCCAGGTCATGGACCTGATCGCGGGGCACGCATGAGCGCGCCACCCGATCCTGCGCCGATGGTGCAGCCACGCTGGCGCCGAGCGGCCGCGCATCCGCTGGCCTGGCCGCTGCTCGCGCTGGCGCTGCTGCTGCTGGGCAACGGCCTGTTCAATCCGGGCTTCCTCGCGCTGGAGTGGCGCGACGGCCGCCTGTACGGAAACCTGGTCGACATCGCCAACCGCGCCGCGCCGCTGATCCTGGTCTCGCTCGGCATGACCCTGGTGATCGCGGTGCGCGGGCTGGACATCTCCGTGGGCGCGGTGCTGGCGATCGCCGCCACCGTCGCGGCCTGGACCATCGCGCGCATGACCGCCGGCGGTGGCGACGGTCTCGCGCCGCTGTTCGCCGCGGTCGCGGCCGCACTCGGCGCGGCCGCACTGTGCGGGCTGTGGAACGGCGTGCTGGTGGTCAAGGTGGGAATGCAGCCGATCATCGCCACCCTGATCCTGATGGTGGCCGGACGCGGCATCGCGCAACTGGTCAGCGACGGACAGATCCTGACGATCTACTACGCGCCGTACGTGTTCCTCGGCACCGGCTTCGTGCTCGGGCTGCCGATCGCGCTGTTCGTGGTGCTGGCGCTGTTCCTCGCCCTGCAGGCATTGCTCGGGCGTACCGCGCTGGGCCTGTTCGTACGCGCCATCGGACACAACCCGGTGGCCGCGCACGTGGCCGGCGTGCGTGCGCGCGCGATCACGCTGTCGCTGTACGTGTTTTCCGGCCTGTGCGCCGGGCTGGCGGGCGTGCTGGTGAGCGCGAACGTGGCCAGTGCCGATGCCAACAACGCCGGGCAGCTGCTCGAACTCGACGCGATCCTCGCCGTGGCGCTGGGCGGCACCGCGCTCGCGGGCGGGCGCTTCAGCCTCGCCGGCAGCCTGGTCGGCGCGCTGATCATCCAGACCCTGACCACCACCATCTACGCCATCGGCGTGCCGCCGCAGGTCAACCTGGTGGTCAAGGCGCTGCTGGTGCTGGTGGTGCTGCTGCTGCAGT
Organism: Luteimonas kalidii; assembly: GCF_029887935.1. GTDB lineage: Bacteria > Pseudomonadota > Gammaproteobacteria > Xanthomonadales > Xanthomonadaceae > Luteimonas > Luteimonas kalidii. The sequence continues at coordinate 54,584 of NZ_JARXRO010000007.1, read as the reverse complement.
CGCCGGAATTCCGTGCGCAGGCGCGGGCGCTGCTGTGGCGCACGCGCGGGGCGCCGGCATGAGCGCCGTCCCCGCGCGCGGCCTGCTGCACGCTGGCGGCCTCGGCCGGCTGTGGCGCGACCCGCGCTACGTGTCGCTGGCGGTGACGGTGTCGCTGTTCGTGGCGATGTCGATCGCCGGTGGCGTGCTGTACGACGGCTTCCTGCGCCCGCAGGTGTTCCTGAACCTGTTCATCGACAACGGCTTCGTGCTGATCGTCGCGGTGGGCATGACGTTCGTGATCCTGACCGGCGGCATCGACCTGTCGGTGGGCGCGGTGGTCGCCTTCAGCACGGTGCTGCTGGCGAGCCTGGTGCAGCACCACGGCTGGCATCCGCTGGCGGCGATCGCGGCGGTGCTGGTGGCCGGCACCGCGTTCGGCGGGACGATGGGCGCGATGATCCAGCGCTACCGGCTGCAGCCGTTCGTGGTCACGCTGGCGGGCATGTTCCTGGCGCGCGGCGCGGCGACCCTGGTGAGCGTGGATTCGATCGGCATCGACCATGCCTTCCACGTCGCGGTGGCGGGGCTGCGCATCCCGGTCGGCGGCGGCGCGTCGCTGTCGGTGGGCGCGGTGATCGCGCTGCTGGTGGTGGCCGCCGGCGCGGTGCTGGCGGGCCTGACCCGCTTCGGGCGCACGGTGTACGCGATCGGCGGCAACGAGCAGTCCGCACGGCTGATGGGCCTGGCCGTCGACGCCACCCTGGTGCGCGTCTACGCGCTCAGCGGCTTCTGCTCGGCGCTGGCGGGCGTGGTCTACACGTTCTACATGCTCAGCGGCTACAGCCTGCACGCCAGCGGGCTGGAACTCGATGCGATCGCCGCGGTGGTGATCGGCGGCACCCTGCTGGCCGGCGGCAGCGGCTACGTGCTCGGGACGGTGTTCGGCGTGCTGGTGCTGGGGCTGATCCAGACCCTGATCGTGTTCGACGGCACCCTCAGCTCCTGGTGGACGCGCATCGCGATCGGCGCGCTGCTGCTGGCGTTCTGCCTGATGCAGCGGTTGCTGGCGCGCCGCGACGGGGCCGTGTGAGCGCGCGCCGGGACGTGCGCTCGTCTGCAGGCCGGGTCTGGGATGCGTGCCTGACACCGGTTCGTGACGGACGCACGTGACGGCTGGTGGTCGCCTGGTGTGCGGGACAGGCGAGTCGGCCCGACGCGCGTCGTCCGGCACGTTGAAGGAGTTGCGCTGATGCGAGCATGTGTTTTCTGGCTGGTCCTGCTGTTCGCGCTCGGAACCGTCCACGCCTCCGGCCCGCGCGCCCCCACATGGATGGCCGACAACGGCAACGGCACCTACACCAACCCGCTGTTCCACGACGAGTTCTCCGACCCCGACCTGATCCGCGTCGGCGACTGGTTCTACATGACCGGCACCACCATGCACGCGGTGCCCGGCCTGCCGGTGCTGCGCTCGCGCGACCTGGTGAACTGGGAATTCGTCTCCTATGCGATGGCGGACTTCCCGCCGGGCCCCGAGTACCGGCTCGAACAGGGCCGCGACCTGTACGGGCAGGGCATCTGGGCGCCGAGCCTGCGCCACCACAACGGCCGCTTCCACATCTTCGCCAACATCAACCAGCGCGGGCTGCACGTGTTCACCGCCACCGATGCCGCCGGTCCGTGGACGCATTCGGTGATCGAGCGCAACCTGCACGATCTGTCAGTGCTGTTCGACGACGACGACCGCGTGTGGGCGGTGTTCAACTACAACGAAGTGCGCCTGGTCGAGCTGAAACCGGACCTGAGCGGGGTGGTCGACGGCAGCGAGCGGGTGATCATCCCGGCCGGCAGCGGCATGGGCGAGGGCCACCACTTCTACAAGGTGGACGGACGCTACTACATCATCAGCGCCAACTACGCGCCGGTAGGGCGGATGCAGGCGGCGCGCGCGGACTCGCTCGACGGGCCATGGGAAACGGTGGCGATCAGTGCCAGCGAGACCATGGGCACGCAGCGCGGCTGGTGGGAAGACGGCGTCGGCCAGCGCACGCCGGTGCCCAACGGCACCACCGCGTTCTCGATGCACAAGCCGGGCGACAACGCGCTGGGCGCGGTGCCGCTGCACCAGGGCGGGATCGTGCAGGCGCCGGACGGCAGCTGGTGGGGCTTCTCGATGATGGACGTCAAGTCGATCGGCCGCACCACCTACCTCTCGCCGGTGACCTGGTACGAAGGCTGGCCCTACTTCGGACTGCCCGGCAACCTGGGCCGCTCGCCGCGCACCTGGTTCAAGCCCGACGTAGGCGCCGGCACCGCGCCGCACGCGACCTACGCGCGCAGCGACGATTTCTCCGCGCCCACCCTCCAGCCGGTGTGGCAGTGGAACCATGCGCCGCTGGCCGGGCGCTGGTCGCTCGATGAGCGGCCGGACGCGTTGCGGCTGCACGCCTCGCCGGCCGACGACTTCCTGTGGGCACGCAACACGCTGACCCAGCGCGTGATCGGGCCGCTGTCCACCGCGACCGTCCGCGTCGACGTATCGGGACTCGTAGCCGGCGACATCGCCGGTCTCGGCCTGCTCAACATGCCCGCTGCATGGCTGGGCGTGGTGCAGGGCGATGAGCGCGCGACGCTGCGCTGGCATTCGCAGCTCGGCGACCGCCATGTCGACCTGCCGCTGGTCTCGCCGCAACTCTTCCTGCGCGTGGCGGGCGACTACGACGAGGACCTGGCGCAATTCTCCTGGAGCGCGGATGGCGAGCGCTTCACCGATATCGGCGAACCGGTGCGGCTGCCCTACCAGCTCAAGACCTTCCAGGGCACGCGTTACGCGCTGTTCGCCTACAACGCGGACGGCCGCGATGGCGGCCACGCCGACTTCGACGACTTCCGCGTGGACGAGCCGCTGGCGGACCGCTCGCGCAACCTGCCGCTGGGGCAGGTGGTCGCGCTGCACAACCTCGGCGACGACACGGTGGCGCGCGTGCATCCGCTGGGCGTGCTGCAGCCGGTGGCCGCCGACACGAAGGAGGCGGGCGAGGCGGGCGGGCGCTTCCGCGTGCACGACCGCGGCCGCGGCCGGGTGGCGCTGGAGGCGATGGACGGCAGCGGCTTCCTGACCGTGGTCGGCATCGGACTGTCGGCCGACGTGCGACTGCTGCCAGAATCCGACGCCAGCCTGTTCCTGTGGCAGGACCTGATGCGCGGCGAGTTCATGCTGCTGTCGCTGAAGACGAACCGCTATCTCGGCATCCTGCCCGAGAGCGGCGAACCCTATGCCGCCGACCGGCCCGGCCCGCGGCCCGACCGCAAGGACGGGACCGTGCTGCGGTGGCGGGCGGTCGCCGCGGACTGAGTCGAGTCTTCGCGCGGTGCCCGGAGCGGAGCCGTAGTTCGATCGCCTTCGAGCATCGGTCTTGTTGTGACCCGTTTGTGCGTGGACGGATCAAGCGCTGCAACGCCGCAGCGATCGGGTCGGTACGCGGTGACGCCGGCTACGGGCGCGCCCGGTGACGAATGTCCCCCGGCGACGCCCTGCAGGGCGTCGCCTCCTCCTTGATTTCGTCCCCGGGCACCCCCGCATCCGACGTGCCTGAATCCGCGGGGGTTCAAGGAAGGGGGGTATAGGTACTGGCCCTGCGAGTGGGTTCTCCGGAGGACACGCATTAGTGCGTTGGCGTCGGAGCAGGACGAATGCATGTCTTTTGCGCCGCATCGAGCAGGGGACGGTGGGATGGCTGGAGGTGTGCGCACCCCCGCATCCGACGTGCCCAGGATCGCGCTGGTTCTGGGGCGAAGCACCAAAGTCGCGCGCATTTCCGGGACCGGCCGTCAGCCGAGCCGCGCTGCGATCGGGAGGCCTTTGCGGCGAAATCAAGGAGGAGGCTTCCGCCTCCAGGCGGAAGCCGGGGGACATTCGCCGCGGAGGCCTCCCGGTCGCGGCGAGGCCCATCCGGTCGCGACGTACAGGCAATCCCGGGAGCTCAGACCTCCAGCGTCGCCAGGTCGCCCTTCTGTTCCAGCCGCGCTGCCCGATGCCATCCGCCGCAATGACGGCGACGCCGTCGCCACGGCCCCCGCAAAAGAATCGCCTGCCTAGACTTCCAGCGTCGCCAGATCGCCCTTCTGTTCCAGCCACGCCTTGCGGTCGCCCGCCCGCTTCTTCGCCAGCAGCATGTCCATCAGTCCGCGCGTTTCCACGTCGTCGTCGATGGTCAGCTGCACCAGGCGGCGGGTGTCGGGATGGATCGTCGACTCGCGCAGCTGCGACGGGTTCATCTCGCCCAGGCCCTTGAAGCGGGTCACGTTGACCTGACCCAGGCCCTTCTTCGACTCCGCCTTCTCGCGCTCGATCTTCTCCAGCAGCAGGCGCTTTTCCTCCTCGTCGAGGGCATAGAACACCTGCTTGCCCAGGTCGACGCGGAACAGCGGCGGCATCGCCACGAAGATGTGCCCGGCGCCCACCAGCGCCGGGAAGTGGCGCAGGAACAGCGCCGAGAGCAGCGTCGCGATGTGCAGGCCGTCCGAATCCGCGTCGGCCAGGATCACCACCTTGCCGTAGCGCAGCCCGGAGATGTCGTCCTTGCCCGGGTCGCAGCCGATGGCCACCGCCAGGTCGTGCACTTCCTGCGAGGCCAGCACGCCGCCGGAGGCGACTTCCCAGGTGTTGAGGATCTTTCCGCGCAGCGGCAGGATCGCCTGGAAATCCTTGTCGCGCGCCTGCTTGGCGCTGCCGCCGGCGGAGTCGCCCTCGACCAGGAACAGCTCGGTGCGCGAGAGATCCTGGCTGATGCAGTCGGCCAGCTTGCCGGGCAGGGCCGGGCCCTGGGTCACCTTCTTGCGGACGATCTGCTTCTCGGTCTTGAGCCGCGCGCTGGCGCGCTCGATCGCCAGCTGCGCGATGCGCTCGCCGAAGTCCACGTGCTGGTTGAGCCACAGCGAGAACGCGTCGTGCGCCGCGCCCTCGACGAAGCCCGCAGCCTGGCGCGAGCTCAGGCGCTCCTTGGTCTGGCCGCTGAACTGCGGGTCGGTCATCTTCAGCGACAGTACGAACGACACCCGGTCCCACACGTCCTCGGGCGCCAGCTTCACGCCGCGCGGCAGCAGGTTGCGGAAGTCGCAGAACTCGCGCAGCGCGTCGGTGAACCCGGTGCGCAGGCCGTTGACATGGGTGCCGTGCTGCGCGGTCGGGATCAGGTTGACGTAGCTTTCCTGCACCAGGTCGCCCTCGGGCACCCAGGCCACCGCCCAGTCGACGATCTCGGTGTCCTTCTTCTGCTGGCCGACGAACAGGTCCGGCGGCAGCAGCTCGCGTCCGTCCAACTCGCCGCGCAGGTAGTCGCGCAGGCCGTCCTCGTAGTGCCAGCGGTCGCGCTCGCCGCTGGCCTCGTCGAACAGGGTGACGGCGAGGCCCGGCGACAGCACCGCCTTCGCCCGCAACAGGTGGCGCAGCGCGCGCAGCGCGAACTTCGGCGTGTCGAAGTACTTCGAATCGGGCCAGAAGCGGACCCGGGTGCCGGTGTTCTTCTTCCCGACCGTGCCCACCACCTCGAGCGGGCTGGCGCGATCGCCGTTGCGGAAGGTGATCCGGTGCTCGCTGCCGTCGCGCTTGATGTGCACTTCCACCAGCGTGGACAGCGCGTTGACCACGCTCACGCCCACGCCGTGCAGGCCGCCGGAGAAAGTGTAGTTCTTGTTGCTGAACTTGCCGCCCGCGTGCAGCCGGGTGAGGATCAGCTCCACGCCGGGGATCTTCTCCTCCGGGTGGATGTCGACCGGCATGCCGCGGCCGTCGTCGGACACCTCGCAGCTGCCGTCCTTGAACAGGGTCACCGCGATCTCGCGCGCGTGCCCGGCCAGCGCCTCGTCCACCGCATTGTCGACCACCTCCTGCGCCAGGTGGTTCGGGCGGGTGGTGTCGGTGTACATGCCGGGCCGGCGCTTGACCGGATCCAGGCCGGACAGGACTTCGATGTCGGCGGCGTTGTAGCGGGAATTCATCGGCGGAAGGTGCTGGAGGGGCGGCGGCGGGTGGCGCGCAGGATGCGGGCCGGCGTCGGGGTGGTCAAGGATGGCGGCGGGCCGTCGCGGAGGCTGCGACCGGCCCCGGCCGGCAGGCCGGGGCGCGACCCTGTAGAATGGGGCTTTCCAGCGGGTGCACACTCCCCATGACCTCCCCCAGTTCCGTCACTCCGCTCGTTTTCGTCACCGGCGGCGTGGTGTCCTCGCTCGGCAAGGGCATCGCGGCGGCCTCGCTGGCCGCGATCCTCGAGGCCCGCGGCCTGACCGTGACGATGATGAAGCTGGACCCGTACATCAACGTCGACCCGGGCACCATGAGCCCGTTCCAGCACGGCGAGGTGTACGTCACCGACGACGGCGCCGAGACCGACCTGGACCTCGGCCACTACGAGCGCTTCATCAATGTCCGCCTGAGCGGCAGGAACTCGATCACCACCGGCAAGATCTACGAGGCCGTGATCCGCAAGGAGCGCCGTGGCGACTACCTCGGCGCGACCGTGCAGGTGATCCCGCACATCACCGACGAGATCAAGCGCTGCATCGACGCCGCCACCCAGGGCTTCGACGTGGGGCTGGTGGAAATCGGCGGCACGGTGGGCGACATCGAGTCGCTGCCGTTCCTGGAGGCGATCCGCCAGATCCGCACCGACCGCGGCCCGGACAAGGCCATGTTCATGCACCTGACCCTGGTGCCGTACATCGCCGCGGCGGGCGAGCTGAAGACCAAACCCACCCAGCACTCGGTCAAGGAGCTGCGTTCGATCGGCATCCAGCCCGACGTGCTGCTGTGTCGCAGCGAGCAGCCGCTGCCCGACGGCGAGCGGCGCAAGATCGCCTCGTTCACCAACGTGTCCGAGAAGGCGGTGATCTCGGCGGTGGACCTGGACAACATCCACAAGATTCCGATGTGGCTGCACGCACAGGGGCTGGACCAGATCGTGGTCGAGCGCCTGCGGCTGGACGACCGGGCCGCGGCCTCGGCCGACCTGTCCGAGTGGCTGGCCGTGGTGGACGCGGCCGAGCATCCGATCGACGAGGTGACCATCGCGGTGGTCGGCAAGTACGTCGATCACAAGGATGCGTACAAGTCGGTCGGCGAGGCGCTCAAGCACGGCGGCATCCGCCAGCGCACGCGCGTCAACCTGAAGTGGATCGAATCGCAGGACATCGAACGCGACGGCGCGGAGAAGGCGCTGGGACGCGTCGACGGCATCCTGGTGCCGGGCGGCTTCGGCGACCGCGGCTTCGAAGGCAAGGTGCTGGTGGCGCAGCATGCGCGCGAGCACGGCATTCCGTATTTCGGCATCTGCTACGGCATGCAGGCGGCGGTGGTCGACGTGGCCCGCCACCTCGCCGGCCTGGAAGGCGCCAACAGCACCGAGAATGATCGTCAGACTCCGCATCCGGTGATCGGCCTGATCACCGAATGGCGCACGCAGACCGGCGAGATCGAGAAGCGCGACGAGAAATCCGACCTCGGCGGCACCATGCGCCTGGGCCTGCAGGAACAGCGGCTCAAGCCCGGCACCCGGGCGCGCGAGCTGTACGGCAGGGACGTGGTGGGCGAACGCCACCGCCACCGCTACGAGTTCAACAACCGCTACCGCACCCAGCTCGAGGATGCGGGCCTGGTGATCAGCGCCAAGTCGATGGACGACCTCCTGGTGGAGATGATCGAGCTACCGGGCCACCCGTGGTTCATCGCGTGCCAGGCGCATCCGGAATTCCTGTCCACGCCGCGCGGCGGGCACCCGCTGTTCATCGGCTTCGTGCGCGCCGCGCGCGAGCACAAGGTCAACGAAGGGTCGGCGGGCGGCAAGCTGCTCAAGGAGGCCTCGGCATGAAGCTCTGTGGATTCGAGGTCGGCCTGGACCGGCCGTTCTTCCTGATCGCGGGCCCCTGCGTGGTCGAGAGCGAGCAGCTGCAGCTCGATGTCGCCGGCAGGCTCAAGGAGATCACCGGCCGGCTCGGCATCAACTTCATCTTCAAGTCGAGCTTCGACAAGGCCAACCGCACCTCGGGGGCGAGCTTTCGCGGACCCGGGATGGAGGAAGGCCTGCGCGTGCTTGGCGAGGTGAAGCGCCAGATCGGCGTGCCGGTGCTGACCGACGTGCACGAATACACGCCGATGGACGAGGTGGCCTCGGTGGTCGACGTGCTGCAGACGCCGGCCTTCCTGGTGCGCCAGACCGATTTCATCCGCAAGGTCTGCAGCGCCGGCAAGCCGGTCAACATCAAGAAGGGCCAGTTCCTCGCGCCGTGGGACATGAAGCCCGTGGTCGAGAAGGCGAAGGCGACCGGCAACGACCAGATCATGGTCTGCGAGCGTGGCGCCAGCTTCGGCTACAACAACCTCGTCTCCGACATGCGCTCGCTGAGCGTGATGCGCGACATCGGCTGCCCGGTGGTGTTCGACGCGACCCATTCAGTGCAGCTGCCGGGCGGGCAGGGCACCTCCAGCGGCGGCCAGCGCGAGTTCGTGCCCGTGCTGGCGCGCGCGGCCGTGGCCGTGGGCGTGTCCGGCGTATTCATGGAAACCCATCCGGATCCGTCCAAGGCGCTGTCGGATGGGCCCAACGCCTGGCCGCTCGACAGGATGGAAGGGCTGCTGGCGACCCTGCTCGAGCTCGACCGCGTGACCAAGCAGAACGGGTTCATCGAGCAGAGCGTTGTTTGATGCTCAAGTGGGCCCTGCCGCTGCTGATCATGCTTGCTCCAGCGCAGATCGCGATGGCGTGCTCATCCCCGCCGGGTTGGAGGACGGAAGCGACTTACCAGGGTGACGATGCGATCGTCGTGGCGGAGTTGGGACCATTCGTCGAATCGCCCGGCGAAGACGGGGCGCTCTTGATCGAGTCTTCGTTCCGTGTGATCGAAACGGTCCGCGGCGATGTCCCCGCCCTCGGGACGGCGGTCGAGATCGGGATGCCGATTGAACCAGCTGTACCCAACGCGGACGGAGTGGTCTTCGAAATCGCTTGTTCCAATCGCATCCTGTACCAGTCCTTTGCCGGCCGCCCACACCTGTTGTTCCTGGCACGCATGAACGACGGGCGTTGGCAGGTCCGCTGGGGGTCGACCCCGATGCCGGAGGCGTCGACACCCGCAAGTGAATCAATGCTTTCCGAAGTCCGCAGACTCGCATCCCTACAGAGGCCCCAATGAGCACGATTGCCAAGATCCACGCCCGCGAAATCCTCGACTCCCGCGGTAACCCCACCCTCGAAGCCGAAGTGACGCTGGCCGATGGATCGTTCGGCCGTGCGGCGGTACCGTCCGGCGCGTCCACCGGCGCCAAGGAGGCGGTCGAACTGCGCGACGGCGACAAGACGCGCTACCTCGGCAAGGGCGTGACCCGGGCGGTGGGCAACGTCAACGGCCCGATCGCGGACGCGCTGGCCGGCTTCGAGGCCGCCGACCAGGCCGGCCTGGACAAGCGACTGATCGACCTCGACGGCACCGAGAACAAGGGTCGCCTGGGCGCCAACGCGCTGCTCGCGGTCTCGCTGGCCAACGCGCACGCGGTGGCGGCCTCGCGCAAGCTGCCGCTGTGGAAGCATCTGGCCGGCGATCGCGCACCGGCGCTGCCTGTGCCGATGATGAACATCATCAACGGCGGCGCGCACGCCGACAACAACGTCGATTTCCAGGAGTTCATGGTGCTGCCGGTCGGCGCGGCCTCGTTCTCCGAGGCGCTGCGCTGCGGCACCGAGATCTTCCATGCGCTCAAGTCGGTGCTCAAGGGCCACGGCCTGAGCACGGCGGTCGGCGACGAGGGCGGCTTCGCCCCGGATTTCCGCAGCAATGTCGAAGCGCTCGACACCATCCTCGAGGCGATCGGCAAGGCCGGCTACAGCGCCGGCGAAGACGTGCTGCTCGGCCTGGACGTGGCCTCCAGCGAATTCTTCGACAGCGGCAAGTACAACCTGGTGGGCGAGAACAAGCGCCTGACCAGCGAGCAGTTCGTCGACTTCCTGGCCGACTGGGCCGCGCAGTACCCGATCGTCTCGATCGAGGACGGCATGGCCGAGGACGACTGGGACGGCTGGAAGCAGCTCACCGCACGCGTGGGTGGCCAGGTGCAACTGGTGGGCGACGACCTGTTCGTCACCAACCCCAAGATCTTCAGGGAAGGCATCGACAGCGGCACCGCCAACGCCATCCTGATCAAGGTCAACCAGATCGGCACCCTGACCGAGACGCTGGAGGCGATCACGATGGCCGACGCCGCCGGCTACGCGGCGGTGGTGTCGCACCGCTCGGGCGAGACCGAGGACACCACGATCGCGGACATCGCCGTGGCCACCACCGCCACCCAGATCAAGACCGGCTCGCTGTGCCGCAGCGACCGCGTCGCCAAGTACAACCAGCTGCTGCGCATCGAGGAACAGCTCGGTGCGGGCGCGACGTACGCCGGTCGCGACGCGTTCGTCTCGCTCAAGCGCTGATCCGCGACCGTGCGCTGGTTGCGCGTGCTGCTGCTGGCGCTGGTGGTCCTGCTGGGCTGGCTGCAGTACCGCCTGTGGTTCGGTGAGGGCGGCACCCGCGCGGTCGAGGAACTCGACGCGCGGGTGGTGCAGCAGCGGCGGCAGAACGAGGGGCTGGAGCAGCGCAACGCGGCGCTTGCCGCCGAGGTGGCGGACCTGAAATCGGGCGAGGCGGCGATCGAGGAGCGCGCGCGCAACGAACTCGGGATGATCCGCCCCGGGGAAACCTTCTACCGCGTGGTGGACGAGGATACCGCGGCCCCCGTGCCGGAAGCCGGGACCCCTCAGGAGGACGCGCCGTGATCCAGGACGTGGCGCGTGGCGGGGTGTGGGCGGTCGTGGTCGCCGCCGGACGCGGGACGCGGGTCGGCGCCGCCCTGCCCAAGCAGTACATCGCGGTCGCGGGCCAGCCGCTGATCGGCCACACCCTGTCGGCGCTGTGTTCGCACCCCGGCGTGCGCGGCGCGGTGGTGGTCCTGGCGGCGGACGATGCGCACTGGCCGGGCTGGAGCGAGATGGCCGGCAAGCCGCTGCTGGGCTGCGTTGGCGGGGAATCACGCGCCGATTCGGTGCTGGCGGGGCTGCAGGCGCTGCCCGACGAGGTCCGCGCGGACGACTTCGTGCTGGTGCACGACGCCGCACGCCCCAACCTGCGCCACGACGACCTGACCGCGCTGCTGGAACGCGGACGCGCCGATCCGGTGGGCGCGATCCTGGCCGCGCCGGTGCGCGACACGCTCAAGCGCGCCGGCGACGACGGCGGCATCGACCGCACCGAACCGCGCGAGCGCCTGTGGCGCGCGCTGACGCCGCAGCTGTTCCGGCGCCTGCAGCTGGGCCGCGCGCTGGAGTCGGCGCGGGAGTCGGGTATCGCCGTGACCGACGAGGCGATGGCGATGGAGCTGCTGGGGATGCGTCCGCTGCTGGTCGAGGGCGACGAGGAGAACTTCAAGGTCACCACCGCGGGCGACCTGGCGCGATTCGGATTCGTGCTGTCGCAGCGGCTGCACGGGAGTGGTGCGTCGTGAATGTCCGCATCGGCCAGGGTTACGACGTGCACGCCTTCGGCGATGGCGACCACGTGATGCTGGGCGGCGTGCGCGTGCCCCACGAGCACGGCGTGATTGCGCACAGCGATGGCGACGTGGTGCTGCATGCGCTGTGCGACGCGATGCTCGGGGCGTTGGCGCTGGGCGACATCGGCCGCCACTTCCCGCCCTCCGACCCGCGCTGGAAGGATGCCGACAGCCGGACCTTCCTGCGCCACTGCAATGCCTTGCTGCGCGAGCGTGGCTGGCGGGTCGGCAATGCCGACATCACCGTCGTCTGCGAACGGCCCAAGGTCGGGCCGCATGCCGAGGCGATGCGTGCGGTCGTGGCCGACGACCTCGGCATCGCCCTCGACGAGGTCTCCATCAAGGCCACGACCAGCGAGCGGCTCGGCTTCACCGGTCGCGCCGAGGGCATCGCCGCGCTCGCCGTGTGCCTGCTGGTCCGCGATGCGGGCTGAGCAGGCGATTCGCCGCATCGCGCTGTCGTGCGCACGCGGATGGATCGGCGAGATGCCGGCCGCTGACGCACACCTGCCCGGCGGCGTTCTTCCGGGCGGGGGATCCGGTTCGACCCACACGCGTCGCCCGGGCAGGCGAAGCGCACCCCGGTTGCGTTTCTCCGTGGTGAAGCCACCTGGGAGACCCGCGGCATGACCCTGCCGCGCGCGCATGGCGCCCCGGCGTTGCGGGCGCGTTTCCGCCAGTCGCCCGAGGATTTCGTCGTCATGGAGCTCGACGCGTTCGCGGCCGACGGTGCCGGCGAGCACCTGTTGCTGACGCTCGAGAAACGCGGCCTCAACACTGCGCACGTGGCGCGTCGGATCGCCCAGTGGGCCGGTGTCGCGGACTCCGCCGTCGGGCATGCGGGCCTGAAGGATCGCCACGCGGTGGCCCGGCAGCGCTTCTCGGTGCAGTTGCCGGGGCGCCCGGATCCACCACTGGACACTCTGGCGTTCGACGACCCTGGAACCGGCGAGTCGCTGCGTGTGCTCGATGCGCGTCGCCATTCGCGCAAGCTGCCGCGCGGCGCGCTGGCCGGAAACCGCTTCGAACTGGTGCTGCGCGAGGTGGAAGGGGCGCGCGACATCATCGACGCGCGCTTGCTGGCGATCGCGCAGCGCGGCGTTCCCAACTACTTCGGCGAACAGCGCTTCGGACGCGAGGGCGGCAACGTCGCGCGTGCGCTGGCGATGTTCGCCGGACGCCGGGTCAGGCGCGACGAGCGTCCGCTGCTGGTGTCGGCGGCCCGTTCGGAACTGTTCAATCGTGTGCTGGCGCGTCGGGTGGAGGAGGCCTGCTGGGACGTCGGACTGGACGGAGAGGTGTGGATGCTCGACGGCAGCCGCAGCGTGTTCGGCCCGGTCCCCCCTCCCGACGACAGCCTCACGGCGCGACTGGCTGCGTTCGACATCCACCCGACCGCACCGCTGTGGGGGCGCGGACCGCTGCGCAGCGAGGCCCTGGCGCAGTCGCTGGAAACCGACGCCGTGTCGGATGACATGGCCCTGCGCCTACGTGCGGGGCTGGAGGCGGCGGGGCTGCGGCAGGAGCGGCGTGCGACGCGACTTAAACCCGGCTCGTTCGAAAGCGACTGGCCCGACGCCGCCACACTTCGCCTGCGCTTCGACCTCCCGCCGGGCACCTATGCCACCAGCGTGCTGGCCGAGCTGGGCGAGGTGGTCGGCCGGCAGGCGGGAGACCATTCGTCGGAATGACATCCCCGGTGCTGGCACCGCCGCGCCGTCGGCGTATACCTGCGGTTGCGCCGGGCGCAGCGTGCGCCCGCGCACGACCGGGAGGCATGGCTCATGAACAGGGTTTTTCGTCTGGCAACGACGTTCGCGCTGGCAATGCTGTTCTCTTCATGTGCGAGCACCACGCCAATTGCGGCCGCGCGTGGCACCGACGCACTGGCGCCCGGGACGCCCGTCACCGATCGCGGCTACATGGCGGCGGTCCACGCGAAGGCGCAGCGCCGTGGCGTCGAAGTGCACTGGGTCAACCCGCCGATGACGCGCGTACCGCCTCGGCAGCAATAGCAGGGCGCTCACCCCCGGCGCGGCGCCACCAGCACGAGCACCGCGCCGGTCCCGCCCTGCGAGGCGGGGGCCGAATGGAACGCCAGCACGTCCGCGCGCTGGCGTAGGAGCCGGTCGCACAGGTTCTTCAGCACCGGCACGCCCTCCGAGTTCAGGCCCTTGCCGTGGATCACGCGTACGCAGTGGATGCCGGCGTCGCGCGCATCGTGCAGGAAGCGCCGCAGCATCGCTTCGGCGGACGCGGCGGTGGCGTGGTGCAGGTCCAGCTCGTCCTGCGCGGCATACTCGCCCTGTGCGAGGCGCTTGAGCACGCGCGCCGGCACGTCGTCGCGACGATGGCGCAGGGTATCGCCGGGCTCGATCGGTGCCTCGTCGAGCAGGCGCAGGAAGTCACCTTTGGCCTCGGCATCGTCGCGCTCGGCCATGCGGGCGGCGGGACGCGGCCTGGGGCGTGGCGGCGGTGCCGGCACCGGCGGCAGTTCGCGCACCGGACCGATCGCGCTGCGGAACAGGGCCGCGTCGTCGTCGGGGGCCGCGGCGGCGGTGTCGGGCGGGGGACGGTGTTTCGCCATCTGCGGGCAGTATGACGCGAGCCGTCGCGAACGTCCGGGATGCGTGCGTGCGCATCCGGTATCATGGCGACACGACATCCGCGACGAGGTTGGTCCCAGAGGTTCATGCGCGTACTGGTCAGCAACGATGACGGCGTCGATGCCCCCGGCATCCGCATCCTGGCGCAGGGTCTGCGCGATGCCGGCCACGAGGTCCTGATCGTCGCCCCCGATCGCGATCGCTCCGGTGCCAGCAATTCGCTGACCCTCGACATGCCGCTGCGCGTGCAGCAGCTCGAGGGGTCGGTCTGGCGCGTGTACGGGACGCCCACCGACTGCGTGCATGTGGCCATCACCGGCATGTTCGAGCATGAGCCGGACATCGTGGTGTCAGGCATCAACAACACCGCCAACCTCGGCGACGACGTGATTTATTCCGGTACCGTGGCTGCGGCGATGGAAGGCCGCTTCCTCGGCCTGCCGGCGATCGCGATGTCGCTGGCCACCGTCAACCACGATGGGCGCCACTATGAGACCGCGGCGCGCGCGGCGGTCGAGATCGTCGAACGGCTCAAGGCCGATCCGCTGCCCGCCGACACCATTCTCAACGTCAACGTGCCCGATCGCGCCTGGGGCGAGATCGCCGGCTTCGAGGTGACGCGCCTGGGCAACCGCCACCGCGCCGAGCCCTGCACCAAGCAGGAGGATCCGCGCGGGCGAACCTGGTGGTGGATCGGCGCAGCCGGGTCCGAGGCGGACGCCGGGCCCGGCACGGATTTTCACGCCGTGCGCTTCGGCCACATCTCGATCACCCCGATCCACGTCGACCTGACGCGCTACCAGGCGCTGGAGCAGGTCTCAAGCTGGGTCGGCAGCCTGGCCGCCGAACTCGCGGAGCCGGCGCGATGATGATGACGCCGCGGCTGCGGCTGCAGCCCGAGGCCATCGGTGTCGGCATGACCTCGCAGCGCGTGCGCGACCGGCTGATCGAACGACTGCGCGCGAACGGAATTGGCGACGAGCGTGTGCTCAACGCGATCCGCACCGTGCCGCGCCACCTGTTCGTCGACGAGGCGCTGGCCACCCGCGCCTACGAGGACACCGCGCTGCCGATCGGCCACGGCCAGACGATCTCCCAGCCCTGGGTGGTCGCGCGCATGACCGAAGCGCTGTTCACGGACGGCCATGCCCCCGCGCGCGTGCTGGAGGTGGGCACGGGTTCGGGGTATCAAGCCAGCGTGCTGGCCGCGCTGGGCCTGGAGGTGCATACGGTCGAGCGCATTGGCGACCTGCTGCGCGTGGCGCGCAAGCGCTTCCGCTCGCTCGGCCTGAACGTGCGCAGCAAGCATGACGACGGCCGCATCGGCTGGCCCGAGAACGGCCCCTACGACGGTATCCTGGTCACCGCCGGCGCGCCGGCCCTGGTGGACGCCTTGTCCGCGCAGCTCGCCCCCGGCGGCATCCTGGTCGCACCGGTGGGCGCCGCAAGCGCACAGCAGTTGCTGATGCTGCGCAAGGAGGCCGACGGCTCGATCACGCGCCGCGACCTCGGGCCGGTGGTGTTCGTGCCGCTGCTTTCCGGCACGGTCGACTGACCGGTGACAGGACAGACCGCCATGCCGCCCGATCCGGACGGCCAGAGCCTGGGCGCGCAGATCGCCGGCATGATCGAGCGCCTGCCGCCCGACCACGTCACCCTCGGCGAGCTGCTCGACCTGTTCGGCGACGAAGGCCTGCTGCTGCTGTGCATCCTGCTGACGCTGGTGTTCCTGATCCCGGTGTCGATCCCCGGCGTGAGCACCGTGTTCGGCGCCGCGATCCTGCTGGTGGGCGTGAGCCGCCTGCTGTCGCGCCAGCTGTGGCTGCCCGGGCGCGTGCGCGACCGGCGGCTGCCGTCGGACCGCCTGCGGCCCGGGCTGCTCGGTGGCCTGCGGTGGGTGCAGCGGATGGAACGGCTCAGCCGGCCGCATCGACTGTCCGCGCTGGTGGACGGGCGCACGCAGGACGTGGTCAACAACCTGGGCTTCATCCTCGCCGCGCTGCTGCTGATGGCGCCGTTCGGGTTCGTCCCCTTCAGCAACACGCTGCCGGCCCTGGCCCTGCTGGCCTATGGGGTCGGATTCATCCAGCGCGACGGCGGTGCGGTGCTGCTCGGCCACCTCGCCAATGTCGGCACCATGGTGTACTTCGCGTTGCTGATCGGCGGCGGCGGGATGGTCGCGCAGGAACTGTTCAAGCGGTTCACGGCATGATCCGCACCGATACGGACACGGGGGGCACGGTGGCTTCTTTCGATCCACGGACGACATCGACGGCGCGGCGCGTCGCAGGAGTGGTGGTCGCGGCACTTGCGCTTGCGCTGCTGGCGGCCTGCAGCAGCAAGGTGGTGCGGACATCGGATGCATCGACCGCACCGGGCACGTCCACGCCCAAGCCGGGTGCAAGCGTGGTGGTGCGGCGCGGCGATACGCTCTACCGGCTGGCGGTCGACAACGGCATCAGTCCGATGGACCTCGCGCTCTGGAACGGCATCCCGTCGCCGTACACGATCTATCCCGGACAGCGGCTGCGGCTGTATCCCGCCGCGGGCGCGACCCGCGGCCAGGCATCGCGTCCGTCCGGCGGCGCGTCCACCGTGCAGCGACCGCCGGTGCGTCCCACGCAGGCACCACCACAGCCATCTGCCCCGCCGCCCGTGAACAGTGCCGTGCGGTGGCGCTGGCCGACGGACGGCCAGGTGCTGAACCGCTTCTCCGGCGGCGACCCGACCCGTCAGGGCATCGACATCACCGGCAAGAGTGGCCAGCCGGTGCGCGCCGCCGGCGATGGCGTGGTGGTGTACTCGGGCTCGGGACTGGTGGGGTACGGGGAACTGGTGATCGTCAAGCACGACGAGCAGTGGCTGTCGGCCTATGGCCACAACCGCACCCGCCTGGTGAACGAGGGCACGCGCGTCCAGGCCGGGCAGCAGATCGCGGAAATGGGCAGCACCGGCACAGCGCGCGACATGCTGCATTTCGAGATCCGCTACAACGGCAAGCCTGTGGACCCCCTCCAGTACCTCCCGCGCCGCTGAGGCATCGCGGCGTGCGGAGCCGGCGGATCCCCGGCCCGGCGCAGCGCGCCGGGCGTTCACGGACGCGCGATCCTGCGGATCGCGAGCCGCGTCCGTTCACCCGCTACAACGGCAAGCCGGTCGATCCGCTCCAGTACCTCCCCTGCCGCTGAGGCGTCGCGGCGTCTGACGCCGGTCAGTCCCCCAGGATGAACCCGGCGACGACGCGGCGGCCCTCGCCGGCAAGCACGTTGTAGGTGCGCGCGGCTGCCGCATTGGTCATCGTCTCGAGGCCGACCCCGCGTGCCAGGCAGGCGGCCATGGCCTTGGGTGGCGGAAACGCCTGGGTCGCGCCGCTGCCGAGCACGATCAGCTCGGGCTGCAGCGCCAGGACCGGTTCGAGGTCGGATACCTGCAGCGCCCTGACGTCGTCGACCGGCCAATCCTCGACCAGGCGATCCGGAGCGACGAGGAAGCTGCGTTCCAGGCGCCGGTCGTTCACGAGCGCCGAATGGCCGTCGGCGCCGCGCAGGAAATAGTCGAAGTCGGGCCGTTCGTGGACCAGCTGCATCGCGACCCCGGTCCTACGCCCGCGGCAGGACGATCTGGCGTCGGTCCTTCGACGGGCGGTACAGCACCGCCACGTGCCCGATCCGCTGCACCAGCGCCGCGCCGGCGGATTCGGCGATCCGGGCGATCAGCTGGTCGCGCTCGTCGCGGTCGGCTGCGGCGACCTTGATCTTGATGAGCTCGTGGTGCTCCAGCGCCCCGTCGATCTCGGCCACCAGCGCGTCGGTGACGCCCTTGCCCCCGACCTGGAGCATCGCCTTGAGGTCGTGCGCCTGCCCGCGCAGGAAGCGGTTCTGGGCGGCGGTCAGGACGGTCGACATCGGGAAGGGCGGCGAGGGAAGGAGTGCGGGCAGGGTATCATGCCGCCCCGCGACTCCTTACCGGGACGCCACCGCGCCCGCCCGCGCGGCAACCGCGCCCGACCGACCCTCCCCGCCGCGGGGAGGGGGATGACCCGATGGCCACCCGCAGCAAGAGCAGCCAGCGCTGGCTGAAGGAACATTTCTCCGACCCCTACGTGAAGAAGGCGCAGGCCGAGGGCCTGCGTTCGCGCGCTGCGTACAAGCTCGAGGAACTCGCCGGCCGCGACCGCCTGCTCAAGCCGGGCATGCTGGTGGTGGATCTCGGCGCGGCGCCGGGAGGCTGGTCGCAGTGGGTGCGCCAGGAGCTCGACCGCCTCGATCCGGCGCGCCCCGGCCGGGTGCTGGCGCTCGACATCCTGGAGATGCCACCGCTGGCCGGGGTCGAGTTCCTTCATGGCGATTTCAGGGAGGATGCGGTCTTATCCAGCCTTGAGACGTTGCTGGCCGGACAGTCGGTGGACCTTGTGTTGTCCGACATGGCCCCCAACAAAAGCGGTGTGGAAGCGGTCGACCAGCCACGGGCGATGCACCTGTCCGAGTTGGCCATGGAGTTCGCCGACCGCCACCTCAAGCCCGGCGGCACGTTCCTGATCAAGTTGTTCCAGGGAACGGGGTTCGACGGATTCGTCCGTGACCTTCGCAAGCGTTACGCGAAGGTCGCGATCCGCAAGCCGGCCGCATCGCGTCGGCGTTCGCCGGAAGTCTATGCGCTCGCGCAGGGCAAGCTGGCGGCAATCAAGTAGCATGCCCCTATTGGAGTCCCGGAAACCCCGATGAACGACCTGGTGAAGAACCTCCTGCTGTGGGCGATGGTCGCCGTGGTGCTGATGCTGGTGTTCAACAGCTTCAGCCCGGGCACCGGCGCGTCGAGCGAAGTGCGCTACTCGCAGTTCATGGAGCAGGTGCGGCGCGACCAGATCAAGTCGGTGAAGATCGCCGAGGACGAGAAGACGGTCGAGTTCGTCACCAAGGGCGGCGAGAGCGGCACCGTGATCGCACCGCGCCGCGACGAAGGGATGATGGACGACCTGATCAACCACAAGGTCGACATCCAGGCCGCGCCGCCGTCGAGCGGGCCGTCGCTGGTGTACATCCTGATCAACCTGCTGCCGGTCGCGCTGATCATCGGCTTCTGGTTCTTCATGATGCGGCAGATGCAGCAGGGCGGCGGCAAGGGCGCGATGTCGTTCGGCAAGTCGCGCGCGAAGCTGCTGAACGAGGACCAGACCAAGGTCACCTTCGCCGACGTCGCCGGCTGCGACGAGGCCAAGGAGGAGGTCTCCGAACTGGTCGAGTTCCTGCGCGACCCGTCCAAGTTCCAGAAGCTGGGCGGCAAGATCCCGCGCGGCGTGCTGATGGTCGGCCCGCCCGGCACCGGCAAGACCCTGCTCGCCAAGGCCATCGCTGGCGAGGCCAAGGTGCCGTTCTTCTCGATCTCCGGTTCCGATTTCGTGGAGATGTTCGTCGGCGTCGGCGCCAGCCGGGTGCGCGACATGTTCGAGCAGGCCAAGAAGCACGCACCTTGCATCATCTTCATCGACGAGATCGACGCGGTCGGCCGCCATCGCGGCGCCGGCCTGGGCGGCGGTCACGACGAGCGCGAGCAGACCCTCAACCAGTTGCTGGTCGAGATGGACGGCTTCGAGGGTGGCGAGGGCGTGATCGTTATCGCCGCGACCAACCGCCCCGACGTGCTCGACCCCGCGCTGCTGCGCCCGGGACGCTTCGACCGTCAGGTGGTGGTCGGCCTGCCGGACGTGAAGGGCCGCGAGCAGATCCTGCGCGTGCACATGCGCAAGGTGCCGCTGGCCGACAACGTCGAACCGCTGGTGATCGCGCGCGGTACGCCCGGTTTCTCCGGTGCGGACCTGGCCAACCTCGTGAACGAGGCGGCGCTGTTCGCCGCGCGCGAGAACGGCAAGGACGTGCGCATGGACCATTTCGACAAGGCGCGCGACAAGATCCTGATGGGCGCCGAGCGCCGCTCGATGGCGATGAGCGAGGAAGAGAAGACGCTCACCGCCTACCATGAGGCCGGCCACGCCATCGTCGGCCGCCTGGTGCCCGAGCACGACCCGGTCTACAAGGTGACGATCATTCCACGCGGCCGCGCCCTGGGCGTGACCATGTACCTGCCCGAAGGCGACAAGTACAGCTACAACCGCACCGCGATCCAGTCGCAGCTGTGCTCGCTGTACGGCGGGCGGGTGGCGGAGGAACTGATCTTCGGCAACGACAAGGTCACCACCGGCGCGTCGAACGACATCGAGCGCGCGACCAAGATGGCGCGCAACATGGTCACCAAGTGGGGCCTGTCCGACGAGATGGGGCCGATCGCCTACAGCGAGGACGAGGATGAAGTGTTCCTCGGCCGCTCGGTGACGCAGCACAAGAGCGTCTCCGACGACACCGCGCGCAAGATCGACGAGGTGGTGCGCGGCATCCTCGACAAGGCCTACGGCCGCACCACGGCGATCCTCACGGAGAACATCGACAAGTTGCACTCGATGGCCAAACTGCTGCTCGAGTACGAGACCATCGACGTGCCGCAGATCGACGCCATCATGGAAGGTCGCGAGCCGCCTCCGCCGATGGGCTGGATCGAGTCGGGCAAGGGTGGCAGCGGCAAGGGTGGCGATGGCGATTCGCGTCCGCTGCCCCCGATCGGCGGGCCTGCCGAGCAGACCTGACCCGGGCGCGGCGGCCGCTGCCGGCCGCTGCGCGCGTTCTGCCTGTGGATGACGGTGCCGGAAGGCCGTAGGTGCATGTCGTGCACCTCCGGACGCTCGCGGGCCGCGACCGCAGGGAGGGGCACACCGCCATGTCGGACTGGATCGGAGCGCTCAGGCGCGGCCTGGCCGAATTCCGGCGGCGCAGGGTGTTCCGCGTCATGGCCGTCTACCTGGTGGTCGCCTGGCTGCTGGTGCAGGTCGCGGATGCCACGTTCGAGCCGCTGGCGCTGCCCGAGTGGTCGGCGCGGCTGCTGATCGTGTTGCTGGCGCTGGGCTTCGCGCCTACCGTGGTGCTTGCATGGATCTATGACATCGGGCCGCAGGGCGTGGCCCGCACCCCGCTGCCTCCGCCCGGACCGACGGAGCCGCCCGCACCTGCCGACGTCCTGCCGCAATCCGCGACTGCGGCCGCTGGCGTCGCCCCGGCCGAAGCCTCGGTGGCGATCCTGCCGTTCGCCGACCTGAGCGAAGACCACGACCAGGACTACTTCTGCGACGGTCTGGCCGAAGAGATCCTCAACGCGCTCACCCGCGTGCGTGGCCTGCGTGTGGCGTCGCGCACGTCCTCCTTCCGGTTTCGCGATGGCGCGACCGATACCCGCGAGATCGGCCGCCTGCTCAGGGTCGCGGCGGTCATGGAAGGCAGCGTGCGCAAGGCGGGCGACCAGGTGCGCGTCACCGCGCAGCTGATCGACGCGGGCAACGGCTACCACCTGTGGTCGCGCACCTTCGACCGCCGGCTGGAGGACATCTTCGCGATCCAGGAAGAGATCGCGCGCAAGGTGGTCGAGCTGATGCGGCCGTCGTGCGGATCCGCGCCCGAACTCGACCTGCAGCGGTATGCGCCACGCGACATGCGTGCATACGAGTTCTACCTGCGTGGCCGCCAGCTGGAGGGGCGGACGACCGCGGTGAGCTGGCGGCAGGCGCCGCAGATGTTCCGCAGGGCGATCGCGCTGGACCCCGGCTACGCGCATGCGCACGCGGGTCTCGCCGACGCGCTGGTGGAGCTGTCGCTGTGGCGGCTGGAACCGGCGGACACCGTGCTGGAGGAGGCCCGCGCCGCCGCCCGCCGGGCGCTGGAGCTGGCGCCGGAACTCGCCGAGGCGCACGTGGCGTTCGCGCACACGCTGTGGCTGGAGGACAGGCACGACGCGGCCGCGGCGTCGTTCCGTCGCGCGCTCGAGCTCGACCCGACGCTGTATGTCGCGCACTACTACTTCGCCAGGCACTGTTTCGCACGCGGCGAGTTCGCGCGCGCGACCGACCTGTTCGAGTCCGCGCACGCGGTGGATCCCGGCGAATTCCAGGCGCTGTCGCTGGCGGTGGGCGCGGCCGAGGCCGAGGGAGACCGGGACCGGACGGCGCGCCTGGCGCGCGAGGCGCTGGAGGCGGCGCTGCACCAGGTCGAGATCGACCCGGACAATGCCCGCGCCCACTACATGGCCGCGGCGCTGCTGTTGCGGCAGGGCGACGTGGAGGGCGGGCGGCAGTGTGTCGTGACTGCCCTTGCCCTGCGTCCGGCCGACTTCGACGTGCTCTACAACGCCGCCTGCTTCCACGCCATGGCCGGGGAGGCGGACCGGGCCCTGGACCTGCTCGAGCGGGCGGTCGCCACGGGGCAGGGCTTCGGCGACTGGATCGAACGTGACCCGGAGCTGGCGTCGGTCCGCGGGCTGCCGCGCTACCGCCGGATCCTCGCCTGCCTGGACTGAACGCGGCGCCCGCTATCATGCAACGCCCTGGCGCGGAGCCTGCCCATGTTCGATACCAGTCCGCAGATCGACTGCGGCGGACGCATCCTGCGGCTCGACCGGCCACGGGTCATGGGCATCGTCAACGCGACGCCCGATTCGTTCTCCGACGGCGGCGAGCACTTCGATGCCGACGCCGCGGTCGCGCATGGACTGCGGCTGGTGGAAGAAGGGGCCGACGTGCTCGACGTCGGTGGCGAATCCACACGTCCGGGCGCGGTCGACGTGCCGGTCGAGGAAGAATTGCGGCGCGTGGTGCCGGTCATCGAACGCCTGGTGCGTGAAACGGCGCTTCCGGTCAGCGTCGATACGTCGAAGCCGGACGTGATGCGTGCGGCGGTCGCGGCCGGCGCAGGCATGATCAACGACGTCCAGGCGCTGCGCCGCGACGGCGCGCTGGACGCGGCCGCGTCCCTGGGCGTCCCGGTGGTGCTGATGCACATGCACGGCGAGCCGGGATCGATGCAGGAGGCACCGGAGTACGACGATGTGGTCGGCGAGGTGCACCGGTTCCTGGCCGAGCGCATCTTCGCCGCGGAGATGTCCGGCATCCCGAAGCAGCGCCTGCTGGTCGACCCCGGCTTCGGCTTCGGCAAGACGACCGCCCACAACCTGCAGCTGCTGGCGCAACTGCAGCGGTTCATCGAGCTCGGCGTGCCGGTGCTGGCGGGGCTGTCGCGCAAGCGCACGATCGGCGAGCTGACCGGGCGGGAGCTGCCGCGTGAGCGGGTCGCCGGCTCGGTCGCCGCGCACCTGGTTGCGGTGCAGCGGGGCGCGGGCATCGTGCGCGTCCACGACGTGGCCGCGACCGTGGATGCGCTGAAGGTCTGGAGTGCGGTGGCCGCCGTGCCCATGCCGCGGGAAGCGTCGGCGCCGGCGGTCCGCTGGCCCGACGAGACGTAGACAACGCCTGGGGTACAACCGCAGGCAGGCGAAAGCCGGGAGGACGGCGATGGCGACCGGATGGGCGGGTGACGGCGCGGTGCAGGACCAGATCGACGCGACCGTGAAGGATGCGATCAAGCGTGCGCGCAGCCAGCTGCCGCAGGGCCCCGGCCGCATGCACTGCGAGGAGTGCGACGCCCCGATCCCGGAGGCGCGGCGCAAGGCCATGCCCGGGGTGCGGCTGTGCATCGCCTGTCAGGAGGCGGAGGAGAGCGAGGAGCAGCCCGGCAGCGGCTACAACCGCCGCGGCAGCAAGGACAGCCAGCTGCGTTGACTCAGGGAGTTGCGCGCCGCAGCCGGTCCAGCTTGCTCTGATAGCGCGCCTGCATGTCGCCGTTACTGAGGTCGTGGGCGCGCTGCAGTTCGCGCCCGGCCCCGCGCGCATCGCCCAGGTGCAGCAGCGCACGCGCCAGGCCCGAGTGGAAGCGGTGCTCGCCGTCGTACAGGGAAATCGCCCGCCGGTACTGGCGCGCGGCCGCGGCATGATCGTCCCGGCGCTCGGCGTCCACGGCCTGCATGAAGTGGTGGTACGGGTTGCGCAGGCGCAGGCGCTCGAGCCGGTCGCGGTAGCGCGCCGCCCTCGCGTCGTCGCCGCGTGCGGTGTACAGCGAGGCGAGGTTCATGAGCGCCCCGTCGTGGGCCTTGTCGAGTTCGAGCGCATGGGTGAAGGCCTGTTCGGCGGCGTCGGGCTGCGCCGAGCGCACCCTGAGCACGCCGGCATTGTTCCAGGCAGTGGCGTAACCGCCATCGGCCGCAAGCGCGGCGTCGATGTAGCGCGCGGCGTCGACGGTTGCGCCGCGACCCAACAGGTCCGCGGCCCGGTTGCTGTAGTAGACCGCCATCAGGCGGCGGTCGTCGACCCGTTGCGGCGTGTCGAGGGTCATCAGGCTGTCGCTGCCCACGTCGACCGTGTACTCGTGCCTGCCGATGCGGATGCCGGCATTGACGTGGTTGCTGAAATACAGGGTGTCGCCTTCGGCATACCACGCCAGCGTCCTGGCGATTTCCTGGCCGTAGGCCTCGATGCCCGCCGCACGCGCCAGGGCGATCGTGAGCAGGGTGAAGGAGAGGCAGTTGGCCTCGCGCGTGCTCCAGGTCTCGCCGACCGTGTGGTTGGCATCGTGGCGGTACTGGATACCGAGCCCGTCGGGCTCGTACATGAACGCGACCAGGCGTTCGAGCCGCGCCATGCTGCGTGGCGTGCGGTCGATGACCTGCGTCTGCAGCGCCTGCGCCAGTGGCGGGGGCAGTTCCATCACCTGTTCGGGCGATGGCACCGTCGGTGATGGCATCCCGTGATCCACGGGGGTGGCCGGGGATGCGGCCAGTGCAGCCGCCAGCAACCAGGCGATCATGGCGGCCTCCTCCTGGGCGTGGCAGCCGTCCACAGTGTACGCCGTGGCGGGAATCCGGATGCTGCGCTGCGACAGCGGTGCATCGCCGACGACACCGGTCCCTGTCGACAAGGGCGATCCTGTGCGGTCGGGCTTGGGGTAGCCTTGCGCGGGCGCTTTTTCGGGACACGATGGGGACATGGCGGAGCCGGGCGACGAGCGGGATCAGCGAACCTCGACGCAACACCGGGCCTCGACTTGGCAGCGGGCGGGGGAACATGCCGTGCGCACCGGATCCGACGTCCCGTGTGTCGGCGAGACTGCCGGCGGCGGTGCCGACGCCACGTCGGCCTCCGCCAAACCGGTGATCCTGCGCGGCTGGCGCCACACCGACCTGCAGTTCGCGGGCGGCGTGTCGCAGAGCCGGATGCGGACCTTCCGGCCCGGGCATCTCGCGGTCGACTACACGCGCACCATGATGGCGAGCCTGCTCTGGTGTCCGCGGCCGGCACTGATCGGAATGGTCGGGCTGGGCGGCGGATCGCAGGTGAAGTTCTGCCATCGCTACCTGCGGCAGACCCGGCTGGAGGTGGCGGAAAACAATCCGCACGTGATCGCGCTGCGACGCACGTTTCGCGTGCCGCGCGACGACGCGCGGTTGCAGGTGCTGCTTGCCGACGGCGCGCGATTCGTCCAGGAACGACGCGGTCGGTTCGACATCCTGCTGGTGGACGGATACGACGCGTCCGGCATCCCGGCCGAACTGTCGAGCCAGCGCTTCTACGACGATTGCCGCGATGCGCTGGCGCCGGGCGGCGTGTTCGCCAGCAACCTCTACGCCACCGATTTCGCCGACCACCTGTCCAAACTGCGGCGCAGTTTCGGCGCGGAGCATGTCTGGATGCTGGAGGAGGCGCGGCAGAGCAACCGGGTGGCGTTCGCGTGGGTGGGCGATCCGTTCCCGGACGGGCGCATCGACCTGCCGGCGATCGCGCGTGTCCTTCCCCCGCGCCTGGCCAAGGACCTGGCCGGCGAGTTCCAACGGGTCGCGGCGGCGTGGCGCGCGCGCTGACCGTTCGGCTTGCCATCGCGCCCGGGCCGGGCCAAAGTTTCCCGCTCATGCCTGACAGGGGTTCGATGATGCGCCATCCGATGTTGCGGGCCGCGGGCCTGTTGCTGCTGCTCGCGCTCGTACTGCCGGCGTCCGCCGCCGGTGGCGGTCTGACGCTCGAACAGATCGCGAAGACGCGGGCCGTCACCCAGGCCGCCATCAGCCCGGACGGGCGCGGAATGGCGTACGTGCTGTCGGTGCCGCGCGAGATCGGCAAGGACGACGACGGTCCGGCCTGGGCCGAACTGCACACGCTCTCGCGCGAAGGCGCCGGCCGCGGCTTCGTCACCGGCAAGGTGAACGTGGCCGGCGTGGCCTGGTTCCCGGACGGACGCTCGCTGGCGTACCTGGCCAAGCGCCAGGGCGACGACACGCGCACGCTCTACCGCATCCCGGTCGACGGCGGCGAATCCGAGGCGATCGCCACGCTCGAGTCCGACATCACCGCCTTCAGCCTGTCGCCCGACGGACGCCGCGTCGCGCTTCTGGCCACCGCACCCGAGAGCGACGAGGCCAAGGCGCTGAAGAAGCAGGGCTTCAGCCAGAAGGTGTACGAGGAGGACTGGCGCCCGGTCCAGCTGTGGATCGCCGATGTCGGCAGCGATGCCGGATCGCCGCGCCGGATCGAGCTTGAGGGCAGCGTGCAGTCGGTGCAGTGGAGCCCGGGTAGCGATCGCCTCGCGCTGCTGGTCGCGCCCCGCCAGCTGACCGACGACACCCTGGTGTTCACCCGCGTGCGCATCGTGTCCCCGGACGGAAAGGAACTGGGGCGCGTCGACAATCCCGGCAAGGTGGGCGGGCTGTCGTGGAGTCCGGACGGCGCGCACCTGGCCTTCATTTCGGCGCAGGACGAGCACGACGCGCAGCAGGGACGGCTGTTCGTTGTCGGCCGCGATGGCGGCGCCTGGCGCGACCTGCTGCCGGATCTGCCCGGGCACGTGGTGGACGTGGAGTGGCGCGATGCGGACACGCTGCTGTTCCTGAGCTGGGAAGGCGTGCAGGCCCGACTGGGCGAAGTCGGCGTGGCGGGTGGCCCGCAGCGCACCGTGCTGGCGCCCGAGGGGCCGGTGTGGAGCGGGTTCGACCGCGCCGGCAACGGCGACATCGCGCTGATCGGCAGCACACCGTCGCATCCGAACGAGGTGTTCCTGCTCACCGGCGAAGGCGCATCGCCGCGCCGGCTGACCGACAGCAATCCGTGGCTCGCAGACGTGCAGCTCGCGCGCCAGGAAGTGATCCGCTATCAGGCCCGCGACGGACTCGGGATCGAAGGGCTGCTGGTGCATCCGCTGCAGCGGCGCGGCAATGCGCGCGTACCGCTGATCGTCGTGGTCCACGGCGGCCCGGAATCGCACTACACCAACGGCTGGCTGACGGCGTACTCGCAGCCGCTGCACCACGCTGCGGCGCAGGGCTATGCGGTGTTCCTGCCCAATTACCGCAGCAGCACCGGCCGCGGGGTGGAGTACTCGAAGAAGGGCTTCGGGCGTCCGGGCATGGAGGAATTCGACGACGTGGTGGATGGCGTCGACCACCTGGTCGACATCGGCCTGGTGGACAGGGACAAGGTCGGCATCACCGGCGGTTCCTACGGCGGCTATGCCAGCGCCTGGGGCGCGACGTACTACAGCGAGCGCTTCGCGGCTTCGGTGATGTTCGTCGGCATCTCCGACCAGGCCAGCCTGGTCACCACCGGCGACATCCCCTGGGAACAGCACCTGGTGCACATGGGCACGTGGCCCTGGGAAGACCCGGAGCTGTTCCGCAAGACCAGCCCGATCACCTACGCGCAGCAGTCGAAGACGCCGACGCTGATCCTGCACGGCGAGGCCGACCCGCGGGTGCCGGTGATGCAGTCCCACATGATGTACCGCTACCTCAAGCTGGCCGGCCAGGCGCCGGTGCGGCTGGTGCTGTATCCGGGCGAAGGCCACGGCAACGCGCGCGGAGCGTCGCGCTACGACTACTCGCTGCGGCTGATGCGGTGGATGGACCACTACCTCAAGGGCCCCGGCGGCGAGCCGCCGGCGTACGCGCTCGAATACGCGCTGCCGGAAGCCGAAGGCAAGTGAGCGACGTTCGCGTCCGGTGGCGGGCGGCGACGCGATGAGCGCAGCGGCCCCAGCGGCGGTGCGCACGGTGTCCGGCGCCGACAAGCGCCGGGTGCTGTTCGCGAGCCTGATCGGCACCACGATCGAGTTCTTCGATTTCTACATCTACGCCACGGCGGCGGTGCTGGTGTTCCCGCACCTGTTCTTCCCACCCGGCGATCCGGCCACGGCCACGCTGCAGTCGTTCGCGACTTTCGCCCTGGCCTTCATCGCGCGGCCGTTCGGCTCGGCGCTGTTCGGCCATTTCGGCGACCGGGTCGGGCGCAAGGCGACGCTGGTGGCGGCGCTGCTGACGATGGGCGTGTCGACGGTGGTGATCGGCCTGCTGCCCACCTACGCCCAGGCCGGCATCGCCGCGCCGCTGCTGCTGGCGCTGTGCCGGCTCGGCCAGGGCGTGGGCCTGGGCGGCGAGTGGGGCGGGGCGGTGCTGCTGGCGACCGAGAACGCGCCTCCGGGCAAGCGCGCCTGGTACGGCATGTTCCCGCAGCTGGGCGCGCCGATCGGCTTCCTGCTGTCCACCGGCGTGTTCCTCGCGCTCACCCACTTCATGAGCGATGAGGCGTTCCTGGCCTGGGGCTGGCGCATCCCGTTCCTGGCCAGCGCGGTGCTGGTGCTGGTGGGGCTGTGGGTGCGCCTGCGCATCACCGAAACCCCCGATTTCCAGCAGGCGCTGGAGCAGGGCGAGCGCGTGCGCCTGCCGATGGCGAGCGTGCTGCGCGAGCATCCGGGCCGGCTGCTGGCGGGCACGCTGTCGCTGGTGGCGACGTTCGTGCTGTTCTACCTGATGACGGTGTTCGCACTGAGCTGGGGCACCTCGAAGCTCGGCTATTCGCGCGAGCACTTCCTCTGGCTGCAGATGCTGGGCGTCCTGTTCTTCGCGCTGACCATCCCGGCCGCGGCGCTGTACGCGGACCGGTTCGGCCGGCGCAACGCGATGCTCGCCGCCACCGTGCTGATCATCGCGTTCGGATTCGCGTTCGCGCCGCTGCTCGAATCGGGCAGCGACTGGGGCGTGCTCGCGTTCCTCGCCCTGGGCCTGGGCGCGATGGGGCTGACCTACGGGCCGTGCGGCACCATCCTGGCCGAGATGTTCCCGACCGCGGTGCGCTACACCGGCGCGTCGCTGGCCTTCAACCTGGCCGGCATCCTGGGGGCGTCTCCCGCGCCCTACATCGCCACGCGCCTGGGCGAGCGCTACGGGCTGCAGTCGGTGGGCTGGTACCTGGCGGCGATGGGGGGGCTGACGCTGCTGGCGCTGCTCACGGTGCGGCGGGATTCGCGCGGCAGGTAGTCGCTGCATCGCGAGCGGCGTACAGGGCTCCGGATCGGCCGCAGGCCCACGGCGCCGGGGCGTGGCCCCGCTCGGGCACGCGTCCGTAACCGCGCTCGCGGCCGTGGCACGTCCCTGTGCCTGGCAACGCCTCCGCGCCGGGAGCCTGTGGCGTCCGTCGGTGCGGTCGTGGCGTCGATCAGGTCGACCCGTGGCGAAGTTCATGCCCGACGGGGGGCTTGTCGGCGTAGCCCGGGTAAGCGCAGCGCACCCGGGGGCGGTGATCGGCCCTCAGGGCGCCCACGGCCACGGATGCGGCTTTCCACGCCCGACCCACTAGACTGGTCAACATCCGACGAACGATCTCCGGAGCGGGACAGGCATGAAGGGTTGGGCATCGCTGGGCATCGTGGCGGCGGTCGCGATCGGGGCGCTGCTGCCGCTGCAGGCGCTGGTGAACGCGCGCCTGGGCGCGCTCACGCAGGGCGCGCTGTATGCCGCGTTCGTCTCGTTCCTGGTGGG
The DNA here is from genome assembly GCF_029887935.1 of Luteimonas kalidii. Taxonomy (GTDB): domain Bacteria; phylum Pseudomonadota; class Gammaproteobacteria; order Xanthomonadales; family Xanthomonadaceae; genus Luteimonas; species Luteimonas kalidii. The sequence continues at coordinate 24,686 of NZ_JARXRO010000007.1, read as the reverse complement.
GACCTGCCTGTTGGGGGTGGTGATCGTCGTCACGCGCACGCCGTTGCTGCCCGCTGTGCCGGTGGCTGCGCTGCCGGCGTGGATCTGGGTCGGCGGCGCGATCGGCGCGGTGTTCGTGTTCGCGGCCACCTGGCTGGTGCCGACGCTCGGCGCCGGCGCGATGATCTGCCTGGTGGTGCTCGGCCAGGTGGTGTCGTCGCTGGTGCTCGACCACTTCGGCGTGCTCGGAACGGCACGGCCGGCCGACCTCGTGCGCGTCACGGGCGCGCTGCTGGTGATCGTGGGCGCGGCGCTGGTCGTGCGCCCCTGGCAGTCGGGTTGACGGCGCAGGTGATCGCGCTGCCGCCGGGACAGCTCGAGGCGCTCGAGGCCGCCTATGCCACGCCGCCGCGCGCGTACCACCACTTCGACCACGTGCGCGAGGTGCTGCGTCATTACGATGCGGTCGCGGCGGGTCCGGGTTGGGTGCAGCCCGACGAGGTGCGGTTGGCGGTGCTGTACCACGATGCGGTGTACGAGGCCGGCCGGCGCGACAACGAGGCGCGCTCGGCGCAGTTCGCGCTGGAAGAGATCGCGCGCTGGCTGCCGGACGCGCCGCTGGACCGCGCACGCGTGGCCGAACTGATCGAACTCACCGCACGCCACGGCCAGTTGTCGGCCCACGATTTCGGCAAGACCGCGGTCGCCGTCGACAGCTGCCACTTCCTCGATTGCGACATGGCGATCCTCGGCGCCGACCCGGACGTGTTCGACGCCTACGACCGTGCGATCGCCGCCGAATATCGCGGCCACGTGCCGGACTGGCTGTTCCGGATCAACCGCCGCCGCTTCCTCAAGGCGCTGCTGGCCAGGCCGCGGATCTACCTGAGCGACTTCTTCCATGCGCGCCTCGACGCGCAGGCGCGCGCCAACCTGCGGCGGGTCGTCACCGGCAAGCGCTGAGCATGCACCGTGCGGTCGATCGCGCGCGCCCGTCTGCGAGCGTGGCGCGGCGCTCCACCGGGTGCATTGCGATGGCGCGCAGGTGTCGTGCGCTCAAAACCGGCGGATCCGCGTAGGCGGGAAGACGATCGTGGCGACGGCCTCGCGGCGGATCGGGCTATGATCGCGTCGATGGCGAAACTCCTGCTCAACCTGCGCCACGTGCCCGACGACGAGGCCGACGACGTCCGCGCCTTCCTCGACGCGGCGCGGATCGAACACTACGAGACCCGGCCGGGGCCGTTCGGCATTTCCGCCGGCGGGATCTGGGTCCGCCACGACACCGACGTGCCCGAGGCCAAGCGCCGCATGGCCGAGTACCAGCGCCAGCGCGCCGAACGCGTACGGGGCGAGCACGCACAGGCCGTGCGCGATGGCACCGCGGAGACCTTCGCCGACATCGCGCGCGCCAATCCGCTGCGGGTGGCGCTGATCGTGGTCGCGATCGCGCTGCTACTCGGGCTGATGGCGCTGCCCGCCATCCTGATCGGGCGCTGATCGATGGGGTCACGCGCGCAGGGCGACCTCGTCCGCGGCATCGGACGGGGCAGCATGGTCGCGCTGTTCATCAATTCCGTCATCGGCGCCGGCATCTTCGGGCTGCCCTCGCGCGTGCACGACCTCCTCGGGCCGTATGCGCTGCTGGCCTACCTGGCGTGCGCGCTGCTGGTGCTGCTGGTGGTGCTGTGCTTCGCCGAGGTGGGCAGCCGCTTCGAGGACACCGGCGGACCGTACCTGTACGCGCGCACCGCGTTCGGCCCGCTGGTGGGCTTCCAGGTCGGCTGGCTGGTCTGGTTGACGCGCGTGACCGCGTTCGCGGCGCTGTGCAACCTGCTGATCGACTACCTGGCGCATCCGTGGCCGGCGGTCGCCTCGCTCCCCGGTCGCGTGGCGGTGGCGACGCTGGCGACGCTGGTGATCGCGGCGATCAACATCCGCGGCGTGCGCACCGCGGCGATCGTCGCCAACGTGTTCACGGTGGGCAAGCTGGTGCCGCTGGTGCTGTTCGTGGCGGTGGGCCTGTTCTTCGTCGCGCCCGCGAACTTCGTGCCGACCGCCACGCCTGCGGCGGGCGAGTACCCGGCAGCGATCCTGCTGCTGGTGTTCGCCTTCACCGGCTTCGAGACCGCCACGGTGCCGGCGGGCGAAGTGCGCGAACCCAGGCGCACCCTGCCGTTCGCGATCCTGGCCTCGATGGCGGTGATCGTGCCGCTCTACCTGCTGATCCAGGTGGTCTCGATCGGCACCCTGCCCGAATTGGCGGATTCCACCACGCCGCTGGCCGATGCCGCGGGGCGCTTCGCGGGCAGCCTCGGGGCCGCGGTGATCGTGTTCGGCGCGGTAGTGTCGATCTCGGGCACGCTCAATGGCCTGGTGCTGGCCGCGCCGCGGCTGCTGTACGCGATGGCCGAACACGGCCAGCTGCCGGCCGCGTTCGCACGCACGCACGCGCGTTACCGCACGCCGCACTGGGCGATCGCGCTCACCGCCGTGTGCATGCTGGCGCTCACCCTGTCGGGATCGTTCCTCACCGCGGTGGCGCTGAGCACGATCACGCGCCTGCTGGCCTATGCGGCGACCTGCCTCGCGCTGCCGGTCCTGCGGCGGCGTGAAGGGGCGGGCATCGCACCGGCCGCGTTCCGGGTCCCGGCCGGCGGCTGGGTCGCCGCCGCGGCGATGCTGGTGATCGCCTGGCTGGTGGCGCACGCGGCGCTGGCGGAACTGCGCAACGTGGCGATCGCGATGGCGGTCGGCGCGGCCCTGATGGCGCTGGCGGCGGCGATGGGGAAGCGCAGCTCGCAGCGCGCATGACTTTCGGCAGGCCGCGACGCCGGATGGCGCGGGGTAAGGTCGTCGTTCCTGCGCCGGCGCTTCAGAGTGCGTCGCGCGCAATCTCCCGTTCCGTCCTCATGGGGCATCCGATGTCCAGATTCTTGTTCGCGCTCGCAATGTTCCTGGGCATGGTGTCCGCATGGCCGTCCGTGGCCCTGGCGCAGCGCGCGCTGGCGTTCGAGGCGCACCAGGTCCCGGAGAACGGCTCGGTCGCGATCACGGTTGCCGAAGGGCTGCCCACTGGTGGCAGCTTCGACATCGTCGATGCGCGCACAGGCGGGGCGCTGCGGCGCGCGGCGGAGGCCGACGGCTTCCGCGGCAAGGCCGACAGCCGGCTGGAGCTGCGTGGCTTCGCCGGTTACGAGCGCCTGCTGGTGCTCGGACTGGGCGACGCCGGTCTGCAGTCGGCGCGCGAGCTGGAAGACGTCGGCGGCCGCGTGGCGCAGGCGTTCGCGAAGAGCCGCGCCGCGCGCGTGGACCTGGTGTGGGACGGCGCCGAAGCCGGGGCCGCCGCGCACCTGGCCTTCGGCGCCGCGATCGGTCAGTACCGTTTCGACAAGTACCGCTCGAAGTCCGACGAGGACGCGCCGGCCGCGGCCGGGCAGGGAACGCTGGCGATCCGCACCCGCGAGGGCGCCGCGGCCGAAGCGGGGTATCGCGCGCAGTGGCAGCCGGTGGCCGGGGCGGTCGCCTTCGCGCGCGACCTGTCCACCGAACCGGGCAACGCGCTGTGGCCCGAGGAGTTCGTCGACCGCGTGCGTGCCGCCGCGCGCGGCCTGCCGCTCAGCATCGAAGTGCTCGACGTGCCGGCGATGCGGGCGCTGGACATGGGCGGCATCCTCGCCGTCGGTCAGGGCAGCGTGCGCCCGCCGCGCCTGTTGCTGGTGCGCTACGCCGGCGGTGCCGCGGGCGAGCCGCCGCTGGCCTTCGTCGGCAAGGGCATCACTTTCGACAGCGGCGGCATCTCGATCAAGCCCAATACCAACATGTGGCAGATGAAGGGCGACATGACGGGCGCGGCGACGGTCGTGTCCACGGTGCTGGCGCTGGCCGGCCGCCAGGCGCCGGTGAACGCGGTGGCGGTGGCGGCGCTGGCCGAGAACATGCCCTCGGGCAGCGCGTCGCGACCCGGCGACGTGGTGCGCACGGCATCGGGCAAGACCTTCGAGATCATGAGCACCGACGCCGAGGGCCGCATGGTGCTGACCGACGCGCTGTGGTACGTGAAGCGGCAGGACAGCCCGAAGCTGGTGATCGACGTGGCCACGCTCACCGGTGCAGTGGTCACCGCGCTCGGCGGCGACTACGCGGGCCTGTTCTCGCGCGACGACGCCCTGGCGGCGCAACTGCTCGCGGCCGGCGAGGCCAGCGGCGAGCCGCTGTGGCGGCTGCCGCTGCGCGACGACTACGGCAAGCGCCTGGAATCGCCGATCGCTGACCTGCGCAACGGGGGCGGTTCGCCCGGGGCCGGTGTCGGCGCCTACTTCATCGGTGAATGGGTGGATCGCGCGCTGCCGTGGGCGCACCTGGACATCGCCGGCGCGGACTGGAACGACAGCGCCGATCCCACCGTGCCCGAGGGAGCCTCCGGCTTCGGCGTGCGCCTGCTCGACCGCTTCGTGCGCGACCACCACGAGTAGCGCCGGTCGGCCCCCTACAATGGCGCCATGATCCGCAACATCGCCGCCTACCGTTTCGTCGAGGTCGACGACCCGCCGGCCCTCGCCGCCGACCTGCGCACCTGGGCCGAGGCCGGTGCGCTGCGCGGGACTGTGCTGGTGGCGCCCGAGGGGATCAATCTGTTCCTGGCCGGGGCCGACGACGCGATCGAGGGTTTCCTCGATCGGCTGCGCGCGGATCCGCGCTTCGCCGCGATCGGAGTCAAGCACAGCTGGAGCCAGGCGGTGCCGTTCGCGCGGCTGAAGGTGAAGCTCAAGCGCGAGATCATCAGTTTCCGGCGTGACGGGGCGTCGCCGCTGCGTGCCGGACGCGCACCCGCGGTCGCGCCCGCGGTGCTGGCGCGCTGGCTGCGCCAGGGCCGCGACGACGATGGCCGCCCGGTGGTGACGCTCGACACGCGCAACCGCGAGGAAACCGGCTACGGCACCTTTGCCGGGGCGTTGACCCTGCCGATCGACAACTTCACCGACCTGCCCGCGGCGCTGGCTCCGCATCGCGCCGCGCTGGCCGACGCCACCGTGGTCAGCTACTGCACCGGCGGCATCCGCTGCGAGAAGGCGGCGCCGTGGATGCGCGCCAGCGGCATCGACCGGGTGTTCCAGCTCGAAGGGGGCATCCTCGGCTACTTCGAAGCCGTGGGCGGCGAGGGCTTCGAGGGGCGCTGCTTCGTGTTCGACGACCGGGTCGCACTCGATCCCGACCTGCGGCCGCTGGCCGGCGGCGCGCATCCCGCGCCGGTCCATGCGGGAGTGCAGGCCGCATGAGCTGGATGGGGCTGGTACTGCTGGTGCTCGGCGCCTACCTGGCCTACAAGCTGGTCGGCGCGCTGCTCAAGATCGTGTTCTTCGTGCTGGCGCTGGTGGGCGCGTACTGGTTCCTCGCCCCGCACCTGGGCTGGCCCACGGTCTCGGAGCTGGTCTACGTGCTGGGGCCGGACTTCGGCGGGCGCCGCATCGAGGAGGTCCTGCAACCGTCCTCCGTGGCGGGCGAGGTGGCCGGGCGGGTCGCCGACCAGGTGGCCGACGGGGTGATGGAGCGCGTCACGGCGCCCGGATCCCCGCCCGAGGTCGCGCCGGCGGACCAACCGGCGCCGCCGGTGCCGGCCGACGGGGACGTGCAACCGATTCGGTAGGGCGTCTTGTCGCCACGGCGCGGGCGGAATGCCATCGCCCACGGCAGGTGCGGGGCGCGCGCGGCAGCGTGCGGACTGCATGCGGCCCCGGTGCACGGCTGCGGCGCGATGCGGTCGCACGCGGCAGGCCCGGGCGTGGCGCGCTCACGCGCCCGGAGCCAGGAACGGACTCGCTTCGATCGCGTCGGCGAACGCGGCGCTGCGCAGCACCTCCGCGGTCTGCGCATCGGCCGGAAAGAACGATTCGATCGCCAGTTCCGACAGGGTCACCGCCACCGGCGTGCCGAACACGGTGGTGGTGCTGAGGAAGGCCAGTTCGCCCAGTGCGGAATGGAGGCGCATCGGCACCACCACCGCGTTCGCGTCCGGCGTCTCGTCGTGGTCGGGTGACGGGTAGGCCGACAGTTCGGCGTCCAGCGCCACCAGCACCGGGTCGCCGGTCGCCGCCACCTGCTGGCGCAGGCGGTGGAGCAGGTGCGCGCGCCACTGGCCCAGGTTCGCGATCCGCGGCGCGACGCCCTCGGGGTGCAGGCTCAGGCGCAGTACGTTGACCGGCGGCTCCAGCAGGTGTGGCGCCACCCCGGCCAGCAGCGGTGCGAGCGCGCGGTTGGCCGCCTGCAGCCGCCAGTGGCGGTCCACCGCCAGCGCCGGATACGGCTCGTGGCCGCGCAGCACCAGTTCGATCGCCTGCCGCGCCTGGTCGAGCGAGGGATCGTCGATGCGGCGCTCGCTGTAGACCGGGGCATAGCCCGCAGCCACGAACAGCGCATTGCGTTCGCGTAGCGGCACCTCGAGCCGGTCCGACAGGCGCAGCAGCATCGCGCGGCTGGGCAGCGAGCGCCCGGTCTCGACGAAGCTCAGGTGGCGCGCGGAGATGTCGGCCAGGCCGGCGAGGTCGAGCTGGGACAGGTGCCGGCGCTGGCGCCAGTCGCGCAGCTGGGTGCCGACGGCGGGACGCATGGGGGAAGGTGTGTTCATGGACCACACGATAGCCGCTGGCCCGGCGCCCTGACCTTACCCGGGAGGTAATCGCGGCGGTGACGCCGCGCAGCCAGCATGACGGCGTCCCATCCGACCCGAGGAGATCGCCATGACACTGCGCCAGATGCTTGCCCATCCCCGCTTCCTGCCGCGCGTGCTGCTGCTCGACGCCGTCGCCTCCGGCGCCACGGCGGTGGTGCTGGTGGCCGCCGCCGACGTGCTCGCCCCGGTGCTGCAGTTGCCTGCCGGACTGCTGCGTGGCGCCGGCGTCGTGCTGCTGCCGTTCGTGGCGCTGGTCTACGGCCTGTCGCGGCAGGTGGCACCGGCACGGCGCTGGGTGGCCGCGGTGGTCGTGGTCAACCTCGCATGGGTCGCGGCCAGCGCATGGGTCGTGTGGGGCGGGGCCTGGCAACCGGGCCCGATGGGCGTCGCTTTCGTGCTGGCGCAGGCGCTGGCGGTACTGGCGTTCGCCGAGCTGGGCTGGTTCGGGCTGCGCGCGCGGCCGGTGGCCCGCGCCTGAGCCCGCCAACGCGACGGCGCGCCGGCAGCGGCCCGCCGTCGATTGGCGCGGCGCTACTCGCCGAACTCGCGCGAGGGCAGGGCGATGCGCCGGTCCGGGCGCCCGACCAGGTCGAGGAAATTGTTGAATACCGCGTCGGCGCCGGCCTGCATCGTCGCGATGTGCTCGCGGGTATGGGCCCGGATCGCGGCTTCGTCGTGCAGGCCTTCGCGGCGTTCGAGTTCCTCGCGGTAGCCGGGCGTGGCCAGCCAGCGTTCGATCAGCGGCTCGTCCATCTCCAGGTGGAACTGGAACCCGTAGGCCTTCTCGCCCCAGCGGAAGGCCTGCTGTTCGCAGGTATCGCTGCGCGCGAGATGGGTCGCGGTGCGCGGGATCTCGAAGTGGTGGCCGTGCCACTGGAACACCGGGGCGTCCTCGCCCAGCGGGGCGAGCACCGGATCGTCGCGTCCGGCCTGCGTCGCGCGCAGGCGGTACCAGCCGATCTCGGGCACGTGGTGGCGTTTCACCGGCGCGCCCAGCGCGTGCGCCAGCAGCTGCGCGCCCAGGCAGATGCCGAGTACCGGCTTGCCCTGGCCGAGCATGCGCTCGATCGCGGCCAGTTCGGTGCGCAGGTGCGGGCGCGTGGCCTGCTCCTGCACGTTCATCGGGCCGCCGAGCACCACCAGCCCCTGGTAGCGGTCGACGCTGGGCTGGGCGTCGGGGTCGCGCTCGAAGTTGACGAAGCGGATGCGGTGGCCGCGGCGACGGATCAGCGGGTCGAGGGTGCCGAGCGGTTCGGCGGCCACGTGCTGGAAGACGAGGATGCGGGGCATGCAGCGATTCTAGGAAGCGATGGCCTGGAGCGGAACCACGCGGTTGCGGCTGTGACGAATGCGGACCGGATCGGGGTCCGGATTGCATCGGGGCGGGAGTCGATCTTCAGGCGGACGCGATCGCCTGGCCGGGCGGTCGGCCTCGGACCAATCCCGGTTCGGCCGGCCCTTCGCCTGCGGAGGCATTGCGCCCTTCACGGCGGGACGGCGGCGAACGCGGACAGGGTCGTGCCGCAGGCGCGTGCTCGTACCAGCCCGGTCCGCGCTTTCCTTCCCACGTTTGCGGGCAGTGCACCCTTCACGGGTGGAAGGTGACGAAGGCGGATGGGGTGCGGCTGCGGGCTCCCCGTCCAGCCGCCCGTGCGCTTCACAGGAAGCGGGAGCGTCCCCGCGCTACCGCGGCGGCCGCTTCCCGCCTGGTCGAGGCCGCGGTTTGCCCGCGCCGGGGCCGGTGCCGGGACGCGGGGCCCGACCGCGCGGCGGACGCGCGTCGCCGGCCTCGGCGCGGCGCATCTTCAGCTGCTGGCCCGACACCCAGACCTTCTTCAGGTGTTCGAGCACCTCGCGCGGCATGCCCTCGGGCAGGTCGACCAGGCTGTGGTCGTCGCGGATGTCGATGCGGCCGATGAAGCGGCTCTCCAGGTCGGCCTCGTTGGCGATCGCGCCGACGATGTTGCCCGGCTGCACGCCGTGCGCATGGCCGACCTCGATGCGGAAGGTCTCCATCGCGAAGTCGCCGCCCGCGACGGGCGGCGCCGCCGGCGCGCCGCGCGGTCGCGGCGACGCACGCTCGGCGGGCGAAGGGGCCTCTTCGAACAGCGTCTCACCGGCGTTGGCGGGTCGCTCGCGCCGCGCGGGCCGCTGCGCGGGAGCGGATGCCGGCGCCGATACGGGTGCCGAGGCGGGTGCCGATGAGGCCGCGGCCGGGGCATCGCGCTCGCGACGCTCCATGCGTTCGCGCGGGCCGCGCCCCTCGTCCCGATCCTTGCGCGTGCGCTCGACCGACGCGGCCAGCAGCAGCGGCGTATCGCCCTGCAGGATCCTGGCCAGCGCCGCCGCGATCTCGGCCGCAGGCACGTCGTGTTCGCGCTCGTAGCGTTCCACCAGGTCGCGGAACAGGGCCAGGTCCGGGCTCTCGAGTGCGCCGGTGATGCGCTCCATGAACTTCGACACCCGGCGCTCGTTCACCGTCTCCACGCTGGGCAGCTGCATGGCCTCGATCTTCTGCCGGGTGGCGCGTTCGATCGCGCCGAGCATGCCGCGTTCGCGCGGCGCGGCGAACAGGATCGCCTCGCCGCTGCGTCCGGCGCGGCCGGTGCGGCCGATGCGGTGCACGTAGCTTTCGGTGTCGTAGGGAATGTCGTAGTTCAGCACGTGGCTGATGCGGTCCACGTCCAGCCCGCGCGCGGCGACGTCGGTCGCCACCAGGATGTCGATGCGGCCGTCCTTGAGCGACTGGATGGTCTTCTCGCGCTGCTTCTGGTCGAGGTCGCCGTTGATCGCGGCCGCGGCGAATCCGCGCGCCGCCAGCTTCTCTGCCAGTTCCGCGGTGCCCAGCTTGGTGCGCGCGAACACGATCATCGCGTCGAACGGCTCGGCCTCCAGGATCCGGGTGAGCGCGTCGAGCTTGTTGGTGCCGCTGACCATCCACACCCGCTGGCGGATGTTGGCCGCGGTGGTGGTCTGCGACTTGATCGCGATCTCGACCGGATCCTTGAGGTAGGTCTGGGCGATGCGCTTGATCTGCGACGGCATGGTCGCCGAGAACAGCGCCACCTGGCGGGTGGCGGGGGTCTTCTTCAGCACCGCCTCGACGTCGTCGATGAAGCCCATGCGCAGCATCTCGTCGGCCTCGTCGAGCACCAGCGTGCGCAGTTCCGACAGGTCCAGCGTGCCGCGGTCGAGGTGGTCGATCACGCGCCCGGGGGTACCGACCACCACGTGCACGCCGCGCTTGAGCGCGGCCAGCTGCGGGCCGTATCCCTGGCCGCCGTACACCGGCAGCACGTGGAAACCGGGCAGGTGGGTGGCGTACTTCTGGAACGCCTCGGCCACCTGGATGGCGAGCTCGCGCGTGGGCGCGAGCACCAGCACCTGCGGCTTGCGGGCGGCGGCGTCGAGCCGCGCCAGCGCCGGCAAGGCGAAGGCGGCGGTCTTGCCGGTGCCGGTCTGGGCCTGGCCGAGCACGTCGCGGCCCGCCATCAGCGGCGGAATGGTCGCGGCCTGGATCGGGGAGGGCGACTCGTAGCCGACGTCGGTCAGCGCCCGCAGCAGCGGCTCGGACAGGCCGAAATCGGCGAACGGCGTGGGAATGGCTTCGGCGCTCATGGGGATCCGGGCTGCGCCGGTCTCGTGAAAAAAAGGGGGACACAGTGTACGCGCCGCGCCATCAGGGCGCCGTCGCGTGCCGGTGACGGACTACGCATTACGATGGAATTCCCGATCTTCGGCCACGCCATGCTCCATTCGCCGCCGCTGCCCGGCATCCGCCGCTCGGCCGACCCCGTCGGCCACGCTGCCGGCGAGGCCCGGTCTGCGGCGGGCCGCTGAACATGCACGCGCCGCGCTTCGACAACGTGCTGCTGCGCGAACTGCCGGGCGATCCCGAGCAGGGCCCGCGCCTGCGCCAGGTGGAGGCGGCCTGGTCGCGGGTACGGCCGACGCCGGTCGCCGCGCCGGTCCTGCTCGCACACTCGCGCGAAGTGGCGGCCGAGCTTGGCTGGTCGGAGGCCGAGGTGCGCGCGCCCGCGTTCGCCGAGGTCTTCGCCGGCAATGCGCTGGTGCCGGGCATGGATCCGTTCGCCACCAACTACGGCGGCCACCAGTTCGGCCACTGGGCCGGGCAGCTCGGAGACGGCCGCGCGATCACGCTGGGCGAGGCGGTGCTGCCCGATGGGGAGCGACGCGAACTGCAGCTCAAGGGTGCGGGACTGACCCCGTACTCGCGCAGCGCCGACGGCCGCGCGGTGCTGCGCTCGTCGGTGCGCGAGTTCCTGTGCAGCGAGGCGATGCACCACCTCGGCATCCCGACCACGCGCGCGCTGTCGCTGGTGGCTACGGGCGAAACCGTGGTGCGCGACATGTTCTACGACGGCCATCCGCAGGCGGAGCCGGGCGCGGTCGTGTGCCGGGTCGCGCCCTCGTTCCTGCGTTTCGGCCATTTCGAGCTGCCGTCCGCGCGCGGCGACACGGCGCTCTTGCGGCAGCTGGCGGACGTCTGCATCCGGCGCGACTTCCCGCACCTGCTGGAGTCCGATGCCGATGAACCGCTCGCGACGCTGCAGCGCCGTGGCGCTTTCACGCAGGCGCGCTACGCCGCCTGGTTCGCCGAGGTCTGCGAGCGCACCGCGCGGCTGGTGGCCGGATGGATGCGGGTGGGCTTCGTGCACGGCGTGCTCAACACCGACAACATGTCGATCCTGGGCCTGACCATCGACTACGGGCCCTACGGCTGGATCGACGACTACGATCCGGACTGGACGCCGAACACCACCGATGCCCAGGGCCGGCGCTACCGCTTCGGCTGGCAGCCGCGCGTCGCGCACTGGAACCTGTCGCGGCTGGCGCAGGCCCTGTCGCCGCTGTTCGACGATGCCGCGCCGCTGCAGGCGGGGCTCGACCGCTATGCCGACGTCTACGTGCAGGCCGAGCGCGACACGATCGCGCGCAAGCTTGGCCTGGCCGCCTGCGACGACGACGACGTCGCCCTGATGCAGCGTATGCAGGCGCTGATGCAGGCCGCGCAGGTCGACATGACCCTGGGCTTCCGCGCGCTGGCTAGGCTCGATCCGGCGCATCCCTCGGCCGACGTGCTGGCACACGCGTTCTACGATCCGTCGCTGCGCGAGGCGCATGCGCCCGGGCTGGATGCGTGGCTGCAGGCCTACGCGCAGCGGCTGGCGCGTGACCCGCTCGACGCCGCTGCCCGCCGCGCGCGGATGTCGGCGGCCAACCCGCAGTACGTGCTGCGCAACTACCTCGCCCAGCAGGCGATCGACCGCGCCGAAGCCGGCGACGTGGCGGGCGTCGCGGAACTGCTGGACGTCATGCGCCGGCCCTACGAAGACCAGCCGGGTCGCGAGGCCTTTGCCGCGAAGCGTCCGGAGTGGGCGCGCACGCGGGCGGGGTGTTCGATGCTGTCGTGCAGCTCCTGACGACGCTGGCACCCGGCACTCACGCAGGCGGCCCCATGCTCGAGGTGGCCATTCCTGATGCCGTGACGCGCGCCGGTCCAGTGCCTGTCCCATGTGGGAGCAGGCAAAAAAAGGCCGGCTATTTGCCGGCCTTCTTGTCCTTCTTCGCCGCGCGCTTTTCCTTCAGCGACTTTTCCGGCTTTTTCTTGTCTTCCTTGCGCTTGTCCAGGTTCTTGGCCATGGCGGTCTCCCGGTGGTTGGCGGCGCAAGCTTACTGCGGCGCGCGCCGGGCGCACAGGGGCAGGACGCCCGGCCGTCCGGGCACGGGGCGGGGGCGGGCCGGCCGGTCGATGCGAACGCCCCGCACGGCCCATCGCCCCTGCGCGGCCCATCGCCACCGCGCGGCCCATCGCGCCCGTCGTCGCTACTCCTGCAGGAACGCGCCGCAGCCGCGGTAGACCTGGTCGCCGACGCCCAGCTCGACCGCCGCCGGATAGACCTGGTCGCTCATCCCGTCGCTGCAGTCGCCGCGGGTGATGCGGAGCGTGACCGGGCTGCCGTCGTCCGCGTGGCCGGCGAAGCCCTCGCCCGATGCGAGCGGGCCGGCGCCGGCCACCACCAGTTCGCGTTCGCCCATGTCCAGCGCCAGCGCGATCTCCGGCGGCTCGCCTTCGCCGACTTCCAGCGACCAGAACGGCTCGGTACCCAGGCCGCGGAACCGGACGCCGCGGTCGCGGGCCTCGTCCCAGGGCGATACGTCGTCGGTGACGCGGCAGCCGGAAGTCGCGCCGTCCAGCGTCAGGCTCGCCTGGTCGCCCTTGTTCCAGAATTCGTTGCCGGCGGCATCCGCGTAGCGGGCGCCGGAGGCCGCCATCGCCTGCGGCAGCTGCACCTGGCGCAGGCCGGTGGACAGGGTCACCTGCCCGGCGGTGTTGTCGAAGCGGGCAGAGACCAGCATGTCGCCGCAGCGGAAGCGGGCCGAGGCGGTGTCGGGCGGTGCAGGCGGCGCCGCGGCATCGGCCGAGGGCGGGACGGCGTCGGGTGCCGGAGCCGGGACGTCGGGCGTCGGCGCCGGACGGCAGCCGGCGGCGAGCAGCAGGGGCAGGGCGAGCACGCAGGACAGCACGGGGCGGAATGCGGGCTGACGCATGGCGGGTCTCCGCGGGGGGCCGGGACGCCACTGTCGGCCATGCGCGGCAGCGGCGCAAACCGGCCGCGCGATGCCGACGCGGCGGGGTCACTCGGGCCGGTGCGCGGTACGCAGGACCGGATACAGGTCGAGCCGCTCGTCCCACGACGGGTGGCGGCGATGGAAGAACTCCAGCCGCGCGGTGGGGCTGGCGGCGAACGCCTCGTCCTCGCGCAGGCGGCGCTCGAACGCGCTGCGCAGCGCCGGATCCGCAGCCAGCATCTCGCGCGCCACGGCTTCCGCCACGTACGCCTCCATGTATTCCTTGCGCTCGAAGGCATTGTTGAACACGCCCCACTGCAGCAGCGAGTCCGGCGCCTGCGGTTCGAGCAGGGCCATCACCAGCCGCGCCTTCGGCTGCGCGATCGGCACGAACAGCGATCCGGCCGGCACCTCGCGTCGCTCGCGCGCCCAGGCGCCTTCCACGGCCAGCCGCTGGTGGCCTTCCACCGTACCGGTGGCGAGCGTGGTGGCGGTGGCGCGGAAGGTCTCGGTCTCGTCGTGGCGCCAGGGGCCGGCCAGCACGCTGTGGGTGATCCCGTGCGCGCGCAGCGTCTCGCCCACGCGCGCCGCGAACGCGACCGGCACCAGGTAGCCGCCGCGCGGGGCCTCGACCACCGTGCGCGGCACGATCTCGTCGCGCAGCGGCACCTTCCACACCTGCGGCGTCGATTCGTCGTAGCGGGTCATCAGGGCGCCGGAGATCTCCGAGGGCGTGCGCGTGTAGGCATAGCCGCGGAAGTCGATCGTGCGCGCGCGTTCGGTGGCGCGGTAGTCCAGCGGCACCGGCGTGCCTGCCAGGTCGCGCGCATCGGCGGCGCGCGCCAGCGCCATCCAGTCGCGACCCTCGCGGGCGATCTGCTCCAGCACCGAGACGATCGTGTTGCGGGTGATCCGCACCCGCACCGGATACGGCTTCCAGGAGTGGGTCTCGACCAGCATCGCCAGCCGGTTGCGCAGCAGGAAGTAGCCGGTGGAAAAGCGCGGTGGCGACACGCCGTCCTCGAACCCAGAGGCCGGGTCCTGGTAGTCCTCGAACGAGGGATAGAACGGCAGCGGCAGCGAGCCCTGCGCGGCGAGGTCGGCAATGGTGCGCGTGCGCAGCGACCGCCCTGCCTGGCGCAGCGCCTCGTCGCCACCGTGCAGCGGTTCGACCTGGATCGAGATGTCGTGCTCGAACTGGGCGCCGTTGGTGGCGTGCAGGTCGATGGTGGCGATCGGGTCCCAGTCGTCGACCAGGCGCAGCATCGCGCGCATCTCGGGCGAATCGGCCTTGGCGTAGTCGCGGTTGAGGTTGTAGTTCTGCGCCGTGGTGCGCCAGCCCATCTGCTCCGGGCCGCGCTGGTTGGGGCGGTTCCAGGCGCCGAAACGCTCGTGGCCGTCGACGTTGAACACCGGCACGAACACCCACACCAGACGCTCCAGCACGCCGGCGGCGGCCTCGCCTTCGAGCACCTGGCGCAGCGCGAGGAAGCCGGCATCCTTGCCGTCGATCTCGCCGGCGTGGATGCCGCCCTGCATCAGCACCACCGGCAGGCCGGCCGCGTGCGCGTCGCCTGGCGTCAGCGCACCGCTGCGCGAGACCATCAGCGCCTTCATCGGCCGGCCCTCGGGCGTGGTGCCGAAGTCGATGCAGCGCACCGCGTCGGGATAGTCCCGGGCGAAGGCGGCGCACAGGGCGATGGTCTCGTCGTAGCGGCCGGTCGTGGCGAAGCCGCCGCGTTCGGCGGCGGTGGTCAGCGGCGCCTGCGCCGGTGTGGCGGGCGGCGCGGCCAGCAGGACGAGGGCGGTGGCGAGCAGCAGCGGCTTCATCGGCAGTCCGGGGCATTCGGTGAGCGGGCATGATGCCAGCCCGCGGCCGGGGCGCATGTGGCGATGGTCCGGGCGCGCGCCGCGCCGGGATCGGGTAGCCTGCGCGCTTCGCGCCGACCGGTCCTTCCGCATGAGCTCACCCGTGACGCCCGCCCCGCAGGGGCCGATGCCGCGCCAGATCAGGTACATCATCGGCAACGAGGCCTGCGAGCGCTTCAGCTTCTACGGGATGCGCAACATCCTGGTGCCGTTCCTGATCAGCTCGGTGCTGCTGGGCTACCTGCCCGAGGGCAGCGAACGCGAGGCGATGGCGAAGGACGTGTTCCACACCTTCGTGATCGGGGTGTACTTCTTCCCGCTGCTCGGCGGCTGGCTGTCGGACCGGTTCTTCGGCAAGTACAACACCGTGCTGTGGTTCTCGCTGATCTACTGTGCGGGCCACGCGTGCTTGGCGCTGTTCGAGGGCCACCGCACCGGGTTCTACACCGGCCTGTTCCTGATCGCGCTGGGCTCGGGCGGCATCAAGCCGCTGGTGGTGAGCTTCTGCGGCGACCAGTTCGACCAGTCGAACAAGGACAAGGCCAAGCTGGTCTTCGACGCGTTCTACTGGATCATCAACTTCGGTTCGTTCTTCGCCTCGCTGTTCGCGCCGCTGCTGCTGCGCAACTTCGGTCCGGCGGTCGCGTTCGGGGTGCCGGGCGTGCTGATGTTCATCGCCACGGTGATCTTCTGGATGGGGCGCAAGCAGTACGTCAACGTTCCGCCTTCGGGCAACGACCCGGATTCCTTCCTCAGCGTGATCCGCACGGCGCTGCGCGAGCGTCGCGCGGGGCAGGGCAACGCCGGCACGCTGGTGGCGTGGGGCGGGATCGCGGTGGCGGCGCTGATGCTCGTGCTGTGGGCGCTCAAGGCAGTGGGCGTGGGCCTGGCGTGGTGGCCCGACTCGTTCGGGTTCGTCATCACCGCCTGCCTGGCGCTGGGGGTGCTGATCGCGTTCGGCGGCTGGGGCGCGTCGCTGCAGCTCGAACGCGCCCGCGGCCGGCACCCGGACGCGGCGGTGGACGGCGTGCGCGCGGTGCTGCGGATCCTGATCGTGTTCGCGCTGGTGACGCCGTTCTGGTCGCTGTTCGACCAGAAGGCCTCGACCTGGATCATCCAGGGCAACGCGATGGTGGTGCCGCACGAGCAGTGGTGGTGGCCCAGCTGGCTGGTCAAGGAGCCGGCGCAGATGCAGGCGCTCAACCCGCTGCTGGTGATGCTGCTGATCCCGTTCAACAACCTCGTGCTGTACCCGCTGCTGCGTCGGCTGGGCTTCGTGGTCACCGCGCTGCGGCGGATGGGCTGGGGCATCGCGATCTCCGGCGCATCTTGGGTGGTCGCCGGCGTGCTGCAGCTGTGGATCGACGGCGGCGCCGAGGTGTCGCTGGCGTGGCAGTCGCTCCCGTACCTGCTGCTGACCTTCGGCGAGGTGCTGGTGTCGGCGACCGCCCTGGAGTTCGCCTACAGCCAGGCGCCGCACGCGATGAAGGGCGTGATCATGGCGTTCTGGTACCTCACCAGCACCTTCGGCAGCCTGTGGGTGCTGCTGACCAACGCCGGCGTGCGCAACGACGGCTTCAAGGCGATGATCGTGCAGACCGGCCTGAGCGAGCCGGCGTTCCTGATGTTCTTCTTCGCCGCGTTCGCGTTCATGGCCGCGCTGGCGTTCGCGCTGTATGCGCGGCGCTACCCGATGCAGGACAATTACCGCGTCGCGACCTGAGGCCAGCCGGCAGCCCGCATGCAATCCATCGTCACCTTCGTCCTGATCGCCGTCACCGTGTTCGTGTCCTGGCGCGCGTTCAACGACCGCCGCCTGCTGGACCGCCTGATCCTTTGGCCGCCGGCGATCGACCGCCACCGCCAGTACGACCGGCTGGTGACGCACGGCTTCATCCATGCCGACGCCCAGCACCTGCTGTTCAACATGATCACGCTGTTCTTCTTCGGGCGTTCGATCGAGCCGGTGTTCGTCGACCGCATCGGCCACCTGGGCTTCGCCGCGTTCTACCTGTCGGCGATCGTGATGGCGATCATGCCGACCTACTTCCGGCACCAGAAGGACGCGGGCTACCGCAGCCTGGGCGCATCGGGCGCGGTGTCGGCGGTGCTCTTCAGCTTCATCCTGTTCGCGCCGTGGAACCTAATCTTCGTGTTCTTCCTGCCGGTGCCGGCAATCGTGTACGCCGCGCTGTACATCGGCTATTCGATCTGGATGGACCGGCGCGGCGGCGACAACGTCAACCACAGCGCCCACCTGTGGGGCGCGGCCTACGGCGTGCTGTTCACGGTGCTGATGGAGCCGAGGGTGGCGTCCACCTTCGCGTCGCGGCTGCTCAGCCCGTCGTTCGGCTGAGCAGGGCGGGGCGGTACGCGGCCGGGCCGCGTGCCCGGACTACAGCGCGGTGGTGCGGACCATGTGCTGGTCGTTCCCGGCGTCGGTGACCTGGTAGGTCTGCTCGAGCGCACCGTAGATCAGCGAGTCGAGCTGCGAGAATTCGAGATTGTCGACATCGCCGTTCCGGACGAGGTCGAACAGGCGCACGATGGCCTGCTGCTGGGTTGCGTGGTCGATCATGGATCCCCCGGTCTGGCGCGTGTGTTCCATGGGGAAGCAGGTTCCGTGCCAGCCGGAAGCGTGATCGCCGTCAACGATCTGTCGCCCCGGTGCGTCACCCGCAGGCGCGATGCGCGCCGAGGTGACGGCCACCGCCGCCCGACCCACAATGCAGGCCCCCCAGCGGACACAGGAACCCCCCATGGACCCGATCGACATCCGCCACCGTGACGGCGAGGGCTTCGAGGCCGTCTTTCCGGAAGGGCGGGCGGTGCTGGACTACCAGCTGGCGGACGGACGCCTGGTCATCGTGCATACCGGCGTTCCGGCCGAACTGCGCGGGCGCGGCGTGGCCGGGCAACTGGTCCGTGCAGCCTTCGAGCACGCACGTGCCGCGGGACTCCGGGTGGAACCGCGCTGCAGCTACGCCGCCGAATGGAGCGGGCGCCATCCCGAGTTCGCCGATCTGCTCGCGACCGGCTGAGGTCCCGGGGCGCGCCGCGCCGCCGTCGTGCTGCGCGTCGCACGCGTGATCTGCCAGACTGCGCGCCCCACGCCGACCGACCGCCCCGTGATGCGTCTCAACCGCTACATCAGCGACACCGGCCACTGTTCCCGACGCGAGGCGGACCGCCTGATCGGCGAGGGCCGGGTCAGCGTCAACGGGGTCCGCGCGCGCATCGGTGCCGAGGTCGGCGAGGGCGACGCGGTGCTGCTCGACGGCCAGCCGCTCAAGCCGCGCAGTGCGGCGAAGGGCAGGCGCCGGCACGTGTACATCGCGCTCAACAAGCCGGTGGGCGTGACCTGCACCACCGAGTCCTCGGTCAAGGGCAACATCGTCGATTTCGTCGGCCACGAGCAGCGGATCTTCCCGATCGGGCGCCTGGACAAGGATTCGGAAGGCCTGATCCTGCTCACCAGCAACGGCGAGATCGTCAACGCGATCCTGCGCGCCGAGAACACGCTGGAGAAGGAGTACCTGGTGGCGGTGAACCACCCGGTGACGCCCGAATTCCTGCGCGGCATGAGCCGCGGGGTGCCGGTGCACGGCCAGGTCACCCTGCCGTGCCGGACCGGCAAGGTCGGGCGCTTCGGATTCCGGATCGTGCTGGTGCAGGGACTGAACCGGCAGATCCGGCTGATGGCCGCGCACTTCGGGCTGCGGGTGAAACAGCTGAGGCGGGTGCGGATCGGCCCGGTCCAGCTGGGACACCTCAAACCCGGCCAGTGGCGCAACCTGACCGACCCCGAGCTGGCGGCCCTGGTCCCCGGCCGGGAGGCGTGGTAGGGCGTACCCGAGGGTATTTACACATCGCCCGGAAAGTGCGATATCGTTCGCCCACTGTTCAAGGCCGGGATCACGGTACATCGTGGCTCCGATGCGGTAGATCACAAGAGTCTCCAGCCGTCCCCCCCGGCGGCCGCTCCAGGCGATCCGCTCCATCGTTCGCGTTACCCCTTGCTCGATACAGTCCAGGCATCCCAGAGGGAGCCTGGTATCCATCCACTGTCTAGTTTCAAGGAGTAGCTCCATGACTGGAGATCGCCAGACCGGCACCGTCAAGTGGTTCAACGACGCCAAGGGCTTCGGTTTCATCACCCCGGAAAGCGGCCAGGACCTGTTCGTCCACTTCCGCTCGATCCAGGGCACCGGCTTCAAGTCGCTGCAGGAAGGCCAGAAGGTCTCGTTCAAGGTCGTGCAGGGCCAGAAGGGCCTGCAGGCCGACGAAGTGCAGCCGCTCTAAGCGACGCCGCGATTCGCGATGCCAGGAAGCCCCGGGTGGCGACACCCGGGGCTTCTTCTTTGTGCGCCGCGCAGGTGTCGTCCCTGCCTGCTGCCACCGCCTTGCAGCACACCGATGCGGCGATCGGACGGCACGGCGCCCGGTCGGACGGCCGCTGCCGGGTCCGTGGCGGTCTCCCTGCACGACGGCATTCGAGCCAGCCAGCCGCTGCGCCGCCGCGGAGCATCCGGAGGTCGGCGGCGTCGACCGGTGCCCCCCGGCCGCGATGTGCGGCCTTGACTCTGCGTGCACCGATGGCTTGTTACAAAAGCGTTAGACCGCGCGTATGCTTGCGCGCCTTCCACATGACATCGTTCACAGGGGACGTGAGGAATGAACCGGTTGTCTCGCCCGATTGTCCTGCCGCTGCTGTTGCTGGCACTGGCCGCCTGCCGCGACGAGGCGCCGCGCGCGCCGGACACCCGGGCGCCGCAGGCCGCGGTCGAATCGCCGGACCCCGCGCCGCCGCGTGAGCCGGTCGAGCTGAACGACGTCGTGGAATCCGATCCGCGCTACATCGTCGGCATCACCTATCCGCCCGAGGTCAATCGCTATCCGGGGCTCGCCACCGAACTGAAGGCCTATTCCGATGCCGCGCGCGAGGACCTGATGCAGGCCGTCGCCGGGCTCGACGCCGATGGCGGGTCGGGCACCACGATGTACGACCTCGCCCTGGAGTACAAGGTGATCGCCGACACGCCGGAGATCTTCGCCGTGGCCGCCGACGGCAGCAGCTTCACCGGCGGCGCCCACGGTGCGCCGCTGATCGCGCGCTTCGTGTGGCTGCCGCAGCACGACCGCCTGCTGACCGCCGACGCGCTGGTGCGCGATCCCGAGGCCTGGCGCACGATCGCACGCTACGTGCGCGAACAGCTGCATGCCGCCCTCTCGCAGCGGGTGGATGCCGACGACCTCGAGCCAGCCGAGCGCGAACGCGTGGTGCGGTCGGCCGGACGCATGATCGACGAGGGCGCCACCCCCGAGGCCGACAGCTTCGCCGAGTTCGAGCCGGTGATCGGCGCCGACGGTCGTGTGGTCGCGCTGCGGTTCGTCTTCCCGCCTTACCAGGTGGGCCCCTACTCGGACGGCGTGCAGACCGTCGAGGTGCCTGCGGGCGTGCTGCTGCCGCACATCGTCGAGCAGTACCGGCCGCTGTTTTCCGACCCGTCCGCGTCGCAGTAGACTCGTTCCCGCTGGGGCCGGGCCACGTCCCGCCCCGAAGGCGGGAGCATGCGCGAGGACCGGTTCCGGAACCGTCTGCAATCCCTGCTGGCCGAGGCGGACGTACGCCTGGACGGTGAGCGGCCGTGGGACCTGCGCGTGCTCGATCCGCAGGTGCCGGCGCGGCTGCTGGCGGGTGGATCGCTGGCACTCGGCGAGTCGTACATGGACGGCGGCTGGGACGCGGATTCGCTCGACGGTTGCCTGCAGCGCCTGCTGGGCGCGGGTCTCGAGCGGCGGGTCCTGGGACTGGCCGACATGCGCATCGCGCTGCTCGCGCGCCTGCTCAACCTGCAGCGCGGCCGCCGCGGTCGCGCGGTCGGCGAACGCCACTACGACCTGGGCAACGACCTGTATGCGTCGATGCTCGGGCGGCGCCTGGTCTACAGCTGCGGCTACTGGCGCGAGGCGGCCGACCTGGACGCCGCGCAGGAGGCCAAGCTCGACCTGTGCTGCCGCAAGCTCGGGCTGCGGCCCGGCATGACCCTGCTCGACATCGGCTGCGGCTGGGGCGAGATGCTCCGGTTCGCGGCCGAGCGCTACGGCGTGTCCGGGGTGGGCCTGACCATCTCGTGCGAGCAGGCGGCCTACGCGCGAACGCTGTGCGCCGGCTGGCCGGTCGAGATCCGGGTACAGGACTATCGCGAATTCGACGGCGGCTTCGACCGGATCGTCTCGATCGGGATGTTCGAACACGTGGGCGTACGCAACTACGCCGGCTACTTCGACCTGGCGCGCCGCTGGCTCGCGCCCGACGGGCTGTTCCTGCTGCATACGATCGGCGGCAACCGCAGTCGCACGCACACCGACCCGTGGATCGCGAAGTACGTGTTCCCCAACTCGATGCTGCCGTCCGCGGCGCAGCTGGCCACCGCGCTGGAGGGCCGCTTCGTGATCGAGGACTGGCACAGCTTCGGCGCCGACTACGACCGCACCCTGCAGGCCTGGCGCGGCAACATCGAGGGCGCCTGGCCGCGACTGGGCGCACGCTACGACGAGCGCTTCCGGCGGATGTGGCGCTACTACCTGGCGGCGTCGATGGCCTGCTTCCGGGTGCGGCTGATCCAGCTCTGGCAACTGGTGCTGTCGCCGCGCGGCGTGCCGGCCGGATACGTGGCGCCGCGCTGAGGACGGCGCGGCGTCAGCGGGCGCCGGCGACGTCGGGATAGCGCGCCATCAGCGCGCGCAGCACGCCGTTGGTCCAGCCGAAGCCGTCCTGCAGCGGATACTCACCGCCACCCGCGGCGGCGTCGCCGGTGACATCGTATTTCTCCACCAGCTTGCGCTCGGCGCGGAACACCTCGAGGTTGCGGCGGATCCAGCGATGCGCGATGTCGTTGGCCAGCGCCTGCTCGCCGTAGCCCTCGAAACCACCGATCGCCAGCCACTGCAGCGGTGCCCAGCCATTGGGCATGTCCCACTGCTCGCCGCTGCGCACCGTGCTGGTGGCCAGGCCGTGGCGCTGCAGCAGTTGCGCCCGCACGGTGGCCGCGACGCGCGCGGCCTGCGGCGGGTCGGCGATGCCGAAGTACAGCGGGTAGACCGTGGCCAGGGTCAACTGGCCGCTGGGCCGCCCTTCGCGCCACAGCAGGTCGACGAACGCGCCCGCAGCCTCGTCCCACAGCAGGCGCCGGATCGCCTCCGCGCGCGCGTCGGTGCGGGTGCGCAGGTCGGCTGCGCGCGCCGGATCGCCGGCGAGCGCGTAGGCCTCGGCCAGCGTCGACTCCAGCCTGTGCAGCAGGCTGTTGAGGTCGGGCGGCACGATCTCGATGGTGCGGATCGTATGCAGGCTGCGCCCGTCGGCCAGCCAGCGCGAACTGAAATCCCAGCCGCTCTCGGCGCCGGCGCGCAGGTTGCGGTAGACCTCGGCTGGTGGCCGCGTGGATCTGGCGGCAGTGTCCACGTCCATCACGTGGCTTTCGTCGCGCGGGGTGTCGCAATCGTCCCAGTAGCGGTTGAGCACGGTGCCGTCGGCCAGACGCACCACGCGCCGGTACGCGCTGCCGGGCGCCAGCGCGTCGGCACCGTCCATCCAGAACGCGTATTCGCGCGCCAGTTGCGGCAGGTAGTCCGTCAGCACGTCGCGCCCGTCGTGCGCGGCCAGCAGCTGCACCATCGCGGCGAAGAAGGGCGGCTGCGAGCGGCTGAGGTAGTAGGTGCGGTTGCCGTTGGGTACGTGCCCGTAGCGGTCGATCATGTCGGCGAAGTTCGCCACCATGCCGCGCACCAGGTCCAGGCGGTCGCTCTCGACCAGGCCCAGCATCGTGAAGTACGAATCCCAGTAGTAGATCTCGCCATAGCGCCCGCCCGGCACGATGTACGGATGCGGCAGCTGCAGCAGCGAACTGCGCGCATCGCCGTCCGTGGGAGGACGCTCGAGTTCGCGCCAGAGCCGGTCGATGTGGGTGGAGGCGTCGTGGCGCGGATCGGTGCGGTAGCCGCCCGCGGCCTGCGCCGGCAGTTCGAAACGCTGCGCGATGAAGTACGGCAGGTCGAAGCCGGGCTCGTCGCGGCGCTGCGCGTACTCGGCGGCGATCGCCGCGGGGGCAGCGGCGGGAATGGCGTCCACCATCGCCTTCGCGTCCGGCAGCGCGCGCTGGGCATCGGCGAACAGGTCACCGTAGATCTCGGGAAACCCGGCCACGCACTGCTGGGCGGCGGCTGGGGCAACGCAGGCGCACAGCACGGCGGCGAGCAGGCTGCGGCGCAGGCGCCGGATCATTGCAGGGCCCCGTGCAGGGTGGTGGCGATCTCGGCGTCGAGGCGCAGGGTGGCCAGCTCGTCGGCGCGGGTGCGCCCGCGGTTGAGGATCGCGATCGGCAGGCCGGCCGTGGCGGCCATGCGCACGAAGCGCAGGCCCGACCAGACCATCAGCGAGGATCCGACCACCAGCAGGGCGTCCGAGGCCTGCAGCGCCTGCTGGGCGTCGGCCACGCGCTGTCGCGGAACGTTCTCGCCGAAGAACACGACATCGGGCTTGAGCTGTCCGCCGCACTGTTCGCACCAGGGCGGGCGGAAGCCCGTGACCGCGTCGTCGTCGAGGTCGGCGTCGCCGTCGGGGGCGGTGCCCGCGGGGCCGGCGATCCAGTCGGCGTTGGCCGCTTCGATGTCGGCCTGGATGGCCTCGCGCCCGCTGCGGGCGCCGCAGCCCAGGCAGACGACGCCGTCCAGGCGTCCGTGCAGGTCGATGACCTCGCGATTGCCCGCACGCTGGTGCAGGCCGTCGACATTCTGGGTCAGCAGTCGGTGCATCGTGCCGCGTGCTTCGAGTTCGGCCAGTGCCCGGTGGGCCGCGTTGGGCCGTGCGGCGAGGAAACGGGGCCAGCCGATGCTGCTGCGCGCCCAGTAACGCCGGTAGGCGGCATCGCTCCCGGTCAGTGCCTGCAGCGTGATCGGCGGCGTGCGCTTCCACTCGCCGTTGCGGTCGCGGTAGTCGGGAATGCCCGAGGCGGTGCTGCAGCCGGCGCCGGTCAGCACGAACACGCGCCGGTGGAGGGCGAGCCAGTCGCGCAGCACGGCGGCCGATTCGTCGTCGCTCGCGATTTCGGGCAACGCGGACATGGGAAGATGCTAACCCGGGCGGCGTGACGGGGCGCGGATCCGGATCGCACGATGTGTTGCAGATGGGGTGGCTGATGGCGCTGCAGGGCGCCTTCGAGTGGGACGCCGCACCCTCCCGCCCGGTGGTCGCTCTTCCCTCGGTCGGGGCTCCTTCCCCGACTCGGGCGCGCGCCATCCA
This sequence comes from Luteimonas kalidii, assembly GCF_029887935.1. Taxonomy (GTDB): domain Bacteria; phylum Pseudomonadota; class Gammaproteobacteria; order Xanthomonadales; family Xanthomonadaceae; genus Luteimonas; species Luteimonas kalidii. The sequence goes on along the minus strand of NZ_JARXRO010000007.1, from coordinate 273 downwards.
TGGCGCGCTGGCCGCGACCACCGGGCGAGAGGGCGCGGCTCGTTGAGCTTCGTCCGCGTCGCTTCGTCAGTCGGGTGTGTCGGCTACGGCGTCGGCGACTGCAGGCGCTGGATTTCAGGGAAGGAAATCGCGGCGGATTTGGACCGTCCCGGAAACGTGTCGGAACGCAGCTTTGGCAACAGGTTGCAACTGCTGAAGAATCCAAAGCCCACCGGTCACCGGAAGCCGAGCGCGGCCGGCAGGGACCGCGGCAAGCACGCCATGGATGGCGTG
>NZ_JARXRO010000006.1 GCF_029887935.1 Luteimonas kalidii | reverse complement strand
CGCCATCCCGGCCCGGGGCACCGCGGCCCGTCCGAAGCCGCGGCCGTCAATCAAACGGCCAGGGCGCTGCGTCGTCCGCTCCAGCTGATTGCAGGCCGTGCAAAGCGGTCGATTCGACTCTTTGGGTCTTTCACGACACGCCTGCAGCCCCGCTCCATTGAGCGGGGCTACGCCATCAACCGTCAGAACTCGGTCGACAGGCTCACCGAGTACGACACGCCCGGGTCGTAGCGCAGGATGTTGACCTTCTGGCCCGCGCGCTCCTGGTACTCGTGGAACTCCGTGTCCAGCAGGTTGCGGGCGGCGAAGCCGATGGTCAGCGGCTGTTCGCCGAAGCGCATGGTCTTGCGCAGCACGAAGTCCATGGTCAGGCCCGGCTCTTCCACGTAGTCCGGCTGGCCGGGGCGGCCGCGCGCGGACACGCGCTCGCTGACGTAGTTCGCGATCAGCGTGGCCTGCAGGCCGCTGCCTTCGTTCTCGATCCCGAACTGCAGGTTGGCGATGTGCTCGGACTGCCCCTGCAGCACGCTGCCGTCGCGTACGAACAGGCGTGCCGCCACCGGGGTGGCGAAGCCGTAGGGCTGCACCGTGTCGTCCTCGTCGGCGTTCACTTCCGAATCCGTCCAGGTGTAGTTGGTGGCCAGGTACAGGCGGTTGCCCGTCCACCAGTCGGCCTGGAAGTCCGCGTCGAAGTACTTCTTGAATTCCAGTTCCGCGCCGTAGACGGTGGCCTCGGGCGCGTTGAGGAAGCTCTGGAAGGTCGTGCCGCCGGCGAAGTTGACGTTCGATTCGATCGGCTTGTCGATCATCTTGTAGAACAGGCCGGCCGTGAAGTACTCGCCCGAGCCGAAGAACCACTCGTAGCGGGCGTCGAAGTTGGTCAGCTCGCTGTCGACCAGGTACGGGTTGCCGGTGAACAGGCGGTCGCTGTCCGGGTCGGTGTACTGCTGCGGCGCCATCTCGCGGAACTGCGGCCGGGCGATCGTCTGCGAGGCGCCGAAGCGCAGCTGCCGGTTCTCGGCGATGTTCCAGGTCAGAGTGAGCGCCGGCAGGAAGTAATCGTTGCGCAGCGGCTCGGGGCCCGGCTGGCGCACGCCGGTGAAGATGTCGTACGGGTGCACCGCCTGGGTCGCATCCTCGTAGCGCACGCCCAGCGTCGCGCGCAGGTTCGGGGTGATCTCGCCGTCCAGCTGCGCGTAGGCGCCGAGCACCTTGAGGGTGGCGTCGTAGGCCGCCGCGCCGAAGCTGCCGGTGGTCTCGCGCAGGCGCAGCAGGTCCTGGCTCAGGTTGTAGTCGGAGAACAGGTAGTCGGGACGCTGGTAGCGGTTGTAGAACGGCAGCGGGCCGTCGAGGGCGAGGAACCGGAACTCGCGCGACCACGCGCCGCGGTCGTTGTCCATGTACGAGGCGCCGGTGCTGAGCGTGAGGTCGCGCTCGACCGGCAGGCGCCAGGTCAGGTCGACGCCGCCGCTGGCCACCTCGTCCTCGACCGCGCTGAAGCGGGTGTAGTTCTGCACGCGCGAGGCGTCGTGAGCCCAGTAGCCGTCGACGTTTTCGTAGCGGATGCCCTTCTCGTAGGGCACGTCGCGGGTGGCGCGGGCCACCGCCGCGCGCCACTCCACCTTCAGGTCGTCGTACTCGCCGAAGGCGTGGCTGCCGTTGATCTGGTGGTTGAGCATCTCGCGCTCGAACCACTCGGTGTAGTCGTCGCGGGCCTCGAAGCCGGCCAGGTTGTCGACGCCGGCGCGGCTACGCGCTTCCTTGATCGTGTCGTGCACGTACAGCGTCGTCAGGCCGATGCGGTGGCGGCCCCACTCGTAGCCGAAGCCGAGCAGGGCGTTGACTCGGGCGTTGTTCTGGGTGGAGAGGAATTCGTAGTCGGAGTCGTACTCGAGCACGTCGCCGACGAAGAAGCCCTGCTCCTGGTCGCCGAAGCGGGTCCGCCACTCGTTCTCGAAGCCGGCGACCGCGATCACGCCCATGCGCGAGTCGTCGCCCATCTCGGCCGAATAGCCGGCGCTGAAGCCGACGTTGGCGTCCGGATCGATGCTGTCCTTTTCCTGCAGCACGTTGAGGTTGGCGTTCTGGAAGCTGCGCCCGATCCGGCGGATGTCCTCGCGGCTGAAGTTGCCGAGGTCGACCCGCTGGCCGGTCCCGATGGCGTCGCGCAGCTCGCGCGGCATCTTCCGCGTGCCGTCGTCGTAGCCGGACCAGTCGTCTTCGGAGCCGTAGTAGGTCAGGCCCTTCTCGCCGGTGGTGACGCTGTTGCCGCCGCCGCCGACGCTGAACTTGAGGAACGGCTCGTCGGGGATCGTCAGCGACTGCAGGTCGACCACGCCGCCGCCGAACTCGCCCGGATACTTGACCGAGTACGTCTTCTGCACGGTCATGCCCTGCAGCACTTCAGCCGGGAACAGGTCCAGCGGCACCACGCGCTGCATCGGCTCGGGGCTGGGCAGGGGCGAGCCGTTGAGCAGCGCCGAGGAATAGCGCTCGCCCAGGCCGCGGACGTAGACGAACTTGTCGCCGACGATGCTCACGCCCGACACGCGCTGCAGCGCTTCGGCCGCGTCGTCGTCGCCGGTGCGCTCGAAGTCCTCGCGGGTGATGAACGAGGCGACCTCCGCAGTTTGCAGCATCGGCTCGGGGATGTATTCGCCGCGCACCTCGACCGCATCGAGCTGCGCCGGCTGGCCGCTCGCGGCGTCGCCGGTCGCCTGCGGCGCGGCGGAGGCGGGCGCGGCCTGGGCCACGGTGGCGTAGACGATGGTGGCCTGCGGCGGAACGCCGGCGGATCCGCCGGGCGACTCGGGCTGCTGGGCCCATGCGCTCTGGCAGGTGAGCAGGGCGGTGATCGCGACGGACAGGCCGCTGCGGGTCGGATGACGTGTCATGGTGTGGCCTTGGGCTGCGGGGGCGGTACGGGGCGACATGCAGGAGGGGGCGGCCGCAACGGCCGCCCCCTGTGGGCAGGGAGGCGTCGACCCGCTCAGCAGGGCGTGTCGGCCGACAGGCCGCAGGTCCAGCCCTGCCACCAGGTGTCGGAGGCGTTGCGTACGCCGCCGATGTAGTCCACCTGCTGGAAGAAGCTGTCGACGCCGACCAGTCCCTGGAAGGCCCCGACCGCAGTCTCGTTGGCGCCGTTGACGAACACGCCGGTCAGGGTCGAGGTGCCGGTGGAGTTACCGGTGCCGGCTTCGAACGCGTCCTGCGCGCGCTGGTCCGCGAACGCGACCGGGCAGGTGAAGAACACCGAACCGAAGGTGCCGGTCGTGTTCTCATCCGAGATGCTCAGGCACTGCGTGCCGGCATCCGTGCCGCCTTCCGGACGCGTCACCACGGTGTTGTAGAACTCGGCCTGCGTGCCCTGGTTGAGCGTGATCGCGGCGCCGCCGCCGGCGCGGCCGACGTAGGTGAAGTTGGCGACCTTGGGGTTGGAGTAGGGCTCGCGACGGATCGACGACCACTCGTTCATGCGGTCGCCGCCGCCGGCGCGCTGGAGCACGATGCCGAACTGCAGGGAGCCGTCCCAGCCGGTGTCGGTGTCGAGGCTGTCGTCGTCGGCGCCGGTGACCACGATGTAGCGGCCGTTGACCGTGCCACCGAAGAACTCGATGCCGTCGTCGGAGCTGTTGTGCACCTGCACGTACTCGAACAGGGTGCCGTCGCCCACGCCGCCCAGGGTGATGCCGTTGAGCTCGTTGTTGGCGGTGACCTCGAAGCCCGAATGCTTCACGCGCAGGTACTTCACCACGCCGGAGTTGTCGCGCGGGGCATTGCCGCCGTAGAAGCCGTCGGTGCCCTCGATCTGTTCCTGGCACTCGGGGGTGCCGGACACTGTCTCGCCGGGGCAGGCGTTGATCGGCGCGCGGCCGAGCAGTACCAGGCCGCCCCACAGGCCGATGGAATCGGCGCCGGTCTCGCCTTCGATGTCGGCGCGCGCGGTCAGGGTGATGGGGTCGCTGGCGGTGCCTTCGGCATAGATCTGCGAACCGCGGTTGACGACCAGCAGGTCGGCGCCGGCGGAGCCGTAGAGGGTCACGCCCGGCTCGATGGTGAGGATGCCCTGTTCGGCGCCGGCGACCGGCGCGTTGCCATCGCCACCGCGATCGTCGCCGACGGCGACCCGGCCGCTGATCGCGTAGATCGTGCCGTCGCGCTGCGGGATCACGAAGTTGCCGGTGATGCGCTCCGGCAGGCGGCACGCGCGCAGGCTGTTGTCGGCCACGGTGCCGATGTTGGCGAAGCCTTCGGGACAGTCCGCGGCGGGGCCGTCGCTCGGGGGCGGGGGCGGCGGCGGCGTGGTCGGCGGCGGCGGGGGCGGCGGCGTGGTGGGCGGCGGCGGGAAGGCGCCTTCGCCGGGCGACGCGACGCGATCGGCGCCGTTGCCGCAGGCGCTGAGGGCGAGCACCGCGCCGAACGTCATGAGCAGGGCCTTGGAACTGTGGCGCATGGACATCTGTAGGTCTCCGGAAGGGTGGACTGCGAACGCAGCAGTGGAACCGCGGCCCTGTTCCGCCCGTGGGGCGGCAACCGCTGCGTTCCGGTGAATCGAAGGTGAAGGCTAGGTCCGTTGCGTGACAGCTTTCTTGCAGCGATGCGACGGCTTTCCCCGGATCGTCATGCGCGCGGACGATTGCGCTCGTGCGACAGCTGTCATCGTGCTGTCATGTTTCGCCGGCTTCCTGATGCACACACGCGCAAGGGAGCATGGGATGGACAGCAGGCCGCAGATCGACCAGGCCGCGCTCGACTGGCTGCTGGGGCAGGTGCGTTCGGGCGCCTCACCCGACGACGTGGTCGCATCCATGGTCGGACAGGGCTGGCAGGAGGACGATGCGGTCGCTGCGCTGGAAGATGCGATGCGCGATCACCTGGCCGCGCACGCGCGCGACCACGGCCTGCCGGCGCCGGAGAAGGTGCCGTGTCCGGTCGGAATGAACGACGCCTCGGTGATCGACGCCGGCGACCGGCAGGTACAGGTGCTGGCCAGCATGCTGCATCCGCGCGTGGTGGTGTTCGGCAGCGTGCTCTCGGACGAGGAATGCGACGCGATGGTGGCGATGGGTCGCGAACGGCTGAAGCCCTCGTCGGTGTTCAATCCCGATACCGGCACCGACGAACCGCACGAAGCGCGCAGCAGCCAGGGCACCTTCTTCCGCAGGGGCGAGACCCCACTGTGCGCACGGATCGAGCAGCGCCTGGCGCGGCTGGTCGACTGGCCGCTGGAGAACGGAGAAGGGCTGCAGCTGCTGCGCTACGGCCCGGGTGCGCAATACCGGCCGCACTACGACTACTTCGATCCCGACCGCCCGGGCGCGCACGTGGCGCTCGCGCGCGGCGGCCAGCGGGTGGCGTCGATCGTGATGTACCTCAACACCCCCGCGCGCGGGGGCGCCACCACGTTTCCGGACGCGCGCTTCGAGGTCGGTGCGGTCAAGGGCAACGCGGTGTTCTTCGCCTACGATCGTCCGCACCCGATGACCGGAAGCCTGCACGGCGGCGCGCCGGTGCTCGACGGCGAAAAGTGGGTGGCGACCAAGTGGCTGCGCGTGGGTCGGCACCTGTAACTGCCGTTCGTCGGCTTATACCTGCCGCTCGTCCTTCCAGACCGCTTTTGTCATCATGGTGTAACCCACCAGGCTCCGGCGCGGTGTGTGATCCCTACACATCTGCCACAGCGCCCCGGCGCCGGAGTCTCCCGATCATGCGCATCGCCATTCCCCTGTTGCTGTCTTTCGCCTTGCCGCTCGCTGCCAATGCCACGGACGCACCGCAATCGACGCAGCACGTGTACACGTATGCCGTCGAGCTGGGCGCCGACGGTCGCCTGCAGGACCTGGCGCCGTACGGCGCCACTTCCGGTGCGGCCGGAGATGCGCTGTCGGCGGAGATCCGCGACTGGGTGTTCGCCCCCGATGCAGCCGCGGGCGACGGCCAGGGCACCCGCACCTACCTGCGCGTGGTGGTCGACGAGCCGGCGCAGGGCGGCCACCGGGTCGTGTCCGCGACCACCGGCCCCGCGCTGGCGGCGATGACCGCGCCCGAGTATCCGATGCGCGACCAGCTCGCCGGCAAGGAGGGCATGGTGGTGCTGCGGCTGCAGGTCGCGGCCGACGGTGCGGTACAGGACGTCGACGTGCATGCCGCGACCGGCAACGTCACCCGGGCGATGGCCGGGGCCGCGGCGACGGCCTCGCGCCAGTGGCGCTTCGCGCCCGAGCAGGTCGCCGGGCAGCCGGTGGCTTCCACGCTGCTGTGGCCGGTGTGCTACCTCGGGCCCACATCCGCACCGTCGACCTGCAACTGGACCGGGCCGGACGACCAGCGCTTCTCGAGCAAGACCGTGCTGCCGCTGGATCCGAACGTCACCGTGTCGTACGCGGCGCGCTGAGCGCCGCGGCTACTCGTCCTCGTCGAACACGGTGATGCGGAGGCCGTTGAACGGCTGCGGGTCGCCGTTCCAGCGCGCGTAGATCGGCCGGCGCTGGCGCTCGCGGAACCCGTGCCGGCGCAGGGCCGTCATTTCCGGCTCGGGCAGGCAGCATTCGATCGCCAGCGCGCGGCACCCGGCCGAGCGCGCCTCGCGCGACAGGCGTGCCAGCGCACGCTGCGGCGCCAGCCCCGCGCCGACGTGGAAATCCGCGATCCGCAGCACGTCGCCGTCGCGCTGGCAGGCGAACCAGGCGCACGGTGTCGCCTCGCCGCGGCGACGCAGGTACAGGAAGCGGAACGCGGCCAGCGGACTGCGCGAGAAGCGCCAGTCCAGGGTCTCGGCGTCGCGCTCGCCGCGCATGATGCAGTCGTCGTGCGCCAGCGGCGGGTGCGCATCCGGCAGCGGAGTGTCGTGCCAGTCGGCCTCCAGCGTGCGGCCCGGCAGGTCGCGCAGGCCGTCGCGCAGGCGCAGGGCGAGGTCGAGCCCGGCGCCGGCCATCAGCGCCAGCGGCGCGGGCAACATCCGCTGCAGGTAGGGCGCGTGGCGCAGCGCGCAGACCAGCAGGACCATGTCGCCCACGTGCCGGTATCCCAGCCGTTTCACCACGGGCACGGCATTCTGGTTGGGGAAGCCGTACACCAGGTCGCAGGCCTGCAGTGCGCGCTCGCAGGCGGCGCGCTGCAGCTGGAGCGCGGGACCGAGCAGGCGATGGCCCGACAGCACGGCCATGTCGGCGAGCAGGCCGGCGCGCAGCTGCCGGGCGCCCACCCGCATGGTGCGCCAGCCGACGCCGGCGGTGCCGACGACTTCGCCGCCGGGGCCGAAACGCAGCACCTGCAGCAGCGCGCCGACGGGGGCGTCGCGGTAGAACCAAGCGAATTTCGCGGCGCGTCCTTCCACCTGGCCCAAGCTCGCGCGCCAGACCGCGACCGCGGCCTCGGCGTCGCGCGCGAGGTCGCCGTCCCCGACCGAATACGCCGCGTCCGGCGCGGGCTCGGCGTTCACGCCGTCGCCTCCGCGACGGACACCTCGCCCAGCAGCACGGGACGCAGATGCAGGGGACGCGTGGTCCTGCGCTTGCGCGCGATGTCGTCGTACACCGCCTGCGCCTGCTCCGTGCTGAGTGCGAGCGCCTGCGCCAGCGCGGCGGCCTCCACCCCATGTTCCAGCGACCACAGCGCGAGGTCCATCGCCCGGTAGGGCAGGGCGAAGTAGAACTCGTCCTGGCCCTGGGCGAGGCTGTAGGTGTCCGTGGTCGGCTGCGCGTTGCACAGGCGTTCGGGCAGGCCGAGGTGTCGGGCCATCGCGTAGACCTGGCTCTTGTACAGGTGCGCGATCGGCTTGACGTCGGCCGAGCCGTCGCCGTTCTTGACGAAGAAGCCCTGGTCGTACTCCAGCCGGTTGGGCGTCCCCACCACGGCGTAGTGCAGCCGATCGGCATGGAAATACTCGATCGTCTTGCGCAGGCGCTGCTTGTAGCTGGTCGCGGCGACGATGGTCAGGTACTCGTGCAGGCGCAGTTCGTGCTCGTGCAGGCTGCCATCCGGCGCCTGTGCGACCAGGCGGAAGCGGTTGATGGCGCCGTCGCTGCCGCCGGCGATCGCGAGCTTCATCTTCCAGTCCGGTCCGAACGCCGGCAGCACCGTGCGCACGGCAGCGTCGCGCGCGGCGTAGGCACCGATCGCCTCCAGCGCCGGTGCGATGTCGAAGGTCTCGGCGGTGACGCCGAGGGTGTCGGCGAGCAGCTTCGCGCGGGCGGCACTGTCGGGGTCCGAATCGCGCTCGGGCAGGATCAGGCAGTGCACCCGCGACGCGCCGATCGCGCGCACCGCCAGCGCGGCGCAGACCGAGCTGTCGATGCCGCCGGAGATCGCCACCACCAGGCCGCGCCGCTTCAGCGTGCCCGCCATCGCCTCGCGCAGCGCGGCGCAGATGCGCGTCGCCTCGCGCTCGCAGTCCAGGTCGAGCACGCTCCAGTCCAGCGTGCTCATGCCGTCGCCTCCACGACGTCGCTCCGGCGAGCCAGCACCGCCCGCACCGTGCCGGCGCCGTCGTGCAGTTCGCGTACCGCGTCGAACGCGCGCTCGTTGCGCAGCCGGCGTGCCATCGCCGGGCCCTGGCCGACGCCGACCTCGAACGCCAGCCACCCGCCCGCGCGCAGGAAACGCGGCGCGTCTTGCACGAGGCGGGTGAGGATCGACACGCCGAGCGGGCCGCCGTCGAACGCCAGCGCGGGTTCATGGCCCGCGATTTCCGGCGCCATCGCCGGCACCTTGCCGCTGCTGATGTACGGCGGGTTGCAGACCAGCACATCGACGCCGCCATGGAACTGCGGCGTGTCGAAGGGCGAGAGCAGGTCGCCGCAATGGATGTCCACCCGGGCGTCGAGCCCGAGCGCGGCGGCGTTGCGTCGTGCGAGCCCCACGGCGTCGGTGCTCAGGTCGCTGGCCTGGACGCGCACCGGCGCGGCGCCGCGCGCGATGGCCAGGGCGAGGTTGCCGCATCCGGTGCATACGTCGATCACCAGCGCGTCGGCGCGATCCTGCACGGCGGCGCGCGCCAGATCGATGGCTGCCGTGGCCAGCAGTTCGGTTTCCGCGCGCGGGATCAGCGCGTCGGGGCCGGCCAGCAGCTCCATGCCCATGAAATGCTGGCGCCCCGTGAGATGCGCCAGCGGGACCCCGGCGATGCGCTGCGCCAGCAGCGTGTCGAGCCGCGCCTGCGCATCGACGTCGAGCGCGGCCGGCATCGTGGTCGCCGCGCTGACCGCAGAACGCGGCGCCCCGGCCGCGGTCCACCAGAGCGCGAGCAGCGTGTTCTCGGGCGTCTCCTCGGGCTTGTCCGGTGCGGGCCGCCAGCAGTCGCGCAGGCGCGAGAGCCTGGCGTGGTACGCGTCGGCCTGGATCATGCCGCGGTCGCGCGCAGCACGAACGAGACCATGCGGTCCACCGAATCGAAGTTCTCCGGCACGATCGCCGTGTCCTTGACCTGCAGGGAGAAATTCTCTTCCATCAGCAACACCAGTTCGAGCACGCCGGTGGAATCGATCACGCCCATGTCCAGCAGCGACGCATCGTCGGGCAGTCGTGCCGGATCGTCGGTGAACATCAGGTTCTCCAGGATGTGTCCGCGGATGGTCTGGCGGATGGCGGCTTCGCTCATGGGTCACTCCGTTCCGGTGGCGCGCAATGCCGTCGGCTCCCGACGGCGGATGAAGGTCTCGTGCAGCTGCATCGTCGACAGGATGCCGACGAAGGCCTGGTTGTCGCCGAACCCCACCACGTTGCCGCGGCGGCACTTCTCCACCAGCAGGCGCACCCGGGTGGCGTCGAACAGCCCGGCGTCGCGGATGCGTTCGGGCGAGAGCAATTCGTCGACCAGCGCATGCGGTCGACCGCCCGGGAAGAAGGAGGCCGCGTCCGGCGCGCGGTAGGGCTGCTTGGTGCGCCTGGCGATCGCCGGCGGAAGCAGCGGCGCGAGCGCGCGGCGCAGGATGTGCTTCTCGGTCAGGCCGCGCAGCTTCCAGTGCGCGGGAAGCCGGTTGGCGAATTCGATCAGGCGGTGGTCCAGGAACGGGAACCGGCCCTCGATCGAGTTCGCCATCGCCACCCGGTCGCCCTGCGACGACAGCAGGTAGCCCGCCATCAGGGTCTTGGCCTCGACGTACTGGTCGCGTGCCAGCGGCGACCAGTCGGCCATGCCGGCCGGCAGCCTCTGTTCGTAGAACGACAGCGGGTCGAAGGCCAGCGCCCGCGCCTGCAGTTCCGGCGCGAGGAACGCGAGTGCGCGCCGGGAGGTGGTCCAGCGCGGTGCATGGGCGAACACCGGGCGGTCGATGTGCTCCATGCCCTGGGCGAAGAAGCTGCGCGCGAAACCGGGCGAGCCCACCGGCGAGTGCCGCAGGTAGCCATACAGGCGTCCGAGCAGCAGGTGGCGCCAGCGCGACTGCGGCTGGCGCGCCCAGAACCGGCGCACCTTCGCTTCCTTGAACAGGTCGTAGCCGGCGAATACCTCGTCCGCGCCTTCGCCTGTCAGCACGACCTTGTAGCCGGCCCGGCGCACGGCGCCGGAGAGCAGCATCATCGGCACCGGTGCGGTCCGCAGCACCGGGGCCTCGGTATGCCGCACCAGCGCGGGAAACGCATCGGCGATGTCGGCCGCGGTGCAATGGAGCGTGGTGTGGTCGGTGCCGAGGTGGCGCATCATCGCCTGCTGCTGCTCGCGCTCGTCGAACTCGGCATCGTCGAAGGTGACCGAGAACGTGCGTACCTGGGCGATGCCCGACTGCCGGGCCAGGGCCACGATGCCGGACGAATCGAGTCCGCCGCTCAGGTAGGCCCCGACCGGCACGTCGGCCCGCAGCTGCAGGCGCACCGCGTCGGCCAGCAGCGCGCGCAGTTCGTGCACGGCATCGTCGATGCTCGCGAACGGCGGCGGATCGCCTGCGCGCGGGAACTGCCAGTCCCAATACCGCAGCAGGGCCTCGCTGCCATCGGTCTCGATCGCCAGCAGGTGGCCAGGCGGCAGGCTGCGGATGCCGGCGAACAGGGTGTCCGGGTCGCTGGGGCCCCACAGCGTGAACGCCTGCAGCAGGCCGTCCGGATCGATCCGCGCGCACTCCGGCAGCACCTCGAGCAGGGCCTTGGCTTCCGAGGCGAACCAGTGCCGCCCGCGCGCGACGGCGTGGTACAGCGGACGGATGCCGGCGCGGTCGCGCGCCAGCAGCAGCCGGCGCCGCGTGGTGTCCCACAATGCGATCGCGAACTGGCCGTTGAGCCGCTCCACGAACCGGTCGCCGTCGCGGCGGTACAGGTGCACGATCACTTCGGTGTCCGAGCGCGTCCGGAACCGCACGCCATCGCGCTCGAGTTCCGCGCGCAATTCGACGAAGTTGAAGATCTCGCCGTTGAACACGGTCCAGATCGTGCCGGTGCCGTCGTGGAGCGGCTGCTGGCCGGTGGCGAGGTCGATGATCGACAGCCGCGCATGTGCCAGCGCGATGCCCGGCTCAAGGTGCTGCCCGGTGGCATCGGGGCCACGATGGTGCAGGGTGGCGATCATGCGCCGCAGCGCATCTCGGTCCTGCGGCGCGGCGTCGGCAGGCGTGGTGAAGCCGGCGATCCCGCACATCGCTCAGGCGGTTCCGTTGGTGGATGACGCCTGCCCGGCGCGGGCGCGGAGGCGTGCGGCGGCATCGGAGGACTGCACGGACTCGGTGTTCGACATGGCGGGCGCGTCTGGAGGCGTGGGCCGGAAGAGAGACTCCGGCGCGCCAAAGCGCTGCCGCCAACCCGCTCCCCCGTCTGCTTCTGGAAACGTGGTCCGGAGGCGACGGAGGCCATTGGGAGTTGGATGCGCGCAAGCACCAGCGCCCTGTCGTGTCCGTACAGGGGCACGTCCCGTCCCGCGTCGCTTCGCCTTCCCGCAAGTCCAGGCAGCGCGCCGATCCCGTGCCGACGACACCGGCGCGTGCCACCCGTCGCCCGGACAAGGCCAAAGGCCGCCTCGGGGAGCTGGCCAGGAAACACCGGCGGGTCCACCACCGTAAACCCGCACCAGGCCCAGGCCCCAGGCGTCGCAGCGCGGGGCGCGCGGCACGGCCGGTTCCGACACGCGCCGGAAAGACCGCAGCGTCCGGAACCCCTCAGTCCGCCGGCGTCTTGTCCGGGTACCTGCACAGGTCCCGGATCACGCAATGCGGACAGTCGGGCTTGCGTGCCTTGCACACGTAGCGGCCGTGCAGGATCAGCCAGTGGTGCGCGCCCAGCAGGAATTCCTCCGGCACCACGCGCATCAGCCCGTCCTCCACCGCGCGTACGTCCGTGCCCGGCGCCAGGCCGGTGCGGTTGGCGACGCGGAAGATGTGGGTATCCACCGCGATGGTGCCTTCACCGAACACGGTGTTGAGCACCACGTTCGCGGTCTTGCGTCCCACGCCGGGCAGGGCTTCGAGCGCTTCGCGCGAGCGCGGCACCTCGCCGTCGTAGTCGTCGACCAGGATCCGGCACAGCGCGATCACGTTCCGGGCCTTCGCATTGAACAGGCCGATGGTGGAGATGTAGCGCTTGAGGCCGTCTTCGCCCAGCGCGAGGATCGCCTGCGGGGTGTTCGCGACCGGATACAGCCGACGGGTGGCCTTGTTCACGCCGACGTCGGTGGCCTGGGCCGACAGCACCACCGCCACCAGCAACTCGAACGGCGTGGCGTATTCGAGCTCGGTGGTGGGCGCGGGGTCGAGTTCGGCCAGGCGCGCGAACAGTTCACGCACCTGCGTCTCGCTCAGCCGGCTGCGCGATCGCGGTCGCGGTGATCTGCGCGCGCGCGCGGAAGCTGCGCTCACGCGCCGCCCGCGCGGGCCTTCGCGCGGGTCAGGGCCGCGGCGGCCGCGGCCGGCAGGGACGGCCCGGCGGGAGCGCCGGACGGGCCCTGCGTCGGTGGACTGCGCCGCGCCTCGCGTTCGGCAGCGCGACGTGCGAGCCGGTCGGCACGCGCGCCATAGCGCTCGCGCGCCGCCCAGGCCGCGCGCAGGCGCTGCCGGTTCGCCAGGACCAGTTGTCGCGATTCCGTGTCGAGGGCGTGCAAGGCGTCGGCAGCGATCTCCATCAAGCCGGCATCGAGCGCGGCGTCGATATCGTCGCCGCGCAGCAGCGCGACCAGTCGCTGCAGGGCGGGCGATGGAGACGCGGAGCGCGGACCAGGGGAGATCGGAGCCATGACGGCATCAGCGGCCGTGGAAGACCGGCTTGCGCTTGTCCAGGAAGGCCGCCGTGCCCTCGCGCATGTCCTCGCTGGCGAACGCCAGGCCGAACTGGGCGGCCTCGTACTCCAGCCCCTCTTCCAGACCGGCTTCGCCGCCGACCAGGATGCAGTCGAGGATGCCGCGCAGCGCCAGCGGGGCGGCCGCGGCGAGTTTGGCGGCCAGCGCCATGGTCTCGGTCTCGAGCTCGGCAGCCGGGACCACCCGGTTCACGATCCCCAGCTGCAGCGCACGCGCGGCGTCGACCGGGGCGCCTGTGAGGCACAGCTCCAGCGCGGCGGCGCGGCCGGCCAGCCGCAACAGGCGCTGGGTGCCTCCGAAGCCCGGCACCAGGCCCAGCCCGATCTCCGGCTGGCCGACCCGCGCCGTGTCGGCGGCGATGCGCAGGTGGCAGCACATCGCCAGTTCCAGCCCGCCGCCGAGGGCGAATCCGTTCACCATCGCGATCACCGGCTTGGGCAGGCGTTCGAAGCGGCGCATCATCCGCTGCCCGCGCAGCGCGAAATCGCGGCCCTGGGCCGGGGTCAGCCCGTTCATCTCGGCGATGTCCGCGCCGGCGACGAATGCCTTGGGGCCGGCACCGGTCAGCACCACCACGCGCACGGCGGGATCGGCGGCGGCGTCGTCGGCGGCCGCGTGCAGGGCGTCCAGGGTGGCCGAATCCAGCGCATTCAGGCGCTCGGGGCGATCGATGGTGATGACCCGGACCGCGTCGTGGTCGGAGAAGCGCAGGGGGGAGTCGGTCATGTGTGAATGCGGCTTTCGTGAACGGAAGGACGAAACGGGAACTCGGCGCGTGCCGCCCGGTCACAGGGGAGGCGTCAGTGGCGGTTAAGCCCCTGGGCCGCTATCCTAGCGTGTCCAGCAGGGGCGGTTCGACCGCCCCGTGTCGTGTCTGGGCCGGATTCCGGCCGATCGAACCCCTTTGGAGAGTGACCGAATGAAAGTGCGTTTGCTTGCCGCCTCCCTCGCGGCAATGACCCTGGTTTCCGCGGCGGCCTCCGCGCAGGACACCACGTCCGAGAAGGGCAAGCTGAGCTATGCGATCGGCTTCAACACCGGCGTCGAGCTGGCCGAACTGACTGCGCGTGGCGAAGCCGTCGACGTGAACACCGTCATCAAGGCCATCCAGGACGCGTACGCCAAGAAGCAGCCGGCGGTGCCGGTGGACCAGCTGAAGGCGGCGGTCGAGAACATGCAGCAGCGCCAGCAGGCGAAGATGCAGGCCGAGTTCACCCAGCTGGCCAGCGAGAACAAGACCAAGAGCGATGCCTTCCTGGCGCAGAACCGCGCCAAGCAGGGCGTGCAGACGCTGTCCGGCAGCACGGTCCAGTACCGCGTGATCGAGAACGGCAGCGGCGCCAAGCCCACCCAGGCCAGCGATGTGCAGATCAACTACAAGGGCGCGCTGCCCGACGGCACCGTGTTCGTCGACACCGCGCAGGCGCAGGAAGGCCAGCAGGCCGGTCCGGTCACGATGAAGGTGAGCCAGATCCCGCTGGTGGGCCTGCGCGAGGCGCTGCTGCAGATGCCGGCCGGCGCGCGCTGGGAAGTGGTGCTGCCGGGCGACAAGGCCTACGGCACCGACATGCGCGCCGGGCGCATGGCCAACCAGGCCGTGGTGTTCGACGTCAAGCTGGTCAGCGTCAAGTAACCTGCGCGGCCGCTGGCCGTGCCGCGGCGCCGGATCACGATCCGCGCCGCCCGTGTCCCTCCCGCTGCGCCGGCCCTGCCGGCGCAGCGTTTTTCTGGGCGCGCCCGGCGCGCCGCGAACGCCCCGTATTGCCCATGACCTCCACGTTCCGCGCCGTGCTCAGCCCCTGCATCGGCGTCTGCATGCTCGACGAGGAAGGCCTGTGCATGGGCTGCCACCGCACGCCCGGCGAGATCGCGCGCTGGTTGCAGATGGACGATGACGAACGCCTGCGGCTGATGGAGCATGTGCTGCCGCAGCGCGAGGCGCAGCGCACGACGTGAACGATCCGCGGGCCATGCTCGAGCGTGTCGCGCGCGCGCTGCACCCGCTGGATGCGGCGCCGGCGGGGCCCGAGTGGAACCTGGCAGAGCTCGATGGGCTGCTGGATGCGGCCGCGCCGGTGGAAGCGGCGGTGCTCCTGGGCCTGGTCGAGCGCGAGGCCGGGCTGAACGTGTTCCTGACCCTGCGCAACGATGGCCTGCGCCTGCATGCGGGCCAGGTCAGCCTGCCGGGTGGACGCGTCGATCCGGGCGACGACGGGGTGCTGGATGCGGCGCTGCGCGAGGCCCGCGAGGAGATCGGCCTGGCCGCTGCGCAGGCGGCGCCGCTGGGCTATCTCGATCCGATGCGCACCATTACCGGCTACCGCGTGGTTCCGGTACTCGCGCGCGTGGACCCGGACTTCGTGGCGCAGCCCGATCCGTCCGAAGTGGCGGCGGTGTTCGAGGTACCGCTCGCGTTCCTGCTCGCGCCCGAGCACCTGCGCGAGTCCGGTATCGAATACCGTGGCCGGGTTCGGCCAGTGCTCGAATTCGCGCCGTATCCGGGGGCGCCGGAGCGGCGCATCTGGGGCGTGACCGCGTCGATCCTGTACAACCTGCGCACCCGGCTGGAGGCTCTTGGATGAACACGCCCGACTGGCGCGTCGTGCTCGCCCCGCAGGCGCTCGCCGCCGGATTGGGGGCATCGGACGTGGTGGTGGTCGATTGCCGCGCCTCGCTGGCCGATCCGGACGCGGGCGAACGCGCCTGGCGCGCCGCGCACATTCCCGGCGCGCGGCATGCACATCTCGAGCGCGACCTGTCGCGCCGTGGTCCCGCGGGCGAGGGACGGCACCCGTGGCCGCTCGCCGCGACGTTCACCGAGCGGCTCGGCACATGGGGCGTTTCGCGCGACACCCGCGTGGTCGCCTACGACGATGGCGACGGCGCGTTCGCCGCGCGTCTGTGGTGCCTGCTGCACATGCTCGGACACGCGCGCGTGTCGGTGCTCGATGGCGGTTGGGCGGCGTGGACGCAGCTCGGACTGCCGCAGGAATCGGCTGCGCCCGTCGTCGTTGCGACGCGCTACGAGGGCACCTTCGATGCCTCGCGTCTGCTGGACAGCGCAGGAGTGCAAGCGCATCTGGCGCGTGGCGGACTCCTGCTGGATGCACGCGCGTCGGAGCGCTTCCGTGGCGAGGTGGAACCGATCGATGCGATCGCCGGCCATGTGCCCGGGGCGGTCAACCGTCCCTATGCCGCGAACCTGGAGGGCGGGCGGTTCCGGCCCGCGGCGCAGCTGCGCGGGGAGTTCGAGGCGCTGCTGGACGGGCGCGCGCCGCACGCGCTGGTGGCGATGTGCGGATCGGGCGTGACCGCCTGCCACCATCTGCTCGCGATGGCGCATGCGGGGCTGCCGGGCGCGTCGCTGTACACCGGCTCGTGGAGCGGATGGATCGGCGACCCCGGCCGGCCGATCGCGACCGGCGCCGGCTGAGTCACTTCCCCAGCTTCGCCACCAGCGCGTGCAGTGCGGCCTGGGTCTGCGGCTCGTTCCAGGTCTCGAGGAACCGGTCGAGCCGGATCAGTTCCGGCGCCAGCGCGGCGATCAGGTCGGCGCGCGCGATGGCGCGCGTCGCCAGTACCGGCGTGCGGGGCAGCGCCAGCAGGGCATCGAGCCAGGCCAGTGCGCGCGTCGCGACCTGCCCCGGGTCGGCCAGGTCGTCGACAAGCCCGATCCGGAGCGCCTGCCGCGCGTCGACCATCTCCCCGGCGACCAGCAGCCGCTCCGCCCGATGCGGCCCGACCACGCGCCGCAGCAGGCGCTGGATGCCTTCCGGCGCGACCAGCCCCACCTGCGTCTCGTTCAGGCCGATACGGTATTCGCCGTCCGCCATCACCCGGTAGTCGCAGCACAGCGCGAGCACGCAGCCGCCGGCGGGCGCGTGCCCGTCGATGGCGGCGGCGACCGGCACCGGGCATCCGGCCAGGGTGCGCGCGGCGAGGAAGAAGCCTTCCCACGCGTCGCGCAACTGCCCCTGCGAGAGGGTGAGCAGGTGCGGCACGTCCAGGCCGGCGGAGAACACGCGTGGGCCGCCGGCCAGGACGATGCCGTGTGCGCCGCCAGAGACCGCGGCGTCCACGGCTGCGCGCAGTTCGCCGCACAGGGCCGGGTCGAGCGCGTTCACCGGAGGCCGTGCAAGCCGCAGTTCGTGGACTGCGCCATGCCGGTGATGGGTGATGAGTGGCTGCATGCACCGGGACCATTCGACGGGAGCGTTATCATAGGCGCCATGTCCATCGCCCGCCTTGCTGCCGTCCTCCTGCTCGCAGCGGCCGCCGCACCTGCGGCGTACGCCGGCGACTGCATGCCGGTGCTGGAGTCGCCGTGGATCCGCAAGCCGCCGATGGCGATGCCGATGATGGCGGGCTTCGCCACGATCCGGAATCCGTGTCCGGCGTCCGTGACGCTGGTCGGAGCCTCCAGTCCCGCGTTCGGAGCGGTCGAACTGCACGAGACGCGCAGGGTCGACGGCGTGAGCCGGATGCGGCACGTCGAATCGCTGGACGTCCCGGCGGGCGGGGCGGTCACGCTGGCGCCGGGCGGCCTGCACCTGATGCTCATGCGTCCCCAGGCGGACGCCGCGATCGGCGAGTCGCTCGAGGTCGAACTCGAGCTGGCCGACGGGCGCACGCTGGGAGCCGCGTTCCAGGTCAGGGACGCCACCGCGCGCTGAGCACGGCGCTGTACCGGCGGCGGCCGGCGGCGGTATCCGCCGTGTCAAGAGCGCGCCTGCGATCCAGTTGCAGGACGGGTACGGAGCCGGTTGCAGAACTGAAACTCCACGCTGGACCGACTGCACTGCGGATTTTCCCGCGTATGCGCGAGGTTGCGTGATCGTCCGGGCGTGCGATGCGGCACGCGTGCGGCGGAAGGCGTTTCAATCCTGAAACTTTTTCGGCCCCGAACCGGGGGCGTATCCGTCCGGATCGCGTCATGCAGCGGACGCCTTCGCAAAAACAGATTGCCGTTCAATGCCTTGCGCAAGTGGCGCGCGCCTGGCATCGGGTTTGCGTAAGGACCGCAGCGCCGGCGGCCGTCATGAGGACGCGCCGCCGGGCGCGACGAACCTGAAGGAGTCTTTCCATGCGCATTCGACACAGCATCCTCACCGCGGCCGTCCTGGTCGCGCTGGGCGTGTCCGGGCCGCTGATGGCCCAGGACGAGGCCGGCGCCGGCGACAACAATTCCACCCAGGGCAACCACCGCGACAACATGACCCAGGCGCTCGCCAGCGGGCCCGGCAGCGCGGCGGCCGACAACCACAGCACCGCCACCGCCACCACCACCGATTCGTTCAACACCAGCTCGAACACGGTCGTGGCCACCACCCAGCTCAGCGGCACCGTGACCGGCAACGGGGTGTCCGGGCTCGGCAACGTCGCCAACAATGCCGGCAATGCGTCCGGTGGCGGGGGTGGAGCAGGCGGTGCGGGACTGGGCGGCCCGGCGGTGGGCGGGTCCGGCACGGGCGGCGATGGCGGCGACGGCGGCGATGCCGGCGCGTTGAGCGCCCGCGACGGTGACTCGGCCAGCGCAGCGCAGACCGCAGCGAACGGCATGTCGGGTGCGGGTGCGGGAGCCGAGGCGCGCAGCCGGACCCGCGAACGCGGCGCCGGCGCGGCGAGTGCCGACAGCCAGGCGCAGGCCGACGCTTCGTCGACTGCCGACACCTCGGCGACCGGTGGCGACAGCATGGCCGACAACGCCGGGAGCAGCGGCGCTGCGTCCGCCTGGGGCGGTGCCGGCGGCAGCGGCGGCAACGGCAATGGCGGCGACGCCACCGGCGGTGACGGCACCGGCGGCAGTGGCGGCACCGGCGGCAATGGCGGCACGGCGTATGCCCATGCCGGCGCCTTCGACATGTCCAACGCCATGGATGGATCGGCCAACGCGGCCGCGGGGATCATGGTCATGGCGCAGAACAGCGGCGCCGCGTCGCTGATCCAGCAGGGCGTGACGGTCCAGGCCAACCTGACGGTCGGTCCGTGATGCGGTGACCCGCCACGCGGCGGGGCAGCGACGGCCGTGGTGCGGGCAATGTCCTGCACCGCGGTCCGTCGGTCTCGAGGAGATGGCCGCGGACCGGAGATGGTCCCCGGCAGGGAGGTGAAGTCCATGGACGCATCCAGGCGCTGGTGGCGAGGGCTGGCCACGGGCCTTCTGCTGGTGCCCTGGTCCGTCGTGGCGAGCGGGCCGGCCCCGACCGGGAATGCGCCGGTACCTGCGCCCGTGGCGGACGTGAGCCTTGATGCGCTGGGCCCCGCGGTGGCCGAGCAGGCGCTCTCGGGCCTGCGCGGCGGCGAGGCTTCGATCGAGGTCAGCGTCGACAGCCACGGCACGGTGGACGGCAATTCGGCCAGCCACGTGGTCTCGGGCGACAACCGCATCGACGGGGGTGCGTTCGCCAATGCCGCCGGGCTCAACACGGTGATCCAGAACAGCGGGTCGAACGTGCTGATCCAGAACGGCACCTCGGTGAACGTCCGGTTCGGCGCAGGGCCGTGAGCGCACGGCGCGCATCCTTGCTGGGGGTGGTGCTGGCACTGGCGGGCGCGCCGGCCCTCGCCGGATCGATCGACCTGCGCGTGCCCTACGGCGGCGGCTATTCTGTGCCGGTGACCAGCCTGAAGGAGGCGCGGTTCCGCGCCACCGTGCCGCAGCGCTACGACTTCAGCTGCGGATCGGCGGCAGTCGCGACCCTGCTGACCTACCAGTACGGCACCCCGGTCGACGAGGCCGAGGTGTTCGCGCACATGTACGCCACCGGCGACCAGGCGCGGATCCGCGCGGAAGGATTCTCGCTGCTCGACATGCGCCGCTACCTGGCCTCGCGCGGGTTCGAGGCCGATGGCTTCCGGGTGCCGCTCGACAGATTGCCCGAACAGGGCCTGCCCGCGATCGTGCTGGTCAACGACCGCGGCTATCGCCATTTTGTCGTGGTGCGCGGACTGCGGCATGGTCGTGTGCTGGTGGCGGATCCAGCCCGTGGCGCGCGTGCGATCCCGCGCCGCGACTTCGCGCGGATCTGGGACAACGGCGTGCTGTTCGTGGTCCACAACCGGCGTGAACTGGCGAGCTTCAACCAGGCGCGCGACTGGAACTCGGCGCCCGTCGCCCCTCTGCACCTGGGCATCCAGCGCCAGGGACTGCAGACCATCGTGATCCCGCGGCGCGGACCGGGCGACATCTGATGGGCGCAGGGAAGGCATGGAGTTGCTGGGCGCTGGCCTGGCTACTGGCGTGGATGCCGGCGCAGGCGCGCGAGCCTGCGGTCCCTGGGCTGGGTCCCGAGTGGCGGCGTGTCGAACCGGCGGCGCTGGAGGCGCAACGGGGTGGCTTCGTGATGCCGTCTGGGCTGCAGGCTTCGTTCGGATTCGAGCGCACCGTGCACGTCAACGGTGCGCTGGTCTCGTCGCTGCGCGTGCGCGTGGCCGACGTGGGGCGGATCACCGCGGAAGAGGCGGCGCAACTGGCCGCACTCGGGCGGACGCAGCTGATACAGATCGGCGCGGGCAACGCGGCCCCGGCGGACGTGGCCGGCCTGGTGATCCAGAACTCGCTCGACGGCCAGCGCATCCAGGTGCGGAGCACCCTGGACGCGAGTTCCAATGCGCTCGGCCTGCTGCAGGCATTGAACGCGGCGCAGGCGCTGCAGGCGACCACGGCCACGTCGGTGGGCGGGCTTTGACGGTGCGCCCGGGGGAACAGGGACGTTCGCCATGAGCCACGGTGCACCGGGGAGGATGCGCGTTCACGGTGGCGGCGTTCCGGCGTGTCGCAGCGGTCTTCTTCATCCGCTCCTCGCCATTGGCGCGCTGTGTTGCGCGTTCGCAGTGCACGCGCAGGAGGCCCCGCACGAGGCACGGCTGCAGCACCTCGAAGGCAGGCTGGCCGAGCAGCATCGCCAGATCGGCGCGTTGCAGGCGCTGGTCGAGCGCCAGCAGCGCGAACTCGACGCGCTGGCGCGTGAGCTCGGGGACTCACGACTCGATGCGATGCGTGCGCGTGGCGACGATCCGGCGCACCCGCTACTGCCGTTGGCGATCGGGCAGAGCACCGTCGGCCTGGCGGCGGACGGTACGACGCATCCTTCCCAGACCGCGCCGGTAGCGGCGTCTGTGGAGGATGCGCCCGACGTGCAGGCGGACGGACCACGGGCAGACGACGCGGCCGGAATGACGCAGGTCGGGCGTCCACCCGAGTCCGCCGAACGCCCTCCGGAAGTCGCGCAGATCTTCGACCAGCCGGGGGTACTGACGCCTCGTGGACGCCTGGTGCTGGAGCCCTCGCTGCAGTTCGGCTATTCGAGCAACGACCGTGTGGCGCTGGTCGGCTACACGGTGATTCCCGCGATCCTGATCGGCCTCATCGACGTACGCCAGGTCAAGACCACCAGCCTGACCGCGACGCTGGCCGCGCGTTACGGACTGAGCCGTCGACTGGAACTCGAGGTCAGGGCGCCGTTCTCGTACATCAGCAGCGACACGGTCAGCCGCGAGATCTTCACCGGTGCGGCGCAGGACAACGTCTTCCAGGCCGACGGCAAGGGCGTGGGCGACCTCGAACTCACCGCCCGCTACCAGCTCAACGAGGGCGGCGTCGACAGGCCGTTCTACGTGCTGTGGCTGCGCTACAAGACGCGCACCGGGCGCGACCTGTTCGAGGTCGTCACCGATTGCGTCACCCGTTGCGTGGCCAACGCCACCGGCACCGGACTGCCGCTGGATCTGCCCACCGGCAGCGGCTTCACCGCGCTGCAGCCTGGCGTGACATGGCTGTACGCGTCGGATCCGGTGGTGTTCTTCGGCAGCCTGAGCTACCTGCACAATTTCGAGCGCGACGATGTGTCGCGGATCGTGCTTTCGGGCGCACCCGAGGGGTTTCCGCAGACCACGACCGAGCCGATCGGAACGGTCGATGCCGGGGACATCATCGGTTTCAACTTCGGCATGGGGCTGGCGTTGAACGAGCGCGCCTCGGTCAGCTTCGGCTACGACCAGAGCATCGTCGACCGCACCAAGCAGAACGGAGAGGACGCCCCGGGCGCGGTGCGGGTCGTGCTGGGGACCCTGGTGGTCGGGGGCTCGTATCGCCTCGGCGAGCGCACCAGCCTCAACGTGGCGCTGGGGGTAGGGGTGACCCGCGACACGCCGGATGTCTCGCTCGCCGTGCGTGTTCCGGTGACGTTCTGAGGCCGTGTCCGTCGGCGCAGCGGGAGCAGCCGATTCCCTGTCGATGCGATGCCGGAGACGGATGGTGCGCTGCCGCACTGTCCGTTGCCGCCGCCGACCTGCGTTCCGAAAGCATTAGGAACCACGACAGGAGGCATCGGCATCCAGGGGGGAGGATGCGGGGAGTTCCCGCATGCAATCGCGTCACGAACCCCGCGAACTGGTCCACCTGCAGGTGCAGGCATTCGCCGATGATGGCGTGCTCGAACGCATGCTGCAGGCGGCAGGCTGGCGCTTCGCGCGCGGCGATGGCGCCGGGCCGGAGACGTCCGCGGATGAGCCGGGCGTCGGCCTGCTCGACCTGCGCGGAGTCGGACCGGACCGGGCGCCTGCGCTCCTGCTGCCCGCCATGGCCGCGGTACTCTCGGCTCCGAGGAGGGAATGGGTGGCGGTGCTGCACGCTGCGCAACTGGACTGCGTGCCGCTGGGACGTCTGGTCCATGGCTACTGTCGAGACTACGTCACCGTTCCCTGCGAGGCCGACACGCTGTCCCTCGTGCTGGGCCACGCGCTGGGCATGGCCCGCCTGCCCGACCTTGACGAGGACCTGCCCGGGGATGGGCCACGGCTCGAGGGCGTGATCGGAGAAAGCGAGGTGATGCGCCAGCTGGCCAGGCGGGTGCTGAAGGCGGCCGGCTGCGACGCGCCCGTCTTCCTCTCCGGTGAGACGGGCACGGGCAAGGAACTGGTCGCGGCCGCGCTCCACCGACATTCCCGGCGCAAGAGTCTGCCTTTCGTGGGCATCAACTGCGGCGCCATTCCCCACAGCCTGATGGAATCGGAACTGTTCGGCTACGAGCGCGGCGCATTCACCGGCGCGGTGCAGCGCAAGCTCGGCCGGGTGGAGCTTGCGCATGGCGGCACCCTGTTCCTCGACGAGGTGGCCGACCTGCCGATGGAATCCCAGGCTTCGCTGCTGCGCTTCCTGGAAGAAGGGCGGATCTGCCGGCTGGGCGGACAGGCGCCGATCCGGGTGGACGCCAGGATCGTGTCGGCCACCCATGTCGACCTGCGGCGCGCGGTCGACGAGGGTCGTTTCCGGGCCGACCTCTACCACCGCCTCCGGGTCATCGAACTGAAGATGCCGGCCCTGCGCGAGCGCGGCGGCGACCTCGTCCTGATCGCCCAGCACGCCCTGCAACGGCACGCGGGCGAGGCGGGCGGTCGGGTCAGGGGCTTCAAGGCCTGTGCGCTGCGGGCGATCCAGAGCTACGGCTGGCCCGGCAATGTGCGTGAGCTGATCAACCGCGTGCGCGAGGCCATGGTGATGGCCGAGGGATGCCACCTGTCCGCGCGCGACCTGCAGCTGGAGGACCGGAGTCCCGACCAGCAGGCGGTGACGATCGACCTGGCGCGACGCGCGGGGGAACGCACCGCGATCGATCGCGCGCTGGCACGCCACGGGCAGCATGTGGGACAGGCCGCCGACGAGCTCGGAATCTCGCGCGTCACCCTGTACCGGCTGATGCTGCGCCACGGCCTGCACGAGGCGCGTCCGGACGCGCAGTGGAGCCGCCTGTCGCTGGTGAAGGGCGGCGGCGAGGAGGCCTGAGCCTGCGGCGCGTCAGCCTACGGCGACGGCCCGCACCACGTCCGGCAGCGGCACCGGGCGACCGCTGGTGCGATCGATCCACACCATCACCACGTGGCCGTCGGCATGCAGGGTGGCGCCATCGGCGCTGGCGATGCGGTGGCCGATGGTGACGCTGGTGGTGCCGACGCGATCGGCGAACAGCTCGACCACCACGCTCGACGGATACGGAATCGGCACCCGGTAGTTCATCTGCACCGCGGCCAGCAGCGGCGCCGTCGACTCGGTCAGCCACTCCTTGCCCAGCGACTCGAACCACCGGATCCGCGCCTCCTCCAGGTAGGTCATGAAGTTCGAATTGTTGACGTGGTTGAACGCGTCCAGATCGCGCCAGCGCAGTTCGATCGGGAGGCGGAACAGGGCGGTTCGGTTGTCGAGGCTCATGTCGTGGCCGGTTCCTGCAGGGTCGTGTCGGATCGGGCGGCGGCGCGCGGCTCAGGCCGCCGACCGCCGCCTGCCGCGTGCCTTCTCCTCCAGGCCGAGGGTCTTGGCCAGGAAGCGCCCGGTGTGCGACTGCTCCATCCTGGCCAGCTGCTCGGGCGTGCCCTCGGCGATGATCATGCCGCCGCGATGGCCGCCTTCGGGGCCGAGATCGACCACCCAGTCGGCGGTCTTGATCACGTCGAGGTTATGCTCGATCACGACTACGGTGTTGCCGTCGTCGCGCAACTTGTGCAGCACCGCCAGCAAGTGCTCGATGTCGTGGAAGTGCAGGCCGGTGGTGGGTTCGTCGAGGATGTACAGCGTGCGCCCGGTGTCGCGGCGCGAGAGTTCCTTCGACAGCTTCACCCGCTGCGCCTCGCCGCCGGACAGCGTGGTCGCGGGCTGGCCGAGCTTGATGTAGCTCAGGCCGACGTCGAGCAGGGTTTCGAGCTTGCGCGAGATCGACGGCACCGGTTCGAACAGTGCCAGCGCGTCCTCGACCGTCATGTCCAGCACGTCGTGGATGCTGTAGCCCTTGTACAGGATTTCCAGCGTCTCGCGGTTGTAGCGCTTGCCGTGGCACACGTCGCAGGGCACGTACACATCCGGCAGGAAGTGCATCTCGACCTTGATCAGGCCGTCGCCCTGGCAGGCTTCGCAGCGGCCGCCGCGCACGTTGAAGCTGAAGCGTCCGGGCGAGTAGCCGCGCGCACGCGATTCGGGCACCTGCGCGAACAGCTCGCGCAGCGGCGTGAACAGGCCGGTGTAGGTCGCCGGGTTGGAACGCGGCGTGCGGCCGATCGGCGACTGGTCGATGTCGACCACCTTGTCGAACAGGTCCAGGCCCTGGATGTCGCGGAACGGTGCCGGCTTGTGCGAGGCGCCATTGATCTCGTTCGCGGCCAGCGTATAGAGCGTGTCGTTGATCAGCGTCGACTTGCCCGAACCCGAGACGCCGGTGACGGCGGTGAACAGCCCGGAGGGAATCGTCAGGTCGACATTCCTGAGGTTGTTGCCCGACGCGCCGAGCAGCCGCAGCTGCATCTTCGGGTTCGCCTTGGTGCGCTTGGCGGGCACCGCGATCTGGCGTTTGCCGGACAGGTACTGGCCGGTGAGCGAACGCGGGGCCTTGAGCACGTCCTTCAGCGTGCCCTGCGCCACGACCTCGCCGCCGTGCACGCCGGCCATCGGGCCGATGTCGACGACGTGGTCGGCCAGGCGGATCGCATCCTCGTCGTGCTCGACCACGATCACGGTGTTGCCCAGGTCCCGCAGCCGCGTGAGCGTCCCGAGCAGGCGCTCGTTGTCGCGCTGGTGCAGGCCGATGCTGGGCTCGTCGAGCACGTACATCACCCCCACCAGGCCCGCCCCGATCTGGCTGGCCAGGCGGATCCGCTGCGCCTCGCCGCCCGACAGCGTGTCGGCCTTGCGCTCGAGGGTGAGGTAATCCAGCCCGACGTCGACCAGGAAGCTCAGCCGTTCGCGGATTTCCTTGACGATCTTGGTGGCGATCTCGCCGCGCCAGCCGGGCAGGCGCAGCTCTCCGAAGAAGCGCAGCGCATCGTCGATCGGCAGCACCACGAGGTCGGACAACGGCCGCTCGGCCACGAACACGTTGCGCGCCGAGCGGTTCAGGCGCGCGCCGCCGCAGTCCACGCACGGGCGTTCGCTGATGTACTTGGCCAGCTCCTCGCGCACCGCGGCAGACTCGGTCTCGCGATAGCGACGCTCCAGATTCGGCACGATGCCCTCGAAGCGGTGCTTGCGCTGGGTGCGGCCGCCGGCGTCGGTGATGTAGCTGAAGGTGATGGTCGTATTGCCGCTGCCGAACAGCACCGCCTCGCGCGAGGCCTCCGGCAGGTCCTGCCAGGGCGTATCGACGCTGAAGCCGTAGTGTTTCGCCAGCGACTGGATCAGCTGGAAGTAGTACGCATTGCGCCGGTCCCAGCCCCGCACCGCGCCGGCCGCCATCGAGAGCTCGGGATGCACCACCACCCGGTCGGGGTCGAAGAACTGGGACACGCCCAGGCCGTCGCAGGTCGGGCAGGCGCCGACCGGCGAGTTGAACGAGAACAGGCGCGGCTCGAGCTCGGGCAGGGCGTAGTCGCACACCGGGCAGCTGTACTTTGACGAGAACAGCAGCGGCGCCGCCGCCTCGTCGTCGATCGCCTGGACCGAAGCCATGCCGTCGCCGAGCTTGAGCGCGGTCTCGAAGGACTCGGCCAGGCGCTGCTTGAGGTCGTCGCGGACCTTGAAGCGGTCGATCACCGCTTCGATGGTGTGCTTCTGGCGCAGGCCCAGCGGCGGCACCGCGTCGATCTCGTGAAGCGTGCCGTCCACGCGCACCCGCACGTAGCCCTGCGCGCGCAGTTGCTCGAACACCTGTGCGTGCTCGCCCTTGCGCTCGCGCACCACCGGTGCCAGCAGCATCCAGCGGGCATCGCCGTCCAACGCCAGGACTTGGTCCACCATCTGGCTGACCGTCTGCGCCTCGAGCGGATAGCCGTGGTCCGGACAGCGCGGAAGGCCCACGCGTGCGTAGAGCAGGCGCAGGTAGTCGTAGATCTCGGTGATGGTGCCGACCGTCGAGCGCGGGTTGTGGCTGGTCGACTTCTGCTCGATCGAGATCGCCGGGCTCAGCCCTTCGATGTGGTCGACATCGGGCTTGTCCATCACGCTCAGGAACTGGCGCGCGTAAGCCGACAGCGACTCGACGTAGCGGCGCTGGCCTTCGGCGTAGATGGTGTCGAACGCCAGCGACGACTTGCCCGAGCCGGACAGGCCGGTGATCACGATGAGCTTGTCGCGGGGCAGGTCGAGGTCGACGTTCTTGAGGTTGTGGGTACGGGCACCGCGAATGCGGATGGTGTCCATCGCCATCGGGGAGGATTCCGGTAGGAGCAGGGGGAGGGTGCCGGCAAACGGCAATCGGTCAGCCTAGCGAGCGGCTGAGATGGGGGCAAATGCCGCGAATGCCAGTCTGGAGGACCTCTGTCTCAGCCCGCGAGACGAGGACGACGACGGCGTTCGCAGCAAAGGCCCGGGCGATCCCGATGAGCCGGTCTGCGGCAGTTCGCCGGCGGACCGGATCCGCCGCCGGCAGGACGTTATTTCATTGTTAACACGCCCTTCACGACATGAAATCTAATCTGCCGCCGTCCGTTCAGCTAGATGGCTGGCGGGAATGATGCACGGCGTCGATCCCTGGACCGGGTCGACGCGCGCGAAAATGGACACGCAAGTCCCTCAAAGGAACCCAAACAATGAAAAAGAATCTCCTCGGCCTCGCACTTCTGGGTGGGCTTGCCATGGCGCAGTCGGCCTCTGCGCAGGAATTCGACGATCGCTGGTACATCAGCGGCTCGGCCGGCTTCAATCTCCAGGACAACGATCGCCGCACCAATGACGCCCCGGCGGTTGCGCTGGGTGTGGGCAAGTTCATCAGCCCGGTCTGGTCGGTGGAAGGTGAAGTCAATTACCAGAACCCCAATTTCGATCACAACCAGGATCTGAACTGGAGCCAGTACGGCATCTCGCTGGACCTGCGCCGCCATTTCATCAATGAGGAGCGCAACTGGGCGCCGTACGTGCTGTTCGGTCTGGGCTACCAGCGCTCGGAAGAAGAGTACGACGCGTTCCCGAGCGCGAACTCGCCGGCGGAGCGCGAGGACGGCAATCTGGCGGCCAAGATCGGCGTCGGTCTGCAGGGCGACTTCTCGCGCCGTGTCGCGGTGCGCGCCGAGGTGGCGACCCGGTTCGACTTCGACGACCAGAGCTATGCTGCCGAGAGCGGCGTGGACTCGGGTGGCTACCCGCACCAGCAGGAAGAGAGCTACTTCAGCGACGTGATCGCGTCGGTGGGCGTGATCATCCCGCTGGGTCCGGAGCCGACCGCGCCGGTGGCCCCGCCGCCGCCGCCGCCGCCGACCCCGGCTCCGCCGCCGCCGCCGGCTCCGATCACGATCGACCTGAACGGCGTGAACTTCGACTTCGACCGTTCGACGCTGCGTCCTGACGCGGTGCAGATCCTGAACGAGGCGGTGGAGATCCTGAAGCGCTATCCCGACCTGCGTGTCGAAGTGGCCGGCCATACCGACCTGTGCGGTTCGGACGCCTACAACCAGGGTCTGTCGGAGCGTCGCGCGTCGGCGGTGTACGACTACATGACCAGCAACGGCATCGATGCCGGCCGCCTGATGGGTCCGACCGGTTACGGCGAGAGCCGTCCGCTGGAGCCGACGGCGCAGACGCTGCCGGGCTGCAAGAGCGAGGTCAACCGCCGTACCGAGCTCAACGTCCAGAACTGATCC
>NZ_JARXRO010000005.1 GCF_029887935.1 Luteimonas kalidii | reverse complement strand
CGAGTTGTCCTGGGGCAAGCCCCACGTGGCAATCGGTTGGCGTACAGTTCCGGCAACGGGGCCCGGCAGTTCCGTAGCCAGCGCCCTAACTATTCTTTCAAGCCGATGCCACTTCGTGGCACGGCTTAACTCAAGCGTTAGATGCCAGTGAGGCTTTGTCGTGACTCCAACTCTCACCATTGCAA
Organism: Luteimonas kalidii; assembly: GCF_029887935.1. Lineage (GTDB taxonomy): Bacteria > Pseudomonadota > Gammaproteobacteria > Xanthomonadales > Xanthomonadaceae > Luteimonas > Luteimonas kalidii. The sequence continues at coordinate 978 of NZ_JARXRO010000005.1, read as the reverse complement.
TTGTCTCATTATCACTGTCCATAATCTCCACAGGGATTGCCGTAGCTAGCTACTTGAGGACACGTAGGATTCAAACCTATGAGTACGCAACTCGCCTGCAATTAGAGAATGAGTGCATTCAAGGCGGCAGTGGCTCCGAAGTCTTTAACTATTCGGCGGATCTGGTGAACGTCGGGATAAAGCCTGTACAAATTGACAAAATCTGCATTGACTATGGCGGCCAGTCGGAGGGCACCTACTACAAGTTTCACGTTGAGGGTCTATGCCACCTCCCGCCAAACGGTAAGCGCAGCATTAGCTTCTCCATGTCTAGAGAAGACTATGAAGCAGCACTAGCAAAGTTTGATCTACAAGAGTGTCTCTTTCGTCTGCGAGTCTGCTTTTTCAACGCTACTGGCGGCATTGTTGAGGTCACACGCAATCTCATGGGGCTAGGCCCAAGCAAAACGACTTTTTATGCACAGCGCGGCGACGCGATCATCTAAGCTGGCATCTAACAATTCATTCAAGCCGAACCCGCTTCGCGGGTCGGCTTAATTCTAGCGTTAGGCCGCAAAGAGCAGAGTCAGGCGACAGCGGCTTAGCCTCGTCTGCCAGCTTCTCTCTTCGCCAAGCGTTCTCGTGCTTCGGCCAGTCTCTCGTCGCGCGGGACAGTGCATCGTCCGGTGGCTCGGCTTCGGGCGCCTCGGCGTCAGCTAGGCCGCGCGGGCAGGCGGACCCATCGTGGGGCTAGCCTTTGCTTCGGCAGCTGCCAGCGGACAGTTCGTCGCCGCGCGCCGGCGTTCCTGGCCTCACAGGCATCCAAAGCAAAGGCCTTGCGTGCCTCCTCCCTGTCGTCGCATGCTGCGGCCTAACTATTCGTTCAAGCCGAACCGGCTTCGCCGGTCGGCTTAACTCAGGTGTTAGGCCGCTCGGTCAGGTGTCCCATGATCCGTGTGTGGTCACAGCTGCTGCACCTTCCACGCGCAAGCCTGTCGC
>NZ_JARXRO010000004.1 GCF_029887935.1 Luteimonas kalidii | reverse complement strand
TCGGTGCGGCGCGACAGGTCGCTGTTGCCCGAGGCGATCTCGCTTGCTGCGGCATTGATCGCGTCGCTGCCGCTGCGGATCTGGCCGACGATCTCCGACAGCCGGTCCATGGTGGCATTGGCGTTGTCGCGCATGGTCGCGAACACGCCGTGGAAGTCGCCATCCATGCGCGTGGTGAGGTTGCCTTCCGCCAGCGCACTCAACACGTCCGAGACCTGCGACAGGCTCGCGGCATTGGCGTCGAGCAGGCTGTTGAGCTGTTCGGCCAGCTGCAGCAGGAAGCCGGCCTTGTCGTCGGTGCGGACGCGGCCCGACAGATCGCCCGAGGCGGCAGCCGCGACGATGCGCGAGACCTCGGCTTCGACCGCGATCTCCGCCGTGCGGTCGGCCCATTCGACCACGAAGCCTTCCTGTCCGCCGTCCGCGTCCAGGATCGGGTTGATGACCAGCTGCATCGTGCGCCCTCCGACGTGGATCTGGGCACGGTGGGTGCTTTGCAGGCGCGCCAGCATCGTCGCCTGGTGTTCGGGCGCGCGGTGGAAACCGTCGATGTTGCTGCCGACCAGCGCCGCGGCATCGAACTCCGGCAGGTCGCGCCGGATATCTTCCTGCACGTCCGACATCATCTTCTGCAGCGGACCATTGATGTAGACGATGTTGCGATTGGTGTCTGCGATCATCACGTTGGTGCTGACGCTTTCCAGCGCGGTGCGGATGCGCAGGTTCTCGCTGGCGATCGCCTGGTCGCGCTCGATGCGCTCGCGCAGGTCGTGCTGCATGCGCTGCATGGCGCGCAGCAGGTCGCCGATCTCGTCGGCGCGGCGGGTATCGATGTGGCTGTCGAGCTTGCCGCCGGCGACGTCATTGGCCACCGACACGGCCTCGCGCGCGGCGCGGGTCAGGTTGCGCGCCATCAGCCAGGCGATCGCCAGGCCGACGCCGATGCCCGCCAGCAGCAGGATCAGCAGCAGCACGCTGGAGCTGGCATAGGCGCCGCGCGCATCGGCGCGCGAAGCGAGGGCGACCTGGTTGGCCTCGTCGGCCAGCGCGGCGAGCGCGGTGCCGGCGGCGTCGTGCAGCCGGCTGGTCTCGCCGATGAAGGTGTCGGTGGCGTCGTCGGGCAGCTCCAGGTCGAGCATTTCGTTGACCGAAGCGTAGGAGACGCGGGCGGCTTCCCAGGCCGTCACCAGCTCCGCAAGCGTGCGCTGCTCGTCGGGCGTGGTGGCGTAGCGCTTGTAGGCCTCGAGGTTCTTGGCGATCCGGGCGTCGATCTCCACCGCGCGCTGGCGGGCCTGTTGCTTGACCGCCTCGCTGGCACGGACCAGGCCGCGGTAGGACGCGGTGCGGTACTCGCCCAGCAGCGCGCGCGTTTCACCCACCAGGGTGACGCTGGGCAGCACGTCGTCGGCCAGGCCCGTGGTCACGTTGTCCATCGAGCGCAGGCCGGTATACGCGCCGATGCCCTGGACGAGCATGATGAGCAGGACCACGCCGAACGCCAGCATCAGCCTGGGCGCAAGCTTGAGATTCGAGAACCGGTGCATGAGGACTCCGCCTGTCGGTATTGGGAAAAGCAGCCCGGCCGCTAGGCGCGGCCGGGCGGGGGCGTCACTTGATCTGCGCGAGCTTGATGTCGCCGGGCGAGCTCACCGCGATCTCGGCGCGGCTGGCATCGCGCTGGATCGTGCCCAGCACGCACACGTCCTTGCCTTCCAGTTCCTCCGGCGTGGGCTTGAACTTGCCACGCTGCTCGTGGGAGATGCGCGCGGAGAACGTGTGGCGCGGGAACGCACCGCCCATGTGCAGGAACGTGGGCTGGCCTTCGGAATTCTCGGCATAGCGGGTCTTCTCGACCTTGCCGCAGACCATGCCGGTCTGGCCGACGTGGCGGCTGGCCTGTTCGGGGCGGATGGCATCCTGGGCGGACGCGCTGCATGCGCAGGCGCCGAGGATCAGGAGAGCGGTGAGGCGGAAGGTCCGGTGGATCATCTGTCTGTACTCCGATGGGGGGCCTGTGGGGCACGCCGGCGAGCGCGCCTGTCGATCCACTAGCGGCCGCGCGGCGGCAGACTTTAGGGCGGCGTGAAGACTTCGCGGTCGGGCGTGCGCCACCGCGCGCCGTGTCGCGGAACGCGGCCGGCTCGGTCGCGGTGGGGCCCCGACGTCGACGGGCCTGCACCCGCGGCCCGTGCGCCGTGGTCAGCCGCCGCGCCGGAGCCGCGCGTTGCGCTGCCGCTCGATCTGGAAGATGTACTGCATCAACTGCTGCTCGATGGCCGCCGGCAGGTCGATGAAGCGGCAGCCGGCACGCCAGTGCGGCACGCCCCGGACGTCGTGCCGGGCGACGTAGGCCACCTCGAGCGCGACCGGTATGGGGGTCGCGTCCCCCAGGCGCAGCAGGCAGGGCGACACGCGTGCGTTCGCCTCGAAGCCGGCTTGGGCGCCATCGGGGATCGCGAGCGCGATGCCACCGCCGCTGATGTCCAGCACCCGCAGGCCGGGTGCCTCGGGGTCGGGCGGGTGGTGGGCATCGCCCGCATGCAGGGTGGCCTGCGCGGTCGGCGAGCACGGCAGGCGGTAGGTCTCGCGGCGCTGGAGCCGCAGCAGCACGTCGGGCCAGGCGGTGGTGAACGCCACGTAGTCCTCGTGCACGATCCGCTGCGGTGCCGTCAGCCGGAACCGGATCGGCACGAGGTCCAGCTGGGCGCTGCACACCATCCGGCTGGCCGCCGCCATGCGCTGGTTCATCGCCTCGTCGCGGTTGCCGTCGAGCACCAGGGTGCCGTCGTCGTGCACGGCCAGCAGCGCGGTCGGACAGGCGTGGCCGCCGGGCACCAGACTGGCGCTGATCAGCGCGCGCGCTTCCAGCAGGCCGCGCAGGACCTGCGCGATCGCGAGCGGCTCGTGCAGCGAGAACTGCGACTGTTCCTCGTCGTCGAGCAGGTGCGAAAGGTCGTCGACGGCGGGCATCATCCGGAGGCTGCAGGTCTGTCGCTGGCGTTAACGGCCGTGGCGGGCCGCAGTTGAGCGGTGCGCGGCATACCCGATGGTTCCTCAGCCCGTGGCGGCGAATGCGAACGGGCGGCCGTGGCCGCCCGTCGCGCGTCCGGGATGGGCGTGCCCGGTCAGAACTCCTGCCACTCGCCCGCGACCTCGGCGACGACGTTCGCGCCGGCGGTGTCGCGGGGACGGGTCGCCGTCGCGCGCCCGGTGCGCTGCGGGGGCACCGCTACGGCCCGGGTGGCGCCGGTCGGCGTCGCCATCCGTGGTCCCACGGCGGGCGGAGCGCTCGTGGGAGTCGTGGCGGCCGCCGCTGCACCCGCCCGGGTGCGGAAGATCGCCACCGTTCGCACCAGGTCGCCGGCATGGCCTTCCATTGCGCGCGCCGCCGCCGTGGCCTCCTCGACCAGCGCGGCGTTCTGCTGGGTGCCTTCGTCCATCTGGGTGATCGCCACGTTGACCTGCTCGATGCCCGAGGACTGCTCCTGCGAAGCGGCCGAGATGTCGGCGATGATGTCGGTGACCCG